>NZ_CP170152.1:6245000-9280508 GCF_042258615.1 Bradyrhizobium sp. Pha-3 | reverse complement strand
CGAAGATGACTTCGTCCATGCGGCTGCCGGTATCGACCAGCGCGGTCGCAATGATGGTCAGCGAACCGCCCTCCTCGATGTTGCGCGCGGCACCGAAGAAGCGTTTCGGGCGCTGCAGGGCGTTGGCGTCGACACCGCCGGTCAGCACCTTGCCGGATGACGGCACGACGGTGTTGTAGGCGCGGCCGAGGCGGGTGATCGAATCGAGCAGGATCACGACGTCGCGGCCGTGCTCGACCAGACGCTTGGCCTTCTCGATCACCATTTCGGCGACCTGGACGTGACGCACGGCGGGCTCGTCAAAAGTCGACGACACCACCTCGCCCTTCACCGAGCGCTGCATGTCGGTGACTTCTTCCGGACGCTCGTCGATCAAAAGCACGATCAGATAGCAGTCGGGATGATTGGCAGTGATGGAGTGCGCGATGTTCTGCATCAGCACCGTCTTGCCGGTGCGCGGCGGCGCCACGATCAGCGCACGCTGGCCCTTGCCGATCGGCGCGACGATATCGATCACGCGGGCAGAGAGATCCTTCTTGGTGGAATCCTCAAGCTCCATGCGGAAACGCTGATTGGGAAACAGCGGCGTGAGGTTGTCGAAATTGACCTTGTGCTTGGCCTTCTCTGGATCCTCGAAATTGAGCGTATTGACCTTCAGCAGCGCGAAGTAGCGTTCGCCTTCCTTCGGGCTGCGGATGTGCCCTTCGATGGTGTCGCCGGTGCGCAGGCCGAAGCGGCGGATTTGCGAGGGCGAGACGTAGATGTCGTCGGGACCAGGCAGGTAGTTCGCATCGGGCGAACGAAGGAAGCCGAATCCGTCGGACAGCACCTCCACGACGCCCTCGCCGACAATGTCGGTCTCGGCGGCGGCGAGGTTTTTGAGAATGGCGAACATCAGCTCCTGCTTGCGCATGGTGCTGGCATTCTCGACCCCGTTCTCTTCCGCGAACGAGACGAGCTCGGCCGGCGTTTTCGATTTGAGGTCCTGGAGTTTGATTTCCCGCATTGGGGTCGTCCTGTGAGGAAGTAAGTAGGGAAGGGGTGCGAGGTGGCTTGGAAAAAGCGGACGCCAAAGGAAGGTCCGCAGGTCTCAGCCAGGAAAGTGCCGTTTGGGCTTTCAAACCTGATGCGGCGCCGGCCCGAAAAGAACCGAAACGCGACCACATCCGCCTGCGTGGGGTGGGATAAGACCTATATAGAAAATCGATTCGTTCTTCGCAAGAAGGACTGAAGCATGCGTCTTGAGCATCGCGATGTCTAGAACGGCTTCACGACCACCATGACGACGATCAGGATCATCAGAAGCGTCGGCACCTCGTTGATAATGCGATAGAATTTCTGGGTGCGCTGATTTCGGTCGGCGGCAAAATCCTTCACGCAGCGGGACAAAAAGCCGTGGATACCCGACATCACGAGGACCAGCGTAAATTTGACCTGAAACCAGCCCGATAGGTACCAGTGTCCGGCCCAAGCCAGGTAAAGCCCGGCAAGCCAGGTCACGATCATCGCGGGGTTGATGATCGCCTTCAAAAGCCGCCGCTCCATGACCTTGAAGGTCTCGGACTGCTTCGAGCCGATCTCGGCCTCGCAATGATAGACGAACAGCCGCGGCAGATAGAGCATGCCCGCCATCCAGGAGATCACGGCAACGATGTGCAGGGCCTTGATCCAGTCATACAACATCGCGGTGATGCCTTTCAGGGGAACAGCGCGGGCGGTCTCAGCGTTGCGAGCCGACTCTGCTTGCGAGGGACCGATACATATCCGCTCACACGGCTCTCCTAAACTTAATTAAGTTTAGATTCTAAGGTTTGAGTCTTAGTGGCGGTGAATTTGACTCATGCAATGCGATCCAGCGGTTCTTGCGGGCTTGTTCACATCCCTCAACATTTCGGCCGGCGGGATCGGACATCCGGAATCTGTCGCTGAACTCAATCGGTTGCGGACCGCTGTGGCCAGCTTATGAAGAGACAAATCCACACCGGTTCACTATCATCCGTCCCATGACGTCGACTTATCCTTTTCGGCAGTGCTGTGAAGAAGGGGACGAGATATACAGGGACCTGGCGGCGGACCCGGATTCTTCTCCTCGACCTCCACAGAGATTCACAGGATAGACAGGGGCTCCGGTGCCGACGACCTCCAATTATTTCCACCTGCATCTGGTGTCTGATTCGACCGGCGAGACGCTGATCACCGTGGCTCGCGCGGTCGCCGCGCAGTACGCCAACGTGACCGCGGTCGAGCATGTCTATCCTTTGGTGCGCAGCCAGAAGCAGCTCGATCGCGTGCTCGACGAGATCGAGGAATCGCCCGGCATTGTCCTGTTCACGCTGCTCGAGAAGGATCTGGTCGGCCGGCTCGAGGGCAAGTGCAAGGAAATCAACGTGCCGAGCCTGTCGATCATCGGGCCGGTGATGCAGTTGTTCGAGGCGTATCTGGGTGCCGCGACGACCGGACGTGTCGGTGCGCAGCATGTGCTCAACGCGGAATATTTCAGCCGGATCGACGCGCTGAACTATACGATGATCCATGACGACGGTCAGCACGTCGAAGGCCTCGAGGACGCTGATGTCGTCCTGGTCGGCGTGTCCCGCACGTCGAAGACCCCGACCTCGATCTATCTCGCCAACCGCGGCATAAGAACTGCCAATGTGCCGCTGGTGCCGGGCATCCCGCTGCCGCACCAGCTCGAGACCCTGAAGAAACCGTTGGTGGTCAGCCTGCATGCGACGCCGGAGCGCCTGATCCAGGTCCGGCAAAATCGCCTGCTCACGATGGGCGACCGCGACAACGACACCTATATCGACAAGCAGGCGGTGGCCGACGAAGTCGCGTTCGCGCGGCGCCTGAGCGCAAAATTCAACTGGGCCTTGCTCGACGTGACGCGCCGCTCGATCGAGGAGACGGCGGCTGCGATCATGAAGCTCTATAACGACCGCCAGCGCGCGCGGCCGTCGGAGTAACGGCCAAATCATGAGCATCTGGCGCGGCCCGCAGAAGCTGATCCTTGCGTCGCAAAGCCGTGCAAGGAGGATGCTGCTTGAAAACGCCGGCCTCGAATTCGAGGCGCTGCCGGCCGATATCGATGAGCGCGCGGTGCAGAAAAACTCCGGCCTTTCGGCACCGGGCGAGATCGCCTCGCTCCTGGCGCGCGAGAAGGCGCTGTTCATATCGCGGCAGAGGCCGGGTCAATATGTCGTCGGCGCCGACCAGACGCTGGCGCTGGGGCAGCGGATGTTCAGCAAGCCTGCCAGCCGTGTCCAGGCTGCCGAGCAGCTCGGCCTGCTCGCCGGACGGACGCACGCGCTGCACTCGGCCGTCTCGGTCGCGCGCGACGGGAAAGTCCTGTTCGACGATGTAAGCGTGGCCCGGATGACGATGCGGCGGCTTGCTGCCGATGAGATCGAAGCCTATCTCGACCAGGCCGGGCAGGCGGTGACGACCAGTGTCGGCGCTTACCAGCTCGAGGGCCTCGGCGTGCATCTGTTCGAGCGGATCGAAGGCGACCATTTCACCATCCTCGGCCTGCCGCTATTGTCGCTGCTCGCATTCCTGCGCCGCGAAAAGCTGCTCACGGTGTGAGGTGCCGAGACATGGCGACGGAGAGATGCTGAACCGATGTTGATGCGATGCTGATTCTTGGACTCACCGGCTCGATCGGGATGGGAAAATCCACCACCGCCAAACTCTTCATGGAGGCCGGCGTGCCGGTGTACGACGCCGATGCGGCCGTGCATCAGCTCTACGAAGGCGAAGCGGTCCCTGCGATCGAGGCAGCCTTTTCCGGCACCACTGCGAACGGCAAGGTCGACCGCGCCAAGCTCTCGGCACGCGTGGTGCACGACCCTGCGGCGATGCGGCAGCTCGAGCAGATCGTGCATCCGATGCTTGGCGCCTCGCGCCAGAAATTCTTTGCCGATGCGGAAGCTGCCCGCGCGCCGATCGTCGTCGTCGACGTGCCGCTGCTGTATGAGACCGGAGGCGAGAAGCGCGTCGATGCCGTCGTGGTCGTCACCACCACGCCGGAACTGCAGCGCGAGCGGGTGCTGGCGCGGGGCACCATGGATGCCGCCAAGCTCGACGCCATCATCGCCAAGCAGATGCCGGATGCCGAGAAGCGCAAGCGCGCGGATTTCATCGTGGATACCTCGCACGGACTTGATCCGGTGCGGGCGCGCATCCGCGACATTCTGGCCGAGGTTGTTAAGATGCCGGAGCGGCGGACCTGATTCGCCCCGCTTTTCCGGATTCCCTCACGTCATGCGCGAAATCGTTCTCGATACCGAAACCACTGGCCTCGATCCGCTGCGCGGCGACCGGCTGGTCGAGATCGGCTGCGTCGAGATCTTCAACCGCATGCCGACGGGACAGACCTACCACGTCTACATCAATCCCGAACGCGACATGCCGGCGGAAGCGTTTGCCGTGCATGGGTTGTCGACCGAATTCCTGGCCTCCAAGCCGCTGTTCAATGAAGTGGTCGACGAGTTTCTGGCCTTCATCGGTGATACGCCGCTGGTGATCCACAACGCCTCGTTCGACATCAGCTTCATCAACGCCGAGCTCGACCGCATCAAGCGGAAGGCGATCCCGAAGGACCGGCTGGTCGATACGCTTCTGTTGGCGCGACGCAAGCATCCCGGCGTGTCGAACCGGCTCGACGATCTCTGCTCGCGCTATCAGATCGACAATTCCCGCCGCACCAAGCACGGCGCCTTGCTCGACGCCGAGCTGCTGGCCGAGGTCTATATCGACCTGATCGGGGCGCGGCAGTCGCAGCTCATCCTGGCGTCGGAAAATTCGGATGCGCGCACCGGAAGCCATGGCGATACGCCGCGGCGGCAGCGCGAGACGGCGCTGGTTGCGCGAGTCAGCGACGCGGATCGCGAAGCCCACCGGGCCTTCGTGGCGACGCTCGGCGACAAGCCGATCTGGAACGATTATTTTCCGCCGCCAGCGCCCGCTGCAGCACCGGCGGCTTGATCGAGATTGCGCTATTTCACCGTCATCCTGGGGAGCCGCGAAGCGGCGTCTCGAAGGATGAATCGGCCACGATCGGGGCCCGTCGATCCTTCGAGATCGCCCGCAAGCGCGGGCTCCTCAGGATGACGGGAGTTAGACGATCGAAGTCTCTGGATCAGCTCGGCTTGACGCCGGAGGCGGCCTGGGCGGCTGCCTGCCGCTCCATGTTCTGGCGGTAGAGGCCGACGAAATCGACGGGGTCGAGCAGCAGGGGCGGGAAGCCGCCGTCGCGGACCGAGGTCGCGACGATCTCGCGCGCGAACGGGAACAGCAGCCGCGGGCACTCGATCATGACCAGCGGGTGCAAATTCTCCTTCGGCACGTTCACGATCCGGAAGACGCCGGCATAGGCGAGGTCGAAGCTGAACATCACCTTGCCGGCCGACTCGGCCTTGCCCTCGATCGAGAGGATCACCTCGTACTCGTTCTCCGACAGGTTGTTGGCGGAGACGTTGATCTGGATGTTGATCGCGGGCTGCTGTTGCTGCTGGCCGAGCGACGCCGGCGCATTCGGGTTCTCGAACGACAGGTCCTTGGTGTACTGCGCCAACACGTTGAGCTGGGGAGCGGGCTGTTCGACGGGGGCGCCGTTGCCATTGGTCATGAAAATGTCTCCTGGAGCGGCGCTCGGGACTGGATGTCCGACGGCACGCGTTAAGGTTTGGAAATGCCGATGCCGGCGAGTGGCTATCATAGGCCCGGCTCGGTCCACAAGGACGACGAGCGCGTGCGGGCCGGCGGCCCTGCGGCCAAATCGCCGGCATCGGAATGGTCAGCGCAACTCCGCCCAATCCCTTAACGGCTTCCTAAATTATTGAAGATACGCGATTTCCGGGGAGGAACGGGTTTCCCCCCGGGGTCAAAACGCGCTACACTTGCCCGTGCCAAAAAGCGCCATTGGCCGGGCATAGTTTCGTGCCTACATGCTGCGGACTCAATCGGTGATCTAATCTCTGCCGTTCCCGACCGGGAACGCTTTGATGCCCGGCCCGTTGCCGGCAGAGACCAGAAAGCGAATTCGACGTGGATATCTACACCATCATCTTCCTGGCGCTGGCCGTATTTATCTTCCTGCGCCTGCGCAGCGTTCTCGGACAGCGCACAGGAAGCGAGCGGCCGCCGTATGATCGTGCAGCACCCAACGTCCTGCAGCGCGGCCAGGACAACAACGTCGTGCCGATCCCCGGATCGGTGATCGATCAGCCGGCCCCGGCCGCGCCGGCCGAACCGGTCGAGCCCACGGAACGCTGGAAGGGCATCGCCGAGCCCGGCACGCCGCTGGCGCAGGGTCTCGACGCGGTCGTGGCCCAGGATTCCTCGTTCGATCCGCGGCATTTCCTCTCAGGCGCCCGCTCGGCCTATGAAATGATCGTGCTGGCCTTCGCCAACGGCGATCGCCGTGCGCTGCGCGACCTGCTGTCGGCCGAGGTCTATGAAAGCTTCGAGGCCGCGATCAAGGATCGCGAGAAGCACGAGCAGAAGACCGAGACGCGGTTCGTGTCGATCGACAAGGCCGAGATCGTCAGCGCCGAGACGCGCGATCGCTCGACCCAGCTCACCGTCCGCTTCGTGTCGCAGATGATCTCGGTCACGCGCGACAAGGCGGGAACCATCGTCGACGGCAGCCCGGACAAGGTCGCCGACATCACCGACATCTGGACATTCGCCCGCGACTCGACCTCCCGCGATCCGAATTGGAAGCTGGTTGGAACTGGAAGCGCTCACTAAACATCTCAGCTACGGGCGCCTCGCGATCGCGTGCTGCGCGCTCGCAGTTCTGTGCTCCACCGCGGCGATCGGCGCGCGCTACAGGTCGAGCCGGCACGCTGCGCCGCGACACGAGCAGTCCCACCCGATCCCCTATCCCAATCTGGAATTGCCGCTGCAGGTCAGCGGCAGCCAGTATGAGCCGCTCGCCTGGGCCAACGTCTCCGGCTGGAGCGACGACGATCATCTCGCCGCCTACAACGCGTTTCGCACCAGCTGCAAGCCGATCGCGGCCCAGCAGGGCGCGCCCGCGGATTCGAAGGCGCTCGGCAGTTCGCTGCGCGATCCCTGCCGGATCGCCAAGGGACTCGATCTCGGCAGTGGCACGAAAGCCAAGGAATTCTTCGAGCAGAATTTTGTGCCGCTGCGGATCTCGCGGCTCGGCGAGGATGCCGGCTTCGTCACCGGCTATTACGAGCCGGTGCTCGACGGCTCGCGGACCCAGACCGACGTCTACAATGTTCCGGTCTACCGCCGGCCGTCCAACCTCTTCGTGCGCGGCAAGACGCAAGCGTCCGTCGGCCTGCCCAACAGCGGTCCTGTGTATCGCAAGATCGGCCGGCGCAAGCTCGTGCCCTATTACGACCGCGGCCAGATCGAGGACGGTGCGATCGCCGGCCGTGGGCTGGAGATCGCCTGGCTGAAGAGCCAGACCGATCTGTTATTCGCGCAGATCCAGGGCTCGGCGCGGATCAAGTTCGAGGACGGCACTACCCTGCGCATCAATTACGACGCGCATAATGGCTATCCCTATACGCCGGTCGGGCGCGTCCTGATCGACCGCGGCATCATCCCGAAGGAGCAGATGTCGATGCAGAAGATCAGGGAGTGGATGGAGCAGAATCCGGACGGCGCCAAGGAGCTGCGGCGGCAGAATCGCGCCTACGTGTTCTTCCGCGAGGTGCCGCTGTCCGACAAGGACGAGGCGGTCGGCGCGCAGGGCGTGCCGCTGACGCCGGGCCGATCGATCGCAGTCGACAAGGCGCTGCATGTCTACGGCACGCCGTTCTTCATCGCCGGCGAGCTGCCGATCGAATCCGAGCAATCCAAGACGCCGTTCCACCGGCTGATGATCGCGCAGGATACCGGCTCGGCGATCGTCGGCCCGGCGCGCGCCGATCTCTATTTCGGCGCCGGCGCGGACGCCGGTAAGGTCTCGGGCCGGCTGCGGCACAATATGCAGTTCGTGATGCTGGTGCCGAAGGGGCTCGATCCCGTTGCGCGCGGCCACAAGCTGCCGATCCCTGACGAGCGGCCGTCGGCCAGGATCGCAAAGCTGTTTCCGCAGACCGATCCGCAGAAGGCCAAGCCGGCGCCGAACGCTGCAGATGTGCCAACGTCAGGCATTGCCAAGCGTGCGGCGAAAGACGCGGCCCATAGCGCCGCCAAGACCCCGGCCGCGAACGATGCCGCACCCGCAGCACCGGCTGCAACAACCTCTGTTGCACAGTCGGCACCTGTGGCAGAACCGGTGCCGTTGCCGGTCGCCCGGCCCGACATTCCGCAACCGGAGAAGCGGCGCACCCGGCGCACTCGCCATCACCGCGATCAATGAAACGACCCGCGCCGATCCCCGATCTGTCCGCTCCGTCGCGGCGCAAGCGTGCGCTGAGCGAGGAGGAGCGTGCGCTCTGGGAGAGCGTGGCCAAGCAGGTCAAGCCGCTGCGCAAGAAGCCGGCCGCACCGAAAGCCTACGCCGCAGCTTCTGACCCGGCCACGCATCACGCCGCGGCCAAGCCGATTCCGGTCAAGCCGGTGACGTCAGTCAAGGCTGCACCGGCGCCGCGTCCCCAGGTGCCGCCGCTGGCGCCGATCGGCCGCCGCGAGCGCGCCAAGCTGTCGCGCGGCCGGCAGGAGATCGATGCGCGGCTCGATCTGCACGGCATGACGCAGATCCGCGCGCATCGCAGGCTGTTCGCCTTCCTGCAACGCGCCCACAGCGACGGGCTTACCTTCGTGCTCGTCATCACAGGCAAGGGCAAGGTCGGAGGGGCGGATTCCGAACGCGGCGTGCTGCGCCGCCAGGTGCCGGAATGGCTCAGCCTGCCGGAATTCCGCTCGCTGGTGGTCGGCTTCGAGGAAGCGCATATCGGCCATGGCGGCGAGGGCGCGCTCTATGTGCACGTCCGGCGCGCGCGCTGAACCTAAAAAGGCCTGACGATCCCGACGCGCGGGATCAGCGTGACGATCCAGCCGAAGATATTCGTCTTGCGATCGTCTGACGGGATCAGCGGCACGTCCTTCGACGCGGGCAGCATCCTGGTGGCGTGCAGCATCAGGAACATGCAAACCGCCCAGTTCGAGATCCAGCGCGAATAGTCGAACACGGTCACGAACATCACGAGATAGCCGGCGCTGATCATGATGAGCGCGGCGTACACGATCCGCCGATGCAGCTCGTTCGCCAGCGCGCCGATCAGCCGCGCGAAATAGCGCCACAGCGGCGCGTGCAGCCAGATCAGCAGCGCAAACACCGGGACGCCCAGGATGTTCGAGGGCATCCGCGCCCAGGTGTCCGCGAACTCCTTCGACAGCGGCTGGTACCAGATGTAGCCGAACTGAAGCAGGTCGGTCCGCGACGGATCGGCCATCCGGCTTTGCAGGTGACGGATGAACGCGTCATAGGGCACTTCGACCGTGCCGGCGAACTGCGCGACCAGGAACAGGATGCCGACTGCGGCGAGCGCCACGAGGCCGATGGCGATGCTTCGCGGCGTCACGCGTTGCATCAGGTAGAAGCGCAGCACCACGATCGCCGCGATGGTCGGAACATACATCAGGACGAAGATGTGATGGATCAGGATCAGCAGGATCGAGAACAGCGCCGCGATCAGCACATAGACGACCGAGCGCGCCGGGATCAGCAGCAGCACGATCGTCAGCGCACAGCCGTAGATGTCGAAATGGCCGAGCGTGTGCATGAAATTCTTCAGGAAGAATGGCGATCCCGCGATGAAAATGAACAGCGGCCAATGCGCATCGTCGAAGCCGAATGTCCGCTGAAACAGTTTGACGAACAGGCCGAGCGTCACCAGCCAAACCGCGCCGGCCAGCGCGAACACCAGCCACACCGGCACCTTGTCGGTGAACAGCGACACGATCGCGCCGATCAGCGCGCGCTTGGTGAAGCCGTAGTGATAGTCGACCAAGAGGTGGATGTAGGGGACGAAGGGCGGCAGCGCGATCTTGTGCAGGAACACCCCGACCAGCACGGCCGCATTGACGGCCAGCATCAAGCGCCAGGGGTTTTCCCAGACTCGCAGATTCATCGATCGCCCACTCTCGTCGTCCCGGGCAAGCGAAGCGCGACCCGGGACCCATAACCACCGAAGGCAGTTTTTAGAAGGAATGTCGGCCCGAGTCTTGGTTACTGCGGGCTGCGGGGGTTATGGGCCGCGGCCTTCGCCGGGGCGACGAGGGCTGTACCGCCTACAAAATAAACCGGCTCAGGTCGGCGTTCTTCGCAAGGTCGCCGACATGCTTGGTCACGTAATCGGCGTCGACCTGGATGGTCTCGCCGTGGCGATCGGGGGCAGTGAAGGAGATCTCGTCCAGCACCCGCTCCATCACGGTCTGCAGCCGCCGCGCGCCGATGTTCTCGACCGTGGAATTGACCGCGACCGCGATATCGGCCAGCGCGTCGATGGCGCCGTCGGTGATGTCGAGCGTGACGCCCTCGGTCTTCAGCAGCGCGACATATTGCTTGATCAGCGACGCCTCCGGCTCGGTCAGGATCCGGCGCATGTCGTCGCGGGACAGCGCCTGCAGCTCGACGCGGATCGGCAGGCGACCCTGCAGTTCGGGCAGCAGGTCCGACGGCTTTGCGATGTGGAAGGCGCCCGAGGCGATGAACAGGATGTGGTCGGTCTTGACCGCGCCGTGCTTGGTCGAGACCGTGGTGCCCTCGATCAGCGGCAACAGGTCGCGCTGCACGCCTTCGCGGGAGACGTCGCCGCCCTGGCGGTTCTCGCGCACGCAGATCTTGTCGATCTCGTCGAGGAAGACGATGCCGTTGTTCTCGACGGCGTTGATCGCCTCCAGCACCAGCTGGTCGGTGTCGAGCAGCTTGTCGGATTCCTCGTTGACCAGGATCTCGTGCGAGCCTTCCACCGTCAGACGGCGGGTCTTGCTGCGTCCGCCCATCTTGCCGAAGATGTCGCCGAGCGAGATCGCGCCCATCTGGGCGCCGGGCATGCCGGGGATTTCGAACATCGGCATGCCGCTGCCGGACGACTGCGTCTCGATCTCGATTTCCTTGTCGTTGAGCTCGCCGGCGCGCAGCTTCTTGCGGAACGACTCCCGCGTCGCCGGGCTCGATGCGGGGCCGACCAGCGCATCCAGCACGCGCTCCTCGGCGGCGAGCTGGGCGCGGGCCTGCACGTCCTTGCGCTTGCGCTCGCGGGTCTGCGAAATCGCCACCTCGACGAGGTCGCGGACGATCTGCTCGACGTCGCGGCCGACATAGCCGACCTCGGTGAACTTGGTGGCCTCGACCTTGAGGAACGGCGCGCCGGCGAGCTTGGCCAGCCGCCGCGCGATCTCGGTCTTGCCGACGCCGGTCGGCCCGATCATCAGGATGTTCTTGGGCAGAACCTCCTCGCGCAGGGAACCGGCAAGCTGCAGCCGCCGCCAGCGGTTGCGCAGCGCGATCGATACCGCGCGCTTGGCATCGGACTGGCCGACGATGAAGCGGTCGAGTTCAGAAACAATTTCACGGGGGGAGAAGTCGGTCATTGGCTCTAGCTAGGTTGAAAGAACTGTCTCGGCAAGCGCCGGTGTGCGCCTGCGACATTAGCTCGTTGTTTGAGCATGATCTCAGCGCAAACGCTTCGCGTTTGTCGCGGGAAAACCGCTTCGCACTTTTCCGGATCATGCTCTGGGGTCATTCGTCGCGGATCATCAGCAGTGCAGGCCCGTCAGGCGTTTCGACCATTCCGGCCTCCCGAAAGCCCGCTTTCGCATAGGCGCGCACGGCACGTGCATTGGCCGGATCGGGATCGGTGACGATGCGTGGCGCGCCTTGCGCCAGCCGATCGTCGACGAAGGCGCGGATCAGCGCCGAGCCGCGGCCGCCTGCCACCATGTCGGGCGCGCCGATGAAGAGATCGATGCCGCGGGTGCCTTCCGGTTGCTTGCCGAAACCGGAATTCCACGCTGTCAGGTCGTAGCACTGGATATAACCAAAATCGTTGCCCTCGGTGGCAACGATGAACTGGTCCATCGCAGGCTCGGCGATGTCGCCGCTCACGAGCGCGTATTGCTCGGACGGATCGCCCCACCACTCCCGGACATGGGGCAGCTCCAGCCACCGCTTGATCTGCGGCAGGCCGGCCGTGGTCATCGGGCGAAAACGATAGGGAGCGGCCATGCTCAGCCGCCGATCGTCTCGATCGTCACGTTCCGGTTGGTGTAGACGCAGATATCGGCGGCGATATCGAGCGCCCGGCGCACGATGGCCTCGGCGTCCTTGTCGGTGTCGATCAGCGCACGGGCCGCCGCGAGGGCATAATTGCCGCCGGAGCCGATCGCGATGACCCCGGATTCGGGCTCCAGCACGTCGCCGGTGCCGGTCAGCACCAGGGAGACGTCCTTGTCGGCCACGATCATCATGGCCTCCAGCCGGCGCAGATAACGGTCGGTCCGCCAGTCCTTGGCGAGTTCGACGGCCGCCCGGGTCAGCTGCCCTGGATACTGCTCCAGCTTGCTTTCGAGCCGCTCGAACAGGGTGAAGGCGTCGGCGGTGGCGCCGGCAAAGCCGCCGATCACGTCGCCCTTGCCGATCCGCCGGACCTTCTTGGCATTGGCCTTGATCACGGTCTGGCCGATCGAGACCTGCCCGTCGCCGCCGATCACCACCTTGCCGCCCTTGCGGACCGTGCAGATCGTGGTGCCATGCCAGACCGGCAGCTCATTTTGGGATGCTTGCATAGGTTACCTCTCTTCCGGGCAGATTTAGGCGGTCGGGCAGGGGGTTACAATCGGGGGAAGCGGAGCGTTTTCGAGCGAAGTGGGCACCGGTTCGCGTGAAGAAAGTGCGTTAGAACCAAACCGGCAAGGAATTCCGGTCACCATGGCCCGAAGTTAGGGCGTTTCGGGGTCATCCCGCAGTAGCGAAGGTGACATCAGCCTGTTAAAAGACCGGCGTTTTCGGCACGGGAAAGCTTAATCTTCATGCGCACCGCAACCATCAAGCGCAAGACCAAGGAGACCGACATCGAGGTGACGGTCAACCTCGACGGAGCAGGCGTATCCACGGTTTCGACCGGGATCGGCTTCTTCGACCATATGCTCGACCTCCTGGCCCGGCATTCGCGCATTGACATCACGGTGAAGGCGGATGGCGATCTCCATGTCGATTACCACCACACCACCGAAGACGTCGGAATCGCGCTCGGGCAGGCCGTGAAGCAGGCGCTCGGCAACATGGCCGGTATTACCCGCTACGCCTCGATCCACATGCCGATGGACGAGACGCTGTCGCGCGTCGTGATCGACATTTCCGGCCGCCCGGTGCTCGTGTTCAAGGTCGAGTTCCCGCGCGACAAGATCGGAGAGTTCGACACCGAGCTGGTGCGCGAATGGTTCAACGCCTTCGCGATGAACGCCGGCGTGACTCTCCACGTCGAGACCCTATATGGCGAGAACAGCCATCATATCTCCGAATCCTGTTTCAAGGGCTTGGCGAGGGCGCTCCGGACGGCAGTTGCGATCGACCCGCGTGCCCAGGGCGAAGTGCCCTCGACAAAGGGTCAGCTCGGCGGCTGACCCCGGGAGCATGATCCGGACACGGTGGCACCGGTATTCCCGGAGATCATGCGGTAAGTGAAAGTCCATCCTCGGCGGAGCGTTCGATGCCGGTCTATACAGTGCATGCCCCCGTGGCCAACGGCGCCGATCTCGCGGCGGCCGACAAGTTCGTCTTCGTGCGCGACGGCTTCCATTTCTGGGCCGCGGTCGCCGGTGTGATCTGGCTGGCCTGGCATCGGCTTTGGCTGGCGCTGATCGGCTGGCTAGTGCTGACTTTCGCCATCGATTTTGCACTGACCAAGCTCGGCATCGGCCGCGGCGCGATCCTCCTCGTCGACCTGGTGTTGATGGTGCTGATCGGGCTCGAGGCCGCAACCTTGCAACGCTGGACGCTGTCGCGGCGCAAATGGCGCCAGCTCGACATCGTCGTGGCCGACAATGTGGACGCCGCCGAGCGCCGCTTCTTCGAGCGCTGGACCGCGCGGCATCGCGGCGCCCTCAACGACCAGCGGTCTGTCGATCGCGGCGGCCCACCCCCGACCCGGGACGTTCCGGGCCAGTCATTCTCAAAACCCCCGCCGATGCCGCAGGGCGGCATCATCGGATTGTTTCCGGAGCCAGGAGGATCGCGATGACCGTTGCAATCATCGATTACGGCTCCGGCAATCTGCATTCGGCGGCAAAGGCCTTCGAGCGCGCCGCGCGCAGCATGGAGGATCCGCAAGCCATCAAGGTGACGCGCGATCCCGATGCGGTGTATCGGGCGGATCGGATCGTGCTGCCCGGTGTCGGCGCGTTCGCCGATTGCCGCCGCGGCGTCGACGCGGTCGACGGCATGCTGGAAGCGCTCACCGAAGCGGTGCGGGTCAAGGCGCGGCCGTTCTTCGGCATCTGCGTCGGCATGCAGCTGATGGCGACGCGCGGCAAGGAGCACGTGATCACCGAGGGCTTCAACTGGATCGGCGGCGATGTCGTGAAGATCGAGCCGCGCGACGAGAGCCTGAAGGTCCCGCACATGGGCTGGAATACGCTCGACATGGTGCGCGAGCATCCGGTGCTGGAGCGGCTGCCGCTCGGGCCGAAGGGGCGCCACGCCTATTTCGTGCACTCCTATCACCTCAACGCCGCCAATGAGGCGGACGTGCTGGCGCGCGCCGACTATGGCGGGCCGGTGACCGCGATCGTGGGCAAGGACACCGCTGTCGGCACCCAGTTTCACCCCGAGAAGAGCCAGCGCTTCGGCCTCGCTTTGATCTCCAATTTCTTGAAGTGGAAGCCGTGATTCTTTTTCCAGCGGTTGATCTGAAGAACGGCCAGTGCGTGCGCCTGGAGCAGGGCGACATGGCGCGCGCCACTGTGTTCAATCTCGATCCGGCGGCGCAGGCGGCGAGCTTCGCCGCGCAGGGCTTCGAATATCTCCATGTCGTCGATCTCGACGGCGCCTTCGCCGGCAAGCCGATGAATGCGCATGCGGTGGAGGCGATGCTGAAGGCCGTCACCATGCCGGTGCAGCTCGGCGGCGGCATCCGCGATCTCACGACCATCGAAGCCTGGCTCGACAAGGGCATCACGCGCGTCATCATCGGCACGGCGGCGGTGCGCGATCCCGATCTGGTGAAGGGCGCGGCGAAGCAGTTCCCCGGCCGCGTCGCGGTGGGCCTCGATGCGCGCGACGGCAAGGTCGCGGTCGAGGGCTGGGCCGAAACCTCGCATGTGACGGCGCTCGAGATCGCGCAGCGCTTCGAGGATGCCGGCGTTGCCGCGATCATCTTCACCGACATCGCCCGCGACGGCCTGCTCAAGGGCCTCAACCTCGACGCCACGATCGCCCTCGCCGACCGCATCTCCATTCCGGTGATCGCCTCCGGCGGCTTTGCCTCGATCGATGATGTCAAGGCGCTGCTGGAGCCGCGTGCGAAGAAGCTTGCCGGCGCCATCGTCGGCCGCGCGCTCTATGATGGACGGCTTGATCCCGCCGCCGCGCTCAAGCTGATCCGCAGCGCGGCTTAGGAGACAGACACATGTTCAAGGTTCGCGTGATCCCCTGCCTCGACGTCAAGGACGGACGCGTGGTCAAGGGCGTTAACTTCGTCGACCTGCGCGATGCCGGCGATCCGGTCGAGGCCGCGATCGCCTATGACGCCGCCGGCGCCGACGAGCTCACCTTCCTCGACATTACCGCCACCCATGAGAACCGCGGCATCATGCTGGATGTGGTGCGGCGGACGGCGGAGGCCTGCTTCATGCCGCTGACCGTCGGCGGCGGCGTCCGCACCGTCGACGACATCAAGACCCTGCTGCGGTCCGGCGCCGACAAGGTCTCGATCAATTCCGCGGCGGTCAGCCGTCGCGAGTTCGTCAAGGAAGCGGCCGAGAAGTACGGCGAGCAATGCATCGTGGTCGCGATCGACGCCAAGCGGGTCAAGCGCGCCGGCGGCTCGGACCGCTGGGAGATCTTTACCCATGGTGGGCGTAATGCCACCGGGATCGATGCCATCGAATATGCCCAGGAGGTGGTCGCGCTCGGCGCCGGCGAGATCCTGCTGACCTCGATGGACAGGGACGGCACCCGGCAGGGCTTTGACCTGCCGCTGACCCGGGCGATCGCGGACAGTGTCCCCGTACCGGTCATCGCGTCCGGCGGCGTCGGCAATCTCGATCACCTGGTCGATGGCGTCCGCGAGGGTCACGCCACCGGCGTGCTGGCCGCGTCGATCTTCCACTTCGGGGAATTTACCATCCGCCAGGCCAAGGATCACATGGTGCGCGCCGGCCTGCCGATGCGCCTCGATCCTTGATCCCAGCCATGGCGCGTGGTCTGGGACTCCTTGTCACAAAAATGCTAAGTCCCCTCCTAGGGATGGCACACTGGCGGTGCCGGTGCGCATGCTTGAGTTGAGTTGATGTCGCGTTTCACGGTCCACGATCTGGCCGCTACCATCGACGCCCGCGCTGCAACGGGCGGCGAGGCGTCCTACACCCGCAAGCTGCTCGACAAGGGCGCGGAGCATTGTGCCAAGAAATTGGGCGAGGAGGCGGTCGAGACTGTGATCGCCGCGGTCGGGAATGACCGCGATCATCTCATCGCTGAAAGTGCCGATCTCGTGTTTCACCTGCTGGTTCTGTTGAAATCACGCGGCGTGAAGCTGGAGGATGTCGAGGCCGCGCTGGAGAAGCGCACCTCGATGTCGGGACTGGAAGAGAAGGCGGCGCGCAAGCGCGACTAGCGCACATGATCGAGCGCATTGAGAGGGGCGGCCTCATGGACATCCGGGCACCAGATCAGCAATACAACCCCTATCGCACCTTCACGCGCCAGCAATGGTCGCATCTGCGCGACGATACGCCGATGACGCTCGAGCCGGGCGAGTTCGACCGCCTGCGTTCGATGCACGACCGCCTCGATTTGCAGGAGGTCGAGGACATCTACCTGCCGCTGTCGCGATTGCTGTCGATCTATGTCGATGCGACCCAGCGGCTGTATTATTCGCAGCGCCAGTTCCTCAACATCCGCGACCGCAAGATGCCCTATATCGTCGGCGTCGCCGGCTCGGTCGCGGTCGGCAAGTCGACCACGGCGCGCGTGCTGCAGGCGCTGCTGGCACGCTGGTCGCCGCGGCCGAAGGTCGACCTGATCACGACCGACGGTTTCCTGTTTCCGAATGCCGTGCTCGAGCGGCAGGGCATCATGCAGAAGAAGGGCTTTCCCGAGAGCTACGACCTGCCGACGCTGCTGTCATTCCTCAGCGACATCAAGGCGGGACGGCGGCGCGTGCGCGCGCCGGTCTACTCGCATCTGACCTACGACATCGTGCCGAACAAATGGGTCGAGATCGACCAGCCGGACATCCTGATCGTCGAGGGCGTCAACGTGCTGCAGACCGGGCGCCTGCCGCGCGACGGCAAGGCGGTGCCGTTCGTCTCCGACTTCTTCGATTTCTCGGTCTATATCGATGCCGACGAGTCCGCGCTGCGGCAGTGGTACGTCAAGCGCTTCCTGGCGCTGCGCGACACCGCGTTCACCGATCCAAGGTCCTACTTCCACCGCTATGCGCTGCTGTCGGACGAGGAAGCGACCGCGACCGCGATCGCGATCTGGGAACGCACCAACCTCGCCAATCTCGAGGACAACATCCTGCCGACCCGCCCGCGCGCGACGCTGATCCTGAAGAAGGGCGCCGACCACGTGGTGCAGACGGTCGCGCTGCGCCGGCTGTAAGTATTTTCTGGAGTAAGCAGGCCACATTACAGACGTCGTCCCTGCGAAAGCAGCGACCCATAGCCACAGGCGTCTGTAATCTACAAGGCTGTGGCCGCAGCGGGTCGTAAAACCAAATTCGGTGGTTATGGGTCCCTGCTTTCGCAGGGACGACACGGAGTTTGCGGCCGCCTACGCCGCGATATGCCGCGCAGCGGCGAGGCCCGCGAGCGCTTCCTCGAGCTTCTCGCGGTCGAGCGGCTTGATCAGGAAGCCATCCATGCCGGCTTCGAAGCAGGCGTAGCGATCTTCCACCAGCGTGTTGGCGGTCAGCGCCAGGATCGGCGTCCGGCGACCGGACTGGCCGGTCAGCCCGCCGGACTCGTGGGCGCGGATCTGCTTGGTGGTCTCGATGCCGTTGAGGCGCGGCATCTGGATGTCCATCAGCACGAGATCGTAGGGCGTGCCGGCTGACGTCGCCGACAGCCAGGATTCCATCGCCTGCTCGCCATTGGTGGTGATGACCACGTCGTGGCCGAGCCGGGCGAGCAGCGAGCGCATCAGAAGCGCATTGATCTCATTGTCTTCCGCAACCAGGATCGAGAGCCCCTTGTGCGGCGGCGCGGCCGCCGGCGCAGTGGGTGCCGACTCCGTGACCGTCTCGATCGTAGGGCCGGGCATCACGAGGCTCGGCATTGCAAGGCTTGGCGCGGCGATTTCGGGTGACGCGGTCAGGCGTGCGGCGAGCGATGACGCCCGCAGCGGCTTGACCAGATAGCCGGTGAACACGGCTGCATCGGAGGCCGAAATGTCCTGCCGCGTCGCCGGAGTGACCATCACGATGCGATGGGTGGCGTGGATGCGGGCGGCCTTGGCGAACGCCTCCATCGCCTGCGCGCCGAGCGTGTGATCGATCAGGACCGTGTGCCAGCTCCGCTCCGGCAGCAATGCCTCGGCGACATTGGCATCCGACACGATGCAGGTCTGCGCGCCCCAGCGCTGCAGCCGCCGCGAGATCAGCGAGGCCTCGATGCTGTGCGGCGCGACCAGCATGATCGATTGGCCGGCGAGATCAGGCGCTGTGAAGCGGTTGGCCTCGCCGGTGTCGGCGGCGGCCAGCGGGATCGAGACCTCGAAGGTCGAGCCCGCGCCCGGCGTGCTTGCAAGCGAGATCCGGCCACCCATTCGCTTGACGATGCGGTCGCTGATCGAGAGGCCGAGGCCGGTGCCGCCATAGCTGCGCGCGATGCGGTCGTCGGCCTGCTCGAACTCCCGGAAGATGCGCTGCTGCGCTTCCGGTGCGATGCCGATGCCGGTGTCGCGAACCAGGAAGCTGATCTCGTTCGGCCAGATGCCGGGCTCGACGATCAGCGCGACGCCGCCGGTCGCGGTGAACTTGATGGCGTTGCCGGCGAGATTGAGCAGCACCTGACGCAGCCGCGCGGCGTCGCCGGTCACCTGCATCGGCAGCCGCTCGTCGACATAGGCGGCGATCTCGATGCCCTTGGCCTGCGCGCGCGGCGCCAGCAGTTCGGTGATGTCCTCGATCAGGCCCGACAGTGCAAAGGCGCGGTGTTCGAGATCGATCTTGCCGGCTTCGATCTTGGAATAGTCGAGCAGCTCCTCGATCAGCGCGAGCAGCGCGTCGCCTGACGTCTTGACCGCCTTGACGTAGGTCGTCTGCTCCGGCGTCAGCTGGGTGTCCATCAGCAGTCCACTCATGCCGATGATGCCGTTCAGCGGGGTGCGGATCTCGTGGCTCGCCATCGCAAGGAAGCGCGATTTGGCGCGGTTGGCGGCGTCGGCCTGATCGCGGGCTTCGGCCAGCGCGCGCTCGCTCTCGGTGCGGTCGGTGACGTCGCGGCCGACGCTCTGCATCTCGGCCGGCGCGCCGGCATCGTTGCGCACGAGGCCCTCGCGCCAGGCGATCCAGCGCGGCCCGAGCGGTCCCTCGATCTTCTGGTCGTAGACCCGCGTGCCGTTGGATTCGAGCGCAATGTCGCCCTGTTCGAGTACTTTGAGGGTAGCGGTGCTGCCGATCAATTCGCCGCGGGGGATCTGTGCCAGCGCGCAATAGGCGTCGTTGGCGTAGGTGATGAGGCCGTCGAGGTCGCGCAGCACGATCAAATCGTCCTGCGCCTCGAACAGGGTGGAGGCGCGCTGTTCGGCCTCCTGCAGTTCCCAGTTGCGGTCGGCCATCGCCTCATTGTGCATGGCGATGGTGCGCAGGCGTCGGCGCATCAGCCGCAGCCGGATGCCGAGCGTCACGATCCAGAGACAGGCGAGCGCGAACAGGAAGCTGACGCCGATCGCGAATGCATTGGGATCGTAGCCGCTGTGCGGCGAGAGGGCGCCCGAGATGAATCCGAAGGCGCCGCCGAATGCGACGGAAAAGATCGTGAAGGAACGGACGATCGTCGCGACCCAGGAATGGCGTCGCAGGAAGCGGCGAAGGCGTAACTTGATCCGGAAGAAACGCCCCATCAATGGTGGTCCTGAGAGTGCCCGATCTGGCGATGACGATGCGTCGGCCACCTTGAAAAGTGCTTGAGGTTGGTGGCGGTTTCGCGCCGCCCCTCGGAACAGGGTTAGCGGGGGGTTAACTCCGCCATTGTCTGGCCCTGGAAGCGCGCGTGCGGTTCCAGCGATGCCGCCTCGAGGCGGCGGTGTCCGCCGCGGGCGCTGACGATCAGGGCCGCGGCATCGCGCGCCGAGAACGTCTTCGACTTCACGTAGACGCGGTAATCGAACGGACCGTCATGGGAAAGATAGATGACGGGGCCGGTTGCGGCCGGCGCGCTGGAAATCCCGATCAGCTGCGGCACGGCGTTGCTTTCGCAGGCACCGGCCTCGGCATCGTCGATGTCGTCGATCACGGTGAAGTCGGCGGCCTCGGCGCTGTCGGCGACCCGGACCCGGACGGTGGCAAGGCTGGGGTCGTCGGTGAAGCTGACGTGAAGCTGAGCCTGCCAGGGGATCGATGCGATCTGCATCGTGGCGCCGCCGACCTCGATGCAAGGCCGGGGACCCGGCAGGAATTCAACGCGGGCGAATACCGCGGCCACGGCAAGGGGGACCACCGAGGCCAAAACCTTCATACGCAACATGACACAACTCGCTCGACCCAAGCTTGCCGCGGATCGCGGTGCTTATGGTTTGCGGAGCGTAAATGAGAGTGGTTACCGTCGTGTTGACGCGGATGATTCCGGCATGAATCGGGACAGTGCTCCGGATCGGAGTCACGCCGCGCGGCGCAGATCGTCGGCCAATGCACGATAGGACAGCGCTTCGGCGAGGTGCAGCCGGCCGATCGTATCAGTGCCGTCGAGATCGGCGAGCGTGCGCGCCACCCGCAGCACGCGGTGATAGCCGCGCGCGGTGAGGTGCATGTTCTCGGCTGCCTCGCGGAGCAGCTTCTGGCCGTGCGCATCGGGCTGCGCGATGGTCTCGAGCAGCGCGCTCGGCGCTTCCGCGTTGGTACGAACATGCGGCATGCCGGCCGCCGCGTAGCGCGCGAGCTGGATGTCGCGTGCGGCCGCAACGCGTGCGGCGACCTCGGCCGATCCCTCCGCCGGCGGCGGCAGGATCAGATCCGCCGCGGTCACGGCCGGCACCTCGATCCGCAGGTCGATCCGATCCATCAGCGGCCCGGAGATCCGCATCTGGTAGTCGGCGGTGCAGCGGTCGAGCCGGCCGCGCTTGCAGGAATAGCCGGGCTCATAGGCGTGGCCGCAGCGGCACGGGTTCATCGCCGCGACCAGCATGAAGCGCGCCGGATAGGTGACGCGATGGTTGGCCCGGCTCACCGAGACTTCGCCATTCTCCAGCGGCTGGCGCAGCGAATCCAGCACCCGCGGATCGAACTCCGGTAATTCATCGAGGAACAGCACGCCCTGATGCGCGAGCGAGATCTCGCCCGGCTTGGCGCGCATGCCGCCGCCGGTCAGCGCCGCCATGCTGGCGGAATGATGCGGGCTGCGGAACGGGCGCCGCGCGGTCAACGCGCCGTCGCGGATCTCGCCGGCGACGGACGCAATCATCGAGACTTCGAGCAATTCGGACGGCGACAGCGGCGGCAGGATCGAGGGCAGCCGCGCCGCCAGCATCGATTTGCCGGCGCCGGGTGAGCCGATCATCAAGAGATGATGTCCGCCGGCGGCGGCGATCTCGAGCGCGCGCTTTGCGCTCTCCTGGCCCTTGATGTCGCGCAGGTCGAGCAGCGCTTCCTCGCGCGCCTCGTTTTGGTCTTGCACCTTCGGCTGCGGCCGCGACAGCAGCTGCGTGCCCTTGAAGTGATTGGCGATCTGGATCAGCGAATGGGCCGCGATGATCTGGATGTCCGGGCTCGCCCAGGCGGCCTCCGAGCCGCAGGCGGCAGGACAGATCAATCCCTCGTCGCGCGAATTGGCACCGATCGCGGCGGGCAGCACGCCTGCCACGGGCGCGATCGAGCCGTCGAGCCCGAGTTCGCCGAGCACGGTGAAGCCGCTGAGTGCATCCGGCGGGATCGCCCCGATCGCCGCCATCAGGCCGAGCGCAATCGGCAGGTCGTAATGGCTGCCCTCCTTGGGCAAATCGGCCGGCGCGAGGTTGACGGTGATGCGGCGCGCGGGAAGCGCGAGGCCGGAGGCGATCAGCGCCGAGCGTACCCGCTCGCGCGCCTCCGACACCGCCTTGTCGGGCAGGCCGACGATCGCGAACGCCGGCAATCCGGGCGCGACCTGCACCTGCACGTCGACCGCGCGGGCCTCGATCCCCTCGAATGCGACGGTGGAAACCCGCTGGACCATGCTGCCCCTATCTTCCGCCACCCAAGGTAGCGGAGCGGGCCGCCCGGCGCAAGAACATTAAGGGAACATTCGGGGGCGACGCGCGCCGCCCCCGGATGCGCCGCCGTCACAGCGTCATCTGCATCGGTTCCGGATAGTAGTGGAAGCCCTCGCCGGCCTTGGCGACGTGGCCGTAGCCCGGCCAAGCGAAGTGATAGGACATCACAGGCGTCTTGTTCGCGGCCAGCATCTCGAGGAGCTTGACCCGGGAGTTCGCCGCCTGCTTCGGATCGGTGTCGTAGGAGAACTCCATCCGCGGCCGCTCCAGCAGCAGCACCGCGTGATGCGAGAGGTCGCCGAGGAAGGCGAAGGACTTGCCGCCCGAGCTCACCATGAAGATGGTGTGGCCCACGGTGTGGCCGGGCGCTGCGATCGCCGTCACGCCGGGCAGGAATTCCTGGCCATCCTTGAAGAACACGATGCGGTCGCGCACCGGCATCAGGTTCTTGCGGGCGTGAACGACAAAGTCCTTCAACGGACTGCCCATCTTGCCTTCGTCGGTCCAGAAATCGAGATCGCTTTGCGCGATGTAGTACTGCGCATTCGGGAACAGCGGCTTGTCGTCGGCGCCGACGATGCCGCCGATATGATCGATGTGCGCGTGCGACAGCACGACGGCGTCGATGTCCTCCGGCTTGATGCCGGCTTCCTGCATGCTCTTCTGTTGCCGCCCGGTGGTCGGGCCGAAGGCCTTCGAGGTGCCCATGCCGGTATCGAACAGGATCAGCCTGTCGCCCATGTTGACGATCGGCGAGTTCTGCTCGAGCACGACATTGTCGGGCGAGAGGAAATTGTCGGAGAGCATCTTCTTCACTTCTTCCTTCGGCACGCCGGTGAAGGTGCCGGAGGGATCGCCGAGCGGAAGCGGGCCGTCGGAGACGACGGTGACTTCGGCATCGCCGAGAACGAAGCGGTGCCAATAGGGTGTCTGCGTGCCGAGCTTCGGCGCGCGTGCCTGCGCGGTGCTGCCGAGGAGTGTGCTGGCGCCGAGACCGGCACCGAGCGCGAGCAAGGATCGTCGTGAGACATTGAGCGTCATAACGTCTTCCTCCACAATTTTTATGAGATTTTCGTGTTGTCGCCCGCGTTAGCCCGCCGCTTGACCTGACGCAGGCAAGAGGATGCTGCCTTCGCCTGCGCAAGCTGGCAAGAAGAATAAGGCGAACGCAGCCGCGGTCGAACTCTGCTTAGAGTTCAACCTGAATGTGCAGCGCACAAGGGAGGAGGATTATTTCGCGGCGCGCTTCTTCTCGATGGTATCCCAGATCATCGCTGCGACATCGGGGCCGTTGAGCCGCTGAATTGCGCGGATGCCGGTCGGCGAGGTGACGTTGATCTCGGTCAAATTGCCGTCGATCACGTCGATGCCGACGAACAGCAGGCCGCGTTCGCGCAGCGCAGGTCCAAGCGTGGCGCAGATTTCGCGCTCGCGATCCGAGAGCTCGGTCGCCTTGGCCGCACCGCCGCGCACCATGTTGGAGCGCAGATCGTCCGCTGCCGGCACGCGGTTGACGGCGCCGGCGAATTCACCGTCGACCAGGATGATGCGCTTGTCGCCATGCTTCACCTCGGGAAGGAAGCGCTGGATCACCCACGGCTCCTTGAAGGTGACCGAGAACATGTCGAACAGCGAGCCGAAATTCATGTCCTGCGGCATCACGCGGAAGACCGCGGCGCCGCCATGGCCGTGCAACGGTTTCATGACGACGGCGCCGTGCTGGTTGCGGAACGCGTTGATCTCGTCGAGATCGCGCGAGATCAAGGTCGGCGGCATCAGCTGCGGGAAATTCATCACGAACAGCTTTTCGGGCGCGTTGCGCACGCTGGCCGGATCGTTGACGACCAGCGTCTTCGGATGAATGCGTTCGAGGAAATGGGTCGAGGTGATGTAGGCGAGATCGAACGGCGGGTCCTGCCGCAACAGCACGACGTCGAAGCCGTTGAGAGCCTCGCGTTTCGGCTCGCCCAGCGTGAAGTGATCGCCGACCTCGTCGCGCACGGTGAGAGACTGCACCGGCGCCACCAGCTCCTCGCCGCGCAGCGACAGCTTGTCGGGCGTGTAGTAGGAAATGCCGTGGCCGCGCTTCTGCGCCTCGAGCAGCAGCGCAAAGGTCGAATCGCCGCGGACGTTGATGCGCGCGATGGGATCCATCTGGACGGCAATCTTCAATTTCATAAGCGTGTCCCGCGAGGTCTGAGGGTAACTTTAAGGGCTGGCGTCGAATGCCGCTAACAGATGGCGCGGCAGGCTCTTCGGCGCAATCAGCACGGCGTCGAATCTGAGATCAAATTCGGCATGTTCGGGATGCGCCATCAGCCAGGCCTGGGCGGCATTGACGATGCGCTGCTGCTGGCGCGGCGTCACCGCATAGGCGGCGTCGTCGAGGCTGGCACGGGCCTTGACCTCGACGAAGGCGAGCAGATTGCGCCGGCGTACCACCAGGTCGATCTCGCCATAGGGGGTGCGGAAGCGCCTTGCCAGGATGCGATAGCCCTTGGCGATCAGGAGGGCCGCGGCGCGGCTCTCGGCCGAGATGCCGGTGCGGAATGCGGCGACGCGTTCGGGGGACGCGCTGTCAGTCTTCGCCATCGCCGTCCCCGATGGTCTTCGCGAGCTCGAGGGCGCGGGCGTAGACCTCGCGGCGCGGCCGGCCCGACAGCTCGACCGCGTGGGCCACCGCATCCTTGACGCTGCCGCGGGCGAGCTGCACGCGCAACAAATCGTCGAGTGCGTCCTGGCCCATCACGCCGGCATCGTCAGGCGGCGGCCCGATGACGAGCACGAACTCGCCGCGCGTCTCCAGCGCGTCTGCGCCCGCCGCAAGCTCGGCGACCGGCGCGCGCTTGACCTCTTCGTGCAGCTTGGTCAGCTCGCGGCAGATCGCGGCGTCACGTCCAGCCATGGTCGCGGCGAGATCGCGCAGCGTGTCCTGCACCCGATTGCCGGATTCGAACATCACCAGCGTCGAATCGATCCGGGCGAGCTCGGTGAGTCGCGCGCGGCGCGCGTGCTCCTTCGCCGGCAGGAATCCCTCGAAGAAGAACCGGTCCGTCGGCAGCGCCGCGACCGACAGCGCTGATAGCACCGACGATGGCCCCGGCACCGCGATGACGGCATGCCCGGCGGCGCAGACGTCGCGCACCAGCTTGAAGCCGGGATCGGAGATCAGCGGCGTGCCGGCGTCCGAGACCAGGGCGATGGCCGCGCCTTGCGCCAGCCGTTCGAGGATCTTGGGCCGGGCCTGGGCCGCGTTGTGCTCGTGGTAGAGCGCCAGCTCGGCGGTGATCGCGTAACGCTCGGTCAGCCGTCGCGTGATCCTGGTGTCCTCGCAGGCGATCACGTCGACGCCAGCCAAGGTCTCCAGCGCGCGCAGGGTGACGTCGGCGAGATTGCCGATCGGGGTCGCCACCAGATGGAGCCCGGGCACAGCCTTTGGCGCCGCCAGCTCCTGGCCGCCGATCGAAAAGGTCCGGGCCGCAGTGCCTGTCGTGGCATCGGAATGGTGGAGGGGACTGGCTTTTGCGCGCATAATGCCAATCTAGAGCGTTTTCGAGCGAAGTGGATACCGGTTCGCGTGAAGAAAACGCGTCAAAACAAGAATCTAGAGCCCCGTTCCGATTCAATCGGAACGGGATAGGCTCTAGAGGGATGGCAGCACTTGCGCCACATCCGGAAACGGCGATGACGGTACGCGGTTGCTGAGGGAAACGGGAGCCGCGGCAACGGCGCCGCGAGGCCATAATCCTTTTGTTTTAGTTAACTATTCGCCGACAATATGCCTGAATCCACCCGCCTCATCAGAGCTGGATGGAGTCCTGGCCGATCCTGGTCGGCCAAGAGAAGAGAGACGATGGAAGGCCCGCATCACCGCAACTCCCTGCCGTCGGGCACGACCCGGCGGACCGCGCTTGGTCTGCTCGTGGGCGCGCCGTTGCTGAGCGCCTGTTCCGGCGTCCAGCAGAGCCTAAGCCAATTCTCCAGCGGCAATCCGGAGGCCGGTCCCGCCGGCCCGCAGCAACAACCGCAGGCAGTTGGCACCGGGCAGGTCAAGATTGGATTGATTTTGCCGCTGTCGGCGTCCGGCAATGCCGGCCTCGCGGCGCAGTCGATGCGCAACGCCGCCGAAATGGCGCTGGCGGAATTTCAGAACCCGAACATCCAGCTCCTGATCAAGGACGATGGCGGCAGCCCGCAGGGCGCATCGCAGGGTGCCCAGCAGGCACTGTCGGAAGGCGCCGAGATCATTCTCGGACCGCTGTTCGCAGGCTCGGTGCCAGCCGTCGCGCAACTGACGCGGCCGCGCGGAACCTCGGTGATCGCCTTCTCCACCGATTCGAGCGTGGCCGGACGCGGTGTCTACCTCCTGAGCTTCCTGCCGGAGTCCGACATCAATCGCATCGTCGATTATTCGGCCGGGATCGGAAAGCGTTCGTTCGCCGCGATGGTGCCGGACAACGCCTATG
The DNA here is from genome assembly GCF_042258615.1 of Bradyrhizobium sp. Pha-3. Lineage (GTDB taxonomy): Bacteria > Pseudomonadota > Alphaproteobacteria > Rhizobiales > Xanthobacteraceae > Bradyrhizobium. Next base: position 9,253,478 of record NZ_CP170152.1, on the reverse strand, counting down.
GCAATGTGGTCGAGGCCGCATTCAAGCAGGCGGTCGGGCGCAAGAACGGCCGTGTCGTCGCCTTCGAGAAATATGGCGCCGATCGCGCAACGCCGGCGCGGACCGTGGCGCAGGCGCTCGGCCAGGCCGATGCGCTGCTGATCGCCGACGACGGCGATTCGGTGGTCGCGACCGCCGACGCACTCACTGCAGCGGGTGCCAATCTGCGCAACATCCAGCTGCTCGGCACCGGGCTGTGGGACAATCCGCGGGTGTTCGCGAGCCCGGTCCTGCAAGGCGGTCTCTACGCCGCGCCCGATCCGTCCGGTTTCCGCAGCTTCGCCGGCCGCTATCGCGCCAAATACGGCGGCGAGCCGGTGCGCACCGCAACGCTTGCCTATGACGCTGTCGCGCTGATGGCGGCGCTGGCGCGCACCCAGGGCGCGCAGCGCTTTGCGCCGGAGACGCTGACCAATCCATCCGGCTTTGCCGGCATCGACGGCCTGTTCCGCTTCCGCTCCGACGGTACCAATGAGCGCGGCCTTGCCGTCATGAAGGTGGCGTCCGGCGGCAGCACGCCGGTCGCAGGCTCGCCGAAGAGTTTTGGCGCCTAAAGCGGGATGAGTTTTGGTTGAATCGGCTTGGCGCGGTCTCGGTTCACCTCTCCCCGTCGGGGAGAGGTCGGATTGCGAAGCAATCCGGGTGAGGGCTCTTGCTCCTCGATAGACCGTAACCCCCTCACCCGATTTGCTGCGCAAATCGACCTCTCCCAAGGGAGAGGTGAACTTTCGACGCCGTTCCAGCTCAACCTAATCTCATCAGGCTTTAGTTTTCGTCAGGCGGTCGAGCTGCCTTGTCCGAGCGCCGGCACCCGCCGGCTACTTTGCATGGGGTTGTTTTCGATATTTTGGCAGCGTGCACCCAGAGCGTTTTCGAGCGAAGTGGATACCGGTTCGCGTGAAGAAAACGCGTCAAAACAAGAATCTAGAGCCCCGTTCCGATTCAATCGGAACCGGATAGGCTCTAGGCGGCGAGATCCGCGACGACGGCGTCTAGCACCGGAAATCCCGACTTGGTCACGCGCAGCCGTCCGTCGGCATCGACGGCGATCGCGCCTTCCTCGCGCAGCATCGCGATCCGGTGCGGATCGAGCTTGCGGCCGGAGAGCTTCGCATAGCGCGTGGGATCGATACCTTCGGCGAGCCGCAGCCCCATCAAGAGGAATTCGTCGGCGCGCTCTTCGCTGTTGAGGCTGTCATCGGTGACGACGCCATGGCCGCGTTCCTCGACGTTCAACAGCCATGCCTCGGGGCGCCGCTCGGTCGCGGTCGCGTGCCTGACGCCATCGATGTCGAGCCGGCCGTGCGCGCCGGGACCGATGCCGGCATATTCCTCGCCGCGCCAATAGACGAGGTTGTGCTTGCACTCGGCGCCGGTGCGGGCGTGGTTGGAGATCTCGTAGGCCGGCAGTCCCTCGCGGGCGCAGACCTCCTGCGTCACGTCGTAGAGCGCGCGCGCGGTCGCTTCATCCGGCGTCTGCAATTTGCCGGCGGCATGCAGCCCGAAGAACGGCGTGCCTTCCTCGATCGTGAGCTGATAGAGCGACAGGTGCTCGGCCGCTTCCGAGATCGCCTGCTTCAATTCATCGGCCCACATCTGCGGCGTCTGGTCGGGCCGGGCGTAGATCAGATCGAACGAGTAGCGGTCGAATGCAGAGCGTGCGATCGTGACCGCGTCGAGCGCTTCGCGCGCGGTATGCAGGCGGCCCAATGCTTTCAGCGAAGCATCGTCCAGTGCCTGCACGCCGAGCGAGACACGGTTGACGCCGGCTGCGCGATAGCCGCGAAAGCGCGTCGCCTCGACGCTGGTCGGATTGGCCTCGAGCGTGACCTCGACGTCGCGCGAGACCTGCCAATGCTTGCCGATCGCATCGAGCACGGCGCCGACGGTTTGCGGCTGCATCAGCGAAGGGGTGCCGCCGCCGAGGAAGATCGAGGACACTTCGCGTCCCGGCACCCGCGCGGCCGTGGTCTCGATCTCGCGGGCGAACGCGCGCACGAACCGCGCCTCGTCGACCGGCGCATGCCGGACGTGGCTGTTGAAATCGCAGTACGGGCATTTCGACAGGCAGAACGGCCAGTGCACGTAGACGCCAAAAGCTTCTCGTTCAGCGTGGCTCAAGGCAGATCTCCGCGAGCTTCACGAAGGCGCGGGCGCGATGCGACAGGCCGAGCCCGAGCGGCGGCAGGCCGTGCTTCTCGATACTGCTCATTTCGCCAAAGGTCCGCATGTAACCGTCGGGCAGGAACGCCGGATCATAGCCGAATCCGGCGGTGCCGCGCGGCGGCCAGACCAGGGTTCCGTCGACGCGGGCCTCGACCTCTTCGAGGTGATCGTCGGGCCAGGCCACGCTTAGGGCGGAGACGAAATGCGCCTTGCGCTGCTCCGGGCCAGTGGCGCCGCGCTCCTGCAGCAGGCGCTCGATCCGCGTCATCGCCGCCATGAAGTCCTTGCCGTCGCCGGCCCAGCGCGCCGAGTAGATCCCGGGCGCGCCGTCGAGCGCGTCGACCACGAGGCCGGAATCGTCGGCGAAAGCCGGCAGTCCCGCGGCCTTCGCCGCCGCGATCGCCTTGATCGCCGCATTGGCGCGAAAGTTGTCGCCGGTCTCCTCGGGCTCGGCGAGACCGAGCTCGCCGGCCGACACCGCCTCGACGCCGTGCGGCGCCAGCAGTTCCCGCATCTCGGCAAGCTTGCCGGGATTATGGGTGGCGATGACGAGCCTTCCGGTGATTCGGCGGTGCATGACCAATCTGACTACGCCACCGCGATCTTTTGCAAGTCGACCAGACGCGCGACACCTTTGCGCGCCAGGGCCATCAGCGCCAGGAATTCGTCTTGCGAGAACGGCGTCTTCTCGGCGGTGCCCTGCACCTCGATGATGCGGCCGTCGCCGGTCATGACGAAATTGGCGTCGGTGTCGGCCTCGGAGTCCTCGGCATAGTCGAGATCGAGCACCGGCGTGCCTTGGTAGATGCCGCAGGAGATCGCCGCCACGTTGTCGCGCAACACGTTGGTTTTCAGCATGTTGCGGGTCTTCATCCAGTTGATGCAGTCGGCCAGCGCCACCCAGGCACCGGTGATCGAGGCGGTACGGGTGCCGCCATCGGCCTGGATGACGTCGCAATCGACCGTGATCTGGCGCTCGCCGAGCGCCTCAAGGTCGACGGCCGCGCGCAGCGAGCGGCCGATCAGCCGCTGGATCTCGACCGTGCGGCCACCCTGCTTGCCGGCGGAGGCCTCGCGGCGGGTGCGTTCCAGGGTGGCGCGCGGCAGCATGCCATATTCGGCGGTGACCCAGCCGCGGCCCTGGCCCTTCAGCCATGGCGGCAACCGTTCTTCCAGCGTGGCGGTCACCAGCACGTGGGTGTCGCCGAACTTCACCATGCAGGAACCCTCGGCATATTTGACGACGCCGCGTTCCAGCGACACGGGACGCAGTTCATCGGGCGCACGGCGGCTTGGCCGCATGGAAATCCTCCAGAATTCCGAGAGATAGGGCTGGGCGTGCTTGTAGGAGGGGGAAGCGGCAGCGGCAAGGGTTTTGGCAAGGGATTTGGCGAGGGTTTTCGGCCCCGGAATGGTCCGGTGCCAGGAAGCCGAATGCATGCTTGTCACCGGCCTCCGGGAGCGACAAATTAGGCAGCAATTGTGAAGGACTGGAGTTTGACGCACCACGATCCGATAGGCCTGATCGCGCCGCATGCCGGGCTCGCCCAGCTCAACGAGCGTTCGCGCGACATTTTTCGTCAAATCGTCGAAAGCTATCTCGCGACCGGCGAGCCGGTCGGTTCGCGCAACATCTCGCGGCTGATCGCATTACCGCTGTCGCCGGCCTCGGTCCGCAATGTGATGTCGGACCTCGAACAGCTCGGCCTGATCTATGCGCCGCACACCTCGGCCGGCCGGCTGCCGACCGAACTCGGCCTGCGCTTCTTCGTCGACGCCCTGATGCAGGTCGGCGACCTCACAGAGGCCGAGCGTCAGTCGATCCAGACCCAGCTGGCAGCGGTCGGTCGTGCGCAATCGGTCGAGGCGGCGCTGGGCGAAGCGTTGACGCGGCTGTCGGGGCTGACCCGTGCCGCGGCGGTGGTGCTGACGCAGAAGTCGAATGCGCGGCTGAAGCACATCGAATTCGTGCGGCTGGAGCCGGAGAAGGCGCTGGTCGTGCTGGTCGGCGAAGACGGCCAGGTCGAAAACCGGGTGCTGGCGCTGCCGCCGGGCGTTCCGTCTTCGGCCCTGACGGAGGCCACCAATTTCCTCAATGCGCGGATCCGCGGCCGGACGCTGGCCGAAGCGCGGCTCGAGCTCGAAACGGCATTGACGCAAAACCGCGCCGAGCTCGATCAGCTTACGCAAAAGGTCGTCGCGGCCGGCATCGCGAGCTGGTCCGGCGGCGAGAGCGAGGACCGCCAGCTGATCGTGCGTGGTCACGCCAATCTGCTCGAGGATCTGCATGCGCTCGACGATCTCGAACGGATCAAGTCGCTGTTCGACGATCTCGAGACCAAGCGCGGCGTGATCGATCTGCTTGGCCGTGCCGAGCGCGGCGAGGGCGTGCGGATTTTTATCGGCTCGGAGAACAAGTTGTTCTCGCTGTCGGGTTCCTCCACCATCATCGCGCCATATGGCGACGCCCAGGGCCGGATCGTCGGCGTCCTCGGCGTGATCGGACCGACGCGGCTGAACTATGCGCGGGTGATTCCGACCGTCGATTACGCCGCGCGCATCGTCAGCAAGATGCTGGGCGGCTGATCGGAGTGCATTTCGCTTTCATTTGACGGGTTTTCGTCACCCAAGCCGGAGGTCCCTGTTCCCGAAGCCGGCATGTTGCGCTTGATTTTCGCCGCCCAAAGCACGATATCCCGGGCAGCAATCCCCAAGATTTGAACCGACGCGAGTTTTCGAGAAGGCAAGCCATGACCGATCCGAACCGGGCCAATGACAACACCGAGAATTCGGCGCCGACGGGTGAACCCGTGGTCTCGAAGCCCTACATCATGCCTGACGATCCCGAGGTCGGATCGGTTGAGGCGCTGACCAAGGAACTCGCCGAGGCGAAGGACCGCACGCTGCGTACGCTGGCCGAGATGGAGAACCTCCGTCAGCGCACCCGCCGCGAGGTTGCCGACGCCAAGACTTACGGCATCACCGGTTTCGCCCGCGACGTGCTCGATATCGCCGACAATCTGCAGCGCGCGCTCGACGCGGTGCCGGCCGAGACCAAGGAAGCCGCCGATCCCGGCCTGAAGGCGCTGATCGAAGGCGTCGAGTTGACCGAGCGGTCCCTGCTCAACGCGCTGGAGAAGAACGGCGTCAAGAAGTTCGATCCGATCGGCGAGAAGTTCGATCCGAACTTCCAGCAGGCGATGTTCGAGGTACCGGACACCTCGGTGCCGTCGGGCACGGTGGTGCAGGTCGTGCAGGCCGGCTACATGATCGGCGAGCGCATCCTGCGTCCGGCGCTGGTCGGCGTCTCCAAGGGCGGCGCCAAGGCCGCTCCGAGCGCCGACATCACGGTCTGATCGCTCCGACGACGGCTCTGGAGCTGTGAGCGTGCTGCTGTCGTTTCACGGCAGCGGCTTCTCGTGGGCCTTCGGCCAATAGGTGCCGAAGCTCCAGAGATTTCCCTCCGGGTCACGGCAGGCGAAATCACGGCTGCCATAGTCGGTGTCGCGCAGCTCCATTTCGATCTTGGCACCCACTGCCCGGGCCTTCGCGTGCAAGGCGTCGGGATCGTCGACGGCGATGTAGATTGAATCGGTGCGGCGGCCGGCTGCATCGCCGACCAACCTGCCATAGGCATCGTCGCGGCTCTGGCCCAGCATCAGCATCGAGGAACCGTAGGCGAGCTCGGCATGGTGGATCACGCCGCCGTCGCGGTAGACCACGTGCTCGGTGAATCCGATCACGGTCTTGAGCCAGCCGATCATCGCCTCGGCGTCCTTGCAGCGCAGGGTCGGATAGATGCGGGGCGGTTCGATGTCGTGCGTCATGGGGGCTCACCTCCTGGGCTGATGGCGCCACTCTGCACGAGGCAATCCGGCTTCGGCTTGAAGGTTTGTTACCAGTCCGGCTGCAGCTCGCCGGAATGGGAAAGCCGGCTGTCGGTCAGCATCAGGCGGCGCGCCCAAGCGGTCGGTGGTTCTCCGGCAAACTCGACGAACTCGCGGGCAAGATGGGCTTGATCGGCGTAACCGCTCTCCGCAGCGATTGCGGCCCAGCCGTCGGCTGCGCCAGCCTGCGCAAGCCGGCAAGCCTGATGAAAGCGCATCATGCGCGCTACCGGCTTGGGCGCGAGGCCGAGCTCGGATCGAAACCGGCCAGCGAGGTGCTTACGGCTCCAACCGATCTCCGAAGCGATCGCCGTGATCCGAGCTGTGCCGCCCGAGCGCGCCAACTTTTGATAAGCGAACGCGACTTCCTCGGACGGCCCGCGGCCGAGGCGGCGAAGCACGAAATCCTCAATCAGGTCGAAGCGGCGCCGCCAGCACGGTACAGCGCCGATTTGCTCGCGCAGCCGCCGCCCATCGCGGCCCAGCACATCGCCAAGATCGACCATGCGCCCGGTGAGCTCGGCAATGGCGCCGCCGAAGAAGCGATAGGCGCCAAGCGGCGTGAAATCCACCTGCACGGATTCGGCGCAGCCGTCTGACTCGATGTTGACGGGGCCGGCGTGCAGTCCGGCCGTGAAGCTAAGCTGACGGTCGGATGGTCCAGGCTGACGCGCGAGCGCGATCAGATAGGGCGAGCCGAAGCTGATGATCAACGGCACGATCAGCGGTGCGGTCTGACGATGGAAGAAGTGGCCTGCCGCCGTCTCGCGGTAACCCGTAATTCCGACAATCAGGCCCGCCATGCGCGGCGACGGCGGGCGTCGCGCGAAGTCGAATGCGACGGGGGCCTCAAGCTCGGCCATGTGGATCTCGCGCGGAATGCCTACGCGATGTCCGACGACTGGATCCGCTTGACGCCGGCCTTGTCCATGTCGGCCCAGGCCTTGGCGAGCGATCCCTGCGTGTCGATGCCGCGGCAGGCGTCTTCCACGACATAGGTTTCGAAGCCGGCCTTGCGCGCATCGAGCGCGGTCCATGCCACGCAGAAATCGGTGGCGAGCCCGGCCACGAAAACCCGCGCGACATTGCGCGCCTTCAGATAGGCGGCGAGCCCGGTGGTGGTCTTGCCGTCGGCTTCGGTGAAGGCGGAGTAGCTGTCGACGTCCTTGTGAAAACCCTTGCGGATGATGAGCTCGGCCTGCGGGATCGCGAGTTCCTTCGACAGGGAAGCACCATCGGTGCCCTGCACGCAGTGATCGGGCCAGAGCACCTGCTTGCCGTAGGCGAGGTCGATGGTCTCGAACGGCTTCTTGCCGGCATGGACCGAGGCAAACGAGATGTGTCCGGGCGTGTGCCAGTCCTGCGTCATCACCACATTGGCAAAGCTCTTGGCGATCTTGTTGATGACAGGCACCACCTGCTCACCGTCCTTCACCGCGAGACTGCCGCCGGGCAGGAAGCAGTTCTGGACGTCGATCACGAGCAGCGCGGAGCCATCGTCGGGCTTGATCGCAGCCGCCCAGAGACCTTTGGGAACCAGGGTCGCAAGCGCCAATGTGCCGAGGCCTGCAACTATCTGTCGTCGATCCAACATCGCGCCCCTCCTCGCTTTGATACCGCGCGAGGAGGCTAGTTCCGTTCGGCGAGCGACGAAAGTGGGATTTTTCCGACCGGCTTTACGAAAGGCCGATCAGCCGCGCGGCTGGATGCCGTCGCGGACCGCGCGGAAGCGCGGGAAGGCCGTCACCCAATCGGTACGCGGCGAGCTGCCGATGATGCGCAGCGATGTCTGCGCGCCGAACCGCAGCCACTGCACGATGGTCACCGGGGTGTTGTCCTTGCCGCTGATGGCGTCAATCCGGGTCTCGAAGCCGGGTTGGCCGTCGATCCGGATCGGTTCGGACATGGTGATCCGCCCGTCGCGCACGCCGGGGATCGTGGTGGCGATCTGCTGGGCAAAGCGGCCGCGGTCATCGGGCGTTGCCGGTGCCGAAGCGATGATGCCGAGCAGCATGAAGGGACTGGCCTCAAGGGCCTTGTCGTCGCCGTCGGCCATCAACAGCGCTGCGCCCGGCGCCAGCATGCGGATGTTCTTGAAACCGCTGAGCTCGGTGACCTTGAACGGCATCATGGAGAGCTGCTCGTCGACCGGCACCTCCTTGCGGATTTCGGCGGAGGCGAACATCTGCCGGACGGCGTCGTCGGTGTAGATCTTGCTGGCGTTCTGCGGCACCTGCACCGCGACATAGCCGGAGAAGGTCGGCCCCGGCAGGATCATGGAATAGCGCCGCACATTGCTGGCGCCGTCGCGGGCGCTCTCCGCGGTGTAGTAGGCGAGGCCGGCCGGCGTCTCGAGGCTTTCGGGCTTGATGTTTCCGGTGCCGGCCGGGTTGGCCTTGAAGGCAGTCACGACCTCGTTGTAGGCGTCCGCGGGCAGGTCGGCGATCAGGACCTTGACGCCCTGGTCCTCGGTCTCGAAGCCGATGAAGGATTTGGCGCGGACGAGCCCCACCAGCGGTTTCATCCCGACATGCGCGCCCGGCGGAAACACCACGTCGGCGGCAAAGCCACGACAGGTGGCAGCAATCAGCAAGGCAACCGCAACGAGAACTCGAAAAGGCGTCATGGGGGATCTACCGGTTTTGCTTGGTGGCCGCGCAACGGGCCGGTGCAGGGCTGGATGGCCTCTTCAGTCGAACCGCTTTTAGCGGTTTTGATGGCCCTGCAACAGGCCGCCAAATCTCCGCTCCAGGCCAGCCGGCTCGATTCCATGGGCTTTTCGCCTTGATTGGCGGGCACTTTCCAGTTTCCCGACGTTTCCAGGAACGACCACCTGTGGCCGCCAGCGGCCAAACAGCGCGCCCTCGACCCGTGCGCCGCTCTCGCATACGACGTTTGTGAGTGTTCACTCAACAGCGCTGACGTCGCGCCGCTGACGTCGCGGTCGACGGCGGGCGGCATCATTGCCGATTTGTTAACTTGGTCTGGGCTTGAACCGGTGCCGTAGCCGGGCTGACACAATCTTTCAAACGTCAGTCTTTTCAGGCCTCAACGTTGCGTCCAGTCCTTGCGGGCAGGACCCTCTCTCCTATATCAGGCTCACCGTCGCAATATCGCGAGTATGTGAACGTCTGGGGGTTCGGTACGGAGCGCCGTCAGGGCCCAACCAACCTGCCGTAGCAAAGAGGATATCAAAACCATGGGTAAGGTCATTGGGATCGACCTCGGCACCACGAATTCGTGCGTCGCCGTGATGGATGGCAAGAACGCCAAGGTGATCGAGAATGCCGAGGGCATGCGAACGACGCCGTCGATCGTTGCTTTCACTGACGATGGCGAGCGCCTCGTCGGACAGCCGGCGAAGCGCCAGGCGGTGACCAATCCCGAGCGTACGTTCTTTGCGGTGAAGCGCCTCATCGGCCGCCGCTATGACGACCCGATGGTCGAAAAGGACAAGAAGCTCGTTCCCTACAAGATCGTCAAAGCATCGAACGGCGATGCCTGGGTCGAAGCCGACGGCAAGACCTATTCGCCCTCGCAGGTCTCGGCCTTCATTCTGCAGAAGATGAAGGAGACCGCTGAGGCGCATCTCGGCCAGAAGGTCGATCAGGCCGTCATCACGGTTCCTGCTTATTTCAACGACGCGCAGCGTCAGGCCACCAAGGACGCCGGCAAGATCGCCGGCCTCGAAGTGCTGCGCATCATCAACGAGCCGACGGCAGCCGCGCTCGCCTACGGTCTCGACAAGACGAAGGCCGGCACGATCGCGGTGTACGATCTCGGCGGCGGCACCTTCGACGTCTCGATCCTCGAGATCGGCGACGGCGTGTTCGAGGTGAAGTCGACCAACGGCGACACCTTCCTCGGTGGTGAAGACTTCGACATGCGCCTGGTCGGCTACCTCGCCGACGAGTTCCAGAAGGAGCAGGGCATCAACCTGCGCAACGACAAGCTCGCTCTGCAGCGCCTGAAGGAAGCCGCCGAGAAGGCAAAGATCGAGCTGTCGTCGACCACGCAGACCGAAATCAATCTGCCGTTCATCACGGCTGACCAGACCGGTCCGAAGCATCTGACGATGAAGCTGACCCGCGCCAAGTTCGAGGCGCTGGTGGCCGACCTCGTCGAGAAGACCATCGAGCCGTGCCGCAAGGCGCTGAAGGATGCCGGCCTGACCGCCGGCGAGATCGGTGAAGTGGTGCTGGTCGGCGGCATGACCCGCATGCCGAAGATCCAGGAAGTGGTGAAGCAGTTCTTCGGCAAGGAGCCGCACAAGGGCGTCAATCCCGACGAAGTCGTCGCGATCGGCGCTGCGATCCAGGCCGGCGTGCTGCAGGGCGACGTCAAGGACGTGCTGCTGCTCGACGTGACCCCGCTGTCGCTGGGCATCGAGACGCTGGGCGGCGTGTTCACCCGTATCATCGACCGCAACACCACGATCCCGACCAAGAAGAGCCAGGTGTTCTCGACGGCCGAAGACAATCAGGGCGCCGTCACCATCCGCGTCTTCCAGGGCGAGCGTGAAATGGCGGCCGACAACAAGATGCTCGGCCAGTTCGACCTGATGGGCATTCCGCCGGCTCCGCGCGGCATGCCGCAGATCGAGGTGACCTTCGACATCGACGCCAACGGCATCGTCAACGTCTCGGCCAAGGACAAGGCGACCGGCAAGGAACAGCAGATCCGGATCCAGGCATCCGGCGGTCTGTCCGAGGCCGACATCGACAAGATGGTCAAGGACGCCGAGGCCAATGCGGCCGAGGACAAGAAGCGCCGCGAAGCGGTCGACGCCAAGAACCATGCCGATGGTCTGGTTCATTCGACCGAAAAGGCTTTGGCCGAGCACGGCTCGAAGATCCCGGAGACGGATCGTCGCGCAATCGAAGACGCCGTCAGCGACCTCAAGGAAGCGCTGAAGGGCGACGACGCCGAGGCCATCAAGGCCAAGACCAACACACTGGCACAGGCTTCGATGAAGCTCGGCGAGGCCATGTACAAGCAGCAGGCCGAGGCCGATGCGGCCAAGGACGCTGCAAAGGATGACGTTGTCGACGCGGAGTTCACCGAGGTCGACGACGACAAGAACAACAAGAAGTCTGCCTAAGCGGGCTTGCGATCATGACCCTCACACCAAAGAGCACGCGACGCGTCTCGGAGGAGTGGGGGTCATTTTTCTTTAAGGCGATCGCTGCATCTTCCAGACAGGCGCAATCCTTGACGCAATCCCTTGCGCAATCCTTGGCGATCGCGACGAACTTCGGACGGAATTGAAGGATGTCCACCAAGCGCTGCTATTACGAGACCCTCGAGGTCGAGCGGAACGCGGACGAGACCAAGCTGAAATCGGCTTTCCGCAAGCTCGCGATGAAATGGCATCCGGACAAGAATCCGGGCGACGCCACCAGCGAGGTCCGGTTCAAGGAAATCAACGAAGCCTATGAGGTGCTGAAGGACGGCGACAAGCGCGCCGCCTATGACCGCTTCGGCCATGCCGCTTTCGAGCAGGGTATGGGCGGTGGCGGTCCCGGCTTCGGCGCCGGCTTCGCCTCCTCCTTCTCCGACATCTTCGAGGATCTGTTCGGCATGGCCGGGCAGCGCCGCGGCAGCGGCGGCCGCGAACGCGGTGCCGACCTGCGCTACAACATGGAGATCACGCTCGAGGAGGCCTTCCAGGGCAAGACCGCGCAGATCGAGATACCGGTCTCGGTCACCTGCGAATCCTGCTCCGGCACCGGCGCCAAGGTCGGCACCAAGCCGAAGACCTGCTCGCATTGCGGCGGCGCCGGCCGTATCCGGCAGGCCCAGGGCTTCTTCACGCTGGAGCGGACCTGCCCTGGCTGTCAGGGCCGCGGCCAGATGATCGAGGACGCCTGCGCCTCCTGCGCCGGGTCCGGCCGGGTGACGCGCGAGCGCACGCTGTCGGTCAACATTCCTCCGGGCGTCGAGGACGGCACCCGGATTCGTCTCGCCGGCGAAGGCGAGGCCGGTGTCCGCGGCGGACCGCCCGGCGACCTCTACATCTTCCTGTCGTTGACCACCCACCAGTTCTTCCAGCGCGACGGCGCCGACCTGCACTGCCGCGTGCCGATCTCGATGGTGACCGCGGCCCTCGGCGGCGAGTTCGAGGTGCCGACCATCGACAAGAGCAAGACCAAGGTGAAGGTGCCGGCGGGGACCCAGTCCAGCCGCCGATTCCGCATCGCATCAAAGGGTATGCCGGTGCTCCGCTCGCGCCAGACCGGCGACATGTATGTCCAGGTTGTGGTCGAAACGCCGCAGAATCTGACCAAGAAGCAGCAAGAATTGCTGATGGAGTTCGAAAAACTCTCGTCCGGCGCAACTCAGCCGGAGGCTGCGGGTTTCTTCTCTAAGGTCAAGGACTTCTTCGGAAGTCGCTCCGTCTAGCCGCAGTCGTTATGCTTGACCGTAACGACTTCGATCTATACGTGTTTATGACTGTTTTCTGACAACCGCTCGATTGTGCGCGGTCCCGCCTGGTAGCGACATGCCTCTGCAATCGTCCGTGCGTGCGTCGAAGAAGCCCCTCCGTCTTGATGACGAGGTTCGTTTTCTCCGTTCATGGATCGAGAAGCCGCTGCATATGGGCGCGGTGATGCCGTCCGGACGGCTGCTCGCACGCACCATGGCGCAATATGTCGACCCCGAAGCCGAAGGACCGGTTGTCGAGCTCGGACCCGGCACCGGCGCGATCACCAACGCACTGATCGAGCACGGCGTCGATCAAAAGCGTCTCGTCCTGGTTGAGTACAATCCCGGCTTCTGCGCGCTGCTGCGCGAACGCTATCCGCAGGCCAAGGTGGTCCAGGGCGACGCCTACAGGCTTCGCGATACGTTGTGGGACGTCATGAAGTCTCCGGCCTCGGCCGTGGTCTCCGGCCTGCCGCTCGTCACCAAGCCGATGCTGACCCGCCTGAAGCTGGTCCGCGACGCCTTCCTGGCACTGGCGCCCGGTGCGCCGTTCGTCCAGTTCACCTATTCGGTGGCGCCCCCAATTCCGAAGTCGCTGCCCGGCGTGTCCACGGAAGCGTCCGAGCGGATCTGGATGAACCTTCCGCCCGCGCGGGTCTGGGTGTATCGCAAGGGCTGACGCGTATTCCCGCAAAAGTGGGTACCGGTTTTGCGCATGGAATACGCGCAGAACATTCGCTAAGAGCATTTTCAGAGAAAATGCTCGCCCTGCGTTGTCGCGCCGGGCGCGTGCCCCAACCGCGATTTCGAAATGTCCGCGCTGAAAATCCTCGTGATCCCCGGATCGCTTCGATCAGGCTCGCTCAATGCGAAGCTGGCCGCCGTGCTGGCGCAGGCGCTCGCGCAGTCGGGGGCCGACGTCACCCGTATCTCGCTCGGCGATTTTCCGCTGCCGATCTATGACGGCGATTTGCAGGCCAAATCGGGCGTGCCGCAGCATGCCGTCAATCTGAAGCGGATGATCGGCGCCCATCATGGCGTGCTGATCGTGACGCCGGAATACAATTCCTCGGTGCCGGCGCTGGTGAAGAACACGATCGACTGGGTGAGCCGTGTGCAGGATCCGAACGAGACCCGTGGCCAGGTGTTCCACGGTCGCGCCTTCGCGATCGCAGCGGCATCCGGCAACCGGCTCGGCGGCACGCGCGCGCTGGCGGCGCTGCGCCTGATCCTGACGGCGTGCCATGCCGCCGTGATCCCGAACCAGCTTGCGCTGTCATTCGCCGAGCAGGCCTATGACGACATGGATCGTCTGAAGCACCAGGCCGACATCGACACGATGCGGGCGCTGGTGCGGCAGCTGGTCGACCATTCCGAACGCATGATGTGAGGTGACATGCAGCCAGCCAAGATCGCTCCAAGGATCGCTCCAAGAGACCGGTTGATAGTGGCGCTCGATTTGCCGTCGGTCGCCAGCGCCGAGGCGATGATCGACCGGCTCGGCGACAGCGTCACCTTCTACAAGATCGGATATCAACTCGGTTACGCCGGCGGGCTTACGCTGGCGAAGCAGCTTGCTGGCAGCGGCAAGAAGGTCTTTCTCGATCTCAAGCTGCACGACATCGGCAACACGGTCGCGCGCGGGGTCGAAAGCGTCGCCGCTCTCGGCGCGACCTTTCTCACCGTGCATGCCTACCCGCAGACCATGAAGGCGGCGGCCGAGGCGCGTGCCGGCTCCGGCCTGAAGATCCTCGCGGTGACGGTGCTGACCTCTTACGACGACAGCGACCTGCACGCGGCGGGCTATCGCCTCAACGTCTCCGATCTCGTCGAAGCGCGCGCCAGGCAGGCGCAGGCGCTCGGTGTCGACGGCCTCGTCAGCTCGCCCGAGGAAGCCGCCGCCCTGCGCAAGATCGTGGGCGAACAGATGAACCTGGTGACCCCTGGCATTCGCCCCGCGGGTTCGGCGACCGGTGATCAGAAGCGCATCATGACGCCGGCCCGTGCCATTGCCGCCGGCGCCGACTATCTGGTGGTCGGACGTCCGGTGATGGAAGCCGCCGATCCGAAGGCCGCGGCCGAAGCCATTCACACCGAGATCGCCGAGGCGCTCGCCTGAACCAACAACAAGGGAGAACAGAGATGGCGAAGGGATACTGGATTGGACGCGTCGACGTTCACAATGAGGAGGGCTACAAGCCCTACATGGCGGCCAACCCCGCCATCTTCCAGAAATTCGGCGGCAAGTTCATCGTTCGCGGTGGCAAGTTCACCGGCGTGGAGGGCCAGAGCCGTTCGCGCAACGTCGTGATCGAATTCCCCGATTACGCGACCGCGGTCGCTTGCTACCAATCGCCGGAATACCAGGCCAACATCAAGGTGCGGCAGCCACACTCGATCGCCGACCTGATTATCATCGAGGGGCATGACAGTCCGTAGCCCGGACGCCGGGCCGCCGTTTCGGCTGCTCGGAACAAGCCTCCGATGGCCGTCGTTTAGGCATGTTGTTGCGCCGGAAAACCGGTTTCCACTTTGCCGGATCATGCTTTATACGGCGGTGAGAGGTGAGCCATGGCTGACATGCGTCTGATTGTTGCGGGAGCCGGCGGCCGGATGGGCCGCACGCTGACGCGGGTGATTTCCGAAACCCCGGGGGCGGTGCTGGTCGGCGCGCTGGAAGCGCCGGGCTCGGAACTGCTCGGCAAGGACGCCGGCGTGCTCGCCGGCCTTCCCGCCAACGACGTCAAGCTGTCGGCCGACCTGTGGTCGATGTCGGCGGCTGCCGACGGCATCCTGGATTTCACCGTGCCGGCCGCGACCATCGCCAATGTCGCGATCGCCGCCGAGCGCGGCCTCGTTCACGTCATCGGCACCACCGGCCTGTCGCAGTCCGACGACGCGGTGATCCGCAGCGTCACCAACCGCGCCATCGTGGTGAAGTCGGGCAATATGAGCCTCGGCGTCAACCTGCTTGCCGCGCTGGTCAAGCGCGTCGCGCAATCGCTCGACCAGAGCTTTGACATCGAAATTCTCGAGCTGCATCACAGGTCCAAGATCGATGCGCCGTCGGGCACCGCCTTGATGCTCGGCGAAGCTGCCGCTGCCGGACGCGGAATCGCGCTGGAGCAGCATTCGGCGCGCGGCCGCGACGGCCTGACCGGCGCGCGGCGTGCCGGCGATATCGGCTTTGCCTCGCTGCGCGGCGGCACCGCGGCCGGCGATCACAGCGTGATCTTCGCGGGCCCCTCGGAGCGCATCACGCTGTCGCATCATGCCGAGGATCGGGCGCTGTTCGCGCAGGGCGCGCTGAAGGCGGCGCTGTGGGCGCACGGCAAGAAGCCCGGCATGTATTCGATGACCGACGTTCTCGGGTTGAGCGACTGAGACCGCGCGACGAAATCAAATCCAGCCAAGCGAAAACGGAATCTGAAATGAGTGATCGTCTTCTTGTGCTCGTTCGTCACGGTCAGAGCGAATGGAATCTGAAGAACCTGTTCACCGGGTGGAAGGATCCCGATCTCACCGAGCAGGGCATCACTGAGGCCAAGGACGCCGGCCGCAAGCTGAAGGCGCAGGGTCTGTCGTTCGACGTTGCCTTTACCTCAGACCTGACGCGTGCGCAGCACACGCTGAAGCTGATGCTGGAGCAGATCGGCCAGACCGGATTGCCCACCACGAAGAATCTGGCGCTCAATGAGCGCGACTACGGTGATCTCTCCGGCCTCAACAAGGACGACGCCCGCAAGAAATGGGGCGAGGACCAGGTCCTGGTCTGGCGCCGCTCCTACGACGTCCCGCCGCCCGGCGGCGAGAGCCTCAAGGATACCCTGGCGCGCACGCTGCCCTACTACGTGCAGGAGATCCTGCCCGGCGTGCTGCGCGGCCAGCGCACGCTGATCGCCGCCCACGGCAATTCGCTGCGCGCGCTGATCATGGTGCTGGAAAAGCTTTCGCCGGAGCAGATCCTCAAGCGCGAACTCGCGACTGGCGCGCCGGTGGTCTATCGGCTCAACGCCGATTCCACTGTTGCCTCCAAGGTCGATCTCGCGGCTTAGGGAACGCTCAACCGCTCAACCCGTCATCCTGAGGAGCGCGAAGCGCGTCTCGAAGGATGAATCGGCCACCAGCCGGGCCGTCGACCCTTCGAGACGCGCTTTGCGCTCCTCCAGCGACAAAGGCGAAGCCTTTGCGCGGGGGTGACGGTGAAAGAGCGCGTTCGCTTTAGTGCAGCCCCACCTGGCCGGCTTCCCAGCCCAGCATCGCCTGCTTGCGGGTGATGCCCCAGTGATAGCCGGTCAACGCGCCGCTCTTGCCGAGTGCGCGATGGCAGGGCACCACGAACGACACCGGATTGCGGCCGACCGCGGCGCCGACGGCGCGCGAGGCCTTCGGGCTGTTGATCTTGCTGGCGATGTCGGAGTAGCTCACCGCGCGGCCCATCGGGACCTTGAGCAGCGTTTCCCACACCCGCACCTCGAAGTCGGTGCCGATCAGCACGACGCGCAGCGGCTGGTCCGCGCGCCACAACCGCGTATCGAATACGCGTTGCGCCAGTGCGGTGGTGCCGTCGGCGTCCTCGACAAAGGTCGCGTTCGGCCAGCGCCGCTTCATGTCGGCGAACGCGGTCTGCTCGTCGCCCGGGTCGGCGAAGGCAAGGCCCGCGAGCCCGCGGTCCGTCGCGATCACGATCGCGGTGCCGAACGGCGAGGGGTGGAAGCCGAAGCGCAGCGTCATGCCGCCGCCGCCGGTCTTCCATTCGCCGGGCGACATCGCCTCATGCGTGACGAACAGATCGTGCAGCCGTCCCGGGCCTGAAAGACCCGAGTCGAGTGCGGCGTCGAGCACGCTGGCGGAATCGCGCAGCAGGTTCTTGGCGTGATCCAGGGTCAGCGCCTGCATGAAAGCCTTCGGCGTCAACCCGGCCCAGCGGCGGAACAGATGGTGCAGTTCATCCGGCGTCACCGCGGCGGCATCGGCCATCGCTTCGATGGTCGGCTGCGTGCGCCAGTGCTCCGAGATGAACGCGATGGCGCGCCGCACCGAGTCGTAGTCGCGCATCGCGGCGCTCTGGAGGCCCGGCTTGGCAGGCGCTGGTCGTGTATGGCGAGTGTCATCATGGTGTCTGATTTAGGAGCCATGGCGCATCCAAACCACCCGATTTCTGACAAGCATGATCCGGAAAAGTGGGGACCGGTTTTCCGGCAAGATCATGCTCAAAAATAAGCTCGATCAAGCAATGGGATTGTAGGTCGGGCCGCGTTTCGCGGTGTTCAGCGCGGCCGTCAAGGCCTTGGAAAAGCTTGCCTTTTCGTCAGGTCCCAAGAAGCTGCCGACGCTGACCCGGCGGCCGCGGGACACCAGATAAAGCCGCTCGATGCCGAACTCCTCATGCGAGATCTGCTCGAACCGCACCCAGACCGGATTGAGCACCCATTCCGCCACATGGCCGCGGTGACTGATCCTGCGCACCCGCAGTTCCGACGGCGTGACGGTGATCTCCTCGCTCGCTTTGGCGGAGCGGAAATTGACCTTGAACGCCCAGTAGATCACCAGCACGTCGAGGCCGAAGAAACCGAAGATCGGCCAGGCGCCCAGCCACCAGAACACCGTGCCGGCGATGAAGCTGATCACCGTGACGAACGACATCAGCACGATAAAGCCGGTGCGATTCAGCGAGCGGTGCGGCGTCAGCAGCGCCGAAAACAGTTTCGGCTCCGCCTCGGGCGCATCGGCGTCGAGGTCATTGGCCCTGGGGTCTTCGCCCGGATCAAAGTCGTTGCCTGTGGTCATGACGTATCAGTATATCCCGTTCATGGCCAAAATCATCCGCTCTCAACGCGCCAGCACTTCAAGCGTTCGGTCCGCGCCGAAGAAGAAAGCCGCGAAAGCGGCAAAGCCGCTGCCCAAAAGCGTGGCAAAGAAGGCTGCCAAGAAAACCGACAAGAAAACCGCAAAGCCGAAGCCATGGACGGCGGAGGAAGTCTACGAGGCCTTCGACCGGTTCCGCGAAGCCAATCCCGAGCCGAAGGGCGAGCTCGAGCACCTCAACCCCTACACGCTGCTGGTCGCGGTGGTGTTGTCGGCACAGGCAACCGATGCCGGCGTCAACAAGGCGACGCGGGCGCTGTTTGCGATCGCCGACACGCCGGAGAAGATGCTTGAGCTCGGCGAAGACAAGGTGCGCGACTACATCAAGACCATCGGGCTCTATCGCAACAAGGCCAGGAACGTCATCGCGCTGTCCGAGAAGCTGATCGCCGAATTCGGTGGCGAGGTGCCGCGCACCCGTGCCGAAATCGAATCATTGCCCGGCGCGGGCCGCAAGACTGCGAATGTCGTGCTCAACATGGCGTTCGGCGAACACACGATGGCGGTCGACACCCATGTGTTTCGCGTCGGCAATCGCACCGGTCTCGCGCCCGGCAAGACGCCGCTCGAGGTCGAGCTGGGACTGGAGAAGGTCATCCCGACCGAGTTCATGCTGCACGCCCATCACTGGCTGATCCTGCACGGCCGCTACACCTGCCTCGCGCGCGGTCCGCGTTGCGACGTGTGCCTGATCAATGACCTTTGCCGGTGGCCGGAGAAAACCGTCTGAGCCATGATCGTCATGTGGTAAGTGACGCGCCCGGCGTTCGGCGCGTGTGATTGAGGGGAGTGTGGTGTGGCAGAGCAGGTTCAAGACGGTCCGTCACAAGTCGGCCAGACCGCGTCCGCACCAGTGACGACGCCAGTCAAGCCGCAGCCTGCGGCGAGCGGCTTCTGGAGCCGTTTTGCCATTCCGCTGTTTGCGGTGCTGGCTGCGCTTGCATTCGTTGCGGTGGCGACCACGCGTTGGGACGCCTGGGTCGGCAGCGCCACGATCCAGACCACCAATGATGCCTATGTGCGCGCCGAGTTGACCCAGCTCTCGAGCCGCGTGTCCGGCGAAGTGCTCACCGTCGCCATCTCCGATTTCCAGCGCGTCAAGGCCGGCGATCTCCTGGTGCAGATCGATCCTGCCGACTATCAGGCGCAGGTCGCGCAGGCCGAGGCCGGTGTGGTCGGCGCGCAGGCCGCGCTCGACAACCTCAACAACCAGGTCGAGCTGCAATATGCGACCATCGCGCAGGCCGAGGCCTCGCGGCTGTCCGCGGAGGCGCAGCAGACCCTGGCACGCCAGGAGCAAGAGCGTCAGCAATCGCTGTCGCAAACCGACGCCGGCACGCGGCAGCGGCTCGAGCAGGCCACCGCATCCTATGCCAAGTCGGAGGCCGACGTGCAGGCCAGCCGTGCGGTGATCGCCGCGCAGCGCCATCAGCTCGAGGTCCTGCAGGGCACCAAGAAGCAGCGCGCCGCCGACCTCGACGCCGCCAGGGCGCTGCTGGCATCGGCGAAGCTCAAGCTCGGCTACACCAGGATCGTCGCGCCGTTCGACGGCGTCACCGGCGAGCGGCAGGTGCAGCCGGGCGATTACGTCAACATCGGCACCAATCTGATCAATGTCGTGCCGCTGCCCAACGTCTATGTGATCGCCAACTACAAGGAAACCCAGCTGACCAACGTCAAGCCGGGTCAGCCGGTCGCGGTCACCGTGGATACATTCTCCGGCCAGACGCTGCGCGGCGTCGTCGAGCGCATCGCGCCGGCGAGTGGATCGCAATTCGCGCTGCTGCCGCCCGATAACGCCACCGGCAATTTCACCAAGGTGGTGCAGCGCATCCCGGTGCGTATCCAGTTCGACAAGGGCCAGCCGCTGCTCGATCGGCTGCTGCCGGGCATGTCGGTGGTCACGCGGATCAACACCGGCGAGGTGGTCGCCAATGGCGGAAAGTGACGAGCGCGAGCGCGGCCCGGTCTCGCGCGGCGACGTCGCACGCTATCCGGTGTTCGCCGTCGTCGCCGTGCTGCTCGGCGCGTTCCTGGCGAATTTCGACAGCCGCCTGACCTCGGTCGGCCTGCCCGACCTGCGGGGCGCGTTCTCGCTCACCTTCGATGAGGGCGCCTGGCTCTCGACCGCTGCGATCGGCTCGCAGATCTTCATCGCGCCCGCGGTGGCCTGGCTCGCCACCGTGTTCGGGCTGCGGCGCGTGCTCGGGATTCCGAGCCTGGTCTATGCCATGGTCTCGCTGACCATCCCGTTCGTGCACGACTACACGACGCTGATCGTGCTCAGCGTCGCCCACGGCATGCTGCTCGGCACCTTCGTGCCGGCGACGCTGATGATCATCCTGCGCAATTTGCCGATCCGCTGGTGGCTGCCGGCGATCGCGATGTATGCGATCCGTGTCGGCTTCGCGCTGGACTCGTCGAGCTCGCTGGTCGGATTCTATGTCGAGCATCTCGGCTGGCAGTGGCTGTATTGGCAGGGCGCGGTGATCGCGCCGCTGATGGGGTTGATGGTGTATCTCGGCACGCCGAACGAGCCGGTCAATCGCGACCTGCTGCACCATGCCGATTGGGGCGGCATGCTGCTGCTCGGCGCCGGCCTCGCGATGGTTTACGCCGGCCTCGATCAGGGCAACCGGCTGGACTGGCTGTCGTCGGGCACCGTGATGGCGCTGCTGATCGGCGGCGGGCTGTTGATCATCGCCTTCATGATCAACGAGACGGTCGCGCGCCGGCCGTGGGCGCATTTCAACGTGCTGTTCTCGCGCAATATCGGGCTCTCGCTGATCGTCATCCTGCTGTACACACTGACCGGCCTGTCGAATTCGTCGCTGGTGCCGAATTTCCTCGGTACCGTCGGTGCGCTGCGGCCGGAGCAGTCGGGCGTGCTGCTGTTCACCTATGGCGCGCTGCCGATGTTCGTGCTGGTGCCGGTCTCGATCCTGCTGCTCCGCCATCTCGATCCGCGCGTCGTCGTGGTGCTGGGATTCTCGGCATTCGCTGCCGCCAATCTCTGGGGTACGCAGCTGAGCCATGTCTGGGCGCGGGAGGATTTCGTCGGCATCGTCCTGCTCACGTCGGTCGGACAGGCGTTCACGCTGTTGCCGATCATCATCATGGCGCTGTCCAATTCAGATCCGTCGCGAGCGACTGCCTTCGCGGCCTATATCCAGATCATGCGGCTTGGCGGTGCCGAGATCGGCATCGCATTGATGGGCACCTGGCTGCGCGTCCGCGAGCAGATCCATTCGAATTATCTCGGCCAGCACGTCCAGAACGGCGATGTCGACGTCGTGAACCTGCTGAAGCGGCTGGCGGGTGAATTTTCCGGCCACGGCATCGGGGCGGCGGCGGGACGTGCCATCGGCACGCTCGCGGCCCTCGTGCAGCGCGAGGCCAACACGCTCGCCTACATCGACGGCTTCTGGCTGTGCTTCTGGCTCGCGATCCTGGCGCTGTTCCTGGTCGCGCTGATCACGCGCGCGCCGCAAGGTCCGCTGTCGCCGGTGCCGCTCGGCTTCGTGAAGAACGTGCTGCGCAGGTTGGGCGCTGCCGCTTCCTGATTTGCGCGGATATCGCCGGCGCCACTGTCGGGTCAACTTATAGTGAATGCGGCGCCCCAGCTATCTCGTGGGCGTCTGAAATATTCTGCAGGTCGCGTGGTTCCACAAGCGGGGGAACGGGAGCCACGATGATCGATACCAGGCAGACGGCCGCGCTTGTTTCCATGGCGACGGCGGTTCCACCGCATCTGTTCCATCAGGGACAAATCCTGCAGGCCGCGCGCGACCTTCTCGCCGACCGCTATCCCGAATTCGAGACGCTCTCCAGCCTGTTCGCCAACACCGGCATCCAGCATCGCTACGGCGTGAAGCCGATCGAATGGTATCTCGAACGGCGCGGCTGGCCGGAGCGGACGCAGGCGTTCCTGGAAGGCGCGGAGGCGCTGTTCGTCGATGTCGCCGGCAAGGCGATAGCCCGTGCCGACCTGACCGGCAGCGACATCGACGTCGTGGTCACGGTGTGCTCGACGGGCATCGCCACGCCGACGCTGGAGGCGCGCGTCGCCGGCCAGCTCGGCCTGCGAACTGATGTGTCGCGCGTGCCGGTGTTCGGCCTCGGCTGCGCGGGCGGCGTGTCGGGCCTGTCGATTGCGGCGCGGCTGGCGCAGGCGCAGCCGGGTGCCAACGTGCTGCTGGTCGCGCTCGAACTCTGCACGCTCGCGGTTCGCCATGATGAGCTCACCAAGGCGAACATCGTCGCGGCCAGCCTGTTCGGCGATGGCGCTGCTGCGATCGTGCTGCGCGCCGGCGACGGCGGTGCGACGCGGATCGAGGCGGCCGGCGAAAAGCTGTGGCCGGATACGCTCGGCATCATGGGCTGGACGGTCGATCCGGAAGGATTCGGCGTCGTGTTTCAGCGCACCATTCCGGATTTCGTCCGCGACCATGTTGGACCGGCCGTTGCCGAAATTCTGGCTCGGATGCAGCTGACGGCCGGTGATATCGATCGCTTCCTCTGCCATCCCGGCGGCACCAAGGTCATCGCCGCGCTGGAGCGGGCGCTGGCGCTCGATCAGGGCACGCTCGATCACGAACGCGACGTCATCGCGGCGTGCGGCAACATGTCGGCCCCGACGGTTCTCTTTGTCCTCGAACGCGCCCGCGCCAAGGGCTTGCCGCCGCGCTCGCTGCTCACGGCGCTCGGGCCCGGCTTCACGCTCAGCTGCGTTGCGCTCAGGCACGTGGCATGAGCCTCGCTTCGGTCATCCTGGCGCTGGTCACCCTGCAGCGTCTCGGTGAGCTCGTGCTGTCACGCCGCAACACGGAGCGGCTGCTGGCGCGCGGCGCGATCGAGGTCGGCGCCAGGCACTACCCGCTC
This sequence comes from Bradyrhizobium sp. Pha-3, assembly GCF_042258615.1. Classification (GTDB taxonomy): domain Bacteria; phylum Pseudomonadota; class Alphaproteobacteria; order Rhizobiales; family Xanthobacteraceae; genus Bradyrhizobium. The sequence continues at coordinate 9,230,211 of NZ_CP170152.1, read as the reverse complement.
ATCGTGCTGGTTCATGCCGGCTGGCTGAGCGCGCTGTGGATCTGGGGTCGTAACCAGGATGTCAACCTGGCGATGCTCACGGCCTATCTGGCGCTGCAAGGCTTGCGGCTGTGGATACTCGCTACGCTCGGGCCGCGATGGACCACGCGGATCATCGTGCTGCCGGGTGCGCCGCTGGTCGCATCCGGGCCGTACCGGTATTTTCCGCATCCAAACTATGCCGTCGTCGTCGGTGAGATCGCGCTGCTTCCGCTCGCATTGCATCTGCCGGTGCTGGCGCTGCTCTTCACCGTACTCAATCTCGCGGTGCTTGCGATCCGGATTCGCGCCGAGAGCCGGGCTCTCTCGGTTGCGGACTGGCCGCGCGTCAGCACGCCATGAGCGACCGGGCGGAGCATCGCACCGACAGCCCGTCGGCGGCGACCTGGGCAGGCTTCCTCCTGATGTGCTTCGGCATGTTCATGGCGATCCTCGACATCCAGGTCGTCGCGACGTCGCTGCCGACGATCCAGCGCGCGCTCGCAATCTCGCCTTCCGCGATGAGCTGGATCCAGACCGCCTATCTGATCGCGGAGGTGATCGCGATCCCGTTGACCGGATTGTTCACCCACGCGCTGTCGCTCCGATGGCTGTTCGCGATCGCCGTGAGCCTGTTCACCATCGCCTCGGTCGGCTGCGCCTTCAGTGGCGGCTTTGCCGTGCTGCTGGTCTTTCGCGTGCTGCAGGGATTTTCCGGCGGCGTCCTGATCCCTGCGGTGTTCTCCGCCGTGTTCACGCTGTTTCCGGCGCGGCTTCATGCGGTGGCCACCACGATCGGCGGCGTCGTCGCGGTGCTTGCGCCGACCGTTGGACCGGTTGTCGGCGGCTGGATCACGCAGACCTGGTCGTGGCCTTGGCTGTTCCTGATCAACCTGGTTCCGGGAACGATTGCGGCGACGGTCACGCCGCTGCTGCTTCCGAAAGAGGACGTGAATCTCCGCGCGTTCGCCAGACTGGACACGTGGTCGCTGGTCCTGCTCGCAGCGGCGCTCGCAAGCCTCATGATCGGCCTGAAGGAAGCGCCGCAGCGCGGCTGGGTTTCGACCCCTTGCCTGAGCCTGCTGATCGGAAGCCTTGCCGGGATAGCGCTGCTGATCCGGCGCACGCTCCGCGCGGCGGATCCGATCGCACGATTGACTTTGTTCAAGCGGCGTTCGTTCGCGATCGGTTGCGCCCTGAGCTTCTGCCTCGGCATCGGCCTCTATGGATCGACCTATCTGATGCCGGTCTTCCTCGGCTTCGTCCGCCGCCATGATGCCTTCGAGATCGGCACCATCATGCTGGTCACGGGGGTTGCGCAGCTGATCGCCGCGCCATTGGCGGCAATCCTCGAAAGCCGCGTCGGCGCGCTTTTGTTGACTGCGACAGGCTTCGCCTTGTTCGCGCTCGGTCTCGGATTGAGCGCCATTCAGCCGCGCACCGCTGATTTCGGCGAGATGTTGTGGCCGCAGATCGTGCGCGGCGTCGCGATCATGTTCTGTCTGCTGCCGCCGACACGCATTGCGTTGGGCACCCTGCCGGAGGCGGAGGTTGCCGACGCCAGCGGACTGTTCAACCTGATGCGTAATCTGGGTGGCGCGATCGGGATCGCCTTGATCGACACCATCCTCTACGGGCGAAGCCCGATCCACGGCGAGGCGTTTCGCGCGCGCCTGCTGGCGGGAGACGTCACGGCGGCACAGGCGATCGGCCTCGATCCAATGCTGCTGATCAACCGTCCGCCGGGTCCGCCTGACGAGGCGACGGTGGCGTTTATCCGGCCGCTGGTCGAGCGAGCGTCGCTCGCCCTCAGCGTCAACGAGGCATGGGCGATGCTCGCCTGCGTGGCGATCGTCGGGCTTCTGCTGGTGTTATTCGCGCGCGATCGGACGCCGGCATCGCTGACGGTGCCTCGGGATGCGAACTAAAGCGGGATGAGTTTTGGTTGAATCGGCTTGGTGCGGTCTCGGTTCACCTCTCCCCGTCGGGGAGAGGTCGGATTGCGAAGCAATCCGGGTGAGGGCTCTTGCTCTCGATAGACCGTAACCCCTCACCCGATTTGCTGCGCAAATCGACCTCTCCCAAGGGAGAGGTGAACTTTCGACGCCGTTCCAGCTCAACCTAATCTCATCAGGCTTTAGATCGAGGATACGTTGCTTCGCCGCGCCGGCTCGATCAGTTCGCGCCGCGGGCCGGACAGCCGCTTGTACATGTGGACCATGAAGGCCATCCCGAACAGCGGCGTCGCCAGATTGACGATCGGGATCGACACGAAGGCCGCGATGAACAGGCCGGCGGTGAACACGGTTGCCGCATTCTCCTTGCGCATCGCCTTGGCGTCATCTGGCGAGCGGAAGCGCATCGCGGCGAGCTCGAAATATTCGCGGCCGAGCAGCCAGGCGGTTGCGATGAAGAAGATGATGAAGCCCGCGCCCGCGAACAGCACGAACGGCAGCGCGACCAGATAGACCAGGATCGTCAGCAGCGCCGTCTTGACGCCCTCGATGGTCGCGAGCGTCACCGGCAGCGCCGTACCGGGATGGTCGGCCGGATAGTGCTCGCGCTCGACATGGTCGGCGACGTCGTCGACAAACAGGCTCGCCACCAGCGAGGTGATCGCGGGCATCAGGAAGATGCCGCCGAGCACGACGCCAAGCCCCGCCGAGATAGAGATGATCCAGGACAGCACGTGCAGCGTGGAATGGAAGCCGGGGCCGAGCATGCCTTCGGCCCAGACCTCGCCAGTGTCGGCAAACCAGCTCAGCAGCCGCTGTAATCCGATTGCCAGCACGGTGATCAGCACCAGCGCAAGCCCGATCGAACGCCACAGGATCGTGCGCATCGGCGGCGACAGGATTTGCGAGAGCGCCTTGACGGCGGCATCGAACATGACCGGGTGACCTCGTCAAAATGACGAGCGCAGAGGTAGCCACCCAATATGGCTTCGGCAAGTGCCGCTTGTGTCGCGGTCACAGCGTTTTCGAGCGCAACGCCAACCCCGGATCGCGTCAGGAAGGGATCTGGAGCCTCGGCTCTTGATCCAATCAGAACCGAACCGCTTTAGGCGTCGAGCGGCTTGCCCCGGACGTTCGGTCCCCAGACACCGATCGTAATAATTACGATGACCATCGCGGCGGTGATCAGGCCGAACACCCCGCTGACGCCGGCCTCCTTCAACATGAACGCCACGATGAAGCCGGAGAAGGTCGCGCTGAGCCGGCTCATCGAATAGACGAGGCCCGCCGCGCGGGCCCGGATCGCGGTCGGGAACACCTCGGTCTGGTAGGCGTGATAGGCGTAGGACAGCGTCATGTTGGCCCCGGTCACCAGCACGCCGCTGGCGATCAAGAGCACCGGCTCGGTGAGCTGCGCGAAGGCAAGGCCGAACACCGAGATCGCGGCGGCCGCTCCGCAAATGATCCATTTGCGCTCGAAGCGGTCGGCGAAGGTTGCGGCCAGCAGCGGCGCGAGCGGATAGGCGAAGGCGATGATGAAGGAATATTGCAGGCTCTTGGTGACGTTGATGCCCTTCTCGACCAGCAGCGCCGGAACCCAGTTGGAGAAGCCGTAGACGCCGAATGCCTGGCACAGATTGAAGATCATGAAGAGCACGACGAGCGAGGCGTAGGGCGGCCGGAACAAGTCGGCATAGCCGGTCTCGACCGCCGCACGCGCCGGCGCCATTGCGGCTTTAACGGCAGGGCGCAGTGCGGCGGTAGGCGATGAGGCCTCGAGCGTTCGCATGATCTTTTCGGCCTCGGCAAGGCGGCCATGCCGGGCCAGCCAGAGCGGGCTCTCCGGCACGTAGAGCCGCAACACCCAGATGATCATGCTGGCGGCGGCGCCGATCAGCACCACCCAGCGCCAGCCATCGATGCCGTAGGGCGAGAGCGGCACCAGCCACCACGACAGCGCGGCGACGATCGGCACCGCCGACAGCATCACCGCCTGGTTGATCGCAAAGGCCCGGCCGCGCATCCAGCTCGGCACCAGCTCGGTGATGTAGGCATCGATGGTGATGACCTCGATGCCGATCCCGATTCCGGCGATGAAGCGCCACAGCAGCACCCCGCCAGGGGTGGTCTGGCACGCCATGATCACGGACGCCGCGCTGTAGAACAGCAGCGAAAAGGTGAAGACCGCCTTGCGCCCGTAACGGTCGGCGAGGAAGCCGAGGCAGAAGGTGCCGATGAACAGGCCGGCGAAGGTCGCCGCGACGAAGGCGCCGATCCCTGAGAAGCCGAAGAAGGCCTGCGTCGTCGTGGTCATCAGCCCGCTGCGGGCGAGGCCCGGCGCGATATAGCCGGTGAAGAACAGGTCGTAGATCTCGAAGCAGCCGCCGAGCGAAAGCAGGATCACCAGCCGCCAGACGTAGCCGGAAGTCGGCAACGCCTCGAGCCGCCGCGAGATCTGGTCCGGCCCGCTTGTCGTGTTGGCAAGATCGGCAACCGAGCCGAGTTCGACGGCGCTCATGATGGTCCTCCCCGAATGCTCCAACGGCCGCTTTTCTTGCGAAGGCGTTCCGGATGCGCATGTTTGGCAGCCGGGTGCCAGAAATCCAGACGAACATATCGAAGGGATCGTTCGATATTTTCGATAGCGCTGTTTTTGATGCGCTCGAAAGCGCTTCAGATCAGGAGCGTTGCCTCCCACGCGCCGCGCCCGACCTGTTCGGCGATCAGGGAGCGGATCAGCCGGCACATCTCCTCCATCGCATAGGTCATCGGCCGGTTGCGCAAGCGGCAGAGATAGAGCGTGCGGCTCAGCCTGGGTTCGATCACCTCGCGCGCGACCAGCGATCGCGCTTTCAACGGCTCGCTGACGAAATGCGTCGTCGCGATCGTGCAGCCCAAGCCCGCGGTCAAGGCGCCGATCATGCCGCTGGTCGAATTGAGGTGCAGGATGGCATTGGCCTCCAGCCGCTTCAGCGGCACGGGGTCGTCCAGCAAGGCGCGAGCGGACAGCCCGTGCCGCAGCAGGATCAGCGGCAGCTGGGCCACCTGATCGAATGTGATCGGTCCCTTCTTGCCGATCAGCTTCTCGGTGCCGACGCAGAACATCTGCTCCTCCAGCACCGGCTCGGCGATCAGATCCTTTTCCGATGGCGGATTGTAGACCAGCGCGAGGTCGACATCGGAGCTCATCAAATGCAGCAGCGTCGCGCCGGAGAGACTCTCGGTCAGCGACAGCTTCAGGTTGGGATATTTCGCCAGCACGGTCCGCATCAGCGGCACGCCGATCGCCTTCATGCCGGAATTGGCCATGCCGATCGAGATCTCGCCGGCAATTGCGCTGCCGCCTTCCTTGATCTCGCGCTCGGCTGCCGCCATCGCGCGCAGGATGATGCGGGCGTGCTCGTAGAGCCGCTCGCCCGCCGCGGTCGGTTCCATGCCGCGCGGCTTGCGCTCGAACAGCGGCGTGGCGAATTCCGCCTCCAGATTGGCGATGTGGTGGCTGAGCGCGGATTGCGCGACATTGGCCTGATCCGCCGCCCGCGACAGGTTGCGCTGCTCGTAAACCGCGATGAAATAGCGAAGCTGGCGCGAATCCATTGGGGCTCTGCGTTCTAGAACGACGAATGCACTATTCAACAGATTATATTTTTCAGATAGCGTGCGGAAGCCTAACCTGCGCCGATCAGTCAAAACGAGCGCAACGAGCACGGAGAAACCGATGACCGGGAGCGGACTGCCGCTGGAAGGCGTAAGGGTCGTCGAGATGACCCACATGGTGATGGGGCCGACCTGCGGGATGATCCTGGCGCAACTCGGCGCCGAGGTGATCAAGGTCGAGCCTCCCGCGGGCGACAAGACCCGCTCGCTCGGCGGCATGGGCGTGTCGTTCTTCCCGCTGTTCAACCGCGGCAAGCGCAGCATTGTGCTCGATTTCGCCAAGTCCGACGACCGCGACACGATGCACCGGCTGCTCGCCGGCGCCGACGTGTTCCTGGAGAATTTTCGCGATGGCCAGCTCGACAAGCAAGGCCTGGGCGCCGAGGAGCTGCGCGCGAAATATCCGCATCTGATCATCGCCGGCCACAAGGGCTTTCTCTCCGGGCCCTACGATCATCGTCCGGCGCTCGACGAGGTCGTGCAGATGATGTCAGGGCTCGCCGCGATGACCGGTACAAGCGAGAAGCCGCAGCGCGTCGGCTCTTCTGCCAACGACATCATGGGCGGCATGTTCGGCGTGATCTCGATCCTCGCCGCGCTCTATCAGAAGCGGGGCGGCAACAGGAACGGCGCCGACATCCGCATCGGCCTGTTCGAGAACTGCCTGTTCCTGGTTGCCCAGCACATGGTCGAGTACGAGATGACCGGGCGCAAGCCGCGCTCGATGCCGGAGCGCGAGCATGCCTGGCCGATCTACGACATCTTCGATGCCGCCGGCGGCGACCGCATCTTCATCGGGGTCGTCACCGAAGGTCATTGGCAGAGTTTTTGCCGCGAGTTCGGCTTGCAGGAGTTCGCCGACGATCCGACGCTGCGCTCGACCACGGATCGCATCATGGCGCGCGACCGGATCATTCCGCGCGTCGCCGAGGTGATCAAGGGCTGGAACGTCGCCGACCTCTCGGCGAGGCTCGACGCGCTCAACATCTGCTTCTCGCCGATCAACCGGCCGGAGGATCTGCTGCACGACCCGCATGTGCTGCGGCCCGGCGGGCTCGTCAACACCATCAATGCCGACGGCAAGCCGTTCCGCGTTCCGGCGCTGCCGGTCGAATGGAACGGCCACCATATCGGCGAAGGCCTGAAAGTGCCGGTGCTTGGCGCCGATACCGATGCGGTCCGCGCCGAACTCGCACAACAGAAGATTTCATCAACCGGAAACGCTGCGTGAGGCTGACATGACCCGCGTCCACGATATCTATCCCAACGACAAGGTGAGCTTGCGCGAAGTCGGCCTGCGCGACGGCCTGCAGCTCGTGAAGACATTTCCGTCGACCGCGGCGAAGCAGCGCTGGGTGCGCGACGAATATGCCGCCGGTGTCCGGCATTTCGAGGTCGGCTCGTTCCTGCCGGCCAAGACCTTCCCGCAATTCGTCGATGTCCGCGACATCGTCGCGACCATCGCCGCGCTGCCCGGCGCGCATGGTGTCGCGCTGGCGCTGAACGAGCGCGGCGTCAACGAAGCGCTGGCCTCCGGTGTCGCCGAGATCGCCTCGGTGGTGTCGGCGACCGAGGAGCACAGCCAGGCCAATGCCAACCGCTCGCGCGAGTCCGCGATTGCGAACATCAAACGTCTCTGCGAGCTGCGCGACGCCAGTGCGCACAAGCCGCTGGTCAATGCCGCGATCTCGATGGGGCTGGGCTGCTCGATCGTCGGTGCGGTCGATCCGAAGGAGGTGCTGCGCCTCACTGAGAAGCTCTACGAGGTCGGCGTCGACATGGTCGCGATCGCCGATACCGTCGGCTATGCCGGGCCGAAGCAGGTCGGCGAGCTGACGCGCGGCGCGGTGAAGATCGCAGGCTCTAAGCCGGTCTGCGTCCATCTGCACGACACCCGCGGCATGGGTATCGCGAATGCCTCCGCCGCGCTCGACGAGGGCGCCCGCGTGCTCGACGGCTCGCTCGGTGGCCTCGGCGGCTGCCCGTTCGCGCCGGGCGCCACCGGCAATGTCGTGTTCGAGGACCTCGTCTTCCTCTGCGAGAGCAAGGGATTTCCGACCGGCATCGATCTCGATCGCCTGGTCGCGGTGCGCGCGATCCTGAAAGCCGAGATGCCGAATGAGCAGCTCTATGGCGGCCTCGCCCGCGCCGGCCTGCCGCGCGGCACCAAGGCGAAGGCGGCGTAGCGAACTCTTCGTGTAGCCCGGATGAAGCGAAGCGAAATCCGGGGCCTTGCGTCCGCGGACGAAGCGTCCCGGATTTCGCTACGCTCCATCCGGGCTACGCAGCAGCGCAAGCTCAATCATGCCTGTGCCCCCGCTTGCGCGGCTTCTTGTCCGGTGCCGTCGGGATCATCACGACGCGGCCGTAACGCACGCCGCGTTCGGCGATGATGTGGTCGGCGAGATGGCGGACTTCGCCGCTGGCGCCCTTCAGCGCCGTCACCTCCATGCAGCTGTCGTCGTCGAGATGCACGTGCAGCGTCGCCAGCGACAGGTCGTGATGGCCGTGGAAATTCTGTACCAGCCGCTTCGACAGGTCGCGCGCGGCGTGATCGTAAACATAGACCAATGCCGCGACGCATTGCCCTGACGGCGCGTCCTCCGCGCTCTGTTGCAGGCCGGCGCGCGCGAGGTCGCGGATGATCTCGGAGCGGTTCTGATAGCCGCGCGCCTCGGCGGCGGCGTCGGTCGAGGCGGCCAGCGCTCGACATGGCGGGCCTGACGCCTGCACCCGTCACACCGGTGCGGTTTCCGCGGTCACTTCCGCAGCCGGAAGCGCCGCCTCTTCGTCAATCGCTTCAGGAACAAGCGGCGGCGACTTGTGCTCTGGAAACACACTGAATTCGCCGGCTACCTCCTGGAGCGGCTTCTGCTTGTCGGCCCAGTGCAGGGCCGTGTAGTCGAAACCGTGCACGATGGTGGGTTTGACGATTTCGAAATAGGGCGAGATGTCGAAATCGCGCGGCATGTAGAGCGAGGAATCGCGGATGTGCAGGATCTCGCGGCGCGCCTTGCGGCTGGCAGCACGCGTGATCTTGGGCAGGATCGGATAGCGCACGGCGTCGAACGCCTGCGCGATCAGCGCCGAGCAGATGATCTTGGTCGGATCGCCGGAGCCGAACGCGATCATGCGGCGCCGCCAGCGCTGCGGAATCGGCAGCGGAAACAGATAGCGCGCGAGATCGACGATGTTCTTGGTGTCGTAGCCGAAGCCGATGCGGTTGATGGCGTAGCGGCACACCGTGGTGCGGTCCTCGAAGGACAGCCCGACCGGCCGGCAGAGGCGGGTGTGATAGGACAGGTATTTCGACAGCGGCGCGGAGGTCACGCCTTCGCCGATATTGGCCTCGATCAGCACATGCTGTTCGCCGTCAGGCTCGAACGCGCCGTCGATCGGTCCGACGACAAGCGCGGCATGCGACCAGGTCGATTGCGTGAGGTATTTGATGATGCCGGAAATCCGGTTGTTGCCCTCGACCAGCAGCACATCGCCGGGCTGCATGATGCTCCGCAGATGGTCCGGGTCGCTCGGCGTGAACGGCTCGTAACCGCGGACTTCCTTCTGCAGGTACCCCGCGATCCATTTACCGACGGTATCGAGCATTACGCCCATGGATTCCCCCCAGCGGTTCTACGACCGCTTCTGCCCACTTAATCATGGTCGCAAGCCGTTGCAATTTAGTTCATGCCATCGGCGGATCAATCATGATTGATTTACCATGATGGTTGCTGCGGTCGGTGAGATGCGGCACAGTTCGTGAAGCGTTCCCATTCTCCGCAAGTCCCCGGAAACCATGCCAGAAGCTATGTCATGACCGTGACCCGCCGCGATTTCCTGTCGGCGTCCGCAGCTCTCGCGCTGGCGCCCGTGCTGGGCGGCCGGGTTGTCGCTGCGCCGCTGCCGCGCGAGGCCGACATCGTCGTGATCGGCGCGGGCGCCGCGGGCATTGCCGCGGCGCGACGGATCGTCGCCGCGAACCGCAAGGTGATCGTGGTGGAGGCGTCCGGCCAGGTCGGCGGTCGCTGCCAGACCGATGCATCGACCTTCGACGTGCCGTTCGACCGCGGTGCGCGCTGGATGCACAATCCCGAAACCAATCCAATGATCCGGCTGGCGCGCTCCGCGGGCCTCGACATCGTCACGGCGCCCGCAGGCCAGAAGATTCGCATCGGCCGGCGCTACGCTCGCCCGGGCGAGACCGAGGAGTTTCTGGCGGCGCTGGTGCGCGCCAATCGCGCCATCGACGACGCCTCGCGCAAGGCCGATATCGCCTGCGCCGCCGCAATGCCGAAGGATCTCGGCGATTGGGCCGGCACCGCGGAATTCCTGCTCGGCGCCAATTTCAGCGGCAAGGACCTCAAGGATCTCTCGGCCGCGGACAAGGTGCGCGCGCAGGATCGCAACACCGCGATCGCCTGCCGCCAGGGGCTCGGCGCGCTGATCGCGAAACTCGGCGAGCAGCTGCCGCTGGCGCTGTCGACGCCGGCGCAGCGTATTCTGTGGAGCAATCGCGACGTGATGGTCGAGACGGCATCCGGCAAGATCACCGCGCGCGCCGCCATCGTCACGGTGTCGAGCAACGTGCTCGCAAGCGGCAATATCAAGTTTGCGCCTGAGATCCCGAAGCGCACGCTCGACGCCGCCACCAAGCTCGGCCTCGGCAGCTACGATCGCATTGCGCTGCAGATCCCCGGCAATCCGCTCGGGCTGTCGCGCGACGACGTCATCATCGAGCAGAGCAATTCGACCAGGACGGCGCTGCTCTACGGCAACATCGCGGGCTCCTCGCTGTGCACGATCGACGTCGCAGGCTCGTTCGGTCGCGACCTGTCCGCGCAGGGCGAGAAGGCGATGTCCGCCTTCGCGGTGGAATGGCTGAGCAAACTCTATGGCAGCGAGGTCGGTGCCGCCGTGAAGAAGACCAGCGCGACGCGCTGGAATGCGCAGCCCTTCATCCTCGGCGCGATGTCGGCCGCAGCACCCGGCGCGCAATTCTCCCGCAGGATCCTGTCCGAACCGATCGGCGCGATGTATCTCGCGGGCGAGGCCACGCATGAGACGCTGTGGGGCACGGTCGACGGTGCTTGGGAAAGCGGCGAGCGCGCCGCCGACGCCGCGCTGCGCAGGATCGGCGGGGTGAAGGATGCGACGCCGGTGCCCGCAGCGCCCGCCGCAAAACACAAGCACCGCGCGCCTCGCTCTGCCCGGCCGATGAATTGATGGCTGTCTGAGATCAGGCATCGCGATCTGACAGGCTCGCAGAACCTGCGGCGCCTCTCAACTCGCCAGCGCCATCCCGGCTTCATCCAGCGTCTGCAGGAAGCCGTGCTCGATCACGGCATAGCGGCCGCGGCGTTTGGCGGCGTAGAGGGCGGCATCGGCGGCTTCGATCAGGTCGCCGGGGCGCTGGGTCTCGTTCGGCTTTGTCGTTGCGACGCCGACGCTGACAGTGACCACGCCATGGCTCGAGGGGGCGTGCGGTACGGCAAGGCCGAGGATAGCGGTGCGTACCGTCTCGCCGATCGCGAGCGCATGCGCGGCGTCGGTGTTCGGCAGCAACAGACAAAATTCCTCGCCGCCATAGCGGCCGGCGAAGCCCATCGTATCGGCGGCGATCCCGGCCAGCGTCTCGCCGATCCGGGTCAGGCAGACGTCGCCTTCGGGATGGCCGTAGGTGTCGTTGTAGAGCTTGAAGTGATCGACATCGATCATCATCAGCGACAGCTCGCATTCATACTGCTGCGCCCGCATCCACTCGAAATCGAGCCGGCTCTGGAAGCCGCGGCGGTTGGCGAGGCCGGACAGCGCGTCGATCGAGGCCATCACGGTGAGACGGTCGTTGGAGGCGACGAGCTCGCGTTCGCGCTGGCTGAGTTGCGCCGCCATGGCGTTGAAGGCGCGCGCCAGCGGCACGAATTCCGCCGGCAGCTTGTGCTTGGCGACGCGTGCCGACCAGTCGCCCTCGCCGAAGCGCCGCGCCATGCTGGTCATCAGCTCGATCGGATGGATCACGAGCCGCTCCGCGCCGACGAGGGCACCCAACAAAACGAAGAGACAGACGAAGCCGAGCTGCAGATAGGCGGTGCGGATCTCGCGGCTGATCGCCGCGGTCACCTTGGCCTCATCCATGCTCACGATCAGGCGGGATTGCGTTCCGGCGATGCGGGCGAAGCTCAGCGTGCGCCGCGCGCCGTCGGACGCCGTGAACGACACCGAGCCGGATGGTTCGTCGTGGCTCAGCGCCTTCTCCGCAATCGCGGACATCAAGGGGATGGTGTCGAGCGAGCGGCCGATCAGGCTTGCATGGTCAGCGGGCGCCGCGACCACGACGCCCGTCGAGTCGACCAGAGCGGCCGACATGCCGGGCTGACCGCCGAGATTGGCCATGATCTGCGACAGCCAGTCGATGTTGATGCCAGCGACGACGATGGAGTCGAGCTCCGGATTGATCGCGGCCACCGGATAGGCGGCCATCATCATCGGCCGGCCATTGGTCCTGCCGCGCAGATAGTCGCTGAACACGAAGCCGCGGTTGTCCTGCGCCTTCTTGAAATATTCGCGGTCGCCGAGATTGAGCCCGACCTGGCTGTTGAGCGTCGAGCACTGCACCAGCCCGTCTCTCGAGACGAACATGATGCTGCGGATCCAGGGCAGGATCGTCGGCAGGCTGGCGCGCAGCACCTCGCAGCTCTGCCCGATGCCGCCGGAGGCGCGGATATAGGCGGCCGATTTCAGCATGGTCTCGACCGAGGAGACCACCTCGCGTTGGGTCTCGGCGGCGTGCGCGGTGAGGTTGGCATAGCCTGCCGCGGCCTGCGTGATCTGCGTTGAGCGGAAATTCTCCAGCGTGCGGACGCGATCGAGCATCAAGGGCGCGACCAGCACCACCGCAAGCAAGGCGAGCCGGGCGCGAATGCCCAGAACCTTCTTGAGTTTGACCCGGTTGCGGTTGAAAGTGACGCCCGACATTCTGGTCCCTTGCCCGGGCGCAAGGTAGAGTGAAGGGCTTCAAAAAGCCTTTCCCGAATTTGGTAAAATTCGAGCCAACCCCCCGCGCCTGTCAGAGAACGGCACAAGCATGACACAAAGCCCGACCGCGCCGTTATCGGCTGATTCACCACACGACCCTGCCTTTGGCCTCGCCGCCGTGGAGCAGGAGATCGCGCATGCCTGCAAGGAAGCGCGGCGTGACCCTGCGTCGGTGACGTTGATCGCGGTGTCGAAGACATTCGCGGCCGACGCAATTTTGCCGATTATTCGCGCCGGACAGCGCGTATTTGGCGAAAACCGCGTGCAGGAAGCCAAGGGCAAGTGGCCGGAATTAATCCAGGCTAACCCGGGACTGCAGCTGCATCTGATCGGACCGTTGCAGTCGAACAAGGCCAAGGAGGCGGTCGCGCTGTTCGATGCGATCCATTCGGTCGACCGCGCCAGCATTTGCGAAGCGTTAGCCAAGGAAATCAAAAATCAGGGGAAGCATCCGGAGCTGTTCGTCCAGATCAATACCGGCGAGGAGCCGCAGAAGGCGGGCGTCGCGCCGCAGGACGCGGATACCTTCATCACAGCATGCCGCGACACTTATGGCCTGCAGATTTCAGGACTGATGTGCATCCCGCCGGTCGACCAGGCCCCGGCGCCGCATTTCGCGCTCTGCGCCAAGATCGCCGCACGCAATGGGCTGAAGAATCTCTCGATGGGCATGAGCGCAGATTTCGCGGTGGCGATCCAGATGGGTGCCACCCATGTGCGGGTGGGCTCGGCGATCTTCGGGACGCGGACGGTGGCGCATCCCTGACTGTCGTCCTGGCTCTCGCTAGAATCTCGCCCAGGATTGCCATCGTCAAACCCGTCATCCAGAGGTGCCGCGAAGCGGCGTCTCGAAGGATCGACGGCCACCAGCCGGGCCGTGCATCCTTCGAGACGCGCGCAAGAGCGCGCTCCTCAGGATGACGGTGTTACCCCAATTGGGATGTCGTCCCTGCCTTCGCCAGGACGACGGCGGTGTGTGCGGCGAGCGTGCAGCTTACGCGAACTTCACCGACACGTTTCCGATCGCGCCGAAATCGGCCGCGAACATATCGCCGGCCTGAATCGGCAGCGGCGGATGGCAGGTGCCTGTGGTGACGACCTCGCCTGCTCGCAACGTCAGCCCGAGCGCACGCAGCTCGTTGGCGCACCAGGCGAGGGCCGCACGGGGATCGCCGAGTACGTTCTTGCCGTGGCCGGTGTAGCGCTCGCCGCGCAGCGTGATGGTCGGGCGCTCCTCGACCAGATCGATCGCGCGCCAGTCGGCCGGCGTTGCGGGTCCGAGCACGAACAGATGCGCGCAGGCATTGTCGGCGATCAGCTGCGCCTCGCCGGCGGATGTGAAATCGGCGAAGCGCGAATCCGGAATCTCGATCGCGGGATGCAGCGTGCCGACTACGTCGAGCACTTCCTGCACACTGTACGGTGTGGTGCGCGGCGCGAGATCACGCGCCATGCGGAAGGCGTATTCCGGTTCGCCGACGCGCATCGCGTTGCCCTTCATCGATGCGGTGCCGCCATCTGCGATCAGGGTTTCCGCGAGGATGCGTCCGGCCAGCGGCCCGGCGACATTGATGTGCTTCTGGCCGGCCTCGCTGGTCGCCGCGATCTTCCAGCCGAACAGTTTTTCGCGCGACGTCTTTTCCAGCTCGGCCTGCACCGCGTAGCCCTCGGCGCGGCCGTGCGGCCGGATGGCGCCGTCGAGTGCGCCGAGTTTCGTTCCCGCGTGCCAGTGATCGTTCAGGACTTTGGCGGCGGCGGCGATCTGGTTGTTGTCGAGCATGCGGTTTCGTCCCTGCGGGAATTTTCTGTGTTGCGCACGATCTCAGCACAAGCGCGTCGCGTTTGTCGCGTGGGAAAACCGATGCTCGGCTATCTATCCGATGATGATCCTGGTCTGCGGCGACATCCGCCGCAGCAGCCGCAGCATCGACGCCTTGGTCATCGAGACGCAGCCCGCGGTCGGCCCGAAATTCGGCCGTGCCAGATGCAGGAACACGGCGCTGCCGCGGCCGGCGATGCGCGGTGCGGCGTTGTGGTCGATTTCGACAATGAAGTCGTAGAGGTGATCTTCGCGCGTCAGGCGGTCGCCGGCCTGCTCCCGGTCGAGCCGGATCGGCTGGTTGTAATGGCGGTCGGCGGGGTCCTCGCACCAGGCGTCCTCGCGGCGGATCGGCCGGGCTGGCAGGAACGTCAGGGGACGCCGGTGCCGGTCGGCGCGCCACCAGAGCTGCTTGGGGTGGAAGATGCCGCGCGGCGTGCCGCCGTCGCCTTCGCGCTTGTTGGCGAGGATTCCGCCGCGTCCAAGCGCCACGGGAACGGTCCAGCCATCGGCGGTCAGCCAGCCCCGGCGCGGATCGCCGGCGGCGCGGCGGACCTCGATGGCGGAGAGCGGGCGATCACGTTTCGCTGTCATATAAGTGATTGAAATAGCTGACCTTCCTTTAAGAATCGTTCAAAACTGAACTTGCCTTGGAGGCCCCAAACATTCTATCCCCCGGCATTACAGGACATTCACGTCCTGCCCCGCCTGATTTGAGGTAGACTGCGCTGCCTTGTGAATCGGTAACGACGGCCTACCTGAGCACGTATCTAGCCGATGCTACGGCCATAAGCGTCCCCCGCTTCTGACCGCCCCGCCCCCGAAGGATTGTACCTATGGCCAATGCCCGCAAGATCTTGATCGTGGATGACGATACCGATCTGCGCGATACGCTGGTCGAGCAGCTGTCCCTGCACGAGGAGTTCGAAGCCTCCGCAGTCGACACCGGCGCCAAGGGCGCCACTGCCGCCAAAGCCAATTCTCCCGATCTGGTCCTGATGGATGTCGGCCTGCCCGACACCGACGGCCGCGAAGTGGTCCGCAGCCTGCGCAAGGGCGGTTTCAAGGCCCCGATCATCATGCTGACCGGCCATGACACCGATTCCGACACCATCCTCGGCCTGGAAAGCGGCGCCAACGACTATGTGGCCAAGCCGTTCCGCTTCGCGGTCCTGCTGGCCCGGATCCGGGCGCAGCTGCGCCAGCACGAGGCCAGCGAGGACGCGGTGTTCTCGGTCGGCCCCTACTCGTTCCGGCCCGGCTCGAAGATGCTCACCGGCAACAACGCCAGGAAGGTGCGGCTGACCGAGAAGGAAACCGCGATCCTGCGCTTCCTCTACCGCGCCGGCCAGATGCCGGTGTCGCGCGAGACCCTGCTCCAGGAAGTCTGGGGCTACAATTCCGGCGTCACGACCCACACGCTGGAAACCCACATCTACCGCCTCCGCCAGAAGATCGAGAAGGACGCCGCCAACCCGGAGATCCTGGTGACGGAAGCCGGTGGCTACAAGCTGGTGCCGTGATACGCTTCGCGCTCAACGATTCGTGAAATCGAGGCGCACCGCGATTACCGGCCCTGAATGTCGATCGATGATGACGTAGCCCTGCTTGAGCAGGTCCCGACGATGCGTCTGTTGGGCGACAGCTCCTTGCGCATGCTGGCGATCGGCTCCGAGCAACGTGATTTCAACGCAGGCGAAGTGCTGTTCAAGGTCGGCGACGCCGCGGACGCCGGCTATGTCGTGCAGCGTGGTACGTTCCGGGTCGAGGAAGGCGGCGCCGAGATCATCGCCGGTCCCGGCGCGCTGATCGGCGAGCTCGCATTGATCGTCGCGATGAAACGGCCCTCGACCGCGACCGCGCTGGAGCGTGGCTCGGTGATTCGCGTCGCGCGCAGCCTGTTCCAGCGCGTGCTGGAAAGCGATCCGGCCGCGGCCCGCCGGCTCCGCGACGAGCTCGCGCTGCGCACCAGCCAGCTCGCGAGCGACATCTTGATCGCGGGCGGGAAGCTGAGCACATAGCCGCTGTCGTCCTAGCGAGAATTGTTTGTCCCGTCATCCTGAGGTGCGAGCTCTCGCGAGCCTCGAAGGATGCACGGCCCGGCTGGCGGCCGTCGACCCTTCGAGACGCGCTTCGCGCTCCTCAGGGTGACGGATCACGTTGCTGCTCTGACAGCGAGATTAAACCTCCATCACCGCCGTGACAGGCACATGATCCGACGGCCGCTCCCAGCTGCGGGCGTCGCGGGTGATCTTGAAGTCGCTGACGTGATCCTTCAGCGCGCGCGAGACCCAGATGTGATCGAGCCTGCGGCCGCGGTCGCCGACGGTCCAGTCCGCGGCGCGATAGCTCCACCAGGTGTAGACCTTTTCCGACATCGGGATCCGCTCGCGCGCGATGTCGAACCATTCGCCATGCGCTTGCGCCGCGAGCAGCTTCTCGGTTTCAACAGGCGTGTGCGAGACCACCTTCAGCAGCTGCTTGTGCGACCACACGTCGTTCTCATGCGGCGCGACGTTGAGGTCGCCGACCAGGATATGGCGATCGTCGCCGCGCGGATGCAGCGGCTCGCAAGCCTTCATCTCGTCGAGGAATTGCAGCTTGTGCTCGAACTTCGGATTGAGCGCGGGATCTGGAATGTCGCCGCCGGCCGGCACGTAGAAATTATGCAGCACCAGCGGTTTCGAAAGCTGCGCTTTCCCGCCGAAGGAAACCGAAATGTGCCGCGAGTCGATCTTGTCGCAGAACGTCCGGATGTCGGTCGTCTCGAACGGCAGGCGCGAGACGATGGCGACGCCGTGATAGCCCTTCTGCCCGTTCAGCGCGACGTGCTCATAGCCGAGCCGCTTGAAGCGCTTCAGCGGAAACGCATCGTCGATGCATTTGGTCTCCTGCAGGCACAGCACATCCGGCCGCGCGCTCTTCAGGAATTTGGCGACGATATCGATGCGCAGGCGCACCGAGTTGATGTTCCAGGTGGTGACGGAGAACCGCATGAGAGGTGCGTCTTAGCACGGTTCGCGCGGTGGATTTCAATTGTCCACAGGACGGACGCTTACCTCTCCCCGCAAGAGCGGGGCGAGGGAGAAGGACAGGCTAACCCGGCGATGACCCCGGATAGGTCGTGAAGTCGATCTTGAACAGCCCCGGATCGGGCTTCTGCGTCGCGTCGAGATTGTAGACCGCAACCGTGGTGTCGTAGCCCTGCGGATCGGTGACGGTCCACTGCTTGAGCTTGCCGTCCTTGGCGCCGATCATCAGCAGGAAGCGGCTGGTGCCGACCAGCGCCTGCTTCTCCTCGATCGTGATGCTGACGAACACGTCGTCGGCGGTGACGCTGACGACGTTGGTGTCCTTCATCAAATCGATGCGGTCCGACAGCAGATAGCGCAGCGGAGTCTGCGACAGCGGATAGATGTCCTGGGTAGCGAGCCTGCGGTCGCGCACCGCGACCGACGAGCCGTCGGCGATCACCTCGATAGTGCTCGGATTGTCATATTCGAAGCGCAGCTTGCCGGGCTTCTGGATGTAGAAATCGCCCTTGGTCTTGGTGCCGTCGGGACCGACCTGGACGAAATTCCCGACCAGCGTTTGCAGCGACGACAGATAGGCCGAGACCTTGGCGGCCTGCGCCTTCTGGTTGGCGTCGAAGGTCTGGAAGATGTTGGCGGGCACGTTGCGGCGCGGATCGGGAATCACCGGGTCCGGCGGTGCCTGGGTGGCGCCGGTGGTGGCCGGGCCCTTGTCCGCATTGCTCTGCGCGCCGGCGTCCTTGGCCTTCGGCGCGGCCTTAGGTCCCGCGTTGGCTGCGGGTTTCGGCGTCGCCGGCGCATTCTGCGCAGTCGCGCCGCCGGCGATCGCGGCGGTGACGAGAAGAGCCAGCGCAGTGCGCGTGCCGCGGTCAATGAGATGTTTTGCCATCAGATATGTCAGGTCTCTGTTCGACGCTCGTCCCGCTTCGCCGGATTTTATCCCGCCTCTTCCGAGGGAGATATGGTTTTTCCGTGATGATCGCCCCCGATCAGAATTGGCCTTCTTCCTCCGCGACCAGGATTTCGCGCTTTCCGGCGTGATTCGCCGGGCCGACGATGCCCTCAAGTTCCATCCGCTCCATCAGCGAGGCGGCGCGGTTATAGCCGATCTGCAGCCGGCGCTGGATGTAGGAGGTCGACGCCTTGCGGTCGCGCTTGACGATCGCAACAGCCTGCGTGAACAGATCGCCGCCGCCGTCGCCACCCATGCCGGTGGCATCGAACACGGCGCCGTCCTCGTCGGTCGGCTCTTCCGCGGTGACGGCTTCGAGATATTCCGGCTGGCCCTGCGTCTTCAGATGACGCACCACCTTCTCGACCTCTTCGTCGGATGCGAACGGGCCGTGCACGCGGCTGATGCGGCCGCCGCCCGCCATGTAGAGCATGTCGCCCTGGCCGAGCAGCTGCTCGGCGCCCATTTCGCCGAGGATGGTGCGGCTGTCGATCTTCGAGGTCACCTGGAAGGCGATGCGGGTCGGGAAGTTGGCCTTGATCGTGCCGGTGATGACGTCGACCGACGGACGCTGCGTGGCGAGGATCACGTGCAGGCCGGCGGCGCGTGCCATCTGCGCGAGGCGCTGCACCGCGCCTTCGATGTCCTTGCCGGCGACCATCATCAGGTCGGCCATTTCGTCGACGATGATGACGATGTAGGGCAGCGGCTCGAGGTCGAGCTTCTCTTCCTCGTAGATCGCCTTGCCGCTCTCCTTGTCGAAGCCGGTGTGTACGGTGCGCGTCAGCTCTTCGCCCTTGGCCTTGGCTTCGACGAGACGCGCATTGTAACCGTCGATGTTGCGCACGCCGAGCTTGGCCATCCGCTTGTAGCGCTCTTCCATCTCGCGCACGGCCCATTTCAGCGCGACCACCGCCTTCTTCGGGTCGGTGACGACGGGCGTCAAAAGATGCGGGATGCCGTCATAGACCGAGAGTTCGAGCATCTTCGGGTCGACCATGATCAGGCGGCACTGATCCGGACGCAGCCGGTACACCAGGCTCAGGATCATGGTGTTGATCGCGACCGATTTGCCGGAGCCGGTGGTGCCGGCGATCAGCATGTGCGGCGTGCGCGCGAGGTCGATGATGACGGGATCGCCGCCGATCGTCTTGCCGAGGCACAGCGGCAGCTTCGCGACCGAATCGACGCTTTCCTTGGCGACAAGCAGCTCGCGCAGATAGACCTTTTCGCGATGCGCGTTCGGCAGCTCGATGCCGATCGCGTTGCGGCCGGCGACCACGGCGACGCGGGCCGACAGCGCGCTCATCGAGCGGGCGATGTCGTCGGACAATCCGATCACGCGCGACGACTTGATGCCGGGCGCGGGCTCCAGTTCGTACAGCGTGACCACCGGGCCCGGGTTGGCCTTGACGATCTCGCCGCGCACGCCGAAATCCTGCAGCACGCCTTCCAGTGCACGCGAATTGGTCTCGAGCTCGGCCTTGCTCAGCGGCTGGCGATCGCTCGCCTTCGGCGCACTGAGCACGGAGACCGACGGCAGCTCGAACTTGTCGGAGTTCTTCTTCTTCGGCTTCGGCTCGGCCTTCTTGCGCGGGGCGCGGGCGACGGGAGCTTCCTCCTCGTCATCCTCTTCTTCCTCGTCGTCGAAAGCCTCAGTCTCGTCGTCGTCCTCGTCATGGTCGTCAGCTGCGGGCGCGATCGAGGGCGCCGCGCGGCCGCCGCCGATATTGGGCTCCTGGCGCTCGAAGGCGGCGGTGCGGCCCTGCGATCCGCTCGACACCAGCGATTTGTAGGCGGTGGTGAACAGCCAGCCGAGCCTTGCCTTCGTGCTCATCAGCGCGTGGAACAGCCAGCCCAGCGAGACCGAGCTGCGGTCGTTGTCTTCGTCCTCGACGAACGGCTCGTCGTCATCAGATATCGGCGTCAGCTCCTCGTCCTGCTCCTTGGCACCCCAGCCGCAAGCGAACAGGAAGCTCGCGGCCATCGCGACAAACAGGATCAGGCCAAGCACGACGCGATAGATGAAGCCGGGCGGCCCGAACACGACGGCCGGCGTGCGCAGCAGCGCGTCGCCGACCACGCCGCCGAGCCCGGTCGGCAGCGGCCAGGCGGTGTTGTGCGGCCAGCAGCTGGCGAAACCCGCCGCGATCACCGTGCACAGGATCCAGCAGCCGAGCCGCAACGCCTCGCGGTCGAACGGACGATGCGTCAGCATCCGCCAGCCCCACACCGCCACCGGCAGCAGCAGCATGATGGCGCCGAGGCCGAGAATCTGCATCAGGAGGTCGGCGCCGATCGCGCCGGGATAGCCGAGCACGTTGCGGATCGCGCGCGAGGTGGCGTGGCTCAGCGACGGATCCTGCACCGACCAGGTCATCAGCGCAGCGGTGACGGCGCCCGACAGCGCGATCAGGCCGAGCCCGGTGAGTTCGCGCAGCCGCCGCGCCAGCGCCTCGCGCAACGAGAGCGGCAGATGGCCGACCAGGGGGATGACACGTTCGATCGCTGGCATACTCAATCTTCGCGCTTCGCGATTAACCCAGGGTTTCGACCAGGCGATGCATCGCCTCGGCCGTCGATTCACTGTCGGAGACCAGCGCAAGGCGGATATAGCCGGCGCCCGGATTGGAACTGTCGTTCTGCTCGCGCGCCAGATAGCTGCCCGGGATCACGCGAACGCCGGCGTCGCGATAGAGCCTGACGGTCACGGCCTCGTCGCTGCCGCGATCGGAGACGTCGAGCCAGACGCAGAAGCCACCGGCGGGACGCTTGTAGCCATAGCGGTTGCCGAGGATCTGGTCGGCGAAATCGAACTTGATGCGATAGAGCCTGCGGTTCTCCTCGACATGCGCCTCGTCGCTGTAGGCGGCGACCGCGACATGCTGCAGCGGCACCGGCACCTGCGGCGCGGCGACATTGCGCAGTTCAAGGAATGCGGCGAGAAACTTGCGGTCGCCGGCGGCGAAGCCGACCCGCATGCCCGGCAGGTTCGAGCGCTTCGACAGCGACTGAAATGCCACGACATTTCTGAAGTCGGGCCCGGCGCATTCCAGCATGCTGCCCGGCGCCTCGCGGGTGTAGATCTCCGAGTAGCATTCGTCGGAGAGGATCATGAAGCCGAACCGGTCGGCGAGCTCTTTCAGCCGCGCGAAATAGGCGCGCGAGGCGACCGAGCCTTGCGGATTGGCAGGCGAGGCGATGAAGAACGCGACGGTGCGGGCCCATGTCGCCTCGTCGATCGCATCAAGGTCGGGCAGGAAACCGTTGGCGAGCGTGGTCGGCAGATGGATCTGCTCGCAGCCGGCCGCGCGCGCGCCGGCGCCGTAGGCCGGATAGAACGGATTCGGCATCAGGATCGCCGGCCGCCCCTTTCGCGGAGCAACGTGGCGCGCGGCTGTGATCGCGGCAAAGAACAGCCCCTCGCGGCTGCCGTTGAGCACCAACACCTCGCTCTCCGGATCGACCGGACGCGGCAATTGGAACCGGCTCGATAGCCAGGTCGCGACCGCGCGGCGGAACGGTTCGATGCCCTTGGCCATCGGGTAGCGGCCGAACTCGGCGGTGTGCTTGGCCAGCACCGGCCCGACGAAGTCAGGCACAGGATGCTGCGGTTCGCCGACCGACAGTGTAATCAAGGGCTTAGCCGGTTGGTAGGGGGCCAGCAGTTCGGTGGTTCGCACGAATGGGGAGCGCTCGGCCTGGCCGGCGGATGTGGCATCGGCGGCGCCCTGCGCCACGCCGGATGAGGCGGTCATTGCCATGGTTGAAAAGCCAGCACTTTCACTGCGGTCGGAGGTGAGGGGGAGCCGACCGTAAACCGATCAAATCACCATAGATAGGGCGAGGTTAAGACGCGATTAACCATCGGCGGCGCGGCACGTTTGGCCGGCGCGTGATATCAGCGCTGACCTCAGAAAACCGTATCAAATTGCTCCGAGACATGGTCCACCGCCGCGCCGTCCGGGCGCTCATCGTCACGAGCGAGCGCGACGTCCTGCTGATGCGGATTCGCCCGCCGCACGGCGGCGACTGCTTCTGGATCGCGCCCGGCGGCGGCATCGAGGGCGACGAGACGCCCGAAGCGGCGTTACGGCGGGAACTGGCCGAGGAATTGGGGCTGATCGATTTCCAGCCCGGTCCCGCCGTCTGGCGGCGTCATCATATCTTCAACTGGGGTGGCCGGCGGATCTCCCAGAAGGAAGAATACCGGGTCGTTCATACGGCTCGATTCGACCCTGTGATGGCCGACAACGCCGAGGCGCAGGTGCTCGATTGCTTCCGCTGGTGGCCGATCGCCGATCTATCCCACGCGGAAGAGCCCCTCACGCCGCTGTCGCTGGCCAATATCCTCGAAAGCTATTTGCGTGACGGTGCGCCGAGCGAGCTGCCGGACGTGGAAGTCCTGATCGACTGACGCGGCTCACTGCCGCGCATTCGAGCGATCCGCTTTACCCGCCATTAAGGCCAGTGTCCCGCGCGTCAAACTCCTTCAGCAATTCGCAACACAGCACGAACGAATGATCCCGCGTATTGCAAGGACGTGCAGACGGACATGGCCATCAGGATCGAGACACGCGGCGATGTTCTGCGCCGCACCGGCAAGGTGATGGTGATTGCCGCCGGCATGACCGCGGTGATGTCCTTCACCATCGGCATGCTGGTGTTCGGCCGCGATCTGGCCGCGCCGATCACGGTCGGCCAGATGCAGCTGTTCGGGCTCACCGCCGGCGTCTTTATCGGGGTCACGCTCAGCGGCGCGATGTCGTTTCGCGCCGGCCTGTTGATGCTTGAGCTCGCGCATACCCGGCGCGAGCTTGCCCAGATCTCGCAGACCGACCAGCTCACCGGCCTGTTGAACCGCCGCGGCTTCGACACCGAGGCCGCCGCCGCACTCGACCAGGCGCAGGCGGGTGGCGCGTCGGTGGCGGTCCTGATGTGCGACATCGACCACTTCAAGTCGATCAACGATCGCTACGGACATGAGATCGGCGACAAGGTGCT
Source organism: Bradyrhizobium sp. Pha-3 (assembly GCF_042258615.1). Classification (GTDB taxonomy): domain Bacteria; phylum Pseudomonadota; class Alphaproteobacteria; order Rhizobiales; family Xanthobacteraceae; genus Bradyrhizobium. The sequence continues at coordinate 9,206,742 of NZ_CP170152.1, read as the reverse complement.
GGTCGAGATCGCCGACGTGCTGCGCCAGTTCGCGATCCGGCACGGTGCGCTGGTCGCTCGTTACGGCGGCGAGGAATTCGCAGCCGTCGTGACCGGCCTGAGCCACGAGCAGGCCGCGCACGGCGCCGAGGAAATCCGCCGCGATTGCGCGGCGCGCACCATCCTCGACGGCGTAACCCAGCTGCCGGTGACGATCAGCATCGGCTTCACCTTGAAAGAGACTGGCTTCGATCTCGGCAATCTGATGCGAACCGCCGACCAGGCGCTCTACGCCGCCAAGCGTCATGGCCGCGACCGCGTCGAGCATGCGCGCGACGCGGCTTGAGCTGCGTAGCCCGGATGAAGCGCAGCGCAATCCGGGGGCAGTCTCGTCACGTAGGCACCGTTCCCGGATTGCGCTGCGCTCCATCCGGGCTACGTACGCGATGTGACGATTACCGCGCCGGCAGCTTCTCGAACGACGGCTTGCCCTCGGGCACGTGGTGGAAGAGCTGCTTGTCGCAGGTGTAGATCGTCATCTGCGGGGTGAACACGCTGGGGTCGTCGAATGTGCCGACCTTCAGGATCGTGGCGGGCAGGCCCGGCACCTTGGTCACGAGATGGGTGCCGCATTCCGGGCAGAATTCGCGCGTCACTGCGCGTTCCAAGTCCTTCCGGGTGAACTGCTTGGGTTGGCTGGCGGTGTATTTGAAGCCGCTGGTCGGCATCGCCATGAACATGTTCGGTCCGCCGCCCGTGATGTACTGGCATTCGCGGCACAGGCATTGCGCCGCCATCATCGGTTCGCCTTCGGCCTCATAGCGCACGTTGCCGCAATAGCACCTGCCTTGCACCTTCATGACGTCCTCCCGTTTTTGTTGTTGGTAGCCTGTCGTTTCACAACAGCAGGCAATTCCGACATTATTTTCTCAATCCGCAGAAAAAAGAAAGGGGCTCCAACTTGCGCTGGAGCCCCTCAACGGTCCGGACATTGCCGGGTATGTGCCCGGACCGTAGTTCTGGGAACGACCGCTTGGGGAGGTCGCGCCCCGGGAGAACCCAAATTAACGGCCCTCAAGGGCCGCTAATTTTACATGTTGTAGGCGCGCTCCGTGTGCTCGGTGATGTCGAGGCCTTCACGTTCGGTCTCGACGTTGGCACGCAGGCCGACGATCACGTCCACGATCTTGTAGAGGATCGCCGAGCCGATGCCCGACCACACCAGCGTGGTGCAGACGCCCCAGACCTGCGAGGTCATCTGCGCCACGAAGTCGTAATCGGCAACCTTCGGCGGGATCGCGGTGTAGTCGATGATGCCGGCACCACCGAGCGCCGGGTTGACCAGGATGCCGGTGCCGAGCGCGCCGATGATGCCGCCGACGCAGTGGACGCCGAACACATCGAGCGAGTCGTCATAGCCGAGCGCGTTCTTCACGACCGTGCAGAAGAACAGGCAGACCACGCCGACCACGAGGCCGAGCACGATGGCACCCATCGGACCGGCGTAACCGGCCGCAGGCGTCACCGCGACGAGGCCCGCGACCGCGCCCGAGAGCGCGCCGAGCAGCGAGGGATGGCCCTTGATGATCCATTCCGCGAACATCCAGGCCAGCGCCGCCGCGGCCGTGGCCACGAAGGAGTTGGTCATGGCGAGCGCAGCGCCGCCATTGGCTTCGAGGTTCGAACCAGCGTTGAAGCCGAACCAGCCGACCCAGAGCAGCGAGGCGCCGATCATGGTCATGGTCAGCGAGTGCGGAGCCATCAGCTCCTTGCCGTAGCCGGTGCGCTTGCCGATCAGGAGCGCGCCGACCAGGCCGGCGATGCCGGCGTTGATGTGCACGACGGTGCCGCCGGCGAAGTCGATCGCACCCTTCTTGAAGATCCAGCCCGCATCGGCATTGATCGCGTCGAGGGCGGCCTGCGCCTTCGTCTTGGCATCGCCGTCAGCCGCGGCGGCAAGCGCCTTGGCGGCATCCTGGATCGCGTCCGGGCCCGGCCAGTACCAGACCATGTGCGCGATCGGGAAGTAGATCACGGTCACCCAGATCGGGATGAACAGCGCGATCGCCGCGAACTTCATGCGCTCGGCAAAGGCGCCGACGATGAGGGCCGGCGTGATCGCCGCGAAGGTCATCTGGAAGCACATATAGACGAGTTCCGAGATGTTGGCGTCGACCGAGAAGGTCGCGGCCTTGGAGTCCGGCGTAACGCCCATCAGGAAGGCCTTGGAGAAGCCGCCGATGAAGTCGGAGCCGCCGGTGAAGGCGAGGCTGTAGCCGTAGAGGGCCCAGAGCACGGTGACGATGCAGACGGTGTAGAACACCTGCGCCAGCACCGAGAGCATGTTCTTGGAGCGGACGAGACCGCCATAGAACAGCGCGAGGCCGGGGATGGTCATCAACAGCACCAGCACCGTCGATGTCAGCATCCAGGCGTTGTCGCCCTTGTTGACGGTTGGCTCGGCGTAGGCGGCGGTTGCGGCAAACAGGCCGACTGCGAGGGCCGCCAGTCCCGCGCCATAGGGACGCTTGAACGTCATGTTATTTCACTCCTGAGGTCTTAAAGGTTGAGCGCGAAATCAGAGGGCCGCGGCATCGGCCTCGCCGGTGCGGATGCGCACGGCGTGCTCGAGGCTGATGACGAAGATCTTGCCGTCGCCGATCTGTCCGGTCTTGGCGGCGGAGGTGATGGCGTCGATGGTCTTGTCGACCTGATCGGAGGCGACTGCGACCTCGATCTTGATCTTGGGCAGGAAGCTCACCGCATATTCGGCGCCGCGATAGATTTCCGTGTGGCCCTTCTGACGGCCGTACCCCTTGACTTCCGTCACCGTGAGACCGTGAACGCCAATGGCGGTCAGGGCGTCACGGACCTCTTCCAGTTTGAATGGCTTAATGATCGCCATAACAATTTTCATGAGTCCTATCCCCGCTTGGGCCCGGTGCGAACGAACACCGGGAGTTTCGACTGAGGTTCACCACGCGGAAGACATCCACTACGCGGGCACAGCCGGGACCCTTAGAATCAAATGCCGTGCCAAACGGCTCGGGTTCGCTAATGGATTATGAATCCGGACCTTTTCCCGCATTGCGGGAGCAAGCTGCTGCTGCGCTATTCCGTCGCGCCTAAAATCTAATCAGATTGGCCTAATTCATGAGCAAGCCAGGGTCTGGACACAATTCTGCTCAGCCGCGGTGCAGATGCCGGTATTCAGATAAAGCAATGCCAGGCCATTAGGCGGCGTCGCGTGCTGCAAAAACCCTGTCGATCAGTCCCCATTCGAGCGCCTGCTCCGCCGACATGAAGTGATCGCGGTCCAGCGTCCGTTCCACGTCCGCCTCGGTGCGCCGGCAATGCTGGGCGTAAAGCCGGATGATGCGCCGCTTGGTCGCCTGCATCTCGGTGGCATGGATCAGGATGTCGGAGGCCTGGCCCTGGAAGCCGCCGAGCGGCTGGTGCACGTGGAGGCTGGCATTCGGGAGCGCAGCGCGGTGACCGGGCTCGCCGGCCATCAGCAGGAACGATCCCATCGACCGCGCGGTGCCCATGCACAGCGTGTGCACCGGCGCCTTGATGAACTGCATGGTGTCGTACATCGCAAGCCCGCTGGTGATCACGCCGCCATAGGAATTGATGTAGAGGTTGATCGGCTTGTTCGGGTTGTCAGCCTCGAGGAACAGAAGCTGGGCACAGACCAGTCCGGACATCGCATCATTGACCTCGCCGTTGAGGAAGATGATGCGTTCGCGCAGCAGCCTGGAATAGATGTCGAAGGACCGCTCGCCGCGGGACGACTGCTCGACGACCATCGGGACGAGTTGCATCATGTCGCGCATCGGCGACCTCCATGTCTGCAGGTGATGAAGTCTCAACGGGTGATGAAGTGCGGGATCAGGCCGCGCGCATCAGCATGCGGCTGTTGCTGTTGGCCGCTCGCGGCGGGCTTGCGCGCTCGCCGCAGGTTTGCTGGATGATACGAAACCGGGTGCCGCCAACCTCGTTCGGCTCGATCCGGAAGGTGACGTGGCTTTCGCGAAACGGCGGCTCGGACTCGCGGAGCCGGTAACGCACCTCCTCGCCTGCGACCGATGACAGGGGTTCAGCGCCCGCGAGATCGCAATCCGGAAGCCAGCGTTCGCGCAGGGCTGGAATGGTGACGGCGCGCCATACTTTCTCGGGCGGTGCGTCGAGCTCGTATTCGATCACCAAAGCTGCGTCGGCGTCAGGCTCAACCGTGTCGCTCATTGATCCATATCCTTCAAGAGGTCGGAGAGCGCTTCGATGCGCTTCGGCCAATAGGCGCGGTAGCGGGCCAGCCAGGTCCCGATGCTGGCGATCCCGTCCGGGTCGACTTCATAGTTGACGAAGCGGCCCTGCCGCTGCTCGCGCACCAGTCCAGCCGCGCGCAGCACTGCCAGATGCTGCGACATTGCCGGCTGGCTGATCTCAAGCCCGTCGCGCAAGGCACTGGCGTTCAGGCTGCCGCCGGCCAGCTTCTCAAAGACCCTGCGGCGGGTCGGATCGGCCAGTGCCTTGAAGATATCGGTATCGACCATGTCAACACATAAGCATACACTTATGTGTCGTGCAAGCCTGAACTGTCCCGTGCAGCGTGACGTCGCGGCGCTCGGGTACTTTGCATGGGGTTGTTTTACGAATTCGCCCCCGCCGGCGCCGATCCCGTCCTGGCGAGACAAGCTCGACTGCTACTGCAGCGCTTCGCCGTGCTGCGAGATGTCGAGACCCTCGAGCTCCTGCTGCATCGAGACGCGGAGCGGGACGAAGGCGCTGACCAGCTTGAGCAGCACGAAGGTGACACCGCCGCACCAGACCAGCGTGATCACGACGCCGTAGAGCTGGATCAGGAGTTGCCCCGGATTGCCCTCGAGCAGGCCCGAGGTGCCGCCGATCGCCGCGGTGGCGAAAATGCCTGCGAGCAGCGTGCCGGTCAGGCCGCCGATGCCGTGCACGCCGAACACGTCGAGCGAGTCGTCGTACTGGAAGCGATGCTTCAGCCAGGTACAGGCCCAGAAGCAGACCAGGCCGGCAATGATGCCGATGATGATGCCGTGCCACGGTGCGACGAAGCCGGATGCCGGGGTGATGGTGCCGAGCCCTGCGACCGCGCCCGAGATCATGCCGAGCACCGACGGCTTGCGGCGCGTCGCCCATTCGATCGCACCCCAGGTCAGCGCGCCGGCGCAGGCCGCAAGATGGGTGGCGGTGATCGCCATCACCGCGCGCGAATTGGCCGCGAGCGCCGAGCCGCCATTGAAGCCGAACCAGCCGACCCAGAGCAGGCCGGTGCCGACCACGGCGAGCGACAGGTCGAACGGCGACAGATTGTCATGGCCATAGCCGTGCCGGTTGCCCATCACCTTGGCCGCGACCAGGCCGCTGATGCCGGCGGACAGATGCACGACGAGGCCGCCGGCGAAGTCCATCACGCCCATCGAGGCGAGGAAGCCGCCGCCCCACACCCAATGCGCCAGCGGCACATAGGCGAAGATGAACCAGCCGATCGAGAACAGCACATAGGCGGAGAACCGCATGCGGTCGGCGACCGAGCCGGCAACCAGCGCCACTGTGATGATCGCAAACGTCATCTGGTACAGCATGAACAGCGCTTCCGGGATGGTCTTTGCCGCCGGATTGACGCTGTCCATCGTGATGCCGGCCAGGAACCAGCTGTCGAGCGAACCGAGCCATGGACCGTTGCCGACGAAGGTCAGCGAATAGCCGAAGATGACCCAGAGGATCGAAATGATCGCAACGGCCGAAAGACTCTGCGCCATCGTCGCCAGCACGTTCTTCTTGCGCACCATGCCGGAGTAGAACAGCGCGAGCCCCGGGATCGTCATCATCAGCACCAGCGCGGTGGCGACCATCATCCAGGCGGTGTCGGCGGCGTTGACGCCGGGGGCGCTGGAGTCTTGCGCGAAGGCTGGCGTACCCCACGCCAGCAGGATTGCAGCAGTGATCGGCGCAGCTGATATCGCTGCACGAAGAGCTCGTGCCCCCATCATCATTCCCCGGCGTGTCGTCGATTCTTGCTGTGGATTTCGGCGTGCACCGGCGTCGTTGCCGGCGGTGATCTCGATTTTAGAGTGCGTCGTTGTCGGTCTCGCCGGTGCGGATGCGCAGGGCGTGGTCGATCGGCGTCACGAAGATCTTGCCGTCGCCGATCTGGCCGGTGCGGGCGTGCTCGGTGATGACACTGACCGCCTTTTCGGCGAGTTCGGTATCGACGGCGATCTCGATCCTGAGCTTGGGCAGGAAATTCACGACATACTCGGCGCCGCGATAGATCTCGGTGTGGCCCTTCTGGCGGCCATAACCCTTCACCTCGGTCACCGTCATGCCGTGAACGCCGATCGCGGTCAGGGCCTGGCGTACCTCATCGAGCTTGAACGGTTTGATGATCGCGACGACGAGTTTCATGGTCAGGCCTTCATTTCCTTGAGGTTTTCCGTGTGCGCCCGTCCCCGGAGCCGCAACTTGCCGTCTCTGGAGCGGCAACTCGCCGTCTCTGGAGCGGCAACTTGCCGCCGCCAAATCTGGCAGCTTTCTGGGCAAATGGCACAAAAAAGTTGCAGGTTGAAGGGGAAAACGTGCGCACCGCGTGAACTCCGTTACTGTACGGGACGACAACCGTCGGCCAGAATATGGCTTTCCCGCCCCGGCCAGCGCTCCCGCTGGCTCATTCTCGCCACAGCGCGTGCACCCGCGCCCCGAGGAACAAGAAAATGTCGAATCGAAACTGGTTTTATGCATCTGAAGGCCAGCAAAAGGGCCCCCTGCCTGAAGCTCAGCTCCGCGACCTGATCACCCGTGGCATGGTGGGCGCCGATACCCTGGTGTGGACCGAGGGCATGGCCGGCTGGCAGAAGGCCGGGGAGATTCCCGGCCTCGTTCCGAGCGCGGGCGCACCGCCGGCGTTCCCGCAGGCTGGCGGACCGCCGCCGGTGGCCGCATCGGCAAGCTATAGCGGCGGCGCGCTGTCGGCCGACTTCCCGATCTGGGGCCTGTTCGGACGCAGCCTGCTGATGTTCAGCGGCCAGATTTTCGTCATCCCCGCGCCGTGGACCGCGACCGGCCTGTACCGCTTCGCGATCCCCTACATCCGCGTGCCGGGCCGGCCGCATCTCGGCTTCACCGGGCAGCCGCTCGACATCTGGTACGTCTTCATCGTGCTCGGTCTTCTGACCTATGCCGGAGCGGCCAACAGCAACATCGTCACGCTGCTCTCGTTGCTGTTGCAGGCTTTTCTGAGCTGGATGATCGTGCGCTGGATCTTCGGCCGCCTCAGCTCGAGCGGCCAGGAGCTGCCGATCTCGTTCGCGGGCAGCCCGCTCGTCTATATCGGCTGGTACGTGCTGATGGTGATCTCGGCCATCACCATCATCGGCTGGGCCTGGGTGATGACCGCATGGCTGCGCTGGATCTGCCGCAACGTCGAGGGCACGCGCCGCGAGGTCTCCTTCAACGCATCCGGGCTCGAGGTGCTGTGGCGAACCATCGTGTTCTCGATCGGCTGCGGATTCCTGATCCCGATTCCGTGGGTGCTGCGCTGGTACGCCAACTGGTTCATCTCGCAATTCGCGCTGACCGAGCGCGGCGCCTACGCAGGCGCCTGAGCGGGCTAAAGCGCGATGAGGTCAGGTTGAACCGTCATCGCGCTTCAGGTTCTTGTTTGAGCATGATCTCAGCGCAGACGTTTCGCGTTTGTCGCGGGAAACCGCTTCGCGCTTTTCCGGATCATTCTTACGCCTTGCGTTCGCGCACCGAACCTTCCTGCGCGACGGACGCCACCAGCGTGCCGTCGGGCTTGAAGATCTGGCCGCGGGTCAGGCCGCGGCCCGACTGCGCGCTCGGCGAATCCTGCGCGTAGAGCAGCCATTCGTCGGCGCGGAACGGGCGGTGAAACCACATCGCGTGATCGAGGCTCGCCGGCATCATGCGCCGGTCGAACAGCGTGCGGCCGTAGCGCGCCATGACGGCGTCGAGCAGCGAGAAATCCGACGCATAGGCGAGCGCGCACAGATGCAGCGCCGGATCGTCGGGCAGTTTCGCCGCGGTGCGGATCCAGACATGGATGCGGCCGTCCTCGATCTGCTGGCCGAAATAGCGGCCGAGCTCGACCGGGCGCAGCTCGATCGGCCGGTCGCTCTCATAGTAGCGGCGGATGAACACCGGCATTTCCTTGAACATCGGCTGCTTCGACACTTCCTCCGCGGTCAGCTTCTCCGGCGGCGGCACGTCGGGCATCTTCTCCTGGTGATTGAAGTTGCTCTCTTCCTCGGCGTGGAACGAGACCATGATGGAGAAGATCGCGTTGCCGTGCTGGATCGCGGTGACGCGGCGGGTGGTGTAGCTCTTGCCGTCGCGCAGCCGCTCGACCTGGTAGATGATCGGGATCTGCGGATCGCCCGGCAGGATGAAATAGCAATGGATCGAGTGCGGCAGGCGGCCCTCGACGGTACGGCAGGCCGCGACCATGGCCTGGCCGATCACCTGGCCGCCGAATACCCGCTGCCAGCTCGTCTTCGGGCTGTTGCCGCGGAACAAATTCACCTCGAGCTGCTCGAGATCGAGGATGGACAGCAGGTCGATCAGGCTCTTGGACATGGATGGCTTTCTTCGTTGCCTTCAGCGTCATTCCTGGGCTCGCCAACGGGTCGCGCGAATGCGCGCCCGATGACAAGCTCCGCAAGAACCCGGAATCCATTCATCTACGGATCACGCAGCCCAATGGATTCCGGGCTCGCGCTGCGCGCGCCCCGGAATGACGTTCGTTTAGGTCGAGGACCTTGTTTCTGCCCCCTGTTTCGCCCAGCTATTATCAGGTAGCAAGCACAGTCTGAGAGCGCAGGGTGCGCAAGGGAACGGCATGCCGGCACAGCGAAGTATTGTCATCTGCGGGGGCGCTTTTGCGGGGTTGGCGCTGGCCGTGGCGTTGCGCCAGGGGCTGGGGCCGGACATTCCGGTCATCGTGGCCGATCCGGCGCTGAGCCAGCGCCCAAGCCGCGATCCGCGCGCGACCGCGATCGTGGCGGCCTGCCGGCGGCTGTTCGAGACCCTCGGCGTCTGGGGGCAGGTGGCGCCGACGGCGCAGCCGATCACCGACATGGTCGTGACCGACTCCAAGCTGGAGGATGCGACGCGTCCGGTGTTCCTGACCTTCGCCGGCAATGTCGAGCCCGGCGAGCCGTTCGCCCATATGGTCGAGAATCGCTATCTGATCGATGCGCTCGCGACCCGCGCCGAGGCCGAGGGCGTCGAGCTGCGCGCCACCGCGGTGTCGAGTTTCGACTCGCGGCCCGACGGCGTCAGCGTCCGGCTGGCCGACGGCACTGATATCGATGCAAGCCTTCTGGTTGCCGCCGACGGCGCACGCTCGAAGCTGCGCGAGCGCGCCGGGATCGCGACCCATGGCTGGGACTATGACCAGTCCGGCATCGTGGTCACCGTCGGGCATGAGCGCGAACATCACGGCCGCGCCGAGGAGCATTTCCTGCCCGCGGGTCCGTTCGCGATCCTGCCGCTGACCGGCAATCGCTCGTCGCTGGTGTGGACCGAGACGCGCAAGGCCGCCGCGCGCATCACGGCGCTGAGCGAGGAGGAATTCCACGCCGAGCTCGAGCAGCGCTTCGGCCTGCACCTCGGTGAGATCAAGGCTCTCGATAAGCCGCGTGCGTTTCCGCTCGGCTATTTCGTTGCACGCTCGTTCATCGCCGAACGCCTGGCGCTGATCGGCGACGCCGCGCATGTGATCCATCCGATCGCGGGACAGGGTCTCAACATGGGCCTGAAGGATGTCGCGGCACTTGCCGAGGTCGTCGTCGATGCGGCGCGGCTCGGCATGGATCTCGGACAAGCCGACGTGCTCGAGCGCTATCAGCGCTGGCGGCGCTTCGATACGATGGCGATGGGGGTTGCCACCAACTCGCTGAACTTCCTGTTCTCCAATGAATCGACGCTGCTGCGCACCGTGCGCGACATCGGATTGGGCCTCGTCGATCGCGCGCCGCCGCTGAAGAGCATGTTCATCCGCCAGGCGGCGGGATTGTCAGGCGAGGTGCCGCGGCTGCTGAAGGGCGAGGCGCTCTAAGACTTGCGCGGTGCCGTAGCCCGGATGCAGCGAAGCGAAATCCGGGAAGGTCTCTGAACTGCGTGCACCAGGTCCCGGATTGCGCTTCGCTCCATCCGGGCTACGGGGCCGTTCGCACCTTCGCCAGCAACACGAGCCCCAGCACGAAGAACCCCACCAGCACCGCCATGCCGTATTTCTGGCTCGCGGTCGCGGCCGTGATCGCGCCGATCAGCAGCGGGCCGATGAACGACGTCACCTTTCCGGTCAGCGCGAACAATCCAAAATACTGCGCGATGCGATCCTTCGGCGCGAGGCGGATCAAAAGCGAGCGTGAGGCCGCCTGCAACGGCGCGCCGGTGGCGCCGATCAGGCAACCCAGCACGATATAGGCGCGCTCGGCAGCGCCGGCGAACAACGGACCGCCAGGCACCGGCGGCGCGACCGGGATGAACAGGATGGAATCCTTGTTCACGGTGAGGATCACGATGATCGCAAACAGTAGGATCACGAGACTGCCGGTGATCACCCGCTTCGGCCCGAACGCATCGTCGAGCTTGCCGCCGAGCCAGCCGCCGAACGTCCCCGCCACCGCCAGGATGATGCCGAAGGTGCCGATCCGGATCGTGTCCCAGCCGAACGTGCCGGCGGCATAGATGCCGCCGAACGCGAACAGCGAGACCAAGCCGTCGGTGTAGATCATGTTCGCCAACAGAAACCGCGCCAGCGATTTCTGCTTCGGCAGGCTCACCAGTGAATCCCTGAGCTCGCGCAGGCCTTCGCCGACCGCCGCGCGCATCGGACGCTTCGCCGGATAGTCCGGCGTGAACAGGAACATCGGCGTCACGGAGATGATGAACCACAGCCCGGTCAGCGGCCCGGTGATGCGGTCGCCTTCATGCATGACGGGATCGAGACCGAACAGCGGCGTGAAGCCGAACAGCGTGCGGCCGGTCTCGGCATTCGCGGCGAGGAAGCCGAGCACCAGCACGAGACTCAGGATGCCGCCGACATAGCCGGTGGCCCAGCCGGTGCCCGAGAGCCGCCCGATCCGGTCCGGCGGCACCAGCGTCGGCATCATCGCATTGTTGAAGACGGTCGCGAACTCGACGCCGACGCTCGCGATCGCATAGGCCAGCAGCAGCGCGGGGATGATGTCGGGATTGCCGGGCTTGCCGATCCACATCGCGCTCGAGCCGATCACCAGCAGCGCGCCGAAAACGGCGATCCACGGCTTGCGCCGGCCGCTGGCGTCGGCGATCGCACCGAGCACCGGCGACAGCAGCGCGATCGCAAGGCCTGCGGCTGCGGTGGCAAAGCCCCACAGCGCCTGCCCGCTTGCGGCATCGGGTGCGACGAAGCTCGCGAAATAGGGCGCGAACACGAAGGTCGTGATCAGCGTGAAGTAGGGCTGCGCCGCCCAGTCGAAGAAGATCCAGCTGACGACGGCGGCGCGGCCAGGATAGGTCTTCGCATGTTCAGTGCCCGTCTGCATTGTTGCCGTCATCGCGAAAGATATTCCCCAACTCGAACCACAGGCAGGCTTTTGCCGCTTCAATCCGTTCCCATATAGCATGGGCCGGTTTGCTGATACGGCGATGAACAGGGCAGGACATTTCGATGGCGCTGACAGCAACGATGTCGCGACGGCTGTTTGCCGCTCTCCTGGCGATCGGCATCGCAACACCGGCCATAGGCCAGGTACAACGTCGCGCTTACGAGCCCTCAGCCAACAATACGATTCAAAGCATCCACGCCGAAAACGGCATGGTGGTGGCGCAGGAGAAGCTCGCTGCGCGGGTCGGCACCGATATCCTGCGGCAAGGCGGCAACGCCGTCGACGCCGCGGTCGCCACCGGCTTTGCGATGGCGGTGACCTATCCGCGTGCCGGCAATATCGGCGGCGGCGGCTTCATGGTGATCCATCTCGCCGGCCGCAATGAAGACGTCGCGATCGACTATCGCGAAACCGCGCCGCAGGCCGCAACCCGCGACATGTTCCTGAACACCGACGGCAAGCCCGATCCCGACAAGTCGCGCAACTCCGCGCTCGCGATCGGCGTGCCCGGTACGGTCGCGGGCCTCGCGCTGGCGCTGGAGAAATATGGCTCCGGCAAGTTCACGCTGGCGCAGATCGTTAAGCCCGCGATCGATCTCGCCCGCGACGGTTTCATCGTCACCGACGATACGTCGGATACGCTGGCGGACATGTATCGCCGCATGTCGCGCTGGCCCAATTCTGCCAGGACGTTCTCGCATGCCGACGGCAGGCCGCTGCATGAGGGCGACCGCCTGATCCAGGGCGATCTCGCTGGCGTGCTGACGGCGATTGCCGAGCAGGGGCCGCGCGGCTTCTACGAGGGCGCGGTCGCCGAGAAGCTCGTCAGCGGAATCAAGAATGCCGGCGGCATCTTTACGCTCGAGGATCTGAAGACCTACCGGCCGGTGATCCGCACCCCGATCCGCGGCACCTATCGCGGCTATGACATCGTCTCGATGCCGCAGCCTTCCTCCGGCGGTGTCGTGCTGCTGGAGATCCTCAACATCCTCGAAGGCTTTCCGATGTCGGACATGAAGCAGGGCTCGGCCGCCTCGCTGCATGTCATGATCGAGGCGATGAAGCGCGCCTATGCCGATCGCGCCCGCTATCTCGGCGATCCCGCCTTCGTCGACGCGCCGACGCAGCTGCTGATCGACAAGGATTATGCCGCCAGGCAGCGCGCGACCATCGACCTCGCCCGCGCCACGCCCTGGACCGATGTGCGCAACGCCAAGCAGCCGCACGAGGGCGACAACACCACGCATTATTCGGTCGTCGATGCCGGCGGCAACGCCGTCAGCAACACTTACACGCTGAACTTCCCCTACGGGGTCGGCCTTGTCGCCGACGGCACCGGTGTGCTGCTCAACAATGAGCTCGACGATTTCACCGCGGCGCCCGGCGCCTCCAATGCGTTCGGCCTGGTCGGCTTCGAGGCCAATCTGCCGGGACCCGGCAAGCGCCCGCTGTCGTCGATGTCGCCGACCATCGTGCTGAAGGACGGCAAGCCGGTGCTGGTGACGGGATCGCCGGGCGGCAGCCGCATCATCTCCGCGGTGACGCAGATCATCGTCGACGTCATCGACTACAAGATGGACATCGCCGCAGCAGTCGCCGCGCCCCGCATGCATCATCAATGGCTGCCCGACGAGGTCCGGATCGAGCGCGGCTTTCCCGACGAGGTGCTGGCCGAGCTGCGCGCCAAGGGCCACAAACCGGTCGAGCCGCTCGGCTACTCCTCCGCGAACTCGATCGTCGTCACGACCAGCGGTCTGCTCGGCGCACCCGACCCGCGCACGCGCGGCTCGGAAGCGGCGGGATACTAGAGCTTGATCCGGAAAAGTGCGAAGCGGTTTTCCGAAAAGATCATGCTCAAACTAAAGACCTAGAGGGGCAAACGCGGCTTTGCCCGGGCTGGTACATCGCGATAGATTGGCGGTCCGCGCAACTCCGGCCGCGGATCGCAAAACAGCCGGTGAATGATTTCTCCGGGGAACGCGCATGAGCACGGCCGAATCCAAATCCATCGAAGTCGCAGAGATCGAGGACACCAGTCTCCTCGCCTTCTATCGCGACATGAACCTGCCGGAGCGGCGCACATTCTGGGCCTGCGCCTCGGGCTGGACGCTCGACGGCATGGATTTCATGATCTATCCGCTGGTGATCGGCACCATCATCACGCTGTGGAAGGTCGATGCCGGCACTGCCGGCCTCGCCGGCACCGTGACGCTGCTGGCCTCCGCCGTGGGCGGCTGGCTCGGCGGCTATCTCTCCGACCGGATCGGGCGGGTGAAGACGCTGCAGCTCACCATCATCTGGTTCTCGTTCTTCTCGCTGGTCTGCGCCGTGGTGCAGAATTTCGACCAGCTCCTGATCGCCCGCGCGCTGCTCGGTCTCGGCTTCGGCGGCGAATGGGCGGCCGGCGCGGTGCTGATCGGCGAAGCGATCCGGCCGCAATACCGCGGACGCGCGGTCGGCTCGGTGCAGTCGGGCTGGGCGATCGGCTGGGGCCTTGCGGTGCTGGCGCAGGCGGTCCTGTTCTCGATCCTGCCTCCGGAGAATGCCTGGCGCTGGATGTTCGTGATCGGCGCGCTGCCGGCGCTGCTCGTGTTCTATCTGCGCCGCTATGTCACCGAGCCGGAGATCTCCGCCGCGACGATGGCGCAGCAGCAGGCATCCGGCAGCGGGCCCGCCGCATTGTGGGAGATCTTCCAGGGACCGATCCTGAAGACCACGCTGCTGGCCTCGCTGGTCGGCACCGGCATGCAGGGCGGCTATTACGCCATCACCTTCTGGGTGCCGCGCTTCCTCACCACCGAGCGCAAGCTCTCGGTGGTCGGCTCAACCGGCTATCTCGCGACGCTGATCATCGGCTCGTTCATCGGCTATCTGGTCGGCGCCTGGCTTGCCGACCGGATCGGGCGGCGCAATCTGTTCCTGATCTTCTCGCTCGGCGCCATCGCGATCGTGCTGCTCTATACCCAATTGCCGCTCTCCAACGAGGTTCTGTGGGTGCTGGGCTTCCCGCTCGGCTTCTTTGCCTCGGGCTATTTCTCCGGCATGGGCGCGTTCCTGACCGAGCTCTATCCGACCCGGCTGCGCGGCTCCGGACAGGGCTTCTGCTACAATTTCGGCCGCGGTGTCGGCGCGCTGTTTCCGTTCCTGGTCGGCGCGCTCTCGACCACGACGACGCTCGCCAACGCGATCGCGATCTTCGCGGTGGCGGCCTATGCCGTGTTCTTCATCGCCGCCTACGCGCTGCCGGAAACGCGCGGGCGCGTGCTGCATGCGGGTGGATAGGCGGGGAGGTAGCGTCATGCCCGCGCCGCTTGCTCAACTTCGCCTCCCCCCTCTTGTCCGCCGAAGCCTTGGCGAAGGCGGATGTGGGAGAGGCAAAGGCCGCCTGCGGCGGCCGTCCAATCGAACGCCGAAGCAAAGCTTCGGCTACGTTGCATCGCCAGATGCAATCCGGGTGAGGGGTCGCGGTCTGTCCATGCAGTACGCCGTGTGGAGAGATACCCCTCACCCCCAACCCTCTCCCACAAGGGGAGAGGGAGCCATCGTCTCGCGCGTCCCTCACAGGAGGCTCTCATGACATCGCTCAAAGGCAAAACGCTGTTCATCTCGGGTGCAAGCCGCGGCATCGGGCTTGCGATCGCGCTGCGCGCCGCGCGCGACGGCGCAAATGTCGCGATTGCGGCGAAGACCGCCGAGCCGCATCCGAAGCTGAAAGGCACGATCTACACCGCCGCCGACGAGGTTCGCGCCGCCGGCGGCAAGGCGCTCCCGGTGCTCTGCGACATCAGGGACGAGGCCCAGGTGATGGCGGCGATTGAGCAGACCGTCGCCGAATTCGGCGGCATCGACGTCTGCGTCAACAATGCCAGCGCCATCAGCCTGACCAACTCGCAGGCAACCGACATGAAGCGCTACGATCTGATGATGGGGATCAACACCCGCGGTACCTTCATGGTGTCGAAATACTGCATCCCGCATCTGAAGAAGGCGGAGAATCCGCACATCCTGATGCTGTCGCCACCGCTGGACATGAAGACGAAGTGGTTCGAGCACTCGACCGCCTACACGATGGCGAAGTTCGGCATGAGCATGTGCGTGCTCGGGCTGGCCGGCGAACAAAAATCCGCCGGCATTGCCGTCAACGCGCTGTGGCCGCGCACGACGATCGCAACCGCCGCGGTCGGCAATCTGCTCGGCGGCGACGCCATGATGCGCGCGAGCCGCACGCCCGAAATCATGGGCGATGCGGCCTACGCGATCATCACGCGGCCATCGCGCGAGTTCACCGGCAATTTCTGCATCGACGACAAGGTGCTCTACGCCAACGGCGTGCGCGACTTCGAGCGCTATCGGGTCGATCCGTCGGTGCCGTTGATGTCGGATTTCTTCGTGCCCGACGACGACGTGCCGCCGCCCGGCGTCACCGTGCAGCCGTTGCCGTCGGCGGGCGGCGCGCAGACGCCGCGTTGAACGCGACTAGATTGCCGACGCGTTCAGCTGCGCGCGCCAATGCTGCACGCGCTCCTTGAGCAGCGTGTCGCGCACATAGGCGAGCTCCTCGTCCTCGATACGCTCCAGCGTTTCGAGCGAGAGACTGTCCGCGCCATGCGCCGACCAGGCGCGCTGCAGCTCGGCATTGCGGTGGCTGCCCATCCGCAGCGTGAACCAGATGCGGTTCTGGATTTTCTCCAGATCGAGCGCCTGCCCGACCCAGACCTCGCCGGTCGCGCGGCAGCGGATCGCGAACACGCCGGCGACGGCAGCGCGCTTCTTGTAGTCGGCGATGGCCAGCTTGCGGTCCTCGGTCTTCATGGCGGCTCCTGTCGGGTCGGCCCGCCATTTATACCCGGATATTATTGACAGCGCAATTACACCCGGATAAAACTACGCCATCGAAACCGGGAATCGGACGCGCTGACATGGACACCACCTGCCATCTGAAGCCGACGTGGAATGCAGGGCGCGACTTTGCCCAGCGCGAGATCGCGGGCGAACTCGTGATGCTCAACCTGCTGCGTTTTCGCGACATCGCCGACTATTCGCAAAGCCCCGAGCTGGCTCCGCCGCAGCCTGTCACGGGTGCGGAAGCCTACGACCGCTATGTCGCCCACACGCTGCCGCATCTGCGCAAGAGCGGCGGCGACATCCTGTTCATGGGTGAAGGCGGCGCGTTCCTGATCGGGCCCGAGGGCGAGCGCTGGGATCGCGCGATGCTGATCCGCCAGAGGAGCCGTGGCGCGTTCCTAGCCTTCGCGGTGGCGGAGGCCTACCTCGCCGGCATCGGACACCGCACCGCGGCGCTGGCGGATTCGCGCCTGCTGCCACTTGCCGAGCTACCGCGATGACCGACCTGTTAGCGGCCGACCTCGTACGGCCCGCCCTTCTCGAGCGCCCGCGCATAGGCCGGGCGCGCGTGGATACGCTCGAGGAAGGCAACGCATTTCGGATGACCGTCCTCGAGCCCGCCGCGCGCGGCGGCAGCCTCCAGCGGAAAGCTCATCTGGATGTCGGCGCCGGAGAACTCGCTGCCGGCGAACCACTCGCTCTTGCCGAGCTCGCCTTCCCAATAGGCCATGTGCTGCTTGAGCTGCGGATTGACCAGCGTGGACAGCGCCTGGTTCGAGACTTTGCGCACCAGCGGCCGCAGCAGCGCCGGTGCGCGCTTCGGCATCAGCGTGAACAGCAGCTTCAAGAGCAGCGGCGTCATCGCCGAGCCTTCGGCATAGTGCAGCCAATAGGTGTAGCGCAGCCGCTCCGGCGTATCGGCCGGCGGGATCAGGCGGCCATTGCCGTAGGTCGCGATGATGTATTCGAGGATCGCGCCGGATTCCGCGATCGTGTTGCCATTGTCGGTGACGACCGGCGACTTGCCGAGCGGATGGATCGCGCGCAGCTCCTTCGGCGCCCGCATGTCGGGCTGCCGCTGGTAGCGTACGATCTCGTAGGGCACGCCCAATTCCTCGAGCAGCCACAGCACGCGCTGCGAGCGGGAATTGTTGAGATGATGAACCGTCAGCATGGGCGTCCTCTGAAATGTCGGCGCTATCGGGCGGCGTTTGGTGCCGGCCGGGAACAGAAAAGTCGAGATCCACGCGCCGTGCTAGCTGGAAATGACCCGGGCAATACGTCGCGCAATCGGAGAGGTCTACCATGAATCCTGCCTATGTCGCCTTCGAAGGCGAGCATCGCATCGGGGCCGGTGACCTCGCGGAGGTCGCACGCGCCGCCAAGCAGCTGCTCGACCGGCGCAAGGATGCCGCGGTCCTGGTCTTCAACGGCCGTACCTCGGCGCTGGTCGATATCGATTTCCGCGGCTCGGTCGACGACGTGCTGGCGCGGCTGCCGAAGCTCGCGCCTCCGCTCGACGAGGAGCCGGCGGCGGCGACCGCGCCGCGCGGTCCCGGACGGCCGAAGCTTGGCGTCGTGGCGCGCGAGATCACGCTGTTGCCGCGGCATTGGGACTGGCTCGCACAGCAGAAGGGCGGCGCATCGGTCGCGATCCGCAAGCTGATCGACGAGGCGCGGCGCGCCAGCGGCGACAAGGACCGCACGCGCAGCGCGCAGGATGCCGCCTATCGCTTCATGACAACGATGGCCGGCAACCGGCCGCATTACGAGGACGCGATCCGCGCCCTGTTTGCGCACGACCGACGGCGCTTTGCGACGCTGATCGCGGACTGGCCCGCCGATATCCGCGACCACGCGATCGGCCTCGCCTATAGCGATCAAGCGGACTGACGCGTTTTCGCGCGAAATGGGTGGCGGCCGCGGGTCGGTGATTTGGCTTCAGAGCAGAGCCGAAGACCCGCGCCGCCGCCGTCCTGACGGTCTTAATTTTTGGAAGTTGAACGTGTCCAAGCCTCCTTCTCTACGCAAAGCCTTCCTGTCGTTCCTGGCGCCGATGCTGCTGAGCAATGTGCTGCAGTCGCTGTTCGGCACCATCAATGGCATCTATCTCGGCCAGATGATCGGCGTCGACGCGCTTGCCGCTGCGTCGGTGTTCTTCCCGGTGATGTTCTTCTTCATCTCCTTCGTGATCGGCCTGAGCGCGGGCGCCTCGGTCATGATCGGCCAGGCCTGGGGTGCCGGCGAGCCCGACCGCGTCAAGGCCGTTGCCGGCACGACCATGACCGTGACGCTGCTGCTGGCGCTCGCGATCGCGATATCAGGCGGCCTGTTCGCCCGCCCGCTCTTGATCGCGCTCGCCACGCCATCAGACGTTCTCGACGCCGCTGTATCGTATGCGCGGATCATGATGATCACGATGCCGGTGACCTTCGCATTCCTGCTGCTCGCGGCGATGATGCGCGGCGTCGGCGACACCGTGACGCCGCTGGTGGCGCTGACGGTCTCGACCGTCGTCGGCCTCGTGGTGACGCCCGCATTGATCCGCGGCTGGCTTGGACTGCCGATGCTGGGCGTCGCCAGTGCCGCAATCGCCTCCGCGGTCTCCGGCGTCGTCACGCTGCTCTGGCTGCATATCCACATGCTGCGGCACAAGCATCCGCTGGCCTTCGACGCCGCGTTCCTGCGCGCGATGCGGCCGAACGGCGCGCTGCTGCGCATCGTGCTGCGGCTCGGCATTCCGACCGCGATCGGCATGGTGGTGGTCTCGCTCGCCGAACTCGTGCTGCTCGGCCTCGTCAACGGGTTCGGCTCGGACGCCACCGCCGCCTATGGCGCGGTCAACCAGGTGATCGGCTATGTGCAGTTTCCGGCGATCTCGATCGCCATATCCGTGTCGATCTTCGGCGCGCAGGCGATCGGCCGCGGCGACGCCAACCGGGTCGGCGCCATCGTCCGGACCGGGATCGAGATGAATCTCGCCCTGACCGGCGGACTGGTCGTGCTCGGCTATCTGTTCGCCCGGCCGCTGATGGGGTTCTTCATCGTCGACGGCGCGGTGCTCGCGCTCGCGCAGCAGCTTCTCTACATCGTGCTGTGGAGCATGGTGCTGTTCGGCATGGCGACAGTGTTCTCGGGCGCGATGCGTGCCGGCGGCACGGTGTGGATGCCGCTGTTCATCTCGATCCTGGCCATGGCGCTGGTCGAGGTCCCGGTCGCGATCCTGCTCAGCCGGGCCATCGGCATCAGCGGCATCTGGATCGCTTATCCCGCCACCTTCGCAACCATGTTCCTGCTGCAGATGGCCTATTACGCCCTGGTATGGCGCAAGCAGACCATCAAGCGGCTGATTTGACATCGCGCGCCGTGGCTCACATGATGAGTATCATATTCTACTGATGGCGCCTGCGGCAGCAGGTCCATGCTAGACAAGCCCAAACGAGACAAGCCGAGGGGAGAGACCGCCGTGAGCCAGAATCCGCAATTCCTGTTCGATTTCGGCAGCCCCAATGCCTTCCTCAGCCACGAGGCGATCCCGGCGATCGAGCAGCGCACCGGCGTCAAGTTCGAATACGTCCCGATCCTGCTGGGTGGCATTTTCAAGGCCACCAACAACAAGTCGCCGGCCGAGACGCTGGCCGGCGTCAAGAACAAGCCGGAATTCATGAAGATCGAGACCGAGCGCTTCCTCAAGCGCTTCAACGTCAAGCCTTACACCTGGAACCCGTTCTTCCCGGTCAATACGCTGAACCTGATGCGCGCGGCGGTCGCCGCCCAGCTCGAGGGCGTGTTCGAGAAATACATCGAAGCGGCGTTCCACCACATGTGGGTCGAGCCGAAGAAGATGGACGATCCCGAGGTGGCCGGCAAAGCCATCGCCGCCTCCGGCCTCGACGCCGCCAAACTGTTCGCCCGCGCGCAGGACGCCGACGTCAAGGCCAGGCTGATCGCGAACACACAGGCCGCCGTGGAGCGCGGCGCGTTCGGCTCGCCGACCTTCTTCGTCGGCAACGAGATCTTCTTCGGCAAGGAGCAGCTGCGCGAAGTCGAGGAACTGGTGTCGGGAAAGTGAGATGAGCGAATGGCCAATAGCGGGTAGCGAATAGTTGAACAGCAGCCCTATCTATTGGCCATTCCCCATTCGCTCTTCGCTCGCTTCCCGGGCAACAACAAAGAAGGACAAATTCCCATGCGCGTTCTCGTTGTCGGCGCCGGTGCGATCGGCGGTTACTTCGGCGGCCGGATGCTTCAGGCCGGCCGCGACGTCACTTTTCTCGTCCGGCCCCGCCGCGCCTCCGAGCTCGCCTCCGCCGGGCTCGTGATCAAGAGCCCGAACGGCGACGTCACGCTGAACAATCCGCCGACTGTGCAGGCAGACAAGCTCTCGGACAAATTCGACGTCGTGCTCTTGAGCTGCAAGGCGTTCGATCTCGAAGACGCGATCAAGTCCTTTGCGCCTGCTGTCGGCGACAAGACCGCGATCATCCCGCTGCTCAACGGCATGCTGCACCTCGATGCGCTGGACAGGAAGTTCGGTGCCCGGCATGTGCTCGGCGGGCTCTGCGCGATCGCGGCGACGCTGAACGAGAAGCGCGAGGTGGTGCAGCTGCAGCCGATGCAGTCGCTCGGTTTCGGCGAACGCGCCGGCGGCCTGTCGGACCGGGTGCGCGCGATCGCCGACACTTTCTCTGTGATCAACGGCGCGGCCGCCAGCGACCACATCATGCAGGACATGTGGGAGAAGTGGGTGTTCCTGGCGTCGCTCGCCGCCTCCACCAGCCTGATGCGGACATCGGTCGGCAACATCCTCGCCGCGCCCGGCGGCCAGGATTTCCTGCTCGGCATCCTCGACGAATGCAGCGCGATCGCCGCCGACGCCGGCCATGCACCAGGTGGCCCGTTCTTCCAGCGCACCCGTGGGCTCCTGACCACCGAGGGCTCGCCGATGACCGCATCGATGTTCCGCGACATCAAGGCGGGGCTTCCGGTCGAGGCCGATCACGTGATCGGCGACCTGATCGTGCGCGCCGATGCCGCGAAGATCCCGGTGCCGAAACTGCGCACGGCCTACACGCATCTCAAGGCGTATGAGAAGCAGCGGGGATAACTTCCACCCTCCCCTGGAGGGCCCTGGAGGGGGAGGGTCGGCTCACATGAAGCGAAGCGGAATGTGAGACGGGGTGGGGTGATCTCTCAACACGGGCACTGTTCGAGCGGAGAGACCGTCACCCCACCTCGTCGCTCATTTCATTCGCGCCGATCCTCCCCCTCCAGGGGAGGATAAGAAAGCACGACGAGCGCCCTCTCACAGATGCGCCAGATAATGCGCGAGCGCGGTGATCTCTTCGTCGCTCAAGGGATAGGCGACATCGGCCATCGCCGCCTGCGCCCCGCCGGAGCGCACCCCCGACTTGTAGTCGTGCAGAGCCTTGACGAGGTATTCCTCGCGCTGGCCGGCGATGCGGGCGACCGCCTTGGTGCCGACAAAGGTGTCGGTGTGGCATGAGGCGCAGCGGCGGCCGGCGGCGGCCTGCTTGCCCTTCTCGGACAATTCCGGATTGTCGTCCTTGCTGCCCTTGAACGGTGTCAGCGACGCGAAATAGGCGCCGAGATTGCGGATGTCGTCGTTGCTGAGCTGCTCGACGATCGGCTGCATCTGCTCGTTCTTGCGCGCACCGGCGCGGAAGAACACCAGCTGCCATTGAATGAACTGGTCCAGCTGGCCGGCGAGCGAGGGAATGTTCTCGGTCTGCGAGATGCCGTTGTCGCCATGGCATCCGGCGCAGATTTCGGCCTTCGCCTTGCCGGCGGCAACGTCAGCGGCCTGGGCGGACGACGCCAGCAGCATGGCCGCTGTCAGAATTCCAAACGACGCATGACGCATGGTCAGTTTCTCCGGCTGTCATTGCCGGGCTTGACCCGGCAATCCATCGCGTTTGCTAAAGGGTTCTTGTTGGGATGGATGCCCGGATCCCGTCTTCGCCAAGGCTCCGACGAGGCTCCGGTCTCAGGCACGCCGTAGCCTTGGCGAAGGCGGCAAGTCCGGGCATGACGAGGTGGTTTCGCGGTTGATCGCAACAGGGGCTGCGGTTGCCTCTTGGCCACCGCAGCCCCGCATGGGTTCAACCGTTACTTCTTGCTGTAGCTGATGCGATAGATCGCACCGGCCCAGTCGTCGGCGACGAGGATGGAGCCATCCTTGTCGAGCAGGATGTCGGCGGGACGTCCGAGATAGCCCTGGTCACCCTCGATCCAGCCGGAGGCGAAGATCTCCTGCTTGGCATTCTTGCCGTCGGGGCTCGCGGTGATCTTCACGATGCGGCCGCCCTGGTACTTGTGCCGGTTCCAGGAACCGTGCTCGGCGATCAGGATGCTGTTCTTGTACTCGGCCGGGAATTGGCTGCCGGTATAGAACTTCATGCCGAGCGGAGCGACGTGTGCGCCGAGATTGTAGACCGGCGGGGTGAACTCCGAGCACTTGTGACCCATCGCAAACTTGGTGTCCGGCAAATTGCCCTGGTGGCAATAGGGATAGCCGAAGTGCTCGCCCATCTTCGAGATCATGTTGAGCTTGTCGCTCGGCAGATCGTCGCTGATCCAGTCGCGGGCGTTTTCGGTGAACCAGTACTTGCCGGTGCGCGGATCGACGTCGCCACCGACCGAGTTGCGCACGCCGAGTGCATAGATTTCCGCATTGCCGGTCTTGGGATCGACGCGGCGGATCTGCGACACCGAGGTCGGCGGGATGCCGATGTTGAAGGGAGGTCCGAACGGAATGTAGAACCAGCCGTCCTTGTCGACGGCGATGTATTTCCAGCCATGCGCCGCATACGACGGCATGTCGTCATACACCACCTTGCCGCTGCCGAGATTGTCGAGATTGGCTTCGGCATTGTCGTACTTGATCAGCTTGTCGACCGCGATGACGTAGAGCGCGCCATCGCGGAACGTGAGGCCGGTCGGCATGTTGAGGCCCTTCAGGATGGTCTTGACCTCCTTCTTGCCGTTGTTGTCCTTGATCGCATAGACGTTGCCGAGCCCGAACGAGCCGACGAACAGCGTGCCCTTGTCGCCCCAGGCCATCTGCCGCGCCGCGAGTACGTTCGAGGCATAGACCTCGATCTTGAAGCCCGGCGGCAGCTTGATCTTCTTCATCATGGTGGCGAGTTCGGCGTCGGACGCGCCGGTCGGCGGACCGGACGGCGGGGCAAGGCCCTTCTGCGCTTCGGTCTCGTCGCCGAGGAACCAGTCATCCGGCGGATGGGTCCAGAATTCCTTGGTGCCGGACTCGTACTTCTTCAGCGCCCGGTTCTTGTCGGTTTGTTGCTGTGCGTTGGCGAAGGTGGTCCCCGCCAGCAGCGCAATCGCCGCGAACGCAAGTATGGATCGATTGAAAGCCGATTTCATCGCGTCACTCCCCTACGCAAGCTGTTGCAGCTTGCCTGTTATTGATTTTGAACGCCCTGAGAGATGATGGTGGCGGTCTGTGAGGTAGGTCAGACGGCAAAATGGTAGCAACATCCATCGACGCTGAAAAGCGCGTGCAATGGTGTGCGCTGCGTCAAAACAAGTTGAGACGAAATTTGAGACGAAATTTTCTCGCGCTGGCTGCCTGATAACAAGGCATTCTGCACCGCAGCGTAATATTCGAACGAAGCTAACGCTCGCATCACGCCCCCCGCGACACGCGGGCAGATATAGGAGCATACGGTTGCGCGTATTCGTCACGGGAGGGACCGGTGTGATTGGCTCGGCTGTGGTGCGCACGTTGATCGCTCACGGCCATCGCATCGTGGCGCTGGCGCGATCGGAGGCGGCGGCGACCCGCCTTGAGGCACGCGGCGCTACGCCAATGCTTGGCGACATCTCTTCACCGCAAGCATGGGTTGCAGGGCTTCCCGGCATCGATGCCGTGATTCACACGGCCTGCGATTTCACGTCAGATATGGGCCCAGTCGAACTGCGCATGCTGAACGCGCTACTGCCTGCGCTTGCGGCACGACCGGGCAGAATCCGCTTCATCTACACCGGTGGCTGCTGGCTGTTCGGTGCGACAAATGACACCATCGCGACCGAGAGAGCAGCGTTTCGCCCGTTACCCGCCTTCGCGTGGATGGTGCCGCATCTGCAACGCGTCCTGGCCTCGCACGAAATCCATGGCATCGTGATTCACCCCGCAATGGTCTATGAACCCGACGGGGGCGTCTTCCGCCGGTTCGCGCGTGAAACGTTCAATGGCGAAGCGATCCGAATCGTCGCGGGCGGAGATGTTCGCTGGCCACTGGTCCACCGCAATGACTTGGCCGCACTTTATGCGCTTGCGCTTGACCGCGCGCCGGCGGGATCAAGCTATATCGGCGCTGCCATCGAAGGCTGTCCGGTCGGACGCATCGCGCGCGCCTTCGCAAGGCGATCGGGTGGACCAAGCGAGCCGACGATCATCTCCGCGGACGCGATTGCTACCGAACTCGGTGAATGGGCCAGGGGCTATGCACTCGATCAGCGTCTGAGCGGCGGCAAGGCACGGCAGGAGCTCGGCTGGCGGCCGAAGCATCTCGATCCCGAAGCAGAGATCGCAGCCCTTGCCTGAAAAGCAAAAAAGCCCGCACCAATGGGCGGGCCTTCATCAGACTGTCAGCTCGGTCAGCGAGATATTTTGGAGCGGGCGAAGGGGCTCGAACCCTCGACCCCGACCTTGGCAAGGTCGTGCTCTACCACTGAGCTACACCCGCATCCGAAATGGCGGCGATCGCTCGCCGCAACGGCAGACCTATGCCAAATGCTGTCTGTGAATGCAACACAAGAGCGCGGTCCGAACTTCACGAAATCGCACGGTTTCCTTAAAAATTGACCCCGAATCGGCCAAAACCAGTCGTCGCGACGATTTCTTTTTATGTTTCGGCCGGAACCGGCCTCAGAGCCATCTCATCCCGGAGCGATTCGAGCCAGGTCTCGAACCAGCCGGTCAGCGTCTGCGCCAGTTCGACGCGGCGGTCCGCGTCGCAATCGAACACCGCCCACCATTCGATAAAGGCCCGGTCGCCGTCGACCACCGGGGTTACCCGCAAGGTCGCGCTGAAATCCGTCATCGGCAGGGTCGGTGGACCGGCAAATTCGTAGGTCTGGAAGCGCTCGACGTCGGATTGGGCGAGCAGCCGCTGCCGGATCCGCCGTTCCCGGTACAGGACGTTGCGCACGGCGCCGACGGTATCGCCGGACTTGCCGTCCTCGATCTCGCTGCTGCCCGCGCCGTGGACCCAGACCGGGTAATTGTTGAAATCGCGGATGATTTTCCAGACCTCGCCGGCCGGCTGCTCGAACACGGTGCTGTAATAGGCCTTTGCCATCGGCGATCCCCTGTTGCCATGAAGGAGCGCCATCGTCGGCCGTTCCGGACCTCAAACCCACCCGATCTCCGATGGAACAGGTCGGGCGGCGAACGATTGAATTTTGCCGGCCGACCGCCATTTACTGGGCATGCTCCGGGATCATGCTCTAGGCTGACAGAACGGCTGAACGCGCCGTCCGGAGCGTGCTAGAACGCCCCCGTATTTTTCCGACCTCAGAAGACCAAGGCGAGGACAACGTGACGATAATGGAGCAGGGCGGCCCCACGCCCCAGGCAGCGCCCGATCTGATCAAGGAGACGACGACCCAGACCTTCGTCAAGGACGTCATCGAGGAATCGCGCCGCCAGCCGGTCATGATCGACTTCTGGGCGCCCTGGTGCGGTCCCTGCCGCCAGCTCACGCCGATGCTGGAAAAGGCGGTCCGCAACGCCAAGGGCCGGGTCAAGCTGGTCAAGATGAACATCGACGAGCATCCGCAGATCCCCGGCCAGATGGGCATCCAGTCGATCCCGGCCGTGATCGCCTTCGTCAACGGCCAGCCCGCCGACGGCTTCATGGGCGCGGTGCCGGAGAGCCAGATCAACGCCTTCATCGAGAAGATCACCAAGGGTGTGCCCGCCGCAGGCGAGCCCAATCTTGCGGAGATCCTGGCCGAGGCCGACGCCGTGCTGGCCGAGGGCGATGTCGAGGCTGCCGCGCAGATCTATGCCGAGGTGCTGGCGCACGACGCCACCAACATCGCGGCGCTGGCCGGCCTCGCCAAGTGCTACGTCACGTCGGGTGCGGTCGAGCAGGCCAAGCAGACGCTCGCGATGGTGCCGGAGTCCAAGCGCAATGACGCCGCGGTGAAAGCGGTGCAGGCGGCGATCGATCTCGCCGAACAGGCGCAGTCGGTCGGACCGATCGCGGAGCTGGAACAGAAAGTCGCCGCAAACCCGCTCGATCATCAAGCCAGGTTCGATCTCGCGACCGCGCTTAATGCCATGAACAAGCGCACGGAGGCGACCGAGCAGCTGCTCGCGATCGTCAAGCGTGACCGGAAGTGGAACGACGACGGCGCGCGCAAGCAGCTGGTGCAGTTCTTCGAAGCGTGGGGCGGCACCGATGAGGCAACCGTCGAAGGGCGCAGGCGGTTGTCGACGATTCTGTTCTCGTAACGCACGCCCGTCACAGCAGCGGGACCGCAGATGCCGATCAATGCCGAATATCGCGGGCCCGGCGAGCTCCCCGAGGTGATCCCGGTGTTCCCGCTGCCTGGCGCGCTGCTGTTGCCGCGCGGCCAGATGCCGCTCAACATCTTCGAGCCGCGTTATCTCGCGATGATCGACGACGCGCTGCGCGACGGTCACCGCCTGATCGGCATGATCCAGCCGGATGTGGCGCATTCGCAGAAGGAGGCGAAGCCGGCGCTGTTCCGAATCGGCTGCGTCGGCCGCATCACCCAGCTCGCAGAATCCGGCGACGGCCGCTACATCCTCGAACTGACCGGCGTCGCACGCTTCAAGGTGGTCGAGGAGCTGGCCGTGCAGACGGCGTACCGGCAGTGCAAGGTCGACTTCTTCTCCTTCACCGGCGACTTCACCGCACGCAAGGGCGAGGATGCCGTCGATCGCAAGGCGCTGCTCGAGGTACTCGCGGATTTCCTGGAGGCCAACAATCTGAAGGTCGACTGGGAGGGCATCGAGTCCGCGCCGAACGAGGCGCTGGTCAATGCGCTGGCGATGATGTCGCCCTATGGACCGGCCGAGAAGCAGGCGATGCTCGAGGCGCCCGACCTGAAGACCCGCGCCGAGATCCTGATCGCGGTCACCGAGATGGACCTCGCCAAGAAACGCACCTCGGGCGACCCGCCGGTGCAATGAGGCGCTTCACCGCAACTCTCGCCGGCCCAGCCAGATGTGAAGCGGAAACATCAAGGATAGGGCAAATCCCGCTGTGAGGTGGATCCAACTCATCCACGGCCGCACCTCCTCGGATCCAAGGTAATAGAGCCCGAAGGCGGTCACGATCAGGACGGCGTTGAACGCCGCCATGATCGATCCCGAAATGCGATTCTTGCGGCTCCGCCACGCGCGCAGCAGATGCACGGGGATGAGGGCGCCCAGCGTCAGCAGTGCCAGCATGGCGACACCGCCATGAACCATCAATAGATTGGCCGCGGCCTGCTGCCAGATCTCGTCGCCGGCCACGTTCTTTTGCCAATCCGCCACCAGCCAGCCGGCGCCCGTCAGTAACAGCGCTGCGAACGTCGCGTACATCGAATAGCGAAACGAACGTTTAAGCCGCAAGGTGCACCGCCTGAGACCAGTCGGAAGTGATCTGAACGTTGCCGTGGGCCGAGATCAGCAAGGCACTTGCCCTGTAATGCTCGAGCAGGTCGCCGGCATCGGTCGCCGAGATCATGACAGCCTTCGTCAGCGCATCGGCGATCATGCATGAGGGC
Organism: Bradyrhizobium sp. Pha-3; assembly: GCF_042258615.1. Taxonomy (GTDB): domain Bacteria; phylum Pseudomonadota; class Alphaproteobacteria; order Rhizobiales; family Xanthobacteraceae; genus Bradyrhizobium. The sequence goes on along the minus strand of NZ_CP170152.1, from coordinate 9,178,477 downwards.
GCGCGGACCGTGGCGCCTATGACGACGTTTGTCGGATTGCCGGTGGCGGGATCGATGATTGCCGAAGTGGTGGAAGGTGCTCCGTCGACCAAATCAAAACGAAGCGCCGTCGATGCCAGCGCCCGATCCGTCAGCTCGATGCGAGCGAGCAGGCGGAGCGGGTCGCGGGGATCGCGTAGATGGACCGTGTGCGGTTCCTGTCCGAACACCCGAAGATCGCCCCCGGCATTCACCACCCCGCCCGGAATATCGAAGCCGCGCAACACCTCGACCGCGCGGTCGACGGCAAAGCCCTTGGCGATCCCTCCGAGATCGATCGTGATGCCCGGTGATCGAAGGCGCACGGCTTGTTCGGGCAGCAGCTCGATCGCATTGTCGAGGCGCAGTTCGGACCCGATGACGCGATCGCCGTCCGGTCCGGGCAGCAGGCCCATGGCTTGCAACACCGGCGCAACGGTGACATCGAAGGCACCCTTGGAGCGGCGATGCATCTCGAGCGCCGCCTCCAGGACCTCGAACGTCCAGGCATCAACGCGCGTCGGCCGGACGCCGGCTTCGCGGTTGAGGCGGCTGACGTCGCTGTCGTGCTCGTGAAAGCTCATCAGCTGATGAACCCGCGCGACCGCATCGAATGCGGCGTCAATGGCGGCATCCGTTTGGGATCCGGCGGCAGCCGCCACCTCGATCTCGACGAAGGTGCCGAGCAGCGGCCGGGCGCGGCGAATACTATCGAAGGCGATTGGCATAGGCGGCCAAGATCCTCTTCACGCCCTCCGTGACATGCGTCGACGACAGCGTCGCGCCGGAGATATTCCGGATGTCGCCGTTGATCTTCAACGCACTGCCGCCGGTCTTGCCGACGAATTGCGCCAGCCAGCTCGGGCTCCGGATCTCGCCGCCATAGGACTCCCGATATTGCAGGATCTCGACCTTATGGACTGCGCCGCCCGGCGTCAGCGCCACGGCATAGTCGATGAACAGGTGCTTGCCGATCACCCGGTCGAAGATGAAGAAACCCGCGACCTTGCCTCCGGCTTCGGCCTTCCAGACGCGGCCTGCCTGGACTTCGGTGAAATTCGTCGCCGACGGAAACGCCTGCTTCTGCGCCTCCTCGATCGACAGGTACTGAACGGCATAGGCCGGCGAAGCCGCCGACACGATCGCCGCTGCAGGCAGTGTATATCGAACCCAACTCATCTTTCACTTCGCTCCCATCGTTTTCGTCATGCCACGGCGCACGTGTCTCGCGCGCCACGTCGATCTCAGAAGAAAAAGCCGACGCCACCGAGGAACGAATCCGACATCGCGCCGGTGATGCTCTTGTCGATGACGTGCTGGTAGGTCGCCTTCAGCACGACCTTCGGCGACGGGAACAGCGCGAAGCCGGCGGTATGGAACTGGCGTTGGCCTGCGCCGGTCGGCATATTGGCGTCCGTGCCGGCAAAGCCACCGGTCTGCAGGTTCTGGTAGGTGTAGCGATAGAACGGTACCGCCTCCCACTCGCTGTTCAGGACGGTACCGAGCTGAACGTGATAGGCGATCTCGCCGGAATAACCGTACATCGACTTGCCGACATTGTTGGTGGGATCCGAATCGTTGTTCGCGCGCAGATTCTCCGGATGACCGAAATCCGCGCGGACATACTCGCCGCGAAGCTCGAGTCCCGTTTCAGGGACGCGGTAGCGGAACTCGGCGTCGAACATCGCCAGACTGGAGCGGCCGAGGAAATTGCCGAGATCATCGTGCGCCCCCCGTGGCGTCGTGTTCGGCGAGAAGTAGGCGCTTACACTTCCCGCGAAGCCGGGCACGAATGTCGGCGTGACGTCGAGCCGTCCGGAGACGGCGACGGCATTGTTGAGCTGCTGGAAGTCGCCGAGCGGGGGCCTGGAGAACCCGAGCCCATTCAGGCCATCGATGCCCGCGGCATAGGGCGTTCCGGGAAGCGGCACGGTCTTGGCCGCGGTGCGATTGTCGAAGGTATCGCCGAAGTCCTCGTTGCTGGTGCTGACCATCACCTGATACTTCAGATCTTCGCTGATGGTGCCGTAGACGCTGCTCGCCGGCACCTTCCAGGTCGATGGAATGAGGCCGTTGTACAATTCGGGCCGATTCACACTGTAGAACTGCGTCGGCTCGTGATGCTGGTTGAAATAGCCGATCGGCACGAGATCGATGCCGGGCGCGCGCCAGTTGAACTGATCGAGGATCTTGAAGTCGATCCAGAGCTGCTCGATCTCCGCGGTGCCGTGCAGCTTGTCGTCGTTGTCGAAACCGGACCCCGCGTGCTCGAACTCGATCTCGGCGTTGAAGATGATGTTCGGCGTGATTGCATAGGTCGGCAACAAGACGAATCGTGCAGCATCGAAGCCCTTCTGCCACTGGCCGTTGGCGGCAGGGTTTTGCATGCTACCGAACTTGATCTCGCCATAGGCGCCGATGCTGAGACCGGCCACGGGCGAGTCCGCCAGCCCGAGAATGGGCTTGTCACCCACCGCCGGCAGCGGCGGGAGATTCAGCATCGGCTTGGCGGGCGCCTCTGTGGATTGGGCCGCGAGCGTGCCCTTGCTTCCCTTCGTTTCCTGCTTTGCGTCCGTCGCCTCCTTCGCATCGGTGGGCGACGCCGTCGCGGTGACGCTGCGGGTCGAGGCCGGCCGCGATGAGGACCTGGCATCGACGCCGGCCTGAGGATGACTTTCCTTTTCCTTCAACTCGGCTTCGAGGGCTTCGATGCGCCGCTCCATCTTGTCGAGCTTTTTCAGCAATGCCTCGTTCGCGCTATCGTCTGCCGCGAAGGCGCCGCCGCTGGTGAGGACTGACAGCGCGGTCGCGGCGAGCAGCGCCGCGCGCCTGGAATTAAAGCCAAGTTCGAATTTCGATGCCCCTAACCCCACGCAACGACGCGATGACATGTGCCCCCCTTGCTCCGCGGAAACGAAAAGCCCGCGACATAAGGGCGCACCTAACACTACCGAGAATTATTTCGGAGAGTTTCCGCCATCCTGGTGGCAGCTCCGCAGTTAGAATCGCTCAAGTTTAGAATTAGAATAAGAATAAGCTTCAATGGCAGGTCGGAATTTTCCGGCACCGACGGCGGATTTGCGCATGGGCTTCCGAACCAAAGACGCGACCCGGCCTGACGGCTCGAAGGCGCTTACCGAGGGCTGCGGAAAAGCTTCCGCCCGGTGAACATCGCGCGCACCAGGTTCTGACGCTGCAGCAATCCCACCACGATGACACCGAGCACGTGCAGGGCGACCAGGATGATGACCGCATCCGAGGCATAGACGTGGGTGTCCTCGACCCACCAGACGCCGAAGAAGGTGACGGTGACCTCCATTGCGCCCGTGATCGCGGAGACCGCGAGCGTGAACAGCAGCGCCACCAGCATCACGGTGCCCGCGGGATTGAGCCCGATATAGCGGCCGGTGATGCCGCGGCGGAGATTCCAGATATAGCGCGGCGCGGCGCGCAGACGAATGCCGAGCTTGCCGAAACGCGCATAGCGCGTGCCGGCAAAGCCCCAGATCAGCCGGAACGCCAATAGCCCGATCACGGAATAGCCCGCCAGCCGGTGCAGCCGGTCATAGACGTTGGGCGTCACCCAGGCGACCAGGACGAGGATGGCGAGCGCCCAGTGCCAGAGCCGCAGCGGCAGGTCCCAGACCTGCACGGTGGTGGCGCTGCGGGCGCCGGGCGCCGCCTTCGTCATCGCGTCTGCTTCACTTCGCGATCGTGTGCTTCAGGCTGAGATCCTCCGGGCTGTAGAACAGCTCGTAGAGCTTGCCTTCCTTGACGCCGTACACTTCGTAGCAGGAGCCCTCGACCTTCGAGCGGCGCACCTCGTAGCCCGCGGCCTTGGCTTTGGCTTCGGCATCGCTTGCCGGCTTCCACGACGCCTTGTCGAGCTTGGTGCAATTCTTGTAGCCGTCGGCGAACGCTGCCGATCCCGCAAACCCCAGAACGCACACTGCAAGCGCAGCGCCCATAATCAATCTCACGCGCATCTCCCCTCCGTTGACGATCATGCCCACAACGCCATCGCGCTGAGCACATGCGTGAACAATGCCGAGGTGATTGCCAAGTCAAGGAAGCGCCGACGCGGCGCGCTTTAGAGAAATTCTAACGGCCGCGAAAACCGCTTTGCGCTCCACGAGCAAATTGGTTTTGACCGCTTGCTGCGGCCTTACGCCTCATGGGAATCCGATTCTACTGGCGCGGCCTTTCGGTCAGGACGCGGCACCCGCCATTGCGCGACGAATTGCGGGGCGTTCGGCTGCTGCCGAGATCCGCCCGCCGATCATCTGTGCCACCTTCTCGCGCTGGACCGCGGGGCTGAAGTGGAAGCCCTGCACTTCCACGCAGGCGTCGGCGCGCAGGATGTCGAGCTGCTCCCTGGTCTCGACACCTTCGGCCGTCGTCGTCTTGCCGAGGCTGACGGCGAAGCGAACGACCGCGCGCGCGATCCGGCGCGACTCGTCCGATGCGCCCGAGAGCTCGGACACGAAGCTGCGGTCGATCTTGACCTTGTCGAACGGAAACTTCTGCAGGAAGCTCAGCGACGAGTAGCCGGTGCCGAAATCGTCGAGCGCGATCCGCACCCCGAGATCATGCAGCTGGCTGAGCGCCGCGAACACCGCTTCGCTGTCCTGCATGATCGCCGTTTCGGTGACTTCGAGCTCGAGCCGTCCTGGCGAAACGCCGGAGCTTGCCAGCGCCTGCACGATCACCGGGACCAGTTCCGGGCTCCTGAACTGCACCGGCGACAGATTGATCGCGATCTTGAGGTCGTCGGGCCATTTGGCGGCTTCGGCACACGCGGTGCGCAGCACCCATTCGCCGAGCGGCACGATCAGGCCGGTCTCTTCCGCCAGCGGAATGAACTGCGCCGGGGACACCATGCCGCGTTGCGGATGATGCCATCGCAACAGCGCCTCGAAGCCGCAGGTCTGCCCGCTCGCGACGTGGATGAAAGGCTGATAGTGCAGCTCGAACTCGCCGTTGGCGAGCGCGCTGCGCATGTCGCGCTCGAGGCTGCGCCGGGTCTGCAGCTGCCGATCGAGCTCCGGCTCGAAGAAGCGGAACGAACCCCGCCCACAGCTCTTGGCCGAGTAGAGCGCAAGATCGGCGCTGCGCAGGACCTCGTCGGAATCGGTGCCGTCGCGTGGTGCGATCGCGATCCCGATGCTGGTCGTGGTGGTCACCCGATGATCGCCGAGATCGATCGGCTCGCTGAGCGCCTTCCTGATCCGCTCGGCGAGCACACCGGCATCCGTGACCGGATCGGTGACGTGGTCGATCACCGCGAACTCGTCGCCGCCGAGCCGTGCGATCAGCGTGGTATCGCTGACGCACCTGCGCAACCGCGCGGCCACCGACTTCAGCAACGCATCGCCCGCCGGATGTCCGAGGGTGTCGTTGACGTCCTTGAAGCGGTCGAGATCGAGCATCAGCACCGCAAGGCTCGGTCCGCCGCACCGCGCGCCGGAGAGCGCCTGCTCCATCCACTCCTTGAGCAGCGCGCGGTTCGGCAGATCGGTCAGTGCGTCGTGTTGCGCCATATGGGTGATCTTGGCCTCGGAGCGCCGCTGTTCGGTGACGTCGCGATGCGTCGCCACCCAGCCGCCGCCGGGCATCGGCTGCCGCGTCACGCAGATCAGCCGGCCGTCGGCAAGCTCGTCGACCCGGCTGCTGATCTCGCCGGCGGGCAGCGCGTTCAGTGTCGCGAGCACTTGCGTTGCGGCGCTGTCGCTGGTTTCGCCCTTGAGAATGCCGTTGGCGATCCGATGCGTGATGATCTCGCGATGGGCGGTGCCGGGCAGCAGCAGTTCGGGCGGCAGCCGGTACATCTTGGCGTAGCGATCGTTGCACACGACGAGGCGCTTCTCCGCATCGAACATGCAGAGGCCCTCGCCCATGTGGTTGATCGCCGTATCCAGCCGGAGCCTCTGTTCTTCCAGCTCGTTCTGCGAGGCCTCGACCTGCTGCCGCGCCAGCGAGAGCTGACTGATGATCTCTTCGAAGCGGCGGGTGCGAAGCGCGAGGCGCCGGTCGGCGAGCACGCCGACCAGGCTCATCCCGAGCACCGAGAGCGCCACGCCCGCGATCGCGATGGCGAGGAATGCCGGAGAGAGAGATAGAGCCTCCGGCGCCAGCAGCGGGTCCGGAACGATCTCGACCGCGCCCATCGCGGTAAAATGATGCGACACGATCGCAAGCGTCAGCAACAGCGCCGCGACGAGCGACATCCAGCGATCCTGATAGCGGACCGCAACCGACAGCGCGGCGTAACCGAACAGCATGCCGAGCACGATGGAGGCCACCACGAGGTCGAGCGACCACACCACATGGCCCGGCACTTCCAGCGCCCACATTCCGAGATAATGCATGCTGGCGATCCCTATGCCGATCACCGCGCCGCCGACCGGCGCGCGCCAGGGGCTGGAGTCGCCGGCGGCAAGGCCGAGGCCGCCGGATGTCAGCATCATCGCGACGGCGAGCGACAGCGCCGTGAGAACGATACCGTAGCCGGTCGGCACGCCCGGCTCGTAGGCGAGCATGGCGATGAAATGCGTTGCCCAGATGCCGTAGCCGATCGCGGCTCCTGCGATCGCGATCCAGATCAGCCGTGTCCTCGCCTGTGAAGCGATCGCGCGATGGAAGATGTTGACGGCGACAATGCTGGCAACGAAGCAGACCAGGCCGGCGAGCAGAACGAGCCGCCAGTCATGCTCACCTGAAAGACACGTAAGAACGCGAAACATGCGTCGGCCCATGGTTGTCCGCGCAGACAAGCTAGGCCGATTGAATTGTCTTCTCGATAATTATCTACAACTTTCGGTGGCATGGTTATCCGCGCGTAAGCCGATTCGACACGGAAATTGATGGCTCCATAAATATTGCCGACGTCCCGCGGTCGCACGTCTTCAACCCTCGAGCGGAACAAGGACGGTTCCGCCGGTTGCAACCAGCGACGCCTCGCGCTGTTCGTTCTCAGCCAGTCATTCCGCGCGCGAAGACGATGCTCCGGCTGGCGCGATCATCGTCTCGATCGCGCGCTAGTAACCGGCCGCGGCAAGCGCCACGACGGCGCTCATCGCCATCCAGCCGAAATGCCGGCCACGCGTCGCGACTGCATTGGCGAGCGCGGCGCTGCCGAACACGATGGCGAGCGTTGCCACGATCCAGTGCCGCGCGGCATCGGAGGCCATCGCCGGCGCAGCGACCAGCAGCACGCCGCCGCCGATCCAGGCGACCGTGCCGGCCTGATAGACCAGACGAAGCAAGAGGCGTAGCCGCGGCGGTTCCACGGTGGCGCGCGCGAATATTTTGGTCTCGCCGAGAACGCCATGGATCAGGCTGACCAGGATGGCGATGAGTCCGGCGCCTTGCAGCAGAAGATCACGCATCGCGACACCTCCGTACAGTACTGTATGGATAGGATACCGCCGGCTGGCGCCTGTCAATACACTTGTGTATGGTCGGGACGCGGACGGGGAACCATGACGGAACAGCTCTCGGTCAAGGACTGGCTCGATCAGGGCCTGAAGACGCTGGCGAAGCGCGGCTTCACGGCGCTCAAGGCCGAGCCGCTGGCCAAGGCGATGGGGGTCTCGCGCGGCAGCTTCTACTGGCATTTCGCCGACATCGGAGCCTACCGCACCGCGATCCTCAACCATTGGCGCGAGGTTGCCGCCGAGCAGGTGATCGCCGAGCTCGAGACCATTCCGGAAGGCGGCGACGCGCTGGCGCTGCTGCTGCGCCGGGCCTTCTCGGCGCGGCTGGCACTGGAGCGCGCGGTGCGCAGCTGGGCGACCGCCGATGCCGCGGCGCGCGCCGCCGTGCTCGAAGTCGACCAGCGCCGCATCGGCTATATCGAAACTCTGCTCCGGCACGCCGGATTCCCTGACGGCGCGGCGCGCGGCCGGGCCCAGATCTTCTATTGGGCGTTCATCGGCTACGCGCTGTCCGAGCAAACGCTGCCGAAACCGCGTCAGCAGGCCGCAATCGACGAGCTGTTGCGGATGACCAAGCGCTGACAGCGCTTATTCAAATGTGCTACATGACGGCCAGCTGGAGCCATCCATGAATTCCACGACAGATCATCTCGAAAGCACCGCCGACCCAAAACTGCTCGAAATCCTGGTGTGCCCGATCACCAAGGGACCGCTGGAATTCGACGCCGCGCGGCAGGAGCTGATCTCGCGCTCCGCAAAGCTTGCCTATCCGATCCGCGACGGCATCCCGATCATGCTGCCGGAAGAGGCGCGCAAGATCGACTAGAGCATGATCCGGAAAAGTGTGAAGCGGTTTTCCGAAAAGATCATGCTGCAATAAGAGGTCCACATGCGCGCCATCGTCACATGGCTGCTGCTGCTCGTCTCCGTGGCGAGCGCGGCAGCCGACGAGAGCAGGCTGCGCATCGGCGCCATTGACGCGGTGCTGACCGTGCCGCCCGACATCGCAAAGCCGCCGGTGGCGCTGCTGATCGCCGGCTCCGGCTCGACCGACCATGACGGCAACGGGCCGCAGCTCAAGCCGGCGACGTTGAAGAAGCTGTCCGAGCAGCTGGTCGCACGCGGCATCGCGACGCTGCGCTACGACAAACGCGGCGCCGGCGAATGGAAGAAGGAGTTCGGTCGTCCGGAGGACTTTCGCTTCAAGGACTATGTCGGCGACGCGGCGGCACTGATCGAGTATCTGCGCGGCAGCGGCAGGTTCGCTCATGTTGCGGTGGTCGGACACAGCGAGGGCGGCCTGGTCGCGATCCTCGCGGCACAGCGCGTGCCGATCGACCGGCTGGTGCTGCTGGCAACGGCAGCGCGCAAGCAGGGCGACCTGTTGAAGGCGCAGCTCGAAAAGCAGCTGCCGCCCGACAAATTCGCGCCGATCGGAAAGGCCATCGACGACATCATGGCCGGGCAGATCGTCAACCCGCCGCCGGCGGGGCTTGCGATCGCGCCTGCGATGCAGCCCGCCATCACATCCGCCTTTACCGAGGATCCGATCGATCCGATGAAGAAGATCACCGGGCCAACGCTGATCGTCGCGGGCGGCCGCGACCATCAGCTGGCGCGGCTCGACTACCTCGCGCTCACCACCGCCGACGTCGCGGCCAAATCATTGTGGCTGCCGGACATGAATCACCTGCTGGTCGACGTCACCGACGCGGCGGACGACATGGCAAGTTACAATGAGCCGGAGCGGCCGCTTGACCCCGACCTGATCGACGCAGTGGCTGGCTTCATTTCGCAGAACTGATGTGGCCGCCTCAATCGTAGCCCGGATGAAGCGCAGCGCAATCCGGGGCCGATCCACCCGTGGAGACCTTCCCGGATTTCGCTACGCTCCATCCGGGCTACATGCTACTCCCACAAATCTTGATGCTGGGCAGTCAACGGCCTTAGAATAGACGGCACTGGCGGAGCCAATGATCACCTCCACGAAGTTCATATTTCTTGTGAGCGTCGCGCTTACGATTCCGGTCATCCCCACAGCGAGGGCTGACGATCAAAACAAGGCTGATCTTCCGTCTGATGTCATGAGATTGATCAGCCGTCGCTCCAGTTGTGTCGACTGGTCGCAGAAGGCATTTGAAAGTAAACGGAGAGCGCAACTCGACGAGATCATGGGCATTTTGGAATCCCTCAAGTGCGGGGACATCGCCGACGATGAGAAAGAGCTTCGGGAGAAGTATGCCAGCAGTCCTGACATCCTGCGGGCTCTCGATTCGACTTGGACGAAGTTCGTCAAGCGTTTGCCGGTGCGAATAGCTATTCCTCCTGATCAGAAGGATTGAGGTAGTCGTACGGGCCCCGGATTTCGCTGCGCCCCATCCGGGCTACGGGTCCAATCAATGCCTAAAATGCCGCACGCCGGTGAACACCATGGCGATGCCGTGTTCGTCGGCGGCCTTGATCACCTCGTCGTCGCGCATCGAGCCGCCGGGCTGGATCACCGCAGTCGCGCCGGCCTCGATGCAGGCGAGCATGCCGTCGGCGAACGGGAAGAACGCGTCGGAGGCGACCACCGAACCCTTGGTCAGGGGCTCGGCGAGCTTCAGCTCGGCCGCCGCATCGAGCGCCTTGCGCGCGGCGATGCGCGCGGAGTCCACGCGGCTCATCTGGCCGGCGCCGATGCCGACGGTGGCAAGATCCTTGGCGTAGATGATGGTGTTCGACTTGACGTGCTTGGCGACGCGGAAGGCGAATTTGAGATCGCGCAGTTCGGCGTCGGTCGGCGCGCGCTTGGTCGCGACCTTCAGGTTCATGTCCTCGACCACCGCATTGTCGCGGCTCTGCACCAGCAGGCCGCCGGCGACGGTCTTGGCGGTGAGCCCGACTGCGCGCGCGTTCGGCAGGCCGCCTGCGAGCAGCAGGCGCAGATTGCGCCGGCCTGCGATGATCGAGATCGCCTCCTCGGTCGCATCGGGCGCGATGATCACTTCGGTGAAGATGCCGATGATGGCGCGCGCGGCGTCCGCATCGAGCGTGCGGTTGACCGCGATGATGCCGCCATAGGCCGAGGTCGAGTCGCAGGCCAGCGCGCGGGCGTAGGCGGTGGCGAGATCCGGACCCTCGGCGACGCCGCAGGGGTTGGCGTGCTTGACGATCACGCAGGCCGCGGTGCGCTGCGGGTCGAACTCGCCGACGCATTCATAGGCCGCATCGGTGTCGTTGATGTTGTTGTAGGACAGTTCCTTGCCCTGCAGCTGGCGTGCGGTCGCAACGCCCGGCCGCTTCTCCGGCGTGGCGTAGAACGCCGCGGTCTGGTGCGGGTTCTCGCCATAGCGCAGCGACTGGATCAGTCTGCCGCCGAAAGCGCGGAAGTCAGGCGCCTTGGTGTCGAGTTGCACGGCAAACCAGTTCGAGATCGCGGCGTCATAGGCCGCGGTGCGCGCATAGGCCTTGGCGGCGAGCCGCCGGCGCAGGCCGAGCGAGGTCGCGCCCTTGTGTGCGGCGAGTTCGTCGAGCACAGCAGAATAGTCATTCGCCTCGACCACCACGGCGACGTCGTCATGGTTCTTCGCTGCGGCGCGGATCATCGCGGGGCCGCCGATGTCGATATTCTCGATGCACTCCTCGAAGCCGGCGCCTTTGTCGACGGTGGCCTCGAACGGATAGAGATTGACGACCAGGAGGTCGATCGGCGCGATGCCGTGCGAGGCCATCGCCGCGGCGTGTTCCTTGTTGTCGCGGATCGCGAGCAGGCCGCCATGCACCTTCGGATGCAGCGTCTTGACCCGGCCGTCCATCATTTCAGGGAAACCGGTGAGCTCGGAGACGTCCTTGACCTTCAGCCCGGCCGCCGCGATCGCCTTGGCGGTGCCCCCGGTCGAGACCAGCTCGACGCCATGGTCGGAAAGCGCCTTGGCGAAATCGATCAGTCCGGTCTTGTCGGAAACGGACAACAGAGCGCGGGTCACGCGGCGAAGCTGTTCAGTCATATCGGAAAATCCCTGGCTGTTAAGGCAGCCGGGTAGCATGGTTTTGTGCGGTACGAAACCGGTCTCCGAGGCCGATTCCCGGGAATCTATCCCCGTCATCCTGAGGAGCGCGTAGCGCGTCTCGAAGGATGCACGGCCCGGCTGGTGACCGTCGACCCTTCGAGACGCCGCTTCGCGGCTCCTCAGGGTGACGGGTCTAGGGTCGGTTGCGTTGCCGATATACCGCCCTACAGCGGCAGTTCCGGCTCGCGGCGGGCGTTGCGGCGGGCGTTGGTGGCGGTGGCCGAGGTCGAGGAGCGCACGAAGTTCCAGCGGATGGTGGCGGCCTGCCTTGCGTCCTGCCTGATCACGATCTGGGAGGTGCGGCGCGGGCCGTCATTGCCGGCCAGGAACACGCTATCCTCGAGGTCGACCTTGTCGTCCATCGCCTCGAAGGTCCAGACATCGCGGTTGGGCAGCACCAGCATCACGCCGCGGGCATCCGACAGCCGGCTCGCCTTCACCGAGGGGTGAAGATGGAAGCGCAGCGCGCAATCGGCCTCGCTGCCCTTGATGCGGCCGCCGGGGGCCGGCGACAGCGAATCCTCGCCCTCCATCCGGGTGCCGTCCTGGGCGATCATCAGCACGCGGCGGTGGATCACGCCGAAGCGCGAGAGATAGCCGTCATGCGAGGCGGTCAGCACATCGCCGTCGGGGATGGCCTCGCGGTAGCTCTCGACATTGCTGGGCCCGCTGGTGACCGGCGCGCCGCGCAACAGCCGCTTCATCGCCGACAGCTCGACGAACTGGCACGACGAGGTGTCGCGATAGGTCAGCGTCGAATGCGCCGCGGTGGAGCGTGCGAACGGCCGCCAATTGTCGCGCCCGGTGTTCGGCATGCCGCAATTGACGACGATGCGGCTCACCCCGGAGGACAGCTCGAACGACAGGCAGCCGGCGTGCGCATCCTGGCTGACGCTGGCCGGCGGCGGGGGACCGGTATCGATGATCAAGGTGGTGTTGCCGGCATCGAGGCGCTGGAAGCCGCTATGCGGCATGCTCGACATCGGCACGCCGCGGGTGTCGTCATAGGCGAGCAACGTCGCGACGAGATCGGACGGCGCGGTGCTCATGCCGTTGAACAGCGCGAAGCTGCCGTCGCCGTGCCGGAAGAAGCGCAGCATCGGCATCATGCGGTCGATGGCGTTGAGCAGCGCCGGCGGCGGCGCGATATTGCGTGCAGCGAAGGTCTGCCGCAGCGGCAGGAGATCGCTGAGCAATTCGACCAGCGCGCCGGGATTGCGCGAGATGTGGCCGCCATCGGGCAGGATCTGGCGCTGCAACTCGTCGGACAGCCTGCGCGTGGCGGATTTGATGTTGCGCGCCTGGTTGGCGAGGCAGAGCGAGGCGTAGCACAGCGCGATCAGCACCTGCAGGCGCGGCACGCCGTCATTGTCGAGCGTCGCGTGGCGCAGATAGCGGATCTCGCGTGCCAGCCCGCGCAGATATTTGCGGTAGAATTTTCCGTCGGTGTCGCCGAGCACCAACGGTGCCTGCGACAACAGCGAGATCACCCGCCGCGCGCGCACGTCGGCGCGCCGCTCCAGCGGCCGCTTGCGGGCCTGGTTGGAGATCCAGTCGTCGACCAGCGAGCGGGCATTGGCGCGGGTCAGCGCGGTGTCGGCGGCGCGCAGATGGCGCAGCCAGCCGAAGCCGAGCAGGGCGGCTTCCCAATCCTCCGACGGCGGTTCGAGATCGAAGATCGAGCGGCCGTGGCAGGTGACGATCTTGCCGGCGAACACGAATCGCCCGGCATAGATCTCGGCAGCGCGGGTGGCGTCGGCGGTCCGGAGGTCGTGCGGGGCGATGATCAGCCGGTCGGTGCGGCCGGGCCAGAGCCGCGACAGCGCAACCGTGCTCCCGCTGGCGCGTGCCAGCATGCTGCGGGCAAAGCGGCCAGCAATCAGCGTCGAGATGCGTCTGCTTTGAGCGACCGACACGCCTAACCTTGCGGGGAGGGAATTTTCAACGAATCCTTATTTAATCCGGAAACGCGGCCAAGACACCTTCTTGATATTCAAGACACCCTCTTGATACCGCACGAATCACTTCGAGCTTAGAAGACTGAAGTTTAAAATCAGGATTTAACCAGCCGGGCGGCGTAAAAGCCGTCCAGCCCGCCCAGCCGCGGGTCGGCGTTGGGCAAATGGCTGGGCAGGGTGCGCAAATCGCCATCGGCGGTAATGATCTCGTCGAGACCGGCGACCTCGCTTGTCTCGACCGGCGCGCGGCGGAGGCCTGATTCGCTCGCCAGCAGCGCGGCAATCGCGTGCTCGCCTTCCTCCGGCTCCAGCGAGCAGGTGCAGTAGACCAGCGTTCCGCCGGGCTTCAGCAGATGGGTGGCCTTGTGCAACAGCCGCTTCTGCAGGGCCGTCAGCGCGGCGATGTCGCCTTCCTGCCGGAGCCACGCGACGTCGGGATGGCGGCGGATGGTTCCCGTCGAGGTGCAAGGTGCATCGACCAGGATACCGTCAAAGCTCGCGGCCTCCGCCGGCCATTCGGCGGCGTCAGCGACGACCGTTTCCGCCTGCAACGCCAGCCGTGTGAGGTTGTCGCGCAGCCGCGCGACCCGCGCCGGCGAGCGGTCGACCGCGGTGACCTGTGCGCCGGCCAGCGCGAGCTGGGCGGTCTTGCCACCGGGCGCCGCGCAGAGATCCGCGACCCGCTTGTCCTTGATGTCGCCGAGCAGGCGCACCGGCAGCGCGGCGGCGGCGTCCTGCACCCACCATTGGCCTTCGGCAAAGCCGGGCAGCATCGTGACGGAACCCTGTAGCAGCGTGCGCACGGTTCCCGTCGGCAGTATCTCGCCGTGCAGGCGGCTCGCCCATTGCGGCGCGTCGGACTTCACCGTGAGATCGAGCGACGGCTCGTGGCCGAGCGCCAGCGCCATGTCGCGCGCGGTGGCTTCGCCGTAATGCGCGTTCCAGCGCGCCAGCATCCATTGCGGCAGGTCCAGCGTCTGCGGGCTGATCTCATCGATCAGGCCCTGGCCCTCGCGCGCGCAGCGGCGCAGCACGGCGTTGACGAGCCCGGCATATTTCGCCGCGCGCCGGTCGGACTGCACCAGCCGCACCGAGAGATCGACCGCGGCATGGTCAGGCACATCCATCCAGAGAATCTGCGCGGCGCCGATCAGGAGCGCACTCTGCGCGCGCGGGGCATCGGTCGGGACGCCGCGGTCGAGCAGCCGCGACAGCAAATGGCCGAGCGTGCCGAGCTTGCGCAGGATGGTCGACACCAGCCGGCGCATCAGCGCGCGGTCGCGATCGGCCAGCGATTTGAGGCCGGGATGCGCGCCGGCGCCGTCGAGCTGATCGTCGAGCGTGCGGTGCTTGTGCAGCACGCCGTCGAGGATGTCGGCCGCGATACGGCGCGCCGCGAGACCGGGGACTTCGGCAGGGACTGCAAATCTTGAAGGAGGCATGGAGCGGAGATATCTCGAAGGTGCTGAGTTACATTCGGCTCATGCCATCAACTCGAAAACACCTCTGGCATGCGAATATGCCAAATGTAAGAATCGTCTTGCGGGATTTCTTGATCGTGATGCCGTCACTGAGCCAGCACAGAGATACGAAATTCGCAGGCAGAAAGTTTTGTCATGTCTGAGAAATCGCCATCGTCATCGCCACCGGAACCCGCGCCGCGCAAGCCGCTGACGCCGGCGGCGCAGCGCGCGCTCGCCGAGGCCGCGGCGCGGCGCAAGGCTGCCGAGGAGCTGGCTGCGAAGGAGGCGGCCGCGCGGCCGAAGGAATTCCAGGGCCCGAAGGGGCCGGAACCGACGCGCTACGGCGATTGGGAGACCAAGGGCATCGCCTCGGATTTTTGAGAGTCTTGCCTGGCGGTCCGACTCAGATCAGTCTGGGAATATGTCCCCATACGAGAGAATAAATCCTTATCGTGGGACGGGGCGTCCGCCCTTTCGCCGCTCACCCTGGGGCCGCCGCGTCTCGGCGGCGCTGCCGTGGGTGTTCGTGCTTGGCATTGCCGTCGGCAGCATGCTTCCGATCCGTCGATGGGTGCCTGAATGGGTGCCCTTGCCGTCGCACTGGTCGTTGAGCCGGTCGCGCGATGCCGAAATGATCCGGCAGCGCGGCGGCGCGCCTGACGCGCGCCATGCTGTTGATGTCATCCGGACGATCGATGGCGACACGTTCGAGGCGCGGGTGCATCTCGTGCCGGGACCCGATCTGTACACGCGGGTCCGGCTGCGCGGCATCGATGCGCCGGAGCTGAAGGCGTCCTGCGCCCGCGAACTGCAAATGGCGCAAGCGGCAACGGTGGCGTTGCGCGACCTGCTCGGCCAGGGCGAAGTCGCGATCTACAATATCGGGCCCGACAAATATCAGGGACGCGTCGTCGCCGACGTCGCGACCAGGAAGACCGAGAACGTCTCTGCCGTGCTGCTCGCGGCCGGTCATGCCCGCGCCTATAATGGCGGGCATCGCTTTGGCTGGTGCGGAAATTTTGCGCGCTAGTTAGCGCGAGATGAGATTTGGTCGAATTGGCTTGCCGAGGTCTCGGTTCACCTCTCCCCGTCGGGGAGAGGTCGGATTGCGCCTGGCGATGCGAAGCATCGTCCAGTGCAATCCGGGTGAGGGTTCTTGCTCTCTCGATAGACCGTAACCCCTCACCCGATTTGCTGCGCAAATCGACCTCTCCCAAGGGAGAGGTGATCGACGTCGATCCAGCTTAACCTGATCTCCTCATGCTTCGGGCCACAGCGATCACATCCGGTAGCTTCCGCACACAAAAAAGCCGCGCATCTGCGCGGCTTTTCTTTTAGCGAAGCGCGGTGCGCGATCAGCGGGTGACGACGACCGTCGTGCCGACCTCGACGCGCGAGTAAAGATCGGTGATGTCGGTGTTCAGCATGCGGATGCAGCCGTAGGAGACGAAACCGCCGACCGAGCCCGGTACGTTGGTGCCGTGGATGGCATATTCGCCGCCGGCCAGCGTCATCGCGGCGACGCCCATCGGGTTCGCCGGCGAACCGCCTGCGATCACGTTCGGGATGCTTGGCTTGTCGCGCCTGACCTCGGCGGGCGGCGACCAGGCCGGGTTGCGATACTTGCCGTCGATCCGGGTCGTGCCGGCCCACTGCTTGCCGGACCTGCCGACGCCGACCGGGTAACGCATCGCGTGACCGGAATCGAGAATGAGATAGAGCCGCCGTTCGTTGGTCTTCACCACGATGGTGCCCGGCTGATAATTGTCGGCGTGTATTCCGACCATTTCCGGCCGCGCTTCGGCCGTCTGCGACATCGCAACAACAGCACCAAGGGTGGCAGCCAGCGCCACCGCAAATTTCATCGACATCAACCTCTCCACTTCCCAACAGCTCCCAGAGGAGCCAAAAACGAAGGTGCAGAGCCCTGAAAAAGCCGGGCCCGCCGGTCCACGCACGCAATATTAACCGCGTGTCTTAACCGAGTGGTTTCACGCCAGCCGCGAGACACGTCCTGATGGCGGGAAGAAAAGGAAAAGTTCGGATTAAAGTAAATGACCTGAAAACAACACTTGGCCACAAACACGCCGCAACAGCGCCGCGCCTCTGACAATCCCGTGAAATGGCCGCGCCGAGCGGCTTTTTGAGCGAAGCCTGTCCCGCCGGTGATGCGGGATGGATGCCGGTTCGCGCGACGAGAAAGCGAAAGGCCGCGGCGGAGATCGCGCGGCCCTTCTTCAATGTCCCGATATTGCCGTAGCCGGACTACTTCTTGTTCTGCCGGTTCTGCACGAGGTCGTCGACCACGGCCGGATCGGCCAAGGTCGAGGTGTCGCCGAGGCTGGACGGCTCGTCCTCGGCGATCTTGCGCAGGATGCGGCGCATGATCTTGCCGGAGCGCGTCTTCGGCAGGCCGGGCGCGAACTGGATCAGGTCGGGAGAGGCGATCGGGCCGATGTCCTTGCGGACCCAGGCGACGAGCTCCTTGCGCAACGCCTCGGTCGGCTCGGTGCCCCTCATCAGGGTGACATAGGCGTAGATGCCCTGGCCCTTGATGTCGTGCGGGTAGCCGACCACGGCGGCTTCCGACACCGCCTCATGGGCGACCAGCGAGCTTTCGACCTCGGCGGTGCCCATGCGGTGGCCGGAGACGTTGATGACGTCGTCGACGCGGCCGGTGATCCAGTAATAGCCGTCGGCATCGCGCCGGCAGCCGTCGCCGGTGAAGTACTTGTTCTTGTAGGTCGAGAAATAGGTCTGCTCGAACCGCGCATGGTCACCGTAGACCGTGCGCATCTGGCCCGGCCATGATTTGGTCAGGCAGAGATTGCCCGAGGTCTCGCCCTCCAGCGTCTTGCCGTCGGCATCGACGATTTCAGGCACCACGCCGAAGAACGGCCGCGTCGCTGATCCCGGCTTCAGCTTGGTCGCGCCGGGCAGCGGCGTGATCAGGATGCCGCCGGTCTCGGTCTGCCACCAGGTGTCGACGATCGGGCAGCGGTCGTCGCCGACCACGCGGTAGTACCACTCCCAGGCTTCCGGATTGATCGGTTCGCCGACCGAGCCGAGCAGGCGCAGCGACTTGCGCGAGGTCTTCTTCACCGGCTCGTCGCCGCCCTGCATCAGGGCGCGGATCGCGGTCGGCGCGGTGTAGAAGATGTTGACCTTGTGCTTGTCGACCACGTTCCAGAAGCGCGAATTGTCCGGGTAGTTCGGCACGCCCTCGAACATCAGCGTGGTCGCGCCGTTGGCGAGCGGCCCATAGAGGATGTAGCTGTGGCCGGTGACCCAGCCGACATCGGCGGTGCACCAGTAGACGTCGCCCTCGTGATAGTCGAAGACGTATTGATGCGTCATCGACGCGAACACGAGATAGCCGCCCGAGGTATGCAGCACGCCCTTCGGCGTGCCGGTCGAACCCGAGGTGTAGAGGATGAACAGCGGGTCCTCGGCATGCATGTGCTCGGCCGGGCACTCCGTCGTCACCATGGCGGCTGCCTCGTGATACCAGAGGTCGCGGGTCGGGTTCATGTCGATCTTGCCGCCGGTGCGCTTTACCACCACGACCCAGTCGACACCGCCGAAATCCTTAGAGTCGATCTTGGCGAGCGCGGCATCGACATTGGCCTTCAGCGGCACCTTCTTGCCGCCGCGCAGGCCTTCGTCGGCGGTGATGACCACCTTGGAATCGCAGTCCTTGATGCGCTGGGCGAGGCTGTCCGGCGAGAAGCCGCCGAACACCACCGAGTGGATCGCGCCGATCCGTGCGCAGGCCAGCATAGCGTAGGCCGCTTCCGGAATCATCGGCAGATAGATCGTGACACGGTCGCCCTTCTTGACGTTCCGCGTGCGCAGGATGTTGGCCATCTTGCAGACTTCGTCGTGCAGCTGGCGGTAGGTGATGTGCTTGGATTCGGAGGGGTCGTCGCCCTCCCAGATGATCGCGGTCTGGTCGCCGCGCTTCTCGAGGTGGCGGTCGATGCAATTCCAGGCGACGTTCAGCACGCCATCCTCGAACCATTTGATCGAGATGTTGCCGGGCGCGAAGGAGACGTTCTCGACCTTGGTGAAGGGCTTGATCCAGTCGATCCGCTTGCCGTGCTCGCCCCAGAAGCCGTTCGGGTCCTTGACCGAGTGCGCGTACATCTCGCGATATTTGGCGTCGTTGACATAAGCGCGCTTGGCCCAGTCGGCCGGCACGTCGTAGATCTTCTCGGACATCGCTTTCCTCCACTCATTGCCGATCGCAAACGACGCAACGGCAAGCCGTCTTGATCATTGCCGCGATTATGCGTTGCCGCATTCCGGCCCGGCAAGGAAAAATGACTGTCACCTTCGTCGCGCCGAAGCCGCCGGACATCCCGGCGGCTTCCTCATCTGATCGGGCGGTTTACCGCGCCTCGTTGATGAGTGAAACCTATGCTCCATCGCCTGCTTCAGGTCACTGGTCTCTTGGTCGTAGTGGTCTCGTTCTCTGCTCCGCTCGCCGGTGTCTCACGCCGTCACCGCGGACGCTGGCTGTCGCAAGGGAATTGCTGACCGCGATCCGCCTGTGCTGATTTTGGAGCGCTTCAAAGCAACGTTCAGGAGCGTGGTGACGCCGACGGCGACACGGCGCCTCGACGCCAATTCTGCGGGACCATCTCCAGCGCGTTTCGACAAAAGGTCGCCCCGACGATCTGCGCCGACAATTTCGCCCGAACCCGCCTGTGCGGCTGGATCGCCTTCCGGAACAGCCGGGTGGATCGTGACGTGTGGCGGGGTCGTCCGCAGACTCGGTACGAAACGGCACGGTTCCTGACCTGTCTCCTGTAGCCCGGCCGGTCTCAAAAACCTGGTTCCCAAGCCGGGCTCCCGCCATTTTGACCGATCCCGGAGGGCTCAAAATCAAGGTTAGCAGGCGAATGGCACCCATGAAAGGTAATTAGAAACCGTCAATAACCGATTCGCGACTCGCAATGTCGGCCCCGACGCCCTAAATCGCGAAACCGAGGCCGGACGGCCCCACCGGAACGAAGCCCGAAGCAACGGCATTACCGGGAGAACAGCGGAACAAGGCGTCTTGGTAGTATGATGGATCAGCAGAACATCGCGGCTGTGCGGCCCATGTCCGCCGATCCCGCTGTCGCCCTGGCGAAGGCGCTGGGCCAATGGCCGAAGCGGCCGCAGGCAAAATTGCAGTCGCCCCGGGCAAAGCTCAAGCTTGACGCGCCCGCCGCCATCAAGACCTCCGTCGAGGATCTGGCGCGCGATCTCGGTCTGCGGCTCGGTGACCAGAACGAGCTGACCATCCGCCGCATCAAGCGCGGCAAGAACTATTCGTTCGTGCGTGCCAATGGTTCGCGCGTCCGCGATGCACGGACGATCCGCCGGCTCCATGCGATGGCGGTTCCGCCGGCCTATCGCCAGGTGCGCTATTCCAATGATCCGAGCTCGCATCTGCAGGCGGTCGGCCGCGATGCCGCGGGCCGGTTGCAATACCGTTATCACGCCGACTGGGAGAAGGTCCGCGAGCAGCGCAAGGCGCATCGCCTGGCCAAGCTCGTCGCCGCGTTGCCGAAGATCCGGCGCAAGGTCTCGGCGTTCCTGTCTGGTGACGAGCCGACGCGCGAGTTCGCGCTGTCGGCGGTGATCGAGCTGATCGCGCGCACCGCGATCCGGCCCGGCAACGAATCCTATGCCCGCCTCAACGGCACCCGCGGCGCCACCACTCTTCTGAAGTCCAACGTCACGCTGGAAGACGATTCCCTGGTGCTGACCTTCAAGGCCAAGGGCGGCAAGGCCGTGCGCAAGGAGTGCGACGCGGCCAAGCTGGTGCGTGCGATCGGCATTCTGCGCGGTGTTCCGGGCAAGCGCATGTTCCAGTATCACGACCGCTCCGGCGTGGTCCGCGCTGCATCGACCACGGCGGTGAACGCGTTCCTGCGCGAGCTCGCCGGCATCAAGATCTCGCTGAAGGATTTCCGCACCCTGATGGCCTCGGCCGTCGTCGTGGAATCACTGTCGCGGATCACGCCGGCCGCCAGCCAGCGCGGCCGCAAGCGCCAGGTGCTGGACGCGATCCGCGCCGCCGCCGACCAGCTCTCCAACACGCCGGCGATCTGCCGCAAGAGCTATGTCCACGACACCATCGTCACCGCCTTCGAGGACGGCATCCTCGAACGCTTCGCCGCGACGATGGGCGGTTACCGCACCCAGAGCAAGCGCGAGCAATTGCTGGCGCAGGTGGTGATGGCGGCCGGGGCGTAAGCTCGCCGCATACTCCTCCGTCGTCCCGGCCTGCGCCGGGACGACAGTAGAGCGACGCTACAGCCCGCCCATCTTGCAGACGTACTTCCACTCTTCTGATGTCACCGGCTGCACCGAGAGCCGCGAATATTTCACCAGCGCCATGTCGGCGAGCTTCTTGTCGGCCTTGATCGCGGCCATCGTCACCGGGGTCTTCAGCGGCTTGTCGGCCTTGATGTCGACGCAGACGAACTTGCCGGTCTTGTCGGTCGGATCGGGATAGGCCTCCTTGACGATCTCGGCGATGCCGACGATCTCCTTGCCCTCGTTGGAATGATAGAAGAACGCCTTGTCGCCCTTCTTCATGTTGACGAGGTTCTGCCGCGCCGTGAAGTTGCGCACGCCGGTCCAGGCTTCGCCCTTCGCGCCCTTGGCGACCTGCTGGTCCCATGACCAGACCGACGGCTCGGATTTCACCAGCCAGTAATTCATCGCAACTCACCCCGTTCTCGATCGCTCATCGCGCCGCAATCTACAGGCAGCCAGATGCCCGCGACAAGCGCGAGCATCAGGTGTTGATGGCGGCACTCACTGCTTCAGATACCGATCGAAGAAGTTGGCGATATCGGTGAACGCCTCTTTCGTCTCGGGTGCATCGACGTTCATCTGGTACTGCGCGTGCGACTGCCCCTCATAGACGTTGAGGTCGGCGATCACGCCGGCGCGCCGCAATTTGCGATGCGTGCGAACCGTGTTGCTGAGGAACAGGTCGCGCGTGCCCGACGTCAGGATGGTCGGCGGAAATCCCTTGAAGTCACCGTAGATCGGCGAAATGTAGGGATTCTTCAGGCTGGTCCCGTTGGCATAGAGCTTTGCTGCGCGGCCTAGCCAGCCGTCCCAGGTCACCAGCTCATTGTCGACCCACTCGTTGCTGGCGTAGCTGTCGCCGATCTTGTCGATGTCCGACCATGGCGTCCCCGGCGCGATGGCGGCGGGCAGCGGCAGCTTCTCGTCCCTCGCCCGCAACACCATCGCAAGCGTCATCGCACCGCCCGTCGAGGTGCCGAAGATCGCCAGCCGGTGGCGTTCATGCGACTTCAGAACCTGCTTCCAGACCGCCATCGCGTCGTCCAGCGCGGCGGGATAGGGGAAGTCCGGCGGCATCCGGTAGTCGACCGAGATCACCTTGTAGCCGCCAAAGCCGGCCATCATGATGGCCTCCGGCAACGCCGCTTCGCCGGGCCGAACACGTAGCCGCCACCATGGACGTGGATCAGCAGGCGCCGCCGGTTCTCCAGCGCGATCTTGTTCGGCGTCACGATGTAGCAGTGCACGCCGGCAATCCTGGTTTCCTCGACCTTGACGCCGAGCTTCGCCTTCATGGCCGGAATACCCGCGATCAAGAGCTTGGCGCGGCGGTCGATCAGCTCCTTCCACTCCGCAGGGGTCTTCGGGTCGGCGTTGAAATGCGGCGGGTAGGGGGCGCCGATCATCGCCTGCATCTCCGGGGAGACGTCACTTGTGGGATTGCCGATCGATTTGAGCGGGGCGACCCGCTTGCCATCCTCGGCGTTCGCCGTAGCCTCGCGCTTGGCGAGTTCGTCGTACGGTACGGCCGTTTGCGCGCGCGCGGTGACGCAGGAGGTGGCAACGGCAAACAGAATGCTCATCGAAACGATAACGTGACGCGGTTGACGCATGTACTTTCCCAAGTTTGGTTTCTTGTTGTTGGAACGGGACCCGGCGATGGCCGCGACGCTATCACAATGCGCATGATCTCGGCGCGGAAGCCAGCGCCGTCACGCGCGACGGCTGCAGACCCGCTATAAGTGGTTGAACGCGATCTGGGGAATCTCGCCGGCGGCGAAGTCCAGGAAGTTCCGAATGCGCGGCGCCATCAGGCGTGCGCTGGGGTAGACCAGCTGCACCGGGATCGGCGCGACTTCATAATCTCTCAGCACGCGGACCAGGGACCCCGCCGCGAGTTCATCCGCAACCTGGTAGGACAGCACGCGCGTCAAGCCCATGCCGTCACGCGTCAGTCCGATCGCCGTCTCGGCGCGGTTGACCTCCATGCGGCTCGACACCTTGACCTTCTGCGGACCCCCTTGTTTGTGCTGGAACGACCAGGCCGCCGGGCTCGCCTGATTGACGAAGGTCACGGCGTAATGCTGCGCGAGATCGTCGGGCCTGCGCGGCCGGCCGTGTCGCTTCAAATAGTCGGGGCTGGCGACGACAATGCGCCGCACTTCCCCGACGCGCCGGGCCCTCAGCGATGAGTCCGTCAGATGGCCGATCCGCAGCGCGATGTCGATCCGCTCGTCGATGAGATCGACGAGACGATCCTCGAGCGCCAGTTGCAACGTGATGTCGGGGTGACGTTCAAGGAATGCGCGCACCAGCGGTGCGATGTGGCGGCTGCCGAACAGCGTCGGCGCTGACAGCTTGATGTTGCCACGCAGGCTCGCGGCCTCGCCGATCGCGCCGTCGATCGCATCGTCATAATCGGCGAGCAGGCGGCGCGCCTGCGCCGCAAGCCGCGCGCCCGAGTCGGTCAGCGACAGCTTTCGCGTGGTCCGTTGCAGCAGCCGGGTGCCGAGGCGCCGCTCGAGCTCGGCGACGATCCGCGTCGTCGAGGAGGGTGAACGAGCGAACTTGCGGCCGGCGGCCGCAAACTGTCCGCTGTCGACGATCGCGAGAAACAGGCGGAGCTCCTCGAGCCGGTCCATCGTCATCCCTCTCCGATTGTTCTGAGACACGGAATGATCTCTGCTGAAATCGGGCGATTGTGCCAACACGCAATTGTGTGAACGCTGGCGGCACGCAACGCGAGGAAACGACATGCGCCTGGATCGCCGGACGTTTACGACCCTGGCCGCGGCTTCCGTCACGGCCGCGACGGTGCTGCCCGATCGGTCGCGCGCGGCAGGCCGCCCGCCTTTCCGGGCAGTTGCTTTCGACGGCTTCCCCGTGATCGATCCCCGCCCCGTGTCCGCCCGGCTGGAAGAGATGTTCCCCGGTATGGGCGCGGAGCTGAGCGCCGTGTGGCGAACACGGCAATTCGAATACGGCTGGCTGAGGACGCTCGGCGGGCAATATGCCGACTTCTGGCGGGTCACCGAGGACGCACTGGTGTTCGCGGCGAAGGCGATGAAGATCTCGCTGTCGCCCGAGCAGCGCGATCGCGCGATGCAGAGTTACCTGGAGCTCAAGGCGTGGCCGGACGTCGTGCCGGCGCTGGTACAGCTTCGCGCCGCCGGCCTGCGCATGGCGTTTCTCTCCAACTTCACCGCGCCGATGCTGGACGCGGTGATCAGGAATTCCGGACTCGAGGGGCTGTTCGAAGAACACCTCAGCACCGACAAGGTCGCGGCCTTCAAGCCGGATGCGCGCGCCTATCAAATGGGTGTCGACGCGTTTGGACTGAAGAAGGAGGAGATCGTCTTTGCGGCATTCGCCGGATGGGACGTGGCCGGCGCCAAATGGTTCGGTTATCCGACCTTTTGGGTCAACCGCAGCAACGCGTCAGCCGAGGAACTCGGCGTGACGCCGGATGGGGCGGGCGCCGGACTGCACGACCTCGTCGCCTTCGCGACCGCGCGGTGATCAGGCCGTCTTCGCGCGAAGCGGTTCGCGTGGAGAAAACGTCAATACCAAGCGCTAGCCTTCGGCCTTGAATGGCCGCGTCAGCAGGCCTTCGATCGCGTCATCGATCGTCAGCCGGTCGCTCAGGATCGCGGCGACCGCGTTTGACACCGGCATATCGACCTTCTGCGCAGCGGCGAGCTCGCACAGCACGGGGGCGGTGAATGCGCCTTCGGCGAGCTTGCCCACCGGCGCCGCTTCACCGCGACCAAGCGCGAGGCCGAGCGCGAAATTGCGCGATTGCGCGGTCGAGCAGCTGAGCAGGAGATCGCCCAATCCAGACAGGCCGGAGAGGGTTTCGGTGCGCGCCCCGCAGGCGCGGCCCAATCTTGCGAGCTCGCTGAAGCCGCGCGTGGTCAGCGCGGCGAGCGCGGAAGCGCCGAGATTTCTGCCGACGACGATGCCGGCGGCGATCGCCAGCACGTTCTTGGCCGCGCCGCCGATCTCGACGCCGCGAACGTCGGTGGTGTGATAGGGCCGGAAGGTCGCCGAGCCGAGCGCCTGCACGAGCGCGCGTGCCAGCGCCTCGTCCCTGGTGGCCAACGTCACGGCGGTCGGCAATCCGCGCGCGACGTCGTCAGCAAAGCTCGGCCCCGACAGGATCGCGGGCACGGCACCAGGTGCTGCTTCGGCGATCACCTCGGTCATGAATTTGTGCGTGCCGTGCTCGATGCCCTTGGCGCAGGCGATGACCGGTGTATCGGGCGGAAGATGCGGCGCCAGATGGCTGACCGCCGCGCGCAGATGCTGCGCCGGGGTGACGGCGAGAATGATGTCCGCGCGCGCGGCCGCCGCGATATCCGGCGTCACGGCGATGCCGGGATGCAACTGGACGCCAGCCAGCCGCGGATTGACCCGCGTCGCCTGGATCTGCGCGGCATGTTCGGCATTGCGCGCATACAGCGTCACCTTGCGTCCAGCGCGCGCCGCGACCTCGGCCAATGCCGTGCCCCAGGCGCCCGCACCGATCACGCTGACTGACGTATGCGCGGGCATCGGAACCCTCAGCTCAATATCCGGCGCGGCTGTTGGCGTAGCCGGCCGGCGCCTTGGCGTTGGCATCGAGCAGCCAGCGGGCGCGCGGCGGCGCTTCCATGGTGTCGGTGAGCCCGAGCGCCATCCGCTCGGCGCCGGCCCAGGCGATCATCGCGCCATTGTCGGTGCAGAGCGCCGGCGGCGGGATGATCAGCGTGGTCTGCGCTTTCGCCGCGACATCCTGCAGCGCGCTGCGGATAGCATGGTTGGCGGCAACGCCGCCGGCCGCGACCAGCGCGCGCGGCGTGCCGAAGCGCTCCTCGAACAACCTCAAGCCGACGGTCAGCCGATCCGCGGTCGATTCCAGCACCGCGGCCTGGAAGCTCGCGCAGAGGTCGCTGATGTCCTGCGGCTCGAGCGGCTCCAGCCGGCTGGCTTCATTGCGCACCGCCGTCTTCAATCCCGACAGCGAGAAATTCGCATCGGGGCGGCCGAGCATTGGACGAGGGAAGGCAAACCGCGTCGGGTCGCCGCCGGCCGCCGCGCGCTCGACTTGCGGCCCGCCCGGATAGGGCAGCGACAGCATCTTCGCCACCTTGTCGAACGCCTCGCCCATCGCGTCGTCGACCGTGGTGCCGAGCCGAACATATTCACCGACGCCGACCACGGCGACGATCTGGGTGTGGCCGCCCGAGGCCAGGAACAGGCAATAGGGAAACGCCAGCGCGCAGGTCAGCCGCGGCGTCAGCGCGTGCGCCTCGAGATGGTTCACCGCGATCAGCGGCGTGTCGTGCACCATCGCGATCGCCTTCGCGGTGGTGAGACCGACGATCACGCCGCCGATCAGGCCGGGTCCGGCGGCAGCGGCGACCGCCGACAATTGTCCGTAGCCGACACCGGCCTCCTTCATGGCGGAGGCGACGATACCGTCGAGCAGGTCGACATGGGCGCGCGCGGCGATCTCCGGCACCACGCCGCCGAAGCGGGCGTGCTCGTCGGTCTGCGAGCGCACGACGTTGGAGAGGATCCTTGCCTGTCCGTCAGCCTGGCGCTCGACCACGGCGGCTGCGGTTTCATCGCAGGTGGTCTCGATCCCCAGCACCAGCATCGGTGGTTCGTGTCCCAATTTCGGTCCTTGTGCTACCAGCATGATCCGGACAGGCCGGAACCGGTTTCCGGCAAGATCATGTTCATCAGAATGTCCCCTCCGGGGTAGCATTGCGAGGTCTTAAAGTGCAATCGGTCGGCAAGGTCCAATTCGCAAGGTGGGAGACCTGATCCGTGACCATCCTTGTCACACGACCGCATCCCGACAATGAAGCGACGCTGGCGACGCTGCGCCAACGCGGCTTTGAGGCTCTCGCGGCACCGGTGCTGCGCTTCGAACCGTTACCGTTTCATGACGACGACGCGGATTATGACGCGGTCATCCTGACCAGCGCCAACGCCCCGCGCGCAATCGATCTCGCCGGCAGCCGGCTGCTGCGGCTGCCGCTGTTCGCGGTGGGCGCGCATACCGCCGACGCCGCGCGCGCCGCGGGCTTCGACAGGGTGATGGTGGCCAAGGGCGATGCGGTGAGCTTGCGCGATCTCGTGCTCGCGCGGGTCAAGGCCGGCGAACTGGCGGCGTCGGCCACACTGCTCTATATCGCCGGCGCCGACCTTTCGCGCGATCTGGCGGGCGAGCTCAGCGGAAAGGGGCTTAGCGTCGTCACCCACACCACCTACCGGATGGCGCCGGTGACGGGCTTCCCGACGGAGGTCAGCGATGCCTTCCTGGCCAACCGGATCACAGCGGTGCTGCATTATTCCCGCCGCAGCGCGCAGGCGTTCCTGAATACAATACGGGCCGACGGAATCGAGATTTCGGCGCTCGCGCTGCCGCAATGCTGCATCTCGGCCGCGGTCGGCTCGGTGCTCCATGACGCCGGCGCGACCAAGGTGGTGGTGGCGGCGCGGCCGGACGAAAACGCCCTGCTGGAGGCGCTCGGCCGCGCCCTGCGGCCGTAAACGGAACAATTCTTTCGTTTGACCATGATGTTAGGCAATGCTCCGTTTTTCGGATCGTGCTCTAAGGACCTGAGCCGATTCTGACGGAGCGTTTTCAAGCGAAGTGGGGACCGGTTCGCGTTAAGAAAACGCGACCAAACAAAAGGATAGGAGCATGATCCAATTCAATCGGATCGGATCATGCCCTAGAATGTGCGGCCAGTAGTTTTGAGGACCCTCGCGATGGCTGAAGAAAGGCCCGACGACCCAGGACCTTCGCCGGATTCCCGGCCCAAGCGCGCGCCGCCGACCATCGATCTTCAGGCGACCGAGATCTCCAGCGAGCCGCCAAGGGCCGAGGGGGGCGAGGAAGCCGGCAAGGATACCGAAACGGATACCGACAAGGCAGCGGCGGCGGCTGCGCCTGAGGCCGAGCCCCATCCCGATCCTGCTCCCCAGGCAGAGCCGCAGCCCGAGGCCGCCTCCGCGGCGCCCCAGGCCGAGCCGTCGCGGCCGGTGTCACCCTGGGTGGTGGCGCCGGTATCGGGGGCGGTCGCGGCAGCGTTGGTGATCGGGGTCGGCTGGCTGCTCGGCTGGCCCGCGGTGCCGCCGGCGTCGGCGCCGCAGCCCAGTGCCGCAACGGTCGACGAGCTCGGCACGCGCCTGACCGCGCTTGAATCAAAGGCGAGCAGGCCGGTCGCGGCGGCCGCCGATCCCGCGGCAACCGCGCGGCTGGAGGCGCTCGACAAATCGATCGCCGCGTTGCGCACCGAGCTCGCCGCGACCCGGGCGCAATCCGACAAGCTTGCCGCGGCAGTCAATGACGCGAAGGCCGCGCCGCGCGATGGCGCGGCTGCGCCTGACATCGCCGGCATCACGGCGCGCATCGACAAGGTCGAGGGCGCGGTGAAAGCGCAGGGTGCTGCGATCGCCAGGCAGGATAGCAAGATCGCCGACACCAAGGCCGAGGCGAAGGCGGACGACGTGCCGCTGCGCCGCGTGGTCGCGGCATCGCTGCTCGACGTCGCGGTTCGTCACGGCGATCCCTATGCCTCGGCGCTCGAGGCCGCGAAAGCGATCGCCGACAATCCCGACCTGCTGAAGCCGCTCGACGTCTTCGCTGCGTCAGGCGTGCCTAGTCCGAATAAGCTGTGCCGCGATCTGATCGAGATCGTGCCCCAGCTCGCGCCGCCTCCGCCGGAAGCTGCGGCGTCCAGCGCCGGGCTGGTCGATCGTTTGAAGGCCGGCGCCTCTACCCTGATCCAGATCGAGCGGACCGACGGCACCGGGACCGATCGCGGCAGCATCGTCGCGCGCGTGACATCGGCCGCCGTGCACAATGATCTCGCATTGACCGAGCGCGAATTGAAGTCGTTGCCGCCGGCCGATCGCACCGCGGCGCAAGCCTGGCTCGCCAAGGTGGACGCGCGCCGCGCCGCGCTCGACGCGTCGCGGAAATTTGCCGACAACGCCATGGCGGCGCTCGCCACGGTCAACCAGTAAATCCTTGCAATAGGCTCTCGATGATCCGCATCATTCTGTTCCTGCTGCTGATCGCGCTCGCTGCAGCGGGTGCGGCCTGGTTGGCCGATCAGCCCGGCGATCTCGTGCTGAATTGGGGCGGTCTGCGCCTGACGTCCAAGCAGCCGATGTACTTGCTGGGCCTCGTCATCGTCGTCGCGATGGTCGCCGGCGTGATCCTGCGCGCACTGTGGAAGATCCCCGGCCACGTCCGCCGCGGCAGGCGCGAGCGGCGCCACGCGCGGGGCCGTCACGCTATCACGCAAGGCCTGCTCGCGATCGGGCACGGCGATTCGTCGGCGGCGCGGGCGCATGCCGAAGTGGCGCGGCGCCATGCCGGAGGCGATCCGCTGGCGCTGTTGCTGCACGCACAATCGGCGCAGCTCGACGGCGATCGCGACGGCGCGCAGCGCGCCTTCCGCGCCATGGCCGAGCGCGCGGACACGCGGCTGCTCGGCCTGCGCGGCCTGTTCATCGAGGCGCAGCGCGCCGACGATCCGGTGTCGGCCGTGATGATTGCCGAGGAAGCGCTGAAAATGTCGCCGTCCTCGTCTTGGGCCTCGCATGCGGTGCTCGGCTTCTGCTGCGCCAAGGGCGATTGGGCCGGCGCGCTGTCGATCATCGACAACAACCAGGCCGCCGGGTTGATCGACAAGGCGGCCTATCGGCGGCAGCGCGGCGTGCTGCTCGCGGCGCGAGCGCTGGAGTTCGAAACCGTCGATCGCGACCTGTCGCGCTCGAGCGCGATGGAGGCGATCAAGCTGGCGCCGACGCTGATTCCGGCGGCGGTGCTCGCCGCCAAATTCGAGAGCGAGGCGCATCAGGTACGCCGCGCGATACGCATCGTCGAGACCGCGTGGCTGGCGCAGCCGCATCCTGATCTTGCCGATGCCTATTCGCATGTGCGGCTCGGCGATTCCGCGCGCCAGCGCCTGGTGCGCGTCGAGACGCTGGCGGCGAAAACGCCCGGGCATATCGAAGGCGCGCTGGCGATCGCGCGCGCCGCAATCGATGCGAGCGAATTCGCCAAGGCGCGTGCGGCGCTGGAGCCATTCACGGCGGCGCCGACGCAGCGCGTCGCGCTGTTGATGGCGGAGATCGAGCGCACCGAGCATGGCGACAGCGGCCGGGCGCGGGCCTGGACCTTGCGCGCGGTGCGCGCGCTGCACGATCCGGTGTGGACTGCCGACGGCTATGTCTCCGACCGCTGGCGTCCGGTGTCGCCGGTTACCGGCCGTCTCGATGCCTTCCAGTGGCAGACGCCGGTGGCGGCGCTGCCGTCCGACAAGGGCAATGCGATCGAGCCCTCGCCATTCGAGGAGGCGATGCTGTCGCCGCGCCGGGTCGAGCCGCTCAAGGAAGTGGCCGGCGAGCCCGAGGCGGCGAAGCCGGCTGAGCCGGTCGAGGTCAAGCCGATCGAGACGAAGCCCTTGGAGCCGGCCACACCGTCTGTGCAGGACAACGTCCCGCTGCCGGCGGCGATCGAGGCCGACCCGGCCCCAGTTCAAGCCGATCCGCCCGCCCCGGAGCCGGCCCCACCGCCAGCCGCCGAATCGGCTCCCCCGGCGCCCGCCCCCCTGTTCCGTTCCCGGACCGACCTGCCGAAGGCGGCGCCCGCGCCCATTCCGGCCGTGATTCCGATCGTCCGGGCTCCCGACGACCCCGGGGTCGACGAGGACGGCGCCGTGGACGAATTTGCGGAACAAATCGGCCCGGCCAAGGCCCAGATCGGCGGTTGGCGCGGATTTCTGTCACGTTTGGGAAGCTAATTCGCGGCTAGATAACCGGTGTGTGGTTCAACGGCCGCGTTTTCCTTGCCAATCGGGGTCATGCCCGATATCAGGTGGCCGCTGTCAGGCCGTTGCCGAACGGTTCGCCGCAATAGCTCAGTTGGTAGAGCACGTCATTCGTAATGACGGGGTCGGGGGTTCGAGTCCCTCTTGCGGCACCACTTTCTCACCCAAATTCGTCCGATATCGAAGGGGCTCCGGAAACGAAGGCCGCTCTGGATCTGCTGGCGCTGACTTTCGCGCGCCCGGGTGAGGTTCGCGCGGCGGAATGGAGCGAGTTCGATCTCGATCGTGCGATTTGGTCCATTCCGGCCGCGAAGATGAAAATGCAACGTCCGCATCGCATCCCGCTGGCGCCCCGCGCCGTTACCTTGCTGCGTGAGCTTCACAACCTCACCGGGAATGGACGCTTCGTTTTCCCGTCCAATCGATCGCGCCAGCGGTGCATGAGCGAAAACACCATCAATGCCGCCCTGCGCAGACTCGGTTTCTCGAAAGACGAAATGACCGCGCGCGGATTCATCTCCCCTGAGTGGGCGTTGCAACGTTCTGCGCGAAGGTCAGCTAAGAGCAAAAGCAGAAGTGACGGAACCTTGCGCCAACACTCAAGTGTGGATGATTAGAAATAGACATCGGCCTTGAACCGCGGCGAACAACTCAAAGCTAGTTTTTATTTCGGTTCTTGCTCGCTCCCCTGAGAGGGGTTGCCGGCCATTCCGCATTCGCTAAATCCGACATTTGTATGCAAGTCAGGAGATCGACGTAGCTTTGGCTTCCCGTGGATGCCTCGGCCTCGCACTGATCGCGCACAGAAGCTGGACTGGTCGCCCAAAGACCAATGGCCTTCTGCTTCGCAGTCATTTCGTCGCGCATGCAATCGTCGAAGCTTTGAGCCCTGGTAAGTCCCATTGAATTGTCGAGATCCGTGGTAGCCCTGCACAACGGCTCCACATTCAGCTGAGGGATGCTGTCTGAAACCGGTATCGCTGATTGACCTGCAAGCAGGGTGAACGATAAGAGCGCTACCTTCATTGGAAGTCTCCCTCTAATCGACCATTGCAGCAGGTGACGCCGTGACAGCGGAAACCTCAGATTTTTTGCCTCGCCGGCGTTCCTCAAGGCGCTGCGTGACAACGAAGAATGAGGGAACGAACAGCACGGCAAGGCAGGTGGAAGCGACCATGCCGCTGAAGGTGGAGATACCGAGCGATCGACGGGCATTGGCACCGGCGCCTGTCGCCGTCACCAACGGCAAGACACCAAGCAGGAATGCAAACGACGTCATGAGGATTGGACGGAAGCGCGTCCGTGCAGCTTCGACGGCGGCTTCAAGAAGTTCCCGTCCCGCGGCTCGCCGCTCGCGCGCGACCTCGACGATCAGGATCGCGTTCTTGGCCGATAGCGCGATCAGCAGCATGAGACCGATTTGGACATAAAGATTGTTTGCAACACCAAGCGTCGTGAGTGCGACAACAGGACCGAGTAGCGAGAGCGGCACCGCCAGCAAAACGGCCAATGGCGACAGCCAGCTTTCGTACTGTCCGGCGAGACAGAGATAGACCAGCAGAAGTGAGAGCGCGAAGGCCATGTAAAGCTCGTTGCCGACCGCATGCTCCTGATAGGACATGCCGCTCCATGCGAAATCGGTACGCGGTGGCAGGCTGCGTCTTGCGACCTCCTCCATCACGTCCATTGCCTCTCCCGAGCTGAAGCCCGGCGCCTCGACCCCCGAAATGGTCGCGGTCAGATAAAGATTGAACAGGCTGATCAGCGAAGGGCCGACAGCTGGACGGATCTGCGCGAGCGATCCGATCGGTACGGTGCTGCCGTCCGCAGTCTTGACATTGAGCTTGAGGAGATCGTCCGGATGCAGGCGATAAGGCGAGTCGGCTTGGACGTAGACTTGAAGCGTCAGACCAAACTTGTTGAACTGGTTGACGTAGGTCGAGCCGAGGTATGATGATAACGCGGCAAAGACGCTGCCGACGGATACCCCAAGCGTCTCCGCCTTGGTGCGATCGATGATGACTTGAAGCTGTGGCGAGTCCGTTCGGAACGACGTCACAGCTCGCTCGATCGTCGATTGCGATTCCGCGGCGTCTATCACGGCATTCGCCGAAGAGAGCATCTTCATGTAGTCGAATGTGCCGTCGCGCTGCAGCAACTGCATCGAAAAGCCACCAGCGTTGCCCACGCCCTGAATCGGCGGTGGCACCAGCACAAAACCTCTGCCATCCGTGAGTTCAGAAAGTCGGCCCTGGATGCCGCGCATGATCGATCTGAGATCCTGGTCTTTAGCCCGGCCGCGCTCACTCCAAGGCTTGAAGGTCACATAGGCGATGCCCGCGTTCGCCAAAGTGGCATTATTGTCCAGAACGGAAAGGCCAGAGATGGCGAGCGATTCCGCGACGCCTGGCTGCTGCCTGGCGATCTCCGCGGCCTGCGTCAGGGCTGCCTGCGTGCGTACCGACGAGGCGCCATCAGGAAGCTGAACCACGACCAACCCGTATCCCTGGTCTTCGTTCGGAATAAACGCGGTCGGCAATTGCGTGAGGCCGAAAATTCCCCCGGCTATCAGTCCAAGTGCGATCACCACCATAAGGCCACTCAGGTGAACCATCCTGCCGACCAGCCACGTGTACCCCCCTTCCAACCGGTCATAGACAAAGTTGAAGCCACGGAAGAAAAAATTTCGCTGATCGGGGGGCACTGGTTCTCGGAGCAGCAACGCACACTGTGTCGGGCTCAGCGTTGTCGCCAGGATCGCGCTCAGCAGGGCGGTGGCCGCAATCACCAGCGCGAATTGCGCGAACATGCGGCCTGTGAGTCCTGGCAGCAGCGAGGCCGGAATGAACACGGCCATCAGCACGAGGGTGATGCCGACAATGGGACCAAACAACTCAGTCATCGCCTTGACGGCGGCCTCGCGTCCGGGCAAGCCCGCCTCGATTTCGCGCGATACGCTCTCGACCACGACGATCGCATCATCGACCACGATGCCGATCGCAAGAACGATGCCGAACAAGGTCGAGAGGTTGATCGAGAAGCCCAATGCGGCCATCGCCGCAAAGGCTCCGATGATGGTGACCGGGATCGTCGTGGCGGGCACAAGCGAAGCGCGCCAGTTCTGCAGGAACATCAGGATGACGATCAGTACCAAGATGCCGGCTTCAAACAGCGTCTTGTAGACCTCATTGATTGACGTTTCGACAAACGTCGTTGTGTCGAAGGGGATCGCATAGGACAAGCCGGTCGGGAAGTCGTGCGACAGGGTCTCCATCTTGTTCTTGACGAGTTTTGCGACCTCCAGAGCATTCGCCGAGGGCGTAAGATAGATGGCAATGCCGGTGCCGGGCTTTCCGTTCAGACGGAAGCTCTGGGAATAAGTCTGTGCCCCAAGCTCGACGCGAGCGACGTCCTTGAGGCGCACGAGCCGTCCGCCGTCCGCGGTAGCGGCGCGCACGACCACGTTTTCAAACTGAGCGGGATCGGAAAGTCGGCCCTGGATGTTGACGGTGTACTGAAAGTCCTGCGTAGAAGGCGTTGGCGGGATCCCGATTTGCCCCGCCGTTGCCTGCTGGCTTTGTTGACTGACGACGCTGATGATGTCCTGAGGGACGAGGCCGAGCGCGTACATCTTCTGCGGATCCATCCAGATCCGCATCGCGTATTCGCCCGTACCGAAAACGTTGACGTTGCCAACGCCCGGCAGCCGCGCCAATTCGTTCACCAGATTGATCGTTGCGTAGTTGCTCATGAAGAGGCTGTCGAAACGACCGTCCGGCGAACTCAACGTGACGATTTCGAGAATTGCGGTCGACTTCTTCTGCACCGTCACGCCTTGCGCCTGCACCTGAGTGGGAAGCGAGGCCAGCGCGGCTGAGACGCGATTCTGCACCAACACCTGTGCGAAGTTCAGATCGGTGCCGATCGCGAAAGTGACAATCAAGGTGTAGGTGCCATCGCTCGCGCTGGTGGACTGCATGTAGAGCGCATCTTCAACGCCATTCACCTGGTTTTCGATTGGCAGTGCAACGCTATCGATGACGGTCTGAGCACTCGCGCCCGGATAGCGGGTGGTGACCTGTACCGTCGGCGGCACGATGTCCGGATACTGCGCGACGGGAAGTCTGAAAACCGAAACCGCCCCGATCAAAACCAGCACGATCGCGACGACGTTTGCGAGGATCGGATGCTCAATGAAATA
The DNA here is from genome assembly GCF_042258615.1 of Bradyrhizobium sp. Pha-3. GTDB lineage: Bacteria > Pseudomonadota > Alphaproteobacteria > Rhizobiales > Xanthobacteraceae > Bradyrhizobium. Next base: position 9,143,195 of record NZ_CP170152.1, on the reverse strand, counting down.
CTTGGAAAACATGGCCGCCCCCTCCGGGTGCCGTGCGTCTACTTGGACGTATCAGTGCCGCCTGCTGCGCTCGCGATCGAAATCAGCCGGGTGTTGACCTTCCGGCCTGGGATTGCACGGTCCAATCCAGTGATCACGACCTTGTCGTCTGGCTTCAGTCCCGCGGCTATGACACGCAGCTGACCATCGAGTTCGCCAAGCTGCACAGCGCGCTGCTCCACCTCGTCGTTGGCACCCACCACGAGCAGGTAGCGGCCTTCCTGGTTCTGTTGCAGGATCCTGTCGGGGACCAGCAACGCGTCTGCCTTGGGTGGGCCCATTTGCACGCGGAGCCGAACGAACATGCCGGGGAGCAGCGCGTGGTTCTTGTTCTCAAACACGCCACGCACGAGAATTGTCGCCGTCTGCGGGTCTATATCCGGGGATACGTAGTCGATCTTGCCCCGATGGGGAAAACCTTCTTCGTCCATCAGGCCAACTTCGATCGGGATTTGCTGAAGCTCGGCTAGTGAGAGACGACGACCTTCATTCGTGCGAAACTTCAGCAGATTTTGATCGCTGACATTGAAGGTCACGTAGATCGGATCAAGCTGCACGATACTGGCCAGGTTGATATGCCCCGCGGTGCCTACGAGTTCACCGAGCGACGCCAGATGACGCGTGACGATCCCATCGAATGGCGCCTCAACTCGCGTGTAAGACAGGTTGATTTGCGCGGTTTGCAGGTTGGCATCTGCCGATTCGACATTTGCCTTGTCGGTATCCCTGTTCGCGCGGGCCTTGTCCAGATTTGCTTCCGTGTTGACGCCCTCTTTTTGCAGAGTGTCCTGGCGTTCAAACTCTGCCTGTGTCTGTACGAGCCCTGCCTTAGCGCCGTCGAGGGTTGCTTTAGCTTGGTTCAGTTGCGCTTGGTAGGGCGCCGGTTCTATTTCGAACAAGAGCTCGCCGGCTTTCGCAGTTGCGCCATCGACATAGTTGATGGACTTCAAGTAGCCATTCACGCGCGCGACCAGATCGACAGAGGCAAAGGCCGTCATCGTTCCTGTGTGCTCAAGATAGGGCGTTACTGCCTTTTGCACGGGCGCAGCGACGCCGACATTGGCCGGTGCCGGAAGAACCAGCTTGTTCTTCGCCTCGTTGCATCCACCGAGCAGGCCGAGCGCAACCGTCAGCACGGCAGCGAGGTGCCAAGTCGGGTGGTTCATGTGCGCCGGTTTCTGGATCATCGCCGCATTCCCTGCTGAGCTAGAAACGCGAACCGTCGGTCGAGGCTATGGCACGCGCGTGCCGAATGATCTGATGCCTGTCCTTGGTGAGCTGCACCGGCCCGACCTTGAACCCTCATCGGGACACAATGCCGCAAAAACCTATTGATCTAGATCAACGTGGTGCCCACAGGTCCGAAACGTGGACTTCAGGTCCTGGCTGCGTGAAAGCGCGAAGACGCTCAACGGAATAGAAGTAGTTAGTCGTCCAACACCGCTTTGGTCGCTCAACGCGCAAGCGGATCTCAAAAGCCCGCTTGACTCGGCGTCAAAACGACCGCGTGGCGCGTCGAGGACATCCGCGACCTGATCGTGTGCCTTGGACGCTAAGCTGGGTGGCGAACCGGCGACACTCGGCGCGGCGGGTCAAACGTCTGCGCACATACAACGTCAGGGAGGCGGCCAAGTAACCGGCGCAACCCCCGGCACCGTCCGGCATTGGCTCAAGAGCGGGTTGCACCCCGTCGGGAGCCGCTACCCGACGATCATTCGCGGCGCGGACCTGATCGACTTCCTGAAGCGGCGCGGCACCAGCCGGAAGCAACCTTGTGGTCCCGGTCGACTCTATTGTCTGCGCCGCAAGGAGCCGCGGCGGCCGGCCTTTGACGAGGTCGAATTTTGGCCTGACGGGTCCGCGCGCGGCAGCCTGCGGGGGCTCTGCCCGACCTGCGCCCGCATCATGCACCGACGAACATCGGTGACGCAGATCGCCGCCGCGGCCGGCAAATTGCGCGTTTCATTCCCACACGGCGACCCACGCCTAGCGGCAATTCAAGCCGGCGCCAGCGATTCCGACGATCCTTCCCGCTTGCAAACAGGCGGGCAATGGTCCGAAGCTGTTGGTACATACGTTGGTACTTTTGCCAACCCAAAATATGAAATGACGTAATTGCAGCATCTCAGTAACAAAATGTGATGCGCTCTTGCGGCACCACTCCTCAGGACCATCCCCCGCCTCGATGCGCAGGTGAGCCTTGCTCGCCTGGATTCTCGCACGGCACAATCCGTTCATGTCGCAATCACGGCGAGTTGGCCTGCTGCGAGCCCGTTGGGGACTGTGGCGGCCCTGCGGTGCGTTCAGATGGGTGACAGATGGGTGACAATGAACGTGGCGAGGTCAACGCCCCGCGCCGATCTGCAACACCCGGAACACATCCGGCGGTAGCGAACTCCAGCGCAACGCGAACCGCGCCCGATGCGCAAGCCGACTAAATGATTGGTGAGATAAGACGCGACATGGAGCAGAATGACCGCAGCGGAATCGGTGTACGTTGATTGTGCGTTTTCGGGCGGAAGACTTAATAACTAAAATGCGATTGCTGGGGAGTGACGTTGGGACAGACGAACCACGATAGCGACTTTCAACTACAGCTTGCCTTCCTGAGGGAGTTCCAACGCGCCCACAATCGCCCGCTCCGCGTCCTGCATATCGGCAATATCGCGAACAACGCTTACAACAATGCCTTGATTCAGCGGCGCTTCGGAATCGAAGCGGATGCCATTTGCTACAACTACTATCACGTCATGGGTTGCCCGGAATGGGAGGCCGCAAGCTTCGACGGCAACGTCGACAACATGTTCCCGGATTGGTGGGCCACCGAATTGGGCGGTTGGCGGCGACCGGATTGGTTTGTGCAAGGCCCCGTTCTCGATTGCCTCTCGTACCTTCGTGCGAAGAACGCCGGTGACAGCGAAGCCGCGGTATTTTTCTGGACGCTGCTGCAGGCAAGATATTGGGAGATGCTTGACGGCATCGCAGCCGCAGAGAGCAGGGTCCGTCCACCGATGCCGGAGCATCTGGCAGACACAATTTCAATTGCGCGCGAGTTTCAGGACTTCCAGGCAAGCAAGGCATCCAGAAACGCGCCGCCGCTCGATCAGCCGACCATCGTCCTGCCAGGGGCGACCATAGAGCCTGAGTCTGCACTCTCCCCGATTCTGCCAACCTCATCAGAGTTGGTCTCGCCAGATCCGCAGACTGAGCAAAGCCGATCTCTCGCCAACGAATATCCGAATCCCGAAGGACCAGGCCGCCTCGTATCAACCTATCGCTCCTTGCTGGCGAAATACGTCTTTGTTCATTTGCGGCGTGAGGCGGAAACCGGCGTTGTCGCCGGGCCGAGTCTGGCGGTCGCGATTTGGCGAAGTCAGAGACGCAGCCGCGGCTTGCCGCGCTTTGGCTTCGAGTTTTCTGCTGATGTCTTCACGATGCCGAATCCTGGCGCCGCGACGCCGGCTGCAAGCGAAGGCAATGAATATCGGACGTTCCGCGACTCGCGGCCATCAAGTCCCAAAGGACCAAGCCGGCTCGTATCAACCTATCGCTCGCTGCTAACGAAGTACGTATTTGCTCATTTGCAGCGTGAGGCGGAAACCGGTGTTGTCGCCGGACCGAGTTTGGCGGTCGCAATTTGGCGAAGCCAGAGACGCAGCCGGGGCCTGCCGCGTTTTGGCTTCGAGTTTCCTGCTGATGTCTTCACGATCCAAAATCCTGACATCGCGACACCGGCTGCAGGCGAAGGCGGTGAAGATGGGAGGTTTGGCGGTTCGCGGTCACCAAATCCCAAAGGACCTGGCCGCCTTACATCGATCTATCGCTCCCTGCTGATGAAATATGTATTTGCTCATTTGCGGCGTGAGGCGGAAACCGGCGTTGTCGACGGGTCGAGTTTGGCGGTCGCAATCTGGCGAAGTCAGAGACGCAGCCGCGGCTTGCCGCGTTTTGGCTTCGAGTTTCCTGCTGATGCCTTCACGATGCCGGATCCTGACACCGCGACGCCGGTTGCAAGCGAAAGCGATGTCTCCACGATCCCAGGTCCCGACGCCGCGACGCCGGTTGCAAGCAACAGCGCGGCCGCTGACGCCGGTTCATCAGCCGTTCCCGTGGTGACCCGCCCGGACATCGTCGACCGCCCGGAGTTTCGCTACTTCGAAAAATACGGCAAGGGAGAGGATCGAAACGCCTCGCAACGTGCGGCACTTCTTGGTGACCTGCTGCGACAGTTCACGGATTATCCGGCAGAAGCCCTGGTCCTGGTCGAAGCCTTCGCATCCACCGTTGCCAATGAATTCGCTGACGTATTGCAGCACTATGACATCATTCAGGGCTATTCGATCGACGGGTTCATTCCGTTCATCAACGGGCTCAAGAATTACACGTGTTACGAGCATGGCACGTTGCGGGAACTGCCTTTTGAGAGAACCTATAATGGCATTCTTTGTTCGGCGTCGTACAAGAATGCGGCCTTCTCCTTCGTAACCAACTCGGACGTGCTGCCGTCGGTGGCCCGGCTGAAGTTGAAGAGGGAGCGGACCGTTTATCTTCCGCATGCCTTCGACGATGAAAAGATTTCAAGCTTTCGAGCAGGCCTCAAGCTTCCGAAGCAGGACTTCAAGGTCACCACATTCTTTAGCCCGACGCGCCATCACTGGCACGCGGCACCTGTTTCGATGCAGAAGGGCAATGACCTTTTCTTGCGGGCGGCCGCGCAGGTTGCGCCAATGCATCGCGATTTTCGCATCATCCTGGTCGAGTGGGGTGTTGACGTTTACCGAAGTAGGGAACTCATTCAGGAACTTCGAATTGAAGATATGGTTTCGTGGATACCGTCGTTGAACAAGGCGGAGCTTCGACAGCTGTACTGCTCGAGCGACGTCGTCGTCGATCAGTTCAGGATACCGGCGATCGGCGGCGTTACCTTTGAGGCGATGGCGCTCGGACGCCGAGTTATAACCAACCTTGATGAAACCCAATCAGCGGAGTTCTTTGGAGCGGCGCCGCCCTGCCTGGCCGCCGACAGCGTCGAGACGTGCGCGACCCGGATTCTCGAAATTCTTGCTGATCCGCTGGACGGCAACGGCCGTGGCGATGCCGCGCGCCTGTGGTTTGAGACGTGTCATTCCGCGCAACGCGTCGTCGCGCTTCAACTGGCCGCCTATCGAACGATTTGCGCCGCCTAGAGCATTTTCGGTTCTGATTGAATCAGAACCGAAGCTCTGGATTCTTGCCTTGACGCGTTTTCTTCACGCGAACCGGTGTCCAGCCCGCATCAAGTGCGGGACGGGCTTCGCTCGGAAACGCTCTAGATCCGCGCGTACGGGCCCACTGTCGAGCGCCGGCACCCGCCAGCAGCTACTTTGCATGGGGTTGTTTTCGATATTTTGGTGGGAGCCGCAGCCACCGGGCGCGATGGCGCTGCTGTCGAGGGCGCATCGGCCTTCAAGGTCGTTCGGCCGTGCCGGGCCAGCACAAGGTGGCTGCGATCAGAAAACGAAAGCGCCCCCGGATCGGATCCAGGGGCGCTTTGCGTTGAGCGTGCTGCGCGTGTTCGCCGCGTTACTCGGCGACCGTCTGCACGACGTTGCCTATTGGGCGGCCGGTTGCGATCGGCTTCTCGGTCTTCGCCATCATCGCGTCGTATTCCGGCAGCGTCTCGATCTGGGTCTTGGCCTTCATCCAGACCACTTTGTAGCCGCCTGCCTTCAGTTTGCGCAGCAGCGTCGGCAGTGCCTGCGCGGTGTGCTTCTGCAAGTCATGCATCAGGATGATGCCCTTGTGCTCCTTGTCGAGCTTGGTCATCACGTTGTTGATCACCTCGTCCGAGCTCTTCGACTTGAAGTCGTTGGAGTCGACGTCGACCGAGAACATCGCGATGTTGCGGGTGCCGAGATAGGCTGTGGTCGCCGGCGTATGCGCCAGTGCCGGGAAGCGGAAGAACGGTGCGGGGTTGCTGCCCAGCGCCAGCTTCACCGCGCTAAAACCCTTCTCGATCTCGTCCTTGGCCTGCTGCTCGGTGAGCTTCTTGCTCGCCAGATGCGCATGCGACCAGGTGTGGGCGCCGATGGTGTGGCCGGCGGCGGCGACCTGGCGGAGGATGTCCGGGTGATAGGTGGTGTGCAGGCCGATCGGGAAGAACACCGCCTTGGTGCACTCGTCCGCCAGCGCCTTGAGCACGGCGGGCGTGGTCGGCCACGGACCGTCGTCGAAGGTCAGCACCACCTCATGGTCGGTCAGGAAGTCATACTGCTTGTACTGCAGGAAGCCGAAGCCTGGGCCGCCTGTGGTGTCGACGACGACGGTGCGGGTGATGCCGAGCGCATCGGGATTGGCGCATCTGGGCGCGGCTGCGACCGGGGCCGGCGCCGCTGCGGGGGCTGCGGCCGGGGCTGCCGGCTGGCTGGCATCGGCGCGCTTCGACAACGCGGCCGTCGTCTCGACATCGTCCTTGGCAGCCTGCTTTGCCGCGGCCGCAGGAAGCGGCTCGGCCTTGGCGGCGGCAGTTGTCTGCGGAGGAGCCGCGTCGGCACGCGGCGAGGAGGTCCAGAACCACACGCCGGCGATCACAATCGCCGCTACAACACTGGCCAGCATCAGGCCCAACGCACTACGCATCGCTACACTCTCTCGGAACTTAAGGATACGCCACACCCGTAACGAGCGATTAATGCCAACAAGGTCTTAACGCGATCCCAACAGGGCGCAGGAAGGACAAGAAAAAGTGCGGCTTAGGCGTGCGTGATGACCGTCACAGTCGGTCAGCTCGCTCCCGTGCAGGATCGGATCCATCAAACAACGGGCCCCGCCAGTTGCGGCGCCGATGGGAGCCGATCATGATCACCGTCTTCAAAACTGAGGTTCTTGGGTCTGGCGTTCGCAGTATCGGCGTCACACTGGCTTTTGCGGCCACCGTTTGCGTGCTGTCGTCGACCGCGAGCTTTGCGTTCAGCGCCGAGGCGCAACAGATGTGCTCAGGCGACGCGTTCCGCCTGTGCAGCGCCGAGATCCCGAACATCCCCAGGATCACCGCCTGCATGGTCAGGAATCGCCCCCAGCTGAGCAGCGGCTGCCGCGTCGTGCTCGACCGCGATCTCGCCGCCCAGCGCAGGGCCGCCGCGGAGTGATTTTGCGCGGCATCGAACAGGGAACCGGCTGGTCTGGCCCGCGGTTTCAAGCTTCTTCGCGGCCCTGAAACGCTATAGAACCGGCGTTGCATTCCTTAGAGGCATTGAAGATGACCCGATTTCTGTTCGCCGTCGTTCCGCTGGTTCTGTTGACGTCGGCCGCCTCGGCACAGCAGCAGGGGCGTGATGCCTGCTCACGCGACGCCTCGCGGTTCTGCCGCGCCCATCTCAGCGAGGGCGATCAGGTCGTGCTGGCCTGCCTGAAGGAGCATCGCAGCCGCCTCAGCAAGGCCTGCCAGCAGACGCTCATCGATAACGGGCAGTAGCCATCGAGATTCCGGGTTCATCGCTGCGCGATGCCCCGGAATGACGCCAGATATTACGTGCTGCTGCCTGCCGCGGTCGCGACCACCGGGATCACTTCCTTGGCGGCGCGGTCCGGGGTCTCGTCCTTCCAGCGCACCGAGCCGAACGGACGCTCCAGCATCCGGCGCACGCGGATCGGCTCGGCGCCGATGTGGAAGCCGGCCGCCTTCTGATGCAGCGCGCGCTCGATCTGGGTGGCGCGGTTGCGCTGACGCAGGAAATCGAGCCAGGTCGGGCAGTGATAGCGCTCGGTCCACAATTCGGGATCGGCGATGTCGCGCGCGATCGACCAGCCATAGGCGCCGTTGCGCTGGCGGCTGAGCTGCACGTCCTGCATCACATTGTGGAAGGCGCGGGCGTTGTCCTGCGCCACCCGGTATTCGATCTCCACCACCAGCGGCCCGCTGCGTCCGGTCAGTTGCAGCCGCACCTCGGGATCGGCCAGGGTATCGGTCGCGTCCTCGTTGCGCGCGCCGACCGGCGGCATCCTGAGCCAGATGCCGAGCACCGGCGACAGCAGCATCAGCCCGGCGGAGATCAACAGTGCCATCTCGACGCCGCCGAGGTCCGTGATACGGCCCCAGCACCAGCTTCCGATCGCAATGCCGCCGGCGATCGAGGCCTGGAAGGCCGCCAGCGAACGGCCCGCGACCCAGCGCGGCGCCGACAGCTGCACGCCGATATTGAACAGCGCGATCGCAAGCATCCACACCGCGCCGGCAACCACCAGCGCGGCGGCGGTGAGCACCGGCTGCTTGCTCACGGCAACCGCGGCAATCGCTGCGCCCATCGTCAACGCGCAGACGCGAATCGCAGCTTCGCCGCTGAGCCGGCTGCGGATCTCGCTGATATTGAGCGCGCCGATCACCGCGCCCATGCCGAAGGCGCCGAGCATGATGCCGTAGGTCTGGGCGCCGCCATGCAGCAGGTCGCGCGCCACCAGCGGCATCAGCGCCGAGACCGAGCCGCCGATGATGCCGGTCACCATGGTGCGGGTCAGCACGATCCTGATCGACGGCGAATTCGTGATGTAGCGCACGCCGGAGACGATGGCGCGGTTCAGCCGCTCGCGCGGCAGCCGCGACGGCTCGCTGACTCGATTCCACAGAAACAGCACGACGAGCAGCGGCAGATACAGCACGGCATTGGCGGCGAATGCCGCCACGGCGCCGGCGGACGCGACCACGATGCCGCCGATCGCCGGGCCGAAGCTGCGCGCGATGTTGTAGCTGATGCCGTTCAGCGCGACCGCGGCGGGCAGCGTCTCCGACGGCACCTGCTCGCTGACCGAGGATTGCCAGGCCGGGCCGAACAGCGCCATGCCGCTGCCGACAACGAAGCACAGCGCGAGCAGGATGTTCGGCGTCACCAGATTGAGCCAGGCCAGCACCGTCAGCGTGGTGGCGCCGGAGAGTGCGATCGCCAGCGACACCAGTGCCACGATGCGGCGGTCATGCATGTCGGCGATGGCGCCGGCCGGCATCGCGATCAGCATCACCGGCAGCATCAGCGCGGTCTGCACCAGCGCGACCTTGTCGGCCTCCGCGGTCATCTGGGTCATCGCCCAGGCGGCGCCGACGCCCTGGATCAGGATGCCGAGATTGGAGAGCAGGCTGGCGAGCCAGATCCGCCTGAAGATTGAGTGCCGCAACGGTGCAGTGATACTGTCGGGTCGATCAGGCGGTGCGGTCATATCCGGTTCCGGTTGGCCTGCTATGGCTTGTTGAATATTCCGGCTGATCAACTGATGCCCGCGAAACGCGTGTCCTGTCCAGCGTTTACGGTATCCTTACGGGCTGTAGGACACAGCTAAAGCACTGAAAGACCTGAGGAAGGCTTGGGGAAGGGGACCAATGGCGCTGTCGCGGCGAACAATTTTGCAGGGGGCCGGCGCGCTGTCCCTGCTGGCCGGCCGTCTTGCCGTCGCGGACCTGGCTCAGTCGGTCCTCGCTCGGTCCGCCTTGGCCCAGCCGGCGTCCGCCGGCGACATCCCGCCGATCCTGTTCGTGCACGGCAATGGCGATCACGCAGCGCTCTGGCTGACGACGCTCTGGCGGATGGAATCCAACGGCGTGCCGCGTGAGCGCATGGCCGCGATCAATTTCATCGATCCGCTGGCGCGCACGGACGACAAGGTCGAGCAGGCGGGCCGCTCTTCGACCGAGGATCAGCGCCGCGAACTCGCCGAGGCGGTCAGGGAGCTGAAGCAAAAGAGCGGCGCTGCGCGTATCGCGCTGGTCGGAAATTCGCGCGGCGGCAATGCGATCCGCAACTACGTCAAAAATGGTGGCGGCGGCGACATCGGCCACGCGGTGCTGTGCGGTACCCCCAATCACGGTGTGTATGCCTCGGACGATGGGCTCGGCAACGAGTTCAACGGGCGCGGTCCGTTCCTGCGCGGACTGAACGATGGCGACAGCGAGGTGACTGTCGGCACCGCATTCCTGACCTTGCGCAGCGACGGTCTCGACAAATATGCGCAAGCCGACGGCCGCTTCATCGGCAAGCCGGGCACGCCGACCAACGTTACGTCCGAAGGTCCGGCGCTGAAAGGCGCGACCAACCTGGTGCTCGGCGCCGTGGATCATCGCGAGACCGCGTATCATCCACGTGCCTTTCGCGAGATCTACAAATTCATCGCAGGCCACGAGCCGTCGCGGATCGAGATCGTGCCGGAGACGGCGGTGAGGCTGAGCGGCCTCGTCACGGGGACGCCCGGCGGCGTGCCGACCAACCGGCCGGTGCCGGGTGCCACGGTCGACATCTATCATGTGTCGGCGGAAACCGGCGAGCGTATCGGTGGCCCGCTGCACAGCTCGCAGACCGGTGCCGACGGCCGCTGGGGGCCGGCGCAGGTCGAACCATCCTGGCCGCTCGAATTCGTGCTGACCTCGCCTGATGGAGTGACGACGCACATCTATCGCTCGCCGTTTCCGCGCTCGTCCGAGATCGTGCATCTGCGCGCGGCGCGACCGCTGCTGCCTGCCGACGCCGGTGCGGGTGCCATCGTGCTGATGTCACGGCCGCGCGGCTATTTCGGGCTACCGCGCGATATCGTGCTGTTCGACGGCAAGGAGCCGGCCGATGTCAAATCCGGCGTGCCGACGGATGCGGTGACGACGTTGCGGCTCGCCGCAGCCGATGTCGGCCGTCCGGTGGTTGCCGTTTTCAATCAGGAGCGCATTGTGATGCGGGCCTGGCCGGCGTCGGAGAATCGGATTGCGGTCGCCGAGCTGACTTATTAGGTCTTGTGCAGGGTCCGCGCGCCTTCATGGCGGCGGGATCGCATGGCCGGATCGGCCGTTGCGTGAGGCAGGAAGCGAGGACCATGAGCATAGCCGAAGTCTACGATATCACGGTCATGCGGCGTCCCCTGGTTCCGCCGGCGCCGCCGCGCGCGCCCGCCGACATGGGCGCGTTCCAGCGGATGCGGGTGATGCGCAACTCGCCGATCGAGACCTGGGGCCAGCGCGCCTATGAGGACGACATCGTCCAGGGCCGCTTCCTCAACCACTCGAGCTTTATCCTCAATACGCCGGATGCGATCCGCCACGTGCTGGTCGACAATTACGAGAACTACACCCGTACGCCCGCCGGCCTTCGCGTGCTGCGTCCGATGCTGGGCGAGGGACTGCTGATCGCCGAGGGCCGTGCATGGAAGCATCAGCGCCGCACGCTGGCGCCGGCGTTCACGCCGCGCGCGGTGACGACGCTGGTGCCGTATATGATCGCGGCGGTCGACGAGACCATCACCAAGCTGAAGGCCGCGAGCGGCGGCCCGGTCGATCTGCGCGAGGTGATGCAGCGCATGACGCTGGAGATCGCCGGCCGCACCATGTTCTCGTTCGGCATGGATCGCCACGGCGCCGCGTTGCGCGACTTCGTCATGGAGTATGGCGACACGCTGGCGCGGCCGCATATGCTCGACCTGGTGCTGCCCTTGAGCTGGCCGACCCCGCAGGATTTCCGGCGCGCCCGCTTCCGCAAGCGCTGGACCGCGTTTGTCGGCCAGCTGATGGCCGAGCGTCGTGCCGCCGGCAAGGATGACAACGCGCCGGCCCGCGACCTGTTCGACCTGATGGGCGCCGCGCGCGATCCCGAAACCGGCCAGGCCTTCTCCGACGCCCAACTCGGTGACCAGGTCGCGACCATGATCCTGGCCGGCCATGAGACGACCGCGACCGCGCTGTTCTGGGCGCTCTATCTGCTGGCGCTCGATCCCGACACCCAGGAGCAGTTGGCAGCAGAAGTCAGGAGCGTGACGACATCAGGCGCGCTCGACATCGAGCGGCTGAAATTCACCCGCGCGGTGATCGACGAAACCATGCGGCTCTATCCGCCGGCGTTCCTGATCGCGCGGGCGGCAGGCGGCCCCGACACCATCTCGGGCCGTCCGGTCAGGAAGCATGACGTAATCCTGATCGCGCCGTGGCTGTTGCACCGGCATGAAAAGTTGTGGCGCGATCCTAACGCGTTCGTGCCACAGCGTTTCATGACGGAAACGCCGCCCGATCGCTTCGCCTATCTTCCGTTCGGCGTCGGCGCGCGGGTCTGTATCGGCGCGCATTTCGCGCTGGTCGAGGCGACGCTTGCGCTGGCGCGGATCATCGGCGCGTTCCGCGTCGCGCTGGCGGACAAGGATCCGGTGCTTCCGATCGGCGTAGTGACGACACAGCCGAACCGCTCTCCGGCGTTCACGATCAAGCCGCGCTGACCTTGCGCGGCGGTGTCCCAATGCTCATCTAGGGGCTCACCATGAGCGATACGCAAGCCCACTTCGCAGTCCTCAGGCAGACGGCCGATCCGGCCGTCGTCGATGCCATGCAGCAGCTGATCGCGGACGGCCATGACCGCGAGCTCAACCGCATCAACGTTCTGGATTTCTCGCGCCGCACCGGGCTCGACCAGGAGAGGGTGATCTCCGGTTTCCTGCATGCCTCGCGGCTCGGCCTGTTCGACATGAGCTGGAACGTGCTGTGTCCGGGGTGTGGCGGCGTGCTCGACGCCCACACCACGCTGAAGTCGTTGCGCCATGACGACTACAATTGCGCGCTGTGCGCGGCCGGCTACGAGGCCTCGGTCGACGAGCTGGTCGAGGTTGCCTTCACCGTCAGCCCGCGGGTCCGCCGCATCGCCGCGCACGATCCGAATACGCTGCCGATCTGGGAATATTTCCGCCAGATGTTCTGGAGTTCCGGGATCGAGTTCGACGAGAGTTCAGTGTCGACCCTGATCAACGAGGTGACGCTGGAGGGGCTCGAGCTGCCGCCCGGCGAAAAGGCGATCCTGTCGCTCAACCTGCCCAATCAGTTCGTGATCGTGTTCGAGCCGGTGACGCATTCGGCGCACTTCTTCGCCATCGAGGGCGAGCCGACCACCGAGCGTCAGCAATTCTCGATCGCGTTCAACAAGTCCCATGCGCCGACCGGCACCTCGACGATGCGGCCGGGGCCGCTGCGGCTCTCGCTGGAGAATCACGCCGACGTTCGCGTATTGCCTTCGGTGTGGATCGCGGGCGATCCGCTGCACAAACTGCTCGGCAAGCGCAAGCCGATCCTCACCGCGAAGCGGATGCTGTCGAACCAGACCTTCCGCGACGTGTTCAAGGCCGACAACCTCACCGTCGACCAGCGGCTGAAGATCACCGCGCTGACCTTCCTGTTCACCGATCTCAAAGGATCGACCGCGCTCTATGAGCGGGTCGGCGATCTCGCCGCGTTCGACCTGGTGCGCGCGCATTTCCACGCGCTGCTTGAGATCATCGCCTCCGAACACGGCGCAGTCGTGAAGACGATCGGCGATGCCGTGATGGCGACCTTCATCCGGCCCGAGCACGCATTGTCGGCGGGCCTGCGCATGCGGGCCGCGATGAAGCAGCTCAACACCGAGCGCGGCAAGGAGGATCTGATCGTCAAGATCGGCATCCATGAGGGGCCGTGCCTCGCGGTGACGCTGAACGAGCGGCAGGACTATTTCGGCCAGACCGTGAATATCGCCGCACGGGTGCAGAGCCTGTCGACGTCGCAGGAAATCCATTTGACCCAGCCGGTGATGGAATCGGCAGAGGTCGCGGGCATCCTCGATCGCGCGGCGATCAAGCCGATCCAGAAGGAAGCGGCGCTGCGCGGCATTGCCGACAAGCTCGTGGTGTACGAGATACCGTAGTCACATTGCCGACACGTAATGCTTGCTGAAACGTAATGCCGCAGCGGGAACCCGCGCGGATTGCGCCGGTTGTGTTTCCACGCCATATAGATTTCAACAGCGCATGGTCCGGCTGTTTTCCGGATAGATGCTCAATCAAAGCTTCCAGGCTTCATCCCACAGAGAGAGCGATGCTCGACGGACTCCGCCAATTCATTGCCGATATCGTCTCCCCCGATGCCCAGGCTGACCGCGCCTTCGATGACGGCGACTACCGCCTGGCGGCGACCGCGCTCTTGGTGCATGTCGTCTCGCTGGACGGCGAGCCGACGCCGGCCGAGACGCGCAAGCTGCACAGCCTGATCGAGAGCCGTTTCCAGCTCGATCCCGGCACCGCCGACAGACTGATCGCCTCCGCCATGCGCGTCGAGGGCGAGGCCGTCGATCTCTATCACTTTACCAGTGTGATCATGCGCTCGGTGAATGAGGAGGGACGGCTGCGCATCGTCGAGATGATGTGGGAGCTGGTCTATGCCGACGGTCAGGTCAGCGAGTTCGAGGACAATGTGGTCTGGCGTGCCGCCGATCTGCTCGGCATTTCCTCGCGCGACCGCATCGATCTTAAGCACCGGGTCGCGGAGAAGCAGGCGGAGCTGCCAAAGGGCCCCTGGGGCACGGCAGACGCGGCAATCTGACCCGGCTGCCTGCGCAAGCGGACGCCCCTCTGGCGACGTTGTGGATGACGAAATTTTAATGTCAGCCGCGATTGCGGGCGATCCGACTGAAAATCGGTCGTTTCGTCACGAAACCAGCGACCCCGCCGCTATCCACAAGCCCATACGCGGCTTGCGTCACACCGCATCCCTATGCTCTCGTCGCCCCGTTGGGGACCTCACCAGAATTTGCAGTAAGAGTTTGAAACGTGACTGAGCGTGTGACGCTGATAACCGGGGCATCGGCGGGCATAGGCACCGAACTGGCGCGCGTGTTTGCATCGAATGGTCACCGCGTGGCGCTGGTGGCGCGGCGCGCCGATCGCCTGAAGACCCTCGCCGACGAGCTCGGGGCCAAGGGCGGCGCGGCGCCGATCGTGATTCCCTGCGATCTCCAGCAGACCGATGCGGGCGAGCGGATCGCACAGGCCCTGACCGAGGCCGGGGTCGAGGTCGAATATCTCGTCAATAATGCCGGCTTCGGCCTGTTCGGGCTCGCCATCGAGCGCGACCGCGCCGAACAGCTCAACATCATCAACCTCAATATCCGCGCGCTGACCGATCTGACGCTGCGTTTTGCCGACCAGCTGATCCGCAACCGCGGTGGAATCCTCAATCTCGGTTCGATCGCCGGATTCCTGCCGGGCCCCGGCATGGCCGTGTACTACGCCAGCAAGGCCTATGTGCTGTCGTTTTCCGAGGCGTTGCGCTGTGAACTGGCGCCGAAAGGCGTGCGCGTCACCGTGGTTTGTCCGGGTCCCGTGCCGTCCGAGTTCCAGGATCGCGCCGGCTTTGCTCCCGGATTCGATTCCGCCATCCTCGACGTCGCGCCGGACGAGGTCGCCCGCCAGGCCTATCGCGGCCTGATGGCCAACAAGCGCGCCGTGCTGCCGGGCGCCTTCATCAAAATGGTGCCGTTCCTGCTCCGGCTGTTTCCGCGCTCCTTCATCCTGACCGCGGTCGGCGGATTTCAGCTGCGCAAGCGCTAGCTTTCCCGAATCGCCCTTTATCGCCGTTAAGCCTGTTTCTGGCCCGCGATTTGCTTCGCAGGGGTGTGCGCAAACTCACACGATGTTAACGACCACTTAGCTATGATCGTGCCTTACGTGCCGAAACTTTAAGCAGAGGCAATGTCGTTCCGGTCTGACCAGAGCCGTGTCGTGGTGCCCTTCGCGAGCCGAAGGCCGGCCGCGGTCACGCCCAAGGATCAGATCTCGGATCAAACCTCGCTGCGGCCGGTGCTGGTCGTGCTGCATCAGGAGACATCAACTCCCGGCCGGATCGGCAACGCCCTGCGGGCGCTGGGTTACCCTCTCGACATCCGACGTCCGCGCTTCGGCGACGCGCTGCCCGATACGCTCGAGGCGCATGCCGGTGCGGTGATCTTCGGCGGTCCGATGAGCGCCAACGATCCCGACGACTATGTGCGGCGCGAGATCGACTGGATTTCAGTTCCGCTGCGCGAGCAGCGCCCGTTCCTGGGCATCTGCCTCGGCGCGCAGATGCTGGCGCGGCAACTCGGCGCCAGGGTCGCGCCGCATCCGCAGGGCCGCGTCGAGGTCGGCTATTACCCGGTCCGGCCGACCGAGGCAGGCCGCGCACTGTGCCCGGACTGGCCGGCGCGGGTCTATCACTGGCATGGCGAGGGCTTTCAATTGCCTGCAGGAGCGGAGCTGCTCGCGGCGGGCGATGATTTCCCGGTACAGGCATTCCAGTTCGGCAACGCCTTCGGCCTGCAATTCCATCCCGACGTGACCTACGCGATGATGCATCGCTGGACCACGCGCGGTTGCGCGCGAATGGATTCGCCGGGCGCTCAACCGGGTCATCTGCACTTCGCCGAGCGCGCCGTGCACGATGCCGCCGAGCGCGCCTGGCTGAAGCATTTCATCGACGGCTGGATCGCGCGCGTGCCGCGGCCGGTCATGCTGCAGGCCGCGGAATAGCCGCCGCGCGGAATTTCGCGCCGTCTTTTCATTTGCAGGGATGTGCTAGTCTTGCCGTTGCCGCGCGCGGCCCGCATCGCCGCGCGGATCAATAACAACAAGGCACAGGGAGATCGCCGTGAGCTACCAACACATCCTCTATGAGGTCAGCGACAGGATCGCGACCATCACGCTCAACCGCCCCGACCGCATGAATGCGTGGACCGCGATCATGGAGCGCGACGTGCGCCACGCGATGGAGGCGGCGGCCAATGACGACAATGTTCGGGTCATCGTGCTGACCGGCGCGGGCCGCGGCTTCTGCGCCGGTGCCGACATGGAAGCCTTGAAGGGGATTGATCCCAACGAGGTCCGGCGCGGCGAGAGCATCCCGTTCGACATGAACCGCCGTGCCGACTGGCAGACGCGCTACGCCTATTATCCCGCCATCAAGAAGCCCGTGATCGCGATGCTCAACGGCGCCACGGCCGGTATCGGCCTGGTCCACGCGCTGTATTGCGATCTGCGCTTCGCGGCCGATAGCGCGGTGTTCACCACCGCCTTCGCGCGGCGCGGCCTGATCGCCGAACACGGCATCAGCTGGATGCTGCCGCGCATCGTCGGTCATGCCAACGCGCTCGACCTGCTGATGTCGGCACGGCGCGTGTCGGCCGCGGAGGCGCTGCGCATCGGCCTCGTCAACCGGCTCTCGTCGCCGGAGAAGCTGCGCGAGGAAACCTATGCCTATGCCCGCGATCTCGCCGATTTCGTCTCGCCGAGCGCCATCGCCGTGATCAAGCGCCAAGTCTACGACGTGCCGTTCCAGACGCTCGCCGAGGCCACCATCGACGCCAACCGCGAAATGCAGATCGCGCTCAAGGGCAATGATTTCAAGGAAGGCGTCGCGAGCTTTGTTGAGAAGCGGCCGCCAAGGTTTACCGGGACGTGAGGGGAGAGGGGGGCCTGAGGTTGCCGAACCAGCCCGGCTTCGCCCTTCGGGCTTCGCCGGACACCACGCTTCACCCCTCGGGCTCTGCGCGGCTGCGCCACGCGTAGGGTGAGGACTGAAGAAGAGGGGTTTTGGACCGGTCCGTCTTCGCCCTTTGGGCTTCGCCGGACACCACGCTTCACCCTTCGGGCTCTGCGCGGCTGCGCCACGCGTAGCCCGAAGGGCGAAGCGTGGTGGAGCCAGGCGGGATCGAACCGCCGACCTCGTCATTGCGAACGACGCGCTCTCCCAGCTGAGCTATGGCCCCATTGCGGCCGGGTGTTGCTGAGTATCCCGGCCGTCAGTCGGGCGCCATTTACAGTCCCGCCCAAGGTCAAGTCAAGAACGGTGAAACAACGGTTTTCGGCCCGTACCGCCGGGAACTTCCCTTGTTTGCGGGGGGATGAACCGATATTTAGAGCATGAACCGGACCCGGCGGGCCGCGCCAGCAAAAAGTGCGTCGCGGCTTTCTGAAAAGATCCTGCTCAAACAAGGAGCGCGCTGGCGGTTCAGTCCGGTCTCGTTGCGCTTCACCTGGTCGTCCCACCCGCGAGCCCCCATCATATGCGCGCTGTTCTCGACATCGTCATCATCGTCCTCGACCTCTATGTCTGGCTCCTGATCGCCTCCGCCATCCTGTCCTGGCTGGTCGCCTTCAATGTGGTCAACACGCGCAACCAGTTCGTCTCCGCGGTGGCCGAGTTCCTCTACCGGATCACCGAGCCGGTGCTGCGGCCGATTCGCAACGTGATGCCGAACCTGGGCGGGCTCGATATCTCGCCGATCATCGTGATCCTGATCATCATGTTCGTCCAGCGGGTGATCGCCTATTACATCTATCCCAACGTGATCTGATCCCCCGCGATGGACCCTTGCTGATGGAGCCGTGGCGATGGATCCTTGGCGCTATTCCACCGGGGGCATCAGCATCGCCTTGCGCGTGACGCCGCGCGGCGGCCGCGACGGTATCGACGGGATCGAGACGCTGGCCAACGGCCGCTCGGTGGTGAAGGTGCGGGTCCGCGCCATTGCGGAAGGCGGCGAGGCCAACCGTGCGGTGACCGAGCTGCTGGCCAAGGCGCTCGGCGTGCCCAAGGCCAGGGTGAAGCTGTTGTCCGGCGCCACCTCGCGGCTGAAGCAGGTGGCGGTCGACGGCGACCCGAAGGGGCTTGGCGAAATGTTGAGAAAGCTGACCCAGCAGGAAACAAGGGACTGACATGACTGCCCGCATCATCGACGGAAAAGCCATCGCCGCCGAGCTTCGCGCCCGCGTCGCCGACGAGGTCGCACGCGTCAAGCGCGACCATGCGCTCACGCCGGGGCTCGCCGTCGTGCTGGTCGGCCATGATCCGGCAAGCGAGGTCTATGTCCGCAGCAAGCACACCCAGACCCAGGCCGCCGGCATGGCCTCGTTCGAGCACAAGCTGCCGGAGGATGTCTCGCAGGCCGATCTGCTGGCGTTGATCGCACAGCTCAACCGCGATCCGAAGGTGCATGGCATCCTGGTGCAGCTGCCGCTGCCGAAATCGCTCCACACCGAGACCATCATCAACGCGATCGACCCGGCCAAGGACGTCGATGGCCTGCACCCGAACAATGCCGGCCGGCTCGCCGGCGGCCTTGCCGCGTTGTCGCCCTGCACGCCGCTCGGCTGCATCATCCTGACCAAGAGCGTGCACCCCTTGCTCGAGGGCATGAACGCGATCGTGATCGGCCGCTCCAATCTGGTCGGCCGCCCGCTGGTGCAATTGCTGTTGAACGAGAACGCGACGGTGACGATCGCGCATTCGCGCTCGCGCGATCTGGCAAAGCTCTGCGCCCAGGCCGATCTGGTCTATGCGGCGGTCGGCCGTCCGGAGATGGTGCGCGGCGATTGGCTGAAGCCGGGCGCGACCGTGATCGATGTCGGCATCAACCGCATTCCGGTCCCCGGCGGCAAGCCGAAGCTGGTCGGCGACGTCGCCTTCCAGGAAGCGCTCGGCGTGGCCGGCGCGATCACGCCGGTGCCCGGCGGCGTCGGGCAGATGACGGTGGCGTGCCTCCTGGTCAACACGCTGCGTGCCGCCTGCGCGATTGCCGGCCTGCCGGCGCCGGCGGTTTAGCCTCTCTTACCTCGCCCCGCTTGCGGGGAGAGGTCGGATTGCATCGTCAGATGCAATCCGGGTGAGGGGGTACAGGTCTCTCGACGTTCGCAACTCGTGGAGGGAAGCCCCTCACCCCAACCCTCTCCCCGCAAGAGCGGGGCGAGGGAGTCCAGGCAGCGTGCTATTTCTTCTTCGCGCGCTCGATGCCTTCGAGGATCAGCTTGCGGGCTTCGTCGGCGTCGCCCCAGCGCAGCACCTTCACCCACTTGCCCTTCTCGAGGTCCTTGTAGTGCTCGAAGAAGTGCTGGATCTGCTGCAGCGTGATGTCGGGCAGGTCGCTGTAGTTGTGCACCTTGTCGTAGCGCTGGGTCAGCTTCGAGGACGGCACCGCGATGATCTTCTCGTCTCCGCCGGCCTCGTCCTCCATCAGCAGCACGCCGACCACGCGGACGCTCATCACGGCGCCCGGCACGATCGCGCGGGTGTTGACGATCAGCACGTCGCAGGGATCGCCGTCGCCCGACAGCGTGTGCGGGATGAAGCCGTAATTGCCGGGATAGCGCATCGGCGTGTAGAGGAAGCGGTCCACCACCAGTGTGCCGGCCTCCTTGTCCATTTCGTACTTGATGGGCTCGCCGCCGACGGCAACCTCGATGATGACGTTGACGTCGTGGGGCGGATTTTTTCCGATCGATATGGCGTCGATACGCATGGATTGCTCCGCGTGGCCTTTGGAAGTTGAGAAGGATGTGATTTTTTGGTTGGCGCCGCCAGGCCGCGAAACAACATCAGGCCCGGCCTGGGGGCCGGGCTGGCCGTCGCGCGCAAACGCTCAGGCTGTTTAGCCTTGCTGCAGCTGCGAGAGAAGCAGGATTTTCAGTTGGACCAGGCGAAAGCGACCTTGTCGAGCGACTTCGGCCCGAACCGCTCCGAGGAGCGCGCCACCATGCGGCCGCCCAGCGCGCGGTAAAACTCGGTCGCCGGCTCGTTGTCGGAGAGCGCCCAGATCACCATGGTCTTGAGGCCGCTCTGCAGGAGGTCGCGGCGGGCTGCGGCGAACAGGCGCCGGCCGAAGCCGAGGCCCTGGAATTCCGGCCGCAGATAGAGCTCGTAGATCTCGCCTTCGAAGTGCAGGCTGCGGGCGCGGTTGCGGCCGTAATTGGCGTAGCCCGCGATCCTGTCGCCGAACACCAGCACGCTGACGCGGCTGCCCTTGCGGATGGCACTGTCCCACCACTGCGGGCCACGGCGATTGATCAGCTTTTCGAGTTCGGCGCCGGGGATGATTCCCTGATACGCCGAGCGCCAGGCTTCGTCATGGGTAGACGCCACCGAGGCTGCGTCTGCAGCTTTGGCCGGCCGGACCTCGATTAGCGTTGTGCTCATGGGTCTAATCAAAGCAAGTCGGAGGGCCGCCTTCAAGGTCCATCGTTAATTATCGGTTAACGTGTGGATTTTTTGCATCAGTGTCATGAAAACTTGTGCCGAAAGAGGACACTCGCCGGGCTCGCGCGACCAATCGCCGATCCCGGCCTGTGCAAAGCGTGGATCGCGGGCGCTGTATGACAATGCCGCAGCTCGGAAAAGTCCGTTCGGAGCTGATTCGTCGTCGGAATTTTGCGAACGAATCCAGTCGTCACGTGGGTGCATCGCGCGCTCCGCTTCTGCGCCGCAGTGGATTTCCGCGCGCGTCCGGCCTATGGCAGCGGCGGTATTTGCGCGCGCCGAGACCGGCCTGATCACGAGCGGACTGCTATGACGCTCTACTTCCTGATCAAATATCTGCATGTGCTCGGCGCCATCGTGATCCTCGGCACCGGGACCGGCATCGCCTTCTTCATGCTGGCGGCGCATCGCACGCAGGATGCGGCTTTCATCGCGCGCACGGCGTCGACCGTCGTGATTGCGGACATGATCTTCACGCTGAGCGCCGTGCTGCTGCAGCCGGTGAGCGGTGGACTGCTGATGATGCTGTCGGCCACAAGCCTGACCGAGCGCTGGCTGTTGGTTTCGCTGGCGCTCTACGCGCTGGCCGGCGCGTTCTGGGTTCCCGTCATCTTCATGCAGATGGAGATGCGCGACCTTGCGCAGGCGGCCGCCGAAAAAGGTCTCCCGTTGCCGCCGCGCTACGATGCGCTGTTTCGCCGCTGGTTCCTGTTCGGGATTCCCGGCTTCGGCTCGGTGATGATCATCCTCGGGCTGATGATCGCGAAACCATTCTAGAGCATGATCCGACTCCCATGAGTGATGACGCATCACACAAGATACTCGTGCTCGGCGCGTCGGGCCTGATCGGGCGCACCATCACCGACGATCTGAGGGCGCGCGGCTTTCACGCGGTCGGGGTCGCGCGGCATTTCACGCCTGCTCAAAAGATGAGCGCGGCCGACCTCGAACTTCCCGTGATGTCGATGGATGCGGCGGCGCTGACGCAGCTGATTCGCACACACGAGGCGGACATTGTCGTGAATTGCCTCGGCGTCTTGCAGGATGGTCCGGGCAGCGACACAAGCGCGGTTCATCGCGACTTCGTGGCGCGGTTGCTGCAGGCTGTCAGGGACAGCCACCGCGCCGTCCGGCTCGTGCACATCTCGATTCCGGGCACGGATAGTGAGGATCGCACCGCCTTCAGCGCCACCAAGCGCGAGGCCGAACGGCTGATCGCGGCGTCCGGCATCGCCTACGCGATCCTGCGCCCGGGCTTTGTCGTCGCGCCTTCGGCCTATGGAGGCAGCGCCATGCTGCGCGCGCTGGCGGCGCTGCCGGTCGATTTGCCGGCCGCCGAGGCGGCGACGCCGTTCCAGCCGGTTGCAGTCGAGGATATCACCGCCACCATCGCCTGGCTCGCTTCGCGCGATGTTGCCGACGAAGCGGTGCGATCCGTGACATGGGATTTGATGCAGCCGCAGCCGATCTCGCTCGGCGGCGTCATCGCCCAGTTCCGCTGGTCGTTCGGCACGGCGAAACATGTCCGCCTTCCGACGCCGTCGTTGCTGATCGATCTCGGCGCCCGTCTCGGCGATCTCACAAGCCGCCTCGGCTGGATGCCGCCGCTGCGCTCCAACGCGATCGCCGAATTGCGCCGCGGCGTCACCGGCGATCCCGCGGCGTGGATGGAAGCGACGGGCATCGTGCCGAAGACCATCGCGCAAGCCGTCGGCGGGCGCCCCGCGACCATTCAGGACAAATGGTTCGCGCGCCTGTTCCTGATCAAGGCGCTGACCTTCGCAAGCCTCGTGCTGTTCTGGGTTGCGTCCGGCTTCATCGCGCTGGTCATCTCCTATGACGCCGCCGCCGGCATTTTGAGCGCGCACCATTTCCCGCCTGCCTTGGTTGGGCCGGTGACGGTGCTGACCAGCCTGATGGACATGAGCATCGGTGTGCTGATCGCCTTCCGCCGCACCGCCGCGTTCGGTCTTGTTGCAGGCATCGTCGCCTCGCTCGGCTACATGGCGGGATCTGCGATCCTGACGCCCGATCTCTGGATCGAGCCGCTCGGCGCGCTGGTGAAGACCGGGCCTGCGATCGTGCTGATGCTGGTCGCGCTTCTCATGCTGGATAATCGATGACGAGTTGGCCCGACGACGACGTGATCCTCTACGACGGCGTCTGCATCTTCTGCTCGCGCTGGGTCCGCTTCGTCATCGCGCGCGATATGGCGCGCCGCTTCCGCTTCACGCCGATCCAATCCGACTACGGCACACGGCTGGCGAAGACCTTCGGCATCGACCCCGAGGATCCCGACACCAACGCCGTGGTCCATGGCGGCATCGCCTGGATGAAGTCGGATGCGGCACTGACAGTGCTGAGCTATCTCCCCGGCTGGGGCTGGACCCGCGCGCTGTTCGCAGTGCCCAAGCCGCTGCGCGACGCGGTCTACAGCCTCATCGCCCGCAACCGCTACAAGATCTTCGGGAAGTACGAGACGTGCTTTGTGCCGGACGCCGACATGCGGGCGAGGGTGCTCGAATAGTTTCCGCCGTCATTGCGAGGAGCAAAGCGACGAAGCAATCCATCTATCCGATTGCGGCGCGATGGATTGCTTCGCTCCGCTCGCAATGACGATGGGGCTACTTGCGCGCCAACTCCGCCACCACTTCCTTCGCCGCCCTCTCTCCGCTGTCCCGCGCGCCATGCGCGGTCGAGAAGAAATGCGGCGAGGTGGCTTCGCCTGCGAAGAACAGCCGGCCGTCGACCGGTGCGGCCAGCACGGCGCGCTTGTCGGCGTGGCCGGGCAGCGCGTGCGAGTAGGAGCCGCGGGCGAACGGGTCGTTGGCCCAGCGGGATTCGCTGAGCGGCTTCAGCTTGCGGCGGAAATCATTGCCGAGGAAGGAGACGATCTCGTCGATGCTGTGCGCGGCGATGGCGCCGTCGCCGGCGTCTTCAAGCTGTTGCGCAAAGCGTCCGCCGAAGAAGCCCTCGATGCAGGGCTGGCCGAACGGGCGGATGTGATAGGTGCCCATCTCGGTGCGCATGGTGGCGCCGCGCAGATTGCCTTCCTTGGGCAGCGCCTCGGGCTCGGCGAGCGCCAGCGTCACCTTGTCGGCGAGGCCGAGCGGCAGCCCGCGCGCGGCATCGAGCTTGCCCGGCAGCGCAGGCGAAAAGCGGATCGCCTCAATGGCGATCAGATTGGTCGGCACGGTGACGATTACCTTGTCCGCCTCAAGCACGCCGCGCGAGGTCTCGATGCGCAGGCGCGGGCCTGCGTGATCGATCAGCCTGACCTCGCAATTCAGTGCGACCGATACTTGCTCGCCATAGGCCGCGACCAGCGCGCCATAGCCGCGCTTGACGCGCCAATTGACGTTGCTGTCCTCATAGGCGTCGAAGTCGAGGATCGAGAGCTGGTCGAGCTCGCAGCCATTCACATAGGTCGAGATCGCATCGATCATCGGGTTCCAGCGGTTGCCGGGCTCGAGATAGCGATCGGCGGATGCGTCCTTGTCGCCGCGCGCGGCCTGCTCGATGCGATCGTAGAACTGGTCGAGCGCAAGCATGAACGCGTCGCGGTCGGCCTGCGGGAAGGCCTTGCCATAGGCGCGCTCGCGCCACGGCGGCAGGTCCTTGTTGAGCTCGAAGTCGAGCTGCTGGGCGATGCCGACAAAGCTGTTCTGGTCGGCCGAGTGCAGCCAGCCGCAGCCGACGTCGAACACCACGTCAGGCGCGGCCTGGATCGTATGCGCGCGGCCGCCGAGGCGGTCACGGGCTTCCAGAACGATGGCGGAAAGGCCGGTGCCCTTCAGCGCATGCGCGGCGCCGAGGCCCGCAGCGCCGGCGCCGATGATGGCAACATCGACCGTGGAGGGAAGGGAACTCATGTCCCGGCTCTAGCACGTCTGGAAAGACGCCTGAAGTCACCACGCGCATAACTGTCATCACCCGCGGATGCCGGTGATCGAGTATTCCAGAGACAGGAGTGATTGAGCCGATGGGCCGCGGCGTACTGGGTGCCCCGGTCGAGCCGGGGCACGACAGATCGGGCTTACGCTACAGCTTAAGCTACAGCCTCTTTGGCCTTTTCGGCGCGCTTGCGGTCGTTCGGGTCAAGGTGCTTCTTGCGCAGCCGGATCGACTTCGGCGTCACCTCGACGAGCTCGTCGTCCTCGATATAGGCGAGCGCCTTTTCCAGGGTCATGCGGATCGGCGGCGTCAGGCGCACCGCTTCGTCCTTCGAGGTGGTGCGGATGTTGGTGAGCTGTTTGCCCTTCAGCACGTTGATCTCGAGGTCGTTGTCGCGGGTGTGCTCGCCGACGATCATGCCCTTATAGACCTTCCAGCCCGGCTCGATCATCATCGGGCCGCGGTCTTCCAGCTTGAACATGGCGTAGGCCACCGCTTCGCCCTGGTCGTTGGAGATCAGCACGCCGTTGCGACGGCCCTGGATCTCGCCCTTGTAGGCGGCATAGCCGTGGAAGATGCGGTTCATGATCGCGGTGCCGCGGGTGTCGGTGAGCAGTTCGCCCTGGTAGCCGATCAGGCCGCGGGTCGGCGCGTAGAACACCAGCCGCAGGCGGTTGCCGCCGGACGGACGCATCTCGATCATCTCGGCCTTGCGCTCGCTCATCTTCTGCACGACGACGCCGGAATGCTCCTCGTCGACGTCGATCACGACCTCTTCGATCGGCTCCTGCCAGGCGCCGGTGGCCTCGTCCTTCTGCAGCACGACGCGCGGGCGCGACACCGAGAGCTCAAAACCCTCGCGGCGCATGGTCTCGATCAGGATCGCGAGCTGCAATTCGCCGCGGCCCGAGACTTCCATCGAATCCTTGTCGGCGGCCTCGACGACCCGCAGCGCGACATTGCCCTCGGCCTCGCGCAGCAGGCGGTCGCGGATCATGCGCGAGGTCACCTTGTCGCCTTCGGTGCCGGCGAGCGGCGAGTTGTTGACGATGAACGACATCGACACCGTCGGCGGATCGATCGGCTGCGCCGGCAGCGGCGTCTCGACCGTGGGATCGCAGAAGGTGTCGGCGACGGTACCCTTGGTGAGGCCCGCGATCGCGACGATATCGCCGGCGTCGGCTTCCTCCAGCGGGGTGCGCTCGATGCCGCGGAAGGCGAGGATTTTGGTGATGCGGCCCTGCTCAATGGTCTTGCCGTCGGCGCCAAGCACCTTCACGGCCTGGTTCGGCTTGATGGAACCCGATGAGATGCGACCGGTGATGATGCGGCCGAGATAGGGGTTGGCTTCGAGGATGGTGCCGATCATGCGGAACGGGCCCTCTTCGACCTTCGGCGGCGCGACGTGGCGCACGATCAGGTCGAACAGCGGCTGCATGCCGGCGTCATGCGAAGCTTCCGGGCTATCGCCCATCCAGCCCTGCTTGGCCGACCCGTACAGGATCGGGAAGTCGAGCTGCTCCTCGGAGGCATCGAGTGCGGCGAACAGGTCGAACACCTCATTGATGACTTCGGTCGGGCGTGCGTCGGGGCGGTCGACCTTGTTGATCACGACGATCGGCTTCAGTCCGACCTTGAGTGCTTTCGACACCACGAACTTGGTCTGCGGCAACGGGCCCTCGGCGGCATCGACCAGCACCAGCGCGCCGTCCACCATGTTGAGGATGCGCTCGACCTCGCCGCCGAAATCGGCGTGGCCGGGGGTGTCGACGATGTTGATGCGGGTATCTTTCCACTGCACCGAGGCCGCCTTGGCCAGGATGGTGATGCCGCGCTCGCGCTCCAGATCGTTGGAGTCCATGGCGCGCTCGGTGACCTTCTGGTTCTCGCGATAGGTCCCGGATTGCTGCAGCAGGCGGTCGACGAGCGTGGTCTTGCCGTGGTCGACGTGGGCGATGATGGCGACGTTACGAAGGTTCATGGCTCTTCTTCTGGTCGTGCAATGGTCAGATGCGCGATCTCGCCGGACCAGTTTGGCCGGCCGCTCGCTCACGTGGCCCAATCGGGGCCCGGATCACGCTCATACCCAAGAAATTTGACGGGGACGCATCACCCCAAAAAGGAAGCCCGGTCAGAGGACCGGGCACCTTGCGCGTTGCGGCGCAATATAGTCAGAAAACGCCAAAAAACAACGGTTTATTGGCGGTTTAAGTGCCTGATTTTCGCTCCGGAAGCCGGTTTTGAGGGGCATTTCGGGGCCGATTCAGCCTCGCCTCTGCGCCCGCGCGAACACAATCAGCCCGAGCCCGCCAAGCGTCACCAGCACCGCGAGCCCGGTGATCGGGTCGTTGGACCCACCCAGAGTGACACCGAGGACCACGCAGAGGGCGCCCGGGATCAGCAGCAGCACCCCGACGATCAGCATGAAAATTGCGCAGCCGGGCGGCAGTCGCGATTCCTGCCGCGGCGGATCCGTTGGCGGGGTTATGTCGGAATTGCTCACGGTGTCCTAGCTCCCCTTGATCGCGGCGCGGATCAGCATCACGCCGGCAAAGCAGACGGCGAGCCCGAGCAGGATCAGGAAGAGAATGGAGGGATCGGTTCTCGACTCGCTCAGGACGCCGAACCCGAACAGGAGGGCGCAGAGCCCGGGCAGAAGAAGGATCACCCCGAACAGCACCATGAACGCAGTCGCGCAGCCGCCGCGTCGTGGCGGAAGCGGCGGAGGCAGCGAGGGCGGAGATCCATCCGGATTGATGGGCCGGCTGTCGTCGCTCATCGCGGCACTTCCTCGCCCTGCCGTGCTTCCCGATAGGTCTGGCCGGCCAGGCTGGCGCGGATGCCGTCGATCTTTCCGTCACGATAGAACAGATTATAGGTGTCGAACGGGATGATCGCGCCGCTCTCGGTGACGAAGTGGATGCAGCTTCGCTTGACGTTGCCGACACAGAAATTGAAGCGATCGAAAAACTGCACGATGGTGACGCGGAACACGTTCTCGTAGGTGAGGCCCTCCGGCACTTCGAAGCTCGGCAGGCAGCACAGCAGTTCGCAGACCCGCTCAGAGGTGTTCAGCGGCCCCGACGACAGCGAGAACAAATCGACGAACTTTTCCCGCAGCACCGGATATTTTTCCGGGCTGATCGTGTTGGGCATCACGGCGACGAGCTGTTCCTGCGGGATCAGCGAGGTCAGCGGCAGCACCTTGTCGCCGTTGCGCAGGCCATAGCCGATCGAGATGCTCTCGGGATTGCACGGCAGCGGGATCATGTCGTTAGCGCCGAACACCCCGGTCTCGATCACGCGCTGGCGGATTTCCGACAGCATGATGCGGTCGGTGTCCTTGTTGAAATCCTCGTTGCGGCCGGCGTCTTGTACCGGCTGCAGCGTGACGCCGCGAACGCATGTCCAGGTCAGCGCGTGGCGGACGATGTCGCCGATCTCGGCGTCGTTGACGCCGCGCTTGATGGTCGCGACCAGCGTGGTCGAGACGCCGTGGCGCTCGAGATTCTCCAGCGCCTGCTGGCGGATCTTGCGCAGGTCCGCGCCGCGCAGATTGACCAGCGCCTCGCGCTTCAGCGAATCGAACTGCAGATAGACTTCCAGCCCGCGCTTGTTCTCGGCGAGCTTTGCGACGAAGTCCGGCTCGCGCGCGATCCTGAGGCCGTTGGTGTTGATCATGACGTGGCGGATCGGCCGGGCGCGCACCGCATCCAGAATGGCGAAGAAATCCGGATGCAGCGTCGGCTCGCCGCCGGAGATCTGCACCAAATCGGGCTCGCCCTCGCTCGCCACCAGCGCGTCCAGCATTTTCTCGATCTTCGCCAACGGCGTGAAGCTGGTGCGGGCCGGCGAGGAATCCGCAAAGCACACCGGGCAGGTCAGGTTGCAATGCTCGGTGATTTCGATCAGTGCCAGGCAGGAGTGCTGCTCATGGTCCGGGCACAGCCCGCAATCATAGGGACAGCCGAACTCGGTGTGGCGCTGGAAGGCCAGCGGCCGGTCGCCGGGCTTGATGAAATCCTTGCACTGCCGCCAATAGGCCGAATCGGTCGAGACCAGCGTCGACTGCACGCCGTGCTGCTTGCAGCGCTTCTCATACCAGACCTCGTTGCCTGATATCTGGATCTTGGTCGGCACCAGGGCCAGGCAGGTCTCGCAAAGCGATTGGGTCTGGCCCCAGAAGATGTAGGGGCGGGACTTACGCAGCGGCGCGTTCATGCTTCAAGCTCACATTCGGGGCCGTCACCAGCATGACGGCGGCATAAACCATGACAAACAGCGACAGGAGGTGGAACAGCGAGAACGGGCCGATCAGCGCGCCGTAGGGCTTGATGAACTCCCACACGAAGCGCTGCAGGCCGTAGTAGAACAGCACGAGGTAGAATCCATTGGTGATCACAGCGGCGTTGCGGTTCAACACGGCCCAGACATAAAAGGCGGCGAACGCCGCCATCGCCAGACTTTCATAGAGCTGCACCGGATGGCGCAGGATGCCATCGCCGAAATCGTGGCCCCAGGGCAGCGTGGTCGGCGTGCCGTAGGTGAAATCCTCGAGCCCCGCGAAATAGCAGCCGAGCCGGCCGACCGCGGCGCCGATCGCGAGCGGCAGCGCGAACCGCGCCCCGGTGCGCAGCGAAATGCCGTGCAGCCATTTGTAGAGCTCGATCGCGACGATGCCGCCCGCCAGCGCGCCCTCGACCGAGCGTGCGATGCCAGGCATGCCCGAGAACCACAGGTTCAGCGTGCCGAAGATGTAGGCGCCGATGCCGGCGCCGAACACCAGCGCGGCGATGTAGGGCAGCTCGAAGGATTGCCGCGGGAATTGCAGCCCCCGCACCCGGGACAGCCACCACATCGCGATGGCGGCCGCACACCATGCTGCGACGTCGAAAACGGCGTGAAGTTCAGCCCCACTCATGAGGCGAGTGTAGCGCGAACTTCGCGTGAGGCGATATAGGTTCTCCCTCTCCCCGTTCTTACGGGGTCGAGACGAGCGAAGCTCGCTCTTAGAGGGTCGGGGTGAGGGGCTTCCATCCGGCGAGCACCTCGCGGCTTGTTGAGTAGTGTGCCTCGCCCCTCACCCGGATCGCATCTGCGATGCGATCCGACCTCTCCCCGCAACGAGCGGGGAGAGGTAAGCAGCATCAGTTCGCCGGGTTGCCCTCGCTCGGATACACCCCGCGCAGCACTTCCTCGAAGTGATCCTTCACCGCCTCGTTGCACAGGCAGGAGCGCAGCTTGAGCTTGTCGGGGTCGCGGATCACGATCGCGCCGCGGCGCGTGTCGAGCACGCCCTCCGCCTTGAAGTTCTGGATCACGCGGCTGGTGTAGCTGCGGCCGACGCCGAGCAAGGTCGAGAGCTGCTCATGCGTCAGCGGCACCACGCCGTTGCCGTTGGTGCGCTCGATCGCCGAGATGATCCATTTCGCGGCACGCTGCTCGATCGAGTGGATCGCATTGCAGGCGGTCGACTGGAAGATCTGCGCCAGCATGCAGTCGGCATAGCGGGCGAAGATGTTGCGCACCGAGATCGACGTCAGCTTGGCGGCGTCGAGCTTGCTGATCGGCAGCCGCACGAACGGCCCGCCGAACTTGACGGTGATGCGGGTATAGGCCGGCAGGAATCCCTGGCTGACGATGCCGCCGACCGCGCCCTCGCGGCCGACCAGGATGGTCTCGACGTCGCGGCCGTCCTCGTTGGCCACCATGTAGGACGCAAGGCTCGGTCCGCATGGGAAATGCACGATCTGGACGTCGTCGCCGGGATTGTAGAGCAGGTCGCCGGCCGCCGCCTCGACCACCGCAAGATGCGATGCGATCAGCGCGTAATCGGCGGCATTCAGCCGGCGCAACAGGTTGTTGAACGGCCGGTCGTTCGTCCCGGCCAACTCGGTCCGTTTCGCGATCATTGGAAAATCCTGCAAACCCAACGCCGACCATACTGAAGAAGTTCCAGCTTTTATGTGCACTAGTGAACAGACGCGGCCGCTTGCGATGTGGTGGGTTTCATCCCGGGAACAGCCGGCGTGCTTTCGGGCGCCGGTCGCGGGCCATCCGGCCGGACTGGTCCGGCCTCTCATCCATCATCGAAGCAATGGACACCGAGCCATGGAATCCGCCCCCAATGCCGGGATGCCCGGTGACGTTCTCGTGGTCGAGGACGATCCGATCATCTCGCTCTATCTCGAGGACACCATCCTGGGCTTCGGCGCCCGGACGGTGCGCACCGCTGCGAACGTCGCCCGCGCGCTCGAACTGATCGCCGAGCGTGCGCCGGATTTCGCGCTGCTCGATGTCGGCCTCGTCAGGGGCGAGAAGACCTTCGCGGTCGCCGAGCGGCTGGATGCGCTGAAAGTGCCGTTCGCGTTCGTCACCGGTTACGGCGCCGATATCAGGCTGCCGGAATCGCTCGCCGGCAAGCCGCGGCTGACCAAGCCGTGTTCGAGCGAAGCGCTCGAAGCCGCGCTGAGAAACGGACACTGACCGATTGCCGGGCTTCGGCCTCGCCGTTGGTGCGTTCGTCGTCTACCATCCGGCCTGTCGGATTCGGCGACGCTCAGGCATCGGGAAGCTGTCATGGCGATCAGGACACCTGCCACTGCGCCCGCGGCGGCGCTAGCTCTCGGGCTGCTCCTTGCGCCGGTTGCGACGCATCCGATGGCCGGTGCGGCGTTGCCGTCGCTGGCCTTGGCCGTCGCCGCCGCTTTCGTGTCTCCAGCCTTCGCCGAGCCAGCTGCGCTCACGAGCGAGCAATCGGCCGCGCTCAAGGCCTACGACAATGCGCTGAAGAGCTTCGTCTCGATCCTGCGCCAGCGGCGGGCGCAGATCGATTCCCGTCAGCCGTTGCCCGATTTGCCGGGCCAGGCCGTCTACCTTGCCCGTGTCGAGATGATGAGCACCTACAAGGATCTCACCGATGCGCTTCCGTCCCGGATTGGAAGGCCCAACCGGTTCGGCATCCCCCCGGCCTATTTCGACGCCGACAATGAGCCGCTGCTCGATGAGTACAGGAAGCTGTTCGACCTGATGGAGGCGCCGCCCGCAAGCGCGCAAAGCTCCGGGACGCCATTCAAGGACGTGGTCGACCTCGCGACGGTGATCGCGCGCGCCAGGGGGCTGGATGCCGCTGACGCTGCTGTCGCCGGCCGGATCAGCCTCGGCCTGTTCTTTGCCGAGACAAACGGCAAGCAGAACGCCGGAAATGCGCGGTCGAACACCTACAAGGGCAGCCTGCAGACCGGTCCATCCGAAGATCGCAACGGCCGAAAGCAGTGGGCCGCCATCAAGCCTTCGATCGCGGCCCTGGATCCTGCGCTGAGCCGTCGCGACGACAAGGAAGAGGCGCGCGTCGGCAATCTCGATCACCGCTTCAATCACTGGACCGCAGTGCGCGATGCGCTGATGAACCAGCATGCGGATATTTTCCCGCAGGTCCCGGCGATCGCAAAAGCCCTGCCCAATCCGGTCGATCAAATGAAGCTGTTCGAGCTCATCCAGATCATTCCCAGCCCGACCAGGTCTGCGCTGAAATCAGGCGATCTCGTGAGTTACAGAATTTCCGAGCCCAGGATCATGGGATATCTGCGAAACAACAGCATCTTCGCTTTCGGTCGGGCCGACCGGTCAAAGACATCTGCGAGCTTCCGCGAAATCCTCGATGCGATGTGGCTGTTCAGCCCCAAGTTCGAACAGGCGCTGGCCAAATTCGCGGAGATCAAGGCCGGCAAACCGGGCTGAGCCCGGGGGAGTGGATCGTCCGGCGGTCAGAGCGGACCGAGGAGAGCCCATCGCGGCTCGCAGAATTCCTTGACGGCAGACACGACGCTGCTGCTGATCGCGTTGCGGCGTTCAGGCGAGTCCATCTTGAGTTCTTCGTCCCGGTTGATGATCGAGCCCGCCTCCAGCAGGACGGCAGGCATCGCGGTCTTCCGCAGCACGATGAGCTTGTCATAGCTGTAGACGCCGGTGTCCTTGTTCAGCAGCGGATGTTGGTCGCGGCCCATGATGGGCTGGCTGTATTGCTCGGCATATTGCAGCCCCTCGGCCTTCAGCTCCCTGGCGACCAGTTCGGCGAACACGAGGCTGGTCTTGAAGTCCGGATTGTTGCGAGAGACGAACACCGAATAACCGCTGAAGCGATCGCTGAAGTGGCTCTTCTTGCCCTCGAATTCCCAGTCCTCGAGCATCTTGTTGGGCACGGAATCATGATGGATCGATAGCAGGATATCCGCGTGCAGATTGTTGGCGGCGGCAACCCGCCTGAACAGGCTGGGCCGCGCCTTGCCTTCGGTCAACAGCAGCCTGGTTTCGGCAAAGCCTTCGGCCTTCAGCTTGTCCTCGATCAGCCGCGCAAGGCGCTGGTTGAAGGCGAACTCGGCGACATTGCGCGCGCTGATCGCGCCTTCCGATTCAGCGGTATGTCCGACGTCGAGAACGACCCGCAATGTCGCGGGATCGCATTTGGCTGCGGCCGGCTTGGAAGCGGAAGGCGGCAGGGCGACCGGCCCAAGGGCGGCAAGCCGCGTGGCGCGTGGCTTTGATGGCGTGTGGTGCCTTGCCAATCTGGCCGGCTTCGCCGATTTCGCGCGCTTAGGCGCTTTGGGATGCTTCGATGAGCTCTTGAAGAGATCAGGCAGCCAGCCGGCATCGCTGGCTTCGATCGGCAGCAGTGCGAACGCCGCGATCGCGACGACAAGCAAGCGATGAGGCCGAAGCCCCGCGACGATGCCACCGAGCACGCGAATCAGTTCGCAGCGCCTCATGCTCCGCCCCTCCGGGCCCCCAGCATAACGGCTCTGATAGAGGTACCGGAAGTGGCAGGTCGCGTCCATCCCCCGTCAATCGCGCCGCCCCTGCCTTGGCGGCAAGGGCGTTCAGCACGGGGAGTTAAGGTTCCCTCGCGGCTGCGACCTGATTACACCGGCTTCGGATCGAGCGTGATGGCCCACAGCTCGGCGTCGACGCGGTCGCGCAGGCTCACCGTCATCTGCCCGCTCTTGCCGTCGATCTTGACGTGGCCGAAGAACTGCATGCCGGCCGACGGCGGCAGGTTCTGGTTGGCTTCGCCCGGCGCCTTGACGAACTTCACCTCGGGGCCAAACGTGTTGTCGAGCTCGTTCGGACCGAACGTGCCGGCATGCAGCGGGCCGGAGACGAACTCCCAGAACGGATCGAACTCCTGGAACTGGGCCTTGTTCGGGTTGTAGTAGTGCGCAGCCGCATAGTGCACGTCGGCGGTCAGCCACACCGTGTTGGCGATGCCCGCGGTCTTGATGAAACGCAGGATGTCGGCGATCTCGAGCTCGCGGCCGCGCGCCGGTCCGTCGCCCTGCGCGAAGGCTTCCGAGCCTTTCTTGTTGGCGGCATCGTCATAGACGATCAGCGACAGCGGCATGTCGGAGGCGATCACCTTCCAGGTGGCGCGCGAGTTCAGCAGCGCGCGCTTCAGCCAGGCCATCTGATCCGGCCCGATGAAATAGGCGTCGGGGCCGTAGGTCTCCTGCAGGTTCGGACCGTTGGGGCCGCGATAGCTGCGCTCGTCGAGCATGAACACGTCGAGATGCGGGCCGTAGCTCAGCGTGCGATAGACGCGGCCCGGCTCGACGATGCTCTCGCGCATCGGATACATCTCGTGGAAGGCTTTTGCCGCACGCGCGGCAAGCACGTTGATGTCGCGCTCCTTGTAGGCCGCCGGCAGCTGCTTCGACAGCGACCAGTTGTTGGTCACCTCGTGATCGTCCCACTGCACGAAGATCGGCACCTGGGCATTGAAGGCGCGCAGATTGCCGTCGAGGAAATTGTATTTGTGCGCGGCGCGGTACTCGTCGAGCGTCTCGGCGACCTTGGCCTTCTCCGGGATCGTGATGTTCTTCCAGATCTTGCCGTCGGGCTGCTTCTGCTCGGCGGTGATGACGCCGTCGGCGTAGATGGTGTCGCCGGAATGCAGGAAGAAGTCCGGGGCGTGCTTCTTCATCGCGGCAAAGGTGATCATGCCGCCGTCGTCCGGGTTGATGCCCCAGCCCTGGCCGGCGACGTCGCCGCCCCACACGAAGGAGACGTCGCGGCGGTCGCTCGGCGCGGTGCGGAAGCGGCCGATCACGGGCTCGCCGACAACGTCGATATGGGCGAGGTCTCGGAAGCGGACGCGATAGAAGATGTCCTGGCCCGAGGGCAGATTCTCCAGCAGCATCTTTGCGGTGAAGTCGCTCTCCGGCAGCGCAGTGATCGGCGGCAGCGCGCGGGCGTTCTTGAACGAATCTGTCGTCGCGACCTCGACCATCATCTGCGACGGCCGGTCCGCACGCGCCCACACCACGCCGCCGTCGACGCCGACATCGCCGGACTGCACGCCATGGGTGATCACGGGGCGATCGGCCGCACGCGAAAGATAAGGCATCGCGATCACGCCGGCGCCGGCCGCAGCAGCCGTCGAGAGAAAACGTCGGCGGGTCAGATTTCGCGAGAACCGGATCGTCATGGGGAGCCTCCTCAGGTCACAGCGACGAGCGCCGCGGGTGAGCACAGACCTAGAAAAATTCCATGACGGAGAGATTACAGGGGAGGCGAGAGGGAATGTCAGAGCAGCAGAGATCGTGAGGGGAGCACCTGCCCCAGGCTCCCTCTCCCGCTTGCGGGGGAGGGCGGGGTGGGGGCTCTCTCCACGAGTCATATCGCGGGGAGAGCCCCCACCCGCCGCGCTCTGACGAGCGCGTCGGCCTCCCCCGCAAGCGGGAGAGGCGAAGGGAGTTCGTGGATAGAGTGGCGACGCTTCTACGCCGTGCCCGCTGCCCTGAACTGGCTCGCAGTCCGCTGCAAATTCTGCGGCATGCTGAGCAGCAGCGCCTTGCGGTCGGCGACGGCGTTGTGGAACTGCTCGAGCGCGATGTTGAAGGCGGTCAGCGTGCCTTCCTCGATCGCGCCGTGCTCGAAGCAGTCGAGCGTGTGGCGCAGGATGTCGTCGGCTTCCGCCTGCATCTGGTCGAGCTCGTCGGTCGAATCGCTCTGCCGCGCGGTCTTCAGCATTTCCAGCAGGCGCTCGCGCTGCGAGGTGTTGGTGTTGCGCTCGTCCTGCTTGAGATAGCCGGCGAACCATGCACCGGCCGAGCCCATCGCCGAGAACGCCATCAGGCTCCACCAGATGTAATCGCTGTAGCGGTCGAGGAAGGTCTTTTCCTCGCCGTCGACGAAGGCGGCCGCGCCGGGATGCACCGGGATGGTGGCGTCCTTGTCGGTGTCGGGCGTCTCGATCTTGGCGGCGAGCGGGAAATCGTTCTTGAGTGACTGCCGGATCGCAAACAATTGCCGGGTGAATGCCGCGACCGTCGCGTCCGACAGGCCCTTTCGCGCGACGATATGGTGCGAGAAGCTGATCGTCTTCACCTCATCGTCGGGCCGGTCGGCCGAGCCGAGCGAGCCGGCGGGAATTTCGGCGGCCTCATAGGCCGGATGGTTTTGCGCGATCGCTTCGGACGCGTCGATCGGCAGGAAGGTGGGTTCGCCGCCGTCTTTGGCCGACGCCGTGATCGCATCGATCGTGAGCTTGCTGTTGGCCGGGCCGACGGCGAGATAGGCGTCGGCCTTCAGATTCTTGATGGCCTCGACCGCCTCATTGGCCGGGAACTGCACGATCTCGACCTTCATCGGGTCGACGCCGTATTGCTGCAGGATCAGCTTCAGCAGATTGACGTTGGCCGGCGTGCGGCCGACGACGCCGATCTTGCGGCCGGCGAGTTGCGCAATCTTGGTGATCTTTGCGGCCTTGCGGCCCTTGACCTTGCCCTTGGCTGCGGGCGGCACCCACATCACCACGACATTCTTGCGCAGGACCGCGACCGCCTGCGCGTTCTTCGGCACCTCGAGGTCGCCGCGGATGATGGCGAGGTCGGCCTTGCCGTCGGCCAGCGTCTGCGCGCTGGCGGTGGCGCCGTCGGTTTGCACCGGGCGGAGCTTGACCTGGGTATGCTGCTGGTTGTTGAAGGCCTGCGCCAGCGCCTGCACGACCTTGAGGTCATCGCTGCTTGCGGGGCCGACTGCGATCCGCAGCGTCACCGGGCGCACCGCGAAATAGTACCCGGCGATCGTCGCGCCGATGATGGCGAGCGCGCCCGCGATCAAGACGAACATCAGCCGTCGCTTTGCAGAGCGCAGCGGCTTGGGCGATATGCTGGCGGAGCCGTCTGTCATCGATCTCGCAAACAATCGTCGGGGCTCAATCTCGCAAAACTACCAACGCGCACACATTCTCCATTTGTAGCAAATTCCTGGAGCCACAGATGTTACATCTCCGTCATGGTTACCAGCGGCGATAGGACGCTATTTCGGCCTTAATTTCGGCGTGGATCCCACCTGAAGGCCGGTTGTTGGGATAAGGTCGGCGTCAAACGGGAGGGTTGCCATGGTCGAAAGGCTGTCAGCGGAAGCAAGGAAGGCCGCGCTTTGGGAACTGGCCGGCTGGTCGGAGCTGGCCGGACGCGAGGCGATCGCAAAGACCTTCGTGTTCAAGGACTTCAACGAGGCCTTCGGCTTCATGGCGCGCGCCGCTTTGGTCGCCGAGAAGAGCGATCATCACCCCGAGTGGAAGAACGTCTACAAGACAGTCGAGGTCGTGCTGGCGACCCACGACGTCGGCGGAGTGACCAAGCGCGACATCGACCTCGCCAAGGCCATGAACGCGATCGCAAGGCAGCTCGGGGTCAATTGAGCCGGCTGCGCGTAACCTTGCGCCGGTTGGCCGACATCCCCAGATTCGCATCGTCCGCCGCCGATCCGTCGCGCGGCGCCGAAGGGAACCTTGCGATGCCATCGACCGACACCGGCGTGGGGTTTGGGCCTGCCGACCGGCTGGCGCAGGACCCCGAAAGCGTGCGCCGCCGCTTCTGGATCAAGTTCAAGAAGGTGGTGGCGCGGCTGCCTTTCGCCGAGGATCTGCTCGCCGCCTATTATTGCGCCTTCGACCGGCAGACGCCGCGCCATGTGCAGGCGGCGCTGCTCGGCGCGATCGCCTACTTCATCCTGCCGTTCGACTTCATCCCGGACATGCTGCCGGTGCTCGGCTTCACCGACGATGCCGCGGTGCTCGCAACCGCGATCCGCCTGGTGGCAAGCCACATCACGCCTGAGCACCGCGACGCCGCGCGCGCCGCACTGAAGCGCGGGGTGGATGGATCGTCTCTCAACCCGTCATCCTGAGAGGATGTGAGGCTATATCCTCGTCCACCGCTGTCATCGCCCGGCTTGACCGGGCGATCCAGTACGCCGCGACCTCTCGGCTCAAGCACCGCGGTCTCTGGGATACTGGATCACCCGCATGCGCGGGTGATGACACTGAGCAAGCTCAGCAATCACCCCGTCATCCTGAGGAGCGCGAAGCGCGTCTCGAAGGATGCACGGCCACCAGTCGGGCCGTCGACCCTTCGAGACGCGCGCGAGAGCGCGCTCCTCCAGCGACAAAGGCGAAGCCTTTGCGCGGGGGTGACGGTGATGGCAAGGAGCGCCGTCGTCTGTTCTCAGACTGTAGCCCGGATGAAGCGAAGCGTAATCCGGGTCTTTTCACCAATCGATCGAGCGGTCCCGGATTTCGCTGCGCTCCATCCGGGCTACGCGATCTCAGCTCAGCTTCCCGGATGCAGGATCACCTTGCCCATCGCCTTGCGGCCGGCGAGCACCTTCAAGGCTTCCGCGGTCTGCGACAGCGGGAAGGTGCGGTCGACATGCGAGGAGATCTTGCCTTCAGCGGTCCACTGCACGAGCTTCTCGAGGTTCTTGCGGTTCTTCTCCGGGTTCAGCCGCGCCCACGCGCCCCAGAACACGCCGCGGATGTCGCAGCCCTTCAGCAGCGCGAGGTTGAGCGGAATCTTCGGAATGTCGCCGGCGGCAAAGCCGATCACCAGGAAGCGGCCTTCCCATGCGGTCGAGCGCAATGCGGCCTCGGCATAGGAGCCGCCGACCGGATCGAACACGATGTCGGCGCCCTTGCCGTTCGTCAGCTTGCGCAGGCCCTCTTTAAGATCTTCCTTGGCGTAGTTCAGCGTCAGCTCGGCGCCGTGCTGCTTGGCGAATGCGAGCTTCTCGTCCGACGATGCGCAGGCGATCACCTTGAGGCCCATCAACTTGCCGAGTTCGCACGCGGCAAGGCCGGTGCCGCCGGCGGCGCCCAGCACCGCGAGCGTCTCGCCCGGCTTCGGGCTCGCGCGATCTTCCAGCGCATGCAGCGCGGTGCCGTAGATGATGATGATGCCGGCGGCGCGGTCGTAATCGAGATTGTCGGGAATCTTCACGATCGTATTCGCCGGCAGCGCGATCTTGTCGCGCGCGCCGTTGTGGCCGCATGACGCAACGACGCGGTTGCCGACCTTCAGGTCAGTGACGCCGGCGCCGACGCTCTCGATCACGCCGGCGACTTCGGCGGCCGGCGAGAACGGGAACGGCGGCTTGATCTGGTACTTGCCCTGGATCATCAGGATGTCGAAGAAATTCAGCGCCGCCGCCTTGATTGCGATCACGGCTTCGCCCGGACCGGCCACCGGATCGGGCACGTCAGCCAGCACGAGATCGTCGGGTTGACAGTATTGCGAGCAGAGGATGGCTTTCATGGACACACCTGAGTTTCGGACGCAAAAAGAGCTGCAGGATCTTGGACTACAAGCTTCATGCCGGATTTGCGGCGGAGCGACAATACAGTGCGGAGGGATCAAACTATGTTTGAAAAAGGCCTGCTAGCGAAAAAGCGCATCCTGATCACCGGCGGCGGCTCCGGCCTCGGCGCGGCGATGGGCGTCCGCTTCGCCGAACTCGGTGCCGAACTCATCATCTGCGGGCGGCGCGAGGGGCTGCTGGAGGAAACCGCGGGCAAATTCCGCAGCGAGTTCGGCGCCAAGGTCTCCATCGCGCGCTGCGACATCCGCGACGGCGCGGCGGTCGAGGCGATGATGGATCAGGTCTGGCAGGAGGCGCCGATCGACGTTCTCGTCAACAATGCTGCCGCAACTTTTATTGCGCAGAGCGAACATTTGTCATTCCGTGCGGCGGACGCGATCCTCGCACCGACGCTGCACGGCACGATGTACTGCACGCTCGCCGCCGGTCGCCGCTGGATCGAGGGCAAGCACAAGGGCGTGGTGCTCTCGATCCTCTCGACCTCCACAATCACCGGCCGCGCCTTCACGGTGCCGTCGTCGATGGCCAAGACCGCGGTGCTGGCGATGACCAAGAGCCTGGCCGTCGAGTGGGGCCCGAAAGGCATCCGCACCGTGGCGATCGCGCCGGGCGCGTTCCCGACACCAGGTGCCACCGGACAGTTGCGTCCCGAAGCGCGCGGCGAGACCTGGTCGCATCGCAATCCGCTCGGCCGCGCCGGCGAGCATTCCGAGCTGGCCAATCTCGCCGCTTTCCTGATTTCCGATCAGGCCGGCTACATCAACGGCGAGATGGTGGTGCAGGACGGCGGCGCGCATTTGCGCAGTTCCGGTGCCGAAGACCTGCTGCAATGGACCGACGCACAATGGGAGAGCCAGCGCGCGGCGCGCGCCAAGGGCTGACCAAGAGCTGACCCACGACACCAAGCACTGAGCAGGAATCGACGCGCGTGCGGCTGTGGCTGGCGCACGCGTCCAGACCCAACTGCCTTCCCAAAAAAGCGTTTCCCGGGTATCCATCCGAACCGGCGGAGGGGAATCGCCGAGCCATCTTCCAGTCACAATGATGGGGGAACCAGTTGGCCGTGCGGCAAATTCTGACATCACTGGCTGTTTGTGTCGTGTGCGGGATCATCTCGCTTGCGCCGGCGCAGGCCGCACCCAAGAAGGACACGGCGAAGGAAGCGGCCAAGCCGGCGGCTTCGGCGGCCGCGGCTGCGGCCGGCGGTGCGGAGCCGACGCTGATCGGCCAATTCGGGACCTGGGGCGCCTACACAGCGTCACCCAACGGCAAGAAGGTGTGCTTTGCGCTCGCCAAGCCGTCCTCGTCCAAGACCAACCCGCCGAACCGCCCGCGCGATCCGGCTTATGCCTTCATCTCGACGCGTCCGGCGGAGCAGGTCGTCAACGAAGTTTCGGTCATGATCGGCTACGCCGTGAAGCCGGGCTCGGAATCGACGCTCCAGGTCGGGGGCGGTACCTATGCGATGTACACGCAGGGCGACGGCCTCTGGATCAAGAACGCGGCCGAGGAGGGGCGGATGGTTGAAGCCATGCGCAAATCGGCCGATCTGACGGTAAAAGCCGTCTCGGCGAAGGGTACCGAGACGACGGACACCTTCTCGCTGAAGGGCCTGGCGCAGGCGCTCGACCGGCTGGGGCAGGACTGCCGGCGCTAAACAAGCGACTGAGCCGTAAAATCGAGGAATTTGGTGGCTTTCCAGCACCGGCTGGAAGGCCTATTTGAGGTTTCATGACCGACACCCCGACCACCAATGCCGTGTCCGGCGCCAGCGCGCTGGTCGAAAAGGTTCCGCTCGAGACCTATGTGCCGCCGGCCAAGCCGTCGCTGATCGGGCTGTCGCGCGCCGAGATCGCCGATCGCCTGGGCGAGATCGGCGTGCAGGCCGCGCAGCGCAAGATGCGCACCCAGCAGCTCTGGAACTGGATGTATTTCCGCGGCGCCAAGAGCTTTTCCGAGATGACCAACGTCTCGAAGGACATGCGCGCCGAGCTCGAGAAGCATTTTACCGTCGACCGTCCCGAGGTGGTCGCCGAGCAGATCTCGAACGACGGCACGCGCAAATGGCTGCTGCGGCTGCCGAGCGGCGACAAGGTCGAGCGGCCGCACGAGGTCGAGTGCGTCTATATCCCCGAAACCGATCGCGGCACGCTGTGCGTTTCATCGCAGGTCGGCTGCACGCTGAACTGCTCGTTCTGCCACACCGGCACGCAGCGGCTGGTGCGCAACCTCACCGCCGGCGAGATCGTCGGCCAGGTGATGGTGGCGCGCGACCGGCTGAATGACTGGGCCGATCGCGAGGACGGCACGCGGCGCGTCACCAACATCGTGATGATGGGGATGGGCGAGCCGCTCTACAATTTCGATGCGGTGCGCGATGCGCTGTTGATCGTCGGCGACAATGAAGGCATCGGCATTTCCCGCCGGCGCATCACGCTGTCGACCTCGGGCGTCGTGCCGAACATCCAGCGCACTGGTGACGAGATCGGCGTGATGCTCGCGATCTCGCTGCATGCGGTGCGCGACGAGCTGCGCAACGAGCTCGTGCCCCTGAACCGCAAATATCCGATCAAGGAATTGCTGCAGGCGTGCCGCGACTATCCCGGCGCCTCGAACGCGCGGCGCATCACCTTCGAATATGTGATGCTCAAGGGCGTCAACGACTCGCTCGATGACGCGAAACTCCTGGTGAAGCTGCTCAAGGGCATTCCGGCCAAGATCAACCTGATCCCGTTCAATCCGTGGCCGGGCACCGCCTACGAATGCTCGGACTGGGAGCAGATCGAAAAATTCTCCGAATATATCTTCAACGCCGGCTATTCCTCGCCGGTGCGCACCCCGCGCGGCCGCGACATCCTCGCCGCCTGCGGCCAGCTCAAGTCCGAGACCGAAAAGCTCTCGGCCCGCGAGCGCCAGGCGCTGCGCGCGATGGCGATGACGGATTGAGGGTGCCCACAATTGTGGTCATGGCCGGGCTTGTCCCGGCCATCCACGTCTTACTTCTGCTGCGACGAGAGAAGACGTGGATGCCCGGGACAAGCCCGGGCATGACGAGGAGAGACGAGTGCTAAGCTTGTTTTCCGATGATGGAATGATCTCATGGCCCTGATCGGCCGCCTGTTCGTCGTCGCGTTCGGTTTCCTGATGGCCTGCTTCGTGGCAGGGATCATCGTGGTCGTCGCGGTGCTGTATCCCGAGATCAGCGATTTCGGCGGGCAGATCGATCAGAGCGCTGTTAATGTCGTGCTCGGCTTCGGTTTCATCTTCATCTCAGGCTTTGCGCTGCTGCCCGCGCTGATCGTGGTGCTGATCACCGAGGCCTTTTTCATCAGGAGTGTGCTGGCCTATGCGGTCGGCGGCGCGATCGTCGGCGCGGCCTGCTACCTCGGCCTGGTTCCGTTCGATCCCGACATGATGCAATTTCACGGCATCGTGCGCCGGCACATGGAGATCATGACCGGCGCCGGCATCGTCGCCGGCCTCATCTACTGGCTGATCGCCGGCCGCACCGCCGGCGCCTGGCGCGAGCCGCCGCGCCCGTTGCCGCCGCCCCCGCCATTGCCGTCGCAATCGCCGCGGCCGTGATCGGGATTGAGCAACCGGCAACATGGGTAACAGTTCAGACCGACGACATGGGTAACACAATTCTCGTTTCGTTCAGGTCTGTTGTTGTTGAGGCTGTGGACCCTGAGGGCAACGCGCAGCGTTGTCCTCAAGTCCACAGCCTCTTGCTTTGCGTCTCGGCCTGCGGAGTTGGTCACCGCGGCGAGCGAT
This sequence comes from Bradyrhizobium sp. Pha-3, assembly GCF_042258615.1. Lineage (GTDB taxonomy): Bacteria > Pseudomonadota > Alphaproteobacteria > Rhizobiales > Xanthobacteraceae > Bradyrhizobium. The sequence goes on along the minus strand of NZ_CP170152.1, from coordinate 9,100,036 downwards.
CGTGCCGAGCACGATCGGGCCATAGCTGACGGTCCAGCCGTCTTGGTCCTCGGCCAGGCCGACGGGCTCACCGATCAGCGCTTCGCTGATGTAGATCGTGTTGCCCAGCCACTTGATCTCTCCGTTCTGCCGGACCGAGCGGACCTCCTGATCGTCAGCGTATTCCGGCTCGCGCAAGACACCGTGGAAGCGGCGCGAGGAGGCTTGGTAACGGTCGGCTGGCGTGGCGTTGTCGAGCGATTGGTGCGGACGTTCTTGGTTGTAGAGATGCTGGAAGCTGTGCAAGCGCTTGAGCTGCTCGCGCATGGTGGGAGCCGGCGGACTGGCAACGTCTTGCAGCAGGGTCAGATGCATGCGTTCATGGCGGCCGTTCTGCTGAGGTTTGCCCGGTGCAATGCGCTCTGGCGTCACGCCGGCTTTGATCAGCTTGACCGACAGCCGCGACAATCCTCCGGCGCCGCGCGAGGCAAACGGCGAGCCGTTGTCCGAGCGCATGTAATGCGGCAACCCAAACTCGCGGAACGCCGCGTCCAGCACCGGCCAGACATGATCCGTGTCGGTGCGCGCCAGAACCTGGCAGCGCAGCAGGTAGCGGCTGTAGGCATCGGTGATCGTCAGCGGCTCGCAGCGCATGCCGTCCCCGGTCAGGAACCAGCCCTTGAAGTCGATGCACCAGGTATCGTTGGCTGCATCGCAACCGGCAAAGGGCGCGCTCGAGGGCGGGCTACGCCGGCGCAGCTTGCGCTTCACCGTCAGGCCCTCACGATCGAACAGCTCGCCGATCGTGCTTGCCGCAGGCCATGCCGTCCGAGGTGACTTCCGTTCAAGAAAGGCCAGCACCTTGATCGGCCCCCAGGTCGGATGCGCCCGACGCACCTCAAGGCAGCGCTCGGCGATCTCCTCCGCAACGCTTTGCGGACGATGCAGAGGAGCTCGCGGACGATCGAACAGTCCGGCCGCGCCTTCTTCCTCGAACCGTGCAAGCCATTTGTAGCCCACCCGACGGCTCACTCCGAACCGCCGACACACCGCCGCAAATGACTCCTCGTGCTTTTGCGCCGCAACCACAAACCGCATCCGCTCATCCACAGCACAGGTCTCCATCCACCCCATCGGCAAGCTCCTCCTTGCCGATCAGTTGACCTGTTACCCATGTCGCCGGTCTATTCTGTTACCTATGTAGCCGGTTAGGACCGGGATTCTCATCCTCCCCTGGAGGGGGAGGATCGGTTCGCATGAAGCGCAAGCGCAATGCGAACCGAGGTGGGGTGAAATCCCTCCACATGAGAACTGCCCGTGTTGAGAGATCACCCCACCCCGGCTCACGCTTCGCTCCGCTCAATGTGAGTCGACCCAAGAGCGAGCTTCGCTCGTCTCGACCCCTCCAGGGGAGGGTAAGGCAGCCGACGCACTTTCCATACCCCGCCGCCTCGGCTAAACCGCGCGCCATGAACCGGACCGGACTTTTTATCGCGCTGGCGCTCGCGCTCATCATCGGCATCCTGTTCGGGGTCTATCCCGAGCTCGACCTGAAGCTCGCGGCGCTGTTCTACGATGCTGCGGAAAACACCTTCCCCGTGAAGCTCGATGCGGTGGCGTCGTTTGCGCGCGATGCGGCGATGTGGATCGCCTGGGCGCTGGTGCTGCCGGCGATCGTGACCATCGTCTGGAAATTCATCCGGCCGGATCGGCCGATGCTGATGTCGGGCCGCGCCGCGGTATTCCTGCTGACCACGATGCTGCTCTCGGCCGGCGTGCTCACCAACCTCACCTTCAAGAACTATTGGGGCCGGCCGCGGCCGGTGTTCGTGACGCAGTTCGGCGGCGACCTGCAATTCATGCCGTGGTGGGACCCGCGCGGCGGCTGCCCGCGCAACTGCTCGTTCTTCTCCGGCGAGGGTGCCACCGCGTTCTGGACCTATGCGCCGGCGGCGCTGACGCCGCCCGCCTGGCGGCCGCTGGCCTTTGCCGGGGCGACCGTGTTCGGCATCGTCACCAGCGGGCTTCGCATGGCCTTTGGCGGCCATTTCTTCACCGATGTGGCGATCGCAGGCCTGGTGTCGTTCTTCACCGTCTGGCTGTTCTATGCGCTGATCTACCGCTGGGCCTCGACCCGGCTGACCGACGAGGCGGTCGATGCCGCGCTGACGCGGCTGGCAATGCCCGGCTACCGGTGGATGCAGCGCTGGCGCCGGGGCGGCAAGGCCGAGCCCGGCGGCACGGAAGCATGATTAAAGGCGTGCCCAGGCTCCGGAAATTTGATATTCGCCCAGCGTAATCATCCCGATTTCGACCGATTGGACCGTCCCATGAGTACGATTCTGAAAAACCTGCCCACCGGCGAGAAAGTCGGCATCGCGTTCTCGGGCGGGCTCGACACGTCAGCGGCACTGCTCTGGATGAAGCTGAAGGGCGCCAAGGTCTTCGCCTACACCGCCAATCTCGGCCAGCCCGACGAGGCCGATTACGACGCAATCCCGCGCAAGGCGATGGATTTCGGCGCCGAGAAGGCCCGCCTGGTCGATTGCCGCACCCAGCTGGTGCATGAGGGCATCGCCGCGATCCAGTCCGGCGCGTTCCACATCTCGACCGGCGGCATCACCTATTTCAATACCACCCCGCTCGGCCGCGCGGTGACCGGCACGATGCTGGTCGCCGCGATGCAGGAGGATGGCGTCAACATCTGGGGCGACGGCTCGACCTACAAGGGCAACGACATCGAGCGCTTCTACCGCTACGGCCTGCTGACCAATCCGAGCCTGCGCATCTACAAGCCCTGGCTCGACCAGCAATTCATCGACGAACTCGGCGGCCGCGCCGAGATGTCGGCGTTCATGACCGCGCAGGGCTTTGCCTACAAGATGAGCGCGGAGAAGGCCTATTCGACCGACAGCAACCTGCTCGGCGCGACGCATGAGGCCAAGGATCTCGAGAGCCTTGCGAGCGGCATCACCATCGTCAATCCGATCATGGGCGTGCCGTTCTGGCGTGCCGATTGCGACGTCAAGGCTGAGAAGGTCGTGGTGCGCTTCGAAGAAGGCCAGCCGGTCGCGCTGAACGGCAAGACGTTCGCCGATCCGGTCGCGCTGTTCCTCGAGGCCAACGCGATCGGCGGCCGCCACGGTCTCGGCATGAGCGACCAGATCGAGAACCGCATCATCGAGGCCAAGAGCCGCGGCATCTACGAGGCGCCCGGCATGGCGCTGCTGCACATCGCCTATGAGCGTCTCGTCACCGGCATCCATAACGAGGATACGATCGAGCAGTACCGCATCAGCGGCATGCGGCTCGGCCGGCTGCTGTACCAGGGCCGCTGGTTCGACTCGCAGGCCCTGATGCTGCGCGAGACCGCTCAGCGCTGGGTGGCGCGCGCCATCACCGGCGAGGTGACGCTCGAGCTGCGCCGCGGCAACGATTACTCGATATCAAATACCGAGAGCCCGAACCTGACCTATGCGCCGGAGCGGCTCAGCATGGAGAAGGTCGAGGACGCGGCGTTTACGCCAGCCGACCGCATCGGCCAGCTGACGATGCGCAACCTGGACATATCAGACACGCGCGCCAAGCTCGGTATCTACAACAAGACCGGCCTGCTCTCGGGCGGCGAAGGCTCGCAGATTTTTCAGCTCGAGAACGACAAGGATTGAAGGCGGCAGGCGACACTCAGTGTCGTCTCGGGCCTTCTCGGGCGTAGAAGCAACTCCGTCATCCTGAGGAGGCCGCAACGCGGCCGTCTCGAAGGATGAATCGGCCCCGCTACTGGCCGTCGATCCTTCGAGACGCGCTACGCGCTCCTCAGGATGACGGGACTGCTTTCCCGCGGCTTACTTTCATTTCACCCTGAGCGCATCCAGCAGCGAGCGGAACGCGCGCGCGTAATCGGTGCCGGTCTTGCCGATGTCGGGGCCGGCGGAGACCGCAACCGCCGCTTCCGTCACCGCGCCGAGCAGCAGCCGCGCCAGGGGCTCGATCGGCTGCTTGGCGATCACGCCGGCGTCCATCGCAGCGGCAAGCGCGCGCGGAAACTTGCCGCCGAAATGTTTGGCGTCGATCTCGCGCCAGCATTCCCAGCCGAGCACGGCCGGGCCATCGCGCAAAATGATCTGGCCGGTCGGGCCTTTCGAGCAAGCCGCGAAATAGCCCTGCGTTCCCGCCGCCATCGCCGCCAGCGGATCGTTCTCGGCGCGCGAGATGCGGTCGAGATCGGCGACGAGGTCCATCGAGACCTGCTCGAACACCGCCTCGAACACCGCCTCCTTGGTCGCAAAGTGATGATAGACCGCGCCCTTGGCGACGCGTGCGCCGGCGGCGATGTCGTCCATCGTCGCGGCCGCAAAGCCGCGCTCGCCAAAAATGCGCCGCGCCGCCTTGACGATCGCGGCTCTGGTCTTCTCGCGCCGTTCGGCCTGGGTTGCCATGGTTCGTTATTGTTTGAGCATGATCTCAGCGCAAACGCTTCCCGTTTGTCGCGGGAAAACCGCTTCACACTTTTCCGGATCATGCTGTCTAGCCCAGGTTCCGCAGCGGCGCCAGTTGACTTACCGACCCTTGGTCGATAAATACCGACCATCAGTCGGTAAATGGAGATTGTCCCGTGCCTTCGCTCAAGACGCTGCAAGCCTTCGCCGACACGGTCGAATCCAACGACCATGTCGGTGCGATCAGGAACTTCTATACGGCCGATGCCCGCACCCAGGAGAACGACGGCGAATGGCGCGTCGGCCGCGAGGCGCTGGCGGCGCGCGAGGCGGCGGTGCTGGCCGCGGTCTCCGGCGTGAAGACCACACGGCTCGGGCCGCTGCTGCTCGACGGCGACCATTCGGCGATCTGCTGGCGCTTCGAATTCACCGGCAAGGACGGCAAGGTCCGCAGCATGGAGGAGGTCGCCTGGCAGACCTGGCGCGGCGAGGAGCTGATCGAGGAGCGCTTCTTCTACGATCCGCAGCAGATGGCGCGCTGACCCCCGCCCCTTGCGGCAATACGTCCCGGCGCTGCCTCATTGCGGCGTCATCGGCCACAACTAGCCTCCGTCCCCACGCGCATCATGCGCAAGGGGGCGGGAGCATCGATCATGATCAAGTCATTGGCCGGCGTGGCCGTCACCCTGGTGTTGTCGGCGGCGCCGGCGCTCGCCCAGACCGTCTATCCGATCGATCGCGCCGATATCCTTGTCGGCGCAAAATTCGACTTCAAGGTCGAACTTCCCGGCGTCGTCGATCAAGCCCGGCTGAAGGTGACGTTGAACGGCGCGGACTATGCCGCGGTGTTCGGCCAGAGCGGCACGTTTGCCGCGCGCGAAGCCGGCCGGGACCAGTCGGCGTTGCTGCTGCGCGATGTCTCGCTCGCCAGGCCGGGCCCGGTCACCGTCGAAGTCAGCGACGGCACGCAGAACCGCACGGTGACCTGGAGCGTCTACGACACCGGGCCGCGCAAGGCGAAGAACGTGATCCTGTTCATTGGCGATGGGATGTCGCCGGCGCATCGCGTCGCCGCGCGGATCCTCTCCAAGGGAATCGCGGAAGGCAAGAGCCGCGGCAAGCTCGCCATCGACGACATGCCGCACATGGCGCTGGTCGCGACCGCCGGCTCGGATTCGATCATCACCGACTCGGCGAATGCCGCGAGCGCTTACGCCACCGGCCACAAGGCCGCGGTCAATGCGCTCGGCGTCTATGCCGATCGCACGCCCGATCCACTCGACGACCCCAGGGTCGAAACCATTGCGAGTCTTGCCAAGCGGGCCGGGCTCGCCGTCGGCATCGTCACCAATACCGAAATCGAGGACGCGACGCCGGCTGCGATGGTGGCGCATACCCGCCGCCGCGCCGCTTATGATGCGATCGTCGCGCAATATTTCGATGCGAAGCCCGACGTGCTGATGGGCGGCGGCGCCGCAAACTTCCTGCCGCAATCCGCCGCGGGATCGAAACGCAAGGACGACATCGATTATCTCGCGCGCTTCCGCGACGCGGGCTATCCGGTCGCGGCCACCGCAAGCGAGCTGAACGCGCTGGCCGCACGGCCCGAGACGCGGCAATTGCTCGGCCTGTTCGCCACCGGCAACATGGATGGCGCGCTCGACCGCAAATTCCTCAAGGGCGGCGGCGTCAAAAAATTCCCCGAGCAGCCCGATCTGACCGAGCAGGTTCAGGCGGCGCTCACGATTCTGTCGAAGCACGAGTCTGGATTCTTCCTGATGGTCGAGTCCGGCCTGATCGACAAATACGCCCATCTGCTCGACATGGAGCGCGCGGTCTACGACACCATCATGCTCGACAATGCGGTGCGGCTGGCAAAGGACTGGGCCAAGGCGCGCAACGACGACACGCTGATCCTGGTCGTCGCCGACCACAACCATCCGAACAGCCTGGTCGGCACCATCAATGACGACATGACTGCTGCACCCAACATGCCGTTGCGCGAGCGCGTCGGTGTCTATGACAAGGCCGGCTTCCCGAATTACCCCGCGCCCGATGCCGAAGGCTATCCGTCACGCGTCGATGTCAGCCGGCGGCTCGCGATCTTCTCGGCCAGCCTGCCGGACCATTACGAGACGTTCCGCCCGAAGCTCGACGATCCGAACGAGCCGACCGTGAAAGGCGATCAGCCCGACACCTTCAAGGCCAACGACAAATACAAGGACGTCCCCGGCGTCGTGCTGCGCTTCCGCAATCTGCCGGCGATGATCGGCGCCAGCGTGCATTCCGGCGAGGATGTCATCCTCACTGCGACCGGACCGGGCAGCGAGCGCGTGCACGGCGCGATGGACAACACCGAGGTGTTTCGCGTGATGGTCGACGCGCTGGGGCTGGGGAAGTAGCTCCTCCGTCATTGCGAGGAGCGTAGCGACGAAGCAATCCATAGTTCCGCTTGTGGTGCGCTGGATTGCTTCGCGGAGCCTGTCATCGGGCGCGCGTTCGCGCGACCCGGTGGCTCGCAATGACGCATACTCCCTGACACTGGCTCCAAAACGGATCAAACAAAAATGGCCGGGATCGCTCCCGGCCATTTCGTATCGCGGTCTCGTGCCGGCTCAGCGCGGCGGCGCTGCGGAGGCGGTGCCGCCGTTGAGCAGCGGGGTGATGCGGCGGACGGTGACGCGCCGGTTGATGCGGCTCGGTCCGTCGGTCTGCTCCTTCAGATATTGCGAGCCGTAGCCCTGCGAGGTCAGGTTTTCCGCCGGCACGCCGAACTGCTGCGTCAGCAACTCGGCGGCGGATTGCGCACGGCGGTCGGACAGCGACAGATTGTCGGTGTCGTTGCCGGTCGCATCCGTGTGGCCTTCGATCAGGAACACCTCGCGCGGATTGCGCTGGATGGCCCGGTTGAGGCCGTCGGCGATCGCCTGCAGCTTCGCCGCCTGATCCGGCGGAATCTGCCAGGAGCCGGAGTCGAAGTTGATGCTGTTGACGTCGATCGACGGCATCAGCATGCGCACGTTCGGGCTGTAGCGGATCTCGTCGAGCGTATAGCGTCGCGCGATCCGGTCCACCGGCGGCGCCTCCATGGTGTCGTAGATCACGTCCGGCGCCGCGCTGTCGGACTCGACGATGTAGCGATCATAGGGGATGCGGACCACCGGCGGAGGCAGGTCGACATAGAAGCCGCCGACCGCGCCCGGATCGCGATAGCTGTTGTCGATGATGACGAGCTCGCGTCCACCGGGATCCCTGCGGATCCGGCGCAGCATCTGGCCATCAGGACCGACCACCGTGATGATCTCGCTGCCGTCGGGACGAACCACGACGGTGCGGGTCTCGCCGCCGATCGTCTCGGTGCGGATGTCACGCGCGCCGTAGCGGAAGCGATAGACGTCGTCGCCACGCACATAGGCCTGACCGCCCGGATCGCGAATGATGATGCGATCCGGCTCCGTGTAAATGGTCCGGCCGTCTTCGACGACCTCCTGCCGCTGGTTGTGCAGGTCGGCGATGGTCCCGCCGATGATCGCACCGGCGACGACGCCCACGCCGACAGCGGCGCCGATCGCGAGCGGCGAGACGTTGTCACGTCGCGGAGGCGGCGGAAGCGGCGCCGTGACCGTTGGCGCGGCCCGGAACGCGGACGAAACCGTCGGCGGGGCGTATTGCGCCTTGTCGGGCGGGGGCGTTGCGGCCGCCGAGCCGGGGACGACGCCCGGCGCCGAGGGGCCGGCCGGACGTGCCGCGGGCGCGCCCATGGCGGCTCCCTGGGCTGGTGATACGCCGGGCGCAACGCCCGGGCGTGCCTGCTGAGCCGGAGCCGGTGCCGCGCCGGGGGCGCCCATCGCGGCTCCCGGGGTCGGAGCCGTTCCAGGCGGTGTGGCCGGACGTCCCTGCTGACCCGGCGCAGGTGGTGTCGGCGTCGCACCCGGAGGCGTCGCCGCGGCGGGCGGGGTGCCGGGGGTGCCGGGCCGCGCCGGCGGCTGGCCGCCTGCGGCGGGAGGCGTCGTTGTCGAAGGCGTTGCCGGCGACGTCGCGCCGGGCGGGGTCGCGGGCGGGGTACCCGGCGGTTGCTTGGCGCCGCCAGGACGTTCACCAGCCGGACGTTCACCGCCCGGCCGATCGCCAGGCCGGCGCTCGGCCGGTGCCGTTGTCGGAGCTCCGGGTGTTGCAGGCGTTGGCGTTGCGGCTGCGGGCGGCGTGCCGGGGCGTGCCGCAGGAGCGGCACCAGGTGCTACCGGTGCGGTGCTTGGTGCGGCACTTGGCGCCGGTGTCGGCGGAGTGTGCGCAGGTCCGGCGCCGGGCGGCGGCGTAGCCGGACGTTGCGGGGCTGCGGCCGGTGGCGGCGGTGGGGTCGGCGTCGGATGTGCGGGCGCAGCGGCCGGCGGCGGTGGCGTCGCAGGCTTCGCGGGTGCCGCTGCAGGCGGCTCCGGCCGTGCAGGTGCTGGCGTCGGCTTCGCGGCAGGCGGCTCGGGCCGCACAGGCGCGGCTGCCGGCGGAGGCGGAGCCGGGCGTGCGGCGGGCGGTTCGGGCCGTGCGGGAGCGGCCGGCGGAGCAGGGTGTGCGGGGGCGGCCGCGGGCGGCGGAGGCGGAGCGGGGCGTGCAGGCGCGGCTGCGGGCGGAGCCGGCGGCGTCGGATGCGGCGGAGCGGCGGCGGGTGGCGGAGGTGGCGGGGTCGGACGCGCGGGCGCTGCGGGCGGGGGCGGAGCCGGATGTGGCGCGGCTGCCGGAGGCGGCGCCTGCGGATGCGGTGCGGCGGCAGGCGGCGCGGCGGCAGGCGGTGCCGGATGCGCTGGAGCGCCCGGCGCGGGCCGCGGCTTCGGCTTTCCGTCAGGTCCGAGCTCTTCCTTTGGCTGCGCCTGTGCGACGACCAGCGGCGAAGTTTGTGCGTGCGACGCTGAGGTGGCGAACTGCATCACCGTCAGCGCAGTCGTGGCAAGCAGCACGAGACGAAGCTTTGTCATGGTCTTGGAGTCCCCGGGGGAAAGTCTGGGCAGGAAGTAAAAGAAGTCAGAGCCGAACAATTCGGCAGGACGATGAATTGCCAGCCGTTAGGCCGGATTGTGGCGAGCGCCGAATCATCGGCGAAGTTTATTTCGACATTATAACGGGTTGCATCTGCGCTTGTTCACCGCGTGTTCAGAAGAAACGCTCGGACACACTCGCAATCGATCTGGAACCAGGGTGCGACGGCGAATCAGGGGACGGCGGGTCGATCTGTCGCAGGCGGCGGGCCAGTCGGCCCCGGCGGTCCGCGCACCGGTGATTCGTCGGGTGTCTTGCCGGGCAGTTCGTCCGGTCGCGGCGGCTCGCCGGGTTCGCGCACCGGCGGTGGCACCTCCGGCTGCGGATTGCCGGGCGGAATCCCCGGCGGCGGTTCGCTCGGCGTCCCCGGCGTTGCCGGAGGAATTTCCGGAGGCTCGATCGGCATTAGATCGAGACCGTGTCACTGATGCCGATGCAAGGTCCGCCGATGTCAGGTCGCCTCGCGCGCATTGATCGCTCCATCGCAGCCCGAAGCGATAACGGATCGCGCGCCGCGCCGTTCCTGTGCGCGTTATCCGGGCGTGTGGCAGACCGCCTCGATGTTGTGGCCGTCGGGATCGAGCACGAACGCGCCGTAATAGTTCGCATGATAATGCGCGCGAATGCCGGGCGCGCCGTTGTCGCGGCCGCCGGCGGCCATCGCGGCCTTGTAGAAGGCGTCGACGGTGGCGCGGTCCTTGGCTGTGATCGCGATATGCACCGGCTTGTTCATCGCGCCTTCGCCGCCGATCCAGAAATCCGGCTTGCCGTTAGCGCCGAAGCCCGCCGCAGGCGCGTGCCCGGTCACTTCCGCCGGCACTTCCATGATCAGGCCATAGCCAAGCGGCGCCAGCGCCGTCTGGTAGAACGCCTTCGCGCGCTCGTAGTCGGAGACCGAAAAGCCGATATGGTCGATCATTGCGAGCTTCCCTTGCTGTGCCGCATTGGCATCCGCGCTCTCGTTTCACCTCCCCTTGGAAACGGGAAATGAAGATGTAGCCCGGATGAAGCGAAGCGCAATCCGGGCTGCTCTGGCCGAGGATGGTCTGGCCCCGGATTTCGCTGCGCTTCATCCGGGCTACGATCCCGTTGTGATGCAATTGCGTCCGCGTTCTCGCATCGCCTCCCCTTCGAAAGGGGCTAACGCCCGGCGAAATGTCGTTGCCGGGGATCACGCATGGCCTCATCAAAAGCGGCGCATGCATAGCCGGTTCTGGCGGGAGCGGTAACGCCCGTCATGCCGCCTTGTCCGACACCTTGGCCGAGGCTCGCCGTTGCCGCAGGAAGCGTCCGAGCAGCCGCCGCTTGCCCTTGCGCGGGATCAGGTCGACGTCGCTGACCAGCTTCGCACCGCCCTTGCGGCGCTCCAGCACGATCTTGCGGCTATGGAATGCTTCAAGCTCGACGCGATGGGCAACGCTGACGATGGTCGCCTTGGGCAATTCCGTCGTCACCATCTCCATCATCTTGTCCTGGCTCTTTTCGTCGAGCGCCGAGGTCGCCTCGTCGAGCACGACGATGTCGGGGCTGTGCAGCAGCAGGCGGGCAAAGGCGAGCCGTTGCTTCTCGCCGCCGGACAGCGTCTGGTCCCACGGTGCGTCGTCCTCGATCTTCTCCTTGAGATGGTCGAGGCCGACCTTGTGCAGGGCGTCACCGATCTCATCGATGTTCCAGTCCTCTGCGGCGCCGGGATAGGCCACCGCGCGCCGCAGCGTGCCCGAGGGCACGTAGGGCTTCTGCGGCAGCATGAACAGGCGGCGGTCCGCATGCAGGCTGACGCTGCCGCCGCCCCAGGGCCATAAGCCGGCAATGGCGCGGACCAGCGTGCTCTTGCCGGTCCCGGATTCGCCCGCGACCAGCAGCCGTTCCCCGGCCTCGATCGCGACCTCGGTTTCGCCGACCACGGCCGTGCCGTCGTCGAGCGTGACGGAGAGATCGTTGAGGCTCAGCATGGCCTCGCCGCCGGTCTCGCCGCGCTTGATGCGGCCGAAGCCATCACCGGTCTCGGCGCGTTCAAGCCCGTCGAGCGACATCATCAGCGAGGCGATGCGCCTCGCGCATGCGTTCCAGTCGGCGAGCCGCGGATAATTGTCGACCAGCCAGCCGAACGCGGTCTGCACGATGGTGAAGGCGGAGGCTGCCTGCATCACCTGGCCGAGCGTCATGCTTCCCTCGAGGAATTTTGGTGCGCACAGCAGCAAGGGCACCACCGGCGCAATGAGATTCGATCCCTGCGACACCAGCGTCGTGCGCATGTGCTGTCCGGCAAGCCGCGCCCATTGCCGCAGCACGTTCGAAAACGTCCTGTCGATGCCGTCGCGTTCCTCGGCCTCGCCGCCAAGCAGGGCGATGCTTTCGCCGTTCTCGCGCAGGCGGGTCAGCACATAGCGGAATTCGGCCTCAGCCTGGTTCTTCTCCTCGGAAATCTGCACGAAGCGGCGCCCGATCGCCATGATCGAGCCGGACGCGATCGCGGCATAGATGATCGCGGCGATGACCAGGAAGCCCGGGATGCTGATGGAGGAGCCGCCGAGCGTCAGCGTCAGCGCGCCGCCGATCGTCCAAAGCACGACGATGAACGTGACGGCGGACAGCAGCGCCGACGTCACGCCGGCGATGAAGTCGACCGGCGAGTCGGTTGCGATCCGCAGATCCTCGGCGATGCGGTATTCCGGATTCTTGTGATCGCCGTCGACCAGATTGAGCTGGTAGTAACGGCCGTTCGCCAGCCAGCGCGAGACGACGGCGTTGGTCAGCCAGGCGCGCCAGCGCCGCTGGATGGCCATGCGGCCGAACACCTGGGCGACGCCGAGCAGCACGCTGCCGATCGCAAGCGGAAAGAAGATGGCGGTCAGGTGAAAGACACTGACCGAATCGCGTTTTTCGATCGCATCGAAGATCGCTCGATTCCAGACATTGATGCCGTACTGGACGGCGACATTGGCGACGATCAGCAGCAGCAGGCCGATCGTGAACAGCCACGCCAGGCGGTCGCCGCTCCGGCCCCAATAGCCACGCGCGGTGATCCAGAACCGCGTCAGCAGATAGTCCTTGCGCGCCTGTTCGGCCTCTTCGGGCGACAGCTCGGGATCGGGCTCGATAATTTCCGGCGGCGGCGGTTCGACATGGTCGCCGTCCTCGGCAATGATCTCGACGAATTCCGATTTGTCGTCGGCCTCGCCCGGTGCGGCGTCGCCGTCCTCGGGAACGCCGCGCGTCGCGCTGACTTTCCGGGCCGAGTTGGCCTTCGCCGGCGAGGGCCTGTTCGACGATCCGGATTTTACCTCAGCTTTGCGCATCGCGCGACAACGCGAGGGAAATCAGAAGGTTCCGATGTTGTTCCGACGCGGCGCGACGCGTCGCTGGAGCCACAGCCTCCTCAACAACCCAATCCTGTGGGTCCCTGCTTTCGCATGGACGACATCGCGTTTGTGGCGCCCGCAATCACCTTACGACGCCGGCGCCTGATCCCGCTTCAGCCGGCGCGAGCGCGTGGCCTTGTGCAGTACGCGGGCCAGCTGCTCGGCCGAATAGGGCTTCTGCAGCAGCTCGAAGCCGCCGCTGCCCTGCTGCGACAGCACCTGGCTGTAGCCGGAGGCAAGCACGATCGGCAGATCGAGCCGTTGCCGGCGGATCTCCTCCGCAAGCTCGATGCCGCTCATGCCGGGCATCACCACATCGGTGAACACCAGGTCGAACCTGTCGGGGTCGACGGCCAGCTCCTCCAGCGCGTGGGTGGCGTTCTCCACCAGCACGCAGGTGCAACCGAGCTGGGTCAGCGTATCGGCGGCGAACTTTCCGACTTCGGCATTGTCCTCGACGATGAGGACCGACGCACTGGTCGGATCGACCGATGGCGCATCCTCCGTGAGCTGAGCTTGCGCGTTGTGTCTGCCGACGACACGCGGGAGATACAGCGTGAACGTCGAGCCCTTGCCGACTTCGCTGGTCACGGTGACCTCGCCGCCGGATTGCTTGGCGAAGCCGAACACCTGCGACAGGCCAAGGCCGGTGCCGTGACCGACCTCCTTGGTGGTGTAGAACGGCTCGAAGATGCGGCCGAACAACTCCTGCGGAATGCCGACGCCGGTATCGGCCACCGACACCGCGACATGGCCGTGCGGGCTCGGCGGCGTGATCGCCTCGGACGGCAAATTTTTCACGGCGCGGACCGCGATCGTGAGCCGGCCGACGCCGTCCATCGCGTCGCGCGCATTCACCGCCATATTGATGATGGCGGTCTCGAACTGGCCGGCATCGGCGTTGACGAGACAGGTCTCGTCCGGCACCTGCGCTGCGATCTCGATCCGCGAGCCGATCAGGGTGGTGATCATCTCGCTCAGGGTGCGGACATTCTGGCAGACGTCGAACACCTCGGGCTTCAGGGTTTGCCGGCGCGCGAACGCAAGCAGCTGGTTGGTCAGCTTGGCGGCACGGTTCACGGTGTTGGAGATCGCATCGATGTAGCGCTGCCGCCGCGGCTCCGGCAGGTCCGGCCGCCGCAGCATGTCGACCGACGCGCGGATCACGGTGAGCAGATTGTTGAAGTCATGCGCGACGCCGCCGGTGAGTTGCCCGAGCGCCTCCAGCCGCTGGCCATGCCGCAACGCGTCCTCGGCTTCGATGCGCCGGTCCGCCTCCTCCTGCAGGCGTTCGGTTCGCCGATAGGCGAGCGCGAGCAGGCCGAACAGCAGCGCGGTGGCCGGTATGCCGAAGATCAGGTGCTGCGCCATGGTCGAGATCCAGCGCGCCTGGATCGCCGAGGTTTCGAGCCCGGCGCTGACATAGATCGGGTATTCGGCCAGCCGCTGATAGCGCATGCGCCGTTCGATGCCGTCGGCGGGGGAACGGATCGTCATGCCGCCGGTCTCGGGATTGGCGACGATCTGTTGCCCCAGCGGCCCGCTCGGCTCGAACCTGGCGTCGTGGTCGATGACAGGGAAATGCGCCAGTATCGAGCCATCGGTCCGGATCAGCGCCAGGAAGCTGCCGGGCTCGCGGCCGATCTTGGCGTAGAAATTCTCGAAATACTCCGGAAGCACGGAGGCCTGGATCACGCCGCCAAAGCTGCCGTCCTCGTTGTTGCGGCGGCGTCCGACGCTGAAGAACCGCGCACCCTGATAGGGCGGCCGCGGCGTCAGGACCTCGCCGATATAGGTGCCGATGTCGCGATCGGCGTGGATGCGGAAGTAGTCCCGATCCGAGAAATCGATATCGGGGGCTGGTTCCACCAGGCTGTTGACGAGGGCATGGCCGCTGGCATCGAACACCCAGATCGATTTCACCTGGGGCAGCGTGTCGGCGACCCGGCGCAGTCGCTCGTGCAGGCTCTTCTCGCGCGCGACGATATCGGCATCGCTCATGCCGCGGACGACCTCGGTGACCTCGGCCAGGCTGCGGTCGATGGTCTCGAATACCTTGAGCGCGTGCTCATGGGCGACGTCAAGCGTGCGCTGGATTTCCTGGTCGGCGGCCTCCCTGGTCGAGATCCGGGACATCGCGGAAGCAAACATGAACAGCGCCAGCGGAAGGGCCAGCGAGGCGGCCATCATCCATTGCAGCAGTCTCAGCGAATTGCGTTGTGCAGCGGTCGGCACGGGCACTCCGGCTCCGTAGCGACCTTAACGCAAACCGTCGCGCCGGAGGAAGCGAAACCCCGTCCGGGATGGCCGTGCGGAAGGCGATGCGCCGCCCGCGGGCAGCGAAGGTCCGTCCAGAGCGATCGGCCGGCAGCCGATCCACATTCGGGCCTGGCGCGGAGGGACGATGCCGCCCGCGCTGCCGGCCGGGCCGCGCCCGCCGGGCGGCTGCCGCCCGGAGGGATCACGACCTCGTTAGCGAGGGGCGGCAGTCAAGCGGAAAATCGGCCGGGATGACGATCGCGGGCGCTGTTTTTAGGAGTTCTAAAACCTCTCACGGGCAAATGCTTGACCCTGTGACTACCTGCTGAAACACAGGCCGCATGACAGGCGATCCAAACTCTTCCCAGGATAATCTACAGGACATCCGGCTCGGACATGCGGATCGCGGTTTTGTCGGAAAGATCATCAGGCTCGATGCGCTCGTGACGGGTTCATCGCTGTCTCCACAGGAGCTCGAGCAGCGCCTGGTGGAGATGGGATTTGTCGAGGGCGCGCGCGTGGAAATCCTGCATGAAGGCACGATCCGGCGGGATCCGATCGCGGTGCGCGTCGACAACATCACGATCGCGCTGCGCCGGAGCGAAGCCATGGCTGTAATCGTAGAAATGGCCGTGATCGTCGAATGACAACTGCATCCCTGCGCCTGGCGCTGGTCGGCGCGCCCAACACCGGCAAGACGTCGCTGTTCAACCGGTTGACCGGCAGCAGCCAGAAGGTCGCCAATTATCCGGGCGTCACGGTCGAGCGCAAATCCGGCGGCTTCGTCACGCCGGAGGGCCGCAGCGTGACGGTGCTCGACCTGCCTGGCACCTATTCGTTGCGCGGCCGCAGTCCGGACGAGGAGATCACCCGCGACATCGTGCTCGGGCGCTTCGATGGCGAGGCGGTGCCCGATCTCGTGCTCTGCGTCGCGGACGCCACCAATCTGCGGCTGACCTTGCGGCTCGTGCTCGAGCTGAAGCGCGTCGGCCGGCCGATGATGCTCGTGCTCAACATGATCGACATCGCGAGGCGCCGCGGCGTCACGATCGATCTCGATCGCATGTCGCAGGAGCTCGGCCTGCCGATCGTGACCTCGGTCGCGGTCCGCAAGGGCGGTGTCGACGAGCTCTTGAAGCGAACCGACGAATTCCTGGCGCGGTCGCATGATGCGACGGCCAGCGAGTGGGCGACGCCGACGATTGCCGACCTCAAGGCGGCGCAGCGCGAGGCGGACCGCATCATCGCGGCGGCCGTGACGCTGCCGACCAAGCCCGACACGCTGACCAACCGGATCGATGCAGTCGTGCTGCATCCGGTCTGGGGTCTCGTGATCCTGGCCGTGATCCTGTTCGTGATGTTCCAGGCCGTGTTCACCTGGGCGCAGCCGGCGATGGAATTGCTGTCGGACGGCTTCTCCGCGCTCGGGCAGCTGATCCACGATTTGCTGCCCGAAAGCTGGGGCCTGTTGCAGAGCTTCCTGCAGAACGGCCTGATCTCCGGCGTCGGCAGCGTCATCGTGTTCCTGCCGCAGATCATCATCATCTTCCTGTTCATCCTGCTGCTGGAAGATTTCGGCTACATGGCGCGCGCTGCTTTCCTGATGGACCGCATCATGGGCGGCGCCGGGCTGCATGGCCGCGCTTTCATTCCGCTGCTGTCGAGCTTTGCCTGTGCCATTCCCGGCATCATGGCGACGCGGGTGATCGACAACCGGCGTGATCGCCTGACCACGATCCTGATCGCGCCGCTGATGACTTGCTCGGCGCGGATTCCGGTCTATACGCTGATCATCTCGGCCTTCGTTCCGTCGACCACGCTGTGGGGTTTCGTCAATCTGCAAGGGCTCGTGATGTTCGGCCTCTATGCCGCCGGCATCACCAGCGCGCTGACGGTCTCGGCGATCGCAAAGTTCTTCCTGTGGCGCGACCATGCGCCGGCGCCGTTCATGCTGGAATTGCCCGACTACAAGGTGCCGCGACTGCGCAGCATCGCGATCGGCGTGCTCAACCGCGCCAAGATGTTCCTGTATCGCGCCGGCACCACGATCCTTTCGATGATGGTGCTGATCTGGTTCCTGGCCTCGTTCCCGACCGCGCCCGCAGGCGCCGAGGGGCCGGCCATCAACTACAGCTTTGCGGCGATGATCGGCCACGCGCTCGAGCCGCTGCTGCGGCCGATCGGCTTCAACTGGCAGATCGCGGTGGCGCTGATCCCGGGCATGGCAGCGCGCGAGGTCGCGGTCGCGGCGCTCGGCACCGTCTATTCGATCGAGGGCGGCAAGGAGGCGGCGGAGCAGATCGGCCAGGTGCTGGCGCAGAAATGGACGCTGGCGACCGCGCTGTCGATGCTGGTCTGGTACATCTTCGCCCCGCAATGCGCCTCGACGCTCGCGGTGATCCGCCGCGAGACCGGCGGCGCGAAGTGGATGGTGGTGACGTTCCTGTACATGCTCGCGCTGGCCTATGTCGCGAGCTTCCTGACCTTCAATCTGGCGCAGGCGCTGGGGTTGCATTAGCGGGGCCGCCGCGTTCTGTCGCGGCGGCAATGGGTGCAACCGGGCGGGCGACGAAGTAGAGTTCGCTCGGGGGCGCCTCCCGCGCATCCACGGGTTCCCAGCGAGACCAAGCAATGTCGACGTTCGGCCTGGAGCGGGTATTTTCGCCTCGAAGCATCGCGATTGTCGGCGGTAGCCCGCGGCCGTCGTCGCTCGGTGCGGCGGTGCTGCGAAACCTCAAGGCGAGCGGCTTCGCCGGCAGGCTGGGCGTCGTCAACCGCAACTACGCGGATGTGGACGGCGAGCCCACCGTTGCCGACCTGAAATCGCTTCCGTTCGTTCCGGACCTCGTCGTCATCAGCGCACCCGCGGCTGCGATCCCGGAGATCGTGGCGGAGGCCGGGCTCGCGGGCGTTGCCGGCGCCGCGATCCTCTCGGCCGGTCTCGGCCATGGCGCGGGCTCGCTCGCGGAGATCGTGGAGCAGACGGCGCGGCGGCACGGCATGCGCCTGGTCGGGCCGAATTGCCTCGGCGTCATGGTGCCGCGTGCGAAGCTCAATGCGAGCTTCGCCTCGCATCAGCCGTCCGACGGCCATGTCGCGCTGATCTCGCAGTCCGGCGCGGTCGCGTCGGCGATGATCGAGTGGGCGGCGGAGCGGCGGCTCGGCTTCTCCGGGATCGCCTCGATCGGCGACCAGCTCGATGTCGACGTCGCCGATCTCCTGGATTATTTCGCGCTCGACGATCATACCAACGCGATCCTGATCTACCTCGAAGCGGTCAAGGATGCGCGCAAGTTCATGTCGGCGGCACGCGCCGCGGCGCGCATGAAGCCGGTCATCATCGTCAAGTCGGGGCGGATGGCCGAGGGGGCAAGGGCTGCCGCGACCCACACCGGCGCGCTGGCCGGCTCTGATGCGGTCTATGACGCCGCGTTCCGCCGCGCCGGCATGCTGCGCGTCTACGACCTTCGCCAGCTATTCGATTGCGCCGAGCTGCTCGGCCGTGGCTTCGTGCCGCGCGGCAACCGGCTCGCGATCCTGACCAATGGCGGCGGGCTCGGCATCCTCGCCACCGACCGGCTGGCCGAACTCGGCGGCGTTCCCGCGACGCTGACGCCGCAGACCATATCGCGGCTCGACGAGTTGCTGCCGCAGGGCTGGTCGTCCGCCAATCCCGTCGACATCGCAGGCGATGCCGATGCCGCCCGCTACGTGGTAGCGCTCAACGCGCTGCTCGATGATGCCAACAACGATGCCGTCCTGGTCGCGAATGTGGAAACGGCGGTGGCGCCAGCCGAGGGCATTGCCGAGGCGGTGGCGCAATGCCTTCGTGACCGCAGGACCAAACGAAGTGCGGTCGCGGCACTGGTGCTTGCGGCGTGGGTCGGCGCCGACGAGCGCACCGGCGCGATCTTCGAGGCGGCCCGCATCCCGCACTTCCCGACCGAGGACGATGCGGTGCGCGCCTTCATGTATCTGGTGCGCTATCGCGAGGCCTCCACGGCGCTCGCCGCGACCCCGCCGGGCGTCGCATCGGTGTTCACGCCGGAGACGGCCGCGGCGCGGCATGTGGTGGTGAAGGCGTTGTCGGAAGGGCGCGCCTGGCTCGATCCGGCCGAGATCGTCGCTCTGTTCGAGGCCTACTGCATTCCGATCGTGACGACGGTCGTGGCGGACAGTGCGGAGGACGCCGCCGAGAAGGCGGTGCCGTTCCTCGCCGAGGGGCACGCGATCGTGGTCAGGGTGTTCTCGCGTGACATCAGGCACGCATCCGATGTCGGCGGCGTGATCCTCGACCTGCGCACCAAGGACAGCGTCATTGAGGCCGCCAGGACGGTGCTGGAACGTGCGCGAAGCGCGCGGCCGGATGCGATGCTGCAAGGCGTGACGATCCAGCCGATGATCGTGCGGCGCGCGGCGCGCGAACTGATCCTCGGCATCGCCGACGATCCGACCTTCGGCCCGGTGATCGTGTTCGGCCGCGGCGGCCCTGCGGTCGAGGTGATCAATGACAAGGCGGTAGCGCTGCCGCCGCTCGATATGAATCTCGCCCACGAGTTGGTCGGGCGAACGCGCGTCTCGCGGTTGCTCGGCGGCTATGGCGATGTGCCGGCCGTTCCGGCCGAACTGGTGCCGCTCACCCTGGTCAAGCTGGCGCAGATGGCGGCCGACATTCCCGAGGTCGCCGGGCTCGATATCAATCCGATGCTGGCAGACGAGACCGGCGTGCTCGCGCTCGATGCGCGGGTGGCGATCCGCAAGCCGGCGCGGCTGTTCGCCGGTCAAACGAGACTAGCGGTCAGGCCTTATCCGTCGCAATGGGAGGGCGAGCTTGCGTTACGCGACGGTTCGCGCGTCACGGTGCGCCCGATGCGACCGGAGGACGAGCCGATGGTCGCCGCGTTCTTCAAGCGCGTCACCGCCGAAGATCTCAGGCTGCGCTTCTTCCACGCGATGAAGGAATTCTCGCACGCCTTCATCGCGCGCCTCACCCAGCTCGACTATGCGCGCGCGATGGCGTTTGTGGCGCTCGATCCGGCGACCGGCGAGATGATGGGAGCGGTCCGGCTGCATTCGGACTCGCTGTACCAGAACGCCGAATATGCGATCCTGCTGCAGTCCGATCTCAAGGGCAAAGGGCTTGGCTGGGCACTAATGCAGCTCCTGATCCACTATGCGCGGTCGGAGGGATTGAAGCGGCTGTCCGGCCAGGTGCTGACCGAGAACACCACGATGATCGGGATGTGCCGCGATCTCGGCTTCACCGCCACGATGGATCCGGAAGATCACAGCATCGTCGATGTCGTGCTCGATCTCGATCGATCCGCGGTCGATGCGGTCGGCGCCGATATCCTGATCCGGCGAGCTGCGGCTGGCCGCTTATCATAGCGCCAGCCGCGACTGCCTGATCATATCTGGCGTTCGACCATCTTGAACTTGAGCTCGGCGATCGCCTCCGAGGGATTGAGGCCCTTCGGGCACGCCTTGGCGCAGTTCATGATGGTGTGGCAGCGATAGAGGCGGAACGGGTCCTCGAGATTGTCGAGCCGTTCGCCGGTCGCTTCATCGCGCGAATCGGTGACCCAGCGCGTGGCCTGCAGCAGCGCGGCGGGGCCGAGGAAGCGCTCGCTGTTCCACCAATAGCTCGGGCAGGAGGTCGAGCAGCAGGCGCACAGGATGCACTCGTAGAGACCGTCGAGCTTCTCGCGGTCCTCGTGGCTCTGTCTCCACTCCTTCTGCGGCGTCGGCGTGGTGGTCTTCAGCCACGGCTCGATCGAGGCATACTGGGCATAGAAATTGGTGAGGTCGGGGACGAGGTCCTTGACCACCGGCTGGTGCGGCAGCGGATTGACCTTCACCGCGCCGCCGGCGCCGACGTCATGCATCGACTTGGTGCAGGCCAGCGTGTTCTGGCCGTCGATGTTCATCGCGCAGGAGCCGCAGACGCCTTCGCGGCAGGAGCGGCGGAAGGTCAGCGTCGGATCGATGTGGTTCTTGATCCAGATCAGGCCGTCCAGCACCATCGGACCGCAATCATGCGTGTCGACATAGTAGGTGTCGACGCTCGGATTCTTGCCGTCGTCCGGGTTCCAGCGATACACCCGAAATTCGCGCGTCTCGGTGGCGCCGGCCGGCTTCGGCCAGGTCTTGCCGCCGGAAATCTTCGAATTCTTCGGAAGTGCGAATTCAACCATGCTTGCTCGCCTTCGTTCTCAGTAGACCCGCGCCTTCGGCGGGATGTACTGCACATCATTGGTCATCGTGTAGTCGTGGACGGGACGATAATCGATCGCGGTCTTGCCGGCCGGATCGATCCAGGTCAGCGTGTGCTTCATCCAGTTCTTGTCGTCGCGAGCCGAGAAGTCTTCGCGTGCATGCGCGCCGCGGCTCTCGGTGCGGTTCGCCGCCGAATCCATCGTCACGATCGCCTGCACGATCAGATTGTCGAATTCCAGCGTCTCGACCAGGTCGGAATTCCACACCAGCGAACGGTCGGACACCGAGATGTCGCCGACGCCGCCATAGACCTTGTGAATCAGGTTCTGGCCCTCCTGCAGCACGTCGCCGGTGCGGAACACCGCGCAATTGTTCTGCATCACATGCTGCATGCTGTCGCGCAGCTTCGCGGTCGGCGTGCCGCCGGAGGCGTAGCGGAAGTGATCGAGCCGGCCGAGGGCGACGTCGGCCGAATCCTTCGGCAGCTCCGGCTGCTTGGCGTTCGCCGTCAGCTTGTCGGCCAGGCGCAGCGCCGCGGCGCGGCCGAACACCACGAGGTCGATCAGCGAGTTGGAGCCGAGGCGGTTGGCGCCATGCACCGAGACGCAGGCGGCCTCGCCGATCGCCATCAGGCCCGGCACCACCGAATTGTCGTCGCCGTTGCGCTTGGTCAGCACCTCGGCGTGATAGTTGGTGGCAATGCCGCCCATGTTGTAGTGCACGGTCGGCACGATCGGGATCGGCTCGCGGGTGACGTCGACATTGGCGAAAATCTTCGCCGATTCGGAGATGCCCGGCAGCCGCTCATGCAGCACCTTCGGATCGAGGTGATCGAGGTGCAGGAAGATGTGATCCTTCTTCTTGCCGACGCCGCGGCCTTCGCGGATCTCGATCGTCATCGCGCGCGAGACGACGTCGCGCGAGGCGAGGTCCTTGGCCGACGGCGCATAGCGCTCCATGAAGCGCTCGCCTTCGGAGTTGACGAGATAGCCGCCTTCGCCGCGCGCGCCCTCGGTGACGAGACAGCCCGAGCCGTAGATGCCGGTCGGATGGAACTGGACGAACTCCATGTCCTGCAGCGGCAGGCCGGCGCGCAGCACCATGCCGCCGCCGTCGCCGGTGCAGGTGTGTGCCGAGGTGCAGGATGCATAGGCGCGGCCATAGCCGCCGGTCGCCAGGATCGTGGTCTGGGCGCGGAAGCGATGCAGCGTGCCGTCGTCGAGCTTGAGCGCGATCACGCCGCGGCAGACGCCCTGGTCGTCCATGATCAGGTCGATGGCGAAGAATTCGATGAAGAACTCGGCCGCGTGGCGCAGCGACTGGCCATACATCGTGTGCAGCATGGCATGGCCGGTGCGGTCGGCGGCGGCGCAGGTGCGCTGCGCCTGGCCCTTGCCGTAATCCATGGTCATGCCGCCGAACGGGCGCTGATAGATCTTGCCGTCCTCGGTGCGCGAGAACGGCACGCCCCAATGCTCGAGCTCGTAGACCGCGTCGGGCGCGTTGCGCACCATGTATTCGATCGCATCCTGGTCACCGAGCCAGTCCGACCCCTTCACGGTGTCGTACATGTGCCAGCGCCAGTCGTCGGGGTGCATGTTGCCGAGCGAGGCCGAGATGCCGCCCTGCGCCGCAACGGTGTGCGAGCGGGTCGGGAACACCTTGGTGATGCAGGCGGTGCGCAGGCCCGCTTCCGAGCAGCCGACCACGGCGCGCAGGCCCGCGCCACCGGCGCCGACCACGACGACGTCGTAGGTGTGGTCCTGGATCGGATAGGCCTTGCCATTGGTGGCCGGGCCACTGCCGTTGGTGGCCTTGCCGTTTCCTTCACCGGCCATGGGTTATACTCCCGACGACAATTTGAGGATTGCGTAGATCGAGGCCAATGCGACCGCGACGCAGAAGAAGTTGTTCGCCATCACGCTGGCGATCTTCAGCTTCTCGTTATGGATGTAGTCTTCGATCACGACCTGCATGCCGATCTTCATGTGCCAGGTGCTGGCGACGATGAAGAGCAGCAGGATGATGGCGATCGGGATCGAGCCGAGGATCTGTGCCGCGCCGGCATGATTGCGGCCGATCAGCATGATCACCACGACGATCACGGGAACGATCAGGAGCGTCATCGCAACCGCGGTGAGGCGCTGGCGCCAGAAGTCGCTCGTACCGGTATGCGCCGAGCCGAGGCCGCGGACGCGCTCCAGCGGCGTGCGCATCGAAGAGGGGCCGCTCATCGTCCACCTCCAACCGCGTAGGCAATGATCCAGACCAGCACGGTCAGCGCGATGCCGGCGACCAGTGCGCCCCAGGTCAGCGCTTCGCGTTCATTGGCCTTGAAGCCGTAGCCGAGGTCCCAGACGAAATGCCGGATGCCGCTGCACAGATGGTGCATCAGCGCCCATGTGTAGCCGAACACGATCAGCTTGCCGATCGCGCTGCCGGTGAAGGCCTGCACGTTGGCGTAGGCGGTCGGGCCGGACGCGGCTGCAATCAGCCACCAGGCGAGCAGCAAGGTGCCGAAATAGAGTGCCACACCTGTGGCGCGGTGAACGATGGACAGCGCCATCGTCAGCGTCCACCGGTAGGTCTGCAAATGGGGTGAAAGCGGTCGTTCGATCCTGGCGGTCATCGGCGGGCTTTATGTTGTGAGGGACCGCGGCCGGCCCATCGGGGAACGCGGTAGAGGAGTTCTATTTACGGAGTCGGATCAGCCCGCGCAACGGCCAAATAGCCTTCGGTCGAACCGAAGTTCATTGTTAGAGTTGCCGAATTCTGGTTGATCCGCAGTGTGGTATACCAGATGCAAGTCCGAATGAACTAACGAGTGAATCCATGTCCATAAGATGGGTGAGCGTGTTCACGGGCGCGCGGACGGGCTCCGGAAGGCGTCGATTTCACCCCATTGTTCCACCAGATAATCGACGAATGCCCTGATCTTAGGCGATGCGAGGCGTGACGGCTGAAGCGTCAGATGCAGCGGCGTCGGGGCCGGCTCATGATCCAACAGCAGCCGCCGCAGGCGGCCGCTCGAAAGATCGGACTGCACCTGCCACGACGGCACGCGGACGATGCCCGCGCCCTCCCGCGCTGCACTGATCAGTGCCTCGAGGCTATTCATCCAGAGCCGACCGGATATGCGGAATTTGCGACCCGTCTTCGTGCCGTCGGCAAAGCGCCACTCCGCGCTCCCTGGCGAATCGGAAAACACCAGGCAGTCGTGCGACGAAAGCTCGTCCGGTGTCCGCGGCTCGCCGCGCCGCCTGAGATACTCAGGTGATGCGCACACGATCATCTGCAGATCGGTAAGCTTGCGCGCGACGAGCTGCGAATCGCGCAAGCGGCCGATGCGGACAGCCAGATGGATATCCTCCTCGACCATGTCGACGGAGCGGTCGATCAGAAGAAGGTCGACGGCGAGTGCCGGATAGCGGCGCAGAAACGCGACCAGCAACGGCGCGATCACAAGCCGCCCGATCAGGCTCGGAGCGCTGACGCGGATCCGGCCTGACGGTTGACGCGGGTCGCGCGCCAGCGCTGTCTCGATCTCCCTGACCTCGCCGAGAACGGATTTCGCGCGCTCGTAGAGAATGCGTCCGTCGTCAGTCAGCGCGAGCTGGCGGGTGGTGCGCAGCAGAAGGCGGGTGCCGAAGTGATCCTCGAGCGCGCTGATCTGGCGGCTCACCGAGGTCAGCGAACTCGGCAGCGACCGCGCCGCCGCCGACAGGCTGCCGGTCTCGACCGCGCGGACAAAGGCCGCCATCGCCGCCAGCTGGTCCAAGCTCGATCCTTCCGTATTTCGCAAGAGAGCCTGCTCAAGAGCATAGATACTCCCGAATCCCAAAAGGGGCTATTGCTCTGCGCGAACAGTCTCAAGACGGCGCCAGTGCCTACGTGCGGGCGCCAACCACTGCGCGAAGGACATGATGGCCGGCCTCGACCCGAAGGAATTGCTCGAGCTCGCACTGCTGCTGATTGCAGTCGGCGCGCTGTCCGGCTTTCTCGCCGGGCTGTTCGGCATCGGCGGCGGCGCGATCCTGGTGCCGGTGTTCTACGAATGCTTTCGCCTCGCCGACGTGCCACTCGAGGTACGGATGCCGCTCTGCATCGGCACCTCGCTCGCGATCATCATCCCGACTTCGCTGAGCTCGTTTCGCGCCCATTATCGCCGCGGCGCTGTCGACATGGAGATCCTGAAGCGCTGGTGGCTGCCGATCGTGATCGGCGTCGCCGCCGGCAGCGTCACCGCACGCTTCGCGCCGGAGCGGCTGTTCAAGATCGTGTTCGTCGTGGTGGCGTGGTCGGCGGCGGCACGGCTGCTATTGGCGCGTGAGACCTGGAAGTTTGGCGACGATGTGCCGAGGGGTTTCCTGATGCGCGTCTATGGCTTCTTCGTCGGCCTGCTGTCGACGCTGA
This sequence comes from Bradyrhizobium sp. Pha-3, assembly GCF_042258615.1. Taxonomy (GTDB): domain Bacteria; phylum Pseudomonadota; class Alphaproteobacteria; order Rhizobiales; family Xanthobacteraceae; genus Bradyrhizobium. Next base: position 9,074,340 of record NZ_CP170152.1, on the reverse strand, counting down.
TGGGCATTGGCGGCGGCCTGTTCGCCAACCTCCTGATGACTTTTTACGGCCGGCCGATCCATCAGGCGGTCGCGACCTCGTCCGCGCTCGCGGTGCTGATCTCGATCCCCGGCGCGCTGGGTTACGTCTATGCCGGATGGCCCGCCGCCGCGCGCTTTCCGGATGTCACCGCGCTGCAACTGCCGTTCGCGCTCGGCTATGTCTCGCTGATCGGCGCGCTGCTGGTGATGCCGACCACGCTGATCACCGCGCCGCTCGGCGTCAAGGTCGCGCACGCGCTGTCGAAGCGCGCGCTGGAGGTGGCGTTCGGGGCCTATCTCTTCATCGTCGGCGGACGGTTCGTGATCAGCCTGTTGGGCGGGCATTAGCCGGGAAGGCTACGACAGCTGGCCTGCAGGCGGGACTTTCAATCGGATCATGCTATTGCCCCAGTACCGCAGGTCGCCCTGGCTCTCAAAGTGGCCTGCACTTGCCAATGCCTGAATCCGCGCAGCGATCGTTTCGCTGTTGATCGCCAGCCCGATGTCCGTGCAATTCACAAAGGCCTGACCCACGATCAGCATCATCTTCCGCCATTTTGGCTCCATGACAGAGAAGATGATCTGGTCGAGTTTGATGACCGATACGGACAGGTTTGGCGAAACTTCATCCCAAGTGAGCTTGCTGCTGATCCGTGGGCGTTTGGGGCGCGGCTCCAGCTCTGGATGCTCGGCATAAATGTCGTACAGTTTCTCGTATACGATTGCGACGGCCTTGGTCAGATGCCCCAGCAAGGCGTCGCACTCGGTCTTGTCGATTCCCTTCGTGGCCATGACCGTACGCTCGAGTGCTCGGCCCACGTTCTGGAGATGCTTCTTTAGTTCGACCGCCCGCTCTCGATCCATCCAAAGGCCCCGTGACAACAGCTTGCAAATATCGGACGCGCATCTACGCAACCCGTTGGCTCCATCCAGACGACAAACTAATCCTTTAATCGGACTTCACTGACGCCCCATTTGCGAAGGTCGCCAACACCTTCAATCCGATCGGTATTTGAGAGTAGCCGCAATCGCGCCGCGATCACCTCGTGACTGATGGGCAAGCCAAGCTGCTCGCAACACTTTCCGGCGTTGGTGAGAAGTACCGTCACCTTCTGCCACTGCGACCTCAAGAGCGAGAGGATGATTTCGTCGAGCTGGGCCTCGCTTACCGATAACGGGAGATTCACATCGTTCCACGTCAGCTCGCTGCAGATCTCGGGCGGCGCACGATCATTTTCCGGTGGCATCAGATCGGGATATTGCTCCCAGATCTGCAACAGCACCTTGTCCTGTAAGTCGGAGACGACTTCGAGAAGCAGGGCGTCAAATTTGACCCGCTCGGCCTTGGCAAGACCCGCGACGGCCATTCCCGCCTTGTGGATCGCCTCCCAGGCATCGAGCAAGTGATCGTTGATTCGGTCAGCCTGCTCTCGATTCATGGTCCCTCGCGAAACTTCGCGTTTCCTCAACCCTTCGCGTAGATATCCTTATACGTATCCCGCAGAATGTTCTTCTGCACCTTGCCCATCGCGTTGCGCGGCAATTCGTCGACGACGAAGACGCGCTTGGGCATCTTGAATTTGGCGAGCCGCCCGTCGAGCGCCTTCAGCACCGAGGCCTCGCTGATATCGGCGCCCTTGCTGCAGACCAGGACGGCGGTGACGCCTTCGCCGAAATCGGCATGCGGCACGCCGATCACGGCCGACTCGATCACGCCGGGCATGGCGTCGATCTCGCTCTCGATCTCCTTCGGATAGACGTTGAAGCCGCCGGAGATCACGAGATCCTTGCCGCGGCCGAGGATGTGGACGTAGCCCTTGCCGTCGATCTTGCCGAGATCGCCGGTGATGAAGAAGCCGTCGTCGCGGAATTCGGACTTGGTCTTCTCCGGCATCCGCCAGTAGCCCTGGAATACGTTCGGGCCCTTGACCTCGATCATGCCGATGGTCTCCCGCGCGAGCTCCTTGCCGGTCTCCGGATCGGTGACCCGCACCGAGACGCCGGGCAGCGCGAAGCCGACCGCGCCGGGCACGCGGTCGCCGTCATAGGGGTTGCTCGTGTTCATGTTGGTCTCGGTCATGCCGTAGCGCTCGAGCACGGCGTGGCCGGTGCGCGCCGACCATTCGCGGTGGGTGTCCGCGAGCAGCGGCGCGGAGCCCGAGATGAACAGCCGCATGTGCTTGGTGGCGTCCTTGTTCAGGCCGGGGTTCTGCAACAGGCGGGTGTAGAAGGTCGGCACGCCCATCATCACGGTGGCGCGGGCCATCAGTTTCAGGATCGCGTCCGGATCGAACTTCGGCAGGAAGATCATCGAGGCGCGTGCAAACAGCGTCACGTTGCTCGCCACGAACAGGCCGTGGGTGTGGTAGATCGGCAGCGCGTGGATCAGCACGTCCTTGTCGGTGAAACGCCAGTAGTCGACCAGCGAGTACGAGTTCGACGCCAGATTGTCGTGCGAGAGCATCGCGCCCTTGGAGCGGCCGGTGGTGCCCGACGTGTAGAGGATCGCGGCGAGGTCGTCATTGCCGCGCGGCACCGTGGTGAACTCCTTCGGCGCCTTGTCGGCGGCCTCGGTCAGCGAGCCCTTGCCGCTGGCATCGAGCGTCTCGACTTTGGCGCCCACCTTGGCGGCGATCGCCTTGATGCCGTCCAGCTTGGCGGGATCGCAGACCACCAGCGACGGCTCGGCGTCGGTGATGAAGTATTCGAGCTCGTTCAGCGTATAGGCGGTGTTGAGCGGCAGATAGACGCCGCCGGCGCGCACGGTGGCGAGATAGAGCACCAGGGCCGAGACCGATTTCTCGGTCTGCGCGGCGACGCGGTCGCCCGGCTTGACGCCGCGTTCCACCAGCACGTTCGCCATCTGGCCCGCGCGCGCGATCAGGTCGCCATAGGAGATGCGGCTGCCGTCGAGTTGCTCGATCGCCAGCCGATTGGGGTCGTCGAGGCCGTCGAACAGGCGGGAAAACAGGTTGGCGTTGGTCGTCGTGTTCATGCAACATCCCCTGAGGGGCGAAAGCGCCGGTAAAGGTCCGGCTGGATTAGCAAAAACGCCCTTCGGAAAGCAACGGAGACAGTTTGCATGACAAATCATGGGAAACGCGTGGCCTGGGTCACCGGCGGCGGCACCGGAATCGGCGAATCCGGGGCGGAATTCCTGGCTGCGGACGGCTGGACGGTGGTGGTCTCCGGCCGCCGCAAGCAAGAGCTCGACCGCGTGGTGGCCAACATCACGAAGAAGGGCGGCAAGGCCGAGGCGATCCCGCTCGATGTCAGCAACAAGGCCGACGTCAACAAGGCCGCCGGGGCGATCGTCGGCAAACACGGCCGCATCGACCTCCTGGTCAACAGCGCCGGCATCAATGTGCCGAAGCGCAGCTGGGCCGACATGGAACTGGAAGGCTGGGACAAGCTGGTCGAGGTCAACCTCAACGGCGTGCTCTATTGCATGCGCGCGGTGCTGCCGACGATGCGCAAGCAGCAGGACGGCTGCATCATCAACGTCGCCTCCTGGGCCGGCCGCCACGTCTCGAAGATGCCGGGCCCGGCCTACACCACGACCAAGCACGCGGTGCTGGCGCTGACCCATTCCTTCAACATGGACGAATGCGTCAACGGCCTGCGCGCCTGCTGCCTGTCGCCGGGCGAGGTCGCGACCCCGATCCTGAAGCAGCGGCCGGTGGTGCCGAGCGAAGCCGAGCAGGCCAGGATGCTGCAGCCGGAAGATTGCGGCCGCACCATCGCTTTCGTGGCCAGCATGCCGGCGCGGGTCTGCATGAACGAGATCCTGATCAGCCCGACGCATAACCGGGGATTTATTCAGACGCCGTCGAACCGGGATTAGGTCGGGCTGCCCTCAAATCCGTAGCCCGGATGAAGCGTAGCGCAATCCGGGACGGTCTTTCCGCGAGGAGTGTTCCCGGATTTCGCTGCGCTGCATCCGGGCTACGGTCTACCGGCGCCTCACTCGCTGATCTCGTTCAGCTCCTTGCCGGAATGCTCCGGCACGAACAGGTACACGCCGACCGCCATCGCGATCATCAGCACGGGGATGCAGAGGAACGCCAGTGCGAACGAACCGGTGTGCTGCTGGAGCGCGATGGAGACGAACGGGAACAGCACGAAACCGACGAAATAGCCCCAGCCGAGCGCGTTGGCGGTGGCGATGTGCCAATGGGTTTTCGTGATCTCGGTGGTGTCTGCGACCGCGCGATAGTTGGCGTATTGCAGGTGCTTCTGCTCGAGCGGGCCGATGTCGCTGCCGGCATCGTTCACGATAGGCGTGGCGCGGCCGTCAGCCGTGATGCTGCTCATGATTGCTTCTCGCCACTACCGCCCGTTGTGAAGCTGCGCCGCAATCTCAGGCTGAACCGATCAGGCAAGGGCGGCAAGCAAATTGCTCGCGGCAGCGCACCCGTCCATTCCGTTGAATGGAATGCGCGACGGCTGCGTGAAGCGCCACATGTACGAAGCGCGCGCCAGACGGTTTCAGGAATCACAAAGAGTTATTTCCGGAAACCGCCCGGAAAACCTCCCGTAGCTCAGGCCAACGACGACGCACACCAATCAACACGCGCCGTTGTTGCCCCTTCATCGCCGGCGAAGACCGAGCCGGCCGGATTACCCATCGGGAGACGAACCATGTCGAAGCGTATTGCCTATCTTGCCGCCGCCGCCTTCAGCGCGCTCGCGATCACTGCCACCGTCGTGGCGCCGGTCCGCGCCGAGGAAAAGACCGTGATGGTCGGTGGCGCCGCGATGTTCCCGTCCAAGAACATCATTCAGAACGCCGTCAATTCGAAGGACCACACCACCCTTGTCGCCGCGGTGAAGGCCGCCGGCCTGGTCTACACGCTGGAAGGCAAGGGTCCGTTCACGGTGTTCGCGCCGACCAACGCCGCGTTCGGCAAGCTGCCGGCCGGAACCGTCGACAATCTCGTCAAGCCCGAGAACAAGGCGACGCTGACCAAGATCCTCACCTACCATGTGGTGCCCGGCAAGCTCGAGGCCTCCGACCTCACCGACGGCAAGAAGCTGAAGACCGCCGAGGGCGAGGAACTGACCGTCAAGAAGCAGGACGGCAAGGTCTGGATCGTCGATGCCAAGGGCGGCACGTCGATGGTGACGATCTCCAACGTCAACCAGTCGAACGGCGTCATCCATGTGGTCGACACCGTGCTGATGCCGGCGACCTGACACCCGGCGGCCCGATTTAGTCCCTGAACGCCTTACGAAACAGCGAGCCGGAGCCTCGCCCCGGCTCGCATTTTTGTGACCAGATGAGGTGGCGTATATCGAACTGATGATGCGCTACCCCGTAACGGAACGCCGGTTCCCGGCGTATAAGCCGGTAACGACCACGAGCAGAGACATTCCATGACGAGCCTTGCCGTCAGCGACCACCAGGCAGAGACCGCGGCGCCCGCGAAGGTGATCCAGCCGGTCTGGGTGCGCATGGTGCACTGGATCAACGCATTCGCGATGATCCTGATGATCATGTCCGGCTGGCAGATCTATAACGCATCGCCGCTGTTCGGCTTCACCTTCTCGCGGAGCATCACGCTCGGCGGCTGGCTCGGCGGCGCGCTGCTCTGGCACTTCGCCGCGATGTGGCTCTTGATGGTCAACGGCCTGATCTATCTGGCGCTCGGCTTCGCCACCGGCCGGTTCCGCAAGAAGCTGCTGCCGATCACCCCTGGCGGCGTGATAGCCGATACCAAGGCGGCGCTGACCTTCAAGCTGTCGCATGACGATCTCAGCAAGTACAATTCGGTGCAGAAGCTGCTCTATGCCGGCATCATCACCGTCGGCGTCGTCATCGTGCTGTCCGGCCTGTCGATGTGGAAGCCGGTGCAGTTGCACTGGCTGGTCTCGCTGTTCGGCGGCTACGACTTCGCGCGCTACGTTCATTTCACCTGCATGGCGCTGATCGTCGCCTTCCTGGTGATCCATGTCGCGCTCGCGCTGCTGGTGCCGAAGAGCCTGCGCGCCATGATCATCGGGCGTTAGGGCATGATCCCGAAAAGTGGAAACCGGTTTTCGGAGTTGATCATGCCCAAAAATGAGATTGAGAGGATGTGATGGGTCGTCTCAGAAAACTCCTGATCCCCGGTGTCGACAAGAAGCTGCTGGTGCGCGATGCAGTGAAGACGATGCCCGAGCTGACGCGGCGCCGCTTCATCACGGCCGGCACCAGCCTCGGTGCGCTGACGCTGCTGACCGGCTGCGACGTGGTCGATTCGTCGTCGGCAGAGGAATTGCTGAAGAAGGTCTCGAAGTTCAACGACGCGGTGCAGGCCTGGATGTTCAATCCGGATGCGCTGGCGCCGACCTTCCCCGAGAGCATGATCACCAAGCCGTTCCCGTTCAATGCCTATTACGATCTCGACGATGCGCCGGAGATCGCGGGCGCGGACTGGAAGCTCGAGGTGCGCGGGCTGGTCGAGAACAAGAAGTCGTGGACGCTCGACGAATTGTACAAGCTGCCGCAGGAGAAGCAGGTGACGCGCCACATCTGCGTCGAAGGCTGGAGCGCGATCGGCAGCTGGACCGGCACGCCCTTGCGCGATTTCCTCAAGCTGGTCGGCGCCGACACGCGCGCCAAATATGTCTGGTTCCAGTGCGCCGACAAGGACGGCTACAATTCGCCGCTCGACATGCGCACGGCGTTGCACCCGCAGACCCAGATGACGTTCAAATTCGCCGACCAGATCCTGCCGCGCGCCTACGGATTCCCGATGAAGATAAGGGTGCCGACCAAGCTCGGCTTCAAGAACCCGAAATACGTGCTCTCGATGGAAGTCACCAACGACTACAAGGGCGGTTATTGGGAAGACCAGGGCTACAACTCGTTCAGCGGGAGCTGACTCATTGTCGTCCCGGCCTTCGCCGGGACGACAGAGGGCTACGGCCCGACCTTCCGCTGAAACGCCGCCAGCACCGCCCCCAGCGCCAGCATCGCGGCCGAGACGTTCAGCGCAAATGACAAGCTGCCGACGGCGTCGGTGATTGCGCCGACCACGATCGGCCCGAGCGTCTGGCCGATGCCGAAGGCGATGGTCATCGCCGCAATCGCGGTCGGCCAGGCTTCCGGCGGGTAGTTGAGACGCACGAAGGCGGTGGTCGAGCCGACCACGGCGAAGAACGCGACGCCGAATACCAAGGCGGAGATCGCGAGCAGCAGCGGTGAATGCCCGAAGATCGGCAGGGCCGCGCCGAGTGCGTTGACGCCGAGGATGATGGTGGTGGCGAGCCCGCCGCGGTCGAGCGCCAAAACCCGCCGCCAGACCCAGGGCGTGACGAACGCGCTGACGCCGATCAGGCTCCAGAACGCACTCTGTGCAACCGCGCCGCCGCCGCCGTCGCGCACATAGGCGATCATGAAGGTCATGTAGGCGATGTAGCCGGCGCCGAACAGGAAATAGGCGGTGAGGTAGATCAGGACCGGCATGATTGCGAATTTGGTCCGCACGATGCCGCCCGCGGCAGTATTGGCGTGGAACGGCGCAAGCAGCAGCGGCACGGTCATGATCGCGGAGAGCAGGGTCATTGCCCACCACACGATCCACCATGAGCCGGCGCCGAAGCCCTGCAGCACGAAGGGCGCGATCAGGCCGGATGCCAGGATGCCGACGCCCGGCCCGGCATAGAACAGGCTGAGCAGGAAGTTCGCGCGCTCCGGCCGTGATTGCGCGATGGTTGCTGCGAGCGCGCCGCCGCCGACGAAGCCGATCGCGGCGGCGAAGCCGACCAGCAGGCGGGCGAAGCTCAGCACGGCGAAATTGCCCGAGAGGGCGCACAGCGCCAGCGACAGCCCGCAGGCCACCGTCGACCAGCGCACCGATGCGGCGAGCCCGAAGCGCTGGATCAGGCGCGAGGCGAACAGCGCCCCGACCAGATAGCCGGCGGCATTGATCGTGTTCATGAAGCCGGCGGCCGAATAGGACCAGGCCAGCTGCTCGCGCATGTCAGGCAGCACCAGCGAATAGGCGAAACGGCCAATGCCGAGACCGACCGTCGGTGCGAGAGACAAAATAAGGATCAGCCGCGCGGGATGCGGGTAGGACGGGGAGGGGGCTCTCACAATTCACTCCGGCAATGCGCCCATTGTGGCAGGCTGTGCCCGTCCTGCCCAGCGCCGCACGTCGCAACACTGTCTTGCGGATCGGGCAATCAGGCGATCAGGACCAGCGCGACGCCGGCAACGGTCAGCAGGGTTCCGGCGACGATTCGCGCGGTGATCTCGACATGCTTGAGCATCACCGAGCTCAGCGCCACGGTGACCAGCGGGTAGATCGCAGCGAGTGGTGCCACCAATGTGATCGGGCCGTTGCGGACCGCGGCGAACAGGCTGAGCGCGCTGAGCCCGTTGCTGATCCCGGTCAGCGCGAACCAGAACCGGCCGTCGCGCGGCGCCTGCACCGTGAAGCTGCCCTTGCGGATACGCTGCACCGTCAGCACCACCAGCGAGGACATGATGTAGCCGACCAGGCAGGCCCATAGCGGGCTCGGCCAGATCGCCAGCCCGAGCTTGGCAATCGGCGGCACGATGCCGCGCACCAGCGCGCTCGTGAGCGGCAGCAGCAGGGCCCAGCTGCGCCAATGACCGAGGTCGCGGGGCCGCGTCACGGTGATGATCGCGGCGCCCGCGACCGCGACGACGAGACCGACGAGCTGCTGCGGCTGTAGCGGCTCGTGCAGCAGCACCACGGCGGTGGTGACCGCAAACAGCGGCGCGAGATTGCCCAGGGTCGAGGTGATGACCGGCCCAAGCGCCCGGTTCGAGGCAAAGGTCAGGAGCGTCAGCGAGGCCGGGAAGAACAGGCCGATCGCCATGAAGATCGGCAGCGCGCGCCAGACCACCGGCTCGCCATGCAGGATCAGCGGCGAGAGCAGGAGAAACAACAGAGTGAAGGAGGGCACGCTGATCGCAGCGCCCGACAGCGGCTCGACGGTGCGCAGGCCAAGCTGCGCCAGCACGACCCCTGCGCCGAGGAAAATGGCCGAGGCGAAGGCGTAGATAATGGCTGCGGTCATGAGGTCCGTCTTGTTGGCTTCTTTTGGGGCGCGGTTGGCTCTTTCCGGGTCATTTTGGCCCTGTCCGGGGTGCCTTGCCAATCGGTGCGGGGCGTTTTAGCACTCCGGCCGGATTTTCCTCCGCTCGTCATGCCGGGGCTCGACCCGGGCATCCATCCACCCTTCTTCGAAGCGGGATGGATTGCCGGGTAATCCGTGCGAGGACGCGCTTCGCGCTCTTGCCCGGCAATGACGACAAACAGCTATCTAGAGGTAACGACCATGGCGACCCACAAACTGCTGCTTCTCCCCGGCGACGGCATCGGCCCTGAAGTGATGGCCGAGGTGCAGCGCCTGATCGACTGGCTGAATGCGCAGGGCATCGCGAAGTTCGAGACCGAGCAGGGGCTGGTCGGCGGCTCGGCCTATGACGCGCACAAGGTGTCGATCTCCGAAGGCGACATGGCCAAGGCCACCGCGGCCGACGCGGTGATCTTCGGTGCGGTTGGTGGTCCCAAATGGGACTCGGTTCCCTACGAAGTGCGTCCGGAGGCCGGCCTGCTGCGGCTGCGCAAGGATCTCGAGCTGTTCGCCAACCTGCGTCCGGCGGTGTGCTATCCGGCGCTGGCGGATGCCTCGAGCCTCAAGCGCGAAGTGGTCGAGGGCCTCGACATCATGATCGTGCGCGAGCTCACCGGCGGCGTCTATTTCGGCGAGCCGAAGACCATCACTGACATCGGCAACGGCCAGAAGCGCGCGGTCGACACCCAGGTCTACGATACCTTCGAGATCGAGCGCATCGGCCGGGTCGCCTTCGAGCTGGCGCGCAAGCGCAAGAACAAGGTGACGTCGATGGAAAAGCGCAACGTCATGAAGTCGGGCGTGCTCTGGAACGAGGTCATGACCCAGGTCCACGCGCGCGAGTACAAGGACGTCACGCTGGAGCATCAACTCGCCGATTCCGGCGGCATGAACCTCGTCAAGACGCCGAAGCAGTTCGACGTCATCGTCACCGACAATCTGTTCGGCGACATGCTGTCCGACATCGCGGCGATGCTTACCGGCTCGCTTGGCCTGCTGCCGTCGGCTTCGCTCGGCAAGGAGGACGCCAAGACCAAGGAGCGCAAGGCATTGTACGAGCCGGTGCACGGCTCGGCGCCCGACATCGCCGGCAAGGGCCTCGCCAATCCGATCGCGATGATCGCCTCGTTCGGCATGGCGCTGCGCTATTCCTTCGGCATGGGCGATCTCGCCGACAAGGTCGATGCCGCGATCGCGGCCGTGCTCGCCAGCGGATTGCGCACCGCCGACATCAAGTCGGCTGGCACCACGTCCGTCAGCACGGCGCAGATGGGCGAAGCGATCCTGAAGGAATTGCAGAAGCTGCACGCGTGACGGCGTAGCCGTCATTCCGGGGCGATGCGAAAGCATCGAACTATGGTGCGCGCTTGCGCACCTAGAATCTCGAGATTCCCCGATGCGCAATTGCGCATCTGTGGTCTGGTCCTTCGGACCATCCCGGAATGACAGCTCAACAAAAAATGCCCGGCGCGAGCCGGGCATTTTCGTATCGGCTATCAGCCGAAATTCTCAGTACAGCGGGAAATTCCGCGGATAGCCGCCGAGGTCGGCCGGCGGGCTGAGCGGCTGGCGGTCGATCGGGCGGTTGTTGTTCTCGCGTGCGAACGACGGGTAGCCGATTTCCGGCGGATAGGCGTAGTCGTTGAACTTGCGGTCGCCGGGCAGCACTTCGGTGCCGGCATCGAGCCACGAGCGCGTGGTGACGTAAACGCGGGTGCGCGGACCCTGCTGATAGACCCGGTTCGGACCCTGCGCGCCGTAGTAGCGGCGGCCGTCGCGGTCATACTGCTCTTGCTGCTTGCGCTTGCTGGGGCTCTGCTGCGCGCTGGCTGCGGTCATGCCGAACGCGGTTGCGGTGACGGCAGCCGCGGCAAGCAACACCACGAGCTTGTTCGCGGCAGGGAATTTCAAGGTCATCGCATCCTCGTCATTACGGCCCCCATCGGGGGCTGGCGTATCAGCCAAAATCACTCGGAACACATTGTAGCCACGGAGGGTGGGGCGTCACTAGGTCAATTGCGCCACACCATCAGAGATAATGCGTGTCCAAGCGCAAAAGTTTCATGAAAACCAGTGCCTTGCCACGGTCTCGCCATCAAAGGGCGCCGCGCAGCAGCGGGTTCTCGCTGCCCATCACCCAGTCGGCCGACAGGGCGGGCGGGCCGGAGGTAACGCAGTCGGTGCGCCGCAGCTCGGCGTGCGCGAACAGCGCGGCAAGCCGCGTGTCGTTGCCCGCGGCCAGCAGGGTTAGCCGGTTCAGCATGCAAACGACCGCGGCGCGCTGGGCCGGCAGGCTGGCGCCCTGGCAGGTCCAGCCGGAGATGCGCAGATCGGGCGCGTCGGCCTGCTTGAGGAAGCCGAGGCAGGCGCGGCTGCCGTCCTGTCGCGCCGGGCGCAACAGGGTGACGCTGCCGAACTTGCTGTCGACGATGCCGGCTGCCTCGAGCTCGCGGACACCGCCCGGGTCGAGCCGCCCGGCAATCTCGGTGACCGCGGGTCCCATGGCTTCGCCGCCGGGGCGGTAGATTTCCAGCTCGGCTGCCGGCGCGCCATTGGCATCGGCCCAGCGGAAGACGTCCTTGCGGCCGCCCTCCGGATGCCGGAAGATTTCGTAAGCCTCTGTTTTATCTCGTGGATCGAGCTTGCTCACGGCGAAGGCCGGCGCCGAGCGGCCGGCTACGCCCCAGCCCGCGGCAGCGGGCGCCGCCGTCGCCGTTGCGTCCGGCAGTTGCTTCCATAGATAGCTGCCGAGGGCGGCGAACAGCGCGAGCACGGCGACATAGGCGAACAGCCGGGAGAGCGTGGCGTACACCTCGTCGACGAAGCTCGTCAGCGCTGACGGATTTCTCGTATGATGGGGGGCGGCCGGATCGGCCCGAAATAAACGCATCAAAATGCTCAAAAGCTACGCAACGTTGTCTTGACGGGGTTTCTCGCATAGAAGCGCTGCCTCTTCCCTTTCCGCACGTTGCGGGGGAACGGGCATTTTTCGTCGGAGAGTGAACGATGGGTTACAAAGTCGCGGTGGTCGGAGCGACCGGCAATGTCGGGCGCGAAATGCTCAACATTCTCGACGAGCGCAAATTCCCCGCCGACGAGGTCGTCGTGCTGGCCTCGCGCCGCAGCGTCGGCATCGAGGTCTCCTATGGCGACCGCACCCTGAAGGTGAAGGCGCTCGAGCACTATGATTTCTCCGACATCGACATCTGCCTGATGTCGGCCGGCGGCTCGGTCTCCAAGGAATGGTCGCCCAGGATCGGCGCCGCCGGCGCGGTCGTGATCGACAATTCCTCTGCCTGGCGCATGGATCCCGACGTGCCGCTGATCGTGCCGGAGGTGAATGCGGACGCGGCCGCCGGCTTCACCAAGAAGAACATCATCGCCAACCCGAACTGCTCGACCGCGCAGCTCGTCGTGGCACTGAAGCCGCTGCACGACAAGGCGACGATCACGCGCGTCGTGGTCGCGACCTATCAGTCGGTGTCGGGCGCCGGCAAGGACGCGATGGACGAATTGTTCTCGCAGACCAAGGCCGTCTACACCAACGACGAGCTGATCAATAAGAAGTTTCCCAAGCGCATCGCGTTCAACATCATTCCGCAGATCGACGTCTTCATGGAAGACGGCTTCACCAAGGAAGAGTGGAAGATGATGGCGGAGACCAAGAAGATCCTTGATCCCAAGATCAAGCTGACCGCGACCTGCGTGCGCGTGCCGGTCTTCGTCAGTCACTCCGAGGCCGTGAACGTCGAGTTCGCCAACCCGATCACGGCGGACGAGGCGCGCAACATCCTGCGCAATGCGCCGGGCTGCCTCGTGATCGACAAGCACGAGCCGGGCGGCTACGTCACGCCGTATGAGGCCGCCGGCGAGGATGCGACCTATATCAGCCGCATCCGCGAGGACGCGACGGTGGAGAACGGCCTGTCGTTCTGGTGCGTGTCGGACAATCTGCGCAAGGGTGCGGCGCTGAACGCGATCCAGATCGCGGAAGTCCTGATCAACCGCAAGCTGATCACCGCGAAGAAGAAAGCGGCCTGACGGCGGGGACCAACGGGGGGCGGCGCAACCATGTCGGAACAGCTGGCTCCCACCCCATCCAGGCCTCCGACGCCGCGCATCATGCGTGGCTTCGAATATGTGCTGTTCAACAGCCGTTGGCTGATGGCGCCGTTCTATGTCGGACTGGTGGTGGCGCTTGCCGTGCTGCTGCTGAAATTCGCGCGCATGCTGTGGGAGTTCGTGCTGCATGCGTCCGGCTACAAATCGACGGAAATCATCCTCGATGCGCTGGCGCTGATCGACGTCACGCTGGTCGCCAACCTCATTCTGATCGTGGTCTTTTCGGGCTATGAGAACTTCGTCTCGCGCATCGACACGTCGGGCAACCCGAACTGGCCGATCTGGATCACCAGGATCGATTTTGCCGGGCTGAAGCAAAAGCTGCTGGCGTCGATCGTCGCGATCTCCGCGATCCACGTGCTGGAAGCGTTCCTGAACATCGACGCTGCCTTCGACGCGACGCGGATGACCTGGCTCGTCGCCGTGCACCTGGTGTTCGTGATTTCAGCGCTGCTGCTCGCGCTCTCGGATCGCTGGGGCGGCTATCACGGTGATGAGTAGCCGATAGCGGCTACTCGCCGGCCCTCACGGCATCAGTGACGCTGATGAATTCCTTGGCGACCCGGTCGAGCACGAACAGCGAGCCCTCGGCGACGCCGAAATAGGCGCCGTGCAGCTGCATCTCGCCGCTCTCGACGCGCTCGCGCACGAACGGGAACGTCGTCAGGTTCTCCAGCGAGCGGAACACCGCGGCCTTCTCGATGCGGGTGACGAAGTCCTGCATGCTCTCATGGTCGCGCTGCTCGACGATCTCGCCGGGCTTGATGAACATCTGCATCCATTTGCCGATGAAGTCGCCCGGCGTCAGCGGCTTGATCTTGTCGACGAAGGCGCGGATGCCGCCGCACTGGGCATGGCCCAGCACCACGATGTTCTTCACCTTCAGCACGGTCACGGCATATTCCAGCGCGGCCGAGACGCCGTGGGCGCTGCTGTCGGGCTGATAGACCGGAACCAAATTGGCGATGTTGCGGACCACGAACAATTCGCCGGGGCCGGCATCGAAAATCACTTCCGGCGAGACGCGGGAATCGCAGCAGCCGATCACCATGGTCTCGGGAAACTGGCCGCGCTCGGACAGGTCCCGGTATCGCGACTGTTCAGTCGGCAACCGCTGGGTCGCGAAGGTCCGGTAGCCGTCGATCAACTGCTTCGGAAAGAAATTCATGGCCTCTGCCTAACCACATGCCGATGACGGGAACAAGACTTTCGGCGCGCAGCCTGAGATGATACGGCAGCGTTGAAGGATGGTTCCTGCCCGATGCCCAAACAATGGACAGCGGCGGAGCCCAAGCCCCCAGGAGAATGCCGATGACCCGTCCGCGCCGCAGCCTGTTGTTCATGCCGGGATCGAATGTGCGGGCGCTGGAGAAGGCCCGCACGCTGGCGGCGGACGGCATCATCCTCGACCTCGAGGATTCCGTTGCCCCCGACGCCAAGGCCACAGCCCGCGAGCAGATCGCCAAGGCGGTCGCCGCCAAGGGCTTTGGCAAGCGCGAGGTCCTGATCCGCATCAACGCGCTCGACAGCCCGTGGTGGGTCGACGACATCGGCATGGCCGGCAAGGCGCAGCCGGACGGGATCCTGGTTCCCAAGATTTCCACCGTCGATGATCTCAACGCCGTCGCCGATCGGCTCAGCGACATCAATGCCCCTGCCTCGATCCGGGTCTGGGCAATGATCGAGACCGCGCGTGCGGTGCTCGACGCCGACAAGCTTGCTGCGGCGTCGAAGGACCCCAAGGTCCGGCTCGCCGGCTTCGTGTTCGGGCCGAACGACATCGCGCGCGAAACCCGGATCCGGATGAAGCCGGGCCGCACGGCGATGATCCCGATGATCACGCATTGCATCCTTGCGACCCGTGCGCACGGGCTCGAGATCCTCGACGGCCCCTATGGCGACATCAGCAATATCGACGGCTTCGCCGAGGAATGCGCGCAGGGCCGCGATCTCGGCTTCGACGGCAAGACGCTGATCCACCCGAGCCATATCGATGCCTGCAACGCGATCTTCACGCCGCCGGAGGCCGAGGTCGCCGAGGCCCGCAGGATCATCGCCGCCTTCGAACAGCCGGAGAACGCCGCGCGCGGTGCGATCCAGCTCGACGGCCGCATGGTGGAGCGCCTGCACGCCGAGATGGCGAAGCGCACGATCGCGATCGCGGAAGCGATCGCCGCGATGGGGCATTGATCTTACCCTCCCCTGGAGGGTCCCTGGAGGGGGAGGGTCGGATCACATTGAGCGTAGCGAAATGTGAGACGGGGTGGGGTGATCTCTCGACACGGGAAGCGCCCGAGCGGAGAGATCACCCCACCCCGCTGCGCATTTCGCTGCGCTGCATGCGCAACGACCCTCCCCCTCCAGGGACCCTCCAGGGGAGGGTGCCCCAAGCCTCTCCGACGCCCATGCTATGCCATGGCCGCGGGGCGTCCGCATGATTTCGGAATAATAGAAGAATACCGCTGATTTGCCCGACGAGTCAAGCTGCCATGCCGAGCGCCGGCAGCCGCCGGCTACTTTGCATGGGGTTGTTTTCGATATTTTGGTGGTGCGCCCCTCCAGGGGAGGGTGACTACGCCCCAAACTTCTCCGACGCCCAGGCATAGAGGCTGCCCGGGATCGGTGCCTCCTTGCCGCGTCCCTTGGGCGAGATGTGCAGGCCGATGATCCCGGGATCATCTAGGTAGCGCCGGAAATCCGACGGCTCGAAGAACAGTCTCGGCTCGGCGTGCACCGCGTAGAACGAGCGCTTCGGCAGCGCGTGCTGCAACTCGCCTTCGCGGCGCGCGAGTGCGGTCAGCGCAGCCGGGCCGTAGATCGCGACGCGGATATCGGAGAGGCGATTGGATTTGCCGCGCAGCTTGCGCATCGCGAAGGTCACGCGGTGACGCAGCGCCAGCCAGTCCGGCGTCAGCTCGTCCTGCTTCATCAGCGCTTCGAATGCGCGCACGATCGGATCGTCTTGCGGCAGATACAGCACGGAGTTGCCGAGCTGCCGCGGCCGCTCCCAGGCAAAATAGGGCTTGGCCGGATCGATCTCGATCGGCTTCAAGAGCAGCACATCGGCGTCGAGCCAGAGCCCGGCGCGTTGCTTCATCAGCCGCATGCGGAAGAAGTCGCTGAACTGCAGGATGGTCCAGTCGCGCCACGACCCGTCGCGCTCGGCCGGACGCAGCCGCTCCGAGAACGAATGCGGCAGCACGGCCTCGGCCTCGGCGTTGCCGATGCCATCGGGCAGGCCGGGAATTGGATCGAAGCTGTAGACGGTGACCTTGTGCCCGGCGGCCACCTGCGAGCGCAGACAGGTCCGGCGCAGCGCGTCCATCGAGCCGTGCCAGAAGGTGACGATGTCAGGCAGCATGCGCGTCAGCCATCAGCAGGTTCGTGAGAAGACAATCTCGCAAAGAAAAGCCCCGGCGCCTGAAGGCACCGGGGCGCGACGGCAGGCTGCGCCTCAGGCCCAGGCGCGCTCCTTGAGCTTGGCCTCGTAGGTGTCGATCGACGACTTCTTCTCCATCGTCAGGCCGATGTCGTCGAGGCCGTTGATCAGGCAGTGCTTGCGGAACGGATCGATCTCGAATTTCACCGTGCCGCCGTCGGGGCCGCGGATCTGCTGGTTGGGAAGATCGATGGTCAGCGTCGCATTGGCGCCGCGCTCGGCATCGTCGAACAGCTTGTCGAGGTCCTCCTGCGACACGCGGATCGGCAGGATGCCGTTCTTGAAGCAGTTGTTGTAGAAGATGTCGCCGAACGAGGTCGAGATCACGCAGCGGATGCCGAAGTCGAGCAGCGCCCAGGGCGCGTGCTCGCGGCTCGAGCCGCAGCCGAAATTGTCGCCGGCGACCAGCACCTTCGCATTGCGATAGGCGGACTGGTTGAGGACAAAATCGGGGTTCTCGCTGCCGTCATCCTTGTAGCGCTGCTCGGAGAAAAGCCCCTTGCCAAGGCCGGTGCGCTTGATGGTCTTGAGGTACTGCTTCGGAATGATCATGTCGGTGTCGACATTGATGATCTTCAGCGGCGCCGCGACGCCTTCCAGCGTGGTGAACTTGTCCATCGGTGCTCTTCCCGGGCAAAAATATGGGGTAGGAGCCGGATGTTTATCGCGAATGTGACAGCGGTAAAAGGGGCCATTTCTGCAGAGCTAGCCCGCATCAGCCTCAATCGCCTCCATATCGGCGTCGGAGAGGCCGAAATGGTGCCCAATCTCATGGATCAGCACGTGGCGGACGATGTGGCCGAGGGTTTCGTCGTGCTCCGCCCAGTAATCCAGGATCGGCCGCCGGTAGAGCCAGACCAGGTTGGGCAGCCGGGCGACGTCGCCATGGCTCTGCTGCGGCAGGCCGATGCCGTGAAACAGGCCGAGCAGGTCGAACTCGCTCTCGGCCTGCATCTCATCGAGCACCTCGTCGGTCGGGAAGTCGTCGACACGGATGATCAGGCCCGCGCAGAGGGCCCGGAACGTCGGCGGCAGGCGCTCGAAGATCTCGTGCGCCACGGCCTCCATCTCGGCGAGCGAGGGGGCTTTTTCTGTGGTCCACATGACACTCCTTTAGCGCGAGTGCCTCAGGCGGCGCCAGCGCAGTTGACCTTGGCGGTGCAATGGGAGACCGTGCGGCCCAAGATTGAGGCTCAAGAATGGGGCTTGGGTGGCGTGATGAAACGGATCGTGGCGGCAACGCTGTTGGCGGCATCAGTCGGGCTTTCGCTTCCGGCCGGAGAGGCGCGGGCGCAGAGCGCGGCGGCCGAAGCGCGCATCGGTGAGTCGGCGCCGGTCGTGCGCGAGCGGGTCGTCGAGCACCGCCGGCTGAAGCGGGTGCCGATCTACCGGTCGCAGCCCGATCATTGGGAACCGGATGTGATCCCGCGCTACAATCCCGGCCCGAACGCGGTGCGCGATTGCACCGCGACCTATGTGCAGGAGCACCGGCCGAGCGGCACCGTGATCACGCCGCGCATGAACTGCTTCTGGCGGCCGGGCTAGAGCATTTTCGAGCGAAGCGGAATCTAGAGCTAACGTCGGCGCACTGCGCCGATCAGTCCGGCCGCGACGACCACTCCCACCGTTCCATAGACCGCGAGCGCCATCAGCATTTGTGTGAGGTGGCTTGCCGTTCCCATGCCGCCGCCCGGTCCTTGCGAGGCGAGCGCGACATCAGTTGAAATCAAGGAACCAGCGAGCGCTGCCACGCCGAGTGCCAACCATCCGCGCGGGCCTTGTTGTGTCATCGGCGATCTCCTTGCGAGAGGCTCCTTACAACATACGACCATTGTCTATGCCGGTTTTACGCGCAGACACGAAATTCCAGCGGCTGCGTTGGAACCTGCGTGCGCCAGCGGCATTCACCATCGTGGCGCAGTCATTCACATCCTATTCACGTCATCTGCATTCTGCTTGCGATCTGCGTCGCGGCAACGGGGGTCGATTCGAATGCCAAAGCGTTTTCGAGCGAAGTCGATGCTTCTTCGCATGAAGAAAACGCGTCTAGGCAAGGAGCTCGAGTCGTCGTTGCAAGACGTGACATCAAGGGATCAAGGAGAAGACTCATGAAGGTGATGAAGGTTCTGGGGCTTGCGGCCGTCGGTGCCGTGCTGGTTCTGGCGGCGCCGGCCGAGCGCGCGAGCGCGATGTCGCTCGCGACTCCGGGCACCGCCGCAACGGTTCAGGACAACGCGAACCAGACGACCACGCAGGTACGCTATGGTCATGGCTGGCATCGTGGCTGGGGTCGCGGACATCACCGTGGCTGGGGCTGGGGCCATCGTCGCCACTGGCGCCGCTGATCGCGCGGCTTATCAGCGCAGTTGAGACACAGGCCCGTGAGCAGCGGGCCTGTTGTCGTTCCTAGCCATCAAACCGGCAGATTCGCGCGCGCGAGATGAGATCGATTGCAATCTGCAGGAGTTGATCATGATGAGATGGATCGGTGTTGCCGCGGTCGCTTGTGCATTCGCATTGACGGCGCCGGCATCGGCATCGGCTACGCCGCAGGCCGCGGCACAACAGCGGCAGGTGGGCAAGGCGACCGACTTCAGCGCGCAGCGCCATCATCGCCATTACCATCGTCACCATTATCACCACGGCTATCGGCCTTATTACCGGCCATACAACCAGCCCTATTCCTATTACCGGCCGTACGGCTCCTATTATTACGGGCGGCCCTATTACTATCGGCCGTATCCATATGCTGTGCCGGCGCCGTTCACCTTTGGCTTCGGGTTCGGCCCGTTCTGGTGATGCAGTTCGTCGCGCTGCGCTCGTCGCCGGCGTTCCCGCTTGGACTTCTCGTCGCACGGTTTCGCGCGTTCATGTGGTAGGGTCTGAAACGACAGCGGGCGCCTCACGGCGCCCGTTTTGTCAGGCCGCCACGCAACCTAGTCCCAGTCCTTCAGCTTCCAGGGCTTGATCTTCCACGGCGTCAGGTTTTCCATCCGCCATTGCGTCCAGCGGTCCGGCGGCCAGTGGCTGAGGCGGGAGGTTTCCTTCACCTCTGGAAGCGGATCGATGATGCGTGGCGCGGCGCGGCGGCGCTTCTGCCGTGTCGCCTCACTGATCATGTCGACGAATTCGTTCTTGTCGGCCACGTCCGGCTCCCCACGAAACCTGTCTTCGCGAGGAGCCAGTGTGCGTACGTCACGTTAACGAGCCGTTTCCACAACGGCTCGAGCTTGAGACGAAAACTTCGCTTACCGCCAGTCGCGGACGTCGACGAAATGGCCGGCGATCGCGGCGGCCGCGGCCATCGCGGGTGACACCAGATGGGTACGGCCCTTGAAGCCCTGGCGACCCTCGAAGTTGCGGTTCGAGGTCGAAGCGCAGCGCTCTTCCGGCTTCAGCTTGTCCGGGTTCATCGCAAGGCACATCGAGCAACCCGGCTCGCGCCATTCGAAGCCGGCCGCAATGAAGATCTTGTCGAGGCCTTCGGCTTCCGCCTGCTCCTTCACGATGCCCGAGCCCGGCACGATCATCGCGTTGACGTTGGCGTTGACGGTCTTGCCCTCGGCGATCTTCGCCACCGCGCGCAGGTCCTCGATGCGGCCGTTGGTGCAGGAGCCGATGAAGACGCGGTCGAGCTTGATGTCGGTGATCTTGGTGCCGGCGGCCAGGCCCATATATTTCAGCGCGCGGTGCTTGGAGAGCCGCTTGGCCTCATCCGCGATCTTGTCGGGATCGGGCACGAAGCCGGTCACCGAGATGACGTCCTCGGGGCTCGTGCCCCAGGTGACGATCGGCGGCAGCTTTGCGGCGTCCAGCCGCAGCTCGTGGTCGAAATGCGCGCCCTCGTCGGAGCGCAGCGTCTCCCAGTAGCGCATCGCGGCATCCCAGGCCGCGCCCTTCGGCGCCTTCGGGCGGTCGCGCAGGAAGTCGAACGCCTTCTGGTCGGGCGCAACCAAGCCGGCGCGCGCGCCGCCTTCGATCGACATGTTGCAGACCGTCATGCGGCCTTCCATCGAAAGCGCACGGATCGCCTCGCCGGCATATTCCAGCACATAGCCGGTGCCGCCGGCGGTGCCGATCTCGCCGATGATCGCCAGGATGATGTCCTTGCCGGTCACGCCGTCAGGCAATTTGCCGTCGACGATCGCGCGCATGTTCTTGGCCTTCTTCTGGATCAGCGTCTGCGTCGCCAGCACGTGCTCGACCTCGGAGGTGCCGATGCCGTGCGCGAGCGCGCCGAACGCGCCATGCGTCGAGGTGTGGCTGTCACCGCAGACGATGGTGGTGCCGGGCAGCGTGAAACCCTGCTCCGGGCCGATGACGTGCACGATGCCCTGACGCTTGTCGAACTCGTTGTAATATTCGATGCCGAATTCCTTGGCGTTCTCCGCCATCACCCGCATCTGCTCGATGCTTTCCGGGTCGGGGTTCGGCTTCGAGCGGTCGGTGGTCGGGATGTTGTGGTCGACGACGGCAAGCGTCTTCTCGGGCGCGTGCACCTTGCGGCCGGCGGCGCGCAGGCCTTCGAACGCCTGCGGCGAGGTCACCTCGTGCACCAGGTGGCGATCGATATAGAGCAGGCAGGTGCCGTCCTCGGCTTCGTGGACCAGGTGGTCGTTCCAGATCTTGTCGTACAGCGTGGTCGGTTTGGACATGAGCTTCAGCTCCAGGAGAAATTCAGTGGTGGAATGGCGTTAAGCGCGTCTCGGCGCGCGAGCAGGCGACAGCGTCCAGGCAGCGTTACGCTGCGCGCGTAAGCTCTGACGTTGCCGACGTCGCAAAGCGTCCGAAGAAGCGGCCGGGCAGCCGCGAGCGATCGTCGATCACGACGCGCTTGCAGGTCTGAGTTGGGCAGCGCTGGCTTGCTCGATCCGGAACCATTCTAAATTTCTAACACAGGGCTTGCGTCCGCGACAATCGATCGATGCGCGGGGTGCCCCTGTCGTCATTGCCGGGCATAGCCGTCCGAAGGACGGCGTCGCTTCCGCTCGCCTATGATCCGGCAATCCATCCTCTTGAGCAAGAAGCTCTCATTCCGATGGATGCGCGGGTCAAGCCCGCGCATGACGAGTTCGGGCAGTCCGGTAGATAGGTATGCCGCAACAAAAAAGCGCGGGGCAGGCCCCGCGCTTTTGGTCACATCCGGTTGTCGTTTGACGCGTTTTCTTGACGCGAACCGGTCCCCACTTCGCTCGAAAACGCTATGAAGGGAAACGTTACTCGCCGACGGCGGTCTGGCGGTCCTGCTTCTCGACGATGCGGGCCGACTTGCCACGCAGGCTGCGCAGGTAATAAAGCTTGGCGCGACGAACCTTGCCGCGACGCACGACCTTGATCGAGTCGATCATCGGCGACATCACCGGGAAAACGCGCTCGACGCCCTCGCCGTACGAAATCTTGCGCACGGTGAAGCTCTCGTTGAGGCCGTGGCCGGAACGGCCGATGCAGACGCCTTCATAGGCCTGCACGCGGGTGCGTTCGCCTTCGACCACCTTCACGTTGACGATGACGGTATCGCCGGGTCCGAATTCCGGAATGGTCTTGGTGGCGGCGAGCTTGTCGAACTGCTCTTTTTCGAGCTGCTGAATCAGGTTCATCGAAATCTCCATCGGCGGCGCGCCCAGCCTGTGCGGGCTGCGCAAACGTCCATCTATCCTGCGCGTGTGCGGATTAGGCCGTGCCTATAAGGCAAAGCGCAGGGTTTGTCACCCGTCTGTCGTGTTTTTTGTCCCTCGCCGGGCGGCTTTTTGGCTGGCCTTCCGGGCCCAGAGATCGGGCCGCCGGGCCGCCGTCAGGGCCTCGGATTGGGCCAGCCGCCAGGCCGCCACCTTGGCGTGATCGCCAGAAATCAGGATTTCCGGGATCTGGCGGCCTTCGAACTCCTGCGGACGGGTATATTGGGGGTATTCCAGTAGTCCTTCGGAGAAACTCTCTTCGGTTCCCGAGGCCAGCTTCCCCATTACCCCAGGTAGCAGGCGGACGCAGGCGTCGATCAGCGCCATCGCGGCGATTTCGCCGCCGGACAGCACATAATCGCCGATCGAGACCTCCTCGAGTCGGCGCGCCTCGATCACCCGCTGGTCGATGCCCTCGAAGCGGCCGCAGACGATCAGGGGGCCGGGCCCGGCCGCGAGTTCCGCGACGTGGGTCTGGGTCAACGGCCGACCCCGCGGGCTCATCAGCAGGCGCGGGCGGTCAGCCGCGACGCCGGCGGCATCGATCGCCGCCGCCAGCACATCGGCCCGCAGCACCATGCCCGGGCCGCCGCCGGCCGGCGTGTCGTCGACGCTGCGGTGCTTGTCGGTCGCCGACGCCCTGATGTCGCGTGCCTCCAGCGCCCAGAGACCCGTGGCCAGTGCCTTGCCGGCCAGGCTCACGCCGAGCGGCCCCGGGAACATGTCCGGGAACAGGGTCAGCACGGTGGCGCGCCAGGGTGTCGCCTGGGATGGGGTCTCTTGCGATGTCATGGACTCTGGTTACGGCACCACGGCCGTGAGGTCGAGGCTCTGCATCATCGCGGCCGCATCCACCGCGCGGCGGAAGTCCGCGAGCTTGAAGGTCGCGACGTTGATCTTGCGCAGATCCAGCAGGCCCTCGGCGGCGAGTCCGGCAAGCTGGCCCGGCGCCGTGCGATCGTACATGAACTGCCCGACCACCTCCCAGTCATTGGCCAGCATCTCGCGGAACGAGAGTTCGAGAGGCATCTCGGCGCTGCCCATCAGCACCATCCGGCCGCCACGCCGGAGCGCGCGCAGGGTGGACAGTGTGGTCGAGGTGCTCTTCGCGGCGCCGAGCAGGTCGAGCGCGACATCGGCGCTGCCGCCGGCGGCGCGGCGGATAGTCTGAAGGTCAGCTGAGGCATCGCCGGTGACGACGGCGGGAATGACGCGCGGGCCGAATGCATCGCGCAATTGTTCGAGCGCGGCCTCCTTGCGTCCGACCGCGACGACGCGGCCCGCGCCCATCGCGACCGCGAGCATCACGCCGCCCGAGCCGAAATAGCCGGTCGCGCCGTTGACGATGATGGTCTGTCCGCCGCGCAGGCCGGTGCGCTGCAAGCCGCCGAACGGCACGATCAGTTTTGCCAACCCGATCAGCTCGGTCGCCGGCTTGTCGTCGAGATTGGCGAGGGGCGTGACGCAGGCGGCAGGCCAATGCGCGATTTCCGCAAACACGCCATCGCGCCAGCGTGCCTGCAATGCGAGCGCCTCCGGCGTCGTCACGGTGGCGGTGAGGCCGATCAGGATCTGCGGCGGATCTCGATCCGGCACGTCGCCGCGCAGATGCGGGCTGAGGAACACACGGTCGCCGCTCCGCACATGCGTGACGTTCTCGCCGGTGGCGACGATTCGCGCGATCGCATTGGTGCCCGGCACGAACGGCATCGGCGGCAGGCTGTAGGGCAGCGCGCCGGACAGCAGCTTGTTGGTATAGGACAGCACCATGCCGGCCTCGATCCGGACCACGACGCCATCGGGCGCGGGCCTAGGCGTTGCGACCTCCTCGAAGCGAAGATCATTGTGGGCGTGCAGCCGCCAGGCCTTGTGCGTGCTTGTCATTGGGATGCTCCGTGAGACCCTTGCTTAAGTAGCCCGGATGGAGCGAAGCGCAATCCGGGAATCATGCAAGCAATAAGGAGCGGCCCCGGATTTCGCTGCGCTCCATCCGGGCTACGGTCATCACGCTGCCGTTGGACCGTCGCCAAGATGCCGCGCGAGGGCCACTGCGAGCGGACAGATCGCCAGCGCCGTGAGCGCGGTCGCCGTGGTGGCGAGCGTCGGACCGAGTGCGTCGCCAAGCAGGCCATAGAGCACCGGCGCGATCGCGCCCGATCCGATCGTCCCGGTATAGAACAGCGCGAAGGCGCGCTCGGTCCGATGCGCCGGCGTGAGCTCGGGCACCGTGCCGTAGAGCACCGAGGAGGTGCCGTTGAGCATCACGCCGAGCAGCGGCAGCAGCATGATGGCTGGCGCCAGCGGCAATACCAGCACCGCAAGGATCAGCGCCGCCGTGCCGCCTTCGGTGATCAGCACGGTGCGCAGCGTGCCGACGCGCTCGCCGAGCCAGCCGCAGGTGAATTTCCCCGCCGCGCCGCCGATGAAGACCAGCGCCAGCGCGAGGCCGTTGGTCGGCAGCGAGGCGCCCTTGTCGCGCAACAGGAACGGCAGGAAGGTGAGAAAACCCATCCTGACCGCGGTGTCTAGGATGCCGATCGCGAGCAGCCAGTGAAAGCCGCCGCCGGCGCCGTCGCGGCGCGACGCGGCAGTTGCCTTGCGCTCGGCGCCCTTGCCGACCGACGGCATCCAGAGCGCAATGCAGATCGCGACAAGCAGGCCTGCAAGCGCAAGCACGAGCAGCGTGTGCCGCCACGACATGATCACGAGCAGGATCGAGGTCGCGGCCGGGATCGCCGCCTTGCCGAGATCGCCGGAGAAATTGTAGATGCCGAGCGGCCCGCGCGCGCCCGCGCCATAGGCGCGCGAAACCGCTGATGATGCGATCGGATGCTGCGTGCTCGAGCCCGCGCCGGAGAGCGCAAGGGCCAGGCCAAGTCCGATGACGCCGCCGGACAATCCGGCGAACACATAGCCGAGCGCCGACAGCGCCGTCCCAGCGATCAGGATGAACTTGCCGTCGATCCGCTCTGCGATGCGTCCGACCGGGATCTGCAGCCCAGCCATGGCGCCGGCATAGAGCCCGCGCAGCAGCGCCAGCAGCCCGTAGCCCAGCGCGAATTCCGCCTGCCAGACCGGCAGCAGCACGTAGATCAGGTCGGTGTAACCGTCGTGGAGGGCGTGGTTGAGCCCGGTCACGGACAGCGTTCGGGTCGCCCGGGCGTGGTCGGGGCGGGACGTATCGGCTTCCACGGACACGCTCATCGTTGCCGTCCGGAGCAAGAAAATCTAACGATGGAGCGGCTGCGCATCGGAGCAGGCTTTCGAAAAGAAGAGATACGTAAGTAACTTGCTGCGCAATATGGGCCCGATCCGTCGCTGTCACAAATCAGTAATAATCGGATCATGCGTTAGAAAATCTGGTAATGAGGCATCATGTTCGTCCCACGCCGCAGCCTGCCGCCGCTCAATGCGGTCCGCGCCTTCGAGGCCGCCGCGCGGCTCGGCAGCTTCAAGGAAGCCGCCGCCGAGCTCAGCGTGACCCATGGCGCCGTCAGCCAGCAGATCCGGCTGCTGGAGGAGTGGTTGGGCGCGCCGGCGCTGTTCCGTCGATCGGTGCGGCGCGTGGTGCTGACGCCGGCGGGCGCGGCGCTCTTGGCCGAGTTCGCGCCTGCGCTCGACCGGATATCGGCCGCCGTGCAGCAGCATCGCGAGCGGCGCGGCGACGCCGCGGTGGCGGTGTTGCGCGTCAATGCGCTCGCTACCTTCAGCCTGCGCTGGCTGCTGCCGCGGATGAGCCGGTTTCGTGCCGAGCATCCCGACATCGAGGTGCGCCTGAGCACGTCGAACGATCCGGTGGATGCGCTGCCGGAATCATTCGACGTCGTGATCCGCGGTGGTCCGGATACGTTTCATGGCTTCTCGTCGCGCTTCCTGGTGTCGGAGCGGAGATTGCCGGTGTGCAGTCCGTCGCTGCTCGAACGACTGCCGCTGCATGAGATCGCGGATCTCTCCAGGCATACGCTGCTGCATGTCACGTCGATGCCGCGGCTGTGGCGCGACTGGCTGACCGAGGCCGGGCAATCCGCGCTGGAGCCGGCGGCCGCGCTGACCTTCGATCATTTCTATCTGACGATCCAGGCCGCGCTCGATGGTCTCGGCGTTGCGATGGGTCCGACCGCGTTGATCTCGGACGATCTCGCGGCGGGGCGACTGGTGACGCCGTTTGCCGCGATCAGCCTGCCGGCGCGGAGCTACTTCGCGTATTTTCCGGCAGGCCGCAGCAACGATCCGCACAGCGCGGTGTTCTGCGACTGGCTCGAGCAGCAGGGCCGGATGACGGGCTGAGGATTGCTCCTGGTCAAGCTGCCGACGGATCGTCGCCGTCGATTTCCTGCGGCAGGTCGATCACGACGCGGCCGCCGGCGAGATCGACTGCCGGCACCACGGCATTGGTGAAGGGCAGCAGCATCGTCGCGCCCTGCGGCGGGGCGATCTCGATGATATCGCCGGCGCCGAAATTATGGATCGCGATCACCTTGCCGAGCGGCTGATCTGTCGTCGTCACCGCGGCGAGCCCGATCAGGTCGGTGTGGTAATATTCGCCGTCGTCGGTTTCCGGCAGCCGGTCGCGCGGAACGTAGAGCTCGAGCCCGTTGAGCCGTTCGGCGTCATCGCGGCTGGCGACGCCCTTCAGCGTCACCACCAGATGGTCCTTGGCCTCGCGCGCATGCGTGACTTCGAACTGGCGCGTGCCGTCCTTGGTCATCAGCGGGCCGTAGTCCTTCACGGCCAGCGGATCTTCGGTGAAGGTCCACAGCCGGACGGCGCCGCGCACGCCATGCGCAGCGCCGATACGGGCGACACAGACCGGTGCAGTCACCGTGGTCGCCGTTCAGTCTATGCCTTGGCGGCGGCTTCGGCCTGCGCCTTGCGCTCCTTGCGCGGCACGGCCTTTTCCGGGTTGTTGCGCGCGGCGCGCTTCACAACGCCGGCGGCGTCGAGGAAGCGGGTCACGCGATCCGACGGCTGCGCGCCCTTGGCGAGCCAGGCCTTCACCTTGTCCATGTCGAGCTTGAGGCGGGCCTCGTTGTCCTTCGGCAGCAGCGGGTTGAAGTGGCCGAGACGCTCGATGAAGCGGCCATCGCGCGGGAAACGCGAGTCGGCGACGACGACGTGATAGACCGGACGCTTCTTGGTGCCTGCGCGAGCGAGGCGGATAACAACGGACATTTAGTTCTCCTTCAAAGGTCGATGTGTTCGATTGATTGGCATTCCGCGTCGCGCCGGCTGCATGTGAGCCATCGCGACGAATTCCTCATTTCTTCTTGCCCGGGAAACCGCCGAGGCCCGGCAGCATCGGCTTGCCGGAAAGCCCGGTCAGGCCCGGCACGTTGGGCAGGCCGCCGCGCAGCCCGGCCGGCAAATCCTTCGGCAGATTCGGCAGACCGCCGCCGGCGCCGCCCTGCATCTTCTCGGCGAGTGCCTTCATCTCCTCGGCCGAAGGCGGCTTCATGCCGCCGCCAAAACCCATCGCCTGCGCGATGCCGGCGAGCGGGCCGCGCTTGCCGCTTCCCATGGCCTTCATCATGTCGGCCATGTTCCGGTGCATCTTCAGCAGCTTGTTGACCTGCTCGACGCTCTGGCCGGCGCCGGCCGCGATGCGCTTCTTGCGGCTCGCCTTCAGGATGTCCGGATTCTTGCGCTCCTGCCGCGTCATCGAATCGATCACCGCGACCTGGCGCTTGATGATCTTGTCGTCGATGCCGGCCGCCGCGATCTGGTTCTTCATCTTGGCGATGCCGGGCATCATGCCCATCAGGCCGCCGATGCCGCCCATGTTCGCCATCTGCTGCAGCTGTTCGCGCATGTCGTTGAGGTCGAACTGACCCTTGCGCATCCGCTCGGCGGTGCGCGCGGCCTTCTCGGCGTCGATATTGGCCGCGGCCTTCTCGACCAGCGAGACGACGTCGCCCATGCCGAGGATGCGGCCGGCGATGCGGTTCGGATGGAAGTCTTCCAGCGCGTCGGTCTTTTCGCCGGTGCCGAGCAGCTTGATCGGCTTGCCGGTGACCGCGCGCATCGACAACGCGGCGCCGCCGCGGCCGTCGCCGTCGACGCGCGTCAGCACGATGCCGGTGAGGCCGACGCGCTCGTCGAACGCGCGTGCGAGGTTGACTGCGTCCTGGCCGGTGAGGCTATCCGCGACCAGCAGCACTTCATGCGGGTTGGCGGCGGCCTTGATCTCGGCCGCCTCCTTCATCATGTCTTCGTCGAGCGTGGTGCGGCCGGCAGTGTCGAGCAGCACGACGTCGTAGCCGCCGAGCTTGCCGGCCTCCAACGCGCGCTTTGCGATCTGCGGCGGCATCTGGCCGGCGACGATAGGCAAGGTCGGAATGTCGAGGTCGCGGCCGAGCACCGCGAGCTGCTCCATCGCCGCCGGGCGATAGACGTCGAGCGAGGCCATCAGCACTTTGCGCTTGTCGCGCTGGACCATGCGGCGCGCGAGTTTTGCGGTGGTGGTGGTCTTGCCGGAGCCTTGCAGACCGACCATCATGATCGGCACCGGCGGCACGGAATTGATGTCGATGGTCTGGCCGTCGGAGCCGAGCGTGGCGACCAGCTCGTCATGGACGATCTTCACGACCATCTGGCCCGGCGTCACCGACTTGACGACGGTGGCGCCGATCGCCTGCTCGCGGACCCGGTCGATGAAGCTGCGGACGACCTCGAGCGCGACGTCGGCCTCGAGCAGCGCGCGGCGCACCTCGCGCATCGCGGCATCGACGTCCTTTTCGGTCAGCGCACCGCGCCCCGTCAGACGATCGAGAATGCCACCAAGCCGTTCCGACAGATTGTCGAACAATGCCGTTGTCCTTTGCCTAAAGCAGGCGCCCAGTTCACATCATCGCCCGCGGGGTGATGACGACGTAAGACGTCTCGACGGATCGCCAAGACGATGGTCCAAACACTTTCGCGCCCGAGGGCGCATCGCGCTGTCGGGCGTTGGCCTCTGGCCTCCAGGGCCAGTCGGCGGGTCGAAAAGACGGATCTTTCCGAGAAAGTCGCGGCGTTAAACGCTGCCGGGGCAGCAAAGTCAAGGAAAGTTTCGCCGCAATTCGCGCGGTTTAGAGCCTAAGGCATTGAAATTGCGCCAATTTGTCATGCCGGTTCCGAATTCGGCGTCGTCACCCATATAAGCGGAGCCTGCCTCCTGTTGGGAACCCGCGTGCCCATCATCACCCGCCGCCGCCTTCTCGCGACCTTGACCGGAGCCACTGCGGCGATCGGCGCGTCCTCGATCTGGATGACCTTTATGAAAACCTATGACGGCCCCGTCTCGGATCATTTCGACGGCCTGCACTTCTTCGATCCGGATGGCGCGCCGCCGAAATCGCTCGGCGAGGTGCTGCGCTGGCAGTTCGGGGGCAGGCGGCAGCGCGCGGTCTGGCCGGAATGGGCGCCGAGCCCCTATGCCGATACGCCGCCGGCCCGCATCGATGGCGACAAGGTGCGGCTCTGCTTCGTCGGCCACGCCAGCTGGTTGATCCAGACCGCGGGCCTCAACATCCTGGTCGATCCGGTCTGGTCGACGCGGGCTTCGCCGTTCGGCTTCGCAGGTCCCAAGCGGCACAATGATCCCGGCATAGCTTTCGAGAAGTTGCCCAGGATCGATGTCGTGCTGGTGTCGCACGGCCATTACGATCACCTCGACGTCGCGACGCTGTCGAAGCTTGCTGCAGCGTTCAGCCCTCGCGTGATCACGCCGCTCGGCAACGACGTCACGATGCGTGCCTCCGACGCCGCGATCAAGGCCGAGGCGTTCGACTGGCATCAGCGCCTCGAACTCGGCGGCGGCCTTGCCGTGACGCTGGTGCCGACGCGGCACTGGTCAGCGCGCGGCCTGTTCGACCGCAACAAGGCGCTGTGGGCGAGCTTCGTGCTGGAGACGCCAGCGGGCAAGCTCTACATCGTCTGCGATTCCGGCTATGGCGACGGGCGGCATTTCCGCAGGGTGGCCGAGGCGCATGGCCCGTTGCGGCTCGCGATCCTGCCGATCGGCGCCTACGAGCCGCGCTGGTTCATGCAAGACCAGCACATGAACCCGGAGGACGCGGTGCAGGCGCTGGCCGATTGCGGCGCCGCCCAGGCACTGGCGCATCACCACGGCACGTTCCAGTTGACCGACGAGGCGATCGATGCGCCGGCGATCGCACTCACTGAAGCGCTCGACGCGGCCAAGGTGCCGCGCGAGAAATTTGTGACGCTGAAGCCGGGACAGGTGTTCGAGATTTAGATGGTGTTGGAGATTTAAGAGCTGTCGTCCCGGGCAAGCGAAGCGCGACCCGGGATCCATAACCACCGTCATCGTTTGTCTTGAGCGGCCGTGGCCACAGCGAATTCGAACGACTCGATCCTGTGGTTGATGGTGTGGACGGCCCCCTACGGCATCAGTGTGCCAGAATGAGGTTGTTGCAAATCTCAGACAAAGGAGCCGTCCGTGGGAGAGATTATCCGCATTGGAATGGATACGTCGAAGCATATTTTTGTGCTGCATGGGGTTGATGCGGCGGAGCAGGTGGTGCTGCGCAAGAAGCTGTCGCGCAAGCAAGTGCTGGAGTTCTTCGCCAAATTGCCGCCGACCGTGATCGGGATGGAGGCCTGCGGAGCTTCGCAGTATTGGGCGCGGGAGCTTGGCAAGCTCGGTCACGCGGTGAGGCTGATGGCCCCGCAATTGGTGAAGCCTTACGTGATGCGGAACAAGAATGACGGGCGCGATGCAGAAGGGCTGTGTGAAGCGATGGACCGGCCGAACATGCGCTTTGTGCCGGTCAAGACGGCCGAGCAACAGGCCGCGCTGATGCTGGCGGGGCTGCGCGATGGATTGATCGCCCGGCGCACCCAGCTGAGCAACGCGATCCGCGGCTATGCGGCGGAGCTCGGCCTGATCGCGCCCAAGGGGCTCGACAAGATCGAGCCGCTGCTGGCGCGGATCGCGCAGGACGAGAGCTTGCCCAGCATGGCGCGCGAGGTGTTTGCGGTGCAGGGACGCCAATACGCTGCTCTGCAAGCCGAACTCAAGCAACTCGAGGTTAGGCTGATGGCCTGGCACCGCGCCGATGCGCTGAGCCGGCGTCTGGCGCAGATCCCATCCGTCGGCCCGATCACCGCAACACGGCTGGTGATGAAGACGCCCGATCCGCATGCGTTCCGCTCCGGCCGGCATTTTGCGGCCTGGCTCGGCCTCACACCGAAGGATCATTCCACCGGCGGCAAGACCAGGCTCGGCAAGATCACGCGGGCCGGTGACGAAGACCTGCGCCGCTTGTTCGTGGTTGGGGCGACGGCGGTCATCCAGCAGGTTCGGCGGGGCCGAGGCCATCCGTCGCGCTGGCTGCTGGCGCTGCTCAAGCGCAAGCCGCCGAAGCTGGCCGCCGTGGCGCTCGCCAACAAGGTTGCCCGCATCGCCTGGAAGCTGATGGCGACGGGCGAGAGTTACGATGCCGCGCGGCTCAATGCCATGGCGGCCGCCGCCTAACAGATTGGCCGGCCGGCGGGTTCGCCCACCAGCCGACCCGGAAGCTGCAAGAGCAGATGGAGCAATCGGTCGATCAACGATGCGAGACAGTCCGTGGGACCCATTGGCCGCCAACAGGTCGCGGGGTTGTTTGGAGCTCGCGTCGCGCAACCCATCTTGGCCAGCGACCTTTGCGCGTCGCATCAACAGGCCGGACATATGGATGCAGCGATCCGATCTACTCAGAAAGCTCTTGTGCCACGGGGGCCGTCCACATATGGGTCCCTGCTTTCGCAGGGACGACAATAACTGCTACTTCTCCTTGATCGCCCAGGAGACGGTCACATTGACGGTCAGCGTTTCCTCGCCTTGCGCCACCGGCGTGGGTGCGGCGAATCCTGCCGTGGCCATCTTGGCGCGGAACATCGGCACCGGCGCCGAGCCGACTTCCGCGATGTTCAACGGCGCGCCGAGCGTGACGCCGGCGGCCTTGGCGTAGATCTCCGCCTTGCGGCGGGCGTCGGCGATCGCCCGCTCGCGTGCCTCGTCGAGCAGCTTCGAAGCCTGCGACACCGAGAAATTGAGCCCGCCGATATCGTTGGCGCCGGCGCCCACCAGCACGTCGATGACACCAGCGACCTTGCTCACATCGCGCAGCTTGATCGTGACGCGATTGCTCGCGTGGTAACCGACGATGCTGGGCGGGGCGTTCGGCGACGACGGCGAGCGGTTGGCGAATTGCGGCTGCAGCGACAGCCGCGAGGTCTGATAGTCCTTCTCCGCAAGGCCGGCGCCCTTCAGTGCGGCCAGCACCTTGCCCATCGTCACATTGTTGGCGTCGGTGGCCTCGCGTGCGGTCTTGCCGTCGGTGGTGACGCCGGCGTCGAGCTGCGCCTCGTCGGGCGCGGCCGATACGGTCGCCTCGCCGGTGACCGAGATCGCCGGCGGGAAGTCGCTGTCGGCGAGTGCGGGCGCAGCCAGCAGCGTGGTCGCGATGAGGGTGGCAGCGATGGGGAGGCCGTGGGGGAGGCCGAGGGGAAGGCGACGGGTCATCTGGCTCACTTCAGGGGTACGTAGACGTTGATCACAAGCTTGTCTTCGGCGGTCTTCAGCGGATCGGTGATGTATTCCTCGATAAAGGTGTCCTTGGCTTCAAGCTTCTTGTCGTCGAGGTGATTGGTGATCGCCTCATAGGTGTTGTCCATGTTGTCGTAGGAACCGCGATGGACGAATTTCAGGGCCTTGCCATCAGGCGAATTGCCCATGCTCATGTTCTTGCCGAGGTTCTTGACGTCCTGGTCGACCGGGATTTCGGCGATGAAGGTGAAGCCGGTGTCGTCGGTCGAGGTGTAGACGATCATCGGATTGCCCGCTGCCTTGACGCCGTCCTTGTCGAGCAGCGCGGTGAGCTGCTTGAACGCCTCGATCAGCGCGTCGAAGGCCGAATCCCAATTGGCCGTGCCCTTGAGCATCACGACCTTCTTCGGTTCCAGCGTGAACGGCTCGCCGAAGGGATCGGCGGTCTGCACCGGCGCAGCCGGTGGCGGCGTCGGGGACTGCGATGCGGCCGGGCTGTCGGCCGGCGACTTGGTCTCGGCCGGCGGGGGCACCGGCGTTGCCGATGGCGCAGGCGCGGGAGTTGGGCTCGGGCTTGCTGCCGGAGCGGGCGAGGCTGACGGCGACTGGGCAGGCGCCGGGCTTGCCAGGGCGATCGCGGCCAAAGGGAGCAGCGCGACCAGGGCCGCGCGGAGCGTGTTGATACGGTTCATTCGGTATTCTCCATCCCCTTCCCTCAAACGGCCGCTCGATCTGTCCCGGCGCGCGCGGTCCTTGAGGTGCGATATTCCTAACACGCGAGTTCTGCATTCGTCCCATGACAGATGTGTCATAGGGCTATTCAGACTGGCTAAGGGGCCACCACTCGCCATATAACCGGGCAGAATTTAGGAAAATCGATGAGCGCGCTCGCCAATCACGCATTCGCCAAGATGAACGGCATCGGCAACGAGATCGTCGTCGTCGACCTGCGCGATTCCAAAGCGCAGGTTTCGGCTGATGAGGCGCGCGCCGTGGCGTCGCCGGCCGGCGGCGTGCCCTATGATCAGCTGATGGTGCTGCAGCCGCCGCGGCTCGACGGCACCGAAGCGTTCATCTCGATCTACAACAATGACGGCTCGGAGGCCGGCGCCTGCGGCAACGGCATGCGCTGCGTGGTGCGGCGGATCTTCGAGAAGACCGGCCAGACCACAGCGACGTTCCAGACCCGCGCCGGCCTGCTCAATTGCTGGCAGGGGCCGGCGCCCGATCTCTACACCGTCGACATGGGCGCGCCGAAGTTCGGCTGGCAGGACATTCCGCTGGCTGAGGAATTTCGTGACACCCGCTACATCGAGCTGCAGGTCGGGCCGATCGACAATCCGGTGCTGCATTCGCCATCGGTGGTCTCGATGGGCAACCCGCACGCGATCTTCTGGGTCGACGACGTCAATGCCTACGACCTCGAACGTTTCGGGCCGCTGCTGGAAAACCATCCGATCTTTCCGGAGCGCGCCAACATCACGCTCGCCCATATCGTCGATCGCGACCACATCACGATCCGCACCTGGGAGCGCGGCGCCGGCCTGACCAGGGCCTGCGGCTCGGCGGCCTGCGCGACCGCGGTTGCGGCGGCGCGGCTGAAGCGCGCTAACCGAATTGTCGAGATCACGCTGCCCGGCGGCAAGCTCGGCATCGAGTGGCGCGAGCGCGACGATCACGTGCTGATGACCGGCACCGCCGATTTCGAATATGAGGGCCGTTTCGATCCGGCGCTGTTCGCCAGCGTCGCTTGACCGTCATGAGCGTCGATGTCGTCACTTTTGGCTGCCGCCTCAACGCATTCGAATCCGAGGTGATCAGGCGCGAGGCCGAACAGGCCGGGCTCACCGACACCATCGTCATCAACAGCTGCGCCGTCACCAACGAGGCGGTGGCGCAGGCCCGGCAGTCGATCCGCAAACTGAAACGTGAACGCCCCGCCGCGCGCATCGTCGTCACCGGCTGCGCGGCGCAGACGCAAGCCGACATGTTTGCCGAGATGGCCGAGGTCGATCGCGTCGTCGGCAATGACGAGAAGATGCGCGGCGCCGCCTGGCAGGCGACGCGCGCGGCCTTCGATGCGCCGTTTGCCATCGATGCGAGCGAGAAGGTCGCGGTTGCCGACATCATGGCGGTGACGGAGATGGCGCCGCATCTGCTCGACGGCTTCGAGCGCGGCCTGCCGCGGGTGTTCGTGCAGGTGCAGAACGGCTGCGATCATCGCTGCACCTTCTGCATCATCCCCTACGGCCGCGGCAATTCGCGCTCGGTGCCGATGGGCGCGGTCGTCGATCAGGTCCGCACATTGGTCGAGCGCGGCCATGCCGAGATCGTGCTGACCGGCGTCGATCTCACGAGCTACGGCGCCGACCTGCCGGGCGCGCCGAAGCTCGGCCAGTTGACCCGGCAGATCCTGCGCCATGTGCCCGAGCTGAAGCGGTTGCGCATCTCCTCGATCGATTCGATCGAGGCCGACCGCGATCTGCTCGATGTGATCGCCGACGACGCACGGCTGATGCCGCATCTGCATCTGTCGCTACAGTCCGGCGACGACATGATCCTCAAGCGGATGAAGCGCCGGCATTCGCGCCGGGACGCGATCGATTTCTGCGCGCAGCTGCGCCGGCTGCGGCCGGACATCGCGTTCGGCGCCGACATCATCGCGGGCTTTCCGACCGAGACCGAGGAAATGTTCGCGCGCTCGCTCGATCTGGTCGCGGAATGCGATCTCACTTTCCTGCATGTGTTTCCCTATTCGAAACGTCCGGGCACGCCGGCCGCACGGATGCCACAGGTCGACGGCGGAGCAATCAGGGAGCGCGCTAAGCGGCTGCGCGCAGCCGGCGAAGCCGCGCTGGTGCGGCGGCTGGCGGCGGAAGTCGGCGCGACGCGCAAGGTGTTGATCGAGAGCGGCACGCAGGGCCGCACCGAGCATTTCCTGCCGGTTGCGATCGATGGGGACGTGCCGGGCACTGTTCGTGCGATGTCCATCAGCGGACATGACGGCGCGCGCCTCACTGCATCGGTCGACGACGTCCGTTGAGCCGACGCTCTGCGCCTTATTTCGGGACGACGCCCGGAGAGGCCGCGGCCTCTCGGCTCAAGCACCGACGCCGCTCAAGTACTGGATCAGCGACATGCGCGGGTGATGACACCGAACCAGCTGTTTGGCAGGTTAATCGCTCCCAGTCGCGCCGTCGCGCATGATGCACTCAGTGCGCGCGGCCGCCGGGCTTTGGCGGCCGCGACGCGCGAACCTGCCAGAATCGCAGCAGGCGATCGGCATTTGCGCGTGCCATTTTCGTGAACTGGCTCTTCGCATGGGCGAGCTCGACGGGGCCCATGGAGCCGGTCGTATAGCGGCATTCCATCACCGCGGCGGTGGTCTCCCAGCTCAGGCCTGCCGCCCGGCACGGCACCAAAAGGCCTTCACTGCGCAGGCTTTGCATCAGGGAACGGATCACCTCGATGTTCGACTGCGCAAGATCCGCCAGCGCAACAACAGTCTCTTCATATCGTCGCTGCCGGGCGAAGCCGAGCAGGGCGGCCTCGTTGAGCTCGCCGCTGTCCTTCAGCTTCGCGACGTGGCGCCTGGCTGCGGTGAAATCGCGGACCTGCGACATGTCGCGCTCGACGCCGGCGGTGACCGCGGCGACCGCGTGCCGGATTTCCTCGTAAAGATACGGCGGGGCACGTTCCAGCAAGCGGCCGCGAACCTCCTCCGTTGCATCGTGCAGGAGCTGAAGACGGAGCTCCGAGGGCAGATCGGCGCGAATACCGGTCTGGACCGCAAGCACCGGGTCGTGCTCGGCCTGCGCCAGGATGACCGCAAACCCGCTCGCCGATACCTTGGCGCCGGGATTGCTGACCAGGCGGTGGCTCACGCTCGCAAAGCGACGAGCCAGAAGCGCGTCGGTGACGACTTCCTTGAGCCACCAGCGGCCGGCGACGGCGAGCAGGTGCTGCTCGCTCTTGGTCTGCGCGATCTCGACCAGGTCCTCGGCGCTGAGGCGCGAGGATTCCTGCAGCATCGGCCGCGCGATCCGGATCTCGTCGTTACTGGCGAGGCGGCGAACGATCGCGGGCGGTGCCTGCGCGACCGGGGCAAGCTGCTCGCTGATCTCGGCAAGCGCCATGCGGGCGCTGATCTCGGCGAGCGCGCGCAGCTCGATGGTCTTGACCAGCCGTTCGAGCACATTGTCGAACAGTTCGATCTGCTCGCTGTTGAAGCTGCCGGCGGAGTGGAGAAACAGGTCAGTGACGCGCTTCGCCGTCGCGATGCATTTTTCGGCGGAGCCGGCGCGTATCGCAGCCTCGACCTCGTCGACAATCGCCTGCCCGGCAGTCAGCATTGCTCGTCCTGAGCCCGTCCCGATTGCTTGTTCTAAGCCGGTTTGCAGCTTTATCGGGCGGACCTGAACGTTTCGTAAGGATAATGATCAGTAGAATCCCGGAGGACGCGCTACACTTTGACGCGTTTTCTTTACGCGAACCGCTATCCATCCCGGATCAAGTCCGGGACAGGCTTTTGCTGGAAAACGCTCTATTCGCCGTTCCAGCCACAAGCCTTGAGCCGCTCCCGCATGTGCGCCGGCGCTGGTGCTACGACATGCACCGGGTCCTTGTTGCGGGAAATCGGGATGCCGATTTCGCGGGAATGCAGATGCAGGGTCGGCTCGCCGAAGCGCGGACCGTTGCCATAGATATTGTCGCCGACGATCGGCCAGCCCATCGCCGATGAATGCACCCGGAGCTGATGGGTGCGGCCGGTGACCGGCTCCATCGCGAGCCAGGCGAGGCCGTCGCCGCGTCCCAGCACCTTCCAGTTGGTGATGGCCTTCTGGCCATCCGGATCCGGCTTCTGCCACCAGCCGCGCTCGGCGTTGAGCCGGCCGAGCGGCATGTCGATGGTGCCTTGATCCTCAGCAGGGCCGCCCTCGACCACGGTCCAGTAGGTCTTCGCGATCTTGCTGTGCTTGAACAACAGCCCGAGCGAGGCGGTGGCCTTGCGGTGGCGTCCCAGGACGAGGCAGCCGGAGGTGTCCTTGTCCAGCCGATGCGCCAGCACCGGCGGCCGGGGCAGGCCGAACCGCAACGCGTCGAACGAGGCCTCCAGATTGGGGCCGCCCTTGGGGCCGCGATGCACCGGCAGGCCGGCCGGCTTGTCGATGACCAGCATCAGCCCGTCGCGGTGGAGCACCCGGCCCAGGATTTCTTCCGCGGTCAATTGGGGAACATCGATCAATTCGTCGAGACTTTCGTTTATGGGCCGAAACGGCTAACACGTCCCTGGTGCGGCGGATTTGACATTCGCTTCCTGTTTCCACGCACTGGCGAGCGAATGTCAAATCCGAAAAGCCGCACCAGAATCAAAATTTTCTAGTGTCCCTGCGGCTCTAACATTCGCAACAGAGCTAGCCGCAACGGGATGCGAATGTTAGAGCCGGACACTAGGCATGAACGATACCACTGCGGGAACTCCCAAACAGAGCTGGTGGCAGCGGCTGAAAGGCGGCCTGAAGCGAACCTCGAGTTCGATCGGGACCGCGGTCGCCGACCTCGTCACCAAGCGCAAGCTCGATTCTGCCATGCTCGATGACATCGAGGATGTGCTGCTGCGCGCCGATCTCGGCACTGATGTCGCGGTCCGCATTGCGGAGGCGGTCGGCAAAGGCCGCTACGACAAGGCGATCTCGGCCGACGAGGTCAAGGACGTCGTCGCGACCGAGGTCGAGAAGGTGCTGGCGCCGGTGGCCAAGCCGCTCGAGATCGATGCGACGCTGAAGCCGTTCGTGATCCTCGTCGTCGGCGTCAACGGCTCCGGCAAGACCACGACGATCGGCAAGCTGGCCGCGAAATTTTCCGCCGAGGGCCGCAAGGTCATGCTGGCCGCCGGCGATACCTTCCGTGCCGCGGCGATCGAGCAGCTCAAGGTCTGGGGCGAGCGCACCAAGTCGCCGGTCATCGCCGGGACCCAGGGATCGGATTCGGCGAGCCTTGCCTTCAGTGCGCTGACCGCGGCGAAGGAGCAGGCGCGCGACGTGCTGCTGATCGACACCGCCGGCCGGCTGCAGAACAAGTCCGAGCTGATGAACGAGCTCGAAAAGGTCGTGCGCGTCATCAAGAAGGTCGATGCGTCGGCGCCGCATGCGGTGCTGCTCGTGCTCGACGCCACGGTGGGACAAAATGCGCTGTCGCAGGTCGAGGCGTTTCATCGTACGGCAGGCGTCACCGGCCTCGTGATGACCAAGCTTGACGGCACCGCGCGCGGCGGCATCCTTGTCGCGCTGTCGGAAAAGCACAAGCTGCCGGTGCATTTCATCGGCGTCGGCGAAGGCGTCGAGGACCTCGCGCCCTTCACGGCGAAGGATTTTGCCAAGGCGATTGCCGGGATTGAATAATTCATCCTTCGAGACGCGCGCTAGTGCGCGCTCCTCCAGCAACAACGGCAAAGCCGTTGTGCAGGGATGACGGTGGGATACGAATGGTCGTCATCCTGAGGAGGCGCGGAGCGCCGTCTCGAAGGATGGCCAAGACACGAGTTCAATGGACTGAATTAATGGACAAGACCCAGCCACATCCGCTGTTCAAGCTTGCGACCGAGCTCGGCCCGCTGCTCGTGTTCTTCGTCGCGAACGCCAAGTACCATCTGTTCGTGGCTACGGCTGCGTTCATGGTGGCGATCGTCGCGGCGATGATCGCGTCCTATGTGGTGACCAAACACGTGCCGATCATGGCGCTGGTGACCGGCGCGATCGTGCTGGTGTTCGGCACCCTGACCTTGGTGTTGCACGACGAGACCTTCATCAAGGTCAAGCCGACCATCATCTACGGCCTGTTCGCGGCCGTGCTCGGCGGCGGGCTCTTGTTCGGCCGCTCCTTCATCGCCGTGATGTTCGACCAGATGTTCAATCTGACGCCGCAGGGCTGGCGTATCCTCACCATGCGCTGGGCGCTGTTCTTCGCCGGCATGGCCATCCTCAACGAGATCGTCTGGCGGACGCAGACCACGGATTTCTGGGTGAACTTCAAGGTGTTCGGCGTGACGCCGCTGACCATGGTTTTCGCCATCGCCCAGATGCCGCTGACCAAGCGCTATCATCTGGAGCCGGTCTCGCTGGAAACCAGCGAGGCGGAAGCCGGCGACCTGCGAAAGTGACTGATCTCTTGTCCCGGACGCGGTGCGGCGCGCCGCGCCGCTCCGCAGAGCCGGGACCTATCTCGCCATGCAGGTTTCGTTGAGCTGCAGGCCCCGGCTCTGCAGCGCATCACTTGCGTGCTGCGCTGCGTCCGGGGCACGAGACCGAGCTCAGCTCTTCTGCTTGGCGACGATCTTGTCCTTGATCTTGTCGTAGGTCGCCTGCGGCAGGATGTTCTTCTGCACCAGTTCATCCTTGCCCTTATAGGGGCGGCCCTTGATGATCGCGGCCGAATAGGCCTTGCCGACGCCAGGCAGCGCGTCGAGCTGGTCGGTGCTGGCGCTGTTGATGTCGAGCAGGTCGTCCTTCGCCATCCCCGTCGTCTTCAGATCAGGGGCCGCCGCTTTCGGCGCTGGCGCCATGTGGCTCTCGGATTTGGCGGCCGGCGCGGCCGGCTGCGGCGACTGGGCCATCGACGGCGTGGCCGTCATCAGGCCGAGCGTGAGTGCGGTAGCAAGAAGTGAAGCGAGCGTGGTCTTGCGCATATGTCCTCTCCGAGGAATGAGTGAAGTCACGCCATGGAGTTAGGGTTGCGTTCGTGGCGTCGCCGTGGCCGTGAAATGAACCGCAGATAAACCCGTCGAAGTATTATGCCGCAGGTGTTTTCTCGCGTCGTTCATGCCCGATTCATGTTCGCCGGCCGCGGCGTGCCGATGCGGTTACTTGTCCGCGCGCAGCGCCTTCTCGATCTCGGCCTTGAGCACGGTGTTGACGTTATCAGGCGTCACCGGTCCGACCAGCTTGTAGACGATCGTGCCTTCGCGTCCGACCAGGAAGGTCTCGGGCACGCCATAGACGCCCCACTCGATGGAGGCGCGGCCGTTGCCGTCGACGCCGACGATGCCGAACGGATTGCCGTAGCGGCCGAGGAAGCGCCGCGCGTTCTCGGGCGAATCCTTGTAGTTGATGCCGATGATCTGGAAGCGCTTGTCCTTGCCGAGCTCGGTCAGCAGCGGCGCTTCGTCATGGCACGGCACGCACCACGACGCCCAGACGTTGACGATGCTGACCTTGCCCTTGAAGGCCGCGGGATCGAGGCCGGGGACGGGCGCGCCGTCCTTCACGAGGCCGTCGAGCGCCGGCAGCGCGGTCTGCGGCGCCGGTCGGCCGATCAGTGCCGACGGGATTTTGGAGGGGTCGCCGCCATAGAGCCGCAGCAGGAACAGCCCGGCGAGCCCGAGGAAAACCACCAGCGGCAGTACCACCAGCAGGCGGCGGGCTTGCGGCGGACTGTTTGTCGCCTGGTCACTCATCTTATATCCGCCGCGCTGCGGCCGGAGCGGCGCGTGATGCCGCTGGCCTCGATCTCCTTCAGGCGCGCCTGCTGGCGGCGATAGTCGGCGATGATCCAGATGATCAAGAACAGCACGACCATGGCGACCAGCGCATAGGACGTCACGATGAAGGAGGCGTAGGGACCAAGCGACATCGTGTCACGCCGCCCCAATTGGTTTTGACGCGTTTTCTTCACGCGAACCTGTGCCCACTTCGCTCGAAAACGCGATGCGGTTGGCTTGCATCATCTGCAAGCTGCGCACGCGCCGGCGCAGGATCTCGTTGCGCATCGCCGCCAGGTGCAAGGTGATGAAGAGCAGCGAGAACGCGATCGCCATCACCAGCAGCGGCCACAGGAACGCCTTGTCGAGCGTCGATCCGCCCATGCGGAGCACCGAGGCCGGCTGATGCAGCGTGTTCCACCAGTCGACCGAGAACTTGATGATCGGGATGTTGATCGCGCCGACCAGGGTCAGGACCGCCGCCGCTCGCGCCGCGCGCGAAGGATCCTCCACCGCGCGCCACAGCGCCATCAGGCCGAGATACATCAGGAACAGGATCAGCACCGAGGTCAGCCGCGCATCCCACTCCCAGTAGGTACCCCACATCGGCCGGCCCCATAGCGAGCCGGTGACCAGCGCAAGGAAGGTGAAGGCGGCGCCGATCGGGGCTGCGGCCTTCGCAGCGACGTCGGCGAGCGGATGACGCCACACCAGCGTGCCGAGCGCGGCCACGCTCATGACGCCCCAGACGAACATCGACAGCCACGCATTCGGCACGTGGATGAACATGATCTTGACCGTGGCGCCCTGCTGGTAGTCGTCGGGCGCCATGGCGGACTGGTAGAGGCCGATCGCAAGCAGGATCGCGGTCACGCCCGCGAGCCACGGCAGGATCCGCGCGGTCAGCGCCAGAAACCTGGTCGGATTGGCGAGGTCGGTCAGCGTCTCGGTCAGCTTCATGGCACCCTGATAGTCGTCCGATGTGTCGCAGGCAATTGGCCGAATTTCTCTCGGCGAGATTTGATCGGGCTCATATTGCCGGCCAATTTCAGTCCAGCCCGTGCCGCAGGCTCGCCGCGGCGGCAAACGGGCCGATCACGAGGCTGGCAAGCGACAGCGCGCAGAGGATCGAGAACGGTGTTCCGAAGGGCACGGACCCCGATATCGCCGCCTGCGAGGCCGCGACGCCGAAGATCAGCACCGGGATCGACAGCGGTAGCACCAGCACCGCGAGCAGCAGCCCGCCACGATGCAGCGTCACCGCCAGGGCCGCGCCGATCATGCCGGTGAAGGTCAGCGCCGGTGTTCCCGCCAGCAGGGTCGCCGCGACCGCCAGCGTCGCGGTGCCGTCGAGATTGAGCAGCAAGCCGAGCACCGGCGTCGCGATGATCAGTGGCAGCCCCGCGGCGAGCCAATGCGCCAGCGCTTTGGCCGCGCAGGCGAGTTCCAGCGGCGTCCGGCTCATCACGATCAGGTCGAGCGAGCCGTCCTCGTGGTCGGCCGTGAACAGCCGGTCGAGGGTGAGCAGGCTCGCCAGCAGCGCGCCGAGCCAGAGGATGGCGGGCCCGAGCCGCGACAGCAGCGCCAGATCGGGCCCGACCGCGAACGGCATCAGCACCGTCACGGTGAGGAAGAACAGCACGCCGATCAGCGCCCCGCCGCCGACGCGCAGCGCGATGCGGATGTCGCGGCGGATCAATGCGGCCAGCGCGCTCATGCCGCGCCTCCCATCCGCAGGTCGCGCGCATCGATGCCGAGCGGAAGGTGCGTCGCGGCGACGATCAGGCCGCCGCTCGCGAGATGTTCGCGCATCAGGCCTACGAACAGCGCCTGTCCGGCCGCATCGAGCGCCGAAGTCGGCTCGTCCAGGAGCCAGACCGGCCGGCGCACCGAGAGCAGGCGCGCGATCGACAGGCGGCGGCGCTGGCCGGCCGAGAGATAGGCCGCCGGCAGGTGCGCGGCGTGGTCGAGCGCCACGGCGGCCAGGCAGCGGCCGGCATCCTCCGTCTCGCCGCCGAGGAATTCCCGCCAGAAGGAAAGATTTTCCGCAACGCTCAGCGCCGGCTTCAGGGCGTCGCGGTGGCCAAGATAGTGGGCCTGTTCGGGCAGGCTGAGTTCGGCGTCGCCGCCGTCAAGCGCGATCGAGCCCTCGGCGGGAACCAAGAGCCCGGCGAGGACGCGCAGCAGCGAGGTCTTGCCCGCGCCGTTGGGTCCGGTGACGGCAAGCGCCTCGCCGGCCGTGGCCGACAGATCGAGGCCGGAAAACACCTCCCGTCCGCCGCGCACGCATTTCAGATTTCGTCCCGAGAGCCGCATGATTCGTCTTGTCACAGCCCTCTGAAATCTTTCGCTACCGCGTGAGAATTTTTGGGTCGCGCAACGTTGTCGCGCGCTTGTCGGTGTGGCAGTGCTTCTAGAAAGGTTCTATAAGCCCGGAACTTGATGCAGCACACACAACCGGCGGCCGCAAGCCATCCAGGCCATCCCCTCGGCCAGTGTCGATCGCCGGTGTTTAGTTACCCTTGCCGGGTATAACTGAGAATTGGGATCCTCCGCATGACCTCACTCGACAGCTTCAAATG
Organism: Bradyrhizobium sp. Pha-3; assembly: GCF_042258615.1. Taxonomy (GTDB): domain Bacteria; phylum Pseudomonadota; class Alphaproteobacteria; order Rhizobiales; family Xanthobacteraceae; genus Bradyrhizobium. The sequence goes on along the minus strand of NZ_CP170152.1, from coordinate 9,030,396 downwards.
CCGCAAGACCATGAAGGTCGGCGCCAAGTCCTACGTCTATTACAGCCTGCCCCAGGCAGAGAAGAACGGACTGAAGGGAATTTCGAAGCTGCCGTATTCGATGAAGGTTCTGCTCGAGAACCTGCTGCGCAACGAGGACGGCCGCACCGTCAAGAAGGAAGATATCGTTGCGGTGTCGAAGTGGCTGAGGAAGCGCCAGCTCGAGCACGAAATCGCATTCCGCCCGGCGCGCGTTCTGATGCAGGATTTCACCGGCGTTCCGGCCGTGGTCGATCTCGCGGCGATGCGCAACGCGATGCAGAACCTCGGCGGCGATGCCGAGAAGATCAACCCGCTGGTGCCGGTCGATCTGGTCATCGACCACTCGGTGATCGTCAACTTCTTCGGTGACAACAAGGCGTTCGCGAAGAACGTCACCGAAGAATACAAGCAGAACCAGGAGCGCTACGAGTTCCTGAAGTGGGGCCAGAAGGCGTTCTCGAACTTCTCGGTGGTGCCGCCCGGCACCGGCATCTGCCACCAGGTCAATCTCGAATATCTCGCTCAGACGGTCTGGACCAAGAAGGAGAAGATGACGGTCGGCAAGAAGACCGGCACCTTCGAGGTCGCTTATCCCGACTCGCTGGTCGGCACCGACTCGCACACCACGATGGTCAACGGTCTCGCCGTGCTCGGCTGGGGCGTCGGCGGCATCGAGGCGGAAGCCTGCATGCTCGGCCAGCCGCTGTCGATGCTGCTGCCGGAAGTGGTCGGCTTCAAGCTCAAGGGCCAGCTCAAGGAAGGCGTCACCGCGACCGACCTCGTGCTGACAGTCACCCAGATGCTGCGCAAGCTCGGCGTGGTCGGCAAGTTCGTCGAGTTCTTCGGTCCGGGCCTCGATTTCCTGTCGGTCGCGGACAAGGCGACGATCGGCAACATGGCGCCCGAATATGGCGCGACCTGCGGCTTCTTCCCGGTCGATGCCGCGACCATCGATTACCTGAAGACTTCGGGCCGCAAGGCCGATCGCGTCAAGCTGGTACAGGCCTATGCCAAGGCGCAGGGCCTGTTCCGTACCGCCAAGTCGACTGACCCGGTGTTCACCACCACGCTGACGCTCGACCTCGCCGACGTGGTGCCGTCGATGGCCGGACCGAAGCGTCCCGAAGGCCGCATCGCGCTGCCCGCGGTGTCGACCGGTTTCGCCACCGCGCTGGTCAACGAGTACAAGAAGCCCGAGGGTGAAGCGAAGCGCTTCGCGGTCGAGGGCCGCAATTTCGATCTCGGCCATGGCGACGTCGTGATCGCGGCGATCACCTCCTGCACCAACACCTCGAACCCGAGCGTGCTGATCGGCGCCGGCCTCTTGGCGCGCAAGGCGGCCGCCAAGGGCCTGAAGGCCAAGCCGTGGGTGAAGACCTCGCTCGCGCCGGGCAGCCAGGTGGTGGCGGAATATCTCGCCAATTCCGGCCTGCAGGCCGATCTCGACAAGGTCGGCTTCAACCTGGTCGGCTTCGGCTGCACGACCTGCATCGGCAACTCCGGCCCGCTGCCGGAAGACATCTCGAAGTCGATCAACGACAACGGTATCGTTGCCGCCGCCGTGCTCTCGGGCAACCGCAACTTCGAAGGCCGCGTCTCGCCCGACGTGCAGGCGAACTACCTCGCCTCGCCGCCGCTGGTGGTCGCGCATGCGCTCGCCGGCACCGTGACGAAGGATCTCGCAGTCGAGCCGATCGGCATCGGCAAGGACGGCAAGCCGGTGTTCCTCAAGGACATCTGGCCGACCGCCAAGGAGATCAACACCTTCATGAAGAAGTACGTCACCGCGACGATCTTCAAGAAGAAGTACGCCGACGTGTTCAAGGGCGATACCAACTGGCGCAAGATCAAGACCACGGAAAGCGAGACCTATCGCTGGAACATGAGCTCGACCTATGTGCAGAACCCGCCCTATTTCGAAGGCATGAAGAAGCAGCCGGAGCCGATCGTCGACGTGGTCGACGCCCGGATCCTGGCGATGTTCGGCGACAAGATCACCACTGACCACATCTCGCCGGCCGGTTCGATCAAGCTGACCTCGCCCGCCGGCAAGTTCCTCAGCGAGCACCAGGTGCGTCCCGCCGACTTCAACCAGTACGGCACGCGCCGCGGCAACCATGAAGTGATGATGCGCGGCACCTTCGCCAACATCCGCATCAAGAACTTCATGCTGAAGGGCGCCGACGGCAATATTCCGGAAGGCGGTCTGACCAAGCACTGGCCCGACGGCGAACAGATGTCGATCTACGACGCAGCGATGAAGTACCAGCAGGAGAACGTGCCGCTGGTGGTGTTCGCCGGCGCCGAATACGGCAACGGCTCGTCACGCGACTGGGCCGCGAAGGGCACCCGCCTGCTCGGCGTGCGCGCGGTGATCTGCCAGAGCTTCGAGCGCATCCATCGCTCCAACCTGGTCGGCATGGGTGTGCTTCCGCTCACCTTCCAGGACGGCACCTCGTGGTCCTCGCTCGGCCTCAAGGGCGACGAGAAGGTCACGATCCGCGGGCTGCAGGGCGATTTGAAGCCGCGGCAGACGCTGACGGCCGAAATCGTCTCCGCCGACGGCGGCAAGCGGGACGTCCCGCTGCTCTGCCGCATCGATACGCTGGACGAGCTCGACTACTATCGCAACGGCGGCATCCTGCATTACGTGCTGCGCAAGCTCGCGGCCTAGGCCCCTTGTTTGAGCATGGTCTGCCCGGAAAACCGCTTCACACTTTTCCGGACCATGCTCTTGCGCGGATTTGTGATCGGTGCCTCACTGCTTAGTGAGTAGCGGCTAAAAAGAAGGCGGCCTATGACAAGGCCGCTTTCTCGCGTTTTGGGGCACGCAAGTTCAGGGACAGACTTCATGCTCCGTACAATTACGGATAGAAATCATCACGACTGGTTCGCAGTATGACAGCGATGATGGCCTATAATTCTATCTCGCGATGGTCCAGCGCCCTTGGTCTCTGCGCGATCGTTGCGATCATCCGCCCCGCTCACGCCGATCCGCGTGCTGTCGTCGAACTCTTCACCTCGCAGGGATGCTCGTCCTGTCCGCCTGCGGACAAGATCATCGGTGACCTCGCGAAGGACCCCAACGTCATCGCGCTCAGCATGCCGATCGACTATTGGGACTATCTCGGCTGGAAGGACACGCTGGCCGATTCGCGTTTCAGCGCGCGCCAGAAAGCGTATTCGCATATGCGCGGCGACCGCGACGTCTACACGCCGCAGGCCGTCATCAACGGCTCCGCCCACGTGATCGGCAGCGACCGCGACAGCATCGAGAGTGCCATCAGGGACACCGAGAAGAGCGGCAGCGTGATGTCGGTGCCGGTGACGATGACGCTGACCGGCAAGCAGATCAACGTTTCGGTGGCTGCATCGAAGTCGCCCGCAGTGTCGCGCGGCGAAGTCTGGATCTGCTCGATCTCGAAGTCGGTGCCGATCTCGATCGCGCGCGGCGAGAACCGCGGCCGCGAGATCACCTACCACAACGTGGTGCGCAATCTCTTGAAGGTCGGTGACTGGAACGGCTCGTCCGGGAGCTGGACCGTGCCGCTTGAGAACATCACGCGCGATGGCGTCGATGCCGCGGCCGTCTACGTCCAGGACGGCAATCGCGACAAGCCGGGCCCGATGCTGGGCGCCGCATTCACCTCGCTTCACTAGAGCCTTCGGTTCTGATTGATCAGAACCGAAGCTCTGGATTCTTGTTTTGACGCGTCTTCCTGACGCGAACCGGTGTCCACTTCGCTCGAAAGTGCTTTAGCGCGGCGCTGGCTTCTGCCAGTCGCGTCGTTGGGCCGCACGCATGCTGTCGTGCAGCTCCGCGCGGCGGCAAGCATCCAGTGATTTGCTGAAAGGAAGCGCCGCGGTTTTGCGCGTCTCGATCGTGCGTGATCGCGCAGGGCCCCAAAAACAAAAAGGACCAACTTTCGTTGGCCCAGTGTTGGGATTTGATTCCCCTGCGAACAGGCCCGATCCCGACGGCCCCGGGGGGCTGGGGGCTGAGGAATCCGGAACCGAAAGGACCGGGCCAACGCAGGATTATCTTTTCGCAGGGCAGCGGGGCGGGCGATGGGCGGAAGTGGGGCAGCAATATGATTCCTCTAACGTTCCCGTGACTCTTCGGTTTTCCGGACAATCCGTCGCGCCTGACCGTGGTTAAGGGCTGGTTGCATTGCGAATGGCCCCTTGCAGCGTCCTTCGCTTAGCGCAATCATGTCACTCTCGTGACGATCCCGAAGTGGGGGCACCGGCCTTCGGCACCCGATCGTCACCGGGATGACAGGAGGCGCTCGATGAGTTTGATCTCGGAGGACACTGATCCGAGTGGGAATCGTGCCGCGGCGCGTCCCGCCGCCGCGACCGTTCAGCCCAACCGCGTGACGTTCAATCGACTTGAGCTCAACCGCATTCTCAATCTCTATGGCCGCATGGTCGCCGATGGCGAGTGGCGCGATTATGCGATCGACTTCCTGAAGGACCGCGCCGTGTTCTCGGTGTTCCGGCGCGCATCCGAAGTGCCGATCTACCGGATCGAGAAGGATCCCCGGCTTGCGCGCAAGCAGGGCATGTACAGCGTGATTTCGGCGACCGGCCTGATCCTGCGCCGCGGCCACGAACTCGAACGGGTGCTGTTCGTGATCGATCGCAAGCTCTCGCTGGTGTAGGCGCGGCAAACTCGGCGTGTCGTAGCCCGGATGGAGCGAAGCGAAATCCGGGGCCGCTGAAGCCGCGGATGAGCCTCTCCTGGATTACGCTCCGCTCCATCCCGGCTGCGCCACATTTGCCCCGCGCAAAAGAAAAGCCCCGGCCGTATGGCCGGGGCTTGGATCGATCGCCTGGCTCGAGGCGCTTAGTCGCGCTGGCCGAGCAGCTGCAGGAGCAGCGTGAACAGGTTGATGAAGTTCAGGTAGAGCGACAGCGCACCAGTGATTGCCGCACGCTCTGCCATCACGCCACCCTGCGAGGCGTAGCCGTAGATGTAGTCGTTCTTCAGCCGCTGGGTGTCCCAGGCGGTGAGGCCCGCGAACACCAGCACGCCGACCACCGAGACGATGAACTGCAGCGCCGAGCTCGCCAGGAACAGGTTGACCAGGCTCGCGATGATGATGCCGATCAGACCCATGAACAGGAACGAGCCCATGCCGCTCATGTCACGCTTGGTGGTGTAGCCGTAGAGGCTCAGCGCACCGAACGTCGCCGCGGTGATGAAGAACACGCGCACGATCGAGGTGTGCGTGTACACCAGGAAGATCGACGACAGCGAGAGGCCCATCAGTGCCGAGAATACCCAGAACAAGAGCTGGGCGGTCGCAGGCTGCAGGCGGTTGATGCCGGCCGAGATGACGAACACCATCGCCAGCGGGGCGAGGATGAACAGCCACTTCAGCGGGCTCACGAACATCGCGTAGCCGAACTGCGTCAGATAGGCGTTGCCGAACTTGGCGACGGCGGCGGACTGATCAGTGGTCACCGCGCCCATGTAGACGCCGAGCGCGGCAAGGCCGGTGATGGCCAGGCCGATGCTCATGTAGTTGTAGATGCGCAGCATGTAGGCGCGCAGACCGGCGTCGACGGCCGCAGCGTCAATGCGCCCGGCGGCCCGGCCGAAAGGAGAAGCGTAATTGCGGTCTAGGTCCGACATGGTCGAATTCCCGTGGTTGGTCCCGGTGGAGCGCAAGGGATTTGCGGCGCCGGTTCTAAATCTATCTCAGATGGCTCGGTTTGCGGAATATTAATTCCGTGTCATTCAAACCAACCATCCGACCTGATTGGTATGTGGGAAATTAACACATCCGACGCAAGCTTCCACGCGCGGCCGAATGTCGCTCTGGCTTGGCAGCATAGGCAAAAACGGCACCGCCGCCGCTACAAATTGTCACAAATTCCGCAACACCGAGGCCGGCTTCTGGTTCAGCGCGAGCAGCGTTCCTGCCAGCCCCAATCCGACCGTCACGACCAGCGCGGCGACGACGACCAGCGCGGCGCTGCCGGCCTGCCAGATGAAACTCAACGTCATCAGCCGTGTCACGATCAGCCAGGCCGCGACCGACCCGGCGATCACCCCGAAGATTGCGGTTGCAAAACCGATCATTAGATACTCCAGCGCGTAGGCGCCGAGCAATCGGGCCCGCGTGGCGCCAAGCGTCTTGAGGATCACGGCGTCATAGACGCGGTGGCGGTGCCCGGCGGCGAGCGCGCCGCCCAGCACCAGGATCGCCGAGATCAGCGTCACGGCGCTGGCGCCGCGGATCGCCAGCACCAGATTGCTGACGACGGTGCCGACCGTCTCCAGCGCCTCGCGGACCCGGACGCTGGTTACCATCGGGAACGCGTCGGCGACCTGCTTGATGATCCGCGCATCGTCGGTCGCGCTCGCATGCGGTTCCGTCAGGGTCGCGACGTGGCTGTGCGGGGCGCCCTTGAAGGCATTCGGCGAAAACGCCAGCACGAAGTTGATGCCGAGGCCCTGCCAGTCGATGTTGCGCAGATTGGCGATCTTCGCCGGCACGTCGCGGCCGAGCACATTGACCACGATCTCGTCGCCGATCTTCAGACCGAGGCCGTCGGCGATCTTCTTCTCCATCGAGACCAGCGGAGGTCCGCTGTAGTCCGGTCCCCACCATTCGCCCTCGACGATCTTCGAGCCCTTGGGAATTTCGCCGGTGTAGGTGAGGCCGCGGTCGCTTTGCAGCACCCATTCCGAATCGACCGACGGCTTGAGCTGGTCGGCCTTGACGCCGCGCGCGGCGACGATGCGCCCGCGCAGCATCGGCACGTCCTCGACGGTCGAGCCGGCGGCGATCTGCGCCAGGAAGGCGGCAAAGCGGTCGGCTTCGGTGGACGGGATGTCGATGAAGAAGAACGACGGCGCCCGTTCCGGCAACGCGGCCAAAAATTGCCGGCGCAGATTGCCGTCGATCTGGGTGATGGTGACGAGCACCGCGAGGCCGAGGCCCAGCGACAGCACGACTGACGGCGTCAGCGCGCCCGGCCGGTGGATGTTGGCGATTGCGAGCCGCAGCATGGTCATGCGGCTGCGCGGCAGCCGGCGCGCCACCGCCATCAGGATTTCGGCGATTCCGCGCAGCAGCAGGAACACCGCGATCGACGAGGCGACGAACACCGAAGCCACCCGCTTGTCATAGGCGAGCCCGATCGCGACCCCGATCAGGAGCGCGACCACCACGGCCATCAGCGCGAGATAGCTCCAGCGCGGGCGGTGCCACTCGCTGGCGACGGTCTCGCGGAACAGCGCTGCGACCGGCACGTCGTGGACCCGGCCGAGCGGCCAAAGTCCGAACGCCAGCGCGGTGAGCTGACCGTAGAGGAACGAAAGCGCGAGCTCGTCGGGATGCAGGGCCGGCACCACCGGCAGCGGCAGCACCTTGCCGAACAGGCCGACGATGACGAACGGCAGCGCGGCGCCGAGCACCAGCCCGATTACCGAGCCGATCGCGGCCAGCACCACCACTTGCGTGCAGTAGATCGTGAAGACGTCGCGGCCGGTGGCGCCGAGCGCCTTGAACGAGGCGATGACGTCGCGGCGCCGGTCGATGTGGCTCTTCACCGCGTTGGCGACGCCGACGCCGCCGACCAAGAGCGCGGCGAGGCCGACCAGGGTCAGGAACTGAGTGAAGCGGTTGATGGTGCGTTCGAGCTGCGGCGAGGCGTTGTTGCGGCTGCGGACCTCCCAGCCGGCCTCCGGCGCGGCAGCCCGCGCGCCGTCGATCAGTGCGGTGGTGGTGCGATCGTCGTTGGCGCCGTCGGGCAGCTTCACCCGGTAGATCCAGCGTACCAGGCTGCCCGGCTGCAAGAGGTCGGTGGCGCGCAGGCTGGCTTCGCTGATCAGGAAGCGCGGGCCGAGGCCGACGCCGCCGGCGAGCTTGTCGGGCTCGGCCGCCACCACGCTGCGGATCTGGTAGGTCGCGCTGCCGATGCTGACGCGGTCGCCGAGCTTGAGGTCGAGCCGCGCCAGCAGCGTCGAATCGGCCGCCGCGCCATAGACGCCGTCGCGTTCAGCCAGCAGATCGGCAATCGGCATGCTCGGCTCGAGCGTCAGCTCGCCGAGCATCGGATATTTGCCGTCGACCGCCTTGAGCTCGACCAGCGCCAGCTTGCCGTCGCCGCTGCGGGCCATCGCGCGCAGCGTGGCTGCCACCGAAACCTCGCCGCGAGTGCGCAGATACGCGACCTCCTCGGGCTTGGCCTCGCGCGAGATCAGCGAGAATGCGACGTCGCCGCCGAGCAGCGTGCGGCCCTCGCGCGACAGGCCGTCGCCGAGGCTCGCGGCGACCGAGCCGACGCCGGCAATCGCCATCACGCCGAGCGCGATGCAGGCGATGAACACGTAGAACCCGCGCAGGCCGCCGCGCAATTCGCGCAGCGCGTAGCGGAACGCAAGCGACGACGCGCGACCCTGCACCGCGACTTCGGACGCAATGCTCATGTCGTGGCAAATCTCATGTAGTTGATTGTCCGTCGATGCGGCCGGAGCGCAGCCGCACCACACGATCGCAGCGCTGCGCGAGCGAGAGGTCGTGCGTCACCAGCACCAGCGTCATGCCGCGCTCGGCGTGCTTGGTGAAGAGCAGGTCGATGATCTGCTTTCCCGTCGTCTCGTCGAGATTTCCGGTCGGCTCGTCGGCAACCAGGATCGCGGGATCGGGTGCGAGCGCGCGTGCGATCGCGACGCGCTGCTGCTCGCCGCCGGAAAGCTGCGTCGGATAGTGATGCAGCCGTTCGCCGAGCCCCACCGATTGCAGTTCCTGCGCGGCGCGCGCGGCGGCATCGGGATTGCCGGCGAGCTCGAGCGGCACGGCGACGTTCTCCAGCGCCGTCATGGTCGGGATCAGATGGAACGACTGGAAGACGATGCCGACCTGGCGGCCGCGGAAGCGCGCCAGCGCATCTTCGTCGAGGGCATTGAACGAGGTGCCGTTGACGACCACCTCTCCACCGTCAGGACGTTCAAGCCCCGCCATCACCATCAGCAAGGTCGACTTGCCCGAACCCGACGGGCCGATCAGGCCGATGGCCTCACCCGCTGCCACACGAAGGCTGATATCCTTGAGGATATGGACCCGTGCCGCGCCGGTGCCGAGCGAGAGATTGACGTTCTTGACGGCAATGGTGTCCGGCTCGACGTCGGTCAGTGAAGAGGATTCGATGAGACTGTCCATGGTTCGGTCATATGGCACTTCCGCTGCTGCGGTCGAGGGCCGGTTGAGAATCTTCGTGCACATACTCGTGTTGCTTATGGGCTTGATGACGGCGGCAAGTGCGCAGACGCCGGGACCGGAGAATGGTCCGGCACAAGGTTCGGCGAAACCGATCAAGATGGTGGTTCTGGGCGATTCCCTGAGCGCCGGTTACGGCCTTCCGGCGGCGGCGGCATTTCCGGTCCGGCTGCAAAAAGCCTTGGAAGCCAAGGGGATAACGGTCAGTATGACCAATGCCGGGGTATCCGGGGATACCGCCTCAGGGGGCCGCGAGCGGCTCGACTGGTCGGTGGCTGACGGAACTGACGCCGTGATCGTCGAGCTCGGCGCCAACGATGCGCTGCGCGGCATCGATCCCGCGGTCACGCGTGCCGCGCTCACCGACATCATCACAAAGTTGCAGGCGCGCAAGATCGCCGTGCTCTTGTGCGGCATGCTCGCGCCGCCGAACTATGGCGGTGACTATGCAGCGAAGTTCAACGCGATCTATCCGGATCTCTCGAAGTCCCTTGGCGTGCCGCTCTATCCGTTCTTCCTCGATGGCGTGGCTGCCGACGCCAAGCTCAATCAGGCCGACGGCATGCATCCGACGGCGGAAGGTGTGGACATCGTCGTGAAGAACATGCTGCCCACGGTGGAGGCATTTCTCGGCGCATTATCAGGGCAACGCAGTTGAAACGCAGGCAGCGGGCCGTGTTATGCCCGTAGGTTTACGAGCCGTTAACGGGTCATGCTTCGCAGAGTCACATATCTCGGGTACAAATAGGCATCGGTGATTCGTCACCGGGCTTGTTACAGGGGCGGGCTCCCAAAACCCGCGCCAAGCATCGAGGATTATTGCGATGCCGCGTCTGTTCACTGGTCTGGAAATTCCGGCCGAGATCGGCCAAACCCTGTCCAGCTTGCGTGGCGGCCTTCCCGGCGCACGCTGGATCGATCCCGAAAATTATCACGTCACGCTGCGCTTCATCGGCGACATCGATGGTCTCTGGGCCAACGAGATCGCAACGATGCTGTTTCGGGTGAACCGAAAACCGTTCGAGGTCAAATTGCGGGGCCTGTCGAGCTTCGGTGGACGCAAGCCGCGCGCGGTGGTTGCCGCCGTCGAGCCCAGTCGGCCGCTGATCGAACTGCAGGCCGAGCTCGAGCGGATGATGCAGCGGATGGGGCTCGATCCCGAGGGCAGGAAATTCACGCCCCATGTCACGCTCGCGCGTTTGCATGACGCATCGAGCCAGGACGTCGCGGATTATCTGTCCGTGCGCGGCTACTTCCCGAGCCGCACCTTCATGGCGGACCGCTTCGTGCTGTTCTCGTCGCGCGCGTCGACAGGCGGCGGCCCTTACGTGGTCGAGGATTCCTACGCGCTCTGCGCGTGAGGTTTCTTGGGATCGCGGCTTGAGGTGTCAGGCAGCGGCCGGTGCGGTCGGCCGGGGTATGCAAGGGCTTGCGCTTGCATACCCCATTGGCACAATTCACGGCTTGCAATTTTCCGCGCACTAGGGCCGTAAGGTGGACCCATGCTGTCCACCTCGCCGAGTTCCTTTCTCGAACACTACAAAGCCCTGGTCGCCTCCGGCGCGATCGAGGCCGATCCCGCGCAGGCCGGCGCCGCCGAAGCATTCGGCGCGCTGGACGAGCGGCTCGCGAGCTACAAGCCGCAGCGCAAGCAGAGCCTGCTCGGACGGCTGTTCGGCGGCGACAAGGACGACAAGCCGCCGCGCGGCCTCTACGTCCATGGCGAGGTCGGCCGCGGCAAGACCATGCTGATGGACCTGTTCTTCCAGCAGAGCCCGGTCGAGCACAAGCGCCGCGCGCATTTCCACGAATTCATGGCCGAGGCGCATGAGCGCATCTACGGCTACCGCCAGCAGATCGCGCGCGGCGAGATCGCAGACGGCGACGTGATCGCGCTCACCGCGCAGGCGATCTTCGACGAAGCCTGGCTGCTCTGCTTCGACGAATTCCACGTCACCGACATCGCAGATGCGATGATCCTCGGGCGGCTGTTCGCAAAGCTGTTCGACCTCGGCACCGTCGTGGTCGCGACCTCGAACGTCGCGCCTGACGATCTCTACAAGGGCGGTCTCAATCGCGCGCTGTTCCTGCCGTTCATCGCGCAGATCTCCGACCACATGGATGTGCTGCGGCTCGATGCGCGCACCGACTTCCGGCTCGAGAAGCTCGTCGGCGTGAAGATGTGGCTGGTGCCCGCGGATGACGCGGCTCGCGATGTGCTCAATACGGCGTGGCGCAAGATGACCGGCAACGCGCCGTGCAAGACGCGCCTTATCGAGATCAAAAAGCGTTTGCTGACTGTGCCGTGCTCGTCGCATGGCGTCGCGCGCTTTGGCTTTGCCGATATCTGCGAGAAGCCGCTTGCCGCGTCCGATTACCTCAGGCTGGCGCACGACTACCATACGATCCTGATCGACCATATTCCGGTGATGGATTACGCCGAGCGCAACGCCGCCAAGCGCTTCATCTCGCTGATCGACACGCTCTATGACAATGCCGTGAAGCTGATGGCCTCGGCCGAGGCCGATCCGGTGTCGCTGTACCTTGCGACCGACGGCATCGAGGCGATGGAGTTCAAGCGCACGGCCTCGCGCCTGATTGAGATGAGCTCGGAATCCTATTTGGCGCTGCCGCACGGCCGCAAGGACTCCTCGGCCAGCGGCGCCTCGACCGGCCTGGTCGAGACCTGAAATTCAGCCTCGAAATTCGGTCTCGAAATTCGGTCTTGCGCGCGGTCCGGTTCGGAGCAACTTTTCGTGTCTCCCGGCGGATGTCGCTGGCATGCCTGACCGAATTGCAGGCACGGCCCGCAATCGGGCAGGCCGCGACTTGAATGGATCATTCGAAAGGGATAACCACCCTTGCAACCGACTTCCCTCCCTCCTGCACCAGTTCAAAGGACTGATTTCCCATGGCACGCGACAAGATTGCACTGATTGGCTCCGGACAGATCGGCGGAACGCTGGCGCACCTCGTTGGCCTCAAGGAACTCGGAGACGTCGTGCTGTTCGATATCGCCGAGGGCGTGCCGCAGGGCAAAGCGCTCGACATCGCGCAGTCGTCGCCGGTCGACGGCTTCGACTCCAACCTGGTCGGCGCCAACTCCTATGAAGCGCTCGACGGCGCCAAGGTCTGCATCGTCACCGCCGGCGTGCCGCGCAAGCCCGGCATGAGCCGCGACGATCTCCTGTCCATCAACCTCAAGGTCATGGAGCAGGTCGGCGCCGGCATCAAGAAGTACGCGCCCGACGCCTTCGTCATCTGCATCACCAACCCGCTGGATGCGATGGTCTGGGCGCTGCAGAAGGCTTCGGGCCTGCCGCACAAGAAGGTGGTCGGCATGGCCGGCGTGCTCGACTCCGCGCGCTTCCGCTATTTCTTGGCCGACGAATTCAACGTCTCGGTCGAAGACGTCACCGCCTTCGTGCTCGGCGGCCACGGCGACACCATGGTGCCGCTGACCCGCTACTCGACCGTCGCCGGCATTCCGCTGCCCGACCTCGTCAAGATGGGCTGGACCTCGCAGGCCCGCATCGATGAGATCGTCGACCGTACCCGCAACGGCGGCGCCGAGATCGTCAACCTGCTCAAGACCGGCTCGGCCTTCTACGCGCCGGCGGCGTCCGCGATCCAGATGGCCGAGAGCTATCTGAGGGACAAGAAGCGCGTGCTGCCCTGCGCCGCCTATCTCAACGGCGAATACGGCGTGAAGGACATGTATGTCGGCGTGCCCACCGTGATCGGCTCCAAGGGTGTCGAGCGCATCGTCGAGATCGAGCTCGCCGGCAAGGACCGCGAAGCCTTCGACAAGTCGGTCGGCGCGGTGCAGGGCCTGGTCGACGCCTGCAAGAAGATCGCGCCCGATCTGCTCGGCAAGTAATCTCAATCGGCAATGGCCCGATAGGCGATTTCAATCGCCTGTCGGGTACAAGGTGATGAAATTCCGGCGGATTTTGTAGTTGCGCGAGCTTTGGTATATGGTATACCAGCATCAAGGCTGACTTGAAGTTCGCCGCACGAGGGTTTGGGAGCGTCTTTCCATGAATATCCACGAATACCAGGCCAAGGCTCTGCTGCATGAATTCGGCGTGCCGATCTCGCGCGGCGTGCCGGTGCTGAAGCCGGAAGATGCCGACGCGGCGGCAAAGCAGCTCCCCGGCCCGATCTGGGTGGTGAAGAGCCAGATCCATGCCGGCGGTCGCGGCAAGGGCAAGTTCAAGGAGGCATCCGCCGGCGACAAGGGCGGTGTCCGCATCGCCAAGTCGGTTGCCGAAGTCGACGAGTTCGCCAAGCAGATGCTCGGCGCGACGCTGGTCACGGTGCAGACCGGCCCGCACGGCAAGCAGGTCAACCGCCTCTACATCGAGGAAGGCTCCGACATCGACAAGGAGTTCTATCTCTCGATCCTGGTCAATCGCGAGACCTCCGAGATTTCCTTCGTGGTGTCGACCGAAGGCGGCGTCAACATCGAGGACGTCGCGCATTCGACCCCGGAAAAGATCGTCTCGTTCTCGGTCGATCCCGCCACCGGCATCATGCCTCACCACGGCCGCACGGTTGCCGAGGCGCTGAAGCTGAAGGGCGATCTCGCCAAGCAGGCCGAGAAGCTGACCGGCCAGCTCTATGCAGCGTTCGCCGCCAAGGACATGGCGATGCTCGAGATCAACCCGCTCGTCGTCACCAAGCAGGGCCAGCTCCGCGTGCTCGACGCCAAGGTGTCGTTCGACAGCAACGCGCTCTACCGTCATCCGGATGTGGTCGCGCTGCGCGACGAGTCCGAGGAGGACGCCAAGGAGATCGAGGCGTCGAAATATGACCTCAACTATGTCGCGCTCGACGGCACGATCGGCTGCATGGTCAACGGCGCCGGCCTCGCCATGGCGACGATGGACATCATCAAGCTCTACGGCATGGAGCCGGCGAACTTCCTCGACGTCGGCGGCGGCGCCAGCGTCGAGAAGGTCGCAGCGGCGTTCAAGATCATCACCGCCGATCCGAACGTGAAGGGCATCCTGGTCAACATCTTCGGCGGCATCATGAAGTGCGACGTGATCGCCGAGGGCGTGGTCGCCGCGGTGAAGCAGGTCGGCCTCAAGGTGCCGCTGGTGGTGCGCCTCGAAGGCACCAATGTCGAGCAGGGCAAGAAGATCATCCGCGAGAGCGGCCTCAACGTCGTGCCCGCCGACAATCTCGATGATGCCGCGCAGAAGATCGTGAAAGCCGTCAAGGGAGGCTAACGATGGCCGATCATCTCGACGCTCCGACCCCGCTGGACGAACACCGCAAGCTCGCGGTTTTCGCGGGCGAGTGGAACGGCGAAGAGATGGTCTATCCGTCGCGCTGGACCGCCGGCGGTCCGGCTACCTCGCATGTCGTCGCGCGCATCGCGCTCAACGGTTTCTACCTGATCCAGGACAGCGTGCAGACCCGCGACGGCAAGGAGAGCTTCGCCACCCACGGCGTCTTCACCTACGACCGCGAGGATCGGGCCTACCGATTGTTCTGGCACGATTCACTCGGCTACTACCCTCCGTCGCCGGCGTCCGGCGGCTGGGCGGGCAAGTCGCTGATCCTGGTGCGCGGCTCGCTGCGCGGCAATGCGCGTCATGTCTACGAGGTCGTCGACGACAACACCTACAACATGAAGATCCAATTCTCGCCTGACGCGGAAGGGTGGGCCGACGTGCTCACCGGCGTGTACCGGCGTATCCACTGAACCCTTCACCGATCGTCTCGCGAAAGCATCTCGAACCATGTCCATTCTGATCGACAAGAACACCAAGGTCATCTGCCAGGGCTTCACCGGCAAGAACGGCACGTTCCATTCGGAAGCGGCGATCGCTTACGGCACCAAGATGGTCGGCGGTGTGGCGCCGGGCAAAGGCGGCTCGACGCATCTCAACCTGCCGGTGTTCGACACCGTCGCGGACGCGCGCGCGAAGACCGGCGCCGACGCCAGCGTGGTCTACGTCCCGCCGCCGGGCGCGGCGGACGCGATCTGCGAGGCGATCGATGCCGAGATCCCGCTGATCGTCTGCATCACCGAGGGCATTCCGGTGCTCGACATGGTGCGCGTCAAGCGCTCGCTGTCGGGTTCGAAGTCGCGACTGATCGGGCCGAATTGCCCCGGTGTGATGACCGCCGGCGAGTGCAAGATCGGCATCATGCCGGCCAACATCTTCAAGCCCGGCTCGGTCGGCATCGTCTCCCGCTCCGGCACCCTGACCTATGAGGCGGTGTTCCAGACCACCCAGGAGGGTCTCGGCCAGACCACGGCGGTCGGCATCGGCGGCGACCCGGTCAAGGGCACCGAGTTCATCGACGTGCTGGAGATGTTCCTGGCCGACGAGAAGACCAAGTCGATCGTCATGATCGGCGAAATCGGCGGCTCCGCCGAGGAAGATGCCGCCCAGTTCCTGAAGGACGAGGCCAAGCGCGGCCGCAAGAAGCCGATGGTCGGCTTCATCGCCGGTGTCACCGCACCTCCCGGCCGCCGCATGGGTCATGCCGGCGCGATCATCTCCGGCGGCAAGGGCGATGCCGGTTCCAAGACCGCGGCGATGGAAGCCGCCGGCATCAAGGTGTCGCCGTCGCCGGCGCGCCTCGGGCACACGCTCGCCGAGATGCTGAAGTAACCGCCGTCGGGCAAAGTTCCCTTCGGGGTTTGGCGTAGTTTTGGGCGGGTTCTCCTTGGGGAACCCGCCTTTTTATTGCACTTTGCAGCCAGAATGCCGATCAATAAAATATGAAAATAAGTTCATTTCTTGGTTCTTTTAGGCAGGAATATCTGTCCTAGATAGGGTAAAGGGTATCAATCCAGCCGGCGCACTTCCAGACCGGCACCAGCGCCGTCTCCTACGCGCGAACCGAAATAAATCACCAGGACTGCCCCATGTCTCGCCAAGACGCGAACGCCGCTTTTGCACTCTCATCATTCCTGCAGGGCACCAACGCCGCTTACATCGACGACCTCTACGCCCGGTACGAGCAGGACCCGTCGTCGGTCGACGCCGAATGGCAGGATTTCTTCAAGAGCCTGAAGGACGCCCCAGCCGACGTCCAGAAGAACGCCGACGGCGCCTCGTGGGGCCGCGCCAACTGGCCGGTGACGCCGCGTGACGAGCTGACCTCGGCGCTCGACGGCAACTGGGCCCAGGTCGAGAAGGCGGTCGGCACCAAGCTCGCCGCCAAGGCGCAGGCCAAGGGCGCCGAGCTATCTGACGCCGACGTGCATCAGGCCACCCGCGATTCGGTTCGCGCGCTGATGCTGATCCGCGCTTACCGCATGCGCGGTCATTTCCATGCCAAGCTCGATCCGCTCGGCATCGAGGCGCCGCGCGACCGCGAGGAGCTGGATCCGCGCTCCTACGGCTTCAGCGAGGCCGACTTCGATCGCAAGATCTTCCTCGACCACGTGCTCGGCCTCGAATACGGCACGCTGCGCGAGATCGTCCAGATCTGCGAGCGCACCTACTGCCAGACGCTCGGCGTCGAGTTCATGCACATCTCGAATGCCGCGCAGAAGGCGTGGATCCAGGAGCGCATCGAAGGTCCGGACAAGGAGATCAGCTTTACGCCCGAGGGGCGCCGCGCGATCCTCAACAAGCTGATCGAGGCCGACGGCTTCGAGAAGTTCTGCGACACCAAATTCACCGGCACCAAGCGCTTCGGCCTCGACGGCGGCGAATCGCTGATCCCGGCGCTGGAACAGATCATCAAGCGCGGCGGCAATCTCGGCGTGAAGGAGATCGTGTTCGGCATGCCGCATCGCGGCCGCCTCAACGTGCTGACCCAGGTGATGGGCAAGTCGCACCGCGCGCTGTTCCATGAGTTCAAGGGCGGCTCGGCCAATCCCGACGATGTCGAGGGCTCCGGTGACGTCAAGTATCACCTCGGCGCGTCCTCGGACCGCGAGTTCGACGGCAACAACATCCATCTATCGCTGACCGCCAACCCGTCGCATCTCGAGATCGTCGATCCCGTCGTGATGGGCAAGGTGCGCGCCAAGCAGGATCAGCACGGCGATCCGCCGGACATGCGCATCTCGGTCCTGCCGCTCTTGATGCACGGCGACGCGGCGTTCGCGGGCCAGGGCGTGGTGGCGGAATGCTTCAGCCTGTCCGACCTGAAGGGCTACCGCACCGGCGGCTCGCTGCACTTCATCGTCAACAACCAGATCGGCTTCACCACCTATCCGCGCTACTCGCGTTCGTCGCCCTATCCGTCCGACGTCGCGAAGATGATCGATGCGCCGATCTTCCATGTGAATGGCGACGATCCGGAGGCCGTGGTGTTCGCGGCCAAGGTCGCGATCGAGTTCCGGCAGAAATTCCACAAGCCGGTCGTCATCGACATGTTCTGCTACCGGCGTCACGGCCACAACGAGGGCGATGAGCCGGCGTTCACCCAGCCGGTGATGTACAAGCGGATCGCCTCGCATCCGTCGACGCTGGAGATCTACGCCAAGCGGCTGGTCGCCGACGGCGTATTGACCGAGGGCGAGGTCGAGAAGGCCAAGGCCGATTGGCGCGCACGGCTCGATGCCGAGCTCGAAGCCGGCTCGGGCTACAAGCCGAACAAGGCCGACTGGCTCGACGGCAAATGGGCCGGCTTCAAGTCGGCCGATCAGGAAGAAGACGCGCGCCGCGGCGTCACCGGTGTCGATGTCGCCGTGCTCAAGGAGATCGGCCGCAAGATCACCAGGGTGCCGGACGGCTTCCGCGCCCACCGCACCATTCAGCGCTTCCTCGACAATCGCGCCAAGGCGATCGACACCGGCGTCGGCATCGACTGGGCGACCGGCGAGGCGCTGGCGTTCTGCACGCTGCTGCAGGAGGGCCATCATGTGCGCCTGTCCGGCCAGGATTCCGAGCGCGGCACCTTCTCGCAGCGCCATTCGGTCCTGATCGATCAGGAGGACGAGAGCCGCTACACGCCGTTCAACCATCTCGGCGGCGAGGACACCGGCCATTACGAGGTCATCAACTCGCTGCTGTCGGAAGAGGCGGTGCTCGGCTTCGAGTACGGCTACTCGCTGGCCGAGCCGAATGCGCTGGCGCTCTGGGAAGCCCAGTTCGGCGACTTCGCCAATGGCGCCCAGGTGGTGTTCGACCAGTTCATCTCCTCGGGTGAACGCAAATGGCTGCGCATGTCGGGTCTCGTCTGCCTGCTGCCGCATGGCTATGAGGGGCAGGGACCGGAGCACTCCTCCGCGCGCCTCGAGCGTTATTTGCAGATGTGTGCCGAGGACAACATGCAGGTGGTCAATCCGACCACGCCTGCGAACTACTTCCATGTGCTGCGGCGCCAGCTGCATCGCGAAATCCGCAAGCCGCTGATCCTGATGACGCCGAAGTCGCTGCTGCGTCACAAGCGCGCCGTGTCGCGGCTCGACGAGCTCGGCAAGAACGCGACCTTCCACCGCATCCTGTACGATGACGCGCAGATGCTGCCGGACGAGAAGATCAAGCTGGTGCCGGACGACAAGATCCGTCGCGTCGTGCTGTGCTCCGGCAAGGTCTATTACGACCTGTACGAGGAGCGCGAGAAGCGCGGCATCGACGACATCTATCTGATGCGCATCGAGCAGTTGTACCCGGTGCCGCTGAAGGCGCTGGTGCAGGAGCTCGGCCGCTTCAAGGGTGCCGAGGTGGTCTGGTGCCAGGAAGAGCCCCGCAACATGGGCTCCTGGCACTTCATCGAGCCCTATCTGGAATGGGTGCTCAACCAGACCCACGCCGCCAACAAGCGTCCGCGCTATGCCGGCCGTCCGGCATCGGCGGCGACCGCCACCGGTTTGATGTCCAAACATCTGGCGCAGCTCAAGGCGCTGCTCGACGACGCTCTGAACTAACGGCCTTCACTGAAGCCATGCCCCGCCTTGTGCGCAATTGCGCACTGGAGCGGGGCATCCGGTATCCCGCGTCATCCAGCCTCACCGCTGTCGTCACGGAGTACCGGGTCGTTCGCTTTGGCGGACGGTGGCGGACCAGGTTTGCGACTGCCAATTTTGCGACCGCAAGGTTATCGAGGAAAAGATCATGACTGAAATTCGCGTTCCAACGCTCGGTGAATCCGTGACTGAGGCCACGATCGGCCGCTGGTTCAAGAAGGCCGGCGAGGCCGTCGCGGTGGACGAGCCGTTGGTGGAGCTGGAGACCGACAAGGTCACCATCGAGGTGCCCGCGCCGGTCGCCGGCACGCTGGGCGAGATCATCGCCAAGGACGGCGAGACCGTCGCCGTCGGCGCGCTGCTCGGCCAGATCAATGACGGCGCGGCTCCGGCCAAGCCGGCTGCAGCCGCCGCTCCGGCCAAGGCTGCCGCCGCGGCGCCTGCCGCCGCTCCCGCACCGGCCCCTGCCGCGCCCAAGGTGCCGCCGGCGGATGCGCCGCTCGCGCCTTCGGTGCGCAAGCTGTCCGCCGAAAGCGGCGTCGACGCCTCCACCGTTCCGGGCTCGGGCAAGGATGGCCGCGTGACCAAGGGCGACATGCTGGCCGCGATCGAGAAGGCCGCCTCGGCGCCGACCCCGGTCAACCAGCCGGCCGCCGCCGTGCAGGTTCGTGCGCCCTCGCCGGCGGACGACGCCGCGCGCGAGGAGCGCGTGAAGATGACCCGGCTGCGCCAGACCATCGCGCGCCGCCTCAAGGACGTGCAGAACACCGCCGCGATGCTGACGACCTTCAACGAGGTCGACATGACCGAGGTGATGAAGCTGCGCGCCCTCTACAAGGATACGTTCGAGAAGAAGCACGGCTCGAAGCTCGGCTTCATGGGCTTCTTCACCAAGGCGGTGGTGCAGGGGCTGAAGGACATTCCGGCCGTCAACGCCGAGATCGACGGCTCCGACCTGATCTACAAGAACTACTACCACATCGGCGTTGCGGTCGGCACCGACCGCGGCCTGGTGGTGCCTGTGGTGCGCGACTGTGACCACAAGTCGATCGCCGAGATCGAGAAGTCGATCGCCGATTACGGCCGTCGCGCCCGCGACGGTCAGCTCAAGATCGACGAGATGCAGGGCGGCACCTTCACGATCACCAATGGCGGCATCTACGGCTCGCTGATGTCGACGCCGATCCTCAACGCGCCGCAGTCCGGCATCCTCGGCATGCACAAGATCCAGGAGCGGCCTATGGTGGTCGGCGGCAAGATCGAGGTGCGCCCGATGATGTATCTGGCGCTGTCCTACGATCACCGCGTCATCGACGGCAAGGAAGCGGTCACCTTCCTGGTGCGCGTCAAGGAGAGCCTGGAAGATCCGGCCCGGCTGGTGCTGGATCTCTGAGGTCATATCGCGCGCGGCGCCCGATCGGCTCGGGCGTCGCGATTCGTTGGGTGCTCACGTTTGGGGATCAATGTGACGGACAAGGTCGTTGTCATCACCGGCGGCAGCCGCGGCATTGGCCGCGCCACCGCACTTGCGGCTGCAGCGCGCGGCTATCGCGTGGTGGTCGGGTACGCCTCCAACCAGGCTGCGGCCAACGAGGTCGTCGCCGCGATCGAGGCCAGCAACGGCAAGGCGATCGCGGTGAAGTGCGACGTCGGCAGCGAGCAGGACATCCTGGCGCTGTTCAAGGCGGCAGATAGCTTCGGCACGCTCGGCGCGCTCGTCAACAATGCCGGTATCGTCGGCAAGAGCGGTGTGCGCGTCGACGAGATGTCGGCCGAGCGCATCCAGCAGATGATGGCGGTCAACGTCACCGGCAGCATCCTGTGCGCGCGCGAGGCGGTGAAGCGGATGTCGACCAAGCACGGCGGTGCAGGCGGCGTCATCGTCAACCTCTCCTCGGTCGCGGCAAAGCTCGGCGCGCCCAACACCTATGTCGACTATGCCGCCTCCAAGGGGGCGATCGATTCCTTCACGATCGGCCTCGGCTACGAAGTCGCCGGTGAAGGCATCCGCGTCGCCGGCATCCGGCCCGGACTGATCGACACCGACATCCACGCCGCGGGCGGCGAGCCCGATCGCGCCCATCGGCTGGCCCATATGGTGCCGATGAAGCGCGTCGGCACCGCGGACGAGATCGCCAACGCCATCGTCTGGCTGATCTCTGACGAAGCCTCCTACGTCACCAGCGCGATCCTCGACGTGTCGGGCGGTCGCTAGAGCACGATCAGCGGGAGCGGTCTTCCGACAAGATCGCGCGCCCGCCTAACTGTCACCGAGTTTAGCTACAGGACCTCAATCATGGCTTCTTACGATCTCGTCGTCATCGGCACTGGCCCCGGCGGTTACGTCTGCGCGATCCGCGCGGCGCAGCTCGGCATGAAGGTTGCCGTCGTCGAGAAGAGCGCGACGCTGGGCGGCACCTGCCTCAATGTCGGCTGCATGCCGTCGAAGGCGCTGCTGCATGCCTCCGAGATGTTCGAGGAAGCCGGGCATTCCTTCGCCAAGATGGGTGTCAGCGTCTCCGCGCCGAAGCTCGATCTGCCCGCGATGATGGACTTCAAGCAGCAGGGCATCGACGGCAACGTCAAGGGCGTCGAGTTCCTGATGAAGAAGAACAAGATCGACGTCCTCAAGGGCACCGGCAAGATCATCAGCGCCGGCAAGGTCGAGGTCTCCGACGACGGCAAGACCGAGACCGTCGAGACCAAGAACATCGTCATCGCGACGGGCTCGGACATCGCGCGGTTGAAGGGCATCGAGATCGACGAGAAGCGCATCGTGTCGTCGACCGGCGCGCTGTCGCTGGAGAAGGTGCCGTCGAGCCTGCTGATCGTCGGCGCCGGCGTGATCGGGCTCGAGCTCGGTTCGGTCTGGCATCGTCTCGGTGCCAAGGTCACCGTGGTGGAATTCCTCGATCGCATCCTGCCCGGCATGGACGGCGAGGTGGCGAAGCAATTCCAGCGCCTGCTGGAGAAGCAGGGCTTTGCCTTCAAGCTCGGCGCCAAGGTCACAGCGGTCGACACCTCGGGCAAGACGCTCCAGGCCAAGGTCGAGCCGGCCGCGGGCGGCGCTGCGGAAACCATCGAAGCCGACGTCGTACTCGTGTGCATCGGCCGCGTGCCCTACACCGAGGGCCTCGGGTTGAAGGAAGCCGGCGTTGCGCTCGACAATCGCGGCCGCGTCGAGATCGACGCGCACTTCTCGACCAATGTGAAGGGCATCTACGCGATCGGCGACGTCGTCGCGGGGCCGATGCTTGCGCACAAGGCGGAAGACGAGGGCGTTGCCTGCGCGGAGATCATCGCGGGCCAGGCCGGCCATGTGAACTACGACGTCATTCCAGGTGTTGTGTATACCACGCCGGAAGTGTCGTCGGTCGGCAAGACCGAGGAAGATCTCAAGCAAGCCGGCATCGCTTATACCGTCGGCAAATTCCCCTTCACCGCGAACGGCCGCTCCAAGGTCAACCAGACCACCGAGGGCTTCGTAAAGGTTCTCGCAGATGCGAAGACCGATCGGGTGCTCGGCGTGCACATTGTCGGCCGGGAAGCCGGCGAAATGATCCACGAAGCCTGCGTCCTGATGGAATTCGGCGGTTCGGCCGAGGATCTGGCGCGCACCTGCCACGCACATCCGACCCGCTCTGAGGCGATCAAGGAAGCCGCGCTTGCGGTGGGCAAGCGCGCCATCCATATGTGATCAACCGTCCGGCGCGAGCCGGGTAGAGATCATAGTGATGTTGCGCCGCCTGCTTCAGCCGTTCTGGGTCCTGCTTGCGATCATCTTCCTGATCGAGGCTTGGCTATGGGATCACGTCGAGCCGATCGTGGCCCGGGTGGTGGCGTGGATCCCGCTGCGCGCGCTCAAGCAATGGCTTGCCGACCGGGTCGATGCGCTGTCGCCGGCGATGACGCTGATCGTCTTCGTCGTGCCGCTGATCCCGCTGTTTCCGCTCAAGCTGGTCGGCCTCTGGCTGTTGGCGAACCAGTACTGGTTCAGCGCGGTCTCGCTGATCCTGTTCGCCAAGATCGTCGGCGTCGGCGTCACCGCATTCCTGTTCGACGTGACACGGTCGAAACTGCTTGAGATGCCCTGGTTCGAGGCGCTTTATAACTTCGTGATGGCGCTGCGCGCCAAGGCCACCGAGCTGGTCGATCCGATCAAGCGGCGCATCCTCGAGATGATCAGTGGCGATGGTGACGGCTGGACGGCACGGACGCTGCGCCTGATCGCCCGCTTCCGCAAAAGCGTCCACCAGACCAGCAAGGTTCTCTAAGCAAGACCTTTTGTACCGTCATCCTGAGGAGCGCGCATTGCGCGTGTCTCGAAGGATGCACGGCCACCAGCCGGGCCGTCGACCCTTCGAGACGCCGCTTCGCGGCTCCTCAGGGTGACGGGGTGATTGCTCTGCTTGCTCAGTGTCATCACCCGCGCATGCGGGTGATCCAGTATTCCAGAGACCGCAGTGCTCGAGCCGAGGGGCCGCGGCGTACTGGATCGCCCGGTCCATGTGCGCAATTGCACACAGGCCGGGCGATGACCGCGGTGGACGAGGATATAGCCTCACATCCTCTCAGGATGACGGTCGCGCAGGGGAGTCGTGCGCCTCAATGCAGATGCAGCAGGTGCGGCTGGAGCAGGCCGAGCAAGGTCATCACGACGCCGGCGAGCGTCACCAGGCCGGACACCCAGGCCAGCGCGGCGATGCCGGTGATGATGGTCGCGGACGCCAGCACGATGGCGATCTGGAAGGCGGCGGAGGCAAGTTCGAAGTGATGATATTTCGCGGTGGCCTCGTCGCGCTCATGCTCGGCGTGCTTGGCGCGTTCGGAGAGTTGCTCCGAGCCCTCGCCGGTCTCCGGCTCCGAGCGGTAGCGTGCCGCGGTCTTCTGCCAGTCGTCGATCTGCTTCTGCAGCGCGGCCTTGGCCGCCTCATCGGTGGTGGTCGCGAGGTTCAGCTTGCCCTGTTCGGCTGCGGTCTGCACCGCGGTGCGGCGGATGCTCTTGGCCTGGAAGAAAGCCCAGAGGTTGGAGGCCTCGACGTTCTTGCTGATCGATTCGGTCTGGGCGCCCTTGCCGAGCGTTTCCGACAGCGCAAGGCAGAGCGCGATCACGGCGATCAGGAGGGCGATCTTCCTGTTCTCGCCCGACGCATGCTCGGCATGCTCCGCCTGCTCCATACTTTCATGTGCGCTCATGATTCCCCCTCCGGATGAGACCGCGCCACGATTGCTGAATGCGGCGCACAAGGCAAGTGCCGAGCGATTTGTGGCAGCCGTATGAATATGAACGGCGCAAGATGAACGGCGCGTTGATGCCGGCCCCGCGCCTTGTTTTCAACTCAGGCCCGCGCGTTCAGCCGCGCGGGTGCGCGGAGCGATAGACTTCCAGCAGGCGCTCGCTGTCGATGCCGGTGTAGATCTGCGTGGTCGACAGCGATGCGTGGCCGAGCAATTCCTGGATCGCGCGCAAATCGCCGCCGCGGCTGAGCAGATGCGTGGCGAAGGAGTGCCGCAGCGCATGCGGCGTTGCGCTGTCGGGCAGGCCGAGCGCGCCGCGCAGCCGCTCCATGGTGAGCTGGATGATGCGCGGGCTTAAGGGGCCGCCGCGCGCACCGACGAACATCGGCCCGGTCGGGCTGAGCTGATGCGGACAGATCGCCGCATAGTCCGCGATCAATTGCAGCACGTTCTGCAGCACCGGCACCATGCGGGTCTTGTTGCCCTTGCCGGTGACGACCAGCACGTCGCCTTCGCCCGGCTTCGGCACGTCGCGGCGCTTCAGCCCCAATGCTTCGGAGATGCGCAGGCCCGAGCCATAGAGCAGCGCCATCACGGCGGCGTCACGCACCAGGATCCAGGTCTCGCGGGTTTCGCCGGCGCGCTCGTCGGCGTCGGCAAAGCGTTTCGCCGCTTCCATATGGATCGGCTTCGGCAGGCTCTTCGCCACCTTGGGGGCGCGGATAGCCGACAGCGCACCGACCTTGCCCTTGCCCTCGCGTTCCAGGAAACGTCCGAACGAGCGCAGGCCCGCCAGCGCCCGCATCAGCGATCGCCCGCCGATTTCGTCGGCGCGGCGCATCGCCATGAAGGCGCGGACGTCACTGGCCTCGAGCGCGGAAAATGCCGCAAGCGTCACGCGCGTGCCCCAGTGCCCGGCCAGGAAGACCAGGCATTGACGCACATCGCGGGCGTAGGCCTCGAGCGTCTTCGGCGACAGTCGCCGCTCGGCGCGCAGATGCGACAGCCAGCGCGTCATCTCCTGCGTGACCGACACGTCGGCGCAGTCGAGCTCGAGCGGTTGCATGGGCTGATCGGTCCGGGCCATGTCTTGAGCGGCAAGTCCTTAAGGGCTATTGGCGCTGCTGATCTCCTGATTATATCGCACTGCCTTCGTTTACCGTTCGCTAAGAGAGCGCAGCGGTGCTAGCCCCGGCTCAAAGCTCTGATTCAATGGACCACACCACGCGCCCCAGCCCAGCCCCCGCATCGACGACACGCGTCGTCGACGTGCTGGTGCCTGTCGCGCTGAATCAGACCTATTCCTACCGCGTGCCGCGCGGCATGGAGCTTGTGCCCGGCGACGTGATCTCTGTTCCGCTGGGGCCGCGCGAGGTCGTCGCGGTGGTGTGGGCCGAGAATGCCAGGCCGGATCCGCGGCTGCACAACCGGCTCAAGGACGTCAGCGAGAAGCTCGATGTTCCGCCGCTCAGGGCCGAGCTGCGCCAGCTCGTCGACTGGGTCTCCACTTACACCTTGTCGGCGCGCGGCATGGTGCTGCGGATGACGCTGCGGATGGGCGAGAACCTCGGGCCGGAGCGGATGCGGCTCGGGGTGCGCCTCGTAGGCGAGCCGCCGCAGCGCCTGACACCGGCGCGCCGGCGGCTGATCGAGGTGCTGTCGGATGGCTTGCTGCACGGCAAGTCCGAGGCGGCGCGGGAGGCCGGTGTCAGCTCGGGCGTGGTCGACGGCCTGGTCGACGAGGGCACGCTGACGGTCGAGGCGATGCCGCCGCCCGCACCGCCACCGATTCCTGATCCTTCCTACGCGCAGCCGGATTTCTCGCGCGAGCAGCGCAGTGCGGTCGACGTGATGCGGACGCTGGCGGCGAGCGGCAGCTTTCACGTCGCACTGCTCGACGGCGTCACCGGTTCCGGCAAGACCGAGGTCTATTTCGAGGCGATTGCGGAGAATATCCGACGCGGCAAGCAGACCCTGATCCTGATGCCGGAAATCGCGCTGACCGGCCAGTTCCTCGACCGCTTCGCGCAGCGCTTCGGCGTGCGGCCGCTGGAATGGCATTCGGAGCTCACGCCGCGCACGCGGGCACGAAACTGGGCTGCGATTTCCGAGGGCAAGGCGCCGGTCGTGGTCGGCGCCCGCTCGGCGCTGTTCCTGCCCTATGCCGATCTCGGTCTCATCATCGTCGATGAGGAGCACGACCAGGCCTACAAGCAGGATGACGGTGCGCATTATCACGCGCGCGACATGGCGGTGGTCCGCGCCCATATCGCGAAGATCCCGATCGTGCTGGCGTCGGCCACGCCCTCGGTCGAGAGCGAGGTCAATGCGCGCAAGGGGCGCTACCAGCGCGTGGCGCTGCCGTCGCGGTTCGGCGGCCAGCACATGCCGCATATCGAGGCGATCGACATGCGCCGTGCGCCGCCGCCGCGCGGCCGCTTCATCTCGCCCGTTCTGGCTGAGCAGATTCGCCATGCGATCGAGCGCCGCGAGCAGGCGCTGCTGTTCCTCAATCGCCGTGGCTATGCGCCGCTGACGCTCTGCCGCGCCTGCGGCCACCGCTTCGCCTGCACGATCTGCGACGCCTGGCTGGTCGATCATCGCTTCCGGCAGCGGCTGGTCTGTCATCACTGCGGCTTCTCGATGCCGCGCCCGAACATTTGTCCGCATTGCGCGGCAGAGGAATCGCTGGTTGCGGTCGGCCCCGGCGTCGAGCGCCTGCAGGAGGAGGCCGCCAGCATTTTTCCCGAGGCCCGCACCATGGTGCTGTCGAGCGATCTCATCACCTCGATCGAGACCATGCGCAGCGAGCTCAACGAGATTGCCGAGGGTCGCGTCGACATCATCATCGGCACCCAGCTGGTGGCCAAGGGACACAACTTCCCGCGGCTCAATCTGGTCGGGGTCATCGATGCCGATCTCGGCTTGAGCAACGGCGATCCGCGCGCGGCCGAGCGGACGTTCCAGTTGCTGAACCAGGTGGTCGGCCGTGCCGGCCGCGAGCAGGGCCGTGGCGTCGGCTATCTGCAGACCCATCAGCCGGAGCATCCGGTCATCAAGGCCCTGATCGCGAACGATCGCGAGGCGTTCTACGCCAGCGAGATCGATATCCGCGAGCGCACCGGCTATCCGCCGTTCGGCCGGCTGGCGAGCCTGATCGTCTCCGCCGGGGATCGTCCGACAGCGGAGGGGTTTGCCCGCAAGCTCGCTGCGGTCGCGCCGCTCGACGAGCGGATCCAGGTGCTCGGCCCCGCCGAAGCGCCGCTTGCCGTCATCAAGGGCCGCTACCGCTTCCGCCTGCTGGTGAAGTCGCTGCGCAATGTCGACCTGTCGCAATATCTGCGCGAATGGCTGGAGGCAGGTCCGAAGACCAAGGGCAATCTGAAGCTCGAGGTCGACGTCGATCCGCAGAGCTTCCTGTAGGCGAGCCGGCAAAGAAAAAGCCTGCCGTCATTTGCGACGGCAGGCCTTTTGGCGCGAGGCAGGCCTCGCGGCCGATACGCAACGCAACGCTTACTGATGCGCTTACGAGACGACCTCGGCGGTGACGCGGCCGACGCCGGCACCGGTCAGGCCGATGGCGCGGGCTGCGCCGGTCGAGAGGTCGAGCACGCGGCCGCGGATGAACGGGCCACGATCGTTGATGGTGACGACGACGCTGCGGCCGCCGTGGGTGACGCGGAGCCTGGTGCCGAACGGCAGCGAGCGGTGGGCGGCGGTCATGGCGTTCTGATTGAAGCGCTGGCCGGAAGCGGTGCGGCTGCCCGACTCACTGCCGTAGAAGGAGGCCATCCCCGAAAACGTGTGGCCGCCGGACGGCTGGATCGATGCATTGGCGTCGCGCCAGGACGAACCTTCGGCGCGGGCCTGGTGATGATGGTGGTGGCGATGATGGTGGTGCCTGGACTTCGCGGACGCCTCCGTCACGCTGCCCCCCACCAGGATAGTTGCGGCTACAAACGCAAGCGCCGTGCGCGAGCGGGTTACATTGCCCGCCGCCTTCTTGATATTCAGCATTGATAAGACCCTCAGACAGTATTGCCACTAACGCGGCAAGTGGACCCCCGTCCCTTCGTTGACCATCGCCGTTTGGTTTCGCAATGAGGCACGAATTGGGCAGTAAATCCCGATTGTCTCGGGCTGAAATATCTTGTTACCGCCTCGGGGTATTCAATCGATGTTCCGTAATCTTGGCCTTTAACCAATCTTTAACCAATAATATACTTACGAGTACTGATTAGTAGGCCAGCGGTAAGGTTTCCGTAAGTAATCGCCAAATGAAACGACGGTGCGTTTCGGGTTCCTTGCGCGTTTGGCCATAGGCCCATGCAAATTTCGATGGAACAAATCCGCGGTGGCGCGAATCGGGGGCTGCGCGCTGAATTTCCGCGCGTCGAATTTTTCTGATTCGACCGCCGGGTGCGGTCGCCAAAAACCGCATGCGACAAGGCGGCTCGCACGATGCCGTCATGTTGCACCTGCGCGATTGCTATGTTAGCAAAGCCGCGATTTTAACGGTCCCGGCACGTCCTGTGCCGGTCGAAAATCGAAGTCCCGCTTGAATTCCAAGGGCTTGGATCGCTAGGCGCTGCTTTGGTGGCGACGGTTTTTCCCTTGCGAATTTGACAGCAAAAAAGAGCGAGCACGTGGCTGCTGAAGATCCGTCCGTTTCGGGAGTGTCCGGTCGTTACGCAACGGCCTTGTTCGAGTTGGCGCGCGACGAGCAATCCGTCGATCAAGTCAGGGCCGACCTCGACAAATTCGAGGCCATGCTCAACGAGAGCGCCGATCTCAAGCGCCTCGTCCGCAGTCCGGTGTTTTCCGCGGACGCCCAGCTGAAGGCGCTGACCGTGGTGCTCGACAAGGCCGGTATCGCCGGTACGTCGGCGAAATTCCTCAAGGTGCTCACCGCCAATCGCCGGCTGTTCGCCGTGGCCGATGTGATCCGCGCCTATCGCGCGCTGGTGGCGAAGTTCAAGGGCGAGGCGACTGCCGAAGTCACCGTCGCCGAGCAGCTCAGTGACAAGAATCTCGACGGGCTGAAGGCCGCACTGAAATCAGTGACGGGCAAGGACGTCGCGCTCAACGTGAAGGTCGATCCCTCCATTATTGGTGGCCTGGTGGTCAAGCTCGGCAGCCGCATGGTGGATAGTTCGCTTCGCACCAAACTCAATTCGATCAAGAACGCGATGAAAGAGGCAGGCTGATGGACATCCGCGCCGCAGAAATTTCTGCGATCCTCAAGGACCAGATCAAGAATTTCGGCCAGGAAGCCGAAGTCACCGAAGTTGGCCAGGTGCTGTCGGTCGGTGACGGTATCGCTCGCGTCTACGGTCTCGACAACGTCCAGGCCGGTGAAATGGTCGAGTTCGAGAACGGCACGCGCGGCATGGCGCTCAACCTCGAAACCGACAACGTCGGTATCGTGATTTTCGGCGCCGACCGCGAGATCAAGGAAGGCCAGACCGTCAAGCGCACCCGCGCGATCGTGGACGCGCCCATCGGCAAGGGCCTGCTCGGCCGCGTCGTCGACGCGCTCGGCAATCCGATCGACGGCAAGGGCCCGATCCAGGCCACCGAACGCAAGCGCGTCGACGTCAAGGCGCCCGGCATCATTCCGCGCAAATCGGTCAACGAGCCGATGGCCACCGGCCTGAAGGCGATCGATGCGCTGATTCCGATCGGCCGCGGCCAGCGCGAGCTGATCATCGGCGACCGTCAGACCGGCAAGACCGCGATCGCGCTCGACACCATCCTGAACCAGAAGCCGCTGAACGCCCAGCCGGACGAGAACCTCAAGCTGTATTGCGTCTATGTCGCGATCGGCCAGAAGCGTTCCACCGTCGCGCAGTTCGTCAAGGTGCTCGAAGAGCAGGGTGCGCTGGAATACTCGATCATCGTCGCTGCCACCGCGTCCGATCCGGCGCCGATGCAGTACATCGCGCCGTTCACTGCCTGCACCATGGGCGAGTACTTCCGCGACAACGGCATGCACGCCGTGATCATCTATGACGACTTGTCCAAGCAGGCCGTCGCCTATCGCCAGATGTCGCTGCTGCTGCGCCGCCCGCCGGGCCGCGAAGCCTATCCGGGTGACGTGTTCTATCTGCACTCCCGCCTGCTCGAGCGCGCCGCCAAGCTCAACAAGGAGCATGGCTTGGGCTCGCTGACGGCGCTGCCGGTCATCGAAACCCAGGCCAACGACGTGTCGGCCTACATTCCGACCAACGTGATTTCGATCACCGACGGCCAGATATTCCTGGAAACCGACCTGTTCTTCCAGGGCATCCGTCCCGCCGTGAACGTCGGTCTGTCGGTGTCGCGCGTCGGCTCGTCCGCGCAGACCAAGGCAACCAAGAAGGTCGCCGGCAAGATCAAGGGCGAACTCGCGCAGTACCGCGAAATGGCGGCGTTCGCGCAGTTCGGCTCCGACCTCGACGCCTCGACCCAGCGCCTGCTCAATCGCGGCTCGCGCCTGACCGAACTCCTGAAGCAGCCGCAGTTCTCGCCGCTGAAGATGGAAGAGCAGGTCTGCGTGATCTGGGCCGGCACCAACGGCTACCTCGATCCGCTGCCGCTCAACAAGGTGAAGGCGTTCGAGGACGGCCTGCTCTCGCTGCTGCGCGGCAAGAACGTCGAGATCCTCGACGCGATCCGCACCAGCCGCGATCTGTCCGACGACACCGCTGCCAAGCTCAAGACGGTGGTCGAGGGCTTCGCCAAGACGTTTGCGTAAGAAGACCTTCGCATAAGGGCATCGCCTGGCCGTTGGCCGGACGATAGGAACAGAGAGGCTTGCGATCTGACCGTTGCGGTCGGATTGCCGGGGTGGACGAAGAATGGCGTCACTGAAAGACATGCGGGTCCGCATCGCCTCGACCAAGGCGACGCAGAAGATCACCAAGGCCATGCAGATGGTCGCAGCCTCGAAGCTGCGCCGCGCGCAGAACGCCGCCGAGGCGGCGCGGCCCTATGCCACCAAGATGGACGCGGTGATTTCCAACATCGCTGCCGCGGCCAACGGCTCGCCCGGTGCGCCGGCGCTGCTGGCCGGCACCGGCAGCGACCAGGTGCACCTGCTGCTGGTCTGCACCGGCGAGCGCGGCCTGTCCGGCGCATTCAACTCCGCGATCGTGCGTCTGGCGCGCGAGCGGGCGCAGTCGCTGCTCGCGCAGGGCAAGGAAGTCAAATTCTTCTGCGTCGGCCGCAAGGGCTACGAGCAGCTGCGGCGGACGTTCGAGAAGCGGATCGTCGAGCACCTCGACCTGCGCTCGGTGCGGCAGATCGGCTTCGTCAACGCCGAGGACATCGCCAACAAGGTGCTGGCGCGGTTCGAGGCCGGCGAATTCGATGTCTGCACGCTGTTCTATTCGCGCTTCCAGTCGGTGATCGCGCAGATCCCGACCGCGCAGCAGATCATCCCGCTCGAGGTGGCTGCACCCGCCGCCAGCGCGGCTCCCGCGACCTCGTACGAATACGAGCCGGAAGAGGACCAGATTCTCGGCAGCCTGCTGCCGCGCAACCTCGCGGTGCAGGTCTTCCGCGCGCTGCTGGAGAACAACGCCTCGTTCTACGGCGCGCAGATGAGCGCGATGGACAGCGCGACGCGCAACGCCGGCGAGATGATCCGTAAGCAAACCCTGATTTACAACCGAACCCGTCAGGCCCAGATCACGAAGGAGCTGATCGAGATCATCTCCGGCGCTGAGGCGGTCTAAGGCAGATTTTCGAAGGAGAACAGTCCATGGCTACAGCAGCCAATCAGATCGGTCGCGTTACCCAGGTCACGGGCGCCGTGGTCGACGTGCAGTTCGAAGGCCATCTTCCGGCGATTCTGAATGCGCTCGAGACCAAGAACGGCGGCAACCGCCTGGTGCTCGAAGTCGCACAGCATCTCGGTGAATCGACCGTCCGCACCATCGCGATGGATATCACCGAAGGTCTGGTGCGCGGCCAGGAAGTCACCGACACCGGCGAGCCGATCCGGGTGCCGGTCGGCGAAGGCACGCTCGGCCGCATCATCAACGTCATCGGCGAGCCGATCGACGAAGCCGGTCCGATCAAGTCCGAAGGCCTGCGCGCCATCCACCAGGAAGCGCCGACCTACACCGACCAGTCGACCGAAGCCGAAATTCTCGTCACCGGCATCAAGGTCGTCGATCTTCTTGCTCCGTACGCGAAGGGCGGCAAGATCGGCCTGTTCGGCGGCGCCGGCGTCGGCAAGACCGTGCTGATTCAGGAGCTGATCAACAACGTCGCGAAGGCGCACGGTGGTTACTCCGTGTTCGCCGGCGTCGGCGAGCGGACCCGTGAAGGCAACGACCTCTATCACGAGTTCATCGAATCGAAGGTCAACGCCGATCCGCACAATCCGGATCCGAGCGTGAAGTCGAAGTGCGCGCTGGTGTTCGGCCAGATGAACGAACCG
Organism: Bradyrhizobium sp. Pha-3; assembly: GCF_042258615.1. Classification (GTDB taxonomy): domain Bacteria; phylum Pseudomonadota; class Alphaproteobacteria; order Rhizobiales; family Xanthobacteraceae; genus Bradyrhizobium. The sequence goes on along the minus strand of NZ_CP170152.1, from coordinate 8,997,581 downwards.
CCGGGCGCCCGCGCCCGCGTCGGTCTGACCGGTCTGACGGTCGCCGAGCACTTCCGCGACCAGGGCCAGGACGTGCTGTTCTTCGTCGACAACATCTTCCGCTTCACCCAGGCGGGTTCGGAAGTGTCGGCGCTGCTGGGCCGTATTCCTTCGGCGGTGGGTTATCAGCCGACGCTCGCGACCGACATGGGCGCGCTGCAGGAGCGCATCACCACCACCCAGAAGGGTTCGATCACCTCGGTGCAGGCGATCTACGTGCCGGCCGACGACTTGACCGACCCGGCGCCCGCCACCTCGTTCGCGCACTTGGACGCCACCACGGTGCTGTCGCGCGCGATCTCGGAAAAGGGCATCTATCCGGCGGTGGACCCGCTCGACTCGACCTCGCGCATGCTGTCGGCGCTCGTTGTCGGTGAAGAGCACTACAACACCGCGCGCCTCGTCCAGCAGATCCTGCAGCGCTACAAGTCGCTGCAGGACATCATCGCCATTCTCGGCATGGACGAACTGTCGGAAGAGGACAAGCTGACCGTCGCCCGCGCCCGCAAGGTCGAGCGCTTCCTGTCGCAGCCGTTCCACGTCGCCGAAATCTTCACCGGCTCGCCCGGCAAGTTCGTCGATCTCGCCGACACCATCAAGGGCTTCCGCGATCTCTGCCAGGGCAAGTACGACCATCTGCCGGAAGCGGCGTTCTACATGGTCGGCACGATCGAAGAAGCCGTCGAGAAGGGCAAGAAGCTCGCCGCCGAGGCGGCCTAAGCTTCATGATGTCGTCATCGCCGGACTTGATCCGGCGATCCATCGAACGAGAACTGTTTTGACTGATGGACCCGCGGGTCGAGCCCGCGGGTGACAGCGCAAAGAACGGAAAGACCATGGCCACCTTCCACTTCGATCTCGTCTCTCCCGAAAAGCTCGCCTTCTCCGGCGAGGTCGATCAGGTTGACGTCCCCGGCGTGGAGGGTGATTTCGGTGTGCTCGCCGGCCATGCTCCGGTCATCGCCACGATTCGTCCGGGTATCCTGACGATCACGAGCGCAGGCAAGCGCGAGAAGGTGATCGTGCTCGGCGGCCTCGCCGAGGTGTCGGACAAGGGCCTCACCGTGCTCGCCGACGTCGCGACCGCGATTGCAGATCTCGATCGCGCGAAGTTCGCCGAGACGATCAACGAGATGGAGGAGAAGCTCTCCGAGAAGGAAGGCTCCGAGCTCGACCACGCGATCGAGCGGCTCGACCACTTCAAGGGCATCCAGCACGAGCTCAACGCGACGGCTATGCACTAAGGCGCGATTGCTGACCAGCGATCGCGCCATAGCGTCGAGTGAGCCGGCTCTCTTTGTGAAATCGCTCACACTTTTCCAGTCATCGCCGACGAAGGCCTGAACAATTCAACGCTCGCCGCACCCCGGCGGGCGTTGAATACTTGTTGCTTCCGGAAGCGTCTCCGACGGCAGGCTGGAAGGCGGTTGCGGTCGTCCCGGACTAGTGTCCCGAATCCGAAGTTCGTATCATTCGCCGCACCTTCGGAGCGAACTTCGGATTCGATAAGGACACTAGCAAACTTATGATTCTAGTGTGCTTTATGAATGCGAAGTTCGTGAAAGCGGCTGCCGCGAAATCGCACGAACTTCGCATTCAGCTCACCAGAGCATGATCCGGCAGAGCTGCTTCGCGACAAACGTGTAACGCGGGGATCATGCGCAAACCGAGAGCCCAGGCGCGATAAGATTGAGGTGAATCGTCATCGCGCTCTGAACACGATCCGAAAAATGTGAAGCAGCTTACAGCGGGGATCGTGCACCAATGACAAGCTGCGGCGCGATGACGAATTGGCCCCATGGTATCGTGATGCTACTTCGGATGTAACGGACAAGATGCTGTGCTGACTTTCTCCACCGATGCTCTCCGCCCGCAGGACCGTTTCGAGCACTGGTGCGACGTGCGCGGCAAAAGCCTGTTCGGGGTTACCATCGAGCTCGAGCGCGACAAGCGGCCCGATTTCCGCGGACACTTTTCCGCGACGCAGGTCGGCGGCGCCGTGCTGGCGGAAATGTCGGCGTCGTCCTACCGCGTCAGCCGGACATCATCCGACATCGGACGTGTTCCGAGCAACAGCCTGCATCTCGGCTGGCAGGTGCGCGGCCCCGGTCACATGAATATCGGCCGCGATCGCATCCAATGGGTAGGCAACGGAGATATGGTGTTCGGCCATTCCAATCTTCCGTTTGCGTCGACGCCCGATCGGACCGACGGCTTTCGCTTCTTCAGCCTCAAGATTCCCGTCACCGACGAGCTCGTGCTCGGTGCGCGGATCGAGGACGTGCCGCCGGTCACGCTGGCGCGTGATGCGAGCCTGACCCAGCTTGTCGGCGCCATGTTCCGCTCCATGACGCGCGATCCGGCGCAAGCCGGGCAGTTCGCCGGCGAGGTTACGCATATGGCGCGCCTGGCGCTGCTTGCGCGCGGACGCGTGCGGCCACGCCAGGATGAGATCCGTGCGGCGCTGCATGCGGGCTACCTGCATGCCGCGCGCGAGATCCTGCTGCGCGATCTGCATCGCGCCTCGCTCACGCCGGCCGCCGTCGCCGCCGAGCTCGGCATTTCACTGCGGCAATTGCATGCGCTGTTCGAGCCGACCGGTCTCTCGTTTGCGCGAACGCTGACAGCGACGAGGTTGAAGGAGGCGAGGCGGCTTCTCTCATCGATGCAGGAACGCGGCATCGACAAGATCGCGTTCTCGTGCGGCTTCGACAGCATCGCGACCTTCTATCGCGTGTTCCGCGCGACCTACGGCATGACGCCGGGTGATGCGCGGCGCCTTCCGCCGCAGGATCAGCTAGAGCATGATCCGGAAAAGTGTGAAGCGGTTTTCCCTCGCGACAAACGCGGAACGCGTTTGCGCGGAGATCATGCTCGAACGAGAATCTAAAGCGCGATGACGATTCAACCTAATCTCATCGCGCTTTAGCGAATTCCGCGAACCGGATCGCGACCGCGCGATAGACCTCGCGGCGGAACGGCACCACGAGATCGGCGACGCGATCGAGACGCTCCCAGCGCCATTGATCGAACTCGGCGGGCTGGCCGTTGCGCGGCGTCAATGGATCGATCTCCTCGTCGCGTCCAGTGAAGCGCAGCGCAAACCATTTCTGCCGCTGGCCGCGGAATTTGGCCAGCCGATGCGATGCCGGCCCGTCATAGGCCGGGAATTCGTAGGTCATCCAGTCGGTCTCGCCGAGATAGTCGGCGTTGACCGCTCCGGTCTCCTCCCACAATTCGCGCATCACGGCCTGGCGCGGATCCTCGCCATCGTCGATACCGCCTTGCGGCATCTGCCATTCGAGGCCGGGCAGCACGATCTCCGGACCGTCGTCCTTGATCCGGTGGCCGATCAACACGCGTCCGTCGCCGTTGAACAGCGCAATGCCCACATTGGGGCGATAGGGCTTATCTGATGACATCTCGACCGGTGCGTCGCGCGTTGATCTGGCCGATCATCTGGCCAATCACTTGGCCGCCAGACCGGCGAATTCCTTCACGACGCGCTCATAGACCGGACGCTTGAACGGCACAATCAGCTCCGGAAGATTCTTCATCGGCTCCCAGCGCCAGGTGACGAACTCGGCCTTGTGGCCGCCGCCGGGGTGGGCGACGTTGATCTCGTTCTCGTCGCCGGTGAAGCGCAGCGCGAACCACTTCTGCCGCTGGCCGCGATAGCGGCCCTTCCAGGCGCGGCCCGCGACGGTGCGCGGGATATCATAGATCAGCCAGTCCGAGACCTCGCCGAGCTTCTCCACCGACTTGACGCTGGTCTCTTCATAGAGCTCGCGCCGTGCGGCCTGAAACGTATCCTCACCGGGATCGACGCCGCCTTGCGGCATTTGCCAGACATGCGCGTCGTCGACATGCTCGATGCCGCCGGCGCGGCGTCCGATGAAGACCAGTCCCGCCGTATTCAAAAGCATGATGCCGACGCAGGTTCGATAGGGCAGGTCCTCATAACGTGCCATGCTGCCGCTACCTCGCACAGTTCCTGGCGCCACCCGACCCGGCCCCCCGGCAAGGTCTTAGGTTGCACCAACAGATTGATCTTCTAGCCCGATTTTGATTTCAGCATCGCCGTTGTCAATGGCACAAGCATGATGCCCTTGGAGTCCAGTGTCTTGAGCCAGGTGCCGAGCCGCTCGATCGAGACCGGCAGCGCCGAGGCGACGCCCACGGCCGTGCCGCGTTCCTTGGCGATCGTTTCCAGCTTGACCAGCGCGCGGTCGATTTCCGCCGATGTCGGCACCACGTCGATGGCGAAATCGGCCTTGGCGAACGGCAACGATTGGCCGGCCGAGAGGCTCTGCGCGACGCTGCGCGGGGTGGAACCGTCGTCGAAATAACTCAGGCCGCGCTTGGCCGCCTCGCGCACGATGGGCTGCATCACGGGGTCGGTTGCGACGAACCGGGCTCCCATGAAATTGGCGATCCCGGCATATCCCTGCAGGCGGCTGAGGTGCCAATAGAGACGGTCGAGGTTCTGCTCGCTGCTCAATGTGGTCAGCAGGGTCTGCGGGCCCGGATCGTTGTCGGGATAGTCGAATGGCTCCATCGGGATCTGCAGCAGGATCTCGTGGCGCTGCGCCCTCGCGCGTTCCGCGAGCTTGCCGGGGTCGGCGCCATAGGGTGTGAAGGCCAGCGTCACGGCCGGCGGCAGCTTCATGATGGCGTCAGTGGTCTTGGCGGCGCCCACCCCGAGGCCGGCGATCACGATGGCGACCACGGGCATCCGGGCCGCCTTGGCGCGGTCGGCCTCGGCCGCATAGACCGTGAACGGCTTCAGGCCGTCGGCGACCGCCGGGATCATGCCGTAGCGCGATTTTTCCAGCAGGCGCGGGTCGATCCCGGTCATCGCGAGCGGCGGCGCGTCGCCATCCGTCGTCTTTTCGGCCGGATCGCCGGCGCCGATCACCACATCCTGGCGCTTGCCGCTGGAGCCGTCGATGATGGTGACGGTCCTGGCGTCGTTCCTGGCATCGCCGGCTGCGGCCGGCGCCTTGGCTGCGGATTTGACCGCCGGTTCGGCCGGGGCGTGTTTATCGTCGGCGGCTGCGGGCGGGGGACTACGGAGCGCGATGCGGGCAATCGGTTCGCCGCCGAGCGGATTGTCGTTGAACAGCGCGACGCCGGCGAAGCCGACCAGCACGAGCCCCAGCAGCACGGCGAGCGCCTGCATCGCCGTGAATGGCAGGCGGAAACGGCGCGTCCTGCCCACGGTCTGCTGCCCAAGCGGCGTGCTCAGTTCGTCGGCCGCTTCTGCCATGCCCCTCCCCGAATCAACAGCGCGAACGATAGCACGATGCGGTGCATTCCCGCGCGCCGGCCTCCCCCGTCAAAGCACGGGCTGCGGTGGACGGCGAAAGCAGAAAGGGCGGCCCGAGGGCCGCCCTGTTCGCCACAACGATTGGATTGGATCAGTTCGCGGCCTTGTTGCCGGGCTTGTCGACCGCGGCCTTGTCGCCGGGCGCTGCCGGTGCCGGCGTCGCGCTCGAGGTCGACTTGATGCCGTGCAGCAGGTCGTCGGCCATCTTCAGCGCCTTGTCGTCCTTGGCGTCCGGCGGGACGTAGGACTGCGAGCCGGTCTTCTCGTCGCCGTCGTTCTTCAGATGGCCGCGCAGCGAGGCCTCGCCCTTGGTGTCGGTCCGCGCCTTCAACTCGTCCGGCACGTCCTGCAGCACCTCGATGTCGGGCACGATGCCCTTGGCCTGGATCGACTTGCCCGACGGCGTGTAGTAGCGCGCGGTGGTCAGGCGCAGCGCGCCGTTGCCCGAGCCGAGCGGGATGATGGTCTGCACCGAACCCTTGCCGAACGAGCGGGTGCCGACCAGCGTCGCCCGCTTGTGGTCCTGCAGTGCGCCGGCGACGATTTCGGAGGCCGAGGCCGAGCCGCCGTTGATCAGCACGATGACCGGCTTGCCCTTGGTCAGGTCGCCGGGGTGAGCCGCGCGGCGCTGGGTTTCCTCGGCATTGCGTCCGCGGGTCGACACGATCTCGCCACGCTCCAGGAAGGCGTCGGACACGGTGACGGCTTCTTCGAGCAGGCCGCCGGGGTTGTTTCTGAGGTCGATGATGTACCCCTTCAGCTTGTCGCCGATCTGGCTCTGCAGGTTGGCAACTTCCTTCTTCAGGCCTTCGGTGGTCTGCTCGTTGAAGGTCGTGATGCGGATGTAGGCGATGTCGTCGGCCTCGACGCGTGCGCGCACCGAGCGGACGCGGATGTTGTCGCGCACCAGCGTGACGTCGATCGGATTGTCCTGACCCTTGCGGATGATCTTGAGCTTGATCTTGGTGTTGACCGGACCGCGCATCTTCTCGACGGCCTGGTTCAAGGTCAGGCCCTGCACGGCTTCGTCGTCGAGGGTCGTGATGATGTCGTTGGCCATGATGCCGGCCTTCGAGGCCGGCGTGTCGTCGATCGGCGAGACGACCTTGATCAGGCCGTCTTCCATCGTGACTTCGATGCCGAGGCCGCCGAACTCGCCGCGGGTCTGCACCTGCATGTCGCGGAAGCTCTTGGCATCCATGTAGCTCGAGTGCGGATCGAGACCGGACAGCATGCCCGAGATCGCGGACTCGACGAGCTTGCTGTCATCCGGCTTCTCGACATAGTCGCTGCGCACGCGTTCGAACACGTCGCCGAACAGATTGAGTTGGCGGTAGGTGTCCGACGTCGCGGCGCGCGCGCTCGATCCCATCAGCACAGCGCGGGGCTGCGTGACGAAAAGCGTCAGGGCCGCGCCGGTGGCGGCGCTAAGGAGAATTACCGAAGTCTTGCGCATCATCCGCGAACCTTTTCGCCTTCATTTGCGGCCCACCATGGACCTGGATCGATTGGAGTGCCGTCTTTCCGGAACTCGACATAGAGCACTGGCTGGCTCGCATTGGTCGCGAGAATGGATGCAACCTGGGACGTCGACCCCATGGTCGCAACCGGCTCCCCCGTTAGCACAAACTGGCCGATGTTTACCGAAATACGCTCCATCCCGGCGATCAGGACATGATACCCGCCCCCGGCATTGAGGATCAAGAGTTGTCCATAGCTGCGGAAAGGACCAGCGTAAACAACCCAGCCGTCACACGGGGTTGTGACCTGTGCGCCCGGTTTGGCGGCCAAGGAAATGCCCTTTTGTACGCCCCCCGCGCCGTCGGAACCGCCAAATTCGCGAATCTTGATGCCATTCACGGGATAGGAGAACAGGCCTTTGGCCGAGGCGAAGGCGACCGCCGGGCTCATCCGGGCCGGGTCCTTGAGCGCCCCCAGATTGGGCTTGCCGTTAACGGTCGCGGGAGCCCCCTGGAGGCTGGCCGTGGCGGCGGCCTTGGCTGCGCTCTTGAGATCCTGCTCCATCTTGGCGATCAGGCCCTGCAGATCGGCGGCCTGCTTCGACAGCGCGATGGCGCGGGCGCCTTCGGCCTCCATGTCCTTTTCGGCCGCACTCTGCTGCCGCTGCCGTTCGTCGACCAGCGCCGCAAGGCGCGTCTGGTCTTCCCTGAGCTTGTCGCGATCGGCCGCCAGCGCATCGCGCTCGGTCGAGATGGTCTTGCGCAGCGCGACCAGTTCGCCGAGATCGGCCGCGAGCTTCTCCGCGCGGACGCGCAATTCCGGCACCACCGCGCCGAGCAGCATCGCGGTGCGCAGCGATTGCAGTGCGTCCTCGGGCCGCACCAGCAGCGCCGGCGGCGTACGCCGTCCGGCACGCTGCAACGCGGCCAGCACCTCGATCACTTCGGAGCGGCGTGAATCGAGCGAGCCGCGGATTTCGCGCTCGCGGCCGTCGAGCGGCTGCAGGCGTGCCTCGGCGTCGGCGATCCGCGTCTCGACGCCGCGCACCTGGCCGGCAATGTCGATCAGCTGCTGATTGAGCTTGCTGCGGTCCTGGCCGATCGCGGCGATGTCGGCCTTCAGCTTCTCCTGCAGCTCGGTGGCCTTGCGCTGCTGTTCGCGCGCGGCCTCGAGCTCCTGCTCGCGCTGCTTGATGGCGTCGGGCGATGTCTCCGCTGTCGCGGCCTGCTGTGCGGGCGGGGTGGGTTGTTGCGCTGATGGTGTCGCCTGCGCATGCGCCGCGGTCAGCGGATAGGCGGCGAGCATGGCGATCGACAGAGGCAGGGATGCCGGCAGCCAGCGGCGGCGTGCGGCGCCGAGATGCGAATCCGAAGCTGTGTCCCGCTTATGCTGCATTCGCGTGCGTTCAGCGCTTTCGACTGTCCGTCACCGCGCCTCAGGCGCGATGGTAGGGATGGCCGGCCAAAATGGTCGCGGCCCGATAAATCTGTTCCAGAAGCATGACGCGGACCATTTGGTGCGGCCAGGTCGCGGAGCCGAATGCAATACGCAACGAAGCCTTGCGCTGCAATTCAGGCGAAAGTCCGTCAGCACCACCGATCACGAAGACAGTATGTGCTGCCCCCTCGTCGCGCCAGCGGCCGAGCTGCTGCGCAAAGCTCGCGCTGTCGATGCTCTTGCCGCGTTCGTCGAGCGCGACCAGCATGTGCTTTTCCGGCAGCAGCGCCGCGATCGCCGCCGCCTCCTCAATGATGCGCGCGGCCGTGTCGCGCGCGCGGCTCTCCGCTATCTCATGGATCTCGAGGCCGCGAAAGCCGAGCTTGCGGCCGATATCCTCGAAGCGCTCGCGGTAACGCTCGGCGAGCTCCCGTTCAGGGCCCTGTTTCAGACGGCCGATGCAGATCACGACGAGACGCATCAACGCAGACTAGCTGCGCTGCAGCCGATTCGCATCGGCTTCGATACGCCTTAGACCGCCGCGACCGCCGGGTTCTGAGTCCACAACCGCTCGAGATTGTAGAACTCACGCACCTCAGGCCTGAACACGTGCACGATCACCTCGCCGGAATCGATCAGCACCCAGTCGCAATTGGGCAAGCCCTCGACGTGGATGTTCTTGACCCCGTTTTCCTTGAGGCTCTTCGTCACATTTTCCGCGATCGCGCCAACGTGCCGGTTAACCCGGCCGGTGGTGACGATCATGTAGTCGGAATATGCGGATTTGCCGCGAAGGTCGATGGTGACCGTCTCTTCCGCCTTCATGTCGTCGAGGCGAGAGAGGATCAGGCTCAGCGTCTTGTTGGCATCCGGTTTGTCGGCGTCCGGTTGCGCCTGCAAGGCCGCGGTTTTCGTCGATGTTTTACGCGCAGTCTTGGGAACCTTGGGTAAAACAGACTTGGACAATACAGATGTGGCCAGGGACCATTCCTTTCACTGTATCGCGGGTGCCGAATCCTCGGCCCCACGCACCATATTACGCATGTGGGGTTAATGGTTTCAATATTCCAGTAACCCTTTTGCGCCTCACGCCGTTCTCCAGCTCCCGTCCGGGTTCCGCAGTCCGGTCGAAGACAGATTGGATTTCATTCCTGTCAGGAACACCCAGGCCGGCGCCTGTTGATCGGCCAGCCGTGTCGCCTGATTTTCGGGCAAGCGATAGCGCATCAGCGCCTGCGCCGCCGGTGCGGCAAGGGCGCGGAAACTCTGGGGCGGACGGTCGATCACGGCAATCGGCACATCGGACGCGATGCGCCGCCAATCTTTCCAGCGATGAAATTGCGCGAGATTGTCAGCGCCCATGATCCAGACGAAGTGCACGCCGGAGACACGGCGGCGCAAGTGGATGATCGTGTCGACAGTGTAGCGGACACCGATGACAGCTTCGAGACAGCTGATGTCGATGCGCGGATCGTCGGCAACGCGACGCGCAGCCGCGGCGCGCTCGTTGAGCGCGTGCAGGCCGTCATGGTTCTTCAGCGGATTGCCCGGCGTCAGCAGCCACCACACGCGGTCGAGCTGCAGGCGCTTGAGCGCGAACTGGCTGATGGCGCGATGCGCGGCGTGCGGCGGATTGAACGAGCCGCCGAGCAGCCCGATGCGCATGCCGTTGGTATAGAACGGAAGCGCCTGGGCGGGAGATAGCGGCCCGGTGGAAGTTTGTTGCAAGGGTCTACCGTGCGCGTGCGACAATGATCACGGCCGTGTCTGCCCGGTGCCGTGGACGCGGTACTTGAAGCTCGTCAGCTGCTCGGCGCCGACCGGCCCGCGGGCGTGGAATTTGCCGGTGGCAATTCCGATCTCGGCGCCGAAGCCGAACTCGCCGCCATCGGCGAACTGGGTCGAGGCGTTGTGCAGCACGATCGCCGAATCGACCTCGTTGAGGAATCTCTGCGCGGCAGCGGCATCCTCCGTCACGATCGCATCTGTGTGATGCGAGCCGTGATTTTGAATATGCGCGATCGCCTCATCGAGACTGCCGACGATCTTCGCCGAGATGATCGCGTCCTCATATTCGGTGTTCCAGTCCTCGTCGGATGCGGGCTTCACCCTGGCATCGGCGCCTTGCACGATGTCGTCGCCGCGCACCTCGCAACCGGCATCGATTAGCAACTCGACCAGCGGTTTCAGCTTGGTCGCGGCAGCGTTGCGATCGATCAGCAGGGTCTCGACGGCGCCGCAGACACCGGGACGGCGCATCTTGGCGTTCAGCACGACCGCCTTGGCCATATCGAGTCTGGCGCTGGCATCGACATAGATGTGGTTGACGCCCTCCAGATGCGCGAACACCGGAACGCGTGCCTCAGCCTCGACGCGTGCGACCAGGCTCTTGCCGCCGCGCGGCACGATCACGTCGATGCCGCCGTTCAATCCCGTCAGCATCAGGCCGACGGCCGCGCGGTCACGGGTCGGCACCAGGGTGATCGCGGCCTCGGGCAGGCCGGCTTCGCGCAGGCCATGCACCAGGCAATCATGGATCGCGCGGCAGGAGCGGAAGCTGTCGGAGCCGCCGCGCAGGATCACCGCGTTGCCGGACTTCAGGCACAGCACGCCGGCGTCGGCGGCGACGTTGGGGCGGCTTTCGAAGATCACGCCGATCACGCCGAGCGGCACGCGGACGCGCTCGATGGTCATGCCGTTCGGCCGCTGCCAGCTTTCGGTGACGGCGCCGACCGGATCAACAATCTCGCGCACGGTGGCAACGCCATCGGCCATGGCGTCGACGCGCGCCTGCGTCAGTGTCAGGCGGTCGACGAAGGCAGCGGTCATGCCGCCCGCGCGCGCCTCGGCGACATCCTCGGCATTGGCGGCGAGGATGGCCGGCGCGTTGGCCCGGATCGCGCGCTCGATTGCAGTGAGCGCCCGGTTCTTCTGCTCCGGCGGCGCCAGCGCCAGCACGCGCGCGGCGGCGCGGGCCTTGGCGGCGAGGTCGGTCATCAGGGCGGCGAGATCGGCGTTGCCGTCGATCGCCTTCAGGGGGGCGCTCATGGAAGTCCCAACTTTGCAATAAGGCCATGTTCTAGCATGGCAATTGACGGGTGGCGAGGCGCGGAACCGGCATGGCAGGTGGGCGGCGGGCAGCCCCGCTCGGCCAATGGCCTACCCAATGGCTACTTGGCCGGGATCGCCCCGGCCGGGCCGATCACGAGGTCGTCGCGGTGGATCATCTCGGAGCGGCCGCTGATGCCCAGAATGGCCATCACGTCGGGCGAGGAGCGGCCCTTGATCTTCTCGGCATTCTCGGCGTCGTAGGCGACCAGGCCGCGGCCGATCTCATGGGTGTCGGGGCCGCGCACCACCACGGCGTCGCCGCGGGCGAACTGGCCGTCGACCCGGATCACGCCCGCCGGCAGCAGGCTCTTGCCGGCGCGCAGCGCCGCGACCGCGCCGGCATCGATGGTCAGCGTGCCCTTCGGCTCGAGCGAGCCCGCAATCCAGCGCTTGCGCGCGGTGACGGGATTGGCCGGGGTCAGGAACCAGGTGCAGCGGCCGCCGTCGGCGATCGCCTGCAAAGGATGCTCGATCTTGCCGGAGGCGATCAGCATGTGGGTGCCGGCGGTGGTCGCGATCTTCGCGGCCTCGATCTTGGTGGTCATGCCGCCGCGCGACAGTTCGGACCCGGCCGAGCCCGCCATCCCTTCGATCTCCGAGGTGATGCTCTCGACCACCGGGATCAGTTTCGCATCGGGATCGACCGCGGGCGGCGCGGTGTAGAGGCCGTCGATATCGGACAGCAGGATCAACAGGTCCGCGCTCGCCATGGTGGCGACGCGGGCGGCGAGGCGATCATTGTCGCCGTAGCGGATCTCGGTGGTCGCGACGGTGTCGTTCTCGTTGATCACGGGCACCGCGCCCCATTCCAGCAGCTTGGCGATGGTCGAGCGCGCGTTGAGATAACGGCGGCGTTCCTCGGTATCCTGCAAGGTCACGAGGATCTGCCCGGCGCCGATGCCGTGATGGCCGAGCACCTCCGACCAGATTCGCGCCAGCGCGATCTGGCCGACGGCAGCAGCAGCCTGGCTCTCCTCGAGCTTCAGCGGGCCGCGCGGCAGCTTCAGGCGGCTGCGGCCGAGCGCGATCGAGCCCGACGACACCACCATGACCTCGCAGCCTCGCTTGTGGAGTTTTGCGATGTCGTCGACCAGCGCGGCGAGCCAGGATGCGCGGACTTCGCCGGCCTGCGAGTCGACCAGCAGCGACGAGCCGACCTTGACGACGATGCGGCGAAAGTTCTTGAGCGCGGGGCGTTTCATGGGATCGGTCTGGCAGGAAGGTGGAAGCAAGAGGCGCCACGAAGTGGCTAGACAAGTCGAGATGCCGTCAACCCTGCGGCACCGGCACAGCCCACGGCTCCGTCTGGCCCTTGGCCTTGTTGGACACCGGCGCTTCGCCGATCACCTCGACCAGCGCGCGCAGCGCGTCCTGCACGCCTTCGCCGGTCACGCCGGACAGCAACAGCGGCGTCTTCTTCGCCGCCCGCTTGAGGCGGTCCTTCTGCTTCTTCAACTCGTCCGGCTCCACCGCGTCGATCTTGTTCAGCGCGACGATCTCGATCTTGTCGGCGAGCTGGCCTTCATAGGCCTCGAGCTCGGTGCGCACCGTCTTGTAGGCCTTGCCGGCGTGCTCACAGGTCGCATCGACCAGATGCAGCAGCACGCGGCAGCGCTCGACATGACCGAGGAAACGATCGCCGAGGCCCGCGCCCTCATGCGCGCCTTCGATCAGGCCGGGGATGTCGGCGAGCACGAATTCGCGGCCGCCGTAATTCACCACCCCGAGCTGCGGATGCAGCGTGGTGAAGGGATAGTCGGCGATCTTCGGCCGCGCCGCGCTGACCACCGACAGGAAGGTCGATTTGCCGGCGTTGGGCAGGCCGACAAGGCCAGCGTCGGCGATCAGCTTCAGCCGCAGCCAGATCCATCGTTCTTCACCCGGCGCGCCGGGATTTGCGTTGCGCGGCGTGCGGTTGGTGGAAGACTTGAAATGCGCATTGCCGAAGCCGCCATTGCCGCCTTCAGCCAGCACGAATTTCTCACCGAGTTCGGTGAAATCGTGCAGCAGCGTCTCGCGGTCTTCGTCGAATACCTGGGTGCCGACAGGCACTTTCAGCACGATCGGCTTGCCGTTGGCGCCATGGCGGTCCTTGCCCATGCCATTGGTGCCTTTTTGCGCCTTGAAGTGCTGCTGGTAGCGGTAGTCGATCAGCGTGTTCAGTCCGTCGACGGACTCGATGATGACGTCGCCGCCGCGGCCGCCATTGCCGCCGGAGGGGCCGCCGAACTCGATGAACTTCTCGCGCCGGAACGCGACGCAGCCGTTGCCGCCGTCGCCGGAGCGAATATAGACCTTGGCTTCATCGAGGAATTTCATGATCCGCTACTATAGCGTTTTCGAGCGAAGTGGTCGCCGGTTCGCGTGAAGAAAACGCGTCAAAATGAGAATCGAGAGCGCACCGGTTCTGATGTCATCAGGACCGGCGTGCTCTAGTTAGGGCAGGGCGGCCGCTGCGGCAACCCAGAAGCGCCCTGACTTCGGCAGAAAGCCTTAATTTTCGGGCCTTTTTGCGGCCCCTCGCAGCTAGCCCGGCCGGCGCCGCACCAGGAATTTCTGCATCCCCTCCAGCACCAGCTCGCGGCGCTGGTTGTGCACGGTCGAGCGCAGCGTCACGACGCCGGTGGTTCGGCCGGGCGCCAGCTCGATCACCTCCAGCGCGGGGTAGATGGTATCGCCGGCATAGACCGGTTTCAGGAACTTGCTCGACTGTTCCAGGAAGCCGACCAGCGACTCCTCCACGACATAGGGAAACAGCCCGGCGCCGGGCGCAGTGTGCACCAGGGTCTGGAAGCCGTGCGCGAGCAGGTCCGGCATGCCGCGTGTGCGGCAATATTCGACGTCGTAATGGATCGGATGGGTGTCGCCGCTGGCGGTCTGGAACGCCGCGAACACGGCCGAGGTCTGGGTCCGGCTCGGAATCACGAAGCGCTCGCCGAGCACGAAATCCTCGAACCACCGCTGCGCGGGGACCATGCGATGTTGGGTGGGGTCGAATTCGCTCATGCGGCGTTTCCTGCTCTGCTTCTTGAATGGCTGCCCGAGAGCCTATCCCGTTCCGATTGAATCGGAACGGGGCTCTAGATTCTTGTTTTGACGCGTTTTCTTCACGCGAACCGGTATCCACTTCGCTCGAAAACGCTCTACCGGTAGCGCAGGCGCCGCACTGCGACAATTGGTTCGATCTGCCGCAGCCGGGGTTGTCCTGCGCAACGACGTCGGTAAAACCGGCGACAGGACCGGCCCGACTCAGAGGCGGCGACAACAAGAGAACAATGAGCCTGTTCGCAAAACTGTCCTCCTACGACGATCGATCAGCGCGGCTCGCCGGCATCGGGTTGATGCTGCTGTCGATCTTCATGTTCTCGTTCGGCGACGCGATGGGCAAGTTCATCGTCGCCACCTATTCGGTCGGGCAATTGCTGTGGCTGCGCGCCTGCGCGGCGCTGCTCGTGCTGCTGCCGATCGTGTGGAAGCGGCGCGCGGATTTCCTGCACCTGGAGCGTCCGTGGCTGCAATTGCTGCGCGTCACGCTGTCGACGCTGGAGGTCGCGGCGTTCTTCCTGGCGACGGTCTATCTGCCGCTCGCTGACGTCATCACCTACTATTTGGCCGGACCGATCTTCGTCACCGCGATGTCGGGCCTCGTGCTCGGCGAGCATATCGGCTGGCGGCGCTGGACCGCGATCCTGGTCGGCTTTTGCGGAGTGTTGATCGCGCTGCGGCCATCGGCGCAGACCATCAGCTGGCCGGCGATGATCGCGCTCGGCGGCAGCCTGTCGTTTGCGGTGCTGATGCTGATCACGCGCTCGCTGCGTGCGACGCCCGACATCGTGCTGGCGACATCGCAATTCGGCGGCACGTTCATCCTGGGGCTCGTGCTCTCGCCGTTCGGCTGGGTGACGCCATCAGCCGGCAGCCTCGTGCTGTTCTTCACCGCCGGCATCATCTCGGTCGCGGCGCTGCTGTGCGTGAACCGTTCGCTGAAGCTCGCGCCGGCAAGCGTGGTGGTGCCGTACCAGTATTCGATGATCGTCTGGGCGGTGATCTTCGGCTTCGTGGGGTTCGGCGACGTGCCGTCCTGGGCCACGATCATCGGCGCCGCAATCATCATCGGGGCTGGCCTCTACATCTTCGTGCGCGAGCAGCAGCTGGGGCGCACGGATTCCGCAGTGAATCCGCCGGCCTAATTCTTACCCTCCCCTGGAGGGGGAGGGTCGGATCACATTGAGCGCAGCGAAATGTGAGACGGGGTGGGGTGATCTCTCAACTCGGGCAGCGTCCGAGTGGAGAGACCGTCACCCCACCCCGCTGCGCAATCCGCTCCGCTACATGCCCAGCGACCCTCCCCCTCCAGGGGAGGGTGAAGGCCGGAAGCCTCAGCTCTCCCGCCGGGTCGAGTTGTTCCAGCTCTTCAGCGAAGCCCAGACGCTGCGCGACAGCCGGAAGGCATCCACCGGGCTCGATGAGCCCAGCGCCTCGAAGCGGTGCAGCTCGACGCCGCTCCACTGGAAGCCGCACTTCTCGAGGATGTTGCGCGACGACGGGTTGACGACACGGGCGCCCGCGATCAGCTGGTCGAGATCGAATTCCTCGAAGAAGTAGTCGATGGCAGCGCGCGCGGCCTCGGTGCCGAAGCCCTGGCCCCAATGGTCGACGCCGAGCCAGTAGCCGAGTTCGGCCGCAGTCTCCTCGCGCCAGTCGATGCCGACCATGCCGATCGGCGTGTGATTGTTCTCGATCAGGAAGACGGTTTCGCGTCCGCCGGCGCCGAGCGCGCGCACGAAGTCGATGGCGTCGTCCTGGGTATAGGGATGCGGCAGGCGGCGGGTGTTCTCCGCGATCCGGCGGTCATTGGCGAGGCGAGCGATGGCTTTTACGTCCGCGAGCGTCGGCTTGCGCAAGGTCAGCCGTTCGGTCTCGAGGACGCAAGCTCTTGCCTCGCGCAAGGTCGGCGTCGGGATGTCCTGCAACATGTCGAGCTCCTGTGATGCGACAATCGGTACGCAACGCTTGGAACGTTGCGCGCCGTCGAACCGGATCGCGCGCAACGAAAAGGGGAGGCCGGTCATCCCGCCTCCCCTTGGAGCCCTTTGCGACTCCGCCGGTTCAACAGGACCCGGCGGACTCATGTGTGTCCACCGTCTACTCGGCCGCTTCTGCCATCGGAATAACCGAGATGAATGTGCGGCCATTGGCTTTGGCACGGAACTCGACATGACCCTCGACCTTGGCGAAGAGAGTATGATCGGTGCCCATGCCGACATTAAGGCCAGGATGCCAGGTGGTGCCGCGCTGACGCGCGATGATGTTTCCGGGGATCACGCGCTCGCCACCGAACGCCTTGATGCCAAGGCGCTTGCCCTTGGAATCACGTCCGTTGCGCGATGAACCGCCTGCTTTTTTATGAGCCATAGCTCGTCTCCGACTTCGCTTTGATCTCTAGATCAATTCCTTGACGGAATCATTTCACGTTTTGTCACGCTTCACATCTGAGAGCGCGACGATCACTTCTGCTCGCTTGCCGCGGCGGCCTTACTCGGCCGCCTCTGCCGGAGCTGCGACCTTTTCCTTCTTCGGCCGCGGGCCGATGGTCGGCTTGGCGTTATCGGCGAGGATCTCGGTGATGCGAAGCACCGTGAGCTCGTCGCGATAGCCGCGCTTGCGGCGTGAATTCTTGCGGCGACGCTTCTTGAACGCGATCACCTTGGCGCCGCGCTTGTGCTGCAGCACTTCGGCCGCAACGGTGGCGCCTGCCACGGTGGGCGTTCCCAGCACCGGCGTGTCACCGCCGAGCACCAGAACTTCGCCTAGCTGCACGATCGTGCCGACATCGCCGGCGATCTTGCCAATCTCGAGTACATCATTCGGAACGACACGGTACTGCCGGCCGCCGGTTTTGATGACTGCGAACATCGTTTGATTCCTTCGTGTTCGGTTCCGGCCTCGGACGGATCGCCCGGGTCGGCTTTTTGTTCAGTCGCTATGGGTTATGTGTTTCGCGCGAAGGGAATGAATTCCCAAACTGGATCGCGCAAAAACGATCGGCGCGAGAAATCCCCGCGCCGGATGGGCGGACTTATAGCCGCTAGCGACGCGGAGTCAAGGTAAAGCAGGACAAAAACCGGCCAAAAATGAAGGGTTTGGCGTGATTTTGGCCCGGATTGACCCTCAGGCCGCGGTCTTGGCCGCAGCCCGCGCGTGCCGGCGGATGCTCTGCGGCGGCTGGCCCAGCACCCGCAGGAACGCCCGCCGCATCCGTTCGCGATCGGCAAAGCCGGTCTCACCAGCAATTTCGTCCATCGAATGGCGGCCGTCGCCGATCAATTCGCGCGCGGACTCGACCCGGAGCTGCTCGATCGCCTTGGCCGGCGACTGGCCGGTCTCGGCGCGGAAGGCGCGGCTGAACTGGCGCGGACTGAGCCGTGCCACTTCGGCCAATTCCTCGACCGAGAGCTCGTTGCGCAGATGCGCCTTGGCGTAGTTGAGGGCGTTCTGGATGCGGTCGGATTTCGGGTCGAGCTCGAGCAGCGCTGAAAACTGCGACTGTCCGCCGGTGCGGCGGTGATAGACCACGAGCTTGCGCGCCACCGAACGGGCGATCTCGACGCCCAAATCATGCTCGATCATGGCGAGCGCCAGATCGATCGTCGCGGTCATGCCGGCCGAGGTCCAGATCGGCCCGTCGACGATGTAGATGCGGTCCTGCTCGACCTTGAGCCCGGGAAATCGGGCCTGCAATTCCGGGGCGAATTGCCAGTGCGTCGAGACGCGCCGGCCGTCGAGCAGGCCGGCTTCAGCCAGTGAGAAGGCGCCGATGCAGGGCGCGGCGATGCGCTGCGATGTCGTCATGGCGCGCCGCATGTAGTCGATCAGCTTCGCCGATGCCGGGTGAAGCTCGTGGCCGGCGCCGACAAACAGCGTGTCGAAGCTGCGATCGCCAAAGGCTTCGGTTTCGACATTGAAGCCGGCGGATGAGCGCACCGGGCCACCGTTCTCTGACAGCAGTGTGACCTCGTAGAAGGGCGCACCTGCGATCAGGTTGGCGACCTCGAAGGCGGTGATGGCGGTGAAGCCCATCACCTGGAAATCCCTGAAGATGACGAAGCCGATTTCCTGCATGGAACCCTCCGACGGCAATCTATGTCCTAAAAAGGAGTATATATGACATTTGAGACACGCAAGAGGGCCTGTAAAAACCTGAGCAGCGGCCAAATTCGGCCGTCCAAGGTCAAACAGGAGACCAACATGACCAAGTCAGCCAAAGGAACGGCGCTCGTTACCGGTGCGTCGTCCGGAATCGGTGCCATCTATGCGGACCGGCTCGCACGGCGTGGCTACGATCTGATCCTCGTTGCACGTAACCGCGAGCGCCTCGATGGGCTCGCCAAGCGTCTTTCGCAGGAGACAGGCCGATCGATCGAGATCGTCGCCGCCGACCTCGCCAAGCGCGGCGATGTATCGCGGATCGAGTCCATTCTGCGCAGCAACGAAGGCATCAGCGTGCTCGTGAACAACGCCGGCGTCGGCGCCACCGCGCCGCTGCTCGCATCCGATGTCGACAAGATGAGCGACATGATCGCGCTCAATGTCGACGCGTTGATGCGCCTGACCTATGCGGCGGTGCCGGGATTCGTCACGCGCGGCGGCGGCACCATCATCAACATCGCCTCGGTCGTCGGCGTCCAGCCGGAACTGCTCAACGGCGTCTACGGCGGCAGCAAGGCCTTCGTGTTGGCGCTGACCCACTCGCTGCAGCACGAGCTGAAGGACAAGAACATTCGCGTCCAGGCCGTGCTGCCCGGTGCCACCGCCACCGAGTTCTGGGACATCGCCGGCACGCCGGTCGAGCATCTGCCCGGCGAGATCGTGATGAAGGCCGAGGACATGGTGAACGCTGCGCTGGCCGGCCTCGACCAGGGCGAGGTCTTCACCGTGCCGTCGCTGCCGGAGGCTGCCGATTGGCAGGCCTATGAGGCGGCCCGCCAGAAGCTGATGCCGAACCTGTCGCGCAGCACGCCGGCGGCGCGCTACGGGGTGAAGGCCGCCTGACGCCCCTGCGAAAATTGCGTCCCGCGCAGGCCGAGCGCCTGAGCGCGGGACGCAACCATTTGAGTTCCCGATTGTTAGTGCTGGGAACCTCAAGCGGGCAGGGCGAATGGCCGAAGACACCGGACTGACCACGGGAATCGCGCACCATGGCGCGGCGCGGCTGCCATCCGTCGACATCGACAGCTTCAACATCGAGCTGAAGGACGACGAGGGTTTTCTCGGCGATCGCGCCTCCAAGGGCGCTTTCCGCAAGATCCTCGACCGCTGGCGCAAGCCGCTGCGCAAATCGGAGGAGGATCCGTTCGGTGAGGAGCCGTCGGACCAGATCAGCAAGAAGAAGCTCGATGAATTGCTGGTCGGCGACGACACCGAGGCCTCCGCGGTCGTGCACAGCGCGATCGAGGAGTTTGCGCAGGAGCTCGCCTATGTGACGCGGCGCTTCCTCGGCACCAAGGCCTGGGCCAAGACCGAGCGTATCGTGGTCGGCGGCGGCTTCCGCGACTCCAGGCTCGGCGAGCTTGCCATCGCGCGCACCGACATCATCCTGAAGTCGGAGGATTTCAAGGTCGACATGGTGCCGATCCGCTTTCATCCCGATGATGCCGGGCTGATCGGCACGCTGCATCTGGCGCCGTCGTGGATTTTCGAGGCCCATGACGGCATGCTCGCCGTCGACATCGGCGGCACCAATATCCGCTGCGGCATCGTGGAGACGCGCTGGAAGAAGGCGCCCGATCTCTCCAAGGCGGCGGTCTGGAAATCGGAGCTGTGGCGACATGCCGATGACGAGCCGACGCGCGAAGGCGCGGTGAAGCGGCTGGTGAAGATGCTGAAGGATCTGATCGCCGCCGCCGAGAAGGAGAACCTCAAGCTCGCGCCGTTCATCGGCATCTCCTGTCCCGGCGTCATCAACGAGGACGGCTCGATCGAGAAGGGCGCACAGAATTTGCCGGGCAATTGGGAGAGCAGCAAATTCAACCTGCCGGCGAGCCTGGTCGAGGCGATCCCGCAGATCGGCGATCATGAC
Source organism: Bradyrhizobium sp. Pha-3 (assembly GCF_042258615.1). Classification (GTDB taxonomy): domain Bacteria; phylum Pseudomonadota; class Alphaproteobacteria; order Rhizobiales; family Xanthobacteraceae; genus Bradyrhizobium. The sequence continues at coordinate 8,977,125 of NZ_CP170152.1, read as the reverse complement.
ACCGCGATCGTGATGCACAATGACGGTGTGGCGCAGGGACTGGCCGAGGTCCCGTTCATGCAGGATGTCGCGCGCTGGGGCGTGCTGACGATCGGAACCGGGCTCGGCAATGCCCGCTACACCAATCGCAAGAAAGACAACGCCAAGGACGAGAAGAAGGCCGAGAAAAAGGACAAGGACGCCGAAGACGAAAAGAGCGAGAAAAAGGCCAAAAAAGCCAGGAAGGCCGACGCCTGAGACGATGCCTGAGACGGCCTGAGATTCTTGGGCGCAGCCGATCGCGCGGTAAGGTTGATCGGTTAGGTTAAGATCGGTTTCGCGTTGCCGTTTGGACGCCGGCCGCTACCGTGGAGGTGTCGCTCCCGCCGACCGGCGAAGCCGCACTTCCCGGCCAGCAATATTAAGAAGCGGCACGGGACCGCCAGTTTTTGTCGCGTCCTGGCGGTCCCACCACTTTCTACTTCCAATTGATCCGCGCGAAGAAGCCGGCGATCTCGGCCGCGGCGCGGTCGGGGTCCTCGCGATGCGGGAAGTGCCCGACATCGGGAAACATCTTCAGATCCAGATCGGAGAAGGTCTCGCCCAGCCGGTCGGTCCAGGCATAGGGAAACAGCGGGTCGTGCTCGGCCCAGCGGATGCAGGTTGGTACCGTGATCGGCGGCAGCGCGGGCGCCTCGCCCTGCATCATCTTCACGCGGCCCGCATGTGACGCGCGATAATGCGCGAAGCCGCCGGCGAGGTTGCCGGGTTTGAAGAAGTTGTCGGCGAAGTCCTCGATCACGTCGTCGAACGCAGCCTTGCGATGCGTCCAGTTGTGCAGGAAATGGCCGATGTACGTGCGGCAGGTCTCTCTGTTAGCGCCGACCAGCGCGGGCGCCATCTCCATCTGGTGGAACGACTGGTACCAGATGTGGTTCAGCCGGTCCGGCGCCGCCATCCGCGCCCCGATGCCGGGATAGACGAAATCGAAGAAGAACAGCCCGGCGATGCGCTCGGCCGCCTTGCGGGCGAGGGGCTGCATCACCGCGCCGCCGACGTCGTGGCCGACCACGCCCGCCTTGTCGATGCCGAGCGCGTCCAGCAGCGCCAGCATGTCGTCGGTATGCTGATCGGGGCCGTAAGGGCCTTGGGGTTTATCGCTGTCGCCGAAGCCGCGCAGATCGGGCGCGATCAGGGTGTAACGGTCGGCCAGCCGCGCCATCACCGGCTTCCAGGTCAGCCAGAATTCCGGCCAGCCATGCAACAGCAGCAGCGGCCTGCCGCTGCCGGCCCGCGCGACGTGGAACGCCGCGCCATTGGCCCGAATCGTCACATGCTCCATCGGCCGCTCCTGCTGTTTTGCTTCGCCCGCGCGCCGATTGGACCAGAACCGTCCTGCTAGCGCATTGTTTCCGCGCACTTTCTTGCGTCATCCGGTGCTTCGATGGCGCGAGGCGCCAGTGACGGAAATATTATTGCAGTGCCTTGTCTGGCCCGCCATCCTCGCCTAGAACACGCCCCGACCGCGGGTGGCGCAAATCACCCGGGCCATCGGAGAGGTGGCAGAGTGGTTGAATGCACCGCACTCGAAATGCGGCATAGGTGCAAGCCTATCGGGGGTTCGAATCCCTCCCTCTCCGCCATTTGCCGTCGTTGGTACGCTATGGCCCGACCTCGTGTCCGATCATATTCAAGCCGAAATGCTGACCCTCGATCAGGGGCAGGAGCGACCCGGAATCCGGATCACAAGGTGTCGCAAATGTCCGTCGCAAAAATCGGACTTCTGCGAGCGAGTTTTGCGCCTGGAATTGTTGAGCAAATTCAGTTGGCGCAAGTGGGTCAGAAAGTCAGGAATTGTGCGACAGACCTAAAACATCTTGCATGTCATATTCACCGGGCGCTCGTCCTACGATCCAGCGCGCGGCCGCCAGTGCGCCCCGCGCGAACATGCCGCGATGGAGCGCGGAATGAGAAAGCGTCACGACTTCCTCGCCGGCTGCGAACACAACGCTGTGCTCCGCCACGATGCCGCCGCCTCGCAAGACAGAAAAGCCGATTTCCCCGGTCGGGCGCTCGCCTGTGATGCCGTCGCGGCATCGCCTCTCAACGGACGCGAGCGAAACGCCACGGCCGCGTGCAGCCGCTTCGCCTAGCATCAATGCCGTGCCAGAAGGGGCGTCGATCTTCCGCCTATGATGGGCTTCCAAAACTTCAACGTCCCAAATCTCGGCCGGGAACGTGCCGGCGACTTGGGCGACAAGGCCGACCAGCATATTCACGCCGATTGAGAAATTGCCGGACCGCACGATTGGAATCCTGCGTGCGGCCTCACCGATCCGGGCGACTTCCTTCGCCTCAAAACCCGTCGCCCCGATCACCAAGGCCGGCCCGCCCTTTGCCGCGCATAACCCGGCCAGCTCGGCGGCGGCGCTTCCTGTCGAAAAGTCTAAAATCACATCCGCTGCCTCGATCGCGGCCGAACGATCAATCAACCCGTCGCCTGTGCTGCCGATGCGCCCAAAGCTACCAATATGCGTGAAATCCGGGTCCACGGCGAGAATCGAGATGACGGCGCGGCCCATATGACCCTGAGCGCCAGCAACGGCAATTTTGATACGTGAGGTCAAACCGTCTCCTTGTCGCGAAAATTCCGAATTTGTGAATAAAACCTGCAACTTAGCAAGGTCTAGGAATCTACGCTACATAGTAGACCTGAGTGAAGACGGGTATCATAGTGGTTTGACCATCCGTATGGATTCGGCCTCAAAGCCTTCCCGAGTGTAGAAGTTGACGGCACGCTTGTTGTCGGCAAACACGTCGAGGCTTAGAAATCTATATCCTTGCCGACGCGCCCACTCTTGGGCCTCGACGATCAGTCGTCGGGCCACGCCCGTTCCTTCGGCTTCCTCGATCACGGCAATAATTGCGATATAGCCACAAACCTCGTCGGTGATGCCGTCGCGACTTGTTTGCAAATGAACGTATCCAAGCGCTCTATCCCCTGGATCTGAGGCAATGAGTGTCAGAGAGTTCGGGGCGGCGGGCTCCAAGGTAGAGGCCATAAATCTGTTTTGGAACTGCATCATCGCATCGAGCGTATGCCACGATGGACGTGGCACGTTGTAGAGGCGGGGTGCAAGGTCAAACAGAAACGCCCTATCTGCGGCGTCTGCTTCCCTGATTGCGATGGCATCAGACAATTTCAAATCCTCTCTTGTCAGGCAAGCCGGAGAGGATTTTGCGCTCCACCGACCTGCGGCGGGCTTCAGAAGCATTGATGGAAAGCTATCTCAAAGCACTGCCAGCCCCAACCAAGGGGCGTTTTTTGGCGATCTTTTCACGGCGAGGCGTTCTCATCGGCTACAAATGAAGGGAAATCTCGAATTTTGGCAAGCTCAGTTATTCAATGGATCATTTGGTCCATTCACGGGTGTCGCAAAAGTCAGACTGAACGACGGCTGTGCGAGGTGACGTGGTCGTTAGCTTTTCATCCAGACCTCAATGAGTTCCCGGACCTCTGACAATCCTTCAACAATAGCATCTGGCTGCCAATCATATTCGTCCGGCCAGAGCGTGCCATTCGGAATCCAGATGGTTTTCATACCCAGCGCCCTCGCTCCGAACATATCAGATTCGGGCGAATCCCCGACAAAGGCGCAATCGGTAGGCTGGACAGCGAGTCTCTTGGCCGCGCGCAGGAATATCTCCGGTTCTGGTTTCCGGCAGCCTTCCTGTTCCGAGATGAGATAGGCATCCGCGAGGCGGTCGAGATTCAACGCCAACAGACTGCGCAACTGGATATGTGCTTGGCCATTGGTGACGATGGCAATCTTCAGCCCCGACTCTGCAAGCCACGATAGGAGGTCTGCGACTCCGTCAAATGCCTTGGCGAAACGCCAGCTGTGGGCCTCATAATCATTGAACATCGCTGTCGCAATCGTGGTGTCGGAGACGGCCATCTCGGCGACGAGTTGGGCGTAGACTTCGCGCTTGGAGACACGTCCTCTTCCGTCGAGTTCGAGAAAGCGATCACATACCGATCGCAGGCTGTCGAATTGCCCGAGGTCCACGCTCGAGAATTGGTTCTCCACAAAGGTGCGCACGGACTCCGTCCTATTGAATAGCGTCTCATCCAAGTCGAACATGACGGCAGATATCGGCATCAGCCTCCCTCAAGAAAATCTCGTCTGCGATGAGTAATCTTGCCACCGCCGCAAAACAAGACGAGTTCTGCCAATGGCAACTTTCGGATCCGAACTATCGTCGAAAAAAAACCACGAGTCTTGAATCGGTTTTGCGTCCTTAAACGCTGCCCCTCGCAGTCCACCGCGACAGTGGTTAGCGATGTGGAGGTCAGAGGAGGGCTATGGAGTAGGAGAATTGCCCAGCTTCATCGTTCGCGTTCCGCCATCCTTCGCCCTGCCGGGCTTCGGGTGGCAGGCCACCCTTTCAAACCAGGGCGAAGGGTGTCTCCCGAAGCTTCGGAGAAGCGTAGGGCCAATGCCCCCTGACATTCCAACGATCTCGACTGCTCGCCTGACGCTTCGTGCGCAGACTGTCGATGACTTCCCCGCCTACCAGGCGTTCTTGGCTTCACCTCGCTCCATCGGCGTGGGCGGTCCGTTTGATGTACGTGCGGCATGGGGGATGTTCTGCCACGATCTGGCGTGCTGGGATTTCTTCGGCCACGGCGCACTGATGATCGAGCTCACCGCGACGAAGCAGTGCATCGGCCAGGTCGGCATCAACCATCGGCCGCTGTTTCCGGAGACGGAGCTCGGCTGGCTGCTTTATGATGGATATGAGGGACACGGCTACGCCACCGAAGCGGCGCTTGCACTGCGCGACTGGGCCTTTGCGACGTTGAAGCTGCCGTCGCTGGTCAGTTACATGTCGCCTGACAATGCGATGTCCGCCGCGGTGGCAAAGCGATTGGGCGGCGAACTCGATCCGTCAGCACCGAGAGACGACCCGGATGATCACGTCTACCGCTATCGGGCGCGCTGAGCGGAGACGTGCGAAGCGCGATCAATTCCGCCATCCCGTCACATCAGGCACGTTTTGCAGCTTGTCCGGATTGCCGGTTACATAGATCGCAACGATCCGTTCGTTCTCGATATGCAAGGCGGTCGTTTGAACGATACCGTTCTCGATCGTGATGAAGCCCGGCAATCCGTTGATGATGGCGTAGCGGATCAATCGTGAGGGATGCACGGCGAAGAGCCGGGCGAGCCCTGCGAAACGCTCCATCGCGGCATCGAGCCCGACCAGAGGCTGGGTCGGCGCCGGGACCGGGCCGCCGCCATCCGCAGAGACCTCGACATCTTCGGCGAGCATGGCTCGGAGCGCTGCAAGGTCGCCTTATCCGCGTTGCCGTGAAGAAGGGGATGTTGCTCCAATTGACCGCCGCTCAGGTCGGAAGCGGTGGCTGCGGGCTACTTTGCATGGGGTTGTTTTCGATATTTTGGTGGAAGCCGCGGCCGCCTGGCGCGATCGACCCCTGCCAAAAGGATGACCCCGACAATCCCATCTAATCGTCATCGGGTATAGGCACCGAGCTCGAACCGCGGGTGATCGCGATCACCTCGAGGAAGGCTTCATCGTGGCTGACCACCAGCAGTGCACCGGCCGCGCGTCGGTAACCTTAATTTTCCGTTTCGATTGTCGATAAAGTTTTATCGATTATGCTCGTGACAGTTGAGCGGTGTGACGAACCGCAAGATGAGAGGCAACAGCCGAGTGGCGTGACGACCTCTCCGGAATCGAAGGGTGGGCAGAGCGCAGTGCCAGCCACCTTTCGGGCTGTCCGGCCGCGGCCGGCGGGGCAAATCAATTTTGGAAGTGCATTTGATTGCCAGGGTGCGGTGCATGTCGCGCCGCATGAAGCTTCTCAATTGGGATGTTCCAAGATGACGTTCGCGCATTTCTTGATCGCGGTCGGCGGCGGCTTTTTGTTGCTGGCGGGCTTCGTCGCATTTGCCCTCTGGAGAAACGCGCTCCATTCGACGGCGCGGATTTAGCAACAGGCGAGATCTAGCTCCGACGGCCTCGCTCATGGGGATGAGCGAAGCCGGCGGAATGGCCGCACCGCCGCGCGGCCTGACAGCCGAGCACCGCGCCTACATCCTGCCCCCGGCGACGCGTGCTCGGCTGTTCACTTTCTGACTGACCTCGTCGTTTGAAACATGGAATTGCGTGAACGCAATCGCTTCAGTTCGCCGCATGACCTCCACTAAGAGAGATCCAACCTGCGGGTGATTGCGATGGCTTCGAGGAAGGTCTCATCGTGGCTGACCACGAGCAGCGCGCCATCATAGGCACGCAGTCCGGCCTCGACGGCTTCCATGGATTCGATATCCAGATGATTGGTCGGCTCGTCGAGGATCAGGAGCGGCGGTGGCTTCACGCCACCCAGCACGCAGGCGAGGCCAGCGCGGAGCAATTGGCCGCCGCTCAGGCTCGCGACCCTCTGCAGGGCCGCATCGGCGCGAAACATGAAGCGAGCCAGCGCGGCGCGACAGGCGTTCTCGCCGGCATCCGGATTGATGCGCCGGAAATTATCCAGGATGGAGACTGACGCATCGAGCAGGCTGACCGCCTGATCGAACATCGCAAAGCGGGTCATCACCTCGACGGTGCCGCGCGCCGCGGTCAGCTCGCCGCTGACGAGCTTGAGCAGCGTCGTCTTGCCGGCGCCGTTGGGACCGACAATCGCAACGCGCTCCGGCCCCGACATGGAGAAGGTGAGATCGCGCAGGATCGGCGCGTCCGCGGTGTAGCCGGCATCGGTGCCCTCGATCCGCAGCACCATCCGGCTCGCCGGCAGCTGCGTCGACGGCAGCTGCACCGAGAACGGTTGCAGCACCTCGATGCGCTGGCGTGCCGCGGTGGCCAATTCGAGCGCTTGCGTCCGCCGCCGCTCGGCGAGGCGGGCGTTCTCGCCGCCGGTATCCTCGCTGCGATCCTTGCGCAGCCCGGCGGCGATGCGCGGCAGATCGCCCTTGGCGCGCTTCCTCGCGCCGGCGCCGTCCTTGCGTGCTTGCCGCTCGGACGTTTCCCTGGCCTTGCGGTCGATCTCGGCGACGCGCTTCTCGGCATCGGCCAGATCGTGTCGTGCTGCCGACAGCTCGATGGCCTTGCGCGCACGGTACTGGCTCCAATTGCCGCCATAGCGTCGGGCTTCCAGCGAGGTCAGTTCGACGATCGCATCCATGGTCTCCAGCAGTTCGCGGTCATGGCTGACGATGATGGCGCCATGCCGCCAGTCGGTGAGCAGGTCGACCACCGCCTGGCGTCCCGCGCGATCGAGATTGTTGGTGGGTTCATCCAGCAGCAGAAAGTCCGGTTGCGCGAAGCTCAGTGCGGCAAGGCGCGCCCTGGTGGCTTGCCCGCCGGACAGCGTCGCCAGTGGCGCGTCGAGCACATCGTTCAGTCCCACGCGCGCGAGCGCGGACGCGATGCGGGTGTCGAGCGTCCAGTCGATGTCCGCAAGCTCCTCAGTGCTGGCAAGGCCCTGTTCGGCACGGCGCAATGCAGCCAGCGCACGGCGCGCGCCGAACAGATCGATGACGCATTCGTCCGGTGTCAGCTGAATCGTCTGGTGCAACATCGCGACGCGTCCCTGAACCGCGACCGCGCCGGATTGCGGCGCGCGCCGGCCGGCGATCAGGCCGAGCAGCGTCGTCTTGCCGACGCCGTTCCTGCCGACAAGGCCGGTCCGTTCGGGTCCGAAACTGAGGTCGATATTGGAAAGGAGAACCCGGCCGTCAGGCGCGGACAGGGTCAGATGAGAGAGCGTGATCGATGCAGGCATGGCAATGGAAATCCCGGTGGGCAAGGCTGATGGGCTTTGCGGTCCGGATGAAATCCATGGCTGTCGGCATCCTCTCGAATTGATGGTTGAAGTGATGTAGCCGCGTATTGGGCCGGGATCAAGGCGCGACGCGAACCGTCACGCGGCTTCGGCGAAGGTCCAGCGATCGGGATCCGGCGTGTGGCCGATCAAGGCGAGACCATAGGCGATCGATTCGAACTGGTCCGCCGAGGTCAGCCGCGCTTCGCCGAAGCGCTCGGCGAACAGGCGCTGCACCGCCGGCACGAACGAGGTGCCGCCGGTCAGGAACACCTTCTCCACGTCGCGCGCGGTGATGCCGGACTTCGCCAGCGCCTCGTCCACCGTCGCACCGAGCCGCTCGATGTCGTCGGCGATCCAGGATTCGAAATCGTCGCGGGTCACGGTCGCGCCGATATCGATGCCTTGGCGGGCGAAGCGGAACTCGACGCGGTCGCGGCTCGACAGTGCCACCTTGGTGTCGGAGACGGCGCGGTAGAGCGCGAAGCCGAGATCGTGGTCGACGATGGTGATGAAGTCGTGCAGCGGCGCCGGATCGATCGCGGTGCGCGCGAGCTGCTGCAATTCGCGCAGATCGCCATTGCCCCGCATCATCGCGAGCTGATGCCAGCGGGCCAAGCTCGAATAATAATGATTGGGGATCGGCAGCACCTTGTCGAACGAGCGGTAGTTGGTGCCCTTGCCGAGCCGTGGCGAGACGATGTGGTCGACGATGCGATAGTCGAAGGTGTCGCCGGCGATGCCGATGCCGGAATGTCCCAGCGGCTCGGCGCGCAGCACGCCGCCCTTGCGCGAGAAGCGCATCACGGAGAAGTCGCTGGTGCCGCCGCCGAAATCGGCGACCAGCACGGTCGCATCGTGATCGAGGCTACGCGCAAAGGAGAACGCCGCGCCGACCGGCTCGTAGACATAGCGCGCGTGGCCGGCGCCGAGCCGCTCGAACGCGGCCCGGTAGCGCTGCATGGCGAGCTCGTCATTGGGATTGCCGCCGGCGAACTTCACAGGGCGGCCGACCATGATGGTCGGCGCGCCGAGGTCGAAGCCTTCGCCGGCATGGCGCGTCAGCGTGCGCAGGAACGCCGCAAGCAAATCCTCGAACTTGTAGCGCTGCCGGAAGATCTGGGTGGTGTTGAACGCCGAGCTTGCCGCGAAGGTCTTGAACGACTGGATGAAGCGATGGATCGTGCGTCCCTCGAGGAACTGCTCGATCGCCCACGGGCCGCCCTCGGCGCGCGGATGCAGGCCGGCGCCCGGCCGGTCCTCCCAGAAGCACAGCGCGGAGACATAGACGCTATGCGTGCGGCCGCCATGGTCGAAGCGGATCGCCTCGACGCGGCCGTCGGCATCGGACAGCGCGACCACGGTGTTGCTGGTGCCAAAATCGACGCCAATCGAGACGGCGGGCGGGGCGCTCGTCATGTCATGCTCGGATTGTCTGTGAAAGGGGGCGGACCTTTAGCGGCTTTGGCCGGATTTGCCAACCCGTCTGGACGTCGCGGAACCGATTTGGAGCGCGACGTCTCATCACCACTGCGTCATATCCGGATGCGGCGCTTGCCGCGTCCCGGGCGTCACGCTTGTCGCACCCGGATGGGTTCAATCCTTCAACGCGTAGGCGATGACATAATCGCCGCGCCTGGTGCCGAACGAGCCGTGGCCGCCGGCCGCGGTGACGACGTATTGCTTGCCGCCGGCCTCGTAGCTCATCGGCGTCGATTGCGCGCCGGCGGGCAGGCGATCTTCCCAGAGCACCTTGCCGTCGCGCACGTCATAGGCGCGGATCGTGTACTCATAGGTGCCGGTGTAGAACGCGACGCCGCCGGCCGTGGTGATCGGCCCGCCGAGCATCGGCACGCCCATCTTGAACGGAAGCGGCAGCGGCGTGGTGTCCCGGATCGTGCCGTTGGGGTGCTGCCAGACGATCTTCATCGTCCTCAGATCGATGGCGGCCATCGAGCCCCATGGCGGCCGGTAGCACGGCACGGAGAGCGGCGAGAGGAAGCTCGAGATATCCACCCCGAACGGCGTGCCGTACATCGGCTGCGTGCCGACCTCGCTGCCGACCGGCTTCTCGGCGGTCGGCGCCGGAGGATTTTGCGGGCCGCGTGGAATCAGCCGTGACGCGAACGGCAGCGACATCGGATTGGCGATCGCGATCTGCCGGACAGGATCGATCGCGATGCCGCCCCATTCGAACATCCCGAGATTACCGGGGAAGACCAGCGTGCCCTGCAACGATGGCGGCGTGAACGTGCCCTCGTAGCGTAGCCGGTGGAACATGATCCGGCACAGCAGCTGGTCGAAGATCGTGCCGCCCCACATATCGGCGCCGGTCAGCTTTGCCTCCGGCCGGAACGTCAGTTCGGAAAACGGCTGGGTCGGTGCGGAGCGGTCGCCGGGCGCGGGGCCCTGCGGCACCGCACGTTCCGGCGCCGGCACGATCAATTCGCCGGTTCTGCGGTCGAGCACGAAGATGTTGCCCACCTTGGTCGGCTGGATGATCGCGGGAACTGCGCCCTTGGCCGTCGTCACATCGACCAGGCTCGGTTGCGAGGGAACGTCCATGTCCCAGAGATCGTGATGCACGGTCTGGTACGACCAGGCGCGCTTGCCGGTGTTGACATCCAGCGCGACGATGGAGCTGGAATAGCGCTCGACCAGCGCGTTGCGATTGCCGCCCCAGATGTCAGGTCCGTTGTTGCCGGTCGGGATGTAGACCAGATTCAGTTTCGGATCGAACGAGGCCGTGATCCAGGAATTCGGCGACCCGTTGGTGTAGTGCCGCGTCGGCGACGGCAGTGCATTCTCGTCGGCCGCGGCGGAGTCCCAGGCCCAGACCAGCTTGCCGGTGTAGATATCGAAGCCGCGGATCACGCCCGAAGGCACTTCGACCGCGTAATTGTCGATCACCGCGGCAGCGACGACCAGGATCCTGTCACTGACGACCGGCGGCGAGGTCGGCTCGAAGAAGCCGGCGGTCTTGATCCCCATGCCCTGCTGCAGGTCGAGGATGCCGTGATCGGCAAAGCCATCGCAGAGCTTGCCGCTGTCGGCATCGAGCGCGATCATGCGGCCGTCATTGACCGGCAGGAAGATGCGGCGCGGGCATTCGGCTGGCGCCGGATTGCCGCTGCTGTCGACGGCACCAGCCGCGGTCTCGTGATAGGACACCCCGCGGCAAGTCATATGCTGGAACGTCTTGTTGTGCACGAGCTTGGGGTCGTATCGCCAGCGCTCGGTGCCGGTCGTGGCGTCGAGCGCGAACAGCACCTGGTGCTGCGAGCAGAGATAAAGCGTGTCGCGCACCTTGATCGGGGTGACCTCGAACGTGGTCTCGCCGGAATCCTCCGGCGTCGGCACGTCGCCGGTGCGGAAGGTCCAGGCGACCTTGAGGTTGACGACATTGTCGGGGGTAATCTGCTTCAGCGGCGAATAGCGCTGTCCGAATTGCGTGCGTCCATAGGCGCGCCAATCGCCATCCGGTTGCGGGTCGGCTTCGCTTTGCTGCACAGCGGAGCCAGACTCGGCGATCGTGCCGTTGATGTCGTGATAGCTCGACAGCAGCCCGGCCACGAGAACGGCTGCCGCCGCCACGACGCCGACCCAGAGCGGCGCGGTGGCGCGTGCGTATGACACCGGCTCGTTTCGGACCAGCCCGCGAACGATCAGCGGGGTCAGCAGCCAGAGCGCCATCGGGAAGATGATGTCGCCGCGCGCCGCGAGCGGCCACCAGTCGAATTTCACCTCGTACACGGCCCATGCCAGCGTGCCGACCAGCACGATCGCAAACAGCCAGAGCGCAGAACGTCGCTGCGCCAGCAGGAGCGCAGCCGTGGCGAGAATGCCGACGCCGATGACGATGTAGGAGATCGAGCCACCCAGTGCGGCGAGCCAGATGCCGCCGCTCGCGAGGACCAAGCCGATCAAGGCGTAGACGATACCCGTGACAAAGACGGCCCTGGATCGCTGCATGGCTGCACCAGTGCGGAAGAGGCACCGGGCTTGTCCTGCGCAAGCGCAACAGACCACGTCCGCTTTCAGGAACTGTGGTTCAATCAACCGTAGCTTGCAACCGGGAACTGCGACGTTGATGCAACACGAGCTTGCAACGTTGCGATTCTTTCCGAAGCAAGATCATTCAAACTGCGCGCACTTTGTTCAACAAGGAGCAACGCCAAGCGGCTGGTGCAGACGCACAGGTGACGGACTTCAGCGAATCTTGACCCGACGCGCTCTTCCAGTTCTGCGCCAGCGCTGCTTTATACCGTTCCGCAGATCTCATCGCAGATGCCCGGCTCGCAGGAGAAGCAGCAATGTCACTGAACCCTACTGCCAGGAATTATCGTGTCGCGGTCGCCGCCTATGAGGCGGGCCGGCCCAGCTATCCGGCGGAGATCGTCGACGCGCTGCCGCTGCAGGCCGCGCGCTGTGTCGTCGATCTCGGAGCCGGAACCGGCAAGTTCACGCGCCTGCTGCTGGCGCATTTGTCCGAGACGGCGCGTCTGGTCGCGATCGAGCCCGTCGCCGAGATGTCGGCGAAATTCGCTAACGAAGCAGGGATCGAGGTCATCAACACCCGCGCCGATGCGATCGGCCTCGAAACCGGCAGCGTCGATCTCGTGACCTGCGCGCAGGCGTTCCACTGGTTCGACAACGAGCCGTCGGTCGCCGAGATCGCGCGGCTGCTGCGTCCTGGCGGTACGCTGGCGCTGGTCTGGAATAACAGGGATGACCGCGCGCCGTGGGTCGACGCGTTGTCGGTGATGATTGAGAAATACGCGGGAGACACACCCCGGCAACGCTCGGGACGCTGGCGCTGGATCTTGCAGGATCCCCGCTTCGCGATCGAGAAGGAAATCGTGCAGGACCATCCGCATCGGATGGCGCGCCAGGGCGTCTATGAGCGCGTCGTGTCGACGAGTTATGTCGCCAATCTTCCCGACGCCGAAAAAGCGGTCCTTCGCGACAAGACCGACGCCATCCTGCGTGAGGCCGGTCTCGGTGATGACGACGAAGTGGTGTTTCCTTATGTCACGCAGCTCTTCTTGCTGAAGCGCGTCTAGGTCCGCTCACGACATCGTCGCTGCGCGATAGCTCACTTGCCGATCACGACTTTCCATTTTCCATCCGCGCCACGCCGCAACGCCGGATCGCCGATCCGGATGTGCTGCGCGAGAAAATCGATGAAGGCGCGCACCCGCGCCGGCAATGGACCGGCATGGCCGACATAGACCGCGTGAATGTCCTCACGATCGCCGGGATTGAGGTTTTGCAGCACCGGCACCAGGCGGCCGGCCTCGATGTCGCGGCCGATGTGGAACAGCGCCAGCCGTCCGAGCCCGATGCCACCGAGCGTGAGCTGGCGCGCGGCCTCGCCGTCGCTGACGCGGGCGACCGGCGGCGGCAGCGCCTCCTCGATTTTTTCGGCGCGGCGGAACGGCCAGCCGCGGATGCTGCGCGGAAAGGTCCAGCCGATGCCGCGATGGGCGGCGAGGTCGGCCGGGGTCTTCGGGCTGCCGAAGCGCGCGAGATAGGACGGCGCGGCGACCACCACCATGCGGCTGGTGCCGAGCTTGCGTGCGATCAGGCTCGAGGCGACGAGCGGACCGACGCGGATCGCGACGTCGGCGCGCGCCTGCATCAGATCGACCAGCGTGTCGGTCAGCACGATGTCGAGCGTGATGTCGGGATGCTCGCGCATGAAACGCGGCAGCAGCGGCATCACATGCAGCATGCCGAACGGGATGTTGCTGTTCACGGTGAGATGGCCACGCGGAACGCATGAGGCGGCCTCGCGTTCGGCCTCGTCGATGTCGGCAAGGATGCGCTGGGCGCGCTGATAGAAGGCCTGCCCCTCCTCGGTGAGCTGGAGCTTGCGGGTGGTGCGATTGACCAGCCGCGTGCCGAGCCGCGTCTCGAGCCGGGAGACCAGTTTGCTGACGCCCGACGGCGTCAGCCGCAGGCTGTTCGCCGCAGCGGTGAAGCCGCCGAGATCGACGACACGGACGAACACGTCCATCTCGCCGGAGCGGTTGGTGTCTGTTCGGGACATCTTGAATTCACGTCACAAATGATTGGATTGCGGCCATTCTAATCCTTCCTCGCCCGGACCGCTATCTCGCATTGCGGAATCCTTACCCTCCGGAGCGACACATGCCTGCTGCAGTCCTTGCCTTGACCGCCGGTGCCTTTGGCATCGGCACCACCGAATTCCTCATCATGGGGCTGCTGCTGCAGGTCGCCGCCGATATGCAGGTGTCGGTCTCCGCGGCGGGGCTGTTGATCTCCGGCTACGCGCTCGGCGTGTTCGTCGGCGCGCCGATCCTGACGCTGGCCACGCGGCGGATGCCGCGCAAGGCGGTGCTGCTGGCGCTGATGGCGATCTTCACGCTCGGCAATGCGGCCTGCGCGCTGGCGCCGAATTACGAGCTGCTGATGGCGGCGCGCATTCTGACGTCGCTGGCGCACGGCACCTTCTTCGGCGTCGGCTCGGTGGTCGCGACCAGCCTCGTGCCGGAAGACAAGCGCGCGTCGGCGATCGCCACGATGTTCATCGGCCTGACGGTTGCGACCTTGCTCGGCGTTCCCTTCGGCGCATGGTTCGGCCTGATGCTCGGCTGGCGCGCGGCATTCTGGGCCGTGGCGGTGATCGGCGTGGTCGCCTTCATCGTGCTGGCGGTGCTGGTCCCAGGCCATGTCGGCGCCAACGACAAGCCCGCACCGCTGCGCGACGAACTCGCCGTGCTCGGCCGCCCGCAGGTCCTGCTCGGGCTTGCGATGACGGTATTCGGCTTCGGCGGGCTGTTCGCGGTCTTCACCTATGTGCAGCCGATCCTGACGCGGCTCACCGGATTTTCCGACGCCGCGGTGTCGCCGATCCTGCTGGTGTTCGGCGCCGGCCTTGCGATCGGCAACGTCGCGGGTGGACGGCTCGCCGACAAGGGAGTTGCGCGTGCGCTGCTGGTGTCGCTCGGTGGCCTTGCCGCCGTCATGGTCGCGCTGGCAGCGGTGATCTCGATCAAGGCATTGGCTGTCGTACTGTTGTTCGCGCTCGGCATCGCCGCGTTCGCGACCGTCGCGCCGCTGCAGCTCCGCGTGCTCGAAGCCGCCGGTGTGGAGGGGCGGACGCTGGCCTCCAGCCTGAACATCGCAGCCTTCAATCTCGGCAACGCGCTCGGCGCCTGGGCCGGCGGCGTCACCATCGATCGCGGCCTCGGCCTCGGCGCGCTGCCGCTGGTGGCGGCACTCATCACCGCGGTCGGGCTGCTGCTCGCGCTGTGGAGCCTGCGCCTCGACCGGCCGGTCGTCCTCGCCACGCAGTGCCCTGCCGAATGAATCCGATCAAAGGAGTATGACCATGGAATATCGCAATCTCGGCGCGTCCGGCCTGAAAGTCCCCGTGCTCAGCTTCGGCACCGGCACCTTCGGCGGCCAGGGGCCTTTGTTCTCGGCCTGGGGCCGCAGCGACGCCAGCGAGGCGCGACGGCTGATCGACATCTGCCTCGAGGCCGGCGTCAATTTGTTCGACACCGCCGATGTCTATTCGAACGGCGCATCGGAGGAGATCCTCGGCGCCGCGATCAAGGGCCGCCGCGACAAGGTCTTGATCTCGACCAAGACCGGCCTGCCGATGGGCGACGGTCCGCTCGATGCCGGCACGTCGCGATATCGCCTCGTCGGTTCGGTCGACGCCGCGCTACGCCGGCTCGGCACCGATTATATCGACCTCTTGCAGCTCCATGCCTTCGACGCCTTCACGCCGATCGACGAGGTGCTGTCGACGCTCGATGCGCTCGTCCGCGCCGGCAAGCTGCGCTATATCGGCGCCTCGAATTTCTCCGGCTGGCACCTGATGAAATCGCTCGGCATTGCCGAGCGGCACGGCTGGCCGCGCTACGTGGCGCACCAGGTCTATTACTCGCTGGTCGGCCGCGACTATGAATCCGAGCTGATGCCGCTCGCGCTCGATCAGGACGTCGGCGCGCTGGTCTGGAGTCCGCTCGGCTGGGGCCGCCTCACCGGCAAGATCAGGCGCGGCCAGCCGCTGCCGGCGAACAGCCGATTGCATGAGACCGCGCAGTTCGGGCCGGCGGTCGACGACGAGAAGCTTTTCGCGATCGTCGACGCTCTGGATGCCGTGGCCGCCGAGACCGGCCGCAGCGTGCCGCAGGTCGCGATTGCCTGGCTGCTCACGCGGCCCAGTGTCTCGTCCGTGATAACAGGCGCGCGCGATGAAGCGCAGCTTCGCGACAATCTCGGCGCGGTCGGATGGTCACTCTCGGCAGACCAGATCGCGCGTCTCGACAGAGCGAGCGCGGTGATGCCGGCCTATCCATATTACCCCTACCGAATCCAGGACGGCTTTGCGCGGCTGAACCCGCCGCCGGTGTGAACCGGCCGCGGGCCTGCCGGCGTCACGGTCTCAAGCCTGCACGGAATGCTCGCAGACTTGCCGGCGGTATTCAGCCGGCGTGACGTTCATGTGCTGCCGGAACACGCGATTGAGGTGGCTTTGATCGGCAAAGCCGCTCAGCAGCGCGATCTCCTTCAGCGCAACGCGGTCCTTGCGCAGATGCTGGCACGCGTGCTCCACCTTGCGCCGCAGGACATAGGCGTGCGGCCGCGTGCCGTAATGCACGCGGAACTTGCGGGCGAACTGGATCGGCGTGCAATGGCAGATGTTCGCCAGTTCCTCCAGCGTGATGTTCCGGAAGATGTTCTGCTCGATATAGTCCTCGATCAGCCGGGCGTGCGCTGGGCGAAAGCGCCCTTGCGCGCACGGCATCTTGAATTCGATCGCCGCATATTTCCGCAGGATGTGCACGCTCGCCTGCAGCGCCAGCGCGTCATAGCAGAGGCGTCCGCCCGGGCCGCCTGCGGCAACCTCCTGAACCATCTGGTCGTTGATCCAGGTCAGCATCGGGTCTTCGGCCTTGAGCAGGTCGTGAAGCTCGATCGCTTCGGCGTCGCGGTCGAAGGCATCGCTGGCGGTCTTCGTCATGAGGGCAGGGGCGATATAGAAATGGGTGACCTCGATGTCGTTCTTCCAGTGCCAGCTCGATGGCTCGGCGCGGGTCAGCAATG
Source organism: Bradyrhizobium sp. Pha-3 (assembly GCF_042258615.1). GTDB lineage: Bacteria > Pseudomonadota > Alphaproteobacteria > Rhizobiales > Xanthobacteraceae > Bradyrhizobium. The sequence goes on along the minus strand of NZ_CP170152.1, from coordinate 8,960,210 downwards.
ACGTGACGCCGCGACCGACGTGATCCTGCTTCCACGTGCCGGTGACGCGACGGTTCATCGACGTCACGCCGTCGCGATAGAGTACGAGCAGGAAGTTTTCCGACGGGGGGACCCAGATATCCGATGGCTGATAGCGGAAGATCCGCAGCCGGAAATCGTTCCTCCCGACTGAGGCGCTGTCCAGCTTCAGCTCACCGGGCGCATAGCGCGGCAGCTCCTCGACCGTGATCAATTGGCCCATCGCGTGAGCCTCCTCCGTGGAATCCGTGGCGCGGTTGACCGCTTCTTCTTGGCTGGACGTCTGAGCGCAGGATAGGCCGCTTTCGCGGTTTGCCAAGGCGACCAACGGCCGATGGCTCGATCGCACGGCGGCGTTCCAGAGATTGTCGGTTTCATCCAAGCCGCTCGGTCGCGCGGCCCGTAACCTGCTCAGCGTCCCGGCGACAACGCTCGAGACGCAATTGACGCAACGCACCATCCCCCGGCGACACGGTGGGCATGAGCGGGTGCGAAGCAAGACAACAGGAGGAAACGATGACCGAGACCGTCACAAGGTCGAATGGAAGCAATGGTGCGCGTGCAACGACCAAGCTCGACGCCGTGGTCGTGGGCGCCGGCGTCGCCGGTCTTTATCAATTGTTCCGCCTGCGTGAGCAGGGGCTGAGCGTGAAGGCGATCGATGCCGGGTCAAGCGTCGGCGGCACCTGGTACTGGAACCGTTATCCCGGCGCGCGCTTCGATTCCGAAGGCCACACCTATCAGTACCTGTTCTCCGAGGAACTCTACAAGGGCTGGAGCTGGAGCGAGCGGTTCCCGGGCCAGCCGGAGATCGAGCGCTGGCTGAACTACGTCGCCGATCGCCTCGATCTCAGGAAGGACATCCAGTTCGGCACCACGGTCAAGAGCGCGCACTTCAATGAAGCGACCCAGCGCTGGCTGGTGACGACCGACAAGGGCGAGGTGATCGACGCCCAGTTCCTGGTCACCTGCTGTGGCATGCTCTCGGCGCCGCACGTGTCCTTCCCGGGACAGGAGACCTTCAAGGGCGAGCTGTTCCACACTGCGCGCTGGCCCAAGGGGCCGATCGAACTTGCCGGCAAACGTGTCGGCGTGGTCGGCAACGGCGCGACCGGAATCCAGGTGATTCAGTCGATTGCCGGCGAGGTCGGTCATCTCAAGGTGTTCATCCGCACCCCGCAATACATCATTCCGATGAAGAACCCGAAATGGGACGCGGCCGATGCGGAGGCCTACAAGTCGAAGTTCAAGTTCCTGACCGAGCGGCTGCCGAAGACGTTCACCGGATTCGAGTTCGACTTCGAGCACGCCTGGGCCGACCTGACGCCGCAGCAGCGCCGCCAGGTGATCGAGGACTGCTGGAATGACGGATCGCTCAAATTGTGGGTTTCGTCCTTTGCCGAATTGTTCTTCGACGAAGCCATCAACGCCGAGATCACCGAGTTCGTGCGCGAAAAGATGCGCGAGCGGATCAAGGATCCCAAGCTGTGCGAACAGCTGATTCCGTCCGATTACGGTTTCGGCACGCACCGGGTGCCGCTGGAGAGCAATTTCCTCGAGGCCTTCCACCGGCCCAATGTCGAGATCGTCGGCGTCAAGAACAATCCGATCGCCCGCATCACGCCTGATGGCATCCAGACCGCCGACGGCACGGTGCACGCGTTCGACGTCATCATCCTGGCGACCGGCTTCGACGCCGGGACGGGGGCGTTGACGCGGATCGACATCCGAGGTCGCGAGGGGCGATCACTGAAGGACGATTGGGGCAGGGACATCCGCACCACGATGGGCTTGCAGGTCCATGGCTATCCGAACCTGTTCACGACCGCGGTACCGCTCGCGCCCTCGGCCGCGCTCTGCAACATGACCACCTGCCTGCAGCAGCAGGTCGAGTGGATCGCCGATTGCATCAAATATCTGCGCGGCAAGAACCTCAACGTCATCGAGCCGACCAGGGATGCCGAGGATCAGTGGGTGGCGCATCACGACGAGACCGCCAACGCAACGCTGATCGCCAAGACCAACTCCTGGTACCTCGGCTCGAATGTCGAGGGCAAGCCGCGCCGGGTGCTGTCCTATTGCGGCGGTGTCGGCACCTATCGCCAGAAATGCGACGAGGTCGCCGCGAGCGGCTATCAGGGCTTTGCCATGCAGTAGCGCCTGCAACTGGATTTGTAGCCCGGATGGAGCGAAGCGCAATCCGGGGCCGGTGACACCGGCCGCATCAGCCCCGGATCTCGCTTCGCTCCATCCGGGTTACAGGTCAACATCACAAAGTATGGGAGGACGACAATGAGCATGAATTTTGGTGCGGCAGCAGATGCGATTCTCGACGGCGTCGTGACATCCAACCCGCGCGTTCCCGGCGTCGTTGCCATGGTGACCGACCGCCATCGCAACATCTACGAAGGCGCAGCCGGCAAGCGCCGCCTCGACCAGGCCGCCGACATGACCACCGACAGCGTGTTCGCTATCTTCTCGACCACGAAGGCGATCACCGGGACGGCGGTCCTGCAACTCGTCGAGGAGGGCAAGCTCGATCTCGACGCGCCGGCCAAGACCTACGCGCCCGACCTCGGCAAGCTCCAGGTCATCGAGGGTTTTGACGACAACGGCGAGCCGCGGCTGCGTGCGCCGAAGCGCGACATCACCACGCGCATGCTGATGGTCCATAGCGCAGGCCTGGGCTACGACTTTATCAATCACACCTATAATCGCCTGGCGCAGGAGAAGGGGCAGCCCAGCGTGATCACGGCGTCCAAGGCCTCGTTGATGACGCCGCTGCTGTTCGATCCCGGCGAGCGATGGGAATACGGCACCAACCTGGATTGGTGCGGCCAGATCGTCGAGTCGATCGCCGGCCGCCGGCTCGGCGAGGTCTTCAAGACGCGGATCTTCGAGCCGCTTGGAATCCAGGACACGGCATTTGAGCTCACCGATGCGATGCGCCGCCGGCTCGCCGGGATTCACGCCCGCAACGCCGACGGCTCGCTCACGCCGATGGATTTCGAGCTGCCGGCCAATCCGGAGATCCATATGGGTGGCCACGGGCTCTACGGCACCATCGGCGACTACATGCGCTTCATCCGGATGTGGTTGAACGACGGCGCCGGCGAGCATGGCCGGGTGCTGAAAGCCGAAACCGTGCGGATGGCGGAGAAGAACCATCTCGGCAACAACAAGGTCACCGCGATTACCGGCGTGATCACCTCGCTCGCCAACGACGCCGAATTCTTCCCCGGCCAGTCGAAGTCATGGGCGCTGAGCTTCATGATCAATGACGAGCAGGCTCCGACCGGCCGCCCGGCTGGCGCGCTCGGCTGGGCCGGTCTCGCCAACCTGTTCTACTGGATCGATCGCCAGAACGGCTTCGGCGGATTCTGGGCGACGCAGATCCTGCCGTTTGGTGATCCGACATCCTTCATCGGATACATCAATTTCGAGACCTCGTTCTACGAGGCCCTGAAACTGCGCAAGGCTGGCTAGAACGTTTTCGAACGACCTGGACACAGGTTCGCGTCAAGAAAACGCGCCAAAGCAAGAAGCGAGAGCGCCGTTCCGATTCCATCGGAGCGGGCTCTTGTTCCGCGCCGCGGCTAGCTCCGCTCGATCAGCACGCCGGCTGAACCTTCGGGAACACCATGCGCATGCAGGCGCCGCCGGACGGCGCCTGATCGACCTCGATCCGGCCGCCGTGCAGACGCATGATGCTCTGCACCAGATCGAGGCCGAGGCCGGCGCCGCGCCCGCCCGGATGTAGCCGGCGGAACGGCTCCAGGATCTGCTCGCGCTCGTCGCGTGGAATGCCGTCGCCGTCGTCGCAGACCTCGATCCGGCCCGCTGCCGCGACCCGAACCAGGATCGTGCCGCGCCGCTGCCCGTGGTCGACGGCGTTCTGCACGAGATTGGTGAGGGGCCGTTCGAGTGCGGTCTGGTCGCCGGTCACCATGACCGTCTCGACATCGTGCTCAAACGACATTTCATATCCCGCCGCGAAAGCGAGCGGCGCGAGGTCAAGCACGACCTGTCGCGCGATGCCGACGAGATTGACGGGGCCGAACGTGTCGGCGCGCTGATCGAGCCGTTGCAGGTCCAGCAGCTGGCCCGCCATGACGCTGAGGCGGGTGGCGTCCTCGAGCAGATGGGTCTTCTCAGGTCCGGCCTCCAGCGAGGCGACCCGGGTCGAGAGTATAGCGATCGGCGTGCGGAGCTCGTGCGCGGCATCGGCAAGGAAGCGGCGGTGGCGTTCGTAACCCTTGTCGAGGCGGTCGAGCGCGGCATTGATGGCCTTGACCAGCGGGGTGATCTCGATCGGCACCTCGTCGAGCGGCAATTGCACGCCGCGCTGGTCGATGTCGATGCGTCCGGCCTGCGCCGCGACCTGCGCGAGGCCCTTCATGGCCCGGCGCACCACGAACGGGGTCGCGACCAGTGTCGCCAGCGTCATCAGCACGACGATCGGCAGGATCATGTTGAGGAACAGCAGCGGTGTGCTCTCCAGCGCGCGCCACATCGAGAGCTGTCCGTATGTGCCGGTCAGGATCTGGATCCGTCCTGCCGAGGTGTCGACCCATTTGACGAGACCCGCAGGCCGCGTGGCTTCCGCTGCATTCCATTTGAGCCGCGCCTCGCTGACATGATCGAGGCTTGATGCGATCGGCGCGAATTGCGCGGGCACGGCGCCTTCGGCCAGCTGGTGTCCTTCGGCGTCGCGGATGATGAACCAGAGGTCGGCGTGCTCGCCGCGCAGGGCGGCCAGCTCCGGCGTTTGGCGCAGCGTCAGTCCGCCCGCTTCATCGCGGGTGACGGCGCCCCGCAGCGTATCGAGCGTGCTGCCTTCGTACTCGCCGATCAGCAGTCCCGCCCGCAGCAGCCCGATGACGGCGGCTCCGATCAGCAGGATCAGAAGGGTCAGCGTGACGGCTTGCAGGCCCGCGAGGCGCCCGACCAGACGCCATGTGAGGGACCGCGGTCGCAGCACACTCACGGTGTCTCCCGCAGCACATAGCCGAGGCCGCGAACGCCGTTGATCGTGACGCCGGCGTCGGCCTCGGCGAGCCTGCGGCGCAAACGCGACACATGGGTGTCGAGCGCATTGGGCTGCACCTCGTCGTCGAGGCCGTAGACCGCCTCCATCAACGCGGAGCGCTGCACCATGCGTCCCATCCGATGCAGCAGCGTCTCGAGCACCAGCCGCTCGCGACGCGGCATCTCCAGCGGACGTCCGTCGACGCTGGCCTCGCGATGGGTGAAGTCGAACGACAGGCGGCCGATCCGCGCAGCGTCCTGCTGCACATTGGCCGGGCGGCGCAGCAGCGCGCGCAACCGTGCCAGCAACTCCTCGAACGCAAACGGCTTGCCGAGATAATCGTCGGCGCCGCTGTCGAGACCCGAGATCCGGTCCGCGAGCTCGCCGCGGGCGGTCAGCACCAGCACCGGCACGGTGTTGCCGCTCGCGCGCAATTTCGGAATCAGCGACAGCCCGTCGCCGTCAGGCAACTGGCGATCCAGCACGATCGCATCATAGCTTCCCGCTGCGGCAATCGCCTCGGCCTCCAGAAGATCCGGCGCGTGATCGACCAGCATGTCGTGGCGCGCGAGTGCCGCGCGCAGCGCCGCGACCATGTCCGGCTGGTCCTCCACCAACAGCACCCGCATTTCGTTGTCTGCCTCGGTTCGTCGTTCGATTTGCCGGTTTTATGTCCGATTCATTGCGGCAACCTTGCGGCTTGCTCAACCTGAATGCGTCGCGGCGTGAAAAATCGTAGGCGCCCGGATTCACGACAGGCTCGCGCAAGCTTCGCATGAGACAGAGACGTGCATCGGGGCGGTCGAATCGTCCCAACACCGACCGGCACTGCTCAACCGACGGGAGCCTACCACACATGATGGGAGGCACCCGCAATGCGAAAGATACGCGAATGGCCTTGTTAACGAACTTCCGCCGAGGCATCGGCAACGCGCTTATCGTGCGGGAGCTCCAGCATGTCGGCCGCTGACATCCTGCCGTTCGTCCGCGCCTGGGTGCGCAATCCGTTGCGTGTTGCCGCAGTTGCGCCGTCCGGGCCAGCGATCTCGTCCCTCATGGCACAGGAGATCACGCCGGACACCGGTCCGGTGCTCGAGCTCGGCCCCGGCACGGGCGTCTTCACCCGCGCTTTGCTGAAGCGTGGCGTGAGGCAGCAGGATCTGACGTTGGTGGAGTACGGCTCCGAGTTCATCCCGCTACTGCAGCGGCGCTTTCCGGGCGCGCGCGTGCTCTGGATGGACGCGGCCTGGCTGCGGAGGGAGGGGCTGTTCGACGGGGCGCCGGTCGGTGCGGTCGTGAGCGGCCTCGGGCTTCTCATGATGCCGCCGGAGAAAGTCATAACCATCCTGCACGGCGCCTTCGGCTATCTCCGCGCCGACGGGGCGTTCTACCAGATCACCTATGGTCCGCGTTGTCCTGTCGCAGACGCGATCCTGGATCGCCTCGATCTGCAGGCGAGCTGCATCGGGCAGACGTTCTTCAACCTGCCGCCGGCTTCCGTGTACCGGATCAGCCGCCGCCACTCCCACGCTTGATCGAGGCGCCATGGACACGTCGAGCACGATCGCGATGTTTCTGCACTTCGGCCTGGTAGGAGTTGGCTGCCTCGCCGTCGCCGAGAAGTTCGTTCCGCTGCTGCCGTCCTACGTGCTGCTGATGCTGCTCGGCTTGACGGTCTCCGACGGTTCGATGCTCGCGATGACCATCCTCGCGACCAGCGCCGGGTCTGTCGTCGGTGCTATCGGCTGGTACGGGCTCGGGCGCGCGCTCGGCTCGCGGCGCATCGAAGGGCTGGTGGCGCGCTATGGCAAGTTCGTGTTGCTGCGGCCCTCGCTCTACCGACAGCTCACCGACGCCTATCGCGGCAATCATTTCTGGGTGACCCTGATCGGTCAGACCCTGCCCACCGTGCGGATCTACCTCGCGCTCCCGGCCGGTGTATTGCACCTGGAGCCGCGCGCCTTCGTGATGGCGACGGCCATCGGCACCGTGATCTGGAACATGCCGTTCCTCACTCTTGGCTATGTCCTGCGCGGCAGCGGCCATGATCCGATCAGCCTCGGCTTCTGGGTGGTGGTCATCCTGATCGCCGTGGAGGTCGCGCTGTTCCTGGGATTTCGCTTCTACAAGCGCTCGCTCGCGCCGCAGCCTTTGGCGAAGCCGCTCGCTCTCCCCTCACGCTTGCCGGTGGAGGAAGGCGCATGAGAGGCCTGTTGTCCCGCCTGCGGCCGGGCTCGGATACGCTCGAGCGTGCTGCTGCGACCCTGCTGGTCCTGGCCGCGAGCTATCAGTTCGGTCACGCGGCTTCCGGCGGGCGATATCGCGCGGCTGAGTTCGCGCTGCTGGTCCTTATCGCTGGCATCTATTGGCACCGTTCGATCTTCAGGCGATGCGCCAGCCGCGATGTCACGAAGGTTCTCGCGGGATTGGCCGACGCCATGGCGGCGGCGTTTCGGCCGGACGGCGGCAAGGCCGACTCCCAATTCGCGATGCATGGGACTGGCGATCACACGCCGAGGGATGTCGTCAAGGTCAGGAGCCTGTTCGTCTCCGACGTCCATCTCGGGACCCGGGGATGCCAGGCTGAGCGGTTCATCGACTTTCTTCGTCACCATGATGCCGAGACCGTGTTCCTGGTCGGCGACATCGTCGATGGCTGGTGTCTGCGGTCGAGCTGGTATTGGCCTTCAGCGCACAATGCGGTTGCGCGGGAGCTGATCGAGCTCGCGCAACGGGGCTGTCGCCTGGTCTACATTCCCGGTAATCACGACGAGTTTCTGCGTGACTATGCCGGCGCGGCGTTCGGCGGCGTCGAGATTGTCGAACGGGCGGTCCATCGTGGCCTCGACGGCCGCGATTACCTCGTGGTTCACGGCGATCATTTCGATCTCGTGGTGCGCCATGCGCGCTGGCTCGCGCTGATCGGCGATGCCGGCTACCGGGCCGCGCTCGCCTGCAACGTCTGGCTCAATTGGATCAGGCGCCGATGTGGTTTCGGCTATTGGTCGTTCTCGTCCTGGGCGAAATTGCGGGTCAAGAATGCGGTCAACCACATCGGCCGGTTCGAGGAGGTGCTGTCGTCGGAGGCCACGCGCAGCAACGTTCAAGGCGTGATCTGCGGTCACATCCACCATGCGGCGCTGCACGACGATTTCGGCGTCCGCTACATCAACACCGGGGATTGGGTGGAGTCCTGCACGGGCGTGGTCGAGCGCCATAACGGGCAGTTTGAAATCGTCCGATGGACGGAGGCGCGAACGACGCTGGATGCGGCGGAGCTTGCGCCGCTCGCGCAGGCGGTCGCCTGATGCGCGTGCTGGTGGCAACCGACGCCTGGCGGCCGCAGATCAATGGTGTGGTTCGTTCGCTCGAATACCTTGCCAGCGAAGCGCCGTCGCTCGGCGCGGAAATCACCTTCTTGACGCCGGCCGATTTCCGCACCGTGCCGCTGCCCGGCTATCCGGAGATCCGGCTCGCGCTGCCGTCGCTCGGGCGGATCGAGCGCGCGATCGCGGCTGCGCGCCCGGACTCGGTGCACATCGCGACCGAAGGTCCGATCGGCTGGATCAGCCGGCATGTCTGCCGGACACGGGGCTATCCGTTCACGACCAGCTATCACACGCGTTTTCCCGAATACCTCGCTGCGCGGCTGCCGGTCCCGCTGCGGTGGAGCTACGCGGCGTTGCGCCGTTTCCACAACAGCGGAGACGGCATCATGGTCGGCTCGCCGTCGCTCGAGCAGGCGCTGAAGGCACATGGGTTCCGCAAGTTGATGCCGTGGTCGCGCGGCGTCGATGCCGAGCTGTTTTGCCCGCGTATAGAGCGGCCGCTCGCCTTCCCGGCGCCGGTGTTTCTCTATGTCGGCCGCGTTGCGGTCGAGAAGAATCTCGACGCCTTTCTCGGTCTCGACCTGCCGGGCTCGAAAGTCGTGGTCGGGGACGGGCCGCTGCGCAGCAGCCTGCAGGCCCGGTTTCCGCACGTCCATTTCCTCGGCACGCGGACCGGCCGGGCGCTCGCCGATGTCTATGCGTCCGCCGACGTCATGGTGTTTCCAAGTCTGACCGATACGTTCGGGATGGTGATCCTCGAGGCGCTGGCCAGCGGCCTGCCGGTTGCGGCCTTTCCGGTCATGGGACCGCTCGATGTGATCGGCAAGTCGGGCTGCGGTTGTCTTGATCACGATCTGCGTCGCGCGGCGCTCGGCGCGCTGCGGGTGCCGCGCGAGAAATGCCGCGCCCATGCCCTGACCTTTACCTGGCAGGAAAGTGTGCGGCAGTTCCTCGACAACATCGGGCGGGCGCACGCCTCGCCGGCGCGCGCAGCAGCCGCGGGCTGACTAAAGCGCGATGAGATCAGGTTGAAATCGGCTTGGCGCGGTCTCGGTTCACCTCTCCCCGTCGGGGAGAGGTCGGATTGCGAAGCAATCCGGGTGAGGGCTCTTGCTCTCGATAGACCATAACCCCTCACCCGATTTGCTGCGCAAATCGACCTCTCCCAAGGGAGAGGTGAACTTTTGACGCCGTTCCAGCTCAACCTAATCTCATCAGGCTTTAGCTGCCGAGCAGCTCCGTGATCAGCCCGGCTGCCTTGATCCCGGTCCCGCTGATGATGACGACGGTGCGCTCCGCCGGCCGGATCGCGCCACGTTCCTTCAGGACGTCGAGCGCGGCGGCGGCCGAGGCCGAGGTCGGCTCGACGAACAGGCCGGTACGCGCCAGCCGCTTCAATGCGGCGACGATGCCGTCTTCAGGAATCGCGACCGTGCCGCCGCCGCTCTCCTTGAGCGCCGCGATCATCTGCTTCAGGCGCAGCGGATGCTTGATCGCGGTGCCTTCGGCGATGGTCTTGCGGACCTCGCGATCCACCGGCGTGTCGACGCCGGCGGTGAAGCTGGCATCGACCGGTGAGCAATTGAGTGGTTGGGCCGCGAACAGCCGCGGCAGCCGCGCGATCTGCCCGGCCGCGAGCAGCTCCTTGAAGCCGATATAGCAGCCGAGCAGGCAGCTGCCGGCGCCGACCGGCATGATGACGTTGTCGGGCGCGGTGAAGCCAAAGTCTTCCCAGATCTCGTAGGCGAGCGACTTGGTGCCTTGCAGGAAGAACGGCTGCCAGTTGTGGCTGGAGTAGAAGATCTGTTTCGACTGGCGGATCGCTTCCGCCTCGGATTCTTCGCGCGGGCCTTCGACCAATTGTACCTCGGCGCCGAAGGCGTGCATCTGCGCTACCTTCATCGGCGATGTCGTCGCCGGCGCAAGGATCCTGACCCGCATGCCGCCCGCCGCGCCATAGGCCGAGACCGACGCGCCGCCATTGCCGGAGCTGTCCTCTAGCACCGCATCGACGCCGAGCTGGCGCAGCAACGACAGCATCACCGTGGTGCCGCGATCCTTGAAGCTTGCGGTCGGGTTGAACCATTCGAGCTTGAAATGCGGCCGCAGGTCGCCCCACGCCTTCTCGACCGCTGGCGTGCAGCCTTCGCCCATCGTGACCGGTTGCTTGATCTCGACCGGCAGCGCCGCGCGATAGCGCCACAGCGAGCGCGTCCCGCGCTCGATGTCGTCGCGAGAGATTCCGGGTAGCGCTGTGACGAGCAGCGGCTTGCCCTCATCCGAGCACCAGCGCGGCACCTCCAGCGGATAGAGCTTGCCGTTGAGCGGGTCGATGTAGCTGGGTGATGGCATCTCAGTTCGGTCCTCAAGGGGTGCGCCGGCCGGACAAGTCGCGACCGAGCACGAAAGCCGGCAAGGTCGCAAGGTTGTCGCGAACCGTGATCGGGGCGGGCGCCCCTTCCGGCAGCTTCATTCCGGCCCGATTATGCCACCAAGTCGGCAGCTGCACACGTGCCGTGCCGAACAGATCGTAGCCCGATCCCGCGACGAACAGGCATCGATTGGCCGGGACCGGCAGTTCGTCGAGCGCGAGCTGATAGGGTTGCGGCTGCGGCTTGTAATAGCCGGCGCGCTCGGCCGTCACGAAGACGGTGAGGGGAACGCCGATGCGATCGGCGGCGATGCGGCCGAGCCGCTCCGAGCAGTTCGTCACGACGCCGAGCGCGATGCCGGCGTCGTGCAGTGTTTGCAGGACATCACGAACCTCGGGCCAGGGATCGAGTTCCGCATAGCGTGCGCCGAGCTCCGCGGCCCGTTCGAACGGCAACCCGACATTGCGCGCGGCCTCGCCCACCAGATCCTCATAGGGCCGATAGCGTCCAGTGCCATAGGTGTTCCTGAGATACTCGGCGCGCCAGCGCAGCCCGGCTTCATCGGAGCCCGCGACCTTGTTCCAGAGTGTCCAGCTGTCGAGCAGCGCGGTCAGCAAATCGAACAGAACGGCGTCATAGGCTCGGGTCATGGGCTGCGCTCCGTCTGCTACCATCCGCGAAACCGCTCCCATTGCCGGACCGAGCCGGAGCCGGCGGCGACGACATGATAGCGGTCGTGCTGGGCTCCGGTCGCGCAGGCGTGGTTCGGCAGGATCCGCACCTTCGCGCCGACCGGCAGCGTCACCTGCGGCGCCGTGCTGCCGGGACGGAGCGCGATGATGCCGTGCTCCTGATTGGTTTCGGTCACGATCAAATCGGGATAGGGCCGTCCATCGATGTCGCACACGATGCCGTAGCCCTGGTCGATCGGCTGCTTCGCGGTGCCGCGATCGCGCGACAGCGCCATCCAGCCGGCGTCGATGAAGGTCCAGCCGCGATCGGCGCGATGACCGATCACCGTCGCGAGCACCGACAGCGCAATGTCCCCGACCGTGCAGACCCCGATCCCGGCCATGACAAGGTCGAACATCACGAACACGCCGGCGCGCATCTCGGTGACGCCGTCGAGCCGGCGCGCGAAATGCGCTGTCGGCGTCGAGCCGACGCTGACCACGGGGCAGGGCAGTCCGGCCCCGCGCAACGCCTCGGCGCAGGTGACCGCGGCGGCGCGCTCCTGCTCGGCCGCCTGCTCGAGTGCCGCCACGCTGCGGCAGGAATAGGATTCGCCGGCATGCGCCATCACGCCACGCAACTCGGCGCCGCCTTGATGCAACGCGCGGCCGATCTCGACCAGCTGCGGGTCGCGCGCGCCGACCCCGGCGCGATGGCCGTCGCAATCGATCTCGATCAGCACGGGAATGCGGTCGTTCGTCACGCGCGCCATCGTGACGACGGCCGCCGCCTGCTCCATGCTGTCGAGCACCACCGACAGGTCCACGCCCTGTCGCCGCAGCGCGGCGACGCGATCGAGCTTTTGCGGCGCGATGCCGACGGCATAGAGGATGTCTTTCACGCCTGCCGCGGCAAAGGCCTCGGCCTCCTGCAGGGTCGAGACCGCGGCAGGGCCGCCTGGGCCGTCCATCACGGCGCGGGCCGCCGGAATGGATTTCGCGGTCTTCAGATGCGGGCGCAGCGGTACGCCGAGCCGCGACAGCCGCGTCTTCAGGCGGGCGATGTTGTGCAGCATCCGGTCTTCGTCGAGCACGAGGCAGGGCGTCTCGATATCGGCAAGCGGATGCGAGGCGTTCAAAACGGGGGCTGATGACATCCGGCGAGACTAGCCGTTTCCATGCTAAGTACAATTTACCGAATGTCATTCTTATATTAAGTCTGGACTTAATGCTTTCGACCGACGACATCCGCTTCTTCGTGGCCATCGCTGCGGCCCGGTCGCTCGCGGCCGCGGCGCGGGCGCTCGACGTGACGCCATCGGCGGTGTCGCAGCGGCTGCAGAGCCTCGAGCAGCGCCTGGGTGTTCAACTGGTCAGCCGTTCGGCCCGGCGCCTGACATTGACCGATGAAGGCGAGCTGCTGGTGCTGCGCGGCGGCGCGTTGCTCGACGAGGCGACGGAGTTGACGGAGGCGCTGCAGGCGCGTCGCGGAACCATCGCCGGCCACCTGAAGATTCTCGCGCCGCTCGGCTTCGGACGCCGCTACATCGCCCCGGTCGTTGCGGCCTTCCGATCCCGCCATCCCGACGTGTCGGTCGAGCTCGAACTGTCCGATCGGCCGGCGCGTGCCGCTGCGAGCGCATGGGACGTCATGATCCATATCGGCGCGTTGAAGGATTCCACGCTTCGCTTGCTGCGCCTGGCGCCCAACGAACGCGTTCTCTGCGCCTCGCCGGCCTATCTGAAGCGCCGTGGAATCCCGGCGAGCCCGCAGGAGCTGCGCGGGCATCAATGTATTGCGCTCCGCGAAAACGAAGAGGATGTGACGCTCTGGCGGTTCTCCCGCCGGCGCGCAGCGGCAGAGCCTGATGTCATCAGGATCGAGCCTATGCTGTCGAGCAATGACGGCGCGGTGGTGAAAGCCTGGGCGCTGGCGGATCACGGCCTGATCGTCAGGTCGGAGTGGGATGTCGCCGACGATCTCGCCTCCGGCCGGCTGGTGCGGGTCCTGCCGAACTTCCGCCTGCCGCCGGCCGACATCGTCGCGCTGCTCAATCCGGGCCGCAGTGGCCGAGCCAGGCGCACGCAGGCTTTCGTGGAGCATCTGCGCGCCGCCCTCTCACCGCCGCCCTGGCGCAGCAGGTCGCGCTGACCGGCGTCGCGTTCGCCTACGCCGCGCCGGCCTGCCTGCTCAAATAGCCCTTGGCAAAGTCGAGATACCAGTCGAGGCAGCCGGGATTGGCCATCGCGTCGCGGTTGATGACCTTCTCGACGGGATGGCCGAGCAACAGCTTCTTGACCGGCAGCTCCTGCTTCTTGCCGGACAGCGTGCGCGGGATTTCCGCCACGACGAAGATGTCGTTGGGCAGGAAGCGGCGCGACAGCCCGGCTTCCACCGCCTTGTTGATCTTCGCCTTCATCGCGGCATCGAGCGCAAAGCCTTCGCGCAGCACCACGAACAGCGGCATGTAGCTGTCGCGGCCGAGATATTCGAGGTCGACGACCATCGAATCCAGCACCTCCGGCAGCGCCTCGATCGCCGAATAGAGCTCGCTGGTGCCCATCCGCAAGCCATGGCGGTTGATGGTGGCGTCGCTGCGGCCGTAGATCACGCAGGAACCGTCGGGGTTGATCTTGAGCCAGTCGCCGTGTCGCCACACCGGGCCGCGGCCGGTGCCGTCGAAATTGTCGGGATAGGTCTCGAAATAGCTCGACAGATAGCGCGCATTGCCGGGATCGTTCCAGAAGCGCAGCGGCATCGAGGGCAGCGGCTCAGTGCAGACGAGCTCACCGACTTCGTCGATCACGGCGCGGCCCTGCTCGTCGAAAGCTTCCACCGCGCAGCCGAGCAGGCGGCATTGCATGATGCCCGGGGTCTGCGGCAATTCGCGGTTGCCGCCGATGAAGGCGCCGGCGAAATCGGTGCCGCCGGAGATATTGGCCCACCACATGTCGGCCTGGGCGGCATTGCCGTTGCGCTTCGAAAGCGCGGCGAAGCGCTCGTTGAACCAGGCTTGGGTGTCGGCTGAGAGCGGCGAGCCGGTCGAGCCGAGTGCGCGCAGGCCCGAGAGGTCGCCGACCTCTGCGAGATCGATCTCGGCCTTGGTGCAATTGGCGAAGAACGCCGCGCCCGCGCCGAAGAAGGTCGCTTTGGCGTCGGCGACGAAGCGCCACAGCGTGGTCCAGTCCGGCTTGTCCTTGGTGCCGCCCGGACTGCCGTCGAAAATGCAGCAGGTGGTGCCGTTGAGCAGGCCGTTGGCCTGGCAGTTCCACATGATCCAGCCGGTCGACGAGTACCAGTGAAAGCGCTCGCCGAGCGAATTCGGGTGGTAGCTGCAGCCGATGTCGTTGTGCAGCGTCGAGAGCGGCAGCGCCACGACGATGATGCCGCCATGGCTGTGCAGGATCGGCTTCGGCAATCCGGTGGTGCCCGAGGAATAGACGATCCAGAGCGGGTGGTCGAACGGCAGCCATTCCGGCTCGAAGGCGTCGATTTCCGCGCTCTGGCCGGCAAGGATGGACGACAGCAGTGTTTCGGACGGCGCGGCATCGCTGTGCAGGATGACGTGCTCGACCGTCGGCAGCGCGCGCCGCAATTCCTCGATCACCGACTTCCGGTCATGGCGCTTGCCGGCATAGGTCACGGCGTCGCAGGCGATCAGCACTTTCGGCTCGATCTGCTTGAAGCGGTCGATCACCGCGGGTGCGGCCATGTCGGGCGCGCAGACGCTCCAGATCGCACCCAGGCTCGCGGTCGCCAGAAACGCGATGATCGTCTCCGGGATGTTCGGCAAGTATGCCGCGACGCGATCGCCGGTGCGGACGCCCTTGGCCTTCAGATGCAGCGCAAGCGCCGCCGATTTGCGCTGCAGCTCGGGCCAGCTGGTCTCCGAAAGCTTGCCGTCCTCGCCGCTCGAGATCAGCGCCGGCAGGCCGGCGGCGTGCGCCGGCGCGACATGGCGGAACACTTGCCGTGCATAATTCACCGAAGCGCCGGGAAACCACACCGCGCCCGGCATCTTGCGTTCGGCCAGCACCGCCGCATGCGGCGTCGGCGAGCGCAGGTCAAAATAATCCCAGACGCTCTGCCAGAAGGCGTCGACATCGGTGACCGACCAGCGCCGCATCGCCTCGAAATCCGCAAACGCAAGGCCGCGCGTCTCCTTCAGCCAATCGCGGTACAGGGCCATTTGCGGGACGTAAGGTGCTGTCATGGGCGTTTCCGAAATTTCTTGTGTTGTGGTAGCCGCGATCGAGGCGTGCCGGCGTGTCTTAACATAGTGATGCGAGCACGGGGAACGCAGTCGCGCCGCGACTGGCGTCATATTCTTACCGCTGCCGCAGCGTGCTATTGCTTCGGGTGCGGGGCTGATTCCATGCCTATCCGATAGCGAGTGGCCATGTCCGTCGGCGAACTCTTCATCCTGGGATTCTACGGCAAGGTCATTCCGCCCTGGCTGAAGGAGTTTGCCGCACAGTTCGGGCTCGGCGGGGTGATCCTGTTCGATTACTCGTGCCAGACCCGGCAATACGACAACAACATCGTATCGCCCGCGCAGCTGCAGTCGCTCTGCGCCGAGATCGCGGCGCTGCCGTCGCAGCCACTGGTCTTCATCGACCAGGAGGGCGGTCTGGTGCGCCGGCTCAAGGAGGGCCTCGGTTTTCAGCCGCTGCCGAGCGCGAAGGATTTCAATCTACTCGGACATGCGGAAAAGCGGACGATCCTGGCTGCGAGCTATGGCGAGCTGCGGCGGCTCGGCATCCGCTACAATTTCGCGCCCGTGATCGACGTGGACTACAATCCGGACAATCCCAATATCGGCAGGATCAAGCGATCCTATTCGTCCGAGATCGGCGAGGTCGCGGCCAATGCCCGCCTGGTCGACGCTGCGGCGCGGCAGGCAGGGGTGGGCCTTTGCCTGAAGCATTATCCGGGCATCGGCGCCGCGCAGGTCGATTCACATCTCGAGTTCATGGACATTTCCGACGCGCTGCGGCCGGAGCAGGAAGAGCTGTTCTACGCGTTGGCCCCGGATATCTTCGGCGATGCGGTGCTGGTCAGCCACGCCATCGTCCGCCAGTGGGACGCGCAGCATCCGATGACCCTGTCGTCGGCTGGAATCGGCCGGCTTCGCCGTCGGCTGCCCGAGACGCTGCTGATCACCGACGACATGCAGATGCAGGGGCTGCAGAAGGCGCTCGGCACCAGCGCGGCCAGCCTGCAGGCGATCGCCGCCGGCATGGACATGTTCTGCATCGGCAACAATCTGCTCGATCAGGAGCAGGCGATGGCCGGCATCGCCGCTGCGGTCGCGGGTGCAGTGCAGGACGGATCGCTGGATCGGGCCGCGGTGCAGCGCTCCATTGCGCGGGTGCAAAGGCGCAAGGCACTGGTCGCCTGACGGCATTGAACCAAATTTTGCGCCGGGCGACCACAAGGAGCGGAACCAAACTTCATTGCCGCGATTTAACACAGACGCTCATCGGGGCAACGAACCATGAAGATGCTCAAGCGTCTCTTCCGATTGACCTGGCTACGCCGCGTCCCACGCAACTCCGCCGATTTGCCGCCTGCCTGCATCGATCCCGACGAATTCACCCGCCTGCTCTGCAGCGGGCGCCGCGAGGATTTGCGGATACTGGCAAAGCGGCTGAGCCAGCGTTCCCGGGCTCACGCATAGGCAGCGGAGCCGTCCAATCGTGAGCCGGTTCGCGGCGCGCGGACCGCGATGCCGTTCGGTCCTCATGCGATCGACCTATTGCTTCGCCTTCTCGTGGTTGCCGATCCCGACCGCCTTGTAGTCGTAGGTCGGATAGAACTCGGTGTGGTAGGCGCCCCAGGCACTGTTCTCGATAACACGGTTGACCTCGCGCAGCCGCGAGGCCGGCAGCCGCAGGGTCACCACCTGGCCGACCCCCATCATCACGTACCAGCTCACGACCTCGACACCTTCGGGCGGAAACGCCTTGTAGAAGCCCTGCCGCTCGAGTTGCGCATTCAACTCGCTGAGCGGCCGTGACTGATCATGCTTGAAGAAGATGGTGACCATGATCGCGTTGTCTGACGTCGGTGCTGCATTGCCGGACGGCGTGGTCTGGGCCTGCGCGCCGGTGCCGGACAGCAGTACTGCGGCCAGCGCCGCAATCGTCATCCAGGATCCATTCCGCCCGTTCCGCCCTCGCTTCATTGCCGCGCCCTTTTGTTGTTGGTCGAGAGGCGGCGATCATCGCGGCGCATGCCGGGGCTGTAAATTGACATTCGCCTGACCCGACGCCCACCGCCTCGCCCCTGGGCCGATGTGATCCGTCTCATATGCGCGTCGCTCGGTGTGCGGTAAGCCGATGCGATCCCGATGCCCGGAGGGGTGATCGATGACGGCCCGGCGAATGGCGTTTTGGTGGCTCAGGTTCGTTCTTTCGGGACGCTTCCTTGAGAAATTTCTTCGGCTGCGGCGCCCTTGACGTCCGAGGGGGCGGCGCGGATCCCGCCCATTTCAACCTGAGCCGGGGGGGCGGATGTGGGTGCGGCTGCGCCCCGGAGCGCGTTTCGGGAAGGTAAAACCCCACCCGCGGGATCATCGGGATGAAACGCCGCGACATCCCGTAAGAATACCGTCCTTCGGCTCAAACAAGCGAGATTCGTTGCCAAATCAGCGGTAATCTGCGCCTGCTTGGCAGGTCGGGGCCCGATGTCACAGTTGCGTCACCCGTAGTTTTACGGAGTCCCGTGTTAACGCGGCCACAAGTTCACCTTCGGTAAACCATACTTATGACGCAACATGACAACCGAGCCGAGGCGCGTCTTCCGACGTGGATGGGCGGAACCGCGACGCTCGAGGCGCAGCCGCCCGAGCTTCAGGGAACTGTTGTGCCGCGAACGCAGGTGACCGCGGACGCCGGGGCGGCGATCGTCCGGCAGTTCAATGGGCCGGTGACGGCGCTGCTGCTCTACATGAACGAGCTCAAACAGCACAGTCAGCAGTTCGCGCATGCGCCCGGCAACGGCGTCTATCTGCGCCAAGTGATCGAGAACGCGCTCGAGCAGACCGAGCGGGTGTCCGCGATGCTGAAGCAGATCTCCGATCTCTATCCGAACGCGATTCCGGCCACCGATCTCAGGCCGCCGCTTGACGACAAGCCGGCAGGCGCCCGGTCGCCCGATGTCATGTTCACGCCGGAGGCAGGCCGCAAGCCGCTGACCAAGCGCGAGCGTGAGGTGCTCAGCCTGATCAGCGACGGCTATTCCAACAAGCAGGGCGCGCTGCGGATGAACATCAGCCCGCGCACGTTCGAGAGCCATCGCGCCGAAGCCATGCGCAAACTGGGTGCGCGCAACACCGCAGATCTCGTCCGCAAGGCCTTGTTGCATTCCGCATAGGGCGTTTCAAGCGAAGCGGGTACCGGTTCGCGCAAAGAAAACGCGTCAAATCGAAGGTCCAGCGCCTGTCCGATTCCGCCGGAGTGGGCTCCGAGCGGTGAATCGGTTCGCGGTTCTCAGAAATCGTCTTCCGCGGCGAAGCACAGGCGCGGCGCGAGCCGCATGGCGGAGGCGGCCGTCTTCGGCTCGTCCGGAACGATCGTGACCACCCATGCCGCCGTCGCGCCGGACTTGCTTTCGACGATCGCGCGCACACGTCCCGTCACCGTCGCGCCGGCGGACCTGATGGTGGCGGGCCGGCCGTTGAACTGGGCCATGCGGAAGCGCCGGGCTTCCTTCCGGTCGGTCGTCTGGTACGTGAACATCGGCTCCCCCGTGCGTCCAGGCGACTTTGCGGATGCAGCGTTATCCGACGGTGAAAATCGAACGCCGTAGAAGTACGGCTTGTGCGCCGGCGGGAGCGCTTTCGCGCGAGCCGGGTAGCGGTTCGCGCGAAGAAGACGCGTCAAGAACAGCAGGCTCTAGTGTGCTGAATGCGAAGTTCGTGCGATTTCGCGGCAGCCGCTTTCACGAACTTCGCATTCATAAAGCACACTAGAATCATAAGTTTGCTAGTGTCCTTATCGAATCCGAAGTTCGCACCGAAGGTGCGGCGAATGATACGAACTTCGGATTCGGGACACTAGCCGCCGGTTTCATGGAAGCTCAGCAGCCGCGCATATTGCGCCTTGACCGTGGCATAGCATTCGCACGCGGTCCTGATCAGTCCATCCGCATTGGTGATCTCGATGTGACCGCGGCTGTAGTGGATGAAGTTTGCCTGTTGCAAGGTATGCGCGACCAGCGACACGCTGTTGCGGCGCGCGCCGATCATCTGGGCCATCGCCTCCTGCGTCAGGGCGATCTTGTTGCTGCCGGAGAGATCGCGCGTCTGCAGCAGGCATCGCGCCAGCCGCGACTCCACGGTGTGCGCGGCGTTGCAGCCGGCCGTCTGCTGGATCTGGGCATAGACGGCGAGGCCGTGCCGAACCAGCATCGCTCGCAAAGTCGGGCTCTGGCCGGCGGCCGTCCGCAAGGCTTCGACCTCGATCGTCGAAGCGACGCCCGGCACCAGCACCACGGCGCTGTTCAGCGTGGGGGCTTCACCAAGCCCCGAGAACGCACCATAGATGCTTCCGCGGCCGACCATCGCGATCTGCACGCACACGCCTCTTGCCAGCTTGACTACCAGCGAGATCACCCCCTTGTGCGGCATGTATGTCCGCTTGAGCGTCTCGTCTGTCTCGATCAGGACCGAATCGGCGGCGAGGTCGATCGTCCGCAAATAGGGCCTGATCAGTCCAAAATCGCTCTCCGAGAGCGAAGACAGAAATCCGTTGGGTGATCGCGGAACCGTATCCAAAGCAACCTCCTGCCTCCCGGCAAAGCTTGTCTCTGGTCATCAGGGCTAACGCGTGCAATTGGATCGTTATGCAACTTATTCTGGCACGTCTTGGTTCCGATGGAAACATATCTTGGTTCCATTAGGAACAGCTATCAGCACAGGTCGCGCTTGTGTTGCCCGACAAAACAGTTGAGCAGTGCGTACTGCCCCGATCAATCTTCCGGGCCGATCAACTGTTCGGTGTGCGCCTTGACGGTCGCATAACATTCACACGCCGCCTTCCGCAGGCCGTCGATATCGGTGATTTCGATATGGCCGCGGCTGTAGCGCAGGATACCGGCCTGCTGAAACCCATGCGCGACGATCGAAATCGCGTTGCGCCGCACACCGATCATCTGCGCCAGCATCTCCTGGGTCAGCGGCAAGGCTTCGCTGCCGCACAGGTCGCGCGCGCGCAGCAGCCAGCGCGACAGCCGCGCCTCCACCGGATGCGACACGTTGCAGGCGACGGATTGCTGGGTCTGCGCCATCAGCGCCTGCTCATAGAGCGCAACCAGGGTCCGGAACTCCGCGCTGCGATTGGCGGCCTCGCGGAAATCTTCCGCCCGCACCATCGATGCCGTGCCCGGCACCACGACAATCGCGTCGGCGAGCAGCGGCCGCTCATGCAGGGCGGCGGATGCGCCGACGATGCCGTCACGACCGATGGTCGCAATCTCGACGGATTGCCCGTCGGACAGATTGACCATCATCGAGACCACGCCGCCGTGCGGGAAATAGACCCGCTGCACCGGCGCGCCGGCATCGGCGAGCACCGTCTCCTTGATCAGGTCGACGGTTTCCAGAAGGGGATGAAGTTGCGTGTATTCCGTGGAGGGAAGTGCTTGCAACAGACGATTGGGCGGACGCGATACCGCAGACATTGGAGCTCCTGCCGAGGGCGGGAGCACTACGGTCTCGCATCACCTACTCTTGGCGTGTGGAGTGCGAACATAGCTTGCCTGTCCAATAGCACAAGGGTTGTGGTGCGAACTCTATACCCTCTAGGGGGCAGACGGTCGGCAATCGCATCGGCCTGCGCGGCGTTCGAGGCGATTCGAATGCTGCGCATCCCAGACGATACGGTTGCGACATTGTCTCGCATTTATTGATTTCCATTAACTCTGGTGCGTAGCCAAGCGTGTGTCGTCGCGATTGCAATTGCGGATCTCGAAGCCCCCGGCGCGGCAGCGCCAGCATGTGACAAGTCCCGCAAAGGCGAGAACAAATTCGCTTTCACGAGATTGATCCGGCGGCGGATAGGCGCCGCGCAGCCGGGCGCCTGAGCGGCGGACGTAGAATTACCGGCAAAGCCATCCTGGGTATTTGTACGGAGCAGCGCTTTAACGAACGGGTAGCGCGGACGGACCAGTGTGGCACCAGTCGCCGTGCGAAATTTACGGCGTCGCGTCAATCGTGTTCATCCAGAAGGGTACCAGTATGTCCGGCATCGTCCTTTCGTCGTCGGTCCGTCAGAACCTGCTTTCGCTGCAGTCGACGGCCGACCTGCTTGCCACCACGCAGAATCGCTTGTCCACCGGCAAGAAGGTCAACACCGCTCTCGACAATCCGACCAACTTCTTCACGGCGCAGTCGCTCGACAACCGCGCCAGCGACATCAACAACCTGCTGGACGGAATCGGCAACGGCGTGCAGGTGCTGCAGGCCGCCAACACCGGCATCACTTCGCTGCAGAAGCTCGTTGACAGCGCCAAGTCGGTCGCCAACCAGGCCCTGCAGGCTGCGGTCGGCTATTCCCAGAAGTCGCAGGTGACGACCGCCGTGGTCACCGGCGCGACCACCGACGATATCCGTGGCACCGCCACCTACAGCAATGCGACCCTCGCTGGTACGGCCGTCAACAACAATCTCACGGCCGCCGCGCCGATCACGGCCGCCACTAAGCTCGTCACTGCGACCAACTCCGATACCCTGGCGGCGACCCCGACCGGCACGATCAGCGTCAATGGCAAGTCGATCACCTTCTCGACCTCGCAGACCACTTCGACGACCGATTCGTCCGGCAACGTCACCCTCGGCACCGGCGCGGGCAGCACGCTGACGGTCGGCGACCTGCTCACCGCGATCGACGGCATCACCGGCACGGCCACCGCCTCCACCGTGGCGGCTGGTGCGCTCCAGATCAGCACCGGCACCAACCAGGATCTCAACATCTCCGGCTCGGGCTTGGCCGCTTTCGGCCTTACCGCCGGAACCAAGGCACGCACCGTGGCAACGCCTTCGCCGCTGGATGGCTTGACGCTGACGATCGGCGCGACCGGCAACGGCAAGGCCACCAACATTACGTTTGGTAGCGGCGCGGGTCAGGTGAAGTCCCTCAACGACCTGAACAACGCGCTGTCGGCGAACAACCTGCAGGCGTCGCTCAGCGCGGGCGGAGCGCTCACCATCAGCACCACCAACGATGCTGCGTCCGCGACCATCGGCACGATCGGTGGCACGGCAGCCGGCGCCGGCAAGCTGTTCAACGCCCTTGTGGGCAGCGCCCCGGTGCAGGATCCGAACGGGCTGGCGAACCGCGCCAACCTGGTCAATCAGTACAACAACATCCTGGACCAGATCACCACGACCGCCCAGGACGCGTCGTACAACGGCATCAACCTGCTCAATGGCGATCAGCTCAAGCTGACCTTCAACGAGACGGGCTCCTCGACGCTGAAGATCCAGGGCGTCACCTTCGATGCCTCCGGCCTCAACCTCACCAAGCTGACCGCCGGCACGGACTTCATCGACAACGCTTCGGCCAACGCCACGCTGAAGACGCTCAACAGCGCGAGCGGCCTGCTGCGCACCCAGGCTTCGACCCTCGGTTCGAACCTGTCGATCGTGCAGATCCGCCAGGACTTCTCGAAGAACCTGATCAACGTGCTGCAGACCGGCTCGTCCAACCTGACGCTGGCCGACACCAACGAGGAAGCGGCCAACAGCCAGGCGCTGTCGACCCGCCAGTCGATCGCGGTGTCCGCGCTCGCTCTGGCCAACCAGTCGCAGCAGAGCGTTCTGCAGCTGCTCCGCTAAGCGTAGCCGCGACAGACAACGACTAACGAGGCGGCGGAGGAAACTCCGCCGCCTTTGCTTTTGGGTTCGCTTAACCATCCCGCCGCTTCAACCCATGTTCAACCCTTGGGCGATCGCGCTCTGCTGCAGCCGGATGTCATGGCCGCAGCGTTTCGCCGGATTTGACCGTCCCTCGATTTCATTTCGTTCAAATTGCGACGACAGGTGGAACGGGCTCTTTCCCGTCCGGGTGGTAAGGGCTTGTTGCTGTGAAACCGGCCGCGATGTGGTGATGCGTCGTCCTTGAACGGCTTCATCGTCCGTATTTGCACGGACGACAAAATTAACGTCGCCGTGAAGCCGGCAAAGTTATCGATGCGAGGCCCGCGTTCCGTAGCACCTTGAGGGGACCCATCCATGGACGATCTGTTGCGCGAGTTCCTGACGGAGAGCAGCGAGAGCCTGGATACGGTCGACAACCAACTGGTGCAGTTCGAGCAGGATCCGAACAACGCGAAGATCCTGGACAACATTTTCCGGCTTGTGCACACGATCAAGGGGACCTGCGGCTTCCTCGGGCTGCCGCGGCTGGAAGCGCTGGCGCATGCCGGCGAGACCCTGATGGGCAAATTCCGCGACGGCATGCCGGTGAAGGCGGAAGCCGTGACGCTGATCCTGTCCTCGATCGACCGCATCAAGGAGATCCTTGGCGGGCTCGAGGCGACCGAGGCCGAGCCCGAAGGCAACGACCGCGACCTGATCGATCAGCTGGAAGCGATGGTCGAGCACGGCATGGCGGCCATGGCTGCCGGTGAGGCTGCTGCTGAAGACATGCCTGTCGTTGAATCTCCACCCGTGCAGGCGGCGATGAGCGAGGGCACGCTGGTGGTGCAGACGCTGGAGCGTCCACTGCGCCCGGGCGAGGTCTCGCTCGACGAGCTCGAGCGCGCCTTCCGCGAGACCGACATTGAAGTCGCAGCGCCCGCGCCCGCGCCGGTCGCGAAGCCCGTCGCCGCTGCGCCCGCAGCCCAGCCGGCCGAGGCTGCAAAGAAGCCGGCCCGCAAGGCCGCCACCGAGGATGTTGTCCAGGAAGGCGACAAGATCGCCAACCAGTCGATCCGGGTCAATGTCGACACCCTCGAACACCTCATGACCATGGTCTCCGAGCTGGTGCTGACCCGCAACCAGCTGCTCGAGATCAGCAGGCGCAACGAGGACACCGAGTTCAAGGTGCCGCTGCAGCGGCTCTCCAATGTCACCGCCGAGCTGCAGGAAGGCGTCATGAAGACGCGCATGCAGCCGATCGGCAATGCCTGGCAGAAGCTGCCGCGCATCGTCCGCGACCTCTCCGGCGAACTCGGCAAGCAGATCGAGCTCGAGATGCACGGCGCCGACACCGAGCTCGACCGCCAGGTGCTCGACCTGATCAAGGATCCGTTGACGCACATGGTGCGCAACTCCGCCGATCATGGCCTGGAGACCACCGCCGAGCGGGTCGCTAGCGGCAAGGGAGAGCAGGGCACCATTCGCCTGTCCGCCTATCACGAGGGCGGCCACATCATCATCTGCATCGCCGACAATGGCCGCGGGCTCAACACCGAGCGGATCAAGGCCAAGGCGCTCCAGAACGGTCTCGTCACCGAGGCTGAACTGGAGAAGATGACCGAGGCCCAGATCCACAAGTTCATCTTCGCGCCGGGCTTCTCGACCGCCGCGCAAGTGACCTCGGTGTCCGGCCGCGGCGTCGGCATGGACGTGGTGCGCACCAATATCGACCAGATCGGCGGCACCATCGACATCAAGAGCGTGGCCGGCGAGGGCGCCTCCGTCACCATCAAGATCCCGCTGACCTTGGCGATCGTCTCCGCCTTGATCGTGGAAGCCGGCGGCGACCGGTTTGCAATTCCCCAATTGTCCGTCGTCGAGCTGGTGCGCGCGCGCGCCAACTCCGAGCACCGCATCGAGCGGATCAAGGACACCGCGGTCCTCAGACTGCGCAACAAGCTGCTGCCGCTGATCCATCTCAAGAAGTTGCTCAAGATCGACGATGGCGCGACCACGTCAGATGCCGAGAACGGCTTCATCGTGGTGACGCAAGTCGGCAGCCAGACCTTCGGTATCGTGGTCGACGGCGTGTTCCACACCGAGGAGATCGTGGTCAAGCCGATGTCCACGAAACTGCGGCACATCGACATGTTCTCCGGCAACACCATCCTGGGCGATGGCGCCGTGATCATGATCATCGACCCCAACGGGATTGCCAAGGCGCTCGGCGCGTCCGGCTCCTCGGCCCATGACATGGCCGACGACAACGCCGCGGCGCATGCCTCGAGCGGCGAGCAGCTGACCTCGCTTTTGGTGTTCCGCGCCGGCTCGAGCCAGCCCAAGGCGGTGCCGCTCGGCCTCGTCACCCGGCTGGAGGAGATCGCAACCGACAAGATCGAGCTCTCGAACGGCCGCTACATGGTGCAGTACCGCGAGCAGCTGATGCCGCTGGTGCAGATGATAGGCGTCGAGGTGCAGACCCAGGGCGCGCAGCCGATCCTGGTGTTCGCCGACGACGGCCGCTCGATGGGGCTCGTGGTCGACGAGATCATCGACATCGTCGAGGAGCGGCTCAACATCGAGGTCGCGGGCTCCCAGGACGGCATTTTGGGTTCGGCCGTGATCAAGGGCCAGGCCACCGAGGTGATCGACGTCGGCCATTTCCTGCCGATGGCGTTTGCCGACTGGTTCTCGCGCAAGGAGATGCGCCCGTCCGCTTCGGCGCAGTCGGTGCTGCTGGTCGATGACTCAGCGTTCTTCCGCAACATGCTGGCGCCGGTGCTGAAGGCCGCCGGCTACAAGGTGCGGACTGCGCCGAATGCCCAGGAAGGGCTCGCGGCGCTGCGCTCGGGGCAGGCCTTCGACGTCGTGCTGACCGACATCGAGATGCCCGAGATGAACGGCTTCGAGTTCGCCGAGAACATCCGGAGCGACCACAACCTGATCGGGCTGCCGATCATCGCGCTGTCGGCGATGGTGTCGCCGGCGGCGATCGAGCGCGGCCGGCAGGCCGGCTTCCACGACTATGTCGCCAAGTTCGACCGTCCCGGGCTGATCGCGGCGCTGAAAGAGCAGACCGCCGAACTGCGCCGGGCGGCTTAAGGGAAACGAGAGTGATGATCAGCAAGACCGAGACCAGCGAAGGCGCGATGGCGGAATACGTCACCGCGGTGATCGGCGGACAGCTGTTCGGCCTGCCGATCTCGCGGGTGCAGGACGTGTTCATGCCGGAGCGGCTGACGCGGGTGCCGCTGGCCTCCAGCGAGATCGCCGGCGTGCTCAATCTGCGCGGCCGCATCGTCACCGTGATCGACATGCGCGCCCGGCTCGGCCTGCCGAAGGCCGACGACGGCACGCCGCCGATGGCGGTCGGCGTCGACCAGCGCGGCGAATCCTATGGCCTCTTGATCGACCAGATCGGCGAGGTGCTGCGGTTGCCCAACGACGGCCGCGAGGACAACCCGGTCAACCTCGATCCCCGTATGGCCAGGCTCGCCGGCGGCGTTCACCGCCTCGACGGACAGCTCATGGTCGTCCTCGATATCGATCGCGTGCTCGAACTGGTGCCAAAGACAGCAGCTGCAGCGTAACGCTCCGCCGCGGAGACGGCGGACTCTACAAGGAGGCCAACCTATGAAGACATGTCTTGTCGTCGACGATTCCGGTGTGGTGCGCAAGATCGCGCGCCGCATCCTCGAAGGAATGGAGTTCACCGTCATCGAAGCCGAGGACGGCGCGGTCGCGCTCGAGGCCTGCAAGCGCGCGCTGCCGGACGCGGTGCTGCTCGATTGGAACATGCCGGTGATGGACGGCTTCGAATTCCTCGTGCAGCTCCGCCGCATGCCGGGCGGTGACGTGCCGAAGGTTGTGTTCTGCACCACCGAGAACGGCATCGACCACATCTCGCGGGCGCTGCATGCCGGTGCCAACGAGTACATCATGAAGCCGTTCGATAAGGACATCGTGATCGCGAAATTCCAGGAAGTGGGTCTGCTGGCGCTCGATGCGTCGGCCGAAGCCTGATACCCAGTTTCACCCTTTGCCTTTGCGAGGCTCCCGTGACGCCCCCCGACTACGAGTATCTGCGTAAGCTCCTGAAGGACCATTCCGGTCTCGATCTGTCCGCGGACAAGCAATATCTGATCGAGAGCCGCCTGCTGCCGCTGGCGCGCAAATGCGGCCTGTCCGGCATCCCCGACCTGATCGCCAAGATCAAGGCGGGCTCGTCCACGCATACGGTCCAGGTGGTCGAGGCGATGACCACCAACGAGACGTTCTTCTTCCGCGACAAGGTGCCGTTCGACCATTTCCGCGACACCATCATGCCCCAGGTTCTGAAGGCGCGTGCGGCGCGCCGCAGCGTCCGGATCTGGTGCGCCGCCGGCTCGACCGGCCAGGAGCCCTATTCGCTGGCGATGTGCCTCAAGGAGATGGGCGCGGCGCTTGCGGGCTGGCGGATTGAAATCGTCGCGACCGACCTGTCGCAGGAGGTGCTGGAGAAGTCGAAGGCCGGCATCTACAGCCAGTTCGAGGTGCAGCGCGGGCTGCCGATCCAGCTGCTGGTCAAGTATTTCAAGCAGTCGGGAGAACTCTGGCAGATCAATCCCGAGTTGCGCGCGATGGTGCAGCACCGTCAGCTCAATCTGCTGCACGATTTCTCCCAGCTCGGCACGTTCGATGTGATCTTCTGCCGCAACGTGCTGATCTATTTCGATCAGGACACCAAGATCAACACCTTCAACCGGCTCGCCCGGTTGATGGAGGCCGACGGCTTCCTGGTTCTCGGCGCCGCCGAAACCGTGGTCGGCCTGACCGACGCGTTCAAGCCGATTCCCGAACGGCGCGGCCTGTACCGGCCGAGCGGGGTGCGGCCAGCGCTCGCGATGCCGAGGCCTGCCATGGCGGTCGGATATTGAGCGATGACGGAGGACGGCAAATCAATTGAGCGTGTCACGTTCAGCCGGGGCGTCGATGTCTGCATCATGGCCATCGACGGCACCTGGCGGCGCGACTGCCAGCTCAATGCCATCTCCGACAATGACGCGGCGTTGACCGTCGAGGGTTCCATTCAGGGGCTCAACCTGAAGGAGTTCTTCCTCCTGCTGTCGTCGACCGGGCTCGCCTATCGCCGCTGTGAGCTGGTCCGCGTCAACGGCACCGAAATGGACATCAGCTTCCTCAAGGGCAAGCCGACCAAGCGGCGGTCGGGCTCCGACGAAGAGCGCGCCAGGGCCTGATATCAAGAAGGCCTGACCTCAAGAAGGCCCTGCCACGGCTGGGCGGACGATGCCTGTCGCCAATCCGAAATGTGGAACGGATCGTCGCCTCGACGGTTGGGCCGTCGTCGGCAGCATGGCGCCGAACTTGGCGGTGGCCGGTCCGGCCGGTCAGTTGAGGAGACGCGCCGGTGCCTCTGGATCGCGCAGCCGATCGAGCGCCATGCCGAGGCCGGCGTCGCGGGCCTTCAGGGCCGTGGACGCCACCACATAGCGCGGGGTGACGTCGTCAAGCAGGAAGATGTCGGCGGCGGCGTCCTGCTCGGCCAGAAATGCCTCGCGCGCAATCGCCGCCTCGATCAGCCGCAGGCTCGCCTGGACATGGCCGATCAGCGCGACCAGGTCCGTCAGGATCAGGCTGTAGGGATCGCTGCCCTCGTCCAGGCACACCGCAACGCCGTCCGCCGCTGCATTTACCATGCATGTTTCTCCACTTCCCCACTTTTAGGGAACGCGGTGCTACTTGTGCGTTAAGCGGACGTCCCGTACAAATACGGGTCCATTGATCGAGATGGTCGAGTTACTTCTTGTGCAGTCTGGCCAGCACGCTTCACCACTGATGGACGAGACATATGGTTGAGAATGGCGCTCCTCGCGGGGAAATCTTTGTAGTCGACGACGATCCCGCCGTTCGCGAGACGCTTTCCGTGGTCCTGTCGACCGCCGGTTACAAGGTGATCTGCTTTGCGGACGGCGCCGCGCTGCTCGCGGTGGCGCGCAGCCGGACGCCGGCCTGCATCCTGCTCGACGTGCATATCCCCGGCAAATCCGGCCTCGATATCCTGAAGGAGCTGCACGGCGAGGATTATCCGGCGCCGATCTTCATGATCTCCGGCCAGGGCGACATCACGATGGCGGTCAGCGCCATCAAGAACGGCGCGCTCGACTTCATCGAGAAGCCGTTCCGCGGCAACGAGATCGTCAGCCGCCTCAGCGAGGCGATCGACGCCTATACCAGGCGCCAGGCCGAGACCTCGGCATCGCGCATCGCCGCGCTGCACTTTCCCGGCCGTGAGCCGCTGACCCGCCGCGAGCGCGAGGTGCTCGAGCAGTTCACCGCGGGCGCCTCCAACAAGGAGGCCGGGCGTCACCTCGGGATCAGCCCGCGTACGATCGAGGATCACCGCGCCAACATCATGAAGAAGCTCGGCGCGCGCAACGCCGCCGACCTCGTCCGCATCGTGATGACGGCGCAGCAGAAGTAAGCCAAGGAAAGCCAAGGAAAGCCGAGATCGGCCAAGGCCGGTTCACGCTGCGATTTCCACATCGCGGGGTTTGTGCGGCGCATGCCCGGCACACAGGCGGCGAACGGCACGTCTGCGCCGCGCGCGGGACGAGGCGTCCGGAAATCCTGTATATGCGTGGCGCAGGGCATGCGTGCCGAGACCGCGCGCGTGCGAGCAATATCGCAACACGCAATATCGAAGCAGATGGCGCATCCAAGATGACCAAGAAGAACAAGACCCCGGATCAATTGCGCAGCGCGCGCTGGTTTGCGCCCGACGATTTGCGCGCCTTCGGCCACAGATCGCGCGCGATGCAGATGGGCTACGCGCCGGAGGAGTGGCGCGACCGGCCGGTGATCGCGATCATCAACACGTGGTCGGACGCACAGCCCTGCCACATGCACTTCAAGAGCCGGGTCGACGACGTCAAGCGCGGCGTGCTGATGGCCGGCGGCTTTCCGCTGGAGCTGCCGGCGCTGTCGCTGTCGGAATCGCTGCTGAAGCCGACCACGATGCTCTATCGCAATATGCTGGCGATGGATGCCGAGGAGCTGTTGCGCGGCCATCCGGTCGACGGCGTGGTGCTGATGGGCGGCTGCGACAAGACCACGCCCGGGCTCCTGTTAGGGGCCACCAGCATGAACTTGCCGGCGATCTATCTGCCGGCCGGTCCGATGCTGCGCGGCAACTGGAAGGGCAAGACGCTCGGCTCCGGCTCGGACGCCTGGAAATACTGGGACGAGCGCCGCGCCGGCAAGATCTCCGACAAGGACTGGATCGACATGGAGGCCGGCATCGCCCGCAGCTATGGCACCTGCATGACCATGGGCACGGCCTCGACCATGACCGCGATCGCGGAAGCGATCGGCATGACGCTGCCCGGCGCCTCGTCGATCCCCGCGGCCGACGCCAACCACATCCGGATGAGTTCGGAAGCCGGCCGCCGCATCGTCGAGATGGTGTGGGAGGATCTGACCCCGCAGAAGATCCAGAGCCGCAGGGCCTTCGAGAACGCGATCACGGTCGCGATGGCGATGGGGTGCTCGACCAATGCCATCATTCACCTCATTGCGCAGGCGCGCCGCGCCGGCCAGGACATCTCGCTCGACGATTTCGAGTCCGCGAGCCGCGAGGTGCCCGTCATCGCCAATGTGCGGCCGAGCGGCGACCTCTATCTGATGGAGGATTTCTTCTATGCCGGCGGGCTGCCCGGCCTGATGAACCGCATCAGGCAGCATCTGCATCTCGACTGCATGACCGTGTCAGGCAAGACGCTGGGCGAGAACATCGCAGGCGCTGAAGTCCACAATGACGACGTCATCCGCACCGTCGACAACCCGATCTACAAGGAGGGCGCGCTGGCGGTGCTGAAGGGCAATCTCGCGCCCGACGGCTGCGTGATCAAGCCGAGCGCCTGCGATCCGCGCTTCCTCAAGCATACCGGACCTGCGCTGGTGTTCGACGACTATCCCTCGATGAAGAGGGCAGTCGACGATCCTGATCTCGACGTCACGGCCGATCATGTCTTGATCCTGCGCAATGCCGGCCCACAGGGCGGGCCGGGGATGCCGGAATGGGGCATGCTGCCGATCCCGACCAAGCTCGTGAAGCAGGGCGTGCGCGATATGGTGCGGCTGTCGGATGCGCGGATGAGCGGCACCAGCTACGGCGCCTGCATCCTGCACGTTTCGCCGGAATCCTTCATCGGAGGCCCGCTGGCGTTGGTTCGCAACGGCGACCGCATCACGCTCGACGTCGCCGCGCGCACCATCGATCTCGATGTGTCCGAGGCGGAGCTGGCCAAGCGCCGCGCCGAATGGAAGCAGCCCGAGCAGCGCTTCGAGCGCGGCTACGGCTGGATGTTCTCGAAGCATATCAAGCAGGCCCATGAGGGCTGCGACTTCGATTTCCTCGAGACCGGTTTCGGCAAGCCGGTGGGCGAGCCGTCGATTTATTGACGCTGTCATTCCGGGCTCGCCGCTACGCGGCGTCCCGGAATGACGAAAGGAGCAAGTCATGTCCAAACTCAGCGACGCCACCCGCAACAAGCTGAAATCCGTCTCCACCGCGACGGTTGCGACCGCGCTGTTCAAGCGCGGCTTGCGCATCCAGATGATCCAGGATGTTCACCCGTTAAGCCCGGACCAGCCGACCATGGTCGGCGAGGCCTTCACGCTGCGCTACATGCCGGCGCGCGAGGATCTCAACACGATCGAGGTGTTCCGCGACCGCGCGCATCCGCAGCGCAAGGCGATCGAGGATTGCCCGCCCGGCAGCGTGCTGGTCATGGACAGCCGCAAGGATGCGCGCGCGGCCTCTGCCGGCGCGATCCTGGTGACGCGGCTGATGAAGCGCGGCTGCGCCGGCGTCGTCACCGACGGCGGCTTCCGCGATTCCGCCGAGATCGCGCGGCTCGGTTTCCCGGCGTTTCATCATCGTCCGAGCGCGCCGACCAATCTGACGCTGCATCAGGCGATCGAGATCAATGTACCGATCGGCTGCGGCGACGCGCCGGTGTTTCCCGGCGACGTGATCCTCGGCGACAGCGACGGCGTCATCGTGATCCCGGCGCATCTGGCCGACGAGATCGCGAACGAGACTTTCGAGATGACCGCGTTCGAGGATTTCGTCACCGAGCAGGTCCAGAACGGCCGTGGCATCTTCGGCCTCTATCCCGCGACCGACGAGCAGACGCTGAAGGATTTTGCGGCCTGGCGGAAGGCGAAGGGGCGGTAGCTACCGCACACTCCGCGGTCGTCCCGGCGAAGGCCGGGACCCAACCATAGGGCGTGGTTTGGCGAAGACTGGCAGTGATCCATCGCCGTGGTACGACCACCGCGCTTCATCGATAGATCACGCGGTATGGGTCCTGGCCTTCGCCAGGACGACGATAGGGAGGGAGCGCGGCGATCGACTGCGATCCGTAACCTGGATGGAGCCTGTAGCCCGGATGGAGCGAAGCGTAATCCGGGACTCTTGGATGTGGCACGACTGCCCCGGATTTCGCTGCGCTTCATCCGGGCTACGGGACCCCGCTACACCTCCGCCTTGTCGGCCATCCCGACTGCCCACAGCGCGAACGCGTAGACGATCGCGACTTCGTCGAGGCGGTTGAAGCGGCCGGATGCGCCGCCGTGGCCGGCGCCCATGTTGGTGCGCAGCAGCACCGGGCCGCCGCCGCGCATCGTGGCGCGCAGCCGCGCGATCCATTTCGCCGGCTCCCAATAAGTGACGCGCGGATCGGTCAAGCCACCCATCGCGAGGATCGCCGGATAGTCCTTGGCCGCGACATTGTCGTAGGGCGAATAGGACAGGATGGTGCGGAAATCCTTTTCGCTCTCGATCGGGTTGCCCCATTCCGGCCACTCCGGCGGTGTCAGCGGCAGGGTGTCGTCGAGCATGGTGTTGAGCACATCGACAAACGGCACTTCGGCGACGATGCCGGCGAACAGTTCGCCGGCACGGTTGGCGCTAGCTCCCATCAGCATGCCGCCGGCCGAGCCGCCATGGCCGACGATGCGTTTTGCACCCGTATATTTCGCATCACAGAGCGCGCGGCCGGCGGCGGCGAAATCGTCGAACGTGTTGGTCTTCTTCTCGCGCTTGCCGTCGAGATACCAGCCCCAGCCCTTGTCGGCACCGCCACGGATATGCGCGATCGCGTAGACGAAGCCGCGGTCGACCAGCGACAGCCGGTTGGCGGCAAACGATGCCGGCATCGCCATGCCGTAGGAGCCGTAGCCATAGAGCAGCAGCGGCGCCTTGCCGTCGCGGACGAAATCCTTAGCGTGCAGGATCGACACCGGCACTTGCGCGCCGTCATGCGAGGTCGCCATGATGCGTGTGGTGACGTAATTCGCCGGGTTGTGACCGGACGGAATCTCCTGCCGCTTGCGCAAGACCCGCGTCCGCGTCGCCATGTCGTAGTCATAGACTTCCGACGGCGTCGTCATCGACGAATAGGCAAAGCGCAGGTTGGTGGTCTCGAACTCGTAGCCGCCCATGGTGTCGAGCGAATAGGCTGCCTCGTCGAACGCGATGGCGTGCTCCTCGCCGCTCTTGAGGTCGCGGATGATGATCGCCGGCAGCGCGTTGGCGCGCTCCAGCCGCACCATGTGGCCGGCATAGAGCTCGACGTCGAGCACGTAGACGCCCTCGCGATACGGGATCAGGTCGCGCCAGTTGGCGCGCCCGGGCGCGGCGAGCGGCGCGGTGACGACCTTGAAGTCGATCGCGTCGTCGGCATTGGTCAGGATGAACAGCTCGTCGCCGCGGTCGGCGATCGAATATTGCACGCCTTCCTCGCGCGCCGCGACCAGCCGCGGCGGCGCGTCGGGGTTGGAGAGGTCGATCAGCCGCTGCTCCGAAGTCTCGTGGTCGCCGCCGGCGATCACGCAGAAGCGGCCACTGGCGCTCTCGTGCAGATGGGTGAACCAGCCGGAATCCTGCTCCTCATAGATCAGGGTGTCGTCGGCCTGCCTGGTGCCGAGCCTGTGCCGCCACACCTGCATCGGGCGGTGGTTGTCGTCGAGCTTGACGTAGAAGAAGCTCCTGGAGTCCGCGGCCCAGACCACGCCGCCGTCGGTCTCCTCGACGAGGTCGTCCAGATCGCCGCCGGTTGCCCAATCGCGGACGCGGATCGAGAAATATTCGGAGCCCTTGGTGTCGGCGCTCCAGGCGTGCAGGCGGTGATCGTTGGAATGCCGGCTGCCGCCGAACTTGAAATATTCGTGGTCCTTTGCCAGCGCGTCGCCGTCGAGCACGACATGCGCCTCGCCGCCGTCGCGCGGCATGCGGCAGTACAATTCATGCTGGCCGCCTTCGCGGAACTTGCGGAAATAGGCGAACGGGCCGTCCGGCGACGGCACGCTGGAATCGTCCTCCTTGATCCGCCCGCGCATCTCCTTGACCAGCCGCTTCTGCAAGCCGTCGGTATGGCCGAGCAGGCTGTCGGTGTAGCCGTTCTCGGCTTCGAGATAGCTCCTTATGTCGGGATCGAGGATCGAGGGATCGCGCAGCACCTCCTGCCATTTCGGATCCTTGATCCAGGCATAGTCGTCCGTCACCGTGATGCCGTGGGTGGTGAAGGAATGCGGCCGGCGCGGCGCGACAGGGGGCGATGTTGTGGTGGCGGATTTTGTCACACGATCCTCATGGTGCGGGGTTCCGCTTTATATCGGGACGAATGTGGCGATTGCCAGATGGGATGGGGCTGTAGGTCATTGCCGCTCGCATGACCTCGTGCCCTGGACGCCGTGCAGCGCGCAGCGGTGCACGGCAGAGCCGGGGCCCATGGTCGCTGGGTCCCGGCTCTGCGCAGCAGCGTTGTCACGCTACAGCGCGTCCGGGACACGAGAGCGAGCTACCCGTTCCGCAGCTTCGCGCCCGCATTGCCGCCGGACATCGGGATCTGGTTCACCGCCAGCACCACGGCGAATGTGATCACCAGCATCGCGATGCCGAGCACCGCGATCGCGGCGAGGTCGCCGCCTTCGTTGAGATCGTAGATCAGGACCGACAGCACCTTGGTCTGCGAGGTGAACAGCACGATCGCCGCCGACAGTTCCCGCATCACGCCGATGAAGATGAAGCACCAGGTCGCGATCACGCCGGTGCGCAGCAGCGGCGCGGTGATCTGGCGCAGCGCCTGCAACCGCGTCGCGCCGAGGATGCGGCTGGCTTCCTCGAGCTCGGGATGAATGGTCGTGAATGCCGCCTGCAATTGCTGATAGGCCGACGGCAAATTGATGGTGAGGAACGCCAGCAGCAGGATCCAGAGCGTGCCGTAGAGCACGAAGGGCGGCCGCGTGTAGCTCAGGAACAGGCCGACGCCGAGCACGATGCCGGGAACGGCGACCGGCGCCGTGGCGAGGAACCCGAGGATGCGGTGGCCCGCGATCACCTTCCGCGTCGTGACATAGGCGATCACGAGCGCGAGGATGGTGCCGATCGTCGCGGTCGCGGTGCCCAGGATCACGGTGTTCTTCAGCGCGAGCTGGGTCGAGGACAGCTCGGTGAACACGAAGACGATGTTGTGCAAGGTCAGCGTCGACGGCGTCACCAGCGTGGTGGCGTTGGGCGAGAACGCGGCGTTGAGCAGCGCGAGGTAAGGCAGGAAGACGGGATTGAGCAGCACCAGGAGGCAGAAGCCGAGCGCGGCCCAGCGCCAGCCGCGCAACGCGACCCGGCGCGGCGCGCCATATTTGCCGCCGATCACCGAATAGCCGCGCCGGCCGAGCAGGGCCTTCTGGCCCTGCAACAGCAGGATGGTCAGCACCAGCAGCGGCACCGCGGCCGCGGCCGCGAGCTCGAGCTTCGGCGGATACTGGAACAGGCTCCAGATCTTGGTCGTCATGGTGTGGAAGCCGGCCGGCAGCGCCAGGATCGCCGGCGAGCCGAACAGCGTCATCGCCTGCAGGAAGGCGATCAGCGCGCCCGCGACCAGTGCGGGCAGCGCGAGCGGAATGGTCACCCGCCGCGCCGTGGTCCAGGCATTGCCGCCGAGGATCGCGGAGGCGTCCTCCAGCTCGCCCGGCATGGTGTCGAGCGCATTGGCCACCAGCACGAACACGAACGGGAACGTGTAGCAGGAGATCACGAAGATGATCCCGGTCATCGAATAGATGTTGAACAGCGCGTCGGCATCCTCGCCGGCAAACAGCCGGTAGAGCTGGTTGAGCAGCCCCGAATTCGGCGCCGCCAGCAACTCCCAGGCGACCGCGCCGAGGAATGGCGGCGTCACGAACGAGGCCGTTACCAGCGCGCGGATGGTCTGCCGGCCCGGCATGTCGGTGCGCGACACCAGCCAGCTGAGCGGCGCCGCGACGATGCAGCAGATCAGCGCCGACGTCGTTGCGATGATCGCGGTCGTCAGCAGCGGATCGAGGAAATCGGGATTGCTGAACAGCGTGACGAAGTTTTGCAGCGTCGGATGACGGTTCTTGTCGGTGAAGGCGTAGATCGCGAGCCACGACAGCGGCAGCAGGATCAACAGCACGAGCACGGCCGCGAACAGCCACAGGACGGGGCGCGTCCAGTCGATGCGGGGTTTGACCGCGGGGGAGGAGGAGGTTGTGAGAGTCATGCGAGTTATCTCCCCGCGTCATTCGCGGTGCGCAATTGCGCACCTGAGGGCGCGCAAGGCGCATCCTGGAATGACGATTGTTGTGAGGGCCGTTGCATCTAAACCCGAAACAGCCGCGCGTAGCGCGTCTTGATCTCTTCGGTCATCGCTTCCACCCCCGCCGGGTCCTCCTTCATCAGCTTGATCTCGGAGAGCTTGCGCCGGCCGGCCTTCGGCTGCACCTGGGCGTGCACCGAATACTGGCCGGTGAAGTCGACGAAGAATTGCTGTGTCTGCCGGGTGTGCAGCCAGGCCTGGAACAGCCTTGCGGCGTTCGGATGCGGCGCCCCGGCGAAGATGCCTGTCGGCCCCGAGATCGTCGGCGTGCCTTCGGTCGGGTACACCGGTTCGACCGGCTGTCCCGCTTCCTTCAGGAGCACGATGCCGTATTCATTGCCGTCGGCCATCACCGCGCGCTCGCCGAGCGAGAGCTTCCTCGGCGGATCGGTCGAGGATTGCACTTGCATCACGCGCTGCTTCGCAAGTTTCTCCAGATATGGCCAGC
Source organism: Bradyrhizobium sp. Pha-3 (assembly GCF_042258615.1). Taxonomy (GTDB): domain Bacteria; phylum Pseudomonadota; class Alphaproteobacteria; order Rhizobiales; family Xanthobacteraceae; genus Bradyrhizobium. The sequence continues at coordinate 8,922,797 of NZ_CP170152.1, read as the reverse complement.
CGAGCTCGCGCACGATCTGGAACGTGGTGGTCATGATGGTGCCGCTATAGGCCGGATGGCCCTTCACCATCTTGCCGGCCCATTTCGGGTCGAGCAGATCGGCAAAGCTCTTCGGCGCATCCTCCGCCTTCACCAGGTTGGTGTTGTAGGCGATCGACGACAGCCATAGCCGCGTGGTCACGGCCATGCCGTCCGGGTCGCGATATCCGTCGGGAAAGTGCTTGGCGACGTCCTCGGGCACGAACGGCATCAGCCAGCCGCTCTTCTTCCAGGGAATGAAGTGCGAGGCATCGGCGCTGTTGACGACGTCGGCGGCGTGGATGTTGGCGTCGAATTCCTGTGCCACGCGCTGGAACAGCCGCTCCGAGCCCGAGCGCTCGATCTGCACGGTGATGCCGGGATAGGCGGCCTCGAACGCCCTGCCGAGCTTTTCGCCGACCGGCAGGTCCATCGACGAATAGAACACGAGCTTGCCTTCTTTGGTCGCGGCCGCGATCAGGTCAGGCGTGATCGCGACCGGCTCGGGTGCCGCGGCGCGCGCCGGTGACGCGAATACCGCACCCGCTGCAAGCGCCGCAGAGCCTTTCAGGACATCGCGTCTGGAAATCGGTTTCCGCATCGCGTCCCTCCGTTTCTTGTTGTTTACCGGCTGAGTGCCCGGCAGCGCTCGGGCGGCAGTGTCAGCCAGACCTCGCTGCCCTTCTCGACCGCAGTCTCCGTCGGCGTGGTCACCCGCAGCGAGGTGCCGTCGGGGGTTTCCACCATGTAGTCGCGGTTCATGCCGAGATAGACCTGCCGCGTCACGATGGCCTTGAGCGTGTTCTGCGCGCCTGCGGGGGCTTGCGTCGAGAGCTGGATTTCATGCTGGCGGATCGCGACCGGCGCGCTCTGGCCGGCCGTGAGCCGGGCGCCGACCACCGCGAGCGTCGCGCCGGCGAACTCGACATGGGTCGCATCGCGCGCGGTGCCCTTGATCACATTGGCCGCGCCGATGAAGCGCGCGACGAATTCGGATTCCGGCCGCGCATAGATGTCTTCGGGGCTGCCGAGCTGGTCGATCTTGCCGGCATTCATCACCGCGATCAGGTCGGCGGTGGTCATCGCTTCGGATTGATCGTGGGTGACGTAGACCGTGGTGTAGCGATATTCGTCGTGCAGGCGGCGGATTTCGAACCGCATCTCCTCGCGCAGGTTGGCGTCGAGATTGGACAGCGGCTCGTCGAGCAGCAGCGTCTCGGGGCCGACGATCAGCGCGCGTGCCAGCGCGACGCGCTGCTGCTGGCCGCCGGAAAGTTCGCCCGGATAGCGCTGCGCCAGCGGTTCCAGCTTGGTGGTCGCCAGGATCGCGGCGAGCTTCTTGGCGATGGTGTCGCGATCCATTTTGCGCAGGCGCAGCCCATAGACGATGTTCTCGGCTACCGTCATGTGTGGCCACAGCGCGTAGCTCTGGAAGATCATCGACATGTTGCGCTGCTCGGGCGGCAGCGTGCGCGCCTTCGACGACACGACGCGGTCGCCGACGCGGATCTCGCCGTCCGATGGTTCGAGGAAGCCGGCGATCAGCCGCAGCGTCGTCGTCTTGCCGCAGCCGGACGGCCCGAGCAGGCAGACCAGCTGGCCGTGATCGATCGTAAGGGAGACGTCATCAACAGCGACAAACGACCCAAACCGCTTGACCAGGCCGCGCAGTTCCACCGATGCCAAGCGATCCCTCCATTTTGTTCTGTCGCAGGGATCCGTGCCCGGCTGTTGCCGGCAGTAAAGCGGAAAAAGATGACGACGAAAAGTGTTGGGGCCCCGTCAAATAGTCGGGGTGCCGCTTCGTTGCTCCCGTCATCCTGAGGAGCGCGCTCTTGCGCGCGTCTCGAAGGATCGACGGCCCGGCTGTTTCTGCACACTCCGACTCGTTCGCGGCGAGAGCACGGCCGTCGATCCTTCGAGACGGCCGCTCCGCGGCCTCCTCAGGATGACGGGGAAGGGGTTGCTCCGCGTCGGTGAGCCAGTTGGCTGATCGTGGCCCAATCCGATTTGATCAGTGCCTCCTTCTTCGCCCGATTCCAGCCCTTGATCTGCCGCTCCGCGGCGACGCCGTCGGTAATGCGCTCGAAATACTCCGATCAGACCAGGACGACGGGTCGCCGGCTATAGGTGTAGCCAGGGAAGGCGCCCGCATTGTGTTGTTCGATACGCGGCGCGAGATCGTCGCCCGTAGCGCTGCCGACGTAGAACGAGTTGTCGGCGCAACGAAGCATGTAGACGTAGATGCCCATCGTGATGATCTCGCGCGTATCGCGCATCGATCATGAAGCAAGCATTGCGAGCGTCAATGGGCGAATATTCGCGGGCGTTTGGTCACACGGCGAACAGCCTTTCCCGTCATCCTGAGGAGCGCGAAGCGCGTCTCGAAGGATGCACAGCCCGGATATCTCGGCGTGCTCCGATTCCCTCGCGGCGAGAGCACGGCCGTCGATCCTTCGAGACGGCGGCTTCGCCGCCTCCTCAGGATGACGGGTTTGAAGTGCGAACTGGCTGCAGCGTTACGCCTTCACGTTCTCGCCGAGCCACTGGATGGCGGCGTCGGCGCCGGCCTTGCCGTGCGGGATCTTCAGCGCGGTGAGCGCGACCTCGACGACGCCGAGCGTGCCGAGGATCATTGGCGCGTTGACGTGGCCCATATGCGCGATGCGGAACGCCTGGCCCTGCAGGTCGCCGATGCCGGTGCCGAGCACCACGCCGCATTTCTCCTTGGCATAGCGCTGGATCGCGGCGGGATCGGCGCCCTTCACGGTCACCGTGGTCACTGTGTTGGAGCGCTCGGCGGGTTCAGTGATGTTGAAGCCGAGCACCTGGCCCTCGCCCCAGACCGCAACCGCGCGGCGCACCGCTTCGCCGAGCAGGCGATGCCGTTCGAAGGCATTCTCCAGACCCTCGGCGTGCAGCATGTTGATCGCCTCGCGCAGCGCGAACAACAGATGCACCGGCGCGGTGCCGGCATATTTGCGGTAGTGCTCGGAGCCTTCGCGCTCGGTCCAGTCCCAATAGGGCGTGCGCAGATCGGCCTTCTTGTGTGCGTCCCAGGCACGGTCGCTGGCGGCGACGAAGCCGAGCCCGGGCGGCGTCATCAGGCCTTTCTGCGAGCCGGACATCGCGACGTCGACATACCAGTTGTCCATCTCGAACGGCATGCAGCCGAGCGAGGCCACGGTGTCGACCATGAACAGCGCGGGATGGCCCGCGGCCTTGATCGCCTTGCCGATCGCCTCGATGTCGTTATAGGCGCCCGAGGCGGTGTCGACCTGCACGGCGAGGATCGCCTTGATCTTGTGCTCCTTGTCGCGGCGCAGCCGCTCCTCGACCTCGGCCGGGCGGATCGCGCGGCGCCAGTCGCCCTTCAGCACCTCGACATCGGCGCCCATCGCGGCCGCCGCCTGGCCCCAGCCGATCGCAAAGCGCCCGCTCTCCAGCACCAGCACCTTGTCGCCGCGCGACAGCACGTTGGAGAGCGTTGCCTCCCAGGCGCCATGGCCGTTGGCGATGTAGATGTAGGACTTGCCCATGGTGGCGAACAGCTTCGAGAGATCGCGCAGCAGGCTTTCGGTCAGTTCGAACATCTCGGCGGAGTAGATATCGAGCGCCGGGCGATGCATCGCCTGCAGCACCTGATCGGGCATCGTGGTGGGCCCGGGGATGGCCAGAAATTCCCGGCCCGCGCGAACGGTCATCGTCCTGTTCCTTTTGGGTAAAGCTACGCAAATCATGCGTGTGAGGGGTCAAGTGTGGAGGATATGCCATCGCGGCCGCGATTGCGAGCAGGTCTAGGCAATCCAGCGTTTCCAAAAGCGCGGGACACAGCTCTATTTGCCGATCGATCCGACGACCGCGCGCCAGACCTGGTCCTTGAATTCGGTCGCGGCGGGGCTCGGGATCTGCTCGACCGGGCCGTGATTCTTGCTGCAGGCCTCGACCAGCCGCAGCACCCAGATTTCGCCGTCGGTGTAATAGAGATCGCCGCCGCCGTTATGGCCATCGAAGGTCGGGCCGATGCCGGTCACCTGGTACTTCGCGGTCACCATGCCGGCGGACTCAAGGTCCGTGGCGAGCAGCGCACGTTCGGCATCGAGGTCGGCTGCGATATGATGCGTCACCGCACCAGTGTAGTGGCTGATGCCGACGCTGCGGTCGAGCGTCGCAGCGCCAAGCCACACCGGGCGCTTCTCCTCGCCCTGATCGAGCACTTTCCAGAACCGGACATGGTTGCGACGATCCGCGCTCGATCCGACCGGCCGCTCGAAGGCGAGATCCTCGCGGCGGCCGAGATAGAACAGGTTGCTCACCGGCGCATCCTTGTAGGGACGATCGAGCAGCACGGAGCCGACGATTTCGATCGAGGATTTCAGCGTGACCGGGTCGGCCGGGAACCAGCCGGCCTCATGCATCGCGCAGACCACGTCCTTGGTGTCGCCGATCAGCCCGACGTTCATGGGGTCGCCGGGAATGCCCTGCGCGGTGCGGGTCACCATCGGCAGATTGGCCAGGCCCTTCTGATGTTCGTGGTGCGTCCACAGCGCCGGCAGCACCAGATAGGCCGCGATCAGATAGGAGGCCAGGATGAACAGCAGCAGCATCTGCGCTTGCCGGAGGCGGCTGCGCCGTCGCGTGGAAGGTGGATCGATCTCGACATCGGTCACGGCACACGCTTCCGGATCAGTGCGTGGCGCGCCTCAGCGCCGGGTCTCGCGGCAGCCGGCGGCCTCGGCCTCCTCGACCGAGCAGAACCAGCGCGTGCCCTTGCTGATCTTCATCTCGATCTTGGCGTACCAGCGGCTGCTCCGCTGATGGAAGATGCATTCGCCGGAGCGGTTGACGTTGCCCTTGATGGTGCAGTCGGGCGACGGCGCCACCGGACCGGAGGCCGAGGCGAGCAGGATCGCGTTGGCGCCATCCGGCGGCTTCACCGCGCCGAGCACGGCGGTCTTCTTGTTGCGCACGCGCCAGTCCCATGGCGCGATGAACGCGCCCTGCCACATTCCGACCTTGGCCTCGCGCGCCGCCTTCTCGTCCGGTTCGTAGTCATGCGAGATTCGGGTGAAGGCCAGCGCCCAGCCATTGCTGACCATCCACTTCTGGATGTCCTCGCCGTCGACCTCGCAGCGCGCGATGGTGCGACCGCGGCGATCGACCGTGCGGGCGTGGCAGGTCCAGCTCTTGTTGCCGGCATGCTTGATCAGCTCGTCGCGCGCGGCGACGCCGCAGGTCCAGCGCTCGCCCTTGGTGTTGAGGCAGAGCTGGTCGGTCGACGGCGCGTCGATCCCGCCGAGTCGGATCTTGACGCTGCCGATCATGAGCTGGTCGCCGTCGCGGATCTTCGGCACGCCGGTGATGTCGGCGGCGGCAGCCAGCGTCGGCAGCGACAGCAGCAGGCCAGCAGTGAGCAGCGTCTTGAGCATCGGCATTCCCGGCCAGGTCTTTCGTTCGGCGTTCAGTGCCCAAAGGATCGGCAAGCATTGTGCGGGCAATTGGGCAACCCTGCCAGTGGTGTCGTGTTTCCGCCAGTTTCAACTTCGCGTCATTCCCCTGCGTATGCGCCATTCGCAGTCTCGTAGCCCGGATGGAGCGAAGCGTAATCCGGGACGGTGTTTCCGTTGAAAGACGGTTCCCGGATTACGCTGCGCTCCATCCGGGCTACGAAACGTTGGCCATTCGCTTCCTGGCCAGCGCGAGAGCCATCAGCACGAAGGCCGACGTCACCTCGGGCCCGCCGACCAGGATCCGCGTCGGCGTCTTCATCTTGTTCCATTCATAGGCCCGGTAGGGCCCCTTGCGGCCGCCCTCGCCGAGGCCTTGCACGATGCAGTGCAGCGCCGGCGTGAAGGTCGAGACCTCGGCGCCAAGATGCGCCAGCGCCATCAGCGCGAGCGCGGCGTCGAACGGATTCATCTCATGCGCGATCAGCTCGCCCTGCACGTAGCCGAGCACGCGGGCGCGGATCAGCGCGAACACATTGCCGGGATCGATGACGCGCTGCGCGGCCAGCGGCAGCGCGATGAAGGCGGCGTAGCAGCGGCCGAAATAGGCCGAATAGAGCTCCGGCAGGTAATAGATGTGCGAGCGCGGATTCCTGAACGCGCCGCTTTCGACCAACCTCTTCTGGAAGGCGATAATGCGATGCACCGTCTCCAGCCGCTGCGGCGTCTCGATGATCCGCCAGCGGGCGAGGTTGCGGAACGAGACCTCGAGGATGTCGAGGTTCAGCGTCGGATCGAGGTCGTTGCCATAAGGCCGCTCGCCGGCGAGATTGTCGATCCAGGTGACGACGCCGCCCTCATAGTCGATGTTATCGTTGAGCGGCACGGTGACGCGCGGCTCGTTGGCGCCCGCGCGGACCTGGTAGCCGCGGTAGAAATCCAGCAGCGGCTGCTGCAGGATCGGGTCGTCGGAGCCAGCCTGCGTCGCGGCCGAGAACGCGCACGCCGTGGTGTCGCAATCGGGCACATAGACGCCGAAGCCGAGGTCCTGCTTGATCTGGGTGAAGAAGCGCGAGAAGCGCGGATGCCGTCCTGGCGCCAGCGCGGTAATCACCTTCACGACCGAGCCGTCATGCGAGGGCACCTGCTCGGCGCTGGTCTTGAGGCAGAAATCCACCATCTCGGCGACCGCGCGCCGCGCCGCGCCCGCTTCATGCGGCGACGCGAGCCCGGTCTCGACATAACTCAGCAGCGCCTCGGTGAAGAACGCGTCGTAATAGGCCGAGCGATGGCGGATCTGCACCGGCTCCCACATCGGCTCGGCGATGCCGCGCCATGGCGGGTTGATCAGCGCGCGCGCCGGCGAATGCGCGATGAAGATACGCGCCAGGCTGAACAGCAAGGTCGAGTTCTTGTAACCGCGCGCGTTAAGTCCGGTCAGCGCCATCAGCATCTCGCGCCCGCTGATGTCGGGGTCGCCGATCAGGTTGAACGCGGCATAGGTCGGGATGAAGCCGCATCTGCCGAACGAACCGAGCAGATGCGCGCCGGTCGAGCGGATCACGTGGTCGATCGCAGCCATTGCGGGCGGGCACGCCGTCGCGCTGGCGGCCGGCGGGGCGGGGTGGCGCACGCCGATGCCGTCCATCAGGTCGGCGACCGGGGCGCCGATCGCCGCCCAGTCCGGAGCCGCGGCATCGCGCGCCTCGGTCAGCGCCGCGCGCAAGCCGGCAAGGCGGTCGGAATCCTTTAGCGCCGGCAGGCCGGTGCGGCGGAGCAGCGCGCGCAGCGGTGGATTGCCGAGCGCGGTTCGGTAGAACTTCCCGAGATGGGCATCGCCGCCGCGATAGGCCTGCAGCACGGGGTCGCAGACGTCGTAAAGCGACGGGCCGTCCTTCCTGGCGGTCAGCGCCCGGCACACCGTCCCGGCGATTTCGTGAAGGCTCATGAATGCCTTTCTCAAGGAACCGGTTAACGCCGCCGCCCCGGCAGTGTTTCCCTCCGGTCCTCCCCCAAACGCGCAAGTCTTTGGAAACCTACATGAATCCCTACAAAATACAAATGTGACCGAGATCACGTAACGGCATCTTAACGGCGTCAATGGCCTGTGCCGGGCGGCAGCATGCTGCAAACCGGGTTGCTCCGGCGGTCCGGCCGGGTTAAGGGAGTGTTTGTTGCGGCGCCGCAAATTGAGCTGAGTTCAACGGCACACACACCTCAACCCCATTAAACCTGATCGTCACTGACGCGACTAACTGGCGCGATTTCGCTCGAACGCCATCGGGATAGAGATTGGGACTAGAACGTTATGAACCTTAGGCAGCTTCAGATTTCCCGTCGCACCATCGCCGTCTGCGTGGCGGTGGCCGGCACGGTGTCGCTGGCGATTGGCGCCCATGCGGCGCTCAACAAGCGGACACCGGATGTTGCCAAGGAGACTGTTGCCGGGGCCGTCACCGCCGGGCAGACCGGCAGCATTGCGGCCGGCGCCTCCCGCCTCGCGTTGATCATCGGCAACGGCCATTATCCGGACGCAGCCGCGCCGCTGGCCCAGCCGATCAACGATGCCCGCACTTTGTCGTCGGCGCTGCGCCGCGAAGGCTTCGACGTCGACGTGGTCGAGGACGCGACCAGGGACGACATGTTCCGCGCGATCGAGCGCATGAAGGCCAAGATCCGCCCCGACACCGTCGTGATGCTGTTCTTCGGCGGCTACGGCGTGCAGGTCGGCCGTGAGAGCTACATGATCCCGGTCGATGCCACGATCTGGAAGGAAGCCGACGTCAAGCGCACCGGCGTCAGCGTCGAGTCCGTGCTCGATGCGATGAAGGAGCGCGGTGCGAAAGCCAAGCTCGTCGTGCTCGATGCCTCGCGCCGCAATCCCTATGAGCGCCGCTTCCGTGCCTTCTCGCACGGCCTCGCCCCGATCAGCCCGCCGGAGAACACCATCGTGCTGAGCTCGGCCACGCCGGGCAAGGTCGCCGACGACTCGAAGGGTGCGAACAGCGTGCTGGTCTCCGAGCTCATCAACAACCTCAACGCCCAGGCCGGCGCCGAGACCGCCTTCAACAAGACCCGCGTCGCGATCTCCCGCGCCAGCGAAGGCGAGCAGGTGCCGAGCGTGTCGTCCTCGCTGCTGGAAGACATCAAGCTCGGCGGCTGAGCCACGTCGTCTCCTCAAATGTCGTCCTGGCGAAAGCCAGGACCCATACCGCGTGATCCATCAGTGAAGCGTGCTGCGTGTACCGTGGCGCGCGTTCACTGCTAATCTTCGAAAAATTTCTGCCGGTGGTGGGTCCTGGATTTCGCCAGGACGACACTGTGGATGCCGCGCCGCTCGCTCCGCTTCGCCTCTCCCCCTGTGGGAGAGGCCGGATTGCATCGCCAGATGCAATCCGGGTAAGGGGTCGCGGTCTCTCCATGCAGTTTGCCGTGTGGAGGGATACCCCTCACCCCCAACCCTCTCCCACAAGGGGAGAGGGAGCCTGACAGGTGTGCTCACCTAACGTCGTGCACCGTCTACTTCGCGTCCGCGCTCGCGCCCACCGGCCGCACCGGATCGCCTTCGCGCAGCAGCGCGCCGGCGCGGGCGACGACGATGTCGCCTTCCTGGATGCCGTCGCGGATCTCGACCTGGCCGGCCGACATCAATCCGGTCTCCACCCGCCGCGTCTCGACGCGGCCGCCGCGCACCACCTGCACCACGGTGCCCGCGGTGGAATAGAGGATCGCAGTCAGCGGCACCGCGACGCCGCAGCTCTGCCCGGTCTTGATCTGCGCCCGGCCCGACGAATTCACCAGCAGCCGCTGGTTCGATGCGATGCCGACGAACACCTGGCCGAGCTGGCTGTTCGGCTCGATGGTCGGCGCGATCATCCGCACCTTGCCGTCCATCTCGCCGGCGCCGATGATCTTCAGCCGCGCGGTCTGCTCGGTCTTCAGCTTGGCGATGTCGCGGGTCGGCACCATGCCGACCAGATCGTATTCGCTTTTGGCGATGATCGAGAACAGCGCGTCCTTGCCCGATGCCGGGCTGCCTATGATCGCCGACGAGGCCGAGATCGTGCCCGCCACCGGCGCCGTGAGGTTGATCGCGTTGGTGCCGTCGGTCAGCCGCGCCAGCACCTGGCCCGCGGTAACGGTGTCGCCGGGATCGGCCTTCACCTCCGCCACCTTCAAGCCGAACCGGTCCGGCCGCACCTGCTGCTCGTCGCGCGCCAGCACGATGCCGGAGACCTCGACGATATTGCCGAAGCAGAATTTCGAGGCCTTCAGCACCGTCACCGCCGCGCCCTTCGGCACAGCGTCGGCCTCGCCCGCGGCAAGCGCGGGAGAGGCCGCGAACAGAAGCAGCGCCGAGGCGGCGAGGGCGGTTGCGCGCAGGCGGGACAAAATCATCGGCAAACTATTCCCAGAATGCAGCGCGTTTTCGAGCGAAGTGGAGACCGGTTCGCGTGAAGAAAACGCGTCAATTGAAGCTCCTCCTGAATACCAGATGGGGCCTCGCCGAGCCAGCCGGCTGCGCCGCCGCGGCAGCCGCCTCAGTCGGCCCGGCACACGCGGCGAACTCCAGCTTCGCCAGCTCCTCGGCGCGCCGGATGTGCCGGAGGATCTCCGGATTGACCCGCTCGGCATGCGTCACCGGCAGCATGTGGCCGGCGGCCGGCAGATGCCGGATCTCGGCGCCATCAATGATCGCGGCGAGTTTTGCGACGATGCGCTGCGTCACATAGGGCGACAGCCCGCCCGACACCAAGAGCGTCGGCACCCGCAAGGCACGCGCGGCGTCCGCCACGCCGTCGAGATCGAGCGCGGCGTTGAAATCGTAAGGCAGCTTGTCGGCCTGCTCGATCATCCGCAGCCGCCCGCTCGGCGAGAACTGCTCGCGCGGGCCGGAGCCGGCCCAGAACGCGGTGAACGCCTCGACCGCCTCCAGCACCGCGCCGTCGAAAATATCCTGCGACACCACCTGCGCGATCCGCGCGAAGCGATCGAACAGCCGCACGTCGGCGGAGCCGTCGCGCACAGCATGATCCGGAAAAGTGTGAAGCGGTTTTCCGATAAGATCATGCTCACAAAGAGAGCTCTTGCGTGATGCCCCATCACGCAAGAGCGTCGGAAGCACCGGCTCGATCAGCGTCAGGCTGCGGATGCGCTGCGCATAAGGCGAAGTGGTCGCCAGCCGGAACGCGATCGCCCCGCCATAGGAATGCCCGACCAGATGGAGCGGCCCCGTGGCGTTGGCGAGCCAGGGCTCGAGCCGCGCGATCTCGCCATCCAGCGTCCGCGGCCAGTCGCGCCCGCAGGCGGCAACGCCATAGCCGGAAATATCTGGCGCCATGAACGGCCTGCCACTGAGCGCGCCCGCAAGCTTCGTCCATTGCCGCCCCGACCCCAGCGAGCAGTGCAGCGCCACCACCGACGCCGCAGCGTGCGTCCCGTCCAAACCTGTCATCAATCCCATTCCTCGCGTGTTCTTGTTCTCGGCGAGCACGCGGTTCCGCGCGCCCGTCATGACGCGAGTGAGGTGGTGGATGGGTTATTCCTGGGAGGGGTGGGAAGGGTCGTGATCGTGATTACGGAGGCAAGCAGATTCACTGGATGTTGATTTGAGGCCCGTGGGAGTTCGCGGAAATGAAAGCAATGTCGCAGCAGTTGCTATCTTCTAGTCGCTTAGATTATTCTGAATATCAGGATTTGTCTTGACGTCCCAACTCGGCGCCCGGCCTTCTCTGCGCCCTCTCACGATCATTGAGGGTGAGTTGATCGCATCCCTCGGGCGTCGCGATATCGCGAACGCACATCCCTTCCGCTGTTTGACAATGTTGATCGGGGACTAGATTGGGTGCAGCGCCGTCACCCTGAGGAGCGCGCTCTTGCGCGCGTCTCGAAGGGTCGACGGCCCCGGCTGGTGGCCGTGCATCCTTCGAGGCTCGCTCCGCTCGCACCTCAGGATGACGGAACTAACGGTGGTGCAGAGCTGTCATTGCGAGGAGCGCAAGCGACGCGGCGATCCATGGCTTCGCGTATGCTGAACTATGGTTTGCTTCGCTTCGCTCGCAATGACGAGGGAGGCAGGCGGCTCATTCGGTTTCCGCCGCAATCAAAACAGCGCAGCGTCAGCGCACGATGCGCTTCACGCGCGCTTTCTTCTTGGCGATGGGCGCCGGCGCCAGCTCGGCTTCGGCCGCAGCCGTGGCCTCGCGGGCTTCGCGCAGCGCCCGCAGGCGCTCCATGTTCTTGCGGATCGCGGTCGCGTCGCGCTCGACCTCGGCGATGGCGCGCGCGCCTTCCTCGGCCGCCAGCCGCTGGCGGTCGGCCCTGGCGAGGCTCGCGGGCGATGGCGTGGGCTTCCTGGCGGTCATCGGCGTTCTCTCCAAGGCATGATCCCGCTGCGAACGCTTCGCGGCTGTTGCACGGAACGGCGCGATGCGGCGTGCTTTGGGAACGCGCGCAGCAAGACATGCTAAAACCCGCCCAATCCGGGTGGATCGAGCGGGCCGCAACGTCATCCCAGTACATCCGTGGAATGACGAACCGGCATGATCGCGACAAACGCGGAACGCGTTTGCGCTGATATCATGCCGAAGTAAAAAACTCAGACGATCTGAAGATTCTCGGCGCTGGTCTTGCCGCGCATCTTGTCGGTCTTCAGCTCGAACGAGACCTTCTGGCCTTCAGCGAGGCCAGTCAGACCGGCACGCTCGACTGCGCTGATGTGAACGAACACATCCTTGCTGCCGTCGCTCGGCTCGATGAAACCAAAGCCCTTCTGGCCGTTGAACCACTTCACAGTACCTGTCGCCATCTTCTCTTCTCCAAAATGCGCGTCTGCGCATGTGTTGCGCAGAATCGCGCGCCATCCATTCAACTGACGATGTCTTTGGAGGAGGGCCGTTCTGACCATTCAACAAGGCGCAACGGCTAATCGAATGGCCCCAATATACACACTTTCCGCGCGAATGCAAGGTTCGGGCGGTAGCGGGTTCCCGCTGGTAGACGGGGGCGGACAGTCTTTCCTCGCGACAGCGCCGCAGCGAAGCGGGCTCCCGAACCGTCACCCTGAGGAGCGCGTAGCGCGTCTCGAAGGGTCGACGGGCACGAGCGGGGCCGTGCATCCTTCGAGGCTCGCTCCGCTCGCACCTCCAGCGACAAAGGCGAAGCCTTTGCGCGGGGATGACGGGTTTGTCCTGGCGCTCCGGCGACGTGCGTGCGCGGATCACTCCGCCGCCGCTTCCGCTGATGGCTCGCCTTTCCAGCGCAAAATCTCCGCGGCCAGGATCGGGTGATTGAAACCCTTCAGCACGAGGTCGTCGATGGCGCGGCCTTCGACAAGGGGTTCGACCATGCCGTAGACGCGGCGGCTCACCACGATCTGGCCGGCCTTGGCCTCGCCGCACAGGCGGGAGGCGAGGTTGGTGACGCTGCCGATCGCGGCATATTCCAGCCGCTGCTCGAAGCCGACCTGGCCGAGCGTGGCATAGCCGAGCGCGATGCCGATCCCGAAGCCGAGGCTATGCCCGCGGTTGCGCCACTTCTCGGTCAGGGGGCCGACCGTGTCGCGCATCTCCACCGCCATCCGCACCGCGCGCGCGGTGTGGTCGGTGAGCTGGATCGGCGCGTTGAACAGGATCATCACGCCGTCGCCGGCATATTTGTCGAGCGTGCCCTCGTACTTGAAGATCAGCTTGCCGAGCGCCGCGTGATATTCGCGCAGCACGTTCATCGCCTCTTCCGGCTCGGTCGCCTCGGTGAAGGCGGTGAAGCCGCGCAGGTCGCAGAACACGACGGTGACTTCGCGGCGGTGGCTGTCGAGCAGGCCCTCGGGATTGTCGGAGGAGGCGATCAGCTGCGCCACCTGCGGCGCCAGGAAGCGCTCGAGCCTTCGGATGCGCTCGATCTCGCCGAGCTGGGTCTCGACCCGCTGCTCCAGCGACTTGTTCCAGTCCTTGAGCTGCTCGGTCTGCTCGCGCAGCTTGTCGGCCTGCTCGCGCACGGTGGAATTGGCTTGCTCCAGCGCGTGGCTCTTCTGGTCCACCTCGGTGAACAGCCGCGCGTTGCGCATCGCCAGCACCGCCTGGTGCGCAAAAGTCTTCATCAGGCCGATCAGGTTCGCGGGGAAATCGCCGGCCGTCTTGCGCAGCACCACCAGCGAGCCGAGCACGCCCTGCTGATCGACCAGCGGCACCACAAGCACCGAGTGGAAGCCGGCGCCGACCACGACATCGCGCAGCGGATGATCGGCACTGGATTCTTGTTTTGACGCGTTTTCTTCACGCGAACCGGTATCCACTTCGCTCGAAAACGCTCTCGTGGCGAGATCGGGAAACGCCAGCGGCTCGCCCTTCGCTGCGGCTTCGCCGAGCGGGCTGTTCGCCGCGTCGATCGCGCGATGATGCCCCTCGGCTTCGCCGTCGATGCCGATCGACTGCGTCAGGTTGAATGTGCGGTTCGTCGCGTCATAGCCATAGATCAGCACGGCGTCGGCATGGGTGATCTCGAGCGCGCGGGCGGCGACCGTCGGCAGCACGGCGTTGAGGTCGAGCGAGGACGCCACCGCGCGGCCGACCTCCTCCAGCACCTTCAGCTCGTTGATCGATTGCGCGAGGTCGCGGGTGCGCTCCTTCACCTTGCCTTCGAGGCCGGAATAGGTTTCGGCGAGCTGCGAGGCCATGCTGTTGAATTGCCCGGCGAGCTCCTCCAGCTCATCCGCGGTCTTCACGTCGATGCGGTGGCCGAAATCGCCGGCCCCTAACCGCCGCGCGCCGGTACGCAGCGCGGTGATCGGCACCAGCATGCGCCGCGCCAGAATCGTGCCGGCGATGATCGCGACCACGAGGCCGAGCGCGATCAAAAGCGCGATGCGCACCAGCTGGTCGCGGATCGGCGACAGCGCCTGCGCCGTCGGCTGCTCGACAAAGACGTGCCAGCCGAGGTCCGGCGCTGCTGTCGCGGTCGTCAGCACCGCGTTGCCGTCGACATCCTTGCCGGAGGCGATCGGCCTGCCGCTCGGCGACAGCACCGCGGCGACCTGCGGCAGCGCGGCGAGGTCCTTGCCGACCTCGGGGCCCTTCGACGAACTCGCGAGCACGCGGCCCTTGGCGTCGACGAGATAGGCGTAAGCGGTGCGGCCGACCTGGGAATCGCCGAAATAGTCGCCCAGGAAACGCAGGTCGATCTCGGCGACCGTGACGCCGGCGTTGAAGCCGGAATGCTGCTCGCCGATCGACATATACGGCCGCTCGTCGCGGAAGTACGCCGGCGCGTAGGCGGTGCCGCGCGCGACAGCCTCGGTGAAGCGGAGGTCGCGGGAGAGGTCGGCATTGGAGTTCAGCGTGACGGTCTGGCGCGACAGCCGCAGCATCTCGCGGCCCTGGCCGTTGATCAGGGTGAGCTGGTTCACCGCCGGCACCTGGCCGAGCAACTGGGCATAATCGGCGCGGCGCAGCTCGATCGTGTTGGAGGAGGCGCGGGTCACCCAGGAGATCTGCCGCTCGAGATTGGAAATCGATTGCTCGATGTGCTTGGCGGTGGCGTCCGCCTTCTCGCTCATCGCGTCGGTGAGCGTGCTCCTGATGCCGCGATAGCTGATCCAGGTCTCGAGCGCGCCGTTGACCGCGAGCACGAACACGACGAGACCGACCAGCGCGAGGACGTATTTGGCGAACAGACCGCCGCGCAGGAACCAGTTCTTGCCTTTGTCCGGTGCCCCGTTCATCCAGCCTCGTCCGTCCCCTCCAATCGGTCGGGTGCGCCACTGTATCGCTGCTGTTTAGCACGGATCGGCGAGGCAAAGCGGGGCCTCCCGTCGCATGGTTAGCCCTGCATTCCGGCGGGGGATATCCGGGAATATTCAGCGGCTGAACAGCTGCCGGAGCACGTCGTTCATCGCGGGATTGTCGTGCTGCTCGGCGGTGTCGGCCGGCGGAGGGGCGGGCGGTGGTGGTGCGGCGGCCGGCGGCGCGTCGGGGGTGGGCTGGGCCAGGCTGCGGCTCGGGCGGGAGGCGCTGCCTTGATTGAGGGTGGAGAGGCCCTGCTGCAGCAGGTTCCCGATGGTGTCGCCGAGCTGCCCGCCGAGCGGGTTGTTCTGGCCGGTGCCGGGCTGCGCGCTGGTCCCGCCGCCCTGCACGCCGTTGAGGAGGTTGGTGAGCCCGTCCATGCCCTGGCTCAGGCCTTGGTTCAGACCCTGGCCATTCGCGCCGAACAGGCCCTTGCCCATCTCCTTGAGCTTTGCGTAGGCGGCCTCGGGATTATCGAGGATGCCCTGCATCTCCGGATAGATCCGGGGGGACACCCACGGCCCCTCGATCATCACGGGGATGCCGAGGCCGACCGGATTGCCGGCGCGGCCCTGGCCTTCGGTGGTCATCACGAGCTGCGGCTCGACGCGGAACCCGATCTGGCGGGTGTTGAGGTCGACGGTGCCGACCCCGCTCATCTTCACCAGCGGGCCGATCAGATTGAGATCCGTGGTGACGGCCTGGCCCTTGTCGAGCTTGAACGAAGCCGAGAGCTGGCTGAGATCGGTCGACAGCTCCTGGCTCTGCTGCCAGCCCGACAAGGTGCTGGTGGTGAGATTGCGGATCATCTGCGCGACGTTGAGGCCGAGGATCTTGCCGTCCTGGAACACGACGAACGCGGTACCGCCGAGATTGCCGACGACGGCGCGCGCGCTGGTGCCCTGCGCCGTCAGCGCGATCTTCGCCTGCATCCTGCCGTTGAGCTTGTCGAATTCGGCAAGGCTCTTCAGCACCGGCAGCGCGCGCACGCCGGCGAGATCGAGCCGCAGCGCATAGGTTGGAGTAGCGCCCCTCGCGTCGATCGTGACGTCGCCATTGGCGGTGCCCTCATAGGCGCCGAGATTGCCAAGCCGGGCCTTCAGCACGCCGCTGTCAACAGATGCATCGATCGCCGCCTGCGCGAAGCGGCCGTCGCCGATCACGAGCTCCGCCGCCGAGATGCGCGCCTGCGCGTCGACGTAGTTGAGCCCGCCAAGATCGATCGATGCATTGCTCCAAATGTTGGTGCCCAATGGCTGCGCCGCATCGGGTTGGCTCGGCGTCAGTGCCATCGTCATGCGCTGGAAGTCGAGATCGAGCTTCACCAGCGGCTTGTTGCTGGCGAAGTCGACCGAGGCCCAGCCAGTGAAGCCGCCATCGCCGAGCGTGCCCGATACGCCGTTGAACATCACCACCGTGCCGTTCAGGCGCGCTTCCGCATTCGCCTTGATCGGCGCGGGCAACAGGCCGGGTGCATCGATGTTGAACTCGGCCGGCACGCTCTGATGGTCCAGCGGCGCTTGCGGCGCGGTCGCGCGGATCTCGAACTTCAGCGGCTTGTCACCGGTGCTCGCGCTCCCCGTGACGACGATCCTGCGGTCGTTGCCGATGGTCGCATCGGCATTGAGCGTCTCGATCCGGTTCTCGACCCGGTCGCGCACATTGGAGAACACGAGAGTGCCGCCGCTGATACTGACATGCCGGATCGTGAGGCCGCCATTGTCGGACGCGGACGATTTCGCCGGCGGGTTATGGTCGCGGGTGCGCTCGCGCTGCAGCGGCAGATTGACCACCGGCTTGACGATCACGAGGTCGGTGATGTCGGGCCGGCCCGACCACAGGCTCGACAGCGTCATCTCGGCTTCGACCCGATCAGCCGCGAACCGGTTGTTGACCTCACGCTCCCGCGGGTCCTGCAACACAACATCGCTCAGCACCAGATTGACGGTCGGCCAGAGGCCAATCCTGGCGCCGCCATTGATGCTGAGCGTGTAGCCGGTCTCCCGCTCGACCCGCTCGGTGATGGCCGACGTCAGGAAGGAGGACGGGATCCCGACCGCGGCCACCAGCGCGATGATCACGATCACGGCAGCGATGGCGGCCCCGGCGAATTTCAGTGCTCTCATCTCGATATTCCAGGCCGGGCAGACACGGTTCCGCCGCGGAAAGGCACGGCCGATCGCACCAGATTATCCCGCAAACGGGACCTCGCTCCAACGACCGTAAAAATAATCCGTTACCAGCATGAACTTATGTGACCTCTCACACACTCTTATGAGGGTGATTGTTGCTAACCGGGCGTCGGGGGACCGTTCGGATCGATTTGGAAGGCATTACAATGAGCAAACAGGCCGAATTTGCGGTCATTCTGAAAATGAACCCTATGTTCGCCGATCTCGGTGCGGACGAATTGGCGCGGCTTTCGGGCCTCTGCCACACCCAGCAGCTCGCCACCGGCGAGGTGCTGTTCCAGAAAGGCGATCCCGGCGACGCCCTGTTTGGGGTCCGCCGCGGGCAGGTGCGCATCGAAACCGGCGCCTCCGACGGCAGCCGGCTCACATTGAACTTCATGGGATCCGGCGATCTGTTCGGCGAAGTCGCCGTGCTCGACGGACAGGATCGCACCGCGGATGCGACCGCCGGCGAGCCCACCGAATTGTTCGTCTTGCGGCGGGAGGATTTCCTGGGCTTCCTCGAGCGCGAGCCCAAGGTCGCGGTCAGGCTGATCGAATTGCTGTGCCAGCGCATTCGCTGGCAGAGCGAGCGGATGGAAGAATCCGTGCTGCAGCCGTTGCCGGTCCGCCTCGCGCGCCGGCTGTGCGCGCTGGCCGAGGATTTCGGTTCCGAGGTGCACATCTCGCAGGAACAGCTCGGCATCTTCGTCGGTGCGGCGCGTGAGAGCGTCAACCGGCAACTGCAGACCTGGCGCAAGGACGGCATCGTCGACCTGCAGCGCGGCCGGATCATGCTGCACAACATGACCAAGCTGACGGCGGTCGCACGCAACGACTAAACGGTTGCATGCAACGCGCGCGTGAGGATCGCCGTCCTCTCGCGCGCCTTGCTTGCGAATGTTGACGCACTCCTGCCTAAAAGACTTGCTTGCATGACGAGGCGGGTGTCGCTTTCATCCGCCTGCCGGTCCTTGGGGTGACACCCAGCCTTGCTGGCCTCACGCCATCCACCTGCAAACCCCTGCGGTCTTTCCCGTTGACCGCAGGGGTTTTGCGTTCCGCGGGTGCGTGACGCGAATGCGCCTACCTCAACACCACTTCGGGATCGGCCCAGCGCAGATACTGGCGCGGTGCGGCGCCGAGCTCGCGCTTGAACATCGCGGCGAACGCGCTCGGGCTGTCATAGCCGACGTCGAGCGCGACGCAGGTGACGGCTTCGCCGGCGCCGAGCCGTGCCAGCGCTTCGAGCAGCCGCACCCGCTGCCGCCAGGCCGCAAAGCTCTGTCCGGTCTCGCGCCGGAACAGACGCGTTAATGTGCGCCGGCTGAGCTGGCTGCGATCGGCCCATTCGTCGAGCGTGAGATCGGAGCTCGGATCGATCAGCACCGCTTCGCAGATCGCGGCGAGCCGCGGATCGGGCGGCACCTGCACATGCAGCGACACTTCGGGCATCCTGCCGATCTCATCCAGCAGGAAATCGACCAGCCGGCCGTCGCGCCCTTCGAGGTCGTAACGGGTCGGCATATGCACAGCTTCTTCCATCAGCGCTTCGACCAGCGCGGAGACCCTGATCAGGCGGCAGGTTGCCGGCGCGTTCCGCACGCGGTCGGGCGTGACATAGATGGTCTGGATCTCGACCTCGCCCCATGCGCGCGACTGGTGTGCGACGCCGGCCGGAATCCACAGGCCATGGCCGGGCGGCACGACGAAATGGCCGCGCTCGGTCATCATCGAGGTCACGCCTGCGGTCTGCAGGATGAACTGATCGCGTCGGTGCGCGTGTCGCGCGCTCGTGCTTTCGTTCGGATAAGAGGCCGCCATCGCCGCGAGCGGCCGTTCGACCTGTTGCAGTTGTCCGGCATAATGCGCGGCAGCTACGGGACCGGATTGCTTGCGGCAGACGCGCAAGCCGGTGGTGTCATTTCGTCGCGCTGCGACTTTCAAGTGTCGTGAGCTCCTGATCGATCGTCGTTTTCGCAGGGTGCTCATGCATCTTCCGGGCCAGTTGGCCCGATCGCGATGGTTGTTGTCCCCATTCAGGTAGCGCGGGCTAGGGCATTTGGCAACAATGCCTCACCCCGCGACATTCGCCGAAATCGAATGCCTGACGCGCGGCGACGGAGAGGTCCGATGAACAGACGCGAATTCACCAAGGCAATGCTGGCCTGCGGTGCAGCCATCCCGTTCGGCATCACGCGGGCGGCAGGCCAGACCCGCGGTGGAACGCTCAACACCATCATCCAGCCCGAGCCGCCGGTTCTGGTGACCGCGCTGAACCAGCAGCAGCCGACCCTGACGCTCGGCGGCAAGATCTATGAAGGCCTGCTGAAATACGGCGCCGACCTCAAGCCGATGCCCGGCATGGCGCAGTCCTGGGAGATCTCGCCCGACGGCCTGACCTACACATTCAAGCTGTTTCCCGGCATCACCTTCCACGACGGCAAGCCGATGACCTCGGAAGACGTGGTGTTCAGCTGCATGAAGCTGCTGGTGGAGACCCATCCGCGCGCGCGGCAGAATTTTTCGCGCGTGGCCTCGGCCGAGGCGCCCGATCCGCTCACCGTCGTGTTCAAGCTGAAGCAGCCGTTCGCGCCGTTCATCGGCTGCTTCGACTGCACGTCCGCGCCGATCGTGCCCAAGCACATCTACGACGGCACCGACTATCGCAAGAACCCGGAGAACGACAAGGCGATCGGCACCGGCCCCTTCAAGCTGAAGGAATGGGTGCGCGGCTCGCACGTCCACCTCGTGCGCCACGACGGCTACTATCTGAAGGACGAGCCTTATCTCGACGAGATCGTCTACCGCGTGATTCCGGATGCGGCGTCGCGCGCGCTCGCGCTCGCGAACGGCACCGTGCAGCTGGTGCAATGGTCCGACGTCGAATTCTATGACGTGCAGCGCTTCAAGGCGCAGAAGAATCTCGAATTCACCACCAAGGGCTATGAGTATTTCGCGCCGCATCAGTGGCTCGAAATGAACAACCGCATCGCGCCGATGAACGACAAACGGTTCCGGCAGGCGGTGATGCACCTGATCGATCGCGAGGCATTCAGCAAGCGTGTCTATTTCGGCAACGCCAAGGTCGCGACCGGCCCGATCTCGTCGAAGACGCGGTTCTACGATCCGAACGTGAAACGCTACGAGTTCTCCGTGGACAAGGCCAAGGCGCTGCTCGACGAAATGGGACTAAAGCCTGGCGCGAGCGGCAAGCGGGCCGAGATCAAGTACATCGTGCCGCCCTATGGCGAGTCCTATCAGCGCGCAGGCGAGTTCTTCCGCCAGAGCTTTGCGCGCGTCGGCATCGACCTCGTGCTTGTCGGCACCGACATGGCCGGCTGGGCCGAGAAGGTCGGCAACTGGGATTACGAGATGACCCAGAACCTGCTCTACCAGCTCGGCGATCCAGCGCTCGGCGTGGCGCGCACCTATATTTCGTCGAACATCAAGAAGGGCATCCTGTTCTCGAACACGCAAGGCTACTCGAATCCCGAGGTCGACAAACTGTTCGACGAGGCTGCAATCACGCTCGACGAAGCCAAGCGCCAGGAGCTCTACAGCAAGGTGCAGCAGATCCTGGTCGAGGATGTGCCGGTGGCCTGGACGCTCGAGATCGAATACCCGATCATCTACGACAAGGCGTTCAAGAACATCGTGACCACGGGCATCGGCTCGCACGAAACCTTCGGTTCGGTCTACAAATCGTGAACCGGCTCGGGAGCGCAGCGGCGATCGGGCTCCAGGCGATCAGCCGCATCGCCCAGCTCGTTGCCGTGATCCTCGTCATCGCGACGTTCAACTTCGTGCTGGTGCGGGCCGCCCCCGGCGATCCGGCCCAGGTGATGGCCGGACAATCCGGTGCGTCCGATCCAAAATTGCTCGATGATCTGCGCAAGGAGTACGGGCTCGACAAGCCGTATTTCGTCCAGCTCGCGAGCCACCTCGGCCGCGTCGTCAGGCTCGATCTCGGCTACTCCTACCGCCAGCGCCGCCCGGTCGTCGATCTGATCCTCGAGCGGCTGCCGGCGACGCTGCTGCTGACGGTCACGGCGTTCTGTCTCGCGCTGCTGATCGGCACCGCGCTCGGCGCGCTGGCCGGCCTCGCGGCCGGCAGCGTGCTCGATACGGTGTTTACCCTGCTCTCGCTCGTGCTGTATGCGACGCCGGTGTTCTGGCTTGGCCTGATGCTGGTGCTGGTGTTCTCGGTGACGCTCGGTTGGCTGCCGCCGTTCGGCTACGAGACCATCAACGTCCAGCTCTCTCCGATCGAGCACGCGCTCGACATCATGAAGCACATGATCATGCCGGTGACGTCGCTGGCAGCGATTTACCTCGCGATCTATGCGCGGCTGATGCGATCCTCGATCATCGAGGTTGCGCAACAGGACTTTATCAAGACGGCGCGTGCCAAAGGGCTGTCCGGAACGCGGATCGTCGTCGGTCACATGCTGCGCAATGCGCTGGTGCCGGTCGTCACCGTTGCCGGCATGCAGGCCGGCGCGCTGGTCGGCGGCGCCGTGGTGATCGAGACGGTGTTCGCCTGGCCCGGCCTTGGCCGCCTGACCTTCGAGGCGCTGCTGCAACGCGACTATCCGGTCCTGCTCGGCATCTTCCTGATCCTCTCGATCGTCGTGATCGCGCTCAACCTCCTGACCGACCTGGTCTACCGGCTGATCGATCCGCGCATGACCACGGGAGCGGCGTGATGGAGACGGTGCGCGCCTTCCTGCGTCACCCCAGCGGCATGATCGGGCTTGTCCTGCTGCTGATCGTCGTTGTCGTCGCGATAACAGCGCCGATCGTGTTTCCGGTCTCGCCCTGGGAGATGGTCGGTGCGCCGTTCACGCCGCCCGGCGAGGACGGGCTATGGCTCGGCGGCGATACGCTCGGCCGCGATGTCGCAGCCGGCGTCGCCTATGGCGCGCGCGTCTCGCTGTTGATCGGCATCGCATCGGCGCTTGCGGCGATGGCGATCGGCGTCGTGGTCGGCGCGATCTCGGGCTATTTCGGCGGCAAGGTCGATCTGGTGCTGATGCGGATGACGGAATTGTTCCAGACCATTCCGGCCTTCGTGCTGGCCATCCTGCTGGTCGCAACCTTCAATCCGTCGCTGCTCACGATCATTCTGACCATCGGGGCGGTGAGCTGGCCGCCGCTGGCGCGGCTGACTCGCGCGGAGTTCCTGCGTTTGCGGAACCGCGAATTCGTCGAGGCGGCGCTGTGCCAGGGCGAGCGCACCTGGCGCATCGTGCTCGGCCACATCCTGCCGAACGCGATCTCGCCAATCCTGGTCGTGACGTCGCTGACGGTAGCGACCGCGATCCTGCTGGAGAGTGCGCTGTCCTTCATGGGGCTCGGCGATCCCAATTTGATGTCGTGGGGCTTCATGATCGGCGCGGGGCGCACCGCAATCCGCAATGCGTGGTGGATGAGCGTGTTTCCCGGCCTTGCCATTCTCGTCACCGTGCTGGCGATCAACCTGTTCGGCGAAGGGCTGTCCGATGTGCTCAACCCGCGCGTCTCGAGGCGCCGGTCATGAGCGAAACCATGCAATCCAACGCACCCGTTCTGTCCGTCGATCGCCTCTCGATCGCGCTTCCCAAAGGCGGCGACCGCCCCTTCGCGGTCGAGAATGTGTCGTTTGAGATCAAGCCCAACGAGGTGGTCTGTCTGGTCGGTGAATCCGGCTCCGGCAAGTCGATGATCGCCCATGCGGTGCTGCAGCTGTTGCCGCGGGGCGTCGATATCGTATCCGGCACCGTGATGGTCGCGGGGCAGGATCCGTCGCAACTCGACGGCCGCGGTCTGCGGAATTTGCGCGGCGGCAACGCCGCGATGATCTTTCAGGAGCCGTTGTCCTCGCTCAATCCGCTCAAGCGGGTCGGCAAGCAGATCGAGGAGATGATCCTGGCGCACCAGCGGCCGACACCATCGATGGCAGAGGTTCGCGAGCGGGTGCAGACGCTGCTGACGCAGGTCGGGCTGCCGAACCCTCAGCTGCTGGAAAAGAGCTATCCGTTCGAGCTGTCCGGCGGCCAGCGCCAGCGCGTGATGATCGCGATGGCGATGGCCAACCGGCCTGCGCTGCTGATCGCGGACGAGCCGACCACCGCGCTCGACGTCACGACCCAGCGCCAGATCCTGCGCCTGATCGACGATCTCCGGCGCGAGCGCGGCATGGGCGTGTTGCTGATCACCCATGATTTCGGCGTCGTCGCCGATGTCGCCGACCGCGTGGTGGTGCTGCGCCATGGCAAGGTGGTCGAGCAGGGCACGGTCAGCGAGGTGCTGCGCAATCCGCAGGCCGCCTACACGCGCGAACTGATCGACGCGGTGCCGAAGGCACGGCTCGCCGACATCCATGACGCCATCGTGCGGCCCGAGCCGCTGCTGGAAGTCGTCGGCTTGCAAAAGACCTTTCGCGTCAAGCGCGGCTGGTTGCAGCCGCCGCGCGAGGTCGTCGCCGCGGATGGCATCTCGTTGACGCTGCACGAGGGCGAGACGCTTGCCGTCGTCGGCGAATCCGGCTCCGGCAAGTCGACGCTCGGGCGCATGATCATGCGGCTGACCGAACCGGATGCCGGCGCCATCCGCTTCGGCGGCGCCGATCTTCGGCAGCTGCGCGGCGAGGCGTTGCGCCAGGCGCGGCAGCGGCTTCAGATCGTGTTCCAGGATCCGTTTGCCAGCCTCGATCCGCGCCAGAAGATCGGCGATGCCATCGCGCGCGGGCCGATGGCTTACGGCACCTCGCGCACCGAGGCGATGGCGCTAGCGCGGAAGCTGCTGGTCCGGGTCGGGTTGTCAGGGGCTGCTGCCGATCGCTATCCGCACGAATTCTCCGGCGGCCAGCGCCAGCGGATCTGCATCGCGCGGGCGCTCGCGCTCAAGCCGCGGGTCTTGATCGCCGATGAGGCGGTGTCGGCGCTCGACGTCTCGGTGCAGGCCCAGGTGCTGGCGCTGCTCGCCGAGCTGCGCCAGGAGATGCGGCTCGCGATGATCTTCATCACCCATGATCTGCGGATCGCCGCCGAGATCGCCGACCGCGTCATCGTGCTGCAGACGGGGCGTATCGTCGAGGAGGGCACCACGGCCGAGGTTTTCACCGCGCCGCGTCAGGCCTATACGCGCGACCTGCTCGATGCGATTCCCGGCCGCGACTTCTTCGACCAGCCGGGCTTCGCGGCCGCGACCGGCGCACGCCAGACGGCGAGGATCGATTCCGGCATCGACGCGGTATAGACTAACAACAAAGGGAGGTTCGCTATGGGTCACGAGGGCGCAGGCGGCAAGCCGCCGGTCAAGTCGCAGCAGGATCTTCGCGCGCATTTCGGGCAATTGAGCCCGCTTGCCGAGAAGAAGGTGCTCGACCATCTCGACAAGTTCTGCCGCGACTTCATCGCGCTGTCTCCGTTCCTCGTCATCGCCTCCAGCGACGGCAAGGGCCATGCCGACGCCAGCCCGCGCGGCGATGCGCCGGGCTTCGTCTCGGTGCTCGACGACAAGACGCTGCTGATCCCGGACCGGCGCGGCAACAACCGCGTCGATACGTTCGGCAATATCCTGGCCTCGCCCGGGGTCGGGCTGATCTTCATGGTGCCGGGCATCAACGAGACCCTGCGGATCAACGGGCGGGCCGAGATCTCGCAGGAGCCGGATCTTCTGACGCCGTTGACGGTGCAGAACGTCACACCGATGATCGGCATCAAGGTGCATGTCGATGAGACCTACTTCCATTGCGGCAAGGCGCTGATGCGCTCAAAACTCTGGAATCCGGCGGCGCAGGTCGAGCGCCACAGTTTTCCGACGCTCGGCCGCATCATTGCCGAGCAGACCGCCGCGGTCGAGGTCGAGGTCGCCGAGAAGACGATGGAAGAGGCCTATCGCACCAGGCTGTACTAGAGCTTGAGATCACCCGCATGCGCGGGCGATGACACCGCCTGGTGTGACGCCTTGAATCGAGATCCTTCCTCATCGTCGTCCCTGCGAAAGCAGGGACCCATAACCACGCCTGCCGATTGCTGGACGATGCTGGAACAACGGGTCCCTTCAATAACGTCTGCCGCGGAGTATGGGTCCCTGCTTTCGCAGGGACGACGCGTTTGGAGGAGCCGTAGACTCACATCATGATTTCGGAATAATGGAAAAATACCGCTGAGTTGCCCGACGAGTCAAGTTGCCGCGTCGGCCGCCGGCTACTTTGCATGGGGTTGTTTTCGATATTTTGGCAGCGCGCCCCTGCGACGGCGGCCTGCGCGACCGCTGCCAAACCTGACTTCACCATGCTTTAGCGGCGCCGCTGGCGCGGCTTCAGCTCACTCGGCGGCGGGCGAGATCACGCTTGGCGGGCCGGGCGGCCGCTTGGTCTGGTCGGTCTGGTGCTCGCTCGGGGTCAGCTCGTGATCGGCGTGGGAGACCACGAGCCGCTTGCCGAGGCGCCAGATCAGGCCGCCGATATCGTCCATCACCATGAACATCGCCGGCACGAACACCAGCGACAGCACGGTCGAGAAGATCAGGCCGCCGATCACGGCAAGCGCCATCGGTGAGCGGAATTCGCCGCCGGCGCCGAACGCCAACGCCGACGGCATCATGCCGGCGGCCATTGCGATCGTGGTCATCACGATCGGGCGGGCGCGCTTCATGCCGGCGTCGATCATGGCTTCCTCGCGCGCCTTGCCGTCGCGGATCGCTTCCACCGCGAATTCCACCAGCATGATGGCGTTCTTGGTGACGATCCCCATCAGCATCAGGATGCCGATCCACACCGGCGTGGTGAGCTGCTTGCCGGTCAGCAGCAGCGCGCCGATCGCACCGCCGATCGAAAGCGGCAGCGAGAACAGGATGGTGATCGGCTGCAGGAAGGTGCCGAACAGCAGCACCAGCACCGCATAGACCATCATCAGGCCGGCGGTGATCGCGGTGGCGAAGCCGTCGGAGAGTTCAGCGAGGCTCTCGGCATCGCCGGACGGGCTGACCCTCACGCCCTTCGGCAGGCTCTTCATGACCGGCAGGTCGTAGATCAGCTTGGTGGCATCGCCGAGCGCGGCATTGCCGACGAGGTCGGCCGCGACGGTGGCCTGCCGCTCGCGGTCGTAGCGGTTGATGCTGGTCGGGCCCTGGTCGAGCTGGATGTCGGCCACGACCGAGAGCGGCACGCCGCCGCGTTCGCCACGCGCGCCGAGCGGCACCCGCAGCTGCTCCAGCATCTGCAGGTCGCTGCGCGCATTGTCCTCGAGCTGGACGCGGATCGGCACCTGGCGGTCGCCGGCGTCGAATTTCGCCAGCGCCGGGCCGACGTCGCCGATGGTGGCGACGCGGATGGTCTGCGACAGGCTCTCGGTCGAGACGCCGAGCCGTGCCGCGAGCTCGGCGCGCGGACGGATGCGCAGCTCGGGCCGGTCGAGCGCGGTCTCCGAGATCACGTTGGCGATGATCGGAATCCGCTTCATCTGCGTCGCCAGCTCGCTGGCGACGTTGTTGACGATATTGCTGTCGGTGCCGGTGACCACCAGCGAGATGGCGCGCAGGCCGTTCTCGTCGAGGAACCAGAACCGGATATCGGGGACGTTATCGAGTTCCTTGCCGATCGACAGCTCCAGCTCGCGCTGGGTGATCCTGCGATCCGCCTTCGGCGTGTAGTTGATGATCAGCGCGGCGCGGCGCACTTCCTGGATGCCCGGCGGCACGCGGCCGCCGTCGACGAACACGCTGCGCACCTCGGGCCGCTTGCGCAGCCGCGCCACGATCTCCTCGGTGACCTTCTCGGTATAGGCAAGCTGCGAGCCGGGCGGCAGCTCCATCGCGAGCAGCGAGCGCGCGGTGTCCTGCGCCGGCAGGAAGCCCTGCGGCAGCAGCGTGATGCTCCAGATCGACGCGGCGAACACCGCAAATCCGATCAGCACGGTGATGTAATGGTGCTTCACCGACCAGGTGACGAGGCCGTGATAGCTGCGCAGGATGCGGCCGGGCGGCGGGTCGTCGTGGTCATGATGCTTGAGGAAATAGGCGGCCAGCATCGGCGTCACGAAGCGCGCGGCGAGCAGCGAGAAGAACACCTGCACCGACACGGTGATGCCGAACTGCTTGAAGAACTGCCCGGCGATCCCGGACATGAAGCTCGCCGGCGCGAAGATCGCGATGATGGTGAGCGAGATCGCGATCACCGCAAGGCCGATCTCGTCGGCGGCTTCTAGCGCTGCCCGGTAGGGCGTCTTGCCCATCCGCATGTGGCGGACGATGTTCTCGATCTCGACGATGGCGTCGTCGACCAGGATGCCGGTCGACAGCGTGATGGCGAGGAAGGAGACCAGGTTGAGCGAGAAGCCGAGCAGGTCCATCGCCCAGAACGCCGGGAAGATCGACAGCGGCAGCGAGACCGCCGCAATGATGGTGGCGCGCATGTCGCGCAGGAACAGCAGCACGATGATGACGGCGAGGATCGCGCCCTCGAACAAGGTCGAGATCGCGGCTTCGTAGTTGCCCTTGGTGAATTCGACCGAGGTATCGATCAGCTTGAGGTCGACGTCGGGATAGGCAACCTTCAGGGCGTCGATCCGCTTCTGCACTGCGGCCGCGACGACGACGTCGCTGGCGCCCTTGGAGCGCTTGATGCCGAGCGCCACTACCGGCTCGCCGTTGAAGCGGGCGAAGGTGCGGCGGTCAGCGATGGTGTCGGTGACGGTGCCGAGATCGTCGAGCCGGATCTCGCCGCCGCCGAACAGCGGAATCATGGTGCCGGCGAGCTCGTTCAGCGTCTTGGCGCCGGCAAGCGTCCGGATCGCCTGATCGTTCTTGCCGATCTCGGCGCGGCCGCCGGCGACGTCGACATTGGTGCCGCGCAGGATCTGGCTGACATTGACCGCGGTCAGCCCCACCGCCTGCAGCTTGTCGGGATCGAGCGAGACCAGGATCTCGCGCTCGACACCGCCGATGCGCTCGACCTGGGCGACGCCGCGCACGCCCTGCAGCGCGCGCTTGACCACGTCGTCGACAAAATAAGATAGCTGCTCCGGCGTCTTGCCGGGCGAGATCGCAGCATAGGTCACGATCGGCAGACCGATCACGTCGACGCGCTGGATCAACGGCTCGGTGACGTTCTGCGGCAGGTTGGCGCGCACCCGCGTCACCGCATCCTTGACGTCGTTGAGCGCCCGGTCGGTGTTGGTCTCCAGCGCGAACTGGATCGTGGTCACCGACAGGCCGTCGGTGATCGAGGACGAGATGTGCCGTACGCCCTCGACGCCGGAGACGCCGTCCTCGATCGTCTTGGTGACCTGCGATTCAAGTTCCGAGGGTGCCGCGCCGAATTGCGAGACCGCGACCGAGATCACCGGAATGTCGGCGCTCGGCAGCCGCGTCACCGCGAGCTTGGTGAAGGAGACCCAGCCCAGCACCAGCAGGATGATCGAGAAGACGATCGAGGGAAGCGGGTTCCGGATCGACCATGCCGAGATGTTCAAAGCCATTAGCGTGCCCGAATTAGCGTGATCGCGTGCGATCGAGTTCGTCGGCGAACATGGTCTTGATCTGGTCGCCGTCATGCAGCGAGGTGCCAGCATCGGCCACGACGATTTCGCCGACGTCGAGGCCTTCAAGGATTTCGGTCGAGGTGTCGGAGGTCAGCCCGACGCGCACCCTGCGGGTTTCGACGGTGTTGCCCTTCACGACCTGCAGGGTCAGGCGGTCGATCGCGGTGCGCGGCACCGCGACGCCGCAGGAGCGCTTGGCGTCGATATTGGCGCGCGCGAACATGCCGACCTTCAGCGTCGGATTGTTGTTGATGGTGATGCGGACGTGCCCGAGCTGGGTGGCGCGGTCGATCTGCGGCGAGATCTGGCGGACCTTGCCGACGATGTCGGGCGCATCGTCGCGGCTGATCCGGACATTGGCGCCGGGATTGAGCTTCAGGAGCTGGAAGCCCGGAACCTCGGCGTCGAGCTCGATCTCGTTGTTGACGGAGATCTTGAACATCGCCGGAGCCTGCGGCGAGGCCGGGGCGCCGGGCGCGGTGCGCACCTCGGTGACGAGGCCGGCGGCCGGCGCGCGCAGCACGATCGGCTTGGCGTTACCCTGCGCCGCCTGCTGCGGCGGCGGGGTCAGCCGCGCCAGTTCCTGGTTCTCGGTCACGGTGTCACCCTCGCGGACCAGCACGTCGGTCACCTTGGAGCCGTCCTGGTCGACATTCACCTGCGCCTCGCGGCGCGGCACGATGAAGCCGGTGACGCGGACCATGTCCGAGAAGCAGGCGTTGGTCGACTTCGTCACCACGACCAGCGCTTGGCCCGGCGTCTCCTTCTCCTCCGGATGGGAGCGGTGCTCGAACGCGTAATAGGCGACAGCCAGCGCGAGGAAGAACACCGTGCCGAGCGCAGGCTTGAGGTACTGGGAGAAATTCATCGCCTGATCAATCCAGAACTTGGCGCGTATCGACAGTGATTGTCTTGGGCGCTCCTCGAAGTCTCATCTCGCCGCCGTATTGTCCAGACATCGATCGAGCCGGGGTCCACTGTCCCGGATCATGCCGTGACGTCATGCGAGGCGGGTCACCTGTGGGCCACCTTGGGGCTCGGCCCTCAAGCAAATGCGCCCCGCCGGGGTGCGGGACGCATTGTAACCTCAAAAGGGGGCCGCGCCACCGCCCATCACTTGGAAGCGGTGTCCTTGTTTTCGACGTTGACGACCTGCACGCGCCGGTTGATCTCCGCCATCGGGTGGCTCGGGTCCTTCAGCTTGCTCTTGCCATAGCCCACCGTGACGAGATCGGTGCCGTTGATGCCATATTTGTCGACCAGATAGCGCTTGATGGCGTCGGCGCGGCGCTCCGAGAGGCCCTGATTGTATTCCTCGCCGCCGGCGGCGTCGGTGTGGCCGGCGACCACGAAGGTCGAGCCCTTCAGGTCCTGATTGGTTAAGGCGCGGCCGAGCGCCTGCACCGAGGGCAGCGACTTTGCGCTGATGTCGGCGGAGTTGTAATCGAAGTTGATCTCGAGATCGATCTTCGGCTTGTCCTGGACGATGGTCGCGATTTCCTCGCGCTCAGTCGAGGACAGCGAGCGGGTGGCGCGGCCACGGACGCTCTGCACGAATCTGGCCTGGTCGGCGTTCAGTCCGGGCGAGGTCTGCGGGCCGACCGAAAGGCCGCGGGTCAGCGGCTTCTTCTCGGGCGTCAGCGCCTTGATGATCTGATCCTCGGTGACGTCACCGGCGCGGGCGGCCGCCATGCCGAACGACAGCGCGGCGCCGACCGTCAGGATTGAAAGGATCGCGGCCTTCGCCGACGGCTTGAACATCTCGGTCCCTCCTGCGCCGGCTGGCGCGGTTCCATGCAGCTCTTCGGATCGGTCGCGAGCATCGCTGCCCGGCGCGCACCCTCTGATTAGTCGCGCAATTTCATCCGCGGTTCGAGCCGCGGGCAGGCCCCGGTTTCATGTGTCACTGCACGCCGTAGTCGGCGAATTCCTTGACAATGTTCGGGTCCATCGCCTTGGCGTTGGCGATGTCGAGATCGCCTTCCGCGACCGCGCCGTTGCGCTTCTTGGCAAGGCCTCGCCCGTACAGCGACGAGGTCAGCCGCGGGTTGATCTTCAGCGCGGCGTCGAAATCGGCGATGGCGTTCTTGTTCTGCCCGCCCTTCAGGTTCATCAGGCCGCGGCTGTCGAGCGCATCGACGAAATTCGGGCGAAGCCGCAACGCCTCGTTGCAGTCCTTCAGGGCCGCTTGCAGGTCGCCGATCACGGTGCGAACCCAGCAGCGGTTGTTATAGGCCTCGACGTCCTTCGGGTTCAGCCGCAGCGAATTGGTGAAGTCCTTCACCGCGAGGTCGTAGGCGCCCTTGCTGGCAAAGACCTGGCCGCGGCGATACAGCGCAGCCGCGTCATCGGGGTTCTTGTCGAGCTTCTCGTTCAGGCCCTTGATCGTCGGATCATCCGCGAGCACCGGCGAATTGCTCGGAGCCGGCGTGGGCTGGATCACCACCGGCGGCGGAGGCGCAGGTGGTGGCAGCACGATGTCGGGCGCCTTTGGCGGCGGTGGCGGTGCCGCCGGTGCTGTCGCGACCGCTGGCTTCGGCGGCGCCGGCGGTGGCGTAGGCGCGGTTGCCGCTGGAGGCGTCGGGGCCGGCGTTGGCGTTGCAGCGGGCGGGGCTGGCGGTGGAGGCGAGACCGGCGGTGCCGCTGCCACCTCGGGCGACGGTGATGCGGCAGGCGCTGGCGCAGCGTTCGATGTCCCCGGTGCGCCGCTCGGAGTGGCTGTGCCGGCTGGAATGAACGAGAAATCCTCGGCCAGCGACGACGAGATCCACGGCACCTGTTCCTGCCGCGAGGCCCGGGTCACGCCGACGCGGGTCCGGTTCAGCGTTTCCTCCGCCATCAGGTCGGGGGTGCGGATCTCCTTTAGAAGTTCCCGCACGAACAGGCTGCGGTCGCTGCCATTGTCCGAAACCACGGACGACAGCGCGGCCGAGTACATCACCAACGTGCCGTTGGGCGCGATCACCGGGGCGAGCCCCGCCGAGAAGCTGCGGAAACGGCGCTCGAACGGGTTGCGCCGCGAGGCGTCGACCAAGGCGATCTTCACCCCGGCGCCGCGGCTGTTGATCTCGCCAAGCACGGTCTCGAGGCTGAAGCCATCGCGGCGAACGTCGGCCTCGGCCCAGATCTGGGCATCGATCGGGATCATGTAGCTCTGCCGGTTCGACTGGATGCCGTAACCCGAGAAGAAGATCAGCGCGACCGAGCCCGGCTTGATCTTGCCATAGAGCCGGTCGAAGGCGCGCCGCATGCCGTCGCCGGTCAGGTTCTCGCCGACCTCGACGGTGAAGCCGTCACGCTTGAGCTCGTCGGCGACGTCACGGGCGTCGTTGACCGGCTCCTTCAGCGGCGCGTCGGCGTCGGGATATTTGGCATTGCCGATGACCAGCGCGAAACGATCGCCGGCAGCGACGGACAGGGTGGGCGACGCGATTGAAAAAATCAGCGTGGCGAGCAAGGCAAGGCGGATTTTCATAATCGCGGCTAATCCAGATCGCGGCATTGCAATGAAATGGCGCCGCTTTCAGCCTGCGCCCCGGGGACCTTACTCTAGCGAAAATCCATTATCAAACCACGGTCAAACCCCCGTCAACGGCTTGCTGCACCACCGCTAATCGCGGCGGCGGTAACGAGACCGCAGTGCAACAGCCGCGGTCATGGCGGCCATCGCCTCCGTGGCATGGTGCAGGTTCCTGCGACCGGATAGTGTGATTGCATTCACAGAGGCTTGCGCAGTGGTTTGGGCCGTCCTGTCATGCGCTCGTCGCAGTGCGTGCGGTTTGACCTTTGCGCGAGGCGATGGCTTTGTGGTCGGGACGCCAAGCCATTCAAGAACAAGCGATTCAAAACAAGCCTTGCAAAACAAGTCCTGCAAAACAAGTCCTGCCAACAAGAGCGATACCGATGGGAAACGCCTACGAAATCTACGCCCTGCGCTATGCGACGATGTCGCCGCGCACGCCCCACCTCAATTTCCTGGTGCCCGATCCGCATGACACCACAGCGCAGGATCTCGATTATTTCGTCTGGCTGATCCGCGGCCACGGCCGCGACATCCTGGTCGACACCGGCTTCAACGCCGAGGAGGCCAAGGCGCGCGCCCGCAAGCTGACGCTCAATCCGGTCGATGCGCTGGCGGGCTTCGGCGTCAGCGCCGATGCGATCCGCGACGTCATCGTCACCCATCTGCACTATGACCATGCCGGCAATCTGGATCGCTTCCCGAATGCCAGATTCCATCTGCAGGAACGCGAGATGAGCTACGCGACCGGCCGCTGCATGTGCAACGGCATGCTGCGCCATCCGTTCTCGATCGAGCACGTCACGCAGATGGTGCGCCATGTCTATGGCGAGCGCGTCACCTTCCATTCCGGCGACGGCGAGATCGCGCCCGGCGTCACCGTGCATCGCGTCGGCGGCCATTCCGACGGCCTGCAGGTGGTGCGGGTCGAGACCGCGCGCGGTCCGGTCGTGCTGGCGTCGGATGCCGCGCATTATTATGCGAACCTGCACAAGAAGAGCCCGTTCCCGATCGTCTACAATGTCGGCGACATGGCGCAGGGCTGGGAGACCGTCGAGCGGCTCGCCGGTCATCCCGACCGCTTCATCCCCGGCCACGATCCGATCGTCAGCGAGATCTATCCGCGCGCCAGCGACAAGGTCGATGCGTTCGCACTGCATCTGGCGCCGTCGCGATCGTTCGCGAAATAGCCTCGCCGATTGGGCGCGGCGTATCCGTAGCTCGTCAAGAAATGTCAAAAAGAAGAAGCGATATGACTGAATACAAGACTCTCGGGTTCATCGGCCTCGGCGTGATGGGTGAGCCGATTTGCCGCAACCTGGTCAAGAAGAGCGGCAAGCGCGTTATCGTGTTCGACCTGTCGGCCGAGCCGCTGCAGCGCCTGCGCGCCGACGGCGCCGATGTGGCTGAAACGGTCGCCGATGTCATCGGGCAGGGCGACGTGCTGTTCCTCTGCCTGCCGAGCGCCAAACACGTGCGCGCGGTGTTCGAGGGCGACGGCATCCTGAAGAATGCGAAAGCCGGCCAGGTCGTGGTCGATCTCGGCACGTCTTCAGTGAGCCAGACCCGCGACTTCGCCGGGCAATTGCAGGCCAAGGGGGCTGCCTGGGCCGACGCGCCGATCGCGCGCACCCGGCAGGCGGCGCAGGACGGCACGCTCAGCGTGATGGTCGGCGCGGTGCCCGCGCTCTATGCCGCGATCGAGCCCTTGATCCGGTGCTTTGCCACCGACGTCACCAATTGCGGCGAGGTCGGCGCGGGGCAGGTGACCAAGATCCTCAACAACATGGTGCTGTTCGAGACCGTGAACGCACTTGCCGAGGCCGTCGCGGTGGCGAAGCACAATGGCGTCGATCCGAAGCTCTTGCTGGAAACCTTGTCGAAGGGCTCGGCCGACAGCTTTGCGCTGCGCAACCACGGCATGAAGGCGATCGTGCCCGGCGTGTTTCCCGAGCGCGCGTTCTCGACCGAATATGCGCTGAAGGATCTGTCCTACGCGCTGGAACTCGCCGCCGACGCCGGCATCAAGATCCGCGGCGCGGAGCTGATCGGCACGGTGCTGCAGGAGGCGATCGACAAGGGATCGAAGGATAATTATTTCCCGGTTATCGCGAAGCATATCGGCGGGGCGTGATGCCCTCCGTCGTCATTCCGGGGCTCGCGAAGCGCACCGGGGACGCCAAACCAAACCCCCATCGTCGTCCTGGCGAAAGCCAGGACCCATCACCACAAATGCCCTTTGTTGGGCTCGCTGCAACGACGAGTCCCGTTCACATCACCGGCCGCGGAGTATGGGTCCTGGCTTTCGCCAGGACGACAGCAGGGCCTAATACGCGTCCTTGGCGTCGGCCTCTTCGCTGGTCTGCACCAGCTCGAGGCTGGTCTCGACCTTGCCGAGCAGGCGTGCGAGGTCGCGGCGTTCCTGTGCGGACAGGCAGGACAAGATCTCCTGCTCCTTGCGCAGCAGGCGCGGGATCAACTCCTCATAAAGCCCCTGGCCCTTCTTGGTTAGTCGCAGGCGGAATTCGCGGCGGTCGTCGGCGTTCTCGACGCGCTCGACGATCTCGCGCTCCATCAGCGCCGACACCGCGCGGCTGATGGTGGATTTATGCGTGCGGGTGCAATGCGCGATGTATTGCGCGCTGCAGGGATCGCTGCGGAAACCCAGCGTGGCAAGCACGCGCCATTCCGGAATATCGAGGCCGTACCGCGCCTGATATTCGCTCGACAGCGCCGAGGACACCTCGGCCGCCAGCCGGTTCAGCCGGAACGGCATGAAGTGGAACAGGTCGAGGCGCTTCTTGGTCGGTGCGACATTGTCGCGCGCGTCCGCTTCCACGGCGTTGCGCGGCCGGATCGGAGGCTGGCTTGCGGAGGTCCTGGCCAAAAATTCCTCCAATTTGAGTTGACGGCGGGCCCGACTGGGAGTTTAAGATAGTTGCAAGTGAGACTAATTTAGCAAGGTCGCGCCCGGCCCGCAAGGTCCCGGTCGCAAACCGGTCACACAAGCCGCAGCCCAAGCCGCAAAAGAGGGCCGGCGGCACCAGGGAACATCCAGGGTCACGCAATCAGGGTCACGCAATGGCACAGGCCAATACGGCACAAGCCAAAACCCAGTTCGGCTATCGCCGTCACCCCGACCAGGAGCGGTCGGGCGCCAACGTCGCGGAGCATCCGGTCGTGGTGGTCGGCGCCGGTCCGGTGGGATTGTCGCTTGCGATCGATCTCGCGCAGCGCGGCCAGCGCGTGGTGCTGCTCGACGATGCCGACCGGATCGGCGAGGGCTCGCGCGCGATCTGCTTCTCGAAACGCTCGCTGGAATTCTGGGACCGCCTCGGCGTCGGCGACCGCATGGTCGAGAAGGGCGTGGTGTGGAGCGTCGGCAAGATCTTCCACGGCGCCTCGCAGCTCTACCAGTTCAACCTGCTTCCCGAGGAGGGTCACAAGCGGCCGGCCTTCATCAACCTGCAGCAGTTCTATGCCGAGGCCTATCTGGTCGACCGGGTCGAGCAGCTGCCTGAAATCGACCTGCGCTGGCGCAACAAGGTGATCGCGCTGGAAAGCCGCAACGACGGCGTTGCGCTGACCATTGCGACGCCTGAAGGCCCCTACCAGGTGCACGCCTCCTTTGTCGTCGCTTGCGATGGCGCGCGTTCCTCGCTGCGGCAGATGGTCGGCGCCGAGTTCGCGGGCCAGGTGTTCGAGGACCAGTTCC
Organism: Bradyrhizobium sp. Pha-3; assembly: GCF_042258615.1. Lineage (GTDB taxonomy): Bacteria > Pseudomonadota > Alphaproteobacteria > Rhizobiales > Xanthobacteraceae > Bradyrhizobium. Next base: position 8,886,616 of record NZ_CP170152.1, on the reverse strand, counting down.
TGATCGCCGACGTCAAGATGACCGCGGCATTCCCGACCGAGCGCTGGTTCTGGTTCGATCCGCCGTTCCATGCGGGGCGCTCGGCACTGCTGCACAAGCAGCCGGACGATATCTGGCGGATCGATCTGCAGCTCAATCCGGATGCCGATCCGGTGGCCGAGAAGCAGCCCGAGAATGTCCGGCCGCGGATCGAGCGCATGCTTGGGCACGACAAGTTCGAGTTTGAATGGATCTCGCTGTACAAGTTCCAGTGCCGCCGGATGGCCAAGTTCATCCACGGCCGCGTGATCTTTGCCGGTGATTCCGCGCATCAGGTCTCGCCGTTCGGTGCGCGCGGGGCCAATTCCGGGCTCGAGGACGCCGAGAATCTGGCGTGGAAGCTCGATCGCGTGCTGCGCCGGTCATCGCCCGAAGGCTTGCTCGAGACCTATCACATCGAACGCAGCGCGGCGGCGGACGAGAACATCCGCGAATCCACCCGCTCGACCGATTTCATGGCGCCGGTGACCCGGCAGGAGGCGCGGCTGCGCGAAGCCGTGCTCTCGCTCGCCAAGGACACCGAGTTCGGCAAGCGCATGGTCAATGGCGGCCGGCTGTCGGTGCCGTCGGTCTACGACACGCCGCTATCGAGCGGCGATCGCGATAGCTGGCGTGGCGGCCCGCGGCCTGGCGCCTCGATGCCGGATGCGCCGGTGATGGAGCAGGGCGGTGGTTCCAGCTATCTGACCGACGTTTTCATCAGGCAGGGAACGCGTTTCACCCTGCTGGAGTTTGGCAATGGCGCAGCTGTCGATGTGCCTGACGGCGTCGGGAGCATCCGGATCGGTGGCCAGGGCGGGCTGATCGACGCACAGGGTCTCGCCGGCAAGCGCTATGATGCCGAGCCCGGCACCGCCTATCTGCTGCGGCCGGACGGCTACGTCGCGGCACGCTTCCGCAACGCCGCGCGGCCGGCACTCGATGCGGCGCTGGCGCGCGCTGCCGGCTTGAACTGAGGAGCAGTCATGGCGCTGTCGACCAGTTCGAACTTCGCTCGTCCCGACGACGCCTTCCGCGCCATCGTCGAGGCGCATCGCGGCCTCACCGACGCGCAGAGCGCCGATCTCGATGCCGCGCTGGTTCTGGTGCTCGCCAACCATATCGGCGATCTCGACGTGCTGCGCGAGGCGATCGCGCTGGCGAAGCGGCGGACGCCGGACGCGAGCCAGCAGCAACAACAGCAACAACAATAGCACCGATCAACGAACAGGATTGAACTGATGGCCAAAGGTTTCGCATCGACCACGGATCTCGCGGAGAAGAAGGTCACCTTCTCCGAGATCGGCACCGATCTCTATGCCTTCACCGCCGAGGGCGATCCCAACACCGCCGTCATCGTCGGCGACGACGGCTGCCTGGTGTTCGACGCGCAGGCAACGCCCGCGATGGCCAACAAGGTGATCGAGCGGGTCAAGACCGTCACCGACAAGCCGATCAAGTACGTCGTACTATCGCATTATCACGCGGTGCGCGTGCTCGGCGCCTCGGCCTATCACGCACAGGGCATCGTCGCCTCGCAGGAGACCTATCGCCTGATCGAGGAACGCGGCCAGCAGGATTGGGATTCCGAATACGGCCGCTTCCCGCGGCTGTTCCAGGATGCCGCGAGCATTCCCGGACTGACCTGGCCGACGCTGACCTTCGAGGGCGAGATGTCGATCTATCTCGGCAAGCGCGAGGTGCGGCTGATGCAGCTCGGCGCCGGCCACACCTCAGGCGACATCGTCGCCTGGGTGCCGGACGCCGAGGTGATGTTCTCCGGCGATCTGATCGAATATCACTCGGCCTGCTATTGCGGCGATGCGCATTTGCGCGAATGGCCGATGACCTTGAACGAGATCCGCGCCTTCAATCCGAAGGCGATCGCGCCGGGCCGCGGCGATGCGCTGAAGGGCCTCGAGACCGGTCGCGATGCGATCGCGATGACCCGCGATTTCGTCACCACGCTCTATGGCGCGGCCGAATCGGCCGTCGCCAAGGGCCGCAGCCTGAAGGAATCGATGGCGGCGACGCGCGAGGTGATGGATCCGAAATTCTCGAAGTTCGCGATCTACGAGCACTGCCTGCCGTTCAACGTTTCGCGTGCCTATGACGAAGCGTCCGGGATCGACGATCCCGTGATCTGGACCGACAAGCGCGACCAGGAAATGTGGGCCGCCCTGCAAGGAGGATCATGATGAACATCAACACCTCACCTGATCAGATCGTTCGCAGCTCGGGGCAAGTCACGCCGGGCTACATGTCCGGCTTCGGCAACAGCTTTGAGACCGAGGCGTTGCCCGGCGCGCTGCCGATGGGGCGCAACTCGCCGCAGCGCTGCGCCTACGGGCTCTATGCTGAACAACTGTCGGGCTCGCCGTTCACGGCGCCGCGCGGCACCAATGAGCGCTCCTGGCTCTACCGTATCCGACCGTCGGTGCGGCACTCCGGCCGCTTCGCCAAGGCAGATAGCGGGCTGTGGCGCACCGCGCCATGCCACGAATACGACATGCCGATCGCGCAACTGCGCTGGGACCCGGCGCCGATCCCGAAAGAGGACATGACGTTCCTGCAGGGTGTGCAGACCATGACCACGGCGGGCGATGCGAATACCCAGGCCGGCATGGCGGCGCACATCTATCTCATCACCAAATCGATGGTCGATCAGCATTTCTACAATGCCGACGGCGAGATGATGTTCGTGCTGCAGCAGGGCAATCTGCGCCTCGTCACCGAGTTCGGCCGGATCGATGCCGAGCCGGGCGAGATCGTGGTGATCCCGCGCGGCGTCAAATTCCGCGTCGAGATTCCGAATGGCCCGGCGCGCGGCTATCTCTGCGAGAATTACGGCGGCGCCTTCACGCTGCCGGAGCGTGGCCCGATCGGCGCCAATTGCCTGGCCAATTCGCGCGACTTCCTGACGCCGGTGGCTGCTTACGAGGACAAGGACACGCCGACCGAGCTCTACGTGAAGTGGGGCGGCGCGCTGTTCAAGACCACGTTGCCGCATTCGCCGATCGACGTCGTCGCCTGGCACGGCAATTATGCGCCCTACAAATACGACCTGCGCACTTTCTCGCCGGTCGGCGCGATCGCGTTCGATCATCCCGATCCCTCGATCTTCACGGTATTGACCTCGCCGTCGGAGACCGCGGGCACCGCGAACATCGACTTCGTGATCTTCCCGGAGCGCTGGATGGTGGCCGACAACACCTTCCGCCCGCCGTGGTACCACATGAACATCATGTCGGAGTTCATGGGCCTGATCTACGGCGTCTACGACGCCAAGCCGCAAGGCTTCGTGCCTGGCGGGATCTCGCTGCACAACATGATGCTGCCGCACGGTCCCGACCGCGAAGCCTTCGAGCACGCCAGCAACGGCGAGCTGAAGCCGGTGAAGCTGACCGGCACGATGGCCTTCATGTTCGAGACCCGTTTCCCGCAGCGCGTGACGCAGCACGCGGCGACCTCGTCGACGCTGCAGGACGACTACTCGGATTGCTGGAAGGGGCTCGAGAAGAAGTTCGACCCGACCAAGCCGTAATCTTACCCTCCCCTGGAGGGGGAGGGTCGACGCGAATGAAATGAGCGGCGGGGTGGGGTGACAGTCTCTCCCTTGAGGCAGTACCCGAGTGGAGGGATCACCCCACCCCGTCTCGCATTTCGCTTCGCTCCATGCGAGCCGACCCTCCCCCTCCAGGGGAGGGTGGCGAAACTGGCACCACCATCATTGCATCGAGAAAACGATGACCCACCCCAACGACCCATCCCTCCGCTCCTTCATCGACGTCGCCCCGACCTCGGACTTCCCGATCCAGAACCTGCCCTACGGCGTGTTCTCGTCGAAGGATGGCCTTGCGCCACGCGTCGGCGTCGCGATCGGCGATTATGTGCTCGACCTCTGGGAGCTCGAGCAGGACTCGCGGCTCGATGTCGGGCCGCTCGGCGTGTTCTCGCAGCCGTCGCTCAACGCCTTCATGGCGCTCGGGCCGAAGGTCTGGTCGGCGACGCGGGCACGGATCAGCGAGCTGTTGCGCGCCGATCATCCGGAGCTGCGCGACAACCGGGAATTGCGGGCGCGGGCGCTGGTGCCGATGGCGGAGGTCCGGCTGCACATGCCGTTTGCCGTCTCGGGCTATACCGATTTCTATTCGTCGAAGGAGCACGCCACCAATGTCGGCGTCATGTTCCGCGGCAAGGACAATGCGTTGCAGCCGAACTGGCTGCACATGCCGATCGGCTACAACGGCCGCGCCTCGACCGTGGTGGTGTCAGGCACCAAGGTGCGGCGGCCGCGCGGCCAGCTGAAGCCGCCGACCGCAGAGGTGCCGAGCTTCGGCGCCTGCAAGCGGCTCGACTTCGAGCTCGAGATGGGCGTGGTGGTTGGCCAGGCGTCAGCGATGGGCGAAATGCTCACCGAGCAACAGGCCGAGGAGATGATCTTCGGCTTCGTCATTCTCAATGACTGGAGCGCGCGCGACATTCAGCAGTGGGAATATGTGCCGCTCGGGCCGTTCCAGGCCAAGGCATTTGCGACCTCGATCAGCCCGTGGGTGGTGACGCGCGAGGCGCTGGAGCCGTTCCGGATGCAGGGTCCGAAGCAAGAGCCGGAGCCGCTGGCCTACCTGAAGCAGGCCCAGCCGAACAATTACGACCTGCAGCTCGACGTGAGCTTGCGCGCCGGTGCGATGAACGAAGCGAAGACGATCTGCAGCACAAACTTCAAATACATGTACTGGTCGTCGGTGCAGCAGCTGGTGCATCACGCCTCCAGCGGCTGCGCGATGAATGTCGGCGACCTCTTGGGTTCGGGCACGATCTCGGGTCCCGAGAAGCACCAGCGCGGCAGCCTCCTGGAGATCAGCTGGAACGGCACCGAGCCGGTCGAGCTTGGCAGCGGCGTGACACGCTCGTTCCTCGAAAACGGCGACTCGCTTGTCATGCGCGGCTGGTGCCAGGGCGACGGCTATCGCGTCGGCTTTGGCGAGGTCGAAGGCACGATCGTCGCCGCGGAGTAGGTTGTTTCTCCGTCATTGCGAGGAGCTCGCGACAAAATTGCTAAGCAATTTTGCGCTGAAGCGACGAAGCGATCCATCAATCCCCGCACGGAGAGGATGGATTGCTTCGCTTCGCTCGCAATGGCGAGAGGGAACTCACCGCTCCTCCGGCCTCACATCCCTCAGCCGCGCCGTATGCGCCGCGCAGTCCTCGAGGCTGTATTTCAGATGCACCCGCTTGTCGGACGGCGGCTGGTTCACGGTGCAGACACCCGCCCGCCACGGCTTGGCCGGGCGGATCGGCCGCGGCGCAAAGCCGCCGCCGCAGTTCGGGCAGACATTGCCGAGCTTGGTTTCGGCGCAGTCCGCACAGAACGTGCATTCGTACGAGCAGATCCGCGCGTCCAGCGCGCTTGGCGGCAGGTCCTTGTCGCAATATTCGCAGTTCGGTCGCAGCTGCAGCGCCATGGGTTTCCTCAGATTCCTGGATGCCGCGTACACCGCTGCACCTCTCCCCTTGTGGGAGAGGTTGGATCGCATCGCAAGATGCGATCCGGGTGAGGGGTCTCGGTCTCTCGACGGAGTGTGCTCGGCGGAGAGAACCCCTCACCCTGAGCAACCGGCAACATGGGTAACAGTTCAGACCGACGACATGGGTAACACAATTCTCGTTTCGTTCAGGTCTGTTGTTGTTGAGGCTGTGGACCCTGAGGGCAACGCGCAGCGTTGTCCTCAAGTCCACAGCCTCTTGCTTTGCGTCTCGGCCTGCGGAGTTGGTCACCGCGGCGAGCGATCGTGCCGAGCACGATCGGGCCATAGCTGACGGTCCAGCCGTCTTGGTCCTCGGCCAGGCCGACGGGCTCACCGATCAGCGCTTCGCTGATGTAGATCGTGTTGCCCAGCCACTTGATCTCTCCGTTCTGCCGGACCGAGCGGACCTCCTGATCGTCAGCGTATTCCGGCTCGCGCAAGACACCGTGGAAGCGGCGCGAGGAGGCTTGGTAACGGTCGGCTGGCGTGGCGTTGTCGAGCGATTGGTGCGGACGTTCTTGGTTGTAGAGATGCTGGAAGCTGTGCAAGCGCTTGAGCTGCTCGCGCATGGTGGGAGCCGGCGGACTGGCAACGTCTTGCAGCAGGGTCAGATGCATGCGTTCATGGCGGCCGTTCTGCTGAGGTTTGCCCGGTGCAATGCGCTCTGGCGTCACGCCGGCTTTGATCAGCTTGACCGACAGCCGCGACAATCCTCCGGCGCCGCGCGAGGCAAACGGCGAGCCGTTGTCCGAGCGCATGTAATGCGGCAACCCAAACTCGCGGAACGCCGCGTCCAGCACCGGCCAGACATGATCCGTGTCGGTGCGCGCCAGAACCTGGCAGCGCAGCAGGTAGCGGCTGTAGGCATCGGTGATCGTCAGCGGCTCGCAGCGCATGCCGTCCCCGGTCAGGAACCAGCCCTTGAAGTCGATGCACCAGGTATCGTTGGCTGCATCGCAACCGGCAAAGGGCGCGCTCGAGGGCGGGCTACGCCGGCGCAGCTTGCGCTTCACCGTCAGGCCCTCACGATCGAACAGCTCGCCGATCGTGCTTGCCGCAGGCCATGCCGTCCGAGGTGACTTCCGTTCAAGAAAGGCCAGCACCTTGATCGGCCCCCAGGTCGGATGCGCCCGACGCACCTCAAGGCAGCGCTCGGCGATCTCCTCCGCAACGCTTTGCGGACGATGCAGAGGAGCTCGCGGACGATCGAACAGTCCGGCCGCGCCTTCTTCCTCGAACCGTGCAAGCCATTTGTAGCCCACCCGACGGCTCACTCCGAACCGCCGACACACCGCCGCAAATGACTCCTCGTGCTTTTGCGCCGCAACCACAAACCGCATCCGCTCATCCACAGCACAGGTCTCCATCCACCCCATCGGCAAGCTCCTCCTTGCCGATCAGTTGACCTGTTACCCATGTCGCCGGTCTATTCTGTTACCTATGTAGCCGGTTAGGACCACCCCAACCCTCTCCCACAAGGGGAGAGGGAGCCCACCGCCGATGTCGCAGCATCGAACCAATTCACGCAGATGATCGCAGGTCGTGTCACCGAAGCGAATGACGGAATTCCCTCGATTTGCGCCAGTCAGGTCTGCAGCGCCTTCAGCGGCAGCTTGGTGCTCTCCTTCAGGCGGTCGAGCACGATCGATGAGCGCACATGCGCCACGCTCTGATGCGGCATCAGCACGTTGTTGACGATGTCGGACAGGCTTTTGAGGTCGCGCAGCATCACCTTGAGCACGTAATCGGCATCCCCGGTCAGCGCGTAGGCTTCCTGGATGTCGTCGACGCGGTTGACCAGTTCGCGAAACCGCTTGGCGTTGTCGGGCGAGTGGGTCGCGAGCGTGATGTGGATGAAGGCGATCAGGCCGAAGCCGAGCGCTTCGCCGGCGAGGTCGGCATGGTAGCCGGAAATCACCTTCTCCTCCTCCAGCCGCATCCGCCGCCGCGAGCATTGCGAGGCGGAGAGCCCGACCAGGTCGGCGAGCTGCTGGTTGGTCAGCCGGCCGTCATCCTGCAACGCGGCGAGCATTTTGAGGTCGAAGGCATCGACGTCTGGCATGCGTAGATAGTCCATTTCATGCATGGATCGTGCGCCATTCTAGCAAATCATGGGCCATTTTGCACGCACGTTGCGTCAATAATGACGGAAACTGATCCCCAGACAAATCAGGGAGTTGCCGCCATGGGTCCGTTTCCGCACGATGCGCCGCCGGCCGAAATCAGCACCGACAATCCGATGGGCACCGACGGCTTCGAGTTCGTCGAATATGCCCATCCCAACCCCGGCGAGCTGCATGCGCTGTTCAAGTTGATGGGCTTTGTCGCGGTCGCCCGCCATGCCACCAAGAAGATCACGGTCTATCGCCAGGGCGACATCAACTATCTCGTCAATGAGGAGCCGGGTACTCACGGCTTCAATTTCGTCGCCGCGCACGGCCCCTGCGCGCCGTCGATGGCGTTCCGCGTGGTCGATGCCAAGCACGCCTATGAGCGCGCGATCGCGCTCGGCGCCGAGCCGGCGGATGCGTCGTCCGCCGAGAAGACGCTCGATGTGCCCGCGATCAAGGGCATCGGCGGCAGCCTGCTGTATTTCGTCGACCGCTACGGCGCCAAGGGTTCGGCGTATGATGCCGAGTTCGAGTGGTTAGGGGGCGAGAATCCGCGTCCCGCGGGCTCGGGCCTTTATTACGTCGATCACCTCACCCACAACGTGCATCGCGGCCGCATGGATGTCTGGACCGGCTTCTATGCCAAGCTGTTCAACTTCCGTCAGATCCGCTTCTTCGACATTGAGGGCCGCGCGTCGGGCCTGTTCTCGCGGGCGCTGACCAGCCCCGACGGCAAGATCCGGATTCCGATCAACGAGGATGCCGGCGATTCCGGGCAGATCGAGGAATATCTCAACATCTATCACGGCGAGGGCATCCAGCACATCGCCTGCGGCGCGCGCGATATCTACCGCACCGTGGAGACGCTGCGCGCGGACGGCTTGCCGTTCATGCCGTCGCCGCCCGACACCTATTTCGAGCGGATCGATGCCCGCCTGCCGCAGCATGGCGAGGACGTCGCGCGGCTCAAGACCAACGGCATCCTGATCGACGGCGAGGGCGTGGTCGACGGCGGCCAGACCAAGGTGCTGTTGCAAATCTTCTCGGCGAACGCGATCGGGCCGATCTTCTTCGAATTCATCCAGCGCAAGGGCGACGACGGTTTCGGCGAAGGCAACTTCAAGGCGCTGTTCGAATCGATCGAGGAAGACCAGATCCGCCGCGGCGTGCTGAAGGTCGATCACGCGGCGTGAAGCCGACGTAAGGTGCCGCGCTAGCGCTAAATCAACAGGTGTCGTCCCTGCGAAAGCAGGGACCCATAACCACCGGGCGTGGTGTGAGGCAAGCTGGAGCCACAGCCTTGTTCAACAACGAAGCCCTGTGGTTGATGGTGTGGACGGCCCCCTACGGCATCAGTGTGCCAGAATGAGGTTGTTGCAAATCTCAGACAAAGGAGCCGTCCGTGGGAGAGATTAACCGCATTGGAATGGATACGTCGAAGCATATTTTTGTGCTGCATGGGGTTGATGCGGCGGAGCAGGTGGTGCTGCGCAAGAAGCTGTCGCGCAAGCAAGTGCTGGAGTTCTTCGCCAAATTGCCGCCGACCGTGATCGGGATGGAGGCCTGCGGAGCTTCGCAGTATTGGGCGCGGGAGCTTGGCAAGCTCGGTCACGAGGTGAGGCTGATGGCCCCGCAATTGGTGAAGCCTTACGTGATGCGGAACAAGAATGACGGGCGCGATGCAGAAGGGCTGTGTGAAGCGATGGACCGGCCGAACATGCGCTTTGTGCCGGTCAAGACGGCCGAGCAACAGGCCGCGCTGATGCTGGCGGGGCTGCGCGATGGATTGATCGCCCGGCGCACCCAGCTGAGCAACGCGATCCGCGGCTATGCGGCGGAGCTCGGCCTGATCGCGCCCAAGGGGCTCGACAAGATCGAGCCGCTGCTGGCGCGGATCGCGCAGGACGAGAGCTTGCCCAGCATGGCGCGCGAGGTGTTTGCGGTGCAGGGACGCCAATACGCTGCTCTGCAAGCCGAGCTCAAGCAACTCGAGGTTAGGCTGATGGCCTGGCACCGCGCCGATGCGCTGAGCCGGCGTCTGGCGCAGATCCCATCCGTCGGCCCGATCACCGCAACACGGCTGGTGATGAAGACGCCCGATCCGCATGCGTTCCGCTCCGGCCGGCATTTTGCGGCCTGGCTCGGCCTCACACCGAAGGATCATTCCACCGGCGGCAAGACCAGGCTCGGCAAGATCACGCGGGCCGGTGACGAAGACCTGCGCCGCTTGTTCGTGGTTGGGGCGACTGCGGTCATCCAGCAGGTTCGGCGGGGCCGAGGCCATCCGTCGCGCTGGCTGCTGGCGCTGCTCAAGCGCAAGCCGCCGAAGCTGGCCGCCGTGGCGCTCGCCAACAAGGTTGCCCGCATCGCCTGGAAGCTGATGGCGACGGGCGAGAGTTACGATGCCGCGCGGCTCAATGCCATGGCGGCCGCCGCCTAACAGATTGGCCGGCCGGCGGGTTCGCCCACCAGCCGACCCGGAAGCTGCAAGAGCAGATGGAGCAATCGGTCGATCAACGATGCGAGACAGTCCGTGGGACCCATTGGCCGCCAACAGGTCGCGGGGTTGTTTGGAGCTCGCGTCGCGCAACCCATCTTGGCCAGCGACCATTGCGTGTCGCATCAACAGGCCGCACATATGGATGCAGCGATCCGATCTACTCAGAAAGCTCTTGTGCCACGGGGGCCGTCCACATATGGGTCCCGGGTCGCGCTGCGCTTGCCCGGGACGACACCGAGAATTATTTCCCCGCCTTCCACGCACTCGTCACGTCACCAATGCTCGCCAACTCCGGCTCGCGGATCGCGGACGGCGTGCGCGAGAAGCGCGGCGCGGGGGCGGGCTGGGTGACGCCGTGGCGCTCGACGAACACCTGGCGTGCCGCCATGTGCGGATGGGCAGGCGCTTCCTCCATCGTGAGGATCGGCGCGAAGCAGATGTCGGTGCCTTCCATGATTGTGCACCAGTCGGCGCGCGACTTGCTCTTGAACACCTTCTCCAGCTTCGCCTTCAGCGCCGGCCACGCCTTGCGGTCCATCTGGGCGTCGAAGTCGGCGTCGGTCAGGTCGGCATGCTTGCGCAGCAGCGCGTAGAACTGCGGCTCGATCGAGCCGATCGAGATGAAGTTGCCGCAGGAGCATTCGTAGACGCCGTAGAAATGCGCGCCGCCGTCCAGGAAATTCTGGTCGCGGCCGCCGCTCCAGCGGCCCTGGGCGCGCATGTCGTAGAACATCGACATCAGCGAGGCCGCGCCGTCGCACATCGCGGTGTCGACCACCTGGCCCTTGCCCGACTTCTGCGCTTCCAGCAGCGCCGCGAGCACGCCGACCACGAGGTAAAGCGCGCCGCCGCCGAAATCGCCGACCAGATTAAGCGGCGGCACCGGCTTCTCCTTGGTGCCGATCGCGGCCAGCGCGCCTGTTATCGAGATGTAGTTGATGTCATGGCCGGCGGCGTTCGCCAGCGGGCCTTCCTGGCCCCAGCCGGTCATGCGGCCGAAGACCAGCCTCGGATTGCGCGCGAGCACGATGTCGGGGCCGAGACCGAGACGCTCCATGACGCCGGGGCGGAAGCCTTCGATCAGCGCGTCGGCATGGCTGAGCAGGTCGAGCACTTCCGCGATCGCCGCCTTGTTCTTGAGGTCGAGCTCGATGACCTTGCGGCCGCGGGTTGCCACCGCCTTCAAATTCTTGCCTGCGCCGACCCGATCGAGGGTGATGACCTCGGCGCCCATGTCGGCGAGCAGCATGCAGGCGAACGGGCCGGGGCCGATGCCGGCGAATTCGACGATGCGGAAGCCGGCGAGCGGGCCCGAGGTGCGAGCGGCGGTTTGGGAGGCGGGTTTATCGAGCACGTTGTTATCCGTTGGTTGTGGGGCGTTAAGCGGCTGAGGTGCTTGCGGCTGGCTTGGCGCCGAATGTCGTGCGTTCTCCCAGCCGCCCGTGGGGCGGTATTTTTAATTAGCTGATTAGCTAAATTGTCTCGCCGAACGCGCGATGAGGCAAGCGTCTTTTGCCTCGAAGCGCCGGTAAAACGAGGCGCCGGTAAAACGCGAACGGCGCGCATCGCTGCGCGCCGCCGCTCGACTTGTGTTTAGGCGCTATCAGCCGGCCGCGGTCACGGCACGCTGTCCCATCACCTTGATCAGGTTCGCGCGGTAGTCCGCCGAGCCGTGGATGTCGGCGAGCAGGCCGCTCGCCGCGATCGTGACGCTATCGAGCGCCGAAGCCGCCCAGTTCGCCTTCAGCGCCTGCTCGATCGGCCCCACCCGCATGACGCCGCTTTGCGATGCACCGGTCGCGGTGACGCGGACGTCGCCCGACTTGGTCTTGGCGACGAACACGCCAGTCAGCGCGAAGCGCGAGGCCGGGTTCGGAAACTTGGCATAACCTGCCTTGGCCGGAACCGGGAACGCGACTTGCGTGATGATCTCGCCATCCTCGAGTGCCGTCGTGAACAGGCCCTTGAAGAAATCATCCGCCGCGATCGACCGCTTGTTGGTCTTGATCGTTGCGCCGAGCGCCAGCACCGCCGCCGGATAATCCGCCGCCGGGTCGTTGTTTGCGAGCGAGCCGCCGATCGTGCCGCGATAGCGCACGGCGGGGTCGCCGATCATCGACGCCAGATTGGCAAGCGCGGGGATCGCTTTCTTGACCGCATCGCTTTGCGCTACATCGTAATGCGGCGTCGCTGCCTTGATGGTGACGGTGTCGCCCGAAACCTCGATGCCGATCATCTCCTGCACCTTGGAAAGGTCGATCACGTCGGACGGGGCGGCGAGGCGCTGCTTCATCACGGGGAGCAGGGTTTGTCCGCCGGCAAGGAATTTTGATTCCGTGCCCTTGGCAAACGTGGCTGCGGCGTCGGCGACCGAGGAAGCACGGTGATAATTTGTCTCGTACATGGCTCTTCCTCCCTCAACCGTGAATGGCGTGCCAGACGCGATCGGGCGTCGCGGGCATTTCCAGCTTGTTGTTGCCGATGGCGTCCGTGATCGCGTTGATCACGGCCGCAGAGGCGCCGATCGCGCCGGCTTCGCCGCAGCCCTTGACGCCGAGCGGGTTGCCCGGACACAGCGTCGTGGTGTGGGAGAGCTCGAACGACGGCAGGTCGTCGGCGCGCGGCATGGTGTAATCCATGAACGACGCGGTCACGAGCTGACCGGTGTCGTCATAGACCGCGCCCTCGAGCAGCGCCTGACCGATGCCCTGCGCAAGGCCGCCATGGACCTGGCCCTCGACAATCATCGGGTTGATCAGCCGGCCGAAATCGTCCGCTGCCACGAAGTTGACGAAGGAGGTCTTGCCGGTGCCGGGATCGACCTCGAGCTCGCAGATATAGGCGCCGGCCGGGAAGGTGAAGTTGGTCGGGTCGTAGAACGCCGTCTCCTTCAGGCCGGGCTCCATGCCGTCAGGCAGGTTGTGCGCGGTGTAGGCCGCGAGCGCGACCATCGGCAGCGCGATCGCCTTGTCGGTGCCGGTGACCTTGAACTCGCCGTTCTCGATCACGATGTCGCTCTCGGAAGCCTCGAGCGCATGCGCCGCGATCTTCTTGGCCTTGGCTTCCACCTTCTCCATCGCCTTCACGATCGCCGCACCGCCGACCGCGATCGAGCGCGAGCCGTAGGTGCCCATGCCGAACTGCACCTTGTCGGTGTCGCCATGGACGATCGAGACCTGGCTGATCGGCACGCCGAGCCGTTCTGCGATGATCTGGCAGAACGTCGTTTCGTGGCCCTGGCCGTGGCTGTGCGAGCCGGTGAGCACCTCGATGGTGCCGACCGGATTGACGCGGATCTCCGCCGATTCCCACAGGCCGACGCCGGCCCCCAGGCTGCCGACCGCCTTTGACGGTGCGATGCCGCAGGCCTCGATGTAGCAGGAGACGCCGATGCCGCGCAGCTTGCCACTGGCTTTCGCCTTGGCCTTGCGGGCCGGGAAGCCGGCATAGTCGATCGCCTTCATCGCGGCATCGATCGAGGCGTGGAAGTCGCCGATGTCATACGCCATGATGACCGGCGTCTGATACGGGAACTGGTTGATGAAGTTCTTCTTGCGCAGCTCGGTCGGATCGACCTTCAGCTGCCGCGCCGCCGTCTCCATCATACGCTCGAGCAGATAGCTCGCCTCGGGACGGCCGGCGCCGCGATAGGCGTCGACCGGCGTGGTGTTGGTGTAGACGCCGATCACCTCGGCGTAGATCGAGGGGATCACATACTGGCCCGACAGCAGCGTCGCGTAGAGATAGGTCGGGACCGCCGAGGAGAACAGCGACATATAGGCGCCGAAATTGGCGTGGGTCTTCACCCGCAGGCCAAGGATCTTGTTGTCCTTGTCGAACGCCATCTCCGCCTTCGAAACATGGTCGCGGCCATGCGCGTCGGTGAGGAAGGCCTCCGAGCGATCACCGGTCCATTTCACCGGGCGGTTGACCTTCTTCGAGGCCCACAGCGCCACCATCTCTTCCGGGTAGATGTAGATCTTGGAGCCGAAGCCGCCGCCGACATCGGGGGCGATGACGCGCAGCTTGTGCTCGGGCGCGATGTTGTAGAACGCCGACAGCACGAGGCGGGCGACGTGCGGATTCTGTGAGGTCGTGTAGAGCGTGTAGTGCTCTTCGGCCTGATCGTAATGCGCGACCGCCGCGCGCGGCTCCATCGCATTCGGCACCAGGCGGTTGTTGGTGAGCTCGAGCGTCACCACATTGGCGGCCTTGCTGAAGGCGTCGCCGACCGCGGCTTCGTCGCCGATATGCCAGTCATAGACGATGTTGCCGGGGGCTTCGGGATGCAGTTGCGGAGCGCCCGACTTGATCGCGGCCCTGACGTCGGCCACCGCGGGAAGCTCTTCGTAGTCAACGACGACGGCTTCCGCCGCGTCCCTGGCCTGGTTCTTGGTCTCGGCGATCACGACCGCGACCGCCTGTCCGACAAAGCGCACGGTCTCCGGCGCCATCGCCGGCCACGCGCCCATTTTCATCGGCGAACCGTCTTTCGAGGTGATGGCCCAGCCGCAGATCAAATTGCCGACCTTGTCGTCGACGATCTGCTGTCCGGTCAGCACCGCAATCACGCCCGGCATCTTCATGGCATCAGTGGAGTTGATGCCCTTGACCTTGGCGTGTGCATGCGGGCTGCGGATGAAGTGAGCATAGCTCATGCCGACCATTTTAACGTCGTCGACGTAACGTCCCTGGCCGGTAATGAACCGGCGATCTTCCTTGCGCACGACGCGTGCGCCAATTCCTTCAACACCCATAGTCTAGTCCTCCCGACGGAGATTCGATTTGCCGCCGTTTCCATCGAGACCGGCGGTGATGAGCTTGATCGTGTGTACTGCGTGGGCCGGCTATTCGGCGGCCTGCGCGACCTTCATGCGGCCGGCTGCATCGAGCACCGCCTTGACGATGTTGTGGTAGCCGGTGCAGCGGCAGATGTTGCCTTCGAGCTCGTGGCGAACCGTTTCCTCATCGAGCTTGCCGCCATGGCGGTGCACGATATCGACCGCGGACATGATCATGCCGGGGGTGCAATAGCCGCACTGCAGGCCGTGATTGTCGCGGAACGCCGCCTGCATCGGGTGCAGCTCGTCGCCCTTGGCGAGGCCTTCGATCGTGGTGACGTTGGAGCCAGCGGCCTGACCGGCCAGCATGGTGCAGGATTTGACCGCCCGTCCATCGACATGGACGACGCAGGCGCCGCACTGGCTGGTATCGCAGCCGACATGGGTGCCGGTGAGGTTGAGGTTTTCGCGCAAGAGATGCACGAGGAGGGTCCGGTCCTCGACGTCGACCGAAACCGCCCTGCCGTTTACCGTCAGTTTGACTGTAGACACGCGTTTCTCCCAATAGCTTCGTTATGGGCCCAGTAGACCACGCTTCATATGGGACGTAACCGCGATCAAAGTCGTAGGTGCGGCCCTGTCGTGAAGGCGCCGGGCTGTACTGCCGATCCTAGCAGGCAGCCGTTGGATGAGCAATTTGCAAGCTGCCTTGGGCATGCTCCGGCGCGACGAAATCACCCCGCAGTGCAAGCGGTTTTCGGCAGGCGGATGGTGCTACGGCGCGCCAAAAATCGCCGCCGCGATCGCTACTACCTTCCGCCTATAACGACGCAATACCGTTGCTGTCATTTTCTTCGCCGACGCAGCGACAGAAGATCGCTGGTTCATGAAATTGGGTATCGATCCGCGCGCGCGATGCATCCATCGCGGCAACGAAACCATATTGGAGGAAGCCAATGAAGCTGAGGAGCGGGATTTTCTTTGCCGGTGTGTCGCTGGTCGCCATGGTGATGGCAAGCATTGGCGCGTCGAAAGCCAATGATTCCGTCGTGAAGGCGGCGTCCGATCCGAACGGATGGGCAATCGCCGGCCACGACTACGGCAATACACGCTTCAGCCCCCTGAAGCAGATCAATTCCGAGAACGCCGGCAAGCTGCAGCTGGTCTACTCGCTGTCGCTCGCATCACTGCGCTCCAACGAGTCCTCGCCGGTCGTGATCGGCAAGACGATGTATGTGTCGACGTCGTGGGGTCCGAAATACGTCTATGCCATCGATGCCGCGACCGGAGCGCGTAAATGGACCTGGCAGCCCGATATTCCGGATGACGTGCTTCAATACGCCTGCTGCGACGTCAACAGCCGCGGCGTGTCCTACGCCGACGGCAAGATCTTCGTCGGCCGGCTCGACGGCAAGCTGACCGCGCTCGACGCCGAGACCGGCAAGGAGCTCTGGACCTCGAAGGTGGTCGACTACAAGCAGGGCTCGGTCATCACCTCGCCGCCGCTCATCGTCCGTGACAAGGTGATCACCGGCTTCGGCGGCGGCGAATACGGCGTCCGCGGCTCGTTGCAGGCCTTCTCGCTCAATGACGGCAAGCTGCTCTGGCAGACCTACACGGTGCCGGCGCCCGGCGAACCCGGCAGCGACACCTGGAAGGGCGACACCGGGCTGCACGGCGGCGGCGCCGCCTGGCTGGTCGGCTCCTACGACGCCAAGTCCGACACGGTCTATTGGGGTACCAGCAATCCGGGACCGTGGAATACCGGCGTGCGCTCCACCGGCGACGGCAATTTCGGCAAGCTGACCAACCTCTACACGGCCTCGACGCTGGCGATCGACCCCAACACCGGCAAGATCAAGTGGCACATCCAGGGCACGCCGGCCGACGCCTGGGATTTTGACGGTGTCAACGAGCTGCTGCTCGCCGACCTGAAGATCAAGGGCGCCGAGACGCCGGTCCTGATGAAGGCGGACCGCAACGGCTTCTTCTTCGTGGCCAACCGCGAGACCGGCAAGGTGATCTCGGCCGAGAAGTACGTCTTCGCCAACTGGGCCAAGAAGTGGGACATCAACACGATGCGGGCGGAAGAGGATCCGGACAAGCGTCCGGGTCCCGGCCATCCCGCCAAGGACATCTGCCCGAACCTGATCGGCGGCAAGAACTGGCAGCCGATGTCGTTCAACCCGCAGACCGGCCTCGTCTACATCCCGAGCAACAATGTCTGCATGGACTGGTCGGTCTCTGACGTGAACTACAAGCGCGGCGTGTTCTATCTCGGCGCCGAATTCCCGACCAAGGCGGGCCCCGGCGGCTTCCTCGGCGAGCTCGTGGCCTGGGATCCGATCGCCAACAAGAAGGTGTGGAGCATCAAGGAAGACCTGCCCTTCAACGGCGGCACACTGACGACGGGCGGCAACCTCGTGTTCTCCGGCAATCTGCACGGCGACTTCCGCGCCATCGATGCCAAGAACGGCAAGGTGCTGTGGAGCAAGAACCTCGGCAGCGGCATCGGCGCGGGTCCAGTGACCTATTCGGTCGACGGCAAGCAGTATGTCGCGATCGTGGTCGGACGTACCGCGGCGCTGCCGGCCTTCCTCGGCGACATCGGCAAGAAGATGGTCGCCGCGGCGCCCGAAGGCGGCTCGCTGTTCGTGTTCGCCCTGCAGTAAACCATCCGTCTAGGAGGCAGCATTGTCCGTGTCCTGTATCGCCCGAAACGAACTGCGCACCCCCTCGCGCAACACGCGGTTGGAACATGCAATCCGGACCGTGCTGCTCTCCGCCCTGCTTATGGTGCCGGCCCTGGCGGCCGGCGCCGACGAGACAAAACCGCTGCTGCGGCTCTGCGCCGACCCGACCAATCTGCCGTTCTCGAGCGACGACCCGGGCAAGCCCGGCCTCTATCTCGAGATCGGCCAGGCGGTGGCGCAAAAGCTCGGCCGCACGGTGAGCACCAACTGGTACAAGTCCTATTTCGGCAAGCGCACCGTGCGGGAGACGCTGCTCAGCAAGCAGTGCGACGCCATGGTCGGCCTGCCGCTGATCGACGATTTCATGGGCCCGGCGGTGATCTTCTCGAAGCCGATCGCCCACGAAGGCTACGCGATGGTCGGCGCCAGGGATCGCAAGCTTGCCGGCACCGACGATCTCAAGGGATTGCGGGTTGCGGTGCAGTATCAATCGACACCGCAAAATCTGCTCGCGCTGCGTGACGACATCCAGAAGGTCACGGTGCTCAGCCCGGAGGAGGGCATGGCGGCCCTCGAACAGGGCAAGGCGGACATCGCCTTCATCTGGGCGCCGGTGGCGGGTTGGCTCAACAAGACCACCTATGGCGACAAGTACCAGATCGTGTCGACCGAGGGTGACGGCCTGCTCTGGCCGACCGCGATCGGCTTCGCCAAGGCGTCCGGCGCGCTGCGCGATGAAGTCGACGGCGTGCTGCCGTCGCTGCAGCCGGAGATTTCCGCCCTGTTTGCCAAATATGGCGTGCCGAACGGCGCGCCGGTGAAGTTCGGCCAGGCAACCCCGGCGGCGACGTCGTCCGTTGGGGCCAGTGAACCCGTCACGGTCGGGCAGGCGGCTGCGGCCGAGAAACCGGTCCAGGCCGCTGCTGCGGCGAGCGGAGATGCCAAGGGGGATGCCCAGGCCGGGCGGGAGGTCTTCAACGGCACCTGCGCCCATTGCCATGGTCCGGACGCGGTGCAGGCCGAGCGAAAGATCGATCTCAGGCTGCTGAAGCAGCGCTATGCTGACGACATGGAATCGACATTCTGGAAGACGGTCCATGACGGGCGGCCAGCCAAGGGCATGCCGGCCTGGAAGGACGTCTTCAGCGACGACGAGCTCAGAAACGTGTATGCCTATCTGCAGAGTGTGCAGGATACCGGCGGGTCGAACTAGCCGCCGCCATTGGCGAATAGCAGTGCGAGGGTCCTCATGATGGGGTTCCTGATCATCGACGATCACCCCCTGTTTGGCGAGGCGCTTGGCAACGCCATCCGCATCTCGCATCCCGATGCCCGGATCTACGAGGCCACCTCGATCAAGGGGGCCCTTGGCATCCTCGCCAGCGAGCCGAATATCGATCTGGCGCTGCTCGATCTGCTGCTGCCCGATGTGGTCGGCTTCTCCGGTTTCCAGAAGATCAGGGATCGCTATCCCAGGCTGCCGATTGCCATCGTCTCGAGCGAGGAGGACAAGCATACCATCCGCGAGGCGCTGGAAATGGGGGCGGTCGGCTATCTGCCGAAATCGACCTCGCTCGGCGAGCTCTCGCAGGCGATCGCACGCGTGCTGAGCGGGTCGGTCTCGGCGCCGCGCGATTTCGTCGCGGGCGGCGCGCTGGAACAGTCCGAGACCGCGCGGACGCTGCGCGAGCGGATCCAGAAGCTGACCCCGCAGCAAATTCGGGTGCTGCACTTGATCATCCGCGGCTTGCAGAACCGCGAGATTGCTTCCGAGCTCAAGCTCGCGGAATCCACCGTGAAGGCGCATGTGACCGAGATCCTGCGAAAGCTGAAGCTGTTCAGCCGCAACAAGGCGATCATCGAGCTCGGCAAGATTCCGCTTCCCGTCCTCGAGGCCAGCTCGGGTGCGAAGGCAGAGAAGGCGCCCTAGATTTGCTGCGCTGCAAGGCGAGCGCATCCGGGGGGCTACCTATAGGCTGCGGCCCGGCTTTGAGATAACGTCGTGCAAACAATGGCTGTCATCAGCGATCCGAGGGAGGACGGCGCAGCATTGACCACGACCGCGCCCCTGGCGGACGAGCCGCCGGTCGATAGAGCGGGTGCGCCTCGACTGCTGATCGTCGAGGACCACCCGCTGTTCCGTGCCGCCCTGATCGGTGTGATCGGGGCCGAGTTTCCCGATGCCGAGGTGCTGCAGGCGACCTCGATCGACGGCGCGCTGGACGTGATCGCAACGCGCGACGGGCTCGATCTGATTTTGCTCGACCTGTCGATGCCGGGCACCACGGGGCTGCTCGGCGCCTACCGGGTGCGGGCCGCGGCGCCGCGCAGCGCGCTCGTGATCGTCTCGGCGCATGACGATTCCCGGATCATCGGCAGCGCCCTCGCGCTCGGCATTTCCGGATTCATTCCGAAGTCGACGCCGAAGCTCGAGCTGGCGCGCCTGCTGCGCGGCATTCTCGAAGGCGAGGTGTGCCTGCCGACGCGTTTTCGCGATTCGGCTGCCGCACGGAAGGGCCAGGCCGACACCAAGCAACTGGTGCAGCAGCTCGGCCAGTTCACCGCGCAGCAGCTTCGTGTGCTCGACATGATCTGCCACGGCCTTCAGAACAAGCACATCGCCTATCAGCTCGATATCTCGGTCACCACCGTGAAGGTGCATGTCTCGGAGATCCTGCGCAAGCTCGGCGTGCGCAGCCGGACCGAGGCCATCATTGCGCTGTCGAAACTGGATTTCGGCAAGCACGACCATGCGCCGGTGACGGCCCCGCCGCCACCACATGGCGACTAGTGTGCTGAATGCGAAGTTCGTGCGATTTCGCGGCAGTCGCTTTCACGAACTTCGCATTCATAAAGCACACTAGAATCATAAGTTTGCTAGTGTCCTTATCGAATCCGAAGTTCGCTCCGAAGGTGCGGCGAATGATACGAACTTCGGATTCGGGACACTAGAGCCCAGTTCCGATAGAATCGGAACGGGGCTCTAGGTTCTTGTCCGACGCGTTTTCTTCACGCGAACCGGTATCCACTTCGCTCGAAAACGCTCTGGTCATAACCGCGCGCTCGACTGCTCCGCGGCCAGCAGGAAGGACAGCAGCGAGCGCATCTCGGCGGGCTTGATCGGCTTCTTCAGCAATTCGTGGCCGAAGGCCGAAACGTCGGAGGCGGCCTTGGCCGAGTAGTCGGCGGTCACGATGATCGCCGGAACCTTGGCGTTGATTTCGCCACGGATCACGTCGACGGCCTGGATGCCGGTCTCGCCATTGTCGAGGTGCAGGTCGGCGATGATCGCATCGGGGATGCCGTCCAGCGCGTGGATGCGCTCGAGCGCCTCGGTCTTGGAGATCGTCACGGCGACGTCGCAGCCCCATTTCTCCAGCAGATGGGCGAGGCCCTCGGCGCTCGAGAGGTCGTTCTCGATCAGCAGGATCTTCGCGCCCTCCATGCCGCCATAGCGATAGTCGACGCTGGCCTGTTCGCGTACCGGGATCGCAACCGGATCGAAGGTGCGGGGCACGGTGACCGAGAACACCGAGCCCTTGCCGGCGCGCGAACTCAGCCTGATGTTGTGGCCGAGCAAATCGGCAAACCGCCGCACGATCGAAAGGCCGAGACCGATGCCCGCCTTGTCGCCGGCGCCGGCGTCGCCGCGCTGAAACTCGACGAAGATGGCTTCGCGCTGGGCTTCCGGGATGCCCGGCCCGGTGTCATGCACCTCGATGCAGATGTCGTCGCCCTTGAGGCGGCATCCCATCAGCACGGTGCCGCGCTGGGTGTAGCGCAGCGCATTGGCCAAGAGGTTCTGGAGGATCCGGCGCAGCATCAGCGGATCGGAGCGAACCACCGCCGACGACGGCATGATCCGGAAGCCGAGATTGCGCTTGGCGGCGGTTGCCGCGAATTCCTGCTGCAGCGGCTCGAACAGCGAGGCGATCGCGACCGGACCGAATTCGGGCCTGAGCACGCCGGCATCGAGCTTCGAGATGTCGAGCAGCGTCCGCAACATGTCTTCCAGCGTCGCCAGCGAACGGTCGATCTGGTCGGTCAGCGCGACGCTCTTGGGCTCGCTGGCCATTTCGGTCAGCGCGGACAGTGTCAGCCGCGCCGCATTGAGGGGCTGCAGCAGGTCGTGTGTCACCGAAACCAGCACCGATGATTTCAGCGAGCTTGCCGCCTCGGCCTGCTGCTTGGCCTGCAGCAGGCGTCCGTTGGTTTTTTCCAGCGATTGCAGCGCCTGCTTGAGCTGCTGGGTGCGGTCGCGCACCTGCTGATCCAGCGCGATGGCGGTTTCGAACAGCGAGAAAGCGTTGAGTTGCTGGTCGGTCGAACGTTCGACGCGCGACATCAGTGCCGCGTTGATCTTGCGCAGCTTCTCGGCTTCGCGTTCGAGGGCCGCAATGCGTGTGGTCTCGCTGTCGGTCATTGCGGCGCGACAGCCCGCTTGCCGATGGCGATGCCGGTCAGCGTCTGGTTGACATGCATGGAGCGATACTGCTCGCCATAGGTCTGAAAGCCAATCACTTTGTTGCGGCGATAGAGCTCCGACATCTCCCGCGACAGCTGGCGTTGCTCGACATCGAGACGGCGCAGCACGCATTCGAAGCCGATGAACATCGAGACCTCGCCGAGATCCTCGGTCAGCTCCTTGAGCAGGCGGCTCGTCACGTCGATCGGGTCGCGCTCGCGTGCCACCGTCAGCACCATTCCCTCGTCGATCGCGCAGAAGAATTGCAGCGACCCGTCCGGATTGGTGCGTTGGATCGACCGCGCGTAATAGGCCCCGCCGACGCGCACCAGGACCGGATGCGCGGCAAAGGAGAACAGTTCGAGCTTGCTGTCGCTGAGGCCGACGGCGCGCGAATATTCCAGCGCGGCGGGCTCGGCATTCAACTCCTTGACGATACGGTGCTCGATGTCGGCCTCGGTCACCACCATCTTGGTCGAGGTCGGCTCGAAATGGTCGCACTTGAAGGTGCGGAACGGCAGCCGGGTCCGGATCAGGATCAGGACGGCCGCGTCGGTATGGGCCTCGCCGCCGTGGAAGACCCACGACTTCTCGAAACGCAGGCCGTCGCCGGCGGAGCCGCCGACCACGGGGATGTCGCCGAGCGATGCGTAGATCGCCGACATGATGGTTTCCTCACGCTGGCACATGCCGTCGATGAAGAGCAGCCCGAAGGAATCGTCGGTGTGATCGCAATGCTCGGTGCGTTGCGCGAATTCGTTCTGCAACTCGGTGCACATCGAGCGGCCGTGATCGACCCGGAACGTCGCGAGATCGAACAGCGGCCGGGCCGCGATGACGAAATCGGCGGCGTCGAAGCCCATCGCGACGACGCTGTCCTCGTCCCAGCCGCCGGGCGACAATTCGCCCGCCGTGGTGCAGCCGAAGATCGGAACGTCGGGCATCTGCCTCGACAGTTCGGCAATGAATTCGTTCGGGTCATAGAACGGCGACACGAACACCACGAGCATGGCGAGATCAGCCGCCGCCAACTGGCGCGCGATCTCGTCGGCGGCTTCCTGCGGCCCGTTGGTCTTTGCCTGCACCACCACAATGCTGTCGGTGGCGCTGCCGTTCTGCTTCGCCAAAGGCGTTCTCCCTGACCAGAATTTCTTGCTTTTCTTGGCGCGGCCGATTGAAGCCGCGCGGGCCGTAAGGGCATCCGGGCCATGCCGCGATGGTTCGCGGTCCGCCCTGACTTTATACTCTAGGTCGTGAGGGGGGATGTCATGGGCCGCGCGGCTTCGCCGGCAGCTACGCTCGCCGCAAGCGCCAGCAGCGCCGACCGACGCGATGACATGGGACACCTCCCGATGTGTTCTCCTGGCCCGGGCAGGGACAGGTTTGATAGGTTCTAAAGTATCGGGCCGGACCCGCGCGTCAATCACCTTGCCCACCCCCCTGGGCAGACCAAGGTAGTACCGGGCCGATACGGGCGCGGCGCTGCCCATTTACCGGGCCTTATTGATTCTGCCTTAGTTTTGCCCTCCGGGGGCTGGGGCGGGTTGCTGCCGGACCCTGCGTGGTTTTCAGAATGAAGACGGGGGTTGGAATGCCGGGACTCAAGCGATCGCTGTCGATCAGGTTCCCAACCCTCAGATTTCAAGCCAAGATCATGCTCGGCTTTGCCGTTACGCTGGCGCTGTCGGCGGCCACCATGGGCTTTGCCTATATGGGCTTTGAGCGGGTCTCCGCCGGGGTCGGGTCCTATCGCCAGAGCGTCGCGGAAGCCGATCTTGCCCGCAACATCGATCGCGAATTGATCTCCTACCGTTCGCTGGCGCGCTACTACGTCGCCACCGGCAAGGAGGACGACGCCAAGGCCGCGCTCGCCGCCGAGGGCGGCCTGAAGGATGCCATCGTGGCGTCGATGAAGGGCACCACCAATCCGGCCCGGCTCGAGCAGGTCACCAAGCTGGAGCGCGAATTCCGCGCCTTCACCAAGATCTTTGCCGAGATCGTCCGTATCAAGGACGAGAGCGCGCAGACCGCGCAGAACAAACTGGTCCGCAGTGCGACCTCGATGCGGTACAAGCTCGACGACCTGCCGAGCAATGCCGACGATTCCGAGCTGCAGTCGATTCAGTTCGGCGCCAAGAAGGTCGCCGACCAGCTGCAGTCGATCACCGGCGCGGTCAACACCTTCGTCGTCAACGGCGACAAGACGGTTGCCTCCAGCGCGCTCGCCCGGCTGAAATTCGCCGACAATCTCGTGAAGGGGATCACCTCGAAGAACGAGCGGATCACCCAGGGCGTGAAGGATATCACCGGGCTGCTTGAAGAGTACCGCGAGGCGCTGGCCAAGCTGATCGCGAATGCGAAGTCGATCGACGAATTGATCGTCGAGATGACGGAATCCGCGGCCGCCATCAGCCGGGGTGCGGCGGCCATGAAGTCCGACCTGCTCGCCGACCAGAAGCGGCTCGAGAACGAATCGCATTCCATGATCGGCGAAACCGAGCAGCTGATCCTGATGCTTGCCGCCGGCAGCTTCGTGCTCGGGCTGGTGTGGGCCTTCCTGCTCGGCAAGGGCATTTCGCGCCCGATCGCGGCGATGTGTGCGGCGATGCGCGAGCTTGCGGCCGGCAATTTCGACGTGGTGCTGCCGGGCCTCGGCCGTCGCGACGAACTCGGCGAGATGGCCGGCGCGGTGGAAGAGTTCAAGGTCCAGGCGGTCGCCAAGGCCGAGCGCGATGCCGCCACCCAGGAGGCGCAGAACAAGGCGAGCGCCGCCGCGCGGCGCACCGAGCTCATTCGCTTCGCCGACGAATTCGAATCCGCCGTCGGCTCGATCGTCTCCAACGTGTCGGCTTCCGCCGTGCAGCTCGAATCCGCGGCCGGGACGCTGACCCGCACTGCCGAGACCACGCAGAACCTGTCGAGCCAGGTCGCCGGCGCCTCCGAGGAGGCCTCCAGCAACATGCAGTCGGTGGCCTCCGCGACCGAGGAGCTGTCCGCCTCGGTCGACGAGATCGGCCGCCGCGCCAAGGAATCCAGCCAGATCGCCGATTCCGCCGTGCGCCAGGCCGAGCAGACCGATGCCCGGATCGGCAAGCTCTCGCGCGCCGCGCAGGAGATCGGCGACGTGGTCAAGCTGATCACGGCGATCGCCGAGCAGACCAACCTGCTGGCATTGAACGCCACCATCGAGGCCGCGCGCGCCGGCGACGCGGGCCGCGGCTTTGCGGTGGTCGCCGCCGAAGTGAAGTCGCTGGCGAGCCAGACCGCGCGAGCCACCGACGAGATCTCCACCCACATCTCGGGAATGCAGGCCGCGACGCAGGAATCGGTTGCCGCGATCAAGGAGATCGGCGGCACGATCGGCCAGATCTCCGGGATCGCGACCAATATCGCGAGCTCGGTCGAGCAGCAGAGCGCGGCAACGCAGGAGATCGCACGCAGCGTGCAGAACGTCGCGCAGGGCACCCAGGAAGCCGCCTCCAGCGTCACCCAGGTCAACCGCGGCGCCACCGAGACGGGAGTCGCCTCCGAAGAGGTGCTGAACTCGGCCCGCTCGCTGTCGGTCGAGAGTTCGCGGCTGCGCGAGGAGCTCGACCGCTTCATGGCGAACATCCGCGCGGCGTAAGCGGCGCGCTGGTGTATCCATCGTCGTCCTGGCGAAAGCCAGGACCCACCAATCGTTATCGTTATACGTGCAATTCGCCGCGTGCCCATTGTCATGGCCGCGGCGTATAGGTCCTGGCTTTCGCCAGGACGACGGAAATAATTGCTTTCGCCGGGACGACAAAATCAATCCCGCTCGAATTATTTTCAGCAATACGGCGATTTTCCTCGCTTTGCCGCATTGCGGGAACCCCTGCCGGCCTGCGGCGTTGATGTCGTGTGGCGGGCACTCCGTTTGCCGCAATCCTGGGAAAGAGAGCCTTGGAACACAGCGTTCCGGGGCGTTTCTCATTGGTCCATTCTGATGACACTGCAGCGGACACAATTGAGTTCTGCGACGACGCACGCGGCGGTGGCTCAAGGCACGCCCAATGACGACCGCATCATCGAGACCTCGATCCCGGTTCGGCTCGACAATCTCAGCTGGAGCGGCTTCCACACCCGCGTCGTGCTGGCGCTCGGCATCACCTGGATTCTCGACGGGCTCGAAGTGACGCTCGCCGGTGCGCTGTCGGGCGCGCTGAAGGAGAGCCCGACGATGAGCTTCTCCAACGCCGATGTCGGGCTTGCCAGCAGCGCCTACCTCGCTGGCGCCGTGCTCGGCGCGCTCGGCTTCGGCTGGCTCACCGACCGGATCGGGCGCAAGAAGCTGTTCTTCATCACGCTCGCGCTTTATCTCTCGGCGACGGCTGCGACCGCGCTGTCGTGGAATGTCGCGAGCTACGCGCTGTTTCGCTTCCTCACCGGCGCCGGCATCGGCGGCGAATACACCGCGATCAATTCGACCATCCAGGAGCTGGTGCCGGCGCGTTATCGCGGCTGGACCGACCTCGTCATCAACGGCAGCTTCTGGATCGGCGCCGCGATCGGCGCGTTGAGCGCCATCGTCCTGCTCGATCCTGCGCTGCTTGCGCCGGATCACGGCTGGCGGATCGCCTATTTCACCGGCGCGGTGCTCGGCCTCGTCGTGCTGCTGATGCGGATGTGGATTCCGGAAAGCCCGCGCTGGCTGATGATCCATGGACGCCCCGAAGAGGCCCACCGGATCGTCGCCGATATCGAGACTTCCGTGCTCGGTCACGAGCAGCCGGGCGAGGGTTTTGAGAAGATCAAGATCCGGATGCGCGATCACACGCCGCTGCGCGAGGTCGCCGTGACGCTGTTCTCCACCTACCGGCAGCGCTCGCTGGTCGGGCTGACGCTGATGGCCGCGCAGGCATTCTTCTACAATGCGATCTTCTTCACCTTCGCGCTGATCCTGACCGATTTCTTCGGCATCGCCGCCAGCAATGTTGGCTGGTACATCCTGCCGTTCGCCGCCGGCAACTTCCTCGGGCCGCTGCTGCTCGGCCGCCTGTTCGACACGCTTGGCCGCCGCACCATGATCGCGCTGACCTATGGCATCTCGGGCGTGCTGCTGGCTTTGTCCGGTTATCTGTTCTCGATCGGGGTGCTCAGCGCGCAGACCCAGACCATCGCCTGGATGGTGATCTTCTTCTTCGCCTCGCCGGCTGCGAGCGCGGCCTATCTCACCGTCAGCGAGACGTTTCCGCTGGAGGTCCGCGCGCTCGCGATCGCCGTCTTCTACGCCGTTGGCACCGGAATCGGCGGCGTGATCGGACCGGCGTTGTTCGGCGTGCTGATCGACACCGGATCGCGCAACAGCGTCTTCGCCGGCTACCTGCTGGGGTCGGCACTCATGATGGTCGCCGCAGCCGTCGCATGGCGCTATGCCGTCGCGGCCGAGCGAAAACCGCTCGAATCTGTCGCGCGGCCGTTGGCATTTGTGGAGTAGACTATGACGAAGCATGACGTGGCCGAAATGCCCCTGGATGATGACATCGCCCCCAATGCTACGACCGGCAGCGTGCCGGCGCCGGCATCGCTGATTCCGCCGCTGGATCGCACCGCGGTGCTGCTCGACATCGACGGCACCTTGCTCGATTTCGCGCCGACGCCGCGCGAGGTCTGGGTGCCGCCGGAGCTCGCGACCACGCTGAAGCAATTGCATGATCGCACGGGCGGCGCGCTGGCGCTGGTCAGCGGCCGCTCGCTCAACGACATCGATCTGATCTTCGCGCCCGAGCAGTTCCCCGCGGTCGGCGGCCATGGCGCCGAGATGCGGCTGCAGCCGGACAGCGAGGCGGTCGCCGCGCACGCACCGCCGCTCGACAAGGAATTGAAGCGCCGCCTCGCCGCGATCGCCAAGCTCAGCCCCGGCATTCTGCTCGAGGACAAGGGCTATTCGCTGGCGCTGCACTATCGGCTGGCGCCGCAGGCGGAGAAGGCGATCTATGAGGCGGTGTCTCTGATCCGCGCCGAGCTGCCGAATGCGCCGATCGAGGTGCTGCCGGGCAAGAGCGTCTGCGAGATCAAGCATTCCGGCTTCACCAAGGCGACCGGCGTGCTCGAGTTGATGACGCATGAGCCGTTCAAGGGACGCCGCCCGTTCTTCATCGGCGACGACGTCACCGATGAGACCGTGTTCGCGATCATGCCCGATTTCAACGGTCTCGCATTCTCCGTCGGCCGTCGCGCCACCGGCGTCGCCGGACATTTCGACGGGCCGAGCGATGTGCGCGAATTTCTCGCGCAGCTGCTCGGCGATGATAGGGCCGTGGGCCTGTCCTAACGAGTCAGATTCATCGCAGCCGATTCGAATGCGGTGCTTTTGCGTCGTGTGAGCGACCTCGCATGAATTTTTCTTTTCGCGAGTTCCCGCGAGTTCCATGCGTCTTCGCCAGAATTTGGTTTCATTTGGGAGATTCCTTGACGCGTGCCGCCGATTTGAAGTTCCTAAAATCTCGCGGCTGGCACGTGTAGGAACTTCAAATCGATCAGCGGCACGCGATTTGTTGTTTGCGAGCGCCCCTTTTCTTCCGAAGTTGGCGTAAGAAACCGCGGCGAACGCGACGCCAACTTCGGAAATGGGGCGCTCGGAACCATCTTGATGAATGGTTGTTAATACGCGAGTTGACCAACAGGAGGGGACCGGGTGAACCTCGTCGTCGTATCGAACCGCGTCTCGCGCGGAAAACCCAATGAACCCATGACGGGGGGGCTGGCTGCGGCATTGTTGCCGGTGGTGGAAAAGACAGGGGCAATCTGGGTTGGTTCCAGTGGACGCGTCCGCGACGGGAACTTGAAGGAACCTTTTGCAGAAGTCGAAGCTCTCGGCGCCGGCGCGCTGGCGATGCTCGATCTGCCGGCCGCGCACTATGGCGGCTACTATGAAGGCTTTGCCAATTCGGCGCTGTGGCCCGCGATGCATTCGCGCGCGGACCTGATCCGTGCCTCGCACGAGGACTACGCGAGCTATCGCGAAGTGAACGCGTTCATGGCGCGCGCGTTGCTGCGCTTCCGCAAGCCTGATTCCGTGTTCTGGATCCAGGACTATCATTTCCTTGCGCTCGGCGCCGAGCTGCGCGATCTCGGCGTCACGCAGCCGGTCGGCTTCTTCCTGCACACGCCGTGGCCGGCGCGCGCGGTGATCGCGGGCGTGCCCAATCATCGCGAGCTGATCGAGGCGATGCTGTCCTATGATCTGATCGGCTTCCAGACCGATGAGGACTGCGAGAACTTCCTGAGCTACGTGCAGAACGATCTCGATTTCGCGGTGCGCGACGGCGTGATCAATTCGCCGTTCGGGCGCACCCGCGCTGCGGTGTTTCCGATCGGGATCGATCCCGGGAAGTTCGCGCAGCAGGCGACCAAGGCAATGATGCATCCCGACGTAACGCGGCTGCGGCGCAGCCTCAACGGCGAGAAGCTCGCGATCGGCGTCGATCGGCTCGATTATTCCAAGGGCCTCGTCAACCGCATCAAGGCGTTCGACCGGATGTGGTCGGTGCATCCGAACCTGAAGCGTTCGGTGTCGCTGCTGCAGATCGCAACGCCGTCGCGCGGTGCGATCGAGGCCTACGGCAATCTCGCGAGCGAGGTCGCCAAGCTCGTCACCGACGTCAACGGCGTGCATGGCGAGGTCGACTGGACGCCGATCCGCTACCTCAACAAGGGCTTTGGCCAGGGTGTGCTCGCAGGGCTCTACCGCACCGCGCAGGTCGGCGTGGTGACGCCACTGCAGGACGGCATGAACCTTGTCGCCAAGGAATATGTCGCGGCCCAGAATCCGGCCGACCCCGGCGTGTTGGTGCTGTCGAAGTTCGCCGGTGCCGCGAACGAGCTCGACGCCGCGTTGCTGGTCAATCCGCACGACATCGACGGCATGGCACGCACCCTGGCGACGGCGCTCGCAATGCCGCTGACCGAGCGGCGGATGCGCTGGGAAGCCATGATGGAGAAGCTCAACAGCGGCACCATCCAGCAATGGTTCGCCGATTTCATCGAGGCGCTGCAGGATACGCACGGTGCGGGTGCCGCGGCGCTGCCGGAGCCGCCGAGCCTGTGGCCGCGCCGCACGGCGGATTTTGCGGCGCGATATCACTGAGTGTGTAGCGAACGGGACTCGTCGTTCCACCGTCTTTCAATGATGACCGCCTGTGGCTATGGGTGCCTGCTTTCGCAGGACGACACCGAAGTTGTGGCACGGTCGGCAGGCCACGCATTCGCGTTCTCGCGACATGATCGGTCCGAGTTTTGCATCTTGCTTCGCCTGCTCTTGAGCAGAGGGGCGGGGAAAGCCGGGTGCCGATCGCACCCAGGGGCCCCGAGCAAGGTAGAATGCGCGGGGGTAAAGCCGCATGCGCCGGAGTGCGCAATTGCGCACTTGGGAGTGACGAGGATCGGCCGATCGATTTGCATGGCCTGATTTGCGCCGGTCTTTGACCGGCCAGCGGCAAAAATCGCGGGCCGCGGCAAGCGAAGTCGCGGGGCGCGGCCGACCTCGCTGCTAATTTACCCAATATTTTCAATCCATTGGGGAAATTTCGCGCTCCAGCCGCGCGCCCCTTGCAAAATCTGCCTCAGCCCTTCAAGAGAGGCCTCCCGGAGAGATGGCCGAGTGGCTTAAGGCGCACGCTTGGAAAGCGTGTGTGCGGGAAACCGTACCGTGGGTTCGAATCCCACTCTCTCCGCCACTTTGCCACCAAATTTCGTACCTCGAAACGGAGACGGCCCGAAAACTCGGCCGGTTTCGTGATCTTTTTGCCCTGGAGAATGCTGGCCGTACTAAAAACGAGCCGCGAACGGGGCTGGAGAACGCATTTTTCTCCGAATCCTAGAACGTCGGGAATTGGTACAGTACGGCATTTCGGCGAAAAACTAGGCCCTCGTAGGGGCCAGTTTTGAATCTCTCTCGCTCAACCGATGGAAACGAACGTTTCTCGATCCAGTACCAACTCGGAATTTACGAGCCCGATTGAGCGACCTTCTCCTGCGTTGGTTGCAGCCGTTCTACGCCAATCTGGAATCCACGTATCTCTTCGAGAACACGGTTCTCTTCACGCCCGATTTACTCGCCAAGAATTGGAATGAAGTGCGAAGCGAGTTGTCGCATCACGTCCGGTTCGATCCTGGAAGTTTGGAGCCGGGCCAGGTTTCCGCAATCGTGCTTTCGGAAGTGCATTCCGACGTCGTCTGCGTTAGCGGACTCCTCGCGTTGCATTGGTACGCGACCAAGCAGCAGCCGTCAGAGACGGCACGGACAACCGGCGTGCTGACGCTCGACCGCCGCATCCGTGCCTCCGAGGGTTCTCTAATGATCGACACGACGTCCAAGACGACGTTCCGGCTTCTTTGGGAGTTCTTAATAAGGTATGCGCTCAATCCCCGTTTCGCCGAATCCAGATATAGCTCCACGCTCGATGATTTGGTGCGTTACCTCACCAATTTAGCGTCGCCCCGCATGGTTTCGGGACGAGTGTACGGCGGTTTTGGCATCGATGGCGTCGACACCCTGCGTCCGTCTCTTCTCGGCGCAATGGCTGCCAATCTGCCTGAGGAGGGGGACGAAGGCGTATCGCGGACTGCGGATCAATTGAAGAGCTATCCGGTCTTCGAAAATGACGAAACGGTCCGAAATTTCGTTTCGACCATGCAACAGACGGGTGACTACCTCGCCGACGTGCAGAAGTCGGAAGCGTACGAACGGTCGGTCCAGGCCGTGAAGCCAGACCTCGACGTTAGCTCTGCGACGAAGCGACTGTGCTCGGTCTTCGTCGCGGTGACGAATGGATTTAGGGACCTTAGAAAGGAGCGCCTGCGGGCCGCGTCCTTGGACGAGGGCAGGATGAGTGTGGTGCGCAAGCACATGACCGAGAGCTTGCTGTCGATCGGGCCGTGGCTGAGTTGCTTCCAGTATTCGCTCGAGCGGCAGTACGAGCAGGCCATTTGGTCCGAACTGGAATTCGGCACCATCGACAAGGGTAGCTTCGTCATTCCCGAAATGTCCGCTCTGTCCTTCGACGAATTACCCAAGTTGTTTTCGGACAGCTGCCGCATCTTGTCGGCCAACCTCGTATGGCGGGCCATGAACCGACGGCCTAAACGCGTCGTCGCCATGGACATATCGAAAGGTACGGAAGAGTTTTGGAAGGCTGTGATCGCCAAAGCGCCGACTGTCGGCCCGATGCCGGTCCTGATCGCGTCCTACCATCCATTCGGCGCAGAGTTATTCGCCGCGATCCACCGAAGGCCTGGTGAGGTGCGTGAAGACTACGACATCGTGCACGAGAGGAACCTGCCGTCCGGCGGCGGGCTAGGATACCAAGGCACGATCGAGGGCGTTCGCGTTTACTGCGGACCTCACATAAGCCCGAGTAGAGCGTACCTTTGTTCGAGCCAACTCATTCGCAGGATCCGTTACAGCGTTGTGCGAGAAGATGGGGACTTGGCGGACTTCCGCTTTCTCGATGGCGAGGATCTATTCGCGAGTCGCGTTCGCGTGAAGCTGGCACAAGACATAGATTGGTCGGATCACGTGTTCGTGGAGTTTCGAATTGGCGAAGAGCGGAAGCTACGCAAGCGCAGCCGCCTCGAGCTACGTCGATCGGCGCGCCGTTTGTCGTTCGAAGAAAGTCCGGAAGCTCGCAAGGGTACCGCTGGTCGAAAGAGACACCTTGCGATCCGTAAGGCTTGTTTCTGCCCGGGAAAGTCGCATCGCCCGAAACCGCCTGTCGCGAAGCGCTTCGGCCGGCCAACGCGTTCTCGACGAATTCAAAAGCTATAGACGCGACAGATATTCAGATCGAATCTCGAGATGCGGCGATATCGTGGTCGGTCGTTTTTTCGCGAGCGAGATAAAAGAGCTTTATAGTTCCTCAGGAGGGAAGGTAAGTGAAAGTCCAGTCGTGGTTTCTATCGGTCACCTGCGTGCTGATCGCACTGACAGGGCTTTGCAAGATCGCGGGGATGTCGTTGGCAGGCGTAATTACCGCGACGTCTGCGGTATTTTCGATTGCCGTTCTGCTGTACCGCTTGAGAGAGACGAAACGGCTCTTTTTCGGGCTCCTAGAGTTGTGCGTGTCCATTCATCAGCGGGTTCTTAGTTCTCCAGAGCTTCGCTTTCAACTCTCATGGAATAGCCGAACAGCCTCTCGTCACACGACTGGCCCTGTTGTTCGCGTCCGTCTACGTGATGATCCGTGCACTCGACAACATAGGCGCGGGTTTGAAGGGCACCGATGCCGGTGAGTGGTGGGATAGCGCTTTTCGTAGATGAGCATCGCATACCCTAATACCCAATATTGTACTGCCGGTCGTTCTCATAGGTTAGTTTCGAGTTGTGTATGGTTGAGCTTGTAGCGCCGGCCTTCATTAAGCTCCAGCTTGCCATTCTTCGGAGCAAAGTACTCTTGGGCGGCTAGCTCTGTGAGATCAAATACGTCGGCCACTGCGTCCAACTCCACTTCAACAGGGTGGGTAGCAGGCTCGATTAGACGAAACGCTTTTCCCTGATTGCCCGTGCCGTTGTTGTTGAGTGGGCCAATCAAGTTTCTCTGGGTTGCTGGCCGAGCCTTCTGCCAGTCGAGCAGGATAGGGTTGCACCAATGTTGGCCCTTGGCCGACTTGTTTCGTAACAATCAATACGCGTATCAGCAGCTAAAGCTCCATCAGGAAGTTCGCTGATCTCGCCATTTGATTAACATTCTCCTGGATCGGCCATAAGAACAAGTTGGCGCAGCCGCCACATCGGCAGAAGATTTTAATTTTAGTGATCGGCAAACGGCATTCTTGTAGCATTGGCAAGATTGGTCCCGAAGGAAACCGACGTAGGGAGACTTCGTGTGAACGTAGCCACAGCGCTGTCGCAAGTGAATGTCAGTTCGTTTCTTCCCGCCGAGCTGGCGCGGCGATTGCCGCTAGTCAACCCACGTGGTCCTGTCCGCACCGCAGTTGGTGCCAACGGGATCGTTCTATCCGCCATTTCGGATCGCGACTTTCTTGAGGTCGTGCTCGATAATCTGGCTCCTCTCGACGGCAAAAAAGTCTTCGAGATAGGAAGCGGAACTGGCTACTTGGCCTACGTCATGAGCCAATTGGTTGGCCCGTTAGGGCACGTGACCGGCTGTGAAATCATCGAGACGTTGTACGCGCATTCGGTGCGCAATCCGCTTATCGTTTCGCAACCTAACATCACGCTCGTAGCTGGCGACTTCATCGACATTCTGCCGCAGCCCTCCGACGTCATCATCTCCACGTCGTCAATGGACCGGTTCCACCGCTCGATATTGCTCAGCCTAAAAGATGGGGGCTACTTAGCCGTGCCTATTGCGATTCCCGGCGGTGGTGATTGTTTCAGCTTGTTCCGATACTGGGACGGGTGGATTAGATGCTATCATGCAATCTTGTCAGTCTCAGTACCGACGCGCGGCTCGTATTCGCCTGACGCATTTTGGGCGCCGCACCTTGACAAGATTTTCCCCGGTGTCTTGGAACGGGATATTCTCACGGTGCGTCATAGGCCGAAAGCAAAACACCACATCCATGAGTCGCTGTGCTTCCGCAGCTATCTTCACTTCACCGAGCGGCGCTTTTTTTCTGTCAATCTCGGCAAGGTGCCATATCTAGCGCCGAGTACGATGGGATTTGGCTTACGTAGCTCGGGTCCGGACAACAGCTTTGCGATCTCTGCGTTCGACCGCGACCTTGTTCATGGCGCGGATGGATTGGCACTGCTGTCCGACCTTCATAATATGCGGTCCGAGTGGGAGCGTTCCGGTAGCCCTTCATTGAGCAACTTTCGCTACGACCTGCCAGTTCCGACGAGCGCGGATCTCGTTTTCTCCGCCGGCTTCGGCTCGATGGCAGTGCGCACTTCGTCCCAATGAATACGCCTCATCTCTCAGACGTGAACGGTGCGGATTGGTTCACGAAGCGAGGCGAAATTCAGCTCCACGTGGAGACGCCAATAGATACACTGATCGACCATGGTGTACCGGTCGTCCTCCGTGGCGGCAGACATTTCAACTATCTCACGAAACATCAGCTGAACGAGTCCTTGCTGAGGGTCTCGCCGGACACTCTGATAACCGTACAGCATCGATATCGATGGGAACACGCACGGGCCGCCTTAACGGCCGCGTCGTTCTTAGCCGAGCTCCGCGACACCGAATATTATTGGAGAAAGATCCCCCTTTCGTACCTGACCATTGACCCCGAGCGTCTCTACCGACCGGCCAATGCTCGTCCTGGCACCGCGTACTTTGACCTCGGATGGCTAGGGCCGCGAAGTACTGTTCAAACGTTTCATCAAGACAATGAGGGCGTTGGGATAGTCAACCACAACCTCTTTATGCAAATATGCGGTCATAAGTATGTGGCGATTGCTGCCCCGACTGAAACCGCGGTGTTTGAGAGCCGTCCGTTGGCGCCAGGCGTTACCCGCCACTCTTCTCTTGATCCTAGGCATCCGGAATCGCAATGCGTTGCGACGCTCCAGCACGCAATACTCCAACCAGGCGACCTGTTGTACATCCCTCCCATGTGGTGGCACTTTCTAGTGTCGATCGACGTGAGCTTGTCCTTGTCGCGATGGTGGTTCTCGAATCGCATCGCGCAGGAGCTTTACGCACTCACGCAGCCCGAATGCTACCGGCCAAAATCGTCAGAATCCCCCTTAACCGAACGCGATTATCTCTTCGACATCGCCTCGCTAGGCGGCGAAAAGATTTTCCACGGTCTAATTGCAAACCTCCCGATTTCGGTGCAATATCGGCTCGGTGCAACGCTGGCGCGTATCTACAGCATGGGAGGCAGTTAACATGACCGCAGACGCTCCTATCTCCTTTGAACTAACTCCTGAGCAGGCCGCAGCCTTGAAGGCGATAGCCGGAAAGAAAGGGATACGGATCTCAGGTTACGTCGATGGAACGACGGTCAAGATCGATAGCATCGCAATCAATGCTGGGATCGTTGGAATCTCGAGCGCTCCTTTCGCAGAAGGGATGGCGCCCTTTATTGCCTGCAACGGAGACTTCAAGAAGGATTGAGGCGGTTTGGCTGGGCGTACACATATTGAACGACAAGTCGTGCCGACATTGGCAGGCGCTGAGTCGTCTGATGATGTAGCCCTCTACCTCGAACTATTCGAAACGGCCACTAGGGACGTAGTGCCAGTTCACTTCCTTGCTGCCTACGGGCACAGCTTTAGACAACACATTGAGAATCCGGTCTGGGTTGTCCAGTCGCTTATCTCGAACGCAGTTAAGGAAGGCGAAGGCGCGAGAGATCTTTCTGAAACAGCGAATGAATGTGAGCGGAAGGACATTCAAGCCGACTTGGCGGTACACGTGGAGGATGAAGCGCGTCACTGCCGCATGTACGTTCAGATGATCGACACGGTCTTTCCAGGCGCGTTGCCGACCAAAATCCGAGATGAGATCGAGCGGCAGTTTCCACCGGCGAGGTTTGCTCGGGCGCCAAAATCCCCAACAAGCGACTACAAAATTCTGGATCATTTGATCCAGATAAATCTGGGAGAGGTGCGCACAAGGATACATCAAAAACTATTGGAACCTGTTTTATACGCATACGCGCCCACCGAGAAGCGGCCGCTTCTTTGTCGCACCCTCTGCGCAATCGCGGATGATGAATGTTGCCACATCAAGTATACAGCGTCGCGTATTGGGGCCCTCGCGCGCGAGGTTGGCAAACAAAGATGTCAGGAGCTCTTCTCACGACGCGTCAAGGATTTTGAGGCATATACGCAGACCGAGCTTGGACGTCAGAAGGAAGGACTTTTTGGCACGAAGCTGGTGCGGGATCGATAGCCGGAATAGAACACTAGCGACGATCCTGCGCACCGCGCCCGAAGGTTTCCGCCAGCGGCCAACGCTTTCGTTGCCGAACGAGAGGCGCTCCATTGGCCTTGCAGCGTACCGCCCCGTGCTCCCGATGAGAGCCCGCGCGACGGCATACACTACTTCTGGAACAAGCTCTAATTCTTCCGCTTCGGAATGACCGCCCGCGGGTTCTCGCGACTGTGTCGCTAGCCAAACAGCTGCGGCGGCTACGATCCGTTGGACTACCGAACAGACCGAGCTGCTGCTCGACACGATCTCTGCAGCAATGCGCGCTGTCCTCGTCGTTCCATTTCCGGCGACGGGTCGACTCGGGTGAAGACTTCAGACCGTCGCTGGGCTCCGCACACTGTGTCCACTCTGAGCCAACGGTGTAAACAGAGCCGCGGTGAGATGTTGCAGTTGTGAGCGGCTCTTTTGGAGTGACCGACGCCGGTTCTATGTCTGGCCGACTACTTTGAAATATTTTAGATCAAACGTCTTTCGATCAGATGGTTTCGTGAGCTGTTGTCCAATTGATCGCAGTGACTCTGCTCTGAAAACCCGGGAACGGAGATCATCGATCCATTTGCCAAATTGAACACGATTGATACCCACATCGTACTCTCTCCTTCGCTTCGGCAGTGCTTTTAGCCTGTCGATCACTCGCACAGTCTAGGTGCATTGTAACCCGAACACACGGAGCCGCGGCTCGCCACGATCTTCACTCGTCGCTCCATTTCCGGTGACGGCCGACTCAAGCCGTCACGGCGGCTCGTTGATAGGAGTATGCACCATGCCCATTCTAGGCCTAAGGGACGAAACTGAACCGCAGACTCGCAGATGATGCGCTCTTCGGGAGCGTCACTCTCTACCTCCTTCTTTGAGAATCATTTTTGTGTTCGAGGCTCACCTCCCGTGCCCGTTGAGGCGTCTAAACCTGAGGTTAAAATATTTTAAAATCAGAGATTGCAATACTCGGGATACTCGTATAGCGTGGGGGGATTGATACTTACAACTGGGAGCGCTTCTATGGCTGGCTTCCGAGCATTTGCTGTTGTGATTATTGCATCTCAGGTGATTGTCGGGCTCCCCTCAGTCTCCGAGGCGAATAACGGGCAGAACTTCGTTGCTCGTCGGTTCTATTGTCGATCTGCAGCCCGACCCGACACCGGCGATCAAACTATATCTGCCGATGGGGCGTCGTGCCCTGCCTCCCGACAGGCCATCCAAGAAAATGTTCAAAGTCAGGGTGGCGATCCCTGTCGCCATTGGGACTCCGACTATTCGACGATCCGCTCCGAGGAGATTCAGGTGAGCGGATGTCCTAGGCAGTGACTTTGAAGTAGCTCGCCGTGAAGCGGACACAGCAGAGAATGGCGGATGCCGTTGCCTTTAGCAACTAAGGGACGACGACCATGAAGACTAACCGCATTGCCGGTTTGATTCTGTTGGTGGCGGGAGCGACATTCAACTCCGTTGCAATGGCCGAAGACTACCTTGTTTGCATCGGCGAAGACCAAAACAAATGCCCTTTCGCTCACGACGCGTGGTTTGGCTGCGGGGCGACAGAGGACCGAGTCGGAGCTTCGCTTTGTACGGTTCATACGCCTGATGGTCCAAAAGTTAGAGATTTTTCGTCTATTAGGAAGCAAGACGTGGAAGGCAATCGATGCGGATACCTTCAGTTGCAAATTCGATGTCATTAGCGGTTGTCGCATCTCAAGGGATATGACCAATGATGCTCGTTGCTAAATCTGTAGTACTTGCGCTCAGCGCAGTCATTCTGTGCCCACTAAGTTCTTCAAAGGGTGAGGCGATGGAAAAGACGCAAATTCTGCGCGTCGACGATTCGCAAGCATCGGGGTTGGCGGTTGCGCAACACAAGCATTCATCTAAGCGAATGTCTCCTGCGCGCAGATCGCCATCACTGTGCCTTCCGGTGAACGCGAAGTGCACGAAAGATAGCGATTGCTGCTCAAAGGCTTGCGATACATTTGCGGGTGGTTCGCAGCAGTGCATTTGAAGCGCCATATCGCTTGATCGCGTAAACAAGCAAGGTTCATCTTCGCCTCTCGTCGAAAATCGCGGCGGCGTTGTCTTTTTGTCGATCAAGTGCTGCGGCCGTGAAGCCCTTCATCAAGCCATTGCCCGTTGCTGGAATGGAGGAAGATATGCGATCGATCTTCGCAATATTAACTGCGTCTTTCATGGCGAGAGTAGTCACCATCTTGGTGTTGTTTCTCGCGACCGCCTCCGTATGCTTACCGGTCGGTGGCCATGCGGAAGACGGGCGCGTTGCAAAGAAAGTCGACCTACAAGGGGGCAGCGTAAACTTTACGCCGGTCAAAAAAAATAGCGACGGCAGCTTTTCGGTCGCTGCGATCACATCATGCTTTCTTGGGCGCTGCCAAAATGATGGAGACGTTTGTTGTCACGCAGTCCACCCTATCGCCGGCAACGTGTATTGGTGTTGTCGCGCAGGCCAACAGTGCGTAGCCTTCAACAGCTGCCGTTGATCCGTCGACGCGAATCGGACCCCAAGTAGAAGTCGGGCTTTTTGAATAGGCCGATAAGGGAGCTGGGATTCGCGAGGTTCGCGACACAGCGAACCTGAAGGGCGGGCGCGCACAATACTTGAAGCGGTAATTCAAGTATTGGCATCAAATTCGTTGGCACAGAGCGAAGCCCAACAGCCCCTGGGTGTGACGGGCTGATCAAAGTTGGTAGCGATGCTCAAGGTCAAACGAAGCGGGCTTGGAGCCAGCTTGAATATTGCCGCGGCCGTTGTGGTGGCGTCGATGAGCTGTCCCGCGGTCGGGGCGGACGTAACTCTGGTGTCTAGTTGTCCGCAAGCAGAGCGCCTTCGGGTTAAATTCCGAATCGACTGTTCTCGGCTGGGAGACCTTGCGACTAGAAGGATGTGCAGCCCGTTTTTACGAAATCAGGCATGCAGAGTTTTTCCTGCCTATCGTAAGATCACTGGAATCGATGTCAGGCGGCTGTGCCCGACAGTTAGCTATACACTTTATGACCGAGCGAACTGGCGGTATGGCGCCGCGGGGGGGATATCATTTCGATGCCGGATCAGCATGCTGGCGGAGTATGCAATTCGATCAAGCGCGAATTCCATGATCGGTCCACATGAGGTCCACGAGATCCTTCACCAATATCAGATGGCCCAAGAGGTATTGGACTCGATTACCGCATCGCATCCGCTATTCTCATCAAGCATGCTAGAGGCTGAGCGCGAACTCGGTGATGGAGTTGCGTATGAGTCAGGATATGAACGACTGAAGCAAGAGACTCAACGCATGCAAGCTTGGTTGAATAGAAGGACGATCATGACGGCCGATACGTGCAGGATAGCTCAAGCAACGATCGAGGAAAGTCTCTATCTTCAGGACAAGAATAACGTTTATCGATTCTACCAAATGCTGAAGGTCGAAGGTAAGCGTGGTTCCGCGGGTCGGATGAGCGAAGTGCTAGCTGAATTATCCGGTGGCACGACCAGGCAATTTTTGCTTGGCCACGGCTGCAAAGGCTTCTAGGAAGCTTCAGTATCTCCATACTGTAGTCGATGGTTGAGTGCTTACTCAGTCTAGCTGCGTAAACCCGATTTCCAGAGTCTTCTGAAGCACACTGGAGTCAAATGAGGTTGCCCGGACGTCGCAATTGCGATTGGTTGACTATGAGTCAAAGCGGTGTGTGTATCCCGAAGGTGTCTGTAGCGATCGATCCTAACTTTGGTTGACGGACGAAGGCGATCCGCTCGTGCCAGGCAAGTGAAAGACGCGTTCGGTCCGGTCTCGCGGTGAAGACTCTGTGCTTGCGGACGTCACCGAAGCGAGGGGGACAATAGCTTGCAAGACGCCGCATTTCACCCAGCAAGGCGAATCGAGGAGGGTGTGCGTTGTGGCGAGAAACGGCAAAGGTGCAGCCGTCGAAGAATCCGGAGTGGGACAATACAAGAGCTCCCGGGCTAAGAAGCTTGCCAATTTCGCGATCATGAAAGTTATCTCAAGAGCAGAGCTCCACGTTGGGATCCGACACACTGATTGATTTGTTTGCAGAGACTATCTGACAAAGTACCTATGATCCCTTTTCGGGAGTCCGAGGGACTTCATTTTGGAAGGGCAGGCCTGGTTCCTGCAGGTACTGAGGGGGGCAGATGGGCCTCTAGAGAGCGGATTGAGAGACGCAGCGATCCTCAAAACCAGGCGCTTTCAAAGGCTTTGGCGAGGCCGTCTACCGCGGCAGCCAGCGCGTCGGTTCTGGGCAGCGCCCTTGGGCTGGCGTTTGCCTACGGGCGGTTATGAGGTCTCGTTTGCAATGCGGCAACGGCTTTAGACGCGTTGGTTTTCACGAACGGGAGAGCATAAGCTTTGTCCTGGAGCGCGGTTCCCTCGCCTTGGGAGAGAACCCGAGCTGCAGCAATCGAGCAATTCTTTTTCTAGATTCTCTCCCTCCGCCATAGCCCGATTTTGTGCGCGCAAACTGCGATTTCGTGCGGTCGATTATTTGTGCCGAATGCATTGCCAACCTGCCGCCGATTTGTGGGTCGGTTTGTTGGCGGCCAGCTAGGTCATTTGCGCGAACGAAGGTTTTTTTCAATTCGGCCCCGGGTAGACACATCAGTCCGCGACTTTATCAAAGTCGCACGCCATGAGCACGGTTTCGGCTAGGCTGGCGATGTCCACCCGCAGATCCGTGGTGGTCCCCTGACCGATAATGCCTTGCAGCGTCAGTTCTCCCGTGAGCGCTTCGATCATCCGTTTCATGCGTCGCTGGTACTTGATGCTCGAGCATTCGTTGTCGTGACTGAACATGTCGCAGGCTGCAATTTGCTCTTTATCGATCAATCGCCGGGGATCCAAAAATGACATGTCCAATGGACATCGCTTCCCGAAAAGGTGCTGTCGGACCAAATTTGGAGTGATTTTGGGACATGGCCGATCGGGATTTCTGGCTGGCGCAAGTTCGCTGCCGCATCAGTCCTTGAGCAGCCGCCGCAACAGCTTGCCGGCCGGTGAGCGCGGCAACTCGGTAACGAAGCTGACATCGCGCGGCACCTTGTAAGGCGCCATGTTCTGGCGCGCCCATGCCACGAGTTTGGTGGTGTCCAGCTCCGCACGCGGGGCCAGGACGATGAAGGCCTTGACCACCTCGCCCTTGGTGGCGTCGGGCGCGCCGATCACGGCTGACGCCGCCACGTCGGGGTGCTTGTTCAGAATCGATTCGACCTCTTCCGGGAAGACGCTGTAGCCGGAGACCTTGATCATCTCCTTGAAGCGCCCCATGAAGGTCAGATAGCCGTCGGCATCGAGGCGGCCCATGTCGCCGGTGTGCAGCCAGCCATTGCGCAGCGCGTCCGCGGTCGCATCGGGACGATTGCGGTAGCCTTTGAATACGCCCGGGCCGCGGATCACGATTTCGCCCGGCACGCCGGCTGGCTTGTCTGCGCCGGAGTCGGGATCGACGATCCGGATCTCGTTGCCGGGCACCGGCCTGCCATGGGTACCCCAGCGAACCGAAGTGCGCGGCATGAAGGTGTCTACCGTGTGGGTCTCGGTCAGCCCGTACGCCGCCTCGAAGCTCTCGCAGTTCGGCGCGACGGCTTGCCATTGCCTGGCAAGCGCTTCGGTCCAGTCGATGCCGAAACTGGTCACGGGATTGACGCGGAGGCTCCTCAGCGCGAAGTCGGAAATGTTCGGGAGCTGCGTGATCGCGACGTTCATCGGCGCCACGCTGTACCACCAGCTTACCTGGTAGCGGTCGATCGCCTGTGCCGTCACGAGCGGATCGAACCGGTACAACAGCACGGACGTCGCGCCGGCGTAGACCGGTGCATTCACGCCCATCACCATGCCGGCGATATGGTAAAGCGGCGCGATCGAGAGCAGCGTGTCATCGGTGCCGATCCCGTTGCAGTTCACGGTCGCGGCCGTCTTGAAGATGACGTTGCGATAGGACAGCATCGCCCCTTTGGGCCGGCCCGTGCTGCCTGACGTGTAGATCATCAGTGCCGTATCGTTCATGTCGATCGCGACATCGCGGGGCGACGCGCCGCTTGCAGCGACGGAGAGGAAGTCCTCGATGTCGCCGGCCGTACCGGCCGGCTCGGAGCCGGATGCGAGCAGTTCATCCGGAACGCCGATCGGTGGCCGGTCGGGCAGCAGGTCCGGGTAGCGGACCACGAAGACATGCTCGAGCTTCGTCTTGTCGCGGACCTGACCTACGATCGGCAATAGCGGTTCGGCCGCGACGATCACGCGCGCGCCGAGATCGTCGAGCTGGTAGGCGAGCTCGTGCTCCTTGTTCAGCGCCCCGCAGGGCGAGGCAATGGCGCCGATCTTCTGGATGCCGAATTGCGCCATCAGGTATTGCGGACAATTGTTCATGAACAGTGCGACCGGCTCGCCCTTGGCGACGCCGAGCTGTTGCAGGCGCGCCGCGAATGCATCACTCGCGCGGTCGAGCTCGAGGAACGTGATGGCGCGGCCATACCAGATGCAGGCCGGTTTCTCCGGCCGCTCACGGGCATGTCTCCGCAGCATTTCATGTAGCGGTCGTTCGAGGTCGTCGTTGGAAGCGCTCATGGTCATTGTCGCCAGGCTTATGTGCTCATATCGAGACGGAAAGGTG
Source organism: Bradyrhizobium sp. Pha-3 (assembly GCF_042258615.1). Lineage (GTDB taxonomy): Bacteria > Pseudomonadota > Alphaproteobacteria > Rhizobiales > Xanthobacteraceae > Bradyrhizobium. The sequence continues at coordinate 8,843,035 of NZ_CP170152.1, read as the reverse complement.
CAAACGGGCCGTTTCAGGAGTTATATTAGGACATTGCTACACTCGGCTTGCCTGATCTGGCTCCTACGTGCAGGACAGGCGGGAAAAACGCTGCGATCCCCACAAGGTGGTTGCGGTGAAGTCTGGATTTCGGATTGATTGAGCGATCTGCATGAGGAATACCAAGATGCGATCCTATCCGCGTCGCGTCAACTTCGAGAGCGGGGACGTCGAGTTTCGGTTGATGGGGCCTCCCGACGAGGCCGCCGTCCTGAAGTTTGCCAACGCGCTTGCCGTGCACGACATGCTGTTCCTGCCGCGGAATATCCGCGAGCCGAAGGTGCTCTCGGCATGGATCAAGGAGATCGAGCGCGGCTCGATCGTCAGCCTGCTGGTGGTCAAGGACGGCATCGTGGTGGGGTGCGGCACGATCGTGCGGGACCCCATGTCGTGGTCGGCCCATGTCGGCGAGATCAGGACCGTGATCTCCTCGCATGTGCGCGGCACCGGCATCGGACGGGCTCTTTCCAATGAGGCGTTTGACCTCGCACTGTCGATGGGCCTGGAACGCCTGACCGTGCAGATGACGTCCGACCAGACCCGGGCGATCGCGATTTTCGAAGCACTCGGCTTCCGCGCCGAAGCTCTGTTGCGCGACCAGGTCAAAGACCTTCAGGGCAAGCCGCACGACATCGTCGTGCTTGGCGTCAACGTGGCGGATGTGCAGAAGCTCGAACCGGGCGGCTCGTCCGGAGCGATCGACTAGCAGGGGCTAGCCGAGGAACGGCTTCGCCGTCCTCGCACCGTTCGCATCGATCACGGTAACGGTCGCGGTCATGCCGGCTTTCGCGGGCTGGACTTTCGTTTTTCCAGCGTTGCAAAAAATGCAACAAAAACTGGACGACACGATCATTGATGCAAGACGCTTTCTCCCCGATGCTGCGCGGGCAAGTTGGTTCACCGTTCACCGCATTGCCTCGCAATCATTTTCTGGAGGTGTCCAGCACCATGACGTCGACCTCTTCGCCTTCCGCAGACCTGGCCGCCCAGGCGGTCAATCCCGCAAGCACCGGCAAGCTCACGCTGTTCGTTGCCGTTCTGATCATCGTTGCCGTCGCCGAGACGATCGGGATCGTCCAGTTCCAGATCGGACCGGGCAAGGTGCTGCTTCAACCGATGGTGTGGGCGCTGCTGATCGCGGCCGCATGGGGCCTCTCGGCACGTTATCTGCCTGCCGCCGCGCGGATCGGGCCCAGCCTGCAGACCTATGCGGGACAACTGCTCAACGCAGGCCTGCTGCTCTTCGTGATCAAGATGGCTTTCACGGTCGGCGGCGCGCTGCCTGAGGTGCAGAAGGCTGGCTGGGCGTTGATCTTCCAGGAGCTCGGGCACACCTTCGGCACGCTCGTCCTCGGCCTGCCGATTGCGCTGCTGCTCGGCGTCAAGCGCGAAGCCGTCGGCGCGACCTTCTCGATCGGCCGTGAAGGCAACATGGTGATCATCGGCGAGAAATACGGCATGAACTCCGCCGAGGGGCGCGGCGTACTGGCCGAGTACATCACCGGTACCGTGCTCGGCGCGCTGTTCATCGCACTATTGGCCGGCTTTATCGCCAGCCTGCACATTTTCGATCCGCGGTCGCTCGCGATGGGCGCGGGCGTCGGCTCGGGCAGCATGATGGCGGCCGCGATCGGCACCATCAACGGCCACAATCCGCCCGAGATGGCGAAGGAGCTGATTGCGATCGCCTCGGCGGCGAACCTGATGACCGCCGTCCTCGGCTTCTATTTCGCCCTGTTCTTCTCGCTGCCGGTGTGTTCCTGGCTGTATGACAGGCTGGAGCCTGCGCTCGGCCGGTTCTCGAACTTCGCGTCGGAAGATCTCGGGCCCTCGATCGCCAGCGCCGGCGAGACGAAGCACGGCACCTTCGGCTTCTTCGACTCGCTGCTCGCCTGGATCACCGTCGCGTGCGGCGTCCTGATCGGCAATTCGCTCACCTACAAGGTTCCGCTGCTGGAGTCGGGGGCAGGTCTCCTGATCGTGCTCGCGGTCGTGCTGCTGGTCGACGTCCTTGCCCGTCTGCTGTCGAAAGTGCCGCACATCCTGATCCTGGTCGTGGTCACCACCGTGCTCGGCATTCCCGGCCTGCTGCCGTTCTCCAACGCGATGATCGGCTCGGTCGACAAGCTGAACTTCCTTGCTTTCACGACCCCCGTGCTGACGCTCGCCGGCTTCTCGGTTGCCAAGGATCTTCCGATCTTCAGGAAGCTGAGCTGGCGTATCGTGGTGGTCTCGCTGACGGCCGCCGCGGGCACATTCCTTGGTGCGACATTGATCGCCGAATTCTTCCATCGCTAACCAACGAACAGGTGGACCAACGCATGTCAAAGAAGTTTGGAATCGCCGACGATATCTGTGCCCGGATGCTGGATTGGCGTCATGACATCCATGCCAACCCGGAAACCGCGTTCCAGGAGCACCGCACGGCCCAGCTCGTAGCCGATGCGCTGATGGAGATGCAGATTCCGGTCCATCGCGGCCTCGGTGGAACCGGCGTGGTCGGGACACTGACGAACGGCGAAGGCCCGACGATCGCGCTGCGCGCCGACATGGACGCGCTTGATCTCCAGGAACTGGGGGACCGCGTTCACAAGTCAACCCGCGCCGGCAAGATGCACGGCTGTGGCCACGATGGCCACACCACGATGCTGCTCGGAGCTGCCGTGCAGCTCGCTCGTCACCGGCCGTTCCGCGGCACCGTCCATTTCGTTTTCCAGCCTGCCGAGGAGAACGAAGGCGGCGGCAAGAAGATGGTCGAGGAGGGCTTGTTCAAGATGTTTCCGGCCGACGCGGTCTACGGGATGCACAACATTCCGAATATCCCGCGCGGAAAATTCGCGATCCGGACTGGCATTGCGACGGCCTTTCTCGATACCTTCGAGATCGTGGTGACTGGGAGCGGTTGTCATGCCGCGACGCCGGAAAAGGGCATCGACCCGATCCTGGTGTCGGCCGATCTCGTCTCCGCGCTACAGGGCATCGTGAGCCGCCGCATCGGCGCAATGGACGCCGCTGTCGTGAGCGTTACCCAGATCCATGGCGGCGACACCTGGAACGTGGTGCCCGAAACTGTCACATTGCGCGGCACGGTGAGAACGCTGGACGCCGAGATACAGAATCAGGTCGAGGCCGCCATGAAGCAGGTCTGCGCCGGCGTGGCGCAAACCCATGGCGCAAAAGTCGATCTGAGCTACATGCGGGGATATCCGGGGGTGATCAACACGCCCGCGGAAACCGATGCCGCAGCGTCGGCAGCCGCAAACCTCGTCGGAGCCGAACAGGTGCAAACCGACATCAAGCCGGCGATGGGATCGGAGGATTTCGCCTTCATGCTGCAAGAGCGTCCGGGCGCTTACATCTGCATCGGCGCGGGCGAGACCGCCAATGATCCGCCGTTGCACAATCCATACTACGATTTCAATGACGCCATCCTGCCGCTCGGCGCCGCGTATTGGGTCGAGCTGGTGAAGCAACAACTGCCTGCTGCCTGATGCTTTCGGTCTTCGACATCTTCAAGATCGGTATCGGCCCATCGAGTTCGCATACGGTGGGGCCGATGCGCGCGGCCGGACAATTCGCCCGCGCGCTCGAGCGCGATGGCCTTCTTTCCAGGACGGCGCAGGTCCGTGCCGACCTCTATGGCTCGCTGGGCGCGACCGGGCGAGGGCATGCGACCGATCTCGGCGTGATCCTCGGCCTGCTCGGCGAAAAGCCCGATACGGTCGATCCGGCCCAGGTGGCGCCGCAGCTTGCGGATATCCGGCGCTCCGGCGAGTTGCGGCTGCTCAATGTTCACCCGGTCCCGTTCCGGCGCGGACGCGATATCATCTTCCAGCCCGACAGTTCGCTGCCGGAGCACCCCAACGGGATTCGTCTTGTGGCGTTCACGGCCGACGGCAGTCTGCTGGCGGAACGCTATTACTTCTCGATCGGCGGCGGGTTCGTGATCGAACGTGGCTTGGGCGACCTGGCTGGCGGCGCAGGCGGTGAGCTTCCGGTTTGGCCGTATCCGTTCGGAACCGGCGCCGAGCTGGTCGCGCGCGCGCAGTCGAGCGGGCTCTCGATCGCCGACATGGTGCTGGCCAATGAGTGTGTTCATCGCACCGACGCTGACGTCCGTGCCGGCCTCCTGAAGATCTGGGAGACGATGAAGCAATGCGTCGATCGCGGCTTCGGAATCGACAATGCCGGTGCGGCGGAACCGTTGCCTGGGCCGCTGAACATTCGCCGTCGCGCTCCGGCGCTCTACCGCGAACTGTCGGCCCGCAACAGCGACACCGAGAGCGTCGATCCGCTGGCGGCGATGGATTGGGTCAACGCCTTCGCGATGGCGGTGAATGAGGAGAATGCAGCGCGCGGACGGATCGTGACCGCGCCGACCAACGGCGCCGCCGGCGTGATCCCGGCCGTGCTGCATTACTACGTCAAGTTCTGTCCGGGTGCCACCGACGAGGGCGTCGTTACCTTCCTGCTCACCGCGGCTGCGATCGGCATGCTCTACAAGGCGAATGCCTCGATCTCCGGCGCGGAAGTTGGCTGTCAGGGCGAGGTCGGCGTCGCCTGCTCGATGGCCGCAGGCGGCCTGACGGCCGTGCTCGGCGGTGCGCCGGCCCAGGTCGAGAACGCTGCCGAGATCGGGATGGAGCACAATCTCGGTCTCACTTGCGATCCCGTTGGGGGCCTGGTGCAGATCCCTTGCATCGAGCGCAATGCGATGGGGGCCGTCAAGGCCATCAACGCCGCCCGAATGGCGCTGCGTGGCGACGGCAAGCACTACGTCTCGCTTGATGCCGTCATCAAGACGATGCTGCAGACCGGCGAGGACATGAAGTCCAAATACAAGGAGACGTCGCTGGGCGGGCTCGCGGTGAATGTCGTGGAGTGCTGACCAGAAGCACGGCGGCGCCGACGAAATATCTCGCGACCGAATTCGGCATCGCTGGATACGACCCGCGTGCGCGCTGCCCCAAGGCTGGGGATAGGGGGAGCCGGCCGGCTGCTGGCAGCATTGCGAATGATTTCGATTTGAGCAAGACTTTAGGCCCAGGGAGGAAGACGAACATGAGCGCTGGAAGGCGCCTGCGGGACGCCGTGCCGGAATGTCAGTTACCGCCGGATTTCGACCAGCACGTGTACTCGGCGCAGTTGATTGCTGCCATCATCGCCGAGCTCGGCAGGCAACAGGTTCGATCGTCCGTGGCGCTGGCGGGCACCGGCTTAACCGAGGATCAGCTCGAAGCGCACACGACGCGCATCTCGTACCGGCAGATCGACATCGTGGTTCGCAATGCATTGCGGCTGTCCAACGAGCCGACCGTTGCACTCCGTGCCGGACAGCGCATGCGGGTGACGGCGCACGGAATGTACGGATATGCGTTGCTGAGCAGCGCGACCTATGACGATGCGCGCGCCTTCGCCAATCGATACCTTCGGGTCGTTGGCCCGCTGTGCGATGCGAAATACTCGTATGACGGCGCGGCGGTCGTCTGTGCGTTCGAGCCGTTGCATTGGCCGAATCCGACGCAGGACGTGCATCGCTTCGCGGCCGAGTTCGCCCTGTCGTCGCATTTGACAACGATGAAGGACCTGGCCGGCGAGTCATTCCGCTTCTCGCAGATTTCCCTCGCCTATGGCGAACCGGCGCATGCCCACGCCTACCAGGTGATCTTTGACTGTCCGGTGTTGTTTCGCCAGCGCGGCAACGAGTACAGGTACCAGCTGTCGCAGGCCGACGGGCCGGTGGCGTTGGCGGATTCTCGCACCCATGGAATGGCGCGCGAGATGTGCGAGCAGGTGTTGTCCGAGGTCAATCATGCGGGCGGGGTCGCTGCCGATGTCAGGCGGGTGCTGATCGAGCAGCCCGGCAGGTATCCGAACATCGAGGCGATCGCCGAGAGGCTTTCGATGCATCCTCGCGCGCTGCGGCGGAAGCTCGAAACGGAAGATACATCATATCGTGAGCTGCTCGCCGAGGTGCGGACGCGGCTTGCGATCGAATATCTGCGGAAGACCGCGATGACCAACGAGGAGATCGCGAACCGGCTGGGCTATAGCGACGCCGCCAACTTCCGGCATGCCTTCATCCGCTGGACCGGTAAGAGCCCCTCCGATTTCCGGGTCTCTTCGCCGATGTGAAGACCGTGCGGGCAGGACAAAGCTCCGTCTGACCGTTCGTCACTCAGCGCTGTCCATAAGTCACCTCCGAACCGGCCTCGTCGAACCTCCTCGTGGTCGAACTCCACGCATAGATTTGGCCATCGACAGTAAACGCGGCGGCTGGTCAGGGAGTTGGGAGCGCGTCCGGCGCTGATCGTTTCTGCTCGGGGGCGTCCTCCGAACCTCAGCTGCGCCGCATCGCCGCTGTGGTGCCCCCCGGTTCGGGCGCCTCGAGACTGGCCGCGCTCCTCACCCGAGGGCGCGGCCTTTTTCTCGTGCGCGCGACGAAGGCGGCAGGTGGTCAGCGCATCATGCCAGGATCTTGCTTTCGCGCATCCCGGCGATGGCCGCGTCATCGTAGCCGGCCTCGCGCATGATCTGCGTGCTGTGCTCGCCGACCGCGGGCGCCTTGCGCGGCTTCACCTTGGTCGCACCGTCGACAAAGAACGGGCTGTCGATCGTCAGCATCTCATCGTCCTCGAACGGCACCAGCACGCCGGCTGATAGCATTTGCCGGTCGGCGCACAGGTCGCCCATCTCGGCGACGCATTCGAAGACGATGCCGGCTTCGTCGAGGCGCGCCCGCCATTCGTCCCGGTCCCGTGTCGCGAATGCCGCGTCGAACAGAGCGATCAGTTCCGCGGAACGGGCGAAGCGATCGGCCTGCTTGGCAAAGCGCGGATCGGTGAGCAGGTCGTCGAGGCCCAGGCATTTCGCTACGGTCGGAAAGTCGCGCTGCTCGTTGACGATCGCGAGCAGCAGCCAGCGGCCGTCGCGGCAGCGGTAATAGCAGCCGAGCGCATTGAACAAATTCTCGCGCGGTGGCCGCGGAGTGAACGTGGCCCCGCACAGCGCCGCCTGTGCCATGATGCCGTTCGACCAGACGCCGTTGGCGAGCAGCGAGGAACCGACCTGGGTGCCGCGGCCGGTGCGCTCGCGCTGATACAGCGCCACCGCCACGGCCGCGAACAGCGAAACGCCCGACGGGTGATCGCCCATGCCGGCGAGCGCCCGCGCCGGCGGCGTGCTGGCGTCGCTCCGCACCATGTCCATCAGGCCTGAACGCGCCCAGTAGGCAGTGACATCGAAGCCCGGCTTTCCTGCCTCGTCGCCGGTCTCGCCATAGCCGGTGAAGGATGCGTAGATCAGCCGATCATTCGCCGCGGCAAGCCGCTCGTAGCTGATCGCAAGTTTCCTGCGGACGGCGAGCGGATAATTGGTGATGAAGACATCGGCGGTGGAGGCCAGTCGATGCAGCACCGCCTGGCCTTCGGGCTTCGATAGATCGAGCGCAAGGCCGCGCTTGTTGCGGTTATCGAGCAGCCAGCCATAGGGTTGGTCGGATCTCGGCATGCCCGGTAGCTTAGGTACCTGACGGAACGCGTCGCCGGCGCCCGGCGGTTCGATCTTGATCACGTCGGCGCCGAAGTCTCCCAACAGTGTCGCGGCGGTTGGCGCGGCGATGAAGCTGCCGCAGTCGATGACCTTCAATCCCTTGAAGATGCTCATGAGCGTCCGTCTCCGCTTGATGCCCGAGGATCACCCCGGGCGCGTCTGGATTCCGAAAGATGGCGACCGCCTGTGTCTGCGAGCGCGCGTAGCCCTGAGGGCGAGCCGACTATGTGCGATCCCTGCCGTTGCGTGCCGCCAGCACGTGCAACAGCGCCACCTGCGTGTCGTCGCGTTCGCGCTCCATCCGCGGGATCGGCGTTTTGCCGAAAGACGCCGCAGCCTGGTCGATGATCCTGCGCTGTAGCGCCTCGTCGAGGTCGACCTGCGGAATCACCTTGAACGACGCGGCCATGTTCTTGCCGAGGTGCTGGAAGAACGATTCCAGCCCCTTCGGGCCACCGCCCATGTGGAACGAGCTGAACGGCCCGTTTACGGCCCAGCGCAACCCGATCGAGCTGGTGACGATGTCGTCCAGTTCGTCGACCGTGACGACGCCCTCCTGCACGAGATAGCAGGCCTCGCGCATGATCGCGCGCTGCAGCCGATTGGCGACAAAGCCCTGAATCTCCTTCTTGAGCACCCGCGGCACCTTGCCGAGCGCCTCGTAGAACGCCACGGCGTCGGCGGTGGCCTGCGGATCGGTTTGCTCGCCGGGGACGACCTCGACGAGCGGGATCAAGTGCGGCGGGTTGAAGGGATGGCCGACGAGCAGCCGGCTTGCATCCTTCATCTCTCGCGCCTGCTCGGTGGCCGGCCGCGCCGAGCTCGAGGACAACAGCAACGCATGCCTCGGCACCGCTGGCTCGATCCGCGCCCAGAGCTGCTGTTTCCATTCGGGTTTCTCCGGGCCGTTCTCCTGCACGAGGTCGGCACCGGCGACGGCGCGCGCGAGATCCGGCTCGAAGCGCAGGTTGCGCTCCAACCCCTCATGCGGCAGGCCGAGCTTCAGCAATGTCGGCGCGATCTTGATCAGGGCGTCCTTGGTCGTGGCCTCGATGCCGGGCTGCGGATCGTTGATCACGACATTGAGCCCGTGCGCGAGAAACAGCGCCGCCCAGGAGGAGCCGATGACGCCGGCCCCGATAACGCACACATTACGATAGCGGTTGAGCGCCGCGGCGCGATCTGCGGATGATGGCATGGCTTTCTCCGACGTGCACGTTTACCGCGGCTGATCGAGATAGTTGTGGCAGCGCTTGGCGCGGGACAGCGTCAAGTCGGTCATGATGTGGCTGCACGCGACGATCTCGCGCACCGGAAAGTCGGCCATCGGGGCCAATGCGTGGGCGAAGAGCTCCAGCCGGGCCGGTCCGGTCCAGGCGCCTTTGACGGTAATGTCGGTGATCTCGGAGCGCAGCAGCTCGCAGATGCGCGGCTCGCCCGCCGGCTTCGGACTGTCATAGGTCCACAGGATCTTCAGCATGAAGGTCGGTACGCAGATCTCGGCCTTTGCCTTTTCGAGATCCAGCGCGCGGTGCTTGTAACCCATCGTCGCGGTGGCCACGCGCAGGCTGCCGTAATCCATCGTGCCGACCAGCGTATCGGAATCGATATAGAGCTTCGGCTTGCCGATCACCTTGGGATAGCCGCTGATTTCGCGGCCGGACGCCAGCGCCGGCAGGCTATCGAGGTACATCGCGTGAAGGTACTCACCCTTTTCGTCGCCAAAGCGCACCTGGACGGCCTGGCCGCATTCGGTGTAGTCGCCGAGACCGGAGGTGTCGGGCATCCGCATGATTTCCCAGCGGACCAGCGGATCGTCGATCTCCAGCGGCTCGGGAACGACGGCGCGCAACGCCTCGATATCGGTGCGATACAGGATGTTGAGGTATTCGCGGTTGGTGAAGCGAAACGGCCCGCGGGGAAATGCCGGGGCGCCGATTGGCGTCGTCAGCTGCTTGAGAATGTCCTCCCGTCGCATCCGCTCCTCCCTTGATAGCGCTTGCCGTGGTCCGTGCGGGCCTCCGGCTGCGTGCCGGTTGTCGAGCAAGGCATCGCGAGCCTAGCGATCTCGCGAAGCGGAGAAAGGTGCGATTGGACCGCCGACCGGGTGACTTCCGGACGGGGAACGCGGCGCACGCAGCGCGCGCGGGTACCCGATCATTGCGTCGCGTACGTGATCGGGCTTACGTTTGAAGCGGTAAATCAATCGTGGAGCGGGAACGCGCGGAATGCGAGGGACACGCGATCGGAATGACCAGGCAAGATTCGCACGTAAGCCAATTGCCGAGCCGGATGCTGCCCAGCTTCGCGCAGCGAATATTCCCGCCGCATTCGATCGCGGCCATCGCGGCCGAGCTTCGCGAGCAGGGCATTGATCCATCGGAGGTTCTCGATGGCACCGGGCTTGTGATCGGTCAGCTCGAGTCCCATACGACGCGAATATCCTATCGGCAGCTCGACACGGTGATCCGCAATGCGCTGCGGCTGGCAAGGGACCCCGCCATCGCGCTGCGCTCCGGAGCGCGGATGCATGTTACCGCCTATGGCATGTACGGATACGCGCTGCTGAGCAGCGCAACCCACGCGGAGGCCCGCGACTTCGCGGCGCGATACATCCGCGTGGTGGGTCCGTTCTGCGATTTCGGCCTCTCTTATGATGGTGAGGTGGTGGTGGCGACGTTCCAGCCCATGCACTGGCCGAATCCGACCGAGAGTGTGCATCGCTTCGCGGTGGAGTTCGCACTGGCCGCGCATCTGACGACCATTCGCGACCGCTCCGGTCAGGGCTTCGGGTTCTCGCGCGTGCTGCTCGACTATGCACCGCCGCCGTCCACAGCGGCGTATCGTGCTCTTTTCGGATGTCCGGTCCTGTTCAATCAGCATCATTGTGGATACGAATACGTACGCAACGACGGCCCGCGGGCGCTGGCAAATCCGCGTACCCACGCCATGGCGCGGGAGATGTGCGAGGAGATCCTCGGCGAGGTGAACCGCGCCGGCGGCGTTGCTGCCGATATCCGCCGGCTACTGATCGAGCAGCCGGGCAGTTATCCAAGTATCGAGGCGATCGCCGAGCAGCTCGACATCTATCCCCGCGCGCTGCGGCGCAAGCTCGAGGCGGAAGGAACCTCATATCGCGGCCTGCTTGCAGAGGTACGCATGCGGCTCGCGATCGAGTATCTGCGCAAGACGCGCATGACCAATGAGGAGATCGCGAGCCGCCTCGGCTACAGCGACGCGGCCAACTTCCGCCACGCCTTTTCGCGCTGGACCGGCAGGAATCCATCCGAGTTCCGGGGCGACGAGGGTCTTTAGACCCCGACTTATCCAAGGGGCGCTTCGCCGGCGTTGTCCGTAGTTCACCGGCAAATTGGTTCAATCGAACCTTTTGTGCGGCCGAAGCGCGCATAAGCTCGGCGCCGTGGTTGCGCTCGCGATCGCGTTCTCCCAACCTGGACCGCCTCCCCTCGGCGGTCTTTCTTTTGGCCGGTCTTGTCCGGAACTCACCCTTAAACGCGACCAATCGAACCTTCCGTTGCCTGGCTCGGCTTACTAGCCTCCCGGATTGTGGGACCGGAAACAGGCACGGAAGGCGGACGAGGAAGCTCGTGTATCACCCGTCACCAAATCTTTTGCAGTGTCTCTATTCGCCGCAACGGATCGCTGCGGTCGTGGACGTCCTGTCCGAGGACGGGATCTCCGCCTCGCGCGCGCTCGGCGGCGCCAATTTGACGAGTGCCGACCTGAGGGATTCGTCGGTGCGCGTCTCCTATCGGCAGGTCGGGACGGTCTTTCGCAATGCGATGCGGCTGTCGCGGGATCCGGCGATCGCGTTTCGCGCCGGAGAACGAATGCATGTCATGGCCTACGGCATGTACGGCTATGCCATGCTGAGCAGCCCGACGCGGGCCGGAGTCATCGACTTTGCGGCCAAGTATGGTCGGATCCTCGGAACGGTCGCCGACATCGACTTTACCCGCAAGGACGAAACGGTGAGCTGTGTGCTCGAGCCCCTGCTTTCGCGCGACCCGGCCGATGACGTCTATCGGTTCGCGCTCGAGTTCGCCTTCGCGACCTATCAGACGCTGAGCCGTGACGTCTATGGCAGCTCGTTCCGCTTCTCGAAGCTGAGCGCCGCCTATGCACGGCCGCCGCACGCTGGGACCTACGACCGCATCTTCCAGTGTCCGGTCGGGTTCGACCAGTGCAAGAACGCGCTGGAATTCGACGCGGCCTGGATCGACCGTCCGGCGGTCTGCCCCGACGAGATGACCAGGGCGATGGCAGGCCGAATCTATGATGAGGTTCTCGATCCTGTCGCGCGGGACGACGGTCTTGCCGCCGACATCCGGCGACGGCTCGTCGAGCATCCCGGTCGATTCCCGAGTATCGAGGCAATGGCGGCGGAGCTTGCGATTCATCCGCGAACGTTCCGCCGCAGACTGCAGCTGCAGCGGAAAACCTACCGGCAGATCGTTTCCGAGGTCCGCATGCAGCTCGCGGTCGGTTATCTGCGCAACACCCAAATGACCAATGACGAGATCGCCGCGCGGCTTGACTACAGCGATGCGGCGAACTTCCGCCACGCCTTTGCCCGCTGGACCGGCAAAAGTCCTTCGGACTTCCGCGATGGCCGGGCACCAGGCATCGCAGCCGGCGCGCAAGATTCATTGGCGGATGTCCCAAACTAACCGGTCAAGCGGGCCAATTGCACCTTTAACGGGTCTGACCTGCTCGATAGCGTTTTGAGACCAAGAGGATGCGCGGTTGCGCGATCAGGGTCTGCATGGCGACGCTCGCGGGGCCACGCAGCAATCATAAAATGTCGGGTCGTGCGGGACGCGCTGCGTGATCCGGGAGGGGACATTCTGACATGAATACGGTCGTCGACCGCTCTGCGCCGCCGTCGCAATTGCTGCTCGCGCTCGAAGTGCGCGGGATCTGGGAGTTGCAGGCGTTCTTCGCCAGCTACCCGCTGCTTCGCCGCGCGCCGCGCGGCGACGGACATCCGGTCCTCGTACTACCGGGGCTCTCCGCCAGCGATATCTCGACGCGACCGTTGCGCGCCTACCTGAAGGCGCAGGGCTACGCGGTGCATGGCTGGAAGCTTGGACCCAATCGCGGACCGCGTCCCGGCGTCGAGGCTGCCATGGACGCAAGGCTGGCCGAACTCGCCGAGCGATACAATCGCAAGGTCAGCTTGATCGGCTGGAGCCTTGGCGGCGTGTTTGCGCGTGAGATTGCACGGCGTGCGCCCGATCTGGTCCGCCAGGTGATCACGCTCGGCAGCCCGTTCGCCAACGAGCCGAAGGCAAGCAATGCCTGGCGGCTCTACGAGATCCTGAGCGAGCGCCAGGTCGACGACTGGCCCGACAGGAACACGATGAAGCTGCCGCCGCCGGTACCGAGCACGGCAATCTACTCACGCACCGACGGCATCGTCTCGTGGTGGGGTTGCCGCGAGCAGCATGCCGACCGGACACAGAACATCGAGGTCGAAGGCAGTCATTGCGGGCTCGGACACAATCCGGCCGTGCTCTATGCGATCGCGGACCGCCTCGCGCTCGGAGAGGACGAATGGTCGCCATTCGACCGCAGCGGTCTCCGCGGCATGGTGTACCCCGATCCGGATCGAGCCGATGACAGCGTCAGCCTGTTTCGACCGCGCTGGCCGGCGGCCTGACGCGCAGTCCACGGGTCGGCGTGTCGCCGCCGCCAGCCAAACACCAGAAGGAGGACGTCGATGGGGACCGATGACAGGCAATCCGACGCAGGTGGCACGGGCGCGCTGCCGTGGCTCGGGGATCTGAAGAAAATGGCCGAGAAATTCGCGCTGCCCGGGTTCGATATCGCAGCACTGGTCGAGTGGCAGCGCAAGGACATGGAGGCGTTGGCGGAGGCGAACCGGCAGGCTTACGAAGGCGTGCAGGCGCTGGTCAGCCGGCGCAACGAAATCCTGCAGGAGACACTCGCGCAGTGGCAGGCGGCGATGCAGGGCTTCGCAAGCGGTGGAGGCATGTCGAAGCAGACCGAGACCGCCAGGCAGCAGGTCGAGAAGGCGGTCGCCGATTTCCGCGAGCTGTCGCAGCTGGAGGCGCAGGCGCGCAACAACGCCTGGAAGGTCATGCAGGACCGCATGCAGGAGAACCTTACGAACCTTCAGAAGCTGTTGCAGCCGAAATAGTGCTGCGCGTGTGAGGCGCCAACCATCGGGGGAAAGCCATGAGTCTGGCCAAGTTGCAGGACTTAACGGGTCGCGTCGCGCTCGTCACGGGCGGATCGCGAGGTCTCGGTCTTCAGATCGCCGAGGTGCTGGGCGAACTCGGCGCCAAGATCGCGATCACCGCGCGCAAGCGGGATGAGCTTGATGCCGCGGCTGCTCACCTCAAAGGGCTTGGCATCGAGGCGCTCCCGGTGGTTTGCGACATGGGCAGGCTGGAGACAATCGCGCCGATGATCGAGCAGGTCGTGGCCGCGCTGGGCCCGGTCGACATCCTCGTCAACAACGCCGGGACGTCCTGGGGCGCCGCCACGATCGAGCATACGCTCGACGGCTGGAACAAGGTGATCAACCTGAATGTGACTGCGATCTTCATCGCCACCCAAGAGGTCGGCCGCCGTTGCATGGTGCCGCGGCGCAGCGGCAAGGTGATCAACATCGCGTCGATCCAGGGCCTCACCGGCTGCTATCCGGAAGGCACGCCGACGCTGGCCTACAACACGAGCAAAGGCGCGGTCGTCAACCTGACCCGCACGCTCGCCAACGAATGGGCGCCGCTCGGCATCAACGTCAACGCGATCGCGCCGGGCTATTTCCCGACCAAGATGACCGCGCAGCTCGACCAGAGCGCGACCGCGCATATGGCGCCGATGAATCGCGAGGGCGGCCCCGAAGACCTCAAGGGCGTCGCCGCGCTCCTCGCCTCCGATGCCTGTGCATTCATCACCGGCCAGACCATCGCGGTCGACGGCGGCGTGACCGCCGTCTGATCCGAGCGACCATAGAAGGGAGAGATCTCATGAACGACATGCCCTGGATCCGATCCTATCCCGACGGCGTGCGCTGGGACATCGAGATCGCTGCCGGACCCGTGCAGAAGATATTGGGCGATGCCGTTGCCAAATGGCCGGATCGTCCCGCGATCGATTTCATGGGCAAGCGGATCTCCTATGCCGAGCTCGGGCGGCTCACCGATCGCGTGGCCAAGGGCCTGCAGCTCCTCGGCGTGAAGCCGGGCGTTCATGTCGGCCTCTATCTGCCCAACACGCCGCACTACATCATCTCGTTTTTCGGCATCCTCAAGGCAGGCGGCACGGCGGTCAACTACTCGCCGCTGGACGCCGCCAAGGTGCTCGAACACAAGATCGAGGACAGCAAGACCGATATCCTGATCACGCTCGACATGGTTTCGCTCTATCCGCAGATGGCGGCGATGCTGGGCAAGACAAGATTGAAGAAGCTGGTGGTCGGCTCGCTTGGCGAGATCACCGCCGACCCCGACACCGTCGTCAACGAGATGAAGGCGGCCAAGCAGCTGAGCGAAGTCGCCTGGGATGATCATCACATCAGCTTCGGCCAGCTGACCCACAATGATGGCGCCTACCAGGCTTATCCGATCGACAATCCGCGCGAGACCATCGCGGTGCTGCAATACACCGGCGGGACGACGGGGTTGCCGAAGGGGGCGATGCTCACCCACGCCAACCTGACCAGCGCGTGCCAGCAGTACCGGGCGACGACGGCCGGCTCGCCGCCGGTGCTGGTCGATGGGCAAGAGCGCTTCCTGGCCGTCTTGCCGCCGTTCCACATCTACGCGCTTTCCGTGAACGTGCTGTTCGGCGTCCTGATGGGCGCGGAGATCATCCAGCATGTCCGCTTCGATCCGAAGGCCGCGCTCGAGGAAATCTCGACGAAGTCGGTCAGTGTCTTCTGCGGGGTGCCGACCATGTTCACCGCGCTGATCAACCATCCGGAGACGCCGAAGCACAGCCTGCGCGCGCTGAAATATTGCGGATCCGGCGGCGCGCCGTTGCCGCTCGAGGTGGCGCAGCAATTCGCCTCGATCACAGGCTGCAATCTGAGCGAAGGCTGGGGCATGACCGAGACCTCGCCGAGCGGCACCTACACGCCGGCGCAGCATGGCGCCATGCGCAAGGCCGGCTCCTGCGGCATGCCGATGCCCGGCATCGTCATCAAGTTCCTCAACGTCGACGACGGCAGCGGATATGTCCCGCTCGGCGAGCGCGGCGAGATCTGCATCAAGGGCCCGAATGTGATGAAGGGCTACTGGAATAAGCCGGACGCCACTGCCGAGGTGACGACCGCGGACGGCTTCTTGCGCACGGGCGACGTTGGCTACATGGATGAGGATGGCTTCATCTTCATCGTGGACCGCACCAAGGACATGCTCCTGTGCAGCGGATACAACGTGTATCCGCGCGTCCTCGAAGAGGCGATCTACAAATTTCCGGCGGTCGAGGAGGTCGCCGTGATCGGCATCCGCGACGAGTATCGCGGCCAGTCGCCGAAGGCGTTCATCAAGCTGAAGGCGGACGCCAAGCCGTTCAAGCTCGAAGAGCTGCAGGCGTTCCTGAAGGACAAGCTCGGCAAGCACGAGATGGTGCAGGCGCTCGAAATCCGCGCCGAACTGCCGAAGACCGCGGTCGGCAAGCTTTCGAAGAAGGAGCTGTACGACGAGGAAGAGCGCGCGGCCCGGGCGCAGGCCTGAGATCGCCTGCGTGAACCGGATCGGCAGCGGCGCAGAGCTGTCTGTCCGGCCGTAATGCAATGACCGTGACGCGCGAGATATCGGCGCACGGTCATCAAGACGGCAATCGCCGTCACAACGTCATGGGAGGGAAGAATGGATCAACTCAGCAGCATGGATGCATCGTTCCTGCATCTCGAAACGCCGGAGACGCCGATGCATGTCGGCAGCCTGATGATCTTCGATCTCCCCGAGGGCTATCAGGGCGACTACTACGAGGATGTCAAGGAGATGCTCGGCAAGCGTCTCCATCTCTCGGCGTTGCTGAACCGCAAACTGGCGCAGATGCCGTTCCAGCTCGCGGAACCGGTCTGGATCGAGGACGATGATATCGACCTCGACTACCACGTGCGGACCGTCACCTTGCGTCGGCCAGGCACCATGGCACAGCTCGAGCAACTCGTCGCGCGGTTGCACGCCTCGCTGCTCGACCGCAGCCGTCCGCTGTGGGAGATGTATGTCATCGATGGCCTCGAGAACGGCCAGGTCGCGTTCTACACCAAGGCGCATCACAGCGGCGTCGATGGCAAGGCCGGTGTCGAGCTCGCCAAGGTACTCTATGATGTCTCGCCCAAGATGCGCGAGGTGCCGCCGCCACGGCGCAAGCGCGCCGCCGCGCAATACCAGCTCGGCGTGACCGAGCTATTGCAGGCGGCGGCCAACAACGCGGCCCAGCAATATCGCAAGCTCGCGGAGCTCCTGCCGACGGCGGCAAAGGCGCTCGGCACGGCTGCAACCGTGATGGCCAGCCAGCGGTCGCAGAAGGGGGAGCGCTCGCTCGGCCTCGGCTTGGCTCCGAAGACGGTGTTCAACGACTCCATCACCAATCAGCGCTCCTACAGTACGATGTCGTTGCCGCTTGCCGACATCAAGGTCCTGGGCAAACGTGTCGGCGGTACCGTCAACACCATTGTCATGGCGATGTGCAGCATCGCGCTGCAACGCTTCCTCGCCGAGCGCGGCCTGCTGCCCAAGGAGGCCCTGATCGCGATGGTGCCGGTTAGCCTGCGTGCCGAAGGCGACAAGGCGATGAACAACCAGGTTTCGGCGGTACGCGTCGACCTGGCGACCGATATCGATGACCTGCCGACCCGCTTCAAGGCGATCCACGCGTCATCCGAGGCGGCCAAGGCGGTCGTGCGCGAACTCAAGCCGGTGCTCGGTGTCGATGTGCCGATCACGGGTTCGCCGTGGCTGATGACCGGGCTCGCCTCACTGCTTGGCCGCTCCAACCTCGCCAGCCGCATGCCGGCAGCGGGCAACGTGCTGATCTCCAATGTGCCGGGACCGGGGCAGCATCTCTACATGGCCGGCGCACGGATGGTGCATTATTTCCCGGTCTCGATCCCCTATCACGGCAGCGCGCTGAACATCACGGTGCACAGCTATGCGGGACTGCTCGAGTTCGGTCTGACCGCATGCCGGCGTGTACTCACGCAGGACGAGTCCTACGAGATGATCGAGCACCTCCGGGCGGCCTTGCGCGCGATCGAAGCCCTGCCTCCGGTCGAGGCCGAGATCGTCGAGCTGACGACGCAGGCTGCGGCCCAATCGAAGGCGGCATCGGCGGCCGCGGCGTCGGTGACGATCATCCAGCCAGACGAAGTGCCGCCGGCTGCCGCAAACGACAAGGCGAGCCGGGCCAGCTAGGCGCCCGGGCCTTCAACGCGTCACATTGCCGGAGCTGGGAACGCCACCGCGGTCTCCCGCTCGGCGCCGGTATCAAAAGAACATTTGGAGGACACCAGGATGCATCCACCCGCCGCAAAGGGATCCCTGTCGGTATTGGAAAGCCCCGCGCACAAATCCCTGTTCTCGAAGATCGATTGGCGCCTGATCCCGCTTTTGTTGATCGCTTATATGATCGCCTATCTCGACCGCATCAATATCGGCTACGCACAGCTGCAGATGAAGCAGACGCTGCCGTTCGACGATGCGGTCTACGGTCTCGGCGCAGGCATCTTCTTCGTCGGATATTTTCTGTTCGAGGTGCCGAGCAACCTGCTCCTGGAGCGGATCGGCGCGCGCAAGACCCTGCTGCGCATCATGGTGTTGTGGGGGCTCGCCGCAGCCGCCATGATGTTCGTGTCGACACCGTTCCAGTTCTATCTCGTCAGGTTCATGCTCGGTGTGTTCGAGGCCGGCTTCTTTCCCGGCGTGATCCTGTACTTCACCTATTGGTATCCATCGGCGCGGCGCGGGCAGGTGATCGCCACCTTCATGTCGGCGACGACGATCGTGTCTGTGATCGCCGGTCCGCTGTGTGGCTCGATCCTGAAGTATCTCGACGGTGCCGGCGGCCTTCATGGCTGGCAGTGGCTGTTCCTCGTCCAGGGTCTGCCGGCGCTGATTCTTGGCATCCTGGTTTACGCCTTGCTCGAGGACAAGCCCGAGCGGGCCGCGTGGCTCTCGAAGGACGAGAAAGCCTTGCTCGAGGACGCCTTCCGGCACGATGAGAAAGACATCGAGAGCGAGCCCTCGGGAACGTTCGGGCAGATGCTGAAGGACCCCAAGGTCTATGTGCTGTCGTTCGTCTATCTGCTCCTGCTCGGCGCGACCTACACGATGGTGTTCTGGATGCCGACCCTGATCCAGAGTTGGGGTGTCAAGGATCTGTTCCTTGTCGGCGTTTATGCCGCGATCCCGAATGCCGCCGGCGTCATTGGCATGATCCTGATCGGCCGGCACTCCGACAAGTGGCACGAGCGCCGCTGGCACTATGCTGCCTGCGTCGCGATCGCCGCGTTCGGCCTGTTCATCACCACGATGCTGCAGGGCAACCTCGTCGGATCAATCCTTGCATTGTCCTTTGCGGTGATCGGAATTGCGTCAGCGACGCCGCTGTTCTTCGCACTGACCAGCGAATATCTGTCCACCGGCGCCGCCGCCGGAGGGCTTGCGCTGATCAGCAGTCTCGGCAACCTCGGCCCGGCGATCAGCCCATCGATCAACGGGCTGATCGTGCGAGGCACCGGCGACAACATCTACAGCATGTACTTCGTGATGGCGCTCTACGTGTTGTCGGGATTGCTGTTGCTGCTGTCGATGCGGCCTGCTCCCAGTGCGCGCCTGGCGATGGCGTGACGACAATTCGAGCGGCCCGGCCCGTACGGAGCCGGGTCGCTCGACCTTCCGCCAGAAAGTTGTCGGTGATCAAGCGAGTATCGGGACACACGCGATGAGGATCGTTCTGCTGGGGCCGCCTGGTGCGGGCAAGGGAACGCAGGCGAGGCGCCTGGTCGAGGAGTACGACATACCGCACCTTTCGACAGGCGACATGCTGCGTGCTGCGGTCGACGCGGGCACCGGCATCGGACGGAAGGTCAGGGATATCATGGTGAGTGGTGGGCTCGTTCCCGATCAGCTCGTGATCGCCGCGGTGATCGAACGTATCTCGCAAGCGGATGCCCAGCGTGGCTTTGTGCTCGACGGCTTCCCGCGGACGATGGCACAGGCGGTCAAATTCGACGATCTGCTCGATACCGAGGGTCTTGCGATCGACCACGTCGTCGAGCTGAAGGCCGACGAGACGGTGTTGCTGGACCGGATCGAGGCGAGGGCCCGCGAAGCGCGAGAGCAGGGCGGCGCAGTGCGCGCCGACGACAATCACGAAACGCTCAAGCTGCGTATCGACGCCTACAACGAGCAGACCGCGCCGCTGGTCGACTACTATCGATCGCGGAACATCCTCAGAACCGTCGACGGACTGCAGCCGGTCGAGCGCGTCGCCTTCGACGTCGTCATGGCGATCGGCCAAGATCGTTCGGTGACGTGATGCCGGCGTTGCAAAATCGCGATCCGCAAGCCTGGCTGTCGGGCTATGTTGACCGGATCGAGGTGCTCGAGCCGTTGCGCAGGTCGCTTGGCGAGGTGAAGGAAACGGCCGATCAATTCGAGCAGGCCCAGGCGTTGCTGCGGGCGATCGAACGGTTCTCCCGCACATATGCTGCCGACCGGAAGTGCGCCGGCACGCCTGCCGAGCTGGCGCGGCGCGACGAACGTGGTCTGGCGCGGCGGCGGCTTGTAGCACGCGCCGTCCGTGGATCGCGCAGAACCGTTCTGGCAGCGAAGGGAGTCGCCTCATGTCGGTGAGCGGAAACGAAGCTCAATGCGCGCTTGTGACCGGCGCATCGGGCGGCATTGGGCTCGAGCTCGCGCGCGTGCTCGCGGCCAATCGCTTCAGCCTCGTGCTGCTGGCGCGTAGCCGCGACAAGCTGCAGGAGCTCGCCCGCGAGCTCAAGGCCGATCATGGCACCAAGGTGACCATCGTTGCTGCCGACCTGAGCGAGCCGTCGGCGCCGCAAGCGGTGTTCGATTCGCTGAAGGACGCTGGCGTGCGGGTCGACCTGCTGGTGAACAATGCCGGCCTCTTGCTCGAAGGACGCGTCGGCGCAATCGGCCTCGATGACCAGTTGCGGCTGCTGCAGGTCAATGTCGTTGCCATGACGGCATTGACCCGTCTCTTCCTCGCGCCGATGCTCGAGCGCAACAGCGGACGGATCCTGAACGTTGCTTCAGTCGCGGCGTTCATGCCGGTGCCGAACCTTGCGGTCTATGCCGCGTCAAAGGCCTATGTGCTGTCGTTCGGCGAGGCGTTGTCCCAGGAATTAAGCGGCAGCAGGATCACGCTGACGACGCTGTGTCCCGGCGTGACGAACACCGGAATGGTCCATGGCACCAATCTCGGCAACATGCCGAGCATGATGATCATGGACGCGAAGACCGTCGCACAGGAGGGCTACCGCGCCTGCATGGCGGGGAAGCCGGTGCATGTCGCAGGGCTTGCCAACGAGCTGGCGGTCCAATGGATCAAGTATCAGCCGAGTTGGCTGTTGCGGGCCATCGGCGGAGTGCTCGGAAAAGCCGCACCGCCGAACTGACCTCTCGTGCTCGCCGCGCGATGCACGGTTGCAAGCGCTATTCTTGACCATCAACCACGGACGCTTACCCATGGGACGTGACGAGCAGACTGTCGAACCACCCTCGCTCGCCCTGCTTGCCGCGGAAGGGCGCGGCTTTCTTGATATTCCGGCGCTTCTTGCCGTGGCGGCGCCGCTTCTGGCGACCGCGCCGCGCGGGCAGCGGCATCCGGTCATGGTTTTGCCCGGGTTGGGCGCCGATGACCGGTCGACGTTGGCCATACGCTCATTCCTCGAATTCCTCGGCTATCAGGTTCATGGATGGGGCCGCGGCCGCAATGTGCGCGCGCCGGACGCTGACCTTTCCGCCGTGGCGGCGCGAGTCATCGAACTCGAAAAGCAGGGCGGCTCGAAGGTCAGTCTGGTCGGCTGGAGCCGCGGCGGCATCATCGCGCGCGAGGCTGCGCGGCAGATCCCCACGGCGGTGCGGATGGTCATCACGCTCGGCAGTCCGTTCGCGGCGCCGGGCGCGAGCAATGTCCGCGCGATCTGGCGGCTTCTGACTGGCCAGAAATATGAGCCGCCGACCACCGAGCGGATCAGTCGCCTCGCGCAACCGATTCCCGTGCCGACAACATCGATCTATACCCGCACCGATGGCGTGGTGGCGTGGCGCGCCTGCCTGGAGCAGGAGGGCGGAGAGCGGGAAAACGTCGAAGTGAACACGACGCATATAGGGCTTGGCTTTCACGCGCCGGCGCTGTGGGTGATTGCCGATCGCCTCGCCCAGCCGGCGGGCAGCTGGAAGCCGTTTCGACCGCCTCCGCAGGTCGCGATCTGGTTTCCGGCAACGACGCGTCGCGATTGATTTCGCAAAGGCGCCGCCTGCCTCAGTCTACCGCGCACTGCTTCCCGGCGATCGCATCTCGCCGACCATCATCCGCAGCAGCTGCATCGCGGCAGGCGGCAACGTGCGTCCTTGACGCGAGACCACGTGGGTGCGGCCACGATGCAGCAGCGCGTTCTTCATCGGCAGCGCCACCACCTTGGCGGCATCGGCCTCCGTCATAGCCAGGCGCGATGCCAGCGCATAGCCAAGTCCGGCGGTCACGAAATGGGCGAGCGCATCGAACGAGGCGGTCGTAAACGCGAAATCGAGGCGGACGCCTTCGCTGATTTCAGCGGCCTGGACATGCTGGCGCAGGCCGAAATTCAGATGCATTGCGGCTCCGGGGTAGGGTGCGAGGTCGGCGAGCTTGAGCGGCCGACCGAGCTGGGTCAGCGGATGCCCGCGCGGCACCACGGCCTTGATCGGATGCGGCTGCGAATGATGCGAACGCAGTCGATCGTCGCGCGGCGGATTGAACAGGACACCGATATGCGCGCGTTCTCCCACGACTTGCTGGACGATCTCGTCGGTACTCCCGATGTCGAGGCTGATCGTGATCTTCGGGTGGGTTTGCATGAAGCGGCACAGGCTGGTCTTGGCCAACCAGTCGACATAACCTTCGCCCGTCACGAGATCGATATGACCCGACTCGACCTTGCGGATGCTGTCCATCTGCGCGAGCAGCGCCTGTCGTTCGCCCTGCTGGCGGTGCAGGTAGGCGGCCAGCAGTTGGCCGGCGTCGGTCGGCGCAACGCCGCGGCCTCGCCGTTCGAGCAGGCGCGCGCCACACTCCTTCTCGAGCAGGCTGAGCGCACGGCTGACCGCCGAGGCGTCCATGCCGAGCGCGCCGGCGGCGCCGCGGACGGAACCGCTATTGAGCACCTCCATGAAATAGTGCAGTCGGCGGGGCTCCAGCTTGGCGTTCATCGGCATGATCCTGATCGTTGCAGACAGCGCAACGAATATTCAGTCGCGCGGCTATTTATGCAAGCATGTCGGGCGAGGCGCGATAGCGGATCTTCATCGGAGGTTGGGTTCGCGATCCGGGACAGGCCGGTTCGTCAGCGCCGGCAGGTTTCGGCAGGTTTCAAAGCGATCGTGCCGCTGCGGGCCTATTGGGGCGCACCGCGGTAGAAACGCGATGCGTTTGTCTTCGGATTGTCGTTGCCGTGAGCATACGCTGAACTAGCATATCAAGGTGAGGTCGCAGTCCAGGAGGTGCCATATGACGATGAACGAACTCGCTGATGCGCTCGAAAAGATCGACGAAGATGCGTTTGCCTCGTTTCTCCTGGAATATGAGATCACGCACGATGATGGACCGGAGGCGATGAAGACGATGATCGTGGAGGCGCTTCGGTTCGCGGACGCGCACGGCTTTCGCGCGACCCGGCCGCCTCTCGACGAGGCCGACTAGGCTCGGGAAAAGTTCATCCGCGCGGGAGATGCCGAGCGCGTGCATGCATCGCCGATGGACAGCCTGTCCTTGACGGCGCGGACAAAATGTCCGTCGTCGCCAGGGTTTCGTGGCCAAGCCATTGACATTGTTTCTGTGACCAAGTTGGCGCATTCTTTGCCATCAGGACTTTCGACGCTCCGGCGGATCGGAACTCCTGTTGGTACGAACAATCCGGTAGAGCGCGACGTTGAATGTCATTGATAGCGACATAGGAGGAACCTCAATGTCCAAGGATCATGACAAGGCCTCCCACGGATCACAGGACGCGCGGCGGCATAAGATCGACCATCAAACCCGAAACGAATGGCTGCACAGGGACGCCGGCCTTCAGGCCTTGTGGCAGGCCTCCGGCATGTCGCGGGACGAGTTCATCCAGCATAATGAAGGGGTGATCGACAAGGTCATAAGCGATAACCTTGACGCAAACCGCTAACTGGAAGCGGCGCATTGGAGCGGGCTGCATGGCAGCGAAGGTTCGCTGAATCGAACCAGCTGCCAGGCCGTCCAGGCGCCGCGTGTGAGGACACGCCATGACTGCTGGCAGCCGCACTTCCGATTTCTGGCCGACGCTTTCCAGCCCGGCCTTCGAGCCGACGCGAAATCTTCTGCACATGGCGTTGCAGGCGGTCGGCAAGCTGAAGCTCGCCGAACCGTTTCAGGCGCAATGGGCCGAGGTGCCGTTGTGGCTCAGCGCGCGAGGGCTGACCACCGGCCCGATCCGTTACGCCGGCGGCGTCTACGAGGTCCGCGCGGACTTCATCTCGCACGAGCTGCAGTGGCTCACGAGTTCGGGCGCATCGGGACAGTTGCCGCTGCGGCCAACATCCGTTGCCGCGCTCGTCGATGCTCTGCTCGATCAGCTTCGTGGCGCCGGCATTGACGCTTCAATCACCCTCCTGCCGCAGGAACGATCCCGTCCGATCCCCTTCAATGAGGACAAGGAACCGCGCCCGTACGATCGCGACCTGGTCAACGCGTGGTGGCGTATCCTCCTCAGTACGCAACGCGTCCTCCAGGTCTTTCAGGGCCGGTTCACGGGCAAGACGCAACCGATCGGCCTGATGTGGGGGACGTTGGATATTCGGGTGGTGTTCTACAACGGCAAGCCCGTCGCACCCGCGCAAGATATCGGCTTCATTCGGCGTAACGCGATGAATGCGGAGTTGATCGAGATGGGATGGTGGTCGGGCGATGCGTCCTATCCAAGGCCCGCGTTCTACTCTTTCACATACCCGCAGCCGCAAGGCATCGAGAACGCCAAGGTCGGTCCGGCCGCCGCCCGTTGGGACGCGGGCATGGGCGAGTTCCTGCTCGACTACAATGACCTGCGCCAGTCCGGCGATCCCGAACGTGACCTGCTGACCTTTCTCGAATCCACCTATCATGCTGGCGCAACCGCGGCGGGGTGGGATTCCCGGCTATTGGGCAGCGGCTGTCCGGAGTGAAGCGCTCACGATCGCTTGTGTATCACGACGGCGTGTCGTGAATTGATCAGTCCGCCCTGTGCGGAACTCGCCGAGCCAAGCGTCAGTCGTTCCACCAGCAGAACACACCGTTCCGTCTGACGTCCCGTCGGCGCGAAAATTATACTTTACGATCGTAAAGTAGAGTGCGATGGTTGGTGCGGCCAAAGGGAGAGGCCTGCCTCTCCGCTTGTGATGGTCGAAGTCGACGGAAAGCGTCGCGGAAACGCCGGAGAGAACCGATGATCGAGGAGCGGGACATCAGCGTCGTGATGCGGGACGGCACCCGGCTGGCGGTCGACGTCTACCGCCCGGATGCGGCCGGCAAGTACCCGGTGCTGTACGCATCAGCGCTGCACAACAAGGACATCCAGGGGCCCGACATCGCGGACATCCTGCCGCCGCAGCCGGCGCACGCGCCGCTCTGGTTCGGTCCGATCGAGGCCGGCGATACGCGGCGCTTCATCGCCAATGGCTACGTCCATGTGATCGCGCAGCCGCGCGGCTCAGCCAAGTCGGAAGGGCATTACGGCCACGAGGACACCGATCACTACGACCTGATCGAATGGATCACGCAGCAGCCCTGGTCGGACGGCAAGGTCGGGATGGTCGGCATCTCCGGTTTTGCCGGCGAACAGTGGCGTGCCGCTGCCCAAGGACATCCGGCGCTCAAGGCGATCTTCCCCTACGACGCCTGCAGCGCCTATGGCGGCATGTTCGGATTCCGCGACTTCAATCCGGGCGGCGTGCTGCACAGCTTCCCTTACCTGCTCGACGTCTTCAGCACGGTTCATGAGTCGCGTGACCGTCCCGCCGAGCTTCCCGCCGCGGAAGAGGCGCTGTGGCGCCGGGCGATGCAGAATCCGGACTACAAGCAGTACATCAATCTCTACAACATCCTCACCCAGAAGGGGCAGCGGACGTTCGTCATGTATCTCATGATGACCCACCCGTGGGAGCTCGACGGCACCGTCGAGCGCGCCGAGGAGGTCTTCAAGAAGATCAAGATTCCTTTCTACACCGGCTCGGGTGCCTACGCTTACACCTACAAGCTCCACTGGCTCGGGGCGCAGCATTACTTCCAGAACGTCGATGCACCCAAGAAGCTGCTGTTCACCGGCCCGGCCCATCTCGAGCGGCCGTTCCATCAATATCACGACGAGATCATCCGCTGGTATGATCACTGGCTGAAGGGCCACGACACCGGCATCATGGACGAGCCGCCGGTGCGCTACTGGCTGATGGGCGCCAACGAGTGGCGCACCGGAACGAATTGGCCGCTGCCGGAGACGCAGTGGACGAAGTATTATCTTTCGCATTGGGGCACGCTCTCGACCGAGCCGCCGCGGCCCGCTTCCGAGGTGGGGGCATCGGCGCGCGAGCCCGACGTCTTCACACAGATGCCCCTGACGCGGACGACCAAGGTCGAACGCCTGCGCTACATGACCGATCCGCTGCCGCACGACGTCACCGTTGCCGGCCCGATCACACTGACGCTTCACGCCGCGATCGATCAGGACGACACCAACTGGATCATCGTGCTCAAGGACGTCGGGCCCGACGTCTCGGTTCAGACCGCACGCGAAGGCGAGCGGGACGTTCCGGCGACGCTGCCCGAGCGTGAACTGACCCGAGGCTGGCTGAAGGCGTCATACCGGGCGCTCGACGAAAAGCGTTCCAAGCCGTGGGAGCCGTTCCACAAGCTGACGCAGGATGCGATTGCGCCGGCCAATCCGGGTGAGGTGGTCGAATATCAGATCCAGATCCTGGCGACCGCGAACCAGTTCAAGGCAGGCCACCGGATCTGCGTCGACATCACGTCCATGGACGTGCCCACCGGAACCGGCGCGATGACCAATGTCGAATACATCCCCTATCACGTCTGCAGCAGCAGGACGGTCACCCACCGCGTCTACCGCGACGCGGAGCGTCCCTCGCATCTGCTGCTGCCGATCATCCCCGAATCCACCAACCGGCGTCCGGTCTGACCCCGTACAGGAGCGCGTGCTGCAATGACAACGATCCGCTTTGAACGAGACGGCGCCATCGGCAACATTGTCCTGGCCAATCCGCCATTCAATCGCCTCGACGTGCGTTTCGCGGAGAACCTGCGCGCCGCGGTGCATGAAGCCAGCCGGAGCGACATTCGCGTGCTGGTGGTTCGCGCCGAGGGGCCGCATTTCAGCTTCGGCGGTGAGGTGCGGGAATGGCCGGGCAAGGACATCAACTGGTTCCGGACATTCGTCGCGGATGTCAACGTCTCCTATCGGGCGATCGAGATGCTGAAGATCCCGACAGTCGCCGTCGTGCAGGGGATCGCCTTCGGTGGCGGCTTCGAGCTGGCGCTGGCGTGCGATTTTCTGGTCGCGGCCGAGAACGCCACCTTCCGCTGCGTCGAGGTCACGACCGCGATGCTGCCGATCGCAGGTGCGCTGCAGCGGATCGCCGAGCGCGCCGGACGCGCGCGCGCCTCGCGATTGGCCATGCTCGGCGAGCCGATTTCCGGACGTGAAGCCGGAGCGCTCGGAATTGCGACGCATGTGGTGGCCGAGCAAGATCTGACAGCGGCTGCGACGGCGTTGGCCCACCAGCTCGCGACCGGGCCGACCAGGTCATACGCTGCGACGCGCACCCTGCTCAAGGCGTGGTCGAGCGGAGGGGTGGCTGCGGCCGATCTCGTGATGCTCGACGTCGCGATGGAGCTCTACAACGGTGCGGACGCACAGCGCGGCTTTGCCAACACCGCTGAAGCCTTCGACAAGGATATCGAACCGCCGCCGCTGGTGTTCGAAGGCAAATAGTCGCCTGCGCAAGACCGCCGAACGTCGGCGGTCCTCCAGGGTTTCGTTATCGATGGGAGGGAATCGTGCCGCGCGAAAGCTACGTGCATGGCAATAGCGGTGCGCCGCTGATCGGCAAGACCATCGGGGCGCTGCTGGACGACGTCAGCGCAACCGACGGAGCGCGCGAGGCACTGGTTGTCGCGCATCAGAAGATTCGCTGGACCTATGCCGAGCTCAAGTCGCGATCCGACGCGTTTGCGGCGGGATTGTTGGCGCTTGGCCTCGAGCCCGGCGACCGGGTCGGAATCTGGTCGCCGAACTGCGCGGAATGGACGGTCGCGCAGTTTGCGACCGCGAAGGCCGGCCTCATTCTCGTCAACATCAATCCGGCCTATCGCATCGGCGAGCTGGAGCACGTGCTGCGCGCGGTCGGCTGTCGCGCGCTGATATCAGCCGCGCGCTTCAAATCCAGCGATTACATCGCGATGATCCGCGAGCTCGTCCCGGAACTGGGGCGTGGCAGCGGCGAGCTTCACAGCCCGCGCCTGCCGGACCTGCGACACGTGATCTCTATTGCAGGGAAGCCGGATGGCTGCCTCGCCTTCGATCGGGTCATGGAGAAGGGCAGGCAAGCGGGAGGCGGGCGCCTGGAAGCCGTAGCGGCCGCGATCCAGATCGACGATGCCGTGAACATCCAGTTCACCAGCGGGACGACCGGATTGCCGAAGGGCGCGACATTGTCGCATCACAATCTGATCAACAATGCCTTCTTCGTTGGTGAAGCCACCGGCGTCGAACCAGGCTCCCGTGTGTGCATTCCCGTGCCGCTGTACCATTGCTTCGGCATGGTGATGGGCAATCTCGGCTGCGTCACGCACGCGGCGACGATGGTCTATCCATCCGAGGCGTTCGATCCGCTGAAAACACTCCAAGCCGTCGAGGCCGAGCGTTGCGACGTCCTCTACGGCGTGCCGACGATGTTCATCGCCCAGCTCAATCAAGCGGAATTCTCCAGCTTCAACCTGAGCTCGCTGCGGCGAGGGATCATGGCCGGGGCGCCATGTCCGATCGAGGTGATGAAGGAAGTCGCCTCACTGATGCATATGAGCGAGATCACCATCGCCTATGGCATGACGGAAACCAGTCCGGTGAGCTTTCAGAGCAGCCGGGACGATCCGCTCGAGCTCCGCGTTTCGACGGTCGGACGCATCCAGCCGCACCTCGAAGCCAAGATCGTCGACCGTGACGGTCGCATCGTGCCCCGGGGAGAAGCCGGCGAGCTCTGCACGCGCGGCTACTCCGTGATGCTCGGCTACTGGAATGACGATGCGCGAACCAGGGAGGCGGTCGATGCGGCCGGCTGGATGCATACCGGTGACCTCGCGACGATCGACGATGCCGGATATTGCCGCATCGTCGGCCGGATCAAGGACATGGTCATCCGCGGCGGCGAGAACATCTATCCGCGCGAGGTCGAGGAGTATCTGTATCAGCACCCGGATGTTCAGGATGTCCAGGTCTTCGGCGTACCTGACGCCAAATATGGCGAAGAGCTCTGCGCCTGGATCGTCTCGAGGCCCGGTGCCGCGATCGACGAGGAGAGCGTCCGCTCGTTCTGCCAGGGCCGAATCTCGCACTACAAGGTCCCGCGCTACATCCGGTTCGTGGAGAGCTTCCCATCGACCGTGACCGGCAAGGTCCAGAAGTTCGCGATGCGCGAGGCGATGATCGAGGAGTTCGCTCGCGCGGCAAAAGTCAGTGCGTGAGCATTTGCTGAAGGTGGCCGGCGGAATCGAGCGCGCAGATCGCTCGACCGTGACCGCAGTCCGGAATCTATTGGAGGAAACGATGGCAACATTCGTGACTGACGTACTCGTCGTTGGAGCCGGGCCCGCCGGGCTGACGGCCTCCGCCCTGTTGGCGCGCGCCGGCGTCAAGGCGATCGGCATTACCAAATATCCGGGCACGGCCGACTCGCCCCGGGCCCACATCACCAACCAGAGAACGGCTGAGGTGCTGCGCGACCTCGGCGTAGAGGACCGCCTGCGTCAGACGGCCATGCCTCACGAATTGATGGGGACGCAGATCTTCGCGACGTCATTCGCGGGGCTCGAATTGTCGCGAACCAGCGCCTGGGGTGCAGGAATCGATCGCCGAACGGACTATCAGACGGCCAGCCCCAGTTCGATGAGCAATATCGCGCAGCACAAGCTGGAGCCGATCATTCTGGAGGCCGCGGCGAGGAACGGCGCCGATATTCGCTTCAACCATGAGTTGGTCGACCTGCACCAGGATCGCGACGGGGTCACGGCCCGCGTTGTCGAACGAACGACGGGCCGGGAGCAGGAGATCCGCAGCAAGTATCTGATCGGTGCGGACGGCGGCCGCAGTCTGGTCGCTGCGAAGGCGGGTTTCGAATTCGACGGACGCTTCAACATCGGCGAGGCGATAAGCATCTGGCTCGAAGCGGATCTGACGGCCTATACGCGGCACAGGTCAGGTGCGATCGCCTTCATCACGCCCCAGGTGAGTGACATCTGGATGAGCATCTGGCCGTGCGTGACGCCGTGGACCGAGTGGAATCCATTCTTTTTCCGCCATGGCTGGGCGCCCGGTGCAACCGACGAGGAAACGCTCGAGGGCTACATCCGCGAAGCCATCGGCGATCCGACCGTGCCGTTCAAGATCAAGAAGATATCGCCCTGGCAGGTCAACCATGTCGTTGCGAAAAGCTACAGGAGCGGACGCGTCTTTCTTGCGGGGGACGCGGCGCACCGGCATTCGCCTGCGAACGGGCTCGGATCCAATACGTCGGTGCAGGATTCCTATAACCTGGCCTGGAAGCTTTCACTCGTCCTGTCGGGCAAGGCCGATGAAGGCTTGCTGGACAGTTACAATGACGAACGTCAACCGGTCGGGCGGAAGGTCATCGATCGCGCCATGAAGAGCCATGTCGAAATCGAGCCGTGGTCGGAGGCGGCCGGGCTCAAGCCGGGCATGAACGGACAGGACGCGAGGCACAATATCGAGGAGCTGTTCGGGGCATCGGACGTCGGCGCGACACGGCGCAAGGCCTTGTTGGCCGGGGTAGATCTGATGAACTATCAATTCAATGCGCATGGCGTCGAGCTGGGACAGCGCTATCGCAGCGGCGCGATCGCGTCTTCCGAGCCGTTCCCCGAATATCAGCGCGATCCGGAGCTGTTCTTCCAGCCGGACGCGGTGCCAGGATCCCACATCCCGCACGTCTGGGTGCAGCATGCAGGAGCTGAGATCTCGACGCTTGACGTATGCGACTATTCGACCTTCACGCTGATCGTTGGTGCGGCCGGCGATCGTTGGGGCGAGGCGGCAGCGAGTGTCGCCTCCGAGCTCGGCGTGCCAATCGCGTTCGCGCGAATTGGCCTGCGCCAGGACTTCGACGACATGTATGGAGAATGGATCAACATCCGCGGAGTGTCCGACCAGGGCTGCCTGTTGGTGCGGCCCGACCGCTTCATTGCCTGGAGAAGTCACGATCTCCCCGGTGATCCGGCGGCGGCACTTCGCCAGGCCATGCGATCGATCCTTGGTCGCAGCGGCGTGCGCTAGTGTCCCGAATCCGAAGTTCGTATCATTTGCCGCACCTTCGGAGCGAACTTCGGATTCGATAAGGACACTAGCAAACTTATGATTCTAGTGTGCTTTATGAATGCGAAGTTCGTGAAAGCGACTGCCGCGAAATCGCACGAACTTCGCATTCAGCACACTAGAGCTGTGAAGAACTGTGCGACACCTCGCGTGACGTTGGGCCGGCAACCATGTTAGTCCAAGATCACATGACGAAGATAACGAAGCCGGCGGCCGGACGCCGCGGCCGCCCGCGCCAGAGAGCCGAACAGCAACGTTCGATCGAGACCCGAGTCTCGATCCTCGATGCTGCTATCGCGGAATTCGCCGAGCGAGGCTTCGACGGCGCCAGCATTCGCGCCATCGCCGACCGGCTTGGCCTGCAACACCCGCTGATCACTTATCATTATCGAAGCAAGGACATTCTGTGGCGCGCGGCCGCCGAGCATGCCTTCACGCAGATCCGTGCCGAATGGGATCGATCGGTGGAGGCGGGGATCGATCCGTCTCCGTTGGCGCGGCTGCGCCAGGAATACACGACCCTGTTCCGCTACACGGTCGCATTTCCCGAGTTTCATCGGTTCATGCGCCAGGAGACCCTGACGAACAATCCGCGGCTGAAATGGGTGGCAGAAGCGGTCCTGGCCCCGCTTCTGAGCCGGCTGTTGCCCCAGATCACCGAGGCTCAGAAGCAGGGTCTGCTTCCCGCCGTGGACCCGATCCTGTTTCACTACATGATGGTCAGCCTCACCGCCACGCTTTCGGAGTTCGGTCCCGAAATGCAGGTGACCAGCGGACTTTCATCCGGTGACCCGAAGGTTGTTGCCGCTTATTGGCGGCTTGTCGAGGAGATGGTCTTCGGCAAGGAGCCAAACGACGGTCGGCGTCAAAGGCAGCCATGACGCTGCGCCGAACGGTTCGAAATGCGGCCCGCGTCAGACGGGCGCGCCGCGTTTGCGGGGCAGGCTTTCCGGCAGGTGAGCCTCGCCGGGTTTCGCCTTTGCAGATTCCGCAGCCGGCTCGCGCCCGGCCAATACGGAATCGAGGATGACCTTCGTGGTCATCTGCAAGTGCTGGTTCATCAGCGTGACGGCGCGTTCGCTGTCCCGCGCCAAAGTGGCTTCCGCAATCTCCCGATGTTCCCTGTCCAGGTCTCTGTCGACTTTGGACAAGGGACCGGAAAACGCGCGGTAGCGTTCGGAGTGGTTGTAAAGGGTCGCGCGCAGATGAAGCAGCCAGGGGCTCCCGCAACCCGATGCGAGCGCTTCATGAAAAATCTCGTGAGCCCGCGAATACTCTTCGCTGTAGCGTCGCGCGGCCTTATCTGCCCATACCGGCGTGTGCGACAGGCGATGCAGTGCAGCGACCACCTGCGACTGCCATTCGATCCCGCCTTTCTCGATCGCACCCCGAAGGCACAGCGCCTCGATGCTGCATCGAACATTCGTGAGGTCGCTGAGGGCGTCGACGGACAACGGCGCCACACGGAAACCTCGTTGCGGTTCGCTGACCACAAACCCTTCTGAAGCGAGGCGCGACAGCGCCTCGCGCACGGCGCTCGAGCCGACCTCGAAGCGGCGGCACAG
This sequence comes from Bradyrhizobium sp. Pha-3, assembly GCF_042258615.1. Lineage (GTDB taxonomy): Bacteria > Pseudomonadota > Alphaproteobacteria > Rhizobiales > Xanthobacteraceae > Bradyrhizobium. Next base: position 8,810,029 of record NZ_CP170152.1, on the reverse strand, counting down.
ATCGTCGATCTTCAGCTTTTCTCCGGGCGCGAAGCGGCATGCCAGCAATTGCGAGCGAAGCTTGGCATAGGCCCCGTGGGTCAGACTCGTCGGTGATTCCATGGGCTTAGCCATAACAAAAGGGGTGATCCGAGTCATTCAAAAAATGCACGCTTCTTAAATCGTGCATTTTTATTTGCAAAGTGCATTTTATGTGCTAGAGGAGACGAACACGGAGGAAACACCCATGCGGTTCATCGCTTACGAAAGAAACGCCAGGCGCGGCCTCGCCGTGGCCGATCAGGCCGGTCGATATCGGGGACTTGATGACGGCGCGATGCATGGCCGGCTCGAGCGCGCCCTCTCCGGCGGACATGACGGACTGAAGGATCTTGCAGCGGCGCTTCTCAAGGGCGAGCCGCTCGATCAGGAGGCCGTGAGCTTCCTTCCTCCGCTGTCCTCGCCCGGCAAGATCATCTGTGTTGGGTTGAACTACGCGGACCACACTGCCGAAAGCAGCATCCAGCAACCTGACTACCCCACGCTGTTCGGCCGGTTCTCGTCGAGCCTCATCGGGCACGGTGCGCCGATCGTGCGGCCGAAGGTCTCGGCAGCGCTCGACTATGAGGGCGAGCTTGTCGCAGTCATCGGGCGCGGCGGCCGCCATATCCCTCAGTCTGCGGCGCTCGATCATGTCGCCGGCTATTCGATCTTCAATGACGGCACGATCCGGGATTATCAGTTCCGGACGCCGCAATGGACCATGGGCAAGAACTTCGACGGGACTGGTGCGTTCGGACCCGCGCTCGTGACGGCCGACGAACTTCCGCCCGGTGCCGGCGGCCTGACGCTCGAGACGCGCTTGAACGGCACGGTGATGCAGAAGACATCGACCTCCCATCTCATCTTCGATGTTGCAACACTGGTCGCGCTGATCAGCGAGGGTATAACGTTGTATCCGGGCGATCTGATCGTGACCGGCACGCCGTCCGGCGTCGGCGCAGCCCGCAAGCCGCCTCTCTACATGAAGCCCGGCGACGTGTGCGAGATCGAGATCGAGGGATTGGGGATCCTCCGCAATCCGATCGTGCAAGAGGGCGATGATGCGGTACGCGCAGCTGCCTGACCTTCGCCGGCGTCGCTGCACGCGGTTGCGAACGGACGTCGTATCGATCGCCAGGAGGATGAAAGCTTGGCCGAGGTCGATACGCACAGTGCCCGGACTTGAGGGAGTCGATCAGGCCAGATCTTGATCTGACGTGGTGCGCGAGCGGCAACAACATAAAATCCGCCGCCGGTCCTTATGGGAGGAAAGAATGAAATCGGTTCCGGTTTTGATTGCAGGTGGCGGTCCCGTCGGCATGACGCTTGCGAATGTGCTGGCCCATTTCGGCATTCGATCCATGCTGGTCGAGCGGAATGCGACGACGACCCGTCATCCGAAGATGGACATCACCAACAGCCGCAGCATGGAGCTGTTCCGCCGCTTCGGCCTGTCGGATGCGTTGCGAAAGGTCGCGGTAGCGGAAGATCATCCCTTCGACGTCTCCTGGATCACGAGTCTTGCCGGATATGAGCTGCATCGCTTCCGCTACATGAGCCCGAGCGCGTTTCGAAAGCACGGCCGAACCAGGAACGACGGCACCCAGCCGCTCGAGCCGCCGATGCGCGTTTCGCAGGTCGAGATCGAACCTGTCCTGAAGAAGGCCATCGACGCCCGTCCGGAAGTCGAGGTGCGGTTCGGCGTCGCCTTTGAAAGCTTTGAAGCGAAGGGCGATGGCGTCGTCGCGGTCCTGCGGGAGCAGGGGAGTGGCGCGCAAGAGCAGGTCAGCTGTCAGTATCTGATCGGTTGCGACGGCGGCTCCAGCCGCGTTCGCGCGGGACTGGATATCGCGCTGGAGGGCCAGTCGCGCGTCGGCGAGCTCTACATGATCCACTTTCGATCGACGGAGCGCGACCTGTTGCAGCGCTGGGGTGTCGCCTGGCACTACCAATCGCCGCTTGGAACCATGATTGCCCAGAACGATGATGATATCTGGACCGTGCATGTTCCCGTGCTGCCCGGCCAGGATGCGAGCAAGCTCGATCCACGCGCGCTCGTCGAGGCTTATGCCGGCCGACCGTTTGCGTTCGAGATCCTGGTCGCCAATGCCTGGACACCGCATCTCCTGGTCGCCGAATCCTATGGCAAAGGACGGGTGCTCCTCGCTGGCGACTCCGCACATCAGTTCATCCCGACCGGCGGCTACGGGATGAACTCCGGGGTCGGCGACGCCATCGACCTCGGCTGGAAACTGGCTGCGACGCTGCAAGGCTTCGGCGGGCCCGGCCTGCTCGCTTCATACGAAGTCGAGCGGCGCCCCGTGGCCGCACGAAATCGCGACGCGTCCGGCCGCCACATGCAAGTGCGAATGCAGATTGCCGAAGCCTACGGAAACCTGCTGCAAGGCGACAACAGCGAAAATCCGGTGCGCCGCGCCGAAGTCGGTGCGGAGCTCGCCAGGCTCGGCAACGCAGAGAACGAATGCTTCGGGATCGAGCACGGCTTTGTCTACGAGGGATCGCCGATCGTCGCCGACGGCGCGGCTGCTCCATTTCCGTTCGATCCGGTCGTCTACAAGCCGACGACCACGCCCGGTGCCCGCCTGCCCAGCACGTTCCTGAAGGACGGGACGGCGCTTTACGATCGGCTGGGTCAGCACTTCACGCTGATCGATTTCCGCGGCGCCGACCTGTCACCCTTCGTCGACGCTGCGGCGCGACGGCGGATCCCGCTGTCGATCCTGCAACTCGACGAGCCTGATCTAAAGGGCGTCTATGGCAGGGACATGCTGCTGGTGCGCCCCGACCATCACATCGCGTGGCGTGGAACGGGCGGCAAGGCACCCAATGCCGACGCGATCCTCGCGACGGCTCTCGGTTGGGGAGGCGAGCGGTGAAGCGGCCGCTGCATGCCCTCGTGATCGGCGCCGGCATCGGGGGCACGGCCGCTGCCATTGCGCTGCGCCGCGCTGGTCTCGACGTTTCCCTGTTCGAGCAGACGATGGCGCAACGCGAGGTCGGCGCCGGCATCCAGATCAGCCCCAACGCCTCACGGCTGCTTCGCCGCTACGGGCTTGGCGATGCCATGGCGCGCGCGGCCGTTCGCCCCGCCGCGGTGGTGTTTCGTCGCTGGCAGGACGGCCGTGTGCTGGGGCGCGAGGAATTGGGCGATGCCCTCGAGCACCGCTACGGTTCGCCCTACTATCATTTCCACCGGGCGGACCTCATCGCCGTTCTGGCGGACGCGTTCGGTCCCAATGAAATCAAGCTCGGACGTCGTCTGATCCATGTCGACCAAGACGACGATGGCGTGACCGCCCATTTCGAGGATGGCACGTCCGCGCGCAGCGATCTCCTGATCGGGGCCGACGGCATCCACTCCAGGGTTCGCGAGTGTCTGTTCGGCGAGGAGAAGCCGAGGTTCTCGGGGCAGATCGCGTACCGCGGGCTCGCGCCTGTGGAGCGCGTCGCGCATCTCGGCCTGCCGCTTGACGTCACGAACTGGGTGGGGCCGGGCGGACATTTCGTCCACTACTTCGTCGCCGCCGGCCGCTTCCTGAATTTTGTCGCGGTGAGCGAAGCGGCGACCTGGACGCGGGAGCAGTGGTCCGACCGCGGTTCGATCTCGGATGCCGTCAAGATCTATGAAGGGTGGCACCCGCAGATTGCGACGATACTCAACGCGGTCGACGAGACGTTCAAATGGGCGCTGTTCGATCGCAATCCATTTCCGGAATGGACGCAGGGACGCATCGCGCTGCTCGGGGACGCGTGTCATCCCATGCTGCCATTCATGGCACAAGGTGCCGCACAGGCGATCGAGGACGGCGCGGCGCTGGCGGCCTGCCTGAAGCACGCAGCCTTCGACATTCCGTCCGCGTTCCGGGCTTACGTCGCCTTGCGCAAGCCGCGTGCGACCGAGGTGCAGGAAAGATCTCGTGCCAATTCCGTGAGCTTCCATATGCCGGACGGACCGCAGCAGATCGAGAGGGATCACGTCCTCGCCACGCGCGGCGTGCGTGGCAGCCCCGAGGCAATGAACAGACTTTATGGCTACGACGCTGAAGCCGTCGCGGCGACGCTGGAGGAAAAATCATGACCCGCGCTTTCCAAATCGCCTATGTCGATCTCGATACGCCTGCCGCAGAACAAGAGTTCGCCTATTATGATCAGGTGATCGGCGCAACTCCGACCGAGCGTGGCTCCGACGGCCGCACCTATTTCAGCCTCGGTGTCGATCACCACAACATCACCATCAAGCCGGCGTCGGAAAAGCGCCTCACCGCGCTTGGCCTGAGGATCGGCCAGGAGGCGGTCGACGAGACGATCCGCTCCCTGCGCGATCTCGGACTATCTGCGGCAAGGAAGAGCGACGCGCGGCCGGGCGTTCCGGATCTGGTGGAGGTCGTCGTTGCCGGGCACACACTCCACCTCGTACCGGAGATGGCGATGCCCGGCCCCGGCTTCCGCACCTCGGGCGTCGTCCCGACGCGCCTCGGACATGTCGCCCTGATGGCGCCGGAAGCGGACAAGCTCATCAAATTCTGTTCGGCTATCGGGTTTCGTGCGACCGACTGGTTCGAGGGCATAGCCACGTTCCTGACCTGCAATCACGATCACCACGTGCTCAATATCATCGCAGCACCTGAGGCGCGCGTCCATCATCTCGCCTTTGAGCTGCGCAGCCGCGCCGCGCATCACGATGCCGCGGATTTTCTGGCGACGACGGGTCATCCGATGCTCTGGGGCCCGTCGCGGCACACCGCGGGCCACAACCTCGCTTCCTATCACTATGACCCCAGCCGCTTCCTGATCGAGCTCTACTCCGACATGGATGTGCTCGTTCCAGAGCTCAATATCTTCGAGCCGCGGCCGTGGCACGATGCATTTCCCCAACGCCCTCGCCTGTGGACGATCGAGCAGCTGACGACGTGGGGAACCCGTTTCGAGTTCGACTTGAAGACGGCGTAGCGCCCGGCAGCTTGCCGATCGAACATCAACCGCGAGGAAAGAGATGCCACGGCACGCGCGCGAGGCGAGATCCGCTTGTTTGGGTGTCGCGCTGACGATCCTGACCGGGCTCGCCGTTGCGGCGCCGGGCTCGGCTCACGGGGAGAAGCGCTACGATCCCGGCGCATCCGATGCAGCGATCAAGATCGGCAACACGGCTCCCTATAGTGGGCCGCTCTCCTCGAATGGCATCATCGCGAGGACGGAAGCCGCCTACTTCAAGATGATCAACGATCAGGGCGGGGTGAACGGTCGCAAGATCGAGTTCATCTCCTATGATGATGCCTATAGTCCCCCGAAGACCGTGGAGCAGACCCGCAAGTTGATCGAGAGCGACGAGGTGCTGCTGCTCTTCAATCAGCTCGGTACGCCGACCACCATGTCGGTCATCAAATATGTCAACGCCAGGAAGGTGCCGCAGCTGTTCATCGCGGCCGGCGCAACCGTGTTCGGCGATCACAACGCATATCCCTGGTCGATGGGCTTCCAGCCGAGCTACCAGAGCGAAACGCGCATCTACGGAAAATACCTGCGTGAGAATTATCCCAACGGAAAGATTGCCGTTCTGTCGTCCAATGACGACTTCGGACGGGACAACATCAAGGGCTTGAAAGACGGTTTGGGCGAAGCGGCCGGCAACATCGTCGCCGAGGTCACGTATGAGACGAGTGCGCCGACGATCGATTCCGAGCTTGTGAAGCTGAAGTTCTCGGGCGCGAGCATCTTCGTCAATTTCGCCTCCGCGAAATTTGCGGCCCAAGCCATCAAGAAAGCCGCAGAGATCGGCTGGAAGCCCGTGCAGATCCTGCATGGAAACTCGCAGTCGATCAGCGCCGTCCTGAAGCCGGCTGGCCTCGAGAACGCCAGGGACATCATCACCGCAAGTTACAGCAAGGACCCCGCGGATGCGGCCTGGAAGGATGACCCCGGCTTGAAGAAATTCTCCGACTTCATGGCCAAGCACATGCCGGGCGAGGACAAAGACAACTCTTACGTGGTCTATGGATACAACGCCGCGCAGGCGCTGGTTGACGTGCTTAGGCAATGCGGGGAGGACCTGACGCGCGCCAACGTCGTGAGGCAGGCCGAGGCCTTGGACGGGACGCACCTCGACATGCTGCTTCCGGACATTGCGTTGACGACATCGCCCAGCGACCACTATCCGATCGAACGAATGCAATTACAGAAGTTCGATGGGCAGAACTGGGTGCGATTTGGCTCCGGTGTTGAAGGGACGCCGGACAAGAGGTGACGGGCCACCGGCGGAGGTTCGAGACGGCGTCCCGGGTGGTGATGCTTGCGCGCACGCCTGACGATGTCGGCGAGGCGGGCCGGCATTGGGCCGCCATGTCGCCAGTTCCGACCAGCGCACTCTGGACGAACGATTACTCGAATCTCCTTGGCCCCATGCTGCGGGCGAAGTTCGGCTCCTGAGCGCGCGTAGAAGCTGCGCGCGGCGAACTTCATGTTTGCTGCGGCACGACAGAGGATCGGACAGCCCGGATTGGCTAAAGGAGTGTTAAGAGCAATGCCCGATTTTCGTCGGTCGCGCAGAACTGACATTAAATTGTCATGGGGTAGGAATCGGGGAGGCTTGCCACTAGCGGCGTGAGGACAACATGACGGCCTTCATCACTTGGAAGGCGGAAGTTGGAATATCCTCGCAAATGAGGTCGGCACCGGATGAGTGCCAAGCGTGCCCGGATGGTCTCCTGAAGCGCTTTGCGCGCGACCAGTCCGGCAGTTACGCGATTATCATCGCCTTGCTGATGCCAGTCCTGGTCGGAACTGCAGGACTCGGTACCGAGGTCGCGTGGTGGTTCTACAAGCACAAGAACATGATGAGTGCGGCCGACTCGGCGGCTGTCAGTGCAGCCACCGCCGGCACCAATTTCGCGACCGAGGCCAACGCCATCACGACGTTCTATGGTTACGCGAACGGGATCGGCAACGTCACCGTCACCGTGAACCAGCCGCCGTCCAGGGGAAGCTTCACTTCCAGCTCCCAGGCGGTCGAAGTCATCATCACCCAGCCGCAAGCGCGGCTAATGTCGGCGTTGTTTGGCTCCGGGGCGGTGCCGGTCACGGCCCGAGCTGTCGCACTGGGCAATGTCGGGACAGGCTGCGTGCTGGCGCTCGACCCGACCGCCAATCCCGCCGTGACGGTGAAGGGCAACACCCAGCTCAACCTGATCAACTGCAACCTCTATGACGATTCCAACGCCGGCTCTGCACTCAATGTCAGCGGCTCGGCAACGATATCCGCGGCCATGGTTGGCGTCGTCGGCGGGGTTTCCGGCGCGAGCAGCATCACGGCGACCAACGGCATTCGAACCGGCATCAGGGCGATCGCGGATCCCTATGCCAACGTCACGCCCACGATGCCGACATGGTGCGACTACTCGAACAAGTTCAACGTGAAGGGGACGACGACCCTCAGCCCGGGCAGCTATTGCGGCGACATCTCGGTGGCCGCGGGTGCCACGCTGACATTCAATCCGGGGATTTACTATTTCAATGGCGCGAACCTGTCGGTGGCCGGCAATGCCACGATCACTGGAACGGGCGTCACCCTGGTGTTTACCGGCTCGAGCGGCAACTGGGGCTCGGCGACGATCGGAAGCAATGCGAATGTCAGCCTCACGGCGCCGACGAGCGGAACGACCGCTGGAATCGCAATCTATGGCGACCGCAGGATGCCTGTCGGCAGCAGCTTCAACTTGACGGGCGGCGGTACGCAAAATCTGCAAGGAGCGGTCTATCTGCCGAAGGGGGCGCTGAGCTTCAGCGGCGGCAATGGCACGAGCACGACATGTACGCAAATCATCGCCGACACGATCTCGATCGTCGGAAATTCCAGTGTCCAGGTCAATTGTGCTGCGATGGGTGGCAATGCCATCGGTACGGCGACAGCGCAGCTTGTCGAGTAAGCCGGAGGGATGAGATGAAAACGGGCACGACAGGTAGTGAGCGCCGTTCTCGGCGGCGTCGCATGTTTTTCCGTCGCAGGTTCGGAAATGACACACGCGGGGTCGCGGCGATCGAATTCGGCGTCCTGGTTCCGCTGCTTTCGCTGATGGTCGTTTCGGTGACCGATATCGGCCTTGCGATCTACCGCAAGATGCAGGTGGAGGGTTCGTCGCAAGCAGGCGTCGAGTATGCCATCGCACATGGGTTCGACGCCAATGCGATTTCGACTGCCGTGGCAGCCGCGACGAATTCCAATGTGATCAACGCCTCGCCTGCTCCGATCAAGTTTTGCGGGTGTGCGACCAGCTCGGGCGTCACCAGCATGACCTGCGGCGGAGTCTGTCCCGGAGGCGGAATGGCGGGTACATACACCGTCGTCTCCGCGCAAGGAAGCTACTCGACCATCATCAACTATCAGATCGTTCCGAACAGCTATGTCATCAGCACGCAGTCGACGGCGAGGCTGCAGTGAAACGCCCGTTCTGGCTCGACCGGAGCGGGGCGTCGGCGCTCGAATTCGGCCTGATCGCGCCGCTCTTCTTCGCGTTCCTGTTCGGCGTGATCGAATTCGGTCTGTTGATGTGGACACAGGTGGGAATGCAGCACGCCGTCGCGGTCACGGCGCGATGCGCCAGCGTCAACGCTGCGCTTTGTCCGACCGGCAACCCGAGTGCGATCGCCACCTACGCAACCCAGCAGGCGTTTGGACTGAGCCTGCCGTCCTCGACGTTCACCTACAGCGCCGCGGCGTGCGGCAGCCAGGTGAGCGCGAACTATCAATTCCAGTTTCCCCAGATCCTCAATCTGGCGCCGTTCACGCTGACGGCTGCGGCCTGCTTCCCGGCCTGAAGGTTCGTCTCTCGAAGCGTGCCCCAAAGATATCGGCGCCCCATGCCCGGGGCGCCGATAAGTAGGCCATTCGGTGCGTTAGCCCGCTGCGCTTTTACTTCAGCTTCAGCGCCTCGACACCTTCGTCACGAACCGCCTGGAGGCTGCGCGGATTGAGGTCGAGCGCACGGAGGATGGTCGGCGCGATCTGGGTGGTGAAAGCCGTCTCCTCGACGACCCTCGCATGCTTGATGTGCGGCGACGAGAGCAGCAGCAGCACGTTGCGATCGTCGTTGGAGAAGCCGCCATGCTCGGCGAGCTTGCTGCCGCCGGTGCAGATGACGCCATGATCGGTGATGGCGATGAAGTCCGGCACCCGGCTGTTGTGGAACGGATCCTCGTAGAGCTTGGTCAGTTCGTCGCGGTCGAGCAGCTTCTGGATATGCAGATCGGCGGCGTGGGCGAGGATGTAAGCCTTGGCATCTGCATAATAGGGATGGCCGGTCGCCGGATTGGTCGCCTGCTGCAGCTCCGGCGACAACCAGACCAGCGCCTCGTCGTCGCAGATCTCGAAGCCGTTGGTGCCGAAACCGGGCGCGTTGCTGTACAGCGCGTCCGAGATCGCCACGCGGTCCTTGACGTCGATCGGTGACTGGCCGTGCTTGGCGCTGACGATGATCAGCGTCGAATCGTAGAGATTTTGCGCCTTGAGTTCGTTGACGAACTTGCCGAGCGCGTCGTCCACGAACTGGAATTGCAGCGTAAGCGCATTGCCGGGCGTCGCCTTGCCGTCGGCATAGCCGCCGACGAGCGATTTGTCGGCATCCGCATGGCCGGCCTTGGCGAGTTTCTGGCCGACGCTGACCGCCTGGAAGTTCATGCCGAAGATCGCGGGCACCGGCTGGCGCTGGGTTCGCGTGCCGTCGTAACCGTCGATCCAGTTCAACACCGCCTTCACCTTCAGCGAGTCGTAGGAGCGGACGCCGGTGTAGCTCGTCGTGTAGTCGTCGCCGGGCTGGGCGCCGGGGTCGATCGTGTTCTGCGAATTGATCTCCGGCGTGAAGAGCTCATCGAGGCCCTTGCCCGACGGGCCCGCGAGGTCCTCATAGGCAGGATGCTTGTCCGACCAGGCCGTGCGCAAGCCGGCCTCCTTGATGACCTCGAAGATCGTGTTGGTACGCACGTATTCGTGGGGGTAGACCGGCACGCACTGGCCGTTCACCAGCCTGCGCTGCATGTGATCCGGATCGAGCTGCGTGTAGACCTGACCGAGCGTGCCGCCGGCGGTGTAATCGGCGACCAGCCCGCTGGAATAATTGTAGCTCTTGTCGAGCGCTTCGAAGTTGGTGAGCTCGGTTCCCGCCGGGCCCACGCAACCGGGGTCGCTAAGACCCTTGCTGGTGTAGAAGGCCTTGGCCGGATATTCGGTGCGATCATAGCTGTCGTCATAGAACAGGCCGCCGCCCTTCGGCGTGGCGCCCGTGACCTGCGCGAGCATGCCGGGAAAGCTGTCGGATGGCGCGGTGGTGTAGGCGTTCGGATAGACGACGCCCTTTCCGGTGAGCTGGGCGAAGTTGCCGCCGGGGCGGCTTTCGACCCAACGCTTCAAGTCGACGGCGTGCATGCCGTCGACGCTGATCAGCAGGACGTGCTTGTAGCCATGCCGCTGCGAATGGTCGTTGTCATCATCCGCTTGCGCGACGGCGACGCCGCAAGCCAGCATGGCCGCCGCGATCGCGGCGGTTGACAAGAAATAGTCACGAAAGCCACTCATGAGATCGCCCCTCTCTATTTTTCGGTAAGTCTGGAATCGCCTGCACTGGCCGCGACAACTTGTCGCGGTCAATTGACGGCGGGATGACGCTTTCTTGCGAGTTCGATGACCGTTGTCGGGGCTGACCGGTATCCAGGGGTCGCGGGATTTGCCCAATTTGGGCGACGCGCCGGCTGGGCGACGCCGCGCAACGGCAAAGCTTTTTGCCGTTCAAACACGGACATCGCGTCTCTGACGACTTACGCTGGACCGCGCGGCACTGCCGGCTCTATGACAGCATGAGGGGGAACGCGCATGCCCAACATGTCTCGCCGGCCATTCCTGCAACTCGCGCTCGGCGCGGCGACGCTGCCGCTTGCTTCCCGCGGCGCACGCGCGGAAACGCTTGCGCGCCCGATCACGATGATCGTGCCGTTCGCGGCCGGCGGACCGACCGACGTGCTGGCGCGGATCCTCGCCGAATATATGCGCAATACGCTCGGCCATCCCGTCATCATCGAGAATGTCACGGGCGCCTCCGGCACGGTCGCGGGCCTGCGCGCGTCGCGCGCGGCGCCGGACGGCACCACGATCACGATCGGGCATTGGGGCACGCATTGCCTCAATGGTGCGATCTATCAGCTGCAATATGACGTGCGCGAATTCGCGCCGATTGCACTGATCGCGAGCGGACCGCAGCTCATCGTCGGCCGGCCCGATCTGCCGGCGAAAAATCTGAAGGAGCTGATCGTCTGGCTCAAGGCCAATGGCGACAAGGTCACAGCGGGCACCGCGGGGCCGGGATCCGGGGCGCATGTCGCCGGCGTGTTCTTCCAGCAACTGACGGGCACGAACTTGTCCTTCGTACCTTATCGCGGCGCCGGTCCCGCGCTGAACGATCTGATGGCCGGGCATATCGACATCATGTTCGATCAGGCCTCCAACTCGCTGCCGCAGGTGAAGAGCGGGACCGTGAAGGCTTTTGCGGTGACCGCATCATCGCGGCTCGCATCGGCAGCGGAGATCCCGACGGTCGACGAGGCCGGATTGCCGGGACTCCATATCGCCTATTGGCACGGTATCTGGGCGCCGAAGGGTACGCCGGCCGACATCGTGTCGACGCTGTCGAAGGCGGTAATGTCGGCGCTCGCCGAGCCCGTCGTCCGGCAACGCTTCGCCGAGCTCGGACAGGAGATCCCGCCGCAGGACAAGCAGACCCCCGCCGCGCTGCGCGACCATCAGGCCGCCGAGGTCGAGAAATGGTGGCCGATCGTCAAGTCGGCCAACATCAAGGCGGAATAACCTCCACCGCGACGCTCCGTCGAGCTCAAGGGAACTGCGACAGGCGGTATCCCTTGCCGTTCCGAACTTTTGACGTAGGCCGAAGGTCAGGGGCCACTGTCATCCCATCGTCATGGGCCTCCGAAAAAACATTGCGGCTGCTTACGAGAGCATCGAGCGCGCGAGACCTCTCGCGTTTCCACGGAGATCAACATGAAATTCGTCAAGACAATCGTGGCCGCCAGTCTGGTGGTCATGGCGACGCCGAGCTTCGCAGCCGACATCACCGGTGCCGGTTCGACATTTATCTTCCCCGTCCTTTCCAAGTGGGCCGACGCCTACAAGAAGGATTCAGGCAGCGGCGTGAACTACCAGTCGATCGGTTCGGGTGCCGGCATCAAGCAGATTGAAGCCAACACCGTGACCTTCGGTGCCACCGACGCGCCGCTGAAATCCGACCAGCTGCAGAAGGACGGTCTTGCGCAGTGGCCGATGATCATGGGCGCGATCGTTCCGGTGGTGAATCTCGACGGCGTGAAGGCCGGCGATCTGGTTCTCGACGGTCCGACCCTTGCCAACATCTTCCTTGGCAAGATCACCAAATGGGATGACGCGGCGATCAAGAAGCTCAACCCGAAGGCCAAGCTGCCGTCCGAAGCGATCTCGGTGGTCCACCGCGCCGACGGTTCGGGCACGACCTTCAATTTCACCGACTATCTGAGCAAGGTCAGCCCGGACTGGAAGAGCAAGATCGGTTCCGGCACTGCGGTCGAATGGCCGGTCGGCGTCGGCGCCAAGGGTAACGAAGGCGTCGCGGGCAACATCGCGCAGGCCAAGAACTCGATTGGCTATGTCGAGTATGCCTATGCCAAGCAGAACAAGCTGACCTACACCGCGTTGATCAACAAGGCGGGCAAGACCATTCAGCCGACCAATGAAGCATTCCAGGCTGCCGCCTCGAACGCCGACTGGACCAACGCGCCCGGCTACTACCTGATCCTGACCGACCAGCCGGGCGACAAGTCCTGGCCGATCGTCGCTTCGACGTTCATCCTGTTGCACAAGGATGCGACCGACAAGGCGGCCTCGAAGGAAGCGCTCAAGTTCTTCAAGTTCGCCTTTGATAAGGGCGCCAAGAGCGCGGAAGATCTCGACTACATTCCGATGCCCGACGGCGTCGTGAAGCAGATCGAGAAGACCTGGGCTGCCGACGTCAAGAGCTGAGCTGCCCCTTTCGGATCCGCTCAACGGCATGAAGCCGGCGTCGACTGACGCCGGCTTTTTCTTTGGCGGTTGGCCGCCACGCGGCAGGGCGAAAGGAACAGCCCTCGCAAATCCGTGAAAACACCCCCTTTCGTTAACCTTTGGTTAACCATGCGGCCCGATTGTTAACCATTCGACAAGACAACCGAGTCAGAGGCGATGGACGCAACTCAACAGGTGGCACGTCAGCAGGTCCGCATGCGCGGCCGTTCCTATGTTGCGTTCGTTTTCTCGCCCGTCGTGCCTGTCGTGTCCTGGCTCGCCGAGATCGACGCAACGCTGGGGAAGTCGCCGGGCTTCTTCACCGGCAAGCCTGTGGTGCTCGACCTCTCGGCGGTCGACCTCAGCCAGGCCGCGATCGCGCATCTGGTCGGCAGCCTCGCTGAACGCAACATCCGCATCCTCGGCATCGAGGGTGTCGACGAATCCAAGCTCGGCGCCAACCTGCCGCCGCTTCTGACCGGCGGCCGCGCCTGCGCGATCACCCATGTCGAGCCGAAGACGCCGCCTGTGCAGGAAAAAAACAAGGACAAGACCAAGCTGCCGTCGCTGCTGCTGGAGAGCCCGGTGCGTTCCGGCCAGTCGATCGTGTTCGCCGAGGGCGATGTCACCGTGCTCGGCTCGGTCGGCTCCGGCGCCGAGATCGTCGCCGGCGGCTCGATCCATGTCTACGGCGCGCTGCGCGGCCGCGCGATGGCCGGCATCAACGGCAATTCGGCGGCGCGAATCTTCTGCCAGAAGATCGAAGCCGAATTGCTCGCCATCGACGGCTACTACCAGACCGCAGATGACATCGCCGACAGCTTGCGCAACCGGCCCGCCCAGGCGTGGCTCGAGGGCGAAATGCTGCGCATCACAGCTTTGAACTGATCGACCACAAGGAGAGAGAGAATGGCCAAGGTATTGGTCGTGACATCTGGGAAGGGCGGGGTCGGCAAGACGACCTCCACCGCAGCGCTTGGCGCAGCGCTCGCGCAATTGGGCCAGAACGTCGTCGTCATCGATTTCGACGTCGGCCTGCGTAACCTCGATTTGGTGATGGGCGCGGAGCGGCGGGTCGTGTTCGACCTCATCAATGTGGTGCAGGGCGTCGCCAAGCTGCCGCAGGCGCTGATCCGCGACAAGCGGCTGGAAAATCTCTGGCTGCTGCCGGCGTCGCAGACCCGCGACAAGGACGCGCTGACCGAAGAAGGCGTCAAGCGCGTGATCGCCGATCTCAAGACCAAGTTCGACTGGATCCTGTGCGACAGCCCGGCCGGCATCGAACGCGGCGCGACGCTCGCGATGCGCTATGCCGACGAGGCCATCATCGTCACCAATCCGGAAGTGTCGTCGGTGCGCGATTCCGACCGCATCATCGGCATGCTGGATTCCAAGACGGCCCGCGCCGAGCGCGGCGAGCGGGTCGAGAAGCATCTGCTGGTCACCCGCTACGACAGCGCCCGCGCCGCCCGCGGCGAGATGCTGTCGATCGACGATATCCTGGAAATCCTTGCGACGCCGCTGCTCGGCATTGTCCCGGAAAGCCAGGACGTGCTGCGCGCTTCCAATGTCGGCTGCCCGGTCACGCTGAACGCTGCGAGCAGCGCGCCGGCGCGAGCCTATACCGACGCGGTGCGGCGCCTGATGGGCGAGGCGGTCGAGATGATCGTGCCGGTCGAGCGCAAGGGGTTGATGGACCGGCTGCTACGACGGAGGGCGGCATGATGAACGTAATGCGGCTGTTCGGCGGGCGCTCTGCATCGGCGCCCGTCGCGCGGGAGCGGTTGCAGATCCTGCTGTCGCATGAGCGCGGCCGGACCGGCACGCCAGACCTTCTGGAGATGCTCCGCTCGGAAATCCTGGGCGTGGTCTCCAAGCATATCGACGTCGATCCCGACAAGGTCGTGGTCCGGATGGACCGGGGCAAGTTCGTCTCGATGCTCGAAGTCGACATCGAGGTTCCCAACGGCGTGCAACGATCAAAGATGGTGGCGGCCACATGACGGCAGACAGCAACAGTCACATTGCCTGGCAGCGCGCGCAGCTCAAGAAGCTGCGTGCGGCGTTGAAGGCGATCGAGGTCGATCAGCTCGGCAAGGCCAATTGCGGCCGCGCGACGCAGATGACGATCGACGAATTGCAGCGCAAGATCGGCGAATCCGGCCGCTGCATCGCGGAGTACGAACGCCGCACGCGTCGTCCGTTGGCAACGGACCGGGGCAGCCTCGCCAGCGTCAGCTGGACGCACTGGAACGCCAACATGCCGATGGCCAAGTCGCAGCGCCATCGCGCGTGAGAGCGCGGGCGAACGGCGCCGGCCTATAGCAAGAACGCCAGCGCGGTCTCGCAACTATCCTCGATCTTGAGCGTGAGCAGCTCGTCGGCGCGGGTGCGGCCGAGATTGACGGCGGCGATCGGCAGGCCACGCTGCTCTGCCATCCGGACGAAACGAAAGCCGGAATAGACCATCAGCGAGGAGCCGACGACCAGGAGAGCGTCGGCTTGCTCGAGATGCGCCTGCGCCGACGCGACGGTATCGCGCGGCACGTTCTCACCGAAGAACACCACGTCGGGTTTCAGCACGCCGCCGCAGGCCTCGCAGGCCGGCACCACGAACGACGAAAAATCCTGCTCGAGATCGGCGTCGCCGTCGGGCGCATCGGTGGCATCGAGTGTGAGCCAGGCAGGATTCAGCCGCGCCAACTCGCCCTGAAACTGCTCGCGGGGCATCGTCGCGCCGCAGCCGAGGCAGCGCACCACATCGAGCCGGCCGTGCAGGTCGATCACGCGCTGGCTGCCCGCTGCCTGGTGCAGGCGGTCGACGTTCTGGGTGAGCAGCAGTTCGCAGCGGCCTTGCTGTTCGAGCTTCGCCAGTGCGCGATGCGCGCCATTCGGCGCCGCGCGGCCGAACCGCCGCCAGCCGACCATGCTGCGCGCCCAGTAGCGCTGCTGCGTCGCCGCTTCGCCCAGGAATGCCTGGATCGTCACCGGCCGCGTCCGCTTCCAGTTGCCGTCGCTGTCGCGATAATCGGGAATGCCGGAATTGGTGCTGCAGCCGGCCCCGGTCAGGACAAACAGGCGCTGGTGGCCGGCGACGAAATCCTCAAGGGCGGGGTGCTGCATGGCTGCACATCTAGTGCTGAGCAAGCGCGTGCGCCAGACCTGCTGCGCCGCTGGCGGAGCGTTGGCCTCAACGAGCCGGCAGGACGAACACCTGGCCGGGATAGATCAAATTGGGGTTCCGGATCTGCTTCGAGTTGGCCCGATAGATCACCGCATAACGCTGCCCGGCGCCCAATGCGCGCTGGCTGATCCGCCACAGGCTGTCGCCGCGGGCGACGGTGGTCGTCGTGATCTTCGGCACGATCACCGCGGAAGGTGAGCTCAGTGTGGCGGTGGTTGCCGCCGCGAGTTGAGGCGCAGTCACATCCGTACGAGCGGACGACGCCGCAGGCGCCGGGATCGATGCGGTCGTCGTCGTGTCGGATACGTTGAACGGAACCTCGGCACGCGCGCGGACCTTGCCGGAGCCGGGGTCGACGTCGTCAAGCCGGATCCGATAATCGCCGGTCGTTACGCCCTTGTTGATCGTGACCGAGAAGTGCCCCGCCGCGTCGGCAGTCGCGGATGTGATCAAGCTGTCGTTGAGATAGAGCCTGACCGTCGCGCCGGGAGTTGCCTGAGCGCTGACATGGAGCTTGCCGCCCGGTTCGGTCTCGACGGCCTCGACAGCCACCTTCCCGGCGGCCGGCAAGGTGGGCGCCGGTTGCGACAGCACGCGGATCGGCTTGTCCGGCGCCATCAGCGCCACCATCGGCCGCTCGCTGGCCGCAGCGTCGAGCGCCACTGCCACGCTCTGCTTCGAGGTCACCTGCTTGCCATCGCGCGTGATGCGCAGGGTGAGGTCGTAGTTTCCCGGCGGAAGCGGGCGCGGCACCATGACGAACTGGCCGGACTTGTCCGCCACGGCGCGATCGTGCACCTCGCCGTTGCGCAGCAATTCCACCGTCGCGCCAGGGAGCGCCCGGCCGGCGACAACGGTCTCACCGGTCGGCTCGATGCTGACGACGTCGAATTCCGGCACCGCGTTGCCGTCCGGTGTTGGCGAGGGTCCTGCCAACGCGCTGGCCAGCGCGGCGGTCTCGGTCTGCGCCTTTGCCAGCGCAGTCTTGTCCTGGTCTTGCGCGGGCGCGGACGGCGCCGCCGCCATCAAGCGCGTGTTCTCGCCCAGGATCTGCTGGGTTCGGTGGATGCCGAAAATGAACGCAGCTGTGCCGCCGGCCGCAAGTGCCAGCAACGGTATGGCCAGTCTCATCGCCGTGACGTTCATGACGGTCATCCCCGGATGAATCTACCCGCGCATCCGCGCGCGCGACCCTGCAGCCCTGTGGGGAGTCCGGGAGAGACTGCGCCGATTTGCGCGGCCCATCAAGTCGAATGAAAGGACTACTCCTCTCGGGCAGGCAGGCCGACAGCAGCAGCTGTCGGAGATCGCGTCTGGCTCAGAACTCCGGCGGCCCATTGCCTATTGCGAATACGACAGCTGCTCTTCCGTCACCACGCGCTCGATATTGCCTGCCTTGCTCCTGATCCGGTATCGAAGCCGCCCGTCTGCTTCGATCGGCATGCGTTGAACGATGGTGTAGACCGCCGGCTCATCGGCCTCGGCACGACCTTGCGGTCCCTGGGCTCGGTGGTGAACGTCCTCATTCAGCTTGTAGGCATATGACATCTGTCCACCTCTGCAGTTGGGGGTGCTCTCACGCAGGACTGTGCTGTGACGCAATGGAGCTGTGGCTTCCCGTACGGACGCGACTTGCTGGTTCGGTAGGCCGCGTCAGGCCTCTCCGGAGTCCGCAGGAGCACGTTGGTTACATTGACCGAATCCGCCGCAAATAGCCACCGAATACTCGCCTTCGACGAAGGACGGATGAGAGCGCTCGATGGGTTCCCGGCCGTTTGCGGCCTCAATTGCCATTTGATCTCCGCAGGCAGATGCTGCCGGCCAATGGTTCAAGGGAGAGCAACATGAGCAAGGCAGGTCTCGACCACCGGCATCCCAACAAGGACGGCGAAATCAGCGGCAAGCACGGAAACACGCTGCTCGGCACCTTGCGCAAGGTTTACGGGCCAGGTTTCGCGGCGGGTTATCCCGAAACCGAGAAGCTGAGCGATGTCCTGGCTGCGCTGAACGAGACCTCGCTGAGCCAACTCCGTCGCGATCATCAGACCGGCCATCTTGCGCACAAGATCGCCAAGGCATCGAAGTAGGTTGCCGAGCGGAGCCAAGGCATGATGAGATTAGGTTAGGCTGGATCGGCATCGCAGGTTCACCTCTCCCTTGGGAGAGGTCGATTTGCGTAGCAAATCGGGTGAGGGGTTACGGCCTATCGAGAGAGCAAGAGCCCTCACCCGGATTGCACTGGACGATGCTTCGCATCGCCAGGCGCAATCCGACCTCTCCCCGACGGGGAAGGTGAACCGAAACCGCCGTGAGCCGATTCAACCCAATCTCATCGCGCTTTAGCGGCTCAGAACTCCAGCGCCGCGTTGTCCACCACCTCCTTCATGACGAAGAAGGTGCGGGTCTGCCGCACGCCGGGCAGCGCGATCAGCTGGTCGCCATGGATGCGGTTGAAATCCTCCATGTCGCCGGCGCGGATCTTGAGGAAATAATCGAAGTCGCCGGCGACGAGGTGGCAGTCGAGCACGCATTTGAGTTTCGCCACCGCCTGCTCGAAGCTCGCAAAGCTCTCCGGCGTCGAGCGGTCGAGCACGACGCCGACCATCACGAGCGCGCCTTTGCCGACCTTGCGCGGCGCCACCATGGCGCGGACGCCGCTGAGAAAGCCCTCGTCGAACAGCGCCTGGGTCCGGCGATGGCAGGTCGCGGGGCTGACACCGACCTGATCGGCCAGCTCGGCGTTGCTGAGCCGGCCGTTCTTTTGCAGCAATCTCAACATCTTGAGGTCGATGCGGTCGAGCCGGGCGGACATGAAAGAATCTTTCGTTGTTTGGCAGATAAGTGAGACAAAACGTATCATTCAGAGAAAATGGTGCAATCCATGACAATCAGGTGGGCTGACTTAGAGAGCACCTTTCGCGTCTTGAGTGATAAATGTCGCCGCCATTCCAGACCACCAAAGAGGATGCCAGCATGCTGGAGAAGTTCGCGCGCTATCCGCTCACCTTCGGGCCGACCGCCATCGAGAAGCTCGATCGGCTGTCCAAGCATCTCGGCGGCAAGGTCGAGCTCTATGCCAAGCGCGAGGATTGCAATTCGGGCTTAGCCTTCGGCGGCAACAAGCTGCGCAAGCTCGAATACATCATCCCCGACGCGATCGCCTCCAACGCCGACACGCTGGTGTCGATCGGCGGCGTGCAGTCCAACCACACCCGCATGGTTGCAGCGGTCGCGGCCAAGATCGGCATGAAGTGCCGGCTGGTCCAGGAAAGCTGGGTGCCGCATGAGGACGCCGTCTATGACCGCGTCGGCAACATCCTGCTCTCGCGGGTGATGGGCGCGGATGTACGCCTGGTCGACGAAGGTTTTGACATCGGCATCCGCAAGAGCTGGGAGCAGGCGATCGAGGAGGTGAAGGCTGCAGGCGGCAAGCCCTACGCCATTCCCGCGGGCGCCTCAGTGCATAAATATGGCGGGCTTGGCTATGTCGGCTTCGCCGAAGAGGTGCGCGCGCAGGAGCGCCAGCTCGGCGTCAAGTTCGACTACATCATCGTCTGCACGGTGACCGGCTCGACCCATGCCGGCATGCTGGTCGGCTTCGCCGCCGACGGGCGCGCGCGCAACGTGATCGGCATCGACGGTTCGTTCACGCCCGCGCAGACCAAGGCGCAGGTGCTGTCGATCGCGCAGAACACCGCTGATCTGGTCGAGCTCGGCCGCGACATTGTCGAGGATGATGTCGTTCTGATCGAGGACTACGCCTATCCCGCCTATGGCGTGCCGTCGGAAGAGACCAAGGCGGCGATCCGCCTCAGTGCGCGGCTGGAAGGCATGATCACCGACCCTGTCTACGAGGGGAAGTCGATGCAGGGCATGATCGATCTGGTGCAGAAGGGTTTCTTCCCGGCCGGGTCGAAGGTGCTCTACGCCCATCTCGGCGGCGCGCCGGCGCTCAACGGCTACGCCTACGCGTTCAGGAACGGCTGAGGCGGGGCAGGGCTGCCGATTTCGTGGCTTCGAACTTCTCGTCCGTCATCCCCGCGCAAGGGCTTCGCCTTTGTCGCTGGAGGAGCGCCAACGGGTCCGCGCAAAGCGCGGCCCGATGACAGGCTCCGCGCGTCTCGAAGGATGCACGGCCACCAGTTCGTAGCCCGGATGAAGCGAAGCGCAATCCGGGTAGGTCTCTCGACGGCGCGAGATCCCGGATTTCGCTTCGCTGCATCCGGGCTACAGGCCTACAGGTCCCGTCCGTCCTGCGTCAGGTCGGCGTCAGCTTCTCCCGATATCCTGCCCAAGCCGGGCGAGTCGGGAGACCTTCGCGTGAGGATGATGAATGCGGCCGGCCGAGCCATCGCCGCGCTCGGCGTCGGCATCGTCGCGGTGGGGCATTGGTTTTGGGCTTGCCAGAGCCATGGTCATACGCCGCGCGCTCGCCTGCTGGCGATGAACAGCGAGATCGAGCTCTACGCCGGCATCTTCCTGATCGGCGTCGGCGTGCATGCCTTCGCATCCCGCTACTGGTTCAGCGATCCGAATCCGCCGGCGCCGTCATCGGTTCGGGAGCCGCAATAGCGTCCGCCTGGCGCGGCGGCTGGAATGTGCCCGGGTTGACATCTTCGGAACAAAATAAGAACATTGGTGCTGTAACCTGAGGATGTGGCGATCGCCTCATCCGCGGCGGTATTGCGTGGCCGCTGGAGCAAAGGCCAAGACGCGCACCACTTGCGGATGAATTTCTCCACCTCCTATGATGGGTTGTGGTTTTGGAGTATGCGTCATGAGAGTTGCGATCTGGGCGGCTGTTGCGGCCGCGTGGCTGTTTGTGTCCGCAACTCCATCGAGCGCCCGCGGTCCCTACGGCTCGATCACGGTCGGCAATTGGAAGGGCGGCGCCTTCACCGACGACAAGAGCGGCGCGTTCACGCATTGCTCGGCGGGGACGGTCTATCAGAGCGGAATCTACTTCGTGGTGGCGATTACCGCGACGGGCAGCTGGCGGCTGGGCTTTGCCCATGACAGCTGGCGCCTGACGCCGGGTGAGGCCTTTCCGCTGGCGCTGACCTTCGACGGCCAGCCTACGTTCAATGTCTACGGCATGCCGCTCGGCACCCAGCTCGTCAATGTTGAGATGCCGGTGACCTCCAACCTGATCAATCAGTTCCGCAAGGCGCGCCAGATGACTGCGTTTGCGCAGGGGCAGTTGTTTCAGTACAATCTCAATCAGACCGCGCAGCTGCTGCCGGCGCTGCTCAACTGCGTGGTCTCGGTGAAGAAGAACGGCGTCGCCAATGCCGGCGAATTCGCGGTCGCGACAAAGCCTGCGGCCGCGCCGCCGCAACGGGCCGCAGCACCCAGCGCGCCGCCCGCGAAGCAGGCGAGATCAGGCACCGGTACCGGCTTCGTCGTGAGCGATAGCGGCCACGTCGTCACCAACCATCATGTCGTCGATGGTTGCAGCGAGATCACGGGCAATCTGAGCGGCGCGGCGGCGGTCAAATTGCGGTTGGTGTCCGACGACGAGACCAACGATCTTGCGCTGCTGCAGGCGCCGTCCCCGTTCAAGGATGTTGCGAGCATCCGGCAGAACTCGATTCGGGTTGGCGACGGAGTCGTGGCGATCGGCTATCCCTATCACGGCCTGCTGACATCCGATTTCACCGTGACCACGGGCATCGTCTCGTCACTGAGCGGTATCCTCAACGACACGCGTCATCTGCAGATCAGCGCCGCGGTCCAACCCGGCAACAGCGGCGGACCGCTGTTCGATCTCGGCGGCGCCGTGGTCGGCGTGGTGGCCGCGAAGCTCGACGCGGTCAGGATGGCGCGGGCCACGGGATCGATCCCGGAAAACATCAATTTCGCCATCAAGACCGGCGCGCTTCGCGACTTCCTCGACAACAGCGCGGTGATGTACCGGACCGCCGAATGGCGCGACGGGACGAAGAAGGAGACGTCCGATATCGCCAAGGATGCGCGCGGCTACACCCTGTTGATCACCTGCACGGTGAGCGAACAAAGCGCGAGCGCGAAACGGGGAAATTGAGACCTCCGCTGCCGCTTCTCCCCATCGTTACGGCAGGGCGATCGCATAGGGCTGTCGGCCATACGATTTTACCTGCGACCGCGACGTCGGGCAGCCGCCGGCTACTGTGCATGGGGTTGTTTTCGATATTTTGGCCAAGGGCGCCTGTGACGGCAGGTCGGGTTCAACCGAGCCGCCGCAGCGTGTGCACCGTGATCTCGGCTGGGCAGTTCAGCCGCACCGGCGCAAGGCTGGTGCCGGCGCCGGCCGATGTGTAGCCGGCCAGTTCGCCGAACCGCCAGGCACCTCTGCCCATCCGGCGCGGCAGCCGCGCCTCCAGCTTGATCGCGATGCCGCCGGGCAGGCAGAGCTGGCCGCCATGGGTATGGCCGCTCAGCATCAGGTCGAAGCCGGCCGCTGCCGCCTCGCGATAGGATTCCGGCGTATGCGCGAGCAGGATCGAGAACGCATCGCGCGGGATCGCCGCGGCCGCCTTTGCAATGTCGTCGGTGCGATAGAAATGCGCATCGTCGATGCCGGCGAGATGGATGGTCGCACCGTCGCGCGTGATCGGCTCCTGCTCGTTGAACAGCATCCTGATCCCCATCGCCTCCAGCGCCGGCGTCATGCGGATGCTGTCGTGATTGCCGAGGATGCCGTAAAGCGGCAGCTTGATCCGCGCGCAGATATCCTTCATCAGCGCGAGGCTGGTCTCGAACGGTCCAAACGTCTTGCCGCGATAATCGCCGGTCAGGACGCAGATGTCGCAGGCGACATAGCGGACGATATCAGCCAGATGCCGCATCGCGCCCTGGCTGATGTCGGCGTGGAGATCGCTGAGATGAAGGATGGTGAAGCCGTCGAACGCCGCCGGCAGGCGCGTCGACGTCACCAGATTGCGTCGCACCTCGACCCGGTCGGCGTTGCGCCGCGCGCGGCCATAGAGGCCAGCCAGCTTGAGCGCAGTCTCGACGACCCATGGCGCCAGCTTCCAGTTCTCGACATTGAACACGAGCGTGCCCTGGCCGAACAGCTGCTTTTCATGCGCGGCCTCGATTCCAAGCCGGCGCACGACGTGATCCGCGCCGATCCGCTCGACCAATCCCTGCAATGCCGTGTCGGCCATCGTCTCCCGTGCGGCCCGCGGTGCGAAACGCGAACCCGGCACGACACTATCACGCGCGATCCCGGCCGGGATACCGCTGAGGCTCAGACCATGGGGACGCGCTTGGCGGCGACCGCGGCCGGCGAGATCACCTCGATATCGAGTGGCACCTGCCAGCGCTCGGTGAAGCGGACCTGCGGCGGCGCGTTGCCGTTGCGCGCACCCTGCAGCACGAAGCCGTCATAGCCCGAATTCATCACCTCATTGCATTTCTGTACATAGATCGGGAAGCCGCCGATATAGGGCATGAACACCCGGGGACGGCCCGGGATGTTGGCGCCGACATACCAGGAGCTGCAGGTCGAGCGCAGCGAGACCGTGGAGACGTCGTTGACATGGGCGACCCACGCATCCTCGTCGTCGCGGACCGCCTCGATCGTCCCGGCGCCGATGTCGCGCATGTGACTGATGCAATCCGCCAGCCAGTCGACATGCTGCTCGATCGCCTGGATCATGCTCGCGAGCACCGACGGACTGCCCGGCCCGGTGATCATGAACAGGTTCGGAAATCCCTCCGAGGCGAGGCCGAGATAGGCGCGCGGGCCGGCCTGCCATTTTTCGGCGAGCGTCTGCCCGCCGCGGCCGGTGATCGCGATCTTGTCGAACGAGCCGGTCATGGCAGCAAAGCCGGTGGCGGAGACGATCGCATCGAACTTGTGTTCGGTGCCGTCGACCACAATGCCCTCGGTGGTGAAGCGCTCGATCGGTGTCTTCGACACGTCGACCAGCTTCACATGCGGCAGATTGTAGGTCTCGAAGTAGTTGGTATCGACGCAGAGCCGCTTGCAGCCGAACACGTTTCGAGGGCACAGCAGGTCGGCGGTGGCGGGATCCTTGACGATGCCGCGGATCTTCTCGCGCGCGAAATCGGCGATGGTGTCGTTGGCGGCTTGCTCGAACAGGAGGTCGCCGAACGCGCCGAGGAAGGGCAGGCCGCCGCGCTGCCAGGCTTCCTCATAGAGCTGCTCGCGCTCCTGCTCGCTCGCCTGCAAGGCGGGCTGGGCGTTGAACTGAAAGTAGAAGCCGGTCGGGCGCGCACGCGCTTTCGCGCGCAGCTCCGGATAATGCGCCTTGGCTTCCTTCAGGTACTCCGCCGACAGGCGCTCGTTCCACGCCGGGACCGACCAGGTCGCGGTGCGCTGGAACACGGTGAGCTCGGAGGCCTGCTGCGCGATGATCGGAATCGACTGGATCGCGGACGAGCCGGTACCGATGACGCCGACGCGCAGGCCGGTGAAGTCGACACCCTCATGCGGCCATTCGCCGGTGTGATAGATCGGCCCGCGGAAATCCGCCATCCCGGCGAAAGCGGGTCGGTTGGGCGCCGACAGGCAGCCGACGGCCATGATGCAGAATTTGGCGGTGACCTTGTCGCCGCGATCGGTTTCGATCAGCCAGCTGCCTGCTTGCTCGTCGAAGGTCGCCGCCGTGACGCGGGTGTCGAACACGATCTGGCTGCGCAGGTCGAAGCGGTCGGCGACGTGGTTGGCGTAAGCGAGAATTTCGGGCTGCGGAGAATATTTCTCCGACCAGCTCCAGTCCTGATCGAGTTCCTCGGAAAACGAGAAGGAGTATTGCAGGCTCTCGACGTCGCAGCGCGCGCCCGGATACCGATTCCAGTACCAGGTGCCGCCGACGCCGCCGCCGGCCTCATAGACCCGCGCGGTGAAGCCGAGCCCGCGCAGCCGATGCAGCATGTACATGCCGGCAAACCCTGCGCCGATCACGACGGCGTCGAACGTTCCAGTTTCGGCAGGGCGCGCAGCCTTGCGCGCGGTGCTCTCCTGAGCCATGGCCCGTCTCTTCCCTATATCGTTATGACTTGTCCGCGCCTCGCTGGACGCGTTGGGCAAAAGATTAGGGCGAGGGCGACGCGGCCCGCAAGCACATGGGTTGCCGCGCCGGGTATGGCTCCTATGCCGCTGGGCGGAGGGCTGCGGTATCCGGGCGCTGCTTCAGGCGAGGCGCCGAACCTTGCGCGCGAGGCCGCGAACAGCAAGAGCGGCAGATGACGGAACAGGGGACTGTCGTCAATCCCTGTGATCTTGAGACCCTCGAATCTCGTCGGGGTCGGCGCAGTCGGATATAGTCCGGGCTATCGAACCTCTCGAGACCAATGGGCCGTCCATATGGCGCAAGCCCGAAAGCGATCCGCCTCCGATATTGAGGCTATGCTACGGACCGACCGATTCGACCTCGCGGCGTTGCGCGAGGTCGCTGGTGACAAGACCTTTGCTCGCGGCAGCGCTTATCAGGCGGATCGGCGGGTGGAGATCATCACGATCGACGAGGCCCGCGTGGTTGCGCGGGTAGCAGGTACTGAAATCTATCGCTGTGAGCTGACCGGCCAAGGCGAGATCTTTTCCGGCGCTTGCACTTGTCAGGCCTTCGCCGATCGGGGCTTCTGCAAGCATCTGACCGCGGTAGCCTTGACCGTCAACAATCTGGAGCCGGACGAACTGGGACAGGCCTCGAACCGGCTTGGCAAGATCCGTGATCATCTGCGCGCGAAGGGCATCGATCGTCTTGTCGAAATGATTATCGGACTCGCTGAGCGCGCCCCCAAATTGCTTGAGGAGCTGGAGCTGTCGGCCGCGCTCGACTCGGCCGACGATGCCACGCTGAGCGCGCAACTCAAGAGAGCCATCACTGACGCGACCCGCGTCCGCGGCTACATCGAATATCGCGACATGCGCGACTGGGTGCGTCACATTGATGGCGCACTTGATCGCATTTCGGTTCTGCTCGGAGGCGGGAGAGCGTTGCTTGTCCTCGAACTGCTCGATCATTTCTTCGGACGAATGGACGAGGCGCTGACCAAGGTCGATGATTCCGATGGCGGCGGGGGAGCTTGCTACGCGCGGGCTTGCGAAATTCATCTTGCCGCCTGCGAGCAGGCAAAGCCTGATTCCATCGAATTGGCGCGCGTGCTGTTTGCCCGCGAACTCAATTCCGACCGGGATTTCTTCTTTGGCGCGAGCGAGACCTATGCTGATGTCTTGGGTACGGCGGGGCTAGCCGAGTATCGCAGACTGGCGACCGAAGCATGGCAAAAGACAAGATCCAGGCGAGGGAGGCGAACCGAGATCCGGACCGGCGGAGAATATGCGCTTCGGGCTATGATGGAGCGCTTTGCTGAACGAGACGGTGATGTCGACGCGGGCATCGCCATTCGGGCGAGTGATCTGTCGACTGCGCACGACTATCTCGGTGTTGCCCAGCTCTGTCTCGACAACGGACGGGAACAGGAAGCGCTGAAATGGGCTGAAGAGGGGTTGTGGAAATTCGAGGATGAGCCCGACCAGCGTCTGGTTCTCTTTACCTGTGGTCTGCTTCAGCGCAGCGGCCGAAATGAAGATGCCAACGAACGGCTCTGGAAGCTGTTCAGTCGGGAACCCAGCGTCGAGCTGTACCTGCGATTGAAATCCGACGCCGGCGCTGGCAACGCCCAGATCCTCGTCCGCGACAAGGCCATCGCCGCGCTGAGCGTCCGAGCGGGGAAGTCTGGTTCGCAATCGGAATGGAGTGTGTTCGGAGCAGCCGAGGTTCTCGTTCGAGTGCTCATGGCGGAGGGTCTGCTGGCAGACGCATGGGCGGCTGCCGACAAGCACGGATGCCGCGAAATTCTGATGGAAGAACTCGCCAGGGCGAGCGAAGCGGATCTTCCTGCCGAGGCGTTGAAGGCCTATGCTGAGCTGGTCGAACGCAAGGTTCGGCTAGGTGGCCAGGGCAACTACAGCGACGCTCACGCTATGATCAAACGGATGCGGCGGCTTGACGGAGCCATCCAACATTCGGCCTACCTCGCTGACCTCATGACACGCCACAAGGCGAAGCGGAATTTTATCAAGCTGCTGACGTCGAAGAAGGTATCTTGAGGTTGGTTCAGCCTTCCGTCCTTTTCACGATCCGGATCAGCTCGTCGCCGTAATGCTCGAGCTTCTTGTCGCCGATCCCGGCGATGTTGCGCAGTTCGTCCAGCGTATCCGGACGCATGGCGGCGATGCCGTCGATCGTCGAATCGTGCAGCACCACATAGGCCGGCACGCCGCGCTGCCGCGCGACCTCCGAACGCCACGCGCGCAGCGCTGCATGCAGCGCGGGGTTGGCGATCCCGCCGGGGCTGTCGGCGGCGGGCGCGAGCTCGCCGCGGCGCGACTTGCTGCGCACCGCACGGTTGCGCGCGCCTTCCGGCTGCTCGCGCAGCATTACGGACGTCTCGCCCTTCAGCACGCCGCGGGCGCTGTCGGTCAGCTTCAGCGCGCCAAAAGCGTCGCTGTCGGCGCGCAGATGGCCCATTGCCACCAGCTGGCGCAGCACCGCGCGCCATTGCTTCTCGTTGAGTTCGCGGCCGATGCCGAACACCGACAATTGGTCGTGGTTGAACTGCTTGACGCGTTCGGTCAGCCGCCCGACCAGCACGTCGATCAGGTGCATGGCGCCGAAGCGTTGTCCGGTGCGATAGACGCAGGACAATAGTTTCTGTGCGAGCACCTTGCCGTCGCGGACCCGCGGCGGCGTCAGGCAATTGTCGCAATTGCCGCAGCTTTCATCGGTGCGGGTCTCGCCGAAATAGCCGAGCAGGCGCTGCCGCCGGCAATGCACCGTCTCCGCGAGCGCAACCAGCGCATCGAGCTTGCCGATCGAGACCCGCTTGAAGGCGTCGGAGCCGGTCGATTCGTCGATCATGCGGCGCTGCTGCACGATGTCGGAGAGACCATAGGCCATCCACGCAGCCGACGGCTTGCCGTCGCGCCCGGCGCGTCCGGTTTCCTGGTAGTAGGCTTCGATGCTCTTGGGCAAATCGAGATGCGCGACGAAGCGCACGTCGGGCTTGTCGATGCCCATGCCGAACGCAATCGTGGCGACGATCACGATGCCGTCCTCATTGAGGAAGCGATCCTGATGTCGGGCACGCACGCCGGCATCGAGCCCGGCGTGATAGGGCAGCGCGGGAATGCCGGCCTCGCTCAGCGACGCCGCGACGTCCTCGACCTTGGCGCGGGACAGGCAATAGACCACGCCGGCGTCGCCGGCATGCCGCTCCTTGATGAAGTTCTTCAGCTGCGTGGTGGCGTTCTGCTTGTCGACGATCTCGTAGCGGATGTTGGGGCGGTCGAAGCTTGCGACGAACTCCGGCACGTCGGTGAGTGACAGCCGCTCGGCGATCTCCTTTCGCGTCAGCGCGTCTGCGGTCGCCGTCAGCGCGATGCGCGGAACCTTGGGGAAGCGCTCGGCGAGGGCGGACAGGCCGATGTATTCGGGGCGGAAGTCATGGCCCCATTGCGAGACGCAATGCGCCTCGTCGATCGCAAACAGCGCGATCTGCGCCTGGCCGAGCAGATTGAGGCAGCGCGGCGTCAGCAGTCGTTCCGGCGCGACATAGAGCAAATCGAGATCGCCCGCGAGCAGCCTCCGCTCGACCTCTGAGGCTTCCTGATAGGACAGCGTCGAGTTCAGCACCGCGGCGTTGACGCCGGCCTCGGTGAGGCCCGCGACCTGGTCGCGCATCAGCGCGATCAAGGGCGACACAACGATGCCGCAGCCGTCGCGCAGCAGCGACGGCAGCTGGTAGCACAGCGACTTGCCGCCGCCGGTCGGCATCAGCACCAGGCAATTGCCGCCATCGGTGACGTGGCGGACAATCTCTTCCTGCGCGCCGCGGAAGCCAGACAGGCCGAATACGGAACTGAGCACGGATCGTGCGTCGCGGGGCGAAGCGGATGCATGATCGAGGGCGGGCTGGGCGGTCATGATCCCTGCGCGGGGCGATTCGAGTTCCCCGGTCGAACGATTCCGGAACGAAACGAGTTAATACACCGTCCTGCGATAAACTCAATTCAGGCAATGGCTGCTTGTCATCGCGCACGCCGCACGATCGGCTGAATTCAGCCGCAAGCGGATCAAGGCTGCGATCGACAGGCGCTTTCGAGCGAAGTGGATGCCGGCTCGCGTGAAGAAACGGGTCGAAGCAAGGAGCCCTCGCGCTGTCAGGCCGGCGGCGCCGGTGGTGGCGTCATTGGCTCGACCTTGTAGGTCTTCGGCAGGTTGATCGGCTTGTAGGTCGGATCCTTCTCCATGCGCTCGACCACTGAGGCATGGATGGTTGCCCCTTCCGGAATTGGCCGCGGCTCGCCGCGCGGCAGATAGAAGCCGAGGAAGGACTTCCGCTCCGGCCATTCCTTCCATTTGTCGCTCTTCGGAATCCATTCCAGGATTTCCCAGGCGGCGGTCAGCGAATTGTGCAGCGGGGCGGTCGCGTTCGGCGGCACGTACTCGTGCTTGTGCGGCGGCAGCGGCATCCCCCAGGCGAGATGATCGATCAGTGCCTGATCCATGTGCAGCCCGGCGACCCTGGCCTGCTCGAGCATCCAGATCAGCGGAAATTTTGACGGCCCGCTCTGATCCTCGGGATAGCCGCCGCCGACGTCGGAGTGCACGCCGGCGAACCAGACCTGGCGAATGTCCTGCTCCACCTCCGTTGCCGGATCGAACGGATCGGAGCGGAACTTCTGCGGATCGATCCAGCGGTTGAGGCGGAACATGCGCCTGCGTTCGTCGATCGAGATCGCCTGGCGGAAGCGTTTGACGCTGGAGTTGGTGCGGGTAAACAGCAGCGTCTGGATGTCGAACAGGAAGTTGTCCTGCCGCGGCACGATGATCGAGGCCACGGTGTCCCAGACTCCGACAAACTCGATGTCGATGTTGCGCCCGCCGGCGATCTGGCTGAAGTGCCAGACTTCCTTCAACGGGGCCGGGTCAAACGTCCCGTCGGACTTCTGAGCGTCCGAGCTGGCTTTCTTGTAGCTGCCGAAGGCGTAGCTGGCGAGGTCGAGTTGGTCGACCGGCAACAGGCCCATCGCATGGACAAAGGCCGCCAGCGTGCGCACCGTATAGGCGCCGCGGCTGAAACCGAACATCCAGACCCGGTCGCCGGGCTCCCAGAGCCGGCACAAAAACTGGTAGGCGCCAAGCGTGTCCTCGTCGAGACCGGCGCCGAAGGCCAGGCCGAAAAGGCCGCGCACCTCCTGCTTGAAGCGGCCCCAGCTGTTCTGCAGCCCGATCGTGCCGAGACCCGGATGATAGTAGATCCGCTGCCGGCCATCCTTGTCGGCGACGCGAAACAGCTTCAGCACGTTGGAAATATTGGCGCCGATCTCGTTGCCGGTGCCGTCGCAACAAATCACAATATCCTTCGGCATCCGTTGTCCCCGCGGCCGCCGTGAAAATTCGCGACATCTATGTACGGCAGAATACGGGGAAGATTCAATCTTCAATTGAAGACGGTTCTGTGTACGCGGCATGAACGCCGACTGTCGTTCTGGAGTCTGCGGCCGGCATCGGGCGCGCGTGCGCGCACGCCACAGCGATCCGCAGAATTCAATTGCAACACTTTGGAAAAGGTGGAAATCTCATCGTCAGTGATTGCGATATCGCGTCGATATTTTTTGCCCTTCAGGGATTTCGCAGGTGCGCGCGATCATCTTGCCCGCTGCCTTCCGCAGCTTTCTCAGCCTGGACAGGAACGGATCGGCATGAGCCACCAAGCGCTCGTGACGGTCATTCTCGCGGGATTGGTGGTGAGTGCGTTCGGATTGTTCTGGTGGGTCGGCAGCTATTCCGATCGCGTTTTCGCGGGCAGATTCCGCACCCGCTTTCCGGAGAAGACGCTGAGATTCACCGGCGATCAGCTCGGCGAACTGGTGCAATCCGATCTGCGAATGAAGTATGTCTTCCCGATCCTGTTTCCGCTCGATCTCATCGTCATGCTGGCGCTGGCGGGCGCGATGGGCGCGGCGTCATCATATTGGCTCAACCAGATCTATCCGACTGCAGCGTGGCTCGGCCTGGTCGTGCCGGCGGTATACCTGCTGAGCGACCTGATCGAGGATTGCCTGCTGGGCTGGCTGCTGCTGCACGGTGACCCGCATGCTGCGGCACGCTCCGTCTCGATCCTGAAGGCGATCACGACGATCAAGCTCGTCAGCATCTTTGCCTCGATCGCGCTGACGCTGGTCGCGTTTGTCGGATGGCTATTTCACAGCGACTCGCTTCGCCTCTAGAGCTTCGGTTCTGATTGAATCAGAACCGAAGCTCTAGATTTTTGTTTGACGTGTTTTCTTCAAGCGAACCGGTGTCCACTTCGCTCGAAAACGCTCTAATGCGCCGGCGATCTACTGATACGTCGCCACGATGTCGGAGACGGCGCGCTCGAGCTGCTGCGCGGTCGCGCACTGGCGCACAACAGTGCAGAAGGTCGCGTAGCGCGGCATCTCGGAATCGCCAAAACCCCAGACCATGCGGCCTTCGGGGTTGAGCCACACCAGCCGCTTGGAGCGCTCGCCGATGCGGCGCAGGATGTCGGCGCGCGGATCGAGATTGTTGCTGCGGGCGTCGCCGAGCACGATCACAGTGGTCTGCGGCGTGATCGCGCTCATCCAATTGTCCTCGAAATCGGCGAAGGAATTGCCGTAGTCGGACGAGCCGAAGCCGACCTTGGACATAATCTCCTTCATCGCTTCTTCCGGCGAATTGGATTCCAGGATGTCGCTGACCTCGATCAAATGGCCCGAGAAGGCGAACGAGCGGACGTCGTCGACGACCTCGTGCAGGCTGTGGATCAGGAGCAGGAAGAAGTCCGAGACGCGGGCGACCGAACCCGAAACGTCGCAGAGCGCGACGATCTTTGGCCGGTCGCGATGCTTGCGCTTCCACGCGGTGAGGAACGGCACGCCGCCCCAGGCGGCGTTCCGCCGCAGCGTGCGGCGGACGTCGAGATGACCGCGGCGCTGGCGCTTGCGCGGCTTGGAATAGCGCTCGCGCAGCCGGCGCGCGATCTGGCGGATCAGCGCGCGCATCTGCTCGACCTGGCGGGGCTCGATCCGCGCCAGCGGGGCGTTGCGCAGGATCTCGTTGCGCAGGTTTTCGGCCTCTTCGCGCCCGTAGAGCAGCAGGGCTTGCGAGACCGCGTCGCGAACCGTGCCGCGCAGGCCGTTGAGCGCTTCCTGCAGCCGCTCGGCGAGCGCCGGATTGCGCGTGGTCTGTTCGTCGATATCGTCGCGCAGGCGCTGGATGCCCATCGCATCGAGGATGCGGGTCTGGAAGATGCCGCGCTGCGTGAAGTAGCGGATATCGGGCAGCGAGGCGGCGCCGGAAGCATTGGCGATCGCCGTCGATATCGCGGCGCGATCCTGCGACAGCAGCATCTGCGCCAGCGGCCCGACATTCTCGTTGGCGGCGCCGCCCGCCGTATCGCCATGCTCATCAGCCGACGGGTTGGCGCCGGATTCGCTGTTGTCGTCGGTCTTGTTCTGCTCGGCGCTTTCCTGTTGCAGCTCGGGCTGGCTGAAGAAAAGGTCAAAGCATTCGCCGAGCGAGCGCTTCTCGTCCTGGGTCTTGGCAAGCGTCAGCAGGAACGTGTCGCGCAGGATGTCGCGGTCGGCAAAGCCGACCTGGGCGACCGCCCGCATCGCATCGATGCTCTCGGCAGGCGAGACCCGGACCCCGGCTCCCCGCGCCGCACGAAAGAAGCGATGCAGGTTCTCGCGCATCTTGATCTAGCTGAACACGCCTTGGCGCGACGCCTTGGCGATGAAGCTTGAGATCTGCGGCGACGCGGCCTCGATATCGGCCTCGTATTTCAGGAGCACGTTGAGCGTGTCCTTGACGATCTCGTGGTCGAGCTCGCTTGCCTGCAGCAGCACCAGCACGCGCGCCCAGTCGATCGCCTCGCTGACCGAAGGCAGCTTCTTCAGGTCCAGCGAGCGGATCTCGTGGATGAAGCCGACCATCTGCTTGCGCAGCGTCTGCGAGATGCCGGGCACCCGGCTCTCGACGATGCGCTCTTCCAGCTTCTGCTCCGGAAAGCCGATATGCAGATGCAGGCAGCGCCGCTTCAAGGCATCGCCGAGATCGCGTTCGCTGTTCGAGGTCAGGATCACGGTCGGCGGCGCCACCGCAGAGACGGTGCCGAGCTCGGGGATCGTGACCTGGAAGTCCGAGAGGATTTCCAGCAGCAGCGATTCGAATTCGGCATCCGACTTGTCGATCTCGTCGATCAGGAGCACACAGCCGGCCGGCTGCTCCAGCGCCTGCAACAGCGGCCGCGGCTCGACGAATTCCTTGGAGAAGAACACGTCGCCGAAAGTATGGAGCTGGTCGAGCGCTGCGGCCAGCGACTGCGCGCCGCCGAGCACCTCGCCGAGCTTGTCCTTCAGGATCTGGGTGTAGAGCAGCTGCTTGGCGTATTTCCACTCATACAGCGCCTTGGCCTCGTCGAGGCCCTCATAGCACTGCAGGCGGATCATCTTCAGGCCGCGCCAGGCGGCGATCGCCTTCGCAAGCTCGGTCTTGCCGACGCCGGCAGGGCCTTCGACCAGGATCGGCTTCTCGATCTGCTGCGACAGATAGACCGCGGTCGCGATCTGCCGGCTCGCAATATAGCCTTGCGCGGCGAGGCCGCTTTCCACGGCCTCGATCGAGGCGGTGGGCCTGGTGTCAGCCACGAGGATCAGCTCCGAATTTGCCTTGAACTCGGACCTGTTCTGCTCCCGTTGCGGGCAAAGCACAAGGCTCGTTTGGCCCGCAAAGGCATGGGGTAAAGGCTGGGCTTAGCGCATGGTTCCGGGGTATTCCGCCGAGCGCAATACGGAGGAGCGTAGCCCGGATGAAGCCAACCGGGCGCGCGTTCGCGCGACCCGTTGGCTTCATCCGGGCTACAGACTTCGATCGTGGCGAGCACCCAGCCTTGGAGTTGCGTCGGTCGCAGTCAGCCCGCGCAGCTCTTCACGAAATCCTTGCGCTGCGGGCCGACGATCTTCTGGTCGATCGCCTGCTTCAGGCAGTCGAGATGCGCCTGCGCCATGCAGAGCTGCATCTGGTCGTGCCGGTCCTGACCCTTCAGCGCCTTCGCCGCGCTCTGGCAGGCCGCGCGCTTCGCACCAGGCACGGGCACTGCCGCCGACGTGCTCTCTTGCGCGGGAGTTGCCGCCGGCGCTGCTGCCGGTGCGGGGGTTGAGGTTGCTTGAGCGAACGCTGCCACCGAGACCAACAGCGAACCAGCCGAGACAAGGGCGACGACGAGACGTTTCATGGGATGTGCCTCCGCGGGCATGATCCGAAGAAGCGATGTCGGCTTTTCCGGAACGTCATGCTCAGACCAGGAACGGGATCACAATGCGATTTCGCGTTCGCGCCGTGACCCCAGGGGAGGCTGAGAATTAGAGACTGCCGCCTGAATGCGGAGTGAATATGCTCCGAGGCCGCTTCACCTCAGCGTGAGGCTGGTCGCGGCTTCGAGCTCGGAGATCGCCTGCGCGGCGTTCACAACCTTGATCGTGGTCATGCCCATCTCGCGCGCCGGCTTCAGGTTGACGCCGAGATCGTCGAGATAGACGCAGTTCTTCGGGTTCACCCGCAGCGTCTCCACCATCATCTGGTAGATGCGCGGATCGGGCTTGCGCAGGCCGATCTTCGCGGATTCGATGACGTGGTCGAACAGCGCCATGACTTCCGCGACATAGAGCGTGCGTCCGCTGTGGCTGCCGATTGCGTTCGACGGCAGGTTGTTGGTGATGCAGCCGGTCTTGAATTTCGCCTTGATGCGCTTCAGCGCCTCGACCATTTCGGGGCGCAGGTCGCCGGAGAGCAGCGGCAGCACGTCCTTGCCGCGCACTTCGGCGCCGAGCGCTTTCGATTCCGTGGCGAACAGCTCATCAAACGCGTCGATGCCGATCTCGGCGCGTTCGAACTTGGCCCAGGCGTTCTCGAGATGGTTAGCGGCGTTGGTGCGGCGGATGATGTCGACCGGCAGGCCGCGCTCGGTCTCGTAGCGCGCGAAGGCCTCGAACGGCGAGGTGGTCAAGACGCCGCCGAAATCCCAGATCACTGCCTCGATCATCAATGTCCTGCCCGTTGCAAAGCGGCGGCTTCGCCTCGGGTCGTCCGGCCGTTTTGGCCGAAGACAGGGAAACGCGCGTTCAGCCTTCTTTATTGGAATTGCCGTCGATCAGGCAAGCCGCCAGTTTGCGGCAAACTCCGCCATACGGAACGGGCTCACCAGACCATCGGAACCAGGCGGTAGCGTACGCGGGCGAGATATTCGGCATAGCCGTCGAGCTCGGCGGCGAGCATCCGCTCCTCCATCATGGACCTCAGGCCGAGCAACGCCGCCATGACAGGGACGATGCCAAGGCCATACCAGGATCCGAGCAGCAGCGGCGTGCCGACATAGGTCAGCAGGCCGCTGGCATAGATCGGATGCCGCACAAAGGCGTAAGGCCCCGTGGTCACAGCTGCATGCCCGCGCTCGCGCTGGATCTTCACGACCGGGGCGGCGTAACTGTTTTCGCGGTAGGTCCGGTAGACGATGTAGAACGAGGCGGCGATCATCGCCGCGCCCGCGCATTGCAGCCAGAAGGGGACGAACGATGCCTGGTAGCGTACCGCATCGAGCGCCATCAGCGGCAGCCATGTCAGCCACAACAGCGGCATGATCGTCGTGATGACGCGATCCCACCCGGCCTGGCCGCGCGCGGTGCGGCGCTCTGCCAGCAGCCCCGGATCGTGCCTTGCGAGCCATGCCTCGGTGATCAGCCCGCCGATCGCGATCTCGAGCAGGAACACCCAGGCGCCGGCCCATCGCATGGTGCCGGCCGCGAGAAACAGGAGTGTCCCGAGGCCCGCAAATGTGCAGGCGGCGCGGCGCAGATCGATGCGAGGGGAATTGCCGTTCTGGTCCATGTCTCTCTCCGACGAGCGGCAACGGCCGCGCCGCCGGATCGGGCGGACCGTTGCGTGGGTAGCGGATCGAAGCGCCGCTCAGTGCGTAGACCTGGTTACGGTCTGCGGGTCCAGTTTCGTGCCTGTCCGGAATAGACCTTGCTCGGCAGCGCGCGGGCTGCGGGATCGAGCAGGATCTTCATCGCGGTATTGAGCCTCGCCTCCGAATGCGGCGAGCCGTCATGGCGCATCTGCTGCGGAGCACCGGGGCCCTGCGGCGGCGCCATGTAGGCCGACGTTGTCGGCGGGGCGGGGGTGGTGGCGATCTTCGGACGGGCGACGACAGCTGCCTCCAACGGGCGCCGCGCGTCGGCAAGGCTTGACGCTGCGGATGCTTCCGCCGGCGGCGGAGAGGCTGTGCTGTCGGATCCGGATTTGCGGGGCGGTCTTGCCATGGCATCGGCTCCATAGGTTCGGTGATGACGACGACGTCAGGATTTGTCTTCGTCGGATGTGGTGCGTTTGGCGATGATCGGGTTGCGGTCGCTGATCGCGGCGAGCAGCGAGGCGTGGGTCACGACTGACGACACGACGATCTTTCCGGAGGGCTCGATCCGGCGACCGTTCTGCTGCTGTTGCTGCGGGCTCCTGGCGGTGGACTTCTGCATCATGTCGGCCTCCTCGAGGTGGGGTGGGGCCCGACAGCGCCGGGCCCCGAGTTTGGCGATCAGATGCCGAAGGCACCGAGGACGCCCGGCAGCGCCTGCACGGCCGTACCGAGGATGTCCTGCCAACCCTGCGGGTTGACCGACCCGTTGGTCGCCACTTCGGCAATCCGCTTCGGACCGCGCTCGATGCCCTCACACTGGATCGGGCTACGCACGCTGCCGAAGGTCTCAAAGTCGTTCCTTGCGTACATGTTCAGCTCCTTCTTTCGGTTTGAATTGACGGCAACTACGGGAGGTGGGCACCGACCGGGGCAGCCGTCGCTGGACGTCGCCCAGGGGATCGCTCATCGCGTCGATCCCCCGGACCACGTGACGCTAATTCGCGCCACGTTCTGATCTCCTCCGGACGCAGAGGAGCAATCGCGTCAATAGACCTGCCACTGCCGCAGCGGCCCGACCGCCACCGGCACCACGTCGCTCACGTCGATCGTGTACTGATAGACTTCGCGGGCCTGGGTCAGGACCTGCATCGGGTTGAAGAAGCGGTAGGTTACGTCGTGGCAAATCGATTCCGGACGGCAGATGAGACTCTGGTCGACTTCGACGGTGTCGAGCCGCAAGCCCTTCTTGGCGACGTCGGTGAAGATCTTCCGCGTGTTGTAGGCGTTCATCGCCGAGTAGTTCAGCGCGCGATCCTGCGGCGAAAGGCCGACATTGCGGAATTCGTTGTAGATCCGCTCGAGGAAGCCCTCGGCGCCGTCCGGCCAGGTGGTCGGGTCGGGCCCGAACAGCGTGTAGAGATCCCACTGGTAGAAGCCGCGCCAATCGGTCACCAGCGTCGGAACGACCGTGCCGTTGAGCAGCTTGGTCGTGTTGGTGCTGTCGACCCAGCCGGCCATCGAGACGCGCGCCACGCCGCCGCGCGGCGGGAATGCGGGTGGTGTGATCGGTCGTGCGTCGGCGTCGGCGGCGGCCACCGTCGCCAGCACCACGGTGCGGGTCGTCGCGGGATCGTCATGCGAGACTTCCTGATGCCACAGCGCCAGGATCAGCGCGGCGAAGAACCCGAGACCGAACACGTCGAGCGGCTTGATCGCATAGATCGGGATCGAATCGATCGTCATCGTCCAGGTGATGGCGTCGGCGTCGGGGAAGTTGTTGCCGGCGCCGGCCGGCGTCGCGGTCTCGCCTTCGGCCTGGTTCAACAGATAGCGCGCCATGATCGCCGGATTGTACGGCGCCGAGGTATCGCCGGAGTGATCGCGCTCCGGTCCGAACGCCGGATCGCCGCGGCCGATCAGGCTGTCGCGCCAGTTGGCGATCGCCTGCACGAAGTAGTCGAGGCGGGCTTCCTTGCCGAAATCGTAGAACAGCCGGCCGATCGGGAAAGCGAGCTGACCGGTGGACTCGGGCGTTGCGCCCTGCGGACGCATGCCGCCGCAGCCGCAGCTCTTCTCGCTGGCTCGAACCGCGGGCGCCTCGTACATCGGCAGCGCCTGGGGCATTGCGACGGGAAGCGCATTGCTCGGCATCAGCGCGTGCAACTGCTGCGGCTGCAGCCAGGTTTGCGGCATCATGCCGGCCGTTGGCATCGCCATCTGCGGCATCATCATCGGCGGCATCACCATCTGCGGTGCCGGTGCCGGCATCCAGACCATGTCGCCGCCCGGATGGGGGGCGTGATACGGATAAGGCGCGGGCGCTGCGATCGGCGCTGCGACGACGCCGTGATCAACGGGGACGCCCATGGCCGCAGGTGCTGCCGGCGCGGCGGGCTGCGCCTCGCTTGGCATGATCCCGGCGCTGCTTCGCAGGACCGAGCCGTCCGGCCCGAATATGCGCGGAGCCGATGGTGCAGACATTGCTGATAGATCTCCCATGGAACCCTCTCTGGTTGCAGTTGGCTGAGCGGCGGATGACGGTTGGACGAAAGGGCGCGCGGACACTCCCCAGAAGCGGGGAGGCGCGGCCGTGGCACCCGACGGCATGACGGCGTCCGCCTGCTCGCCAAGCAGGGCGGCGACAGCCGCGGGAATATCGAGCCGTCCGGCGAGGCAGCGCGAGGCGCTGCCGTCGTTGCGGCAGGGCACCGCGGTTTCGAGCAGCGCGGCACGGACGGCTTGCGGATCGGCCTTGCGTCCGTTCTGGCGCAGGCATGAGAGCAGCAGCGCGACGACGCCGGTCACGATCGGCGTGGCGTAGCTCGTTCCGGACCGCAGGCTGACGCTGCGGACCGGTGAGGCGCCGGCGATGTTCTCGCCCGGCGCCAGGATACCGTTCTCCAGATAGGCGTCGCCGAAATTGCTGAACGGCAGCGGACTGCCGGCCAGGTCGCACGCGCCGACCGCAAGCACCGAAGCGAGGCTGCCCGGCACCTGGACGCAGCGGCAGCCATCATTGCCGGCAGCGGCGACGATCAGCTTGCCCGCGCGTTCGCAGGCGCGCACCGCGTCGACCAGAATGCGATCGGCCTGTCCCGTCGCGGATTGCTGGCCGCTGCTGATGTTGATGATGTCGGCGCCCACCGCCAGCGCCTGGTTGATCGCGAGCGCCAATGTGCTTTGCGAGGACGGTTCGATCTGCCCGGCGGCATTCTCGCGATAGATCGAGAACACGGTTGCGCTGCAGTTCGGCGCGACCCCGAGCACCGGGCTGCCGGGCGTGCCCATCAGCACGCTCGTGACATGCGTGCCGTGCTCGGACTGGATCGTCGACGACGACGGCGCGACGAATTCGCCGCCCATCGCGACGCGGGCCTGCCTGAGCGAGGGATGATTGAGATCGACGGGGCCGTCGATGATCGCGATCTTCACCGCGGGGTCGCCACCCGACGTTCTCTGCCACAAGGCAGTCAGACCAGCGATATCGGCAACTGGATTCATGAAATCGATCCTGGCCGATCCGCTGCGAATTCGCGCAGCCGATCCGCTTTCCACGGCAATCTGCAAATGTGCAGCGAGCGAAAAGAGCGGCATGTCGCTGCGTTGGTGCTGTTGTGGCAGCTGTGCCGCGAAAGGCCTATTCACCGCGGTGGATCAGAAAGGATCGAGCCGATGATACGGATCGACCGATCCATCAGATCGATCCTGCGCCTCGAAAGATCGATCAAAGGATCTAGTCGGGATCGATTTCACGGCGTGATGCGCATGCATGCGTGCGTGCAAGGCCGCGCGCATCGCCGCACCAATGCGTGCACGCGCTGCGGTCAAGTCGAATTCAGGTCGCTGGTGTCAGTCGAGTTCGCGGCGGCGATCGAGAGCCGGCGCAGATGATGCGAGCCACGGCGCTTCGCGTACCCGCCGCATCGCCTGGGCCCGGCGCGGCAGGCCGAGCTTCTGCAGCACGTGATGGACGTGATGCTTGACGGTGGCAAGACTGAGCTTGAGATCGCGTGCGATCTCCTTGTTCGACATGCCTTGCCCAATGAGCTTGAGGACCTCGCCTTCGCGGCGCGTCAGGCCCTGGTCCGTATCGATCGTATCCGCCTGACGCTCCATGCAAAACAACGCGCGCAGCAGTCCGCCGGAAATCTCGGCGCTGCAGGCAAGCCGCCCTGATGCCACGTCCGACAAGGCGCGGCAGAGTTCGTCGAAGCTGGCGTTCCGGGAAATGTAGCCGCTGAACCCGGCCCGGCCGCAGCGGACCACGTCGCGCCGGTCCTCGTTGAGGCCGAGCGCCACCAGCGCGATCTCCGCATGCTCGCTCGCAATCACGCGCACCTCGTCGAGATCGATGCCCTGTGTGACGTCGATCAGAATGACACTCACACTGCCGGTCTCGAGGGTCGCACGCAGGCCAGCAAGATCGGCGACCGCCGCCTCGACGGCAAACTCGGCGTGGTTCTGGAAACTCGAGGCAAGCCCCTCGCTGAACAGCCTGATCGGCGTGACGACCGCGATCCTCATATTATCCTCGAACTCAACGAAATGGCGGATGGAAAGCCGTCAGTAGGTCGACGGTACCGGCATCCAGAAAGTCATGAAGGTAAGTATGCGGCGCGCTGCCAGAGGTTGTATTGTTGTCGGATCGAAATTACGGCGTCGATGCGCGCCGGATCAAGAGATGCAGTTCACATTAGAGCATCGTCGCGAATTGCGCAGCCCCCGATCTGATGTGTTGCATATCGCGACAAGACGATGACGGGGCGCGTGCGCGCGATGGCGATGCAGGAAATCTGAAGGCGACTTCAACGCCGTAGTCGTCGACGGCTAGATATTTAGATAATTGACGCGTGTGGGCGCGGATGCTCTGTACAACATTGCGTGTTCGGATATGTGGCGTGAGCGACGCAATGCCGCGCCTCGCATGTGCTTAGGTTCAGGCAGATCGACAGGGTTCCATGACGAGATTGATTCGAGCGACAGCCTTTCTGACCCTGTTGGTGGCAACGCCGGCCTTCGCGATCGTCGGTGGTGGCGCGCCGTCGACCGATGGCGTCGCGCGCGCCGTCGTCACCATCGTCGGCTCACGCGGTAATTTCTGCAGCGGTGCGCTGATCGCGCCGAAGGTGGTGCTGACCGCGGCGCATTGCGTGCAGCCCGGTGCCGACTACAAGATCGTCGACTATGGGCCGGACCGGCAACCGAAGCTGCAGGACGTCAAGACGGTTGCGATCCATCCCGGCTTTCGGATGCAGGCGATGACCAATCATGTGGCGACCGCCGATGTGGCGCTGCTACAGCTTGCGGTCCCAGCCGCAGGCAAGGCGCCGGCCGCGCTCGGCATGCCCAACATTCCGATCCAGGTCGGCGGCCGCTTCACCGTCGCGGGCGTCGGTGTCACCGTGCGTGGCGACGGCAAGAGCGGCGGCAGCATTCGTGTCGCCGGCCTGATCGCGAGCGGCAAACCCGGCACGCTGCAGATCCGTCTGGTCGATCCGGTCGGGCAGGGCGTGCGCGACGGGCTCGGCGCCTGCACCGGCGATTCCGGTGCGCCCGTGTTCGAGGACAAGCAAGGCGGACCTGTTATCGTCGGCGTGGTGAGCTGGTCCACCGGCCCGAACGGCACCGCCGGTTGCGGCGGCATCACCGGGGTGACGCCGCTCACGCTCTATCGCGACTGGGTGATGCAGACCGCGCTGCAGTGGGGCGCGGGGTTCTAGTGCGCGGTGCGCTGGTCGAGCAGCCGACGCGCTCAAAGTTCCGTCATCCTGAGGAGCGCATAGCGCGTCTCGAAGGATGCACGGCCCGGCTGGTGGCCGTCGATCCTTCGAGACGCCTGCTGCGCAGGCTCCTCAGGATGACGGGGAGAGAGTATGACGCGCGCGTGCTGAACCCTAATGCCCCGCCGCCTTGTTCGCGGCGGCGTTGTTCAGCACGATCAGGCCGTCGACGGCGACGCCGAGCTTGCTGTTGATCAGGAACGGATTGACGTCGATCGAGGCGATGCGGCCATTGGCGTCGGCCATCAGGTTGGAGAGCCCGACCAGCGCCTTCACCGCCGATGGCTCGTGCAGCGCAGGCTTGCCGCGATAGCCCTTCAGCTTGACGCCAGCCTTGGTCTTGGCGATCAGCTCTTTCGCTTCAGTGGCATCGAGCGGCGCGCCGGCGAGGGCGACGTCCTTCATCAGCTCGATATCGACGCCGCCGGTGCCGAACAGCACCACGGGGCCCATCTCGGCATCGAGCGAGGCGCCGACCACGAGCTCGAGGTCGGCCTTGACCTGTTGCGCAATCAGGATGCCCTCGAGCTTCGGCTTGCCCTTCAGCTTCTTCACCCGCGCGGTGATGTCGTTGAACGCCTTCTTCACCTCGGCGGCGTTGGCAAGGTTCAGCACCACGCCGCCGATGTCCGACTTGTGCAGGATATCGGGGCTGACAACTTTCGCGACCACCGGGAAGCCGATGGCCTTGGCGATCTTCACCGCCTCCGCCGCGGTCTGCGCGACGTCTTCCTTCGAGATCGGGATGCCATAGGCCTTGAGCAGCTGCTTCGAGGCGACCTCGTCGAGCGC
Organism: Bradyrhizobium sp. Pha-3; assembly: GCF_042258615.1. Taxonomy (GTDB): domain Bacteria; phylum Pseudomonadota; class Alphaproteobacteria; order Rhizobiales; family Xanthobacteraceae; genus Bradyrhizobium. Next base: position 8,767,209 of record NZ_CP170152.1, on the reverse strand, counting down.
GGCGGCGCCGTTGGCGGCCTTCAGCGTCTTCTCCAGCACCGCGCGTGCGGACGCCTTCGAGCTCGACACGATGTCGGGCACTTCCTTGCGCAGACCTGCGTACTCGATCAGCGACTTGATCGCGCCGACCGCGCGGTCGAGACCCTGCATGACTGCAATATCGGGCAGCGACTTGCGCAGTCCCTTGGTGAATTCGGTGAAGCCGATCGACATCGCGCTGATATAGATCACCGGCTTGTTGGCCTGGCCTGCCATCTCGTTGACGATCTTCAGATTGCGCTCGCGCAGCTCATGCGGCGCCTTGGGCAGCTCGGCATCGATGATGACGACGTCGGTGTCGGGATCGTCGATCATGATCTTGATCGACTTCATGTAGACGGAGGGATCGACCACCGCGGCGAAGCCGGCATCGAGCGGATTGCCGACGATGCTGCCGGGGCCGAGCATCTTCGCCAATTGCTCCGACGCATTCGGGCTCAGCGGCGCAAAGTTCAGGCCGGCGGAATAGAACGCGTCGATCAAGAGGCCACGCTTGCCGCCCGACAACGACACCGCCGCGAGGCGGTTGCCCTTCGGCGGATCGGCATGGACGAAGCACTCGGTGGTCTCGATCAGTTCATCCAGCCCGCGCACCCGGATCACGCCTTCGCGGGTCGAGATCGCATCGAATGTCTCGATCGAGCCGGCCAGCGCGCCGGTATGCGCCATCGCAGCAGCGCGGCCGCCTTCGGAGGCGCCGAGCTTGAGCGCGATCACCGGCTTGCCCGCGGCGCGCGCGGCCTTGCAAGCTTCGCGGAACACCTTTGTGTTCCTGACGCCTTCGAGATAGACCACGATGACGCGGATGCTCGGGTCGGCGGCGAAATAGCTCATCAGGTCCGGGGTCTCGAGACCGGATTCATTGCCGGTCGTGACCATGTAGCCGACGCCGACGCCGCGATCCTCCAGCGCCTGGCGGATCGCCATCACGATCGCGCCGGATTGGCCGGCGATCGCGACCGCGCCCGGCTCCATGGTGACAATGCGGTCGTCGATATTGGTGAACAGGTTCTCGCCGGCGCTGAGATTGCCGAGGCAATTCGGACCGGTGACCGCAAGTCCGGTCTCCTCGATCGCCTGCTTCAGCTCCTCCGCGAGCCGCTGGCTTTCCTCATCCTGCAGCTCGCTGAAGCCGGAGGTGACGATGGTCGCCGAGCGGGCGCCGGCGGCGGCCGCGTCGCGGATCACCTGCACGGCAAAGCGGGCCGGCACCAGCACCAGCACATGGTCGGGCTTCTCGGGAAGGCTGGCAAAATCCTTGTAGCAGGTGACGCCCCAGATCGTTTCGCGCTTGGCGTTGATCGGAAACAGGCCGCCGGCATATTGGTACTTGATGAGGTTGTTCCAGATGCGTTCGGCGTAGTTGCCGGGCTTGTCGGTGGCACCGACCAGCACGATGTTGCGCGGATGCAGCATCGCATGGATGCTCTTGACGATGTCGCTGGCGTCAGCGGGCGGTGCCCATTTGCGGGACGAATGTGACGCGGTGCCTGCGAAAGCTTCCATGGAGCCTGCCCTTATCCTTGTTCTGCTTGTTTCCTCTGGCCCACGGCGGATCACCGCAGAACGTGATTTTTCATTGTTTTTATGGCCGATGGAAGGGGGTAGCAACTCACGCTGGCGCAAGTCAGGCCATCGCTTGCAATATCCCGGCAGGCGCAAAATCGGTGCGGATCAGGAACCTGATTCGGGTAAGCTCGAATCCGGTTCGATCATGGTTGCGTGCAGCAGATAACGCTCGGGGCCGGACGTCAGCGCGTCGAACGGCCAGCAGGTCGACAGCACCAGTTCATAGCGGTCGGTGAGCGGATCGATGCCGGACTGGTCGAAGCGGACGACCGAGCTGCGATCGGCCCGGTAGCGAAAAATCTTGCCGTTGCTTCTCGTGACGTCGATCTCGTCGCCAATTGTGACATCTTTCAGAAAGCGGAAATGGGTGTCGCGATGCGCGGAATAGACCGCAACGCCCGGCTCGCCGGCATCGACGCTCTGCTCGACATGGCCGGGACCGAACGCCAGCGCCTGGCCGCTGCTGCCGGCAAGCACAATCGCGGACGCGTGCAGGCGCTTCACCTCGATCCGCGCCACCGGCCAGGTATCGGCCCAGCGCCACGGCTTCACCGGATGTCCGGTCGCGATGCTCTGTGCGAAGGCGCGCTCCAGCAGCAGCTGCGCAAGCACTGCCTTGGCGTGGATATAGGCGCCTTGGCCGAACAGGATCAGGCCGACGAGGGCGAAGGCGAGCGGGAGGATGAAGCGGCGCATCTTGTTCTGCTCGGGTCGTTGCTTCGCTCGCAATGACGCTTGGTGAGAGAAGTGGCGCGCGCGGCCCCCGGGGGGACGGGTGAGAAGGCCGCGCGCGCTCTTGAAAGAGGAGGTCGGGGGCACCTCCTCCTTTCATCCGACGTCAGTGGGACGACGTCTGACGCCGGTTGAACACCAGAAGCAGAAGGCTGACCGTGAGCAGGATCACACCCGCGATCATCTTCAATTCGGCATCGGTCGCAGTCTTCGGCAGCTGGATCGTGCCGGGACCTTGCGTCGCGACCGGTGACCGCTTCAGCGCGGCGAGCTGCACCTTGCCGTCGGCTGCGTCAGCGCGCCGCTCGGTCGGTGCGGCCGGCAGGCGCGGACGCTCGCCGAACACCTTTGCGAAATCCCAGCCCGCGGGCAGGTTGAGCGGCAGTTCGGAGAGTTTGAGCGGCTCGCCTTCGGGACGGCTCGGCGTCTTGTCGACCGCAACGAGGCTGGTCAGCCGCGTCACAAGCTGATGCTCCAGCGCCAGCGCAAGGATGGTCTTGTCGGCGTCCTCCGGGCTCGCTTGCCGCGTGGTGCGCGCAACCTCGGCATCCGCGATCTTGCGGCGCGCCCACAGCTTGGAGAGGCCCTTGCCTTCGGCGGCATTCGCAAGCGGCAGTGTCACGCTCCACGGACGGTCGCCGATGCGGCCCTTGATCTCGACCGAGCCGGCAAGCTTGTCGAGCTTCGCGGCCAGCACAAGTGGCTCGTCGCGATAGACGTCGGGCAGCGCCGACGGCGTCAGGTCGGCGGTCGCCTCGGAGAACTTTACGGACAGGTTCGTCACCGCGGGATTCTCCAGCTTGGCGAACAGGTCGCGCATCCGCTCGTCGACCTGCTCGACCGAGCCGATATGGGTGAAGGTACCGCGGCCGAGCTCGGCAGCGCGCGTCATCAAATAGGTGTTCGGCGCCGAGCCGATGCCGACCATGAAGATCCGTGAGCGACCGCGCAGCGCGCTGATGGTCTCGAACAATTGCTGCTCGTTGCCGATCGCGCCGTCGGTCAGGAACACGACCTGCCGGACATGGTCGGCGTCGTCATGGTTGGTGTCGGAGAGCGCTGCGCGCATCGCCGGCACCATCTCGGTGCCGCCGCGGGCCTGCAGCGCGCTGACGAACGCCGTCGCGTTACCGATATTGCTGCTGTTGGCGGCGACCGGTGCCGGGAACAGCGTGTCCATGGTGTCGTCGAAGCGGATCACGTTGAAGCGATCGGTCGGTTGAAGGCGGCCGAGTGCGTAGATAAGGCTCGCCTTGGCCTGGATGATCGAGGTGCCGCCCATCGAGCCGGAATTATCGATCACGAAGATCACTTCGCGCGGCAGGGCCTTCTGTTGCGCCTGCTCGACCGATGGCGGGGTGACGAAGGCCAGCAGATAGTCGGAATTGCCGACATGCTCGCGGAACAATCCGACCGACGGCGCCTTCTCGGCGGCCGGCTTCCAGGTCAGTTCGAAATCGCGATCGGCCGTCACCGGGCCTTCGGCGAGCTTGACGATGCGTGTGGTGCTGTCGGGGCTCTCGATCCCGACCTGGTGGAAATGGCTCTTCACCTCGCCGAGCGGGAAGCCGGCGTTGAGGTGCACCGTGATGTTGGTCGGATTGACCGGCGCATTTGTCGCGGGATCGAGCACTTCGGAGGCGATACGATCGCGGTCCGGCACCGGATCGGTTGACGTGGCGCCCCAGCCGCTGCCGTCGGCACGGAGGTCGACGCTCTGCACCACCGGACGCGGATTGTAGCGCGGGCCGACCACCATCGGCACCCGCAGCGAGAATTCGTTGCCGTTCTGCTGCACCGGCTCCTGATACTCGATCTGCACCAGCACGGTTTCGCCGGGGCCGATATTGGCGACCGAGTTGGTGAAGATGTTCGGCCGCTCCTGCTCGGTGAGCGCCGCCTTCTGGCCATTCTGCTTGGCCTGCTCGTAGATCGCGCGGGCCTGCTGCCGCTCCTTGATGTCGCCGACCACGATGCGGTCGCCGACCACCATCTTCAGCGTGTCGACCGCGCCGCCGGCCGGCAGCGGATAGACATAGGTCGCTTCCACCCAGTCCTTGGTCGGGTTGCGGAAGATCTGCGTGACGCGGGCCCGAACGGTCGGGCCCGACACGGTGAGGTCGACATCGATGCCGAGCCTGGTTGCATCGGCATAGCCGTCGTCGGTCTTGAACAGCAGCGAGCCGGAGCGCGCCTCGCTCGGCCGCAGCACCGCCTGTTGCGGCAGCTCGGCCGACCACACCGGATCAAAACTCACGAACAGCGCCGCGAAGCCGATCGCCAGTGCGGCGACACCTTCCACCAGGAAGAACAGCGCAATGCGCATCCGGCGCGACAGGCGGATCTGCGGGCTGCTCTCACATGTATCGTAAATCGTCATTTTCGTCACTCCCGAGCGAGACTTTCGCTGCCTCGCGATCATGGAGAACGGCGGTTTTGGCGCGAGCAGAATGATCGGCAATGATCGGCCGCCGTCCGGCGCGGTCCGCCGCCGGCCGAGGCGGGTTTGTGCGGTTTTGTGATGGATTGTCCGGTCTGCTAGACTGCGCGGAATCAAGAGGAACCGGGCAGGAATCACGATGCCGACGCCGGACAAGCAGCTTTCCGCCGAGCAGAGCCAGCAGGTCGCGGAGACCATTCGCGAGGAAATCGCGCGCCGCCGCATCTCGCGGCAGACGCTGGCCGAGCAGGCCAAGCTCAGCCTCTCGACACTGGAGAAGGTGCTCGGCGGCCGCCGCCCGTTCACGCTGGCGACCACCGTGCGGCTCGAGCAGGCGCTCGGCGTGTCGCTGCGCAAGCTGCCGGAGGCGATCAGTGTGGCCGCACCTGCCAATGGCGGGATCGCGCCCGACAGCCTCGGATCCTATTCACGCCGCTCGGTGGCGCGGATCGAAGGGACCTACATCACGGTGCGCCCGTCGTTCGGCGAGCAGGGCGCGGTCTATGCCTATCGGACGGAGATCACCTGGGACGATGCGGCATCAGCGCTCGGCTTCCGCGAGGGCGAGCGGCAGGATGCAGATTACACCCAGTATGGCGAGGTGGCGGTGCCGAATGAATCCGGCTTCGTCTATCTCGTCACCAACCGGCATGGGCAGCATCGCGTGATCACGGTCTCGCGTCCGCGCAATTCCGGTGAGATGTACGGCATCATCACGACGCTGCTCGCCGGCCGCGGCTCGCTGCTGACGCCGGTCGCCGCGCCGATCGCGTTCCTGCCGGTGAAGAACGTACCCAGGCCGAGCCTCGGCCGGGTGTCGGCTGACGATGCCAACTACGCCCTCTATCGCGAGCATCTGCGCCGCACGATCGACGAGCCGTTTGCGATCTTCCTGCCGGGGTAATCGACCGGCTTACGTCAACTTCACGATGCCAATCCCGTCATCCTGAGGAGCGCGTAGCGCGTCTCGAAGGATGCACGGCCACCAGCAGGGGCCGTCGACCCTTCGAGACGCCGCTGCGCGGCTCCTCAGGGTGACGGTGAGAGTGCTTGCCGAAACAACGAAGCCGCCCGGATGGGCGGCTTCGCGACACAGTTTGCTCGTCGTGCCAGCGTAGCGCTAGCCGCCGGTCTCGGCGCTGATGATGTCGCCGAACAACTCCCATTGCCCGTTCTTGAACTGCATCATCTTGAGCTGCTCGACCGGAGCGAAGTCGGTCGCGCTGGTGTTGATCCGGATGCCGGGGATCAGCGTGTCGGGCGTGAAGTCCTTCAGGCTGGCGGCCTGCTTCATCACGTTCTCACGCGTCAGGTTGTCGCCGGCCTGCTTCAGCACCTGCACCATGGTCTGCGCCGCGGCGTAGCCATAGACCAGATTGGCGTCGGACAGATTGGCGCCCGGCATGTACTTCTCGGCGAAGGCCATGAACTTCTTCATGCCCTCGTCATTCTTCCACTGCGGATCGGATGCATCCTTGAGGTAGCCGGCCGACAGAACGCCTTCGGACGCTTCGAGGCCGGCGGGCTTCATGACGGCGCCGATCGAGATCGAGACGTCGGTCATCACCTGCATCGGCTTCCAGCCGAGCTCTGCGATCTTCTTGATCGCCTGCGCCGCGAACTTCGGCGTCGAGATGTTGACGAACACGTCGGCGCCGGTGTCCTTCAGCTTGACGATGTGGGAATCGATCGACGGCTCGGTTGTCTCGTAGCTTTCCTCGGCGACGATCTTGACGCTCGACTTGTCGAGCACCTCCTTGAGGCCGACCAGGTAGTCCTTGCCGAAATCATCGTTGGCATAGAAGATCGCGACCTTGGCGTCCGGCTTGGCCTTGAGGATGTACTTGCCGAAGATCCGCGCCTCGACGCGATAGCTCGGCTGGAAGCCCATGGTCCACGGGAAATCCTTCGGATCGTTCCACTTGCTGGCGCCGGTGGCGAGGAAGAGCTGCGGCACCTTCTTGGCGTTGTGATACTTCTGCACCGCGGTCTGGGTCGGCGTGCCCAGCGCGTTGAACACCAGGAAAACCTCGTCGCTTTCGATCAGCTTGCGGATCTGTTCCACGGTCTTCGGCGGCGAGTAGCCGTCGTCATAGGAGATCCAGTTGATCTTGCGGCCGTTGATGCCGCCCTGATCGTTGATCATCTTGAAATAGGCTTCTTCGGTCTTGCCGATGACGCCGTAGGCGGAGGCTGGACCGCTATAGGCCTCGACATTGCCGATCTTGATCTCGGTGTCGGAGGCGCCGGTGTCATACTTCTTTTGCGCAAAGGCGGCCTGGGTGGAGAGCAGGCAGAGCGCTGCGGCCGCGGCCAGCAGCGACAGTTTTGTGGTTTTCATAAAGGCAATTTCCTCGATCTATTCTGGTTGGGGACTTACGCAACGAACCCGCAGCCGGTCCCGGCAGACGGTTGCGGGCAACACTTCTCTCGACATGGCCAGGGAGACGCGACGCGCGTCCGCGGGATCATGCGGCAGTATCGGTCGGCTTCGGCTGGCTGAATTGCTGCCGGAGCGTCGGCTTATGAATTTTGCCTGTCGCATTCCGCGGCAGGGCATCGATGAATTCGATCAGGCGCGGGCATTTGAACCGCGCCAGATTGGCCTGGCAATGCGCGTGGATCTCGGCCGGCGTCAGCGTATGGCCCGGCTTCACGGCGATCACGGCCATCCCGACCTCGCCCCATTGCTCGTTCGGGATGCCGATGACGGCGGCCTCGGCGACGGCAGCCAATTGATGAAGCACGCTCTCGACCTCGGCCGGATAGACGTTCTCTCCGCCGGAGATGTACATGTCCTTCCAGCGGTCGACGATGTAGTAGAAGCCTTCCTCGTCGATCCGCGTGGCGTCGCCGGTGTGCAGCCAGCCGTCGGTGAAGGAGGAGGCGTTGGCGTCCGGCCGGTTCCAGTAGCCCGGCGTGATGTTCGGGCCCCTGACCCAGAGTTCGCCGAGCTCGCCGACCGCGGCATCGCTGCCGTCGGGCCGCACGATCCGGACCTCGGTGTGCAGCACCGGCTTGCCGGACGAGCCGGCCTTGCGCGCGGCATCCTCGCGGTCGAGCACCATCACTGCCGGCGAGGTCTCGGTCATGCCGTAGCCCTGCTGCAGGGCCACGCCGCGCGCCTCCCAGGTCTTGAGCAACGGCACCGGCATCGGCGCGCCGCCGACGCCGCCGATCACGAGGCGGCTGAAATCCACTGATGCGAAGGCCGGGTGCTGCGCCATGAACTGGTAGATCGCGGGCACGCCGAAGAACACGTTGATGCCCTGCAAGGGATCGCCGATCAGCTTGAGCGCCTCGCCGGGATCGAACGCGCGCATGATCAGCACCGTGCCGCCGGCATGCAGCACCGGATTGGTGTAGCAATTCAGCCCGCCGGTGTGGAACAGCGGCAGCACCGTCAGCAGCACCGAGGCCGGCGAGATGTAAGCGGGCCCGCCGAGATTGACGCAATTCCAGAACGTCATCCCATGCGTGATGATCGCGCCCTTGGGCTGGCCGGTGGTGCCCGAGGTGTACATGATGGTCGAGATGTCATCGAGCGTGACCTCCTCGAACCGTTCGAGCGGCTTGGCCGCCGCGATGCCGGCCTCATAGGCACCGCCCGGGCCGAGCCGCACCGTGGCGGCGACATCGCACAGTTTTGCGACCGCAAGCGCGGCCTCGGCGAGCTCGTCGTCATGGATCATCACCTTGGGCGCGGCGTCGCCCGTGATGTAGCGCAGCTCGGGAACGGTGAGGCGGGTGTTGAGCGGCAGGAAGACTGCGCCGATCCGGAAGCAGGCGAACTGGATCTCCAGCGTATCCGTCGTGTTCAGCGCCAGCACCGCGACCCGGTCGCCGCTGGCAACCTTCAGCTCGTCGCGCAGCCAGGTGGCGAGCCGCGACACGCGGGCGTCGAGCTCCGCATAGCCAAAGCGACGACCGCTTGCGAGATCGACAAGCGCCATCTTGTCCGGCGTGCGCCGGCGATGATGCGCGATCCAGTCGTAATAACGAACCGGCACATTTCCCTCCTCCGGAACGGCAGTCTTGCGCCGCCTGTTCCTGGCTCAATTGATGCCATGAATTGGCAGTGGAGGGGGCGTATTAGGATACTGTCTTGCGTTTAGTGGCTGGCGGGTGGCGAGATGGAAGGTCGGTCCAGCCGACAGCCACTCGACGCAAGTGGCCCGGGAAAAATCCGGACATCGTCGGGCGTGGGAATCAACGGAGCACGCGGATGGCAAACCCGTTTTACACCGGCGAGCATGAGGCCTTTCGCGAGGTGATGCGGCGCTTTGTGGCCAAGGAAATCGAGCCTTATGCCCATCAATGGGACGAGGAGGGCGAGTTTCCGCGCGCGCTCTATGCCAAGGCGTCCGAAATCGGGCTGCTCGGCCTCGGTTTCCCGGAAGAATATGGCGGGATCGCCGCCGACCAGTTCATGAAGATCGTGGCCTCGCAGGAGCTGGCGCGTGCCGGCGCCGGCGGCGTCTCCGCGAGCCTGATGAGCCACACCATCGGCTCGCCGCCGATCGCCCGCGCCGCGCGGCCCGAGGTCAGGGCGCGGGTGCTGCCGGAGGTGCTTGCGGGCAAGAAGATCTCTGCGCTCGCGATCACCGAACCGAGCGGCGGCTCCGATGTCGCGAACCTGCGCACCAAAGCGCGGCGCGACGGCGACCACTATGTCGTCTCCGGCGAGAAGACCTTCATCACCTCGGGCATGCGCGCCGACTATCTGACGGTCGCGGTGCGCACCGGTGGCGAAGGCCCCGGTGGCGTCAGCCTGCTCTTGATCGAGGGCAATACGCCGGGGCTCTCCCGCACCAAGCTGAAGAAGATGGGCTGGTGGGCGTCGGACACCGCGACGCTTCACTTCGACGAATGCCGGGTGCCGGTCGAGAACCTGATCGGCGAGGAAGGCCAGGGCTTCAAGATCATCATGCAGAACTTCAACAGCGAGCGCATGGGCATGGCGGCGAGCTGCACCGCCTATGCGCGCGTCTGCCTCGACGAGGCGGTCGCCTATGCCAAGGAGCGCAAGACGTTCGGCAAGCCGATCGCCCAGCACCAGGTGATCAGGCACAAGATCGTCGACATGGCGCAGAAGGTCGCGGCCTCGCAGGCGATGCTGGAAATGCTGGCGTGGCGGCTCGGCCAGGGCGAAAGCCCGGTTGCCGAGATCTGCATGATGAAGAACCAGGCGACACAGACCATGGCGCACTGCGCCTCCGAGGCGGTGCAGATCTTCGGCGGCGCCGGCTTCATGCGCGGCATCAAGGTCGAGCGCATCTACCGCGAGGTCAAGGTCAACGCCATCGGCGGCGGCACCGAGGAGATCATGAAAGATCTCGCGAGCCGGCAGATGGGATTGTAGGAGATGCCGCTCACCCTCAGCCGTCATTCCCCGGTGCGCAATTGCGCACCTGAGGGCGACGCGAAGCGCGAGCCCGGAATGACGAAGGAACATGCTCTTCACCGCCGACCACGACGAACCGCGCCGCGCTCTACAGAAGTTCATCGCGGCCGAGATCAATCCCCATGTCGACGAATGGGAGAAGGCCGACATCTTCCCGGCGCATGAGCTGTTCAAGAAGCTCGGCAATCTCGGCTTCCTCGGCCTCAACAAGCCGGTCGAATTCGGCGGCCAGGGGCTGGATTATTCCTACGCGCTGATGATGGCCGAAGAGTTAGGGGCCATCACCTGCGGCGGCGTGCCGATGGCGATCGGGGTGCAGACCGACATGGCAACGCCCGCGCTGGCGCGGTTCGGCTCCGACGAGGTGCGGCGCGAATTCCTGGTGCCGGCGATCGCGGGCGATCAGGTCGCCTGCATCGGCGTCTCCGAGCCCGGTGCCGGCTCCGACGTCGCCTCGATCAAGACCAATGCGCGCTCCGACGGCGACGATTACGTCATCAATGGCGGCAAGATGTGGATCACCAACGGCACCCAGGCCGACTGGATCTGCCTGCTCGCCAACACCAGCGACGGCCAGGTCCATCGCAACAAGTCGCTGATCTGTGTGCCGATGAAGACCAAGGGCGTGCAGGTCGCGCGAAAACTCGACAAGCTCGGCATGCGCTCGTCCGACACCGCGCAGATCTTCTTCGACAACGTCCGGGTGCCGAAGCGCAACCGGATCGGCGAGGAGGGCCAGGGCTTCACCTACCAGATGATTCAGTTCCAGGAGGAGCGGCTGTGGGGCGCGGCGGCCTGCCTGAAGGCGCATGAATTCATCATCAACGAGACCATCGATTACACCCGGAACCGCAAGGCGTTCGGCGGCTCGATTCTCGACAATCAGGTGGTGCACTTCAAGCTGGCGGAAATGCAGACCGAGGTCGAGCTGCTGCGCTCGCTGATCTATCGCGCCGGCGAGGCGCTGGTGGCGGGCGAGGACGTGACGCGGCTTGCGACCATGGCGAAATTGAAGGCCGGCCGGCTCGGCCGCGAGCTGACCGACGCCTGCCTGCAATATTGGGGCGGCATGGGCTTCACCAACGAGACGCCGGTCAGCCGCGCCTATCGCGACAGCCGCCTGACCTCGATCGGTGGCGGCGCCGACGAGGTGATGCTGATGGTATTGTGCAAGATGATGGGCACGCTGCCCGGGATGAAGCAAAAGGGAAACGCCTGATGATCACGCTCTATCACTGCGATGCCGCGCGCTCGTTCCGTCCGCTGTGGATGCTGGAGGAGCTCGGGCTGCCCTATGAGCTGAAGATGCTGCCGTTCCCGCCGCGCGTGTTCGCCAAGGAATATCTCGGCATCAATGCGCTCGGCACCATCCCGTTCATGGTCGATGGCGAGACGAAGATGACGGAATCCTCCGGCATCTGCCATTACCTCGGCACCAAATACGGCCCGACGCCGTTGATCGTAGGTGTCGACGAGCCGGCCTATGGCGCGTTCCTGAACTGGATGTATTTTTCCGATGCGACGCTGACCTTTCCGCAGACGCTGGTGCTTCGCTACAGCCAGCTCGAACCGGAGGAGCGTCGCAACCCCCAGGTCTCGGGCGATTATGCAAAATGGTTCCTGGGCCGGCTGCGCGCGGTGGAGGCCGCTGCCGCGAATTCTGAATTCCTCTGCGCGGAACGCTTCACCGCGGCGGACATCGCCAACGGTTATGCGCTCCGGCTCGCCACCAATATCGGCCTCGCCAAGGATTTCGGGCCGAATGTCGCGGCCTATTGGGCGCGGTTGCAACAGCGCGAAGGTTACAAGCGCGCGGTGGCGTCGGAGCAAAAAGCCGGGCAGGAACAGAACGTTGCGCCGCGCGCGCGGCCGTAACTTCTCCGTCGTTCCGGGGCGATGCCAACGGGTCCGCGCAAAGCGCGGCCCGATGACACAGCATTGAACCCCCAATGCGCAATTGCGCATTGTGGAACCTAACGATTCCGCGTGCGATGCGTCGCGTCGCCCCGGAATGACGACGTATCGCTTTTGCGAATTTGCGTTATGGTAGCTCAGCCGCAGCGGCCTAAAGAGCCGCGCGAGGAGGAACCGCCATGGACGCCATCGTGGACGCGAAGTGCCAGAACTCAGGCCAGCAGTCCGGCCACCGGATGCTGATCACGCCGGAACGGGTGTTCTACGCCGGGCTGCTCGGCCGCCCGCGCGAGCGCTGTCCCGGCGCATTCCATGTCTATGTCGCGATCCGCGAGGGCTTGCATCTGTCGACCAGCGAAGGCCGCGAGTCCCATGGCGAACTCGCGGTGACGATGCCGAACCTGCGCCACACCATCACCAGCGAATATCGATCCGCGATCTGCGTTGCGATCGAGCCGGAAAGCGTGCCTGACGGCACGCTCGAAGCCGTCGCGCGCCGCCTGCAAGGACCCGACTCCCATTTGTTCGCGAACCGGATTCGCAATGCGTATGCGACGCTTGCCGAGATGCAGCATCGCGACGCGATTGCGAATGCGGAGTTCGACACCATGTGCTTCGGCGACGCGCTGCCGCAGCGTGTGCTCGATCCGCGCGTCGTGCGCGCAATCGGCCGCATCGGGCAGTTCTCCGGCGAGCCGGTGACGGCGGCAGGCTGCGCCGCCGAGGCCGGTCTTTCTCCGTCACGCTTCCTGCATCTGTTCAAGGAGGAGACCGGGATTTCGTTCCGCTCCTTCCGTGCTTGGAAGCGCGCGCGGCATCTGCTGCACTTCGCCAACCAGGACATCAATCTCGCGCATCTCGCGCAGGATATCGGCTATCCCGACTCGACTCATTTCAGCCACTCGATCCGCCGCTTCTATGGCCTGAAGCCGCGTGCGATCTTCTCCGGCTCGCGGGATCTTGCGATCTACCGCACCGGGCAAGAGCGCGTGTTGACATAACTATCCGTCGTCCCGGCGAAAGCCGGGATCCATAACCACAGACCTCAATAATTGAAATGGCTATGGCTCCAGCTGACTCAAATAACCGCCATATGTGGTTATGGGTCCCGGGTCGCGCTTCGCTTGCCCGGGACGACGGTTAGAGATTCGCGCCCTGGATCACCTCGCCGAATCGCAGCCAGCCGGGCCCTTCGATCCGTTGCAGCTGAAGCTGCTGCAGCGGGTGGTGATTGGTCGGGCTGGTGTTGACGCGAATGCCGGGCAACAGCGTCGGGACCTCGACATCCCTGAGATTGTTCGCCTGCGCCATGATGTTGTCGCGGCTGAAATTGCCCTTGCACTGCTCGAGCACGATCTTGAGCACCTGTGCGACCGTATAGGCGTAAAGACTGTAGCCCTCCTTCGGATTGCCGTCGGGGAAGTACTTCGCCATGAAGGCGAGGAAATCCTTCACGCCGGGATCGTTGGCCCAGGCCGGGTCGGCGACGTCCTTCACATAGGCCGACGAGATCGTGCCCTGCGACTTGTCGAGGCCGACAGGTGCAATGGTCGAGGAGATCGAGGCGGCGCCGCTCGCGATGAAATGCATCGGCTTCCAGCCGAGCTCGTAGATCTTGCGGATCGACTGCGCGCAGAATTTTGCCGTGGAGCCCGAGATCAGCACGTCGGGATTGGCGCCGCGCAGCGCGACGATCTGGGAATCGATCGTAGGATCGGTGACCTCGTGCGAGGCCACCACGGCCGATGTCGCAAACCGCTCGCCCAGCACATCCCTGGTGCCGGCGACGAAATCCTTGCCGAGATCGTCGTTCTGGTAGAGCACCGCGAACTTCGCGTTCTTGTTCTGGCTCAGCGCATACTTGACGAACACCTGCGCCTCGGTCCGCGCACTTGGCGCAAAGCCCATGGTCCAGGGATAGGTCTTGTAGTCGCCCCATTTGTCGCCGTTCACCGACAGGAACAGATGCGGCACCTTGGCGGCGTTGATATATTTGACGACCGACGAGTTCGGCGCGGTGCCGAGCATGTTGAACAGGAAGGCGACATTGTCGCTCTCGATCAGGCGGCGCACCTGCTCGACGGTCTTCGCCGGATTGAACGCGTCATCGTAATAGATGTATTTGATCTGCCGGCCGGCGATGCCGCCCTGCTCGTTCAACATCTTGAAATAGGCTTCCTGGCAGCGCGCCTGCACGCCGAGCGCCGACACCGGGCCGCTCAGCGATGTGGTGCTGCCGATCCTGATCTCGGTCGTGGTGACGCCGGGCGTATCGTCGGCTAGCGAAGGCCGCAGGCCCGCGACCGCGGCAAGCCCCGCGCCCGCGGCGCCTGTGAGCCATCTGCGCCGGTTAATCGAGACCATGACGTTCTCCCCGTGATGCCGGCTTGTTGCGCCGCTTCTGCTTGAAGCAAAGCCTACGCGCCACGCGGCTGTCGCGTCTTGTGTTAACCGGCTGACGACGAATTCCGTCGTGAGCGCATCCACTTAGCCAGTCAACGCAAGATGGCGCACAGGCAAATTTCTCATCATGGGAAAATCAGCCGCGCAGGTGCGCTGCAACCCGGACGAGAGACCCATGAGCGACAAGGCCGTCATCACCTGCGCGCTGAACGGCGTGCTTACCGACCCGAAGCAGCACAATGTTCCGGTGACGCCGGAAGAGATGGCGCGCGAGGCCAAAGCCGCGTTCAACGCCGGCGCCAGCATCATGCACATCCATCTGCGCCAACAGGAGCCGAACAAGGGCCACCTGCCGTCATGGGAGGTCGGCGTCAGCAAGGAAATCCAGCAGGCGATCCGCGAAGCCTGCCCCGGCGTGATCATCAACCACACTACCGGCACCTCGGGCCCGAATTACCAGGGCGCGCTCGACTGCGTGCGCGAGACCAAGCCCGAGATCGCGGCCTGCAACGCCGGCTCGCTGAACTATCTGAAGGTCAAGGCCGACAACACCTGGGCGTGGCCGCCGATGATGTTCGATAACGCGGTCGAGAAGGTGCAGGACTATCTCGACGTGATGAAGGTCGCCGGCACGATCCCGGAATTCGAGTGCTTCGACGTCGGCATCGTGCGCTGCGTCGGCATGTACCGGCAGACCGGCATGTATTCCGGGCCACTCGAATACAATTTCGTCATGGGCGTCGCCTCGGGCATGCCGGCCGATCCGGAGTTGCTGCCGATCCTCTTGAAGCTGAAGGCGCCGGATGCGCATTGGCAGGTCACCGCGATCGGCCGCGCCGAGATCTGGCCGCTGCACCAGCGCGCCGCCGATCTCGGCGGCCATCTGCGCAGCGGCCTGGAAGACACGTTCTATCTCGGCGACGGCACCAAGGTGACGTCGAACGGGCAACTCGTCGAGGGGCTCGCCGCCTGCGCGCGGCGCGCGGGGCGCGAGATCGCGAGCCCGGCCGAGGCGCGGCAGATCTTTGGGGTCAGGCACTAGGCCGCACCAGCCGTCATTGCGAGCGAAGCGAAGCAATCCATCTTGCCACTCGAAGGGAGAGTGGATTGCTTCGTCGCTTCGCTTCTCGCAATGACGAGGCAGGAGGAAACATGGACAATCTCGCAGCAACCGGCGGCGTCACCGGCCCGGGCCGCATCGGACGGGTCGCGATCGGCGATCTCCTCAAACGCGCCGCCCGGCGGTTTCCGGATCGCGTCGCGCTGACGGATGGCGGCAGGCAGGTCACCTTCACCGAGCTCGAACGCGACGCCAACCGCTTCGCCAATCATCTGGTGCAGCGCGGGCTGAAGCCGGGCGAGAAGATCTCGACGATCTGCAACAACTCCGTCGAGTTCGTCAAAGCGCTGTTCGGCATCCACCGCGCCGGCCTGGTCTGGGTGCCGATCAACACCATGCTCGGACCGTCGGACATGGACTACATCCTCGCTCACGCCGAGGTACGCTTTGCCATCATCGACGACAATCTTCATGCTCAGGCCGACCGGCGCGCCGCGCTGGAGGCCCGTGGCATGGAGATGATCGCGATCGACCTGACCGGCAATGCGGGCAAGACCGGATTGCAGGAGTTCAACGACCTGCTGCAAGGACAGTCCGACATCGAGCCTGACATCGAGATCAACGACCGTGATCTCGCGATGATCATCTATACCTCAGGCACGACCTCCCGGCCGAAGGGCGCGATGCATTGCCATCTCGCGGTGGTCATGGCCGTGATGAGTAACTGCATCGAGATGCAATTGTCGCGCGATGATGGGATCACCGGGCAGTTTCCGTTGTTCCACTGCGCCGGCCACGTGCTGCTGCTCAGCTACCTCTCGGTCGGTGGCCGCATGGCGCTGATGCGCGGCTTCGATCCGGTCGTCTGCATGGAGGCGATCGTGCGCGACAAGCTCACGGTGTTCGTCGGCCTGTCGCTGATGTATCAGGCGATCCTCGATCATCCGCGCCGGCGCGAATATGATCTCACGGGCCTGCGCTGCTGCATCTACACCATGGCGCCGATGGGCAAGCCGCTGCTCGAACGCGCGATGGCGGACATGTGTCCGAACTTCGTGCTGACCAGCGGACAGACCGAGATGTACCCGGCGACGACGATGTCGCGCCCGGAGGTGCAGCTCGATCGCTTCGGCAATTACTGGGGCGAATCGCTGATCGTCAACGAGACGGCGATCATGGACGACAACGGCAATCTGCTGCCGCGCGGCGAGATCGGCGAGCTGGTGCATCGCGGACCCAACGTGATGATGGGCTACTACAAGGACCCCAAGTCGACCGAGGAGGCGCGCAAGTTCGGCTGGCACCATACCGGCGATCTTGCTTTGATCGACGCCAATGGCGAGGTGCTGTTCCTCGATCGCAAGAAGGACATGATCAAGTCGGGCGGCGAGAACGTCGCTTCCGTCAAGATCGAGGAGACGCTGCTGGCGCACCCCGCGGTGCAGAACGCGGCCGTGGTCGGTTTGCCGCATCCGCAATGGGGCGAGGCGGTGTCAGCTTTCGTCAAGCTGAAGCCCGGCGCGGTGGCCGACGAGGCCGAGATCGAAGCGCATTGCCGAAAGCATCTCGGCGGCTTCCAGGTGCCCAAGCTGGTGCGTATCCTCGAGGAGATGCCGATGACCGCGACCGGCAAGTTGCGCAAGGTCGAGCTGCGGCAGCAGTATAGTGAGTACTTTAGCGGAAGGGGCGCATGATGTGCGGCACACTCACTTTCGTCATTCCAGGGCGCGCGCAACGCGAGTCCGGAATCCATAACCATGATCGAGAGTATGGATTCTCTGATGTGCAATTGCACATCATAGCTCAGCCCTTCGGGCTGCCCCGGAGTGACGGAGGTTAGATTCATGGCCATCATCGAGAGCACGATTTCGACCGGCAGCGCCGCGTTCCAGGGCAATCGCGACGGCATGCTGGCGCTGATCGCCCGGATGCGGGGGCTGGAGGAGCGCACGCGCACGGCATCCGCCGCGGCCAAGGACCGCTTCCACAAGCGCGGCCAACTGCTGCCGCGCGAGCGCGTTGGGCTGGTGCTCGACCCCGGCTCGCCGTTCCTCGAACTCTCGACGCTCGCCGGCTACATGTTCGACGTGCCGGACGCGGACAAGAGCGTCCCCGGTGGCGGCCTGGTCGCCGGCATCGGCTTCGTCTCCGGCATCCGCTGCATGGTCAGCGCCAATGATGCCGGCATCGACGCCGGCGCACTGCAACCCTACGGCCTCGACAAGACGCTGCGGGTGCAGGAGCTCGCGCTGGAGAACAAGCTGCCCTATGTGCAGCTGGTCGAAAGCGCCGGCGCCAATCTGCTGCGCTACCGCGTCGAGGACTTCGTTCGCGGCGGCAACATCTTCCGCAATCTGGCGCGGCTGTCGGCGGCGGGGCTTCCTGTCGTCACCGTCACCCACGGCTCCTCGACCGCAGGCGGTGCCTACCAGACCGGCCTTTCCGACTACATCGTGATGGTGCGCGGCCGCACCCGCGCGTTCCTCGCCGGCCCGCCCTTGCTCAAGGCCGCCACCGGCGAGATCGCGACCGAGGAGGAGCTCGGCGGCGCCGAGATGCATACCTCGATCTCGGGGCTCGGCGATTATCTCGCCGAGGACGACCGCGACGCGCTGCGCATCGCGCGCGACATCATGGCCAAGCTGCCGTGGGACCGTCCGGCACCGGAACCAGCTGCATTCAAGCCGCCGCGCTATGACGCCGAGGAATTGCTCGGCATCATGCCGATGGACCACAAGCGCCCCGTTGACATGCGACAGGCGATCGCCCGCTTCATCGACGATTCCGACTTCACCGAATTCGGCGCCAATTACGGCCCGGCGACGGTCTGCGGCCACGCCCGTATCGAAGGGCAGGCGATCGGCATCATCACCAACAACGGGCCGCTCGATGTGCCCGGTGCCAACAAGGCGACGCATTTCATCCAGGCCTGCTGCCAGTCGCGCACGCCCATCCTCTACATGAACAACACCACCGGCTACATGGTCGGCCGGGCCTATGAAGAGGCCGGCATGATCAAGCATGGCTCCAAGATGATCCAGGCCGTGACCTCGGCGACGGTGCCGCAGATCACGCTGTATTGCGGCGCGTCGTTCGGTGCCGGCAATTACGGCATGTGCGGCCGCGGCTTCCATCCGCGCTTCTGCTTCTCCTGGCCGAATGCCAAGACCGCCGTGATGGGCGGCGAGCAGGCTGCCGAGACCATGGCGATCGTCACCGAGGCGGCAGCCGCGCGGCGCGGCAAGCCGATCGAGAAGGAGAAGCTGGAGGCGATGAAGGCGCAGATCACGGGTGTGTTCGATGGCCAGATGGACGTGTTCTCGACCAGCGCCCGCGTGCTCGATGACGGGGTGATCGATCCGCGCGATACGCGGACGGTGCTGTCAGAGGTGCTGGCGATCTGCCGCGAGGCCGAGGCGCGCAGCCCGCAGCGGATGCAGTTCTCGGTGGCGCGGCCATGAGCGGTACCATCGTGAAGCGGACACCGTTCTTCAAGATCCTGATCGCCAATCGCGGCGAGATCGCGCTGCGCATCATGCGCTCGGCGCGGCGGCTCGGCTATGGCGTGGTCGCGGTCTACTCCGACGCCGACCGCGACGCATTGCATGTGCGCGAGGCCGACCAGGCGGTGCGGATCGGCGAGGCGCTGCCGGCGCAATCCTATCTGAAGATCGACGCGATCATCGCTGCAGCAAAGGCAAGCGGCGCCGGCGCGGTGCATCCGGGCTACGGCTTCCTCGCCGAGAACGAGGACTTCGCGCAGGCCTGCCGCGATGCGGGGCTGGTGTTCATCGGTCCGTCGCCGGAAGCGATCCTTGCGATGGGCAACAAGGCCGGCGCCAAGGAGATCATGCGAGAGGCCGGCGTGCCCTGTGTGCCCGGCTATCAGGGCGCCGACCAGAGCGATGCTGTGATGCTGGCGGAAGCCAAGGCAATTGGTTTTCCGGTCATGATCAAGGCGGTCGCCGGCGGTGGCGGCCGCGGCATGCGGCTGGTCGCGGACGCCTCGGCATTTCCGGATGCGCTGCGCAGCGCACGGTCGGAGGCGCAGGGCGCGTTCGGCGACCCAACCGTCATCCTCGAGCGCGCCATCCTCGATCCCCGCCACATCGAGATCCAGGTGTTCGGCGACCGCTATGGCAACGCCGTCCATCTCGGCGAGCGTGATTGCTCGGTGCAGCGACGGCACCAGAAGTTGATCGAGGAGGCGCCGTCGCCTGCGGTGACGCCGGAGCTGCGCGCGCGGATGGGTGCGGTCGCAGTGCAGGCGGTGAAGGCGATCGGCTATGAAGGTGCCGGCACGCTGGAGTTTCTGCTCGATCGCGCCGGCAATTTCTACTTCATGGAGATGAACACGCGCCTTCAGGTCGAGCATCCCGTCACCGAGGCGATCACCGGGCTCGATCTCGTCGAATTGCAGCTACGCGTCGCCCGGTGCGAACCGCTCGGCCTGAGGCAGGAGGACATCGCCTTCTCCGGTCACGCCATCGAGGTGCGGCTGTGCTCGGAGGATGCCGGGCATGACTTCATGCCGCAATCCGGCACGATGGCGCGGTGGCAGATGCCTGAAGGCATTCGCGTCGAGCACGCGCTGCAGTCCGGCTCCGAGATCCCGCCATTCTATGATTCGATGATTGCCAAGGTGATCAGCCATGGCGCAACGCGCGATGAGGCGCGCGGCAAGCTGATCTGTGCGCTGGAGCAGGTCACGGCCTTCGGCGTCACCACCAATCAGGGATTCCTGATCGACTGCCTGCGTCATCCGGTGTTTGCCAAGGGCGAGGCGACCACCGCCTTCATCGGCAACAACCGCGATGTGCTGCTGGCGCCGCGGCCCGATCGCGGCAGCGATCTCGCGCTCGCGGCGCTGCTGCTCTACGTCACCAATCCGCACGCGCCGCCATGGCAGCGCGGCCGGTCGCTGTCGGCGACATTCCCGCTCGGCCTGCGCATCGATCTCGGCCACGGCGCGCAGGAGATCGAGATCGTCCGCGAGCGCGACGGCAGCTACCTCGCGACCCGCAACGGCGATCGCTTCAGCTTCGAGATCGACGAGCTCGGTCAGGACAGCATCCGCTTCCACCATGATGGCCTGATGGAGCAGGCCAAATTCCTGCGCGCCGGCGACCGGCTATACATCCTGCATCGTGGCGTGTCGCTGGTGGCGCGCGATCTCACGCTTGCGCCGCCGCAGAGTGCTGCGGCCGCCGGCGGCGACGGCAAGGTCCGCGCGGCCATGAACGGCCGGGTCGTCGCGGTGCTGGTGAAGGCCGGCGACAAGGTCGCGGCCGGCCAGCCGGTGATGACGCTGGAGGCGATGAAGATGGAGCATGTCCACACAGCGGGTGTTGCGGGCACGGTGTCGTCGATCGATGTTGCCGAGGGCGAGCAGGTGACGACCGGGAAGATCGTGGTGGAGATCGAGGTGGCGGCCTGAAGGAAGTGCCGGCGGCATACTCCTCTGTCGTCCCGGCGAAGGCCGGGACCCATAACCACCGCTGTATGTTGTTGGAATAGGCTGTGGCCCCAGCCCCGCAAATCAATGGACAGTCGGGGTAATGGGTCCCGGCCTACGCCGGGACGACAGTGGAGTATGAGGCGGCTTGCCCCGTCCCGTCATTTAGCCAGCACGCCACCTGATGCTTGGCTCCGGCTTCCTTGAGCACCGGCCGCTCGGTCTTGCAGCGATCCATCGCGTAGCGGCACCTTGTGTGAAACGCGCAGCCTGAGGGCGGGTTGATCGGGCTCGGCACGTCGCCGTCGATCAGCGGCGCGATCCGCCTGGCCTTGGGGTCGGCGATCGGCACCGAGGCGAGCAGGGCCTGGGTGTAGGGGTGACGCGGATTGGCGAACAATTCGTGTTTGTCGGCAATCTCGACAATGCGGCCGAGATACATCACCGCGACGCGGTGGCTGATATGGGCGACGACCGCGAGATCGTGCGCGATGAAGAGGTAGGAGAAGTTCTGCCTGCGCTGCAGGTCGATCAAAAGGTTTATCACCTGCGCCTGGATCGAGACGTCGAGTGCGGAGACCGGCTCGTCGCAGACGATCAGCCGCGGCCCGAGCGACAGCGCGCGTGCGATGCAGATGCGCTGGCGCTGACCGCCGGAGAACTGGTGTGGAAAATTCCTCATCTGGTCGGGCCGGAGACCGACCTGCTGGAACAGTTCCGCGACGCGCTCCTGCTTCTTCGTGCCGGTCGCGATGCCGTGCACGGTCAAGGGCTCGCCGACGATATCGCCGGCCGTCATGCGCGGGTTGAGCGAGGCGAACGGATCCTGGAACACGATCTGCATCGAGCGCCGGTACGGCCGCAGCGCGCTCTTGCTCAGCGGTGCGATATCCTCGCCGTCCAGCTTGATCGCGCCGCTGGTCGGCTCGACCAGCCGCAGCACGGTGCGCGCCACCGTCGACTTGCCGCAGCCGGATTCTCCGACCAGGCCGAGCGTCTCGCCGGCGCCGAGCGAAAAGCTGACGCCGTCGACCGCATGCACGGTGCCGACCTGCCGGCGCAGCACGCCGCCGCGCACCGCATAGTGCTTGACGAGATCGGTGACCTCGAGGAGCGGGCGGTGCTCGGTCATGACGCCTCCGTCATCTCGCCGGCGCGCCAGCAGGCCGCCCAGTGATTGCCTTTGACCTCGTCGAGCGGCGGATACTCCTTGAGGCAGCGGTCGATCGCGAACTTGCAGCGCGGCGCGAAGGCGCAGCCGGGCGGCAGATTGGTCAGCGACGGCACCATGCCGGGGATCTCGGTCAGTCGCGCATCGGCCTTCGCGCCGAGCGCGATCACCGCCGGCATCGAGGCCATCAGCCCGCGCGTATAGGGATGCAGCGGCGTCTCGAACAAGGACTCGACGGTCGCTTCCTCGACCTTCTTGCCGGCATACATCACGATCACGCGCTGCGCGGTCTGCGCGACGACGCCGAGGTCATGGGTGATCAGGATCAGCCCGGTGCCGAGCCGCTGCTGCAGGTCGACGATCAGCGCGAGGATCTGCGCCTGGATGGTGACGTCGAGTGCGGTGGTCGGCTCGTCCGCGATCAGGAGCGCAGGCCGGCACGCCAGCGCCATTGCGATCATGGCGCGCTGGCGCATGCCGCCGGAGAGCTGGTGCGGATATTCCTGCGCGCGGCGCTCCGGTTCGGGGATGCGCACCAGCCGCAGCATGTCGACCGCCTGTTTCCAAGCCTCCTTGCTGCTCATCTTCCGATGCAGGCGCACCGCCTCGGTGATCTGGTCGCCGATCCGCATCACCGGGTTGAGCGAGGTCATCGGCTCTTGGAAGATCATCGAGATACGATTGCCCCTGATGGCGCGCATCGCGGCATCGTCGAGCTTCAGGAGGTCGGTGCCCTCGAGCGTCACCGAGCCGCCGACGATCCGGCCGGGCGGATCGGGCACCAGCCGCATGATCGAGAGCGCGCTGACGCTCTTGCCGCAGCCGGATTCGCCGACGATGGCCAGCGTCTCGCCGCGGCGGACCGAGAACGAGACGTCGTCGACCGCGCGGAACAGGCCGGAATTGGTGAAGAACACCGTCTGCAGGTTCTTCACGTCGAGAACCGTCTCTGCCGGAAGTGCCTCGCTCATCAGCCGCGCTGCCTCGGATCGAGGATGTCGCGCAGCGCATCGCCGAACAGATTGGTGCCGAACACCGCGAGACTGATCGCAATGCCGGGGAAGATCACCAGCCACGGCGCGGTGCGGACATATTCCGCGGCGGATTCCGATAGCATGCGGCCCCAGGACGGATAAGGCTCAGGGATGCCGAGGCCCAGGAACGACAGCGAGGCCTCGGTCAGGATGGTCGAGCCTAGCTGTGCGGTAGCAAGCACGATCAGGGGAGCGATGGTGTTCGGCAGCACGTGGCGCAGCGCGATGCGCATCTCGCTCATGCCGATCGATTTGGCGGCCTCGACGAACGGTTGCTCGCGCAGCGCCAGCGTGTTGGCGCGGATCACGCGGGCGACCGTCGGGATCAAGGGAATGGCGATGGCAAGGATCACGTTCGGCAGCGAGGGGCCGAGCGCCGCGGTCATCACAAGGGCGAGCACCAACAGCGGCAGCGATTGCAGGATGTCGGTCACCCGCTGGAACACGAGATCGACCCAGCCGGAGAGATAGCCCGAGGTGAGGCCCACGATCACGCCGAGCGTGGCGCCCAAGGTCGTGGAGCCGATGCCGACCGCAAGCGAGATCCGTGCGCCATGGACGATGCGGCTCCAGACGTCGCGGCCGAAGGAATCGGTGCCGAACCAGTGCAGCGTTGAAGGCGCCGCAAGCCGATGGGCGGAATCGACGGTGAGCGGATCGTAGCGGCTGATGACGTTGGCGAAGATCGCGGTCAGCACGAACAGCAGCATGATGATCAGGCCGACCGTGCCGAGCACATGGCGCTGTGCCAAGAAGGCCAGCCGTCCCCATCCGGGGGTGGCGTTGGCTCCGGCGCGGCGCAGTTCGCTGTCAAAGTTGATGGTCGCCATCAGGTCAGTCTCCAAACCGGATGCGCGGGTCGATCGCCGCATAGAGCATGTCGACGATGAAATTGACGACCACGACGACGACAGCGATGAACATCACGAGGTTCTGCACGATCGGGTAATCGCGCCAGCGCAGCGCCTCGACGAGGAAGCGGGCGATGCCGGGGATGTTGAACACGGTCTCGGTGACGATCAACCCGCCGATCAGGAACGCGGCCTCGATGCCGATCACCGTGATGACCGGCAGCACCGCGTTCTTCAGCGCGTGGTGATAGTTCACGGAGGCCTCGGAGGCGCCCTTGGCCCGCGCGGTGCGGATGTAGTCCTGGCGCAGGATCTCGAGCATCGAGGAGCGGGTGATGCGCATGGTCAGCGCCGCGCTGCGGAAGCCGACCGCCATCGCCGGCACCGCATAGATGGTCAGCGCCTCGAGCCAGGTCTTCGGGTTCGGATTGAAGATCGGCATGGTGCCGAACAGCGAGACCGAGGCCATCAGGATCAAGAGGCCGAGCCAGAATGACGGCAGCGACAGGCCGCTGAGGCTGACGACGCGCAGCGCGTAGTCGAGCTTCGAGCCCTGGTGCACGGCGCTGATGACGCCGAGCGGAATGCCGATCGAGGCGGAGAACAAGAGCGCCAGCCCCGCGAGCCGCGCGGTGATCGGGATCCGCGGCAGGATCTCCTCCAGCGCCGGCTTCTCCGAGACATAGGAATAGCCGAGGTCGCCGCGCAGCAGGCCGCCGATCCAGTGCAGATACTGGATCACGATCGGCTGGCTCAGGCCGAGCTCGCGCTCGAGATTGGCCTTGTCGGCGGGATCGACGAAGCCTGCGGCGTCGAACAGGATGTCGACGATATTGCCGGGAACGACGCGCAGCAGCACGAAGATGATGACCGAGATCCCGAACAGGGTCACGAGCATCAGGAACAGCCGTCGCACGATATAGGCAAACACCCTGGCTCTCTCCCTGATCCCGAATCTTCTTTTGACGCGTTTTCTTGACGCGAACCGGTGTCCATTTCGCTCGAAAACGCTACGCCTACTTGTCCAGCCAGACGTCCTCGTAGCGATAGCCGTTATAGGAGCTGTTGGACATGATCGTGACATTCTTCACGTAAGGCTGCCAGCAGGTGCCGGTGCGGGCATGGAAGATGATCGGGCGCGCGACGTCTTCCTGCAGCTTCTTGTCGATCTCCCAGACCAGCTTCTTCCGCTTGTCGAGGTTGGTTTCCTCGGACTGCTGGTCGAACAGCTTCTCGATGTCCTTGTTGCAATAGTTGGTGTAGTTCCGCTCCGAGCCGCAGGCATAGTTTTCGTAGAAGGACTGATCGGGCTCGTCGACGGCGTTGCCGGTGAGGTTGAGGCCGAGTGAATAGTCCTTGCGGGCGATCTTCGGGAACCATTGCGCGGTGTCGACGACGTCGAGCTCGGCGTCGATATAGATGCTCTTGATCTGGTCGATCAGGATGATCGCAGGATCGCGGTAGACCGCGATGTTGCGGGTCGATACCTTGATCTGCAGATGCTTGTCCGGGCCATAGCCCGCCTTCTGCATCAGCTTGCGCGCCTCCTCGCGGTTTTTCTCGATGTCGGGACCGTAACCGGGGATCTGCTCCAGCATGTCTTTCGGCATCGCCCACAGGCCGTCCGGCGCCGGCTCCATGGTGCCGCCGATGTCGCCCTGGCCCTCGAACATGATCTGGATGAACGCCTTGCGGTCGAGCGCCAGCGCCAGCGCGCGGCGGATGTCGAGATTGTCGAACGGCGGCGCGCTCGAATTGATGATGATGTTGGTGGAGACGTTATTCGGTTCCACCACGCAGACCGCCTTGGGGTCCTGCGATTTGACGTCCTTCAGCAGCGGGATCGAGACCTCGGTCGGAAACGTCATGTCGAACTTCCCCGAGACGAAGCCGAGGATCGCGGTCGAGCGGTTCGGGATGATGGTGAACTCGATGCCGTCGAGATAGGGCAGGCCCTTCTTGAAGTAATCAGGGTTCTTGGTCAGCTTGATCGACTCGTTGGCCTTGAACTCGACGAACTTGAAGGGGCCGGTACCAACAGGCTTGGTACGCATCTCCGCCGGCGAAACGTGGCAGGGATAGACCGGCGAATAGCCCGAGGCGAGCAGCGACAACAGCGCCGGCTGCGGCCGCTTCAGCTTGAACGACGCCTCATAGTCGCCGTTGGTCGTGACCTCGTCGACCTGGTCGTACCAGGACTTGCGCGGGTTCTGCCGGAACTTCTGCTGCGACTTGCCCATCAGCATGTCGAAAGTGCATTTGACGTCGGCCGCCGTGAACGGCTTGCCGTCATGCCATTTCACGTCCTTGCGCAGCTTGAAGGTCAGCGTCTTGTTGTCGCCGCTCCAGGCCCAGCTCTCCGCAAGCTCGGGCCGGATCGTGCTGGCGCTGTTCTGCGCGATGTGCTGGTCGAAAATGACGAGGTTGTTGAAGATCGGCATGAACGGAATGTTCACCGAATAGGTCGCGCCCTCGTGGATCGAGGCGCTGCCGGGGCTATCGCGGTGATAGATCCTGAAGATACCGCCGGATTTCGGCTCGGCTGCGCGCGAAACGTCGCTGATGGTCAGCACAGATAATACCGCGACGGCCAGCGCTTGCACGCTCCGCATGGTCCCCTCCCACATGTCGGTCTCAACGGCCGATTGGCATCGACGATAGCACGGTGAGGCTGTCGGGCAACCAGCGAGGGCCGTGCGGGGATTGGCAATTCGGATGACGTGAGAGCATTAAGATTTCCACGGACCGGGAATAATGGCTGTGATGGCGGGGAACTCAGTCTGTTTTGCTATGCAATGACGACTCTCCGTTTGAATTCGATTGCTAACGCTGATGGTGCGACTTGAAACGGCTTGCGATCAGCGACAGTTTATCGCCGCTTCTGCTCGCCACGCAGCGTCGAAGTCTGTCCCGTCATCCTGAGGAGCGCGAAGCGCGTCTCGAAGGATGCACGGCCCGAGCCGTGGCCGATTCATCCTTCGAGGCTCGCTGCGCTCGCACCTCAGGATGACGGTGAGACACAAGAGCAACGTTCACTCTGCCGCCTGCGTTGAGGGCAGGTGCATGTTCGCGACACCATCCGCGTCGGTCGCCGAGATCGTGGTGCGGATCATCAGGCGGCCCTCATGCGCCGGCCAGGGGCGGCCGCGATGCATGGTGGCGCGGTTGTCCCACATCACGACGTCACCCTGCTTCCATTGATGCAGATAGCTGACCCCGGGCGCGGTGGCGGCTTCGGTCAATTGCTCGATCAGCGCCTTGCCGGCGTCGGCATCCATGCCCTCGACGCCATAGGCGTGGGAGGCGAGATACAGCGCGCCGCGGCCGTTGACGGGGTTGCGCCAGACCATGCGCCAGCACACCGGCGGCAGTGCATCGACCTCCTCAATTGTTGCGAGCCCGGTTGCCACCTTGCTGCGCGAATGCGCGTAGGAGTGCCAGGCGAATGAGTTCTCCAGCCGCTTCGCCACCTCCTTGTCGAGCCGCTCGAAGGCCAGCCGCATCGAGACGAACTCGGTCTCGCCGCCATGTTCGGGGATGATGCGCGCGGACAGGATCGAGGTCAGCGCCGGCAGGCGCTTGAAGGAGGAGTCGGTGTGCCAGAGCTGATTGGCCCTGGCGCGCAGCTGCTGCCGATGGTCCGAGGGAACCACCTTGCCGTCGGGTCCGAAGGTCGAGAGGATCACGAAATGCGAGCCGGTGCCCATCGAGCCGACCTTGGTCGTCTCGGGCGGGCCGAAGCGGCGCGAGAAGGCGAGCTGGACGTCGTCGCTGACCTCCTGGCCGCGGAACACCAGCACCGAGTGCTCCTCGAACGCCGCGCGCACCGCGGCATAGGCGGCATCGCTGGCGGCAACATCCGAAAGCGTGACGCCGCGCAGTTCGGCTCCGAATCCCTCGCGCAGTGGGATCACTTCCATCGGCAAATCCTCCCTGACTTTTCTTGTTGAGGCGAGGTTAGGGGAAAAGCCCGCCAGCGGCAACGCGGCTCACGCCGCCTCACCCCATCGCGATCAAATTGTGCCGCGTGCGCCGGTCGGTGACCTCCATGCGATGCGTGACGAAGGCGAACAGCGCCCAGCTGGAATGGAAGGCGACGCCGGCCAGAACCACGATGGCTCCGGGAATCGGGCCGATCGAGGCGCGGTCCCAGATCTCGCTCAGCGTGGTCAGCGGCAGAGGGTGGATCGCCAGCTTGCCGTAATAGGCGATGGCCTGGATCGCGAAGATCCAGCCATAGGTCCGGCGCAGCCGCCGGCCGATCGCCCGGGCAAGGGAGATGTGGTAGCTCGGGCGGCGGTAGTCGTTGGCGAGCAACTCGGTCCAGGCCGCGTTCGGTGTCGGCCCTTCGCCGCGGATCATCGGCGCGTAGAAATCGGTTTCGAGCAACCGCGCACGGGCGCGCCAGACGTTGAAGTAGCGATAGCGCCGCGCCTCGAACAACAGGAACACCGTGACCAGCAACCCGACCAGCACCATCGGCAACGGCGAGGCCTCCGCGCTGCTGTAGGTCGCCGACAGCGCGATCCCGGTCGTGACCACTGCCCAGTTGGTCGAGCTGTCGAGGCGGGTGCGCCAGACCGTGCTGCGGTAGACCTCGCCGCGATAGAGATGGGCGAGCGCACCGATCTCGGCGGCGGTGAATTCGAGCCTTCCGGCCTGTACCGGCTCGGGCTCGCGCGGCTGGGGCGAGGGCATGGCGGCCTCCGGCGAAGCTGGCTTGCGATCCCGGAGCATAGCGCGAAATCCGCGCGAGGGGCGAGTCTGTTACGCCGTCTGGCGTCCGGCTGCGACTGCCCGGCTCGCAGCATCGCTGTTCACACGATCCGCGAGGTCTTGTTGCCCCAATAGCGATCGCGCAGCAGGCGCTTGTAGAGCTTTCCGGTCGGCAGCCGCGGCAGCTCGGTCTCGAAATCCACCGAGCGCGGCACCTTCTGGCGCGACAGCGAGCTTGCGCAGAACGCGATCAACTCCTCGGCGAGCTCCGGCCCCGGCGCGATGCCGTCGACCGGTTGCACCACCGCTTTCACCTCCTCGCCGAGATCGACATTGGGCACGCCGAACACGGCGGCGTCGGCGACCTTGGGATGGGTGATCAGGAGGTTCTCGCATTCCTGCGGGTAGATGTTCACGCCGCCGGAGATGATCATGAAGGTGGCGCGGTCGGTCAGATAGAGGAAGTTGTCGTCGTCGACATAGCCGACGTCGCCGACCGTGCTCATGCTGCCGTCCGCCGAGCGCGCCTCGCTGGTCTTGGCCGGATCGTTGAAATACTCGAACGGCGTGGCGGTCTTGAACCACACGGTGCCCGGCGTGCCCTTCGGGCAGGGCTGCATGTTCTCGTCGAGGATATGCAGGTCGCCGAGCAGCACCTTGCCGACGGTGCCGCGATGCGCGAGCCATTCCTCGCTGTTGCAGGCGGTGAAGCCGAGGCCTTCGGTCGCGCCGTAATATTCGTGGATGATCGGGCCCCACCATTTGATCATGTCGTCCTTGACCAGCGCCGGGCAGGGCGCCGCGGCATGGATCGCGATCTCGAGCGTCGACAGATCGTAGCGGGCGCGAACCTCCTCCGGCAGCTTCAGCAGGCGCGAGAACATCGTCGGCACCAGCTGGCTGTGGGTGATGCCCCATGTCTCGACCAGCTGGAGATAGCGCTCGGGATCGAAGCTCTCCATGATGACGACGGTGCCGCCCATCCGGATGGTGAGATTGACCGCCGCCTGCGGCGCGGAGTGATAAAGCGGCGCCGGCGACAGATAGACCATACCCTCGCGGTAGTGCCAGAGCTTGGTCAGGAAATCGAACAGCGGCAGGTTTTGCGACGGCGGCTGCTCGGGCAGCGGCCGCACGATGCCCTTTGGCCGGCCGGTCGTGCCGGACGAATAGAGCATCGCGGTGCCGGCATATTCGTCCGCGATCGGCGTCGCCGGCAGCCCCGCGGTCGCCTGCAGCAAGCCGACGATCCGATCGCTTTCACTATCGCCGTCGACCACGATGCAGAGCTCGACCTGCGGGCACTCCTTCAGCGCCTCGCGCGCGACGTCGAGCTTCAGCTTCGAGGTGATCAGGATCCGCGACTGGCTGTTGGTCAGAATGTAGGCGAGCTCGGCGGCCGTGAGGTAGGAATTGACGCAGGTGAAGTAGAGGCCGGAACGTTCACCGGCGCCGCAAGCCTCGAGGTAGCGGTTGTTGTTCTCCATGAAGATCGAATAGTGATCGAGCCGCTTCATGCCGCGATTGCGGAACAGATGCGCGAGACGGTTGTTGCGCGCCTCGAGCTCGCGATAGGTGACGATCTCGCCGGTCCCGGCCATGATGAAGGCCGGTTGCAGCGGGCGCAGGTAAGCATGCTTGCCGGTGTACATCGAAGCTCAGATCTCCCCTTAGTCTTGCTTTGCTTCTTGTTTGAGCATGATCTCCGCGCAAGCGCTTCGCGTTTGTCGCGAGGGAAAACCGCTTCGCACTTTTCCGGATCATGCTCTAAGCGGCCATCAGCAAAATCTCGCGGACCTGGGATGGACCGTCGATCTTGCGCGGATTGCGCGGCACCCAGGGCGTGCGCATCGCACCCGCCGCGATGCGGTCGAAATGCTCAGGCCCGACGTGGACCTCTTGCAGGCTGCGCGGCATGCCGAGGTCGCGGATGAAGCGGTCGAGCACGTCGCCGGCGTCCGCGCCCGGATGGCCCATCGCGGCCGCGACCAGCGCCTGCCGGTCGGCATTGTCGCGCTTGTTCCAGCGCATCACCGCCGGCAGCATCACGCATGACGTGTAGCCGTGCGGCACGTCGAACTCGGCGCCGAGCACGTAGCCGATGCCGTGGCTCGCGCCCATCGGCACGCCGGAGGCGAGCGGGCCGGTCGAGAGCCAGGTGCCGATCTGGCAATCCATCCGCGCCGAGACGTCCTTCGGATCGGCCCTCACCAGCGGCAGGCCAGCCGCCAGCATCTCCAGCCCCTTCAGCGCTTGTGCATCGCCGTAAGGATGCGCTTCGCGCGAGCAGATGCCCTCGACACAATGATCGACGGCGCGGATGCCGGTCGACAGGAACAGCCAATCCGGTGTGTGCACCGACAGGTCCGGATCGAGGATGGTGGCGCGCGGCATCACCAGGGGATGGCGCAGCATCTCCTTCTGCCGCTTGGCCTCGTTGGTGACGCCCGCGATCGAGGAGAACTCGCCGCCGGCGATCGTGGTCGGCACGCTGATCTGACGCACGGTCGGAGGATTCATCTCGGGCGAGACGCCGCCACGGGTGCGGATCGTGTCGATGCCGTCGGATGTCATGACATTGTTGGCGAGACAAAGCTGCACCGCCTTGGCGCCGTCGGTGATCGAGCCGCCGCCGATGGTGACGATCAGATCGGCCTTCGCATCACGCGCCTGTTGCGCCGCCGCGATCACCGCGGCGCGCGGCGTATGTGCCGGCATCTGGTCGAACGTGCCGACACAGCGGGCGCCGAGCGCCTGGCGGACTTTTTCGATCTCGTCGGTTTCGCGGTTCAGCGTACCCGACACCATCAGGAAGGCGCGCTGGGCGCCAAGCCGGTCCAGTTGCTCGACGACGGCCTCACGGGCGGGCCGCCCGAACACGACCTCGTCCATGGCGCCGAATACGACACGGCCTCGATGCACCCGCCTGTCCTCCCTCAAGATGGCCCGCCTTGCCGGCGGCGCTTTGCGGGGAGGTTAGCGGAGGAAATCGAGGCCGTCATCTGTCCTCCTGCCGGTGGTTTGGTACGGTCGCGTCGTCCATTCCGCTGTCGTCCCTGCGAAAGCAGGGACCCATAGCCACAGGGTCGTGTCGTTGAAGTGAGCTGTGGCCCCAGCGCTGACTAAGCAATTGGCATCGGTGGTTATGGGTCCGGGGTCGCGCGGAGCCTGTCATCGGGCGGCGCTTCGCGCCGACCCGTTGGCTTGCCCGGGACGACACCGAGTTTGTTGCGCGGCTTGTGAGTCATACACCCGCAGTCTCGCGGCGCGATGCGCCTGAGTCTTGCGTTTACTTGCCCTCCTCTTGAGCAGAGGGCGCGGGAAACGCCCGATGCAGGGGGCACGGCTTCATCCACCCGTCATTCCCAGGTGCGCAATTTGTGCACCTGGACGCGTGCCTCGTGGCGCGAGCTCGGATTCATCGGGCCGCGGGCTTCGCGGATGAATGGATTCCGGGCTCATGCTTCGCGTGCTGGCCCTGACGTCTGTGAGCCAGGGGCTCGTGTGCCAAAAATAGAATCGCGGGCGGTGTGACGAATTTGTGAAACAAACTCGCGCTGTGATTGATTCGGGACGATCTGTCTGTGATCATGCGCCTTCGATAGGCCAGCCAAACTGCCCCTTTTCGTCGTCACGGCTTCGCGAGCGTGTCGTAAGGCTTTCAGACTACGTAACTATTTGCTTGATCCGGCGGCCATCTTGAACAGACTGGGGGGCGGGTACATCTGTGACGTCCGCTGCCGCGACATTGCGGTGGTGCATCCGTGTTGAATCACCGCAAGTTCGATTGCGACTTTCGTAGCCCTGATTTGGTCGGCGTGCTTCGTGGTCTTTGGGGGAGAAGGAATTGAGTTCGATTGACAGAACGGGGCGTCCGGCTCCGGTGACCGGTGTCGAGCGTCATTCGCTTCGCCGCCATGTGTGGCGCGGCCTTGCGCCGATCGGGCTGTTGGCCGCGCTGACGCTCGGCGGCTGCGGCGACAAGAGCGCGCAATCGCAGGCCGCGCCTCCGGCGCCGCCCGTGACCGTCGCGCAGCCGGTCAAGCGCACCGTCACCGACTGGGACGAGTTCACCGGACGCTTCGAGGCGATCGAGGAGGTTCAGGTCCGCGCCCGCGTCGGCGGCTTCGTCAACAGTGTCGAGTTCAAGGACGGTGCGATCGTCCACACCGGCGATCTGCTTTACATCATCGATCCGCGGCCGTTCGAGGCGGTCGTGCTGCAGGCCGAAGGTCAGCTCGCCGACGCGCGCGCCAAGGGGGAGCTTGCCAAGCGCGATCTCGAGCGCGGGCTCAATCTGGTGCAGACCAGCGCGGTCTCGGAGCAGGTCGTCGACCAGCGCCGCCAGGCGTTGCAGGCCGCGCGCGCCGCCGAGACGCAGGCCGAGGGCACGCTGAAGGCCGCGCAGCTCAACGTCGAATTCACCCATGTGCTGGCGCCGATCACCGGCCGGGTCAGCCGGCATCTGGTGACGCCGGGCAATCTGGTGCAGGGCAGCGAGAGCGGTGCGACGCTGTTGACCTCGATCGTGTCGCTCGATCCGATCTACATCTATTTCGACGTCGACGAGGCGACCTATCAGCGCAACAGCAAGCTGTGGTTCGAAGGCCGGCGGCCGAGCTCGCGCGACACCGCGAACCCGGTGCAGGTGACGCTGACCGGCGAGACCAAGCCCTCGCATGAGGGCAAGATGGACTTCCTCGACAACCGCCTCGACATCTCCACCGCAACGCTGCGCAGCCGCGCGGTGATTCCGAACAAGGACCTCTCGATCCTGCCCGGCCAGTTCGGCCGCGTCCGCCTGATCGGCTCCTCGCCGTATGAGGCGCTGCTGATCCCGGATACCGCCATCGCCACCGACCAGTCGCGCAAGATCGTGTTCGTGGTCAAGGACGACAACACGGTGGAAGCACGAACGGTGACGCTCGGGCCGCTTGATGAGGGGTTGCGCGTGATTCGCGAAGGCCTCAAGCCGGAGGACCATGTGATCGTCGACGGGCTGCAACGCGCCCGCGTCGGCGCCAAGGTGACGCCGAAAATGGCCCAGGCTCCGGCCGAAGCCAAACCGCCGGCAGGCGACAAGCCGGCGGCAGGTGCCAAGCCATGAATCTCGGCAGGCTCTCCATCAACCAGCCCATCCTCGCGATGGTGCTGTCGATCGTGCTGCTGATCGTCGGCGCGATCGCCTATCCGACGCTGCCGGTCTCGGAATATCCGCAGGTCGTGCCGCCGACCGTCACCGTCACGACGCAGTACCCAGGCGCCTCGGCGCAGACCGTGTCCGACACCGTCGCCGCTCCGATCGAGCAGGAGATCAACGGCGTCGAGGACATGCTGTATCTCTACAGCCAGGCGACCTCGAACGGCCAGCTGACCATCACCGCGACCTTCAAGCTCGGCACCGATCTCGACAAGGCCCAGGTGCTGGTGCAGAACCGGGTCGCGATCGCGCAACCGCGGCTGCCCGAAGAAGTGCAGCGCAACGGCGTCGTCACCCGCAAGAACTCGCCCGACATCCTGATGGTCGTGTTCATGCTGTCGCCCGACGACACGTTCGACCAGCTCTACATCTCCAACTACGCACTGCTGCAGGTCCGCGACCAGCTGCTGCGGCTCGACGGCGTCGGCGACATCCAGATGTTCGGCGCGCGCGATTACTCGATGCGGCTGTGGCTCGATCCCGACCGGATCGCCAATCTCGGCCTGACCTCGACCGAGGTGCTGGCGGCGATCCGGGCGCAGAACCTGCAGATCGCGGGCGGCCAGATCGCCGAGCCGCCGATCGCCGATCGCGCCTTCCAGCCGAACCTCGTCTTCACCGGCCGCCTCAAGGACATCAGGCAGTTCGAGGACATCGTGGTGAAGGCCGGCTCCGACGGCCGGACCGTGCGCCTGCGCGACGTCGCCCGCGTCGAGCTCGGTGCGCTGTCCTATGCCACCAACAGCTTCCTGCTGCGAAAATCGGCCGTCGCCCTGCTGGTGACGCAGCGGCCCGGATCGAATGCGCTCGCCACCGCCAAGAGCATCTCCGACACGATGGAGCACATGAAGGCGAGTTTCCCGAAGGGGCTCGACTACAACATCGGCTACAACCCGACCGAGTTCATCGCCCAGTCGGTTCATGAGCTGATCAAGACGATCTACGAGGCGATGGCGCTCGTCGTCATCGTGGTGCTGGTGTTCCTGCAGGGCTGGCGGCCTGCGATCATCCCGATCATCGCGATCCCGGTGTCGTTGGTCGGCACCTTCGCGGTGATGGCCGCGCTCGGCTTCTCGATCAACAATCTGACGCTGTTCGGCCTGGTCCTCGCGGTCGGCATCGTGGTCGACGACGCCATCGTGGTGGTCGAGAATGTCGAGCGGCATCTCGAGCACGGCATGTCCAGGCGCGACGCCGCGCTCAAGACCATGGAGGAGGTCGGCGGCGCGCTGGTCTCGATCGCGCTGGTGCTGTGCGCGGTGTTCGTGCCGACCGCCTTCCTCGGCGGCATCTCCGGGCAGTTCTTCCAGCAATTCGCCGTGACGATCGCGGTCGCGACCGCGATCTCCTGCTTCTGCTCGCTGACGCTGTCGCCGGCGCTGGCCTCGCAGATCCTGGTCCCGCACGAGGAGAAGCGCCCGCCGGCGCGCTGGAACGTCATCGCGCGCGGCTGGGACAGCTTCACCGCGCTGTTCAATCGCGTGTTCGATCGGCTGGCCCACGGCTATGCGGCGGTCGCCGACTTCGTGATCCGGCACACGGTGGTGATGGTCGCGATCTACCTCGTCTTGATCGGCAGCGCCGGCTGGCTGCTCGCGACCACCTCGCAGGGCTTCATCCCGGCGCAGGACCGCGGCTACGTCATCATCTCGGCGCAACTGCCGGGCGCCGCGTCGCTGGCGCGGACCACGGCTGTGGTGCGCGAGATCGAGCGGATCGCGCTGGATACGCCCGGCATCGTTCGGGTCGCGGCCTTCGCCGGCTTCTCCGGCGCGACGCGCACGCAGGCGGGCAACGCCGCGGCACTGTTCCCGGTGTTCGACGAGCCGGAGGCACGCCTGAAGAAGGGACTGACCGCGACCGCGATCACGGCCGAACTGCGCAAGCGTCTGTCGGTGATCCAGGGCGCCTTCATCATCGTCATTCCGCCGCCGGCCGTGCCCGGTATCGGCACCGGCGGTGGTTTCACCATCCGCGTCCAGGATCGACAGGGCCGCGGGCCCGAATTGCTGGCGTCCGCGACCGACGAACTGGTGTTGGCCGCGCGCAAGTCGCCGAACCTGACCTCGGTGTTCTCGCCGTACTCTGCGAACACCCCGCAGCTGTTCGTCGATGTCGATCGCGTCAAGGCGCAGAAGCTCGGCGTTCCCATCGCCAACATCACCGACACGATCGAGACCTATTTCGGCTCGACCTATGTCAACGACTTCAACCTGTTCGGGCGCACCTACCACGTCACGGCGCAGGCCGATCTGCCGTTCCGCAAGGAGACCACGGATCTTTCGCGGCTGCGCACCCGCAACGCCGCCGGCGACATGGTGATGCTCGGCAGCGTCGTGGACTTCAAGGACATTTCGGGCCCCGACCGTGTCGCGCGCTACAATCTCTACTCAGCGTCCGAACTGCAGGGTGAGCCGGCGCCGGGCGTCAGCTCGACGACGGCGCTCAACACCATCAAGAAGCTCGCCGACGAAACCCTGCCCAGCGGCTTCTCGTTCGAATGGACCGACCTGTCCTACCAGCAGATCAACGGCGCCAATGCCGGCCTCTACGTGTTCCCGATCTGCGTGCTGTTCGTCTATCTGGTGCTGGCCGCGCAATATGGCAGCTGGACATTGCCGTTCGCGGTGATCCTGATCGTGCCGATGTGCCTGTTCGCGGCCACCATCGGCGTGCGCATCATGGGCCAGGACGTCAACATCCTGACCCAGATCGGCTTCGTGGTGCTGGTGGGCCTCGCCGCCAAGAACGCGATCCTGATCGTCGAGTTCGCGCGCGATATCGAGCTCGAGGGCAGGCCACGGCTGGAGGCGGTGATCGAGGCCTGCCGGCTCCGCCTGCGGCCGATCCTGATGACGTCGTTCGCCTTCATCCTCGGCGTGCTGCCGCTGGTGCTGTCGACCGGATCGGGCTCGGAGATGCGCCAGGCGGTCGGCGTCGCCGTGTTCTTCGGCATGCTGGGCGTCACCCTGTTCGGCCTCGTCTTCACGCCGATCTTCTACATGGTGGTGCGCAACCTCGCGGAAGGAAAGAACGAGGGCAAGCCGAAGGAACCAGCGGCGACCGTGGCTGGGTAGCGGGCGGCATTCCGGAGCCGCGAGTGCTTCCCCGTCATCCTGAGGAGCCTGCGAAGCAGGCGTCTCGAAGGATGCACGGCCACCAGCCGGGCCGTCGACCCTTCGAGACGCGCGTTCCGCGCTCCTCAGGGTGACGGGGAGCTACCAGCGTGCGTCGGCGGACCATACTAACGGCTGAGCGGAAAGAGATGGGCAGGCGCGGGGTTATAAAATAATGTCGCGCCGATTTTTCCTGATGAGAGACTGCTGGGAGAGCATAACAATGAAGTCGGGATTTTTGGCTGCGGTTGCGGCGTGCAGCCTGATGCTGGCGGCGCCGGCGATGGCCCAGGGTGTCAAGATCGGCATCCTGAACGATCAGTCCGGCGTCTACGCCGATTACGGCGGAAAGTATTCGCTCGAGGCGGCGCGGATGGCGGTCGAGGATTTCGGCGGCGAGGTGCTGGGCCAGAAGATCGAGATCGTTACCGCCGACCATCAGAACAAGCCGGATCTCGCGACCGCAATCGCGCGGCGCTGGTACGAGGTCGAGAACGTCGACATGATCACCGAGCTCACCACTTCGTCGGTCGCGCTCGCGGTGCAGGAGCTGTCCAAGGAAAAGAAGAAGATCGACATCGTGGTGGGCGCCGCGACCTCGCGCATTTCAGGCGATGCCTGCACGCCCTACAGCTTCCACTGGGCCTACGACACTCGCGCGCTGGCGGTCGGTACCGGCGGGGCGCTGACGGAAGCGGGCGGCAACACGTGGTTCTTCCTGACCGCCGACTACGCCTTCGGCTACGCGCTGGAAAAGGACACCAGCGACATCGTCGCCTCGAAGGGCGGCAAGGTGGTCGGCTCCGTCCGCGTGCCGCTCAACTCGTCGGACTTCTCGTCCTTCCTGCTACAGGCGCAGAGCTCGAAGGCCAAGATCATCGGGCTTGCCAATGCCGGGCTCGACACCACCAACTCGATCAAGCAGGCCGCCGAGTTCGGCATCGTCAGGGGCGGCCAGAAGCTCGCCGGCCTGCTGATGACGCTGTCGGAGGTGCACGGTCTCGGGCTCGAGGCGGCGCAGGGTCTCGTGCTCACCGAAGGGTTCTACTGGGATCACGACGACGCCTCGCGCGCATTCAGCGAGCGCTTCATCAAGCGCACCGGCCACATGCCGAGCATGATCCATGCCGGCACCTATTCGGCGACGCTGAGCTATTTGAAGGCGGTGAAGGCCGCCGGCACCAAGGACAGCGACGCGGTCGCCGCGAAGCTGAAGGAGCTGCCGGTCGACGACGCCTTTGCCAAGGGCAAGGTGCTCGCCA
Source organism: Bradyrhizobium sp. Pha-3 (assembly GCF_042258615.1). Taxonomy (GTDB): domain Bacteria; phylum Pseudomonadota; class Alphaproteobacteria; order Rhizobiales; family Xanthobacteraceae; genus Bradyrhizobium. The sequence continues at coordinate 8,728,843 of NZ_CP170152.1, read as the reverse complement.
ACGGCCGCATGGTCCACGACCTCTATCTGTTCGAGGTCAAGAAGCCGTCGGAATCGAAGAAGCCGTGGGACTATTACAAGCAGCTCGCCGTGGTGCCGGGCGACAAGGCGTTCTTCACCGCCAAGGACAGCGGCTGTCCGCTGACCAAGTGACGCGTATTTCCAGCGGTGGTGTTGTCCTGGCGAAAGCCAGGACCCATTACCCCGACTGGATGTATTGCACCACGCTGTGGCCATCGGATTGCTCATAACCACGCCCTGTGGTTATGGGGTCCTAGCTTTCGCCAGGACGACGGGAGTGGTTGTGGCGGCGATCGCGCCCTCAATGCACCAGCCGCCACACCGCGCCGCCGAGTGCGCCGATCCACAGGATGATGCACGCTGCGGCCTGGATGGCGAAACCCCGGCTGCGCTTCGCCACCGCCTCGCGATAGCCGATGAAGTAGACGATGCGGCCGATCACCCAGAGCGCGCCGATCGCGGCCGCCGCAGCATCGCCGATATAGATCGCGAACAGCCACAGCGACGGCAGGAAGATAGGCATCCATTCCAGCGTGTTCATCTGGATGCGGAAGATGCGCTCGAAATCCGGATGGCCCGAGATCGCCGGCAGCTTGACGCCATAGGCGACGCGGGCCCGCGCGACTTGTGTCGAGGTGAAGAAGTAGAACGCGACCGCAAGGCAGGTCACGATGGCCGTGTAGTGATACATGTCAGGCGTGTCCTCTTGTTTCATTGGCCCCGATGCCATGACGGGGCGGCCGCAACCGGTGTGACTGGCCGGACGATCGACGGCGAAGGAGCTGCCTTCCCTCTCCCGCAAGCGGGAGAGGTGCAGCGAGTTTGCCGCCCGACTGCCCCAACCAAGCTCCGCTCTAGTATCCGGTCATCTCAAGATAGCCGATTCCCGCGTGGCTGCCCGAAAAGCGGATCGGGCCTTCCCAATAGGGGAAGCTGGTTCCCATCCAGCTCTTCGGATTGAGCGGTGTGGTTTCGATCGACAGCCCGCGCGCCGGCAGGCTGACGCGCCATGACGTCGGCAGTTTACGGCCGTCGATCTCGGTGGTCGCAACCGGCGTGATGCTGTTGCCGGCTGCCGCAATCTCGGCCGAGCGGCCGTCCGGGGTGATCCAGTTGCCGAACAGGTCCTCGCGGCCGTCCTTCTGGCGCAGCCGGTACAGCATCAGCTTCTCGTCGCCGGGCAGATGCAGCGAGAACCAGTCCCAGCCGGTTTGATCCGCCGCCAATGGCTGGCTGCTCCATTCGCGATCCATCCAGGCCATGCCCGTGACGTCGACCGGTCTGTCGTCGATCACGATGCGGCCGGACGCCTGGTAGAACGGCTGGCTATAGTAATAGGAGGCCTGTCCGCGATCCGACTTGCGGCTGTAGCCATGGTCGCCTTGCAGCACCAACGGGCGCTTGGCGTCGAGGCGGAACGCGGTGCTGAAGTCGGCAGCGGAGGCCTTCAGCTCGAGCTGTGCGACGTTCTGCGCATCGAACGGGTCGATCCCGTGCATCTCCCAGGCGTCGATCCAGGCACGGAACGGCGTGGCTTCGACACCGGCCTGACCGACGCCGCCGCGCGCAAAGGTCTCACTGAAGCGATGCGTGGTGGCGCTGGTCACGGCGGCATGGCCCATCCAGAGCTGCTGGTTGGCCCAGCCCTCGCTGGGGCCGCCCGGCTTCATCGCCTGGCGGAACAGCGTCCATTGCGCGCCATAGGCTGCGCCGCTGATGTCGGACAGGTTCGCGGTGACGTACCACCATTCGATCCGGAACTCCGGATGCGGGCCGTGATCGATCGGGAATACGAATTGCCTGCCCGGCGTGACGGCCGCAAAACCTTCGGCATTCTCGCCGAGCCCGGCAAAGCCCTGCGCAAAACCCTTGCCGCCGAGCGCGAGCGCCAGTGCGCCGCCGGTAAAGGCGCGGCGGCTGATCGCGCTGCTAGCGCTCATTGACGAAGATCCTGATCAGGCTGGCCGGCTGCATGCGCGCCAGTCTAGCGACCGGCAGCGCCGCCGCACAGAAGGCGGCGGCGAGCGCCACCGCGAGCAGCTCGATCAACTGCAACGGAAAGACGTGGAACGGCAGCCGCCAGCCGAAGGCTTTCACATTGACGATCGCAAGCAGGCACCACGCGACCAGAAGGCCGAGCGGCAGCGCGAACAGCGCGGTGATCAATGCGACCGCCATGGTCTTCAGCAGTTCGAGTGCCGCGAGCCGCCGCCGCGTCAGGCCGATCGCCCATAGCGGTGCCAGCTGCGGCAGCCGCGAATTGGCGAGCGTGAGCAGGCTGGTCAAAAGCGCGATGCCGGCGACGCCGAGCGTGAAGGCGTTGAGCGCCGCCGTCACCGAGAAGGTGCGGTTGAACACCCGCCTTGATTCCCGCTTCATCGTCGCCTGGTCGGCGACGTTGCGGTCGTCGAGGCCGAATTTCTCCTGCAACGCCGCGATCAGCGGAGCGATGTGATCGGGCGCGACGCGGAGCCCGATCCGGGTCTGCGGCGTCTGCGGGAAGCGCCGGGTCAGCGCGGCGAAGTTGACCGCGATCTGGCCCTTGGGGTTGCCGTAATCGGCGTAGATGCCGACGATCTCGAGCGGCCAGTTGCCGCCAGGGGCGGGCACCTCGATATGATCGCCGATCGCAAGCTTCATCCGCCGCGACAGCTGCTCGCTGACCAGACAAGTGTCGCCGGGACGCAGCCTGACCCAGGCATTCGCGGTGCTCTCCAGCAACGGCCAATTGTCGCGATAGGTGACGTGATCGGGCAGGCCGAGCACCTCGATCGGTGCGCCGCCGAATTGGGTATCGGCGCGGCCGCCGGGCAGGATGGCCTCGACTTCGGGCCGGTCGCGCAGCCAGGTCTTGATGTCTTTCGCCTGCTGATCGCTGGCGGCACTGATGTAGACGTCGGCGGCGAGCCGGCCGTCGAGCCAGACCAGAAAAGTGCGGCTAAAACTTTCCACCATGGTGCTGACGCCGACATTGACCGCGAGCGCGAGCAAGAGCGCCATCAGCGCGAGCGACAAGCCTGAGAGCTGCTGGCGGCTGTCGGCCCAGAACCAGATGCCGACCGGCGCCCGCGCGCTGCGCTGGCCGAACGCAAGTGCGATTTGCAGCACCATCGGCAGGATCAACGCCGCGCCGAGCATCAGCGCGGCCAGCACGGCAAAGCCCGCGATCAGGGAATCGCCGAACTGAATCAGAGCCGCGGCGACCGCAAACACCGCGAGTGCCGCAGCGCTCTGGAACATCAGCCAGCGCCGCTGCGCCTGCTGCCAGGCCTGCGGCTGTGCCGTCGCCAGCACCGGCATCCGGATCGCCTTGGCAAGGCTCGCGGCGGCGGCCGCGAGCGCGCCCAAGATGCTGATGGCGATGCCGGCGAACCACCAGATGGGTTTGAGCGAAAGCTGCCCGGGGATCTGCGCGCCATAGAGCCCGCGCAGCGAGGCCGCGACATCGGGTAGCAAGGCCGCCGCGATGAAGTACCCGCAGACCAGGCCGATCAGGCCGGCGACCAGCGCCAGCGACACCAGCTCGATCACCAGCACGGTGTTGAGCAGCCGCGCCGAGACGCCGCAGGCGCGCAAGGTGCGCAGCATCGGCAGCCGCTGCTCGAAGGCGAGGCCGATCGCGGAGTTGACGATGAACAGGCCGACGAAGAACGACAGCAGGCCGAATGCAGTGAGGTTGAGATGGAAACTGTCGGTCAGCCGTTCGAGGTCGCTCTCGGCGCTCGGCTCGACCAGGCGGAGCTTTTCGCCTGCCGCGCTTTCCAGCGTTGCATGCGGTGCTTTGGACTTGCCGACCAGCAGGCGCGACACCTGGCCGGGCATCTTCAGGATGTCCTGCGCGATGCCGATATCGACGACCAGCGCGCCGGGTGCGAGCTCCGCCTGTACGCGCAGTGGCGGCAAAGTCGTGCCGTTGGCCTGCGGCCGTTCGCCCTCCTTGAGGCCGAGATCGCGCAGTGTCTCGGGCGCCACCAGCATTTCGCCTGGCGGCGTGACGAAAGATAGCTGGCTGCCGCGCCCGACCGCCGGTGCGTTGCCGACCTCGGACGGCAGCGTCACCGGCTCGACGCCGAGCAGGCGGAAGCTGCGCCCGTCGATCTGGACGCGGCCCTCCAGCATCGGTGACACCGGCCAGCCGGCGCGGCGCAGGTCGACGAACAGTCTTTGCGGAAAGGTCGCGCTGTCGCGGCTCACCAGCATGGCGGTGCGCGAGCCGCCGAAAGTCGCGGCGGCGCGGTCATAGGCGATGCGGGCCTGCTGGTTCAGCGCCTGCACGCCGCTCCACAGCGCGGTCGCCGAGATCAGCCCGATCAAGAGCGTTGCGAGCTGCATCGGATGCCGCCGCCAATGGCTGAGCAGCACCGCAAGAATCCACAACGCCCGCCTCATGCGATTATACCGGCATGCAGGGTGACCTGGCGGTCGAGCGTCGCGGCGAGCCGCGCGCTGTGGGTGACCATCAGGAAACCGCAGCCGGTGCGAACAACCAGATCGCGCGCCAGCCGCAGCACCTCGTCGGCGGTGTCTTCGTCGAGATTGCCGGTCGGCTCGTCGGCGAGCAGCAACAACGGCTTCGGCGCCAGCGCGCGGCCGATCGCGACGCGCTGCTGCTGGCCGCCGGACAATTGCTCGGGATAGCGCTTCAGGAGCTGCTTGAGCCCGAGGCGCTCGACCAGTTCGTCATGCCAGGCCGCATCGTGCCGGCCGGCGATGCGGGACTGGAAAACGAGATTGTCCGCGACCGTCAGGCTCGGGATCAGGTTGAACTGCTGGAACACGAGGCCGAGCCGGTCGCGGCGCAGCTCGGCGCGGCCGGCGTCGTTGAGACCGGAAACCGTGATGTCGGCGAGCCTGATCTCGCCGCTGTCGGCGGCGTCCAGCCCCGCGATCAGATGCAGCAGCGTGCTCTTGCCGCTGCCGGATTCGCCTGACAGCGCCACGCTCTCGCCGATTGCAACGGCCAGATCGACGCCGCGCAGCACCGCGACGTCTTCACCGGCAGAGCGGTAACTCTTGGTCAGGCCGGTGACGCGAAGCACCGCGGCGGTCTGGTCAGATGAAGCGATGGCCGTGCCTCATTCAAGGCTTCTGGTATTTCAGGACGAACTCGTCGATCGGCACCGGCGCCTTGAAGACGGGAATGTCCTTCGGGTCCTCCGCATGATGCAGGAAATCGCCCTCGGCCACCAGCTTGAAGCCGGCGGCCTCGATCTCCTGCTTCAGGGTGCTCTCCTCGATCCGGTGCAGCGTCTTGGCGACGCTTGTGCCTTCGCCCGCCTTGGCTGAATGGTCCGCGATGACGAGGAAGCCGCCGGGTTTGAGCGCGGCGAACATCTTCTTGTTCATCGCAGCGCGATCGACCGGCAGATAGCTGATGTCGTGATAGAAAAAGAACAAGGTGATCATGTCGAGGTTGCTGACCTCGGGCGGGATCGGGTCGTCATAGTCGCGCACCACATGGACCACGTTCTTCATCGCCGGCGACTTGGCGCGGGTGTCGAACCTGTCCTTGACGAAGCGCTCGAGCACGGTCGCCGAGTCCTGCGCGTAGACCTTGCCCGACGGGGCGACGGTGCGCGCCAACAGTTCGGTGCTGTAGCCGGCGCTCGCCGCCATGTCGAGGATGTTCATGCCGGGCTTGACGCCGGCAAAGGCGAGCATCTTGGCCGGCTGGCGGCGCTGGTCGACCTGACGATCCGCATCGCTGCGATCGGGCGCGGCGACAATCGCCGCATAGTCTGGGCTTGCCGCGTCCTGGGCGCGGACAGAAGGCACGGCGAGCAGCGCGGCGGATACAAGTGCAAGACAGGCGGCTGTGCGAAGGATCGATCTGTTCATGAAATAACCCAACCTCCAATAACCTCGGCTTTTCGTTGCCCCGAGCATAGCAGCCGGTCCGTGACAGATCACCGCTCCACTGGCCGCGACGACGCGATCGTGATCGGGCGCGCCTGCCAGGTTATCGTGTCGCGCCGGCCACGGAATCCGAGGAAATGCGGTGTTGCGTTGCGCGGCGAGGCGTGGCTAGCATCGCCGATTGGGGCCGATCTTACGAAGCCAAAAAACGAAACGACGGGGAGCCAGACATGACGACGCAACCGACGCCCAAGGGGATGTCGAAGGGGACGCCCAAAGGCGCCTGGCAAATCACCTTCCTTCTGTTCCTGTTCATGGTGGTGAACTTTGCGGACAAGATCGTGGTCGGGCTCGCTGGTGTGCCGATCCGGAAGGAGATGGGTCTCACCCCGGAGCAGTTCGGCGATCTGGGCTCGGCCTTCTTCATCCTGTTCTCGATCTCGGCGATCGTGGTCGGCTTCATCGTCAACCGCGTTGATACGCGTTGGGTGCTGCTGATTCTGGCGGTGATCTGGTCGCTGGCGCAATTTCCGATGATCGGCACCGTCAGCTATACGACGCTGGTGATCTGCCGCATTATCCTCGGCGCCGGCGAGGGACCGGCCTTCTCGGTTGCCGCGCACGCCATCTACAAATGGTTTCCGGATGAGAAGCGCACGCTGCCGACCGCGATCCTGTCGCAGGGGTCGGCGTTTGGCGTGATTCTCGCAGTGCCCGCGCTGAACTGGATCATCGTCAATCACAGTTGGCATCACGCCTTCGGCGCGCTCGGCATCGTCGGCCTGCTCTGGACCGTCGCCTGGTTCGCGCTCGGCAAGGAAGGGCCGCTGGTGTCGACCGCTGCCGTCATGGCCGAGGAGCCGCGGATTCCCTACCGGAAGCTGCTGACCTCGCGGACCTTCGTCGGCTGCGTGGTCGCGACCTTCGGCGCCTACTGGGCGTTGTCGCTCGGGCTGACCTGGTTCACCTCCTTCATCATCGAAGGGCTCGGCTTCTCGCAGCAGCAGGCCGGCTTCGTCTCGATCCTGCCCTGGATCTTCGGTGCGACGATCGTGCTCCTGACCGGCTGGATCTCGCAGCTGATGCTGGCACGCGGCTTCACCACCCGCGGAGCGCGCGGCGTGCTCGGCTCGGTGCCCCTGATCGTCGGCGGCGCCATTCTTGCAATGCTGCCCTATGCGCCGCCCGGCGCGCTGATGATCGCACTGCTGGTGATCGGCTCCGGCCTGTGCGGCTCGATATATGTGGTGTGCCCGCCGATGCTCGGCGAGTTCACGCCGGTGTCGCAGCGTGGCGCGATCATCGCGATCTACGGCGCGCTGTACACCATCTCGGGCATCCTGGCGCCGACGGTGATGGGCAGTGTGATCCAGCATGCGGCCACGCCGATGGCCGGCTACATGAGCGGCTTCACCATCAACGCTGCCATCATGGCCGGCTCCGGCCTGCTCGGATTGCTGCTGCTGTGGCCCAACACCGAGCGCGCGCGGCTGACCGGCACCTCAACGCAAGCGGGCGCGATCAAGGGCGCGATGTCGCCGACGTAAGGGGCGTGCTGCTTCGACCCTCCTCTGGAGGGGGAGGGTCGCTGAGCATGTAGCGAAGCGAAATGCACAGCGGGGTGGGGTGATCTCTCCATTCGGGCACTGCCCGTGTTGAGAGGTCACCCCACCCCGTCTCACATTTCGCTGCGCTCAATGTGATCCGACCCTCCCCCTCCCCTGCCCTCCAGGGGAGGGTGACGCCGCGGCTGCAGTTCGCGTCAATGTCGAGTTTCTTCGTAGCCCGGATGAAGCGCAGCGAAATCCGGGGCCTTGCTATCCGCGGATAGAGCCGCACCGGATTGCGCTTCGCTCCATCCGGGCTACGGGCTCATTGCAATCCCTGCGCGCCGCGGACCAGCCGGCCCGGGCGTGCGCCGGTGGCCTTGCCCTCGCGCTGGGTCACGACGCCCGAGACGATGGTGGCGTCGTAGCCGTCGACCTGTTGCAACAGGCGGCGGCCGCCGACCGGCAGGTCGTAATGCACCTTCGGCGGATGCAGATGCAGGTGGTCGTAGTCGATCACGTTGACGTCGGCCTTGAAGCCCGGCGCGATCACGCCGCGATCATGCAGGCCGACCGACAGCGCGGTCTTGCGCGACTGCGCCGCGATCACGAACGGGATCGAGAGCTTCTCGCCGCGGCTGCGGTCCCGCGTCCAGTGCGTCAGCAGGTAAGTCGGGAAGCTGGCGTCGCAGATGATGCCGCAATGCGCGCCACCGTCGGACAGGCCCGGCACGGCGCTCGGCTCGCGCAGCATCTCGTGCACGGCATCGAGATTGCCGTCGGCATAATTCAGGAACGGCACATAGAGCATGCCGCGGCCCTCGTCGGTCAGCATCGCATCATAGGCGAGCTCTTCCGGCTGCCGGCCCTGGCGGCGCGCCTGTGGGCCGAGCGCGTTCTCCGGCGGCTGCTCATAGTCCGGCGGATTGCCCAGGAGATACATCTTGTCGTAGTTCGGCCGGAAGAACAGCGGATCGTCGGTCGCGGTTGCGCTCTCGCTCAGGATCGCCGCGCGCACCTCGGGCCGGCGCAGATGCGTCAGCCGCTCGGCCAGCGGCAGCCTGGCGATTTCGCGATAGCTCGGATGGGTCTGGAACGGGTTGCGCGACAATTCCAGTCCGAGCAGCAGGCCGACCGGCCGCGCGGCGATCTGGGTCGTGATCGATAGGCCGCGCGCGGCGGCTTCATTGATGGTGTCCATGGTCTGTCGCCAGCGCCGCGGCGCCTTGTCGGCCTGGGCAACGGAGAACGAGATCGGGCATTTGGTGTTCTCGGCGACCCGCAGCATCATCGGCAGGTCTTCATGCACGGTGCTCTGGTCGAGCACGAATTGCAGCACGCTGCGGCCGACGCCGTGCATCGCGCCGGCGATCGCGGTCAATTCATCCTCGCCCGCCTTCAGCGTCGGCGTGTAGTCGCCGGTCGAGGTGCGGTGGTTGAGCGTGCGCGAGGTCGAGAAGCCCAGTGCGCCCGATCGCACCGCATCGCCGGCGAGCGCCGCCATCGCCTGGTTGTCCTCGGGCGTGGCGGGATCGCGGCGCGCGCCGCGCTCGCCCATCACATAGACGCGCAGCGCCGCGTGCGGCAGCTGAGCGCCGATGTCCATGTCGAAACTGCGCTTCGACAGCCACTCCATGTAGTCGGGGAAGCTCTCCCACGCCCAGGGAATGCCGGCGCTCAGCACCGGCTCCGGAATGTCCTCGACGCCTTCCATCAGCTGGATCAGCCTGCCGTGGTCGCTCGGCCTGCATGGCGCGAAGCCGACGCCGCAATTGCCCATGATGGCGGTGGTGACGCCGTTCTGCGACGACGGGGTGATGTCGTGGCTCCAGGTCACCTGGCCGTCGTAATGGGTGTGGACGTCGACGAAGCCGGGCGCCACCAGTCTGCCGCGCGCGTCGATCTCTTCCTTGCCTTTTGCGGAGACCTTCCCGACTTCGGTGATCTTGCCGCCCGAGATCGCGACATCGGCTTCATAGAGGTCGCCGCCCTTGCCGTCGGCGATGTTGCCGCCGCGGATCACGAGGTCTGGGGTCGAGGTCATGGCATTTCATCCCGAGGCTGTTCTTGGTTACCGGCATCATGGGTGAGCCCTTGATGCTGTCAACCATCGCCGGTGAAGCTCTGGGATGCGCCGGCGACGATTTGCCGGCGAGAACGCGCGTTGCGCGCCGCGGAAATTTGTTCCGCCGGGGGCGCCGCTTTACTCCCTCTCCCCGTTCTTACGGGGAGAGGGTTGGGGTGAGGGGCTGTCTCGGCATACGCGGTGATAGCTGAGTTCGCGGTGGCTCCCCCTCACCCGGAACGCATCTGACGATGCGTTCCGACCTCTCCCCGCACGCGGGGCGAGGTGAAACGGAGTCCGCGGCTTGATTCAAAATGAACTCGCGGCGCGCTAGCGCGCGCCGAAGAAGGCTGTCTTCTGGGTCTCCTCGGCCTGCAGCCTGGCGCGCACCCGCATCAGGTCCTTCCAGCCGATATAGCCGACGAGGCGCTGGTCCTCGCGCGAGATCACCGGCAGATGCGAGACGTTGACCTGCATCAGGCGATCGGCGAGCCGATCCAGATACTCGTCGGGATAGGCGACGGTGATCTTGCTGCCCGCCAGCAGCTGGTTGAGCGTCGCGGTGCGATGCTTGCCGGCGCGGCGCCAGCGCAACACGGACGGCGGGTCGATCACCCCGAGCACGTGATGGTTGGCGTCGACGACGGGGAAGCTCGGGTGACCGGTCTTCGGGTTGGTCAGGAAGGCCGCCGCGCCGTGCAGCGTCATGGTGTCGGCGACCGTCTCCACCGCCTTGGTCATCACGTCGCGCACGCGCGTCAGCGCGAAGGGATCGACCCGGTACTCGCGCACCAGATGATGACCGCGCCGCGCCACCTTCTCGGTCAGGATCGAGCGCCGCATCAAAAGCACCGTGACGCCATGCGCGGTGCCGCAGGCCGCGATCAACGGCAACAGCACATGGGTGTTGCCGGTGAGCTCGACCGCGAAGAAGGTCGCGGTCAAAGGCGAGCGCATCGTGCCGCCCATTGTCGCCGCCATCGCGAGCAACGCCCAGAAGCCGGGGCTCGCAGCCGGCAAATAGCCGCTCAGCGCCGTTCCCATCGCACCGCCCATGATCAGCAGCGGCGCCAGCACGCCGCCCGACGTGCCCGAGCCGAGCGCGACCGACCAGATCACCGCTTTCACCACGAGCAGCAGCAGCGCGGCTTTCAGCACCACGTCGCCGCTCAGCATCGAAGCCAGGTTGTCATAGCCGACACCGAGCGCCTGCGGCTCGATCAGCCCGCCGAGACCCACGACCAGGCCGCCGATCAGCGGCCACCACATCCAGTGGATCGGCAGCTTGAGGAAAATGTCCTCGCAGCCATAGACCAGCTGGGTGAGCACGCCGGACAGCAGCCCGGAGAGGATTCCGATCAGCATCCAGGCGCCGAGCTGGAGCACGGAAATGTCGACACCGCCGGTGAACGGAAACAGCGGCGCGGGCATGTGCAGGAAGGTGCGTCCGACCGCCGCCACCACGGCGGCGACAGTCACGGGAATGAAGCTCCGCGGCGTCCATTCGAACAGCAGGAGTTCGACCGCGAGCATGATCGCTGCGATCGGCGTTCCGAACACCGTGGTCATGCCGGCGGCGGCGCCCGCCACCAGCAAGGTCTTGCGCTCGTTGTCCGTCACCGGAAGCATCTGCGCGATCAGCGAGCCGATCGCGCCGCCGGTCATGATGATCGGGCCCTCGGCTCCGAACGGACCGCCGGTGCCGATCGACACCGCCGACGACAACGGCTTCAGGATCGCCACCTTGGGGTCGAGCCGGGAACGGCCGAGCAAGATCCCCTCGATCGCTTCCGGAATGCCGTGCCCGCGGATCTTCTCGCTGCCGAAGCGTGCCATCAGGCCGATGATCAGCGAGCCCGCGACCGGCACCAGCACGGTCCAGAGGCCAAGCGGCGAATCCTGCAATTTCAGGTCGACGAAGCTGAACCGGCCGAAATAGGCGATGTTGGTGGCAAGCTTGATCAGCTGCAGAAGTCCCGCACCGGCCAGCACGCCGGCGGTGGAGACGAACACGGCGATCGCCGAGATCACCACGACGCGCGGATCGGTGGTGAAGTCGCTCAGCAGGTGGCTGGCCTTGTCGCCGATCGTATTGCTGGTTTTGGCGGAGGTGCTCGATTTGGTGGAAATGACGCTCATGGGTGGCGTAAGGCTCGGGTGGAGTGGACGCAGGCGTCATATCGCATTGCGATATAATTACAAGCGGGAGACATCGAAATGGCAGCGTTGAAAAGACCGCCGAAATCGCAGGGCAAGGCCCGAAAGCGGGTTCCCAGCCAGGCCGATTACGAGGCGCTGTCGCAATTTCGCTATCTGATCCGCCGTTTTCTGGAATTCAGCCAGGATGCCGCCAAAGCCGAGGGTCTGACGCCGCGGCAGCATCAGGCCTTGCTGGCGATCAGGGGCTATCCGGGTGGCGGGCCGGTCACGATCGGCGATCTGGCCGAGCGGCTGCGGCTTCGTCACCACACCACGGTCGAACTCGCCGACCGGTTGTCGGAGGCGGGCCTGGTCGAGCGCGTGCCCGATCCCGCCGACCAGCGGCGGGTGCTGTTGAAGCTAACCGGCCTCGCGGCCGATCATCTCGCCGAACTGTCTGCGGTTCATCTCGATGAGCTGTCGCGGATCGAGCCGCTCTTGAAGCAGGTGTTGTCGCGGCGATCGGAATGAATTCCTGCTGCGCGTAACGCTTCAGCACGCTTCTCGCGCTTGGATGGCGATGCGGTCAAATCCAACTTAAAGGGGTGATTTTAGATAGAATTCGCGGGCAATTCGGGCTGCAATAGCGCGATATACCTTGTCATTGTCATGAAACCTTCATAGACCATGCCGGGGGCGATTTCATTAGATGGACGCGGCCGGTCGTGACCGATGCGGGGACTGCCATTGCCGTCAGGCATGGCGATCAGGCGGAAATCGAACTCAAGCTGCTTGCGCCGCAAGGAAGCCTCGAAAAATTGCGCGAGGCGGCCTGCATCGTGCAGCATGCGCGCAACCGCGGCGCATTTCACCGGTTGGAAACGGTCTATTACGACACGCCTGAGCGATTGCTATTTCGGCATGGCATGTCGCTGCGCGTGCGACGCAACGGCAAGACCTTCGTCCAGACGCTGAAGCTTGCACCCAATGGCGCGCAGCCTCTGATGCGACGCCAATGGGAGGCGGCGGTTGAAGGCATCGCCCCTGATCTGGCGCGGTTCCCTGCCGACGAGATCGGCGATCCCGTGGCGGCGCTCAGCAACGATGCGCTGGTGCCGGTGTTCGCGACAAAAGTGCGCCGGCACGCGCGCCAGCTCGATCTGCCCGATGCGTCGGTTGAAGTCGCATTCGACGAGGGGACGATCGAGGCCGATGCGCGCCAGGAGGTGCTGTCGGAAATCGAGCTTGAACTGAAGAGCGGCAATGCCGGCGTCCTGTTCGATCTCGGAACGCAGTTGCTCGATGCTGCGCCGCTGCAGATAGGCACGCGGAGCAAGGCGGAGCGCGGCTATGCGCTGGCGTTCGATGTCGCGCCATCGGCAGCGAAGGCCGAGTTGCCGGGCATCACCGCGGAGCTTGCGGTCGACGACGTCATCGCGCTGCTGGTGGGCTCCTGCTGGCACCATCTTTTGAGAAATCACGCGGTGGCCGAGCAGGGATCGGACCCCGAAGGCGTGCACCAGATGCGGGTGGCCTTGCGGCGCTTGCGGACGATCTGTGCGCTGTTCCGGCGCGACATTCCGGCGCCGGCATTTCTGGCGGTCAACAGCGAAGCAAAATGGCTGATGCGGCAACTCGGCAAGGCCCGGGATTGGGACGTGTTCGCCGAGACGACGATCACCCGCCTGGTCAGCGCGGTTCCGGATATCGACCTGGATGGCCTCCGCCAGGCGGTTCAACAGCAACGGAAGTCGAGCTACGGGACCTTGCAAAGCGTTCTGGCGGATCCCCGATGCAGCCGCTTCCTGCTCTCGCTGGGACATCTGGTGGAACGCCGCGGCTGGCGCAACGAGATCGACAGCGAAGCGTTGGCTGTCCTGTCGCAGCCAATGCCGGTGCTCGCCGATCGAATTCTGGAACGCTTGCATCGCAAGACATTGAAGCGTGGTGCGCGCTTCCGGCGGCTCGATATCAACGCGCAGCACAATCTCAGGATCAACCTCAAGAAGTTGCGCTATGCGGCGGAGTTCTTCCTGCCGCTCTATGCGTCCCACGCGCCGGCGAAGCGCTATGTGAAGCGGCTCGCCGGGCTGCAGACCAGTCTGGGGCGGGTGTGCGACATCGGAAGCACCCGCGTGCTGCTCCATGCGATCCGGCAGGACGACCAGCCTGCGCTTCACCTCGGCATCGGCGCGATGGCCGGCTGGCTGGCCCGCGATCAGATCGCGGTGGCGAAGGCGCTGCGCAAGAGCTGGCAGCGATTCAAGACGACGCCCGCATTCTGGGGCCGGTGAGTTCGGCAGCAGCGTGGATCGTCGCGCCTTCCGTGGACGGAAGCTCGATGCGGTTTGGAGCAAGGCTGCCCTAACGGGGCTGCGCCTGGATCGCAAGCCCGGAGGCCTGCGGCTTGCGTTCGGTGACCAGCGCAAGCAGCACGGTCAGCACCATGAAGCCCACCGACGCACCGAACACCCAATGCGGCATGTGCTGGTCCATGATCCAGCCGAACAGCAGCGGGCTGATGATGCCGCCGAAGTTGAAGCCGGTGGAGACGATGCCGAAGGCGCGCCCGGCGGCACCGGGAGGCGCGGCGTTGCGCACCATCATGTCGCGCGACGGCGCGATCACGCCGCCGAGGAATCCGGCAAGCCCCATCGCGAGCGTGAGCACGGCCGGCGGCAGGTTCATCAGCGCAATCAGCAGCACCAGCACGGCATTGACCGCGAAGCAGGCCGCAGCGAGCTGGCTGTGGCGATGGGTCCAGTCGGCGAGATAGCCGCCGGCGAGCACGCCCGCCGCGCTGGCGCCGAGGAACGCGGTAAGCGCGATGTTGGCGGTCGAGAACGACGCGCCGTAACCGCCCATCAGCGCGACCACGCCGAAATTGTTGATGCCCGAGCTCGACAGGCTGAGCAGCGTGAAAAAGGCGGTCAGCACCATCAGCGCCGGCGTAATCACGCTGGCCTTCGGTGCTGAGTCGTCCTTCGGCTTGTTCTTATTGGCGCCGGCATCGGGAATGCCGAGCACGATCAGGAACAGCGCCACCAGCGGGCCGACGGCGCCAGCGACGACCAGCGCGCCGAGGCCGCCGATCGAGGCGACCAACGCTGCCATGATCGCGGGCGCCACCGCGCCGCCGAGGAAGCCGGCAAAGGTGTGGATCGAGAAGGCGCGGCCCATCCGCGCCTCGTCCATATGGGCCGAGAGGATGGCGTAGTCAGCGGGATGATAGACGCTGTTGGCGAGGCCGAGCAGCACGGCACAGACGATCAGCGAAGTATAGCTCAAATGCAGGCCGAGCGCGATCAGCGCACAGCCGCCGATGGTCAGCCCGATCAGCAGGATCTTGCGCGCACCGATATGGTCAGCGAGGTAGCCGATCGGCGCCTGGGTCAGGCCCGACACCACCGCGAACACCGTCAGCGCGAAACCGAGTTCGACATAGCCGACGCCGAGCTGCTGCTTCAGGAACGGGAACAGCATCGGCAGCACGAAGATATGGAAATGGCTGACCCAATGGGCGACCGAAATCCCCGTCAGCGTACGCACCGCGCTGTCGGCTTTCGCTTGCTGCGGTGCGGCCAGAATGTCGACCATGTCAGTGAAACCCCAATTCCAAAGCGTTTTCGAGCGAAGTTGGTACTGGTTCGCGTGAAGAAAACGCGTCAAAAAATATGCCCGGCAGGGCCGCCAGAAAATAAAGGCTGGCCGCTAATTGTCCATGAACGCGCCTGCATGGCTGCCCCCGGCGCGGGCGAGCCGGATCGACACATGCGGCATTAAAGGCGGCGACAAAGTGTGATCCTGCGGTGATGATCGGCCATGATAGACGCCAAAAAGCCGCTCCGGGTGCTTGTGTCAGAGGGCTCCAGCACCTCCGGCCGCGAGGCGATCACGATCCTGGGGCTGGCCGGCCATCACGTCGAGGTCTGTGACCCCTCGCGCTGGTGCCTGGCGCGCTACTCCCGCTTTGTCCGCAAGTACCACCATTGTCCGCCGCTGCGGTCAGATCCGGCCGGCTTCCTGCGCTTCGTCGAGCGGCTGCTGGCGTCGCGGCATTTCGATGTGCTGTTGCCGACCCATGAGCAAGGCTTCCTGTTCGCCCGCGCCGCGGCGCGGCTGACATCACGTACCGGTCTGGCGCTGCCGGACTTCGCCTCCTATCGCGCGGTGCACAGCAAGGCCGGCTTCAGCCGGCTGCTCGACCAGCTTGGCCTGCCGCAGCCGCCGACCCGGATCGTGACCTCGGCCGGCGGACTGCGCGAGGCGGTGCGGTTTCCATCCGTGGTCAAGACGTCGGTCGGCACCGCGAGCCGCGGCGTCTGGTTCGTGCGCGACGCGGGCGATCTCAACCGCGCGCTCTATGATCTCGAATCCGCCGGCGATTTTGCCGGCGAGGTGCTGGCGCAGGATCTCGTCACCGGCACCGTCGAGAAGGCCCAGTCGGTGTTCTGCCGCGGCACGCTGGTCGGCTTCCATGCCTACCGGCAGATCGCGGCCGGCGTCGGCGGCGGCGAGGCGATCAAGGAGAGCGTGAGCCGGCCGGCGATCCGCGCCGCGCTCGAGACCATCGGCGCGCGTCTCGGCTGGCATGGCGCGCTCTCGGTCGACGTCATCATGCCGCTCGACAGCGCAACGCCGCTGTTGATCGACTGCAATCCGCGGCTGGTCGAGCCGATGAATGCGTACCGGTCGGGCACCGATCTGGTCGATTTGCTGCTGCGGGTCTCGCTCGGCGAGACGCCGGCGCCGCTGGCCGATGGCCGCGCCGGGGTGCGGACGCATCTCGCGATGCAGGCGCTGCTCGGCAGCGCATCGCGCGACGGCACGCGGCGCGACCTGATCAGGGAATGCGGCCGCATCGCCGCGGGCGAAGGTCTCTATCGGGGAAGCAGCGAGGAGTTGACGCCGGTGCGGCTCGATTGGCTCGGTGCCGTGCCGCTGGCGATGACGACAGCCCTGCTTCTGGCATCGCCGCCGATCGCCTCATCGCTGGCGCGCGGCGGCTTCGGTGCGCATCTGCTCGATCGCGAGAGTATCAGGAAGATAGAGGGCGAGAATTTTCTGCGCGATACCTCACCACGTCGTCCTGGCGAAAGCCAGGACCCATAACCACCGCTGCAAGTTTGGCGGCACGCTGGGGCGGTAGCTCACCCGCTAACTCGCTTCAACGGTAATGGGTCCTGGCTTTCGCCAGGACGACATCGTGGATGGGTATAGCCCTCACAACGGCTCGTCGTCATTGCCGTAGCGATCGAGCTTCGGCGTGGCGATATCGCCATCCTCGTAATACTCGTCGTCTTGCGGCGCTGCGGGCGGCGGAGGCTTTTTCGACTTGTCGTCGGACTTGTCGTTGCTCCCGGCGCTGCCCTTGCTCTTCTTTCCGGTCTTGGCCATGCGTTTCCCCTGCGCGGGTCAAATCATCCGCCGGAATTCTACTCCAGTTTACGGGCGCTTGTAACGTGAGGAGACGGCGCGGCGGCATCACACCGCCGCGCCGGATAGCTCAGAATGTCGCGCCGGCCTTGACCATGTAGGTGCGGCCGGGCAGCGGATAGGCCGAGAAGCGGCCGGCCGTGAAGGAGCTCGCGATGGCGTAGTCGTAGTAGAGCGCGTTGAACAGGTTGTTCACGCTCAGCGACCAGAAGAAGCGGTCAACCTGCCCGCTCAGCTTGAGATCGGCGGTGGCGTTGCCGGGAATCCTGCTCTGGGTGTTGGCCTGGTCGTTGTCCATGATGCGCGAGCTCCAGGCCCGCACCGTGGCGTCGAACACCAGATAGTTCTGCCAGATATTCCAGGTCACGCCGAGATTGCCGGTATAGCGCGACACCAGCGGTACGTCGTTGCCGGCCCACATGCCCTCGCGAAACACGGCACGTGTGATCGCCATGCCGCCGCGCAACGTCACGGTGTCGCTGACCTTGAGCGACGCGCTGGTCTCGCTGCCGTAGCGGCGGGTGGGATCTAGGTTGACGTTGTAGAACAGCACCGGGTTGAAATGGATCTCGTTCTCGAGATCCATCAAATAGACGCTGCTCTGGACCTGAAACAGGTTGGTCTTGACGCGGAAGCCGCCCTCGACGTCCTGCGACGTCTGGCTCTTGAGCTGGAAGTTCTGCGGGATCGGGGCGAAGGTCAGCGGGTCGAATGACGGACCCGATGCAACGCGCTCGTCGACGTCGGGCGTGCGGAATGCGCGCGCGGCGCGGCCGAACACCGAGAAGGTGTCGGTGAAGCGATGCTCGGCGCCGACATGCAGCGCGTATTGGGTCTCGTTGCTGTCGAGCGGTGCGGCTTGCGTGTCAAAGGCAAACGGCGCATTCGGGTCGTAGCGGTCGCGTGCCGAGACGCTCGTATTCTGCACGCGCGCGCCGTAGGAGAAATCGGTGGTCGGCAGCAGACCGAGTGTATGCTGCCAGTACCCGGCCACGGTCTGCTGCTCGATATTGTAGATGTGGGTGGGATCGACGCCCTGATAGGCGCCGCGCGCTTCACGGAACGTCGAATCGTAATAGTCGATGCCGGTCAGGATCGTCGACGGCATTCCCAGCATCACGTTCTTGACGCTGAGGCGCGGCGTGATCGACCAGGTCTGCAGCGCGGCATCATTGTAGGTCGAGGCGAAGCTGATCGTCGGCACGGTGCCGAAGAAGCCGCTTTGCGTTTCCCGCTGGCGCCAGCCGCCGTCGACGATGAGGTCGACGCCATTCATGAGCGTCTTGGTGAAGCCGGTGGTGACGCTGGCGGTTTGCTGGTTGGCATAGTCGAACGGCGTCGCCGCGCCGCGGCGATCGGTGAGCAGTTCGTTGACGCCGATCGACGGATCGACCAGCCGTCCGCCGGGCAGACCGAGCTTCTGGTCGCTGCCGGTGACGGTGAGGAAGGCGGTGAGATCCGATGTCGTGTAGTTGACGTTGCCGATAGCGTTGCGCTGGTCGAGCGCATTATTGACGCGGTAGCCGTCGGACTTGATGCCGTTGCCGTAGAACGAAGTGGACCACGGGCCCGCATTGAGCGCCGCGGACACCGCGGCCATGCGGGTGTTGAACGAACCGAAACCGCCTTCGGCCCTGATCGTGGCCGGCGGACCGCCGGCGCCGGTCTTGGTGATGATGTTGACCACGCCGCCCACCGCGTTGTCGCCATAGAGCACCGCGCCGCTGTTGCCGCGGGTGATCTCGATGCGTTCGATCGAATCGAGCGGGATCGTGGTGAGATCGAAGCCGGCCTTGTCGACGTCGTTGAGGCGGCGGCCATTGAGCAGGAACAGGGTGTTGTCGGAAGCGAATGCGCCGAAGCCGCGCAGGTCGACCGCGGTCTTGGCGCCGTTCGGGCCGCCAAAAAGCGTTTGCAGCTGGACGCCCGGCACCTGCGCGAGAATCTCGGGCAGCGACTGCACCGGCGAATGCGCGATGTCGTCGGCCGTGATCACGGCCGAGGAGGAGCCGACGATGCCGGCGAACTGGCGGCCGCCGCTGCCGGTGCCGCCCGTTCCAGTGGCAGGTCCGGTCCCCGTCGAGCCCGATCCGCTCCCGCTCCCGCTGCCCTTTCCTGTGCCCGGCGCCGGGCGGCGCGGGGCCGGTGCTTCGTCAGCGGCCGGCCTGGCGCGCGTGACATTCTGGTCGCCCGGCTTGGTGATTTCGATCGCCGGAAGTTGCTCGGGGGCGGGCGCCTGCTGCGCCCGCGCGGTTGAGAGAACGATTGTTGGCGCGATCATCGTCGACGCGAGCAGAAGCGCGCGGCGCCGGGAGGAAGAGTTGGAGAACATCCAGGTGAGACCTCGGTAACGTCAGTGGCACGTCACCGCGAACCAGTCTCACCGTCGTGCTCGCAGGCTCAGCTGCTTGCAGCCTCAGGTGAAGCTCATGCCTGTACTCCCCGACCGGCATCTTCGCGTGTGACCACGGCTGACGGCAGGTCTCCTGGCTCGCGGGTCGTTACCCTTCGTCGCCTTCCCAGGACCGAGATTCCCAGTGGCCTGTGACGAAGGATTCACCGCATACAGTTGCGGGGGCAGCCGCGGCCTTGGGGATGTTTCCCCGCACCGCATTCCCTTTTCATCTCATTGAAGAACCGTCATGTTCATCTAGGGTTCGGCCGGGCAGCAAAGTCAATCCGGCGGAAGTCGGGCAACGGCCGCACGGCCACGGTTTTTGTCGAGTGTCGCTTGTCTGCCACGGCGATCGCTGTAAGAGCATGGATCCAATGAGTGTGCAGGATTTTGCCTTGGCGGCCGAGGTCGCGGCGCGGCGCCGGTGGGGCGCCACCGCGGCGCTGCTCGCGCTCGTGGTCCTGCTGCTTGTGCTCTCGCTCGGCATCGGGCCGGTGCGGCTGTCGCCGCTTGCGGTGATCGAGGCGCTGTTCGGCGGCGGCAGCGACGTCGCGCAGGTGATCGTGCGCGAGATCCGGCTGCCGCGCACCATCCTGGCGTTCGCGATCGGCGGGATTCTCGGGCTATCGGGCGCGGCGCTGCAGGGCCTGCTGCGCAATCCGCTGGCCTCGCCGTCGCTGTTCGGCGCGCCGCAATCGGCGGCATTCGGCGCGGTGCTGGTGATCGCGCTGGGCCTCGCCGATGTTCGGTCCTACGCGTTGCCGGTGGTGGCGATCATCGCGGCGTTCGGCTCGGTGTTCGCGCTGCTCGCAATCGCCGGCCGCAATGCCGGGCTGCTGATCCTGATCCTCGCCGGGCTTGCGATCTCGAGCTTTGCCGGGGCTGCGACTGCGCTGGTGATGAATCTGTCGAGCAATCCGTTCGTCGTGCTGGAGATCGCATTCTGGCTGCTCGGCTCGCTGGAGGACCGCAGCTTCCAGCACGTGGCGCTGGCGCTGCCCTTCATCATCGCGGGCGCCGTCATCCTGCTCAGCCAGGCGAACGCGTTCCGCGCGTTGACGCTCGGCGAGGAGGCAGCACAAAGTCTCGGCGTCGATGTCGGGCGGCTGCGGCTCTATGTGATCACGGGTGTTGCGCTCGGCGTCGGCGGTGCGGTCGCTGTCACCGGCACGATCGGCTTCATCGGTCTCGTCGCACCGCATCTGATGCGCCCTCTAATCGGTCACGATCCGGCGCGGCTCCTGGTGCCGAGCGCGCTCACCGGTTCGGCACTGCTGCTCGCCGCCGATATCGCGGTGCGCATCATCCCCTCGACCTCCGATATCAAGGTCGGCGTGCTGACATCGATCATCGGCGTGCCGTTCTTCCTTTACCTCATCATGCGCGAACGCCGCGCGCTTGGCGGAGGCGTGGCATGACGCTGCTCTCCACCACCGCGCTCAATGCCTCGCTCGGCAGCCGCAAGGTGCTGCACGATGTCTCGCTGTCGCTGGAGGCGGGCCATCTGGTCGCGCTGGTTGGCCCGAACGGCGCCGGCAAGACCACGCTGCTTCGCGCGCTCGCTGGACTAATTCCATCCGACGGCGACATCAGGATCGGCGGCGATGCGTTGGCGTCGCTTGCACTGCGCGAGCGGGCGAAGCGTTTCGCGTACCTGCCGCAGGGGCACATGGTGCACTGGCCGCTGCCGGCGCGCGATATCGTCGCGCTCGGCCGCTATCCGCATGGCGCGACCGATCCGGCGCGGCTGTCGCCGAAGGATATCGAGGCGGTGCTGCGTGCGATGCAGGCGGTCGACGTTACCGAATTCAGCGATCGCCGCGTCACCGAGCTCTCCGGCGGTGAGCGCAGCCGCGTCGCGCTGGCCCGGGTGCTGGCGGTGGAGGCGCCGGTGATCCTCGCCGACGAGCCGACCGCCTCGCTCGATCCGCGTCACCAGATCGACGTGATGCAGAAGCTGCGCAACGTCGCCGACACCGGCGTGCTGGTCATCGTGGTGACGCACGATCTCGGGCTTGCTGCGCGCTTTGCCGATCATGTGCTGGTGCTGTCGGAGGGACGGCTGGCGGCGCAGGGCGCCCCCGGCGCGGCGTTGTCCGAAGCGGTCCTCGCAAGCGTGTTCCGCATCAGCGCCTACCGCGCCGAATTTCAGCGCGAGGCCGTCATCGTGCCGTGGGCGGACGCGTGATGGGTGGGCGGCGTCTCGCAGCGGTGGCCGCAGCAGCATGGATGATGTCGTGTGGTGCCGCGTCCGCCGCCGGACCGCGCATCGTCTCGATGAACGTGTGCAGCGACCAGCTGGTGCTGTCGCTGGCCGATCCGGACCAGATCCTCGGGCTGAGTCGCTTTTCGCGCGATGCCTGGCAATCCTGGGCCGCCGAGAAAGCGCGAAACTATCCGCGCCTGTCGGGCGGGGCCGAGGACGTGCTGCTGCTCAAGCCGGACCTTGTCGTCGTCAGCCTGTTCGACAAGCGCGCGACGCGCGATCTCCTGAAGGCGCAGGGGCTGCACCTCGTCGAGTTCACCGTGCCGCGCACGCTGGACGAGGTGAGGGACCAGATCCGCGCGATGGGCGATGTGGTGCAGCATCCGGATCGCGCGCAGGCGGAGATCGCGCGGCTCGATGCGGCGATCGTCCGCGCGCGGGCGGTGGCGAGCGCTCATCATTACCGCGTGCTGCCGCTGGAGCGGCGCGGCTTTGTGTCGGGTGACAGCAGCCTCGTCAGCTCGCTGATGGCGGCGACCGGCCTGACCAATGCCGCCGGCGAGCTCGGCTTCAGCGCGGGCGGATTTGCTTCGCTGGAGGCCATCGTAAAACTGCGGCCGGATTTCATCCTGGTGTCGGAGGCCGGCGATCGCGCCGAGGATGAGGGGCGCGCCTTTCTGTTGCATCCGGCGCTGGAGCGCTTCTATCCGGAGAGCAAGCGGATCGTGCTGCCCGAGCGGCTCACAGTGTGCGGCGGTGTGATGCTGGCCGATGCGCTGGACCGGCTGACGGAAGAGTTACAGAGGGTGAGTGCTGGCGGCTCTCACTAAATCCGTCATCCTGAGGAGCGCGCAGCGCGTCTCGAAGGATGCACGGCCCGGATATTTCCACACGTCTGCGGTGAGAGTTGGGCCGTCGCCCTTCGAGACGCGCTACGCGCTCCTCAGGGTGACGGTGATGGAAATTGTGCGCAGCTAACGGGCTATCCCATCACCACCGGCCCGCCGGCCTTCTTCCACGCATCGATGCCGCCCTCGATATGCGCGGTGTTCGCCAGCCCTGCCTTCTTCGCGGCGGCAACGGCCATCGCGGAACGCTCGCCGAAGGCGCAGAAGAACACGACGCGGCGGCCGGTCGCGGCCGCGACTTCGCGCAGCATCCCGCCGGGCTGCAAGGTGGCGCAAATCCCCGGATAGGGCGCGTGCAGCGCGCCCGCGAGCATGCCGTGCTTGGCCCGCTCGCCGCTTTCGCGCAAATCGACCAGCAGGATATCGGGCCGGCCGAGGCTTGCGATGGCATCGCGCGCGCTAAGGGAGAGGCCTTGCCTGGTGAGCTCGTCCTGGTGCAGGCCGACATGCATGTTGGCGGGCACCGCGACGTCCATCATCTTTGGATTCGGGAGATGAAGGTTGTTCATCAGCTCGACATAGTCGTCGATCGATTTCACCTGCAGCCGCGGATTGTAGCGCTTCTCCTCGCCGATCGTGGAGACGGTGTCGCCCTTGTAGTCATGCGCGGGGAACACCATGGTCTCTTCCGGCAGCTTGAGCAGGCGGTTGAAGATCGAATCATACTGCGCCCGCGCGCTGCCGTTCTGGAAATCGGTGCGGCCGGTGCCGCGGATCAAGAGCGTGTCGCCGGTGAAGACGCGGTCGCCCATCAGATAGCTGTAGGAATCGTCGGTGTGACCGGGCGTGTACAAGGCTTCGAGGCAGAGCCCTTCGATCGTCACCTTGTCGCCGTCGGAGACGCGCATCGACACCACGTCGGCCTTGCTCTGCTCGCCCATGATGGTGATGCATTGGGTGCGGTCGCGCAGTTCGCCGAGGCCGGTGACGTGATCGGCATGCAGGTGCGTGTCGACGGCCTTGACCAGCCTGAGGTCGAGTTCCTGCAGCAGCTTGCAGTAGCGGTCGGCCTTCTCCAGCACCGGATCGAGGATCAGCGCCTCGCCGCCGGCGCGGCTCGCGAGCAGATAGCTGTAGGTGCCGGACACGCTGTCGAAGAGCTGGCGAAAGATCATGACGGCTTTCCTGTTCTCCGGGTCGAGTCGTGAAGAGGATATTATTCCATAGATAGGGTGGATTCAAAGCAAATCCATCCCCCGGCGATAAGCTATCCCGTCACCCTGAGGAGGCTGCGCAGCAGCCGTCTCGAAGGGTGGACGGCCCCGCTCTTTCACGGAAGGAATGGCAGCGCGCGGAGGCGTCGAGGCCGTGCATCCTTCGAGACGCCGCTTCGCGGCTCCTCAGGATGACGGGCTATGCTTCGCAGTTTTGGAGCCTCACGGCCGGACGTAACTCCAGCCCTGCTCCTGCAGCTCCATCAGATGGACCACGCCCGACGGTACGATGGTGGCGTCGGGGACGACGGAGATCGTATGGCCCTCGGCCTTCTCCATGCCCTGCCTGGTATTGTTGCAGGCGGAGAACTGGATCTTGCCGGGGAAGACGAGCTCCTTGAGCCGCCTGATGCGGTCCTGCACCGGCGAGGTATCGCTGCGCAGCATGTGCAGGCCGGGGCCGTAGGTGATGATGTCGACGTCTACGTCCTCGTTCCTGGCGCGGTAATATTCGATCACGTTGGTCGCGTTGTTGAGCGCGAGATTCATGACCTGCGGGTCGTTCTGGTCGACCTGGATCGCGATGTGGTGCAGCTTGTCGGCGGCGGGTGCGCTCGCTGTGAAGGCAAGCGAAAGCACGGCGGCGGCGGCGAGACGGCGAAGCATGGCAGGATCTCTCATGTGACTGCCGCTCTCCCCGTCATTGTCTGCGACAAACGCAATAGCGTTTGCGCACGGGAGCTCGCGACAAAATTGCAATGCAATTTTGCGCTGAAGCGACGAAGCAATCCATTCTGTCCTTGCGTCAAAGCAAGGATTGCTTCGCTTCGCTCGCAATGACGGCGGGGTTAGGGACGGACCAGCGTGTATCCGTTCTCGGTGAGGAACAAAATCTGCGCGACGCCGACCTGCACGGGGGTGGCGGCGGCGATGTAGTCCGGCCGCTCGCCGGTGTCGCGCTCGATCGTGTCGACGGTATTGAGGCAGATGTCGACCCGCGCGCCCTGCGCGACCAGGCTCTCGACCAGCTTGCGGTTGGCATTGTCGGGTCTGAGCAGGTCGATGCCCGGGCCGAAAGCGACGATCTCGACCGCGACCTTGTCGGGGTCGTAATGCTTCATCAGATTGTTGGCGACGCTGATGACGAGGCCTTGCTTCTTCGGATCGTTGTCGGAGAGCTGCAGCACGACCTTGTGCTCGGCGAACGGCTTGTCCTGCAACGGCGCGAGCTGGGCGCGGGCGAGCGGCGTTGCCAGCGCGAACGCCGCAAGGCCGAGCCCGGCGATGAACGCGCGCCGCCTCATCGGTGCCTCGCGATGCCCGGATTGTCCTCGACGCCTTTCAGCGTCACACCGGGTTCGTCGCGGTTCGGCGGCCGGCCGGAGCGCAGATGCTTGGCCACCACGTCCCAGACCGGTGCACCGTTCTGCTGGTTGACCGAGGCCCAGCCCGCGACCTTGTAATGCTTGGTGGCTTCGAGATGCTTGCCGTTGCCAAGCTTCAGCTCGGTGATGCGTTTGCCGACGCTTTCGCCCGGCGTGCAGGTGTAGGCGAGGCCGCCGACGCGGACCATATCGCCGCCCTGCTGATAATAGGGATCGACGTTGAACAAATTGTCGCAGACGTCTTCCAGCACATCCTTGATCTGGCTGCCGGTCATGGTCGCGACGTAGGTCTCGGGATAGGTGATCGCGGTTTCCGACAGCACGTCTTCCATGGTCAGCGGCTGGCCGGCGAGCGTGGTGAGGCCCCAGCGGAAGCCCGGCGACAACGCGATCTCGACGTTGAGCTCGTTCAGCAGCGCATCGCAGATCAGCTGGTCGACGGTGCCGGAGAAATTGCCGCGGCGGTAGAGCAGACGATCGGCCGTGCCGAGCTTGTCGCTCCACTCGTCGACATGCGGATCGCGCATCTTGTCGATCAGCGTCTGCATCGCGGGATCGGGCTTCAGGAGCTCGGCGAACACCGGCAGCAGGCGGTAGCGGACATTGGCGACCTTGCCCTTGGCGAGGTCGAGATCGAGCACGCCGATGAACTTGCCGTTGGAGCCGGCATTGGTGACCAGCGTGACGCCACCGGCATTGGTCACCGTGATCGGGATCGGGATCGCGTCGTGGGTGTGGCCGCCGAGGATGACGTCGATCCCGGTGACGCGGCTCGCGAGCTTGAGGTCGACGTCCATGCCGTTATGTGACAGCAGGATCACCGCCTCGACCTTGTCGTTGTTGCGATGGCCGTCGACAAGCTTTTGCAGCTCCTCGTCGCGGATGCCGAACTTCCAGTCCGGCGTGAAGCGCTTGGGATGCGCAATCGGCACGTAAGGGAAGGCCTGGCCGATGATCGCAACGCGGTGGCCGCCGATCTCCTTGATCGTGGACGGCTTGAACACCCGCCCCGAGGCCGGATCGAACGCCTTGGCGTCGTTGAACGCGGCTTCCTCGGTCAGGAATACGTTCTGCGCCAGGAATTCGCCCTTGAAGCGGGAGAGATTGTCGCGCAGCACCTGTTCGCCATAGGTGAATTCCCAATGCCCGGTCATCGCCTCGATGCCGAGCAGGTTGGCGGCCTCCACCATGTCGGCGCCGTTCATGGCGTTAGCGAGCCCGGTGCCCTGCCAGAGGTCGCCGCCGTCGAGCAGGATCGAACGCTTCTCGCCGACATCGGCGCGCAGCTTGTCGATCAGCGTCTTCAGATGGGCGAAGCCGCCGAGCCGGCCGAAGCGGACGGCGGCCTTCTCGAACTCGACGCAGGTAAAGGCATAGGCGTCGGCGCTGTCGGGCCGGATGCCGAAGCGGTCGAGGAACGCCTTGCCGACCAAATGCGGCGGCTGGCCGGCCATCGCGCCGACGCCGATATTGACGCCGGGCTCGCGGAAGAACACCGGCTTCAGCTGCGCATGCGTGTCGGTCATGTGCAGGATGCGGGCGTTGCCGAAGCGTTCGAAGTCGTAGACGCTGGCAGTATCGGCACTGCGCGCGAGGCGAGGCAGGCCGGCCACAAGCGTTGCGGCGGCCGAAGCTCTCAGGAAATCCCGGCGGCGGATGATCATCACTCTCTCCGCGCGGCCCCCGTGGCCTGCGCGCCTTTAGCGAACTTCCATGTCCTTCCAGCGTTCCTTTTCGCTGGTGGCCTGGAAGATCGATGCCTTTGCCAGCGCCTCGGCCTCCTTGGCCTGGGCGACTGCGGTGTCGAAATCACCAGCCTCACCGGCCTTTTTTGCGGCGGATAGCGTCGAGGCCGTCGTGGTCCACTGGTTGCGCAGCAGGCCTGCTTCCTTGTTGGCGGCCTCAGCCGCGGCGTAGGCCGCCTTGTAGTCGGCCTCGGAGGCGGCGAGGGCGCCGGTCGCCGTTGCGATCAGCAGGGCCGATGCCGCGAAGGTGGCTCTGATGGCCGCGCTCATGGCCTTGCTCCCGGCCCCGAGATCGGCAGGCCGTTGCTGACATAGGACAAATAGTATTCGAGGTTGCGGTACTCGTCGTCCTGCGGATTGAGCGGCACGCCGCGGATCTGGCTGTTGCAGGTGGTGAAGCGGCGGCTGGTGGTGCCCATTCCTGACCATTCCGAGCGGTAGATCGGCATCGCGTTCAGGATGCCGAGCGCCGGCGCCAGCACCTCGGCGCGGATCCGTTCGCCCGGGCTCTGGATGTGGCAGGTGGCGCAGGAGAAATTGAGCTGGCCGCGGCGGGTGTAGAAATACTCCTTGCCCTTCTGATAGGCCTCCAGCGCGCGCGGATCGTTCGGGATCTTGATGTCCATCGGCTTGCCGCGCGAGGTGAAGGCCATGTAGGCGGTGAGCGCCGCCATGTCGTCCTTCACATAGGAGAACGGCGCCTCGCCGTTGGCCTCGCGGCAGCGGTTGAGCGCGAGCTCGAGCGTGACGACCTTGCCTTCCTTCTCGTCAAAATAAGGATAGTTCTGGCGGATGCCGATGCCCTTGTTCGGGAAGCAGTCGGCATAGGTCTTGCCGTTCTTGAACGGCGTCGAGAACATTTCCTTGCCGGCCTCGAGCGAAAACTCGTAGGGCGGAAACTGTTCCTTTTCTTCCCACTGCTTGTGCAGGTCCTCGTTCATCGAATACGGACCGTTGACGAAATCCTCGAGCTTCAGCTTGGGGAATTTGCTGGTGAAGAATTTCTGGAACGCGGCCTTGTCGGCGGCGGGATCGACGCTGCCGGCTGCATGCGCGGCCGGCGCCAGCGCCAGCACGCCGAGCGCGAGCGTCGCGACCAGATTTTTGTTTTGACGCGTTGTCTTCACGCGAACCGGCGTCCA
Organism: Bradyrhizobium sp. Pha-3; assembly: GCF_042258615.1. Taxonomy (GTDB): domain Bacteria; phylum Pseudomonadota; class Alphaproteobacteria; order Rhizobiales; family Xanthobacteraceae; genus Bradyrhizobium. Next base: position 8,700,845 of record NZ_CP170152.1, on the reverse strand, counting down.
CTTCGCTCGAAAACGCTCCAGGGCGCGGATTGCGAAGCGCCGCGTCATTGAATCTTCGCCGTCGTGGTGTCGGTCGCGCCCTTGTTGTCGACCCAGCTGACCTTCAGGTCGTCGCCCTTCTTGCCGCCCTTGAAGGCGAACTTGACATACGGGTCCTTGGAGACGCCGCCGCCCCAGTCGGCGACGAACACCGGCTTGCCGTCATACTCGAAGGTCAGCACCTGGATGAAGTGCGGCGGAATGATCTCGCCCTTGGCGTCCTTGACGAAGCCGGAATCCATCGGATGCTGGATCAGCGCCTGCACCTCGGTGGTGTCGCCGTTTGACGTGGCGCGCACGCGAATGCTCGATGCCATCTGATTTTATCCCTGTTGTTTGCGCATGATCTTATCGGAAAACCGGTTCCCACTTTTCCGGATCATGCGCGCTCAGCCGCCACAGCCGCCGACGGTGACCTTGATTTCCTTGCTCGCGCTGTAGAGCTTGCCGCCGGCCTCGACGATCACGGTGACGTTGCTGGTTTTGGCCATCTTGATGCGGTTGGCGACGGACGGCAGCGTGCCGGCCGGAAGCCTGTACGTCGCGATCAGCGAGATCGGGTTCTCGCTGACCAGGAACGAGATCGAGGTGACGTCGGCCAGCGTCGTGGTGGCGGAGATCGGCACGACCGCGCCGTTCTCGGCGATCTCGGGTGCGTCCATCTTGACCTTGTCCGAAGGCTCGGCGGTCTTGCCGTAGAGCGCCTTGATCGCATCGGCCTCGTTCTTCTGCTTGAACGCCTCTTCCGGATATTTGTCGTTGGCGGCGGCGAGCACCTGCGGCACGTCGAACGGAATGACGCCAAGACCGATCAGTGCGGCGACGCCCGCGCCCTTCAGTACCAGGCGGCGGTTCCCAAGAAATTCGCTGGTCGTGATGCTCATCAAAAAAATCTCCTCAAGCGACGGTTGCGGCCTCACAGCGTCTGCAGGAAGTCCACCACCGCGCTGATTTCCTTCTCGCTCAAAATCCGGTTTCGGCCGAACGGCGGCATCACCGTTTGCGGGTTGCGCTTGGTCTCGTCGGTCACGATCGCGATCAGCTCGTCGCGGCTGTATTTCGCCTTGAGGCCGGTCAGCTCGGGGCCGATCGTGCCGGGCAGCTCGCCGCCCTTGATGACATGGCAGGTCAGGCAATTGCCCTTGCCGCGGTCGAAGGCGAGCTTTTGGCCCTCGGTGGCGGATTGGGCCTGTGCGGGTGCGGCCACGGCAATGCCGGCCAGCAGCGCCAGAACGAGGGCTGGCTTGGAGAAAGTGGCGATCAAGGACGTTTCCCGGGCTTCAATCTCGATGATCCCATCGCAATATAAAGAGTGAAAAGCACAAAGGCCATCGGCTGGCAACTCGGAGAATAGGCGCGTTGCGACGGGGTTAATGCCAGAACAGCACGCAGCAAAGACGAGATCAAACCCGTCACCCTGAGGAGCGCGCTCTTGCGCGCGTCTCGAAGGGTCGACGGCCACTATCGGGGCCGTGCATCCTTCGAGACGCGCTACGCGCTCCTCAGGATGACGGGTTGGGCAGTTTCACGATGCTGGTTCCGCATTTGCCGGTTGCGGCGGCGCGGTCTACTTTCGACTAAAGGAGAAGCATGGTGGCGGAGTTTGTGGTGGAGTTCGGCAAAGACGGCACGGTCGAGGCGGACGGGCGGCTCGACGCGGCAGCGTTCCACCGCAATCACCAGCCGATCTGGGCGGTCCTGAAGGACTACCTTGCCGGCCAGTCCGGCGACGTGCTGGAGGCCGGCAGCGGCACCGGCCAGCATGTCGTCTATTTCGCCCGCCAGACGCCCGACATCATTTGGTGGCCGAGCGATCTCCATGCGGCGCATCTGCGCAGCATCGAGGCCTGGCGCGTGCATGCCGGGCTTGCCAACATCCGACAGCCGCAGCCGATCGATCTGTCCGCCCCCGCCTGGTCGCCGACCCCATCGGACGGCAAAGGTCCGGACAAGCTGCTCGCGATCTTCTGCGCCAATGTGATCCACATTGCGCCTTGGCGGGTGGCCGAGGGCCTGTTCGCCGGCGCCGCGCGGCATTTGCGCGCCGACGGCCGGCTGTTCCTCTACGGCCCGTTCAAGCGCGGCGGCAAGCACACCGCGCTCAGCAACGCGGTGTTCGACACGTCGTTGCGCGAACGCGACGCCGAATGGGGCGTGCGCGACATCGCCGATCTTGAACGGCTCGCTGACGGCGTCGAACTGCGATTGGCCGCGACGTTCGAATTGCCGGCCAACAACATGATCCTGATGTTTGTCCGAAAGGATGCACCTCAATCATAGGCGAGGCACCAGCCATCCCCGCGCAGCCAGCAACGCTCGTCGGGGATGCCGGCATCGCGATAAAGCCGTGTCACCTTCTGCCAGCCGCCGCGCGCGAAGGCTTCGGCCAAAGCCCTTTCCGACTCCTCGTCACGGCCGCCGTCGTACGGAATGATCGCGACCGGTGAGATCCAGGTGGCTTGATACTGTGCGCCCTCGCGCCGGACACGGAACACCGCGCCGGAGCGCGCGATCTGCTCCGGCGCGCTTGCGGGTCCATGGCCGCGCTCTCCTGCGATTTCAAGTGTTGTGTCATTTGACACACCAAGGTGTGTGAAATAGCATACTTCAACGACGGAGGCCAGAATGAAGAGACGGCTTTATCCGGCCGTGCTTGAGCGCGGTCCGCGCGGCGCGTTCGGGGCGTGGTTTCCCGACTTTCCCGGCTGCGTCGCCGGCGGCAAGTCGCAGGAGGAGGCGATCGAGCGTGCCGAGCATGCGCTGGCGCAGGCGGTGGACGGCTGGGTCGAGCAGGGCCACGCGCTGCCGGAGCCGACGCCGATCGAGCGGATCGTGCCGCCGAAGGGCTCCGACGTCGCGGCCTTCTTCATGGTCGGCGTCGACCCGCCCGATCCGTCCGAGCGCGTGAACGTCTATCTGCCGAAAAGCCTGATCGCGCGCATCGACAAGCGCGCCGCCGAGCTCGGCATGAGCCGTTCGAGCTTCTTCGGCTTTGCGAGCTCGCTTGCGCTCGAATGGCCGGGCGGATATCCGCGCGGCGCCCCGATCGCGCCGCGCTCCAAGGTACACAAGACCGGCGCGCTGCGCGCCGAGAAGCGGCCGGGCAAGAAGCCTGCGCGGTAGGTGATTGATCATCGAGCACAAGCTTTCTCACCGTCACCCTGAGGAGGCCGCAGCGCGGCCGTCTCGAAGGGTCGACGGCCCGGCTGGTGGCCGTGCATCCTTCGAGACGCCCGCTGCGCGGGCTCCTCAGGATGACGGGGCCGAGAGGGGCGGCCCTTACACTGCGCGCAGCCATCGTGTGCGCCTCCCGCATGGCCTACGTCCGTTTGCGCCGGTTGATCGGCCTGAATCTGATCTCCATAGTGCGCGCGATTGGAGGCTCCCGCCGGGGCTTCGAGGCGGGACGACCGATGATCGACGTGACAGCTGCGGACGAGGCGAGCGATGACGCGCGGGCGCGCAGCAATGTGTGGCGGCTTGCGGCGGCGCAGGCGCTGACCGGCGCCAATTCGGCCGTGATCTTCGCCACCGGCTCGATCGTCGGCGCGACGCTGGCGCCCGACATCTCGCTCGCGACGGTGCCGCTCTCGATGTATGTGCTCGGGCTTGCCGCCGGCACGCTGCCGACCGGTGCGATCTCACGCGCTTACGGCCGGCGCGTCGCTTTCATCGTCGGCACCTTCTGCGGCACGCTGACCGGCGCGCTCGGCGCCTGGGCGATCCTGCACTCATCGTTCTGGCTGTTCTGCGGCGCGACCTTCCTCGGCGGCCTCTATGGCGCCGTCGCGCAGTCCTATCGCTTTGCCGCCGCCGATGGCGCCAGTGTCGCGTTCCGGCCCAAGGCGGTGTCCTGGGTGATGGCCGGCGGCGTGTTCGCCGGCGTGCTTGGGCCGCAACTCGTGCAATGGACCATGGATATCTGGCCGCCTTATCTGTTCGCGTTCTCCTTCGTGATGCAGGCGCTGGTCGCGCTGGTGGCGATGGCGGTGCTGTCGGGCGTTGACGCGCCGAAGCCCGCGGCCGCGGACCTGCATGGCGGCCGCCCTCTGCTCGAGATCGCCAGGCAGCCGCGCTTCATTGCCGCCGCGCTGTGCGGCGTGATCGCCTATCCGATGATGAATCTGGTGATGACCTCGGCGCCGCTCGCCATGAAGATGTGCGGACTGTCGGTGAGCGATTCCAATTTCGGCATCCAGTGGCACATCGTGGCGATGTACGGCCCGAGCTTCTTCACCGGCTCGCTGATCGCGCGCTTCGGTGCGCCCGTCATTGTTGCGCTCGGGCTGGCGCTGGAGGCGGTGGCCGCGATGATCGGATTGTCCGGCATCACCGCGCCGCACTTCTGGGCGACGCTGTTCGTGCTCGGGATCGGCTGGAACTTCGCATTCGTCGGCGCCTCTGCGCTGGTGCTGGAAACGCACCGACCGCAGGAACGCAACAAGGTGCAGGCGTTCAACGATTTCCTCGTGTTCGGCATGATGGCGATCGGCTCATTCTCGTCGGGCCAATTGCTGGCGCATTACGGCTGGAACGCCGTCAACATGGTGGTGTTTCCGCCGGTGCTGCTCGGGCTCGTCGTGCTGTCGCTCGCCTCATTCGCAAAGCGGCGTGCGAAATTGCGTGCGGTGGAAGAAATCCCGGACCCGAGCATCTAATCTCCTGCTGCCAATTGCTGACACTTCGATCGGTTTCGAAATGATCGGCTTGCAAGGCTGCTCACATCGTGGGAACGGATAGGTCCGGCCCTGACGATGTGAGAAGCAAGAGCAAGAAATGGACGCATCATCACCGACGCTGCATGACGAATCCTCGCTCGGCTACGAGGGCTGGCGCATCGTCGTCGTCTGCTTCCTGCTTGCGACCTTCGGCTGGGGATTGGGCTTCTATGGACAGAGCGTCTATGTCGCCGAGCTGCAGCGGCTGCACGGCTGGCCTGCGTCGCTGATCTCGTCGGGCACGACCTTCTTCTATTTGTTCGGCGCCGCGCTGGTTGCCTTTGTCAGCGAGGCGATCAAGGCGTTCGGTGCGCGCAGCTGCCTGGTCGCGGGCACCCTCGCGATGGCGGTCGCGGCGGTTGCGATCGGCGAGGTGCGCGAGCCGTGGCAGCTCTATGTCGCCGATGCGCTATTGGCGTTCGGCTGGGCCGGCACCAGCCTCGGCATCATCACCAACACGCTCGGCCTGTGGTTCGACAAGAAGCGTGGCATGGCGATCAGCCTGGCGCTGAACGGCGCCAGCTTCGGCGGCATCGTCGGCGTGCCGCTGCTGGTTGGCGGCATCGGTTATTTTGGCTTCTCCGGCGCGATGATTGCAGCCGCGGTGGCGCTCGTCGTGGTGATGGTGCCTGTCATCCTGATCTTCGTCGGGCGGCCGCCGGTGCATCTACACGCGGTGACTTCAGCGGCGGCCGATGCGCCGTCGGCGACCCAGGTGCGCGCCCGGGCGCTGCGCGACATCCGTTTCCTCTCGGTCTCGATTGCCTTCGCGCTGGTGCTGTTCGCCCAGGTCGGCTTCATCGTGCATCTGATCGCCTATCTCGATCAGGTCATCGGGCGCGAGCGCGCGACGGTGGCGATGGCGCTGTTGACCGCGATGGCGGTGGTCGGCCGCGTCTCCTTCTCGTTCGTGATCGACCGCCTCAATCAGCGACTGGCGTCGGCGCTGTCCTTTGTCAGCCAGGCGATCGCGCTCGTCATTATCATCAATGTGCACAACGACATCGCGCAGATCGCCGCCTGCGCGCTGTTCGGTTTCTCGGTCGGCAATCTCATCACGCTGCCGGCGCTGATCGTGCAGCGCGAATTCGACCCGCGTGCATTCGGCGTCCTGGTCAGCCTGATCACCGCGATCAACCAGATCACCTACGCCTTCGGCCCCGGCGTGATCGGACTGATGCACGATCTCTCCGGCAGCTACACGCTGCCGTTCTACGGCTGCATCGGCCTCGAGCTGATCGCGGCGGCGGCGATCATGGCGAAGGGCAAGTAGCCCGGATGAAGCACAGCGCAATCCGGGAACAGTATCACCTCATAGAGAGAACCCCGGATTTCGCTGCGCTTCATCCGGGCTACGATCCCGACTTGCGTCGCGACTTCTTCACCTTCTTCTCGCCGATCTTCCCCGCCGCTGCGACCCGCAGCAGGCGGCGGAAGGTCGGACATTCCATGTGGCTCGGCGCGGGACAGACGGCGGCGTGGCGCAGGCCGTCGCGCATCGCGTTGAGCCGGCGGATGGTGCGGTCGAGTTCGTCGGCCTTGGCCGCGAGCAATTTCCGGTCGATACGCGGCCTGCCGTCGGGCGCGAACATTCTCGCGATCTCGTCGAGCGAGAAGCCGGAGGCGCGCCCGAGCGCGATCAGCGCCAGCCGGTCCAGCACGGCCGGATCGAACAGGCGGCGCAGCCCGCGCCGTCCATGCGAGGCGATCAGTCCTTTTTCCTCGTAGAAGCGCAACGTCGAGGCGCGAACGCCCGACAGTTGCGCCACCTCCGCGATGTCGATGTCCCGCATGGCCTTGACCTCAAGTTCACTTGAACTGGCAGTGTGCCGCCAGGCGCTGGCTTAAGGCAAGCATCAGGACAGGCAAATAGCCAAAGGACGAGATCATGAGTATCGCATCGCAGGCCGACGACGAGCAGGCCAAACTCTGGAACGGCGCCGCCGGACGCGCCTGGGTCGAGACCCGCAACGTGCTGGAAGGGATGTTCAAGCCGCTCGAAGAGCTGCTCGTTCGGGCCGTATCCGCCGCCGCGGCGAGCGATGTGCTGGATATCGGCTGCGGCACGGGCGCCACGACATTCGCCGTTGCGCGAGTCCTCGGTCCGCAAGGGCATTGCACCGGCATCGACATTTCCGAACCGATGATTGCGGCGGCTCGCGCCCGCGCGGAGCGGGAAGCGCTGCCTGCCGACTTCATCTGCGCCGACGCGCAGACCCATGGCTTTGCGCCGGCGAGTTTCGACATGATCATCTCGCGTCTCGGCGTGATGTTCTTTGCCGATCCGGTGCGGGCCTTCGCCAATTTGCGCCGCGCGGCCCGGCCGGGTGCTGCGCTGCGCTTCATCGCGTGGCGCGGCGCCGCCGAGAACCCGTTCATGACGACGGCGGAGCGGGCGGCAAAGCCGCTGCTGCCGGATCTTCCGGCGCGGCGTCCCGATGCGCCGGGGCAGTTCGGCTTCGCTGACCGGGAGCGGGTCGGGCGAATCCTGCAGGACAGCGGCTGGGGCGCGATCGCGATCGAGCCGATCGATGTCGCCTTGCGCTTCCCGGCATCGGAACTGACGCGCTACGTGAGCTGGCTCGGCCCGGTCGGCACGATGCTGCAGGGGACGGAAGAGCCGCGCCGCACGCAGGTGATCGAGGCCGTGCGTGGCGCCTTCGATCGTTACATCCACGGCAGCGAAATTCGCTTCACCGCGGCCTGCTGGATGGTCGCGGCGCGAGCACCGGTGGAGGCTGCGCATGGCTGACGCCGTGGAATTTGCGACAAGTGCGATGCTGATCGGCACCGGCGCGACCATCGTGATGGACATCTGGGGCATGGTGCGCAAGCATCTGCTCGGCATTCCCTCGCTGGACTATACCCTGGTCGGCCGCTGGCTCGGCCATCTCGTATCCGGCCGCCTGCGCCACGAGCGCATCGCCACGTCGCCGCCGGTCGCGGGCGAACGGGTGATCGGATGGGTCGCGCATTATCTGATCGGGATCGGCTTTGCCGGAATGCTGCTTGCGTTCTTCGGCCTTGATTGGGCGCGGCAGCCCACCATCGCTCCGGCTCTGATCGTCGGGATCGGCAGCGTGGCCGCGCCGTTCCTGGTGATGCAGCCCGCAATGGGGGCCGGCGTCGCCGCGAGCCGAACGCCCCGTCCATGGGCCGCGCGGCTGCAGAGCCTCCTGACGCATGCGGTGTTCGGCGTTGGGCTCTACGCGGCTGGCTGGCTGACACGCCTGTCGCTGAACCCGTAGTAAGTTCGTAGCCCGGATGGAGCGAAGCGCAATCCGGGAACAGTATCGCCCATGGAGCGAACCCCGGATTACGCTGCGCTTCATCCGGGCTACAAGACTCCTTCCGGCTTGCGGAATTACGCCACGCGCTGCTTCAGCAGGTCTTCCAGGTCCAGCCGCCGCGTGAACATCGAAAGCTTGCCGTCCGCGCTGCGCGGCCATTCGGCTGCGGGGCGGTCCCAGTAGAGTTCGACGCCGTTCTCGTCGGGATCGCGCAGGTAAAGCGCCTGGCTGACGCCGTGGTCGCTGGCGCCGTCGAGCTGGATGCCGGCCGACAGCACACGGTGCAGCGCGTCGGCGAGCGCCGGGCGGGTCGGATAAAGGATGGCGGTGTGGAACAGGCCGGTGGTGCCGGGCGGCGGTGGCCGGCCGCCTTTGCTCTCCCAGGTGTTGAGGCCGATGTGGTGGTGATAGCCGCCGGCCGAGATGAAGGCCGCATCCGCGCCCATGCGCTGCTGCAGCTCGAAACCGAGCACGCCGCAATAGAAGCCTAGCGCCCGCTCGAGATCGGCCACCTTGAGGTGGACATGCCCGATCCGCGTGCCCGCGATAATGGGGGGATTTTCCGGCATGGCCTGGCTCCGTCGGCATCAATGCCTTGCCGGCAGGGGCAAGGCTTCGCCGCCTGATATAGTCCGGATTTGCCGGGGCCGGAGCAATCCATCCTGAAACGCAGCGTTTCCGAACGGCGCCACGGCCGGCTCAGCCTAGCAAAGCTCCGACAACTCGCCGCCCGGCAGCTGGAACTCGAACGTGTTCAGCGTCATCGACACCATGGTGTAGTAGCCGCAGAGGCCGATCACCTCGACCAGGCCGCGCTGGCTCAGCACCTCGATCGCCTCGTCATACAGTGCCTTCGGCAGGCCGTGACCTTCGTGCAGCGCCTTGGCGACGTCGTAGATCACCCTGGCCTTGGGGTCCTCGAAGGTCGGCGTCCGGCGCACGCGGATATCCTCGATGATCTTCGGGTCGAGGCCGCCTTTCAGCGCGAGGCGCTTGTGGGCATACCATTCGTAATGCGCGGTCCAGTGCCGCGCGGTGACGAGGATCGCGATCTCCGACAGTTTCGCGGGAAAGATCGTGTCGAAGCGCAAGACCTCGCCGAGCCGTGTGGCATGCCGCGCCATTTCCGGGCTGTTGAGCCAGGCCATCATCGGCGCCGGTGGCGCGCCGCGCTTGCCGGCGATCGACTCGTCGTAGGTTTCTTTCTGGGCGGGGTTCATTTCGCTAGGCGAAAGCAGCTTTAGCCGCATGTCCGTTTCCTCTTGTTTTTCAAGCGTTACCCCGTCTCGGCGATACACCCGATCGCGTGAGGTGAGTAGCGACGCCAGAGCATGGCGCGGCTGCGAGGCATATTGAACTCCGCGGCCGCGCGGGGCTAAGGTCGATTCCAATTCGACGATTTTTTACTGGAAACGCACCATGGCTGACCTCGAGAAATTCCGCGCTGAGACCCGCGCCTGGCTGGAGCAGAACTGCCCGGCGGAGATGCGCAAACCGATGACCTCCGATGGCGACACCTTCTGGGGCGGCCGCAACACGAAATTCTCGTCGGACGCGCAGCGGGTCTGGTTCGAGCGGATGCGCGACAAAGGTTGGACCGTGCCGCACTGGCCGAAGGAATATGGCGGCGGCGGCCTCGACGGCGAGGAAGCCAAGATCGTGCGCCAGGAGATGGCGGCGATCGGCGCGCGCCAGCCGCTGACCTCGTTCGGCATCTCGATGCTCGGACCGGCGCTGCTGAAATACGGCACCGAGGAGCAGAAGAAGGAGCATCTGCCGAAGATCACCGCCGGCCTGATCCGCTGGTGCCAGGGCTATTCCGAGCCGAATGCCGGCTCGGACCTCGCCTCGCTGCAGACCCGCGCGGTCGGCGACGGCGACGACTACATCATCAACGGCCAGAAGATCTGGACATCCTACGCCAACTATGCCGACTGGATCTTCTGCCTGGTGCGTACCGATCCGGCCGCCAAGAAGCACGACGGCATCAGTTTTATTCTCTTTGACATGACGTCGAAGGGGGTTTCCACGAAACCGATCCTGCTGATCTCGGGCTACTCGCCGTTCTGCGAGACCTTCTTCGACAATGTCCGCGTGCCGAAATCGCACGTCGTGGGTACCGTCAACCGCGGCTGGGATGTCGCGAAATATCTGCTGCAGCACGAGCGCGCGATGATCTCGGGCATGGGCGAGCGCGGCGTCGGCCGTCCGCTCGGCCAGATCGCCGCCGACTCGGTCGGCGCGGACGCGCAAGGGCGGCTCGACGACGCCCAGCTGCGCAGCCAGATCGCGAATTTCGAGGTCGACGAGGCCGCGCTCGCCGCGGCGGCGGAGCGCGCGGTCGATCTCGCCAAGGCCGGGCAATCGCATCCGGCGTTCTCCTCGGCGATGAAATATTACGGCACCGAGCTCAACAAGCGGCGCTACGAGATCCTGATGTCGGCGGGCGGCATTGACGCGCTGGAATGGGAGAGCGACCGCTCCAAAGGCGGCGCCCGCCCGCGCGCCTGGCTGCGCACCAAGGCCAATTCGATCGAGGGCGGCACCTCGGAGGTGATGCTCGGCATCGTCGCCAAGCGCATCCTCGATATGCCGGGGGCGTGAAGTCTTTCCGCCGTCATGGCCGGGCTTGACCCGGCCATCCACGTCTTTGTCGCGGCTGGCACAAGACGTGGATGCCCGGCACAAGGCCGGGCATGACGTTCCCTTGAAATTCGCTTGAACGAACAACATCAGATTTATCGGATCCATCCATGGCCCTCGTCCTCACCGAAGAACAATCCATGCTGCGCGACAGTGCGCGCGGACTCATCAGCGACAAGGCGCCGGTGGCGCATTTGCGATCCTTGCGCGACAGCAAGGACTCTACCGGCTTCTCGCGCGAGCTCTGGAAGACCTTTGCCGAGATGGGCTTCTCCGGCCTCCTGGTGCCGGACCAGTTCGGCGGCAGCGGGCTTGGCTGCGTCGAGGCCGGCATCGTCATGGAGGAGATCGGCCGCACCTTGATGCCGTCGCCATTCCTTGCGACCTCGGTGCTTGCGGCCTCGGCGCTGTCGCGCGGCGGCAGCGAGGCGCAGAAGGCGCAGCATCTGCCGAAAATCGCCGACGGCTCGCTGCTCGCAGCGCTCGCGATCGATGAGGGCGCCAAGCATCGCCCGCTGCAGACGAAACTGCAGGCCACGCGTTCCGGCAACGGCTTCAAGCTGTCCGGCGACAAGGCCTTTGTGGTCGACGGCCACACCGCTGATCTTTTGATCGTCGCGGCGCGCACAGCCGGCAGCGCCGGCGACAAGAACGGGTTGACCTTGTTCCTGGTCGATCCGAAGGCCAAGGGGCTCGCGATCGAGCGCACGGCGATGGTCGATTCGCACAACGCGGCGCGCATCGTGTTCGACAATGTCGAGGTCAACGCCGACAGCGTGCTCGGCGAGGTCGACCAGGGGGGCGGGCTGCTCGAGGGCGTGCTCAACATCGGCCGCGGCGCGGTCGCGTCCGAGATGGTCGGCCTCTCCGAAGAGGTGTTCGGCCGCACCGTGACCTATCTGAAGGAACGCAAGCAGTTCGGCAAGGCTATCGGCGAATTCCAGGCGCTGCAGCACCGCGCCGCCGAGCTCTACATCGATATCGAGATCACCCGCGCCGCCGTGCTGAAGGCGTTGCAGGCGCTCGATACGGATATCGAGAAGGCTGCAACCGCTGTCGCGGTGGCCAAAGCGCGCGCCGGCACCACCGCGACGCTGGCCGTCCAGGAAGGCGTGCAGATGCATGGCGGCATGGGCATGACCGACCAGTTCGACATCGGCTTCTTCATGAAGCGCGCCCGCGTCTGCCAGGAACTGTTCGGCGACAGCAATTTCCACACCGACCAGCTGGCGAGCGGCAAGGGGTACTGAGGCGGACGCCTTGGCGTCGCCACGCAACACACTGTCATCGCCCGGCACTCGACCGGGCGATCCAGTATTCCAGAGACGGTTGTGCTTGAGCGGATGGGGCGCGGCGTATGGGTCCCTGCTTTCGCAGGGACGACGGCGTTGTATGTGGCGGCGGCTGTGGCCTGGCTACGCGCCGTTACCTGATCGGCGGGGCGTACTGGACGCCGCCGGCGTTCCAGAGCTGGTTCATGCCGCGCGGAATCTTCAGCCTGGAATCGGCGCCGACGTTGCGGTCGTAGACCTCGCCGTAATTGCCGACATGGCGGATGATGCGGACCGCCCAGTCCTTGGTCAGGCCGAGATCCTCGCCATAGGAACCCTCGGTGCCGACCAGCCGCATCACTTCCGGCTTCTTCGACTTCAGCGCCTCGTCGATATTCTTCGAGGTGATGCCGAGTTCTTCGGCATTGATCATGGCGTAAAGCGTCCACTTCACGATCATCATCCAGTCGTCGTCGCGGAGCCGGACCACCGGTGCCAGCGGCTCCTTGGAGATGATGTCGGCCAGGATGGTGTGGTCGTTCGGCTTGGAGAGGTTGAGCCGCAGCGCATAGAGCTGCGAGGCGTCCGACGTCAGCGTATCGCACTGGCCGGTGTCATAGGCCTTCACGACATCCTCCAGCTTGTCGAACTTCATCTCCGTGTACTTCATGTTGTTGGCACGGAAATAGTCGGCGAGGTTGAGCTGCGTCGTGGTGTTGGCCTGAACGCAGACCTTGCTGCCGTTCAGGTCGAGCGCGGAATCGATGTTGCGCGAGCGCGGCAGCATGAAGCCCTGGCCGTCGTAATAGGCGACCGCCGGGAAATAGAGGTCGTAATTGGTCTCGCGCGACATGCTCCAGGTGGAGTTGCGCGAGAGGATGTCGACCTTGCGGTTCTGCAGCTCCTTGAAGCGTTCGCTGGCGTCGAGCGGAACGAACTTCGCCTTGGTCGGATCGTCGAAGATCGCCGAGGCCACCGCGCGGCAGAAGTCGACGTCGAAGCCGGTCCAGTTGCCCTTGTCATCCGGGATCGAGAAGCCCGGCAGGCCCTTGTTGACGCCGCACAGCACATCGCCGCGTCGGACGGTGCGCTTCAGCGTGCGGGTGTCGTAACGCTCATAGGTGATGGCGGCGGCCGCAACCAGTGCGGCGACCGCGAGCCCGATCGTCAGGCCGCCTCGAAATGTACGCATGGGTTCTCTCTCGCGAATGATCGGGGAAAAACAGGTCGGATATCGAAGGCGGGTGGGTCGAGATTACAGTTCGGGTTTCTGCCGGATGATCACCTTGGTGCCGACGGGAACGCGGTTGTAGAGATCGGCGACGTCGGCGTTGACCAGGCGGAAGCAGCCGGACGAGATCGCGGTGCCGATGGTGTCGGGCCGGTTGGTGCCGTGGATGCGGTACACCGTGGTGCCGAGATACATCGCGCGCGCGCCGAGCGGATTGCCCGGGCCGCCGGCCATGAAGCGCGGCAGGTAGGGCTGGCGGGCGATCATTTCCGGCGGCGGGGTCCAATCCGGCCACTCGGCCTTGCGGGTGATGGTCACCAGCCCCTGCCATTGAAAGCCGTCGCGGCCGACGCCGATGCCGTAGCGGAGCGCGCGGCCGTTGCCTTGCACGAGGTAGAGATGGCGTTCGGCGGTGGAGACGATGATGGTGCCCGGCGCCTCATTGGTCCGGTAGTAGACGACCTGCTTCTGCCATTCCGGATCGAGCTCGTAGCCGTCGTCGGCGATCAGGCCCGGCTCGTCGGCGTCCGGGCGGCTCTGGGCAAAGCCTTGCGACGTCGACAGCACGAGCGCGCCCGTGGCGATCAACATCCAGACCAGGTGACGAAGTTTCGTCATGCACAGCTCTCCTTGTGGCGCGCGGCCAATGGTTGCTCCACCCAAATGCGCATGATCCGCCAAAGTGTGAGCGGTTTGGCGATCAGATCATGCGCCACTTTTAACTTGAGCGCGATCGGACGCAAAACCGGTACCCACTTTTGCTGATCGCGCTCAGCAGCATCAAATCTCAGCGGCAGCTTGATGGCAAGTTTAGGGCGGCGCTACGGGTATATCCCTGTAATGCTTCTGTTTTTTGTCATTGGGCGCCGGAGCGCGCCGGCGGGCCGGCTTATTTCGGTGCAATCCAGAGTCGCAACGCGAATGAGACCAGGGTCACAGTGCCGACGCCGCCGAGCCAGAGCGCTGCGAACCACAGCAGGCGCTGGCCGAGCGGCCGCTGATTCGGCACGAGAGCCATTTCCGTTCCGATGGAATCGGAACGGGGCTCTCGATTCCCGTCTTGACGCGTTTTCTTGACGCGAACCGGGATCCACTTCGCTGGAAAACGCTCTGTCGGCATCAGTGGTATCCGTGGCCGGGGCGCACCTTGCCGCGGAACACCCAATAGGCCCAGGCGGTGTAACCGAGGATCAGCGGCACCAGGATGGAGACCCCGAACAGCATGAAGATCTGGCTGTTCGCAGGCGACGCCGCCTGCCAGATCGTGATGCTCTGCGGCACGATGTACGGATACATGCTGATGCCGAGCCCGGCATAGGACAGTGCGAAAAGTCCGAGCGTCAGGAAGAACGGCTGGTGGTCGTTCTTGTTGCTGAGTGCGCGCAGCAAGAGCGCGGTGACGGCAGCCACCGCGATCGGTACCGGCGCAGTGAGGATGATGTTGGGCCAGGCGAACCAGCGCTGGGTGTACTGCACGGCCAGGAACGGCGTTGCGATGCTGACGGCGCCGATCGCGCAAAGCATCGCGACCAACAACATCCAGCTCAGATGATAGGCGCGCTCGCGCAGTTCGCCTTCGGTCTTCATCACCAGCCAGGTTGCGCCCAGCAGCGCATAGCCGATCACCAGCGCAATGCCGGTCAGGACGCTGAACGGCGTCAGCCAGTCCCACCAGCCGCCGGCGTAGTGGCGTCCCTCGACATGGATGCCCTGCAGGATGGCGCCGAGCGCGATCCCCTGCGCCAGCGTCGCGACCAGCGAGCCGCCGGCGAAGGCGAGGTCCCATTTGTTGCGCGCCTTCTGGGTCCGCCAGCGGAATTCGAAGGCGACGCCGCGGAACACGAGGCCGAGCAGCATCGCGATCATGGGCGTGTAGAGCGCCGGCATCAGCACCGCATAGGCCAGCGGAAACGCCGCCATCATGCCGCCGCCGCCGAGCACCAGCCAGGTCTCGTTGCCGTCCCACACCGGCGCCACCGTGTTCATGATGACGTCGCGATCGGCCTTTTGCGGAAACAGTGGAAACAGGATGCCGAGGCCGAGGTCGAAGCCGTCCATCACGACATAGACGAACACGGCGAAGGCGATGATGAAGGCCCAGATCGTGGTCAGATCGACGGCTAAGCTCATCGCGCACCCTCCACGGCAGCACCTGCCGCCGGCGTGATGCCGGCCGCACGGGCGGGAAGGTCTTTCGTCGGGCCCTGCTCGCCGGGATGCGGTGGCTGCGCCATCAGCCGCAGGATGTAGATCACGCCGGCGGCGAACACGGCGAAATAGACGATGATGAAGGCGATCAGCGAGGAGCCCACCGCCGGCGCCGCCAGCGGCGATGCCGAATCGGTGGTGCGCAGCAGCCCGTAGACGGTGAACGGCTGCCGCCCGGTCTCGGTGGTGATCCAGCCGGCGAGCACCGCGATGAAGCCGGCCGGGCCCATCAGGACCGCGAAGCGATGCAGCAGCTGTGACTGGTACATCATGCCGCGCCAGCGCATCAGCAGGCTGAACAGGCCGAGGCCGAGGATCAGGAAGCCGAGTCCGACCATGATGCGGAACGACCAGAAGGTGATCGGCACCGGCGGCCAGTTCTCGCGCGGCACGGTGTCGAGGCCGGCGAGCGGTGCATCGAGCGAATGCTTCAGGATCAGCGACGACAGTTTCGGCACCTCGATCGCATACTTCACCTTCGCCTCACGCTGGTCGGGCCAGCCGAACAAGATCAGCGGCGCACCGTCCTTGTGGCTTTGATAATGGCCTTCCATCGCCATCACCTTGGCCGGCTGGTGCTCCAGCGTGTTGAGGCCGTGCTGGTCGCCGGCGAGGATCTGGATCGGCGCCACCAAGGTCGCCATCCACATCGCCATCGAGAACATCACGCGCGGGCCCGCGAGATGCTGGTCGCGCAGCAGGTGCCAGGCGCCGACGGCGCCGACCACGAGCGAGGTGGTGAGATACGCCGCCAGCACCATGTGCACGAGGCGATAGGGGAATGAGGGATTGAAGATCACCTTCAGCCAGTCGGCGGCGACGAACTGGCCGTCGGCATTGATCGCTTGACCAGCCGGTGTCTGCATCCAGGAATTCGCCGACAGAATCCAGAACGCCGAGATCAGCGTGCCGATCGCGACCATCAGCGTCGCCACGAAATGCAGCCTGGGGCCGACACGTTCGAGCCCGAACAGCATCACGCCGAGAAAGCCGGCCTCGAGGAAGAATGCGGTCAGAACCTCATAGGCCATCATCGGGCCGATCACCGGCCCGGTCTTGTCGGCAAAGGCCGACCAGTTGGTGCCGAACTGGTAGGACATCACGATGCCCGAGACCACGCCCATGCCGAACGCGACCGCGAAGATCTTCAGCCAGTAATTGAACAGGTTGATGTAGACCTCGCGCTTGGTGGTCAGCCACAGCGCTTCGAGCACCGCAAGGTAGCTCGCAAGCCCGATCGAGAATGCCGGAAACACGATGTGGAACGACATCGTGAAAGCGAATTGCGCGCGGGCGAGTACGACCGCATCCCAGCCTTCGAACATCACGCACCGTCCGTCGTCATTTCGGCGCGATCACGTTCGGGATCGCGCACTCCCGGCGTTGAGCCTAGCATGCCGGGAATGACGGCGGATTGTCCAATTAGCTGACAAATTGTCCAATCAGCTATTGGCGTTGAGCAGCCGGGCGACGGTGCGGTCGATCTCGTCGTACTGGCCCTCGCCGGCATGCTGGAAGACGATCTTGCCGTTCTGGTCGATGATGTATTGCGCCGGCCAATACTCGTTGTGGTAGGCGTTCCAGGTCTGCGAATTGTTGTCCTGCGCCACCGGATACAGGATGCCGTGCCGTTTCAGCGCCGCCTGCACGTTGGAGGCCGAATGCTCGAACGGGAATTCCGGCGTGTGGACCCCGATCACGACGAGGCCGCGATCCCGGTACTTTGAATAAAGTTGGGTCACGTGCGGCAGCGTGTTGACGCAGTTGACGCAGCCATAGGTCCAGAAATCCACCAGCACGACCTTGCCGCGCAGGTCGGCAAGCTTGAGCGGCTGCGAATTGAACCAGTTGCTGATGCCGGCGAATTCGGGCGCGCTCTGGCTCTGCGCCGTCGTCATCGCGGTGGCCATCGGAACGGGCACGGCCGGCGCATTGGACTCGGTGCAGAGGCCGGGGATGACGGCGCCGCCGAGGCCAAGGCCCGCCACCAGAGTGGATACAGCAATCAAGCGCAGGGACATCGATATCTCCTCATAAGCTCACAGGCCGATCTGGCCGTTGGGATAGAACTGGGTCAGCCACGCCACGATCAGCGTGTCGTATTGCAGGTAGGACAGCGCGGCGAAGGCGATGATCACGACGCCAAATCCCTGTTGGAGCCGCGGCGCGATCCGCGCCATGCTACGCACGCGGGTGGTGACGGCCTGCCCGCCATAGGCAATGGCAAGCATCGGGATCGCGGCGCCGATCGCGTAGGTGACGAGTTGCAGGCTCGCCCACGCGGTATCCTTCGAGGTCGCGACGATGGTCAGGATCGAACCGAGCACGGGACCGGCGCAGGGTGTCCACACCAGGCCGAGCGTAGAGCCGAGCACGAAGCCGCCGAACAGGCTCTGCGACGGCGCGGCCTGGCTGACGCTGCCTGCGGCGCCGGTCAGCCGGATCGACAGCCATTCGAACGGCGCCGGCCAGATCATCAGGAGGCCGAAGCCCGCGAGCAGGATCGCCGCGCCGGTCCGCAGCAGGTTCGGGTCGAAATCGAAGGCGCGCGTGATCGCACTCAGCAGCAATGCCACCGCAGAGAATGACATCACGAAGCCGAGCGCGATCATCGCGGGCCGCGCCTTGCCGGTCTGGCCTATCGATACCCCAAGCAGGATCGGCAGCATCGGTAGGGTGCAAGGCGCGGCGACGGTGGCGACACCGGCAAGCAGGGCAAGGGCAAGGCTGAGCATCGTCGTCCGTCCATCAGAAGTCCGGGCACGCCAGAGGGCCGTGCCCGGTACGCCTGATGTTCTTCGCGAGGACGGCGTAGGCCGTTACGGCATCCGGGCGAGGCTGACGTCACGTCAGCGTGAGGCCGATGTCATGCGCTGCGCGGCTCGCGCCACCCAATCGGTGTTACCCATATCCCCGGTCCGCACATCAAGCCGGGGGACGACAGTCTTTTTGCGGCCGAATCTGTTCCCGCATGACCGTCCCCACCTGCCGCGCCAAAAACAGAGCGACCCGGCTGGGGGGCATCCCGGCCGGGTCGTTGGAGGTTACTTGGGAGGTTAGAACTAGGGAGGTATCGAAACTGGGTCAGTGAATTGGGGTTGGGGTTGCGTCGTTGGATATCGGTATAGAGATCGCGTTTTTCCGGGTGATGTCGTCGTTTGTTTCAATTGTTTCGTCGCCGGACTTTTTTGGCTTCGTGGACAATTGCCCGGGGTTGCTTGATCTCCTCCTAAATATCTGAATTCGCTTTGCTTTAGGCCGCGACGCTGTCCACGCCGGCGCCCCTCAGGAGGTCGGCGAGCTGCTTGCGGGCATAGAACATGCGGGTCTTCACCGTGCTCTGCGGGATACCGATGATCTGGCCGGCCTCCTCGACCGACTTCTCATGGTAGTAGACCAGATTGATGATCTCGCGGTGGGCCGGCGACAGCTTGGCCACGCAGGCGCGCAGGATCTCGCTGGTGGTGGCGCGATCGAGCGAGGTTTCCGGCGTGTCGGCGCCATCGGCGATCTCCAGCACGTCCTCCTGGTCGATATCCTCATGCCTGCGCTGGCGCAGCGCGGTCAGCGCCTTGAAGCGGGCGATCGACAGCAGCCAGGTCGAGACCTGCGAGCGGCCCTCGAACTGGGCCGCGGTGCGCCAGACGTCGAGGAACACCTGGCTCACCAGGTCCTCGGCCATCGTGGTGTCGCGCACCATGCGGAGCACGAAGCGGTAAACCCGGACGTTGTGACGGGCATAGAGCGTGTGCATCGAGGTGCGGTCGTTCTTGGCGATCTGCTCGAGCAGCGTTTCATCCGAGATCGCGCGTGCAGCATCGATGTGCTTCTTGGCTGCTGAGTTGATGGCGATGACGTTCGGCATGACAGGCTCCCAGTTCGCCGTTGAGCGGCGGTTCGTTGGGAGAATTGTTAGTTAGCGCCCGTTTCCGGATGTCTGCGCGAAAAGCGGAAAATGGTTTCGTGACCGGGAGAATTGTTTCGTCGCGGCCCTGGCGACGAAACATTCGGGACCAAAAAGCCAGTCATTTCAAGGTGCGGAAAATTAGATCAGGCGAGTTCGCCCTTGCTGGAACGAATCCGGGCCATGACTTTTGGCACTATTCGGCCGCCTGCAGAGCGGGAGCTGCCTTTTTCGGGGCAATCCAGAACGCGTCGGGCCGCTCGAACAGGAAATTGGCCCGGGCCGCCAGCGCCAGCCGCCAGATCAGCAGGGAGCCTGCGACCCCGATCGCGGTGACGATCAGCGAGACCCAGCCGATGTCGTGGATGACGCCGAACCGCAGCAGCAGGGTGCGTGACGCGGCCATCGGCAGGAAGAAGGCAAGATAGATCGCGATCGAGTGCTCGCCGCAGAAGCGCAGGAAGCCGAGCCAGTGCGCGCGCGCCAAGAGCGTGCCGGTCACGATGATCGCGCAGGCGCCGGCAAGCCCGAGCGCCAGCGAGACGACCGGCCATTCACTGACATCGAGCGCAACCAGGCCGCCATTGACGAGCGCCCAGAGCCCAAGCCCCAGCAGTGCAAATGCAGGCCGCGCCCGCGCGCGGTCCGACAGCGCGAACACGTAAGCCGCGAGCACATAGCCGGTGAAGAAGTAGACGAAGCGGGCGCAGAACTCGTCGATCACGGTCCAGCCGGTCACGACATGCGCGCTCTCCAGTGCTGCCGCGACCAGCCAGATCGCGAGCGGGTGGATGTTGCGCGTGAGCTTGGTGACGACGAAGAAGATCGGCAGCAGATAGATGAACCACAGCGTGCCGAACGGCTCGATGAAGGCCTCGAGATATTGCAGCCCGACCGCGGCCCAGCCGGCCTCAGCAGCCAGCGACGGTGCCTTGAAGCCGAACTGGATCGTCACCCACAGCACGTAGAAATAGGCGAAGTGCATCACCTTGCGGTCGAGATAGGTGCGCCAGTCGCGATCGATCACGACCGACAGGAACAGCCCCGAGATCAGGAAGAAGTCCGGCATCCGGAACGGTTTTGCGAACATCACGACATAATGCATGAAGCCGGTCTGCTCGGCGGCCTTCTCGACCCCCAGCACCGAGTGCATCATCACGACCATGACGATGCAGATCCCCTTGGCATAGTCGACCCAATCGACGCGCGCGGCCGCGTTCCCGGCGGAACGATCCGTCGCAGCCTGTGTGCCGTTTGTGGTCATCCTTGTCCCGTTCCGGCGTGATCGGGCCTATCATCGGCCCGATCGGTTGCTTTCTCCTTTACCCATACAAATGATGTGCCGCCGAAGGCGGGCCTATCCCCGGTTCCCTGTAACCGGCGAATGGTCTAAGAGGCCCGGAAATCCTAGAAGAAGCCGTGCTTCGTTAACCACAGGACGCAGGTCGGCCGAGCGCCGCTGCCGCGATGAGACCGCTTGCCGCACCACTTCGATAGCCCGCTGCCGATCGACGCCGTGCTCGATGAGCTCGACCGCACGCTCGATCGCCATAATGCCGCAGTGCTGGTCGCGCCGCCGGGCGCCGGCAAGACCACGCGCGTGCCGCTGGCGTTGCTCGATGCGCCCTGGGCCAAGGGCAAGAAGATCATCGTGCTGGAGCCGCGCCGCATCGCCGCGCGCGCCAGCGCCGAGCGGATGGCGAAGACGCTCGGCGAGCGGCCCGGGGAGACCGTCGGCTATCGCGTGCGCTTCGGCTCGAAAGTGTCGCGCGCGACGCGGATCGAGGTCGTGACCGAGGGCATCTTCTCGCGCCAGATCCTCGACGATCCCGAACTTACCGGCGTCGCCGCGGTGCTGTTCGACGAATTCCACGAGCGCTCGCTCGATGCCGATCTCGGGCTGGCGCTGGCGCGCGACGCGCAAACCGGCCTGCGCGAGGATCTGCGCATCCTCGTGATGTCGGCCACGCTCGACGGCGCGCGGGTCGCAAGGCTGCTCGGCGATGCGCCTGTCGTCGAGAGCGAGGGGCGCGCCTTTCCGGTCGAGACCCGCTATGTCGGTCGCAAGGTCGACGCGCCGCTGGAGCGGCAGATGGCGGAGACGATCGCGACCGCGCTGCGCGCCGATGCCGGCTCGGTGCTGGCCTTCCTGCCGGGCGCGGCCGAAATCCGCCGCACCCAGACCTTCCTCGCCGAGCGCGTGCATGACGCTTCGGTCGAGATCGTGCCGCTGTTCGGCGCGCTCGATGCCGCCGTGCAGGATCGTGCCATCGCGCCGGCGCCGAAGGGCACGCGCAAGGTGGTGCTGGCGACCTCGATCGCCGAAACCTCGCTGACCATCGAGGGCGTGCGCATCGTGGTCGATTCCGGCCTGGCGCGGGTGCCGCGCTACGAGCCGGATATCGCGCTGACCCGGCTCGAGACGGTGCGCGCCTCGCGCGCCGCGGTCGATCAACGGCGCGGCCGCGCCGGTCGTACCGAGCCCGGGGTTTGCTACCGTCTCTGGGACGAGCCGCAGACCGCCTCGCTCCCGGCCTATACCGCACCCGAGATCCTCTCCGCCGACCTGTCCTCGCTGGTGCTCGACCTCGCGCAATGGGGCGTCAGCGATCCCTCAAGCCTTGCCTTCCTCGACCCGCCACCGGGACCGGCGCTGAAGGAAGCAAGATCGCTGCTCGGCGAGCTCGGCGCACTCGACGATGACGGCCGCATCACCGAGGAGGGCAAGAGCCTGCGCGCGCTGGCGCTGCCGCCGCGGCTGGCGCGCATGATCGTGGATTCCGCGCGCTTCGGTGCCGGCGAGGAGGCGGCCGAGATCGCCGCCGTGCTGACCGAGCGCGGGCTCGGCGGCGACAGCGTCGATCTCGACCACAGGCTCGACCAATTCCGCCGCGACCGCTCGCAGCGCGCATCGAGCGCGCGCAGCATGGCCGCGCGCTGGGCTGCGCAGGTGAAGGTGGCGGTGAGCGAGCCGAAGGATCTCTCGACCGGCGTCATGCTGGCCTTCGCGTTTCCGGACCGCGTCGCGAAAAACCGCGGCAATGGCAGCTTCGTGCTGGCCAATGGCCGCGGCGCCGCCGTCGAGCAGACCGCGGCGCTGGCGCGGCTGCCCACTATCGCGGTCGCCGAACTGACCGGGACGGCGGCGAACGGCCGCATCCTGCTGGCGGCGCCGATCACCCAGGACGAGATCGAGCAGCGCTTCGCCGACCAGATCGAGAACGTGGAAGAGGTGACGTTCGACCGCGGCGCGATGGCGCTGCGCGCGCGCCGCCGGCGTTCGCTGCACGCGATCACGCTGTCGGAAGCGCCGATGCCGCTCAAGCCGTCGGCCGAGACCGCGCGTGTCTTCGCCGACGGCCTGATCGCGGCCGGGCTCGACCGGCTGCCGTGGTCGAAGCATTCCAAGCAGTGGCGCGACCGAATCATGTTCCTGCGCAAGGCCGAGGACGAAAGCTGGCCCGATCTGTCGGACACGGCACTTGCGGCGCGCGCCGACGACTGGCTGGTGCCCGCGCTGTACGACAAGACCGCGCTGAAGGATCTGTCCGCCGGCGACCTGTCGGACGCGCTGATGACGTTGTTGCCGTGGGACTTGCGCGCGCGGCTCGATCGCGAGGCGCCGACGCATTTCGAGGCGCCGACCGGAACGCAGCTTGCGATCGATTACGAGGCCGAGCAGGGCCCGACCATCGCGGTGCGGCTGCAGGAGCTGTTCGGGCTCAACACCCATCCCTCGATCGCCAGGGGCGTGGTGCCGCTGGTGCTGGAGCTGCTGTCGCCGGCGCAGCGCCCGGTGCAGGTGACGCGCGATCTGCCCGGTTTCTGGCGCGGCAGTTACGCTGCAGTCCGTTCCGACCTGCGCGGCCGCTATCCGCGCCATCCCTGGCCGGAAGATCCCGCCAGCGCGATGCCGACAAGGCGGGTGAAACCGCGCGGCACTTGAAATTTCGAGCGCAGTCGGCACTCGGGAACATTTGACTCGCTCCCCGTCATGGCCGGGCTCGTCCCGGCCATCCACGTCTTCCTTTGCCCGAGGGATGCATAGACGTGGATGCCCGGCACAAGGCCGGGCATGACGACCTCTAGCGCTGGCGAGCGCCGGCAAACGGTGGTTAGATTTGCGGGCTGGGATGGGATCACGGGCTCGCACATTGGGGACGCTGCCATGAACCTCAAGAATCTGGAGATCAAGAACGCATCGCCGTCGCTGTACAACGAAGATTTGGCGCCGGCCAAGGAACGCAACTGGGGCGCCTTCAGCATCTTCAACGTCTGGACCTCGGACGTGCATAGCCTGTGGGGCTATTACCTCGCCGCCAGCCTGTTCCTGCTCTGCGGCAGCTTCGTCAACTTCATCATCGCGATCGGCGCCGGCTCGCTGGTGATCTTCGTGCTGATGAGCCTGATCGGCAATGCCGGCGTGAAGACCGGCGTGCCCTATCCGGTGCTGGCGCGGGCCTCGTTCGGGATCTGGGGCGCCAATATTCCGGCGCTGGTGCGCGCCATCGTCGCCTGCTTCTGGTACGGCGCGCAGACCGCGGCGGCCTCGGGCGCGATCGTCGCGTTGCTGACGCGCATCGACAGCTTCAAGGCGTTCCACCAGTCCAGCCATGTGCTCGGCCATTCCGGGCTCGAGGTGATCTGCTTTGTCGTGATCTGGGCGCTGCAGCTCCTGATCATCCAGCGCGGCATGGAGACGGTGCGCCGCTTCCAGGACTGGGCGGGGCCGGCGGTGTGGCTGATGATGCTGATCCTTGCGATCTATCTCTGCATCGCGGCCGGCGGCATCTCGCTCACTGCGCCGATCCCGCAGGACGTGCTGCTGGAGAAGACCAAGGAGGCCGGCGTGCCCGGCGAGCCCGGTAGCTTTCCGGCGCTCTGCGCCGTCGCTGCGACCTGGATCACCTATTTCGCGGCGCTCTATCTCAATTTCTGCGACTTCTCGCGTTACGCACCCGACGCCAAGGCGCTGCGCAAGGGCAATATCTGGGGCCTGCCGGTCAACCTGATCCTGTTCTCGCTGGTTGCCGGCGTCACCACGATCGCAGCGTTCAACGTCTATCACGAGGTGCTGCTGCATCCCGACCAGATCTCGGCGAAGTTCGGCAGCTGGTTTCTGGCGCTGCTCGCTGCGGTCACCTTCGCGGTGGCGACGCTCGGCATCAACGTGGTCGCCAATTTCGTCTCGCCGGCGTTCGATTTCTCGAACGTGTTTCCGCGGCATATCGACTTCAAGAAGGGCGGCTACATCGCGGCGCTGATCGCGCTGGCGCTGTATCCGTTCGCGCCCTGGGAGGGCAGTGCCGCCTCGTTCGTCGGGCTGATCGGCGCGACCATGGGGCCGATCTTCGGCATCATGATGGTCGATTATTATTTGATCGCCAAAGGTCGCGTGAACGTGCCGGCGCTGTACCAGGAGGACGGCGAGTATCGCTTCCAGAACGGCTGGAACGTCAGTGCGCTGATCGCAGCCGCGATCGGCGCCCTGTTCTCGTCGGTGCTGCCGAACTTCACCTCGATCCTGCCGGCCTGGTGGGCGGTCTATGGCTGGTTCTTCGGGGTCGGGATCGCGGGCGCGGTGTATTACGCGCTGCGCGTTGCGATGCCGAGCCCGGTCGCGAAAACGGCCTGAGGGCGAGGTCGTCTGAAAGTTCGCCCAAAGCAGGATTGGTTTGGGTTGAATCGGGACCGCAGACTAGGCTCACCTCTCCCCAACGGGGAGAGGTCGATTTGCGCAGCAAATCGGGTGAGGGGCCGCGGCTCCAACGACAGAGCGTACCCCCTCACCCGGCGCTACGCGCCGACCTCTCCCAAGGGAGAGGTGAACTTCCGCCGCCTCTCGTAGGTCATCTTAACTCTTCGCTCATCCTTTTCGCCAAAATGGCAGCCTCGCGCTGCCGCCCTCGCTCGCGGCGGGGCGGCGGGCGTGGTGAAATTGCGTGTTCGGTTTTCCGAGTATGGTGTCATGCGTAACCTGATGATTTTCGCGGCCATCCTGATCGGGCTGGGCACCTTCATGGCCCAGATGGCCAGCAAGATGGCGCCCGCCGCCGCGACCACCGCCAAGCAGACCGTTGCCCCCGCCGTCACGGTGGCGCAGGCCAGCGCCCGCACGCTCAGCATCGCGCCCGATCCGCGCGGTCACTTCGCGACCGACGGCCGGATCGACGGCCAGCGCATCAACTTCATGGTCGACACCGGCGCCTCCGTGGTGGCCCTGAACGAGACCTCGGCCGCGCGCTTCGGGCTGCGCCCGGTGCCGGGCGATTACACCTCGCGCGTCACCACCGCCAACGGCACCATCAAGGCGGCGCGGGCCCACCTCGCCATGATCGAGATCGGCGGCCTCACCGTGCGCGACGTCGATGCGCTGGTGCTGCCGGACGAGGCGTTGTCGGAAAACCTGCTCGGCCTGTCCTTCCTGTCGAAGCTGAAGCGCTTCGAATACGCCAACGGCAAATTGTTGCTGGAGCAGTAAGGCCGCGCTTTCGCACTGCGAGGGAATTCAGGGCGCGCTGCTTGTTCACATTTTGGGAATGAGAGGGTATTCGAGTCGATCTTCGCGACGGCGCGGCATTTGCGCCAGACGTTCGCGGGCAACATCAGACCGGAGGCGCTTGCGCAGAGTGTCGAGCCGGTCTCCCGGCGTACTCACTGCAAGTCCCTTTCGTACTCCCTAATTTCGTGATCCTGATCGTCGACATTCGGATAGCGCTCTACCTGATAGCAGAAAACCCTATCACGAAATTTGAATATCGTGCGTTTTACACGCTCGTCGTTGTCCGACGATTTTCCAATAAGAGATATGCCCAGACCGGCATCGTCGCCCGATAGCGCCAGCCCCTCCACCGAAAAAGAAAAACCGGATAGACACGCTTTCGGCACGTCAATCCATTGCCCATTGTGCTCGATGCGCATCGAGCGTTCCAAGTTTGCTCCAAACCCTTCCTTTTCCGGGTTCCGGTCGCAGACTGTCTTGAGGGAGCGAAGTTCGATCCTCGCAAGATCTTGACCTTTGTAATTTTTGAAATTCAGAATCGCAACATCCGCTGCACACCAGGGACTAGAGTTCGCCTTACATAACGTTGAACTGAGTAGAAGACATAGAGCTGCAGCGAGCGCGATCGTTTTCATCGACGTCCTCAGTATTTGTATCGATTCCAATCCGGCATCGGCGACCCCGTTGGCTTGCCGTTATGCCAATACAATCCGCCCCATACCAAGATCCGACCCATGCGCTGTAATCTGGTACTTTCTGGGAATAAGCACCCGCATTTCTTCGATTTCCATCAGGCGGCAGCGAAACCCGTTTACGCCGTCGCCATTGCCCAGATTTTTTCGAACTCGGCCTTTGAGATCACTTCCGGCTCGAACTTCGGATTGGCGGCGATCTCCTCAACAGACGGCAATGGCATCTGACCCAGGCCCGTGTCCCCGACCTCAACTTCAGCATCGGCATACCCGATCCTTCCGTCGGGAAAGATTTCGACCTTACGAAGCTCCCAATGTTCGTGATCCAGCTCGCTGTAGATCAACACTGGTCGGTGGGGTAACGCGTGAATCCACTTCACCTTGAGGTAGGTCATTGGTCGGATACCTTGCTGCGGCGGGCCTTGCGGCTTGGACTGGGCCAGCTTGGCATTTTTCGTCTATTGCGGAGTTACCTCCACGCACTGAGCGGGGTCTGAAATACAGAACTCAGTTTTCCCGGTAGTCTGATCGATTTTCCAAGAGCCTAACACCGGCAATCCGCCAAAAATGTTTGAAATCCCTCGCTGTACGTTAGGTCCTTTGCCGGTCGGTTTCTCTGGAAGGCCGGGCCGCTCGGTGCATTGACCGGTCAATTGCTTGGTCTCGGCGTCGAGGACTGCGGTGCAATGATGAAGCTTCTGGTTCTTGTGGTCGAGGCGTTCGACCGCATAATGGTTTACCCCAGTCTCCACAGTCGCAAACTCAGCGAAAATTTCGTAATCCGCAGCGAGCCCAACGGTCGCCGTCACGGTTAGCGAAAGTGCGAGTATCCCGGTCTTCAGAAGCTTCATAAGACCTCTCCATGTCTTCCCCTGTGGTGCGGACCATGTACCCGTCTCGCAGGAATTCGGACCACGTCCACCATTGCACCGAAAGCAGAAGGAGATTCATCGCGTTAGAGGCTGTGCTGCGGACCATTTGACGACGCTTCCAGAAGCTTGACCCAAATTCAGAGCGAAGCCTCGAATCATGCGCCACGACCGCGGTTGTTCAGTAGCCCTTGTACTCTCTGACACTCAGGAGATTTGGATTACCTTCAACCGGGGTCGCTACCAACAAGCCAGTTGGGTCGGCAGCGGTGATTATTCTCAAATTACTGCTACCGGGTTCTGAGAACGTTAGCGTATGTCCATAAACCCCACCGAAATTCGTGGGTTTGGCGTTTTCAGTGGCAGCGATTGTGAGATTACGGTTGGCAGTCGTAACCTGAGGGCCTTCTGGCGGGGTGCCAGTCGAGTTTCTTGCGTAAAAGTAGCTGTCAACCTTACCATGTTCAAGCAAGGGAATTGGGCCACCGTGTGATGGAAGAGAGTCTGTTGGCGTCGGATTAGCTTGGCCGCTAAACGGAGCAGTTTTGGCTGCGTCCTGATCCAAAGTCGGGTTGGGGACACGACCAGCGGGGCCGATACTGCCGCCTACCGATCCGCTGGGATCACTGCCTGCAGCCGGCGCATCGGCATTGGGTTGACCGGCTCCCGTTGGTCGCTGTTGCTGCGGCTGGGCCTGAGCTTGTTGAATCTGCGCCTGTTGAGTTACGCCATCCGCGGCGAACGGATCGTAGTCAACGGGAACGAGTGAGTAGTCACCGAAATCCGGCTGATGGTCGACCGGCACCAGAGAGTAATCAGGCATCATTATCACCTGTAGATATTGCGGACACCTTCGGGTGAGCCCGTGCGTGACCGCACCTCGCGGAGAAGGCTGGGTTGGCTTTATGAGTTGAAGGCAAGTGCTTGAGTGACGGCTTGCGCGAGGGCGCGGAAGTGTCGCTTCCGGTTCGGCTTGCGTACCGTCTTGGCCGGGCGCCCGCCTGTCGGCGGGGTCGGCCCTGGCTGTCAGCCAGTTCGGTTCGTTGCGGTGGCCAATTTCGGTGCGCTCGGCAGTGGATTGGCCGACAGCGTCCTGTCCGATTCAAAAAGCCCGCAGCGGATTTTCCGGTGCGGGCTCGAATTATTTCTGATTTTCAGATTGTGCCGGTGAGTTGCCCGACATGTCAACCGATATTTCGCCGACGCCAAATCTGCCGTAATTATTGGCCACAAGCCGTCAATCCTGCCTTCCGCTGCGGCGATGCATTCGCTAAAGCCGGCGGCATCGTTCCTCCGCATTTCCACGAGGCCATTTCTGATGTTTCCCAAGCCGAAACCCGTGCTGGTCCCGAACACCTATGCCTTCGAATCCGAGCCGATGGTGAAGCCGACCGGGTTTCGCGAATACGACGCGCGCTGGCTGTTCAACAAGGAGATCAATTTGATGGGCGTGCAGGCGCTGGGCATGGGGCTCGGCGCGCTGATCGCCGAGCTCGGCGTCAAGCAGGAGATCGTCACCGGTCACGATTTCCGCGGCTATTCCGCGTCGATCAAATACGCGCTGATCTCGGGCCTGATGGCGGCCGGCTGCAAGGTGCATGACATCGGGCTCGCGGTGACGCCGATGGCCTATTTCGCGCAGTTCGATCTCGACGTGCCTTGCGTTGCGATGGTCACCGCCTCGCACAACGACAATGGCTGGACCGGCGTCAAGATGGGCGCCAATCGCCCGCTCACCTTCGGCCCGGACGAGATGACGCGGCTGAAGGAGATCGTGCTCAATGCCGCGTTCGACAACAAGGCCGGCGGCTCCTACCAGTTTCACGAGAACTATCCGGCGCGCTACATCGCCGACCTCACCAGCCGGCCGAAGCTGACGCGCAAGCTGAAGGTGGTGGCGGCCTGCGGCAACGGCACCGCGGGCGCGTTCGCGCCGCAGGTGCTGGAGGCGATCGGCTGCGAGGTGATCCCGCTCGACACCGAGCTCGATCACACCTTCCCGAAATACAATCCGAATCCGGAAGACATGGAGATGCTGCACGCGATCCGCGATGCGGTGCTGGCGCACAAGGCCGATGTCGGCCTCGGCTTCGACGGCGACGGCGACCGCTGCGGCGTGGTCGACAACACCGGCGAGGAGATCTTTGCCGACAAGGTCGGCGTCATGCTGGCGCGCGACATGTCGGCGATCAACGCCAACGCGCAGTTCGTCGTCGACGTGAAGTCGACCGGGCTGTTCGTGACCGATCCCGTGCTGCAGAAGCAGGGTGCGAAGACCGTCTACTGGAAGACCGGGCATTCCTACATGAAGCGCCGCACCAACGAGCTCGGCGCGCTCGCCGGCTTCGAGAAGTCCGGCCACTTCTTCTTCAACAAGCCGTTCGGCCGCGGCTACGACGACGGCCTGGTGTCGGCGATCGCGATCTGCGAGATGCTCGACCGCGCGCCCGGCAAGTCGATGGCCGACCTGAAGGATGCGCTGCCGAAGACCTGGTCGTCGCCGACCATGTCGCCGCACTGCGCCGACGAGGCGAAATACGGCGTGGTCGATGCCGTGGTGAAGCACTTCGAGACGCTGCAGCAGAACGGCGCGCAGGTCGCGGGCCAGAACATCCGCGATCTCGTCACCGTCAACGGCGTGCGCGTCACGGTCGCGGACGGCAGCTGGGGCCTGGTGCGCGCATCCTCCAACAAGCCGGAGCTCGTGGTCGTGGTGGAAAGCCCGGTCAGCGAGCAGCGCATGCGCGACATGTTCGAGGCGATGGATTCGGTGCTGCGCACGCACCCCGAGGTCGGCGAGTACAATCAGAAGATTTGAGGCGGAGCCTCCGCAAATCAATTCGTCATCACCCGGCTTGACCGGGTGATCCAGTATTCCAGAGACGGTTGTGATTGAGTCGAGAAGCCGCGGCGTACTGGATCGCCCGGTCGAGCCGGGCGATGACAGTTGAGTGTGCCGCTACGCCTGAGGGTGCCCCTTACGCCGCGGGCACCGGTAGGGCCGTCACCGACTTGATCTTCTCCATCGCGAAGCGCGAGGTGACGTTCTTCAGCGGCACGGCCGAGATCAGCTTCTTGTAGAACACGTCATAGGCCTGCATGTCGGCGACCACGACGCGCAGCATGTAGTCGACGTCGCCGGCCATCCGGTAGAACTCCATCACTTCGGGCATGGCGCTGACGGCGTCGGCGAACTTGCGCAGCCAGGCTTCCGAATGGTCGGCGCTCTCGACCGAGACGAACACCGAAATCCCGAGCCCGATCTTGTTCTGATCGACCAGCGCCACGCGGCGCAGGATGACGCCGTCGGCCTCGAGCCGCTGGATGCGCTTCCAGCACGGCGTCGACGACAGCCCGACCCGGTCGCCGATTTCGGCGACGGAAAGCGAGGCATCCTCCTGCAACACGGTCAGGATCTTGCGATCGATGGCGTCGAGGCGGCGGTTGTTGTCGTGAAGCTGAATGGCGACATCGGTCATAGAAGAAAGTTCCACATGAAGGTTCAAACTCCCTCATATAGAGAAAAATCTTCCAAATCAAGCGGGTCGTGACCGGTCAGGCCGGCCGGACGTCGGCGTGTTCGCCCAAAAACGCTTCAACTTCAGTACGTTGCGGTGCGGCATAAGCGCCCCCGAACCGGGTGCATTTCAGCGCCGCGGCGGCGGAAGCGAAGCGGAGCGCCTGCCGCAGCTCCTGCTTCTCGGTAATGGCGAGGGCAAACGCCCCGTGGAAGACGTCGCCGGCGCCCAGCGTGTCGACGGTATGGACCGGGAAGGCCGCCGTCTCCTCGAGCCCGCCCTTCTCATTGAGCCAGATCGTGCCCTGAGGACCGCGGGTGCCGGCCAGGAAGGAGGGGGTGAGCTTGGCGAGCTTTTGCAGCGCCTGGCCGTCGTCGGTGACGTCGGCGGTCTGCTGCAGCGGCTCGCTGGAAAACACCAGATGGGACGAGGCCGTCAGCAGCCCTTCGCGCATCGACATCGCGCGGTCGACGTCGACCACTACGGGAATGCCGCGTTTGACCGCCTCGGCGCAAAGCTCGGTGCAGAACGGCGCGCAGCGGCTCTCGGTCAGGATCGCCGCGCAATCCTCCAGCAGCAGCTCGGTCGGCGGCAGCTTGACCTTCCAGAGCTCCGGATCGCGGAAGGTGACGATGGTGCGCTCGCCGGTGTCGTCGATCATGATCGCCGAGATCGGGGTGACCAGGTCCGGCATGTGGATGAGATGGTTGGTCTCGATGCCCTCCTGGGCCATCTTGTCGAAAATGTAGCGGCTCGAGGTCTCCCGCGAATCGCCCATCGGCCCGCAGATCGAGGCGCGGCCGCCCAGCCGGACGATGCCGATGGCGGCGTTCAGCGCGTTGCCGCCGCAGATCTCGTCGAAATGGGTTGCGTTCTCCTTGGAGCCGCGTGCCGGAACGTTGACGCGGAAGGTCAGGTCGCGCACCGGCAGGCCGATGCAGAGGATGCGGGGCGGGACTTTCGTGGCGCCGTCTTGAAAATTCATGCAAAGGTCCGTCGCAATGGTTCCGTCATCTGGCACAAGCTGTGCCAGATGTAATCGGCAGAACGATGTCCGGTTCCCGCTATTGGTCCAACGGATTTCGGTGGTGCACCCAGCGGCCGAGCAAATGATGGGCAATCGCGAACGGATGCGGACCGGCAAGGCCGTCGGGATGCTGGCGCTTGAGCATCAGCGTCGCCTCAGCGTGGTCGAACCAGCGCGCATCCTCAAGCTCGGTGCGGTCGACCACGATGTCCTCGTTGGTCGCGCGCGCGGTGCAGCCGATCATCAGCGATGACGGATAGGGCCAGGGCTGCGTCATGTAATAATTGACGTCGGTGCAGCGGATGCCGGACTCCTCGAAAATCTCGCGCCGGACCGCGTCCTCGATGGTTTCGGCGGCCTCGACGAAGCCGGCGAGGCAGGAATACATCCCGGGCATGAACTGCTTCTGCCGGCCCAGCAGCACCTTGTCGCCCGAGGTGACCAGCATGATCACGACCGGGTCGGTGCGCGGAAAGTGTTCGGCCTTGCAGCTC
This sequence comes from Bradyrhizobium sp. Pha-3, assembly GCF_042258615.1. Classification (GTDB taxonomy): domain Bacteria; phylum Pseudomonadota; class Alphaproteobacteria; order Rhizobiales; family Xanthobacteraceae; genus Bradyrhizobium. Next base: position 8,668,439 of record NZ_CP170152.1, on the reverse strand, counting down.
GGGCATTCGCGCTTCCAGCCGCCTTCCTTCATCGCCGTACGGGTGCCGCAGTTCGCGCAGAAGCCGTGGCGCTGATGCCAGGTCACCATCGATTTCGCCATCGCGATGGCGGAGAGCTGCTCCGGCGGTACCACGCCCTGCATCGCCATGCCGCGCAATTCGGTGATCGCAACATCAGGACGCCCGACCAGCTTCTCGGCCGCCTGCGGCGCGATCCCCATGCCGAAGATCGGCGCCGCATCGCGGAGCCCTAAGAAGATCGTGCCGGGATTGGCGCCAAAGCTGCGGGCCTCCTCCAGCGAGAGCAGGGCGCGGGCCCCGCCATCCTCCTGCTTCACGACCAGCGAGTCGCGATAGATCACGTAGGCGCGGGCTTCCCGGTGGCCCTCCAGCGCGAACAGCTTCTCGTCATTGGTGCGCAGATGCGCGGCGCGGTCCAGCACATGGGTGACGAAGGCCGGTTGGCCGAGCGGAAATGAATCGGATGCAGACATTGAATTTCAACCCAACCAGATCTTGCGGCGAAGCGCGCTGATGAAATTTTGCACTTCCTCGGCGTCATGCGCCAGCGGCGGCATCACGCCCCAAACGGGACGCGGCCATGCAGCGTCGCTGGTACGGCGTGCGATGACGTGGACGTGAAGCTGCGGGACGAGGTTGCCGAGGGCGGCGACATTCAGCTTGTCGCACTTGGTGACCTCTTTCAGGGCCCGCGAGACCCGGGTGATCTCGGTCATCAGCTGCGCCTGCTCGACCTCGTCGAGGTCGATGATCTCGACCGCACCGTCGCGCCGCGGCACCAGCAGCAGCCAGGGATAATGCGCATCCTTGATGACGAGCACCTTGCACAGCGGCAGGTCGCCGATGTCGATGGTGTCTTTGTTGAGCTGCGAATGCAGCGACCAGTTGGAGGCGGGCATGAGGGGCAAGTAATGCCTTTCCGTGTTCCCAGACAAGCCCCACAAAGCCAGCCTTACAAAGCCGGGTCAGGCCGCTTGCTTTCCGGCGGTTTTGGCCCCAAATAGGGACCGGGAGATTGGCGGTGGACGAGCCACTCGCCAACCGGGTCAGGTCCGGAAGGAAGCAGCCCTAACGAGGTCCGGATCGGGTCGCTCGTCAGTCTCCTACCTGTTTTTCCGAGCGAATCGTGCTGGAATGGCGGTCTCCGCGCCCGGCGCTCGATTTCGGCTCCTATCCGCACGCCGGCCGAAGAGACAATTCCCAAGTTGCGGATCGATGCATGAATGACGCTGGCGACCCCTCCCAACCGTCCGACGGCGCAGGCAAGGCAAGCCTTGACGGCGGTTTTGATTTGGGTGGCGCGCCGGATACGGCCAAGCCGTACCGCGTTCTCGCCCGCAAATACCGCCCCTCCAGCTTCGAGGATCTGATCGGCCAGGAGGCCATGGTCCGCACCGTCTCGAACGCGTTCGAGACCGGGCGGATTCCGCAGGCCTGGATCCTCACCGGCGTCCGCGGGGTCGGCAAGACCACCACCGCCCGCATCCTCGCCCGCGCACTGAACTACGCGAAGCCCGACGGCTCGGTGAAGGGGCCGACCATCCACATGCCCGACCTCGGCGTGCACTGCCAGGCGATCATGGAAAGCCGGCACATGGACGTGCTGGAGATGGACGCCGCCTCGCACACCGGCGTCGACGATGTCCGCCAGATCAATGACAGCGTGCGCTATGCACCGGCGAGCGCGCGCTACAAGGTCTACATCATCGACGAAGTCCACATGCTGTCGACCGCGGCTTTCAACGCCTTCCTGAAGACGCTGGAGGAGCCGCCGGAGCACGCCAAGTTCGTGTTCGCCACCACCGAAATCCGCAAGGTTCCGATCACGGTGCTGTCGCGCTGCCAGCGCTTCGACCTCCGCCGCGTCGAGGCCGACGTGCTGATGAAGCATCTCGGCAACATCGCGGCCAAGGAAGGCGTCGAGGTCGAGCCCGAGGCGCTCGGCATCATCGCGCGCGCCGCCGAGGGATCGGTGCGTGACTCGCTGTCGCTGTTCGACCAGGCGATCGCGCATGCCGCAGGCCTCGTGAAGGCCGACGCGGTCAGGCAGATGCTCGGCCTCGCCGACCGCACCCGCGTGATCGACCTGTTCGATTCGCTGGCGCGCGGCGATCTCGCCGGCGCCTTCGCGGAATTCCGCGCACAGTACGACGTCGGTGCCGATCCGGTCGTGGTGCTGTCCGACCTTGCCGAGTTCGTCAATTTCGTCACCCGCGTGAAGGTCGTGCCGGGAACCGCCGACAATGTCGCGTTCGGCGAGACTGAGCGCGTGCGGGCGCGCGAATTCGCCGCAAAACTGTCGATGCGGGTGCTGTCGCGGATGTGGCAGATGCTGCTCAAGGGCATCGCCGAGGTGCAGACCGCGACGCGCCCGGCTGCTGCCGCCGAGATGGTGCTGGTGCGGATCGCCTATGTCGCCGACCTGCCGACGCCGGATGAAGCGATCCGGATGATCGAGCAGAATGGCGGCGGCGCAGCCCTCGCGACGTCAGGCTCCGCCGCGTCGTCACCGCCGCGCGGCGCGCCGGCCTCGACGATGTCGGCGATGTCCTCAGTGCCGGTGCGCGCGCCGCAGGCCTCGCCGCGCGCCGATCTCGCCGCGCGCCCGCAGATGGCGGCGCCGGTCGCCGATGCCGCGCCGGCGCTGCGGATATCAAGCTTTCCGCAACTGATCGCGCTCGCCGGCGAGAAGCGCGACATCATGACCAAGAGTGCGCTGGAGGCCGATGTGCGGCTGGTGCGCATCGAGGACGGCCAGCTCGAGATCGCACTCGAGCCGAAGGCGCAGCGCGCGCTCGTCACCGATCTGTCGCGCAAGCTGGAACTGTGGACCGGGCGGCGCTGGACCGTGATCATCTCCAACGCGGCCGGCCAGCCCACGGTGCGCTCGCAGAACGAATTGGCACGTAGTGAGCATCAGCGGGCCGCCGAGGCCGATCCGCGCGTGCAGGAGGTGCTGGCGCGCTTTCCCGGTACCAAGGTGGTCGAGGTCCGCCGCCTTGCCGCCGAGGTTCCGGTGGCGGATGCGACCGGCGAAGACCCGATTGAAACTTCTGACAGCGACGACGATTGATCTGGCGATAGGAACGCACGCATGGCTGATTTTCTCGGCATGATGAAACAGGCAGCGCAGCTGCAATCCAAGATGCAGGCGATGCAGGAAGAGCTCGGCAATGTCGAGGTCGAGGGCATTTCCGGCGGCGGCCTGGTCGCGGTGCGCATGACCGCGAAGATGGAAGTGAAGGGCATCAAGATCGATCCGTCGCTGATGAAGCCGGAGGAGCGCGAGGTGCTCGAGGATCTGCTCGTCACCGCGCATGGCGATGCGCGCCGCAAGGCCGAGACGGCGATGCAGGAGAAGATGATGGCACTCACCGGTGGGCTCGGCCTGCCGCCGGGATTTGGTCCGACTTGAAGCGCGGCGGGATCAAGATGAATCATCGTGCTTTAGATCTTTGTTTGAGCATGATCTTTTCGGAAAACCGCTCCACACTTTTCCGGATCATGCTCTAATGGCTGCAAGCGTTGCCGGCCCCGAGATTGAACGGCTGATCCAGCTGCTGGCGCGGCTGCCCGGGCTCGGGCCGCGTTCGGCGCGGCGCGCGGCGCTGCATCTGATCAAGAAGCGCGAAGCCCTGATGACGCCGCTGACCGCGGCGCTGCAGGTCGCGATCGACAAGATCCAGGTCTGCAAGACTTGCGGAAACATCGACACGCAAAACCCCTGCACGGTGTGCACCGATCCGCGCCGCGATCCCTCGATCATCGTCGTGGTCGCCGATGTCGCCGATCTCTGGGCGCTGGAACGCGCCAATGCGACCAATGGCCGCTATCACGTGCTGGGCGCAACGCTGTCGCCGCTCGACGGCGTCGGCCCGCAGGATCTCACCATCGATCAGCTGGTGGCGCGCGCGCACGCACCCGAAGTGAGCGAGATCATTCTCGCCTTGAATGCGACCGTCGATGGCCAGACCACCGCGCATTACATCACCGACCTGTTGTCGGAGGCCAATGTGCGAGTGACGCGGCTGGCGCATGGCGTGCCGGTCGGCGGAGAGCTTGATTACCTCGATGAAGGTACGCTATCCGCAGCCATGCGGCAGCGGACGCTGTTCTAGCAAGCGATCCAGCAACGGGACGCGGCGGAGTTCGCCAGGCGATCCGTCACAAGTCGAAAAGATCGCACTGAAACAAAATGATAGGGTGGATGACGATTCGGGGACGGTCATCCACGCTCTGACGAATCAAATACGGAACCACTGCAAATGACGACACACCGATTCGGCGTACGCTTGGCCGTTGCGTTTCTGGCGGTCACATTCGCCGCGCCCTGCGCGCTCGCCCAGCAGAGCGATGCGCCGCAGAAGCCCGGCAAGATGATCCGGGCCGGCGACGTGCTGTCGGGGGAACTCGGCGTCATGAAGGTGCGCGACACCAAGAACCGCGGCAAGCGCGTTGCGACCTACCAGATCACCAGCGAGCCGCGCCGCCTGCCGCCGCCGAACGGTCTCTGCAACCTCGAAACCGGGCCGGAAACCTTTCAGCTGATTCCGACCAACGACACCCAGGCCGCGCAGCTCAAGAGCCTTTCCGGCAAGGCCATCTCGGTGAAGGTCGACGAGATCGCCTGCGCCAAGGATGCCGGCGAGATGAGCGAAGCCATCGTCACCAAGTGGAGCGTGGTGGCGAAGTAGCTGCCCCAATTGCGGTGTCATCGCCCGGCTGCGCGGGTAATGGCACCGCGCTGTTTCTTGAGTTGCGATCCATCCTCATCGTCGTCCCGGCGAAAGCCAGGACGACGCGCGGAGAGAGTGGTGCCGCGGCTTCTCCGTCAAACAACGAACGTCTCTGGAATACTGGATCACCCGGTCAAGCCGGGTGATGACAGGGGAGCGAGCGGCTGGGCTAAACCCTCACCGGCCCCAGCTCATCAAAATGCCCGCGCCGCTGCAGCCAGGCGAGCAGGATCAGGCTCGGGATCGCGACCAGCACGCAGATCACGAAGAACATTTGCCAGCCGACGGCCTTCGCCACATAGCCCGCGCCTGACGATAGATAGGTGCGGCCGACTGCCGCGAGCGCCGTGAGCAGCGCATACTGGGTCGCGGTGTGCAGCGGGTTGCGGCACAGCGCCGAGAGATAGGCGACGAAGATCACGGTGCCGATCGCGCTGGTGAAATTCTCCGCGGTGATCGCGAGCGCCAGCGCCCATTGATCGACGCCGACATGCGCGAGCCAGGAGAACGAGAGGTTCGCGACCGCCTGCAGCACGCCGCCGATCCACAGGCTGGTCGCCAGCGAATAGCGCCGCGCCACGAAGCCGCCGGCAAATCCGCCGATCAGGGTCGCGGCAAGGCCGACGCCCTTCACGATCGCGGCGTAATCAACCTTGGAAAAGCCGATGTCGATCACGAACGGCGCGGTCATGGTGCCCGAGAACGCGTCGGTGAACTTGAACAGCACCACAAAGGCGAGCGCCGCCAATGCGTCCTTGCGGCTGAGGAACTCGGAGAATGCGCCGAGCGCCGCATGCAAGACGCGTTCGGCTGCGGTCTGCGCATGCGTGGCGGCCTCCGCGCCTTTCGATTGGACCGGCTCGGTCGCAGCAAGTGCCGTGACGATGCCGATCACGACCAGCGCGGCCATCACCACATAGCCCCACATCCACGCCGACGGGCGCGCGAGGCCGGCGGACTCGAAACCGCTGACGATGAACAGCGCGCCGGCGGTCGAGACCAGCATGCCGATACGATAGGCCGCGACATAGGACGCCATGCCGGCAGCCTGCTCGCTTTCCGGCAGGCTTTCGACGCGGAAGGCATCGACCACGATGTCCTGCGTCGACGAGGCGGTTGCGACCAGCAGTGCGGCAAAGGCCGCGAACCATGGCGATCGTGCCGGATCGGCCAGCGCCAGCACCAGGATCGCCCCGATCAGCAACAGCTGCGAGAGCAATAGCCAGCCGCGGCGGCGACCGAAGATCTGCGTGAACAGCGGCACATGCAGCGCGTCGACCAGCGGCGCCCAGAGGAATTTCAGCGTGTAGGGCGTGCCGATCAGCGCCAGCAGCCCGATGGTTCCGAGATCGACCCCGGCCTCCTTCATCCACACCTGCAGCGTCGAGCCCGACAGCGCGAGCGGCAGGCCGGAAGAGAAGCCGAGCAGCAACACGATCAGGACGCGCGGCTGCAGGTACACGGCGAAGCTGTCGCGCCAGGAGGTGGGGGACGCTGGGACCGGTTTGGCAGACCCGTCTGACGTGGCTTCAGGTGCGGTCATAGGGTGGTTGTTACCAGATTCGGCCCCAAAAAGACTGTCATCGCCCGGCTCGACCGGGCGATCCAGTATCCCAGAGGCCTATCCGCCACCTGCGGCAATTTCCGGGTAAAGATCGATCCAATCCGGATTGTCTTTCTCGATTAGGGAGATTTTCCATGCGCGCGGCCATTTCTTCAGCCGCTTCTCGCGCTTGATCGCGTTCTCGGGATCGTCGAATTGCTCGAAATAGACGAGCTTCACCACACCATATTTCTCAGTGAAGCTCTCGATGAGTTTCAGCTTGTGCTCGCCGACTCTGCGAATGAGGTCATTTGTCACACCGATGTAGAGTGTTCCGCCGACATGGCTGGCGAGGATGTAGACGTAGTAGTTGCGTGCTCCCATCTGCCGCCTCTGGAATACTGGATCGCCCGGTCGAGCCGGGCGATGACACCGACTATGAGGTGAGATCAGGGTCCATACTACTCCCCCGCCTGCAGCTTGCGCGGGGCGGGGAACAGGTCGGGGGCGGCGGCGGCCTTGACGAAGCGAGGCACCTCGATCGGGGTCTCGGACTTGCTGAAGTCGAGTTCCTCGATGCGGCCGGCGCGCTTTTCGATCTTGTCGGCGGAGATCAGGATCTGCCGCACATCCTCGTTGACCTGGCCGAAATGGGTCTGCAGCTTGAGCACGCGGTCGCGCAGGCGGCCGAGGTCGTCGCCGAGATGCATCACCTCGTTGCGGATCTGGTCGGCGGCGTCGCGGATGCGGGCGTCCTTCAGGATCTGCTGCATCACCTGGATCGCCAGCATCAACAGCGAGGGCGACACCAGCACGACGCGGGCGCGGTAGGCCTTCTGGATCACGTCGTCGAAGCCGTCATGGATTTCGGCATAGACCGATTCCGACGGCACGAACATCAGCGCGGTGTCCTGGGTCTCGCCCGGGATCAGGTATTTCTCCGCGATGTCGCTGACATGCTTCAGCACGTCGGCGCGCAGCCGCTGGCAGGCCGATTTGCGTTCCTCGTCGCTGCGCGCATCGTGCAGCGCGGTCATGGCTTCCAGCGGGAATTTCGCGTCGATGCAGAGCGGGCGCTGGTCGGGCAGGAACACCACGCAGTCCGGCCGCTTGCCTGACGTCAGCGTGTACTGGAACTCGAACGAGCCCTTCGGCATGCCGTCCTGGACGATCGCCTCCATCCGCGCCTGGCCGAACGCGCCGCGCGATTGCTTGTTGGCGAGCACGTCGCGCAAGGTCGTCACCTGGGTGGTGAGCTCGTTGAGGTTCTTGTGGGCGTGATCGATGATGCCGAGCCGCTCGTGCAGCACGCGCAGCGAATCCATCGTGTTGCGGGTCGATTGTTCCATGGACTGGCCGACCCGGTGGGTCACCGAATCCAGCCGCTCGTTGACGGCGCGGGCCATCTCGGCCTGGCGGCCGGCCAGCGTCTGCGCCATGGCGTCGACCCGCCCGGAGGATTCGCTCTGCGCCCGCAGCATGTCGGCGAGCCGCTCCTCCAGCTCGTCGGCGCGAATGGCCTGGGCCATCGCGAGTTCCGCGCCGCGCCGGCTGGCGCGCGCGATCACCACGGCGATGGCGAACAGCAGGATCAGCGCCAGCGCGCCAAGGCCGATCAACGCGTCGGAGACACGGAGGGCAAGGTCGCCAATCGTGAGGAGAATCTCGTTCATGCCGGCAGTTGTAGCCGATTCGGCGTTGCTGCCGAACGAAAAGGGAACATTTATGGTAAACGCTTCCTTAAATTCCTTGGTTAATCTTGCGTGAAGAAACGTGGTTAAGGCCGCCTTAACCGGTTCCTGAGCGCATTGACCCCATGAAGTCAGCAGCTTAAATCGCCGCCATGGCATTACGAGAAATCATCATCCTGCCGGACAAGCAGTTGCGTCTGGTGTCGAAACCGATCGAGAAGGTGACGCCGGAGATCCGCAAGCTCGCCGACGACATGCTCGAGACCATGTATGACGCGCCGGGCATCGGGCTCGCGGCGATCCAGGTCGCGCAACCGCTGCGGCTGATCACCATGGACCTCGCCAAGCGCGACGAGAACGGCGAGACCACGCCGCAGCCGCGGGTGTTCATCAATCCGGAGATCATTTCGCATTCGGAAGAGCTGTCGGTCTACGAAGAGGGCTGCCTGTCGATCCCCGAATATTACGAGGAGGTCGAGCGCCCGGCGCGGGTGCGTCTGCGCTTCACCGACCTCGACGGCAAGCTGCATGAGGAGGATGCGGAGGGGCTCTACGCCACCTGCATCCAGCACGAGATCGACCATCTCAACGGCGTGCTGTTCGTGGACTATCTGTCGAAGCTCAAGCGCGACCGCGTCTTCAAGAAATTCGAGAAGGCCGCCAAGCGCGCGGCGGAATAGCCGCGCACTCCGCCGTCATGCCCGGGCTTGACCCGGGCATCCACGTCTTCCTTCTGGGAGACCAAAGACGTGGATGGCCGGGCATAGGCGAGCGAAAGCGACGCCGTCCTTGACGGCTATGCCCGGCCATGACGAAGATTGGATCCTCCCGGAAGAATCTGACCGCATGCCTCTCCGTCTGATCTTCATGGGCACGCCCGATTTCGCGGTGCCGACGCTGCTGGAGCTGGTGGCCCATGGCCACGAGGTCGTGGCTGTCTATACCCGCGCGCCGAAGCCGGGCGGGCGGCGCGGCCTGCAGTTGCAGCCGACACCGGTCGAGCAGGAGGCGCGCCGCCTTGGCATTCCCGTGCTGACGCCGAAGACGCTGAAGACGGGCGAAGCGCTCGAGGAGTTTCGCGCGCATGACGCGGATGCCGCTGTGGTCGTCGCCTATGGCATGATCCTGCCGCAGGCGATCCTCGACGCGCCGAAGCTCGGCTGCTTCAACCTGCATGCTTCGCTGTTGCCGCGCTGGCGCGGCGCTGCGCCGATCAATCGCGCCATCATGGCCGGCGATGCCGAAAGCGGCGTGATGGTGATGAAGATGGATGTCGGCCTCGACACCGGCGACGTCGCGATGGCCGAGCGGCTGCCGATCTCGGACAGCATGACGGCATCCGACCTGCACGACGCGCTGGCGCCGCTTGGCGCCGATCTGATGGTGCGCGCGATGGGTGGGCTGCAGCGTGGCGGCTTGCAGCTGACCAAGCAGAGCGCGGACGGCGTCACCTACGCCGCCAAGATCGAGAAGGCCGAGGCGCGGATCGACTGGAAGCAGCCGGCGCACGCGGTACTGCGGCACATCCACGGGCTGTCGCCGTTCCCCGGCGCCTGGTGCGAACTCGCAGGTGAGGGCGAGCCGGTGCGGCTGAAAATCCTGCGCTGCGAATTGGTGAAAGGCTCGGGCGAACCCGGCGACGTGCTCGACGACAATCTTGCGATCGCCTGCGGCGAAGGCGCGGTCCGGATCCTCGAATTGCAGCGCGCCGGCAAGGCGCCGATGAAGGCGGCAGACTTTTTGCGCGGCACGCCGCTGAAGCCGCCCGCGCGGCTCACCTGATGCCCCGCTACAAGCTCACCATCGAATATGACGGCACGCCGTTCTCCGGCTGGCAGATCCAGGATACCGCGCCGACCGTGCAGGGCGCGCTGGAGACGGCGGTCAAGGCGATCTGCGGCGAGGACGTGCGCGTCCATGGCGCCGGGCGTACCGACGCCGGCGTGCACGCGCGCGGCCAGGTCGCGCATTGCGACATCGCCAAGCATTTTCCGCCCGGCCGCTTCCGCGACGGGCTGAACGCGCATTTGCGGCCGAATCCGATCGGTGTGCTTGCGGCTGATATCGTGCCTGACGAATTCGAGGCGCGGTTCTCGGCAATCAAGCGGCACTATCTCTATCGCATCACCAACACCCGGGCGAACCTCGCGCTCGACATCGGCCGCGTCTGGCGCGTGCCGCGCGCGCTCGATGCTGACGCGATGCATGAGGCCGCGCAGCGACTGCTCGGCAAGCACGATTTCACCACCTTCCGCGACACCGAGTGCCAGGCCAAGTCGCCGGAGAAGACGCTCGATCAGCTCGACGTCACGCGCGAGGGCGACGCCATCAATATCGTGACGTCGGCGCGCTCGTTCCTGCACAGCCAGGTGCGCTCGATGGTGGGCTCGCTGGTCTGGGTCGGCGAGGGCCGCTGGAGCGCGGACGATCTGTTTGGCGCACTCGCCGCCCGCAACCGCGCCGCCTGTGGCCCCGTCGCGCCGCCGGACGGGCTCTATCTGATGCGGGTGGATTATTAGTCGAGAGCGCGATGAGATTGGGTTGGGCTGGAGCGGCGTCGGAGGTTTACCTCTCCCTTGGGAGAGGTCGGCGCGGAGCGCCGGGTGAGGGGTTACGGTCCCTCGCGAGAGCTGCGGCCCCTCACCCGATTTGCTGCGCAAATCGACCTCTCCCCAACGGGGAGAGGTAAACCCAGTCCGCGGACACGATTCAATCCAAACTCATCGCGCTCCAGCGGCCCCAATCCCTACTGTGCATGGGGTTGTTTTCGATGTTTTGGTCCAGCCGAGCGGCTGGACTACGCAAAATACCTGTCCAACACGCCCCGATAGACCTTCGTCAGCTGCTCCAGATCGGCCACCGGCGTGCGCTCGTCGATCTGGTGCATGGTCTGGCCGACCAGGCCGAACTCGATCACCGGGCAATAGCTCGAGATGAAGCGCGCGTCCGAGGTGCCGCCCGAGGTGGACAGCTCCGGCTTGCGGCCGGTGGTCTCCTCGATCGCGGCGACCGCGAGGTCGGTGAATGGGCCGGGCTGGGTCACGAACACGTTCGAGTTCGACGGTTGCCAATCGATGTGGGCGCGGATGCGGTTGCCGCAGGCCTTCGCCAGCCGCTCGTCGACCAACTGCCGCAGGCTCTCCTGGGTGTGGTTGTCGTTGTAGCGGATGTTGAATTTCGCCCGCGCCTGGCCCGGGATCACATTGCTTGCGGTGTTGCCGACATCGACCGTGGTGAATTCGAGGTTGCTGGCCTGGAATTGCGCGCTGCCGTGATCGAGCGGCTCGTCGCTCAGCGCCACGATCAGCCGCGAGATATCCGGCACCGGGTTCGAGGCGCGGTGCGGATAGGCGACGTGGCCCTGCACGCCATCGACAATCAGCGTGCCGGATTGCGAGCCGCGCCGGCCGATCTTGATCATGTCGCCGAGCACTTCGACATTCGAGGGCTCGCCGAGCACACAATGGTCGAACTTCTCGCCGCGCTCGGCGCACCATTTCAACAGCTTGACGGTGCCGTTGATCGACACGTCTTCCTCATCCCCGGTGATCAGGAAGGAGATCGAGCCATTGCCATCTTCTCGCGGCTTGCCGCCGTGGTCGCGGAGATATTGCAGCACCGCGGCGACACTGCAGGCGATGCCGCCCTTCATGTCGACGGCGCCGCGGCCGTAGAGATAGCCGTCCTTGACCTCGCCGGAGAACGCGCCGAGCGTCCACGCCGCTTCATCGCCGGGCGGCACCACGTCGGTGTGGCCGGCAAAGGTGATGTGCGGCGCCGTGTTGCCGATGCGGGCGTAGAGGTTGTCGATATCGGCGGTGCCGGGCTCCGAGAACGTCACGCGGTGAACGTCGAAGCCTGCGCTTTTCAGCAAATTTTCAAGAACGCCAAGCGCGCCGGCGTCGGCCGGGGTGACGGAGGGGCAGCGAACCAGATCGCGGGTAATCGAGACAGCATCACTCATGCGCCTCGCTTAACACGTCACGCTGTGGGTGGACCAGCTTTGTGCGGCATCATTCGAACTCGCTCTGCTGATCCCAGCCCTGCCTGGGGCGCGACCCGCTGTCGCGGTCGCCGCCTTGCCGCAGATGGGTTTTTCCAAGCGGATTGGGACCATAGCGATTGGGGTAACGGGTGCCCGGCAGAAAGCCGAGCTCGATGAAGCCCCAGATATAGAGCGCGAAGACGATCGCGCCCGCGGCCATCACCCAATAGGAATCATCGGGAAGCCGGTCGGAGAACTGACTCATGAGGCCCGGGATCGCGAAGAACGGGACCATCCACCAGCCGCTCTTGTCGCGGTCGTGCAGGCGCTTGATCGAGACCGCGACATAGACCCAGACGAACAGCGCCGTTCCGCTGGCCTTGACCAGCAGTGCGGGCAAACCGGCAGAGGTCAGCGATTTGTAGCTATCCGGGTCGAACGCCCGGAAGATGTCGTCGACATTGAAGCCGAACGACGCACCCTTGCCGCCAAGGCCCGCCCAGATCACCAGCACGGCCAGCAACATCATCCAGCACACGATGATCAGTGCTGCGAGCCAGAACTTGGCCCGGTTGACGCGGCCCTTGAAGCCGAACAGGTAATTGGCCCAGTCCATGAAAAAACTCCGGGCAGCGGCAATTCTTCGCGGCCCGGAGTTTTGTCGGCGTCAGATGAAATTTGGTTCGATCAGTCCAGACCCGTCATCCTGAGGAGGCCGCGAAGCGGCCGTCTCGAAGGATGCACGGCCACCAGCCGGGCCGTCGACCCTTCGAGACGGCCGCTGTGCGGCCTCCTCAGGGTGACGGTGATAGATTATTGCGGCGGAAGACCGATCAGTCGCGCAGCAGCTCGTTGATGCTGGTCTTGGCGCGGGTGCGCTCGTCGACGCGCTTGACGATCACCGCGCAGGCGGTGGCCGGGCCCGGCTGGCCGTTCTTCAGCGGCTTGGCCGGCAGGGTGCCGGGAACGACGACGGCGTATTCCGGGACCTCGCCGACGAAGATTTCGCCGGTCTCGCGGTCGACGATCTTGGTGGAGGCGCCGAGGAACACGCCCATCGACAGCACCGCGCCCTTGCGCACGATCACGCCCTCGGCGACCTCGCTGCGCGCGCCGATGAAGCAGTCGTCCTCGACGATCACGGGCTCGGCCTGCAGCGGCTCGAGCACGCCGCCGATGCCGACGCCGCCGGAGATGTGCACGCGCTTGCCGATCTGGGCGCAGGAGCCGACCGTCGACCAGGTGTCGATCATGGTCGCTTCATCGACGTAAGCGCCGAGATTGACGAAGGAGGGCATCAGCACGACGTTGCGGGCGATGAAGGCCGAGCGGCGCACGATCGCACCAGGCACGGCGCGGAAGCCGGCGTCGCGGAAGCGGTTCTCACCCCAGCCCTCGAACTTCGAGGGCACCTTGTCCCACCACGATGCCTTGCCCGGGCCGCCCGCGATCTGACCCATGTCGTTGAGACGGAACGAGAGCAGCACGGCCTTCTTCAGCCACTGATTGACCTTCCACTTCCCGCCGGCCTCGCGCTCGGCGACGCGGGCCTCGCCCTTGTCGAGCAACTCCAGCGCGTGGTCGACGGCCTCGCGGACCTCGCCCTTGGTCGAGGTCGAGATGCCTTCGCGGGCGTCGAACGCGGTGTTGACGGTGGTTTCGAGGGCGGACAACGACATCGGGACAATCCTTGGGCGTATCGGGGATATGGCGGGAATTTTGCAGGGCTTTTTCGGAATTCGGGGCAAGAGAGTCAAGGCAAACTCGTGGGGCGACGAGCGGTCACCCTCCGTCGTCGTCCCGGCCAAGCGAAGCGCGAGCCGGGACCCATAAACACGAATGCCAGTGTTGCGGCACGCTGGGGCCACGGCGAGTAGCCAATCGCAGATTTGTGGTTATGGGTCCCAGCTTTCGCTGGGACGACGCCTGTTGAGAGGCTACGGCTTCCTATCGAGCTGCTGCAAGAACCCGGTGAGATCGTCCGTGACGTGGTCGACATAAGCGGCGTCGCGGCCCTCGAGCTCCCAGGTCTCGCGCACCACCTCCTGGCTGCCGTCTGGCACCACCAGCACGGTGGTCATGCCGAGCTCATGCGGCACCACCAGATTGCGCGCGAGGTCCTCGAACATCGCAGCCTTCGTCGGGTCGACGTCGTGCAGCTTCAGGAACTTCTGGTAGGTCTGCGGCGCCGGTTTCGGCTCGAGATCGGCGGCGATGATGTCGAACACGCCGTCGAAATGGTTGGAGATGCCGAGCCGGCCCAGCACCGCATCGACATGGTCGACCGAGCCGTTGGTCAGGATCAGCTTGCGCCCCGGCAGTTTGGCGATCGCAGCGCCCATCGCCGGATTCGGCTGCAACGGCGAGTGGTCGATCTTGTGCACGTAGGCGAGATAGTCGTCCGCCTGCACGCCGTGCTCGGTCATCATGCCGCGCATCGTGGTGCCGTAGCGCAGGTAATAGTCCTTCTGTAGCCGCCGTGCTTCCTCGGGCGAGATCTTCAGCCAATTGCCGACGAACTCGCCGATCCGCGCGTCGACCTGCTGCCACAGATTGACGTGATGCGGGTACAGCGTGTTGTCGAGGTCGAACACCCAGGTCTCGACATGGCCGAAGCTGCGGGGAGTTTTAGTCATGGCTTTCTCCGCGTGTCGTCCCTGCGAAAGCAGGGACCCATACGCCGTGCCTGATATTGTTGAGCAAAATGGGAGTAACCTTCGCTTGGGGACATAGGCAACTGCAAAACCTTGGCCTGTGGTTATGGGTCCCTGCTTTCGCAGGGACGACGAAGGAGTGATCACGGCATCGCAAAGCGCAGCGTCTTGCCGCCGCTGGTCATGTCGACGGTGGTGAAGCCGAGCGCGGTGAGGCCGCGGGTGGCGCAGTCGCCCTGCTCGTTGACCTCGAACTTGCTTTCGCGGGTGCAGAGCTGGACCCCGCCGCCCCAGTTCAGCGGCTTGTCCTTGATGCGGATGGCGCGGTTGTCGCCGTCGACGGCTTCCGCGAAGGAATAGATCTGCTTCGGCGTGCCCGACACGTCGGGATGCAGGCACTTGCCGGGGTCGATCCGATACCAGCCGCGGCTGGTCACCATCTTGCCGTCGTCGGTCGCAACCGCGGCCATCACCTTGTGCGGCGTGTCGTTGCACCAGGTCAGTCCCGACGGCGAGGGCTTCTGCACGGCATCGACCATGGTGGCGAAGAAGTTCGGCGACTGCACGATGTCGCTGCCGAGCCCGCGGCTCCTCAGGAATGCCGACAGCGCGCTCTGGGTCTTCGGCCCGTCGACGCCGTCGATCGGCGCCGCGTCGTAGCCTGCGATCACCAGGAGGCGCTGGATCCCGGCGAGCCGCGCCTGCTCGTCGTCATACTCGCTGTCTTCGGCGAGGTAGGCGACAAGGTTGCCGTCATCGGTCTGCGTCGGCGTGATCTGGGTGAACTGCGCGGGTGCCTGGCCGGAGCGGCATTGCCGCGCGGCGGCGATCACGAAATTGTCCTGCGCGACGCAGAGCGTGTCGGTGCCGTTCTGCGGGATCGGCGACGCGCCGTAGACGCCGAGCGCACGGGCATTGAGCAGCACGCGGTCCGCGGTGAGCGCCCCCTGCACCACGACCCGGCAGGTGGCGGGATCGATGCGGAACCAGCCGCGTGTCGCCGTCGCGGCCTTGTCGTCGATGCCGATCGCGGCCTCGATCACGTAGCTCATGCGGTTGCACAGCTTGAGATCGGCATGCGCCGGCGCGGCCGAGAAAAGGAACGACACCAGCGCGGCCGGCAGCGACATCGCGAGCCGCGCCGGCGGCGACCGGCGAGGGTTCCTCGCCGCGCGTCCCGCGATGACGACCTCGTCTGCCATTACTTATGGATCAGCGTGCCGGTGCCCTGGTTGGTGAAGAGCTCGAGCAGCACGGCGTGCTGCGTCTTGCCGTCGATGATCACGACGCCCTGCACGCCCTGTTCGAGCGCGTAGATGCAGGTCTCGACCTTCGGGATCATGCCGCCGGAAATCGTGCCGTCGGCGATCAGCTTGCGGGCTTCCTTGATCGACAGGTCCGGAATCAGCTTCTTGGACTTGTCGAGTACGCCGGGCACGTCGGTCAGCAGCAGCAGGCGCTTGGCTTTCAGCGCGCCCGCGATCGCGCCGGCGAAGGTGTCGGCGTTGATGTTCAGCGTCTGGCCGTCCTTCGACGTCGCCAGCGGCGCCAGCACCGGGATCAACTCATAGCCGATCAACTGGTTGAGCAGCGTGAGGTCGACCTTTTCGGGATCGCCGACGAAGCCGAGGTCGACCGCCTTCTCGATGTGGGAATCCGGATCGACCATGGTGCGTGTCGTCTTCGACGCCTTCACCATGTTGCCGTCCTTGCCGGACAGGCCCACGGCCCTGCCGCCGGCTTCGTTGATGTAGCCGACGATCTGCTTGTTGACCGAGCCCGCCAGCACCATCTCGACGATCTCGATGGTCGCGGCGTCGGTGATGCGCAGCCCGGCCGCGAATTCCGACTGGATGCCGAGGCGCTTCAGCATGGTCGCGATCTGCGGGCCGCCGCCGTGCACGACCACCGGATTGATCGCGGTCTGCTCGAGCAGAACGATGTCGCGCGCGAATGCCTTGGCGGTGTCCTCGGCGCCCATGGCATGGCCGCCATATTTAATGACGATGGTTTCCTCGTCATATTCCTGCATGTGCGGCAGCGCCTCGGACAGGATGCGGGCCTGATCGAGCGGGCTGATGTGCTGGTCGGTCATGGGGCTGGTCTCACGTCAGCGGAGGGACGGGCGCGTTTCTATCTGATTGCCGGGCAGGGCGCAAAGCGGGATGATGATCCGTAATCCGTAGCCCGGATGCAGCGAAGCGCAATCCGGGGTCTGCACCTGCGGCACGATTCCCGGATTTCGCTTCGCTGCATCCGGGCTACGGGTCAGCGCCTCGGCCACATGGCCGAAACTGCCAGCGCCAGCCAGCTCAGGATCAGCAGCGTTCCGCCTGATGGGGCGGCCATCGGAAACAAGCCATGGCCGCCATATTGGCGCAGCGTGAGATCGCCCGCGAACAATGACGCCGCGATGACGAAGCCTGCCGCCGCCACGACGCCGAGCTTTACATGGATGATCGCGCGCTCCGCGACCGCAATGGTCGCGATGGCGGCGGTGGCATGGAACAGCAGCATCGAGGACGTCGACGCCAGCCGCGATGCATCCGGCAAATGGGCTGCGGCCGCCGCCAGCATCACGCCGCAGGCGCCCATGATGGCGGCAAGGCCGATCAGGAGGCGCGATGCGCCTTTCATCGGCGCCGCTCCTCGATCAGGCGTACCATGGCGGCACGCAGCTCCGGCATGCCGTCGCCGGTGCGCGACGAGGTCACCAGAACTTCGGGGAACGCGGCGGGATGTTTTGCGAGCGTCGCGATCGTGTCGGCGGTGACGGTCTTGAGTTCGCCGGCCTTGACCTGGTCGGCCTTGGTCAGCACGACCTGGTAGCTGACCGCGGACTTGTCCAGCGTCTTCAGCACGTCGAGATCGACGTCCTTGATGCCGTGGCGGGCGTCGATCAGCACATAGACCCGCGCCAGCGTCGCGCGCCCGAGCAGGAATTTGTGGATCAGCGCCGTCCATGACGCCACCTTGGTCTTCGGCGCCGAGGCATAGCCGTAGCCCGGCATGTCGACCAGACGAATGTCCGCGTTTTCCGGGCCCTCGAAGAAGATCAGCTCCTGGGTGCGGCCCGGCGTATGCGAGGTGCGAGCCAGCGCATTGCGGCCGGTCAGCGCGTTGATCAGGCTCGACTTGCCGACATTGGAGCGGCCGGCAAAGGCGACCTCGAGGCCGGCCATCGGCGGCAGTGTCTCGATCGAGGGCGAGGCCCAGATGAAGCGCCAGTCGCCGGCGAACAGCTTTCGCCCCTGCTCGATCAGCTCCGCATCAGGTTCGGCGGTCATGCGAAGGATCCCATCAAGGCGCAAGCGGCTTGGCCGTCATTGCGAGTGGAGCGAAGCAATCCATTCCTCAGCACGGGAAGAATGGATTGCTTCGTCGCTTTGCTCCTCGCAATGACGGGATAAGCAGCGGAAGTTAAGTCGGCTTCTTGGCGAAGGTCGACTTCAGATTGTCGAATAACTCCACCTTCACGCCGTTCTTGCGCATGATGAAGCTCTGCTGCAGCACGGAGAGCGTGTTGTTCCAGGCCCAGTAGATCACGAGACCCGCCGGGAAGCCGGCCAGCATGAAGGTGAAGATCAGCGGCATCCAGTCGAAGATCATCTTCTGGGTCGGATCCGGCGGCGCCGGGTTGAGCTTCATCTGCACCCACATCGTGATGCCCATGATGATCGGCCAGATGCCCATCACCAGATAGGCGCCGAAATGCGGTCCGAGCAGCGCGATCGGATCGAACGGAATCAGCCCGAACAGCGTGAACAGATTGGTCGGATCGGGCGCGGAGAGATCCTTGATCCAGCCGAAGAACGGCGCGTGCCGCATTTCGATGGTGATGAACAGCACCTTGTAGAGCGAGAAGAACACCGGGATCTGCAAGGCGACGGGAAGACAGCCTGCGATCGGGTTGATCTTCTCCTTCTTGTAGATCTCCATCATCTCCTGCTGCTGCTTCACGCGGTCGTCAGGATAGCGTTCCTTCAGCGCCTGAAGCTGCGGCTGCACCGACTTCATCTTCGCCATCGAGGCGTAGGACTTGTTGGCGAGCGGGAAGAACAACAGCTTCACGATCACGGTCACCAAGAGGATCGCGATGCCGAAATTGCCGACCAGGCGATAGAACCAGTCGAGCGCCAGGAACATCGGCTTGGTAATGAAGTAGAAATGGCCCCAGTCGATCAGGAGATCGAAATGGTTGAGGCCGAGCTGCTTGTTGTAGCCGCCGAAGCCGACCAGCGGGAAGTTGAGGCCGACCGTGGCGGCTTCCTTCGCGCCGGCGAACAGCCGCGCATTGGCAACGCCGGTACCGCCGATCGGAATGGTCTGCGCGCCGAGCATGTAGTCGGCCCGATAGCGCTTGGCGCGCGGATCGGAAGCCTGGTCGTTGGTAAGACGGGCCGTTTGCAGGGTGGCGTTGGTGTCCGGCAGAAGGGCTGTCGCCCAGTATTTGTCGGTAATGCCCAACCAGGCGTTGGTCACGTTGTCAAACTTGACGCCACGCGAGTCCTCGCCGGTCGGGATCTTGCTGTCGTCGATATTCTTGTAGGTGTATTCCTGCAGGCCCTGTTCGCCGAGATAGCCGATCAGGCCTTCGTGCAGGATCGCGTAACCGGAGACCGGCGGCTTGCCGCCGCGCGAGATCAGCCCGAACGGATACAGCGTCACCGGCGCGCTGCCTTGATTGATGACCTCGTCCTTGATGCTGAAGAGGTAGCGATCGTCGATCGAGATGGTGCGGCGGAAGGTCAGGCCCTGGCCGTTCTCATATTTCAGAACCACCGGGGCGCTCGGCGACAGGCTGTTCGATCCTTCCTGCTGCCACACGGTTTCGGCATCAGGCGTCTTCACCGACGAGCCGTTGGCGGTCAGCCACAGGAACTCGGCATAATAAGGCTCCGCGGTGCCCGACGGCGACAGCAGCACGATGGCCGGCGATGTGGGGTCGACCGTCTCGCGGAACTGGACCAGCGAAAGATCGTCGATCCGGGCGCCCTTCAGCGCAATGCTGCCGATGATGCGCGGGCTCTCGATCTTGATGCGCGGGCCGGCCGCGAGCGCCGTCTCGCGGCTCGCCACCGGAGCGTCGGCAGCAGGCCTGCCCGGTGCCGGGGAGGGCGTCGTTGCGCTTCCGGGAGCGGCGCCGGGAGCAGCGCCAGGGGTCGCCTGTGGCGCCGGCTTCAACAGCTCGGCCTGGCGCTGCGCCTCGCGCTGCTTCTCCATCTGCGGCACGTTGTAGAAGTATTGCCAGGCGATCAGGACGAGGCCCGACAGAATGACGGCGATGATCGTATTGCGGTTGTCGGACATCTCTTATGGTCTCGTCATTCCATTCGGATTGGGCGCGCTTTTGTTACCCGCCTTGTTGGTACCCGTCTTGTTGGTACCAGTGGGCGCAGGCCGGTCGAGGCGGCGCAGCGCCGACCGCAGGTCGTCAATCATGGTCGCAAAGTCGCGGGTCAGCGCGTCACGACGGCCGACTAGCACATAATCATGGTGCGGCCGCATGAATACGGCATCGACCCGTCTTATCACTTCGCGAAGCCGGCGGCGGATGCGGTTGCGCTCGGTCGCGGTGCCGTTCTTCTTGGTGACGGTATAGCCGACGCGGATCGGGCCCTGATCGTCGCGACGGCGGCCCTGCAGCACAAAAGCTGTGGTATTCGCCCGTGCGCCATTGGCAACGGCGAGGAAATCCGCCCGCTGCCTCAGCCGATCCATAATGGGTATCTCCGGAGAGGAGACGTCCGGGCTCAGGCGCTCAGGCGCTTGCGGCCACGCGCGCGGCGCGCAGCGAGGACCTTGCGGCCGCCGGCCGTTGCGAGGCGGGCGCGGAAGCCGTGACGGCGCTTGCGCACCAGTTTGCTGGGTTGATAAGTCCGCTTCACGGGTAATTCTCCGCTGACCGGGCAATTTGCCGTTGTATTGAGATGGAGTCCGATGATGCTGGCGGGCCCAAGCGAGCCGTTTACGGCCCCAAATGAGCCGCCCCCGGTCAAGAACCGGGCCATCGCGGACAGTTGGCGCGGCTTATAAGGGAGCGCCCTGTTTTCGTCAATGTCACAGGGCGTCGCAAAGAGGCTTCTTTGAAACGTCGCAATTGGGGCGAATATAACTGTTTTCGCGGGGTTTTTGACGGTGAGGAGCGCTTTGGGGCGTTCGGGGAACCGCCGACATTAGCGATCCGTAATTTGACCGGCTTGGGGGCCGGGCCGCATCCTCCGACCCCTAAGCCCAACAAGGCCTTATCTTGTGGCTCTAATTGACGATCAGGCGACCGCGCAGAAGCAGCGGCCCAAGCCGCCCCTTCGGCTCGGGCTGTCGGGCAAGCTTTTGCTGCTGACGATTCCGCTGGTGATGATCGCCGGACTCCTGATCTACGTGCCGGCCATCGCCAACTTCCGGATGAACCGGCTCAATGACCGCCTGGCCGCCGCCAACACCGCGGCGCTGGTGCTCGACGCCGCCCCGTCCGGCCTGGTGCCGGATTCGCTGGCGCGGCAGATCCTGACCAGCATCGGCGCCCGCGCCGTCGCCATCAAGCTCGGCCAACAGCGCCGCCTGCTCGCCAGCGCCGACCTGCCGGCCGCGATCGACCATGATGTCGACATGCGGGCCATGACGGTGTGGTCGGCGATCGTCGATGCCTTCGAGATCATGCTCGAACACGGTGACCAGACCATCCGCGTGGTCGGACCCGCGCCGGGCCAGGCGCAATTCATCGAGGTCGTGATCGACGAGAAGCCGTTGCGGCAGGCGATGTACCGCTTCTCGCGCAATGTTCTGGTGGTCGCGCTGCTGATCGCCGGCCTGACCGCCGGCCTGGTCTATCTGGCGCTGCATTATCTGTTCGTCCGCCCGATGCGGCGGCTGACCGCGAGCCTGGTCGGCTTCCACGAGAATCCGGAGAGCTCGGCGCGAATCATCGTGCCCAGCCAGCGCGGCGACGAGATCGGCGTTGCCGAGCGCGAGCTGTCGGACATGCAGCGCGACCTCGTCTCGATGCTGCATCAGAAGAGCAGGCTTGCCGCGCTCGGGCTCGCCGTCTCCAAGATCAATCACGACCTGCGCAACCTGCTGGCGTCCTCGCAACTGCTGTCGGACCAACTCGCCAGCGTGCCCGATCCGCGGGTGCAGCGCTTCGCGCCGAAACTGCTGCGCTCGCTGGAGCGCGCCATCGCCTTCTGCCAGTCGACCTTGTCCTATGGCCGCGCGCAGGAGGCGGCGCCCGACCGCCGCGTGATCATGGTGGAGCCTGCGGTTGCCGAGGTGCGGGAATCGGCCGGACTTGCGACCGATGTCTCGATCACCTGGATCTGCGCGATCGAGCGCGGCCTCACCATCGACGCCGACCCGGACCAGCTGTTCCGCGTGCTGCTCAACCTGGTGCGCAACGCGACCCAGGCCCTGGAAAGCCGGCAGGACAGCGATGGCGGTGCCCAGCAGATCCGCATCACCGGCCGCCGCGAGGGCACGGTTGCGATCATCGAGGTCTCCGACACCGGCCCCGGCGTTCCGGCCAAGGCGCGCGA
Source organism: Bradyrhizobium sp. Pha-3 (assembly GCF_042258615.1). GTDB lineage: Bacteria > Pseudomonadota > Alphaproteobacteria > Rhizobiales > Xanthobacteraceae > Bradyrhizobium. The sequence goes on along the minus strand of NZ_CP170152.1, from coordinate 8,646,277 downwards.
GCACCTGTTCGAGGCGTTCCAGACCTCCGGCCGCCCCGGCGGCAGCGGGCTGGGCCTTGCGATCGCCGCCGAGCTGATCCGTGCCCATGGCGGCCATATCCATCTGGTCGAGGGCACCATCGGCGCCACGTTCCAGATCTCGATCCCGGACCGCCCGGTGGAACTGCTGTCCGTTCGCAGCGAGCGGGCGAGGGCGTGAGGCCATTCCGGTAACCCAGGGCGGCTAAAAACCGCGGCCGAAATTGGCGCTTGCAGACCTTGCCAACCGGACCGGGAGCCTGTAGCTAGAGCGCTCTTTCGCGACGTTCCGGGGCTCCCGGAGCCGTGCGGGCTTTAGGCCCACCTGCGAAAATGCGCCCGTAGCTCAGCTGGATAGAGCATCAGACTACGAATCTGAGGGTCGGACGTTCGAATCGTTCCGGGCGCGCCATTCGCGTACAAAATCGCCGACATTTCGGCTCTCGGTCTGTTTGCCGGCAACGGCGGCCTGGAGAACGTCCTTGCTGTCGATGATCCGGATGGCTCGGTCGTCCACATCGACCGCATCGATGATCGAACGGATTTAGCCTTTGCGGGGTTGGTTCCTCCTGGCAGCAAAAGGCCGCAGCCCAGAGTCGGGAGTTAGGGCTCGTTTCCTTCTGCCGCATCATCGTAGCGGCTTTCCCGGTCTCGCCTCCGCAGCCAACCAATGTGCCTGGCTTTTCGTAGCCCATCCAAGACCCTTGGCCCGCCGTTTCGCGAAGGCCGGAAGTGCCGCACGCATTTTGAGCCAGCCTGTTGGGAGATCCCTTTCCGTCAAACCAACTGGGAGACGAGAGTGATAAGTTCGGCCTGACGATGTGTTCCTGTCTTCGAGAATGCGGACTTGAGGTGATTACGTGCAGTCTCTCGCGCGATGCGGAGCTGCTGCGCGGCTCCGTCGATGGTCGCGCCCCCCACCAATAGCGATACCAATCGAGACTCGGCAGAGGTCAGATCAAGAGCATCGGCGATCAATGTCGGCTCTGGTGCCAGCGCTGGTTCCAGGTTGGACAGGACAAGCATGACGCGAGCGCCCAGGAACACAGTGCGCGCGGCTCCGTCGATCGGGAGCACGCGTATGATCACTGGTGGCTTTTCCCTTCGCCGCACTGGAATGGGTGCAGCGGGAAGGGCGGCCACATCGGAGGTCGATCGAATTGCGTCGAGCAACTGATCGAATCTGGCGGCGGCCTTGTTGTCCCGCAGGATGAGCCGGCGATCCCGGATGCGGATATCACTGTCGAACCCGGCATCGGCTGCCGAATTCGTGCTCACGACCGTTCCTCGCCGGTCCAGGACGAGGGCTGGCTGACGCACCTGATCGAGCACGTTCGTCATCGCGCTCAGAGCGATACGGCCGACCGCAGTCGCGAGTGTCGCCGTTTCCGTGAGCCGGGGAGCAAGCCGTGCGAGGACGCGCTTGTCTCGCGTGTCGAATGAGCCCTCGCGCCCCGTTCGTTGGAGGGTCAGTGCCCAGGCTGAAGAATCGGCCCAAAAGCCGATGCCCGCGAACCATTGGAATCCGAAGGGAAGCAGAACTTCGTTGTACATCGGATCGGAGCGGATCTGATCCGGCGTCAACACATCATGGTCGGTGACGATTTCCCCGGACATCATGCGGGGAAATCCATTTGCGCGCGGGTCTCTCAGGTGCCAGTTGTTCTTGAAATAGAACTGCGTCCCCTCGTCGATCGAGGCTGTGCGCGGGATGTCCGGGGTCCGAACGTCGCTCTGGAGCAGCATGGCCGCCGATGCGCCGACGGCCTTGCAGATGTCGTCCATGATCGTGGGCCAAGCCGCCGGGTCGACGGCCGCCTCACCAAGCCGTTCGATGACTTTGGATAGCTGATCGTTGTCGATTCCAGTCCTCAAGAGCGGTCCCCCCTCTCCGCGTGCTGCGGACTCGTGAGGCGAGCCGCACACAATCGCAAAGCCGCAAAAGCAGCAGCCCGGATGCCCCGCCTCGCGACCTCCTCCAAGATGCGTCCGGCGGTCGCGAACTCTCGCGTGGGAACCCGGCGCAGAGCAAGTCTCTTGGCTGATTTATCGCAGAGCGGCCGGAATCAGGCGGCAGGTAATATTAAACCATGGATCTGATGGGCGGGCGAAGGCAGCGGATCGTGGCGGCGAGCGAGAGCGACACGCCACACCTCGAGGAATCGCCTGTGGCATTTCTGTCACGAGACAAACCAGAAAGCGGGCGGCTGACCCGATCGGGTCAGGCGTCGTCCTGCCAATGTCGGCTCATTGCTCGTGAGGAATCGGAGACATGGGATCGTGCCATGTCCCGCGGGGTACATATCGCTGGGGAATGATTGACGATGCGGAACAACTTGACGTGGCTCTTGGGGATCACCTTTTCAGCTCTGGCCACCTCGGCCAGTGCGCAGAACTTTTCCAACACCGTCTTCTTCGGCGACAGCACCACGGATTCCGGCTGGTTCCTGTACAAGCCGCTCCTGGCCGGTCCGGGAGCGGGGGCACCGCCGGCGGGTTTTGGGACCGGCCTTGCGCCTCCCGGTGCGGGAACGTGGACAACCAATCCCGACCCCGGCTGGGCACAGGTCCTTGCCAGCAAGTTCGGCTACGCGGCGACGCCCGCCGACACCCCCGGTACCGGCGGCAACAACTGGGCCATCGGCGGCGCACGCGTCGTCGCGGAATATCACAACACGTGGTCGAGCCAGCATCAGCTCACGGCCTATCTGGCCAGCACGGGCGGCGTCGCCGATCCCAACGCGCTGTACACCTACTGGATCGGCTCCAACGATCTGAAGACGACCACCAAGCCTCTCGGGCCTTCCCCCGGCAATATCGTCAACCCTCAGAATGTCGCTCAACTGACGGCGGTGGCGGGACAAACGGTCGCGCAGATATCCACGCTGTCGGCCGCCGGCGCGCGCTATATTCTGGTGCCGGGTGCCCAGTCCCTGACGCCTGAATCGGCGGCCGCCGCAGGGGTCGCCTATGATCCGGTCGTGGTCGCTTCGCGAAGCATCTACAATCAGACGGTCTGGAACGGGCTTGCCGCCAACGGCGTCCGCTTCATCCCCGCCGACATTTCCGCGGTCTCCAACTACGTTCTCGTCAACCCTGCGCCGTTCGGGATCACCCACACGAGCATGTTCACAACGGCCTGCGGTATCGTGAACGCGTTCCAGTGCACGCCGGCGAACTGGGTGGCCCCGAACGCGAACAAGACCTATTTTTATGCCGACGGTCCGGCTGCACCCGATGGCGGTGTGCACACGACAGGCGCCGTGCAGCAGATCGTGGCAGACTATGTCTACAGCCTGGTCGTAGCTCCGAGCCAGATTTCGTTCCTCGCGGAGGCGCCGCTCAAGACCCGGCAGGGTGTGATCAGCGCGATCAACAACCAGATTCCGCTTTCCTATGGCACGCCTGGCGCCTTCCATGGCTGGGCCAGCGGCGACGTCTCCTGGCTCAAGATGACCAACAACGCCGCAGGGTTTCCCGACGATCCCGGTACGCCGCTGATGACGACCGCGGGCTTCGACTATGCGATCACCTCGAATTGGCTGGTCGGTGCGGCATTCTCCGGGCTCACCACAAAGCAGAGCTTTAGCCTGGGCGGCAACTACAAGCAGGACGAATTCGCGGTCTCCCTCTACACGGCCTATCGCCACGGCTCGTTCTGGACAGACGCGATCGTGAGCTGGGGCGCGCTGCGTGACACTGTCAACCGGCAGATCCCGCTCGGTATCACGCAGCAATCCAATCAGGGTAGCACCACCGGCACCAACATCTCCTTTGCCGGTGAGATCGGATACGATTTCACTCATTCGTTCGGTGACACGCCGGCCGCGACCCGTCTTTCCTACAAGGCCCCGGCCCGTCCGGCCGCGCTCGAGTTGACCCATGGGCCAGTCGCGGGTGTTATCCTGCAGCAGGTTTATCTGAATGGCTTTACCGAAAGCAATGCGAGTGGCGCTCCGACCGCATTGTCGTTCGGATCCCAGACGCGCAATTCGGCGGTGAGCGAGCTTGGCTATCAGTCAAGCCTGAAATACGGCATCTGGCAGCCTTACGCAAAAGTCGTGTGGAATCACGAATGGGCCGACCTCAACCGGCGGGTCACGGCGTCGCTGACGTCGGTCGTCGCTCCAAGCTATGCGATGCCCGCGGTCGTTCTTGGACGTGATTGGGCTTCGGCGACGATTGGCACACGCGTCAGATTGGGCGAGGGGCTGAGCGGCTACGCCGCCTTCATCAGCGCAATCGGCCAGAACAACGTGACCACCTACGGGGGCCAGCTCGGCTTGAACCTCGCACTGAACCCGGCGGCAGTTTCGGCGAGATATTGAGGGCATCGACGCGCTCACACTCTCAAGCTTTCGCGGAGCACGGTCACGGCTGTCGCTCCGCAGGGCTATCGAACGACCCGAGCATTTGCTCGGGGGAGCGGTCTACGTGGCGGCACGGGCGCCGGACGCCGGCGAAGACTACACCGCCCTGGCCAAGACCTATCCGACGCCTCCGGCCACGGCCGGCATCGTCTTCGACGGTGACGGGGCGTCTGACCGAGGAGGCGTTTCTCCGCGACTTCGCGGGCGACTTGCCGGCAGCGAAGGCGAAGCTGCTGTATGCGGTGCAGGAGCCATTCAACAAGGCGCTCCTGACCGGCAAGACGACGCAGGCGGCGTGGCGCAAGAAGCCCGGCTTCTACGCCGTTTCGACCGAGGACCGAACGATCAATCCGGACCTTCAGCGTTTCATGGCCAAGCGGATGGGCGCCAAGACCATCGAGCTGAAGGCCAGCCACCTCTCTCTCATCTCCCATCCCGATGACGTCGCGCAGCTGAGGCGGCCGGCTCAACCAAGTGAATCTCGAAATGAGTTCAACCTGAAACAACTCGCACCGATGTCGCGAGCCCGCAGGAGTGCTTGTCATGGCGCGATGCTTTCGATGCGGCTGCGACGCGTCCGGCTGCGCTGAAGGCCTACCAGACGCTGACGCTGGGCTGGATTCTCGCGCTCCTGATCAAGACGGCAGGGGCCTATCTTCTGGCCGCCCATTTTGTCACCAAGGATTTTCTGCTGCTCTCGCCGCTCTGGGACCTCGTCAGTGATAGTGCGCTGGTGACGTGGAGCATGCTCCATGGGAGGTCGCGACTGTTGCCGCAGCCTGCCGACGATCTCGAACTCGCCCGCCAGCTGCGCTGTTGCGCTTCTGGCGTTGGGCGACCGACAAGCCCAATCAGAAATACTTCCGCCTTCTGTTCGAGATCGATGGCCTCGCCATGCACGACCAGCTGCGCTTCTCCACTCAGGCGAGAAACGAGAGCACGTCGGTCTGGTTGAATCTGATCAGGAATGCGGGGTCTCTGCCCGGTCAGTCCGCGGCCGCCCCGCCAGGGCGTACGACGCTGATCTGGGCGACGGTCGCGGGGCTGCTTCAGGATTTCCTGACCACGGGCGATCACGAGCGGACGACCGAGGCCCTGCATCATTTCCTCGGCCTGATCGCGAAGGATGGACAGGCCGGGGCCGGCTAGCGAGGTCGAACCTGCCGGCCGCCGCCCCCTGGATCGATGGCAGGGTGCAAAAAGGCACTCGCGCTCGCCAACGCCCCGTCAAAATCGGGCTGAAGGCGTGGGAATCTCCCGTAAAAACCCTGCTTGCGCGCGCCCGACCGTTGAGAAAAAATAAGGTTTTCAGCTTATAGGGGACGGAGTGTTTTTATTCCTTTTGTCCATCCTATTGAACCGGCGAGCCATCCCTCATGCCGAGTAACATCGCAAACGCCGTATTTTATGCGGCTGTATTTCTGGGCATCGTCTATACCAGTCGCATCCTCGAAAAAAGATGGCCGATTGCGGACGTTCCCTACACCGAGTTTCGTGACGATTGGCTAGCGGTGATCGTGAGCGTCGGGTTCGAGCACATGCTTGCTCCGATCGCGGCGATCAGCGCGGGTGCGATTGCGAGCTACGCCGGGCTCGGCTGGATCAAGCTGCCGACCGAAGGCTACCGGTGGTACGTCTCCCTCGCAATCGTCGTGGTGGCGCTGGATCTCTACAAATACACATTCCATCGCCTTCAGCATGCGATCCCCTTTCTCTGGGCGATGCACTCGTTCCATCACAGCGCGAACGGCATCACGTTCATTACCGGCGCCCGACATTTCTGGCTTGAGCGGGTGCTGTCCGACGCCTTTCTTCCGATCATGGCGATCTTGTTTCGCATCCCGCCGGACATGGCGGTCGCGGTGGGATTTATCTTCTTCATCCCCGATGCGTGCGCTCATCTCAATGTACGCATTCCGCTCGGCCGTTTCGTGACCTGGGTCAACAATCCGCAATGGCACCGGATCCATCACTCGATCCATCCCGAGCATCGCGACAAGAACTTTGCGGCCTTCTTTCCACTCCTGGACATTCTGTTCGGCACAGCCTGCGTGCCGAAGCCGGATGAGTATCCTGCAACGGGCCTCGTGCCTGCCGAGCGAGTGGACATCATCAACAGTGTGATCTGGCCAATCCGGCATCTTCGCCATCGGGAGTCTCGGAATGAATTGGGTTAAAGGTCTTTTGGTGCTCCTCGCCTTGTTGCTGGGATACGCCGACCTGGTGTCGACCAATGTGATCCTGAATCTTGGATTGGGTGAGTTGAACCCGTTCATGCACCTGGCACAGACATGGTTCGGCGTGTGGTGGCTGGTCCCCAAGCTCGGTTTGACGTTCCTCATCACGTGGCTGCTTTGGCGCAGCAACAACGTCTACAACATCGCGCTCGTCGTCGCCTTCTGTTCGACGCCCGTGCTGAACAACCTCGTCATCATCGCGGGCAATAGCTGAGCCGGCCGCTTCGTCAGTTGTCGCAACTGGCGAAGTGTTGCCCTGTGCGGACTTTCATTGCCCTTGGCAGCCGCGCAGACTTTCGTCGCATCTCGCAGAACCTGCCCGCATCGTCCGGCGACAAACATCCTGGAATGACCGATGATCGCGTACCGGCGGTCCAGGAGAATGAGTGATGTCGGACAGGTTTGTTCTCGCCTGCATCGTCTGTAGCGCGGTGATCCTGGGGGCTCTCGGCGCGACCGTGCACGCGCAGACGCCGTCGAGCTGCAAGGAGCCGCGGGCAGGCACCAGCCGCGTCCCGATGCTGTCGCCGCCGCTCGCCAATGTGGTGACGGGCAAGGGACGGCTGCAATTCTACTCGGCGCCGAATCTTCACTGCCCGATCAGCGGCGTGTTCGTCATTCCGAATGACGAACTCGTCGCCTATGCGCAAACCGATGACGGTTGGTCGTCGGTGATGTACCTCAATCCAGGGACGGGCAACGACGTCTCGGGCTGGGTGAGGTCGGCGAGACTGAAGGTAACCGGAACCATCGCTCCAAGGTAGCACGTGACCGGGATCGCAGCGGATGCTGCATGACAGCGAGCGGCGAGCCGGCCGCGACGCATGGGCGTTGAGGCGTCAATGGATCGCCGCATACATGATCTTCTCCTCGGTCGCCTCGACCGCGGAGAATTCCTCGACCACCTTGCCCTGACGCGAGACCAGGATGCGGTCGGAGAGGGCCATGATCTCGGGCAAATAGGATGAGATCACCACCACCGCCTTGCCCTCATCGGCGAGCTGGTTGATCAGCTCGTGGATCTCGACAATGGCGCCGACGTCGACGCCCCGGGTCGGCTCGTCGAAGATGATCAGCCCGGGTTCCTGCACCAGCGATTTGGCGATCACGACCTTCTGCTGGTTGCCGCCTGACAGCTCGACCACTTTGGCCTCGTCACCGATGGCGCGGACCTTGAGCCGCTGGGTCCAGGTCTTGCCCACGGTGTTGGTCTCACGCCGCGACAGCATCATCCGGCCGGCGGGAAACTTCGAGAGCAGGCCGAGATAGATGTTGCGGGCGATCGAGGCGGTCTCGAAGAAGCCCTCGACCTTGCGATCCTCGGTCACATAGGCGATGCCGGCCTTCACCGCCGGCGCCGGAACCCGGTAACGCACCGGCTTGTCATGCAGCAGGATCTCGCCGCCGTGGAAGAAGTCGCGCTTCAACACGCCGGATACGATCTTGAAGGTCTCGGTGCGGCCCGCGCCGACCAGGCCGAACACGCCGGTGATTTGTCCGGCAAACACCGACAGCGAATTGTTCTTCACCATCGGCGCCATCTTGAGATTCTGCACCGTGAGCACGCGCGCTCCGGCGGGCCGGACGTTGGTCTTCCTGGCGCCGTACAGCGTGTTGGAGAGGTCGCGTCCGACCATCGCCTGCACGATCGCGGCCCGGTCGAACTTCGCCGCGTCGTCGGTGATGACGTGCTTGCCGTCGCGCAGCACGGTGATGCGGTCGGCGAGCAGCAAGGCCTCTTCCAGCGCATGCGAGATGAAGACGATCGAGACGCCGCGCTTCTTGAGATCACGAACGAGGTCGAAGAAATATTTCTTCTCTTCCGGCGTCAGCGACGCGGTCGGCTCGTCGAAGATGATGACCTTGGCCTTGTGCAGGACCGCGCGCGCGATCTCCACCATCTGCTTCTTGGCCGCGCCGAGCCCGCTCACGGTCGCGGTCGGCGTCACGTCGAAATTCAGCGACTGCAGGAATTGCTGGGCGGCGATGTAGATGCCGCGCAGCCGGTTGTAGAACTTCTCCTGCCCGAGAAACAGGTTCTGCGCCACGGTCATGGTCGGCACCAGGCTGTTCTCCTGGAACACCATGGCGATGCCGAGATTGCGTGCCTCGAGCGGCGTACGCGGCGCGACGTCGGAACCGTCGACCGTCATGCTGCCCGAGGTCAATGTCACGACGCCGGCCATGACCTTGGTCAGCGTCGACTTGCCGGCGCCGTTCTCGCCGACCAGTGCGTGGATCTCGCCGCGGCGAAGGTCGAAGTCCACGCCTTCGATGGCGGGCACGCCAGCGTAGAGTTTGGTGGCCTTGCGCAGGGACAGCACGGTGTCGCTCATGAGCCGACCTCCTCGGCAAGCCCGGCGAGGGGCAGTTTCAGCACGCGGCCCGGTCCCTTGGCGATCAGCACAAGGTCGCTGCCCAGCTCGAGCGCTGCGACGACGCCATGATTGACGCCGTCGACCCGGCTGTGCAGCGAGTAGAGCGGCTTGCCGTCTTCGCCCAGCCTGATCACGAGGCCGTAGGAGCGCGGCGGCGCCCACGGCTTGATGACGCCCATCGTCTTGATGTGCGCGCCCTGCATCGGCTCCTTGAACGAGAAGCCCGAGCGCAGCCGCGGCGCCACCCAATAGGCCGGGTCGATCTCGGCCATCATGCGGCGCCGGTAGGCCGGCTCGCGCAGCACGAATTCGATCAGCTGGGTGCGTGCGGTGAACGCCGTGAGCCAATAGCCGCCGCCCGCAGCCTTCGACAGCCGCGACGGATACACCGGCAGGTGGCCGAGCACGACCTGCGGCGGCCTGCCATCCGCGACCAGCACGAGACGATGCCGCCAGCTCTCGCTGACCAAGACGCCATCGCCGCGCGCGCAGGCGCCGAAGGCGTAGCCGAGCTTCGAGGCCAGCGGCTTCACCGATCGGGTCCTGGGATCGAGCCGGAACACGCGGCCGCTGCGGTTGAGCTCCATCAGGTCGCGCGTCCAATCGTCGACGCCGCAGGTTGTCGAGCCATCGGTCGCGATCAACGCTCCGTCGTCCGCCAGCGTCAGCGCGTTGATCGCATTGAAGGCGGCGTCGCTGAATGTCACGCTCGGCTCGCCCGATGAGGGATTGGCGTAGAGGCGCACCTCGCGGCCGCCGAGCGCGACCGCGAGGCCGCCATCGGCGAGCGCGCAGAGCGCCGAAATCGGCTGCTCGAAGCTGCGCAGCTCGGTCGCAGCGCTGCCGTCGAGCCGCAGCAGGCGCCGGCCGTCGGCGACATAAAGATTGCGGCCATCGCTCGCGAGGTCCTCGGGCGCCTCGCACTCCAGCAAGGTGGTCGCTGCCTCCAGTTTCTGGTTCGGCTTGAGCGCGCCGTCGAACGACGGCACGGTGATGGTGGCCTCGCCGCGGCCGAGGAAGCGGTTGGCGAATTCCCTGACGGCCGCGATCACGACAGCTTCCCCCAGCGCTTGTCATACTGCACGTAGTTCGGGTCGGCGTTGTCGAGCTTGTAGCGGCCGATCCGGTTGTTCATGATGCCGCCGAGATAGAGATAGCCGCGATGCTCGCGCATCGAAGTGATCATCGGATGGTTCTCGCCGCGCAGGTCCCAGAACGATTCGAGGATCTTGCCCTGCTCGTTGAACTTGACCACGCAGCCGGTGTTGATGTTCGGGAACAGCCATTCGTCGACCGGGACGCGCTTGGCCATGCGGCGGCGGAAGCCCGGCATCTTCCAGGCGAGGTCGAGCGAGGGGCTGCGCATGCCGACCAGCGCCAGCCAGTAATTGCCGTCGGAGGCGAGGTTGATGTTATCGGGGTAGCCCGGCAGATTGTCCATCACGACCTCGACCTGACCCTTCTTCGGCCCTGCGAACCACAGCCGCTTGATCGAGCAGCCGAAGGTTTCGGCGAACAGGATCGACTGGCCGTCGCTGGCGACGCAGATGCCGTTGGGGAATTTGAGGCCGCGCAGCGCCGTATGGGTGGCGCCGGTCTTGGTGTCGTAGCAGATGATGCGGCCGTTGCCGCGCGCCTCGAGACCGTCGATCGGCCATTCGTCCATCTCGTAGCGCACGGTGGCTTCCGAGAAGAAGATCAGGCCGTCGTCGGTGATGTCGAGGTCGTCGGCGAGCCGCAGCCGGCTGTCGTCATTCACCGAATGCATGCTGCGGTTGGTTTCGTCGGTCGCCTTCTCCACGGTGCCGTCGGGTGTGATCCGGTACAGGCCCATGCCGCCGATGCAGACATAGAGGTTGTCGTGCTGGTCGAAGGCCATGCCGAGCGGCTGACCGCCGATATGGGCGAACACCTCCATGCGCTGATAGTCGGGCGCGAAGAAGCGCATGATGTCGCCATGGCGCGAGCCGGCGTAGAGGTTGTTGTTGCGGTCGAGGATTACGTCCTCCGGCGCCTCGATGCGGCCGAGGCCGATCAGTTCGACGTCGCGCAGCTTGTCGTTCTGCTCGAACGGGCCGCCCTGGCCGATCTCGGTCGGCGGAGGCGGCGGCAACGCGTGATAGGTCGGCGCGACATAGACCTTGCTGATGATGCGGGTGCGGTTCTTCTGCCAGCGGATGTCGACCATCGCGGCGACCAGCAGGATGCCGGCGAGCGCCATGCGGTTGATGCCGCCGCGCGCATTGAGCGTGGTCAGGCCATTGGTGATCAAGAGCACGATCAAGACGCCGACCAGCGATTTGGCGACCGAGCCCTTGCCGCCACCGAGCGTGATGCCGCCGAGCACGGTCGCGGTCAGCACGATCACCTCGAGGCCGACGCCGATGTCGCCGCCGACGGTGCCGAGCCTTGCCGCGAAGAACAGCGCGGCGATGCTGGTCAGCACACCGCTCGCGACATAGCACAGCGCGATGGTGCGGCGAACCGGAATGCCGGAGTTGTAGGCCGAACGGCGCGAGCCGCCGATCGCGGTAATGTGCCAGCCCGGGCGCAGCCGGGTCATGAAGATGTGGCCGAAGATCGCGATCGCGATGTAGACCAGCGCGACGCTCGGAATTCCGAACACGTCGCCGCCGCCGATGAAGTTCCAGGACGGGATGTCGGGAAAGGCCGCGGCGATCGAATTGGAATAGCGCTGGATCAAGAGATCGAACGCCGAACGGTAGATGATCAGGGTGATCAGCGTGGTGATGAAGGCGCGTAGCCGAAGGTATCCGATCAGGACGCCGTTGACGGCGCCGAGCAGCGCGCCGCAGGCGAGGGTGGCGACCACCACCGCAGGCACCGGCCAGTTCAGCACGTCGAGCAGATAGAGCGCGCAGAAATCCGTCAGCGCGAAGATCGAGCCGACCGACAGATCGATGCCGCCGACGATGACGACCAGCGCCATGCCGAGCCCGATGAAGCCGATCTCGCCGGCCTGCCGCGCGGTGTCGGCAAGGCTCGCCGGCGACAGGAAGTGATCGATGGAGCGGCTGAGCGCGAAGCCGACGATCAAAAGCAGGATCACCGGAATGGCGGTCTCGGTCCAACGCTTTGACAGGATCTCGCCGAGGAGATGATCCGGCCAATAGCGGTAACGCAGGCTCGTCAAGGTGTCGCGCATCGGCATTCCAGCAAGGCGTTCGATTTTTCGGAGATCGACGTCCCGGGCGGAGCGCGCCCGGGACGTCAGGCGGACGTGGCCGGGCTATTTCTTCAGGTCACTGAGGTTCCAGCAGGCGGTCTGGCTGTCCGCGTTCTCCTTGGTGATCGGAATCAGGGTCGTGTATTCCGATCCCTTGATCGAACCGGCCTTGGCGCCGGACGACAGCAGCCATTTGATGGTGCCGGCCATCTGCGCGGCCTGGGTCGGCACGTCGTAGCTCAGGTTGAGGTCGAAGGCGCCGGACTTCACGAGTTCGCAGGCGCCCTTGCGCTCGCCGCCGCCGGAGGTGGCGACGAACACCTTGCCGGTCAGACCGGCTTCCTTCACCGCGGCCGCGGTGCCGATGTCCATGCCGTCCCAGAAGCCGACGATGCCGCAGAGATCGGGATTCTGCTTCAGCACAGTCTGGGTGATCGCCTTGGCCTTTGCCGCGTCCCAGTCGGCCGCCTGGCTCGAGACCACCTTGATCTCGGGATGCTTGGCGAGCACGTTCTCGACGCCCTTGAGCGTGTAGGCGCTGGCAGCGGCCGAGAGCGCGCCCTGCACGATGGCGATCTTGTTCGACTTGCCCTGGCAGGCCTTGACCACGGCCTCAGTGTCCTTCTCGCCGATCTCGATCCAGTTGGCGCCGACGAAGGCCGAAGAGCGATAGGCCGATCCCATGTTGATCTGGATAACGTAGATGCCTTCGTTCTCGGCGCGCTGCAGCAGCTTGGCGTAGGTCTGCACGTCCGGATTGTGGATCACCATCACGGCCGGCTTCTCCGAGATCAGCGAGGTCACCGCCTGCGCGCCGGCATTGGTGTTCCAGTTGGGATCGCGGATCTCGAACTTGACGCCGAGGGGCTCGAGCTCCTTCTTCATGCCGGCGTACCAGCCTTCGGTGAGGTCGAAGTTCATGGCGACCGGAACGTAGGCCACCGTCTTGCCGGCGAGCGCCTCCTTGAACGGCTTCTGGAACGGCTCGTCGAGGCCCTGCTGGGCCAGAGCCGGGGCGGCGATGGCCGCGAGTCCGAGCGCTGCGGCGATCACCTTGGCAGTCCTGACAGCGTACTTCATTGCTTCCTCCTTGGTCGTGATTGATCGTTCTTTGACTTGGTTCAGATGTCGCCCTGCTGTGCCGTTTCTTCGTTGCGCGGATTCAGGAATGAATCCGTGATGACGGCGAGCAGCAGGACGACGCCCTTGACGAGGTTTTGGCCGGCGTAGGAGATGTCCATGATGGTCATGCCGTTCAGCATGGTGCCGATCAGCAGCGTTCCGATGATGACGTTGAGCACGCCGCCGCGGCCGCCCGACAGGCCGATGCCGCCGAGCACGACGACGAGAATGACGTCGTAGATCAGGGTCGAATTGAAGACCCGGGTCGGCATCGAGTTGACCGACGCAGCCATCACGAGGCCTGCGAAGCAGCCGATCAGGGCCGCGACGACGTATTGCAGCACGATGATCGGCCGCGAGGGGATGCCGGTGACGCGGGCCGCATAGGGATTGTCGCCGATCGCGTAGATATAGGCGCCCCAGCGTGTCTGGCGCAGCAGGAAGGCGACCACCACGCAGGCGATCGCAAACATCACGATCGAGGTCGGAATGCCGAGGATAGTCCCCTGTCCGAGCCGCTCGAAGCCTTTCATGCCGTCGCTCCACTGCACGACGTCGAGCTGAAACAGCGCGGCCTGTCCGAGCCCGGCGAGCAGCAGGCCGGTCGCCAGCGTCGCAAACAGCGAAGGGACCTCGGCGTAGGCAATCAGCCAGCCATTGACCAGGCCGAAGGCGATCGTGAGCAGCACGGCCGTCAGCAGCGAGGCCGGCAGCGAGTGGCCGTTCTGCACCATCTGCAGCACGAGCCCCGGAGGCACCGCAAGGGCTGCGATCAGCGAGATGTCGATGCCGCGGCCGATCACGACCAGCGCCATGGCAAGCCCGAGGATGCCGAGCACCGCCACGTTCTGCAGCAGCGTCAGCATGTTCTCCGGTGTCAGAAAGCCGCGCAGGAAGATCGAGAACGCCAGGAAGAGCACGGCGAATACGGCGAAGACGATCTCCTGTTGATTGAATCGCAATCGCTTCATTGCCTCGTCCTTCCTGCTTCTATGGCTGCGCCGTCGGCCTGGATCGCGTGCGGGAGCCGGTCGCGGCGCGGCCGGGCCGCGTTCTGCCGGCGACCGCGGCGTCGACGAAGGCGCCGACGGCGTTGATGTAGGCCTCGATCGAGGTGCCGCGTCTGCGGTACTTCGCGCGCTTGACGTACCAGTCCTGCAACAGCGGCTTGATCAGCGAGGCCGTCAGCGTGACCTGGTCGATTGCAAACACCCCGCTGGCGACGCCCTGCTTCAGGACATCGGCGATGATCTTCTCGGTCATCACCTCCATCTCGATGGCGCGTTGGCGCTCCGCGGGCGGAAACGATTTCGCTTCCATGAAGGAGAACACGAACCAGGGCTGCATCGCCTCGCTCATGCGAACATGGGTGGCGATGATCCAGTGCAGATGCTTGCGCGCATCCTGCTTCACGCTGGCTGGCGGTGCGGTGAGCACCTCGGCGGCCGTCTCGGCGACCTCGCCGAGGATCATCGAGAGCAGCGTCGGCTTGCTGTCGAAATAGGTATAGAGGCCGCCCATGCTGAGGCCGGACGCCTCCGCGAGCTGGCGCAGCGTGGTGGCGTGAAAGCCGTGCTTGTTGGAAAGCGTGAGCGTGGCGCCGATGATGCGCGTGAGGTTCGGAACGGCGAGATGCGGCTTCTGGACCCGGATGGAATCCCGATGGCGTTCGAGGATGCGTGCGCAAAGCACGTCCATCGCGAACGCATTCGTCCCCGGCCGCTGACGGGCGAGACCCACGTTGCCTCCCTGGCTATGTCCCCGGACCATTTCATTTCGTGGTTCCGGGCCGGGCTTTACGCCCTTGCCTAATTCGTAGCCCACGAACCGGCGTTCGGAAAAGGGGTATGTGCAAATTTTCTGAGAGAGCGCTCGCTCGTTTTTCGCCCGCGCCGCTTCGCTAGCCTGGAGCTCGGCGCCGCGCCGGCGCTGTTCGGGAACTTTTCGCGCTGAAAGGTCAGCACAAATTCCCGGCACCCTGGCCGATCGTGTTGCCGGTTAGACGGCCGTCACATTCCAGATATAAAGAACGCAGGTTCGCTGGCCGGAAGGCTAGCCCGCGCAGACATGCTGGCCGAATTCCACCCGCGGTCACTTTGGGCCGAAGCAAGGTTATGACGGCAGTTGGATCACATGGTGCATGCGCGCGCGCTGCGATCGGCGCTAACCCTCCGGGAGCCTCCGCAACGTCGCGGTATCTGTTCGGGATTTGTGCTGCGCTCCTGATCGGCAGCATCTGCGCGGTTGCCGCGCAGCAGCGCGACACCGTCGCGGCATCCGCAGCGATCGAATTCAACATCCCGGCCCAGCAGCTTGCCAGCGCGCTGCAGGCTTATGGCGAACGAACCGGCGTTCAGGTGCTCTATGAGAGCAATTCTGCGACCGGCCGGAAGTCGGCGTCGGTCGAAGGCAGGCTCACGCCCGAGGATGCGTTGAATTTGCTGCTGACGGGAACAGATCTGAAGGTCCAGTACATTCGTCCGGATGCCATCACGCTTGCTTCGCGTGCCGTGCGCGCCGACCATCCGCCGGCGAGCCCGCTTGTGACCGCGGATCTGTCGCTCGGCACGCTGCAGGTGCGGGCGAGCAGTCACGGCAACGACACCGGCGCGCTGCGCGACTACAGCGAAAGCCTGCAGCTCGACCTTCAAAAGGCGCTGCAGAAGAATATCGGGTCTCGCGGCGGCAGCTATCAGCTCGTCGTCGATCTGTGGATCGATCCCTCGCGCACGATCCAGCGGACCCAGCTGTTGCGCTCGACCGGCGATCAGAACCGGGATGCCGCCGTGACCGCGGCGCTGCAAGGATTGACCGTCAGCCGAACCACGCCTGCGAATGCGTCGCAGCCGGTGCGGATCGCGATCCGGGTGAAATCGTTCCAATGAGTGCCGACGACAGCAGCGGAGCGGATGGCGCGCGCGGATTGAGCCCGATGACCCGGCTGTTTCATCCCGAGGATCCGGGCGCCTGGACCTCGGGCGAGGTGTTGCGTCTGCTCCTGGTGCCGGCGATCGCAGCCCTGTTGTTCGTCGGTGGAATTTACTGGATTCGGTTGCAGCCGCCGGCCGGACCGGCAAGCCGGGAGCAGAGCTCGATCGTGCAGGTTCGGTTGCTGCCGAGCCCGTCGCCTGCGCCGATTCCGGTTGCGCCGGTGTCGCAGCCGCAAACCGCGACCGTCGCCAGCCGGACTGACGTGTCGCCGGAGAGTTCCGAACCGCCGCTCGACAATCTGACCGCAGCCCCGGCGCGGGAGCCGATGCCGGCGGAGCCGGCCGTGCCGAGCCTGCGTCCGACGCCGTCGCCGGCCGATGCGCCGCCCAACAGTGTCGCCGTGAAATTTCAGCAGGCGCTGCTTCGTCACGTGGCACGCTACCAGCGCTATCCGAACGCGGCGCTGCCCGGGCGGCTGCACGGAGCGGTCGAGACGCTGTTTTCGATGCGGCGAGACGGCACCCTGCTTGAGGTCTGGGTCAAGACCAGCTCCGGACAGGCCGTGCTCGACAAGGCCGCGGTCGATGCGATCCGGAGGGCGCAGCCGCTGCCACCGATCCCGTCGGCCCTGCCTGACCGGCTCAATATTCAGATCACCCTGGCATTCGGCCCGGACTGAACCGACTCGTTTCGCTGTCCCGAGCACCGGTTCATTGTTTGGATGTGACGCCGATGCGCTAGTGTCCCGAATCCGAAGTTCGTATCATTCGCCGCACCTTCGGAGCGAACTTCGGATTCGATAAGGACACTAGCAAACTTATGTTTCTAGTGTGCTTTATGAATGCGAAGTTCGTGAAAGCGGCTGCCGCGAGATCGCACGAACTTCGCATTCAGCACACTAGCTTGCGTGTCGTTCGGTGTCGACTTGTTGCCGTCATAAATGTGTTGTGCGCGGCCGATACGAGATGGGCAGCTTCAAGAACAATTCAATCTGGATATCGGGCTGGTGTCTGGGAGGCCGCGGAACGTGGCTGAAATCAATCGAGTGCGGCTGCGGGGCCAGCTTGCAGACAACTACGACGGGCTGGTCAAGAAATTGACGCGCCGTCTGGGATCGTCGGACTTCGCGTACGAAGCCCTGCACGAGACGTTCCTGCGGCTGGAGCGGGTCACTGACGCCGTGCCGATCCGCAGCCCCGCCGACTATATCTTCCGTATCGCGATCAACATCGCCCGGGATCGCCAGAAGGCGCAGAATCTCCGTGTCAGCGCGGCCGAAATCGATTCATTGCTCGACGTCAGCGACAACGGACCGAGCCCGGCGCGAATCGTCGAGGCGCGCTCCGATATTGATGCTTTCAAGCGTGCGCTGGCCGAATTGCCGGAACGGCCGCGCGATGTCCTTTATGGTATTGCGATCGAGGGACGGACGCCGAGCGATGTGGCTACCCGTCTCGGTGTCAGCGTGCGAACGGTGGAAAGTGATTTGAAGTTGGCCCTGAGCCATTGTGCCAATTGCCTCGACTATACTCTGATCCGTCGTCTCGGCGGTCCTCGTCCCCGTTCGTGATCGAGTTCGCCGCGGCCGCGCCGCGCGCCCTCAGGCGCAGCGGGCCGTCGAAATTTGTTGCGGGAACTATTTCCAACGACTGCAGGCGCTTGGTCTGAAATCAGGGGTCACAAGCTGCAGGAATTTCAACCTCTGTTCTGCGGGATAGCGGGCTTTCCGTCGTCTAT
The DNA here is from genome assembly GCF_042258615.1 of Bradyrhizobium sp. Pha-3. GTDB lineage: Bacteria > Pseudomonadota > Alphaproteobacteria > Rhizobiales > Xanthobacteraceae > Bradyrhizobium. Next base: position 8,628,297 of record NZ_CP170152.1, on the reverse strand, counting down.
AGAGTAGAGAGCGATCTCGGAAGGACCGTTTGGGTGCCTGGGAAAGGTTCGCTGGAAGTGTTGAGCAGCTTGAAGACACGTGTAGACCTGATCGGCCCGGCATGCGATCGCCGCGAGGCCTTCCGGCGCGCGACGCGGCGCAAGCTGCGATTGCCGGATGTTTCTGCTTGCGTTGTGCGCAACGGCCGATTGCGGTGCCCTGCTGCCGTCGGAATCGTCTATATAGCGACCTTCGCTATGTGCTCGACGCGATCGGGAGGTTGAGGTTTGGCGAGCAGGGTGATGAGCGATCCGTCGTGACCGAGCCGACCCGCACTTCCGGGCCCGATCCGTTGCTGGATGAGGCGCTTGACTGGGTTGTTCGGCTGAAAGCCGGTGCGCCGACACGCGCCGACGTCGATGCGTTGCAACGCTGGCGCGCGCAAAGTCCCGACCACGAGGATGCCTTCAGGGCGGCTGCCCGGCTGCTCCGCAGCGCCAGCGCCGCGGCAAAGGAGCTTGCCGACGAACAGGCCGCCGCGGCGCCCGTGGTGGCGTTGCCGCCCCGGCCATCACGCCTCTTGACGCGCCGTATCGTGCTCGGCGGCGCGATCGCGGCCGCGGCCGGCTATGTGATGATCCGTCCGCCACTCGACATGTGGCCCTCGATCGACGAGCTCTCGGCCGACTACCGGACCGGAAAGGGCGAACAGCGCAAGGTGATGCTGGCGCCCGACATATCGGTCGAATTGAACACCCAGACCAGCCTGGCGCTGCGGCCCACGCCGAACGAGACGCGAGTCGAATTGATTTCGGGCGAGGCCTCGGTGGTCGCCCGCAGGTCGTCGTCGACGCCGCTGGTGATGCTGGCCCGCGACGGGCGCATCAGCGCGCTGCAGGCCGATTTCAACGCGCGCTGCCTCGACGGCGTCGTGTCGGTGACATGCCTCGATGGCATCGTCACCGTCGAGCAGGACGGCAGCTCGGTGCAGCTTCGCAAGGCCGAACAGGTCACCTATTCGCGCGCGGGACTACAGGCATCGCTTCCGGTCGACGCCAGGCAGGTCGCGGCCTGGCAGACCGGATTGTTGATCTTCCGCGACCGGCCGCTGGCGAGCGTCGTGGACGAAGTGAACCGGTACCGCGCCGGAAAAATCATCATCACCAACGCGGAACTGAAGCGCCGGCTCGTCAATGGCACATTCCAGGTCGACAAGCTCGACAATTTTGTCGCCCAGGTCGAGCAACTGTTCGGCGCGCGGATCACATCGCTGCCTGGCGGTGTGGTGCTGATGAGCTGACCTGGAGCGTTTTCGAGCGAAGCCTGTCCCGCACTTGATGCGGGATGGATACCGGTTCGTGCGAAGAAAACGCGTCAAGAAGATCTAGAGCCGCGCTCCGCTTCGATCGGAACGGGACTCTCATCGAACGAATCGGCACCGCGCGCTCGATTTCCTAACAAACCAAAAATTTGTTTTGCGATGCCGCAGATTTTTTTGCGGGTTTGCGTTCGCCCAATCGTCTTCAGAGTAAGGCGTCGTCATCGCGACCTTCCTGTCGCAATGGCGCGCGTCTGCGCGAAGTAAGTGGGACGTCTGTGCGTAGTCGAAGAGATCATCGGGTTTTCGGGCATCGTCAGCGATGCCGGATCGGGTTGTGTGTGTCGGCTGCGGCACTCACCGTGGTTGGCTCCGTAGCAGCCATCGTTCCGGCGCGCGCGGCGAAGGAAGCAGCGAAAGATACGGCTACGGCCGCAGCGCCGGCGGCGGACAAGCAGCCGGCGCAGGCGAATGCACCGGCGCAAAAGCCGTCGGCGCCGCTGCAGCGCTTCGACATCGACGACTTTGCCGTGCAGGGCGCCGACAGGCTGCCGCAGGTCGAGATCGAGGAGGCGATCTATCCCTTCCTCGGTCCGGGCAAGACCTCGGAGGACGTCGAGAAGGCGCGGGCCGCGCTGGAGAAGGCGTATCACGACAAGGGCTTCCAAACCGTCAGCGTCGCGGTCCCGCAGCAGAACGTGACGGGCGGCGTGGTCACCCTCAAAGTGACCGAGCTGAAGGTCGGACGCCTGCGGGTGAAGAATTCGCGTTATTTCGATCTCGACCGAATCAAGGACAGTGCGCCTTCGCTGAAGGAAGGCACCGTTCCCAATTTCACTGATGTCACCAAGGACATCGTCTCGCTCAACCAGTGGCCGGATCGCCGCGTGACTCCGGCGCTGCGTGCCGGCGTGGCACCAGGCACCGTCGACGTCGACCTCAATGTCGAGGACAAGGCGCCGTTCCACGCCAGCCTCGAAGCCAACAACCGGCAATCGCCGTCCACCACGCCGAGCCGCGTCTCCGCCACCGTGCACTATGACAATCTGTGGCAGCTCGGGCATTCCCTGAGCTTCACCTATCAGGTCGCGCCGGAGCGCCCGAGCGACGCCGAGGTGTTCTCCGGTTCGTATATGGCGCGGATACCGAACGCCGATTGGCTCAATCTGCTGTTCTCCAGCGTGAAGTCGAACAGCAACGTCGCGACGATCGGCGGCACCAACGTGGTCGGCCCCGGCACCATCATCGGCGAGCGCGCCGTGATCACGTTGCCGACGCGCGAGGGCCTGTTCCACACGCTGTCGGTCGGTATGGACTACAAGCATTTCGACCAGACCGTGAAGCTCGGCACCGACGGGTTCTCGTCGCCTGTCACCTACTATCCCGTTGTCGCGACCTATGGGGCGACGTTCCAGCAAGAGAAGTTCACGACGCAGTTCAATGCCGGTGTCACCTACAACATCCGGACGCTGAGCAGCCCGTGGGACGAGTTCGACGCGAAGCGCTTCAAGGCCTCGCCGAGCTTCACCCACCTCAACCTCGACGTCTCGCATACCCAGGAGCTGCCGGAAGGCTTCCAGCTCTACGGCAAGGTGCAGGGGCAGATTGCCGACGGTCCGCTGGTCTCGAGCGAGCAGTTCAGCCTCGGCGGTCTCGATACCGTGCGCGGCTATCTCGAATCCGAGGTGCTCGGCGACAACGGCGCGGTCGCCAATTTCGAGCTGCGCACGCCCAATGTCGGCAGCATGCTGCAAGGCGAGCTCAAGAGCGAAACCGGCGACGGCAAGCCGCGCTTCATCACCTTCAACGATTGGCGCTTCTTCACGTTCTTCGATGCCGGCTACGCGTCGATCCAGCAGCCGCTGCTCGATCAGCAATCGTCATTCGTCGAATGGAGCTACGGCCTCGGCACGCGATTCAAGACCTTCGAATATTTCAACGGCATGGTCGCGCTTTCGATGCCTGGGGTCACTCAACAATACACGCACGCAAACAGTCCGCGCGTGAACTTCCGAATCTGGGGTGAATTCTGATGGGGATGGGTCTTACTCTCGAGCGACGCACGCGCCGGCCGGCACTGCGCCGAAGCATTGCGAACGCCGTGACGGCATTGTTGTTCGGGCTGGTCGCCCTGATGGCGTCGCTCGCGCCGGCCAATGCGTGGTGGAACGACGAATGGTCGCTGCGCAAGAAGATCACGATCGATGCCAGCGCGTCGGGCGCCAACGTCACCGATCCGATCGGCGGGGTGCCGGTGCTGGTGCGGCTGCATGTCGGGAATTTCCGGTTCAGTGCGGCGAAGGACGACGGCAGCGATCTGCGGTTCGTCGCCGGTGACGACAAGACGCCGCTGAAGCATCACATCGAGAAGTTCGATTCGCTGCTTGGCGAGGGCCTGGTCTGGGTCGCGGTGCCGAATATCGCGCCGGGCGCGCGGACCGATATCTGGCTCTACTACGGCAACAAGAAAGCGCTCGCGACCAGCGACCCCAAGGGCACTTACGACCCGGATACCCTGACGGTCTATCACTTCAACGAGCGCGGCACGCCGGCGATCGATTCCTCGGTATGGGCCAACAACGCCCAAAGCGTCGGCCAGCCGGCGGACGGCTCGCTGATCGGGACCGGCTTGCGACTCGACGGCCGCGCGCCGGTGACCGTGCCGGCCTCGCCGTCGCTCGCGTCGCCGGATGGTGCTGCGCTGACCTGGTCGGCCTGGATCAAGCCGGCCGCCTTGCAGCCCAACGCCGCGCTGTTCAGCCGGCGTGACGGCGCCAACGCGCTGGTGATTGGTGTCGATAATGGCAGCCCGTTTGTGGAGGTCACCAATGCGGGCTCCGTGCAGCGCTCGAGCGCCGGAGCGCCGGTGGCGGCCGGCAGCTGGCATCATGTCGCCGTCGTTGCCGGAAACGGACAGGTCACGCTCTATCTCGACGGCGTATCCTACGCAGCGCTCAGCGCGAACCTGCCGGCCCTCAACACCGTTGGCCTGATCGGAGGAGACTCGTCGACCTCCAGTGCCTCTCCGATCGCGCCTGCGACGGCCCCGTCCGCAGCAACACCGTCAGTGCCCCCTGATGCGTCGGCTGCGGACGGTGGCGCCGCGCCCGCGGCGGCGCCGGATGCGGCGGCAACGGTGGCACCGGCGCCGGCGCCTGTAGCCGCCGCGATGGCCGGCTTCGTCGGCGACATCGACGAACTGCAGATCAGCAAGGTCGCGCGCCCCGCCGGACTCATCAAGGTGATGGCGATCGGGCAGGGCCCCGACCAGGCCAAGCTGATAGCTTTCAGCGTCGACGAAGAGACCGCAAGCTGGCTGTCCGGCTACTTCGCGGTGATCCTGAAATCGGTGACGCTCGACGGCTGGGTGGTGATCGGAATTCTGCTGATCATGGCTGCGATCAGCTGGGTCGTGATGTTCGACAGGGCCTCGTATCTCAGCAAGCAGGCCAAGGCGAATGCTCAGTTCATGAAGGGGTTCCGCGAGATCGCGGCCGATCTCACCATGCTGGATCGCGGCGATGCCGACGAGATCTCGACGCTGGGCGGACGCCTCACCGAGGCCGACGCCAAGATGATGCGCTCGTCCTCGCTCTATCGCATCTATCACATCGGCGCCGCGGAAATCCGCCACCGCTTCAGCAACTCGCAGCGCGCTCCGGTGCTGTCGGCGGTCTCGATCGCGGCAATCCGCGCCGCGCTCGATAGCGGCGTCGTCAAGGAGATGCAGCGGCTCAACCGCCTCATGGTGGTGCTGACCATCGCGATCTCCGGCGGACCGTTCCTCGGCCTGCTCGGCACCGTGGTCGGCGTCATGATCACCTTCGCGGCGATCGCGGCGAGCGGCGACGTCAACGTCAACGCGATCGCGCCCGGCATCGCCGCGGCGCTGGTGGCAACCGTCGCCGGTCTCGGCGTCGCCATCCCGGCGCTGTTCGGCTACAACTACCTGATCTCCCGGATCAAGGACCTGACCAACGACATTCAGGTCTTCGTCGACGAGTTCGTGACCAAGATGGCGGAATTCTATTCCGCCGACCGGCCGGACCCGATCGAACACCGCATCGCCGCGGAGTAACGGCGATGCAGATCCAGGCCGACTCCAAGCCCTATGACGACATCAACATCACGCCGATGTTGGACCTCGCCTACGTGCTGCTGGTGATCTTCATCATCATGACGACGGCAACCGTGCAGGGTCAGAAGGTCAATCTGCCGAAGGCCTCGGCGGCGCCGAGCCTTGCGACCCAGACCACCAAGGCGATCACGGTTGCCAACGACGGCAAAATCTTCCTCGACACCATACCGGTGACCTTGGCCGAGCTCGAGCAGCGGCTGATCCAGCAGAAGGCGCTGACGCCGGAATTTCCCGTGGTGCTGCGCGGCGATGCGCAGGCGCAGTACCAGAGCGTGATGGATGTGTTCGATCTGCTCAGCCGTATCGGCCTGAGCCAGGTCGGGCTCGCCACCAAGCCGCTCGTGAAGTGAGCCAGCCGGGAAGCGCCGCCATGATGACGCAGCCAGCACCTTTCCGACTTACCGAGCGCAAGACGCTGCGGTCATGGCTGAGCGGCATGATGCGATCATTCGATCACGGCTGCGGTGCCACGGACGCCACGCGCGCCGACCCCGTGTCACAGGTGTCGATCCGCGCCGGGATTGGCGCGGAGATCCCCGTGTCGACGGTCGCCCCGGTTGGGCGCGAAGAGCCGCGCGGCGAGCTGGTGGCATTTCCCGTCCATGGCGAGGCCCTGCTGGTCAAGCTCGCGGATGTGCTGCGCCGGCACGTCGCAGGCCGCGAGCCCGCCGACGCCCCGCTGCGGCTGACGATCTCGCGATGCCCGTGGGCCCGCCTGTCGATCGACGCGATGGCCTATGTCGACTATGTGAGCGAGGTTGAGACCTTTCACGCAGCGATCGAAGCAGGCCCCGACACCAAGGTCATCCTGAAGACCACGAACTTCGACGCGCTTGCCAGCTTCGTCATGCAATATGTCAATGACAGGCTGCTTGACCGCGCCTCGGTGGAGGCCGCGCCATGAACGCGCCGATGCGGGACCAGAACGCGCGTGTCGCGCCGTCAGCCGACGATCACGATGTCGCCGTCGCGCCCGCAACGGCCGCGGCGCCGGCGTCGGCTGCCCGCAACACGGCCGCCCGGAAGGGCGAGCGCAGCGCACTGCTGCGCTACGGCGCGGTGGTGGCGGTGGTCGCGCTGTTCCTTGCCGGCATCGCCTACTTCTTTCTCGGTCACGACGACCTGCCGCCGCCGCGTCAGGTGCGCGATCTCACCATCGTCAATGTGACGCTGCCGCCGCCGCCTCCGCCTCCGCCGCCACAGCCGCAGCCCGAGCAGAAGATGATCGAGCAGCCCAAGATGGCGGAGCCCGAGTTCAAGGAAGAGAAGCCGGTCGACAAGCCGAAGGACGAGCCGGCCAAGGACGCCAAGAACGACGAGCCGCCCGGTCCGCTGTCGCTCGATGCCAAGCCGACGGGACCCGGTGATCTGTTCAATCTCGGCGGCAAGCCCGGCGGCAACCCGTATGGCGGAGGCGGCGGCGGTGGCAGCCGCTGGGGTTGGTACACCACGATCATCACCTCGCAGGTCGAGGCGGCGATCCGCGCCAATCCGAAGACCCGCAACATGGCGACGCAGATCCAGCTGCGGCTGTGGGTGGATGGCTCCGGCCACGTCACCCGCGTTGTCCTGACGCCGTCCTCCGGCAATCCGGAGATCGATGCGGCGCTTCGCAACGAGGTGATCGGCAGCCTGACGCTGCGCGAGCCGCCGCCCAAGGACATGCCGATGCCGGTGGTCACGCGCGTCACCGCGCGACGGCCGAGCTGACGAGACGGCTGACGAACGACCAACCTTCGAAATTCAATGTGCGAGTGAGAACTGGGGGACTGATGTTTAAGAAACGAGCTCACGCAGAATGGCGCGCGTTGCCGCTTGCGGTGTCGCTGAGCGCGCTCGCCTGCGCAACGCCGGCCGTGGGCCAGACCGCGGACCAGGCCGCCGAGCAGGGTCCCGCCACCGCGGCGAAGCGGACCGATGCCAAGAAGCCGAAGGTGTCGAGCACCAAGCCGACATCGTCGAACGCCACCGTCAACCTCGTCAATCTGCTGGTGCAGCAGGGTGTCCTCAAGGACGAGCAGGCCCAGGCGCTGATCAAGCAGGCCGAGGACGAGGCCTTTGTCTCGCGCCAGGCCGCCAAGGACGCCACGACCAAGGCCGACGACGCCACCAAGGCCGCAACTGCCGCCGCCGCGGCGGCGCAGCCGCCCGGCACCAGGCACGTCACCTACGTTCCCGAAGTCGTCAAAAGACAGTTACGGGAAGAGATTAAGCAGGAGGTGATGGCCAAGGCGCAGAAAGAGAACTGGGCGTCGCCCGGAACCTACCCGGAATGGGCGCAACGCATCCGCTTCTACGGCGATGCGCGCGTGCGCTATCAGGGCAACTATTTCCCGACCGGCAACGACCAGGCCGGCGCCATCAATTTCAACGCCATCAATACCGGTTCGCCCTACGACCTTTCGTCCTTCACGAACCCCTATTCCGCGCCGACTTACGATACCCTGCAGGACCGCAACCAGTTTCGGTTTCGCGGCCGCCTCGGCATGGAAGCGGACTTGCTGTACGGGTTCACCGCCGGCCTGCGCATTGCATCTGGCGAAAATAACTCGCCGGTGTCGACCAATCAGACGCTTGGTAGCAGTGGGGGCAACTTCTCGAAATATGGCGTCTGGCTGGATCGCGGCTACATCAACTGGCAGACTTGGGGCGACGATCTGAGGATCTCCGCGGGCCGTTTCGACAACCCGTTCTGGTCGCCGACCGATCTCGTCTGGTACAAAGAACTTGGATTCGACGGCTTTGCCGTTCAGGCCAAGCACGAGGTGTGGGAAGGCTTCACGCCATTCGCGGTGGCCGGCGCATTCCCGATCTACAACACCGATTTCAACGCCGGAATCAATCTGACAACTCCGCCAACCAAGTTCGCGAGCCACGACAAGTGGCTGTTCGGAGGCCAGGTCGGTTTCAATGCGCGCTTCAGTTCGGAATATGCGTTCCGGCTCGGCGTCGCCTACTACGACTTCGACAATGTGCAGGGCCAGCTCTCCAGTCCATGCATCGTCGAGGTTGCATCCGACGTTTGCGATACCGATCTGACCCGGCCGTCCTTTGCGCAGAAGGGAAACAGCTATTTCGCGCTGCGTAACATCATCCCCGATCCCCCCGGCACGGGCAACAATGGCGGCACCAGTTTCAAGTACCAGTATTTCGGACTGGTCGGCCAGTATCGCCCGGTCGTCGTCAGCGGACAGCTCGATCTCGGACACTTCCATCCGACCCACATCGTGCTCGATGGCGAATACGTCAACAACACCGCGTTCAGCCGTTCCCTCATGAACGTCGCGGCGGTGAACAATCGCGGGCCGAGCCCGGATGGCGGCAACACGCCCGGTCCGTTCAACGGCGGCAATCAGGGTTGGCTCGGCCGCGTCACCGTCGGCGACAAGGAGATCAAGCATCTCTGGGATTGGAACGTCCACGCCGGCTACAAATACCTGGAATCGGATGCCACCATCGATGCCTTCGCGGACTCCGACTTCGGTCTCGGCGGCACCAACCTCAAGGGCTATTTCGTCGGCGGCAATATCGGTCTCGGCGAGAACGTCTGGGCGACCCTGCGATGGATGAGTGCCAACAGCATCGCCGGCAATCCCTATGCCGTCGACGTTCTGCAAGTCGACCTCAACGCGAAGTTCTGATCATGCGCATCGCACTCTTCGTCCTGATGATGGTGATCGGAGCATTGAGCTCCGGCACCGCATCCGCCCAGTCCGAGACCGACCGCCTGCGCGACGCCCTGCGCAGCGCGACGGCGCAGACCCGTGCGCTGGAAGACCAGCGTACGGCGCTGCAGGCCAAAGTCGCCGACGCCGATCGCGAAAAGGCGGCGGCCAAGAAGGAGGTCGACGACCTCAAGGCGCAGCTGAAGAAAGCCGACAAGGAACATCGCGACGCCGTCGACGAGTTCAATCAACGGCTCGCCGAACGCGACGAGACGCTAGAGAAGTGGAAGTCGGCCTATGAGGAGGCGGCCACCGTTGCCCGCACCAAGGACGCGGAGCGTGCCAAGTTCGAAGGTGAGGCCACCGCCTACAAGGCCAGCACCAAGAGCTGCATTACCAAGAACACCCAGCTGATCAAGGCCGGCAAGGAGATGGTGCAGCGCTACAAGGACCTGACCATCGGCGAGATCGTGGTCTCGCGCGAGCCGATGATTCAGCAGCGCCGCGTCGAAATCCAGAATCAGCTGCAGGAAAGCCAGGACAAGTTCCTCGATCAGAAGGTGAATCCATGACGACCGTCCATCTTGTGAAGCCGCTCCGGTCGATCGGTCTCGCCGCCGTCGTCGCGACTTTCGTTGCGCCGATCGATGCCTCGGCGCAAGCGCAGGCTCCCGCGCCGCGGACGGTGCAGGCTCCCGTCAGGAAGCCGCAGCCACAGCCTGCGGCTCAGGCGCAGGCCGCTGCCACGCCCGCGCCGGCCCCGGTCGCGGCCGCGCCGAAGCCCACCGCGCCCGAGAATGTCATCGCGCGGGTCGGCGAGACCAATATCTCGGCCGATGATCTCCGCAGCTATGTCGCAGCACTCGCTCCGCGCGAGCAAGCTGCGCTGGCCAAGGACCCGGCCATGCTGAGCCAGGCGGTCCGCCTGCTGCTCGCCAACCGTCTCGTGCTGCAGGAGGCGGTGGCGAAGAAGTGGGATCAGCAACCCGCCGTCGCCGCGCAGCTCGAGCGGGCACGCGAGGGCGCTGTGGTCGAGCTCTACCTTCAATCGGTGTCGACGCCGCCGGCCAATTTCCCGAGCGAGGACGATCTGCAGAAGGTCTACGAGGCCAATCGCGCCGCGTTCCTGATGCCGCGGCAATTCCAGCTCTCGCAGATCTTCGTCGCCGTTCCGAAGGAGGGCGACAAGGCCGCCGAGGACAAGGCGAAGCAGGAGCTCGACGACGTGCAGCGCAAGCTGAAGGCGCCGGGAGCCGACTTCGCAGCGATCGCGCGCGGCGACAATAACGCCGCCAAGGATGCCGGCGACCTCGGCTGGGTTGCCGAGAACCAGATCCGTCCGGAGATCCGCAACCAGGTGATGGGGCTCGCCAAGAACAGCGTGTCCGAGCCGATCAAGCTCGACGACGGCTGGCACATCATCAAGCTGATCGACACCAAGGCGTCCTATACCCGCACCCTGCCCGAAGTGCGCGACCAGCTGGTGCTGCAGATCCGCTCCGAGCGGTCGAACATGATGCGGCGGGCCTATCTCGCCGAGCTGCTGAAGCAGCATCCGCCCGTCCTCAACGAGCTTGCCCTGTCGAGCCTGCTCGACGCGTCGAAAAAGTAATACGGAGATAAAGATGTCCGAGATCATCACCAAGCTCACCATCGACGGATTGCGCGACAGCTTCCAGAATGTCGGCTATCGCGTCGAGACGCTGACCGATCCGGTCGCCAACACGATCTATCTGCGCTCGGCGACGGCGGGGCTCGGCTTCGAGATTCGGCCCGGAAACCAGCTCGTCGGCGAGGAGCAGAGTTTCGTCGACGCCACGCTGGTCACCACGCTGCAGGTGCAGGGCGAGCTGCCGCTCGACCTCGTCAATCGCTGGAACACGACGCGGCGGTTCGGGCGGCTGCAATTCAGCCAACCGTTCCTGCTGTTCTGCCTCGATGTCTCCGTGGCCGGCGGCGTGGCGCCGAACTTTGTGCGGGCGCAGATCGAAGTCTGGGACCGGCTGGTTCAGGAGCTGATCGCCTATCTGCGCGAGGAGCTGCCGAAGATCGTCGCCCGGAATGGTGCGGCGGCTGCTGCTCCGCAGCCCGGTGCGCCGGCCCAGCAGCCGGCGCATGAGCACGCCGCGGAAGCGGGATCGGTTCCCACCATCCAGTAGGCCGCGCGCACGGGCGAGCATCAGGACCGCAAGCGATCCATGAATGACGGCGCCTCCACGATGAAGGCGAGCTGCTTCAGCCGATGGCGGAAGCGGACCGATCGTGCGCGTCGGCGGGGCGGTTGTATCGCAGCCGGCGGTCTTGTGCTCGCGCTTTGTCTTGCGCAGACCGCTCACGCGGAGCAGGCGACGCCGGCTTCGTCATTCAGCACGCGCTTTGCCGCCGTCGAGTCGGCAGACCCTTCAGCCGACGCCACGGCAAAGCCGGCCGTACCGGCCAAAGATGCGGCGAAGGACGTCGGCGGGAAAACACTCCCGCCTTCGCCCACAAGCCAGCCCGCGGTGTCGGACGCGCGCATGCGCTATCGCGCGCTGATCGAGAAGGAGGCGGCGGGCAGCGGGCTCGCGCCCGAGATCGCCGAGGCGGTGATGGGTGTGGAGAGCGGCTACAATCCCGACGTGATCGGCGGCGTCGGTGAAATCGGGCTGATGCAGCTGCTGCCGTCGACGGCGCGCATGCTCGGCTTCTCCGGTTCGCTCACCGAACTCGCGATTCCCGAAAACAACATTCACTTCGGCGTCATGTATCTTGCGCAGGCATGGCGCCTTGCCGGCGGCGACCTGTGCACCGCGGTCATGAAGTACCGCGCAGGCCATGGCGAGACCCGCTTCTCCTATCTGTCGGTGAATTATTGCGTGGCGGTGCGCGCCCGGCTGTTTGCCCGCGGCTTTCGGGTGACGGGAACCGTACCGGTCGCGACCTTCGGTGAACCGGGGCGAGCCGGCGGCGGTGGCGGCGGATGTGGCCGCAAATGCCTCGGCGGCGGCGGACGCATCGGGCGCGTCGATCTCGTCGCGCTCAACACACGGCTCAACGCGCTTGTGACCCAGGCTCGGGGAGGGAAATAGCAAGGCCGCGCTGCCCTCATTCACATCGTTGCCTTGATATCTTCGCTTGATATCTGTGCTTGGCTTCCTATCGTTTGAAACAGTTGTGGTTCTGCAAGGAGCAGCACCGATGAAAGCGATCATGTTGGCGATTGCCGTTGCCGGATTGTCGGCGATGCAGGCGGAGGCGCAGACGCAGACGCAACAGCGCACGCCGCTGCCGGAAATTGTCGTCGGCACACCTCCGCCGGCGCTCAACCTCAACCGCGACACCAGTGGCGGCACCGGCCGGGCTGCGGCAAGAGGTAGCGGTGGCGCGCCCGCCGAGCGCTGCGGCGATGCGGGCTCGCTTGGCTGCATCAACGAGCGGTTGAGGAAGCAGGTCGATCAGGTCAATCCGCCCGTAACCAACACGCCGCCGATCGATGCGAAATCGCAGGATCTTAAGGTGGGTGTGGTCAACGTCCCGGCGGTGCAGCAGCAATATGGCCGTAACTTCGGGGTCTCGGCGTTTCCCTATCGCCCGCCGGCACCCGTCTACAGTCATCGCTGATGTACGCGAAGTGACCTCTGTTTCGCACAGATCGTGACGCCGTCACATTTCTGACGATGGGCATATGGAAAATGAAGAGAGTAACGGTTTGCTGATTCCATGCGAAAATCTGACGTGACATGCCCCCATTGCCAGGCCGGCTATCGCCGGATCGAATTGACGTCGAAGGGCGGCATCGCCGGCGAGTTTCGATGCCTGGTGTGTGACCAGTTGATCGAGCTGATGGACGGTTCGACCGATGTCGCCTTTCGGCTGACCGTGCAGCCGGGCAAGACGTCTTACGCGTATTAGCGCGGTCGTCCGCGCAAGCGAGGCGGTGAGCGATCGCGGTCTGCAATCATTCGCCGCGGATATCGCTTGGGGCCTTGTTGGTCCAGCGGTGGAACGCACGCCTGAAGTTTGCCGCATCGCTGAAGCCGAGCGCCAATGCGATATCTTCATTGGCCAGCGTCGTGCTGCGGAGATATCTGAGCGCGATCTGGGTCCGCAACTCGTCGTGCAGCCCCCGGAAGGAGAAACCCTGCTGGCGAAGCTGGCGCCGCAACGATCGATCGTTCATGCCGAGCTGTTTGGCGATCGCTTCGAAAGTCGGCGGGTTTGCGATGTCGCCAAGCAGGATGGCGCGGATTTTTCCGGCCACGCCGGTCCGCAATCTCAAGTCTCCGAGCAAATCGTCGCAGAGGGCGACGATAGTCGGATATGTCGTCTTGTTGCCGAGATCCGCTCTCCGGTCCAGCAACTGCGCCTTGAAGACGATCTGGTTGGCCGGCTGATCGAAGCGCACCGGGCATCCGACATGATCGAGCGGAAGGTCGAAGTCCTGTGGCTGCGGATAGGCGAGTGTGATCTCAGAGGGAGCGAAGCCCGGTCCCATGATGTCGCGCATCAGCGAAATGTGGATGCCGATCTGCATCTCGGCGACGAACCGGTAGAGCGCGGAATCGGCCAGTGCGTGCAGATTGGGCTCGATGGTCCATCTCGCATGGGCCTTGTCCTCGGTGAATTCGATCGTCGCCAGCGGCGCGGCGAGCGCGTGGTAGCGCATCGCGAATTCCATCGCCTTGCGAAAGTCCGGGCAGCACAGCAACGCGTAGCCGTACATCCCGTAGGTCGAGATGTGGATCGATGCGCCGATGCGGTAGGGCAGATGACGGTCGGTCGACAGGCGCAACGCGTTTTGACAGACCGTCATCAGCTGCGTCAGCGAGATCCGCGCCTGCGGTGAATGGACGTCGGCCAGCGGAATGTTCGTATCGCGCAGGATGGCGTCGGCCGGGACGCCGGCGCCGGCCAGCATGTCGAAGACGGCGCCAAGCTTGGTCGTCTCGTAGACCCTGTCGCTGCTTCCCACGCTCAGGATGTCGTTGCGGGAGCCCGAAGGCTTCTTCAGTCGCATGGTTGGTTGCAAAGTGAACCAGCCTTTCCTTCGGTCCGGAAGCAGTACGCCAACGCCTTGGAACATAGCCGGTTCGCGCCACAACCCAAGACTTATCAATGGGTCCGCCTTTGCTGCGCGGCAGCAAAAGTAGACCGGCGATAAGGACGTCGAGGGCGGTAAGTGAGCAATTTCGGTCAAGACATCTGCCGTGGATGAGAGCAGCTTGTCCGGTTGAGACCCCGCCGATGTCCGTTTCGGACCTTCACAAATCTCGGGCATCACGCGAGGCTTCGTCCTAATGTCACACGGTCGGGCCGTTGCGACATGAGGACGGCAGGCCGCGCGATCCGCTCGCTTCAGAATTGCGGACGCAACGGTCGGAGGACACGCCAGGTCGAGGGAGGCTTCCATGGTTGGAAGGCTGATTCAGACTGCCCAATCCGCCTATAATTATCCGCTGATCTTCAAGCAGCTTTGGCACACGCCGCGGGTGCAGGCGCCGGACCAGGAGATCGTCTATCGCGATCTCAAGCGTCAGACCTATCGACAGACCAGAGAGCGGATCGGCCGGCTCGCCTCGGCGCTCAGCAAGGCTGGTGTCGAGCCCGGCGACACCGTCGGCGTGCTCGAATGGGATAGCCATCGCTTCCTCGAGGCCTTCTTCGCGATCCCGATGATGGGGGCCGTGCTGCAGACGGTGAATGTCCGCCTGTCGCCGGAGCAGATTGCCTACACGATCGATCATGCCGGCGCATCGACGCTGCTCGTCAATGAAGAGTTCGTCGGATTGCTTGAAGGCATCAAGGCGCAATTGCCCAAGGTCAAGCGGATGATCGTGATGTCGGACAAGCCATCGCCGCAGACCGGCAGCCTGTCCTTCATCGGCGAGTATGAGAACCTGCTTGCGGCAGCCTCGCCGGATTACGACTTTCCCGATTTCGACGAGAACACCCAGGCCACCACCTTCTACACGACCGGCACGACCGGTCTGCCGAAGGGGGTCTATTACAGCCACCGTCAGCTCGTGCTGCACACGATTGCCGGGCTTGCGCTGTTCGGCATGGCCGGGTCGCAGGGGCGCTTCTCGCGCGACGACGTCTACATGCCGATCACGCCGATGTTCCACGTTCACGCCTGGGGCTTTCCGTGGTCGGCGACGCTGGCCGGCACCAAGCAGGTCTATCCCGGCCGCTACGAGCCGGCGATGCTGGTCAAGCTGATCAAGAGCGAAGGCGTCACCTTCACGCACGGCGTGCCCACCATCCTGCAGATGCTGCTCAACGCCGCCGCCGCGGCCAAGGCCGATCTCCACGGCCTCAAGATGGTGATCGGCGGCTCTGCGCTGCCGAAGGCGCTGGCCAAGCAGGCGATGGAGGCCGGCATCGACATCTTCGCGGGTTATGGCATGTCGGAGACCGGCCCGCTTGCCGCGGTCTGCCATGTCCAGTCCAGGGATCTCAGCGGCGATCCTGACGGCGAGGTCGAATTCCGTACCCGCGCCGGCATGGCCGGCCCGCTGGTCGATTTGCGCATCGTCGATCCCGACATGAAGGACGTGCCGCATGACGGCAAGTCCGCCGGCGAGATCGTGCTGCGGGCGCCCTGGCTCACCCAGGGTTACTTCAATAACCCCGAAGGCTCCGAGCAGCTCTGGGAAGGCGGTTATCTGCATACGAGCGATATCGCCGTGGTCAGCCCGGGCGGCTACGTCCACATCACTGACCGCATCAAGGATGTGATCAAGACCGGCGGCGAATGGGTCTCCTCGCTGCAGATCGAGGATCTGATCTCGCAATGCGCCGGCGTGGCCGAGGCCGCGGTGATCGGCGTCAAGGACGAGAAATGGGGCGAGCGGCCGCTCGCGCTCGTGGTCAAGAAGCCATCCGGTGCCGACGGCCTCAGCGACGAGGCCATCAAGGACCATCTCAAGCTGTTCGCCGACAAGGGCGTGATCTCGAAATACGGCATCCCCGGCAAGATCCTGTTCATCGAACGCATTCCCAAGACCAGCGTCGGCAAGATCAACAAGAAGGAGCTGCGCGAGCTGTACGGCGACATGTGACGGCTCAACACAGCCAGGAACGGATCGAGAAGGACGGCATCATGAGCAACCTCACTTTGGCTGGTCTCGGCGAACACGTCGGCAAGGAGCTCGGACTTTCCGATTGGGTCGCGATCGATCAGCAGCGCATCGATAATTTTGCGTCCTGCACCGGCGATCATCAATGGATTCACGTCGATGTCGAACGCGCGAAGCGGGAGAGCCCGTTCCGCGGCCCGATCGCGCATGGCTATCTGACGCTCGCGATGGTGGCGCCGCTGGCGATGCAGGTCGGCATCATCCCGCGCGATGCCGCCGCCGGGTTGAACTACGGGGTCGACAAGGTCCGCTTCCTGGCGCCGGTGCCATCAGGCGCGCGGGTGCGGCTGCGGGTCGTGCTGTCCGGCATCGAGCCGCGGGACGGCGGCCAGGTGATCATGAAGACCCTGAACACGCTGGAGGTCGAAGGCTCCGAGAAGCCGGCGCTGATCGCCGAAACGCTGGCCCTTCTGATCCCCGCGGCGGGAGCAAAGCAATGAGCACGGAAAATCGCAGCCCGGAGTCCTCGGCGTCCGACATGTCCGAGGCGGCGTCCAGGAATACGCTGGCGCTCAATCCGCTGGTCGGTATCCAGGGCCAGGACCTCGTCGAGGGTGCCGGCATCCTGTTCAAGGCGGTCATCAACGAGCCGAAGGTCGCAACCGAGCAGTGGCTGTCCTTCGTCGGCGAGCTCGGCTCGATCGCCACCGGCAAGTCCGAACGCGCGCCGAAGGCCGGCGACAAGCGGTTTGCCGATCCGACCTGGAAGGAGAGCTCGCTGCACTCCGGGCTGCTCAAGGCCTATCTGGCGTGGGGCGAGGCGGTCAATGGCCTGGTTGACAAGACCAGCCTCAGCGACATCGACAAGCAGCGCGCGCATCTGATCACGGATATCCTGATCGATGCGGTCGCGCCGACCAACACGATGCTCACCAACCCGGCAGCAGTCCGCAAGTTCATCGACACCGGTGGGCAGAGCCTGTGGTCCGGCCTGAAGAACTATATCGGCGATCTGACGCAGAATCGCGGCATGCCGTCGATGGTCGATATGAGCGCGTTCAAGGTCGGCGAGAACCTCGCGACCACGCCGGGCGCAGTCATCTTCCGCAACGAGCTGATCGAGTTGATCCAGTACACCCCGACGACGGCGACGGTCAGGAAGCGGCCGCTTCTGATCACGCCGCCGCAGATCAACAAGTATTACGCGCTCGATCTCTCGCCGGACAAGAGCATGGTCCGCTTCCTGCTCGAGAGCGGTTTCCAGGTCTTTGCCGTGAGCTGGCGCAACCCGACGGCGGCGCATCGCGGCTGGGGACTGGATACCTATGTCGCCGCGCTCGACGAGGCGGTCGACGCGGCGCGCGAGATTTCCGGCAGCGCGGACATCTCGATGATGGGATCCTGCTCCGGCGGCATCACCTCGACGGCCTATTTCGCGACGCTCGGCAGCGCAACTGAGAAGAAGATCAAGAACCTGGTGCTGGCGGTCTGCTTGCTCGATCCCAACTCGGCCGAGGAGAGCACGTTCGGCTGCCTGATGACGCCGGAGACCATGCGCGCGGCCAAGGCGACCTCGCAGCTGCGCGGCATTGTCGACGGCCACGACCTGGCGCGGATGTTCGCCTGGATGCGGCCCAACGACCTGATCTGGAACTACTGGGTCAACAACTATCTGCTCGGCAACCAGCCGCCGGCGTTCGACATTCTCTATTGGAACGCCGACACGACCCGCCTGCCGGCGGCGCTGCACGGCGACTATCTCGATCTCTATTTCTCCAACCCGTTCGTCAACGCCGGCAAGCTGACGCTCAACGACAAGACCATCGACATGAGCAAGGTCAAGGCAGACAGCTACGTGGTCGCAGGGGTGACCGACCACATCACGCCGTGGAAGGGCGTCTACAAGACCGCCCAGATCATGGGCGAGGGCACCACCTTCGTGCTGTCGAACAGCGGGCATCTGCAAAGCCTGCTCAATCCGCCGAGCAATCCGAAGGCGTCCTTCATGATCGGGCCGATCTCCGCGGACAAGCCCGATGCGTTCATGGCCACGGCCGAGAAGCGCAAGGGCAGTTGGTGGCTCGATTGGCGCGACTGGCTGCAGGCTCGCTCGGGCGACGAGGTGGCGGCACCGGCCTCGCTCGGCAGCGCGCACTATCCATCCCTTGGCGCGGCACCGGGGACTTACGTCTTTGACTGACGATCTCACCAGCGCTGACGAGGCTCGGCCGGCGGCGGTTGCGCAGCGCGGCACGATCGAGACGCGGCAGATCACGATCGATGGCCAGTTGCTTCAGGTCGCGATCCGGCACGGCGACGGCAGTCGGCCGCCGCTGTTGCTGTTCAACGGCATCGGCGCCAATTGGGAGCTGGCGCGGCCATTCCTCGACGCGCTGACCGGCACCACTGCCATCATCTTCGACGTGCCCGGCGTCGGCGGATCGCCGCGGCCGGCGTGGCCCTATCGTCCGTCGACGCTGGCGCGGCTTGCCGCCGGGCTCGTTGCGGAGCTGGGCTTTGCCGAGGTCGATGTCGCCGGCGTGTCCTGGGGCGGTGGCATCGCGCAGCAATTCGCGCATCAGTTTCCAAAGCGCTGCCGCCGCCTGGTACTCGCCGCGACGGCGCCAGGTTTCACCATGGTGCCGGCAAGTCCGGCGGTGCTGTGGAAGATGGCGACGCCGCGCCGCTACACCGACAAGGGCTACATGAAGACGATCGCCGCCGACATCTATGGCGGGGCGTTTCGCGACGATCCGTCCTTGATCGGCCGGCATGCGGCCGCGATGCACGGCGCGCGCAGCATGGGTTACCTCTATCAGCTGCTCGCAATGACCGGCTGGACCAGCCTGCCCTGGCTCTGGTCGCTGCCGCAGCCGACGCTGATCCTGATGGGGAGTGACGATCCGCTGGTCCCTCCGGTCAACGGTCAGATCATGGCGAGCCTGATCCCGAACGCCGAGCTGCGCCTGATCGACGACGGACACCTGTTCATGGTGACGCGGCCAAAGGAAACCGCCGGCCTGATCGAAGCGTTTCTGGCTGACGAGAGCCGTCAGGCCGCATCGTCATCCCTGCTCTCGCGAACGACGAGTTATTTCAGGGATCTCGTTCCAACGTCCGGAGGCGGACGACAGAAGCCTTAGACACAGCAACCAGGGAGGATATCGTGACCGACAATACCTCTTACATCGACATGCTGCGCAAGTTCGGCAGTGATCTCGGCTTGCCGAAGCTGAATGTGGACGAATTGCTGCAGGCGCAGAAGAAGAATCTCGAGGCGCTCGGCCAGAGCGCGAAGGTTGCGGCCCAGGGCGCGCAATCGGTGGCGGAGAAGCAGCGCGAGGTGATTGAGGCGGGCTTGCGCGAGGCCTCGACCTTGGCGCGCGAATACAAGCCGCTCGGCAAGATTCATGAGAACCTCGCTCTGCAAACCGAATTTGCGCGGAAGGTGTTCGACATCGCGGTCAAGGGCGCGCAGGACAGCGCGTCGACGGCGCGGCAGTCGACCACGGAAGCGGTGAAGATCATCCAGGACCGGATGAAGGAGAATTTCGAGGAGTTCCGCGCCAGCGTCCGCCCGAACAAGTCGACCTGACGTCAAGATGAGACGAATCCCGGCAGGGCGTGGGTCCTGTCGGGAACGCGACATGAGGGCGAAGCATCGCCATGTATCAGGGAGGACACCATGGCTAACGCGCAAGCGACACGGTCGGCCAAGCCGGACAACGCGCCGCCGCTGATCAATGGCGACTTTTACGGGATTGCCAGCGTCCTCAACGACACGGAGCGCGCGCTGGTGCGGCGCGTGCGCGAGTTTACGGAGGGCGTCGTCGCGCCTGTCATCGAGGAGTTCTGGAGCCGCGACGAATTTCCGTTCGCGATCATCCCGAAGATGGCCGAAATCGGCATCGGCGGCGTCGGCTACCAGGGCTATGGCGCGGCCGGCGGCAGCTGGCTGCTGAACGGCTTTGTCGCGATGGAGCTGGCGCGGGTCGATTCCTCGGTCGCGACCTTCTGGGGCGTGCACACCGGGCTTTCGGCGGGCTCGATCTATCTGTGCGGCGACGAGGCGCAGAAGCAACGCTGGCTGCCGGCGATGATGCGCTTCGAGAAGATCGGCTCGTTTGGTCTGACGGAGCCGCTGGTCGGCTCGGCGACCTCGGGCGGGATGCTGACCACCTGCCGGCGCGAGGGCGACGTCTGGATCCTCAACGGCCAGAAGAAGTGGATCGGCAACGCCACTTTCGCGGACATCAACGTGATCTGGGCGCGCGAGGAAGGCTCGAACCAGGTCAAGGGCTTTGTCGTTGGCAAGGACAATCCCGGTTTCTCGGTCGAGAAGATCAAGACCAAGATGGCGCTGCGCGTGGTGCAGAACGGCCTGATCACGCTGAAGGACTGCCGCGTGCCCGAGGCGGATCGCCTGCAGAACGCCAACTCCTTCAAGGACACCGCCAAAGTGCTGCGCATGACCCGCACCGGGGTGGCTTGGTTCGCGGTCGGCTGCGCGATGGGCGCCTATGAGCACGCGCTGCGCTATGCGACCGAGCGGCAGCAGTTCGGCAGGCCGATCGGCGGCTTCCAGCTGGTGCAGGATCTGCTGGTTCGGATGCTCGGCAACGTCACCGCGACGCAGGCGATGATGCTGCGGCTCGGACAGATGCAGGACGAAGGCGTGATGCTGGACGAGCACGCCTCGCTGGCGAAGGCGTTCTGCACCGTCAAATGCCGTGAGACGGTCGGCTATGCGCGCGAGCTGCTTGGCGGCAACGGCATTCTGCTCGAGAACCATATCGGCCGCTTCGTGGCCGATGCCGAGGCGATCTATTCCTACGAGGGCACCCGCGAGATGAACACCCTGATCGTCGGCAAGTCGATCACGGGATTGAGCGCCTTCGTCTGAGCCGCGGCGCAGCCACGCCGCCGAAGGAGGGGCGTGTGGTCACTCCGCCGGGGGCACGCTGCCATAGCCGGCTTCGGCGGTTGCCCGCGACAGCATGCCGAGGGCCACGATCGCGGCGGCAAAGCCTGCGGCGGCGCCGACGCCGAGTGCCCAGCGCGGGCCGAGGTGGTCGGCGACCCAGCCGACGATCGGTGCGCCGATCGGCGTGCCGCCCAGCGCCACGCCGAGCCGCAGCGCCATCACCCGTCCGCGCATCGCCGGCTCGGTCGAGAGCTGCATCAGCGCGTTCGAGGTGTTGGTGACGGTGAGCGCGGCGACGCCGATCACGACCAGCGCGGCGGCGAACAGCCAATAGTTCGGCGCCAGTGCGGCGAGCGTGCAGCCGAGGCCGAAGATCGCTGATCCCAGCATCAGGGAAGAGAACCGCGGCTGGTCGCGGCTCGCAGCGAGCAGCGCGCCCGACATCGTCCCAAGTGCCATCACCGACGACAGCAGGCCGAAGCCCCGCGCATCGGTATGGAACACGCCGACCGCCATGGTGGAGATGAAGATCGGAAAGTTCAGTCCGAAAGTCCCGATCAGGAACAGCATGATCAGCGTCGCCCGGAGATCGGGGCGGGACCAGACATAGTGGAAGCCCTGCATGACGCTGCCCTTGGTGGGATGGGCTCGCGCGTTCGGGCGCAGCTCGGAAGTGCGCAGCAGGGTCAGCGAGGTCAGCACCGCCAGGAACGAAGCGCCGTTGAACAGGAACGCCCAGCCGGTGCCGACGGAGGCGATGATGAGGCCGGCGACGGCGGGGCCGATCATCCGCGCGGCATTGAACGAGGTCGAGTTCAACGCGATCGCGTTCGACAGGTTGGTGTCGCTGACCAGCTCGGCCACGAAGGTCTGGCGCACCGGCGCATCGAGCGCTGCCGCGCAGCCGAACAGGAATGCGAATACATAGACGTGCCAGAGCTGCACCAGTCCGGTGACGGTGAGAATCCCGAGGGCCAGCGCGAGCGCGCCCATCGTCGCCTGGGTCGCCATCAGCAGCTTGCGCTGGTTGAAATGATCGGCGGCAAAGCCGCTCCACGGCATCAATAATAGCTGTGGCCCGAATTGCAGCGCCATCACGATGCCGACGGCGGATGCGCTGTGCTGCGTCAGCTGGGTGAGAACGAGCCAGTCCTGGGCGGCGCGCTGCATCCAGGTGCCGATGTTGGACACCAGCGCGCCGGCCGCCCAGACCCGGTAGTTGAAGCTTGCGAGCGATCGAAAGACGCGTCTCATGTTCTCTGTGGTTCATTCCCGCCGTGAAACCGTCCGAACCGCCGCGCCAGGAACAGGCCGATCAGGAGGCCGCCGAGACCGAGTGCTGCGACGTCGCTGGTGGTTCTCAAGCCGAAGTCGCCGACGCGGCAAACCAGCAGATATCCGACAGCGAGGTTGAAGAAGCCCCACACGATGTTGACGGTCGATGACGACAGGCCCTCGCCCGGCGGCCTCGCGAACGGGCTCTGGAACGGCTCGCCCATCATGCCGGCGACGACGTGGGGGATCGCGTTGGTGAGAAAGGCGCCGCCGAAGAAGTAGGCGACGAGGTCAAGCCAGTTCATGCGCGTTGGTCCTTTCAAGCAGATCGATGATGGCCTGCGTCGAGCCGGTTTCGCCGAGCCGCGGGAATACCTGTTCGATGCTGTAGTCATGCGCGTTGGGCCGCGCATCGGTCATGGCGTCGATCGCGAGCGTGACGTTGAAGCCGGCCTCATAGGCCTGCCGTGCCGTGGATTCGACGCCGGTGCCGGTCGCAACGCCGGCGACCACGACATGTGTGACGCCGCGGGCGCGCAGCTGTTTCTCGAGATCGGTGCTGGCGAACGCGCCCCATGTCCGCTTGGTCACGACGATGTCGCCCGGCTGCCGGTCGAGCTCCGGAATCAGGTCGGTCCAGCCGTCGGGAAATGGTCCACTGTGGCGTGGCCGCTCGGTTCGTCCAGGCGCCGTGCCGTCGACATTGACCAGCGCGATCGGCAATCGACGCCGCCGAAACGCATTGATGAGGGCGCAGGCGCGCGCCACGACGTCTCCGAACGGATGGACAAAGGGCGCGTCGACGAGCCCTGATTGCAGGTCGACGACAATGAGGGCGGTGATCGGATCGAGCGTCGTCAGAGCCATCATCGTCTCCTTCAGCCGAATGTTTCTCGCGGTCGGCGCGGCGCGGCCGGCGTCAATCCGCGACCAGCCGTTTCAGCAGGCCGACGGCGGCGGCGAGTTCATCCTGTTCCCGCGCCGACAGCCGCGCGGCGATGGTGCGCGACAGCCAGTCCTGCCGCGCGGCCCGGCCGGTGCGCAGCCGCTCGCGGCAGCTATCGGTGAGCGACATGATGGTCTGGCGGCCGTCGTCCGGATCGGGCGCGCCGCGGACCAGGCCCGCGGCCCCGAGCGCCGCTATCGCCGAGCTCATCGACTGCGGGCGCATGCCTTCCGACCGCGCCAGGCTGGACACGGTCGCGGGACCGTCCTTCTCGAGCCGCAGCAGCACCGCGACCTGGGACGGCGGAAGATCGTCACGCTGACCCTGCTCGCGCAGACGTCGCTTCAGCGTTCCGATCAACAGGCGAAGGTCTTCGGCGAGCGCGGATGTGCGCGCGGAGCCGGTACGGGCCGCTGCATTGTTCATGTCGGTGAGGCTAGCAGACATGAAGGTAAACTGTAAAGATTGTCTTCGTAGATTATCGTCATATTCCCGTGATCGTCCGCACGGCCGCAGAGCATTGTTGGACGATGCTTCAAAATCTGAACGGCGCCTGAACTCGGCTCCGGAGCGCATCACATTAGATTTTATTGTCCTCGTGCGCGCGGTTGTCGATGACTGCGCTTGCGCTCATAACGTGGCGTCTCGTCCCCGCGGTGGCTCGCGGAGTTGTTTGGAATGAAGCTTGATGTTCGTTTCGCGACGATCGGCGTGTCGATCGTGTTCGCTTGCCTCGCACAGCCGGCAGCGGCCCGGACCTGTGAGGCGCCACCGGCGCTGACATCGATCGATCCGCCGGGCTTCTACCAGAATGCAGGCGGTTACGCGGAAGCCATCAAGCCGCTGCATGCGTTCATTGCTGAGGTCAACAAGGCCGCCGATGAACGCGACCTGGATTGCGTCATGGACTTGCTCGCAGGCTGGGCGAGGGGAGGTGCACTGCTGACGATCGGGGCGAATTATCGGGGCGATTTCGAACGCTCCTGGGCCGGGACCGATTTCGCGCTCGCGTTGCTGCGCTTCCCCGGCCCGTCCACCAAGGCGGATCATCGATTCCCGCAGATCAAGCCGTGGCTGATCCGGATTGCCGAGGAAACGCGCGATGCCGATCGCATCAACCACCTCGGCAACAATCTGGTCTATTGGGCCGGGCTCGATCTGATGTCGATCGGCACCCTGACGGATCGAGGCGATCTGGTCGATGCCGGCATTTCCCGGGCGCGCCAGGGCATCAGGGACATCGGGGCCCACGGCGAATTGGAGCGCGAGTTGAAGCGCGGCGAGCGCGCGCTGCACTACCACAATTTTGCGCTGACCCCGCTGGTGTTCTGCGCCGAACTCGCCAGCCGCCGGAAGATCGACCTCTATGCGGAGAACAACGGAGCGATCCGTCGGCTCGCCGACCTGATCGTTCGCGCGGTGCAGGACGAGCGCAGCTTCGGCGCTCTCACCAACGTTCCGCAGCAGCTCTTCCCCTGGACGTTTCAGGGAGACCTTGCCTGGATGGAGCCGTATTACGCCCGGTTTCGCAGTCTGGACCTGCCGCCGATTCTCCGCTCGAGAAGGCCTTTGAACAATCCGCGGCTCGGCGGCAACGTGACGGCAAGCTGGGGCGCGCCCCTGCCGGACTAAGCGTCGGCCGAAGATGCGTAATACCCCGATGAGGTGCGATTACTCGCTCTCGCTGGTCGCCGGCGCCGCGTACATGTCCCGTGCGCGCCGGGTCACGGCCGCATAGCGCGCGGTCGCGCTGAGGCTCATCAGGCCGGCGCGCACCAGTCCGAGGATGGCACGCCGCGAGTGGAACGGTCCGGTCTTGCTCGCGGCATATCCGCGCGGATAGAGCTGCAGGCGGCCGACCAGCGCTTCCTGCAACGCCAGCTTCTGGGTCGCGCTCAGGCGCCGGCGCCGCGCAGGCTTTTCCGCTTCCGCCAACATGAGCTCGATACCCAACGATTTCCGTGGCGCGGCCTTCATTGTCAGCTCACACTCCGGCCGACTGGCGCGACCTTCCGCGAGGCCCGGCGCCCGGCCGGCATCGCCATGGACGCCGGCATGTGGCACATCATGGCTTGCGCTGTTGCTCATTCGTAAGACAGAACCGCATTTCGAGCAGCAGTGGCATCTGACGAAAGTCAGGATCAGTTGTGACGAAAGTCATATTCGTTTGCGGCCGCTGCCGGCTTACGCCAGAGTGGGCTGCTCGCTGAGTTGATGGGCAACGCATGATCGATCTGAGCGCGGATTTGCTTGCGGCCGCAGGAGCCGACGTCATCGGTCTCGCCGTCATCGGTGCCGACCGAAGCATGCAGCGGAAGATCGGGCGGCTGGTCGAATGGCTTCCCGCAATCGGCGTCGATTGTTGCGAATGCATGCTGCTGGTCGGCATGGAGGCCGAGCTGGCGGCGCTGGCCGCAGGACAGCGGGACATGATCGCACTGGCCGGCGTCCGCGGTGCCTCGCCTGACATCGCGCTGCCGATGACGGCGGTCGTGCTGTGGAATGACGCACAGTCGCATTACTTCGTCATCGCCATGCCGGACTTCGCGGGACGTCAGGTCGAAACGCTGCTCGGCAGCGAGCGCCGGGCCCGCCGCCTGATGGAGCAGCAGCTCGAGGCGGCGAGCGCGGAAGTACGCTTTGCCTCGCTGGCGCGGACGCGGTTGCGGCTGGCGCGCGACCTGCACGATACGCTGGTGCATTCGATCGTGGCGCTGCTGACCCAGATCCGGCTGATCAGGCATTATCTTTCGGCCGACCCCGCGCGCGTGGCGGACAGCCTTGCGACCGCCGAAGACGCCGCAGCGAGCGGCCTCTCGCGCGCCCGCGAGGCCATCGATCGCCTGCGCACGCCCGACGATTTGAAGCTCGATCCCGATGTCGAGGGACTGCTCAGCGACTTCGCCGCGCGTAGCGGCGTCAGGGTGTCGATCCAGATCGACGAAGAGGCGCGTCCCGGCTTGCGCGATTGCGGCTTGACGGTTCAACGGATCCTCAGCGAGGCGTTGCGCAATGTTCAGGCACATGCGCAGGCACGCCGTGTCTCCTTTCACGCCTTCGAAGCGCCGGCCGCGGTCGGCCGCAAGCTCGTTGTCGAGATCCGCGACGACGGCCGCGGCTTCGATCTCGCGGTGCCCACTCCCGGACATTTCGGATTGATCGGGATGACCGAATTTGCTGAACTCGTCGGCGGAAGCTGCGCGGTGGAGAGCGCGCCCGGACAGGGCACGCTGGTCCGGATATCGCTCCCCGTGGCGATGCCGCCGGCAGCGTCTGGCGGCCTGCTGGCCGATTGATGTCGTTGCCGCTAATTCAAGACCTTCGAGAGGATAACGGAAGCCCGTGAGCAGAATTGAGAAGGTGCGGGTGCTGATCGCGGAGGATCAGACCCTGATCAGGGAAGGTATCGCGACACTGCTTGCCCAGCAGAACGACGATTTCGAGATCCTTCCCGGTGCGTCCGACGGCGAGCAGGCCATCGAATTCGCGCGGCGCTATCGGCCGGACGTCATCCTGATGGACCTGCAGATGCCGCGTGTCGACGGTATCGCAGCGACCCAGCGGATCCTGCGCGAGCTGCCGCAGACCCATATCGTGGTGCTGACGACATTCGAGACCAACGATCTGATTTTTGAGGCGGTCAGCGCCGGCGCCAAGGCGTATCTCCTCAAGGACGCCAGGATGGAGGAGATCGCTTCGACCATCCGCGCGGTAATCAACGGCCAGTCCGGGCTGTCGCCCAGCGTCGCCGCCCGCATCCTCGACGAGTTCAAGCGGCTGCGCGGTCCGCGCGTCTCGGCGAAGCTGCCGGTTCGCGACGGGCTGACGGCGCGGGAGAATGAAATTCTCACGCTGATCGTCGAGGGCAAGAGCAATACCGAGATCGGCGAGCGGCTGCATTTGGCCGAGGGCACGGTGAAGAACTATGTCAGCACCATCCTGGAGAAATGCCAGGTCAAGAACCGTACGGAACTCGCAATAAAGGCAATAACTTACTAGAAATAACTGCCCTCAATCGCACACCGCGCGGTTGATCCGGCTGAGATTGCTCGCCTTTCTCTGGGCCGCGCCGACAAAATTGGCTATAGGTTTGTTTCGGATTTGCTTTTTGACACGGCAGGTCCGGATTGCGCGGCTTTGACTAAACAGGGAATGACCATGAAGGGTATCGAGCGCCAGACCAAGGATACGGATGGACTGGCAAGCGCGGCGGCCGGCAACGGCACGGACGCCGCGGCGCATGGCATGGCGGCGATCGATCAGGTCCGCGATCTCCTGTTCGGCGGCGCGCAACGTTCGCTCGAGACCAACCTCTCGGGTCTGCGCGAGGAGATGCAGGCCTCGCTGAAGCAGATGCAGGCGGACTTCACCAACGAGCTCACCGCGCTGCAGGCGCGGCTCTCCGACCTCGAACGCGATACCGAGCAGAAGCGCCTCGACTCGCTGAAGGATGTCGGTGCGGCCATCACCCAGCTCGGCGCTGCGATCAGCGGATTGGGATCCGGCCGCACGGGCAAATAGCATGGCAGCTGCTGCCGGCCAGAATCGCGAGATCGAGCAGCTCAAGACATTGCTGTTTCAGCCCGAGGCGACGCGTCTGACGTCGCTGGAGGCCGACCTCGACTCGCTGCAGCGCTATGTCGGCAACGCCGATCGCCTGGAGACGGCCACCGCCGGCATTCTGGTCGAGGCGCTGGAGCGCGCCGAGGTCAACCGGCCGCGCGAGCTCGCCACCGCGATTGCGCCGGTCGTAGTCTCCGCGATCCGCAGCGAGATCAAGAATTCGCGCGAGCAGATGATCGAGGCGCTGTATCCGATCGTCGGCCGGCTGGTCAGCGCCGCGGTGGCGAATGCGTTCCGGGAACTGGTTGCCTCGCTCGAGCAGCGCATCAATGCGCTGACCTCGGCGCAATTGTGGGTCGGGCGGGTCAAGTCGCTGGTGACGGGACGACCGATCAGCGAGTTCGTGCTCGCCGATAGCCCGCCGCAGATCAACCGGCTCCTGATCATCGAACGCGGCAACGGCCGCCTGATCGCCGACTGGAAGCGCGAGGCGACCGTCGACGAGCGCGCCGACCTGCTCAGTGCCATGGTCGCGGCGATCCTCGAATTCTCCGTGCAGGCGCTGGCCGGCGAAGGCAATCTGCAGACGCTCGATTTCGGCGGACGGCAGCTCGCGCTGCGCGCCTCGCCCCGTTTCATCCTGGCGGCGGAGTGCCTGGGGCCGCTGCGCCCCGCCGACAATGCCAGGATCAACTCGCTGTTCTTCGACGCGATCGAGCGCATCGACCGCGGCGCGGGTTGCGACGGGCCGATGCTCGCCTCGCTCGCAGCCGCGATCGAGACCGACGACACACCGCGGCGGATCGCGAGCCGGCGCGGCAAGGTGATCCTGTTTGCCGTGCTCGCCGCTGTGGCCGCGCTATTGCTCTATTTTGCCGCGACGTCGGTGACGCGCGCGCTGCTGGAGCGGCGGACCCACACCGCGCTGGAGCAACTCGCCGCGAAGCAGCCCTTGCTGGCCACCTTCCCGCTGCGGCTCGACTTCGACCACGGCAGCGGAACCGTCGCCGTCTCGGGCCTCGAGCCGAGCCAGTTGGAAACCACGCCGTTGATCGACGCGCTCGCTGCGGCCGCGGCGCCGTACAAGGTCGTCGACCGCATCGGACTGGTGTCCACGCCGGACCAGGCGGCGGCATCGCAGGCCGGCATTGCGGGCCTGCAGCAGAGCCTGACCCGGCTGCAGGCGAGCCTCGACCAGATGCGCGAGGCGATGGGCGCGCAGGCGAAGTCTGGCGACCAGAAATATGCCGCCCTGGCCGCGCAATATGACAAGCTCGGCGAGCAATACGCGAAATTGGCCGAGCAAGCCGCGAAGCTGCAATCCGTCGCCGACGGTCCGGCGGCGCGGCTCGACCGCTTCATCACCTCGACCGCGATCTTCTTCGTCAACAATTCAGACGAATTCCTCGACAACGGCCAGGCCGATCAGCAGCTGCGCGAACTCGCCGGGCTGCTGACGAACAATGATCTCAGGCTGCGGATCGTCGGCTACGCCGATCAGAGCGGCACCGAAGGCACCAACAAGACGCTGGGGCGCAAGCGGGCGGAGCAGGTGCAGCGCAAGCTGACCGCACTCGGGGTCGACCCGTCGCGGCTGATTTTGGTCTCGCGCGCCGCGACGATGCCGATCACCGACCGGCTCGACGCCACCGCCGGCGGCAACCGCCGCGTGGCGTTCGAGACGGTCTACCGAGGCGAAGTGGCCCGCTGATGCTCACCGCAAAAGTCATGCTGCTCGGCGATATGGGGGTCGGCAAGACCTCGATCCTCTATCGGCTGATCTACAACCGGTTCGAGGGGCAGTACAAATCGACGCTGGGCGTCGAGATCCTGAGCTATGACGTGGTGCCGGCGGACGGCAGCGATCCGATGCGCCTCGTGCTGTGGGACACCGACGGCGATTTCGGCACGCAGATTTTCGACACCGTCTATGTCACCGGCGCATCCGCCGCCATCATCGTGTCCGATGTCACGCGGCCGCAGACCGTGACCCGCATGGTCGAGCTGGTCCGCGGTTTCGAGGAGCGCTTCCCGGGCCGGCCCTACCGGGCGCTGCTCAACAAGATCGACCTGCCGGAGGCTGCCGGCAGCGCCGGCGCGATTGCCGAGCTCGCCAAGTCGAGCGTCAAACCGGTCAGTGCCAAGACCGGCGTCGGCATTGCCGAAAGCTTTGTCGAGCTCGCCCAGACCATTCGCCGCCGTCAGCTCTAAATTTTAGATGATGCGTTTTCTTCATTCGAACCGGCGTCCACTTCGCTCGAAAACGCTTTGCCCAGTAAGCTTGGGCGCAAATTTGTGTCAGCCGCCCCGACTTCTCGGGGCTGGCGAATCGGGCCGGGACGGCTGACTTCATCGCACGTGGGGCGTACGATGAAACGCGCGCGACGTGCGGTGCAGGGCCGCACGATTCTTTCTCCAACTGCACCACGCCGCTCCACACTCCGATAGTGACGATGGTCATCTTCCGCTCGGCCAATGGCCTGCCTATCGTCCACCCGTCACTGGAACCAGTCACGGGACCAACGGTGTCCCGGGCGCACGGAGTGAGAGAACATGAGCATTTTTGGAAGCATCATGGGTGCAATCTTCGGCCACGGCGCCCAGGCCAAGACCGCTGAGACCACAGCGACGGCAGCACCCGGTTCCGCACCGGCATCGACGTCAACATCTGCATCTGCATCGCCGGCACCCGGCACATCAGCCGCACAAACCGTCGACGTCGCGGCGATCGTCGACAAGGCGGCCGCTGCCACCGGCGAGAAGCTCGACTGGCGCACCTCGATCGTCGACCTGATGAAGGCGCTCGGCCTCGACAGCAGCCTTGCTGCCCGCAAGGAGCTCGCCAAGGAGCTGCACTACACCGGCGATACCAACAACACCGCCACCATGAACGTCTGGCTGCATCAGCAGGTGATGGCCAAGCTCGCCGCCAATGGCGGCAAGCTGCCGGCCGACATCAAGACCTGATCACCGCCTTGAGCCGTGCGCGGCGCGCGTCCCGCACGGCTCGGATTGATTTGTATTGCGTGAGGAGCAGTTGCGATGACCTCATCTCATCTTGCCATCCTGGACAGGCCGCGGACCGGCGTCGTCGCCGCTTCGATCGGCGCGGGAGTAGGCCTCGCAGCATTGGCGCTGGGTATCACCATCGCCATCGCCCGCGCGGATAACGCCGGCGACGAGCAGCACCCGGCCAATGCGAGCGTGAATGTGCAGCGCGCCGCGCAGATCCCGCCGCCGGCGCGGGTCATCCTGCCGGCACCGTGGGAGCAGGCGGCGCCTGCGCAACCGGTCGCGGCACCCGCGAAGCCGGCAGACCGCGAATAATCGTTCGCAGCTTTGCAGCGGCCGGCGATCCAGTCGCGGGGCCGCACCACATCCCCTTTTCGAACAGGAGATCACATGCTGAAGGAATTCAGGGAATTCGCCATGAAGGGCAACGTCGTCGATCTCGCCGTCGGCGTGATCATCGGCGCGGCGTTCGGTGCGATCGTCTCGTCGATGGTGGCCGATATCATCATGCCCATCATCGGCGCGATCAGTGGCGGGCTCGACTTCTCCAATTATTTCACCGCGCTGTCGAAGTCGGTGACGGCGACCAACCTGGCCGACGCCAAGAAGCAGGGCGCGGTGCTGGCCTGGGGCAACTTCCTGACGCTGACGCTCAATTTCCTGATCGTCGCCTTCGTGCTGTTCATGGTGGTGCGCCTGATGAACCAGCTCAAGCGCGAAGCGCCCGCGGCGCCGGCCGAGCCGCCGAAGCCGACCAAGGAGCAGGAATTGCTCACCGAGATCCGTGATCTGCTGATGTCGCGTGCGTAGCGATCGCTATTTGTACCCCGCGCACAGCCCCCAGCTCTGGAGCCTCGCCATGCCAGAACAGGTCAAGCTGCCCCGAAAACTGCCGCAAGAGCCCGGCGGTCCGCCGTCGCTACGGCCGAGCCACCGGCGGGTCATCGAGGACCTCGACCGCTGGGCCAACAGCCCCGGTCTGCAGCCGCCGAGTGACGAAGAACCGCGTGACGGAGAAGAACAGGACGGCGACAAGCGCTAGAACGAGAACGGACCTGCATCGCCGGGGATGCAGGTCCGGCCGAGCCGCCTTCGATCAGTTGAACGGCACGCGCGCCCTGGCCGAGAACGTCCAGATCCGGGCCGTGCCGCCGAGCCCGCCATACTCCGCGCCGACGCCGAGCATCATGCCGCCCGCGAGCCTGGCGTTCAGCCCGCCGGTGACGCGGGCCGACCAGCCCTCCAGCACCAGCATCGGGTTGACCGGGATGCCGCTCACGGCCAGTGCCGCGGCGTCGTCCCTGCTGAAATAGTAGTCGCCATAGACGCCGAGATAGGGCGAGACCACCGCGGCATCGATCGTTGCCAGCGGATAGCTCAGCTTGACGCCGCCGGATGCGCGGCCGGTGACGAAGTCCCGCGCCGTCTGCAGCGTGCCGAGCGTGTCGACATAGGCGTTCTCATGCTCCCACAGCGTGTAGAGTCGCGCCGACGGCTCGATCAGCAGGTTGCTCGTCTTGTAGCTGCCGGTCAGCCCGGTCGCGAACATCCAGCGGTCGCCGTTGAAATTGCCCTGCGCCGTTCCGGCCACCCCGTTGTAGCCGATCTGGGAGAAGGTCACGGCGGCGTCGTAACGCAGCGCCGGCGTGATCATCCAGCCGAGATAGGTTCCTGCGGTCCAGCCGTCGCCGGTGAGCTTTCCGTTGATGTCCTGGGCCGTGTAGTTGAACGTCTCATAGCCGGCGACGGCACCCACCAGGAGGTTCGGCAGCGCCCGGTAGGTCAGTCCCATCAGGGCATTGAGCTGGTTGCCATAGATCGATGAACCCGACGTGCCGACGCCCGGCGAGTTCGGCGACGACCAGCGGTCGATGCCGCTGCCCCTGACATCGATCCAGAACAGCCAGTCGCGCGGTTCGCGGTAGGCTTTGGGCGCCGCCTTGGCCGGCATCTGCTGATCGATCGCCGCAAACGCATTGTCGATTCGCGAACTGTTTCCGCTGCGTCCGGGTGCGCCGGAATTGCGATCCGACGCATAGGCACTGCGATTCCCCGTCGCATCGACCTGCGCCACGCCGTCTGACGGATCGGCTGCAAAGTTGAAACGCATGCCGGCGCCGCTCGGCGTCATGAAGCTGCCGCCTTCGCTGAACCCTTCCGAGATCGCGTTGTCGATCGCGCCGGAGATCGCCTGGCCCGAATTCTGCGCCACCAGCTTGGTGATATCGATCTGCAATGCCCGCAGCTTCACGCTGTCGGCCGGGACGTTCACGCTCTGCACCAGGGCAGGCGAGGTGCTGGCGTTGAACGCGCCGCTGCCGGCATAGCTCGCCGTGATGGTGTGGCTGCCGATCTTGAGGGTCGAGATCGAGAAGCTCGCCGTGCCTGCCGCGAGAGTCGCGGTGCCGATCGGCGATCCATTGTCGCTGAAGGTCACCGTGCCGGTCGGCGTTCCCGCCGAGGCGGTGACGTTTGCCGTGAAGGTCACGGATTGGCCAAGACTGCTCGGATTCTGCGACGAGGTCAGTGCGGTCTGGGTCGTCGTTGCGGCTGCGAAGGTGAAGCGGTCCGCCGCTGACGTCGCTGATGTCCCGGCTGCCGTCGTCACCGTGATATCCACCGCGCCGCTGCCAGCGGGCGAGATCGCGGTGATCGAGGTCGCCGAATTGACCGTGAAGCTCGCCGCGTTGGTGGCGCCGAACTTCACCGCCGTTGCGCCCGTCAGGTTGGTGCCGGTGATGGCGACCGACGTGCCGCCCGCCGCGGGCCCCGTTGCCGGAGCAATCGCGGTCACCGTCGGCGCACTGGTGTAGGTGAACTGGTCGGCGGCGGAGGCGGGTGAGGTGCCGATTGCGGTCGTCACCGTGATGTCGACGGTGCCGGTTCCCGCCGGTGCGATCGCCGTGATCTGGGTGCCGGAATTGACGGTGAAGCCGGTTGCAGTGGTTGCGCCGAACGTCACGGCCGTCGCAGCGGTCAAGCCTGTGCCAGTGATGATGACCGTCGTTCCACCGCTGGTCGGGCCTGCGGTCGGCGAGATCGATGTCACCGTCGGTGCGGACGCCGTATAGGTGTACTGATCCACGGGAGACGCGAATGATGTTCCGGACGGGTTGGTCACGGTGACATCGACCGTGCCGGTCCCTGCCGGCGCGACTGCGGTGATCTGCTCGCTCGAATTGACGACAAAGCTCGTTGCGTTGACGGCGCCGAAACGCACCGCGGTGGCAGTGCTGAAACTGCCGCCCGAGATGATGACGGTGGTGCCGCCCGCGGCGGGACCTGATGTCGGGGAGATCGAGGCTACCGCCGGCGCCTGCGCGCTGGCCGCGGCGACCGAGCCGAACAATGCGGCGGCGATCAGCACGAGTCCGCATCCGGCGCGTCGCGCGATCGCCGTTGATGGCAGTCTGTTGCGAAGCTCGGACGCAAGACGCGAGGTGGCGAAGCGGAAACGAGCCCGCGCAAAGTTTGCAATCGGCAACAACGTAACCCCCGTCGCGCCGGCCTGCAGCAGGCGGCGCACATGCCAAAAAAATACGGGCTTGTTGTAATACGCGAGCCGGCAAGCCCGCCGCGGAATCTCCGCGCGCATCTGCTTTTGTAACGCGCCGTTGCCGGGCCGCTACGTCATTGCACAATCTGAGAAGGAAATTGCGCGCGGGATTGCCGCGATCAGGCGACCAAGCGGCGGATCATTCTCGTTCAGCGCACGCAAAACGGGCGATCGATAACGCCGCGCGTCGATCGCCGGTCGCTGCCGGATCGCGGCGGCTACGGCCGCAGCGCCGTCGCGATCAGTGCGGTCGAGGGAATCGCGAAGGTGTCTCCGACTCGGCCGCGCTCGATCTCGCTCCGGAAGGCGCGCGCAACGGTGGCGCCCTGGTCCGCATCGAGGCCGCTCCAATGCGGCATGAACTCGAACAGCTTGTCGACGTCGGCAGGATTGGCGACATTGAGCTGGAAGTCGTGGGTGATTTCGGCGACGACGGGATCGGAGAAGCCGGCGGCGATGACCGCGGCGCTGAGGCGGGCGGGATCGGCGAGTTCGGCGAGGCCGGTGCAGGGCATCGGCGTGACGTTGTCGGGATAGAGCCGCCGGATGATCTGCGAGAGCAAGAGATACACCGCGGCGCCGTCGGCGCTTTTCCAGACCGCAATCGCCGCCGATCCGCCCGGTCGCGTCACCCGCGCCATCTCGCGCAGCCCGGCGCGCCAATCCGGAAACAGCATCACGCCGAACACCGACACCGTCGCATCGAAGGCGGCATCCGGCAGATCGAGCGCCTGGCCGTCCATCTGCCGTGCCTCGATATTCGCCACATCATGTGCGCGGACTCGTGCCACCATGCCGGCTGAGAAGTCGATCGCGGTGACGTCAGCGCCTCTACGTGCGGCCGCAAGCGCCGCGGCACCCGTGCCGGTGGCCACGTCGAGCACCTTCGACGACGAGCCGATCGGGAGCATCGCGACCGCGGCCTCGGCGAAGTGTGTCGTGAACGGCTGCGACTGCGCCTCGTAGGTCGCGACCATCTTGTCCCAATGCGCGGGATCGTTGAACGGAAGGGGCTTCGCCTGCTCACTCTGCTGCATGAATCTGGTCCTCGAGACTTTGCTTGTGCTTGGCGAGCCGGCGCTTGAAATCCTTCGCGAGCGCTTCGAGCGTCACCGCGCCGAGGCGTTTCAGGAAGATCGCCTCGACCTCGCGAAACGTGCCTGACAGCGCATCGTTGACGGCCTGTTCGACCAGGCAGCCGGGATTTTCCGAGCGATGGCCCATCGCGACGATCGTGGGCGCGCCGACCGCGCCATAGATGTCGGCGAGCGTGATGTCGGCGGGATCGCGCGCGAGCGTCCAGCCGCCGCCATGGCCCTTCTCGGAACGAACCAGGCCCTGCTCGCGCAGGCCCGCCATCACGCGGCGGACGACCACCGGGTTGGTGGCCATCGCCTGTGCAAGTTGCTCCGATGTGACCGGTTCGCCCGCTCCGATCATGTGGAGCAGGCCATGCAGGACCCCGGATAGACGGCTGTCGCGTTTCATGTAACTTCATATGTTACAGGACGGGGTGGACGTCAAGAGGGGGGATGGCGAACGTTGAAACTCGCGTGCCGGAATTCCCGCCGTCGTCCGTTTAATCCCCATCGGGTCTTGAGAGGCGGGGGCGGTATCGTGGGCAGTGTGGCTGTTGATCGGATGTTGCTGGATGCGGTGGCGCATTATGGCGCGGGCCGCGCGATGGAGGCCGGCACGTTGTGCGGCGACATCCTCACATCAGATCCTGACCATATTCCGGCGCTGCATCTGTCCGCCGTCATCGCCTTCGTGACCGATCGCGCCGCCGAGGGCGCGGTGCTGCTGAACCGGGTGTTCAGCCTCGATCCGCAGCACGGACCGGCGTTCGCCACGCTCGGCGATGCGCTCGCCGTGAAGGGCGAGCACGAGGGCGCCGTGGCGGCGTTCCAGCGCGGCGTCACATTGCGGCCGAAGGATGCCGGCCTGCACATCAAGCTCGGCGTTGCGCTGTGCGAGCTGTCGCGCTTCGACGTGGCCGAGGCGGCGTTTCGCCGCGCGATCGCGCTCGATGGCGGCCTGACGCGGGCGCGGTTCAACCTTGCGGTTGCGCTGGCCGGTCAGCAGCGGCCGGTCGAGGCGGAGCAGGCCTATCGCGAGGTGATCGCGCGCGATCCGGCCTATCGCGGTGTCTGGCTCAACCTCGGCAATGCGTTGACCGATCAGAAGAAGCACGACGCTGCTGCCACCGCCTATCGCCGCGGGCTCGGCGCCGATCCCGATCATCCCGGCCTGCATAGCGGCCTCGGTGCGGCCCTCTACCGCCTGGGCCGGCTGGAGGACGCGGTCCTGCACTATCGCCGCGCGATCGCGCTCGATCCGGACAATTTCGCGCCGCGGCGCCTGCTGGCCATGGTGCTGCACGAACTGGGCGAGCGCGAGGAAGCGGTCCGCGTCTATCGGCAGGTCTCGGCCCGCGATCCATCCGATCACGTCATCCTCAACAATCTCGGCGCCTGCCTGTTCGAGCTCGGACAGGTCGACGATGCCATCGCCTGCGCCGAGCTGGCGCTGGCGCTCAAGCCGGACTATGCCGCCGCGCACACCAATCTCGGAATCATCTTCGAGGCGCAGAACATGGTCGAGGCGGCGGTCGCCGCGCATCGGCGCGCCATCGAGCTCGAACCCAATTACGCCAAGGGCCACGCCAATCTTGCGGTCGCGCTGCGCAATGCCGGCGAGATCGATGCGGCGCTGGTGGCCTCGCGCCGGGCCATCGCGCTCGACCCCGAACAGCCGCTGGCGCATTACAACCACGCGCATTTCCTGCTGATGAACGGCGAGTTCGAGGAGGGCTTTGAGGAGTATCAGTGGCGCCGCAAGACCAAGATGCTCAGCGAAGGTGATCCGGTGTTCGACGAGCCGGAATGGCAGGGTGAGCCGCTGGCGGGACGCACGCTGCTGCTGTTTGCCGAATACGGGCTCGGCGACGCCATCAATTTCGTCCGCTACGTGCCGATGCTGGCGGGCAGAGGCGGCCGGATCATCCTGCAGGTGCAGCCGGCGCTGGTCTCGCTGCTGCGGCCGATGCTGCCCGATGTCGCGGTGTTCGCCCGCGGCGAGTCCTTGCCGCCGTTCGACCTGCAACTGCCGCTGCTGAGCCTGCCGCGGATCTTCCGCACCACCGTCGAGACCATCCCCACGGCCGTGTCCTATCTGCAGGCGGACGTCGTCAAGCTCGCACGCTGGCGCGAGGCGCTCGCCGGCGTGTCCGCCCTGAAGGTCGGTGTGGTCTGGGCCGGCAATGCCAGGCACCAGGGCGACCGCCAGCGCTCGCTGCCGGCGGACGCCGTGCTGCCGCGGCTGGTCACACCTGGCGTGCAGCTCTACAGCCTGCAGAAGGAGCCGCGGCCGGACGATGCCCCGGTGCTGCGGCGTCTCGGTGCCGATATTGTCGACCTCGCGCCGACGCTCGGCGAGTTCGCCGACACCGCCGCGGCCGTCTGCGCGCTCGATCTCGTCATCGCCGTCGACACCTCGGTGGCGCATCTTGCCGGCGCGCTTGGCCGCCCGGTCTGGATGCTGTGTCCCTATGCGCTCGACTGGCGCTGGCTGCGCGATCGCGCCGACACGCCGTGGTATCCGACCATGCGGCTGTTCCGCCAGGACGAGCCGCAGGCCTGGGAGGGCGTGCTGACGCGGATGTCCGACGCGCTTGCGCGGGTCGCGCGAGGGGAGCGGGACCTGCTGCTGCCGCAGCGGTAACGAAGCGTTCGGCTAGTTTAGCTCCGCGTTACCCGATCCATCCCCGTCACCCTGAGGAGGCCGCGAAGCGGCCGTCTCGAAGGGCGACCGGCCACGAGCAGGGCCGTGCATCCTTCGAGGCTCGCTGCGCTCGCACCTCAGGATGACGGTGACAGATCGCGCACTGCTCTATTGACGATCACCCTGCGCTCATTCCCTGCGCACCGCCGAGCAGCTTGGCGTTGAGCCGGCCGCCGTCGAACAGCATTTCACTGACCGCGCCGTCGAGGTCGGAGGTCGTGACCTCCCCGCCGCCGTCGCTGACGATGCTGGCCTGGGCGAGACGGCGCATCAGCTCCTTGATGAAGGCGGCGCTGACGCCGTCGGTGCGTCGCACGGCCTCGTCGATGACGGGCTGTTCGAGCGGCAGGCCCTTGCCATAGAGTCGGATCAGCTTGTCGCGCCCGGTCTCGTCGGGCAGCGGCACCTCGATCGCCTGGTCGATGCGGCCGGGCCTGCCGGCCAGCGCGCTCTCGAGCTCTTCGGGCCGGTTGGTGGTCAGCAGGAACAGGATGTCGCAATCCTCCTTCAGGCCGTCCATCTCGTTGAGCAGCTTGTTGAGCAGCGATTCTTCGCACGGTCCGCCCATGTCCTCGCGGTCGCGCGCGATCAGGTCGACATCCTCGATCACGACCATGGCCGGCTGCAGCAGGCGGGCGAGGTTCATATAGGCGCCGAGCAGGCCGACCTGTTCGGCGGTGATGATCAGCGTGGTGTGATCCGGCAGGTTGGTGGCGAGATAGCGAATGGTGTGGGTCTTGCCGGTGCCGGGCGGGCCATACAGCAGGATGCCCTTGCGGGTCGACTGGCCGAGCTTGCGCAGCAGGTCGCGGCTTTCGACAAAGCCGAGCACATTGCGGTCGAGCAGCCGCAGCGTCCGCTCCGGCAGGATCACGTCATCGCGGGCAACCGTCGGCAGGCGATGCACGGTCACGCCGCGCGAACGGCCGCGATAGTCCGAACCACCCTCGAGCGAGAGTATCTTGCCGCGGTAGGATCGCGCGGCGTGGACAGCGGCTTCCAGCGCGGCAAAGGTCGGCTGTACGAAGGCATCGCCGGCCGTGCCTGCCGGCAATGCGATCTCGATCCGAACGGCGGGTTCGCGGTCATATTCGCGATGATAAGTCAGCAGCACGGCGTAGCGTAACGCGCCCGACCGGCACAGCCACAAACCGTTGACGAGACATTTCACCGGCTCGGGCTCGCCGATATCGACGTCCTGGTACTGGGGGGGTGCGATCGCCGGCGCATTGCGGCTGTCCTTCATCAAGGACGCAAATCCAATCGTCTCGTAGCGGTATTCCTCATGGATCCCGAAGAAGTGGATCGGGTCCGTGAGCAGCTTGTCGATCGCGACCTGAACGTCGGCACGCATGTGGCCTGGAAACTGGCGTGCCCGCGTCACGATCAGGTTGCGCGGCACGCCAGCGAAATGCCAGTCGAGCGCAACAAATGCGTATCGAAACTCGTGGCTCGGCAATTCTTCCGAGCTGCGACGCGCGGCGAGCAGGCAGTCCCTGCACAGCGAGGCCGTCGTGCCGGAGAGGATAATCTCGGTCACGGCCTTCGGGGCTTCGCAGAGGTCGCAGGGGCGGCTGGCGTCGGCGGATTCGCTTGTGATCATCAACGGGTGACCGTTGGAGCGGATCAGCCATTTGGCGCTGTTGAACATTGCCCGAGCGACGGCGCCCGGATAGGGGCCGCACGGAACAGCGCCCCTTGCCTCGATCAAGGCAGCGGTAGCGATGGCTTCCTGCGGGGATTTCCCGAATACCGTGCGCAGCAGGTCCTGCACGAACTCCAGCGGCGTCTCGCCGTCGTCGTGAATGAAGAGCTGGACCGGACCGTCATCGGCAAAGACGTCGTGCATGAGGCCTCCGAAACGCAACTGAAACCGAAAGAACAAAATAAGAACATCATGACGGCCCCCGCGCGTCAAGCGAAAGATTGTCCCGCCTCAGCCCTGGCGTGTGGCGAGCCGATCGGCCGGCTCGGCCCGCCCCGCCCGCCATGCGTAAACGCCGCTCAACACTTGTGACGATCGTGTTGCGGCAAATGCCAAGAGATGGTCGTCGCAGCAGCAAACTTCCGACACATCATCAAGGCGAAAAGGGGCGATCCGACATGGCGCGAGCGCGAGAGCAGAGTCCTCCCGGGGATCTGCGGTCGCGCAATTATTTTAATAAGAGGCCCTCGTGTCGCACAAACTTCGCTTTGCGATCCTTCTCGTCCTCGCCCTGTTCGTCTCGCCCGCGCTGGCGCAGCCGGCCGCCAAGCCGGCGCCGCCGCAACCTGGTACCAGCGACGCATTGACGCCCGAGCAGGCGAAGCGCGCGCTCGAGACGCTGCAGGACGACAAGAAGCGCGGCGAGATCATCAACACGCTGCGCGCCATCGCCAATGCCTCGCCGCAGGCGGCCGCGCAGCCGGCGCCCGAGCAGCATTCGCCGATCCCGCTCAGCGCGGACAGCCTCGGTGCGCAGCTTCTGCTGATGGTGTCGGAGCAGGTCGGCGAGATGTCGCGCGAGGTCGCCGACGTCGCGCGCACGCTGACGCATTTCCCAGCGTTCTATTACTGGTTCCTGCGCACCGCCAACGATCCCGCGGCCTATGGCCT
Organism: Bradyrhizobium sp. Pha-3; assembly: GCF_042258615.1. Lineage (GTDB taxonomy): Bacteria > Pseudomonadota > Alphaproteobacteria > Rhizobiales > Xanthobacteraceae > Bradyrhizobium. The sequence continues at coordinate 8,587,483 of NZ_CP170152.1, read as the reverse complement.
CCTGATCGACATCGCCTGGAAGCTGGCGCTGGTGCTCGGCTGCGCGCTGGCCGCCGAATGGGTGGTATTCCGCCTGATCAAGCGGCCGGTCGCGTTCCTCGAAGCGCGGCTGCCGCAAACTGCGCGCGTGCCGGTGCAGGCGCTCGCGAGCGCCGATCCGCCGTCGTCAGTTGCCGACGTCACGCCGGAGGGCGATCTGCATCGCCGCCGGCTCAGCCTGGCGCGGGCCTGGCAGTCGCTGGTCCGTCTGCCCTTCGTGCTCGGCCGCCTCGTGCTCGAGCTGCTGCCGGTGGTCGTGTTTCTCAGCGTCGCCGCGGCGCTGCTCAGCACCGAGATCGGCAATCAGTCGACCACGCGGCTCGTAATCCTCGCGGTGATCAACGCCTATGCTTTCTCGCGCGCGCTGATCTGTGCGGTGCGCGCGCTGGCCGGCCCGTTCGGCCTGGTCCGCGTCCGTGCCGAAACCGCGGCCTATATCGAGATATGGGCGCGGCGCATCGTCGCCGTCGGGGTCTCGGGGATCTGCTTGGCCAATGTCGCATTGCTGCTTGGGCTGTCCCACGCCGGCTATGCCGCGCTGCTCCGGCTCGTGATGCTGGTCGTGCATCTCTTCATCGTCGTCATCATCCTGCAGTGCCGCCGCCAGGTCGCCGACGTCATTCGGGCGCCGGCCGATCGCACCGGCCTCGCGGCGCGGACGCGCAACCGTCTCGCTTCGCTGTGGCATGTGCTGGCGATCGCGCTCGATCTCGCGCTGTGGGCGGTGTGGGCGCTCAACATCCGCAACGGCTATTCGCTGCTGCTGCAATATTTCGTCGGCACCGTCGCGGTATTGCTGGTCACCCGGCTCGTCACAATGGTGGTGCTGAGCCTGATCGATCGCGGCTTCCGCATCAGCCCGGACCTGATGCAGCGCTTCCCGGGATTGGAAATCCGCGCCAACCGCTATCTGCCGCTGCTGCGCAAGGTGGTCACGGCGGTGATCGCCGTGATCGGCTTCGTCGCGCTGCTTGAGGTGTGGGGCGTCGATGCCATCGTCTGGTTCTATGGCGGCCAGATCGGCTCCCGGCTGATCTCGGCGCTGGTGACGATCGGCATCGCCGCGCTCGCCGCGGCCGTGATCTGGGAAGGCGCCAATGCGCTGATGGACCGGCAGATCGACGCGCTGTCGCGCGAGGGGCATTTCGCCCGCGCGGCGCGCTTGCGCACCTTCCAGCCGATGCTGCGCACCGCGCTGTTCTGCATCATCGTCGCGGTGGTCGGGCTCACCGCACTCAGCGAGATCGGCGTCAATGTCGCGCCGCTGCTCGCCGGCGCCGGCATCGTCGGCATCGCGATCGGCTTCGGTTCGCAGAAGCTGGTGCAGGACCTCATCACCGGACTGTTCCTGCTGCTCGAGAACACCGTGCAGGTCGGAGACACCGTCACGGTGTCCGGCCTGTCGGGGGTGGTCGAGAACGTCTCGATCCGCACCATGCGGCTGCGCGCCGGCGACGGCTCGGTGCATATCGTGCCGTTCAGCGCGGTGACGACGATCACAAATGCCAGCCGTGGCGCCGGCAATGCCGCGGTCAGCGTCAACGTGTCCTACAAGGAGGACACCGACCGCGCCGGCGAGGTGCTGAAGGACATCGTCGCAGGGATGCGTCAGGAGACGGCGTATCGCGCGCTGATCCGCGGCGATCTCGAATTGTGGGGCGTCGACAAGGTCGACGGCTCGGTCGTGACCATCGTCGGCCAGATCCGCTGCACCGACGGCGGCCGCTGGTCGGTGCAGCGCGAGTTCAATCGCCGCATGAAGCGGCGCTTCCAGGAGGAGGGCATCGAGATCGCCTCGATGGGCCAGACCATCCTGATGCAGCTTCCCCCGCCGTCCGAGCCTGATAGCAACAAGCTGGTGCGCCGCGCCGCGGGCTGATCTGCGACACCGCGTTCCGTCTCATCGTTGAGACACTGTCTCGCGACGATGAGACGGCAAGGGCCTCGCCGGGCCCTTGGCGTGGCTTGCCCTTGGCCGAAAACGCCGCCTTTCTCGATCTCTCCTGCGATTTTCGCGCTGGCACAGCGCTTGCTCAACGCATCGTCGAATGCGCGGCAAGACGCATTGCATGACTGAACCTCAAGCGAAGGAAGGAAACGCACATGGAGCTTGGCTACTTCACCATGCCCTCGCACCCGCCGGAGTGCGGATTGAAGGAGGGCCACGACTGGGACCTGCAGACGCTGCGCTGGCTGGACGAGCTCGGCTATCAGGAAGCCTGGATCGGCGAGCATCACACCGCACCCTGGGAGCCGCACCCGTCACCCGATCTGCTGGTCGCGCAGGCGCTGCTGCAGACCAAGAACATCCGCATCGGCCCCGGCGGCTTCCTGCTGCCGTATCATCATCCCGCTGAACTCGCGAACCGCGTCGCGATGCTCGACCATCTCTCGAACGGGCGGCTCAATTTCGGCGTCGCGGCCTCGGGCCTGCCGAGCGACTGGGCGATGTTCAATGTCGACGGCATGTCCGGCCAGAACCGCGACATGACCCGCGAGGCGCTCGAGATCATCCTGAAGATGTGGTCCGAGCCCGGACCCTGGACGCACAAGGGCAAGTATTGGACGGTGTCGAAGCCGGACACGATGTTCGACTTCCTCAAGCCGCACATCAAGCCACAGCAGGCACCGCATCCGCCGATCGGCGTCGCCGGCCTGTCGAAGAATTCCGACACGCTGAAGCTCGCCGGCGAGCGCGGCTTCATCCCGATGAGCCTCAACCTCAACCCGGCCTATGTCGGCAGCCATTGGGACTCGGTCGAAGCCGGCGCCGCCAAGACCGGCCGCAAGCCGAGCCGCAGGGATTGGCGGCTGGTGCGCGAAGTGTTCGTGGCTGATACCGATGAAGAGGCGTGGAGGCTGTCGACCGGCGACATGATGGGCCGGATGATGGGCGAGTACTTCCTGCCGCTGCTCGGCCATTTCGGCTTCAAGGACTACCTGAAGCACGCCCCCGACGTGCCCGACAGCGACGTCACCGTCGAATATTGCGCACGCCGGAATTGGATCGTCGGCTCGCCCGCGACGGTCACCGAGAAGATCGAGAAGATCTACCGGGAGGTCGGCGGCTTCGGCGTCCTCTGCGTGTTCGGCTTCGACTACAAGCACAAGCCGGAGGCCTGGCGGCACTCGCTGGACCTGCTCAAGAACGAGGTGATGCCGCGACTCAAGCACCTCGGCGCCGAGTTCGAGAAGGCTGCATGACAGATAGGCGGGGTGCGGGGCTTGCCTCGCACCCTGCCTCGCATATGTTTGAGGGAACTATTCCGGTTCAGGGTCAGGGCATGACGGTCGACGCACAGAGTTTCAAGCAGGCGATGCGGCATTGCGCGGGCGCGGTCGCGCTGGTGACGGTCGGCCGCGAGCCGGGGCAGCGCACCGGCCTGACGGTGACCTCGGCCTGCTCGCTGTCGGACAATCCGCCCTCGGTGCTGGTCTGCGTTAACCGTAACGCCAGCGCGCATGAGCGCATCCGCGCCGAGCGCCATTTCGTCATCAACTTCCTGAACGAGGACCACGCGCTGCTGGCGCTGACCTTCTCCGGCCAGAAGGGTGTCAACGGCGACGACCGTTTTGCGTTCGGCCGCTGGACCACCGGCGCCACCGGCGCCCCGGTGCTGGAGGATGCCGTCGCGGCGTTCGACTGCGTCTTGGCGCAGGAGCTCGAGACCAAGACCCATTCGATCTTCATCGGCGAGGTCCAGCATGTGCGCGCCGTGACCACGGTCGATCCGCTGATCTATCTGCGCTCCGGTTTCCAGAGCGTGCGCAACATCCACGATCCGATCACGCTCGGCGACGTCGACGCGCGGCGCGTCAGCTGGAACGAGTTTTCCTGAAGCCGCGACGGGCGGCACGCCTCTCCGAGTCAATCAGCACTGCTGACCAATCCTGATCAATTTTGACGAACGCGCCATGAACGCGAGCGGCATGATATAACTGCCGTCGCGCATGCAGGAGCGATCGATGCGGCGGCGCGAGTTCTTCAACTCTCCTCGTCAACCGGACGTCCGCGCGATCTCGCTTTGCGGGCACGCAACGTTCGTCGATATGTCGATCAATCGCTGCGCTCATCGCGCTTGCCGCCGGCAAGCTTGAAGCACAAGCGCGTCCCGAGATCGCCAAATCTCTGGTCATCGACAAGGGAGACCAAATCATGAAGATCGTTGTCATCGGCGGCACCGGACTGATCGGCTCCAGGACCGTTGCCATTCTGCGTCAACGCGGCCACGACGTTGTCGCCGCTTCGCCGAAGAGCTGCGTCAACACCATCACCGGCGAGGGGCTCAAGGAGGCACTGGCCGGCGCGGCTGTCGTGATCGACCTGGCCAATTCTCCGTCATTCGAGGACAAGGCAGTGATGGCGTTCTTCGAGACCTCCGGCCGCAACCTTCTGGCGGCGGAGAAGCCGGCCGGCGTCAAGCACCATGTTGCGCTCTCGATCGTCGGCACCGACCGCACGCCCGAGAACGGATACTTCCGCGCCAAGGTCGCTCAGGAGAAACTGATCGAGGCGTCCGGCATTCCCTACACCATCATCCGCGCGACGCAGTTCATGGAATTCGTCGGAGCCATCGCTGATGCGAGCGCAGTTGGAAACACGATCAGGCTCTCGCCCGGCCTGTTCCAGCCGATCGCGGCGGAGGATGCGTCCGCCCTTGTGGCCGATGTGGCGCTCGAGCCGCCGCGCAACGGCATCGTCGAGATCGCCGGACCGGAACGCGCGCCGTTCAACGAAATCGTCGCCCGCTACCTGAAGGCAAAAGGCGACCCGCGTCAGGTGGTGAAGGACCCTGAGGCCCTCTACTGGGGCGGCCGGGTCGAGGAGCATTCGCTGGTGCCGTTGGGCGAGGCGCGCCTCGGCCGCATCGATCTGAACGAATGGCTGCGCCGCTCGCGGCCGGCAGCCTGACGGCAGCTTCTATTTGAGCCACACCAGCAGGGGGACGGGCGCGCGGCCCTCGCAGGACAGCGTGCCCTCGTAATTATGCGTCTTGCGGGCGCTGTAGGTGCAGGGCGCTCCGTCCAGCACCAGCTCGGCCGTCACCTGCGAATCCGCACCCGTGAGTTGCAGCCGGATCTCTCCGGCGCGTTCCTCCGGTCCGTCCAGCGCACAGATCCCGACATGCTTCATCTTCAGCGGGCCGGAGAATTGCCCGGGCGTGCCCGGTCCGCTTTCGGTGAGATGCCCGGTCAGCTCCCATTCGCCGAGCATGCCGGCCTGGCCCAGGATCTCCATCGCACCGAGCGGCGGCACGTGGCAAAGACAGAGCGCAACGGCGCCGAGCAGGGCCGCTCCACCGTTGCGCCATGTCGTCAGCGGCATCACAGCTTGCTTCCGGTTGTCTGGCGCAATTCGATCAGCTCCGGCCGCGATAGATCCGCATCCGCGGTGAGCCGGGCAATCTGATCAGCGCATTCCCGGGTCTTGGCCTGATCGCCCGACGCCTTGGCGCTCTTGATCATCCCGAGATAGGCCGCCAGTCGATTGGGCTCCTTCTTGAGCACGGCCTCGTAGGCGGCGAGCGCATCGGCGGCCTTGCCGCGATCGAGCAGCATGGCGGCATAGAGCTCGCGCGCCGGCGCCAGCGGTCCCGGGGTGACGGGATGCTTCTCGGTCTTGTCTTCCGCCTCCGCGGCGGCATTCATCGCGCCGAGCGCCTCGTCATGTCTGCCTTCGGCGTACAGCACCCAGGCGCTAGCGATCTGCTGCTGGATGTCGACGATGTTGGACCAGTAGGCATCCTTGGCGTCTTTCAGCTTGTCGCGCAGCTCGGTGAGCTTGGCGATATCGGCCTTGGCGGCCGCCGGATCACCGGAGCGCGCGGCGCCGACCGCCCGCGCGAAATAGGTGATGGCGTCCGCATAGGCGTATTTGGTCGGACGGACCTGGAGCGCAGCAGCGTCCTTCCAGTCGCCGCGCTCGAAAACATAGCGGGCCTGGCTTGCCGCCACCGCGTAAGGACCGGCGAACCGATCCTGTTTGAACTCGAGCTTGCCGAGTTCGTCGACCACCGCGCGCGCCTCCTTGTCCTGGCCCAGCTGGAGATAGGCATAGACCAGGTAGTCCATCGCGTGGGCCTGGTCCTGCTGTTCGCCGTCTTCCTTGGCGATGCGTGCGGATTCCTTGTTGGAGGCAATCGACTCCTTCCAGTAGCCGACGCGCGTGAAGATGTGCGACGGCATGTGCTGGGCATGCGGCGCGCGTTCGGCGATCTTGGCGTAGCGCATCGCGGCGGGTAGGCCCTTCTCGGCGAGCGCCGGATAGTCGTAGAGGTGGATCAGGTAGTGGGCGATGCCGGGGTGCTCGGGCTGGCGCTTGAAGATCGGTTCGAGCAGCGCCGCGCCTTTCAGCTGGTTGGCGTAGGTCTTGTCGGTCGGGGCCGCCGCGACGTTGAGCGTGATCGCATAGGCGATCTGCGCCTCGTCGTCGTCGGCATAGTGCGCCGCGACCTGCTCTTCGGCTGCGAGGAATCGCTGCACGCGGGTGCGGTGATCGACCTTGTCGTAATCGACATACATCGCGGCGATGGCATCGATGTATTCACGCTCGCGCGGGGTGTTCGCACCCAGCGCCTGGCCTTTCTTCACGGCTGCGAGGCCGAGCGGAAGGTTCTCCGGCGGTGGCGCCCCGTGCGGATTGTAGAGATAACTGAGCGCGATCCCCCAATAGGCGATGGCGCATTGCGGATCGGCCTCGAGCACCTCCTCGAAGGTGCGTCGCGATGCGCTGTACCAGAACGAATGCTGATACAGCATGGCGCGATCGAACAGCTCCTGCGCCTCTGGCTTGCAGGACGTCACAAAATGGACTTTGCCCAATCGTTGTTCAACAGAATCCGAGGCAGCAGGTTGCGAAATGGTCGCGGCAACCAGGCCAACGACCACAGCGAGGGGAAACCGTGTCATGGGACCCGCTCCGTGGCGTTGAATGAAAGGCGTAGGATAGCACCTTTCCCGCACGGCCGGAACAACAGGTGCTGTTCGGGTCTAGCTGTCCAGCTGGATCCCTAACGCCTTGATCTTCCGGTACAACGTCGCGCGGCTGAGCCCGAGCGCCTTGGCAGCGTCCGTCACTCTTCCGTCATTGGCGCGCAATGCTTCGACGATCACTGCGCGTTCGCTTGCCGCATGATCCGCCTCCACATTGCGCGCGCCGAACGGCGGCAAATCGAGATCGGCCTCGGTGATGACGCCGCCCTCGGCGGTGGCGCCTGCGAGCCGCAGCACGTGGCGGAGCTGGCGCATGTTGCCGGGGAACGGATAGGCCAGCAGCTGCGCCCAGGCATTGGCCGAGATGCGGCAGTGCGGCGCTTCCTCGTCGGCGATCTGCGTGATGATGTCCCTGCGGTCGGCGCGTTCGCGCAAGGCGGGCAGGCGGATCTCCATGCCGCGCAGCCGGTAGTACAGGTCGGAGCGGAAGCTGCCGTCCTCCGCCATCCGTGCGAGGTCGCGATGGGTCGCGCTGATCAGGCGGATGTCGACGGGTACCGGCTTCAGCGCGCCGAGCGGCCAGACCTCGCGATTTTCCAGCACGCGGAGCAGCCGTGTCTGCAGCGCAAGCGGCATGTCGCCGATCTCGTCGAGGAACAGCGTGCCGCCGCTCGCTTGCACGATCAGCCCTTTCGAGCCCTCGCGCCGCGCGCCGGTGAAGGCGCCGGCCTCGTAGCCGAACAGCTCGGCGTCGATCAGGCTCTCCGGCATCGCGGCGCAGTTCAGCGCGACATAGTTGCGGCCGGCGCGATTGCTTGCCGCATGAATGGCGCGCGCGAACACGTCCTTGCCGGCGCCGGTCTCGCCCCGCAGCAGGATCGGCAGATCGAGATTGCCGACCGTCATCAGCCGCTTCACGCCCTTGATCAGCACGGGATCGCGGCCCGCGAGCCGGTGCAGGCCGCTGAACTGTCCGGCCGGCGCCTCACGCGACGGTGCCGGCAGCGGACGGGCGACACGCGCGCGCACCGGCGGCGCCACGCGGCCGCGGCCCCATGGCGTGCCGTCGGCCCGGCGCAGCGCGACCGGCTCGTCCGCGGCCCGTGTCGCGCGATCGTCCAGTTGAATCAGGCGCGACAGGTCGATGCCGTCGTCGATCATCGCATCCGTCAGGCCGAATACGCCGCGCGCGGTGCGGCAGGCGCCGACGACGCGGCGGTCGTCGTCATAGGCGAGCATGCCGTGCCCGTCGCCGGGCAGTGTCGCGATCCATGAGGCGCGGTAGCGCCGGCGGAAGAACGACTGCTCGATCCGCCGCGTCGCTTCCGCGGTGACGGCGAGCGCCAGTTCATGCGCGCTGCGGCCGAGATCGCTGCGGCAGGAGGAGATGTTGACGGCGCCGGCGAGCCGCCCGGCATGATCGAACAGCGGCGACACCGCGCAGGTGAACATGTGCCACTGCTCGCGGAAATGTTCGTCGCCATGCACGATGATCGGCCGCTGCTCGGCGAGCGCGGTGCCGAGCCCGTTGGTGCCTTCGAAGGTCTCCGCGAAGTTCGAGCCGGTGTAGATCTTCCATTCCAGGAACATCCGCGCGTAGTCGCCCCCGGGCAGCCGGCTCACCAGCATCGTCGCATTGGGGTCGGCGAGGTTGACGCAGTAGCCGGAGTCGTTGAGCACCCGGGCAAGGTCCTCGAGCTCCGGGATCGCGACCTGGATCAAATCCTCCATCGGTTCGGCGATGTGCCGGACCTCGGCTTCGGTCAGGGTCTGCGGCGGCCCGCGCCGGGCCGGATCGAGGTTGTGATTGACCACGCAGCGCCGCCAGGACGCGGCGATCCGCGCCTCGGTGTCGACGCCGGCCAGCTGATTGGCCGCCAATAAAACACGGGCGACGTGATTCGAGGCCGAAAGATTGGCCATCCAGAGGTCTCCACCCAGTATTTTTGCCGAAGTCTGGCACCCCGACGGCGAATGTCAATTGGCCGACGGGGGCGCGGGGAGGGACCTTGGAGGGAGGGGTGGTTCTATCCGTCAGTCCCCGATGCGCAATTGCGCATCTGAGGGCGTGCGAAGCACGAGCCCGGAATCCATCGGGCCGCCGGTTCTGCGGAGGAATGGATTCCGCCCCCTTTCAAGGGGAAGGAGGAGCTCCGTAGCCCGGATGAAGCGCAGCGTAATCCGCGATTCCGTTCCTAGGATTCGACTGTTCCCGGATTACGCTGCGCTCCATCCGGGCTACGGGATTACTTCGCCTTGTCCGCCGTGAGCAGCACGAACGAACGGCCCGCCGCCTTGTACGTGCCACCGAACGCAAACTGCGCACCCGCCGCCTCCTCTGGCGCGTTGGTATCGAGCAGCAGCGACCACTGTGGCCCCGCCGACGTCGCCGGCAGCTTGAAGTCGACCTCGCCCTCGTAGCTGTTGAGGATCACAAGCACGGTGTCGTCCTCGCCCGCGCGGGCGATTGCGGTCTTGCGGGCGCGGCCGTCGAGCACGACGCCGAAACATTTGATCCAGCCGGTGGTCCAGTCGGACTGCGTCATCTCCACGCCTGACGAGCTGATCCAGACCACGTCGCGGATCTCGAGCTGCGGATCACGATCGCCCGAGAGGAAGCGGCTGCGGCGCAGGATCGGATAGTCGCGCCGCAGCTTGATCATGCGCTTGGTAAAGGCGAGCAGCTTCTCGGCGTCGTCGGAAAGATTCCAGTCGAACCAGGAGATGTCGTTGTCCTGGCAATAGGCGTTGTTGTTGCCACGCTGGGTACGGCCGAACTCGTCGCCGCCGAGCAGCATCGGCGTGCCCTGCGAGGTCAATAGCGTCGCCAGCATGTTGCGCTTCTGGCGTTCGCGCAACGTGATGATATCGGGGTTGTCGGTTGGGCCCTCGGCGCCGCAATTCCAGGAGTGGTTGTCGAGCGAGCCGTCGTTGTTGTGCTCGCCGTTGGCTTCATTGTGTTTGTTGTTGTAGCTCGCCCAGTCGTTCAGCGTGAAACCGTCATGGGCGGTGATGAAATTGACGCTGGCCCAGGTGCGGCGACCCTCGCGATTGAACACGTCGTGCGAGCCGAGCAGCCGTGGCGCCAGTGTGCCGGGCGCCGCCTCGCCGCGCCAGAAATCGCGCACAATGTTGCGGTACTTGTCGTTCCATTCCGCCCAGCCGGCGGGAAACCCGCCGACCTGGTAGCCGCCGGGGCCGCAGTCCCACGGCTCGGCGATCAGCTTGACGGTCGCGAGCAGTGGATCCTGGTTCATCGCCTTCAGGAAGCCGGACTGCTCGTCGAAGCCGTAGACCTCGCGCGCCAGGATGGTGCCGAGATCGAAGCGGAAGCCGTCGACATGCATGTGGCCGGCCCAGTAGCGCAGGCTGTCCATCACCATCTGGATCACGCGGGGATGCGACAGGTTCACCGTGTTGCCGGTGCCGGTGTCGTTGATGTAGTAGCGGCGCTTGTCGGGCAAGAGGCGGTAATAGCTCGCATTGTCGATGCCCTTGAACGACAGCGTCGGGCCGCGTTCATTGCCTTCGGCGGTGTGGTTGTAGACCACGTCGAGGATCACCTCGAGCCCGGCGCCATGCAGCCGCGACACCATCTCCTTGAATTCGCGCAGGCTGTTCGGCACGTCGGCGGCATAGCGCGGATCCGGCGCGAAGAAGCCGATCGTGTTGTAGCCCCAGTAGTTGGTGAGGTGCTTGTCCAGCAAATTGCTGTCGTTGATAAAGGAATGCACCGGCAGAAGCTCGACCGAGGTGATGCCGAGCGCCTTGAGATGATCGATCGCCGCGTTCGCGCCGAAGCCGGCATAGGTGCCGCGCAGGTTCTCGGGGATGCCCGGATGCTGCCTGGTAAAGCCCTTGACGTGGGTCTCGTAGACGACGGTCTCGTCCCAGTGCACGTCCTGCCGCTGCGCCTCCTGGACCCAGTCGAAATTGGGGTCGACCACCACGCATTTCGGCATAAACGGCGCGCTGTCGCGCTCGTCGAAGGTGAGATCGTCACCGGTTTCCATCTTGTAGCCGAACACCGCCGGATTCCATGTCAGGCTGCCGGCATGGGCACAGGCATAGGGATCGAGCAGCAGCTTGTTCGGATTGAATCTGTGCCCGCCGTCGGGCTGGTAGGGGCCGTACACGCGATAGCCGTAGAACGTTGCGGGCTGCACGCCGTTGATGAAGCCGTGAAACACCTGGTCGGTATATTCGGGCAACTCGAAGCGATGGGTCTCGCGCTCGTTGTCGAACAGGCAGACCTCGACCTTGGTGGCGTTGGCGGAAAACACCGCGAAGTTGGTGCCGTGGCCGCTCCAATGGGCGCCCAGCGGATAGGGCAGCCCTTCCTCGATCACGAAATCGGACATCGTGTCCCCCAAGCCTGGAAGCCATCAACTCAACCTGCAACAAACGCCGCCGCGCGGAAAACGTTGCATTGGCTAGTTTAGCGGCAGTTGCCGGTGGTTCGTGTGACGATCGGGTGCCGTGGGGGTGCCATCACGACCTCTCTCCACCGTCATTCCCCGGTGCACAATTGCGCACCGGGGAATGACGGTGGAAGCAAGACGCGCGCGCCTAGCGTTGAGATGCCACGAGAACGCGAAAGTGTATCCCCATCCACACTGTCATCGCCCGGTTCAACCGGGCGATCCAGTACGCCGCGGCCCCTCGGTTCAAGCTTTCGGCGTCTCTGGAATACTGGATCACCCGCATGCGCGGGTGATGACACCGTGTGGTGTGACAACTTGAATCGAGAGCCATCCTCATCGTCGTCCTGGCGAAAGCCAGGACCCATTACCCCAAATCTCGATTGTTGCGTAGCGCTGGGGTCACAGCTCACTCTCACATCACAACCCTGTGGTTATGGGTCTCTGCTTTCGCAGGGACGCTGCCGGGACTTACATCAACCGCATCCCCTTCAAACTCGCATGCCCGCCTTTGCCGACGATGATGTGATCGTGCACGGCGATGCCGAGCGGCTTGGCGATGTCGACGATGGCTTTGGTCATCTGGATGTCGGCCTGCGACGGGGTCGGGTCGCCGGAGGGGTGATTGTGCACCAGGATCAGCGCGGTCGCCGACAATTCCAGCGCGCGCTTGATCACCTCGCGGGGATAGACCGGGGTGTGATCGACGGTGCCGGTCTGCTGCACCTCGTCGGCGATCAGCTGGTTGCGCTTGTCGAGGAACAGCAGGCGGAACTGTTCCTTGTCGGCGAACGCCATGCTGGTGCGGCAATAGTCGATGACGTCGTTCCACGACGACAGCGCAATGCTGCGCTTGATCTCGCCCTTGGCGATCCGCCCTGCTGCCGCGGCGAGCAGCTTGAGCTGGTTGATCGAGGCGTCCTTGACGCCCTCGACCTCGCGCAGCCGCGCCACCGGCGCATGCACGACCTCGGCGAAGGAGCCGAACTTCTTCAACAGTGCTTTCGCCAATGGCTTGGTGTCGCGGCGCGGGATGGCGGCGAACAGCGCCATCTCGAGGAGCTCATAGTCGGTCAGCGCGTCCGGCCCGGCCGCGTAGAAGCGCTCGCGCAGCCGTTCGCGATGGCCGTGATAATGCGGCGTCTCGTCGGCCTCGTCGTTGCTGGCGTCGGGTTTGGCGGGCATCGGCCACAACCATGCCGTGCCTGCCGCGTTTTGCAAGGGCCGATGCAACTTACCGGTTTGCCACGATGCGACGGGCGAATTACCGTTACCTGCAACGTTCAGGATCGAAGAGGGGAGGGCGGCGTGACATCGTTCAAGGTGATCCGCTCGCGTGCGGAGAAGCGCAAGGGCGGGCCGAAGGCGCTCGAAAAACTGCTACGGCCGCCGGCCGGCGCCAAGGCGCTGGCAAAGCTCGGCGACGACCGCGTGCTGGCCGAGATGACCAGGCGCGTGTTCTGCGCAGGCTTCGCCTGGAGCGTGATCGACGCCAAATGGGAGGGCTTCGAAGCAGCTTTCCTCGGCTTCCAGCCCGCCAAGCTCGCGTTCAAGCCCGATGAATTCTGGGAGAAGTTGACGAGCGACGCCAGGATCGTGCGCAACGGCGCCAAGATCATGTCGGTGCGCGACAATGGCCGCTTCGTGCAGGAGATCGCGCGCGAGCATGGCAGCTTCGGAAAATTCCTTAGCGCCTGGCCGTCATCGGACGAGATCGGGCTGCTCGATCTGCTGAGCAAGCGCGGCAGCCGGCTCGGCGGCAACACCGGACAGATGCTGTTGCGCTTTCTCGGCTGGGACGGTTTCGTCACCTCGCGCGACGTCGTCGCCTGCCTGCGCGACGCCGGCCTCGATATCGCAGAGGAGGTGAAGTCGAAGCGCGATCTCGCCAAGGTGCAGGCGCAGTTCAACGCCTGGGCGGAGGAGACCGGGCTATCCTATCTGCACCTGTCGCGGATCTGCGCGATGTCGATCGGCGAGAACCACACGCCCGAGGAGATTGTCGAGCGCACGCGGAGCGACTACTGACCTCGTCGAGGATGCTTACACCTGAACCCACGGCTTCTCGCCGTGGCGCTCGGACAGCGTGAAGATCTCGACGCCGTCGGCGGTGACGCCGACCGAGTGCTCGAACTGCGCCGACAGCGAGCGGTCGCGGGTCACCGCGGTCCAGCCGTCGGACAGGATCTTCACATGCGGCTTGCCGAGATTGATCATCGGCTCGATCGTGAAGAACATGCCGGGCTTCAGCGGCGCGCCTTCGCCGGGGCGGCCGATATGGATGATGTTCGGCTCGTCGTGGAACAGGCGGCCGAGGCCGTGGCCGCAGAAGTCGCGCACCACGCTCATGCCCTGCGGTTCGACGAAGCTCTGGATGGCATGGCCGATATCGCCGGTGGTGGCGCCGGGCTTGACGGCGGCAATGCCGCGCATCATCGCCTCATAGGTCACCTCGATCAGCCGCTCGGCCTTCCGCGCGATGGCGCCGATCGCATACATGCGGCTGGAATCGCCGTACCAGCCGTCGACGATGAAGGTGACGTCGACATTGACGATGTCGCCTTCCTTCAGCGGGCGGTCGCCCGGCATGCCGTGGCAGACCACGTGATTGATCGAGGTGCAGGTCGAATAGCGATAGCCGCGATACATCAGCGTCGCCGGATAGGCGCCGTGGTCGAAGGCGAACTTGCGGACGAACTCGTCGATGACCGAGGTCGGGACGCCCGGCTTGACGATGTCGGTGAGCGCGTCGAGGCATTTCGACACCAGGGCGCCTGCCTTGCGCATGCCGGCAAAGCCGCTCGGTCCGTGCAGCTTGATCTGGCCGGTCTTGCGAAGCGAGGTGTCGGTGGCGTCGATATAGCTCATGGGCGGGATGTTTCTGCGGGCAAGGGGCTGATTTCAGACCCTAATTTAATGATCGGCGCGCCCGGCGCAAGCCAAGCTTGGGCATGGGGACAATGCTCAAACGGCTTGATTTTCCGGTCAAATCCGGAACGGCGGTGGCCGCTTGTCCGAAAAAGCCGCACGGAGGCGCTAGCTGGAGACCTCGACCACGCTCTCGACCGGCAGTGCGCCGCCGCGGATGCGGAGTTCCCGCACCGGGTAAGGCACCTTGATGCCGTCCTGCTTGAAGGCGTCCCACAGCGACAGCATGACGTCGCTCTTCACACCGTCCATGCCGTCGGGATCGGCGATCCAGAAGGTCAGCGAGAACTTCATGCCGAGCTCGGCGAATTCGGTCAGGATGCAGTTCGGCGGCTTGCCCTTGAGCGCGCGGGCGTGGGCCGTCGCGGTATTGATCGCGAGCTTGCAGACCAGCCTCGGATCGGCGTCGTAATTGGCGGCGAACGCGATCTTCACCAGCGTATTCTTGTCGGTATAGGTCCAGTTGGTGACCTTCTGCGTCACCAGATCCTCGTTCGGGATCAGGAACTCGCGGCCGTCGCCGGCGGCGACCGAGATGTAGCGGGTCTTCATCGCGCTGATGCGGCCCTGGCTGTCGCCGATGGTCACGAGGTCGCCCGGCTTCACCGACTTGTCGACCAGCAGGATGATGCCCGAGATGAAATTGGCGACGATCTTCTGCAGGCCGAAACCGATGCCGACGCCGACGGCGCCGGACAGCACCGCCAGCGCCGACAGGTTGATCCCGACGGCGCTCAAGGCGATGGCGACCGCGACCACCATCAGGCCGATGCGAATGATCTTGACCAGCAACACCTGGATCGACGGGGTCAGGTCGGTCGAGCGAGTGATCTGGCCGTCGATGAAATTGCTGGCGATATTGCTCAGCCACAGCGCCAGGATCAGCACCGCACCGGCCTTGATCAGCAGCAGCGGGCTCAGCCGCAGACCGCCCACGACGACCGCGAACGAATCCAGCGTGTCGGCCGCCCAGTCGAGCTGGCCGATGATGCTGAGGGCGGCGACCACCCAGGCCGCGGCCGAGACCAGTTTGACGATGAAGGCGTTGTCGATCACCGAGGTCACGAGGCGGATCACCAGCCAGGCCAGCGCCAGCTTGGCGGAGACCGCGATCAAATAGCTGCGGCTCGGCCAGGTCGCGTGCCACATCACGATGCGCGAAATCACCATCAACACCGCGAACACGGCGGTGGAGGCGCTCGATACCATCACGCGGGCGAAGTGCCGGAGCGGCAGCGGCCAGCGGCTCGCCAGCGACGACATGTTGACCCGCGCATGAATGGCGGTATCGGCGGCGTAGGCGAGGCCCGCGGCGGCGAGGATGATGCCGAACTGCAGATAGAACCAGGGTGAAGCGATCTCGGCGCCGACCGAGCGCGCCGCCATTTGGATCGATTCCAGGACGTCCTTCCAGCTCATGTCCATCGGCAAAATCTCAACTTGCAGCGCGGGTCAGGCAAATGTGATTCGAAGGTAGGGCGAGAATCCCACAAAGGCGCGCACGCGACCATCGATACACCACAGTGTCGGGGCGACCTAGGGGCTGACAGGGCCGGGCACAATGCCGCTTAGGACAGAAATCGGTTGGCGTCCCAGTGTGGCGACGATAAGGATGCAATTGCAAGTATTTGAGACCTCCCAAGTCCTTGAGACCTCCAAAGGCGCATGGCATCCCTCGACTCCGTCAGTATAGCGATCCTGCTCGGTGCGGTGCTGGTGATGGCCGGCATCCTGTCCAGCCTGCTGGCGCTGCGGTTCGGCGCCCCCTTGCTGCTGGTGTTCTTGCTGGTCGGCATGCTGGCGGGCGATTCCGGCCCCGGCCGGCTGCAGTTCGACGACGTCCGCACCACCTATCTGGTCGGCTCGGTGGCGCTGGCGCTGATCCTGTTCGACGGCGGACTGAAGACGCGGTTTGCCAGCATCCGCACCGTGCTGGCGCCCTCGATGATGCTGGCGACCGCCGGCGTGCTGCTGACCGCGCTGATCACGGCACCGGTCGCCCGCTATGTGCTCGACCTCAACTGGACTGAGTCATTGCTGGTCGGCGCCGTCGTGGCCTCGACCGACGCCGCGGCGGTGTTCCTCCTGGTGCACACCCAGGGCCTGCGTCTGCGCCCGCGCGTCGGCGCGACGCTGGAGGCGGAATCCGGCACCAACGATCCGTTCGCGATCTTCCTCACTTTGATGCTGGTCGAGTTCATCTCGGTCGGCCAGAGCTCGGCCTCGCACATCGCGATGGAGTTCATCCAGGAGGCCGTGCTCGGCGCCATCATCGGGGTGATCGGCGGCCGGCTGGTGGTGATCGCGCTGAATCAAGTCGCGCTCCCGCAGGGCCTGCATGCGCCGTTCGTCACGACCGCGGCGCTGGTGATCTTCGGCGGCTCCCAGATCGTGCATGCCTCGGGATTCCTCGCGGTTTATCTCGCCGGTATCATCATCGGCAACCGGCCGACCCGCGCGCATAATTCGGTGGTGACCTTCCTCGACGCCGCGACCTGGCTGGCCCAGATCGTGATGTTCGTGCTGCTCGGGCTCCTGGTGTCGCCGCATCGCCTGCTCTCCAGCGCCGGCGGCGCGGTGCTGGTGGCGTTCGCGCTGATGCTGGTGGCGCGGCCGCTGGCGGTGCTGATCTGTCTTGCGCCGTTCAAGTTCAACTGGCGGGAGAAGGTCTTCATCGCCTGGACCGGCCTGCGCGGCGCGGTCGCGATCTTCCTGGCCTCGATCCCGATGCTGGTCGGCCTGTCGAAGGCCTATCTCTATTTCGACGTCGCCTTCGTCGTCGTCATCATCTCGCTGCTGTTGCAGGGCTGGACGCTGGCGCCGGCGGCGCGGCGGCTGCACGTCGCGCTGCCGCGCGCCGAACGCGGCCCGCGCCGCGTCGAGCTGGATCTGCCCGGCCAGCTCGAGCAGCAGCTGGTCGGCTATCCGGTGCGGTCGAAGAGCCTGTATTTCCGCCGCGGCCTGATCCCGTCCTGGTCGAAGCCGACGCTGGTGATCCGCGACGAGCGGATCCTGACGCCTGTCGAGGCCGATCCGGTCGCGCCCGGCGACTACATCTATCTGCTGGCGCCGCCGGAGCGCGCCGAGGCGCTCGATCGCTTCTTCGTCGACATGGCGCCGTCGAGCGCGCCCGATCCGCATCTGCTCGGCGACTTCATGGTGTCGGGCGAGCATACGCTCGGCGAGCTCGCCGAGATCTACGGCGTCAAGGTCGACGAGCACCAGGCCAAGCTGACGCTGGCGGATTATTTCGACGTCAATCTCGATCGCGCGCCGAAGGAAGGTGCCGAGCTTGCGCTCGACGAGATCGTGCTGGTGGCGCGCAGCATCGGCGGCGGCCGCGTCAATGTCGTCGGCCTGCGCTTGCCGGAGGAAGACGAGGAGGTCGCACCGCAGACGCGGATGCAGACCGTCCGGCGAAAGCTCGCCGATATCTGGGCGTCGGTCGCCGGCGTCTAACGTGTTTTCGAGCGAAGTGGATGCCGGTTCGCGTGAAGAAAACGCGTCAGAATAAGACCGGCGCCGTCACTGCTTGCGCAGGAAGCTCGAATCCGGGGCGAACTTCTCGATCATGTCGGACAGGCCGTCGTCGGCCGGCGGTCCCTTGGACGCAGCGTCCGGCTTCGGCTCGTCCTTGAACTTCTGGCCGGAAATCTCGGCCAGCGCCGCGAGCAGCGTCTCGTCGAGATTATCGGCCGCTGTTTTTGCAGGCGGTGTCTTCGCAGATGGTGTGTTGGCGGGCGGAGGCGGAACGGGCTTGGGCGGATTGGCGCCGATCTCGGCCTTCGCCGGTGGCGGCCTCGGCGGTTCCGACACCGGGGCTGGCTTGAATGTGTCCGCCCGTCTGGCGGCGGCCCCGCTGACCGCGTCGATGAACGATGCTTCGAGGTCGGCGGGCGTCTCCGCCGGCGTGGCCGGTGGTGCAGCGGGCATCGGCGGCGGCTCGGCGGGCTTCGCGTCCCGGGGGGCGCGCCCGAACAGCGGTTCTCGCTGTCTCGCCGTCGACGGCCGGCTGTCGGTGGCGTTGCCCGGCTCCATGTCCGGCTCCTTGGCAGGCTTGAAGAGACCCGCGCGTTCGGCGGCGATCCTGGCGGAAGCCTGCTCGACCGTGGCGAGCAGGGATGCTTCCAGCGCATCGGCGGAATTGCTCGGCGAAGTCGCTGGCTTGGCGGCAGGGGCGGCCATATGCTTTGGCTCCGGCCGGGGCGGCGGCACCGGCGGTGGCCGCGATCCTTCGACCGGCGCGGGCGGCGGGGCCGGCTGGCCGTCGCGGGCGCGCGCGATGATGCCGTCGACGATCGCGCCCAGGCGGCTCTTGTCGGGGGCTGCGAGATAGCTGGCAGCGAGCTCATCGACATATTGCGGGCCGTAATCGGCCAGCACCTGGGCAAGCTGGGCGAGATCGAGATCGCTCTCCACCAGCCGGCGCCAGGCCTGCCGGTCATAGGGCGCGTCCGCCTTCTTGTCGGGCCAGGCCACCCGGCGCGGCTGGCGCTGCGGTCCGGTGTCTTGGCCATTTTCCTGGCCGTTTTCCTGGCCGGTGATGGGGTCGAGGGTCGGCGGCTGCAGCCCGCGACTGAGGCGCGGTGGGGTAAATTCCCCGGCCCCGGCCGGCACGGCATCATCACCGAGGCGTCGGCGGCGCTCGGCGACCTGCAGCGAGATCAGGCCGATGCCCATCAGCAGGAAACCGAGCGCGGCCCACGAAATCGTGGCGCACAGCAGCCCGCCGATCAGCAGCAATACCCAGCCAGTCAGTCGCAAAGTGCACCTTTCCCCATGCCCGATCGGATGTCCCGATCCGGGCCTAGCAGACAAGATGGGCTATCTTATGCCGACTTTCGGAAAAACGGCCAGCTACGCGCCGCCCGTCAACACCTTAACACCGCCGAACGCGGTGACCTGGCCGCGGCGCAGCATCACGATCTGGGTGGCGAGCTGGCGAAGCTCGGCCGCGTCGTGGCTGACATAGACCATCGGGACGCCGGCCTCGTCGCGCAGCCGCACCAGATAGGGCAGGATCTCGAGCTTGCGGCTCTCGTCGAGCGCGCCCAGCGGCTCGTCCAGCAGCAACAGCCGCGGCTTGGACAGCAGTGCCCGGCCGAGCGCGACGCGCTGCCGCTCGCCGCCGGAGAGCTTTCCGGGGCGCCGGTCGAGCAGGGCGCCGATGTCGAGCAGGTCGACGACGCGTTTGTGTTGCGCAGGATCCTCGGCGAGGCCGTTCATGCGGCGGCCATAGTCGAGGTTCTGCCTGATATCGAGATGCGGAAACAGCCGCGCGTCCTGGAAGACGTAGCCAATGCGCCGCCGATAGGTCGGGACATGGATGCCGGCTGCGGTGTCATCGACCGTCTCGCCGTCGATCACGATGGTGCCGCGATCAGGACGAACCAGCCCGGCGATGGTGTTGATCAGCGACGTCTTGCCGGAGCCGGATGCGCCGAACAGGCCGGTGACGCGGCCCTCGCTGGTGAACGCCGCCGCGAGCGAGAACTCGCCGAGCTGCTTGGTGATGTCGACGCGCAGCATCGCTATTGTCCGTGCAGGCGCGCGGTCGCGCGGCGCGCGAACACTTCGGCAGCGACCAGCGCACCGACCGCGAGCACGATCGAGATGATCACGAGCCGTGCCGCGGCAGTGTCGCCGTCAGGCGTCTGGATCAGCGAATAGATCGCCGATGATATGGTCTGGGTCTCGCCGGGGATGTTGGAGACGAAGGTGATGGTCGCGCCGAACTCGCCGATCGCCTTGGCAAAGCCGAGCACCATGCCGGCCAGCACGCCCGGCAGCGCGAGCGGCAGCGTCACGGTTGCGAACACCCGCCAGGGCGCGGCGCCGAGCGTCTCGGCGGCCTGCTCGAGGCGGCGGTCGACCGCTTCAATTGACAGGCGGATCGGGCGCACCAGCAGCGGAAACGACATCACGCCGCAAGCGAGCGCGGCGCCGGTCCAGCGGAACGCGAAGACGATGCCGAGATGATCGGCCAGCCAGCCGCCGACCAATCCGCGTTTACCGAAAGTCAGCAGCAGCAGATAGCCGGTGACGACGGGCGGCAGCACCAGCGGCAGATGCACGGCGGCATCGAGCAGCGACTTGCCCCAGAAATCGCGCCGCGCCAGCAGCCAGGCGAGCGCGATGCCGAACGGGGTCGCCACCAGCGTTGCGATGACGGCGACCCGCAGCGACAGCAGGATCGCCGTCCATTCGGTCGGCGAGATCTCGAACACTAGTGTCTATTCCCGAAGTTCGTATGCAAGTGCGGCTCCTCAGTTACGAACTTCGGGAACAGACACTAGTAAGAGTCAATAGGCCAGTGCCGCTGATCGATTTGACGTTCCTCACGGTGTGCGCGGCAATCACTGGAGGAACGTCAAATCGGCGGCGCTGGGGTCAGGTCGTCGGGCTGATCAGGAACTTGAAGCCGTACCTCTCCAGGATCGTCTTCGCTGTCGAGGAGCGCAGGAAGGCGAGATAGTCAGCGGTCTCGGGCTTCGCGGTCGTGGTCGCCGCGACCGGGTAGATGATCGCGGGATGGGTGTCGGCCGGGAAGGTGCCGACGATCTTGACGCCGGGCTCGACCTTGGCGTCGGTCGAATAGACGATGCCGAGCACGGCTTCGCCGCGCGCCACCAGCGTCAACGCCGCGCGCACGCTCTCGGCCATCGCGAATTTCGGCTCCGCGGCCTGCCACGCGCCGAGCTTTTCGAGCGCGGCCTTGGCGTATTTGCCGACCGGGACCGCCTTGACGTCGCCGGTGGCGATCTTGCCGTCGCCGGCGAGCTTGGCGAGATCGAAGCCAGGTCCGATGCTGACATTGCCGATCATGGAATCCTTCGGCGCGATCAGCACGATCGAGTTGCCGAGCAGGTTCACCCGCGTCGGCTCATTGATGTTCTTCTGCTTGATCGCATAGTCCATCCAGTCGGTGTCGGCGGAGACGAACACGTCGGCCGGTGCGCCCTGCTCGATCTGCTTTGCCAATGCCGAGCTCGCGGCATAGCTGGCGCTGATCTTGACGCCGGTCTTGGCGGTATAGGCCGCATCGATCTCGTCGAGCGCGTTCTTCATCGAGGCGGCGGCAAAGACGGTGAGCGTCTTGTCTTCGGCGCGCGCGGGCGAATGGAACGCGCCGAGCAGGATGACGAAGGCAGTGAAAAGTCCGGCAAGTCGTGACATGGAAAGCGCTCCGTGCGAGCTCGCGCACGAACGGGGCGCGCGAATCTGGCGTTGGGTGGGTTCTGGGCGCGACGGACGGAAGCGCTGTTCCGCGGGTCTCCGAAGGACTTACGGTCCTCGGGGATATCGCACTGCAAACATAGCAGGCTGGGACTTACGGTAAAGGCGACCGTTTGTCTAACCGATCTATTCGTCCGACGGCTGGATCGCGATCGACAGCGAGTCCTCTTTTGAGCCGCTGACCTGCAGCACGAAGGGGCTGGCAGTGAGGTCGTATTTCATGGTCTTGCGGATGCCGTCGCAATCGGTCGCGCCGCTGAAGGCCTTCGGCTTCAGGAAATGCCCGTCCTGGACCAGGTCGACCCAGGCGCCGGCCGAGAGGCTGACGGTATAGAGCCCGGCCTTCGGTGCGGCCTTGAAGCTGGTGAAGCCGGCGAAGGTGCCGTCCTTCGGCGCGCGCTCCGGCGGCTTCGGCAGTTTAGCCTCGCCGGGCGCCACCAGCGCCAGCGTGATGGCGGTCGGCGGCAGCGCGGCCTGCTCGCTGCCCGAGGCAAGCTTGGCGCGATCGGGCGCGGTGAGCGCGGCGCGCGCGCGGTCGATCGACCATTTGAACTTGTCGCAGCCGCTCGGCTCTTCCGCCGCGAAGGCGGGAACTGAGGCAAGCAGGAGCGATGCGGCGAGGAGCGATTTGCGCATGACTGGTCCATTGCAATTGTGACGGATGAAAAGAGATCAGCGGCCCCGATCGATCGCTCGAACGCGCTTACGGCGCGACGACACGAGAACATAACGCAGTTCGAGCCGGCCGGAAAAGCCGCCTGACAAAGATGTTATTGCTTGAATATTATTGCTTGGCGTCGGCTGCGTTCAGCACCGTCTTGCAGGCCGCCGGCATCTGCGCCAGCGTCATCGGCGGGCGCGGTTTCGGCGGCTTCGGCGGAGGCTTCGGATGCAGCACCGAGTCCTTGAACCAGAAGGCGAGATCGGACGGCTTGCAGCCTTGGCCCTCCGATTGCGGCTTCTGTCCCTCGCATGCGGGGCTGCCGGACGGACACCGCATGCGGATGTGGAAGTGGTAGTCGTGGCCCCACCACGGCCGGATCTTTGACAGCCAGCCGCGGTCGCCCTTGGCCTCGCGGCACAGCGCCTTCTTGATCGCGGGATTGACGAAGATGCGCTGCACGGCAGGCTCGCGCGCCGCGTCGCGGAGGACCAGCACGTGAGCCGGCGTGAAGACGCGCGGATCGATGTCGAGCCGATCGTCGCGCACCATCATGACCGCCGACATCTCCTCGCGATCCTCACGCGACAATTTGCGATCCGGCATCGGCGTCAGCCAGATGTCGGCGTCGAGCCCGATCTGGTGACTGGCATGACCGGAGAGCGCGGGGCCGCCGCGCGGCTGGCCGATGTCGCCGACCAGGATGCCCGGCCAGCCGGCGTCCTTGTGCACTTTGGCCGCAAGCCGCTTCAGGAGCGCGATCGTGTCGGGGTGACCCCAGTAGCGGTTGCGCGACAGGCGCATCACTTGCCAGGTGTCGCCGTTCAGCGGCATCTGCGCGGCGCCGGCGAGACAGCCCTTGGTATAGCCGCCGATCGATTGGGTCGGCATCGCCGCCGGCAGCACCTTGCGCGCGAACAGCTGCTTCGCCCCGATCGTTGGATCGTCAGGGTCGGCGAGCGGCGGCAATGGCTGCGGATTGAGCGAGCCCTTGTCCTGCGCACGCGCGGAGATGGTGCAGGCGAGGAGGGTGGAGATCAGGAGCGGGATCAGACGCAGGCGGGGTGTCATTCGGATCACTCTGTCTGCGCAAGGCTAACATGGATTCGAGGCAGGCCAACCGCGCTTTCATCCCATTTGCTTGATCGCCCACAAGGCGGATCAAGATCACCCGCGGCTTCCCGGCTCGCATGTGATCCACGCCACTTTACAAGCGCGCAGTTGGCGACATCATGCGCGCATAATTTCAAGGCAGGCGTTATGATGACAAGCGTATGTTGCGTACGGCTGGCGTTTGCCGCCGCGATCGCCGCATCGGCATTGGCGCTCTCTCCGGCGCGCGCCGACATCGTCGTTCACATCGATAAATCATCGCAGCGCATGGCGGTCAGCGTCGACGGCGCGACGCGCTACAACTGGCCGGTGTCGACCGGGCGCCGCGGCTATGGCACGCCGAATGGCGTGTTCCGTCCGCAGATGATGGCGCGCCGCTGGTACTCGCGGAAGTACTACAACTCGCCGATGCCATACGCGATCTTCTTCCACGGCGGCTTCGCCATCCACGGCACCTACGAGCTCACGCGTCTCGGCGGGCCGGCCTCGCATGGCTGCGTGCGCCTGCATCCCTCGCACGCAGCACAGCTCTACGGGCTGGTCGAGCGCAATGGCCGCGGCGGCACGCGGATCGAGATCACCAATTAGAGCGTTTTCGAGCGAAGTGGGTGCCGGTTCGCGTGAAGAAAACGCGTCAAAACGAGAATCTAGAGCCCCGTTCCGATTCAATCGGAACGGGAAAGGCACTAGCTCCGCCGCTCGCGCGCGAACGGGCGGTGTCTTAACCCTGCGATAACCCTGTCACACGCTGGCAAACATTCGTGCGCTTGAGCCGCATCCGGCGCGTTCATTGTGCAGCTGCGCACCGATTTACGCTTCCTTCACCACGCTACGGCGGTTCCACGCCGCAAATCTGCGCTGTTCGCCGCGTGCGCACCGCGAGCTACGCGCATCAGGCGTGAGCTCGCCTGCAAAGCGGGCAGCTCCGGCTTTCTCAGGCAGCGCAGCTATTCGCCGAGAGATACCAATTTTTCAGAGACTTATCGCAGGAATGTCACCGAACTGGAATGCGCGTGGGGCGTGCGATACCGATGATGCGGCCGAAAAAAATCAAGAAACCGAAACAGGCCAAACTGTCCGGTCCTCGGGGCCGCCGGCCGATGCCGCTGCCGAAGATGTCCGGCAGTTCGCGCCGTACCGCCGTCGAGATCGGCGAGCTGGTGCGCCAGCGCGCGCAGGCCGATGCCGCGATCGTCGAGGCCCGCAAGTCCAATGCGCGGCTGCGCGAAGCGATCGACATCCTGCCGCAAGGCATCGTGTTCCTGGACCCCGAAGGCCGCTACACCCTCTGGAACAAGAAATACTCGGAAATCTACAAGCGCAGTTCCGACCTGTTCGAGCAAGGCGCGCGCCTGGAAGACACCATCCGCGTCGGCGTCGCGCGCGGCGACTATCCCGAGGCCGCCGGGCGCGAGGAAGAGTGGATCGCCGAGCGGCTCGAGAGGATGTACCAGCCGGGCGAGCGGCACGAGCAGGTCCTGGCCGATGGCCGCGTGGTGCTGATCGAGGAGCGGCTGACCTCGGATGGCGGCATCGTCGGCCTGCGCGTCGACATCACCGAACTGAAACAGCGCGAGGCGTCGTTCCGCCTGCTGTTCGACGGCAATCCGGTGCCGATGATCCTGTGCGCACTCGACGGCGAGAAGATTCTGGCGGTCAACGACGCCGCGATCGCGCACTATGGTTATGTTCGTGCCGAATTCGAGAAGATGACGATCAAGAGCCTGCAGGCGTTCGATGCCGAGCTGCCCTGGGCCGCAGGCCGCAGCAGCGACGAGCAGGCGGCGCGGACCTGGAAGCATGTGCGTGCGGACGGTACGCTGATCGACCTTGCGATCTATTCGCGCCAGCTGATGCATGGCGACCAGCCGGCGATGCTGCTCGCGCTGATGGACATCACCGAACGCAAGCGCGCCGAGGCGCGGCTGGCCTTCATGGCCCAGCACGACAGCCTGACCGGATTGCCGAACCGCAATCTGCTGCGCCAGCAGATGGAAGACATGCTGCAGCACACCCGCCGCTCGACCGACAAGGTCGCGGTGCTGATGCTCGGGCTCGACAACTTCAAGGCGGTCAACGACACGCTCGGCCACGGCATCGGCGACAAGCTGTTGCGCGGGGTCGCCAAGCGCCTGCGCTCGACGCTGCGCGAGGAAGACGCGCTGGCCCGGCTCAACTCCGATGAATTCACCATCGTGCAGGGCGGCGTGATGCGGCCGGAAGACGCGGTGCTGCTGGCGCGGCGGATCCTGGATGCGATCGGCGAGCCCTATCTGCTCGATGGCCATTCGGTGGTGGTCGGCGCCAGCATCGGGATCGCGATGTCGCCCGGCGACGGCGAGGATTCCGAGAAGCTCTTGAAGAGCGCCGACATGGCGCTGTCGCGCGCCAAGAGCGAATTCCGCGGCACCTTCTCGTTCTTCGAAGCCGAAATGGATGCGCGCGCGCAGAGCCGCCGCAAGATCGAGATCGATCTGCGCGATGCGATCCAGAACGAAGGCCTGCGGCCCTATTATCAGCCGCTGGTCGATCTCACCAGCGGACGCATCACCGGCTTCGAGGCGCTGGTGCGCTGGCCGCATCCGGAGCGCGGCATGATCTCGCCCGGCGAGTTCATCCCGGTGGCCGAGGAGACCGGCCTGATCAATCCGCTGGGCGCGCTGATGCTGCGTCGCGCCTGCATGGATGCGACGCAATGGCCCGACGACGTCCGCGTCGCGGTCAATCTGTCGCCGCTGCAATTCCGCACTGGCAACCTGCTGGCGCTGATCACCGACGCGCTCCGGCAATCCGGCCTGCCGGCGCGGCGGCTCGAACTCGAAATCACCGAGACGCTGCTGCTCGAGAAGAGCAGCCAAGTGCTGGCGACGCTGCATGCGCTGCGCGCGCTCGGGGTGCGGATGTCGATGGACGATTTCGGCACGGGCTATTCGAGCCTGAGCTACCTGCGCAGCTTTCCGTTCGACAAGATCAAGATCGACCAGTCGTTCGTGCGCGACCTCGGCGCGAACCCGGACGCGCAGGCGATCGTGCGTTCGATCGTCAGCCTCGGCGTGGGGCTCGGCGTCACCATCACCGCGGAGGGCGTCGAGACCGAGGCGGAGCTGAGCTGCCTGCGCGCCGAGGGCTGCCACGAGGGCCAGGGCTTTTTGTTCAGCCGCGCGCGGCCGAACGCCGAAGTCGTCAGCCTGCTGAAGGCGCAGCGCGTCGCGACGGCGGCGTAGCGAGGCTGTCTCCACCGCGTCATTGCGCGCCACCCGGTCGGCGCGAAGCGCCGCCGGATGGCAGGCTCCGCGAAGCAATCCATCCAGGGCGTGTACTCATAAAAGCCGGTACGCGCGTGCGCGGGAATGGCGAGGTCCTGGCTGCCCTCAAAAGCAGACATCGACGATGCCTGAGTGAATGTCCGCAAAGGGCCAAAAGGAGACGTACTGAACCGACGCACGGTTATGCGCGCAACGATAAGGAGGCGGTTGCGCAGTTTCCGGTGGTCCGTTCAACTCTCGGTCGAGGCGTGGCAATGTCGCCGGCTAAGGCTCCGGCGGCGGCGCCCGTCGGGGTCCAAAATCTAGCTGGCGCTTTTTTGAATGGCGGTCGGCAGCGTGTCGGATTTGTGCTTTTTGCAATAGGCGGCAACTTTTTCCGAATTCTTTTGCAAGCGGTCGTAGTCCAAGACATTATTTTTTGCGGCCGCGCTATAGTAGCCGCTCATGAAATACCTTACGAAATCCCGGTCTGCTGAACCGTATCCCAGCCAATTTCCACAAGTGATCTTGTTCATGTCCAGCCTGATCTGAGCCGAGGCCGGCGCTGAGACCGCGCCTATCAAAATCGCAGAAGCGACAAGAGTCCTGCATCTCATAACGATCCTCCAAACTCCCGGGCCGTCAATTTTTGCCTACCGATTGTTGCAAGCCATACATAACGCTTTCCGCCGGATGGTATTGGCACCATGCCTTTACGTTGGCGATATTTTGTTGATGCAAAGCAAGATCCACAAAAGTCCTGCTGTTCTGATAACTGAACCAGCCGCTCATCCAGGCAGAAAATTTATCCGACTGTGACTGCGGCATAGCGAGATATTGGCTACATATGATCTTGCCCATATCAATGGTTACTTGCGCATTCGCAACGATTGGAACTATCGAGACAGCAAACGTCAGACTGATCAATCTACATCTCATCGGGGTCGTCCTTGATGCTGATCTACCCGGGATTGTGGAGAGGGCTGCGGCCACATGGACGCTAGGAAGCGGAGTCTCGCGCCCGCTGATGTTGATCTAGGTCAACAGAAGTCCGCTTGGGGTCAAAGGCGACCCATGGCGATCAAGCCAGGCGGCATCCGCTCTGCCCAAATTAGCTGACGTGCTGACGGACGGGTAAAACTTCGGCCTTGGGCCAACACCGGAAGAAGCTTCGCAAGATGTGATCGTCGGACAGTGACTGCAACATCAATCCGCATCTACGCGCTAGTCGCGTGCGGGCACCGGCTTCGGCGTGATGGTCGTTGCCGGAAGCGGCGTGCGGGTCAACTCGGAAGACGCTAACGGCGTGAAATCCGGGTTCTGGTCGTTGCCGACCCGTATGCCGGAATAGGCAACGAGCCCGTCAGCGGTAGCGACCGCGTCGCCCGAGCGTAACGACCCGTCCATCGCGAGATCGATTGACGCAAGACCGGCGGGATTGTGGCCGTTGCAGGTGCAATCGGCGCGCAGCGCCTTCCGATAGGCAAAGGCGTTTTCGCTATCGGCGTATCGTTCGCCGGTTGCGGCATAGGCTCTGTCGATGCTGGAGCCAAAGAAAACTTTGGTCGGGCTTGCCGGGCAGAAGGCTTGGCACATCTGCGCCGGCGAGGCCGCGCCGCGCATCAGCGGAAAATATTTGCCGTCGCAACTGCGCACGCAGAAGGCAGGTCCCGCGCTTACGACGACCGGCCGGGGCGGTGGTGATTGCGGATTGTTGTTGAAAGACGAGGTCTGCTGCTGTTGCTTCTGGCCGCCACCGAAAAAGAAATCAAGCAAGCCTTCGGCCGCACTCATTTCCGGCGCCAGCGCCACGGGGCCAACGATGGCGACAGCAACAAGCATGCGGCGCAGCTTGCGCTGAAAGGACGGTTCGGTATGCATCGCTTGCTCCGCCGGACGCAACGAACTCTCTGCACTAAGTGTGCTCGCGGCAATCGTGGATACGAAACGCGCTCTAAGCTGGGCGAAGGAGGGGAAAGAAATAGGCGAGTGAGCATGGCAAACGCCACATTTCGGCCGTTATGGGACGCCGTCGGAGCCGTGATCCCCCGGAGTTTGCGGCGCGTTGAAACCGACCGAATTCCGGTTCGGGTCAAAGCACGACATCAAAGAGCTTCACAGACCTATCCGCCTCACCCCGGAAAGCGGATTGAGTCGATCAGGTCACGCAACGGCCGGGCTGCAGGAGCCTTGCGACTTCCGTGAGCGCGCTGACCATGGGCTCGCAGGCGACTGTCGGCTTACGGCTCTGATTCCACAGCGGCGGCTTGGTGATGCGGGCTTGCGCAAATGGAATACGGATTAGGACCGAGGTATCGGCTTGATCGTCCAAGCGCAGAGAAACCGTTTTCGTCTGGACTGCGAACGGCTTGGGGGCAGCAAGATGATCTGCCTTGCCGACGCGATTGACGATCTGCCTTGGCTGTTCAGAGGCCGCCTGCCAGCGGTCTCCGAGGTCGTGACCTGAAGCGAATTGCACGGCGCCGATCGTCAATGCGGTCGCGAGAGCGCCTAAAAAAGCTTTGCGAATCTGTGACATGGCCCCGCTCCCCGCCCCACGGCGATCGTTGTTCTTTATGCAGTTCCACTTTGCCCATCGCTTCCAATGCCATTTTTAAACGCCCGACTGTTTCACCATGCCTTCGTGAAGGCCGGAAAATGGTTTCATCCCGGCAGATTTTGTTTCGTCCCCCCCCCCCGAACACTCTCGGTGGCGGCTACTTCAGAGCGGCGATCGTTGGCTGAGGTCCGCAACGGGTCACAAGGCGACACCCCGCGGTCTGGACCGCATGTCCGCTTACCCCTCGAAAGCGGACATCCCGGAATGATGAATACGCGCCCTAGCCTCACGCGCGGTGAGATGGATTGCTTCGTCGCTCGGCTGCCCGCAATGACGTGGAGCTAGGCCCTGCTATCTGTCGTCTGTTTCTTCAAATGATAGGTCAGCGCCAGCGCCACGCAGTGGCGCAGCGCGGGTTCGGGCAGCTTTGCCGCGACATCGAGCAGGATCGCGCGGTTGCCGCTGTAGCTGAGCTCGGGATAGAGCTCGCGGAAGGTCTCGACCAGATTGGTCTGGCAGTGGAAGTAGACCGCGACCTGGTCGGCGGCGGGCTTCACCTGATCGATCCGGACCGTGCTGCCGCTGCCGGTCTCCGGTGTAAGGTAGCTCGGCTGCCCCCATTTCAGCGTCTCTTGCAGTGAGCCGACGCCCCTGGTGGCCTTCGCGGTCTCGAAGATCAGGCGCCGCAGCGCCAGCAGTTTGGCTTTGACGGGGGCAGGGTAGGCGTCGAACAGCGCGTCCGCTGCTTTCGCTTGCGGTCGTCGTGCCACCTTGCTGGTCGATGTTGCCGGCTTGCGCATGGAGGGCTCCGCGAGGACGACGTATCGCGTCAATCTACCATGGCGCCTTGAACGTCACATAGCCCGCCGCTCAGGCCGCGTTGCGCAGGCCGGCGAGGAAGGTGTCGACGCTGTGCGACAGCGCGGAGGCGTGATCGCCGAGCTGGCCGGACGTATCCAGCACATTGCCGGTGAGGGCGCGCGACTGGCCGGCTGCCTCGCTCGCGCCTGCGATATTGGCGGACACCTCGACGGTCCCGGAGGACGCCTGCTGCACGCTGCGGGCGATCTCCCGCGTCGCCGAGTCCTGCTGCTCGACCGCGGCCGCGATCGCGGTCGCGATGCCCGAGATCTCGCGGATGGTGCCGCTGATGTCGCCGATCGCGCTGACGCAATTGCCGGTGGCGGACTGGATCGCGCCGACCTGTCCGGCGATCTCGTCGGTCGCCTTCGCGGTCTGGCTCGCCAGTTCCTTCACCTCGGCGGCGACCACGGCAAAGCCGCGGCCAGCCTCGCCGGCGCGCGCAGCCTCGATGGTGGCGTTGAGCGCCAGCAGATTGGTTTGGCTCGCGATCGCGCTGATCAGGCGCAGCACGTCGCCGATCTTCTCGGCGGATGCGGCGAGGCTCGTCACCATCTCCGTGGTCTCCATCGCCTTGGCCACGGCATTGTCGGCGACGCGGCTGGAATGGGTGACCTGGCGGCCGATCTCGGTGATCGAGGAGGCCAGCTCTTCGGTGGCGGCCGCGACCGCATTGACGCTGGCCGACGCTTCCTCGGACGCGGCGGCTGCCGCCGCGGTCCGTTCGGAGGTGCCGTTGACGCTGGTGGTGATCTCGCCCGCGACGCGCTGCATGGCGCTCGACGATTGCGCGACGGCGGCGACCATGCCCTTGACGTCGGATTCGAAGCGGTCGGCCATCTGCCGCTGCAGCGCCTGCTTGTCGGCCGCAGCCTTCAGCTTGTCGGCCTCCTGCGCATCGCGCAGCGAGGAGGTCTCGAGCATGCCGCGGCGGAACACGTCGACCGCCTTCGCCATCGTGCCGAGCTCGTCGCGCCGCTCGCTGCCTGATATCGTGACGCTGGTGTCGCCGCTGGACAGGCGGTTCATGACCGCGGTGATCGCGGTGAGCGGCCGTGACAGGCCGCGGCCGAGCAGGAATGCGAGCAACACGGCCGCGGCCAGGATCGCGACGGTGCCGAGGATCAGATTGCGCTGCGCGCCCGCCGCGGCGGCTTCATAGTCGCTGGTGTCCTTGATGATCTCGAGCACGGCGACCGGCTCGCCCGCATAGTTCCTGATCTGTCCGAGATAGAGCTCCACCGCGTGGCCGTCGAGCGTCGCGTCGCGCAGCAGGGCTGCACCGTTCATCACGCCCTTGAGCTCGTCCTGGGTCGCGACCACGGTGTCGCCGAAGGTCGAGGACAGCCGCTTGAAGACCTTGCCGTCGAAGGAATGCACGGCGAGGTCGATGCCGAAGCGCTTCTTGGCGCGGTCGACGAATTCCTTGCCGAAGGCGGCGCCGACGTCGACATTGGCCAGCGTCTTGCCGTCATGCATGACCGGGCTCATGCCGAAGATCGACAGTGCTTCGCGGCCGGGCTCGACGCCGACGATCGGCTTGCCGGCCTTGATCGATTCCACCACCGTCGTGCGCCGCGTGGAGGCGTCGTCGCCGAACAGTTTGGGCGCATGGACCCGGTAGAAGCTCGTCGCCGGCGCCTGCCAGAACGAGATCAGCGGGATGCCTTGCGCCTTGATCGCGGCCCAGGGCGCATTGAGCAGCTTCCCAAGGCCCTCGCGGTCGCCTTTGGCGATGGCCTCTTCGACCGGCGGCAGGGCGGCGATCACGGCCGAGACCGCAAGCGCGGCGCGGCCTTCGTATTCGATCGCTGCAATCACGCTGTCATATTGCAGCTTGAGCTGCTGATCGAGCGCGAGCCGCGTCAGGGTGCGCTGCTGGCTGATGCAGAAGCTGCCGAGGATGGCGCAGGCGACTGCAACGGTCAGTGAAATCGCCAGGATCAGGCGGGCGGCAATCGATCGAAGCTTGAACATGGGGCCAGCGGAACTCCAGGCATTAGCGCCGGCCGGAAAGTCCCAGAAAAAGCTTAACAACCGGATGTTGTTGCCGCCGGTATTCGTACCGCGACCGTTGTCGCCGGTGCCTACTTTCGTACCATGCGGATCAATCGAGATGAGGTGAGTTGAATCAGTCGGACCGCAGACTCGCTTCGCCTCTCCCGCTTGCGGGGGAGGCCGACGCGCGGAGCGCGGCGGGTGGGAGCTCTCTCCATGATCGGATTCGCGGCGATACTCCACCCCAGCCCTTCCCGCAAACGGGAGGGCGCGCGCGACCAGAACAATTCAGTCCTCCGAGCGCAGGGCCGCTTCGATGCGCTGGATCAGCCGCTCCCGCAGCGAAGGCACCGCGTTGCCGAGAACGGCGAAGGAGCGGACGATGGGCAAATACGGCTCCATTGCCGCCGTCAGCTCCGCGAGAGACATGCCGGCCAGCCGAGCATATTCGGATTGCGCCGCCGCATTGGTCGCACGCGGCCGCTCCGGATTGTCGGCGACTTCCGGCCCGAGTTCGGACAGGATCACGCGCAGGAACCCAAGCTCGAGGACGGCGGGCCCGCACATCGCGCTGATCCAGTCGACCAGCTTTGGGCCTTCCGCTGTCATGATCACGTTACCGGGGCTCAGGTCGGTATGGCAAAGCCCGTCGCCCGGCGGCAAGCGATCGATCAGCGCGAGGATTTCAGTGGCGACGTGCTTCGGGAGCTTGCCGTCGTCGTGCCCCAACTGAGCCTCCATGTACTCGCGCATGGAGAGGACCTCCGGCGGCAGGGGTGTCTTGTGAATGGACATGGCAAGAGCCGCGACGATCGCGCCGGCCTGTTCGAACGTCACCGCGCCGGTTCGGGTTAGCTGCAGCAGGGTCGGTCCGTCGAGGCGCTGCAGCACGAT
Organism: Bradyrhizobium sp. Pha-3; assembly: GCF_042258615.1. Lineage (GTDB taxonomy): Bacteria > Pseudomonadota > Alphaproteobacteria > Rhizobiales > Xanthobacteraceae > Bradyrhizobium. Next base: position 8,554,594 of record NZ_CP170152.1, on the reverse strand, counting down.
GCCGAAGCGCCCGTCCAGGGTCACCTCGCCGAACACCTCCGGCACCGGAGCGCCGGCAGCATGGACGGCGCGGATCATCTGCACCTCGAACCAGGGCATCCGCCGCGGCAAGCCGGGCTTGAACAGTTTGACGACTTGCCCTGGCGCCCAGGCGTAGGCTTCGGAGTAGGCGCCTTCACCGATCTTTTCCCCCAGCGATCCCTGCATGCCCGTTCTCCGCCGTGACAGAGGAAACACCGGCGGCGAGCAAAAAGGAACCCCTCCCGTCGCGGGGCCGCCGGACACGATGATCGCCTTTCAACCTCCAGAGACCTTCGTCCACTCCGCTAGATGCTCACCGGGGACTAGCGGACTTCGGCGGAAGGCGCGCCGACTTTCGTGTTCGACCCGGAGCGAACCTCGCGCAGCTTGCGATTTAGGAAGCGTCCTTGGCGGATGCGATTGCGGCCCGCACAGCATCGCCTAAATCTAAACTCAGGCAGGTCTCTGCCTTGGACGGGTCCTGGGCCTGCACAACGAACGACACCTTGGGCAAAACGATAGTCATCACGCGCACGATGGCTGTCAGTTCTATCTCCTGTTCCTCATTGTGAGGATCAGTCCACATTGAAGCCCGATTTTTCATTCTCTCCCAGATACCGGGAGTGTGGCCCTCCAAGGCCGCAATCGCTTCCTTGATCTGCTCGTCGGTATAGAACGTGCCCATGAGAACCACCTAACATGGATCAAATGGCGGATCGATAGCTATGACCGCTAATGGCCCTTAGCGGACCCACGCGCGTCTCAGGTAGAGGTCCGCAAACGCCCCAAAGCGGACATCCCTCTCAATGCGGCTAGCCGCTAACAGTCCCGCGCGGTTTGAGTGTGAATACGCCTCGAACATCGACCCCTGCATCGTTCGTAGGATCAGTGCTGCAACGCGCAGATCGGCCTTGAGAGCCCGCGGCGGCCACCGTAGAATTGAAGGCCAGCAAACCAGCTACAAGTTGCGAGCTCCGCGTCGGGAAACGACCGCGTCTAAAACTGAGATTGGCTCTCCTATTGGCCCCTTGAATAGGTGACATCGTCATGAGCATGGGTTTGGACCGCAAACCGCAGGTACGCCGGACGACGCCGCCGTCGGAAAGTGTCGTTGCGAGCTGGTACGAGAACGCCAGTTTACTCGACAGCTACAGCATCGACTTGAGCGCGTCGGAACAGCTGAGCATGCGCGAGGTGGCGACGCGGACACTCGTCAATCCACCCGCGTGGCAAAAGGCGTTGATCGCGCTGCGGGACGCCATGGTGACGCCCTTTGGCATCAAAACCTCCGATGCGGTCAGGACGTCCCCGGACAGCCATGAACGGGTGGACTTCTTCCCGGTGCAGTGGGAGGGCAAGGACGAAATTGTGCTCGGCACAGATGACCGACACCTCGACTTCCGGCTATCTCTGCTCCGACGGCATTCTGCAACAGGCACGTTGCTCATCGCGACAACCGTTGTGCATACCCACAATGCCCTGGGCTTCACCTATCTCAACGCGATCAGGCCATTTCATCACCTCGTGGTCAGGGCCAACCTGGCACGCTGTGCACAAACACAATTGCAGTAGAGCTGCAGAACCGATTTCCAGCACCCAAGGCTGCCTCCGTCGCGTGTGTGGTGATCCGTCCGGGAAACGCCGACCGGCGTTGACGATGCCTCACACAGCCTGGGCCCATAGCTGACGGCATGAATGACCATCGAGAACGTTGGCTCTCCGAAGTGAACCGGAAGTCCTTAGGTTCGGTCGCGATCGACGGCTTTTGACCCCAGGCCGACATGGCGCTTCCGACATCGCGCTTCCGACTTGGGGCCTGGGATGGAAGCAGCTTTTTGGTCCGTCTTCCGGTTCGCGCTTGGTTGCAGTAGTGTGGATTTCAACATTGGTACCAGGGCTACCCGTGTCGAAGGCGATTGCCATCTTGGGCTCTGCTCTATTCTTCGTCGTCGCGCCCTTGGTGCTGGCGGGGTTCGTCCCATGGTGGATCACGCATTGGGAGTTCCGGCCGGCTTTCGGCTTTGAACTGACCCGCGCCATCGGACTTATGTTGATCATCGCCGGAGTGCCCGGAGTCGTAGATTCGTTCGCGCGGTTTGCACTGCAGGGGCTGGGAACGCCAGCCCCGATCGCGCCGACACAGAAGCTGGTGGTCACGGGTCTCTATCGCCACGTCCGAAATCCGATTTACGTCGGGGTCGTTGCTGTCATTTTTGGTCAAGCACTTTTATTCGGCGATTGGCGCCTCCTCTGGTATGCCGCGCTGCTCTGGCTCTTTTTCCACGTCTTCGTCTTGGTGTACGAAGAACCAACGCTCAAGCAGACATTTGGCGCGCAGTACGAGGACTTTCGGGCCAATGTCCCGCGCTGGGTTCCACGGCTGACCCCATGGCGAGTCCCGTAACGCGAGCATCATGACGACGGGCACTGCCTTCGCTAAGGTCCAAGCGCGCCTCTCCTCCCTGATCAGGTACAGCAGCTGCGGCGACGCCATGCACGGCTGCCGAAAGGCAAGACAACGAGGTCGCTGTCGACCAGAGCTTGTTTGCCACAAAGTCAGCGGCCGGCCCGTTTGAGACATGAGGAGCAGGCCTCAGAAGGTCCGTTCTCTGGGCTAGACCGGAAGTTCTCGCGGACGCCGTGGCGACGATATGATGTCTCCATTTGACCCGATGCGGACCTCGCCGCGAGTAACACATTCAGCCCCGCGGTAACATTTCATCAAAGGACTCGATTGGCTCGTTGGCCTCGTTGCGTCTCTCTATTTCGTCGCGACATTCACGCCCTTGAGGGCCTTCGCGTCGATTGCCTTCTGCACCACGCCGCTCTGCTTTGCTTCGTCTAGAATTGTCGCGAGCGCGGCCTGCGCTGCGGCAGAGCGGCCTTTCGGCAGCGCGGCTGCCACGCGAACCATCGCAAAGGCGCCCGGCACGATCGTCGCGCCAGGCAGCACCTCGGCGACAGTATACCCAACGCCAGAGTCCGCCCCAAAGACGTCCGCCTTGTGGGAGCGCAGCAGGTCCGCTGCGTCAGCGTCAATGGTCGGGCTTAGCGGGATGCGGACGATCTCTGCGGTCTTGATCTCGCGCGTCAACACGCGGTCGGAGGGAACGCCGCGGATGACGCCAATCCTCACGCCTGCCTTGTCGACGGAGGCGATATCGGGAAATTCCTTTCCCGGTGCGGCGACATAGACAAGGCTGATGACCCAAAGGTCCGCAATGGAATCGGCCTTGTCCGCGGGAACAAGGACGCGTGCCGCGATGACGATGTCCCATTCGCCCTTGCCGAAGCTTTGTAGATAGGCCTCGGGGTTCGGATACATCACCAGTTCAACGGCCGCGCCGAGCTTCTGTCCGATGAACCTCGCGACGGGCTCGGCCACCCCACCGATTACCGTGATGGCAATCGTGCCAACGCGCAGCTTTCCGCCCGGCGCGATCTCCGACGCGGGCGTCGTCTGCCCGAATGCCAGGCCAGACAAGCCCACCAGCAATGCAATAGAGAGAAGAATTTGTTTCATGTGCGCGGCCCCTGTAAAAACTCAATCGCTACTCTACCCGCCCGAGATTATCAGGGAAATTAGACGCGGAATTGATCGTCCGAGGCCCGTTTCTGGTGCTATGGACGGCTCCTCCACCGGTACGTAAGTGCCAGGGTCACCGCTAGGTGGGAAAGGGGCGCGATGTTGGCGATTAGCCCAAAGCGAGCATCGCGGTGGCGGCGATGTGATGTCTCCGTTTGAACCCGGAGCGGACGTTCCAGCGTATGGAACCGACTGCCTGACCCAATTAGTAAGGAGACCGTTTCAGGAGCACAAATGGATTGGTCGGAGACAATGCGAAAAGCCGCGATCCTCGCCGAAGCGAAGGGCTACGTCACATTTGACGAACTCAATCGGATACTCCCTCCAAATCTCCGGTCCGAAGATATCGAGAGCCTCATATCCGCTTTGAGCGACCAAGGGATATGGATACAGGAAGAGTGAGGCGTATCAGTTGGCGGCTTAGCGACATGCCGGGGAAACGTCTTGAGAGTTGGTCCGCCTCGGAGTTATGACGAAGCGCATGACCACAAACGAACAATTCTCCAAACTGCTACTTGCGATCTTTCCGGCGCAACCGGAGCCCGCGCGCCTCTTTTGGAGGGAAAGCGTTCACGACAATGGCGACGAGTTTTCCCGTGATTTGCTGGAACGGCTCGCGCAACGTCAGTGGACAGAGATTAAGATGAGCGACTGGGCCATGATTGGAAGCATCAGCATCGTCAGAGAGCGTTTGGAGCCAGCGACCTTCCTCTATTATTTGCCGTCATTGTTGCTCGGAGTCATTGACGACCCGGGGTACCTGAACTGGGCGCTCGAAGCGATCGTTCCCGCGGGGAGAGATCGAAGGCCGAAAAGCAAATGGTGGATTGAGCTTCTTGAAACCATTTCGCCGGATCAGATCGGCGTTCTGCATGCTTTCCTTGCGCTCGTCCGCAAGAATCTCTTGCCGCCCGACAAGGGTCCCTTTGTGATCTCAGAGAACGAGGGACTCACGTTTGAAGCGGAGAAGTTCTGGGATACACAACTCCCTTCGACAACACCCCGGACTAAGAGGTGACCAGAGCAGGCGATTGTCCGCTTGTGGTCCAAAACCAGCATGCGGTGGTCACCCGGCGATATCAGGTTTTTGGGGTAGAGCCGACATGGCGGATTTATCAGTCCACGCCACAGTTCAATCTGACTTCATCGCACTTCAGCGCGTCGTCGGCGGAGCGCGGAGATTGCCTGACAGGATCGCCTTGCCGGCGTCCTCATACTGGGTATCGCGGGCCTGGATCTGCTGCGCGATCGCGTGCATGTCGCGAAACCGTCGCTCGAACGGATTCTTCGCAAACACCGCGGTTGCCCCCGACATGTGATAGGCGATGTCGACCACGGCGGCCGACTGGTGGATGGTCCAGGTCGAGGCGATGCGGATCGCGATGCGATGCGCCTCGCTGATTGGATCACCGCGGGCGAGATCGCTCCAGACGTCGTGCGCCGTCGCATACAGATAGGCGCGCGCGGCGCGCAGGCTCGCCTCGGTGCGGCCGATCTGGCCCTGCACGGCGTTGTTGTCGCGCATCGCCTTCAGGCCTTGCGGGGTCTTGCCGCGGGCAAGCTCGGTCGCCGCATCCAGCATGGCGCGCGCGACGCCGAGCGAGGTGGCGGCAAAGCCCATGCTGAACACCATGTTGGTGGAGAGCTTGTACAGCGGGCCGCCCTCGCGGCACGCCGCGGGGTCGTCGCGCAGCGCGGCGAATTTTTCCGGAATGAAGAGGTTGTCGACCGAATAGGAATCGGTGCCGGTGCCCTTCAGGCCGATGACGTCCCAGACGTCGTACATCACAGCCGATGACATCGGAAACAGGATGGTCCGGATCTCCGGCGAGCCGTCGGCCTTCTTGCGCGGCGAGCCGTCGGCTTCGACGATTCGGACATGGGCGCCGAGCCAGCTCGCCTGCCGCGAGCCCGAGGCGAAATCCCACCGTGCATTGGCGCGGTAGCCGCCCGGCTCGGCGCGGACCTCATGGGCGATCGCGCCCCAGGCGAGGATGCCGGGCGCGGTGTTGAAGATTTCGTGGGCCACGTCGGGCTCGAGATAGGCCGCGGTCATGGCGCAGACGCTGCACTGGCCGAGGCACCAGGCGGTCGAGGCGTCGGCCTTGGCGATCTCCTCCTGCATCTGCATGAAGGCTTCCAGCGTCGCCTCGGCGCCGCCGAAACGCTTCGGCAGCAGCGCGCGATACAGCCCGTTCTCGACCAGTGCCGCGGTGACCGCAGGCGTCAGCCGCCGCGTCCGTTCGATCTCGTCGGCTTCAGCCATGATCAGCGGCGCCAGCGCGCGCGCCCGCTCGACAAGGTCTACTCCCTGCGGCTTGTTCATGCGTGTCCTCGGCCCCTTCCGACGTTGTTGTTGGGCGGGTTGAGGCGATGGTGGCCCATCCGGCAAAGGAGGGCAAGGCGGGGCGGCGCCGATGCAGATCAGCTATCCATCGCTCGCGGCCGCGCGCGCGATCGGCGCATGCATCCGCGCTCAGGCGGCGGCGCGGCCGAGATCGAGCGACGGCTGGCGCTTGGTCGAGAAACTCAGCGCCACGGCGACGGCGGCAAGGCCGATCGCGAAGGAACCGGCGTGCAGCCACGTGTAGCCATGGAACGTGTCGAACACGTAGCCGCCGGCCCACGGCCCGAGCGCCATGCCGAGGCTCGCGAAAGCCGACACGGCGCCGAACACCGTGCCCATGATGCGTGCGCCGAAGAACTCGCGCACCAGCACGGCATAGAGCGGCATCACGCCGCCATAGGCGAGCCCGAACACCACCGACAGCGCATAGAACTCGCCGAGTTGCGCCACCGCCAGATAGGTCGCGATCGACAGCGCCTGCACCAAGAGGCCGCCGACCAAAACCGGCTTGGCGCCGAGCCGGTCGGCGAGCACGCCGAGCAGCAAGCGTCCGCCGAGCCCGGAGAAGCCGGCGAGGCTGTAGACCGTGACCGCGGTGAGCGGCGCGATGCCGCACACCATGGCGTAGGACACCATGTGGAAGATCGGGCCCGAATGCGCCGCACAGCAGGCGAAATGCGCCAGTGCCAGCGTGATGAATTGCGGTGTGCGCAACGCCTGCGCCACGGTCCATTCCGCTTGCGGCACATTGCCGGCCGTTGCGATCGCGACGTTCGTTCCCTGCGGCGCCGGGCGCACCAGGAACGACGCGGGGATCAGCAGCACCCATGCGGCGATGCCGATCACGAGCATCGCGAAGCGCCAGTCATAGGCCGTGATCAGCCAGCTTGCAGATGGTGCGACCGTCAGCGGCGATACGCCCATGCCGGCCGACACCAGTGCGACGGCGAGGCTGCGATGCTTGTCGATCCAGGCGCTCGCGAGCGCCATCATCGGCGCATAGAAGCTGCCGGCGGCTGTCCCGATCAGCACGCCGAAGCAGAGCTGGAATTGCCACAGGGTCTGCGCCTGGCTTGCCGTCACGAGGCCGAGCCCGAGCAGCACGCTGCCCGCCAGCACCACGATGCGGGTGCCGAAGCGGTCGGACAGCGTGCCCCAGGCGAACGCCGCAAAACCCATGCAGAGGAAATCCAGCGTCGCGGCCGCCGAGACGCCGGCACGCGACCAGCCCATCGCATCCGAGATCGGCTGCAGGAACACTGCGAGCGACAGCATGGTGCCGAAGCCGACGCAGGTCATCAGCGCGCCCGCGCCGACGACGACCCAGCCATAGTCGAACCGAGCGTGCTTGCTCATGCGTTTCCCCGGCGCTGTTGTTTATTGTGGTGCTCGCAGGGAGGATGGTGGTCCATCCGCCCCGGAAGAGCAAGGCGGTGCGATGATACGGAGCTGCTAGGCTAGGGCGACCTCGTGCAGGCGGACTGCGGTCAGTGCTTCGCCCAAGGCTGGTCTGTCGTTGCGGCAACGGCGGCAGGCTCAACCCGCCGCACCGCAGCATGACCCTCGCTCTTGGAGGTCGAACATCATGGGAGAGCACGCGGAGCTTGTATCAGCCGGCACAACTTGCAATAATTACGACGTAATTCGCTGCGGCTCGGGGGCCAATGGTTTCGTTTCCAGTTTTTCAGACGCTGACGATTGAGAACTACGGTTTATTTCCATCCTCGTATACGAGACCATTCAACGTCAGGTTCAACCCCGGTCAGACCGTAATTGTCGGAGTCAATGGCTCTGGCAAATCAACCATGGTTGCCCTGCTGTTGCGAATGATCACGGGGCCTTTCGATTTGCCAGCGGGCCGATCGGAAGAAGAACTCGGACAGATTCGGCCGGAAGCTGCGCGATTCGATAAACACGGGCGGTCCTATTTTGCGTTGAGAGTGGCCGATGGAGCTAAGAGCGCTACAGCCAGGCTAGTCGTGAAGTTTGGTTCGAAAGCGCTTGTCATCCAGAGGCGACTATCGGACCTCAGCCTTGTCTCGGCGACTGTCGCTCGCGAGCCCGTGAGTCTGGATGAGGATGAAACGAACTATCAAAAAACGCTCGCAAATTGCTTGGGCGTTGACACGTTCTTCGACGCGCTGATCATTCTGCGCTATCTGACCTTCATGCTCGAAGACCGCCGCAGTCTAGTTTGGGACAAAACGGCGCAGCGACAAATTTTCCGTGTCCTTGTGCTCCCGCCGGAAGAAGCAACGCGCCTTGCGGTCGCTCAGCAGCAGTTAATTTCAACCGACAGTGCCTATAGAAACACGTTCAATATGATCACGCGTAGGAAGAAGGAACAGGAGCAAGCGTCTCATCGCGTCGAAAAATTGCTAGACGTCGAGGCCGAACTGCGCATTAAGCAGGCCGAAGTTAATGCGAACAGGGATCAGCTGGAGCGAGTTGGGGTTCTTCGTATTCGCTTTGACAAAGAACGCCGGGAGGCCCGCCTTCAAAAGTTGAGCGCGGCTGAAGCCCGAGAAGCGTCTCTCCGGGAGCTTGAACGCATAAAGATGCAGTCGTTGAAGAATTGGTTTGAGCCTTCGAACGAGACCGCACATTATATTGTCGCTCATTTGCTCGCAGAGCAGCAATGTCTGCTGTGCGGCGCCGACCCGGCTCCCAATGCCGAAGATTTGGCGAGGCGGTTAACGTTGCTCACCTCGACTACGATCCCACCCAGCAAAACTCTGAAGAGCCGGCGATTGACGGGCTCCTTGATGCTTTTCAAGGCCACCCGAAAGGACGCTAACCTTTCTGCGATCTTTCTGTCGAAAATCCAGCGCCCATTATGTCCAGGCTCTATAAGCGTCGGGGGGGCTTTCTCGAAAACTACTTTCGCAGCCCTGCTTACGTTGTTCGCCTTGCGCACCAGCTTTGAAAAATCGCGCGTGACGGAGGCGACATCGTATGTCGCGACCTTAGCCTCTGCTAGGTCAGCCAAATATGGATTCACTTCGATGAATGTGGGGTGGATGCCAAGAAACTGGCAAGCCAGTGCTGTGGTGCCCGAACCCGAAAATGGGTCGATACACCGCTGAACGTCGACGCTGCTTTCGCTGACGGCTTTTGCTATTAACTCGGGCGCGAACGCCTCCTTAAAGCGCCGCCACCCCTGAAATGGAATGGATTGCGCACCAGCATTTGTTCCCAGCGCAGCGATTTCACGCCCGTTGGTCCAATTATCAAAAGTTACTAGCAATTTAACATGCCCTCGGCGATCTACCGGAGCGGCCCGCCCGAGGCCACTGTCGGATGAGAAAATTAATATACTGAGAAACATACGCAATGCTGCTCCACGCGGTGCAGCTTGGCGAACCAACGACAGCCTTAGGATTGGGCGCAACAGCCTCTACAGACCGGTGTTCCAAGTAGATTAGATATCTCTAGCGCGGCGCGCCGAAGCCTCGCGATCGGTATCTACCCGCAGTTCCAGGCCCGCCCGATCGGTGTCCAGCTCCAGCACGGGCCATAGCTGCCGCCATTGTAGCGCCCGCCACCATGGAATCCGGGGCGGCCGAAATAGTGCCAATCGCCGCCGTAGTAATATTCCGGCGAAAAGTCCGGGTAGCCGCGGGCGGCGCCGCGCGGGCCGAGCACCGGAATGGTCTCGTTGGGCGGCTGGCGGTAGCCAGGCAGGAAGCCGTAGCCGTGCCAGCGGGTAGAGCCGTGCCGCTTCTTCGAGGAGGCGGCCGCGCTCAGGTCCGGCTGCAGCAGTGCGAGGATGACGATCGAGAGAGACAGGATGCGCAACATGACGGCAGCTTAGTCGGGCCGCCGCGCCGTGGCGATTCAAATCATGGTGCGTTTTGTTGCCGGGACAAGAATGGAGACAATGAGATTCGAGCGGCGCGGTAAATGTATCTCCGTCACCCTGAGGAGCGCGTCTTCGCGCGTCTCGAAGGGTCGACGGCCACCAGCCGGGCCGTGCATCCTTCGAGACGCGCTACGCGCTCCTCAGGATGACGGGTCAAGGGGCTGCGCAACGCCACAATCAAAACATCTCGAAATATTCGCGGTACTCTTGGAGAGCATCGTCATGCGCGCTTGCGACAGCCCATCAGCTATCTACCCCGGCTACTGTGCATGGGGTTGTTTTCGAGATTTTCGATCAGGACCGGTCACGGCGCTGATGTCGTCAGGCTGGCGACGGTCCGTGACGGTGCCTCAGCTATCCACCTTGAGCGCGGCGATGAAGGCTTCCTGCGGGATGTCGACCTTGCCGAACTGCCGCATCTTCTTCTTGCCTTCCTTCTGCTTCTCCAGAAGCTTGCGCTTGCGCGTGATGTCGCCGCCATAGCACTTCGCGGTGACGTCCTTGCGCAGTGCGCGGACGGTTTCGCGCGCGATCACCTTGCCGCCGATCGCCGCCTGGATCGGAATCTGGAACATGTGCGGCGGGATCAGCTCCTTCATCTTCTCGACCATGGCGCGGCCGCGGCCCTCGGCGCGGGTGCGATGCACCAGCATCGACAGCGCGTCGACCGGCTCGGCGTTGACCAGGATCTGCATCTTGACCAGATCGGCCGGCTTGTAGTCGGTCAGATGATAGTCGAACGAGGCGTAGCCCTTGGAGACCGACTTCAGCCGATCGTAGAAGTCGAACACCACCTCGTTGAGCGGCAGGTCGTATTTCACCATCGCGCGGGAGCCCACGTAAGTGAGCTCCTTCTGCGCGCCGCGGCGGTCCTGGCACAGCTTCAAGACGCTGCCGAGATATTCGTCTGGAGTCAGGATCGTGGCCTCGATCCACGGCTCCTCGATCTCGGCGATCTTGACCACGTCGGGCATGTCGACCGGGTTGTGGATCTCGAGCTCGGTGCCGTCGGTCAGCTTCATCTTGTAGATGACGCTCGGCGCGGTCGCGATCAGGTTGAGGTCGAACTCGCGCGACAGCCGCTCCTGGATGATCTCCAGATGCAACAGCCCGAGGAAGCCGCAGCGGAAGCCGAAGCCGAGCGCGGCGGAGGTTTCCATCTCGAAGGAGAAGCTGGCGTCGTTCAGCCTGAGCTTGCCCATCGCCGCGCGCAGCGTCTCGAAATCGTCGGCGTCGACCGGGAACAGGCCGCAGAACACGACCGGGATCGCCGGCTTGAAGCCCGGCAGCATTTCCGTAACCGGCTTCTTGTCGTCGGTGATGGTGTCGCCGACACGGGTGTCGGCGACTTCCTTGATCGCCGCGGTGATGAAGCCGATCTCGCCGGGGCCGAGCTCCTCGACCTGCTGCATCTTCGGCGTGAAGAAGCCGACGCGCTCGATGTCGTAGGCCGCGCCGGTGCCCATCATGCGGATGCGGCTGCCCTTCTTCATCACGCCGTCGACGACGCGGATCAGGACGACCACGCCGAGATAGACGTCATACCAGCTGTCGACCAGCAGCGCCTTCAAGGTCGCGTCGCGGTCGCCCTTCGGCGGCGGCAGGCGGGTGACGACGGCCTCCAGCACGTCGGGCACGCCGAGGCCGGTCTTGGCCGAGATCATCACGGCGTCGGAGGCGTCGATGCCGATCACGTCCTCGATCTGCTGCTTGACCTTCTCGGGCTCGGCCGCGGGCAGGTCGACCTTGTTCAGGACCGGCACGATCTCGTGACCGGCGTCGAGCGCATGGTAGACGTTGGCGAGCGTCTGCGCCTCGACGCCCTGGCTGGCGTCGACCACGAGCAGGGAACCCTCGCAGGCCGCCAGCGACCGCGAGACCTCGTAGGCGAAGTCGACATGGCCGGGCGTGTCCATCAAATTGAAGATGTAATCCTTGCCGTCCTTGGCGCGGTAGTTCAGCCGGACGGTCTGCGCCTTGATGGTGATGCCGCGCTCGCGCTCGATATCCATCGAATCGAGCACCTGCTCCTTGCCCGCCATTTCACGATCCGACAGGCCGCCCGTCATCTGGATCAGGCGGTCGGCAAGGGTCGATTTGCCATGGTCGATATGGGCGACGATGGAGAAGTTGCGGATGTTCGAAATCGGGGCAGTTGTCATGGGGCGCGGGATAGCATCCGCAGCCCCGCGCGGGCAACCATATTGCGGTATTTTGCAGGGATGTGACGGCGAATCACGGCCGTGTTTCAGTCGGATCCGCCGTGATCGATTTTCGGGCATGTTTCTGCTAGGTCTTTCGGCCCAAAACCCGGATCTGACGATGCGCTGGACCCTTCTCGCCGCCGGATTGCTCGCCGTGTTGTTCGCAGCGCCGGCGGCCGCCGACAAGCGTGTCGCGCTGGTGGTCGGCAATTCGACCTATCAGAACGTGTCGCGGTTGCAGAATCCGAAGGATGATGCAGAGCTCGTGGCCGACACGCTGCAGCGGCTGGGCTTTGCACTGGTCGGCGGGCAGGCCCAGGTCGATCTGGACAAGGCCGGTTTCGATGCCGCGATCCAGCGCTTCGGCAGCCAGCTGATGGGCGCGGACGTCGCGCTGTTCTATTACGCCGGCCACGGCATCCAGCTTCGCGGAACGAATTACCTGGTGCCGGTCTCGGCAAATCCAGTGCGCGAGGCCGATGTCGATTTCCAGATGGTCGATGTCGGCCTGGTGCTGCGGCAGATGGAAGGCGCGGGCACGCGGCTCAACATCGTCATCCTGGACGCCTGCCGGAACAATCCGTTCGGCGGGCGCGGCTTGCGCGCCGCCGACGGTGGCCTCGCCCAGATCCGCGCGCCGGAGGGCACGCTATTGTCCTACGCGACGCAGCCGGGCAACGTCGCGCTCGACGGCGATGACGGCCACAGTCCTTACACGCGCGCGCTCGTCGACACCATGCAGAAGCCCGGGCTGGACGTGTTGCAGGCCTTCAACCAGGTCGGCCTCGTCGTCAAGCGTGCGACCGGCAGCGCGCAGCAGCCCTGGGTCTCGACCTCGCCGATCGACGGCTCGTTCTATTTCGCCGGCAACACACCGGCCCAGGTCGCGACCGCCGATCCGCCGGCGACGGTGATCCCGCCGCAGCAAAGCCTGCCGCCGCAAAACGTGCCGCCGTCGGCGCCGCCGGTGGTGCGCACGCAATCGGATTTCATCATTGCGGATTCCGACAGCCGCCTGCTGTCGGAGAGCGATCTCAGGGTGCTCAGCAAGGACGATCTGCGGATCGCGCGCAATGAAATCTTCGCGCGGCGCGGGCGCTACTTCAACGCGCCCGACTTGACCGCGCGATTCAGCAGGTTCGCGTGGTATGTGCCCCGCTCATGGGACCCGCCGCTCAATGCGATCGAGAGTGCGAATGTCGCGCTGATCGATCGCTTCGAATCCGGTGGCGGCGCTGCGCCAGGCGGTTTCATCTTCCCGGATTCCGACCGGCGTCTGCTGACGCCTGCCGATCTGCGGCGGCTGTCGCGGGACGAGTTGCGGATCGCGCGCAACGAGATCTTCGCCCGCAGGGGACGCTATTTCGATTCCGCCGATCTCAAGGCGTATTTCGCGCGCTTCCCCTGGTATGCGCCGAACAGCTGGAATCCGAAGCTGAACGCGATCGAGGAGGCCAATGTCGCGCTGATCGATCAGGCCGGAAAGCGCTGAATGGCCGCGCGCGGCACGGCCTGCATCGTTGCCTTGCTGGCGTTGCTGCCGCCGTTCGCACACGCGCAGAGCAGGAGCGAACTGCTCGACCGCCTGGTGCGCGCCTATCCCGATGCGCTCTCCACCCATGACGACAGCACGATCACCTGGCGCGACGGCACGGTGATGCCGGTCGACGACGGCGTCTCCGGCAAGCCGTTCGATCAGATGCTGCGCAATGCCTCGATCCTCGACCAGATGCGGCAGCCCTATCCGTCCGGGCCGGCGGCGCCGCCGGCCCCGAATGTCGATCCCGGTCGCTTCCGCAACGAGGCCTTCTTCAAGAAGATGTATGGCGATTGCAACACGGCCGAGGTCAGGCGGAACCTGGTGACGATCACCTGGCTGCCGCGGTCCTGGGGCAAGCCGGTTCAGGTCACGCGGGTCAACGGCGTCGCCGAGCGCCTCACGCAGGTCTCCGCCGAGATCGACGCGCTCGATCCGGCGCTGCGCGCCGCGGCCTTTCCGATCGCGGGTGTGCTATCTTGTCGCAATGTTGCCGATACCGGGCGGATGAGCATGCATGGCTATGCCGCCGCGATCGACCTCAACCTGAAAGTCTCGGATTACTGGCTATGGGCGGGCAAGGGCAAAACCATCCCCTATAAAAACCGGATGCCGCGCGAGATCGTCGACATCTTCGAGCGCCACGGCTTCATCTGGGGCGGCAAGTGGTACCACTACGATACCATGCATTTCGAGTACCGGCCGGAGCTTCTCGAGAAGTGAACCGGCCGATTGGAGGCGTTCTCACGCCAAGCTGATTACACTGGCCACAAAAACGCGCTAAAGCGCGATGCAATGCTGGTGAGCAATCACTCATCGCCCCTTCCGCTTCCATTCGGCATGATCGTTTCTGGAAACCGCTTTCCGCGTTTCCGGGTCATGCCTCAGGCACAGGCCATGTCGACCGCCACCACGCTCCCTGCCGCAAGGCGCACCACCCGCAGACTGACGATCCGGCGGATCGCCGCCTGGATTGCCTCGCGCGCCACCGATCCCAGGACCAGCCTGTGGTTCGTGATCGGCTTCGCATTGGTTCACGCGGTGCTGTGGACGCTCATCCTGGTCAAGCTCAAGGCCGCGCAGGACGTCCATATGGACGTCGCGGAGGCCTATGCCTGGGGCCAGCGCTTCCTGCTCGGCTATGGCAAGCATCCGCCGCTGTCGGGCTGGATCGCCGGGGTCTGGTTCAGGATCTTCCCCGTCACCAACTGGTCGACCTACGCGCTCGCGATGGCAACCGTCAGCTTCGCGCTGGTGGTGTGCTGGCTGATCGCGCTGCGCGTCGTCGATCGCCGCCGTGCGTTCTTCATGGTGGTAATGCTCGCGCTCTACCCGATCTTCAATTTCAAGGGCTTCAAATACAACGCCGACCTCGCGCAGCTGGTGCCGTTACCGCTGTTGGTGCTGGCCTATCTGAACGCGTTCGAGAAGCGCAGCTTCAAATCGGGTCTCTGGCTCGGCTTTGCCGGCATGCTGGCGCTGATGACCAAGTACTGGGTGGTGACGATGATCGGCGCGATCGGGCTTGCCGCGCTGATCCATCCGCAGCGGATGCAATTCCTGCGCTCGCCGGCGCCGTGGGTTGCGATCGGCACGATGATCGTGACGATGATCCCGCATCTGGTGTGGCTGGAGGAGGTGAACTTCGTGCCGTTCACCTAT
Source organism: Bradyrhizobium sp. Pha-3 (assembly GCF_042258615.1). Classification (GTDB taxonomy): domain Bacteria; phylum Pseudomonadota; class Alphaproteobacteria; order Rhizobiales; family Xanthobacteraceae; genus Bradyrhizobium. Next base: position 8,539,375 of record NZ_CP170152.1, on the reverse strand, counting down.
GCCGGCGACGTCTACGCGCTGTCGAGCCGCGAGCTCAACGTCCAGCTCGTGATCGGTTACATCTTGCACAATCTCGGCCTGCTCGCGATTCCGACCGTGCTGGGCCTCGTGGCGCTGCTGCTCGGGTCGGTGCCGTGGCGGCCGTCGGACGTGCTGGCGCGGATCTGGTCGCGCGGTCCCAATCCGGCCGTCAACCTTCCACAGGCGCTCAACATCTGGATCATCCAGCTGATCGTCGCGATCGGGCCGCCGCTCGGCGCGCTGGCCTTCACCGTCTATATCAAGACCGATTGGGGCATCCCGCTGTTCTTCCTGGTGCCGCTTGCGCTGGTTGCGATCCCCTCGCTGCGTTTCCCCCGCATGGCGCTGTTCTCGATCACGGCGGTCTGGTTCGTGGCCACCATCGCCACGCTGATCGCCGCGCCCAGCATCGCCACGCAGGAGATCGCATCCAACCGTGTCGGCGGCTCGACCTACGCCGCGCGCTCCGAATTGGCGCGCGAGCTCACCCAGACCTGGCAGGACAGATTCCATTCGCGCTGGGCGGTGGTCGTCGCACGCTCCGACATCGGCGAGCCGATGACGTTCTACAGTCCGGATCATCCGGCCTCGCTGGTGCCGGGCGAAGCGTGGTCGTCGGGGCTGACGTCGCTCGACGAAGCCAAGCGCCTCGGCTTCATCGGCGTCTGCGACACCACCGATCCGGTGTTCCTGCAGCCATGCGAGGCATGGATGGCCGAGCATGCCAAGGACGCCGAGCCGCTGGTGATGAACACCATGCGCTTCTTCAACGGCCATCCCGGTCCGTCGACGGTGTGGAAGGTCTATCTGGTGCCGCCGGCGAAGTAGTTATTTCGGCACATCGGTGCAGTTCCGTCATCCTGAGGTGCGAGCTCTTGCGAGCCTCGAAGGATGAATCGGCCACCACCTGGGCCGTGCATCCTTCGAGACGCGCTTCGCGCTCCTCAGGATGACGGGGAGAGGCTTTCGCCTGGCGTAGCGCGCGAGCGCGTCCTACGTGCCTTCTTCGTTGAACTTGCTGGCGACGAGCTCGGCGATGGCGTCGAGCGCCTGCTGCGCCTCGTCGCCCTTCGCGGAGACCACGACGGTGGTGCCGGGCCCTGCGGCCAGCATCATCAGGCCCATGATCGAGGTGCCGCCGACGGTTTCGCCGCCGCGCGTCACCCAGATCTCGGCGTTGAAGCGCTCGACCAGCTGGACGAACTTGGCCGATGCCCGCGCATGCAGGCCGCGCTTGTTGACGATCAGGAGTTCACGCGAGATGGCGCCCGCTGGCACGCCCGGGCCGACATGGTTTTCGCCCGGGGCCTCGCCGCTCATTTGCCTGCGAGAACGCGGCTGGCAATGGTGACGTATTTGCGGCCGGCTTCCTGCGCCATCGCGATCGCGTCAGGCAGCGAACGTTCCTCGCGAACCTTGGCAAGCTTGACCAGCATGGGAAGATTGATGCCCGCGAGCACTTCCACCTTCGGGCGGCTCATGCAGGAGATCGCAAGGTTCGACGGCGTGCCGCCAAACATGTCGGTGAGGATCGCAACGCCGTCGCCACTATCGACGCGATTCACCGCCTCGATGATGTCGCTTCGACAGAGATCGGAATCGTCCTCGGCCCCGATCGTAATTGCTTCAATTTGTTTCTGCGGACCCATGACGTGTTCGAGCGCGGCTCTGAACTCGTCAGCAAGGCGCCCATGGGTCACCAGCACTAGACCAATCATCGGAAACTCCTCGCGGGCGCCCTTTGGTGCACCGCACGAACGCGCCACTTTGACCATCCAGAGGCCCTGCGCAAGAGGGCATCTTGGCTAGTCTCCCGGTTCCTGGCGGTAGAGAGGGGAGGCTGCGCCGGCAAAATCCGACGCGATAGTGGATGTGATATGGTTACCAATTCCCTTCCCACAATTGGCCGCAAGATTACGGGACGATGAACTTTCAGGTTGTCGTCAGCGCGGCGACAACCAGCGGCAGGGGTTGAAAGCCGGCCGGCACGGGAATTCTCGGTATTGAAACACCATTAAGGCAGATATTGAGCGCCTCGGGCGGCGGCAGCCGCTCGGCGTCATCGGCGGCAAGGTCGACGATCAAGCCGACCACGGCCTCTCCGGCGAACGCACAATGGCGGATTCCGAGGCCTCGTATCTCGATCAGACCGGCCAATTGCTGTGCCGGGCGAACCCACAATTGTTCGCCGGCTGTGTCGAGATGGACACGGTCATCCCCCACCAAAATGGCCGGCGGAAGCGCTCCGGTGCGTCCGGCGAGAATCAGATCGAAGGCCAGGCGCGACTTGCCGGCGCCCGACGGGCCGCGGATCAGCACCGCACGCTCGCCGACCAGAACGGCGGATGCGTGCACGCTTGAATTGTCGCTCATAGTGTCGGCAGCCTGACCACGAAGCGTGCGCCGGCGACCGTGGGCTTGCCGTCTTCGTCCGCAGGGCCCGCGCGGTTCTCGGCCCAGATGCGTCCGCCATGCGCTTCGATGATCTGCTTGGAGATTGAGAGCCCGAGGCCGGAGTTTTGGCCAAAACCCTGGTGCGGCCGGTCGGTGTAGAAGCGCTCGAAGATCCGCTCCAGCGCGTCCTCGCCGATGCCGGGCCCGTCATCGTCGACCACGATCTCGACCTCGCCGCGGGTGCGGCGGCAGATGATGCGCACCTTGTCGCCCGGCTTGGAGAACGATTGTGCGTTCGACAGCAGGTTCGAGATCACCTGGCCGAGCCGGGAATCATGGCCGGGCACCGAGAGCGTGTCGGTCGGTCCGCGGCCCTCGAAGCGGGCTTCGACGGCGACGTCGTGGCCGAGCCGGGTTTCGTTGGCGACGCTGGTCAGCGTGGTCAGCAGCCGGCGCAGATCGACCGGTGCCATATCCTGGCGCTGCAATTCGGCGTCGAGCCGGCTCGCGTCGGAGATGTCGGAGATCAGGCGGTCGAGCCGCCTGACGTCATGCTCGATCACGGCGAGCAGCCGCGCGCGGCTATTCTCGTTGCGCGCCAGGGGCAGCGTCTCGACCGCCGAGCGCAGCGAGGTCAGCGGGTTCTTCAGCTCATGGGCGACATCGGCGGCGAACATCTCGATCGCCTCGATGCGGCTGTAGAGCGCGTTGGTCATGTCGCGCAGCGCGCCGGAGAGATGGCCGATCTCGTCGCGGCGTCCGGTGAAGTCGGGAATCTCGACGCGGGTCTGGATGCGGTGACGGACGCGCTCGGCGCTTTCGGCGAGCCGCCGCACCGGGCCCGCGATCGTGCTCGCCAGCAGCAGCGACAGCATGATCATGACGGCGGATGCGACCCCGCCGATCTTGAGGATGGCGAGGCGCTCGGACATCACCAGCTGGTCGATGTCGTCGCCCTGCGTGGTCAGCATCAATGCGCCGCGCACGGCGCGGAAATGCTGCACCGGAACGGCAACCGAGACAATGATCGCGCCGCGATCGGTGACGCGCACCGCGCTGCCCTTCATGCCTTCGAGCGATTGCGCGACTTCGGAATAGCCCTTGCCGCCTTCGGGGCCGAGCTCCCGGTAGATCGGCAGGTCGCCGCGGTTGAGCCAGGTCTTGATCGTGGCCTTGGTCTTCTCATACAGCGACGGCTTCTCCGACGGCGGCGGCAGCTCCATGCGCAGCACGTCGCCGCGCGCGAACAGATTGCGGCTGTCGAGGATCAGGCCGCCATCGCGGTCGAAGATGCGGGCCCGCGTCTTGGTCGGCGCGATCAGGCGGCGCAGCGTCGGCGCGACGCGCTCGGGATTGATCGGGAAATCCGCCGATTCATCCGGCTGGCCGAAGCTCTCGCCGGGCTTGAGGTCGAGCAGCCGGTCGGGATCGATGGTGACGGTATTGCCTTCGACGGTCGCAGACGCCGCGATCGCCTCCGAGATGATCTCGGCATAGACCAGAAGGCTCTGCGTGCGCGCCTCGATCAGACCGGCGCGGAACTGTGACAGATAGAGGATGCTGGCGACCAGCGCGACGAGGCCGGCAAGGTTGAGCGAGACGATGCGGCGCGTCAGGCTCGAGAACGACAGCGCGAAGAAGAACTGACCGGCGCGGCGCACCCAGCCGAGCGGACGGCGCCAGCCCTTGTCCTGCACGACATCGTCGGCCACGGCCTCTTGATCGAGGAGCTGTGACGCGTCCTCGGTGTTCAGTCCCTGCTCGAGCTGCGTTCGATCAAGCACTGGCAAAGCTGCCGGTTGGTATGGATGTCGTCCCGCGAAGCAGACAGTCGCCCGAGCTTACCCCAGCCGTGCGGAGCCTGTCAGTTAACAAGCCGCCTAGGGCGCGCAGATCAGGCTTCCTTGAAGCGATAGCCGACGCCGTACAGCGTCTCGATCATCTCGAAATCGTCGTCGACCACCTTGAACTTCTTGCGCAGCCGCTTGATGTGGCTGTCGATGGTGCGGTCGTCGACATAGACCTGGTCGTCATAGGCCGCGTCCATCAGCGCGTTGCGGCTCTTCACGACCCCGGGACGGGTGGCGAGCGCCTGCAGGATCAGGAATTCGGTCACCGTGAGCGTCACCGGCTCGTTCTTCCAGGTGCAGGTGTGGCGCTCCGGATCCATCCGCAGCAGGCCGCGGTCGAGTGCGCGGGCATCCGGCTCCTTCGGGGCCGCGGTCGGATCCTTCGGCTGGCCGCGGCGGAGCACGGCCTTGACGCGTTCGACCAGCAGGCGCTGGGAGAACGGCTTGCGGATAAAATCGTCGGCGCCCATCTTCAGGCCGAACAATTCGTCGATCTCCTCATCCTTCGAGGTGAGGAAGATCACCGGCAGGTCGGACTTCTGGCGCAGCCGGCGCAGCGTTTCCATGCCGTCCATGCGCGGCATCTTGATATCCAGGATCGCAAGATCGGGCGGCGACGTGCGAAACCCATCCAGCGCCGACGCACCGTCCGTATAGGTCATGATGCGATAGCCTTCGGCTTCGAGCGCGATCGAGACCGACGTGAGAATGTTGCGGTCGTCGTCGACCAAGGCGATTGTGGGCATGAGCTGCTTTCACAATGAGAGTGGTTTAGACGGCGGGCACTCTGGCGACTCGCCGTAGAATATGGGCTTCGAACGCGGTCAACGAGCAATGCAAGCTGGGCTGAAGTGTGACCGAGTTCCGCAAAACGCTCTGCGACCCACGCGTTGGACCCCCATATAGCACCCTGAGACCGTGAGAAAAGGCTCTTTTTTCAACGGGAACCGGCTCGATTCGCCTCAAAAATGACCCGATAGGCCCATGCAACCGACCGCTGACTTCGACCCCGCCCACCTTGCCCGCTCGCTGCTCCGCCGCAGCCGCCAGGGCGCGCTCGCCACGCTGATGGCCGGCTCCGGCGATCCCTATTGCTCGCTGGTCAACCTGGCCAGCCATCCCGACGGCTCGCCGATCCTGCTGATTTCCCGGCTGGCGCTGCACACCAGGAATATCCTGGCCGACCACCGGGTGTCGCTGATGCTGGACGAGCGCGCCGAGGGCGATCCGCTGGAGGGCGGGCGGATCATGCTGGCCGGCCGAGCTGAAGAGGTCGCGGAGGCCGAGCGGGAGCTCGTCCAACGGCGCTACCTTGGCGCTCATCCGTCGGCCGAAGCCTTTGTGGAATTTAAGGATTTCTCGTTTTTTCTGATCCGGCCGAGCGGCGCCCATCTGGTGGCCGGGTTCGGTCGGATCGTCGACCTCAAGCCTGCGCAGTTTCTGACCGACCTCGGTGGTGCCGAAGCGCTGCTGGAGGCCGAGCCGGGCGCGGTGGCGCATATGAACGAGGACCACCGCGAGGCCATGAACCTGTACGCCACGCGGCTGCTCGGCGCTGACAGCGCCGACTGGCTGTGCACCGGCTGCGACCCCGACGGCATGGACCTGCAGGCCGGCCGCAACACCCTGCGGCTCGATTTCCCGGAGCGGGTCACCAGCGGCACCGAGCTGCGCAAGATGCTGGTGCGCCTCGCCGGCGACGCGCGCGCCAAGGGATAGAGCGAGGGATAGCGGAGCACAGCCTGCCGGCACCGAGCGGCAATGCTGCGCGCGGCGAGGCATGGTGTCGCACAATGCGGCTCCGCGCGCGCTTGCCGTAGCCAGCGTCTCTGACAGCGCGATCATTTCGTGCCGGCGCTGATATCATCGCCGACCGGCGCGATGCGGGTTGCGAGAACTTCTGGCGCCGCTGCGCCGGAAAAACATTGGGATCGCGAGGTTCGACCGCGCTGACGTGCACGTGCAACACGGTGATTGCGTTACCATCGATCGTTGCGGTGAGTGATCCTGTTGCCGCCTAACGCAGTCCGCGTTGCGGAACATTCGCTGCTGCCGGGCACTGAAATCATCCAGCTTGGACGATGGCGTATTGAGCTCGATCGAATGCAGCTCAATGCGGACCCAGTGGTGCTATCCGCGTGCGGCACGATCGTGGACGACCTGGCACTGCGGCGCAGCCTCAACTCGCGGCGGTCCATCTCAACGACACATCCTCAGCGCGAAATGCATAGCCGGCATTCTCCGTGCCTGCTGCGTTGCCCGGCGCGGATACACGCCAATCGCTGGCACTCTTTGTGCATCGCAACGCCTTGCTCGCAGCGGGAAAGGCGACGAAACATCGTCCGATCGCCGCGAAAACAACGAGAAAGCGAAAGCAAAGCGAAAGCGTTTCGCGCTGCGGTATTTGCGCCCGATGATGTGCCTGCCTTGGAATAAACCAAAAGCCATTCGACTGGCTTGGCAAGCCCGGCGATCCCCACTATTAGGTCGCCGGACCGGGGCCGAGAGGCTATATTATTCTGATGACGGTCACCGCGGCGGGGCGCGACTAGCGATATTCGCGCGAACAAGGATACGCGGGTTCGAGGAGGTTCTTCGTGCAAGAGACGGGCGTGCATAACGGTGCCTTCGGCGCCGACAAATTCGGCTTAAAAAATCTCAAGGGCGTGCATTGGAACTATGGCGCGCCGCAGCTTTACGAGCACTCGTTGCGATCAGGCGAAGCGGTGCTCTCGGCCGATGGCGCGCTTTGCGCGGACACCGGCGTGTTCACCGGCCGCAGCCCGAAGGACAAGTTCACGGTCCGCGATGATCTCACCGACAAGAACATGTGGTGGGCCGGCAACCAGTCGATCACCTCGGAGCAGTTCGCCACGCTCCATGCCGACTTCCTCAAGCATGCCGAAGGCATGACGCTGTTTGCGCAGGACCTCTATGGCGGCGCCGATCCGAAGCATCGCATCAAGACGCGCGTCTTCACCGAGCTCGCCTGGCACTCGCTGTTCATCCGCACGCTGCTCATCCGCCCCGAGACGTCGGAGCTCGCGAGCTTCGTGCCCGAACTCACGATCATCGATCTGCCGAGCTTCCGCGCCGATCCGAAACGTCACGGCTGCAAGTCGGAGAACGTCGTCGCGATCGATTTCGCCCGCAAGATCGTCCTGATCGGCGGCTCGCAATATGCCGGCGAGATGAAGAAGAGCGTGTTCACCACGCTGAATTATTACCTGCCCGAGAAGGGCGTGATGCCGATGCACTGCTCGGCCAATGTCGGCCCTGACGGCGACACCGCGATCTTCTTCGGCCTGTCCGGCACCGGCAAGACCACGCTCTCGGCCGATCCCAAGCGCACGCTGATCGGCGATGACGAGCATGGCTGGAGCGAGGACGGCGTCTTCAATTTCGAAGGCGGCTGCTACGCCAAGTGCATCAAGCTGTCCGGCGAAGCGGAGCCGGAAATCTATGCCGCCAGCAAGCGCTTTGGTGCGGTGCTGGAGAACGTCGTGCTCGGCGCCAATGATCGCGTGCCGGATTTCGACGACGGCTCGAAGACCGAGAACACCCGCTCGGCCTATCCGCTCGATTTCATTCCGAACGCTTCGCGTACCGGCTGCGCGCCGCACCCGAAGAATGTAGTGATGCTCGCCGCCGACGCCTTCGGCGTGATGCCGCCGATCGCCAAGCTGACGCCGGCGCAGGCGATGTATCACTTCCTGTCCGGTTACACCGCGAAGGTCGCCGGCACCGAGCGTGGTCTCGGCAACGAGCCGCAGCCGGAATTCTCGACCTGCTTCGGTTCGCCGTTCCTGCCGCGCGATCCGTCGGTCTACGGCAACATGCTGCGCGAGCTGATCGCCAAGCACAACGTCGATTGCTGGCTAGTCAACACCGGCTGGACCGGCGGCAAGTACGGCACCGGCCGCCGCATGCCGATCAAGGTGACGCGCGCGCTGCTGACCGCCGCGCTGAACGGCTCGCTCCGCAACGCCGATTTCCGCACCGACAAGTATTTCGGCTTCGCGGTGCCGACCTCGCTGCCGGGCGTCGAGCCGCACATCCTCGATCCGATCAAGACCTGGGCCGACAAGGCCGAGTTCGACAAGACCGCGCGTGCGCTGGTCGGCATGTTCCAGAAGAACTTCGCCAAGTTCGAAGCGCAGGTCGACGCCGAAGTCCGCGCCGCCGCGCCGGAAGTGAAGCTCGCGGCGGAGTAGTCGGCGCAAGCGATACGCGATTTGAGAAGGCGGCCCTCGTGGCCGCCTTTTTGTTTTTGATGTAGTCAGGGAAGCGCGCACCTTTTTCGATCCGTCACCCTGAGGAGCGCGCAGCGCGCGCGTCTCGAAGGGTCGACGGCCACCAGCCGGGCCGTGCATCCTTCGAGACGCGCTTCGCGCTCCTCAGGATGACGGGGCTAGAGCGGAGCGTGCTTCGCTACTCGCCCATCTCCGGCAGCACCGCGTTGCTCGGCGTCTGGCGGTCGGTGATCTGCAGGCCGAACAGGCTGCCGATCAATTCGACCGCGACGCGCGCGGTGCGGCCGCGTTCGTCGAGGAACGGATTGAGCTCGACAATATCGAGCGAGCGCACCAGTCCGGAATCGTGCAGCAGCTCCATGATGAGATGGGCTTCCCGGTAGGTCGCGCCGCCCGGCACGGTGGTGCCGACCCCGGGCGCGACTTCCGGATCGAGGAAGTCGACATCGAACGAGACATGCAGCACGCCGTTCTTCGCCCTGACGCGCTCGATGACGCGGCGGGTCAGCACGGCGACGCCGAACTCGTCGATCTGGCGCATGTCCGCGATCGAGACGTTGCGCTGCCGCAGCAGCTTGCGCTCCAGCGGATCGACCGAGCGCGTGCCGATCAGGTCGAGCTGATCCGGCGGGATCGAGGCGCGCGGCAGCCCGCCGAGCAAATCGTCGAGGCCAGGCTCGCCGCACAGGAAGGCCGCCGACATGCCGTGCATGTTGCCGGTGATGGTGGTGGCCGGCGTGTTGTAGTCGGCATGCGCGTCGACCCACAGCGCGAACAGCGGCCGGCCCTTCTCCTGCCAGTAGCGTGCGACGCCGTTGATCGACCCCATCGACAATGAGTGATCGCCGCCCATGAAGATCGGGATCGCGCCGGAATGCGCCAGCCAGTAGGCGCGCTCGGAGAGGGCGCGGGTCCAGGTCTTCACCTCGTCGTAGAATCTGGTGTTTGCCGGCGCCGGGCCGTCGGCGACCACAGCCGGGATCGCAAGGTTGCCGTGGTCGTCAACCCGGAAGTCGAGCTGCTCGAGCAGGCGCGCGATGCCCGCGGTGCGCAGCGCGTCCGGGCCCATCAGCGGGCCGGGCTGCGACGCGCCGATCTCGATGGGAACGCCAAGCAAGGCGATGCGCGAGGGCTTGGAATTGTCGGCTTCGGACATGCGGCAGGGCTCCCAAGGGCGTGGAACAGAAGCGACGCGCCACTGTTCCCTCAACCCTTGAAATAGGCAACCCGGTCCAATCCGGCCATGTGGATAGCTGAGTTGTGCCGAGGATGATTTTTGCTTGAATAAGTCGGGCCGCAGACTCGCTTCGCCTCTCCCGCTTGCGGGGGAGGCCGACGCGCGTAGCGCGGCGGGTGGGGGCTCTCACCGCGATGAGATTCGCGGTAAGAGCCCCCACCCCAGCCCTCCCCCGCAAGCGGGAGAGGGGGGCACTGCGTTCGCATCGCCAGTTCAAGCCTTAAAATAGGCGATCTGCGTCGTGGTGGCGAGCAGGCGCCCGGACGGCGACCACAATTCGCCGTGCTGGTCGCCATAGCTCTTGTGGAACGTCTTGGCGTCGGCGGTGGCGAGCACGCGGGTGGTATCCTCCGCATCCATGTCGGCGGCGTCGACGTGGAAATAGGTCGTCAGCGACACCGTGCCGAACGGCACCAGTTCGTGCCGCGCGTGGAACACACGGCCGAAGAACGCGTCCGACATCGACATCAGCGACATTGCATCGAGCTTGCGCGGCACGCGATCGGCGATCCAGAGTTTTGAATAGGGGCTCGATGGCTGCTTCGCAGCACTGCCGCCGAGCTTCGGTTCGCCCTCGGCAAAGCGAAAATCATACTGGTTGGCCCAGGTCATCGCGAGCTTCGGATAGGGCCGCAGCTCTTCGAACGGCACAGCGCCGGGAAACTCGGCAGGCTGGTGCGACCAGGACGGGCGGCGCTCGGCGAACACCGCAGTCGCCAAGGTCGTGACCTCGCCGCCGCCTTGCGTCATCTCGACCGACCAGTGCTGGCTCGAGCGGTTGGCACGGACCAGGCGGACATCGAGATCGAACGTGCCCTCGGCGACCGGTGCGCAGTAATTGACCGTCAGCGCCAGCGGATCGCCCGCGCGCTGCGGGTGCTGCATCAGGGCGCGCAGGATCGTCGCGGCGGTGCAGCCGCCGAACGGGCCGACGAACGCCCAGTAATCCGGGCTGGTCCGTCCCTGCCAGCGGCTGTCGCCGGCCGTCACAGCGGTGGCTTCATCGAAAAGGTGCGGAGCCTTGGTGAGCATGCAGATCTTTCAATATTGACTAGCGATTCCGCCATCGCTGGGAGCAATGACACTCGTCATGCAATATCGCGGGCTGGCGCGCGGAATTCAATGATGTCGGACGTAATCGATTTCCGCGTCCCGGGATTACCCCTTCGCCTCGCGCTGGTTGCCGAGCTGCGGCGAGGCGCTCGGATGCACCGGCACGTGCCAGATGTCCTCGGCATATTCGCGGATGGTGCGGTCGGAGGAGAACCACGCCATGCGCGCCACGTTGAGGATCGAGGCGCGGGTCCAGGCCGGAGGCACCCGCCAGCGCGCGTCGATGCCGCGCTGCGCGTCGTAGTAGGAATCGAAATCGGCCGAGACCATGTAGTGATCGAGGTAGCGCAGCGCGTGCCCGATCGAGGCGAAGCGTGCGGCATCGCCCGGCGAGAACTCGCCACTCTCGATGGCGCGGATCGCGCGCTCGAGCCGCGGCGATTTGCGGATGATGTCGCTGGCATCGAGTCCCTGCTTGCGGCGGACCATGACGTCGCCGGCCTCGAGGCCGAAGATCGCGATGTTCTCCTCGCCGACATTGTCGCGGATTTCGATATTGGCGCCGTCGAGCGTGCCGATCGTCAGCGCGCCGTTCAGCGCGAGCTTCATGTTGCCGGTGCCCGAGGCCTCCATGCCGGCGGTGGATATCTGCTCGGAGAGATCGGCGGCGGGGATGATCACCTCGGCGAGGCTGACATTGTAGTCGGCGAGGAAGGCGACCTTCAGTCTGCCGCCGAGCGAAGCGTCGTTGTTGACGACCTCGGCGACGTCGCTGATCAGCTTGATGATCAGCTTGGCGTAGCGGTAGCTCGCCGCCGCCTTGCCCGCGAAGATCTTTACCCGCGGCACCCAGTTCGCGGCCGGATCGTCCTTCATCGCGTGGTAGAGCGCGATCGTCTCCAGGATGTTGAGCAACTGCCGCTTGTATTCGTGGATGCGCTTGATCTGCACGTCGAACAGCGCCGACGGGTCGACCTTGATGTGGTTGCGCTCGCCGATCAGCCGCGCCAGCGCCAGCTTGTTGTGATGCTTGACGTCGCGGAAGCGCTTCTGGAATTCCAGATCGCTGGAGTGGGTCTCGAGCCGCTCGAGCAGCGAGAAGTCGTCGAGCACGGCCTCGCCGCAGGTCTCGCGCAGCAGCGCGGTCAGCCGCGGATTGGCCAGCATCAGCCAGCGGCGGAAGGTGATGCCGTTGGTCTTGTTGGTGATGCGCGATGGATACAGATGATGAAGGTCGTGGAACACGGTCTCCTTCATCAGGTCGGAATGCATCGCGGAGACGCCGTTGATGCGATGCGAGCCGACGAAGGCGAGCTGGCCCATCCGCACGCGGCGGCCGCTGCGCTCGTCGATCAGCGAGACCGAGGCGCGGTATTCGATGTCGCCGGGGAAGCGCTCCTCGGCGAGCGCGAGATGGGCCACATTGATGCGGTAGATGATCTCGAGATGCCGCGGCAGCAGCCGCTCGAACAATTCGACCGGCCAGGTCTCGAGCGCTTCCGGCAGCAGCGTGTGATTGGTGTAGGACAGCGTCGCGACGGTGATCTTCCAGGCCTCGTCCCAGCGGAAACTGTGCAGGTCGACCAGGATGCGCATCAGCTCGGTGACCGCAAGGCTCGGATGGGTGTCGTTGAGCTGCACGGCCGCCTTGTGCGCGAGGTTGCGCAGGCCGCCATCGGAAGCGAGATGCCGGTTCACGAGATCCTGCAGCGAGGCCGAGACGAAGAAATATTCCTGGCGCAGCCGGAGCTCGCGGCCCGCCGCGCTCTCGTCGTTCGGATAGAGGAATTTGCAGATCGCTTCCGCGCGCGCCTGCTCGGCGCTGGCCGAGACGTAGTCGCCGGTGTTGAAGACGTCGAGCTTGAGCGGATCGGGCGCGTGCGCCGACCACAGGCGAAGCGCGTTGACGTGCTGGCCGCGCCAGCCGACGATCGGCGTGTCGTAGGCCATCGCCTCGACGGTTTCCGCCGGATGCCAGGTGGCGCGGTCGCGGCCGCGCTCGTCGACATGCTCGACATGGCCGCCGAAGTGGACGTTGTAGACCACCTCCGGGCGCTGGAATTCCCAGGGGTTGCCGAAGGCGAGCCACTCGTCGGGGTATTCCTGCTGCCAGCCCTGGTTCATGATCTGGCGGAACAGGCCGAAATCGTAGCGGATGCCGTAGCCGGTGGCGGGGATCGCCAGCGTCGCCATGCTCTCCATGAAGCAGGCCGCGAGCCGTCCGAGACCGCCATTGCCGAGCGCCGCGTCCGGCTCGCATTTGCGCAGGTCCGAGAGATCGACGCCGAGGTCGCCGAGCGCGGCCTCGAACAGCGGCAACAGTCCCATATTGTTCAGCGCGTCGGTGAACAGGCGGCCGATCAGGAATTCGAGCGAGAGATAATAGACGCGCTTGGCGCCGGCGTCGTAGGTCTGCTTCTCGGCCGTCAGCCAGTGGTGCACGATGCGGTCGCGCAGCGCCAGCGCCGCCGCCTTGTACCAGTCGCGCCTGGTCGCCATGCCGGCGTCCTTGCCGATCGCAAGCCGCAGCTTGGCGAGGATCGCGCCCTTGATCTCGGTCAGCGCCAGCTCGTCGATCGGCTGGTTCAATGCCGGGTAGTTTGTTTGTTCGTGCAAAGCGCTCAATCCCTGCCGTTCAGACTTCCGGATCATGATGCGATCATATTGTCCGGATCATGCCCCAAGTCGATGATACGCGCGTTGCATGGCAACCGAAACCGCCCGGAACGTTGCCGTGCATGGCGCTGCCGATATTTTATGCAAGGACCGGGCCGATTCGGGGGCCTTCGGAACCGTCATTGCCGGTGCTACGATCGGCCGTGAAAGCCGGGATCTTGCGGCAATCTGGCGGAGGATGCGTGATGAGACTCTTGATCGAGATCGCGGCCGCGGCGTTGCTCATGGTGTGCATCACGGCGACCAGCGCAGCCTATGCGGCAGGCAAACCGGGCCGCAGCGCCGATGGCCTGAGCTGCAGCTTCAGCGTGACGCAGAACGCATCGCCGGCCGCGCGCTGCGCCGCTATCAAGCGGCAATGCGGCGGCAAGTTCTACGCGAATGCCTGCGGCGACAAGCTGCTGTCCGCCGCGAATTAGGCGGCCGCGCGGCGGGCCTGCGCGCGCGATCGCGAACACCGGAGTGATACGGATTTCCAAGGCTTAACGAGTTCTTTACAAACACACCTGTCGCTCGTGGGGCGGGCACATTTTCCAGCTCCGACGCATTTCATTCCGAAGCAATTTTCAACGGGCCGCTGACTTAGTCAGCGGCCCGAATTGCTTTGCGGGCAGGCATAGGCGCGTGACGGGGCGACGATGCCTCCTTCGTCGTCCTGGCGAAAGCCAGGACCCATTACCCCAATCGTCAGATGAGGCCCGACAGGTCGTTCCAATCCGGGTTTTCCGCTTCAATCAGCTTGATCTTCCAATCGCGCTTCCAGAACTTCAGCTGCTTCTCGCGGGCGATGGCTTCCTGCGGTGTGGCGAATTCCTCGAGATGAACGAGACGGAAGACCTGATATTTGTAGACGAACTTGGAGCCTCGGCCCGAACGATGCAGTTCGAGCCGGCTGCGAATGTCGTTTGTGACGCCGATGTAAAGCGTTCCGTGATGGCGGCTCGCGAGGACGTAGACGTAGTAGCTGCTTGCAGCGCTCATGGTTTGGCCCAAGCTCGCAATGTGTCGACCAGCCGGGGTAATGGGTCCTGGCTTTCGCCAGGACGACGTCTGTGGGCGATCTATAAACCAATCAGAACGAATTAAGAACACTTTAGCAAGTCTTTGATATATCATTGTGATTCGACGCCTGCGCCGACACAATATCTATGGTCTCTCAGTCTCCGCGAGGACTACATGTCCACCATCGCCTTTGATCAATTCGCCCTGACCCGGATTGCCGATTTCGCGCGGTCGCTGTCGCGGCTGCATCAGGCCTCGCGGCGCCAGCCGATCGACGACGACCAGCTCGATCGCGAGTTCAATGCGGTCTGCATGTCGATCTGGGGCTACACCACGGATGATTTCAGCGACGAGCTGTTCTCGAACGAGGATCACGCCTGGCTCGATTCGCTCGATGAGGCGCATGCGCGGATCTTCGCCGGTGAGCAGGGTTACGACCTCGTCGACGATCACGGCATGCTGACCGACTGGTGGGGCTATTGCTGGATGATCCTCGCCGAGAAGCGCGGCCTCCTCAACCCGGAGAACCGCGCCGCCGCGCGGGCCGCGATCGAGGAGAAATACCTGGCCGCGCCGAACGTGATCGGCGTGATCGTGGCGCGCTGACGGCGCGCCAGCTCAAAGCCGTCAGTTCGCCTCGGCCCGCTTGGCGGGCTTTGCGGCATGGCCCTTCGGGACCACGGAAGATGGTGTCGCCGGCGCGACATCGCGGCTGGTTTCCGGCAGCGGTGCGTCGCTGGCGATCTCGGCGCTGACAGGCGCAACCTTCATCTCGCCAAGCCGGGCGCGGACCGCCGCGGTCAATCCGGGATACGAGGCGATCGGCGTGAAGTCGAAGGACTGCTCGTTGCCGACGCGGACGCCGGTATAGGCGACGAGGCCGTCGGTGGTCGCGATCACGTCGCCGGCACGCAGCGAGGCGTCGAGCGCGAGGTCGACCGGCGCGAGCCCGGCCGGGTCGCGGCCGTTGCAGGTGCAGTCGGCACGCAGCGCCTTGCGATAGGCGAAGGCGTTCTCGCTGTCGGCGTAGCGCTCACCCGTGGTCGATGCGGAACTGTCGATATGGCTGCCGTAATAGACCTTGGTCGCGCTCGCCGGGCAGAACGCCTGGCAGAGCTGCGCCGGCGTCGCGTTGCCGCGCATCGTCAGCGGGAAATACTTGCCGTCGCAGCTGCGCACGCAATACGCGGGCCCGGAACCAGCCACGCGCGGCGCCGAGACCGGCGCGGACTGCTGCCGTTCCGGCTGGTTGAGGCCGAACGGATCGGCGAAGAAATTGGCTTGCGGCGGGGCCTGCCGGCCCTGCTGCTTCTGGGAACCGCCGAAGAAGAAGTCGAACAGCCCTTCGGCCAAGACGGGAGCGGGCACGACGAAGACGGAACCCGCAAACGCAGCGGCGGCAAGCATCACGCGGCGCCGCATGCGCCGATCACTCAACTCTGTACGCAACGCCAACTCCACCCGACGCGCCTCGCCGCGGCGACAAGGTGCCCCGGCGGATTGACCTTAAGACGGGATGGTAAACGAGCGATTGATCAGGGGTGACGGCGTCACAGGAAGGCGAGGTTGCGCGAACCCTTCTTCACCTCGCCCCGCTTGCGGGGAGAGGTCGGATCGCATCGCGAGATGCGATCCGGGTGAGGGGGTACAGGTCTCACCGCGTTCACAGCTCGTGGAAGCAGCCCCTCACCCCAGCCCTCTAAGAGCGAGCTTCGCTCGTCTCGACCCCGTAAAGAACGGGGGAGGGAGGGAAAGACCCTCAATCCTTCAAAAACTCGCCGGCCTTGTACAGCGCGCGGAACGGCAAGCCGGCTTCGGCAAACGTCTCGGTCGCGCCTTCCTCGCGGTCGACCATGGTGAAGACCAGCGCGATCTCGCCGCCGGCTTCACGCACGGCTTCCACAGCCTTCAGCGCCGAGCCGCCTGTCGTGGTGACGTCCTCGACGATCACGATGCGCTTGCCCGCCAGTGTCTCGCCCTTGGCGAGCCCTTCGACGGCGAGCCGCGCGCCATGCTCCTTCGGCTTTTTGCGCACGAAGAAGGCGGCGATCGGATGACCCTTCAGCCAAGACAGCTGCGCGATGGCGCCGGCGAGCGGCACCGCGCCCATCTCGAGCCCACCGACGAAATCGAGCCTGTCGTCCTTCAACGCCTCATAGGTGAGTTCGGCGAGCAGCGCTGCGCCCTCGGGGTCGAGCATCGTCGGCTTCAGGTTGAAATAGAAATCGCTCTTGCGGCCCGACGCCAACGTGATCTCGCCGCGGCCGAACGAGCGCTTGCGGATGATCTCGGCGAGGCGGGCGCGGGAGGCTGATTTGGACAAGGCTTTTTCCCTTGAGGGGTTCTTGTGGGTTTGAGGCGGCCGGCAATCTATCGGCGGTCTCGGGCACATTCCAGCGTGGATATGCGGCCGTCAACAGTGCCCACGCCGCGATTTCGGCGGGCGAGCTTGCGGAAAGCGCGGTTGTGCGGCCGTTCCATTCCCCGTAAGCAGGCGCAAAACACTCGGCCAAACACTTGCACAGGAAGCGGAAATGACCATCGAGCTGCACACCTGGAACACGCCCAACGGCCGCAAGATCTCCGTCGCGCTGGAGGAGATGGGGCTGCCCTACAAGGTGATCCCGGTGAATATCGGCAAGGGCGAGCAGATGGCGCCCGCGTTCCTCGCGATCAGCCCGAACAACAAGATCCCGGCGATCGTCGATCCGGATGGTCCCGGCGGCAAGCCGGTCAGCATCTTCGAGTCCGGCGCGATCCTGCTCTATCTCGGCGAGAAGACCGGCAAGTTCCTGCCGAAGCCGCTGGCCGAGCGGATCCCGGTCTATGAGTGGCTGATGTGGCAGATGGGCGGTTTCGGCCCGATGCCGGGCCAGGTGCACCATTTCATCGCGCTGGAGAACGAGCAGGATCGCGCCTACGGCCTGAAGCGCTACATGGCCGAGACGCGGCGGCTCTACGGCGTGCTGGACCGCCGGCTGGATGGCCGCGAATTCGTCGCCGGCGATCTGTCGGTCGCCGATTTCGCCATCCTCGGCTGGGCCTGGCGCCATCCGCGCCACAAGGTCGACCTGGCCGACTTCCCCAACGTCAAGCGCTGGTACGAGACACTGATGGCCCGTCCGGCGACGAAGCGGGGGATGGAGGCGAAGCTGGATTGATCGGGTGTGTCATTGCCGGGCTTGACCCGGCAATCCATCCTCTTCGCAAAAACGCTTTAGTTGCCGCCCGCTTGGGCGGGCGATGGATGCGCGGGTCCCGTCTACGCCAAGGCTTCGACGAGGCTAATGGTCTGAGGCGCGCCGAAGCTTTAGCGAAGGGCGGCAAGCCCGCGCATGACGAGTGGAGCTCACGTCCGCCGCGCCTCGAGCGCCATCTTCATCGCGAGCCCTGTGAGCACCGTGCCCATCAGCCAGCGTTGCACCAAGAGCCAGGTCGGGCGGGTGCCGAGGAACACTGCGATCGAGCCGGCCGCGAGCGCGATCATCGCATTGACGCTGACGCTGATCACGATCTGGATCGAGCCGAGCGCGAGCGACTGCGTCAGCACGCTGCCGCCGGCGGGATCGATGAACTGCGGCAGCAGCGCGAGATAAAGCATCGCGATCTTCGGGTTGAGCAGGTTGGTAACGAAGCCCATCGCGAACAGTTTGCGCGGGCCGTCGACCTTCAGCGCCTTGACCTGGAACGGCGAGCGGCCGCCGGGCCTCACGGCCTGCCACGCCAGCCAGAGCAGATAGGCCGCACCGGCGAAACGCAGCGCGTCGTAAGCATAGGGAATTGCAAACAGCAGCGCGGTGATGCCGAACGCCGCGCACAGCATGTAGAACACGAAGCCGAGCGCCACGCCGCCGAGCGAGACGATGCCGGCCGCCGGACCCTGCGTGATCGAGCGCGAGATCAGATACATCATGTTCGGCCCGGGTGTCAGCACCATGCCGAGGCAGACGAGCGCAAAGCCGAGCAGAGCGGATGTGTGGGGCATGACGGGTCTCGCAAGGGGATACACGCACTTCTAGCGTGTCATCCGCCGCGCGGCCATGTTGGAATTGCTCTCGGAGCAATCCAGCGGCTAGTGTCCCGAATCCGAAGTTCGTATCATTCGCCGCACCTTCGGAGCGAACTTCGGATTCGATAAGGACACTAGCCGGTCGCAACCGCGAACCAGATCGCGATGCCGACAAGCGCGAGCGCGAATCCGCCGCGGATGATCCGGCGGTTGCTGGCGACGTCGATCATCGACTGCATCGAACCGGCCAGGGTGACGATCACGGTATGGATCAGCGTTGCGATCGCGACATAGATGAGGCTCAGCAAAAGCGTTTGCGATGTGACGGATCCGGCCGCCGGACGAACGAACTCGGGCAATATGGCAACATAGAAAACTGCGGCCTTGGGATTGAGCAGATTGGTGATCAGGCCGCGCCGGAAGGCCGGCCACGGCCGCTCGTTGAGGTCGGCCGCTTCAGAGCCGCCTTGGCCCGACCAGGCCTCCCACGCCAACCACAGCAGATAGAGCACACCGCCCCAACGCAAGACGCCATAGAGCAGCGGCGAATTGTCTATCACGGCAGCGAGGCCGAAGGACGCGATCACGCCGTAAGTCATCAGGCCAAGTGCGATGCCGGCGACTGCGGCGAACCCGGTCCGCATGCCGTTCGAGAGCGACAGTGCGGCGAGGTAGGTCATGTTGGGGCCGGGCGTGATCTCGATGACGAGAGCGGTCAGCGCGAAGGCAAGCAAGGGATGGAGGTCAGCCAACGCCCTCCCTCCGACCCCGCGAGCAGCTGAAGCTTTCGACTTGGCTCAATGCGCCTCGTCCCAGTTGTTCGCGGCGCGGGCGTCGACCTGCAGCGGCAGCGACAGGATCACCGCGGGGAACGGCGCGTCCTGCATCACCTTCTGCACCACCGGCAGCGTCGCCGCGACCTCGTTGTCGGGCACCTCGAAGATCAGTTCGTCATGCACCTGCAGCAGCATCTGCGCCGAGAGCTTCTTCTCGGCGAGTGCGTCCTCGACCCGGATCATGGCGCGGCGGATGATGTCGGCCGCGGTGCCCTGCAGGCGTGCGTTGATCGAGGCGCGTTCGTTGAAGGCGCGCACCGAGGCGTTGGACGCCTTGATGTCGGGGTAGTAGCACTTGCGGCCGAACAGCGTCGTCACATAGCCGTTGCGGCGGCAGAAGTCCTTGGTCTCGTCCATATAGGCGCGGATGCCCGGGAAGCGCTCAAAGTACTTCTTGATGTAGGCGGAAGCTTCCTCGCGGGCGATGCCGAGCTGGTTGGCGAGGCCGAACGCCGAGATGCCGTAGATGATGCCGAAGTTGATCGCCTTGGCGCGGCGCCGCACCTCGCTCGGCATGTCCTTGATCGGCACGCCGAACATTTCGGAGGCGGTCATGGCGTGAATGTCGAGCCCGTCGCGGAACGCCTGGCGCAGCACCGGCACGTCGGCGATCTCGGCGAGCAGCCGCAATTCGATCTGGGAGTAGTCGGCCGACACCAGCTTGTGGCCGGGTGTCGCGATGAAGGCGCGGCGAATCTTGCGGCCGTCCTCGGTACGAACGGGGATGTTCTGCAGGTTCGGCTCGTTCGACGACAGCCGGCCCGTCGTGGTCGCGGCCAGCGCGTAGGTGGTGTGCACGCGATGGGTCTGCGGATTGACATAGGTCGGCAGCGCGTCGGTGTAGGTCGATTTCAGCTTCGAGACCTGGCGCCACTCCAGAATCTTCTTCGGGAATTCGTGGCCCTGCTCGGCGAGCTCGTCGAGCACCTGCGCGGTGGTCGACCACGCGCCGGTCTTGGTCTTGGCGCCGCCGGGCAATCCCATCTTGCCGAAGATGATGTCGCCGATCTGCTTCGGGCTGCCGACATTGACCGGCTCGCCGGCGATCTCCTGGATCTCGGCCTCGACCCGCGCCGCGGTCTGGGCGAAATCACCCGACAGCCGCGACAGCACCTGGCGGTCGATCGAGATGCCGCGACGCTCCATCCGCGCCAGCACCGAGACCAGCGGTCGCTCCAGCGTCTCGTAGACCGTCGTCATCCGCTCGGCGACGAGGCGCGGCTTCAGCACCCGCCACAGCCGCAGGATCAGGTCGGCGCTTTCCGCCGCATATTCGGTGGCCTTGTCGATCGTGACCTGATCGAAGGTCAACTTGCCCTTACCGCTGCCGACGAGGCCGCCATAGCTGACGACGGCATGGCCGAACCAGCGCTCGGCGAGCGCCTCCAGCGCGTGCGAGCCGCGGCCGGCATCGAGCGCGTAGGACATCAGCTGGGCGTCATCGATGTTGCGCAGTGTGACGCCGTGCTGCGCCAAGGTCACCGAGGTGAACTTGACGTTGAAGCCGACCTTCTGGATTCCGGCGGACTCCAGCAGCGGCTTCAAGGCCTTCAGTGCATCGGCGGTCTTGATCTGGCCGGGCGCGAGGCCGGCATCGAACAGCCCGGCGCCGCCACCGGCCTGCCGGTGGCTGAGCGGCATGTAGCAGGCATCGTTCGGCGCAACGGCGAGTGCCAGTCCCGACAACTCGGCCTGCATCGGGTCGATCGATTCCGACATCGCCTCGATCGCGATGTAGCCGGTGTCGTGCGCACGCGCGACAAAGGCGTTGAGCTGATCGAGACTGCCGATCGCCTGGTAGGCCTTGCGATCGAAGCCGGTCTTGCGGATCGCTTCGCCGCGAGCCTCGGCCAAGATTGCCGGCGTGCCCTTCAGGCTGGAATTCTTGTCGTCGCGTGCGCCGGTCGGCTTGGCCTTCGCAGGTGGTGCCGCGGCCGATGTTGGAGCGTCTCCCGGCGCGGGCGTCACGTCCGACGGCGGCAACGGCGAGAACACGCTGGCGCCGCTCTTGTTGCCGGGATCGGCATCGACATTGGCGGGGTCGATCTGCGCATAGTCGGCGACGCGGCGGGTGAGGGTGGAAAACTCCATCGCCTTGAGGAAGGCGACCAGCCGGCGCGAGTCGGGCTCGTGCACGGCGAGGTCGTCGAGCGGCACCTCGAGATCGACCTTGTCGTCGAGCAGCACGAGCTGGCGCGAGATGCGCGCCTTCTCGGCGTTGTCGAGCAGCGCCTCGCGCCGCTTCGGCTGCTTGATCTCGCTGGCGCGAAACAGCAGCTGATCGAGATCGCCATACTCGATGATCAGCTGGGCGGCGGTCTTGATGCCGATGCCGGGTACGCCCGGCACGTTGTCGGTGGAATCGCCGGCCAGCGCCTGCACCTCGACCACCTTCTCCGGCGGGACGCCGAATTTCTCGATCACCTCGTCGCGGCCGATGCGGCGATCCTTCATCGTGTCGTACATCACGACCTTGTCGTTGACGAGCTGCATCAGATCCTTGTCCGACGACACGATCGTCGTGGTCGCGCCGCGCTCGGTGGCGAGCCGCGCATAGGTCGCGATCAGATCGTCGGCCTCGAAGCCGGCTTGCTCGAGGCAGGGCAGCTCGAAGGCGCGCACCGCCTCGCGGATCAGGGCGAATTGCGGGATCAGATCGTCGGGCGCCGGCGGCCGGTGTGCCTTGTAGTCGGGATAGAGCTTGTTGCGGAACGTGATCTCGGACTTGTCGAAGATGATCGCCAGATGGGTCGGCCGGTGATCGTCCGGCATGTCGCGCAGCAGCTTCCACAGCATGTTGCAGAAGCCGAGCACGGCGTTGACCTGCAGCCCGTCGGACTTGCGGTTCAGCGGCGGCAGCGCGTGATAGGCGCGGAAGATGTAGGACGAACCATCGACCAGGAAGACGTGGTCGCCCTTCGCCGCGGCTTTGGCGGCGACGGGCTTGGCTGCGGTCTTCGGGGCGGGCTTGGCGGGGTCTTGGGAGGCTGTTTTCGGCATGGCCGAAACTTAGGGATTTTTGCGCGGATTGACAGCCTTACATGTGTGGATTCCGGGTGTGCCGCACAGCGAATTCGATCAATTCGAGGGCGATGTGCAGGTGTAGTCCCGTCACCCTGAGGAGCGCGTAGCGCGTCTCGAAGGGTCGACGGCCATCAGCCGGGCCGTGCATCCTTCGAGACGCCGCTGCGCGGCTCCTCAGGATGACGGGAACAGCGCCAGGACGACGCCGAGAAGCTACGCCTTGTCGCCGGTCGGCGAGAACAGATAGCCGCCGCCGCGGATGGTCCGGATCACCGACGGCTTGGTCGGGTCGAATTCGATCTTGCGGCGGATGCGCATGATGCGCAGGTCGACGGCGCGGTCGAAGGCTTCCGCGTCGCGTGCATTGGCCAGTTCCAGCAGCCGCTCGCGCGACAGCACGCGCTTCGGATTGGCCGCGAACACCTTGAGCAGGCCGAATTCGGAAGCCGTCAGCGGATGCTCATTGCCCTCGTCGTCGCGCAGCGCCTGGGCCTCGAGATCGAGCCATTTGGTGCCGAACCGCACCAGCTGCTCCTTTTCGGCCTTGGCGTTCGCCGGTTCCGGCGCGGCCGCCTTCGCAGGCCCGCTCCGCCGCAGCACCGAGCGGATGCGCGCCATCAGCTCGCGCAGTTCGCAGGGCTTAGCCACGTAATCGTCGGCGCCGAGCTCGAGCCCGACCACGCGGTCGATCGGGCTGGCAGTAGCTGTCAGCATGATGACGGGGACGTTGATCTTGCTCTTGAGGTCGCGAATGATCGACAGACCATCCTCCTCGGGCATGTTGAGGTCCAGCACCACGAGATCGGGCGTGCTGCTCTCGATCTCCTTGCGCAGGCTCTTGCCGCCATCGCACAGCGTCACGCCGAAGCCGTGCATCTTGAGGTAATCGCCGACCATCTCGCGGGCCGGCGCCTCATCGTCGACGATGAAGATATGCGGGTTCTGGTTCATGATGTCTCTGTCGCCGGCAGTTTAACCGTAAAGGTCGACCCCTGTCCGGGGCCCGGGCTCTGCGCGGTCACATGGCCGCCATGCATGTCGATGATGCGCTTGACGATGGAAAGGCCGAGGCCGGTCGAGCTTTCGCCCGCGGTCGGCTTGGCCGACAGCCGCTGGAACCGGCCGAACAGCCGGCCGAGATCCTCGGGGCTGAGGCCGGGGCCCTGGTCGGCGATCCGGATCACCGTGTCGTCACCCTCGTGGCTGACCGCGACCGTGATCTTGCCGCCGATCGGCGAGTACTTGATGGCGTTGCTGACGAGGTTGTCGATCGCCTCGCGGATCCGGTCCGAGTCGCACATCGTGACGAAGTGCTGCGGCCCCGAGACCGCGATGCTCTGCTGCTTGTTGACGGCCGAGGGCAGATTGGCCTCGGTGACCTCGTTGACAAGGGCCGCGACGTCGACCGGCTCGCGGCGGATGGTGATGTCGAAGGCGTCGGCCATCGCGTCCGAAATCAAATGGTCGACCATCGAGGTCAGCCGCTTGGTGGCGTCCCTGATGTGCTCGACCTGGGCGGTGACGCTTTCCTTCGGCGAGCCGGCGCCGATCAATTCGGTCAGCATCTCGGTGCGGCCGAGGATCACGCCGAGCGGATTCTTCAGGTCGTGCGCGACGGTGCCGAGGATCTCGTTCTTGAAGCCGTTGGCGCGCTGCAGCCGCAGCCATTGCGCCGACAGCCGCCGGTTGGCCTGCATCAGCGCGCGGGTGCGCTGCGTGACGCGGTCCTCGAGCTGGGCGTTGGCCTCTTGAAGCTGCTGGTAGAGGATCACGTTGTCGAACGCGATCGACAGCCGGCTGGAGAATATCTCGACCAGCGCACGGTCGGTGTCGGAGAGCTGGCGCTCGGCCTGCAGCAGCACCACGACCTCGCGGCCGCTGCCGGTGCGCGAATAGAGCACGCTGCGGTGGTCGGCGAACTCGTTCTTGCGGCGCTGGAAGGCTTCCTCCACCATGTGCCGCAGGTCCGCATCGAGCGCCTTCGACGACGTCGTGCCGATGAAGCGGCTGTAGCAGCCCGAGCAGGCCAGCACCGAGAAATCGGCGGCGGCCGAATTGCCGTCGTCGCGCAGCACCAGGATGCCCGCGCAATCGACGTTGAGCAGCGAGGCGAGCTGCGTCAGCACGCCCTCGGCCAGCCGCTGCATCGACTTGAAGTCGTACAGCGTCGAGGCCGCGTCGATGATGATCTCGAGGCCGCGCCTGGTCTGCACCATGCGCTCGAGCTGCTGGTAGCTGCGCAGCGCGGCGGTCAGCGAGGTGAACAGCTTGTCGGCGGTGAGCTCGGTCTTCGCCTTGTAGTCGTTGATGTCGTACTGCACGATGACGCGCCGCTCCGGCGCCTGGCCGGGCTGGCCGGTGCGCAGGATGATGCGGACGGTCTCGTTCCTGATCTCGTTGCGGATGTATTCGACGAGCTCGAGGCCGGCGACGTCGGTCTCCATGATGACGTCGAGCAGCACGGCTGCGATATCGGGGTTGTCCCGCATCAGCGTGCGGCCTTCGGCCGCAGAGTAGGCCGACAGGATCTCCAGCGTCGCGCCGTTCAGGTTGTAGTCGCTGAGCGCAAAACGGGTGCCTTCGTGGACGGCGTGATCGTCGTCGATCACGGCGATCTTCCATTTCCGTACCGGCGAGTCCTCCGGGGGGCTCTCGGTGTCGTCGATCAGTTGGAGGACATCGTCCTGTTCGGCCATTGACTGGTTCCGTCGGCTGCTGCGTCAGTGATCGTGGGCTGGCCCGTGACGGCCCCCTTGGCGATCCTGGGCATGATAATGCGAAAAGTGGTGCCTTGTCCTACCCTTGACTCCAGCATCATGCGTCCGCCGAGCTGCTGGGTGACGAGGTTATAGACGATATGGAGGCCGAGGCCCGTACCACCTTCGTTGCGGCGCGTCGTAAAGAACGGGTCGAACGCCTGTCGCTGCACGTCCGGCGTCATGCCGGCCCCGTCGTCGGCGAAGATGATCTCGACATCATCAGCGCCACGGCCGCGCGCCGAGATCGTGATGCTGCCGGAGCGGCCGCCGGCGAAGGCATGATTGACGGCGTTGAGGAAAAGATTGGTTAAGATCTGCCCATAGGCGCCGGGATAGCCGTCAATCAGGAGCCCGTCGGGCACATCGACGGACAGCGCGATCGCGGCCTTCTTCAGCACCGGCCGCAGGCTCGCGACGATCTGGTCGGTCGCTTCGCTCAAGGCAAACTGGCGGCGTTCGGCATGCGAGCGATCGACGGCGACCTGCTTGAACGACTGGATCAGCTCGCCCGCGCGCTGCAGGTTCGAGACCAGTTGCTGCGATGCGTCACGCGAGGCGCGCACGAATTCGTCGAGCTTGGAGCGGCGCAGCGGCTCGGTCTTCAGGTCGTTCTCGAACATCTCGCTGCGGCGGGCAAAGCTCGAGGCGACCGTCAGGCTGATGCCGATCGGATTGTTGACCTCGTGGGCGACGCCCGCAACGAGGCCGCCGAGCGCGGCGAGGCGCTCGGCATCGATCAGGTTCTGCTGGGCGGCGTTGAGCTCGAGCAGTGCGCTCTCGGCCTTCTCCTTGGCGCTGCGCAGCTCGTCCTCAGTCTTGCGCTTGGCGATCGCGTTTTCGCGGAACACCTCGACCGCACGCGCCATGGCGCCGACCTCGTCCTTGGCCGAGGTGCCCTGCACCGGCCGGTCGAGGTCGCCCGAGGTGATGTTGCGCATCGCGGCCATGATCTGCGCCAGCGGCAGCCGGATCGACAATGCGATCATGACGCCGGCCGACATGATGACACCGAGGAAGATCACGGCGATCGACAGCACCCGGCGCGAGATCGACGCCAGCGTCTTGTCGAACGTCTCCTGCGCCTTCTGCTCGCGCTGGCGCATCTTCACCGAGAGATCGTCGATCGCACCGATCGCGTCGGCCTGGCTGGCGTCGATCGAGTTGCGCAACAGATCGGTGCGGTTGGTGAGCTGTTCGCTGAGCTTGGCGAGCCCGTCGCGCAGCTCGGCGGTCTTGACCTTGAGCCGTGCCAGCGCCATGCGCTGCAGATCGTTCTCGGCCAGATCGGTCATGACGGGAATCGTCTTCTCGATCGTATCGATGTTGCGGCCGGCTTCCTCGGCCGACGAGGAAGCAAGCGAGAGATAGTAGGCGTTGGCGGCGACCAAGAGCGAGGTGAAGGCTTCGCGCGACTTGCCGAGCGCGGGCCAGATCAGCGCGTCGCGATGCCCGGTGGCGCCCTCGATGATCGAATAGAGCCCGGCCATGTCCTTGGTCGGCGTCAGCACCTCTTCGTCATAGGTCTTGGCGATCGTGGTCTGCACGGTGCGCAATTCACCGAAGCCGTCGAGGAAACGACTGGTGACGCGCTCCAGCTGCTCGACCGAGCCCGACAGCATCGGGTCGGTCGAGGCCCGGTTGGTCAGCGTGCCGAGCACGGCTTCGCGCAGCAGCAGGATTTCCGCGAACAGGTCCGGGCTCGGCTGGTTGATGTAGCGGTGGATCAGGTTCTGCAGGCGGCTGGTCTCGCTTTCGAGCTTGGCCAGGATCTTGTCGGATTCCCGGACCTGGCGGACATCGTCCCAGGCCGAGCCGAGCACCTTCGAGCCGTTCCAGATCAGCACCGCGAGCACGATCACGACGGCGGAGTTGAGCAGAGCGATCGAGAGGATGCGCCAGCGGATCGGCACCGCGCGCAGCAACTGGACGATGCGGAAGCGGCCCTGCGGCCCAAAGGCCGCCCGCCGTCGCATCTTCCCGTCCTGTTTGGGCGCGTCCAAGATCCGGTCACTCCACGTTGCGGATGCGTTCGATCAGCGCTGCTATCGCCGGATCGCGCTCCGCCTTGGCATAGATGCCGGCCATTGCCGCCTCGAACGGCTTGCGGTCGAAGTCGGTCACGACCTTGACGCCGGCCAGCTCCGCCTGCTTGCGCGAGTGCTCCTCGAGCTCCCGCCACTTCTCGCGCATGTAGAGGCTGGAGCGCTGCGCGGCTTCGCGGAAGATGGTCTGCTCATCCGGCGTAAGGCTGGCCCAGGCCTTGCGCGACATCACCAGCACTTCGGGGCTCACGGTGTGTCGGGTCAAGGTGTAGTAGCCGGCGTATTTGTAGTGGCCGGTGGTGACGAAGGACGGCCAGTTGTTCTCCGCGCCGTCGACCAGCCGGTTGGCGAGCCCGGTCAGCACCTGGCCGTAGGCCATCTCGACCGGTTGGGCACCGAGCGCGCGGATCATGTCCGACATCTGTGCGGATTGCTGCACCCGCAGCCGCAGCCCGTTCAGATCGTCGAGCGAACGCACCGGGCGGACGCTGTTATAGATCGAGCGGGCGCCGGAATCGTAGAAGGTCAGCCCGACGAAGCCGTGGGCCTCGAGGCTGTTCAGGATCTCGTTGCCGATCGGTCCATCCAGCACATGTTGCAGGTGCTCAAGGGATCGAAACAGGAACGGCATCGCCAGCACATTCACCGAAGGCACCATGGTTCCGATCAGCGCCACATTGGTCCGGTTCAGATCGATGGCGCCGGCCCGGGTCTGCTCCAGCGTCTCCTTCTCCTCGCCGAGCTGGCGGGAATGGAAGACCACGATGCGGTGCCGGCCGCCGGTGCGCTCGGCGATCAGGCGGTCCATGTAATTCAGCGCCTGGACCGTCGGATAGTCTTCATTCTGGGTATCGGCGGTGCGGAATTCGCGCGCGAAAGCACTCGCCGAGACCGCTGTCCATAGCAGCGCGACGGCAAGCGTTATTGTCCGCGAAAGGCCGGCGCGGCGGTACACAGGCAACAATTCCCCTTGTGATTTGTGTCTGGGGCGGGAGCAAAAGGTTCAACGCTTTTAGCAGAAGGGCGGTGGTTCGCCCATCGGCCAAAACGTTAAAACCGCGCTGCAACCAGCGGTGTCGATTGAATTTGCGGTTGTAGCGCCGTATGACCGCGTGTTGGCATCCGGGAACGGCTCGTCGTGAAGTTCGCCTTGAAGCTTCTCCATTTCGTCGTCGCGGTCCTTCTGCTTGTTGCACCAGCGCAAGCGGAGACCGAGATCATGTGGTGGCACGCGATGTCGGGCGAGCTCGGCAAGCAGCTCGAGAAGCTCGCCGCCGACTTCAACGCCTCGCAATCCGACTACCGGATCGTGCCCGCCTACAAGGGCAACTACACCGAGACCGTCACCGCGGCGATCTTCGCGTTCCGCTCGCGCAGCCAGCCGGCGATCGTTCAGGTCAACGAAATTGCCACCGCAACCATGATGGCGGCGCGCGGTGCGATCTATCCGGTGTTCGAGCTGATGCGCGATCAGTCGGAGGCGTTCGCGCCGTCGGCCTATCTGCCCGCGGTGGCCGGCTACTATGCCGATGTCGACGGCAACATGCTGTCGTTCCCGTTCAACGCCTCGACGCCGATCCTGTACTACAACAAGGACATGTTCCGTTCGGCCGGGCTCGATCCGAGCGTGCCTCCGAAGACCTGGCCGGAGCTCGGCGTCGTGGCCAAGCGGCTGCGTGCGGCCGGTGCGATGTGCGGCGTGACCACGTCATGGCCGTCCTGGATCAACGTCGAGAACTTCTCCGCGTTTCACAATCTGCCTATCGCGACCAAGGCCAACGGCTTCTCCGGGCTCGACGCGCAGCTGATCTTCAACAACCCGCTGGTGGTGCGCCACATCGCGCAGCTCGCGAAGTGGCAGGTCGACAAGACCTTCGACTATAGCGGCCGCGGCCAGACCGCCGAGCCGCGCTTTCAGAAGGGTGAGTGCGGCATCTTCATCGGCTCGTCGGGCACGCGCGCCGACATCAAGGCCAATTCGAAATTCGAGGTCGGCTACGGCATGATGCCGTATGATTCCGACGTGCAGGGCGCGCCGCAGAATTCGATCATCGGCGGTGCGACGCTGTGGGTGCTGCGCGACCGGCCGCGCGCCGAATATGCCGGGGTGGCAAAGTTCTTCGCCTACCTGTCGCGACCCGAGGTGCAGGCCGCCTGGCACCAGAACACGGGCTACCTGCCGATCACCCGCGCCGCGTTCGATCTCAGTCGCACGCAGGGGTTCTACGAGCGCAATCCCGGCGCCTCGATCTCGATCGAGGAGGTCACGTTGAAGCCGCCGACCGATAATTCCAAGGGCATCCGGCTCGGCTCGTTCGTCCTGATCCGCGACGTGATCGAGGAGGAACTCGAGCAGGTGTTCGCCGGCAAGCGTTCGGCGCAGGCCGCGATGGACAACGCCGTCGAGCGCGGCAACCGCCTGCTGCGCCAGTTCGAGCGCGCCAATCCGGACCGGTGAGGGACGTCCAGGCTGCTCGACTGTTTCTCCGTCATCCTGAGGAGCCGCGAAGCGGCGTCTCGAAGGATCGACGGCCACCAGCTGGGCCGATTCATCCTTCGAGACGCGCTACGCGCTCCTCAGGATGACGGGGATAAATGGTCGAACAACAATCGTAGCGCGGATGCAGCGAAGCGAAATCTGGGGCCGGCCTTTACGCGGGGACACAATCCCGGATTACGCTGCGCTCCATCCGGGCTACAAAGCTTGCTCGCAATGACGATTGAAATATGACCGCGCTCTTGCCGCCCCTCAATACCTACGACACCTACCGCGCCTGGCGCAGCGACACGTCGCGCTGGCTGCCGGTCGCGCGCGATATTGCCGATCGCCACGGGCTGTCCTGCGGCACGCCGCATGTGTTCTCGACCGGCACCAACCTCGTCGTCGGGCTCGATGGTGAGCTGATCCTGAAGTTGTTCCCGCCGTTTCTGCGCCCGCAATTCGTGTCCGAACGCGGCGCGCTCGCACAGCTGCGCGGACGGCTCGGCATTCCGATTCCCGATCTCATCGCCGATGGCGAGTGCGACGGCTGGCCCTATCTCGTCATCACGCACCTCGCGGGCACCGTCGGCTCGGAGGTGTGGCCGTTGCTGTCGGAAGCCGAACGGGAGCGCGTGCTCGCCGAGATCGGCGCCGTGATTGCCGAGGTGCAGCGCGTGCCGCCCGGCGGCCTGCTTGCGATCGAGCCGCGCTGGGAGGCCTTCATGCACGGGCAGATCGCGCAGTGCCGGGCGCGGCACGAGCGGCTCGGCCTGCCGGCGAAATTGCTTGCCGGGCTCGATGATCTCCTGCGTGACGCCACTGAGCTGATCCCGATGCACGCGCCGCCGGTGATCCTGACCGGCGAGTACATCCCGGAGAATTTCCTGCTGGGCCGCCGTGCCGACGGCTGGCACGTCGCCGGCCTGTTCGACTTCGGCGACGTCCGGACCGGATGGGGCGAGTACGACCTGCTCGGTCCCAGCGCCTTCATGGCCGCCGGGCATCCCCGCCGGGTGCGCAGCCTATTCGACGGTTTTGGCATCCCGCGCAGCGAGGTGACGTTCGCACTGAAGCGGCGCTTGATGGCGCTGATGATGCTGCACTCGGCCAGCGATCCGCTGCGGCACATCTGCATCGCGGGCTGGCCGGATCGGGTCGATGATCTCGTGCAGTTGCAGGAGTTGGTCTGGCCAGACTAACGCGCGTTGGACGAGGTCGGTCTGGCGCCGCGGCGGACGTTCACCTCTCCCTTGGGAGAGGTCGGCGCGCAGCGCCGGGTGAGGGATTACGGTCTCTCGTTGGAGCCGCGGCCCCTCACCCGATTTGCTGCGCAAATCGACCTCTCCCCAATGGGGAGAGGTGAACCCAGTCTACGGACCCGATTGAATCCAAACTCCTCCCTGCTTTGGCTGTTCCGAGCGTCGGCCAGAAAGCGAGCAGAGCCCATAGTGTGATCATTTCTTGAGCAAGAAGCCGCGCTTTGTATGCAATGATGAGCGCGTGGCCTTGTGCCAGATCAAAATAACTGTGCCTATTTTATGTTACATTACAAAGCATTAGCGCCTCATAAGGTTTCGTTAAGGGTTGGCACAATCCTTGCGATCTGAGTTCCAAGGCCGTTCTCAAGGGCGTTGGAGCATCACATGAAGCGTCGCGATTTTCTCAAATCGGTGTCGGGGCTGGCAGCTGGGGCGCTTGCGCCAACCGCGCCTGCGATCTGGTCGCCGGCCAAGGCCGACGCGCGCTCCGAGACGCTGCTGATCGTCTCCGAGGGCGGTCCCAACAATCTCGATATCCACGGCGTCGGCACCAACGTGCCCGGCTATGAGGTGTCGTGGAATTGCTACGACCGGCTCATCAGCCACGAGATGAAGAGCGGTCCGGGCGGCGTGCCCTATTACGACCGCGACAAGTTCAAGCCCGAGCTCGCCGAGGACTTCAACGTCGGCGACATGTCGGTCACCTTCAAGCTGCGCAAGAACGCCAAATTCCACGACGGCACGCCGGTGACGGCGAAGGACGTCAAATGGTCGCTCGACCGTGCCGTCAGCGTCGGCGGCTTCCCGACCTTCCAGATGAGCGCGGGTTCGCTGACGAAGCCCGAGCAGTTCGTCGTCGTCGACGACAACACCGTGCGCGTCGACTTCCTCAAGAAAGACAAGCTCACGATCCCCGACCTCGCTGTCATCGTGCCCTGCGTCGTCAACTCCGAGCTGGTGAAGAAGAACGCCAGCGAGAAGGATCCGTGGGGTCTCGAATTCACCAAGCAGCAGACCGCGGGCTCCGGCGCCTACAAGGTGACCAAATGGACCGCGGGCACCGAAGTGATCATGGAGCGCAACGACGACTGGGTCTGCGGCCCGATGCCGAAGATCAAGCGCGTGATCTGGCGCATGGTGCCGCAGGCCGGCAACCGCCGTGCGCTGCTCGAGCGCGGCGATGCCGATATCTCCTATGAGCTGCCGTTCAAGGATTTCCAGGAGATGAAGGCGAACGGCAAGCTCAACGTGGTCTCGCTCCCGTTCTCCAACGGCATCCAGTACATCGGCATGAACGTGACCAAGCCGCCGTTCGACAATCCGAAGGTGCGGCAGGCGATGGCCTACGCGATGCCGTATCAGAAGATCATGGATGCGGTGCTGTTCGGCCTCGCCAACCCGATGTTCGGCGCGGCAAAGGACAAGCCGACCGAGGTCGCCTGGCCGCAGCCGACCAAGTATTACACCGACATGGAGAAGGCCAAGGCGCTGCTCACCGAAGCCGGTTACGCCAACGGCTTCGAGACGACGATCTCGTTCGACCTGAATTTCGCCGGCGTCAACGAGCCGCTCTGCGTGCTGGTGCAGGAGAGCCTCGCGCAGCTCGGCATCAAGACCACCATCAACAAGGTGCCCGGCGCCAACTGGCGCACCGAGCTCACCAAGAAGGAAATGCCGCTGTTCACCAACGTGTTCTCGGGCTGGCTCGATTACCCCGAGTACTTCTTCTATTGGTGCTATCACGGCAACAATTCGATCTTCAACACGATGAGCTACAAGTCGCCGGAGATGGACAAGCTCATCGACGGCGCGCGCATCGCTGCCGCCAACGGCGACACCGCGGCCTACGACTCCGACGTCAAGGGCTTCGTCGATCTCGCCTTCGCCGACATTCCGCGCATCCCGCTGTATCAGCCGTTCGTCAACGTCGCGATGCAGAAGAACATCTCGGGCTACCAATACTGGTTCCACCGCCGCCTCGACTATCGCGCGATGGCCAAGGGGTGAGGGCGCATGGCGAGCGCGCGCAACGGGTTCGTGTGTGTCGATCTGGTGAGTGAGGTGAGCACGCCTCTCAGGCTCCCTCCCCCCTTGCGGGGGAGGGTGGGGAGAGGGGTAAGCCGCATACGCGTAAGCACGACGTTTCGCGGGAAAGCGCCAAACCTTCTCGCATCATCACAAACAACTTCGCGAAGAGTCCAATCCCGTTTGGCATCGGAGCAAGCGGCACCCCTCTCCCCAACCCTCCCCCGCAAGGGGGGAGGGAGCCCTACCAGTCTCGCTGTGGCTTTGGATACCGCCGGGAGCACGCCATGCTGACCCTGATCGGCAAGCGGCTGCTCTTTGCGATCCCGTCGCTGATCGGGGTCGTGATCGTGACGTTCCTGCTGACACGCGCGCTGCCGGGAGATCCTGCGGCGTATTTTGCAGGGCCCGCGGCGACCAAGGAGGCGGTCGACCAGATCAGGAAGAAGCTCGGCTTCGACAAGCCGCTGATCGAGCAGTTCGTCCGCTACACCAACGATCTTGCCCATGGCGATCTCGGCACGTCGCTCACCACGGGCCAGCCGGTCGCGGCCGAGCTGCGCAACCGCCTGCCGGCGTCGGCCGAACTCACTCTGCTCGGCCTCGTCGCCTCGATCGTGATCGCGATCCCGCTCGGCGTGCTGGCGGCGACGCGGCCGGGCTCGTGGATCGATCATCTCTGCCGGGTCACCACGACGGCCGGCGTGTCGCTGCCGGTGTTCTTCACCGGGCTCGTGCTGGTTTACGTGTTCTACTTCCGGCTCGGCTGGTCGCCGGCGCCGCTCGGCCGGCTCGACGTCTTCTACAGCACACCGCCGACCGTCACCGGCTTCTATCTCATCGACACACTCATCGCCCGCGACTTCGAGGCGTTCCGCTCGGCGTTCAGCCAATTGATCCTGCCGGCGGTGACGCTCGCGATCTTCTCGCTGGCGCCGATCGCGCGGATGACGCGCGCCTCGATGCTGGCGGTGCTGGCGTCAGATTTCGTCCGCACCGCGCGCGCCAGCGGCCTGTCGCCCGGCAAGGTGATCGTGACCTACGCGTTTCGTAACGCGATGCTGCCGGTCATCACCACGCTCAGCATGGTGTTCTCGTTCCTGCTCGGGGCCAATGTGCTGGTGGAGAAGGTGTTCGCCTGGCCCGGCATCGGCTCCTACGCGGTCGAGGCGCTGATCGCATCCGACTTCGCGCCGGTGCAGGGTTTTGTCCTCACCATGGCGGTCATGTACGTGCTGCTGAATCTGTTGATCGACATCCTCTATGGCGTGATCGATCCACGCGTGCGGCTGGAAGGGTAAGGAGGACAGATGAGCAGCGTTGCCCCCACTGTTGAGCCGGTCGGTCCCGCGCGCACCTCCGGGCTCGCCGCAGTCTTCGAGCAGACCCGCTATGTGCTGAGCGAGAACAAGGTCACCGGCTTTGCCTTCGCGCTGCTCGTCCTGATCCTGTCCGCCGCGCTGTTCGGGCCTTATGTGGTGCCTTACGATCCGCTTGCCTCGAACACCGCGGCGGCACTGAAGCCGCCGTCGGCCGCGCACTGGTTCGGCACCGACCAACTCGGCCGCGACATCTTCAGCCGCGTCATCGTTGCAACGCGGCTCGATACCTTCATCGCGGTGGCCTCCGTCGTGCTGGTGTTCCTGATGGGCGGCTTGGCCGGCATTGCCGCCGGCTATTTCGGCGGCTGGACCGATCGGATCGTCGGCCGCATCGCCGACACCATCATGGCGTTCCCGCTGTTCGTGCTGGCGATGGGCATCGTCGCGGCGCTCGGCAACACCGTGCAGAACATCATCATCGCGACCGCGATCGTGAATTTTCCGCTTTACGCGCGCGTCGCTCGCGCCGAAGCAAATGTTCGCCGCAACGCCGGCTTCGTGCAGGCGGCGCGGCTCTCCGGCAATGGCGAGTACCGTATCCTGCTCGGGCACATCCTGCCCAACATCATGCCGATCATGATCGTGCAGATGTCGCTCACCATGGGCTATGCGATCCTCAATGCCGCCGGACTCTCGTTCATCGGGCTCGGCGTCCGGCCGCCGACCGCGGAGTGGGGCATCATGGTCGCCGAGGGCGCCGGCTTCATGGTGTCCGGCGAATGGTGGATCGCGCTATTCCCGGGCCTTGCGCTGATGATCGCAGTGTTCTGCTTCAACCTGCTCGGCGACGGCCTGCGCGACATCGTCGACCCGCAGCGGAGGACGTGATGACGGGTTTCAATTCGCTCCACGCCCGTCTTCGCCTCGCCCCGCCTGCGGGGAGAGGCCGGATCGCATGCAATGCGATCCGGGTGAGGGGGAGTCTCCGCGAACTCCTCAGCTGGCTGTGTGCGCTGATAGAGGCCCCTCATCCCAACCTTCTCCCCGTAAGAACGGGGAGAAGGGGTACACCGCCGCAGCGGAGGACGTGATGACTGTCTCTTTGCGGTGTCGCGCTACCGTTTCGCTACTTTGCATGGGGTTGTTTTGCAGATTTTTGGATGACGCCTCGCATGAGGGGAGCCGCGCATGACCGCCCAGCCCCTGCTCGACGTCAGCGACCTCACGGTCGAGTTCACCACGCGTCGCGGCATCGTCAAGGCGGTGCAGCACGTCAACATATCCGTCGGCAAGGGCGAGACTGTCGGCATCGTCGGCGAGTCCGGCTCCGGCAAGTCGGTGACGTCATACGCGGTGATGCGGATTCTCGATCGCGCAGGCCGGATCGCCGAAGGTTCGGTGATGTTCTCCGGCATCGACGTCAAGGCGGCGACCGAAAGCCAGATGCGCGATCTGCGCGGCCGCGAGGTCTCGATGATCTTCCAGAATCCGCGCGCAGCGCTCAATCCGATCCGCAAGGTCGGCCACCAGATCGAGGACGTGCTGCGCCAGCATGTCCAGCAGGCGCAGGTCACCGATCGCGGCGAGACGGCGATCGAGGCGCTGGAGCAGGTCAAGATCGCGCGTCCGCGCGAGCGCTATCACGCCTATCCGTTCGAGCTGTCCGGCGGCATGTGCCAGCGCGTCGTCATCGCGCTGGCGCTGGCCTGCAACCCGCAGCTTCTGATCGCGGACGAGCCGACCACGGGTCTCGACGTCACCACCCAGAAGGCGGTGATGGACCTGATCGTCGAGCTGACCCGGCGCCGGTCGATGTCGACGATCCTGATCACGCATGACCTTGGCCTCGCCGCCGCCTATTGCGACCGCGTCGTGGTGATGGAGAAGGGCCGCGTGGTCGAAACGGCGAAGTCAGCCGACATCTTCGCCGCACCCCGGCACGACTATACGAAGAAGCTGATGCGCGCGACGCCGCGGATCGGGGTGTCGCTCAGGGACTTGTTGCCGGAGGAGGAGGCACTTTCTTCCGCCTCGCCCCGCGTGCGGGGAGAGGCCGACGCGCGCAGCGCGGCGGGTGAGGGGGACTCTCCGCATACTGTGCTCGCGGATACAGCCCCTCACCCCAACCCTCTCCCCGTAAAGAACGGGGAGAGGGAGCAGACGCAACCGCTCCTGCTGGTCGAAAAGCTCGTCAAGGAATACCCCCGCCAGGGCGCGGGCTCGGTGCTCACAAAATTGTTCGGTCGCAAGCCGCCGGTCGAGGAGGAGGTGTTCCGCGCCGTCGACGGCATCAGCTTTTCGATCGATCATGGCGAGAGCGTCGGGCTGGTCGGCGAATCCGGTTGCGGCAAGTCGACGACGTCGATGATGGTGATGCGGCTGCTCGACCAGACCTCCGGCCGCATCGTGTTCGACGGCGAGGACATCGGCGGCATCATGCCGCAATCCTTCGCGCGGCTGCCGCGACGCAGCCAGATCCAGATGGTGTTCCAGGATCCGACCGACAGCCTCAACCCGCGCTTCACCGCGGCGCGCGCCATCGCGGACCCGATCATGCAGCTGGGCGACATCAGGGGGCGCGACGCGCTCCGCGACAGCTGCGAGGAGCTGGCACGGCTGGTCGGCCTGCCGGTCAATCTTTTGGACCGCTTTCCGCACCAGCTCTCCGGCGGCCAGAAGGCCCGTGTCGGTATCGCGCGCGCGATTGCGCTGCATCCGAAACTCGTCATCCTCGACGAGCCGACCGCAGCGCTCGACGTCTCGGTGCAGGCGGTGGTGCTCAATCTGCTGCAGGACCTCAAGCAGTCGATGGGCATGAGCTATCTGTTCGTGTCGCACGATCTCAACGTGGTGCGCCTGCTGTGTGATCGCGTCATCGTGATGCGCGCCGGTCGCATCGTCGAGCAGGGTGCATCCGAACACGTCTTGGGCAATCCGCAGGATGCCTATACAAGGGAGCTGCTCACGGCGATCCCGCATCCGCCGTTGCCGGTGGCTTGAGAAACTTATTGGGAGCGAAATGGACGATCATCTCGACGACTACATGAACGCGGTCGCCCGGACGATGGCGTTGCCGCTGGAAGAAACCTGGCGTCCGGCGGTGCGCGCCAATCTCGAGGTCGCGCTGCGGCTGGCGCGGCTGGTCGACGACTTCCCGCTGCCCGATGACGTCGCCTCGGCCGCCGTCTACTCGACCTGAGATCGCGATGTCCGAAACTCCCGCTTTCATGTCGGCCGCCGAAATCGCGCAGGCCGTATCGAACCGCAAGATCACGGCCCTCGCCGCGACCGAAGCGGCGCTCGCGCGCATCGCGGCGCACGACAAGATCCTCAATGCCTTCACCGACGTCACCGCCGATCGCGCGCGGGCCAGGGCCAGGGCGGTCGACGCCGCAATCGCGGCCGGCCAACCGGTCGGCCCGCTTGCGGGCGTGCCGTTCGCGGTGAAGAACCTGTTTGACGTGCAGGGCCTCTCGACCCGCGCCGGATCGAAGATCAATCGCGACCTGCCGCCGTCGCCCCGCGATGCCACGTTGATCGAGCGGATGGAAGCGGCCGGCGCCGTGCTGGTCGGCGCGCTCAACATGGGCGAATACGCCTACGACTTCACCGGCGAGAACGCGCATGACGGTCCGTCGCGCAATCCGCATGATCCGACGCGGATGGCCGGCGGCTCCTCGGGCGGCTCCGGCAGCGCCGTCGGCGGCGCGCTGGTGCCGATCGCGCTCGGCTCCGATACCAACGGCTCGATCCGGGTGCCGTCGTCATTCTGCGGCACGTTCGGCCTGAAGCCGACCTATGGCCGGCTATCGCGCGCGCGATCCTTTCCGTTCGTCGCAAGCCTCGATCATCTCGGCCCGTTTGCGCGCAGCGTGACAGATCTCGCGCTCGCCTATGACGTCATGCAGGGGGCCGATGCCGATGATCCCGCCTGCAGTGTGGAGTCGGTCGAGCCGACCGTGCCGCTGCTTGCCAATGATGTCGGCCGGCTGCGCGTCGCGATTGCCGGCGGCTACTTCCAGCAGAATTTGTTGCCGGAGGCCGTCGAAGCGGTCGCGCGCGTGGCCAAGGCGCTCGGCGCCACGCAGACCGTGGAACTGCCGGAAGCGGCGCGCGCCCGCGCGGCCGCCTTCATCATGACAACGACCGAGGGCGCCGCGCTGCACCTCGATCGGCTGCGCAAGCGGCCCCGCGACTTTGACCCGCCGGTTCGCGACCGCCTGATCGCGGGCGCGATGATCCCGGCGGTCTATGTCGACAAGGCGCAGAAATTCCGCCGCTGGTACCGCGCCAAGGTGCTGGAGCTGTTCCAGTCGGTCGACGTGATCCTAGCGCCGGCAACGCCGTGCACGGCGCCGAAGATCGGTCAGGCCACCTTTACGCTCGATGGGGTCGAGCTTCCGGTCCGCCCCAATATCGGTATCCACACCCAGCCGATCTCCTTCATCGGCCTGCCGGTGGCCGCCGTGCCGGTGCCGCTTGAACCGATGCCGATCGCGGTGCAGATCATTGCCGCGCCCTGGCGCGAGGACATTGCGCTGCGGGTCGCCTACGCGCTGGAACAGATGGGCGTCGTGGCGGCTCCCGCGCCAAGAGGAATCTAAAATGGAGATCGATCTTCCCGACGTGCTCGCCGAGGTCACCGCGCAGTTCGAGCGTTACGAGCAGGCGCTGGTCTCGAACGATGTCGCCGTACTCGACGAGCTGTTCCGCAACGACAGCCGGACGCTGCGCTATGGCATCGGCGAGAACCTCTATGGCTACGCCGAGATCGCGGCGTTTCGCGCGGGGCGGCCG
Organism: Bradyrhizobium sp. Pha-3; assembly: GCF_042258615.1. GTDB lineage: Bacteria > Pseudomonadota > Alphaproteobacteria > Rhizobiales > Xanthobacteraceae > Bradyrhizobium. The sequence goes on along the minus strand of NZ_CP170152.1, from coordinate 8,500,334 downwards.
GCAGCCGGGCTGATGCGCAGGATCGACCGCACCGTGATCACGACCTATGGCCGCGACACCGCGATCGCCTCGACGCTGTTCTATCGGGACAGCGCACCCGGGCGGGTGGGGCGGCAGATGCAGACATGGATTCGCTTCGCCGAGGGCTGGAGAATCGTCGCCGCCCATGTCAGCGTCATTGATGAACCCAAGGAGGCTTGATCAGGGTGATTGAGAGGGCGTTTCAGCCATGAGCCTGGACGATCTTCCGACCCGCGCGCCGCAGCCGCAGGGCACCGAGCCGGAGCCGCTGGTGCGGCGTGTCGATCGCGCGTCTTCGTTGGCAGACAAGACCACCCGCGCCGAAGAGCTCCGGCTGCAGCTCGCCGACGAGATCGTGCGCGGCACGCTGCCGCCGGGCGCCGGGCTCGACGAAACCGATCTGGCGCGCCGCTTCAAGGTCTCGCGCACCCCGGTGCGCGAGGCGCTGCGGCAGCTGGCCGCCAGCGGCCTGATCGACGCGCGCGCGCATCGTGGCGCGGTGGTGGCGCGGCCCTCGCTCGAGCGGCTCACCGGCATGTTCGAGGCGATGGCCGAGCTCGAGGCGATGTGCGCCGGCCTTGCCGCCGAGCGGATGACAGCGGCGGAGCGCCACGCGCTGGAGGCGGTCCATGAGGAGCTGCGGATGCTGAGCTACACCGGCAATCCCGAGCGCTTCCATGAGGTCAATGAGCGCTTCCACAATGCGATCTACGCCGGATCGCAGAACGCCTACATCGCCGAGATCACGCTTGCGACGCGGGTGCGCGTTCAGCCGTTCCGCCGCGCCCAGTTCCGCAATCTCGGGCGGCTGGCAAAATCGCATGCCGAGCACGACCGCGTCGTCGTCGCCATCATGCGCGGCGACAAGCCAGGTGCCGCCGCCGCGATGCGCGCCCATATCGAGCAGGTGCGCGGGGAATACGAGACCTACGCGGTGTCGGTGTAGCCTTCCTTACCTCGCCCCGCTTGCGGGGCGAGGGAGCTCACTGTCGGAGCTGCTACCCCTTCGCCTTCTCCGCCATGAACGCCCGCCAGCCGCCATAGGCCGAGATATCCTTCGCGCCCGCGATCGCGGCGGGCTCGACGATGAAGCCTTTGGCCTGCCGTCCATCGGCGAGCCTGATCGTGCCGATCGAGAGCGGCGGCGGAATCGCGGCGACGAATTTTCCGAATGCGGCCGGCGACATCGCCCACAGTTCGAGCTTGATCGCATGGCCCGTACCCGCCTCGATGCGCAGCATGCCGGGCTTCGGTGGCGTGGTGTCGAGCGCGTAGAGCTTGTAGTCCGCTGCGGTGGCAGTCTCCTCCAGCAGGCGGGCATCGAGCGTGTTCAGTTCATGATTCAGCGCCATGCCGGAGAGATGTGCGCCGACCACCGCGATCGTGATCTCGTCAGAGCCTGCTTGCGCCGGCACTTTGGCGAGCGGCGGCTGCGGCAGCGCCTTGGCGCCGAGCGCCAGTCCGGTGTCGGCATGGAACACGCGACCGATGCCGGCAAGCTCGGCGTCGCGGCCCGCGGGGGCGAGCAGCGTGATGCCGAATGGCGCGCCGTCAGGTCGCATCGCCGCCGGCAGCGCCAGGCCGCACAGATCGAGCAGATTGACGAAATTGGTGTAAGTGCCGAGCCGCGAGTTGAGCTCGATCGGGTTGGCCAGCACGTCAGCGGTTGAATAGATGGTCGGGGCGGTCGGCAGCACGATCGCATCGCACTGCGCGAAGGTGCGCGCGGCAACGCGGCGCAGCGCCTGCAGGCGATAGAGCGCGGAGAAGGTATCGGCCGCGGTGGGCCGGGCGCCGCCGATCGTGATCTCGCGTGTCACGGGATGGATCGCGTCCGGCGACGACGCCAGGAGGTCGCGGATCACGAGATAGCGCTCGGCGACCCACGGGCCTTCATAGAGCAACCGCGCGGTCTCGTAGAACGGCTCGAGATCGAATTCGACGAGATCGGCGCCGAGCGCCTGCCAGCGTTTTAGTGCCTCGCCATAGGCTTTCTCCGCCTCCCGATCGCCGAAGAAGATCAGCTGGCCGCTCCTGGGAATGCCGAGCTTCAGCTTCGCCGGAAACGTCGTGAGCGCTGCCAGCGGGCGATCGCGCGAGAACGGATCGGCGTCATCCGGCCCGGCCATCACGGCGAGCGCGGCCAGCGCATCGTCGACGGTGAGCGCGAACACCGAGATGCAGTCGAGCGTGCGGCAGGCCGGCACCAGCCCCGCGTTCGAGATCAGCCCGAGGCTCGGCTTGAGCCCGACGATGTTGTTGAGCATCGCCGGCACGCGGCCGCTGCCCGCAGTATCGGTGCCGAGCGACAACGGTACGAGGCCCGCCGAGACCGCGACCGCGGAGCCCGAGCTCGATCCGCCCGGCACCAGATCACCGCGCACCGGATTTTTGGGAATGCCGTAGGGCGAACGCACGCCGACCAGGCCGGTGGCGAACTGGTCGAGATTGGTCTTGCCGATGATGATGGCGCCGGCCGCGCGCAGTTTTGCCACCGCCGTGGAATCCTGCGCGGGCATGTAGGCGAATGCCGGGCAGGCGGCCGTGGTCGGCAGCCCCGCGACGTCGATATTGTCCTTCACCGCGACCGGCACGCCATAAAGCGGCAGCGTCGGATCAGCGAGCCGCGCGGCCTCGGCGAGCGCGTCCTGCTCGTCGCGCAGGCTGATGAAGATGGCGGGATCATTATGCTCGCGGATGCGCTGGTAGCTGCGCGCCACGGTTTGCGACGGCGTCATGGTCCCGGCGCGGTGTGCGGCAACGATCGCGGCGACAGTTTCAGTCACGTGGTTGGCCTCGTCTTTGGTGCGGTGAGGCATCGGAAGCCCGCCGCGAGGAAATTGCAGCCTGATCGAAGCAAGCAATGTGCCATTGTGTACAATGCGCCTGCACCCGCGGCGCGACGGATTATTGCATAATATCAGTTGCTTGAAATGGTCGCTGGTAGCTGAAGCGAGCTGGCTTGAGTACGCGTCTGCTCAATCTTGAGGCAAGCGTGACCCGGCCGAAATCCGGCCGATCGATCAGGTGAAGCAGGCGAGGATCTGCAGCAGCCGCTCGCGGTTTTCCTTGCCGATCTTCTCGGCGACATGCCGCTCGTGCTCGGCGGCGAGCCGCTTGAACCGGGCCAGCGCGGTCTTGCCGCGCCCGGTCAGATGCAGCGCATGCGAGCGGCGGTCGGTGGCGGAAGGGATGCGGCTAACGAAGGCGCGTTCTTCCAGGCTGTCGAGCAGGTGCACCAGCCGCGCGCGCTCGATCCCGAGCCGCTTTGCGACCGCCATCTGACTCAGGCCCGGATTGGCCCCGATCACGGTCATGACCGAATATTGGGTCGGGCGGATGTCGACCGTTGCCAGCGTCTTGATGAAGTCCTGGAAGATCCAGAGCTGGAAGCGCCGCACCGCATAGCCGGCGTGGCCGACCAACGCGTCGAGGCCGATGTCGTCGCCAGTGTCACCGTCATGCGCCCGGCCATTCGCCGCGCGCGCCCGGGGGCGGCGGATTGCCGCTGCCGTTCCTGCCGCCTTGCGCGACGTCTGTTGCTTGCTCGCCATGACCGTAACGCTAGCGCGCTTGAGGCGGGAGGGAAAGATTGTTGTTGACGACAACAATTGATGTCCGCAACATTATGACCAAAGAGCCCGGCCGGGACCGCGGCGCCGCACCATGTTGCGGCGCGATCCCGCAAGACACGGGCGAGGAGGAAATCATGACGACGGTCGCCGCCAGCGGAGACGATCCGCACCGCCTGTTTGCCACGCCTGCGATCGTTGCCGTCAGCCGCGAGGACGGCAGCATCCTGGTGCGCTCCACCACGCCGCTGCAAGACAGCGCCCGCTGCGTCGGCGACTGGCTGGAGCATTGGGCGCGGCAGGCGCCGGATCGCATCTTCCTCGGCGAGCGCGCCAGCGCCGAAATGCCCTGGAGCACCGTCAGCTATCGCGAGGCGCTCGGAATCGTGCGCCGGGCCGCATCGTGGATCCTGGCGCAAGGGCTGAGCACCGAGCGGCCGCTCGTCATCCTCGCCGACAACGGCATCGATCACGCGCTGTTCGCGCTCGCGGCCCAGCATGTCGGCGTGCCCTCGGCCGCGATCTCGCCGGCCTATTCGCTGATGTCCCGGGACTTCGACAAGCTGAAGAGCATGATCAGCCTGCTCGATCCCGGCGCGATCTATGTCACCGGCACAAAGCCGTTTGCGGCCGCGCTTGCCGCGATCGCGCCGCTGCATCGGGCGACCATCGTCAGCGGCAATCCCGAAGATGCCGCGGCGCTGGCGTTCTGCACTGTCGCGGCGATGTCTGAATCACCGGAGGTCGCCACCGCCTTTGCCGCGGTGACGCCGGACACGATCGCGAAATTCCTGTTCACCTCGGGCTCGACCGGCACGCCGAAGGCCGTGATCAACACCCAGCGCATGCTGACCTCGAGCCAGCAGGCCAAGGCGCAGACCTGGACGTTCCTGGAGCAGGCCGGCGAGGAGCTGATCATATTGGACTGGCTGCCGTGGAGCCACACCTTCGGCGCCAACCACAATTTCAATCTGGTGCTGCGCAACGGCGGCACGCTCTATATCGACGGCGGCAAGCCGGCGCCCGGCCTGTTCGCGACCTCGCTCGCCAATCTGCGCAGCGTGGTGCCGACGGTCTATTTCAACGTGCCGCGCGGCTTCGACATGCTGATCGCGGCGCTCCGCACCGACGAGGAATTACGCCGCAAGTTCTTCGCGGGCACCAAATTCGCCTTCTATGCCGGCGCGGCGCTGCCGCAGAATTTGTGGGACGCGCTGGAGGAATTGTCGCTGCAAACCGTGGGACGACGCCTGCCGATGGTATCGGCCTGGGGATCGACCGAGACTTCGCCGCTCGCGACCGATTGCCATTTCCTGGCAAAGCGCTCCGGCAATATCGGGGTGCCGATATCAGGCACCGAGCTCAAGCTCGTGCCGTCGGGCGACAAGCTCGAGGTGCGCGTGCGCGGGCCCAATGTCACGCCGGGCTATTGGAAGGCGCCCGAACTCACCCGAGAGGCTTTCGATGACGAGGGCTTCTACAAGATCGGCGACGCCGTCACCTTCGCCGATCCCGACCGGCCCGATCTCGGCCTGTTCTTCGACGGCCGCGTGGCGGAGGATTTCAAGCTCAATTCCGGCACCTGGGTCAGCGTCGGCACCTTGCGGGTTGCCGGCATCGCGGCGCTGGCGCCGCTCGCGCAGGATATCGTCGTCGCGGGTCACGGCCGCGACGAGGTGCGCTTCCTGGTGTTCCCGAACCTCGCCGCCTGCCGTTCGCTGGCGGGACTGCCCGAGAGCGCCGGCGCGCAGGAGGTGATCGGCCATCCGGTGGTCCGTTCCGCGATCGGGCAGGGGCTGGCGCGGCTGAAGGCGCAAGGCGACCATTCCTCCGGCCATGCGACCCGTGCGCTGCTGCTCGCCGAGCCCGCCTCGGTCGACGGCGGGGAAATCACCGACAAGGGCTACATCAACCAGCGCGCCGTGCTGACGCGCCGCACCGCGGCAGTGGCGGTCCTGGAGGACGACGCGTCGTCCGAGCCGATCGCCTGCGCGGGGTCGTGACGTGATTTGGGCCGGCGCAGCGTTGGGAGGACGCCACGCACACCGCCGTCGTCCCTGCGAAAGCAGGGACCCATACTCCGCGGCCGTAGTTGTCTACAAAGGTCGTCGTTCCGCCGGCGCGCAATAATCAGCATTGGTGGTCCCGGCTCGGAGGCCGGGACGACACCGGGTTTGTGGCAGGGCTTGTGGATCATCCAAGTTTTAGCTTTGCAAACCGCCGGGTTCCCCGCTGCTTCCTCTCGCCGCGCCGCACACGTTCGTGTTTTTAGTTGCCACGGCAACTAGGCCGTGCGAGTTTCCGCACCCATAGGGAAAGGGCCGGTCAACGGCTACGCTTTTGGGAGGACAATGTTGCGCAGCACGGCGCCAACGGCACGCATGGAGGGACTGACGAAGACCGCGGTGGCGCAGGGCGCAGCCCGCGGTCCGGCCGCGTCGTCAGGTCGTGCTTTGCCCGGTCACGGCGCCGAGATTCTCGTGCAGCCGGCGCAGCAGGTCGATCAGCACCTCGCGCTCGTCCTTTTTCAGGCACGACAGCAGCCGCCGCTCGCGCTCCAGCGCCGCGACGATGACCTTGTCGTGGATGGCGCGGCCGCGCGCGGTCAGGGTGATCGAATGGGTGCGGCCGTCGTCCGGCGCGGTGCGGATCGTCAGCAGGCCGCGCTTCTGCAGCGCCGCGAGGTTGCGGCTGACCGGGCCCTTGTCGAAGCCGATCACCTGGCAGATGCGGGAGGCGGGAATGCCCGGCTCGATCGCCAGCTGCGAGATGATTCGCCACTCGGTGACGTTGACACCGAAATTCTTCTGGTAAAACGCAGTGGCGCTGTTCGACAGCTTGTTGCCGATGAAGGTGATGAACGCCGGCACATAGCGATTGAGGTCCAGCAGCGGGCCATCGGTGGCATCTGCGGGATCGGCCGGTTTGGGCCGGCGGGGCTTTCGGGGGAGGGGCTGGCTGCTCATCTCTCAAATCATCGCTGCGAAACTGTTCGGGAGCAATAGACATGCGGCCCGTGTTGACAAGTTCAAACCTCGGGAGGTCCCAATGACTGCAACAGCAGGTGCGTCCGTCCCGCATCTCGACGTCGATCCGTTCGCGCTCGAATTCTTCGCCGACCCGTTCCCGACCCATGAGCGGCTGCGCGAGGCCGGGCCGGTGGTCTATCTCGACAAGTGGAATGTCTACGGCGTGGCGCGCTATGCCGAGGTCCATGCGGTGCTGAACGATCCCGCGACGTTCTGCTCGAGCCGAGGCGTGGGCCTCAGCGACTTCTCCAAGGAGAAGCCGTGGCGGCCGCCCAGCCTGATCCTGGAGGCCGACCCGCCGGCGCACACCCGCACCCGCACCGTGCTGAGCTCGGTGCTGTCGGCGACGGTGATGAAGCAGCTTCGCGGCCGGTTTGCCGCCGCGGCGGAGGCCTGCGTCGATGCGCTGCTGGAGAAGCGCAATTTCGACGCGATCGAGGATCTTGCGGAAGCCTATCCGCTGTCGATCTTCCCGGATGCGCTGGGCTTGCGGCCGGAGGGCCGCGAGCATCTGCTGCCTTACGCAAGCCTGGTGTTCAACGCCTTCGGGCCGCCGAACGAACTGCGCAAGCAGGCGATCGAGCGCTCCGCGCCGCATCAGGCCTATATCGCCGAGCAGTGTCAGCGCGACAATCTCACCCCTGATGGCATCGGCGCCTGCATCCATGCCCATGTCGATAGCGGTGCCATTACCGCGACCGAGGCACCGCTGCTGGTGCGCTCGCTGCTATCGGCCGGTCTCGACACGACCGTCAACGGCATCGGCGCCGCCGTCTACTGCCTTGCCCGCTTCCCCGACCAGTTCCAGAAGCTCCGCGGCGATCCGACGCTGGCGCGCAACGCGTTCGAGGAAGCCGTCCGGTTCGAAAGCCCGGTGCAAACGTTCTTCCGCACCACGACCCGCGACGTCGAGCTCAGCGGGGCCAGCATTCCCGAAGGCGAGAAGGTGCTGATGTTCCTGGCTGCGGCCAATCGTGATCCGCGCCGCTGGGAAGCGCCCGACAGCTACGACATCACGCGTCGCACGTCGGGCCATGTCGGCTACGGTTCGGGCATCCATATGTGTGTCGGCCAGCTCGTCGCCCGCCTCGAAGGCGAAGTGATGATGGCGGCGCTGGCGCGTCGTGTCGCCAGGATCGAAATATCAGGTGAGCCGAAGCGCCTTTTCAACAACACGCTGCGTGGGCTGAGCAGCCTGCCGGTCGAGATCACGCCGGCCTGACGAGACGCTCGATACCGGCAAAAGGTTGGTTTGAGGAAACATGGGAGGGGATACGATGAGGGGCTTTGGGGTTGGGCGATTTGGGATTGGACTTGCGCTGGCATTGGCCTGCGCCGCGGGCAGCGCACGCGCGGAGATTTCCGACAATGTCGTGCGGGTCGGCGTGCTCAACGACATCTCCGGCATCTTCCAGGACACCAACGGCATGGGTTCGGTCGAGGCCGCGCGGATGGCGGCGGAGGATTTTGGCGGCGGCGGCAAGGGCATCAAGGTCGAGATCGTCTATGCCGATCACCAGAACAAGGCTGACGTCGGATCTGCGATCGCGCGCAAATGGCTCGATGTCGAAGGCGTCGACGCCATCGTCGACGTGCCGAACTCGGCCGTCGGCCTTGCGATCAACACCGTGCTGCGCGACTCCAGGATGACGTTCCTGGCGTCGTCGACCGCAAGCTCCGATCTCACCGGCAAGGCCTGCTCGCCGAACACCATTCAATGGGTCAACGACGCCTGGGCGACCGGCAACACCACGGCCGCCGCGATGATGCAGCGTGGCGGCAAGGACTGGTACTTTGTGACCGTCGACTACGCACTCGGCAAAGGCATCGAAGCCGAGGCGACGAACTACATCGAGAAGCACGGCGGCAAGGTGCTGGGATCGAGCAAGCATCCGCTCGGGACGTCGGACTTCGCGTCCTTCCTGCTGCAGGCGCAGAATTCGAAAGCAAAGGTGATCGGGCTCGCCAATGCCGGCGGCGACACCATCAATGCGGTGAAGCAGGCGGCCGAGTTCGGCATCCAGGAGGGCGGCCAGACCATGGTGGCGTTCCTGCTGTTCGTGAACGACGTCCACGGCATGGGCCTGAAGGTCGCGCAGGGCCTGCAACTGCTCGAAGCCTTCTACTGGGACATGAATGACGACACCCGCGCCTTCGCCAAGCGCTTCGCCGCGCGGCCCGGCATGAACGGCAAGATGCCGAGCGGCAATCAGGCCGGCGTCTACGCCTCGACGCTCGCCTACCTCAACGCGGTGGCGGCCACCGGCGGCGACGACGCCAAGGTCGTGGTGCCGCAGATGAAGACCTTCAAGGGCAAGGACAAACTGTTCGGCGAGACCACGATCCGCCAGGACGGCCGCGTCATCCACCCGATGTACCTGTTCGAGGTGAAGAAGCCGGAGGAGTCGAAGTACCCCTACGACTACTACAAGCTGATCGCGACGATCCCGGCCGAGCAGGCGTTCCGGCCGCTCGCCGATGGCGGGTGCTCGCTGGTGAAGTGAGGACGATGGTCGCGCACGTCTACATCCTCCCCTGGAGGGGTCGAGACGAGCGAAGCTCGCTCTGGGATCGGTTCGCATGGAATGCGAACCGAGGTGGGGTGAAGGTCCCTCCAGTCGAACAGTACCCGCGTTGAGAGATCACCCCACCCCGGCTCACACCTCGCTTCGCTCGCTGTGAACCGACCCTCCCCCTCCAGGGCCCCTCCAGGGGAGGGTGACAGGTAAGGGGACTTTCGATGCGGCGTACCGCCTGGAGAGACCGCAACCCCTCACCCGGATCGCATTGCGCTTCGCTTCATGCAATCCGGCCTCTCCCACAAGGGGAGAGGCGGACCGAATGTGCCGCGCGCCGTTCGCGACTAACTACGCAGCCTTCGCTGCTCCATCATCGGCCTTCACCCGCCCCAGCATCTCGGCGGCCGTCATCACATGCGCGGTTGAGAACGCGAGGATCGTCAGCGTCGCCCGGTGCACCTCGCCGGCGGACAGGGCGCCTTGGCCGACATCGGGATAGTCGAACGTGCCGGTCGCATCCGACAGGAAGACGACCTTGTAATTGTGGAACATGGCGTCGCGCGCGGTGGCGTGGCAGCAGTTCTCGGTGGTCGTTCCCGAAATGATGACCGTCGTGATGCCCCATTCGCGCAGGATGAGGTCGAGATCGGTGGCGAAGAACGCGCTGTAGCGGTGCTTCTTGATGACGTGCTCGCCCGGTGCCGGTGCCAGGTCGTTGAAGATCTCGACACCCGCGGTGCCATCGACCAGCGACGAGCGGTCGGCGATCGGCGAGTAGAGATCGTCATAGAGCCCCATGTCGCTGCCGTCGCGGCGATGCACATGCGCGGTGTAGATGACGCGGATGCCCTGGTCGCGGCAGGCCTTCAGGGTCTGCGTCAGAAGCGGCACCATGGCGGCGGCCTGCGCCGAACGCAGCTTGGCTCCCTCGGCCACGAAATCGTTCTGCATGTCGACAACGATCATGACGGTTCGCGCCGGGTCGATGATTTCGCATTGGTAGCCCATGTGGTGTCTCCTCTCCTGATGTGAGACATCTTCTACATCCGCCGCGGCAGCCGTTCTTGGCTGCGCCGGCCAGTTGCTGGACTCTGCTTGCCAGAAACGGGGGCTGGACGCAGAATATCCCCCTGCCGGGTTGGGCGGGAGCAAGGTCCGATGCAGACCCCAGATCATACAGTTGTCGTGCAAACGCTTGTTGCGCCGGGTGACAGTTTCGACCGCTGGCATCACATCACCTGCCGTGAATTCTCGCTGACCGAATGCCGCCGCGTCGCCGACGAGCAGTTTCAGGCGGCGATCTCGATCCGCCATTTCGGTCCGCTCGCCATCAACGACATCTGGTCGTCGACGCCGGCCGCCGACCGCATCCGGGTGATGCGCAGCGCGAGCGACGTCCGCAGGGACCCGCGCGACTATTTCATGCTGTGGCTCACGTTGCGCGGCGAGGTCAGCTTCGCGCAAAGTGGACGCGAGGTGCGCATGCGTCGGGGCGATCTCATGCTCCACGACCAGGCGCAACCGTTCACGCTCGAATTTGCCCCGAGCGCGCGTTCGATCATGGTGTCGATCCCGCGGCCGCTGCTGCTCGCGCGCCTGCCGGATGCGCAGCGGCTGACGGCACGACTGGTCGGCAACGCGTCGAAAGTGGGCGCGCTGGCGGGATCGTTGATCCGCCGGCTGACGCGCCTCGATGACGAGGCCGGGCCCGCTGCGATAAGGCTTGGCGCTTCAGTGCTCGATATTTTCGCGACGACGCTCCAGACCGAGCTGACGGACGGTGTGCCGCAGCGCGGCGACGAACGGCTGGCGCGGGTCAAGGCCTATATCCTGGCCCATCTCGACGATCCCGAGCTCGATCTCGGTACAATCGCCACCGCGCAGAACATGGCGCCGCGCACGCTCAATCGCCTGTTCGCGCGCGAGGGCACGACGCCGATCCGCTGGCTGTGGCAGCAGCGCCTCGCGGGAGCCTATCAGGCGCTGGCCGAGCGGCGCTTCACTCATGTCACCGATGCGGCGCTCAGCTTCGGCTTCAGCGACGTCTCGCATTTCAGCCGCGCCTTCAAGGCCGCGTTCGGCCGCTCGCCGCATCAGGTGCTGGGGTGACGAGATTGTATCGGTCAATAGTGCCTATTGCGCGACCTTGCTGCTGCCCTGGGTGATCAGCCGTGCGGCGCGCTGGTCGCGGGTGTGGATCCAGAGCCAGTTCATCGCCACCGCAATCCGGTGGCGCACGCCGATCAGGAAGTAGATGTGGGCGAGGCCCCAAATCCACCATGCCAGCGAGCCGCGCAGCTTGAGCCAGCCGAAATCGATCACCGCCTTCTTCTTGCCGATCTGGGCGAGGCTGCCGGCATGCTTGTAGCGGAACGGCGGCAACGTCTTGCCGTCGAGCCGGGCCTTGATCAGTGCGGCGACGTAGCGTCCTTCCTGCTTGGCGGCCGGCGCGATGCCGGGTACCGGATTGCCGTCGGGACCCTTGATCGTGACGGTGTCGCCGACCGCGAACACATCGGGATGGCCCGGCACGGTGAGATCGGGTTCGACCTGCAGCCGATGGGCGCGATCGGCCGGCGCGTTCAGCCATTCGGCGGCGCGCGAGGCGCGCACGCCGGCGGCCCAGACGATGGTGCGCGCCTCCAACGTCTTGCCGCCGAACACCACGCCGTCGGCCGAGCATTCGGTGACCGGCTGGCCCAGCATCACCTCGACGTCGAGCTTTTCCAGCGACGCCTGCGCGTAGGCCGAGAGATCGTCGGGAAATCCGGCCAGCACGCGCGGCCCGGCCTCGATCAGCACCACGCGCGCCTTGCGCGTGTCGATGTGGCGGAAGTCTTGCGGCAGCGTGTCCTTGGCGAGATCGGCGATGGTGCCGGCCATCTCGACGCCGGTCGGCCCCGCGCCGATGATGACGAATGTGAGCAGCGCCGCGCGCTTGTCGGGATCGCTCTCGCGCTCGGCGCGCTCGAAGGCGACCAGGATGCGCCGCCGCAGCGTGGTGGCGTCCTCCAGCGTCTTCAGGCCGGGTGCGAACGGCTCCCACTCGTCATGGCCGAAATAGGCATGGCGCGCGCCGGTGGCGAGGATCAGCGTGTCGTAGGGAATGCTGCCGCCGTCGTCGAGCTGCACTTGCTTCGCCGCCGCGTCGACGCCGCAGACATTGGCGAACAGCGTCGTCACCTCGGGCCGGTCGCGCAAGAGATAGCGGATCGGCCAGGCGATCTCGCTGGTCGCAAGCGAAGCGGTCGCGACCTGGTAGAGCAGCGGCTGGAACAGATGATGGTTGCGGCGGTCGATCAGGGTGATCTCGACCGGCGCGCCCGCGAGACCGAAGGCGGCTTCGAGCCCGCCGAAGCCGGCGCCGACGATCACCACGCGATGAGGTTTGGCCGGCGCTTGCGTCATCTGATGTCGCCCTCGGTTTCGAACGGCTTCGTCACTTGATTATGTAGTCATTCGCAGCCTCATTCCAACACGAAATGCCCTATCGCCCGATAGCGAAACCCAATCACTGCGCGCCTCACGCATCCTGCGGCGCGGCCGCGGCGACCACCCGTCGCCGCATCGGCAGGAACAGTCCCGCGACCGCGCCGGCGAACGACAGCGTCGCCGCAAGGCTCATCGCCGATGCGAATCCATTGGTGAAATGTCCGGACGAATCGGCGGCACCATTGGCAGTAAAGCTCGCCACCAGCGACGCGATGCCGAACATGCCGCCGAGGAAGCGGCCCATGTTGAAGACGCCCGACGCCTTGCCCATCTCGCTGACAGCAACCGCGCTCAGCACCGCGTTCTGCGCGGCCGGCATCGCCATCGATACGCCGACGCCGGCGAGCATCAGTGGTGCGATCAGCGCGGAGTAGGGCATCGACGGGGTGACGATCTCGCCGATCCAGCCGAGCCCGATCGCCTGCATCAGGAGTCCGGTGACCACGAGCGTGCGTTCGCCGAACCGGTTGACCACGGCGCCGGCGATCGGCGCCGTGACGAACAGTGTCGCCGTCCACGGCAACAGGCGCAGCCCGGCACCGAAGGCGTCGAAGCCGAGCGCGATCTGCAGGAACTGCGGCAGCAGGAACAGCACACCGTACATCGCGGCATAGAACAGCACGCTCGCGGCGATGCCGGCCGCGAACGGTCTGGCCGCGAACAGCCGCATCGGCACCATCGGGCTGGTCGCACGCAGCTCCCACAGCACGAACATCGCTGCCAGCGCGAGGCCGGCGATCAGCGCGCCCGTCACTTCCGCGCTGGCCCATCCGGCGCTGTTGCCGCGCAACAGGCCCCAGACCAGTGCCAGCGCCGCGAGCGCGACCAGCGACAGACCGGTGATGTCGAGCGGCGCCGTCGGCCCAAAACTTTCGCGCAGGCGCGCCAGCACGAGGGGGATCGCGACGAGGCCGATCGGCAGGTTGATCCAGAAGATCCAGCGCCAGCCGAGATGCTCGGTGATGAAGCCGCCGATCGCGGGGCCGATGATCAGCGCGCATCCGGTGATGCCGCTGAAAATGCCGAGCGCGCGGGCGCGCTCCTCGCGGCCGAAGGCACCGCTCAGGATCGCCATCGCCAGCGGCATCACCAGCGCCGCACCTGCGCCCTGCAGGGCCCGCGCGGCGATCAATGCCGCGGCATCGCCGGCCAGCGCGCAGGCCGCAGAGGCCACGACGAACAGGCCGATCCCTGCCGCAAACATCCTGCGCCGCCCAAAGCGATCGCCGAGCGCTGCGCCGGTCAGAAGCAGCACCGCGAAGGTCAGGTTGAAGGCGTTGACGGTCCATTGCAGCGTCTCCACGGCGCTGCCGAAATCGGCGCGGATGGTGGCGAAGGCCGTGGTCATGATCATGGCGTCCAGCGCCATCATGAAGGATGCCAGCGCGGTGAGGCCGAGCACCCAGCGCTGCTCGGTGCGCTGCTGTGAGGTTTGCATGGTCGTTCTCCGTTGGCCCGCCGCAGGGTTGCGGCGCGCTTCGCAGGCCAGGACGAACCGGGATGGGCAAAGGATGCGGCAAAGGAATATTTTTGAATTATTTTTGCCGGACCGCATCCTTTTGCCGCCCGCAAACGTCCTTAGGGCTGACGCGGCCGGTTCAGGCCGTAAAACCAGGCCAAGGAGGTTGCGATGAGACGGACCCTGATCAGGTACAAGACCAAGCCGGACATGGCGGAGAAGAATGCCGCGCTGGTTGCGGCGGTGTTCGCCGAGCTGAAGGCGGCCAACCCGGATGGCGTGCGCTATTTGACCCTGCGGCTGGAGGACGACACCTTCATCCATATGGTCGAGACAGCAGCCGACGACGGTTCGAGCCCGATCCCGAAGCTGGCGGCGTTCCAGACCTTCCAGGACGGCATCCGCGATCGTTGCGCCGAGCCGCCGCTGGTTCGCAGTGCTGTGATTGTCGGAAACTATCGTATGCTGGATACGCCGTGAACCGAGTGAACCGACTTGCCTTGAAGGGATCTGGCGGAGCCATCATGACGTCACCACCCCAGGCGCCGGCCGAAGTCGATGCGCTGCTGGCAGCGATGCGGCCAAGGCTGCATCGCTACTGCGCCCGCATGGTCGGATCGGTCATCGACGGCGAGGATGTGCTGCAGGACGCGCTGATCAAGGCGATGGAAGCCTTCGCGTCCGCAGCCCCGATCCAGCATCCGGAAGCCTGGTTGTTCCGGATCGCGCACAACACTGCGCTCGATTTCCTCAGGCGGCGCAACCGACAGGACGCGCTGCACGCGCCGGAGGAGGTGGACATGATGGCCGGAGAGCTTGACGACGTCAGCCGCCGCGAGATCGCTGCAAGCAGCCTGCGCACCTTCATGCGGCTGCCGGTGGCGCAGCGCTCCAGCGTGATCCTGATGGACGTGCTCGGCTGCTCGTTGCAGGAGGTCTGCGGCATCATGGATTTCAGCCTGCCCGCGGTGAAGGCCGCGCTGTACCGCGGACGTACGCAACTGCGCGCGTTCGCCCGCGAGCCGGACGATGCGCCGCGGCCCGGCCTGTCGCCGGCCGATCGCAACAGGCTGAACGCCTATGTCGGCCGCTTCAATGCCCGCGACTTCGACGCCATCCGCGCCATGATCGCCGATGACATCAGGCTCGAGCTCGTCAACCGGACACGGCTGAACGGCAAGGCCGAGGTGTCACGCTACTTCGGCAATTATGCGAAGATCGACGACTGGCACCTGGTGACCGGGCAGGTCGAGGGACGTCCCGCGATCCTGGTGTTCGATCCGAACGCTCAGGATGGGCCGCCGCGATCGTTCATGCTGCTCGACTGGTCGGCCGACAAGGTTGCGACGATCAGGGATTTCCGCCACGCACCCTATGCGATCGACGGCGCCGAATGGGCGGTGGATCTAGGGTAGTGGTCGCGGCTGAGCCTGGGCTCCGCGACCGTGCCACACACTCGGTGTCGTCCCGGACAAGCGAAGCGCGATCCGGGACCCAACCACGAATAGCAATTCGTGTGCGATGCTGGGGCCACAGCCTGCTTGACAACTCAAGCCTGTGGTTATGGGTCCCTGCTTTCGCAGGGACGACAGCGGAGAGAAGGCACGCTACCGCGTCTTGCCGCCGAACTCGCCATTGGCAACGCGCGCGATGCGGTTGGCGGGTGTGGCCGGTGCACTGCTCCTGCTCCAGAAGCCATCCGATCCGCCGCCGGTATCGCGCGGTTGCGCCGGCGGTTCATCGTCGGCATAGCCGCTCGGCCAGAATAGGAGGGCGAGCGTCAGCCCGAGATTGACGAAGGCGCCGACGGCAGTTGCCTGATGCCTGGTGCCGATCGCCCATGCCGGAAACTTCTGGGCGATCAAGCCGTCGACGATCGTGAATGCAATCCAGCCCACGACCACCACGACCGGATCCCATCCGATGTCGCGGATGCGCATGCAGTGGAGCGTGAACGAGGCCACAATGAAGATGCCGGCGACTGCGAGCACGGGCCAGCCCAGTTGCTCCATTGTCAGCGGCGCGCCGTAACGGACCTGTTGATAGGCTTGGCTCGCAATCCCCATGCACATCACCGTCACCGCGATGCCAAGGGCAACCGAGGCGAGGAAATAATGCAGCCGGCCGATGCGGGCGTTTAAGCCGAACAGAAATCCTAACATGTGATGCGTCCCTTTGGCGGCAGCGTTGCGCGGCGATGCTTTCCGGACCATGAAGCCGGCTGCGCCTTGCTTGCCCGTGGTTTCCGGGTGCTTTACCGGATCGTTAAAGCCTGCTGCTGTGGGTGGGCGCGGTCGCTGGACGTGCGCAGGGCCCTGCGACAATCGTTGCCTACGCAACCGGCATTATATTTCTTGCCATGGTCGATTTGGACGAATTATGATGCACGGTGCTGGGGTATGCGCCGAAGGTTCTAATGTGGGCCGTCGGTTCGTGCTTGCTGCACACTTGCGATATCGCGCACAAAACACGTCACAGAACGACGCGCGGAAAGCGTGACCCCCGGGCCCTCGTGATCAAGCCTGGCGGGATCTTTGGTTGAGGAGGGGAGTGAATATGAAGAAGGCATTCTGGCTGGCAGGCGCCATGGCTCTGGCGCTCGCGCAGCCCGCGACGGCGGCTGACAGCGTCAAGATCGGCTTTGTCTCGACCTTCAGCGGTCCGACCGCCGTGATCGGCAATGACATGCGCAATTCGTTCGAGCTCGCGCTCGACCACCTTGGCCGCAAGATCGACGGCAAGCCGGTCGAGGTGATCTACGAGGACGACCAGCAGAAGCCTGATGTGGGCAAGCAGAAGACCGAGAAGCTGGTGCAGTCCGACAAGGTCGACTTCATCGTCGGCTACATCTGGTCGAACGTGCTGCTGGCGTCGTTGAAGACCGCGGTCGATTCGAAAACCTTCCTGATCTCGGCCAATGCCGGTCCGTCGCAGCTCGCCGGCGAATTGTGCTCGCCTTACGTGTTCTCGACCTCCTGGCAGAACGACCAGACGCCCGCCGCGATGGGCCTCTACATGAACCAGAAGGGCGTCAAGTCGGTGTTCCTGATCGGCCCGAACTATGCCGCCGGCAAGGACATGCTGGCGGGCGTGAAGAGCACCTTCAAGGGCGAGGTGGTCGGCGAGGAATACACGGTGTGGCCGAGCCAGCTCGACTTCTCCGCCGAATTGACCAAGGCGCGCAATTCCAAGGCCGAGTCGATCTTCGTGTTCTATCCCGGCGCCGCCGGCGTCCAGTTCCTGAACCAGTACGCCCAGGCTGGCATCAAGGCGCAGATCCCGCTCTATACCGCCTTCACCGTCGACGAATTGTCGCTGCCGCTGCAGAAGGACAACGCGATCGGCATTCCCGGCGCGCAGGAATGGGTCAACGACCTGCCGAACGCCGAGAACAAGAAGTTCGTCGAGGACTATCGCAAGAAGTATCCCGGCCTGCGCCCGACCTATTACGGCGCCCAGGCCTATGACGCCGC
This sequence comes from Bradyrhizobium sp. Pha-3, assembly GCF_042258615.1. Taxonomy (GTDB): domain Bacteria; phylum Pseudomonadota; class Alphaproteobacteria; order Rhizobiales; family Xanthobacteraceae; genus Bradyrhizobium. The sequence goes on along the minus strand of NZ_CP170152.1, from coordinate 8,482,769 downwards.
CCAGCTGATCAACAGCGCCGTCGTCGCGGTGAAGGGTGACCTCACCAAGAAGGACGCCATGAAGGCGGAGATGGAGAAGGCCAACTTCAAGTCGCTGCGCGGCCCGTTCAAGTATGGCAACAACCACATCCCGATCCAGAACTTCTACCTTCAGGACGTGGTCAAGGACGCCGACGGCCAGCTCTCGCTGAAGACGGTCGCGACCATCGTCAAGGACGACCAGGATAAGTTTCACGACAAGTGTTCGATGAAGTGAGCGGCCAATCTTGGCCTGCGGCTTGCTTTCGCCTTACCTCGCCCCGCTCTTGCGGGGAGAGGTCGGCGCGTAGCGCCGGGTGAGGGGCTTTTCCCGCGAGTTCGACTCGTGGAGGCAGCCCCTCACCCCAACCCTCTCAGGGCGAGCTTTGCTCGTCCCGGCCCCGCAAGAGCGGGGCGAGGGAGAACACGCAGCGAGTAATGCGGCGGTGGGCATGCACTGCCGCTGTTTTTTTAGGGATGATGTAGCATCACGATGTATCTCGTCGTCGAACAACTGCTGAACGGTCTGCAATTCGGCCTGCTGCTGTTCCTGCTGGCGGCCGGACTGACGCTGGTGTTCGGCATCATGGATTTCGTCAATCTGGCGCACGGCTCGCTCTACATGATGGGCGCCTATTTCGCGGCGACCTTCGTGGCCTGGACCGGCAGCTTCGTGCTCGGCGCGCTGCTGGCGCTGGGGGCGACGCTCCTGCTCGGTATCGTGCTGGAGTATGTCGCGCTCCGGCATCTCTACGGCCGCGACCATCTCGACCAGGTGCTGGCGACGTTCGGCCTGATCCTGTTCTTCAACGATGCCGTCCGGCTGATCTGGGGCCCGGCCGGCCTTGCGCTGCCGCTGCCGGCCTGGCTCACCGTGCCGGTGCAGATCGTTCCCGGGGTGTACTATCCCGCCTACCGGCTGATGATCATCGTGGTCGCGCTGGCGGTTGCCGCGATGCTCTATCTCGTCGTGATGCGTACCCGCGTCGGCATGCTGATCCGCGCCGGCGCCTCCAACCGCGAGATGATCGGGGCGCTCGGCATCAACATCAAGCTGCTGTTCACGCTGGTGTTCGGCCTGGGGGCGGCGCTCGCCGGTCTCGCCGGGCTGATGCAGGCGCCGATCCTCACCGTGCAGATCGGCATGGGCGAGAACATCCTGATCTTGGCTTTCGTCATCATCGTGATCGGCGGCATCGGCTCGATCCGCGGCGCCTTCATGGCCGCGATCTTCGTCGGCATCATCGACACGATGGGCCGCGCCTTCCTGCCGGACCTGCTGCGCAAGGTGCTGAGCGGGGCGGCGGCCTCGACCGCGGCACCGGCGCTGTCCTCGATGCTGATCTATCTCCTGATGGCGATCATCCTTGTGCTGCGGCCCGAAGGGCTGTTCCCGGCGGCCAAACGATGATGCCCAAGCTCAACGTCTCCAATGCCGTCGCAGCGCTGCTGTGCGCCGCCTTGGTCCTGCTGCCGGTCTATTCGGCTGTGACAGGCAACATCTTCATCCTCACGCTGTTCACCCGCATCGCGATCTATGCGCTGGCGGCTGCGAGCCTCAACCTGATCATGGGCTATGGCGGCATGATGAGCTTCGGCCATGCTGCCTATCTCGGCATCGGCGGCTATGCCGTCGGCATCCTTGCCGCCGAGGGCATCGGTTCCGGCTTCATCCAGTGGCCGGTGGCGCTCGCGGTCTCGGCGCTGTTTGCGCTGTTGATCGGCGCGCTCAGCCTACGCACCCGCGGCGTCTATTTCATCATGATCACGCTGGCCTTTGCGCAGATGGCCTATTACGTCGCCTCCGCTTTGTCGCGCTACGGTGGGGATGACGGGCTCACCGTCTACAAGCGCAGCGATTTCGCCGGCCTGATCAATCTGTCCGACCGCAACCAGTTCTACTACCTCTGCCTCGCCTGTCTGTTCGGCGGCCTCTATCTGATCTGGCGCATCGTCAATTCGCGCTTCGGCCTCGTGGTGCAGGGCGTCCGCTCCAACGAGCAGCGCATGCAGGCGATCGGCTTCCATGCCAACCGCTACCGCCTGGTCTGTTTCGTCATCGCCGGCACGATCTGCGGCCTCGCCGGTGCGCTGCTTGCCAACAACACCGACTTCGTCAGCCCCGCTGTGATGTACTGGACCCGCTCCGGCGACCTCATGGTGATGGTGATCCTCGGCGGCATGGGCTCGCTGTTCGGCCCTGTCGTCGGCGCGATCGTCTATCTCCTGCTCGAGGAACTGCTGTCGCAGTTCACCGAATATTCGGGACTGATCCTGGGTCCGGTGCTGCTGTTGATCGTGCTGTTCGCGCGCGGCGGCATCATGGGCCTGCTCGGGAGGATGAGCCGTGGTTGATCCCTTGCCAAATCCCTTGCTCCGCGTCGACAATCTGGTGCGCCGCTATGGCGGCATCACCGCGACCGACAACCTCTCGATGGAGGTGGTGCCGGGCGAACTGCATGCCATCATCGGCCCCAACGGCGCCGGCAAGACCACGCTGATCAGCCAGCTCACCGGGCAGGTGATGCCGAATTCCGGCACCATCCGTTTTGCCGGCCGCGACGTCACGAGCCTGCCGTCTTACAAGCGCTCTAGGCTTGGGCTCGCGCGCTCGTTTCAGATCACCTCGCTGCTGAAGGATTTTTCCGCGATCGACAATGTCGCGCTCGCCGCGCAAGCGCATGACGGCCACTCGTTCCGCTTCTGGGGCAATGCGCGCAAGGAGCGGCACCTGCGCGACACCGCCCGCGCAGCGCTGGAGCGCGTCGGCCTCGGCAAGCGCGCCGATATCGTGGTCTCGCAATTGAGCCATGGCGAGCAGCGCGAGCTCGAGCTCGCGGTCGCGCTCGCCACCAAGCCGCAGCTTCTGCTGCTCGACGAGCCGATGGCTGGCCTCGGCGTCACCGAATCCGCGCGGATGGTCGCTTTGCTGAAAGAGCTGCGCAAGGAAGTCACCATCGTGCTGGTCGAGCACGACATGGAAGCGGTGTTCGCGCTCGCCGATCGCATCACCGTCCTGGTCTATGGCCGCGTCATCGCCTGCGACGTGCCGGATGCGATTCGCAAGGACGAAGAGGTCAAACGCGCCTATCTCGGTGACCAGCATGCGGTGACGCGCCATGGCTGAAACAAAGACTGCTGATACGTTGCTCGAAGTCGATGGGATCGAGACCTGCTACGGGCTGAGCCAGGTGCTGTTCGGCCTGTCGCTCAAGATCAAGTCGGGCGAGATGGTCGCGCTGATGGGCCGCAACGGCATGGGCAAGACCACGACCATCCGCTCGATCATGGGACTGACGCCGGCGCGTGCTGGCGCCATCCGCTTCGCCGGCGAGGCGGTGCGCGGCCTGCCGTCGTACAAGATCGCCAAGCTCGGCATCGGCCTCGTGCCGGAAGGCCGCCAGATCTTTCCGAACCTGACGGTGCGTGAAAATCTCGTCGCGGCATCGGGCAATCGGCTCGGCGCCTCCGATCCCTGGACGATCGGCAAGATCCATGCGCTATTCCCGCGGCTTGCCGAACGCACCAGCAATATGGGCGTCACGCTGTCCGGCGGCGAGCAGCAGATGCTCGCGATCGGCCGCGCGCTGATGACCAACCCGAAGCTCCTGATCCTCGACGAGGCCACCGAAGGCCTGGCGCCTTTGATCCGCGATGAGATCTGGAGCTGCCTGTCGATGCTGAAGGGACGCGGGCAGTCGGTGCTGGTGATCGACAAGAACGTCGGCAACCTCACCCGCATCGCCGACCGTCACTACATCATCGAGCGCGGCAAGACGGTGTGGAGCGGGACGAGCGAGCAGCTCATTGCGGAGCCGGATCTGCAACACAAGTATCTGGGGATTTGAGACGGAGCAGGTGCACTCACTCCATCCCCGTCATCCTGAGGAGCGCGTCTTCGCGCGTCTCGAAGGATGCACGGCCCGGCTTGTGGCCGTCGACCCTTCGAGACGCGCTTCGCGCTCCTCAGGGTGACGGGTCAGGTGGTTGTGCCGCGGTGAGGTTCAAACATCTCGAAATACTCGCGCCGCTCCCAGTCCGACACCTCGGCCTGGAAGCGCTCGATCTCCGCGTTCTTGATGAAACTGTAATAGTCGGCGAACGCCGGCCCCAGCGTCTGGCGGAAGAACGGGTCGTCTCGACCAATGCCGGTCCCGTCATCCTGAGGAGCGCGTCTTCGCGCGTCTCGAAGGATGCACGGCCCGGCTGGTGGCCGTCGACCCTTCGAGACGCGCTTCGCGCTCCTCAGGGTGACGGGCCAGGTGGTTGTGCCGCGTCGCGTTCAAAATATCTCGAAATACTCGCGCTGCCCCCAGTCCGACACCTCGGCCTGGAAGCGCTCGATCTCCGCGTTCTTGATGAAACTGTAATAGTCGGCGAACGCCGGCCCCAGCGTCTGGCGGAAGAACGGGTCGTCTCGACCAATGCCGGTCCCGTCATCCTGAGGAGCGCGTCTTCGCGCGTCTCGAAGGATGCACGGCCCGGCTTGTGGCCGTCGACCCTTCGAGACGCGCTTCGCGCTCCTCAGGGTGACGGGTCAGGTGGTTGTGCCGCGGTGAGGTTAAAACATCTCGAAATACTCGCGCGGCTCCCAGTCCGACACCTCGGCCTGGAAGCGTTCGATCTCCGCGTTCTTGATGAAACTGTAATAGTCGGCGAACGCCGGCCCCAGCGTCTGGCGGAAGAACGGGTCGTCTCGACCAATGCCGGTCCCGTCATCCTGAGGAGCGCGTCTTCGCGCGTCTCGAAGGATGCACGGCCCGGCTTGTGGCCGTCGACCCTTCGAGACGCGCTTCGCGCTCCTCAGGGTGACGGGTCAGGTGGTTGTGCCGCGGTGAGGTTAAAACATCTCGAAATACTCGCGCTGCTCCCAGTCCGACACCTCGGCCTGGAAGCGCTCGATCTCCGCGTTCTTGATGAAACTGTAATAGTCGGCGAACGCCGGCCCCAGCGTCTGGCGGAAGAACGGGTCGTCTCGACCAATGCCGGTCCCGTCATCCTGAGGAGCGCGTCTTCGCGCGTCTCGAAGGATGCACGGCCCGGCTTGTGGCCGCCGACCCTTCGAGACGCGCTTCGCGCTCCTCAGGGTGACGGGCCAGGTGGTTGTGCCGCGTCGCGTTCAAAACATCTCGAAATATTCGCGCTGCTCCCAGTCCGAGACCTCGGCCTGGAAGCGCTCGATCTCCGCGTTTTTGATGAAGACGTAATAGTCGACGAACTCGGGCCCGAGCGCCTGGCGGAAGAACGGATCGTCTTGAAGCGCGAACACGGCTTCGCGCAGCGATTTCGGCAAGAGCGCGGCCTTGGTCTCATAGGGCGTGTCGGCGGACGGGCCGGGATTGAGCTTGCGATCGACGCCGTCGAGGCCGGAGAGAATTTGCGAAGCCATGTAGAGATAGGGATTCGCCGCCGGCTCGCCGATCCGGTTCTCCAGCCGCGTTGCCGGATCATTCGGGCCGCCGAGCACGCGGATCATGACGCCGCGGTTGTCGCGACCCCAGATCGCGCGGTCCGGCGCCAGCGAATAGGAGCGGTAGCGCTTGTAGCCGTTGATGGTCGGCGTCGTGAACACGGTCGAGGCGCGGGCGTGCTCGATCAGGCCGGCCAGCCAGGCGCGGCCGAGCGGGCTCAGCGGCTCGCCGGTCTCCTTGGCCATGAAGACGTTCTCGCCGCCCGCGCGTGACACCAGCGACTGGTGCAGGTGCCAGCCGGAGGCGAACGCGTTCGGCAGCTTCGGCCGGCACATGAAGGTCGCGTGATAGCCGTGGCGGCGCGCGATCTGCTTCACCGCGGAGCGGAACAGCACCATGATGTCGGCGGGCGCAAGCCCCACGGTCGGCGCGAAAGTGAACTCGCACTGGCTCGGGCCGAACTCGACCTCGACCGTGCGCAAGGGCAGGTCGAGCGCGATGATGTCGCGGCGGATGATCTCGAGCGCCGGCTCCATCTGATCGTAGCGCTGCTCGGTGAGATACTGATAGCCGTGCGACAGCAGGCTGACCGACGGTGGCCGTCCGGGCTGCCCCGCGTCCTCCGGCGCCATGTGGGCGTCGTCGAGCTTGAACAGATGGAATTCGACCTCGAGGCCGGCGACGAAATCGTAGCCGCGGCTTCCGAGCTGATCGAGCACCTTGCGATAGAGGTTGCGGGTTGCGAACGGCACCGGCCGTCCGTCGCTGAAATAGAGGTCGCAGAGCAGCCAGCCGGTGTTCGAAGCCCAAGGCAGCACGCGGAACGTGGTGGGATCGGCGACCATCAGCACGTCGGCCGCGCCCTCCATCTCCTTCATGCCGAAGCCGCCGCCTGATGTGAACACCGGAAACACCGTCTTGTGCGAGGTGTCCTTGGCGAGCATCGTCGTGGTGATGGAACAGCCGCCTTCCAGCGAGCGCACCGCTTCGCTTGCGATCAAGGTCTTGCCGCGCAGGATGCCGTGCTGGTCGGGGAACGAGAGGCGGATGACTTCGAGGTTCTTCTCCTCGACGATGCGGCGGAGGCGTTGTGCGGCCTCCTTCTGCTCATCCGACCACAGGCCGTGACGCTCGACGAAGCTCACCGCGTCACTCCTTCTTCTCCCTCGCCCCGCTCTTGCGGGGAGAGGGTTGGGGTGAGGGGCTCCATCCGCGAGTGAGATGTATCGATAGACCTGTACCCCCTCACCCGGATCGCATCTTGCGATGCGACATAGCCGAAGCTCTGCTTCGGCGTTCTTGAGGACGGCCGCCATAGGCGGCCTATGCCTCTCCCCGCAAGCGGGGCGAGGTGAAGGATGCTGTGCTGCGCGACCGAGGCCATTGTCACTCCGCCGCCGTCAGGTGATGCACCTTGCCGGCGATCTCGCGCGGCACGGGAGCCGCCCACGGCGCGCCGCGGCGGCGCTTGACGTCGACCTCCATCCAGTAGAGCTCCCAGCCCAGCGTCGGTCCGATGCCGTCCATCGTGGCGGGGCCCTGGATGCTGCGCGCCGAGGCTTCGTCGAGGAACAGCATCGGTTTTTCGCCGCCGGAAACCTTTTCGATCTCCTGCCGCAGCAGGCGGCGGTACTGCACGATCGCCTTGTCGCTCTGGCCGAGATGCTCGTTGGTGCGATCCTGGATCGGCCCCATCGATTCCACCGCCCACTGGTCGTGGACGTTGATGTCGGTGCCCATGCCGGTATAGGTCGCGGTGGCCTGCTCGTGCGGATCGAAACCGTAATCGTTGCTGCGGTTCTTGCGCGATTTGTAGTCGGGCAGCGTATAGAGCTCGAGCCGCTGCTCGCGCATCTTCTGCTTGTCGACCGGCGCCGCGTAGCTGGTGAAGATCGCGTACCAGTAGCAGTTCTCGTCATCGACCGGCACGTGCCATTGCGTGATCGTCATCTCGGTCGACATCGGGATGACGAAGCCGTGCGGGAACAGCTGGTTGGTGACGCGCACATGGGTGCGCTCCTCGTCGAGCTCGCGCAGTGCGATCAGGCGCAGGCCGTATTCGGTGTGCTCGACATTGATGATCGGGCGGTCATATTCGCGCAGGATCTTGGTCATCGGCATGTCGCTGCCGGCGGACGCGCCGCGGAATTGCTTGCCGTATGCGGCCGAGGTGTCCTCGTCCTCGAAGAAGCGATGCAGGAAGGAGGCGTGTGCCGGGTCGATGCCGACCTCGAGCGCCTGCAGCCAGTTGCAGTTCATGTGGCCCTTGAACGCGAAGGTGTGGCTTCCGGGTGCGACGAAGCAGTCGAGCTCCGGGAATGCCGGCGGGGCGCCTTCGCCGAGATAAGTCCACAGGATGCCGCTCTTCTCGACCACCGGATACGAGCGCTGCTTGATGCCCTTGCAGAGCTGCGAGTTGGCAGGCTCGGCCGGCGTCTCGATGCACTGGCCACTGGTGTCGAACAGCCAGCCGTGGAAGGCACAGCGCAGCCCGCCATTCTCGAGCCGGCCGAAGGCAAGGTCGGCGCCGCGATGCGCGCAGTGGCGATCGATCAGGCCGTAGCTGCCGTCCTCGCCGCGGAACAGCACCAGGTTTTCACCGAGCAGCCGCACCGGCCGAACCGGGCGCGGCCCTTCCAGTTCATCGACCAGCGCCGCCGGCTGCCAGTACATCCGCATCAGCTTTCCGCAGGGGTCTTTGCGCCCGGTGCGGGTGATCAGATCGTTCGCTTCCCGGCTCATCATGGCGGCGTCTCCTGAATTTGGATTTGTTCGCCTATTGAACGAATGTGCGAATTATGCCATGTCTGTTTTGGACAGCAAGCGCAATTTTTGAACCGTTCAAAGCCGCAACCCATGCCCAAGCTGAAGCGGACCGACCAGGACGCGCGCGCCACCGACTTCGTCGAGGCCCTCGATCGCGGCCTGCGCCTGTTGCAGGTGTTCGGCACCGTCTCGGGGCCGGCAACCTTGAGCGACCTCGCCCGCGCCGCCGATCTGCCGCGCGCCACCGCGCGCCGCATCCTGTTCACGCTCGCGCATGGCGGCTTCGTCGCAACCGACGGCAAGCTGTTCACGCTGACGCCGCATGTGCTGACGCTGGCGGGCTCGTTCCTGCAATCCAACCAGGTGGTGACGGTGTTGCAACCGGTGCTCGACCGCATCGCGACCGCAGCGCAGGAGATCGCCTCGCTCGCGCTGCTCGACGGCGACGACGTCGTGTTCGTCGCGCGCTCGAGTCCGACGCGGGTGTTCTCCGCAGGTCTCGATATCGGCTACCGGCTGCCGGCGTTCTGTACGTCAGTGGGTCGCGCCATGCTCGGCCGGCTCGGCGATGCCGAGCTTGCGACACGCCTCAAGGCGATGCGCCGCGATCCGGTGACGCCGCAGACCACGACCGATCCGAAGAAACTGCTCGCCACCATCATTGCCGATCGCGCGCAGGGCTACTCGCTGGTCGACCGCGAGGCCGAGCCGCATTTCCGTTCCATCTCGGTGCCGGTGCGCCGCTACGACGGCACCATCGTCGCCGCCATCAACATGGGCGCGCATGTCGATCGCGTGCCGGCCAAGGAATTGATCGATCGTTTCCTGCCGTTGCTGCGGGAGGCGGCAACCTCAGTCAAATCGATGCTGCTGTGAGGGCGAAATGGCTGATGATGCTCTGGGCGGTGACTTCGGCCGGGGCCTTCCCCGTGTCGAGCTTGAGGCAATCGGGTCGCGGTACGGCCGCGAAGTCGTAGCTGTCGAGAAATTTGCTCAGGCTTTCACCTGACGTCATCTTTCGCCGCTCAATCCGATCGGGATTGCCGACCCTGCGTAGCGCTTCTTCCCTTGAGCAATGCAGGAATATTGGGAGCAACTCGCCGCCTCGACGTCGTACGATCTCCTCGAACTTGAGGAATTGCTCACGATCTTCGGGCTCGGCATAACAAAAGGTTGTCACCAGGAGCGGGACGCCGTGCTCAGCCGCAGCGTCGATGGCCGAATACCTGATGTGGTGGACAAGCTCCCAGAATCCGGGCGCATCGAAGTCGAAAATCGTCCGTGCGAAATCGATCGCCGCGTGATTGTCCATCAGCCGTCCCGGCACCATCCCGAGCAGCGCTTTGGCGATCGTGAGTTTACCCGTGGCGGGCGAACCATGGAGGAATAGCAACTTCATGCGCGATTATTCGCTGAAAGGTGCTTGCGAAGCAATCGATACGGCGAGCCGTCGCTCTAGCGCGCTTACAGCGCCACGCTGCGCAGGCCGAACGAGCGCGCCTCGTTCTGCAGTACTGGCCGCACGGAATCGATCAGCCGCGCGGCGGCGGCGTCGACTGAAAGTCCAGCGGTGTCGACCACCGCCGATGCGCGCGCATAGAGCGGTTCGCGGCTGACCAGGATGTTGCGCAATTCGGCCATCGCGGAGCGATCGTCGGCCATCGGGCGCAGGTCGCCCTGGCGGCGGACGCGGGCCATGTGCTCTTCCGGCTCGGCCTTCAGCCAGATCGTGTAGAACGACGACAGGATCAGGTCGAAGGTCAGCGCCTCGGAGACGATGCCGCCGCCGGTCGCCAGCACCATCAATTCCTTGCGCGCGAGCAGTTGCGTCAGCGCGGCCTGCTCCATGCGGCGGAAGCCTTCCTGGCCGTACAGCGCGATGATCTCGGCAACCGACAGGCCGTTCTGCGCCTCGATCTCCTTGTTGAGCTCGACGAAGCTCCAGCCGATCTTCTTCGCCAGCATCCGCCCGAGCGTGGTCTTGCCGGCGCCGCGCAGGCCGATCAGCGCGATGCCTGAGAACGAGGCGCCGCGCGGCGCCAGCGGGCTGCTGCCGGCGAGCATGTCCTTGGCCTGCGCGATCTGGTTCGGCGAAGCCTTGCGCAGGAGATCGCGGATCACGGCCCAGTCCGGAACCGGCTCGCTCGAGGGGATCAGGTCCTCGAGATGCGCGCCCATCGCGCCTGCGACACGGCGCAGCAGCACGATCGAGACATTGCCTTTGCCGCTTTCGAGCTGGGCGATGTAGCGTTCGGAAATGCCGGAGACCTTGGCGAGCACCTTGCGCGACATGCCGGCCAGGCCGCGTGTCGTGCGCACACGCTGGCCGAGCTGCTCGAGGAAGTCGGTTTCCGGATCGTTGGCTGAGGTCATGATCCCTGTGCGACGCGCGGGTGCTGTTCCGACTGGAATCAGACCCAATGGTCTAGGAAACATAATGCCGACGAGGATTGACAGCAAGCCAATGTGGTGGCTTTGTATGAATTATAATTCTTAAGTCTTGACGGGAGAGGGCAGGCGCGCCGCGCCTGGACCTGAGGAGCGGGCCATGACGACCAACGCGGTGCCTTATAATGCCGTGACCTGGCTGCTCGACCGCAATGTCGACGAGGGCCGCGGCCACAAGGTCGTGTTCGACGATACGGTCTCGCAAATCACCTATGGCCAGTTGCAGCAGCAGACCCGCCGCGTCGGCAACATGCTGCACCGGCTCGGCGTCCGCCGCGAAGAGCGGGTCGCCTTGATCATGCTGGATACGGTCGATTTCCCGATCGTGTTCCTCGGCGCGATCCGCGCCGGCGTGGTGCCGGTGCCGCTCAACACGCTGCTGACATCAGAGCAATACGCCTACATCCTCAGTGATTGCCGCGCCCGCGTGCTGTTTGTCTCCGAGGCGCTGCTGCCTGTGGTGAAGGACATCATCGCCCGCATGCCCGACCTCGAGCATGTCGTGGTGTCCGGCAAGGATGCGCACGGCCACAAGAAGTTGTCGGACGAGATCGCGCGCGAGGGCGACGTGTTCGCGACCGTGCCGACGCATGCCGACGAGCCGGCGTTCTGGCTCTATTCGTCGGGCTCGACCGGCATGCCGAAGGGTGTGCGCCATCTGCATTCCAATCTCGCGGCGACGGCGGAGACCTATGCGAAACAGGTGCTCGGCATCCGCGAGGACGATGTCGGCCTGTCGGCGGCAAAGCTGTTCTTCGCCTATGGGCTCGGCAATGCGCTGACCTTCCCGATGTCGGTCGGCGCGACGACGATCCTGAATTCGGAACGTCCGACGCCGGCGGTGATGTTCGCGCTGATGAACAAATATCATCCCAGCATCTTCTTCGGCGTGCCGACCCTGTTCGCGGCGATGCTGAACGACGAGGCGACGAAGACGCAGTCCGGCGGCGATCGCCTGCGCGTCTGCACCTCGGCCGGCGAGGCGTTGCCGGAATCGGTCGGCAATGCCTGGCGCGCGCGGTTCGGCGTCGACATCCTCGACGGCGTCGGCTCGACCGAACTGCTGCACATCTTCCTGTCGAATGCGCCCGGCGACATCAAATACGGCTCCTCGGGGCGTCCGGTGCCCGGCTACAAGGTGCGGCTGGTCAACGAACTCGGGGCCGATGTCGCTGACGGTGAGGTCGGCGAGCTTCTGGTCGATGCACCCTCGGCCGGCGAGAGCTACTGGAACCAGCGCGCCAAGAGCCGCGCCACCTTCGAGGGTGCCTGGACCCGCACCGGCGACAAATACACGCGCGATGCCGACGGCCGCTACACCTTCTGCGGCCGCGCCGACGACATGTTCAAGGTCTCCGGCATCTGGGTCTCGCCGTTCGAGGTCGAGAGCGCACTGATCACCCATCCCGCGGTGCTGGAAGCCGCCGTCGTGCCGGAGGCCGATCCGGAAGGCTTGCTCAAGCCGAAGGCCTATGTGGTGCTGCGGCCCGAGAGTTCGGCGGCCGGCCTGCACGAGGCGCTGAAGGAGCACGTCAAGCAGAAGATCGGCCCGTGGAAATATCCGCGCTGGATCGATGTGGTCGACAATCTGCCGAAGACCGCGACCGGCAAGATCCAGCGGTTCAAGTTGCGGGAACACGAGCACTAGCTCCCCACGTCGTCCCGGCCTAGCGCGCAATTGCGCACGAGGGCCGGGACCCGTAACCACAGGCTTGCGCCGTTACGCAAAGCCGTCGAACAGCATCTCTCAAAACAACGGCCGCGGCGTATGGGTCCCGGCCTTCGCCGGGACGACAGACATGATGACCCTTTCCCCATCCGGCTTCCTCACCATCGACGGCGCCGATCTCGAATACCGGATGATCGGTCCGTCACCCGAGACGGCGCCGACCCTCGTGATGCTGCATGAAGGCCTCGGCAGCGTCGGGCTGTGGGGCGACTTCCCGGAGAAGCTGCAGGCTGCGACCGGCGCCGGCGTGTTCGCCTATTCGCGCGCGGGTTATGGCTCCTCGTCGCCAGCGAAGCTGCCGCGTCCGGTCGACTACATGCATCGCGAGGCGCTGGACGTGCTGCCGAAGGTTCTGGATCAGATCGGCTTTAAACGCGGCCTGCTGGTCGGCCACTCCGACGGCGCGTCGATCGCGGCGATCTATGCCGGCGCGCATCAGGATCATCGCCTGCAAGGCCTTGCGCTGCTCGCGCCGCACTTCGTCGTCGAGGACATCTCGGTGAAGTCGATCGCCGAGATCAAGACGGCGTATGAGACCACCAATCTGAAGGAGAAGCTGGCGCGCTGGCACAAGGATGTCGACAACGCCTTCCATGGCTGGAATGACGCCTGGCTCGATCCGGCATTCCGCGACTGGGATATCTCCGAATATCTCGCCTATATCCGCGTGCCGGTGCTGATCGTGCAGGGTGAAGCCGACCAATACGGCACCATGCGTCAGGTCGAGATCGCCCAGGACGAGTGCTACTGCCCGGTCGATGTCGCTGATATCGCGGGCGCCGGCCACTCGCCGCATCGCGAGGCGCCCGCGGTCACGCTGGAAGCGGTCACCGAATTCGCCAGCGCAGCCCTCCGCGACGACCCGGCGCTGGCGGCCTGACTTTTGGTGCCGGTGCCAGGCCATTGGCCCAGCGAGTGAATTTTCCGAACATGAAACAAAATGCATGTTTTTGCGGTTTGAACTAGACGAAACCAGAAACATGCATTATTGTGCATGAGACCTCGACGAATGAACCTTCAAACGAACAACAGATAAGGGTGGCCCATGGCTGGTGACGATCGCGTCCTTGCAGGCGGGGCGAAGTACATCGACTTCCAGACCAACCCGTCGCGCTACCGGCACTGGAAGCTCGACGTCGCCGGCGACGTCGCGACGCTGACCATGGACGTCGACGAGAACGCCGGCCTGTTCGAGGGCTATCAGCTCAAGCTGAACTCCTACGATCTCGGCGTCGACATCGAGCTTGCGGACGCCGTGCAGCGGCTGCGCTTCGAACATCCCGAGGTGAAGGTCGTGGTGATGCGCTCGGGCAAGAACCGTGTGTTCTGCGCTGGCGCCAACATCCGCATGCTGGCGGGCTCGACGCACGCCCACAAGGTCAACTTCTGCAAGTTCACCAACGAGACCCGCAACGGCCTGGAGGATTCCAGCGAGAATTCCGGCCAGAGCTTCATCACCGTCGTCAACGGCACCGCCGCCGGCGGCGGCTATGAGCTGGCGCTCGCGACCGACCACATCATGATGGCCGATGACGGTGCCGCGGCCGTCGCGCTGCCGGAAGTGCCGCTGCTCGCGGTGCTGCCGGGCACCGGTGGCCTCACGCGTGTGGTCGACAAGCGCAAGGTGCGCCGCGACCACGCCGATTTCTTCTGCACCATCGAGGAAGGCATCAAGGGCAAGCGCGCGGTGCAGTGGCGGCTGGTCGACGAGATCGCGCCGAACTCCAAGCTCGAGGGCAAGCTCGCCGAGCGCGTCAAGGAATTCGCCGCCAGGTCGAAGCGCAACGGCACCGGCAAAGGCATCGCGCTCGCGCCGCTGACGCGCACCATCGACGACAGCGCCATCCGCTACGGCTTCGTCAGCGTCGACATCGATCGCGCCGCGCGCATCGCCACCATCTCGATCAAGGCGCCGGAAGCCACAGCGCCTGCCGACATCGACGGCATGATCGGACAGGGCGCTTCGTTCTGGCCGCTGCAGGTCGCCCGCGAGCTCGACGATGCGATCCTGCATCTGCGCATCAACGAGCTCGAGATCGCGATGCTGGTGTTCAAGAGCCACGGCGACCGCGCCAATGTCGTGTCCTATGACGCGTTCATGGAGGCCAACAAGGCGCACTGGCTGGTCAACGAGGTCAGGCACTACTGGAAGCGCGTGCTCAAGCGCATCGACGTTACCTCGCGCACCCTCGTGACGCTGGTCGAGCCGGGCTCCTGCTTCGTCGGCACCCTCGCTGAGCTCGTGTTCGCCGCCGACCGCTCCTACATGCTGATCGGCCAGAAGCAGGGCGATAACCGTCCGCCGCCGGCGATCGAGCTGACGGCGATGAATTTCGGGCCCTATCCGATGAGCCACGGCCTGACCCGGCTGCAATCCCGCTTCCAGGCCGACCCAATGGATCTGGAGCGCGCGCGAGGCTCGATCGGCAAGGCGCTCGATGCGGAGGAGGCCGAGGAGCTCGGCCTCGTCACCTTCGCGCTCGACGACATCGACTGGGACGACGAGGTCCGCGTGTTCTTCGAGGAGCGCACCTCGTTCTCGCCCGACGGTCTCACCGGCATGGAGGCCAATCTGCGCTTCGTCGGTCCCGAGACCATGGAATCGAAGATCTTCTCGCGCCTGACGGCGTGGCAGAACTGGATATTCCAGCGGCCGAACGCGGTCGGTGAGGACGGCGCGCTGCGCCGCTACGGCACCGGCCAGAAGGCGCAATTCGACATGACGCGCGTGTAGGAAATTTGCTGTGTCATGCCCGGCCTTGTGCCGGGCATCCACGTCTTCCTTCCTTTACCGAAGCAAGACGTGGATGGCCGGGACAAGCCCGGCCATGACGAAAGAAATCTGCCCCAAGGAGGCTGCCATGAACATCATGAACGTCGATTACTCGACCAAGATTCCGAACAATGTGAATCTCGCCGAAGACCGCCAGGTGCTGAAAGCCCTCGAAGGCTGGCACCCCGGTTACATGGACTGGTGGAAAGACATGGGTCCGGACGGCTTCCAGGAGTCGCTGGTCTATCTGCGCACCGCCTATTCGGTCGATCCGCGCGGCTGGGCCAAGTTCGACTACGTTCGGATGCCCGAATATCGCTGGGGCATTTTGCTTGCGCCGCAGGAAGAGAACCGCGTCATTCCGTTCGGCGAGGATTACGGCAAGCCGGCCTGGCAGGAAGTCCCCGGCGAGCATCGCGCGATGCTGCGCCGCCTGATCGTGATCCAGGGCGACACCGAGCCGGCCTCGGTCGAGCAGCAGCGCCATCTCGGCAAGACCGCGCCCTCTCTGTACGACATGCGCAATCTGTTCCAGGTCAATGTCGAGGAAGGCCGCCATCTCTGGGCGATGGTCTATTTGCTGCAGAAGTATTTCGGCCGCGACGGCCGCGAGGAAGCCGACGATTTGTTGCGCCGACGTTCGGGCGATGCGGATTCGCCGCGCATGTTGGGGGCCTTCAACGAGGCGACGCCGGACTGGCTGTCGTTCTTCATGTTCACCTACTTCACCGACCGCGACGGCAAGATGCAACTACACTCGCTGGCGCAGTCGGGCTTCGATCCGCTGTCGCGCACCTGCCGCTTCATGCTGACCGAGGAAGCCCACCACATGTTCGTCGGCGAGACCGGCATCACCCGCGTCGTGCAGCGCACCTGCGATGCGATGAACGAAGCCGGCATCACCGATCCGAACGACATTGCCAGGATCCGCGCGCTCGGCGTGATCGATCTTCCGACCATCCAGAAGAAGCTGAACCTGCACTATTCGCTGTCGCTCGACCTGTTCGGCTCCGAAGTGTCGACCAATGCGGCGAACGCCTTCAACGCCGGCATCAAGGGCCGCTACAAGGAAACCACGATCGAGGACGATCACCAGCTCAAGAGCTCGACCTATCCGGTCATGAAGATGGTGGACGGCCAGATCAAGATGGTCGACGAGCCGGCGCTGACCGCGCTCAACATGCGGCTGCGCGACGACTACACGCAGGATTGCGTCAAGGGCATGCTGCGCTGGAACAAGGTGATCTCCACCGCAGGCATCGACTACAAGCTCACGGTGCCGAACACCGCCTTCCACCGCCAGATCGGCGAGTTCAAGGACATCCATGCGACGCCCGATGGCCTCTTGATCGACGACGCCACCTGGGCCAAGCGCAAGAACGACTGGCTGCCGTCGACTGCGGACGGCGACTTCATCGCCTCGCTGATGAAGCCGGTGACCGAACCCGGCGAGTTCGCCTCCTGGATCTCGGCGCCCAAGGTCGGCATCGACAACAAGCCCGGCGACTTCGAATATGTGAGAATCGAGAGCTGATCATCAGCTGGCAGTTCCTCTCCTCCCGGAGGGGCCGAAAAGGGGTAAGCCGAGAAGGTCCTGGCTTGCCCCTTTTCTTTTTGAGACGTGCGTTGGCTCCGCGCGATGAAGCGCTGGGGCTTCCCAGCTTGACAAGCGCGATGTGTTCGCGCGGAGATCACGCAGCTTCAATACATGGACCGCAATGACGGCTTGCGCCGGTTGCCGCGGTTCGGGATTTCGGCGGTGCCATCATGAGCGAAGAGACCTTTCCGGGGCCGACCCTGCGTCCGTTCAAGCTCCAGTTCGGTGAGCAGACGATTGCGGGCTTCGAGAGCGCGGGTACTGGCCGCGACATCTTGCTGATCCACGGCAATTCATCGTCGTCGCAGATTTGGCAGAAGCAACTCCAGGGGCCGCTCGGCGCCAAATACCGGCTGGTCTCGATCGACCTTCCCGGCCATGGCAGCTCGTCGCCTGCGCCCGATCCGGGGCATGGTTATTCGGGTGCGGGCTACGCCAGCTGCATTGCGGCGGCCGCAAAGGAGCTCGGCCTGAAGAACGCGGTGGTGGTGGGCTGGAGCCTCGGCGGGCACGCGGTGCTCAACGCAGCCCCATCCTTGCCGATGGCGGCCGGGCTGATGATTTTCGGTACGCCGCCGATCGCCAAGACGCCTGACGGGTTCTCCGGCTTCAAGGGGCTGTCGGCCACCACCTTCACGCCCGCGCCCAGCGATGCAGAGATCGCGGCCTGGCTGAAAACGGTCTTCGCGCCGGACTATGCGCCGTTGCCCGCGTTCGTCGACACCGATTTCCGCCGTACCGACGGCAACGCGCGCGGCTATCTCGGCGCCAGCGTGCAGGCCGGCCGCTTCGCGGACGAGGTCGAGATCGTGCGCGGCCTCCGGGTTCCGCTGGCGATCGTGCATGGCAGCGAGGAACAGATGGTCGATCTCGGCTATCTGCAACGGCTGCCCGCGCCGACATTGTGGCGCGGCCAGGTTCAGGTGATCGACGGTGCCGGCCACGCCACGCAGTGGGAAAGAGCCGAAGCCTTCGACGAGCTGGTCGACGCGTTCGCGTCGAGCCTTTGAACGACGAATAGGGGGCGCTTACTCGCCGTTCGCACGCGGACATTCCTCGGCCGCCAGTGGCGACAGTCATGCCGGGCTGGGGAGCCGCTTCGGCCAGGCAATCCAGCCGACGACTATCGATAGTGTTGCCACGACAAGCGGCGCCACGCCGTGCCAGTATTCGCCGTGGAATGTGACGGTCGCGAGCGCTGCCAACATCACGGTGCAGCCGAGCACCGAGCCCCACAGCCGCGTCCGTGCCCGCGCCAGCAGAGCGGCGGTCGTGAGTTCCAGCGATCCGGTTACGAAATGGAACCAGTACGGGTATCCCCACCGCAGGTATTCTTCGTAGATTGACCCAGGGGCGAAGATGTTGCTGAGCGATCCCACGACGAAGAAAGCTGCAAGCGCCAAGGCCGAGACTTGGCGCAGAGAAATCTTTGACATTGTCCATCCTTTTCTGATGAGGGCGTCGCGGAGAGACGGCCGGCCGCGACGCATTCATTCCGAGGGAGATGCGAATTTCCGGAACAGGTCCGAAAGTCGCATCTCATCGCCGATCCGCGGACCTACGCCGCCGCGGCGTTCTGGGCCGCCGCGAAGACATCGCGGGGAAGCGTTGTGCCGGCGACGCGCTCCGTGCCCGCTACGCCGAGGTCCATCCAGCCCGCGTTGACGGCGTCGAACATCGCTTCAGCCGGTCCGGTTTGGCCCTTCGGGATACCGAACTGCTCGAATGCCGCCGGCCACTCAGCCCGCGGGACGGCGAAGGCCCTGACTTCGCGCTGCATGACATCGCCCAGTTGCGCTGCGACTTCATCCGCGCTGATCATCGAACCAAGTTCGATGACCCGATGCCCCGACCACGCCGGCCCTGTCAGCAGCGTCGCCACCTCGGCACCGATGTCGTTCGTCGCGACCATGGTCGATTTCCGGTTGGTCGGGTTGTAGTAGACCGGGAGCGTGCCGCCCTGGGCGACGTGCAGGCCGTAAAGGAAGTTTTCGAAAAAGCCGCCGGCGCGCACGAGGGCGGTCGGCGATGTCAGCTTGCGAAAGCCTTGCTCCAGCAACGACAGGGCCGTGATCATCCCCAGCCCGCTCGTTCTGTTCGCCCCCATCGATGACAACCCGACGACCCGCGGCGGCGCGGCCTTGGTCAGCGCCTCGACATAGTTCGCGATGACGCCCTTGGCTTCCTTGAAGTCCGGCGAGGGAGCCCAGACAGCAGGCAACATGACAAACGCGCCGTCGACGCCCTTGAGCGCCCGCTCGATGGCGGCCGTGTCGTTCCAGTCACCGTCCACCAGTTCCACGCCCTGGTCCGCCCAGTTTGCCGCCTTCGCGCGGTCGCGAACCAGCGCGCGTACTTTCTTGCCTTGCGCCAACAGATGCCTGGCGGTTGCGCCGCCGACTTTTCCTGTGATTCCAGTGACTAGAAACATGCGTATTCTCCGGGTGCTAAATGGTCTATATTCTAGGGTAGGTCTCACATAGAGACCTCGGGCCTGCACCGTAAGGAGGCAGTTTTTTGTAACCAGGACAGGAAAAGGGGACCGGCATGAGCGACGCATTGAGCGCGATCGAGCGCTTCAGCCGATATCAATCGGACGACGCCCAGTCAGCGGAACCCGTGCATTGCCCGGTGCGCGATGTGCTCGACTGCATCGGCGACAAGTGGAGCATCCTCATGATCATGACGCTTGCGACGCGACCGCAGCGTTTCGGCGAGCTTCGCCGAGCCATCCGCGACATCTCGAAGCGCATGCTCACACAGACGTTGCGCGACCTGGAGCGCGACGGACTTATCACCCGCCATGTCTTTCCGACCAAGCCGCCGAGCGTTGAATATCGCCTTTCCCCGCTAGGCCAATCCCTGCTGGACCCGATGGCCAGCCTCATCGATTGGGCCGACCGTCGCTATTCGGATATCCATGCCGCGCGCGTCCGCTTTGACGGAGCCCCCTGTGATGTCTCGCGCGAGTGATGTGAAACGGAAGTTCACGTCATCGCGTGTGTGAGATCTGGCGGCGTGCTTCAGATGGAGCTGGCCGGAGGCGTCGGAAAAGGCGCCCCGCTGCGGGCGAGGCGCCCCTTGTGTATGACCAGTGATGCTCTGATGGGCGTGAGAGGCGCGGTCGCTTACCCCGCGATCTCCAACCCTGCGGTCGCGTAGACCACGCCGCCATCGACCGCGATCGTGTTGCCCACGACGTAGTCGCCGGCGCGCGAGGCGAGATAGATTGCGGTCCCCGCCATGTCTTCGTCGCTGCCCACGCGTCGCGACGGAACGCGCTTGGCGACTTCGTCGGCGTGGTCGCGCGCGGCGCGGTTCATGTCCGACTTGAAGGCGCCGGGCGCGATCGCGGTGACATTGATGTTGTCCTTGATCAGGCGCGTCGCCATTCGCCGCGTCAGATGGATCACCGCGGCCTTGCTCGCGGCATAGGAATAGGTCTCCATCGGGTTGACGAAGATGCCGTCGATCGAGGCGATGTTGATCACCTTGCCCGGTTTGTCATGCGTCGCCGCCGCGCGCAGCGGCTTGGCCAGCGCCTTGGTCAGGAAGAAGATCGACTTGACGTTGAGGTCCATCACCTTGTCCCAGCCGCTCTCCGGGAATTCGTCGAAGTCCGCGCCCCATGCCGCGCCGGCATTGTTGACCAGGATGTCGAGCTTCGGCTCGCGCTTGATGATCTCACCGGCGAGCTTCTCGCAGCCCTCGACGGTCGAGATGTCGATCGGCAGCGCGATGCATTCGCCGTCATAGGCGGCTGTGAGCTCCTGGGCGGTGGCCTCGCAGGGACCTGCCTTGCGCGCGGTGATATAGACTCTGGCGGCGCCCTGCGCGAGGAAGCCGGCTGCGATCATCTTGCCGATGCCGCGCGATCCTCCGGTCACCAGTGCGACGCGGCCCTTCAGTGAGAACAGATCCTTGAACATGCGCTCCTCCATTGCGTTGCCGATGGTTCTGGGCGCGGCCGGGGATCGAGTCAAGAAGTGGGAAGGGATCAGTAGCCCGGATGGAGCGAAGCGAAATCCGGGGAAGCGTCATCCGATGCGACTGTCCCGGATTGCGCTTCGCTCCATCCGGGCTACAGGCAGGCGCGTATCACGCCGCGTCGATGCGGCGAAAGCCGTTCCACACCGCGGTGGCGGCGCCTGAGGTCAGCACCGGCAGGAGCCGCGCGTCCTGGTAATTGCCGTTCAGCGAGACCCGCTGCAACGCCGTCAGATGGTCGGCGCTTTCGGGAAACAGCATGCCCGGCCGCGTCGTCACCGCGGTCCGAAAGCCGATCGATCTGGCGAGGGCGAATTCGCGTTGCCCGGCGGCGATCCGGTCGCCATAGGGATAGGCGAGATGCAGCGCCGGACGCTGCAGCGCGTCCTCGATCCGCGCCCGGCTGGTGGCGAGCTCGAACGATGCGATGGTCTCGCTCTGCTTGGCGAGATTGCAATGGGTGATGGTGTGCGCGCCGATGGTGACCAGCGGATCGTCGGCAAAGCCGCGCAACTCGTCCCAGGACATGCAGAGCTCGCGCGCGATGCCGGCCTCGTCGACGCCGTGGCGGGCGCAGAGCGCTGATATCTCTGCCTGCATCTCTTTCTCGCCCGGCAGTGAACGCAGCCAGTCGTGCATGCGGCCGAACGCTGTGCGCTTGGCTTGCGGCGTCGCGGTGTCGATCCGCGTCATGACGCCGGCGATCGGCACCTCGATCGCCGATGCTGCCGCGATGATCCGCTCCAGCGCGATCCACCACAATTTGCCGCAGCCTTCCGCGAAATCGCTCGCGACAAAGACCGTGAACGGCGCGCCGAACTCGCGCATGACGGGCAGCGCGAAATCGCGGTTGTCGCGGTAGCCGTCGTCGCAGGTGAAGCAGGCGAAGCGCCGCGCGAAATTCCGTTCGGTGAGGCGGCGGTGCGCCTCGTCCATGCTGACGACGTCGACGTCGAGGGCGCGGAGATGCGTCAGCATCGCGCGCAGGAAGTCCGGCGTGACCTCGAGATGATGGTTGGGCTGGAACACGTCGGCGCGGCGCGGGCGGACGTGATGCAGCATGAAGATGGTGCCGACGCCGGCGAAGATCGGCCGCAGCAGGATATGTGCACCCGAGAAATACAACGCCTCCATCCCGGCACGGATCACGGTGTTGCGGAGTTGTTTCATGGGGGCACGGGCTGGCCGATTTGCATTCCGCCGCAAACTTAGCGAAAGACCACTGAAGAAACTGTTATCCCGGTCCAACATGGCGGCCCCGCCATGGCAGCCGATTTGGGGTTTGACAGTAGGCCAAGGGTTTGTTTTCTCTCTGCTTCCCGACCCCGCAGGACGCTGAATGCACGGACTTTTCAAGTGGAGTAGCAAGTGGTGGCCGGGGGTGATTCCACTGGTCGTCCTGTGGGGTATCGCGGGCTGGACCAGCACCGGAACGGTCGAGGCCGATCTTGCTGCGCGCTCCAATGCCGCACTCAAGGACACCGTGCTCGACAAGCGCCGCATCAGCGTCGACGGCCGCGACGTGACCTTTGCGGCCAACGCCTTCTCCGAGGACGGCCGTCTCAGCGCAGTGGCATCGGTCGAGGCCGTGCCGGGCGTGCGGCTGGTCAACGACGAGACCCGCCTCGTTCCCGAAGCCAAGCCCTTTGTGTGGTCCGCCGAACGCGACGTGGTGCGGGTCACGCTTGGCGGCAATGCGCCGCTGCCGTCGAGCAAAAGCAAGCTGACCGAGGCCGCGAAGGCCAGCCTCGGCGGTGTCGAGGTGGTGGATCAGATGGCGCTCGCCCGCGGCGCGCCGTCGCGGTTCGATCCGGCGGCGCTGTTGCTGCTCGATCAGATCGGCAAGCTGAAGGAAGGCAAGATCACGCTGACCGACAACAAGGTTGCTCTCGCCGGCATGGCGCGCGAGCTCGGCGGACGCGAAGCGGTCGCGGCGGCGCTGAAGAACCTGCCGGACGGCTATTCGATCGCCGCCAACGACATCAAGGCGCCGCCTTTCGTGTTCCAGGCCTACAAGGATCCGGTCGCGGTGACGCTGACGCTGACCGGCTACGTGCCCGACAACAACGTGCATGCCGCGCTGGTCGCCGCCGCCGGCCGCAAGTTCTTCAGCGAGAAGGTGGTCGACAATCTCAAGGCCAGCATCGGCGCCCCCTCAGGTTTTGCGGCGGCGGTGGTGCCTGCGCTCGGCGCGCTGTCGCGGCTGTCGACCGGGACGCTCGTGGTCTCGGACCGTGAGGTGAAGCTGTCGGGCGATGCGCTGTATGATGCCGCGGCCGGCCAGATCCGCGACGGGCTCGGCAAGGACTTTCCGCAGGGCTGGCAGTACAAGGCCGAGGTCACGGTCAAGCCGGCGGCGGCGCCGGTCGATCCGACGGTGTGCCAGCAGCTGTTTTCCGAAATCCTCTCCAAGGGCAAGATCCGCTTCGAGTCCGGCAAGGCCGACATCGTCCCTGACTCCGCCGGCCTGCTCGACCGCCTGATCGAGACCGCGATGCGCTGTCCCAATGCGACGATCGAAGTCGCCGGCCATACCGACAGCGACGGTGAGGAGGCGGCCAACCAGGCCTTGTCGGAGCGCCGCGCGCAGGCCGTGGTCGATTATCTCGTGCGCGCCGGACTGCCTGCCAATCGCTTCACGCCGATCGGCTATGGCAGCACGCAGCCGCTCGCCGGCAACGAGAGTGAAGACGGCAAGGCGCAGAACCGCCGCATCGAATTCGTGGTGAAGTAGCGATGACCGTGCTCGCGACATTCTTCTGGGGTTGGCTGCTCGGCGCCGCGCTGCTCGGCTTCTGCATGGGCTGGATCGCGGTGGTGCATCGGGCGCAGGGCGTCTCGAAGGTGTGGATCCGCTGGCTCGCGCTGCTCGCCGCCGCGCTGGTGGCGGCGTCGTTTGCGCGGGTCGTGCCCGGCCGCTTCGGCTACTGGCTCGATCTCTTCCTGGTCATGTTCGCGCTCTATCTCATCGGCTGCGCGATCGGCTCCTGGTTGCGCGACTGGGTGGTTTCGCGCAGCAGGCCCGCGAGCTGACCCCAAACCCTTGATCCAGCAGGTCTGAGCGGCGTCGCCCAGGCGCGCGGCGAGCCGCGTGCATCTTGTCGCTTGACATCAATACGTACGTGCGTATTAAATGGTCTCCATGCCAAAACCATCTCTCCGCGATGCCATCCTCGACGCCGGCCTGAAGGAAATGTTCCGGACCGGCTATCACGGCACCAGCGTGCGCGACGTCACCGCCGCCGCCGGCGCGCCGCAGGGTTCGTTCACCAACCATTTCCGCTCGAAGGAGCGGTTCGCGTCCGAAGTGCTCGACCGCTATTTTGCGCAGACGCGATCGCTTGTGGCGCAGGCGCTTGACGACACCTCGCTCACTCCGCGGATGCGGTTGAAGCGCTACCTCGACATCATCACCGGGCGGCTCGAAGCGGACGATTTTCTGCGGGGCTGCCTGATCGGCGACCTCAGCCTCGAAGCGTCCGCTTCGAGCGAATTACTGCGCACGCGGTTGTCGGAAATCTTTCAGGAATGGCGCGGGCCGTTCGCGGCCTGCATCGCTGAAGGGCAGAAGGCCGGCGAGATCGCCTCTGACTTTGCGCCCGAAGAACTCGCCGAGTTCCTGCTCGCGTCCTGGCAGGGCGCCATTCTCCGCATGAAGGTGGAGCGTGGGCACACGCCGCTCGAGCGCTTCAAGACAATCGTCTTCCAAACTGTGTTCAGGGAGTTGTGATGACCGAATCTGTGTTCCTTCAGCATCGCGATGTCTTGTCGACCACCATGGCCTTTCGCGAGGCGGGCGCCGGCAATGCGCCGGTGGCGCTGTTCCTGCACGGCAACCCGACTTCGTCCTACATCTGGCGCAACATCCTGCCGTTGGTGGCGCCGGTGGCGCATTGCATCGCGCCCGACCTGATCGGCTTTGGCGCGTCCGGCAAGCCCGACATCGCCTATCGCTTCCGGGACCAGGTGCGCTATCTCGATGCCCTGATCGAAACGCTTGGCGTCTCATCCGCCTACCTGGTGGCGCAGGATTGGGGCACGGCGCTCGCATTTCATCTTGCCGCCCGGCGTCCCGATTTCGTGCGTGGGCTCGCCTTCATGGAGTTTATCCGGCCGATGTCGACATGGAGCGATTTCGATCCCGATCACGGCGTGCGCGAAGAAACCTTTCGCAAATTCAGGACCGAAAATGTGGGCGAGGCGATGATTCTGGAAGGCAATGCCTTCATCGAGCGCGTTCTTCCGAACGGGATGCTGCGCAAGCTGAGTGAGGAAGAGATGGCAGCCTATCGCGCGCCGTTTGTGACGCGCGACAGCCGCAAGCCGATATTGATGCTGCCGCGCGAGCTTCCGATCGCGGGCGAGCCGGCCGATGTCGATCAGGCGCTCACCACGGCGCACGCAGCGCTTGCGGCATCGACCTATCCGAAGCTGCTGTTCGCGGGGTCTCCCGGCGCCCTGGTGTCGCCGGCCTTCGCGGCGGATTTCGCGGCGAGGCTGCAGCATTGCGCGGTCATTCAGCTCGGCGCCGGCGCGCATTATCTGCAGGAGGATCATCCGGAGGCGATCGGTCGCTCGGTTGCAGGGTGGATCGCTGGGATCGAAGCCGTGAACGCGCAACATCTCGCAGCATGAGTGGATGGGAGGGCACGCCATGACCGACCTCTCGATCATTTATTGCCGTCCCTGCGGCTACGAGAAGCGCGCCAGGGAGGCCGCCGCGCTGCTGCGCGAACGGCTCGGGCTCGATCCGGAGCTCGTGCCCGGCAAGGGCGGCGTCTTCGAGATCAAGCTTGACGGCAAAGTGATCGCCCGTCGCGCCAAGAGGCATTTCCCCGATGCCGCCGAAATCGTCACCGCAGTGGCTGCGGCACGGGCATAAAAATTGACGCAGGCTTTGCCTCATCGCCGCCGTATGACCATTGCGGCGGCGATTTTCGCTGCGCGGGCGCCCGCGTCGCTCACGCTTCCCGTAGTTTCCCGGATGGTCTCGCGCATTGCTGGGCGGGCCAACTGCCGCGCGTCGATGTCAAGACTTGTCGAAGGTGGCGAGAAACGCGCATATTTGTGCACCCGCTGTCATGAATCATCCCTAATATCTTGAAGATGCGTCTTTTATTGTCGTTTGACGAATTCCACTCCGGCTTAAAACGCGCTACAGGGGTCGGGGCACAGCGAAGCGCCGGCGGGGTTCGCCCGGGAGCCGCCGTCGCGGGATCGCAATTCGAGGTCTAGATGCTGGAAGCAATACGCAGGGCGATGGCGTTTCTGCGCCAGAAGCAAATCCTGCACCGGCTCGGTGTTGTCATCAGCATCGCCGTCATCGGCATCGCCTGCTACGTCCTCTATCACATGCTGCGCGGCATCGACACCAACGAGGTGCTCGAGGCCATCAAGAGCACCGAGCCGCGACAAATCGCGCTGGCGGGACTGTTCGTCGCAGCCGGCTACTTCACGCTGACCTTCTACGACCTGTTCGCGGTGCGCGCGATCGGTCACGCCCACGTGCCCTATCGCGTCAATGCGCTCGCGGCGTTCACCTCCTATTCGATCGGCCACAATGTCGGCGCCAGCGTCTTCACCGGCGGCGCGGTGCGCTACCGGATCTATTCGGCCTGGGGATTGAACGCGATCGACGTCGCCAAGATCTGCTTTCTCGCCGGCCTGACCTTCTGGCTCGGCAATGCCGCCGTGCTCGGGCTCGGCATCGCCTATCATCCGGAAGCCGCAGCCAACATCGACCAGCTGCCGCCTTGGCTCAACCGCACCCTGGCGTGCGGCATCATCATTGCGCTGGTCGCCTATGTGGTCTGGGTCTGGACCCAGCCGCGGGTGGTCGGCCGCGGTCCCTGGACGGTGACCCTTCCCGGCGGCCCGCTGACGCTGCTGCAGATCGCGATCGGCATCGTCGACCTCGGCTTCTGCGCGCTGGCGATGTACGTGCTGGTGCCGGACGAGCCCAATCTCGGCTTCGTCGTGGTCGCGGTCATCTTCGTGTCGGCGACCCTGCTCGGTTTCGCCAGCCACTCCCCCGGCGGGCTCGGGGTGTTCGACGCCGCCATGCTGGTCGGCCTCTGGCAGATGGACCGCGAGGACCTGCTCGGCGGTATGCTGTTGTTCCGCCTGCTCTACTATATTGCGCCGTTCGTCATATCTGTAATCTTGCTGACGTTTCGGGAGGTTATCGTCGGCGCCCGACTCAAACGGCTGCCGCAGACTGATTCGGGTCCCCGCGCCGAACCGCACCATGAGGCGGTTCTGGTCCGCAAGCGCGGTGATTCCGGGGTCTGATGACGCGGCCCGATGCCTCCCGAGGGAAGGTCGATGTGACCGTGCCTGGGCGAGACATGAACCAACGGGATGAAAGCCGCCGCGATGGCAATTGACGATACGCCGCAATCGATCTTCTCGCCTTGGCCCGACCGCTTGCGCCATTCCGCGCTGATCCTGCTCGCTGCCGCGCTGGCGCTCAGCGTCGTGGTCGCGCTCGGCGAGTTGTCGCTGGTGCGCGCCTGCGCGGTGTTCGTCTGCATCGCGGCTGCGGCGCTCGTGCCATGGCGGCTGCATGATGCCGGCACCTCGCGCGAGGATGTCCGCCACGGCAATCCGGTCGAGGCGACCGCCGTCAGCGCCGTCGTCGCCGGCATGCCGGACCCGGCCGTGCTGCTCGATCGCGCCGGCCGCGTCATCCATCTCAACACCGCCGCGGCCCAGCTTGCGCCGGCGCTGCGCAAGAACGAGCTGGCGCAATTTGCCCTGCGTTCGCCGGAGATTATCACTGCGTTGCGCGAGGCGATCGCGACCACCGAGCCGCGCCGCGCCACCTACTCCGACCACGTTCCGGTCGATCGCTGGATGGAGCTGGTGATCACGCCGGTGCCGGTGCCGACCCAGTTCGGCGGCACCGAGAAGTGCATGCTGATGACCTTCCACGATCTGACGCCGCTGCGCCGGGTCGAGGAGATGCGCGCCGATTTCGTCGCCAATGCCAGCCACGAGCTGCGCACGCCGCTCGCCGCGTTGTCCGGCTTCATCGACACGCTGCAGGGACCGGCGCGTGAGGACGTGCGGGCGCGCGAGCGCTTCCTCGGCATCATGCACACCCAGGCCACCCGCATGGCGCGGCTGATCGACGACCTGCTGTCGCTGTCGCGGGTCGAGCTGTCGGCCCATGTGCGGCCCGAGGCGTCGATCGATATCGTGCCGATCATCCGGCAGGTGGCCGACGGGCTCGAGGCGCTCGCCAGCGAGCGCCAGGTCGAGATCGACGTCGACCTGCCACCGACCCCGGTCACGATCGCCGGCGACCGAGAGGAACTGCTCCGCCTGTTCGAGAACCTGATCGAGAACGCCCTCAAATACGGCGCCTCGGGCGGCCGCGTCATAGTGTCGCTCAATCAGGCCGTTTCGGGCGCATCGGGCGAGGGGAGCTCCGAAATCCGTGTCATGGTACGGGATTTCGGCCCCGGCATCGCCCCGGAGCACCTGCCGCGGCTGACTGAGCGGTTCTACCGGGTGGACGTCGGCGACAGCCGTAACCAGGGCGGAACCGGCCTCGGATTATCGCTGGTGAAACATATTCTTAACCGTCATCGCGGGCGTCTTCTGATCGAGAGCGTGCCGAAGAATGGCGCGACTTTTACCGCCTGTTTTCCCCGGCCGAAGACCCCATTACCGACCCAAAGCTAAGCGTTTCCAGCTACTTAGCTCTGTCATCCAACTGTCATCCAACCTTCGTAAAAGCGGCACCGACCGGTCCTAGATGGACCGGCGTGGGCGCGATCGGGCGCAATTGGCGCTTCGCTCACAAGATGGAGACCACCCCATGAATTTCATTAAAGCAATCGTCGCTGCCGGCATGGTCGCCGCTTCGACGTCGGCCTTCGCTGCCGATATTACCGGCGCGGGCGCAACGTTTCCGTTCCCGATCTATTCGAAGTGGGCTGACGCCTACAAGAAGGAGACCGGCAACGGTCTGAACTATCAGTCGATCGGCTCCGGCGCTGGCATCAAGCAGATCCAGGCCAAGACCGTGACCTTCGGCGCCACCGACGCGCCGCTCAAGGCCGAGCAGCTCGAGAAGGACGGCCTCGTCCAGTGGCCGATGGTGATGGGCGCGATCGTTCCGGTCGTGAACGTCGAAGGCATCAAGTCGGGCGATCTCGTGCTCTCGGGCGAAGTGCTCGGCGACATCTATCTCGGCAAGATCACCAAGTGGAATGATGCGGCGATCGCCAAGCTCAATCCGAAGCTGACCCTGCCGGCCGACGCGATCACCGTCGTGCGCCGTTCGGACGGTTCGGGCACCACCTTCAACTTCACCGACTACCTCTCCAAGTCGAACGCCGACTGGAAGTCCAAGGTCGGTTCCGGCACCGCGGTCGAATGGCCGGTCGGCGTTGGCGCCAAGGGCAACGAAGGCGTTGCCGGCAACATCAGCCAGACCAAGAACGCGATCGGCTATGTCGAATACGCCTATGCCAAGCAGAACAAGCTGACCTACACCGCGCTGGTCAACAAGACCGGCAAGACCGTGCAGCCGACCATCGCCGCCTTCCAGGCCGCTGCGTCGAATGCCGACTGGTCCAAGGCTCCCGGCTACTACGTGATCCTGACCGATCAGCCTGGCGAAGCCTCCTGGCCGATCACCGCGGCGACCTTCATCCTGATGCACAAGGACTCGACCGACAAGGCGGCCTCGCAGGAAGCGCTCAAGTTCTTCAAGTACGCTTTCGAGAAGGGCGACAAGGCGGCCGAAGAGCTCGACTACATCCCGATGCCGGACTCGGTCGTCAAGCTGATCGAGAAGACCTGGTCGTCGGACATCAAGAGCTAAGTCCGACGCTTTGAACGACGCCTGTGCCGCCTCTCAAGGGCGGCACAGGTCGACCGATTGAGACCTGGGCTTCATCACCGCGGCAAGAAACGCGGGGCGGGTCCCGGGCTCGCGCCTCGGGAGGCGCACCCGGAACGACGCCCGGCCAAATGCGTCAGTGAAGATCGCTTCGGGGCGTAGCGGTTTGCGTAGCTTTCACATGGTAATGAGGGGATTGGCGTGGCAGACATGGCTGTTCAGAGCGATGTGATGGAAGCCGCCGGACCTTACGATCGCGCCAAGGCCCTCAGCGCTTTCAAGCTGGGCGATCTCACCTTCTATTGGATCACCCGTGTCTCGGCGATTTCGGTCCTGTTGATCCTCGGTGGCATCATCCTGTCGCTGATCGCCGGCGCCTGGCCGGCGATGAAGGAATACGGCTTCGCCTTCCTCTGGACGCAGCGCTGGGCGCCCTCGGCCGATCCGCCGGTGCTCGGCGCGCTCGGCCCGATCTACGGCACCCTGATCACCTCCGTCATCGCGATGCTGATCGCCATTCCGGTCGGCATCGGCATCGCCATCTTCCTCACCGAACTCTGCCCGCAGATGCTGCGACGGCCGATCGGCATCGCCATCGAGCTGCTCGCCGGCATCCCCTCGATCATCTACGGCATGTGGGGCTTCTTCGTGCTGGGCCCGTTCCTGGCCAACACGTTCCAGCCCTTCATGATCAGGATATTCGAGGGCATCCCGGTGCTCGGCGCGGTGTTCGCAGGTCCGCCGTCCTATCTCAGCCTGTTCAACGCCGCGCTGATCCTCGCCATCATGGTGCTGCCCTTCATCACCGCGATCTCGGTCGACGTGTTCAAGACCGTGCCGCCGGTTCTGAAAGAGGCCGCCTACGGCATGGGCTGCACCACCTGGGAAGTCGTCCGCAGCGTCGTGATCCCCTACACCCGGGTCGGCGTGATCGGCGGCATCATGCTGGCGCTCGGCCGCGCGCTCGGCGAGACCATGGCGGTGACCTTCATCATCGGAAACTCGTTCCGCATCTCGTCGTCGATCTTCGCGCCGGGCACCACGATCTCGGCGGCGATCGCCAGCGAATTCGCCGAGAGCGACGGCCTGCACCAGTCCGGCCTGATCCTGCTCGGCCTCTTGCTGTTCGTGCTGACCTTCTTCGTCCTCGCCGGCGCCCGGCTGATGCTGATGCGGCTTGAAACGAAAGCGGGGAAATAGCGCCATGAACCCGATCTACAAATCCCGCCGCCGCAGCGACATCGTCATTCGCGCACTCTGTGTCGGCGCGGCGTTGTTCGGCGTCACCTGGCTGGCGCTGATCCTGTTCACGCTGCTCTACAACGGCCTTGCCGGCCTCAGCGTGCAGCTGTTCACCCAGAACACGCCGCCGCCGGGCTCGACCGATGGCGGCCTGCTCAACGCCATCGTCGGCTCGGTCATCATGACGGTGATCGGCGTCGGCATCGGCGCGCCGCTCGGCCTGTTCGCCGGCACCTACCTTGCGGAGTACGGCAAGCACGACAAGCTCACCTCGGTGATCCGCTTCATCAACGACATCCTGCTCAGCGCGCCTTCGATCATCATCGGCCTGTTCATCTATGGCGCGGTGGTGGTGCCGATGCGCGGCTTCTCGGCGATCGCAGGCAGCCTTGCGCTCGCCGTGATCGTGATCCCGGTCGTGCTGCGCACCACCGAGGACATGCTGCTGCTGGTGCCCAATCCGCTGCGCGAGGCGGCCTCCGCGCTCGGCCTGCCGCGTTCGCTGGTGATCAAGCGGATCGCTTATCGTGCTGCGCGTAGCGGCTTGATCACCGGCGTGCTGCTGGCGACCGCCCGCGTCGCCGGCGAGACCGCGCCGCTGCTGTTCACCGCGCTGTCGAACCAGTTCTTCAGCTGGGATTTGACCAAGACGATGGCCAACCTGCCGGTGACCATCAACAACTTCGTGCAGAGCCCCTACGCTTACTGGAAAGAGCTGGCGTGGAGCGGTGCGCTGCTCATCACCTTCACCGTGCTCGCGCTGAATATCGGCGCGCGTATCCTTGGTGCCGAAAGGGCCGCAAAATGACCGAGCTTTCCGTCTCCACGACTGCCGCGAGCCAGGTTCCCCAGGTTCCGCTGCCGGAAGCGCCTCCGAAAGTCACGGTGCGCAACCTCAACTTCTATTACGGCGAGCACCACGCGCTGAAGAACATCAACCTGACGCTCGGCACCAACCGCGTCACGGCGTTCATCGGCCCGTCCGGCTGCGGCAAGTCGACCCTGCTGCGCATCTTCAACCGGATGTATGATCTCTATCCGGGCCAGCGCGCGGTCGGCCAGCTGATGCTGGACCAGACCAACATTCTCGATCCCAAGCTCGACCTCAATCTGCTCCGCGCACGGGTCGGCATGGTGTTCCAGAAGCCGACGCCGTTCCCGATGACGATCTACGAGAACATCGCCTTCGGCATCCGCCTCTACGAGAAGATCTCGAAGTCCGAGATGGACGACCGGGTCGAGAAGGCGCTGCGCGGCGGCGCGCTGTGGAACGAGGTCAAGGACAAGCTGAACGCCTCCGGCCTGTCGCTTTCCGGCGGCCAGCAGCAGCGCCTGTGCATCGCGCGCACCGTGGCGGTGCGTCCCGAGGTGATCCTGTTCGACGAACCGTGCTCGGCGCTCGATCCGATCTCGACCGCCAAGGTGGAGGAGCTGATCCAGGAACTCTCCGAGGACTACACGATCGCGATCGTCACCCACAACATGCAGCAGGCGGCCCGCGTCTCCGACAAGACCGCCTTCATGTATCTCGGTGAGCTGATCGAGTTCGACGACACCAACAAGATCTTCACCTCGCCGAGCGATCGACGTACCCAGGACTACATCACCGGCCGGTTCGGTTGACCGGGCTGAGGAGAGAGATGATGGCTTCTGAACATACCGCCAAGGCATTCGACAGCGACCTGCAGGAGTTGACCCGCCTGGTCGCCGAGATGGGCGGGCTCGTCGAGCGGATGATCACCGAGTCGGTCGACGCGCTGATCCGTCGCGACGTCGCGCTCGGCAAGCGCGTGGTCGCCGCCGACATCGAGATCGACAATCTGCAGCGCGTCATCGAAGAGCGCGCGGTGCTGACGATCGCCCGCCGCCAGCCTATGGCGATCGACCTGCGCGAAATCGTCAGCGCGATGCGCGTTGCCACCGACCTCGAGCGGATCGGCGACCTCGCCAAGAACATGGGCAAGCGCGTCGCGGCACTGGAAAGCGATTTCCAGCCGCTGAAGCTGATCCGCGGCCTCGAGCACATGACCGACCTCGTGCTGTCGCAGGTCAAGTCGGTGCTCGACGCCTATGCCGCGCACGATCTGCCGGCGGCGATGAACGTCTGGAGGGGCGACGAGGAGGTCGATGCGATCTGCACCTCGCTGTTCCGCGAGCTGCTGACCTACATGATGGAGGATCCGCGCAACATCTCGTTCTGTATCCACCTGATGTTCTGCGCCAAGAACATCGAGCGGATCGGCGATCACGCCACCAATATCGCCGAGACCGTGTTCTACATGATCGAGGGCCAGCAGATCACCGACAAGCGCCCGAAGGGCGACATGACCAACTTTGCCACCACGGTGCCGGGTACCTAGGACATGATCCGCAGGCGCGGAGCCGGATTGTCTTCACGACAAGTCGTTTCCGCGGGGATTATGCTCAGGAAAGTAAGCGTTTCGGTTTGCGTCTGGGCAACGGATCACCACAGAGAGAGAACTTAAACCGATGAGCGCACGCATTCTGGTAGTCGAAGACGAGGAAGCGCTGACGACACTGTTGCGCTACAACCTCGATGCGGAAGGCTACGATGTCGAAACAGTGGGGCGCGGCGACGATGCCGACACCCGCCTGAAGGAGCGCGTTCCCGACCTCGTGGTACTGGACTGGATGCTGCCGGGCCTGTCCGGCATCGAACTGTGCCGCCGGCTGCGGGCGCGGCCCGAGACCAAGCAGCTTCCGATCATCATGCTGACCGCGCGCGGCGAGGAGAGCGAGCGCGTGCGCGGGCTTGCCACCGGCGCCGACGACTACATCGTCAAGCCGTTCTCGGTGCCGGAACTGCTGGCGCGGGTGAAGGGCCTGCTGCGCCGCGCGAGCCCGGAGCGGCTTGCGACCGTGCTGACCTATGGCGACATCGAGCTCGACCGCGAGAAGCGCCGCGTGGCGCGCTCGGGCCGTCCGATCGATCTCGGTCCGACCGAGTATCGGCTGCTCGAATTCTTCCTCGAGCATCCCGGCCGCGTGTTCAGCCGCGAACAGCTGCTCGACAGCGTCTGGGGCCGCGACATCTATATCGATGAGCGCACCGTCGACGTGCATATCGGCCGCCTGCGCAAGCTGCTCAATCCGGGCCGCGAGCAGGATCCGATCCGCACCGTGCGCGGCGCCGGCTACGCGCTCGACGACCGCTTCGCGAAGGCCGAGCCGCAGCCGTAAGGCCGTGCTGTAGCTACGGACAAAAAAATCCCCGCTTTGGCGGGGATTTGTTTTTGCAGTCCAGGCAGTTTCCCGAGTGCTTACTTGATCTGTGGCTTCGCCGACGGCCTCCGGCGATCGGCGGCGGGCTGGTAGGCGACGCGCGAGTGATGTGCGCAATAGGGCAGGCCGGCGAGCGCCTTGCCGCCGCAGAAGAAGAATTCCGGGCTCGAGGGATCGCCGACCGGCCAGTGGCAGGTGGCCTCGTTGAGCTCGAGCAGCGACAGCCGCTGGCTCATCGGCACAACGTTGTCGAAGGAGATCGGATCGGGCTCCATCTCGACCTCGAAGGCATGAGCGAGTGCGGTGTTGCCGCGCGAGACCGGGCGCGCCACCCGCATCATGTGCTGGGCGGGGCGGGCCTTGCGCTGCCGCGGTGCAGCCGTGGAGGGGGCCTTGGCGCGGCCGGAGAGGCCAAGTCGATGTACTTTGCCGATCACGGCGTTTCGCGTCACATTGCCAAGTTCCGCCGCGATCTGGCTGGCCGAGAGGCCGGATTCCCAGAGCTTCTTCAGCTGCTCGACGCGATCGTCGGACCAGGTCAATACAGTCATCGCATTCTTCCTTTCGCATGGCGCCGGCCAGTCATCGGAGCGGCGCTGCGAGCCAATCTGGACAAATATCCCTGCGGCCAGAATCCCTTAGCCCTCGCCGGGCACGGTGTTGCGCCCGAACGTTTACGCGAGACACGAAGGCTACTTAGAGGGTCCAGTACTGCCGCACGAGATGTCGTACCCGACAGGCCAAACGCTACAATATGGCGTGACTCTGGCGCAAGAGTCCGCGGCCGTGCGTCCACATGTTCCCACACAGTTAAGCATTGCTATGAGGCTTTTCCACCGCACCGGAATGCTCCGGATTGCGCTGGTTTCGCATTGCAGGAAGGCCAGTTCGTGACGATTGACACTTACTGACCGCAGCATAGAATGCCCGCCACGTGCCGCCCGCAAAGGCGGCCGTTTTGTTTTCCGAAGCTGGCGGTTGCTGCGTTGGCGTCAAGGCGCGCAGCAATTGACGGCTTCAAACCGGCAGTGAACGCCATGACCAACGCCTCGTCGCATCTGCTCCCCGTCTTCGCTCGGGTCGATCTCGGCTTCGAGCGCGGCGAGGGCGCCTGGCTGATCGCAACCAACGGCGACCGCTATCTCGATTTCACCTCGGGTGTCGCGGTGAACGCGCTCGGGCATGCGCATCCGCATCTGGTCAAGGCGCTGCAGGAACAGGCGACCAAGCTCTGGCACATGTCGAACCTGTTCAAGAGCCCGGACGGCGAGGTGCTGGCCGCGCGGCTGTGCGAGCAGAGCTTTGCCGACTTCGTGTTCTTCTGCAATTCCGGCGCGGAAGCGATGGAGGGCGTGATCAAGCTGGTCCGCCACCACCACTTCTCCAAGGGCCATCCCGAGCGTTATCGCATCATCACCTTCGAAGGCGCCTTCCATGGCCGCACGCTGGGCACGCTGGCTGCGACCGGCTCGGCGAAATACCTCGAAGGCTTCGGCCCGCCGATGGACGGCTTCGACCAGGTGCCGCACGGCGACATCGAGGCGGTGAAGAAGGCGATCGGCCCGCACACCGCCGGCATCCTGATCGAGCCGGTGCAGGGGGAGGGCGGCGTGCGCTCGGCGCCGCAGGCCTTCTTCAGGGCGCTGCGCGCGCTGTGCGACGAGCATGGCCTGTTGCTCGCCTTCGACGAGGTGCAGACCGGCATGGGCCGCACCGGCGAGTTGTTC
Source organism: Bradyrhizobium sp. Pha-3 (assembly GCF_042258615.1). Classification (GTDB taxonomy): domain Bacteria; phylum Pseudomonadota; class Alphaproteobacteria; order Rhizobiales; family Xanthobacteraceae; genus Bradyrhizobium. The sequence goes on along the minus strand of NZ_CP170152.1, from coordinate 8,446,974 downwards.
GCCTACAAGCGCACCGGCGTCACGCCCGACGTGATGTCGCTGGCCAAGGCGCTCGGCGGCGGATTCCCGATCGGCGCGGTGCTGGCGACCGCGCAGGCTGCGGCCGGCATGGCGCCGGGCTCGCACGGCTCGACCTTCGGCGGGAATCCGCTCGCGGTCGCCGCCGCCAATGCCGTACTCGACGTCATGCTCAAGCCCGGCTTCTTCGAGCACGTGCAGAAGATGTCGCTGCTGCTCAAGCAGAAGCTCGCGTCCGTCGTCGACCGCTATCCCGGCGTGCTGTCGGAGGTGCGCGGCGAGGGCCTGTTGATCGGCGTCAAGGCGGTGGTGCCGTCGGGCGATCTGATCGCCGCGCTGCGCAACGAGAAGCTGCTCACCGTCGGCGCCGGCGACAATGTGGTGCGGTTCCTGGCGCCCCTGATCGTCACCGAAGCCGAGATCGACCAGTCGATCGTCGCGCTCGAGCGCGCCTGCTCTGTGCTATCGGCGCCACAGCCGAAGAAGGCGGCCGGATAATGAGCAAGCCGGTCCGTCACTTCCTCGATATCAACGAGCTGCCGCTCGGCGAGTTGCGCAACATGCTCTCTGCCGGAGCTGCCATGAAGGCGAAGCTGAAGGCGCATGAGAAGGGCAGGAAGCCGCTCGAAGGCAAGACGCTGGCGATGATCTTCGAGCGCCCGTCGACCCGCACACGGGTGTCGTTCGACGTCGGCATGCGCCAGCTCGGCGGTGAATCCATCATGCTAACCGGCGCCGAGATGCAGCTCGGCCGCGGCGAGACCATCGCCGACACCGCGCGCGTGCTGTCGCGCTATGTCGATGCGATCATGATCCGCATCCTCAACCACGACGCGCTGCTCGAGCTCGCCGCTCACGCCACCGTGCCGGTCATCAACGGCCTGACCCGGCGTTCGCATCCCTGCCAGGTGATGGCCGACCTCATGACCTATGAGGAAAACCGCGGCTCGATCGAGGGCAAGACGGTGGCCTGGACCGGCGACGACAACAACGTGCTGGCCTCGTGGGCGCACGCCGCCGAGCGGTTCAAATTCAATCTCAACATTGCCACGCCGCCCGAGCTCTCGCCGAAGAAGCCGATGCGGGACTGGATCAAGGCCACCGGCGCGCCGATCATGCTCGGCACCGATCCGGAAGCCGCGGTGCGCGGCGCCGACTGCGTCGTCACCGACACCTGGGTGTCGATGGGCGACAAGGAGGGCGAGCACCGCCACAACGTGCTGAAGCCCTATCAGGTCAATGCCAAGCTGATGTCGCTCGCCAAGCCGGACGCGCTGTTCATGCACTGCCTGCCCGCGCATCGCGGCGAGGAGGTCACCGACGAGGTGATCGACGGCCCGCAATCCGTGGTGTTCGACGAGGCGGAAAACCGCCTGCATGCGCAGAAGGGCATTTTGGCCTGGTGTTTCGACACGGTCGCGTAACGCGTTCAATGCTGTCGTCCCTGCGAAAGCAGGGACCCATACGCCGCGGCCCGTGGAAAAGGCACAAGGGGAGACGCCTTGTGTCACGACAAACTCTTGTGGTTTTGGGTCCCTGCTTTCGCCGGGACGACGATCTCTCGCTGAGTGAACCCCTTTATTTCATGGTCCGAGACCCCAGATAGAGCGCCATGGTTTCACAATCCCCCGACATCAAAATCCAGGCCGAGACGCCCATTCGCGCGCCCTCGGCGGTTCCTGTCGACGATGCCGTGCTGGCCTTCGAGGTCGGCGCGCTGGACCTGCGTGGCCGGCTGACCCGGCTGGGCCCCGCGCTCGACGAGATCCTGCACAAGCACGATTATCCGCCCGCGGTCGGCAAGCTGCTCGGGGAGGCGATCGTGCTGACGACGCTGCTCGGCTCGTCGGTCAAGTTCGAGGGCCGCTTCATCCTGCAGACCCGGACCGAAGGTCCGGTCTCGCTCCTGATCGTCGATTTCCAGGCACCCGACCGGCTGCGTGCCTATGCGCGCTACGATGTGGCGCGCCTCAAGGACGGGCAGAGCTCGGGTGAACTGCTCGGCAAGGGCCACCTTGCGATGACCATCGATCAGGGCTCGAACACCAGCCGCTACCAGGGACTGGTCGCGCTCGACGGCGGCGGGCTGGAAGAGGCCGCCCACGAATATTTCCTGCGCTCGGAGCAGATTCCGACGCGGGTGCGCCTTGCGGTCGGTGAGGAGATGCGCGGCGGCGAAGGCGGCAAGCTGCACTGGCGTGCCGGCGGCATCCTGCTGCAATTCCTGCCCAAGGCACCCGAACGCGCCAAGCAGGCCGATCTGCATCCCGGCGATGCACCGGAGGGCACGGCGACGCACAGCGTGCCGGATGACGATGCCTGGGTCGAGGGGCAGTCGCTGATCTCGACCGTCGAGGCCGTCGAACTGATCGATCCCGATCTCTCCGGCGAGCGGCTGTTGTACCGCCTGTTCCACGAACGCGGCGTGCGCGTCTTCAACCCGCAACCGCTGCGCGCGCAGTGCTCCTGCTCGCGTGATGCGGTGTCGTCGATGCTGAAGAGCTTTGCGCCGAACGATCGCGCCGAGATGGTCAAGGACGGCAAGGTGGTCGTGACCTGCGAGTTCTGCTCGTCGGTCTACGAGTTCACGCCGCAGGAAGCCGGCGTGGAGTCATAAGTCTGTCATGGCCGGGCTCGACCCGGCCATCCATCATAGCAAAAGCGTTTGCTGAAGCGATGGATCGCCGGGTCAAGTCCGGCGATGACGCGCATGGACGCGCGTCAATTCAACACCCTTTTCCCGTCCGGGCTCGGGCTATCCAGCGAGAATGTCGGCACGTCGATGTCGAAGCGCTCGCCGGCTTCGGTGACCATCTGGTAGCTGCCGGTCATGAAGCCGGAAGCGGTCGGCAGCGGCACGCCTGAGGTGTATTCGAAGCGCTCGCCGGGCGCGAGCACCGGCTGCTCGCCGACCACGCCCTCGCCACGCACCTCCTGCCGGCGGCCGGTGGCGTCGGTGATGATCCAGTGCCGCGTCCGCAGCTGCACCGTTTCCGGGCCCGAATTGACGATCACGATCTTGTACGACCAGAAATATTCGCGCCGGTCGATCGACGAGCGCTCCGGCATGAAATTCGGCTCGACGGTGACTTCGATCTGGCGGGTAACGGCGCGGTACATACGGCTCAATCCGATGATCTCGGCGCAGAATCCGTTCTCGGCCGGATCACGCGCAAACAGGCGCCTATCATAGCCAATTGGTCAGCCGGAACCAATCGCTGGGCAGGCCGTGAAAAGCCGGTCCCGGGGGCCGCCTGTTCATCGCGGTTTCAACATAGTTCCGCTCTAAAGCGCGGCCGCATGTCGCCGCACTCTGTGCTTTGTCGGCAAGTTGCGGACCGATATTATCTTTTCAGCACGGCCTGCGGGCGCCCGCAGCTGACACGGTGTTTGATGAGCTCGATTGCCGATCCCATAGCCGGTTCGCCGGTGGCTGACGCCAAAGCCGATGCCGAGGTCAAGGCGAAGGTTGCGGCGCCCGCGATCACGCTGCCGGCGACCGGCGAGCGCGAGCTCAGGCTCGATCTGTTCCGCGGGCTCGCGCTGTGGCTGATCTTCATCGACCACCTGCCGACCAATCTTCTGACCTGGCTGACGATCCGCAACTACGGCTTCTCCGACGCCACCGAGATCTTCATCTTCATCTCCGGCTATACCGCCGCCTTCGTCTATGGCCGCGCGATGCTGGAGGGCGGCTTCGTGATCGCGACCGCGCGCATCCTGCGCCGGGTCTGGCAGATCTATGTCGCGCATGTCTTTCTGTTCACGATCTTCCTCGCCGAGATCTCCTATGTCGCGACCTCGTTCGAGAACCCGCTCTACAGCGAAGAAATGGGGATCATGGACTTCCTGAAGCAGCCCGACGTCACCATCGTGCAGGCGCTGCTGCTGCGCTTCCGCCCCGTGAACATGGACGTGCTGCCGCTCTATATCGTCCTGATGCTGTTCCTGCCGCTGATCCTGTGGCTGATGAAGTGGAAGCCCGATGTCACGCTCGGCCTGTCGGTCCTGCTCTATGCGCTGACCTGGCAGTTCGATCTTTATCTCTCGGCCTATCCGAACGGCTTCTGGGCGTTCAATCCGTTCGCCTGGCAATTGCTGTTCGTGTTCGGCGCCTGGTGCGCGCTCGGCGGCGCGCGGCGGATGTCGCGCATCCTGTCCTCGAACATCACGATGTGGATCTGCATCGTCTATCTGGTCGCGGCGTTCTTTGTGACCTTGACCTGGTACGTGCCGCAGCTCGGCCACATCATGCCGAAGGTGATCGAGCAGTGGATGTATCCGATCAACAAGACTGACCTGGACGTGTTGCGGTTTGCGCATTTCCTGGCGCTCGCAGCCCTCACCGTACGCTTCCTGCCGAGGGACTGGCCAGGGCTGAAATCGCCCTGGCTGCGACCTTTGATCCTGTGTGGCCAGCATTCGCTTGAGATATTCTGTCTCGGGGTCTTCCTCGCCTTTGCCGGTCACTTCGTGCTTGCCGAAGTGTCGGGCGGTGCTGCGCTGCACGCCTTGATCAGCGTCTGCGGCATCCTCATCATGTGCGGCATGGCGTGGATTATTTCGTGGTACAAGCACTCCGCCGACAAAGGCGCCTCGAAAAAAGGTGCCGCCGGCAACGCCGATCTGGCGGGAGGGGGAGCATGAAGTCCGCGCGGACGATGCTGGGCCTGATGCTGCTGGCCGCCTGTTTGGCGGCAGCGCCCGCGCGCGCCGGCGACGCCCCCGAGCAGCCTGCACCGGCGCCGCCCTGCGACGTGCCGGCCTATCTGCTTTCGAGCGAGAGTTCGCTGCCGAAGGTCACCGACGCGGTGAAGGCCAACCAGCCGCTCAGCGTGCTGGTGGTGGGCAGCCGCTCCTCGACCATCCCCGGCAACGAGGCGAGTGCCTATCCGGCCACGCTGCAGGCGGCGCTGAAGGAGGCGTTTCCGACCGCAACCATCGATCTATCCGTAGAATTACAGGCAAAGAGCACCGCCGAGGAGACCGCGGGAACCCTCGTTAAGCTTGTCGAAGCAAAAAAGCCTACTTTGGTTATCTGGCAGACCGGGACGGTCGATGCTATGCGAGCAGTCGATCCTGACGATTTCCGCACCGCCATCAACGATGGCGTTGTTGCGTTGCGGGGCGCCGGGACCGACGTGGTGCTGGTCAATCTGCAATACAGCCCGCGTACGGAAACGATGATCTCTGCGCCGCCATATCTCGACAATATCAAGGTGGTTGCGCAGCAGCACGACGTTCCGCTGTTCGACCGGTTCGCAATTATGAAGCAGTGGAGCGACGCCGGATATTTTGACCTGTTCAGCACCTCGCATGGTGTCGATCTGGCCAAGAAGGTTCATGCCTGTCTCGGCCGCGCACTGGCGAAATTCGTGATCGATGCGGCCCATCTGGGTCCGGTGCAGCAGAATTAGAGGAAGCAGAGTTGATGCGTTTTGCCTTCCCTTTTTGCTCTGTCGCAGGGCGGAGTCTGTGCGCCGTTGCGGCGCTCGTGCTGCTCTCGCCGCTCTCGGTCGTGCCGTTGCGCGCGCAGACCGGCCAGGCCGACCAGCATGCGGCGCTGTCGCCCGGCGCCAAAGCTGAAGCTACAAAGCCTGATGCAGCGAAGCCCGCCGCGACTACCGGCGATGCGGCCGGGCGGCAGCAGCCGAGCGTTGCCGCCAAGGCGCTCGACAAGGTGAAGCAGGTGGCGAAATCCGCCAGCGACATCTTCCACCGCGTGCCCTGCCATCAGCCCACCGGCGTGCCGAACAGCACCGGCTCGCTGCCGCATGTCGCAGCCAAGCTCGCCGCCGGCAAGCCGGTCGTCATCATCGCGTTCGGCTCGTCCTCGACCCAGGGCTATGGCTCGTCGGCGCCGGAATTCACCTATCCCAACCGCCTCGCCGCGCAGCTGCGTCGGCAGTATCCCTCCGCCGACATCAGCGTGCTCAATCGCGGCAAGGGCGGCGAGGACGCGCCCGAGATGATGAAGCGGCTGCAGACCGAAGTGCTCGACGTGCATCCCGACATGGTGATCTGGCAGGTCGGCACCAACGCGGTGCTGCGCAACCTCGATCCCACCGAGACCGCCAGGCAGGTCGAGGACGGCGTGGCGCGGATCCAAGCCGACGGCGCCGACGTCGTGCTGGTCGATCCGCAATATTCGCCGCGCGTCACCGAGCGCCCGGAAAGCGCGCGCGGCATGGTGAAGCTGCTCGGCCGCATCGCCGCGCTCCGCCATGTCGGCATCTTCCCGCGCTTCGAGGTGATGCGCGACTGGCACGAGAAACAGGCGATCCCGATCGACGATTTCGTCACCGCCGACGGCCTGCACATGAACGACTGGGGCTATGCCTGCTTCGCCCAGCTGCTCGGCGACGACATCATCCGCTCGGTCGGCGCGATCAAGATCGGCGTCAACGTCCCCTCCGACGTGCGGACCTACCGGCCGATGTGATCGGTCTGGCCGCTTCTCTCCCGGCATCCAGTCTGTCACCGTCACCCTGAGGAGGCCGCGTAGCGGCCGTCTCGAAGGGGCGACGGCCCGGCTAGAGGCCGTGCATCCTTCGAGACGCGCTTCGCGCTCCTCAGGATGACGGGGCTGATTCCGTCGCGGGCTTTTGCTTCGACCATCCCGCCACACGCACCAGCAATCTTGACCTCGCCGCGGTAATCCGCTCCCTTGGCGCCTGTTACGACGCCTTAAGGGAAACGCTCATGTCTTTCGTGCTGGCCATCGATCAGGGCACCACATCGTCGCGCGCCATGGTGTTTCGCAGCGACATCTCCATCGCCGCGGTCGCGCAGCAGGAGTTTCCGCAGCATTTCCCGGCCTCCGGCTGGGTCGAGCACGAGCCGGAGGACATCTGGACCTCGACCGTGATGGTGTGCCGCGAGGCGCTGGAGAAGGCAGGCCTCAAGGCGAAAGACATCGCCGCGATCGGCATCACCAACCAGCGCGAGACCACCGTGGTGTGGGACCGCGCCACCGGCCAGGCCGTGCACCGCGCCATCGTTTGGCAGGACCGCCGCACCGCCGACATCTGCGCCAAACTGAAGAGCGAAGGCCATGAGCCCGCGATCTCGGCCAAGACCGGCCTGATCATCGACCCTTATTTCTCGGGGACGAAAGTCGCCTGGATCCTCGATCACGTGCCGGGCGCGCGTGAGCGCGCCGAGCGCGGCGAGCTGTTGTTCGGCACGGTCGACTGCTATTTGCTGTGGCGGCTCACCGGCGGACGGGTACACGCGACCGACGCCACCAACGCCTCGCGCACGCTGCTGTTCAACATCCACACCGGTGCGTGGGACGACGACCTCGTCAACCTCTTGCGCGTGCCGCGCTCGATGCTGCCCGAGGTGAAGGATTCCTCCGCCCGGTTCGGCGAGAGCACGGCTGACCTGTTCGGCGGCCCGATCGCGATCTCCGGCATCGCCGGCGACCAGCAGGCCGCGACCATCGGCCAGGCCTGCTTCGAGCCCGGCATGATGAAGTCGACCTACGGCACCGGCTGCTTCGCGCTGCTCAACACCGGCACCACGCCGGTGGCGTCGAAGAACAAGCTGCTCACCACGATCGCCTACCAGCTCAATGGCCAGCGCACCTACGCGCTGGAGGGCTCGATCTTCGTCGCCGGCAGCGCGGTGCAATGGCTGCGCGACGGGCTCGGCATCATCAAGCACGCCGCCGAGACCGGGCCGCTTGCCGACAAATCCGACTCGATGCAGAGCGTCTACCTGGTGCCGGCCTTCGTCGGCATGGGCGCACCCTACTGGAATCCGCGGGTGCGCGGCGCACTGTTCGGGCTGACCCGCAACACCGGCCCGGCCGAGCTCGCACATGCGACGCTGGAGAGCGTCTGCTACCAGACCTTCGACCTGTGGGCCGCGATGCGCACCGACTGGCCGGAGGCCAATGCCGCCAACACCGTGCTGCGCGTCGACGGCGGCATGACGGCGTCGGACTGGACCATGCAACGGCTTGCCGATCTGCTCAACGCGCCGGTCGATCGCCCGATGATCCAGGAGACCACGGCGTTAGGGGCGGCCTATCTCGCCGGCCTCGAGGCCGGCGTCTACCCGGAGCCGGCGAAGTTCGCCGACAATTGGCGGCTCGAGCACCGCTTCAGGCCGGCGATGAGCGAGGCAACGCGTGACCGCAAGCTCGCCGGCTGGGCCCGCGCGGTAAAGGGCGTGCTGGCGAGCGACGAGGGGGAGTAGTGCGCCGGCTGAAAAACCCGGATCAAGTCTCGTACCAAAAATAACAACCATCGGAGAACAACATGAACACGGATCTCAACCGCGTCGCGAAACTACTCACCGCCGCGCTCTGCACCGCGTGGCTCGCCGCGCCTGCCGTCGCGCGCGAGAAGGCGAGCGCGCTTGTCGCGGCGCGCGAGGTCAAGACCGACGTCGCCGGGCTGAAGGCTCCGGGCCAGATACTGGTCGACGTCTGGGGCATTCCGCACATCTATGCCGGCAACGAGCACGACCTGTTCTTCCTGCAGGGCTTCAACGCCGCGCGCGACCGGCTCTCGCAGATCGATCTCTGGCGCAAGCGCGGCCTCGGTCTCTTGGCGAAAGACTTTGGCCCCGCCTATGCCGAGCAGGACAAGGCGCTGCGGCTCTTCCTCTATCGCGGCGACATCAACGCGGAATGGGCCGCCTATGGCCCGAAGGCGAAAACCTATGCCGAGGCCTTCGTCGCCGGCGTCAACGCCTATGTCGCCGACGTCAAGGCGGGCAAGCGGCCGCTGCCGATCGAGTTCAGGATCGCGGGCACGATGCCGGACCTGTGGTCGGCGGAGGATGTCGTGCGCGTCCGCAGCCATGGCCTGACCCGCAACGTCGCCTCCGAGGTGAAGCGCGCGCTGGTCGCCTGCGCCGCGGGCCTCGATGCCGATCGCTTCCGCGTCAAGCTCGAGCCCACCTGGACCACCAAGATCCCCGATGGGCTCGACCCGTGCAGCGTGCCGAAGGGCGTGCTCGCGGCCTATGACCTGGCCACGCGCCCGGTGAAGTTCGCCGCGCCGAAGGACCAGAAGGCGGCGCTGGCGCATGATCCCGACAAATTCCTGGCCGAGGCCGATCAGCAGCGCGACACCATCGGCTCCAACAATTGGGTGATCGCCGCGTCGCGCACCGCGACGGGACGGCCGATCCTCGCCAACGATCCGCATCGCGAGCACTCGGTGCCGTCGCTGCGCTACATCGTCGGCCTCAACGCACCCGGCATCTCGGTGATCGGCGCCGGCGAGCCGGCGCTGCCGGGCATCTCGATCGGCCACAACGATACCATCGCGTTCGGCCTCACCATCTTCAACGTCGACCAGGAAGACCTCTACATCTACGAGCTCAACCCTGATAATCCGAACCAATACCGCTACGGCACCGGCTGGGAGGACATGCGCATCGTGCACGAGAAGGAGGCGGTGAAGGGTGAAGCCGACCGCGACCTCGAGCTGAAGTTCACCCGCCATGGCCCGGTGATCTATGTCGACGCCGACAAGAAGCATGCGTTTGCCGTGCGCTCGATCTGGTTCGAGCCGGGCACCTCGGCCTATTTCGGCTCGTCCGACTACATGACCGCGAAGTCGTGGAACGGCTTCCTCGGCGCGATGCGGCGCTGGGGCGCGCCGTCGGAGAACCAGGTCTATGCCGACACGTCAGGCAATATCGGCTGGGTTGCTGCCGGCAAGACGCCGCGCCGCACCAGCTTCGATGGGCTGATGCCGGTGCCGGGCGATGGCCGCTACGAGTGGCAGGGTTTTCTGTCGCTCGACGAGCTGCCGAAGCAGTACCAGCCGAAGCAGGGCTTCATCGCCACCGCCAACCAGATGAACCTGCCGGCGGATTATCCGGTCAACGAGCGCAGGGTCGGCTTCGAATGGGCCGACAGCGCGCGCTGGCAGCGCATCGTCGAGGTGCTGCAGGCCAACAGCAAGGTGACGCTGGCGGATGCGATGGCTTTGCAGAACGATGACACCGGCATGCTCGCGCGGCGCCTCGTCGCATTGCTGAAGCCGCTGTCATCCGACGATGCCAATGTGAGGAAGGGCCTCGATCTGTTGAAGGCGTGGGACGCGCGCGACGCAGCCGATAGTGCTGCGGCCGCGGTCTACGAGGTCTGGATCGCGAACCATCTCGGCCCGGTGCTGCTCAAGACCACGGCGCCGAAGGCGGCCGAGCTGATCGCGCCAGAAGCCTCCAGCATCTCCGCGATCGTCGATTATCTCGAAAAGCCTGATGCGGCGCTCGGCAGCGATCCCGCCGGCGGACGCGACCGCGTGCTGCGCGACAGCCTCGGCGCGGCCGTTGCCGATGTCGCCGACAAGCTCGGGCCCGATGCGTCCATGTGGCGCTGGGGCCGCCTGCATGTCGCCAGGTTCGATCACGCGCTGATGCCGCTCGCCGACAAGGCAACTGCCGCGCAGATGTCGGTCGGTCCGCTCGCCTTCGGCGGTGCCGCCAACGTACCGCGCGCCGCCACCTATCGCCGCTCCGACTATCATCTGATCTCCGGCGCCTCGTTCCGCATGGTGCTCGATGTCGGCAATTGGGATGCGAGCCGCACCATCAACACACCAGGCCAGTCCGGCGATCCGTTCAGCGGCCACTACCGCGACCTAGCGCCGCTGTGGGCGACGGGCCAGTATGTGCCGCTGCTCTACAGCCGCCCGGCGGTGGAAGCCGCGACCGCGGAGGCGATCGCGCTGACGCCGCGGTGAGAGGCGGTCAGGTCTCACTGGCTGCGCCACAAACTCCGCTGTCGTCCCTGCTTTCGCAGGGACGACAGCGAGTGTGTGGCAAGCGCCGCGCTGACTTTTCCAGCTTCTCCTGAAGGCGGAAGCGCGACGCGGGACGCACATGCGCGAATGCCAACGAGCGCTGCGGCCGTCCGCCACAATTCACTTTATTCACTTTGTGCCATCGACCTGGCGACGCGGCTGGATCTCTTGCAGCGAGCGTTTGCGATTTGCGCACGGACTTCCCGTTGCGTTGTGCGCGAGGGTCCAAGAAGAGGTGGCTTCCACCTGTTAGTCTGATCGATCGTGATCGACGCCGCGCTGTGGCGATTTTCACATGCGGCGCGAGAACGAATTTTCTGGAAGCGATTGAAAGCTCGACTGGTTAATTCACAGGAGCTGGCCATGACGAAAATCATTCTTGTTTCGATCGCACTTGCTTCTCTCTCCACGGCGGCACTTGCTGATGCACGAACGGCGGGACACCGGACCCACCATAGCCACCTCGTGATGGGTACAGCGCTGAGCCCTGCCGTGCTCAACGCCAACGCCAGTCTCAGCGGCGATGTCAGCGACCATGCGATGCATACGCGGAACCTGCGCGATTCTGGCTACAAGCCGAAGGACGATTTCGACTCTTACGGCAATGTGTGGGTTGGCAATTAACGGAATGCGGGAGGGCATGGGGAGCCCTCCTCAAAACGGGTTCAAGCTGGTCTATCCGCTCGAGTGAGCGACAGCGGGTGTGGCTGGTAACCCCGTCTGCTTCTCCTGCAGCTCCAACATCGCGCGCAGCGTGTCGTCGCTGAGCTTGCCGTTCGGTGACGGCGCGCGCGGCTCGACGGTCTCGACCGGTCGCGCATGTTGCGGAAGCATCGGAGCGCTGCGCAGCGATGCACCATCCTCGATGTCGGCAGCCTCACCAGTTGCATTCGCACCATACGCATAACCAACGCCTCGCCGGCGCCGCGCGGACTTCGGCTTCGGTGGCGGCGGCGTATAAATGATCGGCGGCAGCGCATGATGGCGCGACACGGTGGTTGCTCCGGTGCCCTCTGCACATGGAGCCGCTGATTCGCCAAAACGCCCACTGACAAATCGGTAACATTGTTACGCGGCGTTGCATTGCATCTGCCGCGACATGCGGATATGTCGCGCCGACAATGCAGAAAAAAGGTTGCGCGATGCTGCTGCCCGACGGCACTTCCGACATTCCCCGCGGCACGGTCGCCGCCGTCGTCACACATCTGGAAATGACCGAGCGCCCGCCGTCGCGCAACGATCCGCCGGGCGCGTGGCGCCTGCGCAGGGTCGAGCCGCCGGCGCTCGATTGGTACCGCGATCTCTACCGCCGCGTCGGCGAGGAATGGCTGTGGTTCACCCGCACCGGGCTCGATGCCGCCGATCTCGCCGGGCGGATTCACGCGCCCGGCGTCGAGCTCTACGGGCTGGTCGTCGACGGCCAGGATGAAGGCCTGCTCGAACTCGATTTCAGCGAGCCGGGTGAGTGCCAGCTGCTCTATTTCGGCGTCACCGCAAAATTCATCGGCACCGGCGCCGCGCGCTTCCTGATGAACCGCGCGCTCGAGATCGCCTGGTCGGGCGACGTCAGCCGTGTCTGGGTGCACACCTGCACCTTCGACCATCCCTCCGCGATCGCGTTCTACCAGCGCTCCGGCTTCCGTGCGTTCAAGCGGCAGATCGAGGTGGCCGACGATCCCAGGCTCGACGGCAGATTGCCGCGCGATGCGGCGCGGCATGTGCCGGTGATCGGGTAGCGAGACCGGATCATGATCCGGTTGCAACGCAGCGCAAGCCATCTAGGATGATGCAAAGCGCAACCCGCTTGTTCCGTCGTTATGCCCGGGCTTGACCCGGGCATCCATCTTGCTTCGAAGAAAGTTCTTGGAGCGATGGATTGCCGGGTCAAGCCCGGCAATGACGAGTATGCAAGCATGTTCCTGATCGGCCAGTACGACTCGCCCTTCGTCCGCCGCACCGCGATTGCGTTGCGGCTCTATGGACTGCCGTTCGAGCACAAGCCGTGGTCGACCTTCAGCGATGCGGAGAAGGTTGCGGCCTACAATCCGGTGCGGCGGGTGCCGACGCTGGTGCTCGATGATGGCGAGGCGCTGATCGAGAGCAGTGCAATCCTGGATTATCTCGACGAACTGGTCGGGCCGGAGCGGGCGATGATTGCGCGCTCGGGGCCCGAGCGGCGCAGGCATCTGCGCATCACGGCGCTGGCGACCGGGCTCGCCGACAAGTCGGTGAGCCTTGTCTACGAGCGCGTGCTGCGCAAGGAGCAGTTGAAGCTGTGGGTCGAGCGTTGCGAGGCGCAGATTTCCGGCGTGCTCGCGGTGCTGGAGAGGGAGCGCGCGGCGGTGCCGTCGCCGTATTGGCTGGGCGATCGCATTGGTCACGCCGATATCGCAGTGGCCTGCGCGCTCCGCTTCACCGGCGAGGCGCATCCGCATCTTTTCGATGGGCACTATCCAGCGCTCAAGGCCCACGCCGCGCGCTGCGAAGCGCTGCCGCCGTTCCAGGAGATCGTGCAGCCGCTGGCGCCGCCGAGCGGTTAGGGCGCGTATTTCCCAATTCTGTCCGACGCCACTCCACGATGCGCAATTCCGCATCTTGAGCCGAGAACCATCCTCGTCGTCCTGGCGAAAGCCAGGACCCATTACCCCGAATCTCAATTGTTGCGCGACGCTGGGGCTGCCATCCCGTTCATCACCAAATGCAGTGGTTATGGATCCTGGCTTTCGCCAGGATGACGAACGGAGAGAGCCGCACGCAATCCATTCCGTCACGACGAAATTCACCGCTCCTCGCTCCCCCGGCGCGCGTGCTTCGGGCTACCCATTGCCGGTCCGATCTTCTATGGTGAACCACATCGGGTCGCATGCGGCGAACTCGATAAATCCATGATATCAAAGGCTTAAGGCTCTAATCGAAGCCTTTGGAGGGCGGTTTGACGCGGTATATTTCGACCCGGGGTGAGGCCCCGGTGCTTGGCTTCTGCGATGTGATGCTGACCGGGCTTGCCCGTGACGGCGGGCTTTACGTGCCCGAGACCTGGCCGCAATTGTCGCCCGAGACCATCGCGGCCTTCTTCGGTCGTCCCTATTGGGAGGTCGCGGTCGAGATCATCCGGCCGTTCGTCGCCGGCGAGATTTCCGACGCCGAGCTCGGCCGCATGGCGAACGAGGCCTATGCCACCTTCCGCCATCCCGCCGTCGTGCCGCTCGACCAGGTCGGGCCGAACCAGTTCCTGCTCGAGCTGTTCCATGGGCCGACGCTGGCGTTCAAGGACGTCGCGATGCAGCTGATCTCGCGGCTGATGGATCATGTGCTGGCCAAGCGCGCGCAACGCACCACCATCGTGGTCGCGACCTCGGGCGATACCGGCGGCGCCGCGGTCGATGCCTTTGCCAATCTCGACAATGCCGACCTCGTGGTGCTGTTCCCGAACGGGCGCATCTCCGAGGTGCAGCGCCGCATGATGACGACGACCGGCGCTGCCAATGTCCATGCGCTGGCGATCGAAGGCACCTTCGACGATTGCCAGGCGCTGGTGAAGGAGATGTTCAACAACCATCGCTTCCGCGACCAGGTGGCGCTGTCGGGCGTCAACTCGATCAATTGGGCGCGCATCGTGGCGCAGGTGGTGTATTATTTCACCTCGGCGGTGGCGCTCGGCGCGCCGCAGCGGACGGTGGATTTCACGGTGCCGACCGGCAATTTCGGCGACATCTTCGCGGGCTATGTCGCCAAGCGCATGGGGCTGCCGATCCGCTGGTTGCGGATCGCCGCCAACGTCAACGACATCCTGCCGCGCACGCTGAAGACTGGCAATTACGAGGTGCGCGAAGTGCATGCGACGGCGTCGCCGTCGATGGACATCCAGGTGTCCTCGAATTTCGAGCGGCTGCTGTTCGAGGCGAGCGGCCGCGACGCCGATCAAGTGCGCCGCCTGATGGCCTCGCTGAAGCAGTCCGGCCGCTTCGTGCTGCCGGATGCGACGCTGGCCGCGGTGCGCCGTGATTTCGACGCCGGCCGCGCCGACGAGACCGAGACGGCGGCCGCGATCCGCGCCGCCTGGCGTGAGGCCGGCGATCTCGTCGATCCGCACACCGCGGTGGCGCTTGCGGTTGCCGATCGCGACACCTCGGACTCGAAGATCCCGAACATCGTGCTGTCGACCGCGCATGCGGCCAAATTCCCCGATGCGGTCGAGGCCGCCTGCGGGGTGCGTCCGCAGCTGCCGGCCTGGCTCGGAAGCCTGATGACGAAATCCGAACACATGACGGTCATGAAGAATGATTCCGCCGAGGTCGAGCGCTTCGTGCAGTCGGTCAGCCGTGCCGCCAAGCAGGGAGTTGCCTGATGAGTGTTGAAATCACCAAGCTGCCGAGCGGCCTGACCGTCGTTACCGACACCATGCCGCATCTGGAGACCGCGGCGCTTGGGGTCTGGGCCGGGGTCGGCGGGCGCGACGAAAAGCCGAACGAGCACGGCATCTCGCATCTCTTGGAACACATGGCGTTCAAGGGCACCGCGCGGCGCTCCTCGCGCGAGATCGTCGAGGAGATCGAGGCGGTCGGCGGCGACCTCAATGCCGGGACCTCGACCGAGACCACGGCCTATTACGCGCGGGTGATGAAGGCCGACGTGCCGCTGGCGCTCGACGTGCTCTCCGACATCCTCGCCAATCCGTCGTTCGTGCCGGACGAGCTGGAGCGCGAGAAGAGCGTCATCGTGCAGGAGATCGGCGCGGCGCAGGATACGCCCGACGACGTCGTGTTCGAGCACCTCAACGAGCTCTGCTATCCGGACCAGCCGATGGGCCGCTCGCTGCTCGGCACCGCCAAGACGCTGAAGGCCTTCAACCGCGACACGCTGCGCGGCTATCTGTCGACGCATTATCGCGCCCCGGATATGGTGGTCGCCGCCGCCGGCGCCGTCGATCACAAGCGCGTCGTCGAGGACGTCGCCGCGAAATTCGCCAGCTTCGACGCCACGCCGGCGCCGAAGCCGCAGGCCGCGATGTTCGGCAAGGGCGGCTCGCGGGTGGTGCATCGCGATCTCGAGCAGGCGCATCTGACGCTGGCGCTCGAAGGCGTGCCGCAGACCGACCTGTCGCTGTTCTCGCTGCAGGTCTTCACCAACACGCTCGGCGGCGGGATGTCGTCGCGGCTGTTCCAGGAGGTGCGCGAAAAGCGCGGGCTGTGCTACTCGATCTACACCTTCCACGCCCCCTACACCGACACCGGCTTCTTCGGCCTCTACACCGGGACCGATCCCGCCGACGCGCCGGAAATGATGGAAGTCATCGTCGACGTCATTAATGACGCGGTGGAAACCCTGACCGAGGCCGAGGTCGCCCGCGCCAAGGCGCAGATGAAGGCCGGCCTCTTGATGGCGCTGGAAAGCTGTTCATCCCGGGCCGAGCAGCTGGCACGCCATGTGCTAGCCTACGGCCGGCCGCAGACGGTGGAAGAGCTGGTGGCGCGGATCGACGCGGTCAGCGTCGAATCGAGCCGCAACGCCGCCCGCGCGCTGCTGTCGCGCAGCCGGCCCGCCGTTGTTGCACTCGGCAGCGGCAGGGGTCTGGACACGGCGGTGTCTTTTGCGGAAGGATTGACGAAGTCGAAGGCAAAGACGCTGCTGCATTAGGGATTGAGCTGACCTCGCCCCGCTCTTGCGGGGAGAGCATGGGCCGCCTACCGGCGGCCGTTGACGGACATACGCCGAGGCGGAGCCTCGGCTATGGCCGAAGGCTTCGGGTGAGGGGTCGAGCCGCAGATTGAGGCTGCGGAAAGGGCCCTCACCCCGACCCTCCAAGAGCGAGCTTTGCTCGTCTTGACCCCGCAAGAGCGGGCGAGGGAGAAGTAGTCCGGCGGGGGAGTGTTGGGCCATGGCCCTGTTTCGTTTGCCGTCTGGTGGACCGGCCGCACTGATGCCGCGGGGTCACGGGCTTTTGCTGCGTGCGCCGCAAATGTCGGATTTCCCGCAATGGGCGCAATTGCGCGAGTTCAGCCGCGCCTATCTCACGCCATGGGAGCCGATCTGGCCCTCCGACGACCTGACCCGCGCGGGCTTCCGCCGCAGGTTGCGCCGCTACAGCGAGGATATCGCCGCCGACCGCTCCTATCCGTTCATCATCTTCCGCGAATCGGACGGGGTGATGATCGGCGGTATCACGCTTGCCAATGTCCGCCGCGGCATCGTGCAGGCCGGCACGATCGGCTATTGGGTCGGCCTGCCGCACGCCCATCGCGGCTACATGACGACGGCGCTGCGGGTGCTGCTGCCCTCGCTGTTCGGCGAGCTCAACCTGCATCGCATCGAGGCGGCCTGCATTCCCTCCAATGCGTCGTCGATCCGCGTGCTGGAGAAATGCGGCTTCACCCGCGAGGGCCTGGCGCGGCGCTATCTCTGCATCAACGGGATCTGGCAGGACCACCTGCTGTTCGGCCTGCTGCACGAGGATTTCCGCGGTTGAATCTTAAGCCTGTTGGCTGATGGCGGGCCCGCCGCCCGGCGCCTCCTGGATGCCCTGTTAGATGCCTTGGGTTCGCCGCCATTGCCTTGCTATAACGCCCGCGAAACGGGGAACCGGGTTTTGAGATTTGAGGGTATTGATGGGTGACAGGGTGATCAGGTTCGCGCTCGCGGCGGCGGTATCGATCGGTCTCGGTGCCACCCTGCTGCCGGAGGCCGGCTCGGCGCAGTCGCTGAGCGACCGCTTCAAGAGCCTGTTCGGCGGCGGTTCGTCGGATTCGAAGCCGGCGACGCCAGCGGCGCCGCAGCCGCTCAACGATGCCGACGCCGGGCTAACCTGCCCGCCGGTGCAGATCCGCTCCGGGGCTTCGACCTATTCGGTCGCTGTGGACGGCAAGGAAGCGGTCGGCAACGACGTCAAATTCCTGGCCTCGATCACGCGCACGGCGCGGGAATGCAATCTGAACAGCGGCCAGATCACGGCCAAGATCGGTATCCAGGGGCGGGTCATCGTCGGCCCCCAGGGCGCACCGCCGACCATCCAGGTGCCGCTGCGCGTCGCCGTGGTGAAGGGCGGCGTCGGCGAGAAGACCATCGCCACCAAGGCCTACACCACCACGGTGCAGATGGACGACAGCGGCAGCGTGCCGTTCAGCCTGGTCGCCGAGGATGTCGTCTATCCGGCGCCGTCGGCCGCGGAGAACGACGATTATGTCTTCTATATCGGCTTCGATCCGCAGGCGCTGAAGCCGGAGCCCAAGCCCCGCGCGCCGCACAAGAAGAAGTAGCGGCTGCCGCCGTGACGGGGCCGGTAGAATAAGGAAGCAGCAGGAACGAAGAAAAAGGCCGGCGCGATGATCTCGCGCCGGCCTTTTCCGGAAAGAAGTGTGATCGCGTCAGTTCAGCTTGGAGCGGACTTCGGCGATGCCCTTGCCGACGAGGTCGTCGGCAACCGAGCCCTTGACCGACTGCGACAGGATGGTCGAGGCGGCGGTCACGGCGGCGTTGGCCGCGGCGGCACGCACATCGGCCACGGCCTGTGCCTCGGCCTGGGCGATCTTGCCTTCGGCGGTCTTGGTCCGCCGGGTGACAAAATCTTCCATCTTGGCCTTGGCTTCAGCCGCGATCCGTTCGGCTTCGGCCTTGGCGTTGGAGATGATGTCGGCGGCTTCGCGCTCCGCGCTGGCGCGGCGTGCCTTGTATTCGCCGAGCAGCTTGTTGGCCTCGTCCTTCAGACGGCGGGCGTCCTCGAGCTCGGCCTTGATGCGCTCGGCACGATGATCGAGCGCCGTCAGCAGGGTGCGATGGACGCCGAGGTAGCCGAACACGACCAGCAGAATGACGAAGGCGATCGCAACCCAGGTTTCCGGTTCGTAAAACATCGTCTATCCCTTCAGCGACGCGTCGACGGCGCTGTTGACCGCATTCGCGTCCGGCGTGACGCCGGCGAGTTGCTGGACGATGGCGCCGGCCGCATCCGCCGCGATGCCGCGGACGTTGCTCATGGCGTTGGTCCGGGTCGTTGCGATCTGCTTCTCGGCGTCGGCGAGCTTGGCCGCCAGCTTCTCTTCCAGCGCCTTGCGCTCGACTTCCGAGGCCGCGTTCAGCTTCTCGCGGGTCTCGTTGCCGATCGCCTGCGCGTTGGAACGCGCGTTCGCCAGCTCGGTTTCATAGGCCTTCAGCGCCGCGTCGGACTCGTCCTTCAGCTTCTGCGCCTCGGCCAGATCGCCCTCGATCTTGTTCTGGCGTGCATCGATCGTCCCGCCGACGCGCGGCAGTGCGATACGCGACACGATCAGATAGAGCGCGACAAATGCAATCGCCAGCGACACCAGCTGCGAAGCGAAATTGGAGGAATCGAACGGCGGAAAGGTTCCGCCGTGATGTCCGCCATCGGCCTCGGTGTGGGCGCCGGCATTCTGGCCTTTTGCCTCGCCATGACTCTCAGCCACGGTGTTCTCCTGTTGCTGTCATGCGCGCCGCCCTTGAGATGACCATCGGGCGGCGCGACGGGTTACCGCGAGAGCGGAACCGGGTTGCCGCTAATGCGGAACCGGGTTGCCGCTCAGAGCGGAACGAACAGCAGAAGCAGCGCGATCAGCAGCGAGAAGATGCCGAGCGCTTCGGTCACGGCGAAGCCGAAGATCAGGTTGCCGAACTGGCCCTGAGCGGCCGACGGGTTACGCACCGCAGCGGCGAGGTAGTTGCCGAAGATGATGCCCACGCCGACGCCCGCACCGCCCATGCCGATGCACGCGATGCCCGCGCCGATAAGTTTTGCTGCTGCCGGTTCCATTTGTAGCTCCTTGAGAAAGATAGACAGATTGGTGGGTGGAGATTCCCCGGACCGCTTAGTGTCCCGGATGAATGGCGTCGTTGAGGTAGATGCAGGTCAGGATCGCGAACACGTAGGCCTGCAGGAATGCGACCAGCAGTTCGAGCGCGTACAGCGCGACCGTGAGCGCCAGCGGCAGCACGCCGCCGAACCAGCCGAGCGCGCCGAGCGAGAAGCCGAGCATCGCGACGAAGCCCGCGAACACCTTCAGCGCGATGTGGCCGGCCAGCATGTTGGCGAACAGACGAACGCTATGCGAGACCGGGCGCAGGAAGAACGACAGGATCTCGATGAACATGACCAGCGGCAGGATGTAGATCGGAACGCCGTGGGGGACGAAGATACTGAAGAATTTCAGGCCGTTCTTGTAGAGGCCGTAGATCAGAACGGTGAAGAACACCAACAGCGCAAGGGCTGCGGTAACGATCAGATGGCTCGAGATCGTGAAGGTGTAGGGGATGATGCCCACGAGGTTCGAGACGCAGATGAACATGAAGAGCGAGAAGATCAGCGGGAAGAACTTCATGCCCTCCGCACCGGCGTTGCCGCGAACGGTGCTGGCGACGAATTCGTAGGAGATCTCGGCGACCGACTGCAGACGCCCCGGAACCAGGTCCCGGCCGCTCGCCAGCATCAGCAGCGCGATCAGCAGCACCGCGATGAGCATGAAGAGCGACGAATTGGTGAAGGCGATCGTGTGATTGCCGATGTGGCCGAGCGTGAAGAGGGGCTCGATATTGAACTGGTGGATCGGGTCGATTTTCATCCGCGCGGCTCTTGGTCCACCGGCCATCGTGCCGGTAATCGAATTTCAAATGTCGTGACTTCCCGCCAGCGCTCAGCGCTTGCCCGAGGCCACGCCCGCGGACCTCACCACGTTGACCACGCCGGCGACGAAGCCGAGCAGCGTTAACACGATGAAGCCGAATGGCGACGTCGACAGCAAACGGTCGAACCCCCAGCCAATCGCCGCTCCGACGGCAACGCCCGCGATCAGCTCCGAGGAAAGACGAAAACCGAGCGCCATCGCCGAAGCTCTGGCGGCACTGTCCCCGCTTTCAGTACCGGATTGATCAGTCTTGCTCCTGCGGCTGTCGCGAATTTCTGACAACCGATGATCGAGACTTCCGAGCCTTGCGGAAAGCGCAGCTTCGTCAGGAGGCGATTGATCGCGACTTCCATCTGCGCCGTCGTTGGTGTTCTCAGCCATGCTGCAAACACTAACCGATGCCGCGGATGATGGAAATTGCGCCCGTCCCCGTCAAAAGCCGCGCGGACCATACTTACCGCGTCTAATCAAGTCAAGATTGCGTCGTAACCAGTTATTGCTTTGATTCTGCTGGATTTATTTGGAGATATTCAAGGTCAGAGTGACGCAGTGTTCGCAGTGCAACAGCTTGTATGGTTTGAAGCGATGTTGCCTGGCATTTCCGGCTCTGCTGGGATCACCGAAAGTCCTTACCACCTCACGCAGTCAAGGTTCCGCATGTCACGCCAGATCGATTACTACTTCTCGCTGCAATCGCCTTGGGCCTATATCGGCCACAAACCCTTCGTGCGGCTCGTAAAGGCTTACGATATCAAGGTAAATTACCGGCCCGTGCTGCTGGTCGATTTGTTCTCGGAGACCGGCGGGCTGCCGCTCGCACAGCGCCATCCGGTGCGGTAGCGCTACCGAATGATCGAGTTGCAGCGCTGGCGCGACAAGCGCGGGCTCAATTTTCACCTGCAGCCGGCCAACTGGCCGTTCAATGGGCGGCTTGCCGATGGCGTCGTGATTGCGCTGCTCGAGGCCGGCCTCGACCCCGAGCCGTTCTTGCAACGCGCCTATCCCGCGGTGTGGGAGCTTGAGCTCAATCTTGCCGATGCTGAGACGCTGGTGAAGCTCGCCGACGATGCTGGCTTGCCCGGCCGGCAGCTGGTGGAGCGCTCGGGGTCCGATGCGATCAGCGCCGCCTATGAGCAGAATCGCCAGACTGCATTGGATGCCGGCGTGTTCGGCTCGCCCGGCTATGTACTCGATGGCGAGGTCTTCTGGGGGCAGGACCGGATCGAATTGCTGGAGGACGCGTTGAAGTCAGGCCGCAAGCCCTATAGCTCTGTGGTCTAGGGGCAGGAATCAGGTTGAGGCGGAGCAAGCCATGCCCATCGCGATGTCGTCCTCGAAATTGTCCATCGCAATTGTTGCCATCCTGATCACAAGCGGCGCGGCGCTCGCGCAAACCGCGCCCGATACAGAGAACGGCCGTTATGCGCTGTCGCCGGCCGGCGATGGCTTCCTACGGCTCGACACCCGCACCGGCGCGGTGTCGACCTGCACCAATTCCAGCGCCGGCTGGGCCTGTTACATGGTGCCCGACGAGCGGGCGGCGCTGGATGCAGAGGTCGGCCGCCTGCAAGCCGACAATGACAAGCTGAAAGGCGAGCTCGCCGCGGGCGCACCATCGGCCAAGACCGACGAGGCGCTGCCGAAATCGGATTCGCTGAAGAAGGCTGAGCCGAAGGTCGCGGAGGGCGAGCGCAAGATCGAGATTCCGCTGCCGAGCGACCGCGACATGGATCGCATGATGTCGTTCGTCGAGCGGGCCTGGCGGCGGCTGATCGAGATGGCCAACCGCGTACAGCGCGACGTCAACGGCGGCAAGATTTGAGGTGACGCCGGCGCTGTTTCTACAGCGTCGTCCCGGCCTAGTGTCCCGAATCCGAAGTTCGTATCATTCGCCGCACCTTCGGAGCCAACTTCGGATTCGATAAGGACACTAGCAAACTTATGATTCTAGTGTGCTTCATGAATGCGAAGTTCGTGAAAGCGGCTGCCGCGAAATCGCACGAACTTCGCATTCAGCACAATAGAGGATTAGATGAGTTCATCGAAGCAAACGTCGCGCTCGGCGCCAGCCTCGGTCCCGGCAACCAGCATCGTGTCGTCGCGCTTGACGGTCGAAACGCCCGGCGCCGGCTTCACCGACATCACGCGCGAGGTCGCAAAATTCCTGCGCGAGGTGCGCGCCGGCGAGGGGGCGGTGACGCTGTTCATCCGTCACACCTCGGCCTCGCTGACGATCCAGGAGAATGCCGATCCGACGGTGCTGGTCGACCTGATGACGGCGCTCGATCGCGCGGCGCCCGAAGACGGCGGTTGGCGTCACGACACCGAAGGCCCCGATGACATGCCGGCGCACATTAAGACCATGCTGACGGCGACCTCGCTGCAGGTCCCGGTGCTGGATGGCGAGATGGCGCTCGGCACCTGGCAGGGCATCTATCTGATCGAGCATCGCGCCCGGGCGCACCGGCGCGAGGTCGTGCTGCAATTCATCGGGGCGACCAGGGCCTGATCGCGAAGCACGCGCAAAAATGAAACCGGCCGCGGATCGCTCCGCGGCCGGTTCGTCGAAAGGGCTGTGTCAGCCGATCAAGTCTTGCTGATATCGACGTCCTTGGTCTCCGGCAGGAAGATCGCGCCGACCACCGCGGTAATGGCCGCGAAGATAATCGGATACCAGAGGCCGGCATAGATATCACCGGTCGAGGCCACGATCGCGAACGCCGTCGCCGGCAAGAGCCCGCCGAACCAGCCGTTACCGATGTGATAGGGCAGCGACATCGAGGTGTAGCGGATCTTGGTCGGGAACAACTCGACCAGCATCGCGGCAATCGGGCCGTACACCATGGTGACGAAGATCACCAGGATGAACAGCAATCCGATCACGGCCGCGACCTGCGGGCGGAAGATGTCGAACGGATGTGACATCTTCACAATGCCGGAATCGCCCGCCTTCGGATAGCCGGCGGCGGCCACAGCGGCGGCGATCGCCGCATTGCCGTCCTTGGCGTTGGCGTAGGAGACGTCCTTGCCGTTGATCACGACCTTCACGCCGGAGCCGGCCGCGCCATAAGTCGTCGCGTACTTGACCGACGATTGGGCGAGGAAGGCACGGGCCGTGTCGCAGGGCGCGGTGAACACGCGGGTGCCGACCGGGTTGAACAGGTCGCCGCAGCCTGCGGGGTCGGCAACCACTTCGACCTTGGTCGTTTCGATCGCCTTCTCCAGCGCCGGGTTGGCGTTGGAGGAGATCATCTTGAAGATCGGAATGAAGGTCAGCGCCGCGATCGCGCAGCCCGCCAGGATGATCGGCTTGCGTCCGATCCGGTCGGACAGCGCACCGAACACGATGAAGAAGCCGGTGCCGAACAGCAATGACCAGGCGATCAGGAGGTTCGCGGTGTAGCCGTCGACCTTGAGGATCGATTGCAGGAAGAACAGCGCATAGAACTGGCCGGTGTACCACACCACGCCCTGACCCATGGTGCCGCCGAGCAACGCCAGGAGCACGATCTTGGCGTTCCCCCAGTTGGCGAAGGCCTCCGTCAGCGGCGCCTTCGAGCTCTTGCCCTCGTCCTTCATGCGCTGGAACACCGGCGATTCGTTCAGCCGCAGCCGGATCCAGACCGAGATGCCGAGCAGCAGCACCGACACCAGGAAGGGAATACGCCAGGCCCAGTCGGCGAAGTCCTTCTCACCGGTGATCGAACGGGTGAACAGGATCACCAGCAGCGACAGGAACAGTCCGAGCGTTGCCGTGGTCTGGATGAAGGAGGTGTAATAGCCGCGCCTGCCGTTTGGCGCGTGCTCGGCGACGTAGGTCGCCGCACCGCCATACTCACCGCCGAGCGCGAGGCCCTGCAACAGGCGCAGCGAGATCAGGATGATCGGCGCCGCAATGCCGATGGTCTTGGCGCTGGGCAACAGGCCGACGATGAAGGTCGACAGGCCCATGATCAAGATGGTGACGAGGAAGGTGTATTTGCGGCCGACGATGTCGCCGACCCGGCCGAACACGATGGCGCCGAACGGACGCACCAGGAAGCCCGCGGCAAAGGCCAGCAGCGCGAAGATGTCGCGCGTCGCCGGCGGATAGTCGGAGAAGAACTGCGCGCCGATGATGCCGGCCAGTGAACCGTAGAGATAGAAGTCGT
The DNA here is from genome assembly GCF_042258615.1 of Bradyrhizobium sp. Pha-3. GTDB lineage: Bacteria > Pseudomonadota > Alphaproteobacteria > Rhizobiales > Xanthobacteraceae > Bradyrhizobium. The sequence goes on along the minus strand of NZ_CP170152.1, from coordinate 8,422,404 downwards.
ACCACTCGAACACGGTGCCGAGCGACGACGCCAGGATGACGAAACGCTCATCCTTCGTCATGCCGGCGGGCCGCGCCGAAGTTGCAGTCATTGTGGACATCTGGATTGCTCCCCCCGAAATTTTGCTGCCATGCTCGCCCCCGGCTGGCGGGTTAGGCCCGAATGGGCCTTAGGCTTAAGTCGACGGTAACATCGCAGTGAAACCCGTCCCAATAAGACTTTTGGCTTTTACACGCTTGAACTTATCTTTCGAGGCGTGAGTTGGATGGAACGACCCCGCGTGCGTCTGTTGCGGCGCACAAGCTCGGCGGGTTAACTGCGTTGGCATCTGGTATTATCAAGGGCTTGCGTGATACTGCCGCGCGGGCGACAACCGAACGGCGCGGGCTTGCAAAAGCCCGCTTGTGGGACTGAGATGACTGCTGCTGCCAATACTCATCTTGTCATCGCCGACGACCATCCGCTGTTCCGCGATGCGTTGCGTCAGGCGGTGTCCAGCGTCGTGAGTTCGGCCACGATCAGCGAGGCCGGATCGTTCGAGGATCTGACCGCGCTCCTGGAGCGGGACTCCGATGTCGACCTGATCCTGCTCGACCTGAGCATGCCGGGGATCAGCGGCTTTTCCGGTCTGATCTATCTGCGGGCGCAATATCCGGCGATTCCGGTAGTCATCGTTTCCGCCAGCGACGATGCCGGAACCATCCGCCGCTCGCTCGATTTCGGCGCCTCCGGTTTCATCCCCAAGCGCTTCGGCGTCGAGACGCTGCGTGACGCCATCATGAAGGTGATGGAGGGCGACGTCTGGGTTCCGCCGGACACCGATCTGTCGGCGGCGGGCGATCCCGACATGACGCGGCTGCGCGACCGTCTGGTGACGCTGACCCCGCAGCAGGTGCGGGTGCTGATGATGCTGTCCGAGGGGTTGCTCAACAAGCAGATCGCCTACGAGCTCGGTGTCTCCGAAGCGACCATCAAGGCCCATGTCTCGGCCATCCTGCAGAAGCTTGGCGTCGAAAGCCGCACCCAGGCTGTGATCGCCGCCGCGAAGATCGCAGGCGGCCAGTGGCGCCAGGGCACGCCGTCGAGTTAGCCGTCATCGCCGCGCCCTTCGTTCCGTCACCCTGAGGAGCGCGCTCTTGCGCGCGTCTCGAAGGGACGACGGCCACCAGGCGGGCCGTGCATCCTTCGAGGCTCGCTCCGCTCGCACCTCAGGATGACGGTGAAATCACAAGGCTTCGCCGCTACTCCGCCGCCACCATCTGTTGCGTCCGCCATTGTCCGAGCAGGGCGCGCAGCGAGGCCGGTTTGACCGGCTTGTTCAGCACCGCGATGTTTTCCTCGCGTGCGGCCAAGCGCACCGCGGGGCTGCGGTCGGCGGTGATCAGGATCGCCGGAATGCCGTCGCCGAAGCGGCGGCGGATCTCGCGGATCGCGGCGACGCCGTTGCCGCGGTCGAGGTGATAGTCGACCAGCACGCCGGTGACGCGGCCGCCGGCGGCTTCGATCGCGCTGATCGCGCCGTCGGCATCGAGCACCGCGATCACCTCGGCGTCCCACGCCGTCAGCAGCGTCTTCATGCCGTCGAGAATGGCGGGATCGTTCTCGATGCAGACGATCAGGGAGCCGCTCATCGGCGTCTTCGACAGCGGCGTGGCGGTGGTGACGGCCGCGGTATGGTTGACGGCGGTGGCGACCGGCACGGTGACCGAGAACGCCGAGCCGCCGCTCACATTGGCTGAAATCGCGATGCGATGGTTCAGCACGCGCGCCAGCCGCTCGACGATCGACAGGCCGAGGCCGAGGCCGCGGGCGATCCGGGCGCCCTGCTCGAGGCGGTGGAATTCCTTGAAGATCTCGCCGCGCTTCTGCACGGGAATGCCGACGCCGGTATCGAAGATGCTGATCTGGAGCGCGTCGCCGCGGCGGCGGCAACCGATCAGCACGCGGCCGCGCGGAGTATATTTGATCGCGTTGGAGATGAAGTTCTGCAGCAGCCGGCGCAGCAGCGAGCGGTCGGATTCGACCGGCAGCGAGCAGGCCACGAAGCGCAGATCGAGGCCCTTGTCGCGGGCGATCGGCATGAACTCGATCTCCAGCGAGCGCATCAGGTCGGCCATCCGGAAGCTCGTGATCGCCGGCGTCATGGCGCCGGCATCGAGCCTCGATATATCGAGCAGCGCACCCAGGATGTCCTCGATCGCCTCGAGCGAGTCGTCGATGTTCTCGACCAGGCGCGAATCCTCGCCGCCGTTCTTGCGTTCGACGAGGCTCGTGACATAGAGGCGCGCCGCGTTGAGCGGTTGCAGGATGTCGTGGCTGGCCGCCGCCAGGAAGCGCGTCTTGGAGGCGTTGGCGTCTTCCGCGATGCCCTTGGCGAGCGCGAGTTCCGAGTTCAGCCGCGTCAGCTCCTCGGTACGGTCGCGGACGCGCTTTTCCAGCGTCGCATTGGCGCGCTCCAGCGCCTCCGCGGCCTCGAAGCTCGGCGTGACGTCGGAGAAGGTGAGGACGAGCCCGCCACCCGGCATGCGGTTGGCGCGCACCTCGATCACCAGATGGCGGTCGGTAAAGCGTTCCAGATAGGGCTCGCCCTCGGTGGTGTAGGCGCGCAGCCGCAGTTGCAGCAGGTTGTCGCTGTCACCGACCGGCGGCGGGCTGATCGCGCCCATGAATTCGAGGATCTCGGGCAGGGGTATGCCGAGCTGCACCAGATGCGGCGGCAGCGCGAGCAGTTCGGAGAACTGGCGGTTGGAGCAGATCAGCTGCAAATCTGCGTCGAACACCGCGATACCCTGGCGCACATGATTGAGCGCGGTCTGCAATATCTCGCGGTTGAAATGCAGCGCGGCGTGCGAGTCGTCGAGCAGCTTCAGCGCGGCCTTGGCCGACACCGTCCGCCGCTGCAGCAGCAGCGACATCACGAGGCGCGAGGACGCCGCCCCGATCGAGGACGCGATCAGCCGCTCGGCGTGTTGCAGCAGCTCGAAATCGGCCGGCGCCGATGCCAGCAGCACGACGTTGCGGTCGACGGCGAACGCGGCGAACGCCTCGCGGGTGCGGTCGGGGCCGAGATATTGCGTCACCGTGCTCTCGATGTCCTGCACCGTCACCGTGGTGCGCCAGCGCCGGAAGCTCGGCGCGATCGGGGCCAGCGCGTTGGGCACGAACACGTCGGCCTGCAACAGCTCGATCGAGGACGGCGCGCGCGCCAACGAGAACACGACGTAAGTCAGGATGTTGAGCGCAAGGCTCCACAGCACGCCATGCAGCAGCGGCGGCAGGTCGGCGCCGAACAGCGCCTGCGGCCGCAGCGCCTCGATCCCGAACGGCCCATGCTGCAGCAGCATCAGGCCGGTGGTCGAGTTTTCCAGGAAGCTCGGGATGAACAGCGTGTAGAGCCACGTCGCGAAGCCGACCAGCATGCCCGCCATGGCGCCGCGTGCGGTGGCGCGGCGCCAGAACAGCCCGCCGAAGAAGGCCGGCGCGAGCTGGGTGATCGCGGCAAAGGACAGCAGGCCGATCGCGACCAGCTGGGTGTTGCCGAGCGCGCGATAGTAGAAATAGGCCATCACCATGATGGCGAAGATCGAGAAGCGGCGCGCCTTCAGCAGGAAGTCGCCAAAGTCCTTCTGGCCGGCGCGGGCGTCATCGCTGCGCGGCAGCACCAGCGGCAGCACGATGTCGTTGGAGACCATGATCGAGAGCGCGACGCATTCGACGATCACCATTGCGGTCGCTGCCGACAGCCCGCCGACGAAGACGGCAAGGCTGAGCAGTTGCGAATTGCCCTCGATCGGCAGCGCCAGCACGAACATGTCGGCATCGACCGCGCCGAACGGGAAGATGACGAGGCCCGCGATCGCGATCGGAATCACGAACACGTTGATGGCGACGAGGTACAGCGGAAACAGCCAGCGCGCCCGGCTGACCTCGGCGCCGTTCGAGTTCTCCACCACGCTGACGTGGAACTGGCGCGGCAGCAGCATGATCGCGCAGAACGACAGCAGCGTCATGATCAGGAAATTGCCGATCGACGGCACATATTCGATCGCGCGCACCGCTTCCGGCGTCTTCAGGGCGCGCTCATAGAGCTCGACCGGCGAGAACATCCAGAAGGTGACGAAGGCGCCGGCGGCGATGAAGGCGACCAGCTTGACGATGGACTCGGCGGCGATCGCCAGGATCAGCCCGTGCTGGTGCTCGGTCGCATCGGTGTGGCGGGTGCCGAACAGCACCGCGAACACCGCCATCGCCAGCGTCACCATCAGCGCGATGTCGCCGATGATCGGGATTTTCGAGAACGCCTGGTCCTCGCTCAGGATGGTTTCCAGCGACGAGGCCATCGCCTTGAGCTGCAACGCGATGTAGGGCACCGAGCCGATGATCGCGATCAGCGCCACGGTGGCCGCGACCGCCTGGCTCTTGCCGTAGCGCGCGGCGATGAAGTCGGCAATCGAGGTGATGTTCTGCGACTTGGCGAGCGCGATGACGCGGCGGAGCAGCGGGGTGCACAGCCCGATCATCACGATCGGGCCGACATAGATCGCCAGGAAGTCGACGCTGGTGCGGGTGGCGAAGCCGACCGAGCCGAAGAAGGTCCAGGAGGTGCAGTAGATTGCCAGCGACAGCGGATAGATCCACTGGCTGGCGCGGCCGCGCGCACCCGCCGACATCCGGTCGCCGCGGCTGGCAATGAAGAACAACAATCCGATGTAGGCGAACGCCGTGGCGATAACGCCCCAGTCGTGCAGCATCGCTGCTCATCTCCTGTCCCGGCCGCCGGGAGGGGCCGGGTGTCAGGATTATAACGCAAAGGGCCGGCGGTGCGATGCACGGCCGGCCCAAATTCGGGGGTGGACGCGGATAGGGTTACTCGGCGGCCAGCGACTTCCGGTGCAGCGGCAGGCCGAGCCGGTCCCAGACCTGGAGCAGGGCCTCGGCCAGCGCGTCGATCAGGCCGTCGTCATGGTAGGGCGAGGGCGTGATGCGCAGCCGCTCGCTGCCCTTGGCGACCGTCGGATAATTGATCGGCTGGATGTAGATGCCGTGGTCCTCGAGCAGCAGGTCGGAGGCGCGCTTGCACTTCTCGGGATCGCCGACGAACAGCGGCACGATATGGGTGTCGCTCGACATCACGGGCAGGCCGGCGGCGGTCAGGATCGCCTTGGTGCGGGCGGCGCGGTCCTGGTGGCGCTCGCGCTCCCAGTTCGAGGTCTTCAGATGGCGGATCGCAGCGGTGGCGGCCGAGCAGATCGCCGGCGGCAGCGCGGTGGTGAAGATGAAGCCCGGGGCGTAGGAGCGCACCGCATCGATGATCTCGGCGCGGCCCGCGATATAGCCGCCGAGGCAGCCGAACGCTTTCGCCAGCGTGCCCTCGAGCACGTCGATCCGGTGCATCACGCCGTCGCGCTCGGCAATGCCGCCGCCGCGGGGACCATACATGCCGACCGCATGCACCTCGTCGACATAGGTCATGGCGCCGTATTTCTCGGCGAGATCGCAGATCCTGGCGAGCGGCGCGACGTCGCCGTCCATCGAATAAAGGCTCTCGCAGACGATCAGCTTCGGCCGGTCGGGACCGGCGGCAATCAGCAGCTCTTCGAGATGCGCGACGTCGTTGTGGCGGAAGATCTGGCGCTCGCAGCCGGCCTGGCGCACGCCCTCGATCATCGAGTTGTGGTTCAGCGCGTCCGACAGGATCAGGCAGTTCGGAATCAGCCTGGCGAGCGTCGAGATGCCGGTCTGGTTCGAGACATAGCCCGAGGTGAACAGCAGCGAGGCTTCCTTGCCGTGGAGGTCGGCGAGCTCGGCCTCGAGCTGCACCAGCGGATGATGGGTGCCCGCGATGTTGCGGGTGCCGCCGGCGCCGGTGCCGACCCGGGTCGCGGTCTCGACCATGGCGCCGACCACCTTGGGGTGCTGGCCCATGCCGAGATAGTCGTTGGAGCACCAGATCACGACGTTGCGGCTGCCCTTCGGCGAATGCCAGGTCGCGTGCGGGAAGCGTCCCGCGATCCGTTCGAGGTCGGCGAACACCCGGTAGCGCCGCTCGTCATGCAGGCGGTTGAGGGCGGTTTGGAAAAACTGGCTGTAATTCATCGGCGAACCCAGAAAGCGGAACCTGACCGGAAAAGCTGCCTCTTCTTAGAGCTTTTCCAGCTCTAATGTCCATGCATTGGCCCACATCTGGGCATGCGTTGGAGTTGGGCAAATTGCCCTAGCGGCCGTCCTTCCGGCTTGATTTTGGTCAAATTGCCCGGGGCATTACGGCCCGGCCGGGCTCAGGTCGTCTTGAAGCGCAGCATGCCGTCGTCGTGCATCTCGGCCGTCAGGCGGCCCTCGACCAGCATGTAATTGACATGGGCGACCAGTTCGCCGGCGGCGAAGCCCATCTGGTGCTCGTCCAGCACGTGTTTGTGGAACACCACCGGGACCAGTTCCTTGGACGTCTGCGGCACCTGGCGGCAGGCCTCGGCGATCAGCCGGCAGCGCTCCTCATGGTGATCGGCGAGCTGCTTGATCCGGGTCTTCAGCCCGTAGAACGGCACGCCATGGCCCGGCAGCACCATCACGTCATAGGGCAGGGTGGTGGTCAGGCTCGCCAGCGAGGCCAGGTACTCGCCGAGCGAGTTCTGCTCGGGCTCGACCGCCCAAACGCTGACATTGGGCGAGATCTTGCTCAGCACCTGGTCAGCGGACAGGAACAGCTTGTCGGCGGCGCAATACAGCATCACCTGGTCGAGCGCATGCCCGCCGCCGGTGATCACCTTGAAGCGCCGGGTGCCGATCACGACCTCGTCGCCATGGGTCAGGCGGTGATAGGACGGCGGCAGCACCGAGACGCGCTTCAGATAATCCTGCCCGCGGCCGAGCAGCTTCTCGGTCAGGTCCTCGTCCATGCCGTGGCGGCGGAAGAACAGCCGCTGCGCGTTGCGCCGCTCCTCGGTGCCGCGGTTCTGGTGATAGACCGATTGCAGGTATTCCACCTGCGACATGAACAGCGGGCAGTCGAAGCGCTCGGTGATCCAGCCGGCGAGACCGACATGGTCGGGATGCGAATGCGTCACGATCAGCCGGGTGACCTTGATGTGCTTCAGCGGTCCCTCGAACAGCGTGGTCCAGGCCGCGATCGATTCCTCGTTGCCGAAGCCGGCATCCACCATGGTCCAGCCGTCGCCGTCGGCGAGCAGATAGATGTTCACGTGGTTGAGGCGGAACGGCAGCTTCAGCCGCGCCCACAGCACGCCGGGCGCCACCTCCACGACCTGGTCGTGACCGGGGTGGTTCTCCCAAGGGTATCGCAGTGCCTCCGCCGAGGAGGGAAGGCTGTCGGTCTTCGTATGCATGCTACCGACTTAGCGGGACCCGGGCCGCCGCGCCAGCCGAAAAATCAGATAGTCGTCCGGAGAATGGGGTGGCCCCGTAGCCCGGATGGAGCGAAGCGCAATCCGGGGCCAGTCGATCCACGACGTGCGGCCCAGGATTTCGCTGCGCTTCATCCGGGCTACGGAATATCTGCCTACGCCGCGCGAATGTTCGACAGGAAGCCGTCGATCTCGGAGCGCAGCACGTCGGCCTCGCGGCGCAGCGCATCGGAGGCGCTGAGCACCTCGCCGGCGGCAGTGCCGGCTTCGGCCGAGGCGGTCGAGACGCCGACGATGTTGCTCGACACCTCGCTGGTGCCGCCGGCGGCATGCTGGATGTTGCGGGCGATCTCGCGGGTCGCCGCGCCCTGCTCCTCGACCGCGGCGGCGATCGCGGTGGTGACGTCGTTGATCTCGCCGATCGTGCTCGAGATGTTGCGGATCGCGGTGACCGCCGTGGTCGTCACTTCCTGCATGCTGACGATCTGCTGGCGGATTTCTTCGGTCGCCTTGGCGGTCTGGCTCGCCAGGTTCTTCACCTCGGAGGCGACGACGGCAAAGCCGCGGCCGGCCTCGCCGGCGCGCGCCGCCTCGATGGTAGCGTTGAGCGCGAGCAGATTGGTCTGCGAGGCGATGGTCTGGATCAGGTCGACCACGACGCTGATCCGCGCGGCATTGTCGGCAAGGCCCTGCATGGTGGTGTCGGTGGCGCTGGCTTCCTCGACTGCCTTGCGGGCGATCTCCGCCGAGGTGACGACCTGGCGGCCGATCTCGGAGATCGACGACGACAACTCCTCGGTGCCGGCCGACACCGTCTGCACGTTGACCGAAGTTTCCTCGGCTGCCGAGGCGACCGCGTTGACCAATGCGCTCGACTGGTCGGCGGTCGCCGACATGCTCTGCGCGGTCGACTGCATCGAGTTCGCCGCGGTCTGCAGGCTGCCGAGCGCGGTGCGGACCGTCGATTCGAACGTCGCGATCTGCTTCTCCATGCGCGAGGCGCGCTCGGCCTTGGCGGAGCGGTCCTTGTTCTGGTTCTCGGTGAGCTCGCGGCCCTCGATCATGCTCTCGCGGAACACCTGCAGCGAGTCGGCCATGACGGCGATCTCGTCGCGCTGGCGGCTCTGCGGGATCTCGGTGTCGAGGTCGCCGTCGGACAACAGCTGCATCGAGCGCTGCAGGCCGCGGATGCGGCGCAGGATGTTGCGCCCGACATAGAGCCAGACGAACAGGAACGAGCCGACCAGCGTCAGCGCGCCCAATCCGATCATCACCGTGGTGGCGAGCGAAATCTGCTGCCGCGCCTGGAAGGTCGACGCATCGGTTTCCTTCTGCACGGCGTCGACCAATTGCTGGACGCTGATGCCGAGCCCGACATTGAGCTTGCGGGTCTCTTCCAGGATGGTCTGGCCGTAATCGATCGAGTCGAGCTCCTTCTGGCGGATCTTGAACACGCCGGTCTTGCCTTCGCCGAGCACCAGCAGCCTCTCGGCGGTGTCGCGCACGGCAACGATCGCCGGATTGTTCGGCAGGTCCTCGAGGTTGGACTTGACGCGCTCGCGGCCCTTCTTGAACTCGGCCTCGATCGCATCGAGCGTCTCGCTGGAATTGGCCGACAGCGCCGCGGTCATATCGGCGGCCATCAAATTGCCGGCGGCGAGCACGTTGCCGATCTGGCCGACGGTGCGGGCCGCTTCGGTGGCAGCGTCGGCGGAGACGTCGGCCGCGGCGAGGATGGCGTTGAGCCGGGTCTGCGCGTCGAGCATCGCGGGACCGGCGGCAGAGACGAAAGCGCCCTGCGCCTTGCGCAGCGCGTTGTACTGCTTGTCGCGCAGCGCACCGACGTCGAGCCGCTCATGCGCGGCCGAGATCAGGCTCTTGGTGGCCTCGTCGGTGTTCTTGACGTTCTCCTGCAGCGCGCTGACGACGGATTTGTCGGCGCCGAGTTCGATGATCTCGCCAAGCTTGGCATTGGTCTGCTGCGCGACCTCCTGCACCTTCTTGGTGCGATCGTTCAGCGCATCCTCGCTCTGCACGGCGAGCAGGCCGGGCCCCTGGGCTGCGAGCGAGGCGCTCTGCGCGGAAAGCTGCAGGCTCGCGGCGAGCCGCGGAATGTCGCGGCCGGAGAGATCGCTCATGGTGCCGCCGAGCTGATGCAGCACGATGCCGGCGCCTGCGCTGATCACCAGCGCCATGCCCGCGATCACGGCGAATGCCGCGAACAGGCTGCCCCTGACGCCCATCTGCGGCAGACGGATACGTTTGAGATTTGGTTTGCCGAGCTTGAATCGAAACGCCATTGCCCCTGCCCCTTGGACCACTACCCCTGGCCACTACTCTTGGATGTTTCCCCGGCGCGGGAGTATCGGTGCGGCGGGTTAACAAAATCGGGAAAATTGCGACGATCTGCCGGATTTTTCAGGGCTGCCGCGCGTCGGCGCCGTCTTGGTTCGCTGTGCGGAATCGATGCGCGCGATCGGACGCAAAAAGGCCGGCGTGAGCCGGCCTTTCCACTCTCGGTTGTGGTTGTCCATAACCTCAGTAGCGGCCGTAAGCGGGGCCACCGAGGTTGCCGAGGTTGAAGCGGTAGTTGAGGCCCGCCTTCACCGTGTGCTCGTCATTGTGGAAGCTGCCGACCGGCACCAGCGCGCCCGGCGCGGTGAAGCGGCTGTCGCCGAAGTCGTAGTACTGGTACTCGACTTTGGCCGACCAGTTCGGCGCGAACATGTATTCGGCGCCGCCGCCAATGGTCCAGCCGTTGCTGTGGTTGTCGCTGAGCGCGAAGGGTACCTGCGCGCCGCCGAGCGTCACCGTTTCGTTGTTGTCGGAATAGGCGTAACCGCCCTTCACATAGATCAGGCCCGGGCCCCAGGTGTAGCCGACGCGGCCGGTGATCGAGGCGATGCCGCGCTGGTTGTTGTTGTAGACGTAACCGCCCGGGAAGATCGCGTTGAGCTGGTGGCCGCCGACCCAGGAATACTGGCCTTCGAGACCGATCACCCACATCGGCGACAGCTGCCAGTCGTAGCCGCCCTGCACGCCGCCCATGAAGCGGGCGCTGGAGTCGGACAGCGCGAGGCCGTTGAACGTGTTGTTCTGCGAGAACACGCCGCCGAGATGGCCGCCGAGATAGAATCCGGTCCAGTTGTAGAGCGGCGCGGCGTAAACAGGCGCGGGCGCCTTCTGGTAATAGCCACGGGAGCCGAGGTCGGCGGCCTGGGCGGTCGCGCCAAAGGCAGCGACGGCAACAGCTGCGGCTGCGGTTGCGAGCAGGAACTTCTTCATAGGGCAGTCTCCGGACAAGTCATGAGGCGCGGCGTGAATGGCGCCATCCATGGCGATGCGTTAGACCGCATTTGAATAAAATGCTGTCACCGAATGACGACTTGGCACGTTAAGTCGCACCCTTTGCGGTGAAACGTTTTGTTGTGCCTAACGAACGCTTAAGCGGGAATGACGGAAGGCTTAACGCACCGTGCGCGACGCGCTTGCTCCGTTAACCAGGCCGTCCGCTAGTCCAGTCGCTTGCGCACGTCGTCGCGCATCTGCTCGCGGAACGCCTGGCGGCGTGCGGCGCGATCCTTGACCGGAACGTCGTGCCGATCGAACACGTCGAACTTCTCCAGGATCGGATAGTGCTCGCTCGCCATCGCCAGCACGCGCAGCAGGCCTGCGACCTTCGGGGTCGGGCCGGTGACCTCCCACTTGCGGAGTTTTTCGGCGCCGCCGTCCGCCGGCAGCCCGCACAGCTTTGCCATGTCAGCCGCCGTCAGCTTTCGCCCAAGTGCCTCGCCGAGATGTTCGCGCAGTTTCGTCAGTTCTGGGCCAGTCACTCTTGGGTCCGTTCCGCGACGTTGAAGTGTGAAGTGAGTCACATGACGTGATCGAGGTGCAGGCTATACGCCGCCCATGCGACTTCTAGAGCCATTTCCGTTCCGATTGAATCGGAACGGGGCTCCGGATTCTTGTTTTGACGTGTTTTCTTCACGCGAACCGGTACCCACTTCGCTCGAAAACGCTTCTGGAGGAAATCATCATGCACGGCATCATCGAAAGCCTGAGCCCCGAACACGGACAGATCGATTGGAAATGGGTCGGCAGTGTGTTCGCGTTCTACGTCGTGCTGTTGATCGGCGGGGCGGGTCTGCTGCTCGCGCATTGATGCGGTGAACGCGGCGGTGCCCGCAATAACGGCAGCGATCGCTGGGGAAGATCCTGGTGCTGCCAGACAGGATTGAACTGTCGACCTCTCCATTACCAATGGAGTGCTCTACCACTGAGCTACGGCAGCGTGCCCGGGAAAAATTGAATCGGCCCCAAGGGCCCGTCCAAGCGGGCGGTTCTTGCCACAGGCCTCCCGTTGGCGCAAGCGAAACAGCACCCCTGTTGGCGATGAAATCGGCAGAAATCGGCGTTCCTCGCCGGTGATTCTGCCCAATCCGGCCGATTCTGGTCAGATTGGGTTCCGATCATGCCGGGAAGCCGGATTTCGTCCAGCCGCCGAATCATGCGGCCTGGCGCAACTGGCCGACCGGGCAGGGTGCGCGGGCGGCGGCCTTTGGCTATGTTCGGCCTCGGGGAAGGCGCGACGGCGGTTCGAGAATTTTGCAATGACAGGTGAGCACGACAAGGGCGGCGGGCAGGCCGGAGCCCGCGTGAAGGATTCACGACAGGATCGTCTCAAGCTGGCGCTGCGCGAAAATCTGAAGCGGCGGAAATCGCAGGCGCGCGGTCGCGAGGATGTGGCTTCCGAACCCGCCCAAGGCTCACTAGAAGACGGCTCACTAGGAGACGGCTCGCCAGAAGCCGGCTCACGAGACGACGCCGGCGGAAGCGAGCCGGGTCGCTAGAGCGATTTCGCGCGAGATGGACATCAGTTCGTGCAGAAAATCCGGCAAAACGACAAGCCAGGGCCTGGGTTCTGGTTCTAGTGAGAATCGAAACTCCGGCCGGTTGGCGTGTGTTGCAACAAGAAGCGAGTCGCCGAGATGGCCATGGATGAGACGATCGACCGATTGAACGCAACCGCCAACGCTTTCCCGCGCCACGAGCAAACCTTTCCGACCCTGACGGCGCATGAGATCGAGCGGATGCGCCGCTTCGGCGAGCCGCGCGCGTACAAGGACGGCGAGGCGTTGTTCGAGACCGGCACGCCCGGTCCCGGCATGTTCGTGGTGCTGTCGGGCAGCGTGTCGATTACCCAGCGCGATGGCCTCGGCCGCGTCACGCCGATCATCGACCAGGGGCCGGGGCAATTCCTCGCCGAGATCGGCCAGCTCTCGGGCCGCGCCGCGCTGGTCGACGGCCATGCCGAGGGTCCCGTCGATACGCTGTTGCTGCCGCCCGAGCGGCTGCGTGCGCTGCTGGTTGCCGAGGCTGACCTCGGCGAGCGCATCATGCGCGCGCTGATCCTGCGCCGCGTCAGCCTGATCCAGGGCGGCGCCGGCGGGCCGGTGCTGATCGGCTCGGCGTCGGTCGGCAACATGGCGCCGCTGCAAAATTTCCTGGCGCGCAACGGCCAGCCGCATCACGTCCTCGATCCCGAGACCGACAAGGATGCCGCCGACCTCGTGGCGCGCTATTCGCCGACGCGCGCCGAGCTGCCGCTGGTGGTCTGTCCGAACGGCACGGTGCTGCGCAATCCGTCCGAGACCGCGCTTGCGATGGCGCTCGGCATGATCGGCAACAGCGCACACGAAAAGCTCTACGACGTCGCCGTGGTCGGCAGCGGTCCGGCCGGGCTCGCCACCGCGGTCTATGCGGCCTCCGAGGGACTGTCGGTTGCGGTGTTCGATTCCCGCGCCTTCGGCGGTCAGGCCGGCGCCAGCGCGCGGATCGAAAACTATCTGGGCTTCCCGACCGGCATTTCCGGCCAGGCGCTGGCCGGGCGCGCCTTCAACCAGGCGCAGAAATTCGGCGCCGAGATGCTGATTCCGGTCTCGATCAAATCGCTCGACTGCTCGAAGGCGTCGGGCGCGTTCACGCTTGCCACCGGCTGCGGGCACACGCTGCGCGCCAAGTCGGTGGTGGTCGCGAGCGGCGCACGCTACCGCCGGCCGGCGATCGACAATCTCGAGAGCTATGAGGGCCGCGGCGTCTGGTACTGGGCCTCGCCGATCGAGGCGCGGCTGTGCGCCCAGCAGGATGTCGTGCTGGTCGGCGGCGGCAACTCCGCAGGCCAGGCGGCGGTGTTCCTGTCGGCGCACGCGCGCAGGGTCAACATGATGATCCGCGGCGGCGGGCTCGGGGCCAGCATGTCGCGCTACCTGATCGAGCGCATCGAGGCGACGCCGAACATCGAATTGATGTTCAACACCGAGGTGACCGGGCTGGAAGGCGCGGAGACGCTGGAGCGCGTGCGCTGGCGCAGCCGGCTCGCGCCCGACGAGTTCACCATGGATATCCGCAATCTCTTCCTGTTCGTCGGCGCCGATCCGGCGACCGGCTGGCTCGAGGGTTGCGGCGTGCAGGTCGACCGCGGCGGCTTCGTGATGACCGGCGTGCAGAACGGCGAGGGCGCGCCGGCCGTGCCGCTGCTCGAGACCACGGTGCCCGGCGTGTTCGCAGTCGGCGACGTCCGCTCCGGATCGGTCAAGCGCGTCGGCGGTGCGATCGGCGAGGGCGCGCAAGTCGTTGCGGCTTTGCACGGCTATCTCGCCGATGACGGCAGCCCGTCGCTGTAGCAATGTCGGTGCAGCACTATCCCCGTCATCCTGAGGAGCGCGGAACGCGCGTCTCGAAGGATGAATCGGCCCCGCTGGTGGCCGTCGATCCTTCGAGACGCGCTTCGCGCTCCTCCAGCGACAAAGGCGAAGCCTTTGCGCGGGGATGACGGGTTAGGCGAGCGAATGCGCTGAGCTGAACTCGAAGCAATTGCTTCCGCACGAGGGACCGAAATGACAAAAGGCTGCACCCATATCGCCGGCATCCAGGATGTCACGCCGAGCGCGCTTGGCTGCGAGGAATGCCTGAAGAGCGGCAGCCGCTGGCTGCATTTGCGGATCTGCAGGACCTGCGGCCATGTCGGCTGCTGCGACGACTCGCCGAACCGGCATGCGACAGCGCACTTCCATGCCACCGGCCATCCCGTGATCGAGGGGTACGATCCGCCGGAAGGCTGGGGCTGGTGCTATGTCGACGAGGTGCTGTTCGACCTGTCGAAGCGCAAGACACCGCATAACGGGCCGATCCCGCGCTATTATTGATTCAGCTTCTCACGAGGCGCAGCTATCGCGGCGTGTGACATCGGTGCGAAATTCTTAAACAACGGCCGGCGCCGGGAATTTCGAGAGATGTCGGCCGTCCTGCCATCGAAGCATGTAGCAATTTTCCGGCACGCATCGTAACCTCGCGCGCGGGTCTCAACGGGGAGTGCGCCACATGACGACGTTAGTGCTTGTGCACGTCATTATCAGCCTGATTGCAATCGTCGCCGGCGTGATCGTGATGTTCGGCCTGCTCGGCTCGCGCGCGATGCCCGGCCTGACCGCGATCTTCCTCATCCTCACGATCCTGACCAACGCCACCGGCTTCGTGATCCCGCCTCTGGTGACCGAGAAGCTGCTGCCCTCGCACATCATCGGCGGCCTCTCGCTGGTGCTGCTCGCGATCGCCTGCATCGCGCTGTATGCGATGCAGCTCAAGGGCGCCTGGCGCCCGATCTATATCGTGACCGCGATGGTCTCGCTCTATCTCAACGTCTTCGTGCTCGTTATCCAGAGCTTCCTCAAAGTGCCTGCGCTGCAGGCGCTGGCGCCGGCGGTGCCGCCGAACCCGCCGTCCGGGCCGGTGTTTGCGGTGGTGCAGGGCATCGTGCTGGTGTTCTTCGCCGTAGTGATCATCGGTGCGTGGCGCCGGTTCCGGCCGGTTACGTTCGCCTGATCACTCCTGTCATTCCGGGGCGCGCGAAGCGCGAACCCGGAATCTCGACCTGAGTCTCTGGCTTCCCCCGGGCCCAATTGCGCCCTTGAGGTTCACGCTCCGCGTGCCCCGGAATGATGCAGTGCCACCAAAAGGAGCAATCAGATGCCCACTATCACCACCAAAGACGGCGTCGAGATCTTCTACAAGGATTGGGGTTCGGGCCAGCCGATCGTGTTCAGCCATGGCTGGCCGCTGTCGTCGGACGATTGGGACGCGCAGATGCTGTTCTTCGTGGGTCACGGCTTTCGTGTCATAGCCCACGATCGCCGCGGCCACGGCCGCTCCGCCCAGGTCGCCGACGGCCATGACATGGATCACTATGCCGACGACCTCGCGGCCGTCACCGCGCATCTCGACCTCAAGAATGCCGTCCATGTCGGCCATTCCACCGGCGGCGGCGAGGTGGTGCATTACATCGCCCGCCACGGCGAGAGCCGGGTGGCGAAGGCCGCGATCCTCAGCGCGGTGCCGCCTTTGATGGTGCAGACGGCGGCCAATCCCGGCGGCCTGCCCAAGTCGGTGTTCGACGGCCTGCAGGCGCAGCTCGCGGCCAACCGCTCGCAGTTCTACCGCGATGTTCCGGCCGGGCCGTTCTACGGCTACAACCGGCCCGGCGCGAAACCGTCGGAAGCCGTGATCCAGAACTGGTGGCGGCAGGGCATGATGGGCGGCGCCAAGGCGCATTACGACGGTATCGTCGCGTTCTCGCAGACCGATTTCACCGAGGATCTGAAGAAGATCAACGTGCCGGTGCTGGTGATGCATGGCGACGACGACCAGATCGTGCCCTATGCCGATTCCGCCCCGCTCTCGGCCAAGCTTCTGAAGAACGGCACGCTGAAGACCTACAAGGGTTTTCCGCACGGCATGCCGACGACGGAGGCGGAGACCATCAACAAGGATCTGCTGGCGTTCATCAAGGGTTGACGGGCGGGCTGCGCGTCTCAACATCGCGCAGATTCACTGACAGCCAGGTGAGGGAGCCCGACTGCTGTGCTCACCTTACGTTTGCGCCAGCACGGCTCACTGAGAGTATGAGGGTGGAGCGCGCGATCACTCGAAGATGGCGCGGACCGCGGCGAACAGTCGCTTGGCGACCAGCTCCGGTTTCTCGCGTGCACCGTCGGCGGCCCAGAGATCGCCGCTGACGCGCATCGCGCCGGTGGCGATCATCGCGACCAGCCGGGCCTTCATCCGGTCCGCCTTGTTGCCGCCGCGCTTGAGCAGCGCGTCGGCGAGCTCGCGCTCGAGCTTTTCGTACTTGACCTGATCGCGGGCCTGCAGTGCGGGGTTGTCGCGCTTGAGCCGCGCCAGTGCGACCGCCTCGCGCGGATCGAGCTGCCTGACCATCTCGGCGATCGCGTTCTCCGCCGCCTGCAGCATGGATTCGGCGGCCGGGCGCGCGGCGACCGCTGCGATCAGCGCCGCGCTGCCGTCCTCCTGCCAGGCGAACACCACGTCTTCCTTCGAGGCGAAATAATGAAAGAAGGTGCGGCGCGAGATGTTCGCCGCGGCGACGATGTCGTCGAGCGTCGTCGCCTCGAAGCCGCGCTCGAGAAACAGCGCCATCGCCGCACGGGTCAGCCGTTCCCTTGTCTCCCGCCGCTTGCGCGCGCGCAGGCCGGACGAAGCGGCGGGCGGCGCCGAATTCTCCTTGGGTTGCCGGGGCTTGGCAGACCTTCGCGCGGACGCGGAACGCTTCAAATGTTTCACCTCTTGCAAAAATGCACTTAGTGCACATTTCATCGGGCGCGGCTGGAACCGCAAGAACCGAGAACAACCGTCAGAACCGAATCGTGTTGCGAGGAGATATAAGCATGACCGGCTGGAGCACTGCAGACATTCCGCGGCAAGACGGCAGGACCGCCGTGATCACAGGCGCAACCGGCGGGCTCGGCTTTGAAACCGCGCTCGAGCTGGCACGCGCCGGCGCCAGCGTCGTGCTGACCGGGCGCAACGGTGCCAAGGGGCAGGATGCACTGGCGCGGATCCGCGGGCAGCTGCCCGATGCTGCGGTCACCTATGAAACGCTCGACCTCGCGAGCCTCGCATCGGTCGCCGATTTCGCCGGGCGCTTTGCCGCCACGCATCCGGCGCTCGATCTCCTGATCAACAATGCCGCCGTGATGGCGCTGCCGGAGCGGCAGGTCACGTCGGACGAGTTCGAGATGCAGTTCGGCACCAACTATCTCGGCCACTACGCCCTGACGGCGCTGCTGCTGCCGCAGCTGCGCCGCGGCCAAAACACCCGCGTCGTCAATCTCTCGAGCCTTGCGCATCGCTCCGGCGCCATCAATTTCGACGATCTGCAGGCCCGGCGCTCCTACGCGCCGTGGCGTGCCTACTGCCAGTCGAAGCTTGCGATGCTGATGTTTGCGCTCGAACTGCAACGCCGCAGCGCGATCAATGGCTGGGGGCTGATGAGCAATGCCGCGCATCCCGGCTACGCGCGGACCGAGTTGATCCCGAATGGTCCCGGCACCGAGAGCCTGTCGTGGCGGCTCGGCAGATATCTGCAGCCCTTCATGAGCCATTCGGCCGCGGCCGGCGCGCTGCCGACGCTGTTTGCGGCGACATCGCCCGCGGCCGAACCCGGCGGCTATTACGGGCCGGATGGGTTCTACGAGTTGAAGGGGCCGCCGAAGCCGGCGCGGATTATGCCGCATGCCAGGGACGCGGCGGTGGCGGCGCGGCTCTGGGATATCTCAGCGGCGCTGACCGGTGTATCGTTCGATCAGGTCGCGACCGCCGCGTGAGCGGATCGAGCAGCAGCGGGGCATCGATATGAAGGTCATCCTGTTCGGTGCGACCGGCATGGTCGGGCAGGGCGTGCTGCGCGAGTGCCTGCTCGATCCCGGCGTCGAGCGCGTGCTGGCGGTTGGGCGCAGCCCGACCGGGCAGCGCGACGCCAAGCTCGTCGAGTTGACCTGCGACAATTTCGTCGACTACAGCGCGATCGAGCCGCAGCTGGCGGGCTACGACGCCTGCTTCTTTTGCCTCGGCGTCTCCTCGATCGGCATGGACGAGGCGCGCTACCGTCATCTGACCTACGACATCACGCTGGCTGCGGCGACGGCGCTGGCTCGGCTCAATCCCGGCTTGGTGTTCACCTATGTCACTGGGCGCGGCACCGATTCCACCGAGCAGGGCGCGGTGATGTGGGCGCGGGTGAAGGGCAAGACCGAGAACGACCTGCTCAAGCTGCCGTTCAAGGCCGCCTACATGTTCCGGCCCGCCGGCATCCAGCCGCTGCATGGGGTCCGTTCCAAGACAGGCTGGGTGCAGGCGATCTATGTCGCGACCTCGCCGTTGCTGTCGCTGCTGGTGCGCGTTGCCCCGAGCTACATGACCACCTCGGAACAGCTCGGCCGCGCCATGCTCAAGGTGGCCCGCGACGGCTACCCGAGGCCGGTGCTGGAGAGCGAGGACATCAACAGCCTCTGACGGCGGCGGCGGCAGGACCGGTTCCCTCGAGCCGGATTTTCCTTTGGCCACGTGCTACCTCCGGCAGCCGAAGGCGTTATAACCACCGTCATGTCCTCGCCTGCTCCCCTGAAACTGATCGCCCTTGATGCCGATGACCTCGCGGTGATCTCCGCCCATGTGCAGGACGCCCGCGTCCAGCCCGCTGACATCGTCTGGCGCCAGGACGAGAAACGCCTCGTGGTCGGCCTGAACCGGCTGGACTGGGAGCAGACCCTGGCCGGTGCCACCTGTTCGCGCCGTCTGATCGCCGCCCTCAGGTTCGACCGGGTGCTGGCATGCAAGTCGCGCAATATCGACCTGGAGGCCCCGGAGGCCACCCTGGAACTGCTCGGGATCGAATTCCATGCCTCCGACCCGCCGGGCGGCAGTGCACTCCTGATGTTCGGCCAGGGGGCGGCGCTGCGGCTCGATGTCGAGTGCCTGGAGTGCGAATTGACCGATCTCGGAGCCGACGATCTCGGGGTGGCGCCGGGGTAATTGAGCTTGTCATTCCAGGGCGGTCCGCAGGGCCGAACCCGGAATCTCGAGATTCTCGGGACGCAATTGCGCCCCTGAGGGTTCGATGCTTCGCATCGCTCCGGAATGACGCAGCCCCAAGGGTTGACGGCCATTATCCGCCGCGCCATTGAGCAGGGACCCGAATTCTTCCTAAGAAAGCCGCCATGCCCGTTCGCCTGGACCGACAGAGCGCCGATTTCGACCAGCGTTTCCGCGAATTCCTGGCGGCCAAGCGCGAGGTATCGGCCGACGTCGAGCGCGCCACCCGCGCCATTGTCGATGACGTGGCGGCCCGCGGCGATGCGGCGCTGCTCGAGGCGACCAAAAAGTTCGACCGGCTCGACATCGACGCCGCCGGCCTGCGCATCACCGCCGCCGAAATCGACGCCGCGGTTGCGGCGTGCGACGCCAAGACCGTCGAGGCGCTGACATTCGCGCGCGACCGGATCGAGACCTTTCACCGCCGCCAGCTGCCCAAGGACGAGCGCTTCACCGACGCCGCCGGCGTCGAGCTCGGCTGGCGCTGGAGCGCGGTCGATGCGGTCGGCCTTTACGTGCCCGGCGGCACCGCGGCCTATCCGTCCTCGGTGCTGATGAATGCGGTGCCGGCCAGGGTCGCCGGTGTGCCGCGGGTCGTGATGGTGGTGCCGGCGCCGGACGGCAAGCTCAACCCGCTGGTGCTCGCGGCCGCCCATCTCGGCGGCGTCTCGGAAATCTACCGCGTCGGCGGTGCCCAGGCGGTGGCGGCGCTGGCCTACGGCACCGCGACGATCGCCCCGGTCGCCAAGATCGTCGGCCCCGGCAACGCCTATGTGGCCGCCGCCAAGCGGCTGGTGTTCGGCAAGGTCGGCATCGACATGATCGCCGGCCCCTCCGAGGTGCTCGTGATCGCCGACGACACCGGCAATGCGGACTGGATCGCGGCCGATCTGCTGGCGCAGGCCGAGCATGACGTCAGCGCGCAGTCGATCCTGATCACCGATAGTGCGCGGCTTGCCGCCGACGTCGAGCGCGCGGTCGAGGCGCAGCTTGCGACGCTGCCGCGTGCGGCGATCGCGCGCGCCTCGTGGGACGACTTCGGCGCGATCATCATGGTCGCAAAGCTCGACGATGCGGTCGAACTCGCCAATGCGATCGCGGCCGAGCATCTGGAGATCATGACCGCGGACGCCGAGGGCCTGTCGAAAGAGGTCCGCAACGCCGGGGCGATCTTCCTCGGGCCCCATACTCCGGAGGCAATCGGCGACTATGTCGGCGGCTCCAACCACGTGCTGCCGACCGCGCGCTCGGCGCGGTTCTCCTCGGGCCTCGGGGTGCTTGACTTCATGAAGCGAACCTCGATCCTGCGGTGCGGGCCGGATCAGCTTCGTGCGCTCGGGCCCGCCGCGATGACGCTCGGCCAGGCCGAGGGTCTCGATGCCCATTCACGTTCCGTCGGATTGCGCCTCAACCTCTCATGAACAAGCCACCAGACGACGAGGATTCTAACAATCGCATCGTCGCGGTGACGCTCGACGAGGAATCGATCGGCCGTTCCGGGCCCGACATCGAGCATGAGCGGGCGATCGCCATCTACGACCTGGTCGAGCAGAACCTGTTCGCGCCCGAAGGCGCAGCCGGGCCGGGGCCCTATACCCTGCATATAGCAATCACCGGCAACCGGCTGATGTTCGATATAAGGAAAGAGGACGGCGCGCCGGTGGTGGCGCATCTCTTGTCGCTGACGCCGTTCCGCCGAGTCGTGAAGGACTACTTCATGATCTGCGACAGCTACTATCAGGCGATCCGTACCGCGACACCGGACAAGATCGAGGCGATCGACATGGGCCGCCGCGGCATCCATGACGAGGGCTCGCGCACGCTGCAGGAGCGGCTCAAGGGCAAGGTGCGCGTCGATTTCGAGACCGCGCGGCGGCTGTTCACGCTGATCACTGTGCTGCACTGGAAGGGTGAAGGCGCATGATCCCGAAGATGATCTCCGCTTCGCCAGACGACGGGGGCGTACCCCGGTCGAAAAAAGCCTGATCGCATGGAAGCGCCGCGCGCGCGCCACCCCCAGGCCGTGCTGTTCGCATGCGGGCACAACGCCGTGCGCTCGCCGATGGCGGAAAGCCTGCTGCAGCAGATGTTTCCGCAAGGCGTCTATGTGCGCTCCGCCGGCGTGAAGAAGGGCGAGCTCGATCCGTTCGCCGTCGCCGTGATGGCCGAGTTCGGCCAGGACATTTCCGGCCACAAGCCTCAGACCTTCGAGGAGCTCGAGGACTGGGAGGGGCTGAACTTCGACCTCATCATCACGCTGTCGCCCGAGGCGCACCACAAGGCGCTGGATCTGACCCGGACGCTCGCCGCCGCTGTCGAGTACTGGCCGACCCCTGATCCGACCGGCACCAGCGGCAACCGCGAGCAGAAGCTCGCCGCCTATCGCGAGGTCTGCGATGGCCTGTTGCTGCGCATCCGCCGCCGCTTCACCACCAAGGCCGGTGTGGCGAATTTGTGAGGCTCAGCGCAGGGACCCGCGTGTTCCGATTCGCAAGGTCGGCCCTTGTCGCCAGACTGACAAACAGCTGTGCTTATGGGGCCTTGTCGGCCACGGGGAAGCGCGATTCGCAGCCGGTTCCAAGGTTGTGCATCCATGCCCCATCCGATAGGTTCCGCCCGCGTCCGTCCCCCCGATTCAGCCCAAAAGCCCGCATGCTAGGCCGTCCCAAATTCGTTCTTGCTTCCGGTTCGCCGCGGCGGCTGGCCCTGCTCAACCAGGCCGGCATCGAGCCCGACGCGCTGCGTCCGGCCGATGTCGACGAGACCCCGCGGCGGGGCGAGTTGCCGCGCGCCTGCGCCAACCGCCTGGCGCGTGCGAAAGCGGACGCGGCGCTGAAGTCGGTGCAGCTCGACGACGATCTGCGCGGCTCCTTCATCATCTCCGCCGACACCGTGGTCGCGGTCGGTCGCCGCATCCTGCCCAAGGCCAATCTGGTCGACGAGGCCGCGCAGTGCCTGCGGCTGCTGTCGGGCCGCAACCACCGCGTCTACACCGCGATCTGCGTGGTGACGCCGCGCGAAGCGTTCCGCCAGCGCCTGGTCGAAACCCGCGTGCGCTTCAAGCGGCTCAGCGACGACGACATCCAGGCCTATATCGGCTCCGGCGAATGGCGCGGCAAAGCCGGCGGCTATGCCGTGCAGGGCATTGCCGGATCCTTCGTGGTCAAGATGGTCGGCTCCTACACCAACGTGGTCGGCCTGCCGCTCTACGAGACCGTGACCCTGCTCGGCGGCGAGGGCTTTCCGATCCGCCACGGCTGGCTCAACGCCGTCGCGGTTTAAGGTAATCCACATCTCCTGCGGCATCGGCGGTGCACCTCTCCCCTTGTGGGAGCCGAGACGAGCGAAGCTCGCTCTTAGGTCGGAATTCAAGCGAAAGCTTGAATTCCGGGTGAGGGGTCTACCTCCGCGGATAGAGACCCCTCATCCGGCGCTGCGCGCCACCTTCTCCCACATCCGCCTTCGCCAAGGCTTCGGCGGAGAAGCGGGGAGAAGGGAAGTGGGCCGGCGCGAGAGCGAAACACGCGGCCGCCTCCTCGATTGCCAACGGGTGTACACTCCGTCCCAGCCATGACTGATCAAGCCCGAACACCGCCGGCCACCCCGCGCGCCTGCCCGATCTGCGGCAAGCCCGCCCAGCAGGCCTTTCTCCCGTTCTGCTCGTCGCGCTGCCGCGACGTCGACCTCAACCGCTGGCTAAGCGGCCGCTATGTCGTTCCCGGCCGCGAGGACGACGTGGAAGACCCGGAATAGCCAAGATTTCCCAACAAGTTGGGGAAAGGGCGCGCGCCGGGCCCGCCGCGCCGAAGCCTTTGGCGAAGGCGGGTGGACACAGCGCCCCGACCTCTCTATAAACCGCCCGCTCGCTTCGGCCTTTTCGGCCCCGCGGGTTTGCCCAGGTAGCTCAGTTGGTAGAGCATGCGACTGAAAATCGCAGTGTCGGTGGTTCGATCCCGCCCCTGGGCACCATCCAGCTCAGTGCTGCCGTAGCCAACAAGCCATCCGCACGAAGGCTTGTCCCGGCGTAGCCCGAAGGGCGAAGCCGGATGGTTCGATCCCGCCCCTGGGCACCATCCAGCTCAGTGCTGTCGTAGCCAACAAGCCATCCGCACGAAGGCTCGTCCCGGCGTAGCCCGAAGGGCGAAGCCGGATGGTTCGATCCCGCCCCTGGGCACCACGGCTCTCCTAAGGGCCTGATATCCAAAGCAATTCAGCAAATTCAACGGCTTGGCGCTACCTCGTTGGTACAAACAGGTGGGACAATGCCGCTCGCAATGTCACGTCCTTGGAAGCATCCGAAAACAGGGATCTATCAGATCCGAAAAGTCGTACCCGACGACCTGCGCAAGCTTATCGGCAAGCGCGAGCAGAAGGTCAGCCTTCAGACCCGCGATCCCGCCGAGGCGAAGGTGCGGCACGCGAAGGCTCTCGCGGAGTTGGAGGCTCGCTGGGCCAACTTGCGGACGGGTCCGAAGTCTCTGACCGAGCGTGAGGCGCACGAACTGGCGGTCGTTGCCCATGATCGTTGGCTGGAAAAGCATAGAGACAATCCGAGCCAACAAGCCTTTTGGGATACCGAACTCGGCGACCGCGTCTTCTCATGCGGATGGTGTCCACCCATCTGTCGTATGACTTTTCAAAGCATCTCCAGGATGAGGACGTGTTGATCCGCTGGCTCGTCAATCCAGACTTCGGTGGCTCGTGGGCGAGCGGCGTTCTTGTGGCCATGGGGCCCAAAAACTGGGGCACCAAGTCGGAGGAGTGGGTGTTTCACCTCCAGTTCGCGATGGATGACGAGGGCGCGCTCGATCTCAACACTCTGGTGCATGGCGGCAAGTTCGTCCTGATCGCCGGCGAGGATGGCCAGCCGTGGATCGATGCGGCGCGAAAGCAGGCAGACAAACTGGGTATGATCTCTTGGCGGTTCGCGTTGGCATCCTCTCGGGTGACTACGTCGTTGCGCGCTGTGCCTGGACCAAGCAGCGAGAGTTCGGGCCGGAAGGGGCGGTGCTCGTGGGGCCGGATCGTTATATTGCGTTCAGATCCTCTGGCCGCGTCGATAAACTGGAGGAAGCGCTGGCGTCGGCGCTTCTCCAGATTCTACAATTGACAGGGCATGAGCAAATCGACGGGCTGAGTAGCAGACCGACTGGAGTGGTATCTGCAGCCGATTGATCGGTGGTGATGCTTCCTGACGGCCGAGGCAGGATGTTCACGGGTGACGACCTTTACGGCTGCCGAGACATCAGGCCGTAGCGGCCTTCGAGCCCGCGCGACTCAATTTCGGTAGCGTTGCGCAGCTGGCGGTAGATGCTCCGGACAGAGGTGCGCGGATGGCGGGGCGATCGGTGGCGGATTGTGCGGCAGGCCAAGCAAAGTGATTTCGTTCACATGTGAGGCTTCTCGCAGATCGCCGCGATTTGAAGCGGCAATGGTGGGAAGGGAGCGCGCCGCGCTCCCCTCCCACGTATCAGATCAAGTTCGGCGAGCGTCGAGGCCAAAACGACCGGCACCGAATGCGACGACCTGCAGGAGACCGCCGGTCATTGCGATATTCTTGAAGAAGTGGATGAACTGGCCTTGGTCAGCCAGGTTGCTGTGGAAGCCGAGTGCCGTCGCCACCGTGAAGACCGCCAGGATCGACGCGACGAACCGCGTACGATAACCGACGATCAGCGCTGCGCCGCCGAGAATTTCGACAACGACGGCAATGGCAAGTCCGAGCGGAGCGAAGGGAAGGCCGGCGGATGTAATGTAGCCGATCGTGGCAGCCGGCGCGGCGAGCTTCGAGAGCCCGGAAATCAGATAAATTGCGCTGAGCAGAACCCGCCCGGCCAGCGATGCAACAGACAGGGCGAGGCTTGAATCAAACCGACCGGAGACGTCGCTCTGCGAAATACTAGCGTATTGGGACATGACAGTTTTCCTTCCTGTAACCGACCATCCATTATGGAAGGCCGTGAATGCTCGGGGTTTGCCAGTCCCGATCATGTCGCAATAGCCGAATAGTATCGATGCATAGGTTCGAATTTATCGAACGAAGCACGTTCGGTCCGGGTCGCACCGCCAGGAAAGCCTGGCCATCACGACTTCGCACGGCCACCTTTCTTCTTTGGCTTACCGGACTTCCTGGAAGGCTTCCGGTTTAGCTTTGCCGTTATCGTCGCATTCGCAACCTGGCTTTCGAATCGCGCGATCAGCCAGGCAGCGGCGGGCCCAGGAGGTGTATCGGCCCGATAGATGGCCTCGAGGCTATAGATGCCCCCTTTGGTGTCGGGCAAATCGAGATGAACCAATCGTCCTGAATCAAGATCTTCCTGCACCATCGGCACCGGCATGTTGCCCCAGCCGATGCCCTCCTTCAGCAGCATATGCTTGGATCCGAGGTCGGCGAGACGCCAGGTGCGCGGACTGACAACGGCGAAGTCGGTCCGGCCCGTGAGGGGCGAACGGTCCGTCAATACGAGCTGAACATGATCCCGTCCCGCCCCGGGCTTGTTCTTGGCGGCGCGCGCCAGCGGGTGATCTGGCGAGGCGACGGGGATCAGAACGACGTTGCCGACACCGATGCGCTCGACGCCGACCACGCCCGCGTCGCCGGGCAGCGGTCCGCTCACCCCGATCGTCGCGATCCGATCGAGCAGCAATTGAGTTACTCCGCCCAACGCCTCCATGTGCAGGCGGAGCGTGACGGTCGGAAACTCGGTGCGGAACGCCTTCAATGCATCGACGATGCGCGCGGTCGGCAGCATCACATCAAGCGCGAGATGGACTTCAGGCTCGAGTCCCTGAAGAAGGCCTTTCACCTTGGCGCGAAGCCCGTCAATTCCGTTGAAAACCGTGCGAGCCTCCGCAAGCACCGTGCGACCGAACTCGGTCAATTGAGGCTTCCTCGTCGATTCGCGGTCGAACAGGGTGACGCCGAGTTGCGCCTCGAGATTGGAGATCGAGTAGCTGATCACCGACGTCGCGCGGTTGAGCTTGCGGGCTGCTCCCGCAAAGCTGCCGACATCGACGACAGTCAGAAAGACTCTCAACTGATCGAGTGTCGGCGTGCCCGGATCTGAAGCCATATCGATTTCCTAGAACGTTTCCTTCAAGATTATGCCAGTTTCGTAGATAAGCCAAATCGCCTTAGATCGTGGCCATTGGAAGCGATGACGCTTTCGAGGAGGTGACCATGACCTTATTCAACTCAGCCGAAGTCGAGCAAGTCTTGCTGCCGAACGTCCGGGACCTGGGCGATGGTTTTCAGGTGCGACGGGCGCTGCCCTCCGCGCAACGGCGGATGGTGGGTCCCTTTATCTTCCTCGACAGCTTCGGTCCGGTCACCTTCCGTGCCGGAGAAGGCCTGGACTCGCGTCCCCATCCGCACATCGGCCTCTCCACGCTGACCTACCTGATCGACGGCGAGATCGTCCACCGCGACAGTGAAGGTTATGTCCAGACGATCAGCCCGGGTGAGGTCAATCTGATGACGGCCGGACGGGGCATCGTTCATTCGGAGCGAAGCGGCGACCTGGTGCGCGCCAGCGGAGGGACGGTTTTCGGCTTTCAGAGCTGGATTGCGTTGCCGCTCCGGTACGAGGAGACAAAGCCCGGCTTCCAGCACCTCGCCGCCGCCGATGTCCCGCAGATGGAGGGTGAAGGCGCGACGCTCAGACTGATCGCAGGTTCATTGCACGGTCTCCGCTCGTCGACGCGCACCTTCTCAGACCTGTTCAATGCCGATGTCGCACTGAGGGATGGCGCGCGCTTTGCCATCAGCGCCGAGCACGTCGAGCGTGCGGTATACGTCGTGAGCGGCGCAATCGAGGTCGCAGGCCAGACTGGCCGCTTTGGCCAGGACCAGTTGGTCGTGTTCAAGCCGGGCGCGGAGATCGTGCTGCTCGCATCGGGAGCCGCCCGCCTCATGGTGCTCGGCGGAGAGCCGCTCGGCGAAAAGCGCCACATCTACTGGAATTTCGTCTCCAGCAGCCAGGAACGCATCGCGCAGGCGGCGCGGGACTGGCGCGACCGCCGCTTTCCCGGCGTGCCGGGCGAAACCGAATTCACTCCTCTTCCCGACGCCCGCTTGTTCCGGGCGGCGTGATCTCCACCGAAGCGCCGGTCGTCGGCGCGGCCAGAACCTCATCCCTCCATAGCAACCAGCAAGAAGGAAAAGCATCATGACCTACGCAATCATCGGTTCCGGCGCCATCGGCACCGCGCTCGCCACCCAATTCGCCCGCAACGACATCGATGTTCTGCTTGCCAACAGCCGCGGGCCTGCGTCGCTGGCCGATCTCGTCGGTAGGCTCGGCAAGAATATCAAGGCTGCGTCGGTCCAGGAGGCCGTCAAGGCCGATATCATCATCCTGGCCGTTCCGTTCGGAAGCGTGTTCCCCGGTTGCTGGTATTGGAAGGGGCGCGCCAGCGCCCTTGTCAGGTGAGCACGCTGGCCGGCTGCCTCTCCCGCTTGTGGGCCCGCAAGCGGGAGAGGCGGACGGAGTTCGCGGCTGGCTACCGCCCCCTCACACATTCGATCCATGGATCGCGTCGATCACGGCGTCGGTCACTTCCTTGGTTGTCGCCTTGCCGCCGACGTCGGGCGTCAGCACGCCGGCCGCGCACACCTTCTCGACCGCGGCCATCAGGCGCGCTGCGGCGTCCTTTTCGCCGAGATGCTCCAGCATCTGCGCGCCGGTCCAGAAGGTCGCGACCGGATTGGCGATGCCCTTGCCGGTGATGTCGAAGGCCGAGCCGTGGATCGGCTCGAACATCGAGGGGAAGCGGCGCTGCGGGTCGATGTTGCCGGTGGGCGCGACGCCGAGGCTGCCGGCCAGGGCACCTGCGAGATCCGACAGGATGTCGGCGTGCAGGTTGGTCGCCACGATGGTGTCGAGGCTCTTCGGATTGAGCGTCATCCGCACCGTCATGGCGTCGACCAGCATCTTGTCCCAGGTGACGTCGGGGAATTCCTTCGCCACCTCGGCGGCGATCTCGTCCCACATCACCATGCCGTGGCGCTGCGCGTTCGACTTGGTCACCACGGTGAGGAATTTGCGCGGCCGCGACTGCGCGAGCTGGAACGCGTAGCGCATGATCCGCGTCACGCCGACCCGGGTGAAGACAGCAACCTCGGTGCCGACCTCTTCCGGCAGGCCGCGGTGCGCGCGGCCGCCCATCCCGGCATATTCGCCCTCGGAATTCTCGCGCACGATCACCCAGTCGAGATCGCCGACGCCGACATTGCGCAGCGGCGAGGCGACGCCGGGCAGGATCTTGGTCGGCCGCACATTGGCGTATTGGTCGAAGCCCTGGCAGATCGGCAGCCGAAGGCCCCACAGGGTGATGTGGTCGGGCACGTCGGGCGCCCCGACCGCGCCGAAATAGATCGCGTCGAAGTTCTTCAGGTCTTTGAGCCCGTCGGCCGGCATCATCACGCCGTGCTTCTTGTAATAATCCGAGCCCCAGTCGAAGGTCTTGACGTTGAAGCTGATGTCGCCGCTGCGCTTGGCCAGCGCCTGAAGCACCCGGACCCCCGCGGAGATCACTTCGGGGCCGATGCCGTCGGCGGGGATGGCGGCGATGGAATGGGTACGCATGGTTGTCTCCGGATATGTGGTTAGTGGGTTCGCACGGGATTGGGTTGCGGTTCGGCTGGTGCGGGCGCGGCTTGCGCGCGCGACAGCAGCAGCGTGAGCACGGCCGACAGCACCAGGAGGCCAGCGACGAAATACAGGCCGCCCTCGAAGCTGCCGGTGCGTTCCTTGATCCAGCCGATCATCGCGGGGCCGACGAAGCCGCCGAGATTGCCGATCGAGTTGATGGTGGCGATCCCGGCCGCGGCGGCCGAGCCTGACAGGAACATGGTCGGCATGCTCCACAGCGGCGGCTTGGATGAGGAGATGCCGATATTGACCAGGGTCAGCGCCGCGATCACGGCGGCGAGGCCGGTCCACAATCCGGCAAGTGCAAGTCCTGCGGCCGCGATCAAGCAGGCGATCACGACGTGCCAGGTGCGTTCGCCGGTGCGGTCGGAATGCCGCGCCCACAACACCATGGCGATCACGGCAACGGTCGCCGGCACCGCGTTGAGGAAGCCGACTTGCAGCGACGACAGGCCGAACGCCTTGATGATCTGCGGCGCCCACACGCCAAGTGTGTAGAGCCCGGCCGAGGTGCCGAAATAGACCAGCGACAGCGCCAGCACGCGCGGATCGGCAAGGCCGCGCCAGATGCTGTGGCTCGCGGTGGCGGCCTTGCCTTCGGTCTCGGCCTTCATGGTCTTGACCAGCCAGGCGCGCTCGTCGTCGGCGAGCCATCTGGCCTGCTCCGGACGGTCGGTCAGGAAGCCGAGCACGACGAAGCCGAGCAGCACGGCGGGCACCGCCTCCAGCACGAACAGCCACTGCCAGCCCTTGAAGCCGAACAGTCCGTCCATCTCCAGCAGCGCGCCCGACACCGGCGAGCCGAGCACGGTCGAGAGCGGCGCCGCGGCCATGAACAGCGCGGTGACGGCGGCGCGCTGCCGCGCCGGGAACCAGTAAGAGAGGTAGAGGATGATGCCGGGGAAGAAGCCGGCTTCGGCGGCGCCGAGCAAAAAGCGCAGCACGTAGAAGCTGGTCGCGCCCTGCACCAGCGCCATCGCCGCCGAGACCAGGCCCCAGGTGATCATGACGCGCGCGATCCAGATCCGCGCGCCGATCTTGTGCAGAATGATGTTGGAGGGCACCTCGA
This sequence comes from Bradyrhizobium sp. Pha-3, assembly GCF_042258615.1. Classification (GTDB taxonomy): domain Bacteria; phylum Pseudomonadota; class Alphaproteobacteria; order Rhizobiales; family Xanthobacteraceae; genus Bradyrhizobium. Next base: position 8,392,375 of record NZ_CP170152.1, on the reverse strand, counting down.
ACAGGAAGTAGCCCCAGAAGAAGATACCGGCGCCGAAGCCATAGACGGTCGGCGACAGACCGATGTCCTTGTTCATGGTCAGCGAGGCGAAGCCGATATTGACGCGGTCGATGAAGGCCACGAAGTACAGCAGCATGATGAACGGCACGATGCGCAGTGAGATCTTGCGCAACACGCGCGTGCCAATCTCGCTTTCCATGGGCTTCCTCGGGGGTTCGTCTTGTTTGTTGGGACGGCGCATTTCGCCGCGCCACCGGAAAGCCTAGAGGCGCGCGCCCTTCCGATTCAATCCGCGCCGGTTTATACAAAAAAATGATATAATCTCGGCGCCGTCATTGCGAGCGCAGCGAAGCAATCCATTGCAACCGCATATGTGGCACGATGGATTGCTTCGTCGCTTCGCTCCTCGCAATGACGGGAGGAAAAGGAACCCTCCATCTTGGAACTTCACCAGCTGCGCTGCTTCGTGGCAGCTGCCGAGGAACTGCATTTCGGCCGTGCCGCGCAGCGCCTGCAGATGATGCCGTCGGCGCTGGGGCGCCACATCAAGCTGCTGGAGGAGGATCTCGGGGTGCGGCTGTTCGCGCGCACCACGCGCGCGGTGTCGTTGACCGAGGACGGCTCTGTGCTGCTGCGCGAGGGACGGGCGCTGCTCGGCCGCGCCGAGGCGATCGAGGACGGCTTTCGCCGCCGCCTGCGCAAGCCGCAGGCGCGGCGCTTCCGGATCGGCGCGATCGACAGCGCCGCGGCCGGCCTCTTGCCGCCGCTGCTGCGCGACCTCCGTGCCGCCCATCCGGACGTTGCCGTGCAGTTGCTCGAGGAGAAGACCATCCGGCTGCTTCCGAAGCTGTTGTCGGGCGCGCTCGATCTCGCCTTCGTGCGCCCGCCGGAGCGGCCCGACCGGCGCATCGAGTTTTTTCCGCTGCTGCAGGAGACCGCCGTGGTGGCGCTGTCGCACAAGCATAAGCTGGCGCGGCGCAAGCAGATCGTGCTGCCCGATATCGCCGATCAGCCCTTGATCGTGCCGGAGCGCCGCTCGCGGCCGCATAGCCACGACCTCACGACAAAGCTGTTCGACGAGGCCGGGCTGACGCCGCGCATCCAGGAGATCGCCGACGAGAAGCAGACCATCGTCAACATGGTCGCAGCGCGGCTCGGCGTCGCCATCGTGCCGCGCTGGACCGCACGGATGGCAATCCCGGGCGTGCGTTTCGTTCCCTTAAGGCTCAAGCGCGGCAGCAGCACCGGCCGCCTGCCGCTCGCCGCCGCCTGGCTGAAAGGCTCCCGCGATCCGGTTCGCGACCAGGTGATCGCGGTGCTGGAGGCAAGGTTGAAGAGCTACGCAAGGGAGGCGTAGCGCATCCCTCTCCTCGTCATTCCCCGGTGCGCAATTGCGCACCTGAGGGCTCGCGCCAAGAGGCGCGTCCCGGAATGACGGGAGGATGGCGGCGTACTCCTACCGCTGCTCCGTCCGGCTTACCGACGCTCCGCTCACCGCTGCAGGAAACAGGACCGCCGCGGCAACCACGCCGGCGATGGCCCCGAACGCTGCGAGGATGAACGGAGCCGCGAATGCCGGCGCCGTTTCCGTTGTCCCGAGCGCCGCCCCCAGCGCGGCAATGCTGATGGCAAAGCCGGCCTGCCGGACGATCATGGTCATGGCGGAGGTCATACCGGCCTGCGCGGACGGAGCCAGCGCCAGGGCGACGCTTCCCAATTGCGGGTTGGCCAGGGCAGCTCCAATGCCGATCGTCAGCATGCCGGCAACCGTTGCGACGCCGCGCATCGCAGCGTCGGCGGACAGCGCCGCCACCACGAGCAACACATCTCCCGATGCGATGATGCCAAGCGCCACCATGAAGAACAGCCGCCAGCCCCATTGGGTGACGAAGCGACCTCCCAGCAAGGGCACCAGCAGCATCGGCAGCGTCGCCGCCAACAGTGCCACCCCCGCCACTTCCATGCTCACATGCAGGCCGGCGCTCAGGAACAGCGGCAGATAGACCAGGACCGCCCAGTAACCAAACTGGATGGATGTCAGCGATGTACCGACCCCGATCATCGGCGCCGTCGCGAACACGCGTGGGTCGAGCACCGGATGCGGACTGCGCCACTGCTGCCAGACGAATGCGAAGGTCGCCGTCGCGCTCGCGATCAGGCCAGCCACTCTCACGACCCATGCGGCGTCGTGCCTCAGCAGCGCGTCGATTGCGAGACCCAGCGACAATGTCAGCAGTACGATACCCTTGGGATCGAGCGGACGTCCGTCCGGCTCATGCGTCTCGGCAACGACCCGCGGCACGGCGAGGGCCAGCATAAGGCAAACCGGGATGTTGGCATAAAAGATCCAGCGCCAGCCGAACCACGCGGCGAGCAGGCCACCCAGCGTCGGACCCAGCGCCATGGCGACGCCCGAGATCACCCCGATGGTGCCGAAGGCCCGTGCCCGCTGACCCTGATGCGGAAACGCCCCGGCGATCAGCGCAATCGCGCCTGTGCTCAGGAAGGCCGCACCGATACCTTGCAGCATGCGAGCGGCGAGCAGCAACGGACCGCTCGTCGCCGCGCCGCAGGCAATCGACGCCAGCAGAAACACCATGTTGCCGGCCAGCATCGCGCGCCGCCGCCCGAACCGGTCCGCGAGCGCGCCTGATGCCAATAGCGCGCCGGTGAGGGCAAGGCTGTAGGCGTCTATGACCCAGGCGGAGCCGGCAACGGCGAACCCGAGGTCCTTCGCAATGCCGGGCATCGCGACCACGACCGCGGTCACATCGAACAGGATCAGGAACGCGCCGAGCCCAAGAACGAGCGTGATCAGGGTCGATCGCTCTTGGGCGACCTCCGACGAGCGATCATGCATGCCGCGCTGCCTCCCAATCCCCGGCCGGGGTTGTACCCGCACGAGGTCTGCGTACGCCCGTCCTGCTGACAGCATGGTGTCAGCAGGGCCGGCTGCCTGAACCTGTTTGCGATCGGGGCGCACCAACCTGCAAAGCAAGTGTCATATTGGCCTGCTAGCGCTTCCGTTGCGACCTGCCCGTGCGTTTCCCGCGCCGGAAGTGGCCCGACGCTTCGCCGGCATTCCTTGACCGGAGGGATCATGCTCCGCATCGTCACGTGTCTGACGCTCTTGATTTCCCTTCAAGCGGCCGCGGCGCAAGACAGGGCGCCGGGCGTTTCCTCACAGCCCTATTTGGGCGGATCCACTTCGCCGCCGACCGATCTGCCGTCCGGGATCGGCAGTTATCGCATCTACGAAAACCTCATCTTCTCGATTGGCTCGCCGATGTGCGTTGGCAAGACAAGCTACGTATGTGCTCCCGCGACAAACGATGCGGAACTCGGTCAGCGGGGGTATTGGTCAGCAAGACCAGCCGACCCGAAACTGACCGCGCCGGTGTGCCAGTAGACTGGCTCCCGTCTCTCCTTCGAATCGAGAACCATCCTCATCGTCGTCCTGGCGAAAGCCAGGACCCATTACCCCAACTGTCAATTGTTGCGCGACGCTGGGGCCGCGAGCCCGTTCATCACTGAATGCGGTGGTTCTGGGTCCTGGCTTTCGCCAGGACGACGCTGGAGAGAACTGCACGCGAGCCCGCGTCCGGCTAACCCACATAGACGAGGCTGTAGACATATGACTTCGCCCCCTTGCGGCTCACCCAGTCGCCTTCCGGCGGGTGACCGCCCTGGGCGGCCGGCAGCACGTCCCAGGGCCGGCCGGTGCAGGACCGGTTCGCCGGATCCCAGGCCACCCAGCCCCAGTCCGGCCGGATGTTCCATCCAGAAATCCTGCTCCTGTCACTGGTAGCCGGCGGTTCCATCGGGGCGGATTTTGCGGACGCAGCTGTAGACGAGGGCCTCACTCTGCCGGCGCAGCTCGAATCTCTCCCGGTTTTGCGGAGCGGCCATGAGTTCCTCGTTGGTAGACTCGCGTTATGTTATAATATAACAATTTTCCCATGGCGCAGACGCACACCCACGACCATCACCATCACGGCCACGCCCATCCCCATGGGCACAGCCACGGCCCCGCGGCGCATCCGGCCCAGGCCGCGCCCTGGTCGATCCTCCGCATGCCGGTGCCCGCCCGGCTGGCCGCGGCGCTCGCGGTCTCTGCCTGCCTGTGGGGCGTCGTCTGGCTGGCGATGAGGTGACCATGAGCGCGCTTGTCACCTTCCGCGACGTCACGCTCGGCTATGACCGCCACCCGGCCGTGCATCATCTCAACGGCGCGGTCGAGGCGGGCGCGCTGCTGGCCGTGATCGGCCCGAACGGCGCCGGCAAGTCGACGCTGCTGCGCGGCATAGCCGGCGTGCTGAAGCCGCTGTCGGGCGTGATCGATCTCGACGGGCTCGACCACCGCGACATCGCCTATCTGCCGCAATCCGCCGACATCGACCGTACGTTTCCGATCTCGGTGTTCGATTTCGTCGGTACCGGGCTGTGGCGCTCGACCGGCTTCTTCGGCGGCATCGGCAAGGCCGCGCGCGACAAGATTTTGGCGGCGCTCGCCTCCGTCGGCCTCAACGGCTTCGAGAACCGCCCGATCGGCACGCTGTCCGGCGGCCAGATGCAGCGCATGCTGTTCGCACGCGTGTTGTTGCAGGACGCCCGCCTGATCGTGCTCGACGAGCCGTTCAACGCCATCGATGCCAAGACCACCGCCGATCTCCTTACGCTGGTGAAGCGCTGGAACGGCGAGGGCCGCACGGTGCTGGCGGCGCTGCACGACCTCGACATGGTGCGCAACAATTTCCCGGAAACGCTGCTCTTGGCGCGCGGCCCGGTGGAATGGGGCCCGACCGCGGAGACATTGACGCCGGACAATCTGACCGTCGCGATGCGGATGTGCGAGGCGTTCGACGACAGTGCCGCGGCCTGCGCCGCCGATCCGCGCTCACGAGCCGCCTGACGCCGATGCTCACTGACGCGCTGATCACGCCCTTCACCGAATTCGAGTTCATGCGCCGCGCGCTCGCGGCGGTGATCGCGCTGTCGCTTGGCGGTGCGCCGATCGGCGTGTTCCTGATGCTGCGGCGGATGAGCCTGGTCGGCGACGCCATGGCACATGCGATTCTGCCTGGGGCCGCGATCGGCTTCCTGCTGTCCGGGCTCAATCTGTTCGCGATGACGACCGGCGGCCTGATCGCGGGTTTTGCCGTGGCGCTGCTCGCGGGCCTCGTCGCCCGCACCACCGAGCTGAAGGAAGACGCCTCGCTCGCGACCTTCTATCTGGTCTCGCTCGCGCTCGGCGTCACCATCGTCTCCATCAAGGGCACCAATATCGACCTGCTGCACGTGCTGTTCGGCAACATCCTCGCGATGGACGACCAGACCCTGCTGGTGATCGCGTTCAACGCCACCATCACGCTCTTGGTGCTTGCGGTGATCTATCGTCCGCTGGTGATCGAATGCGTCGATCCGGTGTTCCTGCGCACCGTCAGTCGCGCCGGCGCGCCGGCGCATCTCGCTTTCCTCGCGCTGGTCGTGGTCAATCTCGTCAACGGCTTCCACGCGCTCGGCACGCTGCTCGGCGTCGGGCTGATGATCCTGCCTGCCGGCATTGCACGGTTCTGGTCGCGCGACATCACCACCATGATCTGCATCGCGGTCGCGAGCGCGATTGTTTCGGGCTATGCGGGGCTCGTGCTGTCCTACCAGACCCGGATTCCCTCCGGCCCCGCGATCATCCTGGTTGCGGCGGGGCTCTATATTGTGTCGCTGCTGTTCGGCAATGTCAGCGGCCTGGTTCGGCAGCTGTTTCCCGGCCGCCATCTCGAGGCGTGAGGACGATGCGGCGGTTATTCGGGTTGATCTGTCTGGCACTGATGCTGGCGAGCGGCGCGGCGCGTGCCGAAGAGCGCATCAAGGTCGTCGCGAGCTTCTCGATCCTCGCCGACATGGTGCGCAATGTCGGCGGCAACAGCGTCGACGTGGTGGCGCTGGTCGGGCCCGACAGCGACGCGCATGTTTATGCGCCGACGCCGGCGGATGCCAAGAAGGTCGCCGACGCCAGGCTGCTGGTCATCAACGGCCTCGGCTTCGAAGGCTGGCTGCCGCGGCTGCTGCAAGCTTCCGGCAGCAAGGCGCCGGTTGTGGTGGCAACCAAGGGGATCATGCCGCGCAAGATGGGCGGCCATGACGATCCGCATGCCTGGCAATCCGTCGCCAATGCGAAGATCTACGTCGTCAATATTCGCGACGGGCTGATCGCCGCGGCGCCTGACCAGGCCGCCGCCTTCAAGGCCAATGCCGACGCCAACCTGGCCAAGCTCGAGGCGCTCGACCGCGAGGTGCATGAGGCGGTAGCGAAGATACCGGACGCGCGGCGCAAGGTGATCTCGACCCACAACGCCTTCGGCTATTTCGCCGACGCCTACGGAATTACGTTTTTCTCGCCGCTCAGCGTCTCGACCGATTCCGAGCCCAGCGCACGCGATATCGCCGCCATCATCGCCCAGATCAAGCTCGCGAAAATTCCGGCAGTTTTTCTCGAAAATATCAGCGATCCGCGCCTGATCGAGCGGATCGCGGCCGAGACCGGGGCCAGGGTCGGCGGGACCCTGTATTCGGACAGTTTGACGGCCGAAAAGGGCCAGGCACCCACTTACATTGATATGGTCAGGCACAATATAAAGGCCCTGACCAGCGCGCTCGCCAACTAGGGCAGGGGCCCCCTTGCCGGGATTGAGCGCGACCCCAAGTTCCTCGGAGTTGTTATGGCTGAAGCTTCGCAAAAAATTCCAGTGACCGTGCTGACGGGCTATCTCGGCGCCGGCAAGACCACCTTGCTGAACCGCATCCTGTCGGAAAACCACGGCAAGAAATACGCCGTCATCGTCAACGAATTCGGCGAGATCGGCATCGACAACGACCTCATCATCGGCGCCGATGAGGAAGTGTTCGAGATGAACAATGGCTGCGTCTGCTGCACGGTGCGCGGTGACCTTGTCCGCATCATGGACGGGTTGATGAAGCGCAAGGGCAAGTTCGACGCCATCATCGTCGAGACCACGGGCCTTGCCGATCCGGCGCCGGTCGCGCAGACCTTCTTCGTCGACGAGGACGTGCAGAAGAACGCCCGGCTCGACGCCGTGGTGACCGTCGCCGACGCCAAATGGCTGAGCGACCGCCTCAAGGACGCGCCGGAGGCCAAGAACCAGATCGCGTTCGCCGACGTCATCGTGCTGAACAAGACCGACCTCGTCTCCAAGCCCGAGCTTGCCGAGGTCGAGGCCCGCATCCGCGGCATCAATCCGTACGCAAAACTGCACCGTACCGAGCGTTGCCAGGTCGGACTGTCAGACGTGCTGGAGCGCGGCGCGTTCGACCTCGACCGCATCCTGGAGATCGAGCCGGATTTCCTCGATGCCGGCGACGGTCACGACCACGATCATCACGACCACGGTCATCACCATGATCATGATCACCATCACCACGATCACGGCCATGGCGGGCTGAAGCACTATCACGACGAGGACATGCAATCGCTGTCGCTGCGTTCGGAGAAGCCGCTCGATCCGACCAAGTTCATGCCCTGGCTGCAGAACCTCGTCGCCACCGAGGGTCAGAAGATCCTGCGCTCGAAAGGCATCCTCGCCTTCACCGGCGATGATGACCGCTACGTGTTCCAGGGTGTCCACATGATGCTGGAGGGCGACCACCAGCGGAAGTGGAAGGACGGCGAGAAGCGCGAAAGCCGCGTCGTGTTCATCGGTCGCGAATTGCCGGAGCAGGCGATCCGCGACGGCTTCGAGCAGTGCATCACCACGTGATGAAAGAGTTCGATCCGGGCGAGGCCCCTTCTTCCATCGTGTCGATCACCGATCGCGTCAAGCAGCTTCCGCTCGGCGCGGCGGTCGGTTCGGTGCATTTTCTTGGCGACCGCGCGTTCTTCGTCGGCGCCGAGGAGAGTGTCGCGATCGCGACCGCCGACGGCGAGATCACGCGGACCGAGACGCATTTCGGCGCCATCCTGTGCGCGGCCTCCGACGGCAAGCGGCTCGTCACCGGCGGTGACGACGGCAAGCTGATCGCGATCGACGCCAGGGGCGAGATCTCGACGATTGCGACCGACGCCAAGCGGCGCTGGATCGACAATGTCGCCCTGCACAGCGACGGCACCGTGGCGTGGTCCGCGGGCAAGACCGCCTTCGTGCGCAATCCCAAGGGCGAAGAGAAAACCTTCGAAGTGCCGTCGACCGTCGGCGGACTGGCGTTCGCGCCGAAGGGCCTGCGGCTCGCGATCGCGCATTACAACGGCGTGACCTTGTGGTTTCCCAACATGGCCGCCAATCCGGAATTCCTGGAATGGGCCGGCTCGCATCTCGCGGTCTCTTTCAGCCCGGACAACAAATTCCTCGTCACGGCGATGCATGAAGCCGCGATGCATGGCTGGCGGCTCGCCGACAACCGGCACATGCGGATGAGCGGCTATCCGGGCCGCGTGCGCTCGATGTCGTGGAGCGCCGGCGGCAAGGGGCTCGCGACCTCGGGCGCCGATACCGTGATCGTCTGGCCGTTCACCAGCAAGGACGGCCCGATGGGCAAGGAGCCGGCGATGCTGGCGCCGATGCCGGCGCGGGTCGCAGTCGTCGCCTGCCATCCGAAGAACGACATCATGGCGGTCGGCTATGCCGACGGTACCGTGCTGATGGTCCGGCTCGAGGATGGCGCCGAGATCCTGGTGCGCCGGAATGCCGGTACCGCGGTGTCCGCGCTGGGGTGGAATGCCAAGGGCACGCTGCTCGCCTACGGCACGGAAGATGGTGACGCGGGCATCGTGGAAATGTAAGAGATCGCTGCATCGTTCTCGGGCGGGGAAGAATCGGCGGCGTCATGCGATTTCTCACCACATTCCAGCTCGCCGACTTCATCGACACGCTGGTCAGCCTGACGTCAGCTTTTGTGCTCGGCACCCTGATCGGGGCCGAGCGCCAGTACCGGCAGCGCACCGCGGGGCTGCGCACCAATGTGCTGGTTGCGGTCGGCGCGGCCGCCTTCGTCGATCTCGCGATGCACCTGGCCGGCGCCGACGGCGCAGTGCGGGTGATCGCCTATGTGGTGTCGGGGATCGGCTTCCTCGGCGCCGGCGTCATCATGAAGCAGGGCATGGACGTGCGCGGCCTCAACACCGCAGCGACGCTGTGGGCCTCGGCCGCGGTCGGCTCCTGCGCCGGCGCCGACCTGGTGGCGCAGGCGGCGGCGCTGACCGTGTTCGTGATCGCCGGCAACACGCTGCTGCGCCCGTTGGTCAACGCCATCAACCGCATTCCGCTGAACGAGAAGGCCTCGGAGGCGACCTATGAATTCAAGCTCGCCGTCACCCCCGAAGCGTTGCCCGCGATGCGCGACCGCCTGGTGGAGAAGCTCGAAGCGGCGAACTATCCGGTCGCCGACGTCAACGTGGTCGAGGCCGGCGACGACTTCCTGGAGATCGTGGCGACGCTGGTCTCCACCGCGGTCGAACCCAACGAGCTGAACGCGGTGGTGGTCGACTTGCAGCATCAGCCCGGCGTGCGGCACGCGACCTGGGAAGTCAGCACCACGGATTGAGGCGGGGCTCCAACACGCTGCACTCAGGAACCTTGCGTCGGCCGGATCGTTGACTTCGCTGACAATCGCGGGGTGAACGAGATGGCTGCGGATCGGACCAGGCTGCGGAACGACGTGCTGATCGCCTCCACGCTGGTGGTGGCGGGCGTTGCGATTGCGGTGCTGTCGCTGCACGCGATCAACGCTGCCCCGCCGCAGGAAATGGCGCAGGCAACCCAGCCGCTACAGACAACGCCGCCCGCCGAGACAAAACCCGGCGGCGAGCGGCCGACCACGCCGGCACCGGAGCCTGCGCGTCCCGACGCTGACGCGCAAAAGGCCGGCGCCAAACCGGTGCTGCCGCCGGCGCCCGCCGAGAAGATCGCGCCGCCGATCGAGAAGAAATAGGTGCGTCCGGCCGACGCATTGTGACGCGCATTTGACTGACGCTGCCGATTATACGGTCTCGCTTCCGCCGCCCGCGCCCGCCATAATCTGTCATCTTGCCAACGACAGATGGGGCCTTTCATGAAGATCGAGGACGTCCGGCGCACCGCCTATTCGATGCCGCTCACCAACCCGTCGTTCCCGCCGGGGCCGTACCGGTTCTTCGACCGCGAATATTTCATCATCACCTACAAGACCGACCCCGAAGCGCTGGCGGCCGTGGTGCCGGAGCCGCTCGAGGTCGCCGAGCCTGTCGTGAAGTACGAATTCATCCGCATGCCCGACTCGACCGGCTTCGGCGACTACACCGAGACCGGGCAGGTGATCCCGGTCCGCTTCAAGGGCGAGCTCGGGGCCTATACCCACGCGATGTATCTCGACGACGAGGCCCCGATCGCGGGCGGCCGCGAGCTGTGGGGATTTCCGAAGAAGCTGGCGCGGCCCAAGATCGCGGTCGAGAGCGACGTGCTCGTCGGCTCGCTACATTACGGCTCGGTGCTCTGCGCCTCCGCCACGATGGGCTACAAGTACCACAAGGTCGATCACGACACGGTCCTGAACGCGATGAAGGCGCCGAACTTCATCCTGAAGATCATTCCGCATGTCGACGGCAGTCCACGGATCTGCGAGCTGGTGCGCTTCCATCTCGACGACATCACCTTGAAGGAGGCCTGGACCGGCCCCGCCGCGCTCGGCCTGTTTCCGCACGCACTGTGCGACGTCGCCCGCCTGCCGGTGCGCGAGGTGGTCTCGGCGCTGCACTACAAGGCGGACCTGACGCTCGGCCTCGGCTCGGTGGCGTTCGACTACATGGCGAGGTGAACGGCGCTAGTGTCCCGAATCCGAAGTTCGTATCATTCGCCGCACCTTCGGAGCGAACTTCGGATTCGATAAGGACACTAGCAAACTTATGATTCTAGTGTGCTTTATGAATGCGAAGTTCGTGAAAGCGGCTGCCGCGAAATCGCACGAACTTCGCATTCAGCACACCAGACAGCAAAATGCCCGGCGCAAAGCCGGGCATTTTCGTTCTCAACGTACGCTGCGCGGTCAGCGCACCAGGATATTCTTGAACTGCCAGGGATCGCTTGTGTCGATGTCTTCCGGGAACAGTCCCGGACGATCCGTCAGCGGAGTCCAGTCGGTGTAGAAACCCTTCACCGGGCCGAGATACGGCAGCTGGATTTCCAGCAGGCGATCGAAATCCATCTCGTCGGCTTCGACGATGCCCTCGTTCGGGTTCTCCAGCGCCCACACCATGCCGCCGAGCACGGCCGAGGTCACCTGCAGGCCGGTCGCGTTCTGATAGGGCGCGAGCTTGCGGGTCTCCTCGATAGAGAGCTGCGAGCCGTACCAATAAGCGTTGTTGTCGTGGCCGAACAGCAGCACGCCGAGTTCGTCGATGCCGTCGACGATTTCGTTCTCATCGAGGATGTGGTGCTTCTCCTGCATCTTCGCGGCGCGGCCGAACATTTCATGCAGCGACAGCACCGCATCGTCGGCCGGATGATAGGCATAGTGGCAGGTCGGCCGGTAGATCGCCGTGCCCGATGCGTCGCGCACCGTGAAGTAATCGGCGATCGAGATCGACTCGTTGTGGGTGACGAGGAAGCCATACTGTGCGCCGCGGGTCGGGCACCAGGTCCGCACGCGCGTGTTGGCGCCCGGCTGCATCAGATAGATAGCTGCGCCGCAGCCGGCTTCGTGGGTATGCGCATTCTCGGGCATCCATTTTTCATGGGTGCCCCAACCGAGTTCGGACGGCTGCACGCCTTCCGACAGGAAACCTTCCACTGACCAGGTGTTGACGAAGACATCAGGTTCCTTCGGCGACTTGGAGCGCTGGGTGTCGCGTTCTGCGATATGGATGCCCTTGATGCCGGCCTGCCGCATCAGGTCCGCCCACTCGGCCTTGGTCTTCGGCTTCGGGGCATTGAGCTTCAGGTCGGCGGCGACGTTGAGCAGCGCCTGCTTGACGAAGAACGAGACCATGCCGGGATTGGCGCCACAGCACGAGACGGCCGTGGTCGAGCCCGCGGGGCGCGCCTTCTTGGCGGCCAGCGTCACTTCGCGCAGGGCGTAGTTGGAGCGCGCTTCCGGGCCCTTCGACGAGTCGAAATAGAAGCCGAGCCAGGGCTCGTTGACGGTGTCGATATAAAGCGCGCCTAGCTCGTTGCAGAGCTCCATGATGTCGGTCGAGCCGGTATCGACCGACAGATTGACGCAAAAGCCCTGGCCGCCGCCTTCAGTGAGCAGCGGGGTCAGCAAGTCGCGATAATTGTCCTTGGTCACGGCCTGCTGGATGAATTTGACATTCTGCTGCTCGCAATGGGCCTTGCGGCCCTCATCCTTGGGATCGATCACGGTGATGCGCGACTTGTCGTAATCGAGATGCCGCTCGATCATCGGCAACGTGCCTTTGCCGATCGAGCCGAAGCCGATCATGACAATGGGGCCGGTGATTTTCGCGTAGATCTGCGAGGAGGGGCTCATCATTTTCTCCAGGAGAGCGCCGAGCGGCGGGTAGAGTGGATCAGGGGTTGCGTCGCTTTGCGGTGACTTCGATCTCGACCTTCATCTCGGGCTTGTAGAGCCCCGCGACGATCAGCATCGTTGCGGCCGGGCGGATGTCGCCGAGAACCTCGCCGCAGACCGTGAAATGGGCATCCACGTCACTGATGTCAGTGAGGTAGTAGGTCGCACGGACGATGTCGGCCATCGCAAAGCCTCCCTCTTTCAGGGCAGCCTCGATGGTCTTGAAGCAGTTCCGTGACTGGCTCGTGACATCATCAGGCATGGTCATGGCGGTGTAGTCGTAGCCGGTGGTTCCGGCGACAAAGGCGAAGTCGCCGTCGATCACGGCACGGCTGTAGCCCGCGGTCTTCTCGAACGGCGAGCCGGTGGAAATCAGGCGGCGGGACATCTCGGACCTCGGCTGAAAATGGCATTGCGCGGGGTTTACGGGCATTTTTGGCGCCCGCGCAACCCCCAGATTCTGAGTTGGGATTCTGGGCCTTGCGGCCGGCGCTAGTGTCCCGAATCCGAAATTCGTATCATTCGCCGCACCTTCGGAGCGAACTTCGGATTCGATAAGGACACTAGCAAACTTATGATTCTAGTGTGCTTTATGAATGCGAAGTTCGTGAAAGCGGCTGCCGCGAAATCGCACGAACTTCGCATTCAGCACACTAGTGGGACTGCTGCGTGGTGTCCGGCGGCGACGGCGGCGTGCCGGCCCAGCGCCGCATCAGGATATCCCTGACGATCATGACCGTGATCAGGACCAGCATGACCGTGGTGACGAGACCGCGCCAACGCGGGCGCGCGCCGTCGATTGCGGGAAGGTTCTCTGCCATGGCGCCCGCCTTACGCCGCGTGCGGCACAGCGAGCGGTGCCTTCCGGTTGCGGGTTGCCTTGCTCGATGCCTTGCTCTTGGGCAGCGGTGCGCCGGTCGGCGTGATCATGCCCCAGGCGCCGTCCAGCGCGCCCTCGACCAGTTCGAGGCCGAGCAGCCGCTCGCGCTCGAATGCGCCGGGCAGCGACAATTCACCGGTGCTGGCGGCGGTGAAGCCGTAGCGGGCGTAATAGGGCGCATCGCCAAGCAGGATCACCGCGCCGTGGCCACGGGCCTTCGCCACGGCCAGCGCGCGCTGCATCAGCGCGGCGCCGACGCCGAGGCCGCGGCAGTCGTCGTCGACAGCCAGCGGCCCCAGCATCAGCGCGCTGCGGCCCCCCGCGCTGACGTGCCACAGCCGCACGGTTCCAACCAGCCGGCCGTCCTGGCGCACGGCCGCAAGGCTCAGGCCTTGGGCGGGCGCGCGTCCGTCGCGCAGGCGCTGGCAAGTGCGGGCATGGCGGTTCTCGCCAAAGCAGGCATCCAGCAGCGCTTCGCGCGCAACGACGTCCGAAGCCCGCTCCGCACGGATCGCGAACGGAGCAGCATTTCGGATGAGGGCAACGGGGGTGTTCCGTTTTGCAGTCATGGCACGTCAGTCCCCGCTTGCAACGGCATGTCGCACGCCGCGCAAGCGTCGTTCAGAAAAATCAAAAATGATCGGAAAGGAGCCGGCGGGGCCGGCTCCCGGTTTATCAGGCCGCGATCAGGAGGCGGCTTAGATGTGGAAGGTCTTCAGCGGCGGAATGCCGTTGAACGCCACCGACGAGTAGGTCGACGTATAGGCGCCGGTGCCTTCGATCAGCAGCTTGTCGCCGATCTCGAGCGTCACCGGGAGCGGATACGGCAGCTTCTCGTACAGCACGTCGGCGCTATCGCAGGTCGGGCCCGCGAGCACGCACGGCGTCATGTCCGCTCCGTCATGCGGGGTGCGGATAGCGTAGCGGATCGACTCGTCCATCGTCTCGGCGAGACCGCCGAACTTGCCGATGTCGAGATAGACCCAGCGCACCTCGTCCTCGTCGCTCTTCTTGGAGATCAGAACGACTTCGGTCTCGATGATGCCCGCATTGCCGACCATGCCGCGGCCCGGCTCGATGATCGTCTCCGGGATCTGGTTGCCGAAATGCTTGCGCAGCGCGCGGAAGATCGACCGGCCATACTGCAGGACCGGCGGAACGTCCTTGAGATACTTGGTCGGGAAGCCACCGCCCATGTTGACCATGGTGAGGTTGATGCCGCGCTCGGCGCAGTCACGGAACACGGTCGAGGCCATCGCGAGCGCACGGTCCCACGCCTTCACCTTGCGCTGCTGCGAGCCGACATGGAACGAGATGCCGCACGGCTCCAGACCAAGGCGCTTGGCGAGGTCGAGCACGTCGACCGCCATCTCCGGATCGCAGCCGAACTTGCGCGACAGCGGCCACTCGGCGCCGGCGCAATCATAGAGGATGCGGCAGAACACTTTTGCGCCGGGAGCGGCGCGGGAGATCTTCTCGACCTCGGCGGCGCAGTCGACCGCGAACAGGCGAATGCCGAGCGCGAAGGCACGCGCGATGTCGCGCTCCTTCTTGATCGTGTTGCCATAGGAGATGCGGTCCGGTGTCGCACCGGCAGCCAGCGCCATCTCGATTTCCGCGACGGTCGCGGTGTCGAAGCAGGAGCCGAGCGAGGCGAGCAGCGCCAGCACTTCGGGCGCCGGGTTGGCCTTCACCGCGTAGAACACGCGGCTGTCCGGCAGCACCTTCGCGAAGGTCTGGTAGTTGTCGCGCACGACCTCGAGGTCGACGACGAGGCACGGCTCGGTGTCGAGACCTTCGCTGCGGCGGTGACGCAGGAATTCCTGGATACGTTCGGTCATGGCACTCTCCAACGGCCCCAGCGACGGGATCCGCATCAACGTGACGTCGGATAAGAGTGCTCTGGCCGCATTGCGCGATGGAGGCGCAACGAAAGCCAAAAGACTCAAACCAGACTGTGCTGCCGTGGATTGGTTGGGAGAGTTTCCCGCCCGCACACCTGGCAATGAAGGACAAGCCTTTTCAGTAGCCCGCGCCGGCGTTGGACTGCCGGTAGAGACCAAAAAAGCCCGATCCGTCGTTGCTTTAAGTCGCGTCCCCCGTTGAGAGCGGGGTGCGCCGGTTCGCCTCCGGCTGCCAGTCACGGTTGCAAAGAGTGGTGAGACCTTCAACGGCATCCCTGGAGAGGGAGGCTGGCCGCCTCGTGTCCTGATGGACGTAAGCGACCCTCGGTTCTTCCACCCCTTGGCGGCTGTCCGGCCTCTTGTCCGGATACCTACCGACTGACACACGACCACAGGCACGTGCGAAATTGGGCAAGGCAGGAAATAAGTCTTTTGAATTCGCTTCGCAAGAATTTTTTTGCGATAGCGACAAATTTCCCTAACGCGTGCTTGCGATCTCGCGCGCAGCAGGCGCTGAAGATGAACGGCTGTTAAGAATGACTAACGAAGCGTGTGCGTTTAAGCCCTGTGCCGCAGCGCTTTCTTGAATCGCTTCAGCTCACGCGCGACGCGTGAACGGCTCGATGCGCTGCGCAGCGCGGATGAACGCGATCATGATCAGGACGCCGATGCCGAACATCACGGCCTGCAGGATATGCGCGCCGAGATCACCGAGCCCGAGCGCGATCGCGAGTGCCCAGCCGCCGGCGAAGGCCGCGCCGAACACTTCGGCGCCGATCAGAATCGCTGCCGAAATCACGGTGATGACGCTCGGCCAGAGGATCCGGCCGGTGCCTGCGGTGGAGGGCTGCATGCTCATGGAATAGGTCCTGTTCAGGGGGCGCAATCTCTCCGAAAAGTGCCCATCTATCAAGCGCAAAAGGCCCAAAAATGCCGTATGGCGTGATATAGATTGGACCGCATTTTCAAGGCGAAAAACGGGATATTCGATGTCAGAAACCAGCGCAGACGCTCACGCCAACCCCCTCCTGAAGGCATGGCAGACGCCGCTCGAGACGCCGCCCTTCGCCGAGATCAAGCCGGAGCATTTCCTCCCGGCCTTCGAGCAGGCCTTCGCCGATCATTCGGCCGAAGTGGCTGCGATTACCCACGATCCGGCACTGCCCGACTTCGACAACACCATCACGGCGCTGGAGCGCTCCGGCAAGCTGCTGTCGAAGGTCTCGGCGGTTTTCTACGACCTGGTCTCGGCCCATTCGAGCCCTGCGATCCTGGAGATCGACAAGGAGGTGTCGCCCCGGATGGCGCGGCACTGGAATCCGATCATGATGAACGCTGTGCTGTTTGGCCGCATCGCCATGCTGCACGAGAAGCGCGCCTCGCTCGGGCTGACCGGCGAGCAGATGCGGCTGCTTGAGCGCACCTACACCCGCTTCCACCGCTCCGGCGCCGGGCTCGACGATGCCGCCAAGGCCCGCATGGCCGCGATCAACGAGCGCCTCGCCCAGCTCGGCACCTCGTTCAGCCACCATCTGCTCGGCGACGAGCAGGAGTGGTCCATGGAGCTCAGCGAGGCTGACCGCGCCGGCCTGTCCGACACATTTGTGGCGGCCGCCAAGGCTGCGGCCGAAGAGCGCGGCATGGGTGGCAAGGCGATCGTGACGCTGTCGCGCTCCTCGGTCGAGCCGTTCCTGCAGAGCTCGTCGCGGCGTGACCTGCGCGAGAAGGTCTACAAGGCCTTCACGGCCCGCGGCGACAATGGCAACGCCAACGACAACAACGCGACCATCGTGGAGATCCTCAGCCTCCGCGAGGAGACCGCGAAGATCCTGGGCTTCCCGACCTACGCCGCCTACCGCCTCGAGGATTCCATGGCCAAGACGCCGGAGGCGGTGCGCGGCCTCTTGGAGCGGGTCTGGAAGCCGGCGCGGGCGCGCGCGCTCGCCGACCGCGATGCGCTGCAGGCGCTGATCACCGAAGAGGGTGGCAATTTCACCCTGGCGGCCTGGGACTGGCGCTACTACGCCGAGAAGCTGCGCCAGGCCAAAGCCAATTTCGACGATTCCGCGATCAAGCCCTATCTGGTGCTCGACCACATGATCGAGGCCGCGTTCGACTGCGCCACCCGCCTGTTCGGCATCACCTTCGCCGAGCGCAAGGACGTGCCGGTCTGGCACCCGGATGTACGGGTCTGGGAGGTCAAGGGCCGCGACGGCCAGCACAAGGCGCTGTTCTACGGCGACTACTTCGCGCGGCCCTCCAAGCGCTCCGGCGCCTGGATGACCTCGCTGCGCGACCAGCAGAAGCTCGACGGCGCCGTCGCGCCGCTGGTCATCAATGTCTGCAACTTCGCCAAGGGCGCCGACGGCGCGCCGTCGCTGCTGTCGCCCGACGACGCGCGGACCCTGTTCCACGAGTTCGGCCACGGCCTGCACGGCATGCTCTCGAACGTGACCTACCCGTCGCTGTCGGGGACGTCAGTGTTCACCGACTTCGTCGAGCTGCCCTCGCAGCTCTATGAGCACTGGCAGGAGCGGCCCGAGGTGCTGCAGCGCTTCGCCCGCCACTACCAGACCGGGGAGGCGCTGCCGGACGACCTGCTCAAGCGCTTCCTCGCCGCGCGCAAGTTCAACCAGGGCTTTGCCACCGTGGAGTTCGTCTCCTCGGCGCTGGTCGACCTCGAATTCCACACCCAGCCGGCGGCGGCGAGCCGCGACGTCCGCGCCTTCGAGCAGAAGGAGCTGGAGAAGATCGGCATGCCCGCCGAAATCTCGCTGCGGCACCGGCCGACCCAGTTCGGCCACATCTTCTCCGGCGACCACTACGCGTCGGGCTACTACAGCTACATGTGGTCGGAGGTGATGGACGCCGACGCGTTCGGCGCCTTCGAGGAGGCCGGCGACATCTTCGATCCGGCGACCGCCAAGCGGCTGCACGACGACATCTACTCGTCGGGCGGCTCGCGCGATCCGGAGGAGGCCTATGTCGCCTTCCGCGGCCGCGAGCCCGAGCCGGACGCGCTGCTGCGCCGTCGCGGCCTGCTCGAGACGCCTGAGGCGGCCTGAAGGTGCGGCAGTCCCTGAAGTGCCTGGTCGCCGGGCTCGCGCTTGCGGCGTCCGTCGTGCTCTGCACGGCGGCCGCCGAGGCCCATCCGCATGTCTGGATCGTCGCCAAGAGCGAGCTGATCTACGCGCCCGACGGCACCATCACGGGGGTCCGCCACGCCTGGACCTTCGACGACATGTTCTCGACCTATGCACTGCAGGGCATCGAGACCAAGGTGAAGGGCGCCTACAGCCGCGAGGAGCTGGCGCCGCTGGCGCAGACCAACGTCGAGTCGCTGAAGGAATACGCCTACTTCACCTTCGCCAAGGGCGACGGCAAGAAGCAGAAGTTCACCGAGCCGGTCGACTACTTCCTCGAATACAAGGATTCGGCGCTGACGCTGCATTTCACCCTGCCGGTGAAGACGCCGTTCAAGGCCAGGCAGCTTTCGCTCGAAGTGTTCGACCCGACCTACTTCATCGACTTCCAGTTCGCGGAGAAGGAGCCGGTCAGGCTGGTCGGCGCCGCGGCCGAGTGCAAAATGCAGTTCGAGCGGCCGAACGACGGCACCGCCGCCGCGCAGAAGCTCGGCGAGCAGAATTTCCTCGATGGGAGTGCCAGCAATTTCGCGATGATGTTCGCCAATAAGATCACGGTGGATTGCCCATGACGCCGATCGTCTCCCGCGCGATGCGTGGCCTCGCCGTGTCCGCCGTTGTGCTGGCGACATTCGCGGTGCTGGATGGTGCGGTTCATGCGCTGCTGGCGCAAAATCCGTTCGGCGCGCCGCGCGCGGCGGAGCCGCAGGGCGGGATCGTCGGCTGGCTATTGGCAAAACAGTCGGAATTCTACCGCGAGATCTCGGCGACCATCCGCGCAGCGAAATCCGACGGGTCGGCGGTCTGGACGCTGCTGGCGATCTCCTTTGCCTATGGGATCTTCCATGCCGCCGGCCCCGGCCACGGCAAGGCGGTGATCTCGTCCTATATGGTCGCCAATCGCGAGACCGCGCGGCGCGGCATCGTGCTGTCGTTCGCCTCGGCCCTGATGCAGTCGCTGGTTGCCGTCGTCATCGTCGGGGTCTGCGCCTGGCTGCTCAACGCGACGGCGAAGACGATGTGCGGGGCGGAGAAGGCGATCGAGATCGCCAGCTACGCGCTGATCGCGGCGTTCGGCGCCCGGCTGGTCTGGGTCAAGGGCGGCGGCTTCCTCCGCGCGCTGCGGCTGCCGCGGCCGGCGCTGGCGATGGCCGGCGCGCAGCCGCACGATCACGACCACCATGATCACGATCACCACGACCACGGCCATGAGCACCATCATCGTCATGCGCATGACGATCATGGCCATCATCATCATGATCACGACCACGATCATGACGCGCAGCACGTCCATGACGAGCATTGCGGCCATTCGCACGGGCCGACGCCGGCCGAGCTCGCCGGTCCCGGCGGCTGGCGGCGCGGCTTGGGTGCAATCCTCACTGTCGGGATCCGGCCGTGCTCGGGCGCGATCCTGGTGCTGGTGTTCGCGCTGGCCCAAGGCCTGTTCTGGGCGGGTATCGCCGCGACCTTCGTGATGGGGCTCGGCACCGCCATCACGGTGGCGGCGATCGCGCTGGTCGCGGTGTCGGCGCGCGGCGTGGCCGAGCGGCTGAGCGGCGCGCGCGACGGCGGCGGCATGGTGATCATGCGCGGCCTGGAATTCGCGGCCGCAGCGCTCGTGCTGCTGTTCGGACTTGGGCTGCTGTTCGGCTATGTCGCGGCCGAGCGGGCGACGTGTCTTTGAGGTCCTTAGTCCCGCGCTGTCCCCTGATCCGTCACCCTGAGGAGCGCGTAGCGCGTCTCGAAGGGTCGACGGCCACCAGCCGGGCCGTGCATCCTTCGAGACGCCCGCAAGCGCGGGCTCCTCAGGATGACGGATAAGAAGGCTGCGCGCTCAGCTCGTCAGATATCCCCTGATCGCCGGCAGGAGGAAGATCGCGATGTTGATTGCAAAGCCGATGCTCCAGAGGATCGAGCGCAGCGTCGGGCGGTTGCCGATATAGGTGAAGACGTAGGCGATCCGCACGATCAGGAACAGCACCGCCAGCTCGTCGATCAGCCGCAGCGGGCCGACGCGGAATTCGGCGAGCAGCACGGCGAAGGCGAAGAACGGGAAGGCCTCGATGCCGTTCTGGTGGGCGCCGAGCGCCCGCGCGCGGATCGGGTCGTCGTAGAAATCGGGATCGCGCGGTTTCGAATTGTCGAAACCGCGGATGCCGGCCCATTTCACCGATACGATCGTCAGCAGCGAGAGCAGCAGCGTCCCGAAGACGCACCATTCGGCGATCGTCATGGTTCCTCCCCATTCACGGGACGGGAACGTAGCCAACCCGCACTCGGCTTGACAAGGTTGGAGCAACGCGCGAAGCCCAAAGCCCCCAAGCGAAGGTATCCAAGCGCAAGGCCATCATGAGCACGGTGATCCCCTTCGAGAGCGCGAAGTCTGCCGCGGCGCCGAAGCCGGAGCGCGTCGGCGTGCTGCTGGTCAATCTCGGAACGCCGGATACGGCCGATGCCGCCGGCGTGCGGGTCTATCTGAGGGAATTCCTGTCCGATCCGCGGGTGATCGAGGACCAGGGCCTGCTCTGGAAGCTGATCCTCAATGGCATCATCCTGCGCGTTCGCCCGGCCCGCAAGGCGCAAGACTATCTGAAAATCTGGAACACCGAGAAGAACGAGTCGCCGCTGAAGACCATCACGCGCTCGCAGGCTGACAAGCTCGCGGAGGCGATCGCCGATCACGACCATGTTGTGGTCGACTGGGCGATGCGCTACGGCAATCCGTCGATCCAGGAACGCATCGAGGCGCTGGCGGCGCAAGGCTGCGGCCGGCTGCTGCTGGTGCCGCTCTATCCGCAATATTCCGCTGCGACGTCGGCGACCGTCTGCGACGAAGCGTTTCGCGTGCTGGCCGGCATGCGCGCGCAGCCGATCCTGCGGGTGACGCCGCCTTACTACGATGACCCTGACTACATCGAGGCGCTCGCGGTCTCGATCAACGACCATCTCGCGACATTGTCCTTCCAGCCGGAGATCATCCTCGCGTCGTTCCACGGCATGCCGAAGGAATATGTCGACAAGGGCGATCCCTATCAGGCGCAGTGCATTGCCACGACCAACGCGCTGCGCAAGCGGCTTGGGCTTGATGCCGACAGGCTAACCCTCACCTTCCAATCGCGCTTCGGCAATGCCGAGTGGCTGCAGCCCTATACCGACAAGACGGTCGAGAAGCTCGCCAGGGACGGCGTGCGGCGAATTGCCGTGGTCACGCCCGGCTTCTCCGCCGATTGCCTGGAGACGCTGGAGGAGATCGCGCAGGAGAATGCCGAGATCTTCCGGCACAATGGCGGCGAGCAGTTCGCGGCCATCCCCTGCCTCAACGACAGCGACGGCGGCATGGACGTGATCCGCCAGCTCGTGCTGCGCGAGCTTCAGGGCTGGATCTAGCGCGGCTTGATTTAAGAAAGCCGGATCTGATTGTTAACGATCCCTGACAGCGGACACCGCGCTTCGTTCAGCCTTCATGCATCCGCCGTTCAGCTTGCGTGCATCTGGCAGTCCGGCAACCGCTTCCTATGTGCTAGAGAGAACAACAGCCGGCTGAACCGGCGGAGCGGTCCTGCCGACCAATGCACGACCGTGCCTGGCGACGGTCTCGCGGGTCTCGGGGCGCCTTGGAGGACTTTATGACTGGCTTCGACATTTTCGCGATCGCGTTTGTTCTTCTCGTCATCGTCACGCTGTTCGCCGGGATCAAGACCGTTCCGCAGGGCTATGACTGGACCATCGAGCGGTTCGGCAAATACACCCGCACGCTGTCGCCCGGCCTCAATCTGATCGTGCCGTATTTCGATCGCATCGGGCGCAAGATGAACATGATGGAGCAGGTGATCAACATCCCCGAGCAGGAGGTGATCACCAAGGACAACGCCACCGTGACCGTGGACGGCGTCGCGTTCTTCCAGGTGTTCGATGCCGCGAAGGCGAGCTACGAGGTCGCCAATCTCAACCAGGCGATTATCGTGCTGACCATGACCAACATCCGCTCGGTGATGGGCTCGATGGACCTCGACCAGGTGCTGTCGCATCGCGACGAGATCAACGAGCGGCTGCTGCGCGTGGTCGACGCCGCGGTCTCGCCGTGGGGCCTCAAGGTCAATCGCATCGAGATCAAGGACATCGTGCCGCCGGCCGACCTCGTCGAGGCGATGGGCCGGCAGATGAAGGCCGAGCGCGTCAAGCGTGCCGACATCCTGCAGGCCGAAGGCCAGCGGCAGTCCGAGATCCTGCGCGCCGAGGGCGCCAAGCAGGGCCAGATCCTGCAGGCCGAAGGCCGCCGCGAAGCCGCTTTCCGCGACGCCGAGGCACGCGAGCGTCTCGCCGAGGCCGAGGCCAAGGCGACCCAGATGGTGTCGGAATCGATCGCCAAGGGCGACGTCGCCGCGCTGAACTATTTCATCGCCGACAAGTACATCAAGGCGTTCGGGCAACTGGCGGAGTCGCCGAACCAGAAGATCCTGATGCTGCCGATCGAAGCTACGAGCGTGCTGGGCTCACTCGCCGGTATCGGCGAAATTGCCCGCGCCACTTTTGGCGAGAGCGCGGCGTCGGCCACGGCTGCGGCGCGGCGCGGCGGCTCGGTGCCGCCGGCAGGTCCGACCCCGCCACCGCCGGTGCCGCCGCAGCGGTAAGGGCGTGACAATGATTGCTTCGGCGCACTCCGTTCACCTCTCCCCTTGTGGGAGAGGCAAAGGCCGCCTACGGCGGCCGTCCTTGAGAACGCCGAAGCGGAGCTTCGGCTACGTCGCGTCAGCGATCCGGGTGAGGGCTCTCTCTCCGCAGAGAGACTGTTACCCCTCACCCCAACCCCTCTCCCACAAGGGGAGAGGGGCTTCAGACCGTTGAGAGGTCACGTCATGGCCGAGATGTTTTCGACACTGGGTACCTGGAACTGGCTGATCTTCGGCTTCATCCTGATGGCGCTGGAGCTCGCGGCCCCCGGGGTGTTCCTGTTCTGGCTCGGGCTCGCGGCGCTGCTGGTAGGCCTATTGTCGTTCGTCTTCACGCCGTCCTGGCAGACGCAGCTCCTGATGTTCGCGGTGTTCGCCGCGCTGGCGGTGCCGGCGTGGCGGCATTTTGCCAAAGGCGCGACCGAGGCGAGCAAGACCAATCCATTCCTCAACCGCCGCAACGAAGCCCTGGTCGGCCGCGAATTCACGCTGGAGAAGCCGATCGTCGATGGATCAGGCACGGTGCGGATCGACGACACGGTCTGGCGCGTCGCCGGCCCCGATGCGCCCGCCGGCAGCCGGGTGAAGGTGGTCCGCGCCGATGGCGCGAGCCTGACGGTGGCCGCGGTCTAGCTTTGTCGGGTGACGCTCTTGTTTGTCACCTCTCCCCGCTTGCGGGGAGAGGTCGACGCGCTCTTGCGCGGCGGGTGAGGGGGTACAGGTCTCAACTATCGGCTCGCTCGCGGAGGGAGCCCCTCACCCCAACCCTCTCCCCGTAAGAACGGGTAGAGGGAGAGAATTAGCGCTTGCTCCAGCGCTCGGCGAAGCGATTGAGCGGCGTGAAGGTCGCAAATAGCTCGCGCCCGAGCGCGGTGAGGCCGTAGCCATCATCGGTCAGCTCGACGAACCCCGCCTCGCGCAGCTCGGTCAACCGCGTCTGCAGGATCGTCGGTGACGCCTCGTCACAGGCGGTGCGCAGCGCACGCGAGGTCAGTGCGCTCTCCCGCAGCTCCCAGACGATGCGCAAGGTCCAGCGCCGCCCCAACAGATCGAGCAGCGCCATGATCGGGCGGCCGGTCCGTGAGCCGCGGACGCCGGGTTTTGCGGTCGGAGCCTGCTTCGCCATGTCGCCAGTCCCTCATGAATCTCGCTTGCGTCGGTCGCTACAGATATTGTAGCGTGACGCTACAGTAAATGTAGCAACGAGATCAGCCCATGTCACGCATCGCGCCGCTCGATCCGCCCTATGCGGCGAATGTTCAACAGCATTTCGACCGCATCATGCGCGGCAAGCCGCCGCTGGTGCTGTTCCGCATGATGGCGGGGCACCCGCGCGCTTGGGAGAAGTTTCGCGGCGGCAGCCTGCTCGACCGCGGACCGCTGCCCTTGCGGGACCGCGAGATCGTGATCGACCGCACCTGCGCGCTCAACGCCTGCGAATATGAATGGGGCGTGCATGTCACCGCGTTCGGCGCCGCCGCCGGGCTGTCGGATGAGCAGGTCCGCGCCACCGTGCGCGGTGCCGCCGATGCCGGCTGCTGGTCGCCGGCCGAGCAGGTGTTGATCGCCGCAGTCGATGCGCTGCATGCGCGCGCGACGCTGGATGACGCGGAGTACGCGGCGCTATCGGCGCATTATGATGACGATCAGGTGCTGGAGATCATCCTGCTGTGCGGCTTCGACCGCACCGTCTCCTACCTCGCCAACGCGCTGGCGCTGCCGCTGGAGGCGACCGCGGCGCGGTTTCCGAAGTAATCGCTGTCATTGCGAGGAGCGAAGCGACGAAGCAATCCATGCCTCCGCAAGCGGAGAGATGGATTGCTTCGCGGAGCCTGTCATCGGGCGCGCATTCGCGCGACCCGTTGGCTCGCAATGACGGAGAGAAGCGTGGCCTACGCTACGCCGGCGCGCAGCAGATCGTGCAGATGGATGATGCCGACCGGCTTATTCGCATCGGTCACGATCAGCGTCGTGATCTTCGAGGCGTTGAGCAGCTCCAGCGCTTCGCCGGCCAGCGTGTCGCGGCTGATCGTCTTCGGGGTCCTGGTCATGACCTCGTCGACCGACAGCGTCAAAAGTTCGGGGCGCGTCAGCTGCCGGCGCAGATCGCCGTCGGTGACGATGCCGACGAGATGGCCGTGGCGGTCAACGATGCCGACGCAGCCAAAGCCCTTCGAGGTCATCTCGACCAGCGCGTCCGACATCTTGGTGCCGAGCGGCTTCAGCGGCAGCGCCTCGCCGCTGTGCATCAGGTCGCGGGCATATTTCAGCAGCGCGCCGAGCTTGCCGCCCGGATGCAGCACGCTGAAATCGGTCGAGGTGAAGCCGCGGCCTTCGAGCAGCGCGATCGCCAGCGCATCGCCGAGCGCCAGCATCATCAGCGAGGAGGTGGTCGGCGCCAGATTGTGCGGGCAGGCCTCGCGGGCCTTCGGCATCGTGAGCTGCACGTCGGCCGCCTTGCTCAGCGTCGAGTCCTTGTCGGCGGTCATCGCGATCAGCGGGATGCCGAAGCGCGCGGCATAGGCGATCAGATTGCGCATCTCCGGCTGCTCGCCGGACCATGACAGCGCCAGGATCGCGTCGTCGGCGGTGATCATGCCGAGATCGCCGTGGCTGGCTTCGGCGGTGTGCACGAAGAACGCCGGCGTGCCGGTCGAGGCGAAGGTCGCGGCGATCTTGCGGCCGATATGGCCCGACTTGCCGAGCCCGGTCACGATCAGCCGCCCCTTGGCCTTGCGGATCAGCTCGGCCGCCGCCGTGAACGCCGCGCCGAGCTCGGACTTGAGTGCCGCAGAAAGCGCAGCGACGCCGCTTGCTTCGGCATCGAGGGTGCGGAGCGCCGACTGAACGGCGCCTTCATCGGGGCCGGATGATTTGGTCATCAGCGGTTTCGGTTTGGCCATTTCGGATTCCAGGGGAGGGGTTTTGCACCCGGGCGTCTCCCTTAGCACGTTCGATTCCGCGATGCGACGCGCGGCGGCGGATCCTCAACGGCTCATTAACCATAATTGTTTTAACTCCATTAACGACGTTTTTCGCCGCCCGGCGAGATGCGTACGTCAAGTGCATGAAGTCGTTGGGGTATTTCCATCGTGTGGCGGCGGCCAGCAAGCGGCCCAAATCGGCGCGGACGCCGCGTTCGCGTGGTTTTGCCATGCCTTTTGCCGACCCTTGCGCTGCTCGCGACGACCGGGCTCGCCAGCGCCCAGACCGTGACGCCGGATCTGTTCAGCCCGAACCGGCAGAGCCAGGTGATCACCCAGGATTCGCCGCTGCGCCGGACCACCGCCGATGCCACGGATCCGCTCAACGGCTTGAGGCTGCCCGACGCTGATCCCGGCCGGCGTGCCTCGTCGTCGACAGCGACCTCGGACCGCGTCGGACAGGTCCCGACCTACGGTCTTCCTGCCGCCAACGGCGCGGCGACGTCAGGCTATGACTCGCTCAATCGGAAGCGCCTGAAGCCGAAATATTATCCGGGCCAGGCCAAGCCGAAGCCGCCGCCGGGGCCCGGCTCGCCGGCGCCCACGCCACAGCCGTTGACTGCAGCCGGGCAGTTGCGGCTGTCGATCCCGCCGTCGGAGACCGCCAGCAAGCCGCCGCTGCCGCCGGCGATGGCCGGCACCATCATCGGCCAGCCGGCGCGCAGGCGGCTCAAGATCGACGACGATCCGTTCGGCGCGGTCGGCGATTACGCCGGCTCGTTCATGGTCAAGACCGCGGTCGAGGTGATGGCCGGCTATGATACCAATCCGGGCCGCTTGAATTCGCCCCAAGGCAAGGCGTTCTACATGGTCGCGCCGGAATTCGTCGCGATGTCGGACTGGGAGCGCCACGCCGTCGTCGCCGATCTGCGCGGCTCGTTCACCGGCTACGGCTCCCAGCTCACGCCGATCGACGGCACGCCGCTGTCGGCGCCGCTCGACATCGACCGTCCGAATTTCACCGGCCATGTCGACGGCCGTCTCGATGTGTCGAGGGATACGCATCTTACGGCGCAGGCCCGCATGCTGGTCTCGACCGACAATCCCGGCAGCCCGAACGTGCAGGCCGGCCTCGCCAAATATCCGCTCTACTCTACGGTCGGCGGCACCTTCGGCATCGACCAGCATTTCAACCGCATGCAGGTCTCGCTCGGCGGGACCGTCGACCGCACCGACTACCAATGGTCGAAGCTGACCGACGGCACCTCGTCGTCGAACGACGACCGCAACTTCACGCAATATGGCGGCATCGGCCGCGTCAGCTATGAGCTCAACCCGGCGGTAAAGCCCTTCATCGAAGTGGAGGGCGACAGTCGCTTCCACGATCTCTATTTCGACCGTTCCGGCTACGCTCGCAATTCGTCGGGTGGTTACGCCAAGGTCGGCACCTCGTTCGAATTCACGCGGATTCTGTTCGGCGAAATCTCGATCGGCTACGCGGCGCGCGATTACGTCGACCCACGGCTCAACCGGCTCGAGGGCCTGCTCACGACGGCCTCGCTGACCTGGACCGCGACGCCGCTGACCACGGCGAAATTCTATTCCGATACCCAGCTCGGCGAGACCACGCTGCCCGGCACCTCCGGCGTGCTGTCGCGCACCTACACCGTCGAGGTCGACCACGACTTCCGCCGCTGGCTGACCGGCATCGGCAAATTCACCTACGGCACGCTCGACTACCAGGGCGACAACCGCAACGACACGATCTACTCGGTCTCCGCCGATCTGATCTACAAGATGACCCGCAGCCTCTGGATCAAGGGCACGCTGCGCCGCGACTGGCTGGATTCGAACCTCGCCGGACAGAGCTCGGCATCGACGGTGGTGATGCTGGGCGTGCGGGTGCAGAACTAGCGGCGCGGCGCGGAAGCCGTATCTGAAATGAGGTGTCGTGCCCCGCGAAGGCGGGGCACCCAGTACGCCGCGGCCTATCCGTTCAAGCCTTGACGTCTCTGGAATACTGGATCGCCCGCTTTCGCGGGCGATGACAGTTGAGTGTTGGCTGGGGCGTGACGGCCGAGGTGCTTACCCCGGCAGGTCGGTCTTGCCCATCAGGAAGCTGTCGATCGAGCGTGCGCACTGGCGGCCTTCGCGGATAGCCCAGACCACGAGCGACTGCCCGCGGCGCATGTCGCCGGCGGAGAAGATTTTCGCGCGCGAGGTCTGGTAGTCCTGCAGCGACGCACGGACATTGCCGCGCTGGTCGAGCTCGACGCCGAGCGTCTTGAGCAGGCCCTCGTGCACCGGATGCACGAAGCCCATCGCCAGCAGCACCAGCTCGGCGTCGAGCGTGAACTCGGTGCCGGGCAGCGGCTTGAACTTTTCGTCGACCTTGACGCAATGCAGTTTTGTCACTTTGCCGTCGGCGCCTTCGAACTTGGTCGTCAGCACGGCGTATTCGCGCACCGCGCCTTCGGCCTGGCTCGACGATGTCCGCATCTTCAGCGGCCAGTTCGGCCAGGTCACGCCCTTGTTCTCGTGCTCGGGCGGCGCCGGCATGATCTCGAGCTGGGTCACCGACTTCGCGCCTTGCCGGAACGAGGTGCCGATGCAGTCCGATCCAGTATCGCCGCCGCCGATCACGACGACATGCTTGCCGCCGGCGAGGATGTCGGCGGTGCCGTTCAGCGGTTCGCCGGAGACGCGGCGGTTCTGCTGCGGCAGGAAGTCCATCGCGAAGTGGATGCCGGCGAGGTCGCGGCCGGGGATCGGCAGGTCGCGCGGGGCTTCCGCGCCGCCGGTCAGCGCCAGCGCGTCATACTGCTTGGCGAGCTCCTGCGGATCGATCGCACCTAGCGTCGAGCCGCCCACGGCCTTGCCGTAGTGGAAGGTGACGCCTTCGGCCTCCATCTGCGCCACGCGGCGGTCGATGATGTTCTTCTCCATCTTGAAGTCGGGAATGCCGTAGCGCAGCAGGCCGCCGGCCTTGGCGAACTTCTCGTAGACATGCACCTCGTGGCCGGCGCGCGCGAGCTGCTGCGCGGCGGCCATGCCGGCGGGGCCCGAGCCGATCACGGCGACCTTCTTGCCGGTCTTCTGCGCTGCGATCTCCGGCTTCAGCCAGCCATTGTCCCAGGCGCGGTCGACGATCGCGCATTCGATCGTCTTGATGGTGACCGGGTTGTCGTCGATGTTGAGCGTGCAGGACGCCTCGCACGGCGCCGGGCAGATCCGGCCCGTGAACTCGGGGAAATTGTTGGTCGAGTGCAGGTTGCGCGAGGCCTCTTCCCAATTGCCCTGATAGACGAGGTCGTTGAAATCAGGGATCTGGTTGTTGACCGGGCAGCCCGGCGTGCCCGGCGCGGTCGAGCCGGTGCCGTGGCAATAGGGGATGCCGCAATTCATGCAGCGCGCGGCCTGGTCGCGCGTGTCCTTCTCGCTCAGCGGAATCACGAACTCGTTGAAGTTCTTGAGCCGCTCGGCGACCGGCTCGTACTTGCGGTCATGCCGCTCGATCTCGAGAAAACCTGTGATCTTACCCATTGAAACCCGATGCCCCTGCATCTCAGTTGTCCGTCATTCCGGGCTGCGCCGCGAGACGCAGACCCGGAGGTCTCGAAGTGGTTTGGCGAGATTCCGGGCTCGCGCTGATGCGCGCCCCCGGAATGACGCCCGGTGATACTACGCGCCGATCGCGATCTTCGGCTCGGCGTCGGCGTTGGCCTTCATTTCCTTCAGCGCGCGGCGGTACTCCACCGGCATCACCTTGCGGAATTTCGGCAGCCAGCTCTTCCAGTCGGCGAGGATCTCGGCGGCCTTCTTCGAGCCTGTCAGCTTGGCGTGACGCGTGATCAGGACGTGCAGCCGCTCCACGTCGGAGTCGAGCAGGTTCTGGAAAACGTCGACCCGGCCATGCGCCTCGAGATCGCCGGAGTGGTGGTAGGTGTCGGCGTTGATCATCTCCTCCGACAGCACCGGCTCCAGCTCGACCATCGCGAGATTGCAGAGCTTGTTGAAGTCGCCGCTCTCGTCCAGCACGTAGGCGATGCCGCCGGACATGCCGGCCGCGAAGTTGCGCCCGGTCTTGCCGAGCACCACCACGATGCCGCCGGTCATGTATTCGCAGCAATGATCGCCGGCGCCTTCGACGACCGCGACCGCGCCGGAGTTGCGCACCGCGAAGCGCTCGCCGGCGATGCCGCGGAAGTAGCATTCGCCCGCGATCGCGCCGTACATCACGGTGTTGCCGACGATGATCGACTCTTCCGGCACGATGCCGGAGTTCTTCGGCGGCTTGACGATGATGCAGCCGCCCGAAAGGCCCTTGCCGACATAGTCGTTGCCTTCACCTTCGAGCTCGAAGGTGACGCCCTTGGCGAGCCAGGCGCCGAACGCCTGTCCTGCCGTGCCCTTCAGGCCGACATGGATGGTGTCGAGCGGCAGGCCGGCATGGCCGTAGATCTTGGCCACCGCACCCGACAGCATCGCGCCGGCGGAGCGGTCGGTGTTGTTGATCTCTTCCTCGATCTTGACCGGCGCACCGCGATCGAGCGCGGCCTGCGCCTGCTCGATCAGCCGGCGGTCGAGCACGGCGTCCAGATGATGGTTCTGGCCTTCCGAGTGATAGATCGTCTGGCCCTTCTCCTCCTTCTGCCGCACGAACAGCTTGGAGAAATCGAGGCCCTTGGCCTTCCAGTGCGAGACCAGCGCGGTCTGGTCCAGCATCTGGACCTGGCCGACCATCTCGTCGAACGACTTGTAGCCGAGCTGCGCCATGATCTCGCGCACCTCCTCGGCGACGAAGAAGAAGTAGTTGATGACGTGCTCGGGCTGGCCGGTGAAACGCTTGCGCAGCACCGGATCCTGGGTCGCGACCCCGACCGGGCAGGTGTTGAGGTGGCACTTGCGCATCATGATGCAGCCCGCCGCGATCAAGGGCGCGGTGGCGAAGCCGAACTCGTCGGCCCCAAGCAGCGCGCCGATCACGACGTCACGGCCGGTGCGGAAACCGCCGTCGACCTGGACCGCGATGCGGCTGCGCAGCCGCTGGCGCACCAGCGTCTGATGGGTTTCGGCAAGGCCGATCTCCCACGGCGAGCCGGCATGCTTGATCGAGGTGAGGGGCGAGGCACCGGTGCCGCCCTCGAAGCCCGCGATGGTCACATGGTCGGCGCGCGCCTTGGCGACGCCGGCGGCAACCGTGCCGACGCCGACCTCGGACACCAGCTTGACCGAGACCTGGCCGTCCGGATTGACGTTCTTGAGGTCGTAGATCAGCTGGGCGAGGTCTTCGATCGAGTAGATGTCGTGGTGCGGCGGCGGCGAGATCAGGCCGACGCCCGGCGTCGAATGCCGCACGCGGGCGATCGTCGCGTCGACCTTGTGGCCGGGCAACTGGCCGCCTTCGCCGGGCTTGGCACCCTGCGCCATCTTGATCTGCATCATGTCGGAGTTGACGAGGTATTCCGTCGTCACGCCGAACCGGCCCGAGGCGACCTGCTTGATCGCCGAGCGCATCGAATCGCCGTTGGGCATCGGCTTGAAGCGGTCTGACTCCTCGCCGCCTTCGCCGGTGTTCGACTTGCCGCCGATCCGGTTCATCGCGATCGCGAGCGTGGTGTGCGCCTCGCGCGAGATCGAGCCGAACGACATCGCGCCGGTCGAGAAGCGCTTGACGATGTCCTTGGCCGGCTCGACGTCCTCGAGCTTGACCGGCTTGCGCTTGTCGTCCTCGGCGCTCTTGATCCGGAACAGGCCGCGCAGCGTCAAGAGACGCTCGGACTGCTCGTTGAGGATCTTGGCGAACGCCCGGTAGCGCTCCAGCGAGTTGCCGCGCACGGCATGCTGCAGCGTCGAGACCGATTCCGCGGTCCAGGCATGGTCCTCGCCGCGGGTGCGGTAGGCATATTCGCCGCCGACGTCGAGCGCGCTCTTGTAGATCTGGCCGTCACCGAACGCATCGGTGTGGCGCCGCACGGTCTCCTCGGCGATTTCGCCGAGGCCGACGCCTTCGATCCTTGTGTGGGTGCCGGCGAAATACTTGGCGACGAAGTCAGCCTTGAGGCCGACTGCGTCGAAGATCTGCGCGCCGCAATAGGACTGGTAGGTCGAGATGCCCATCTTGGACATCACCTTGAGCAGGCCCTTGCCGATCGACTTGATGTAGCGCTTGACGATCTCGTAGTCGTCGAGCGCGCCCGGCAGCCGATCCTTCATCGCAAGGATGGTTTCGAACGCGAGATAGGGGTTGATCGCTTCGGCGCCGTAGCCGGCGAGGCAGGCGAAGTGATGCACTTCGCGCGGCTCACCGGATTCGACGACGAGGCCGACCGAGGTGCGCAGGCCGGTGCGGATCAGATGATGATGCACGGCGGCGCAGGCCAGAAGCGACGGGATCGGAATCCGGTCGGTGCCGGTCATGCGGTCCGACAGGATGATGATGTTGATGCCCTCGCGCACCGCGCCCTCGGCGCGCGCGCAGAGCTCGTCGAGCACCTGCTCCATGCCCGCCGCGCCGAAGCCGGCGTGGAAGGTGGTGTCGAGCGTGCGCGACTTGAAGTGGGTCTCGGGAACGTCGGAGATCGAGCGGATCTTCTCAAGGTCGGCATCGGTCAGGATCGGCTGCCGCACTTCGAGGCGCTGCGTCGAGGCGACGCCCTGCAGGTCGAACAGGTTCGGCCGCGGCCCGATGATCGAGACGAGGCTCATCACGATCTCTTCGCGGATCGGGTCGATCGGCGGGTTGGTCACCTGCGCGAAGTTCTGCTTGAAGTAGGTGAACAGCTGCTTCGGCTTGTCCGACAGCGCCGAGATCGGCGTGTCGTTGCCCATCGAGCCGGCTGCCTCCTCACCGGTGGCGGCCATCGGCGTCATCAGGATCGTGATGTCTTCCTGGCTGTAGCCGAACGCCTGCTGGCGATCGAGCAGCGGCAGGTTGGAGCGCACGCCCTTGGCCGGCGCATCCGGCAGCTCCTC
Source organism: Bradyrhizobium sp. Pha-3 (assembly GCF_042258615.1). Classification (GTDB taxonomy): domain Bacteria; phylum Pseudomonadota; class Alphaproteobacteria; order Rhizobiales; family Xanthobacteraceae; genus Bradyrhizobium. Next base: position 8,359,360 of record NZ_CP170152.1, on the reverse strand, counting down.
GAGCTGGATCTGGGTGCGGTGCAGCCAGTCATTATAGGGATGGCTCTTGGCGAGGTCGGCCTTGATCTCGTCGTCGGGAATCAGGCGGCCCTGCTCGAGGTCGACGAGCAGCATCTTGCCGGGCTGCAGCCGCCACTTGGTGACGATCTGGTCCTCCGGAATCTTCAGCACGCCCATTTCGGACGCCATCACGATGCGGTCGTCCTTGGTGACGAGGTAGCGCGCCGGGCGCAGGCCGTTGCGGTCGAGCGTCGCGCCGATCTTGCGGCCGTCGGTGAAGGCGATCGCGGCCGGGCCGTCCCACGGCTCCATTAGCGCGGCGTGATATTCGTAGAAGGCCCGGCGCTGCTCATCCATCAGGGGATTGCCGGCCCACGCTTCCGGAATCATCATCATCACGGCATGCGGCAGCGAGTAGCCGCCCTGCACCAGAAATTCCAGCGCGTTGTCGAAGCAGGCGGTGTCGCTCTGGCCTTCATAGGAGATCGGCCACAGCCGGCTGATGTCCTTACCGTAAGCTTCCGAATGCACGGAGGCCTGCCGCGCGGCCATCCAGTTGACGTTGCCGCGCAGCGTGTTGATTTCGCCGTTATGGGCGATCATCCGGTAGGGATGCGCCAGCGACCAGGTCGGGAAGGTGTTGGTCGAGAAGCGCTGATGCACCAGCGCCAGCGCGCTGTCGAAGTCCGCTTCATGCAGGTCGGGATAGTACTTGCCGAGCTGGTCGGCGAGGAACATGCCCTTGTAGATCACGGTGCGGCACGACAGCGAGCACGGGTAGTAGCCCGCCATGCCGCGGTCGCGGCGCTGATAGATCGCCTGCGAGATCGACTTGCGCAGGATGTAGAGCCGGCGCTCGAAATCGTCCTCGGTCTTGACCGCATTGTTGCGGCCGATGAAGACCTGCATGTGATAGGGCTCGGTCGGCTTCACGGTGACGCCGAGCGAGGAATTGTCACTGGGCACGTCGCGCCAGCCGAGCAGCTTGAAGCCCTCGTTCTTGATCTCGTCGGCGATGATGCTCTTGATCACGTTCCGCCACGCCGCATCGCGCGGCATGAACAGCGCGCCGATGGCGTATTCGCCGGGCTTCGGCAGCTTGAAGCCGAGCTCCGCGGCCTTGCGCGCGAAGAAGGCGTGCGGGATCTGCACCAGGATGCCGGCGCCGTCACCGGCGCGCGGGTCGGCGCCGACGGCGCCGCGATGCTCGAGGTTGCACAGGATGCTCAGCGCGTCGGAGACGATCTGATGCGACTTCTGGCCCTTGATGTTGGCGATGAAACCGACGCCGCAGGAGTCCTTTTCCAGGCTCAGGTCGTACAGGCCTTCGGCCTGCGGGCGCCAGGTATGAAGCTCCGGGGTGTGCGGCCCAAAGGACGCATCATGCGCGGCATCGGCGGCTTTCGAGTCCGCGGTCGCCGACAGCATGCCTGCCACGATGGTTTCGCGCTCGAATTCCGATCCGCTCATGTGTCCTCTCCCTTTCGTAAGGGGCCTCACCGCATTTGGCGCACCTTGGACGTTGCGGCACCCACCGGGCCACCGCTCGTCCGCCGCGAGCCGCATTTTCCTAAATTCAGGCGACGGGCGTTTCAACGTCCCCTGAAGGACGGCCCTGCCTGCAGCATTCTCGGAGCCCGGGGCGCCGAGGTTTCGTTGCAATCCCTATGCCGGAATGGCCTCGAAATTGAGACAGCTCTGCTGTCCTAACCTCGACCTTGCCAAATTTTTGTCTATCACACAAGCGCGAGGAAGTCCTCGCCCGCATGCTTGGATCGGACAGCTCCGCGAGCGCCCCGGCGCCCCTGATTCGAAGCAAACACGCCGTGATCTGGCCCAAGGAGGGACCAAGGACCGCCGGAATTCAAACCGAAATTTCGCCCGGCAAGCCGGCAAGAGAGCGGGAAGCTCCTGGAGGCGCGGCCAGACAGGAGTTACGGCGATGAAGTTGTTCACAGGTTCGGTTGCAGCCGCCGCCCTCGCGCTCAGCGCAGCCTCGGCCCAGGCGCAGCTGGTGACGTCCGCCCGGATCGGCAGCCCGGCTCTCGTCAGGGTATCGGACATGGACGGGCCCTACGCTGCCATGCCCGAGGTTCCGCCGCCGCCGCGCTTCGGCCGCGTCCCGAGCCTGCTGCCGCCGGTCGAGGTCTACACCGTGCTGCGCGAGAACGGCTATCTGCCGCTCGGCGCGCCCCAGCAGCGTGGCTTCGTCTACACGATCTCGGTGATCGACCAGGGCGGCGACGACGGCCGGCTGGTGATCGACGCCCGCGACGGGCACATCGTCCGCTTCACCCCGGCCTATAGGCTCGGCGACAATTACGAGGAGGAGATGAGCTCCACCTACGGCCCGGTTGGCCCGATGCTGCGGCCGATCCAGGCGAGGGTGCCGCGGCCGCCGCTCCCGATCCCGCATGTCGCCAGCCGCGTGCCGGTGCCGAAGCGGAGCCCGCTTGCGGCCAGATCAGCACCAAGTCCGGCGCCGGCGGCGGCCCAGGCTCCCGCCGCTCCGGCAGCCCAGGCGGCCGTCCCGCCGACCGCTGCGCCGACCCAGGCAGCTGCGCCCGCTCCGGCCGAGCAGGCCGCGGCCGCGCCCAAGCCGGCCGAAGCCCAGGCGGCCGCACCGCAGGCCGTTCAGCAAGCCGAAGCTCCGACCGTCGGTCAGGCCGCTCCACCGCCGGCGGCACCGGCCCCCGCGATCCTGCCGACCCAGGAAATGCCCAAGGTGCAGGGACTGGAGTGACCAGCGTCGCTGCGTAGCCCGGATGGAGCCAACGGGTCGCGCGAACGCGCGCCCGATGACAGGTTCCGCGCAATCCGGGGCGGTCCCGCCGCGGCGAACAACCCCGGATTTCGCTGCGCTCCATCCGGGCTACCGCCCTTCGCAACAAAAAACGCCCCGGTTTCCCGGGGCGTTTTCGCGTTCAGCCAATATCTGCCGACGCGGGACGTGCCGCTTAGGCCGCGACCTTGCCGGCCGAGCCGTCAACCACCTGCGGGGCCTTGTCGCCGCCGCCGATCGGAATGCTGCGGGGCTTCTTGGCCTCGGGAATCTCGCGGACGAGATCGACGTGGAGCAGGCCGTTCTCGAGCGAAGCGTTCTTCACCTGCACGAAGTCGGCAAGCTGGAAGACGCGCTCGAAGGCGCGGGAGGCGATGCCGCGATAGAGCACTTCGGCGCTATTGCCGGAGTTCTCGTTGGCGGTTTTCTCGCCCTTGATCGTCAGCGTGTTCTCCTTCGCGACGATCGAAAGCTCGGCCTGCGAGAAGCCGGAGACCGCAACGCTGATCCGGTAAGCATTCTCGCCGGTGCGCTCGATGTTGTAGGGGGGATAACCGGGGCTGCCGTCCGAGGTCACCTGATCGAGCAGGCTGAAGAGGCGGTCGAAGCCGACGGTGGAACGATAGAACGGAGTGAGGTCGTAGCTACGCATAGGGTAGTCCTCCAATGAGCGACTGTTTCAGTTACCCGCCCGCCATCGGGCCGGGCTTAGATGTGTGCAGCCTGATGTTCCGGGTCCGAAACACTGGTAGCGGCCTGCACTGAGGTGATATGGGAGGGGTCACGTCGCGTTCAAGAGGCGGAAACCGCGTCGCTTTTTTCGGCGCCGGCGTCCTTGATCTCCACCTTGTCCCTCCACTCCGGTCTCCTGCATGACGCTCGTCTCGATCCCCGCCAACCCGGTTCCGGACGACGTTGTCAGTGGCACCATCAAGACGCCTGACGGGGCCGAGCTGCGCTTCGCGCGCTGGGCGCCGCCGCCCGGCCGCAAGGGCACGGTCTGCGTGTTCGGCGGGCGCGGCGAGATGATCGAAAAATATTTCGAGACCGTGCGCGACCTGCGCGACCGCGGCTTTGCGGTGGCGATGATCGACTGGCGCGGGCAGGGCCACTCGTCGCGGCGGCTGCGTGATCCACGCAAGGGTTACGTGCGCGACTTCGCCGACTACGAGGTCGACGTCGAGACCTTCGTGCAGCAGGTGGTGCTGCCGGATTGCCCGCCGCCCTATTTCGCGCTGGCGCATTCGATGGGCGGCGCAGTCATGCTGCGGGTCGCGCACGCCGGCAAGCGCTGGTTCGACCGCATGGTGCTGTCGGCGCCGATGATCGACCTGCCACGCGGGCGCGTGTCGTTGTTTCCGAGCGCGCTGCTCCGGATCATGCGACTGGCCGGGCAGGGCGGCCGCTACATTCCGGGCGGCGGCGACGAACTGGTCGGCCTCGCGCCCTTCATTGGTAATCCCGTCACCAGCGACCCGGTGCGCCACGCCCGCAACGCGGCGATCCTGGAAGAAGACCCGACGCTCGGCATCGCGGCGCCGACGATCGCCTGGGCCGACACCGCGTTCACCGCGATGCGCACCTTCCGCGGCATGTCGTATCCGACCGAAATCCGCCAGCCGATCCTGATGCTGGCTGCGAGCAATGACGAGGTGGTGTCGACGGCGGCGATCGAGGAGTTCGCCTACCATTTGCGTGCCGGCTCGCATCTGGTGATCGCCGGCTCCAAGCACGAGATCCTGCAGGAGCAGGATCGCTACCGCGGGCAATTCTGGGCGGCGTTCGACGCCTTCGTGCCCGGCACGCCGCTGTTCAAGTGAGCAGTCTGTGGGGCTCGGGCTCAGCCGTTGAGCAGCGCGACGATGCGGTCGGGAAAGCGCTTTTCCACGAACAGGGTCCTGACCTCAGCGACGCTGAGATAGCGGTCCTTGCCTTCGCCCTTGCCCATGATGTCGAGCAGCACCGGCCACTCGCCGAGCATCAAGAGCGGATAGTAGCAGTGCAGGATCGCGTAGGACGGCGGATGCTCGTCCTTGGCGCGCTGGAAGTTCGCGGCCATGAACGTCTTGATCTCGGCCGCCGACAGCCCGCGTTCGACGCTGCCGTCGGGCGCCTTGTAGTCCGAGCCGAAGGTCGCGAGCCGCGCGATCTCGTCCTCATGCACGACGGCATGCTGATCGAGGATGCGCGAGCCAGCGCCGTGCTTGTCGAGCGGGCCGTTGCGCAATTCGTCGAGGATCGCGCCCTGCAACAGGCTGCGGACCTGGCTGAAGGGGCCGATGCCGTTGGCCATCTGCGCGACCATGAAGATCTTGGCGCCGGCGCTGAGCGCCGGAAGGCCGGTCTTGCCGGTGGCACGGTCGATGGTTTCGGTCAGCTTGGGCAGCGGCACGACATGGCCGCCGACATAGTCGCCGGCGACCAGCGCACGCAGGAACGGGCAGGGATTGTCAGGGGAAACCTGCGGGGCGGGTGCCGCGCTTGCAGCCGTATCGGACATCAAACCACATCCTGAAAAGCTTCAGCTTAAAAAGCATCCATTACCGGTGGATGAATTCGCTCAGGAATCAGCGGCGAATTTCGAGTTGGATGCAACCAGAGCGAGTTTGCCGAAGGGGAGGCCGGCTTTCAAGAGGCCATCGCGATAGAGCGCGATGTCGGCCGGGTTCTTCCAGTGGAAATTGCGCAAGTGACGTTCGACCGTCAGGTGGGGATGGTTGGCGAGCAGCGCCTCGGCCGCCTGCGCGGCTTCGTCGGCGCGGCCGAGCTGGGCGAGCGCGGCGGCGCGCACGGCGAGGCACTGCAGATGGTTCGGGTTGAGATACAGCCCCTCGCGCGACCACGACAGCGATGCGTCATATTGCCCGAGCAGATAATGGCTGAACGCGTTCAGCGCGGCCCATTGGTAGCGCGGATCGCTGTTGCCACGCTGGACCGCCGTCGAGAACAGATCGACCGCCTTGCGATGATCGCCGATCACCATATGGCAGATGCCGAGCACGCCGCGGGCGCCCATGTCGTAGGGGTTGAGCTCGATCGCCCGCTTGATGGCGTCCATCGCGGCTTCGTAGTGGCCCTGCATCGCATGCAGATAGGCCAGCAGCGAAAATGCGAACGAGGAGCGCGGGTCGAGCCGGACGCTGCTCTCGGCCAGGCTGACCGACGAGGCCCACAATTCGCGCGTGCTCGGAATCCAGCCGAACTGGACACTCTGGATCTGGATCAGCGCGAGATAGGCGCGCGCGATCGACAGCGCGGGGTCGAGCTCGATCGCCTCCTTGAACAGCGCGATCGCGGTTTCGCAATCGTCCTTGGTCTGGTGATAGTAGTGCGACAGACCTTTCAGGAAGCGATCCCACGCGGTCAGTTCGGCGTTCGGCGAGCGCGCCGGTGCCGAGGCCTCGGCACGGTAGATCTCCTGGGCCACCGCGGCGGAGAGGTTGGCGGTGATCTCGTCCTGCATCGCGAACAGGTCGCCCATGTCGCGGTCGTAGCGGCCGGTCCACAGCTGCTCGCCCTTCTCGGGCGCGATCAGCTCGGCGGAGACGCGGATCTTGTTGCCGGCGCGGCGCACCGAGCCCTGGATCAGATAGGTCGCGTCGATTTCGCGCGCGATCAGGCGGGTCGAAACGTTCTTGCCCTTATAGGCGAAGGTCGAGTTGCGGCTCAGCACGCGGTAGAAGGATTGCAGCGACAGCGCGTGGATCAGATCCTCGGTCAGGCCGTCAGAGAAATATTCGTCGGCGCCGCCGCTCAGATTGTCGAACGGCAGCACACCGACGATCGCGGTCCGGTATTGCCCCGGCAGATGCGGGCCGTCGTCCGGCGTCTTCTCCTGGAGATCGGATCCGGCCGGCGCCCAGGTCCAGACATGGACCGGTTCGGTGATGTTCTTGAAGCGGTGCGGGCCGGCATCGACCAGGCTGACGGCAAGCCGCCGCCCCGACTCGGTGCGGGCCTTGTCCGACACCGCGATGCCACCGGGCACGGCGACCGTCTCGAGGCGGACCGCGATGTTGACGTCGTCGCCGAACACCTCGTCCTCGTCGGCCATGACGTCGCCCATGTGGACGCCCATCCGGAAGTGCATGGCGCGGTCGGCCGGCAGATGTTCGTTGCGCTCGGCCATCAGGGTCTGCATCGCGACGGCAGCCTCGATCGCGCCGATGATGCTCGGAAATTCCAGCAGGAAGCCGTCGCCGGTGTTTTTGACGATGCGGCCGCCATGGTTGAGGATGATCGGGTAAATCGCGCTGCGGTGCGCCTTGAACGAGGCATGCGTCCCCGCCTCGTCGACACCCATCATGCGGGAATAGCCGGCGATATCAGCGCAAAGAATGGCAGCGAGCCGTCTTTCCATATCTCCTGTGCCCTGGAATTGGCCACTTAGCCGAGGTGACCGAATCCCATACTTACAAGACAGGCCGGGTCCGGCGGAAGCGCGGTTTACGGGCACCTATAATGCATAGTAGCAGGAATTGGCATGCGACCAACGGATCGTACAGTCCGTTTCTCTACTGAATTCGTGTGTCGCTGCGATGGCGCAGGTTGGCTGATCGTCCTTTCGGGTTCGTTACTTACATAGGTTAATGTGGCCGAGATGCTGGGAATTCACGAGCTTTGGCTGTTCGTCCTGTCCGGGTTGCTGCTCAACGTCACGCCGGGGCCGGATACCGCTTATATCATAGGGCGCACGATTCAGCACGGATGGCGCGGCGGAGCCGCTGCGGCGATCGGTATCAGCTGCGGCTGTTTGGTCCATGTGCTGGGCGCGGCGATCGGGCTGTCGGCGCTGCTGATGGCGTCGTCGACCGCGTTCCTGGCCGTCAAGCTGATCGGCGCGGCCTATCTGGTGCTGACCGGCCTGCAGATGCTGCTGTCGCGCGCCAAGCCGATCGCTGACATCGCCGGGCAGGGCGAAGAGACCTCGATCTCGCGTGTGTTCTGGCAGGGGGCGCTGACCAACATCCTGAACCCCAAGGTGGCGCTGTTCTTCCTGGCATTCCTGCCGCAATTCGTGGCGGCGGACTCAGCCCACAAGACGCTCGCCTTCCTGGTACTCGGGCTGATCTTCATCACCGGCGGCACGCTGTGGTGCCTTGGTCTCGCGGCCTTTGCGGCGCGGGCTGCCGGCCGCATCCGGCAATCGACCGGCGTGATCGCCTGGATCAACCGCTCGCTCGGCGCGCTCTTCATCTATCTCGGCGTCCGCGTCGCCATGCTGGAGGCGCGCTAGTGTCCCGAATCCGAGGTTCGTATCATTCGCCGCTCCTTCGGAGCGAACTTCGGATTCGATAAGGACACTAGCAAATTTATGATTCTAGTGTGCTTTATGAATGCGAAGTTCGTGAAAGCGGCTGCGCGAAATCGCACGAACTTCGCATTCAGCACACTAGCCGTTACTTGAGCGTGATCTCCGCGCAAACGCGTTCCGCGTTTGTCGCGAGGGAAAACCGCTTCGCACTTTTCCGGATCATGCTCTAGCCGTGGATCTTGAGCAGCGCGCTGCCGGCGAGATAGATGCCGAGCAGGATCATCGAGATCAGGAACCAACGGCGGAAGACGTCCGGCTGCATCCGTGTGCGAACCGCCTGGCCGATGAACATGCCGATGAACGATGCCACCATCGCGACCGCTCCCGGCAGCGCGGTGGCCGCGGTCAGCAGGCCCGAGGCCGTGAGGTTGAAGGCGAGTGCGATGGTCGCGGTTGTGAAGAAGACGCCGAGCGCCTGCACCAGTTCGTCCCGCTCCATGCCGATCGCCTGCATGAACGGCATCGAGGGAATGACCTGGACGCCGGTTGCCGCGGAGATCAGCCCGGTGATGACGCCGACGATGCCGCCGATCCATTTCTCGTCGCGCCGCCTGACCTTGAAGTTGAATCTGCTCAGGCCGACGATCGCGTAGATCACCAGCAGCGCGCCGAGCACGACGGTGCCGTAGGCCGCGTACGGCCCGGTCAATAGTCCGGCATTGATCCAGATTCCGACCACGGTGCCGAGCATCAGCGGCCACAGCCGCTTGAGGATGTCGCGCAAATAGGGGCCGACGAAGGTCTGCCAGATATTGGTGACGATCGCCGGCACGATCACGATCGCAATCGCCTGACCCGGCGCCATCGTGGTGGCTAGAAGTCCCATCGCGACCGTCGGCAGACCGAGGCCGAGTGTCCCTTTGACGAAGCCGGCGAGCAGGAAGGCGAAAGCGATGAAGATCAGGAGATGGTCGACCATGACTGCACATTGACCGATCGCGCCGATCGGCACAATCTGGAGGTTACGGAGTTAGCCTTCGGATCACGCGAAGGGCGGGGCGGGAAACGTCATGCGGTTCGACCTGATCGACTTGCAATTGTTCATCGCGGTTTCGGATGCACGCAGCATCACCCAGGGCGCGGCGCGCGCAAACCTTGCGCTAGCCTCGGCCAGCGAGCGGATCAAGGGGCTTGAGGAGGCGCTCGGCGTCGCGCTACTCAAGCGCGGCCGCCGTGGCGTCGAATTGACGGCGGCGGGCGAGAGCCTGCTCGGTCACGCGCGGATCGTGATGCATAATGTCGAGGCCTTGCAGAGCGATCTCGCCGCCTATGCCAGCGGCGTCCGCGCCAACGTGCTGCTGCTCGCCAACACCTCGGGCCTGTCGGAGCATCTGCCGCGGGCGCTGGCGGCGTTCCTGCACGAACATCCCGATATCAGCGTCGACGTCGAGGAGCGCGAGAGCACCGACATCGCGACCGCGATCGCCAGCGGCGCCGCCGATCTCGGCTTCGCCGCCGAGCACGCGCTGCCCGACAGCGTCGAACGCTTCCTGTTCAGCGAGGACCGCCTGATGCTGGTGGCATCACGCCGCAGCGATCTTGGCGGCCGCCGCCAGATCGACTTCCAGGAGGTGGTCGGCCGCGATTTCGTCGGCCTCACGGCGACGTCCGCGCTGCAGGTCCATATTTCGCGGCACGCGGCGAAGCTCGGGGCGCGGCTGCGCTTCCGCGCCCGCCTGCGCGGCTTCGACGCCATCTGCCAGATGGTCGCCGCCGATGTCGGCATCGCGGTGATCCCGGAAACCGCGGCGCGGCGCTGTGCGGCGGCGATGCCGATCACAACGATCAGGATCCGCGACGCCTGGGCCAACCGCCGGTTGACGATCTGCGCGCGCAGCTTCAAGGCACTGCCGCGCGCGGCCAAGCAGCTGGTGGAATATCTGCGGGCCGAAGCGCAGCGCTGACCGCGTGCTTACTTCGCCGTCACCACGCCGGCGTCCTGGATCACCTTCGCCCATTTCTTGATGTCGGCGGCAATGAAGCCGCGGAAATGCTCTGGGGTGTCGCCGACCAGTGTCAGGCCTTGCTCGGCGAGTTTTGTCTTGACCGTCGGATCAGCCATCGCATCGGTGGCGAGTTTGTTCAGCTTTGCGACGATCGCCGGCGGCGTTCCGGCGGGCGCAACCATGCCGTACCAGTTCTCGATGATCAGGTCGGGCATGCCGGCTTCCGCCGTGGTCGGCACGTCGGGCGCGGTCGGGGCGCGCTCGCGGCCGCCGAGCGCGATTCCGCGCAGCGTGCCCGCCTTGATCTGCGGCAGGATCACCGGCAGGTCGAGGAAGGTCATCTGCACCTGCTGACCCAACAGATCGTTCACCGCCGGCGCCGCGCCGCGATAGGGCACGTGCACGATGTCGATCTTCGCCGTCAGCTTGAACAATTCGCAGGCCAGATGCGGCAGGCTGCCGGGGCCGGAGGAGGCGAAGTTGAGCTTGCCCGGCTGCGCCTTGGCGAGCGCGACCAGCTCGCTCATGTTCCTTGCCGGCACGTCGGTGGCGACAACCAGCATCTCCGGCACGGTCGCGACCAGCGTCACCGGCGCGAGATCCTTCTGCGTGTCGTAGGCGACCTTTTCCATGCTCGGGCTGATCGCCAGCGCGCCGGCGCTCGCGATCGCAACCGTGTAGCCGTCGGGTGCAGCCTTCGCGACCGCATCGGTGCCGAGCACGCCGCCCTGGCCGGCGCGGTTGTCGACGATGACCGGCTGCTTCATCAGCTCCGAGATCTTCTGCCCGATCACCCGCGCGATGATGTCGTTCGGCCCGCCGGGCGGGAATGGCACGATCAGCCGGATCGGCTTGGTCGGGAACTCCTTGGCCGGGAGCTCCTGGGCGCCCGCGGTGACTGGCGCGAGAAGCAGGAGAATGGCTGCCAGCAGACTGCCGCAAATCGTCATGTGCGCCGATCCCTGACTTTTCTCGTTGCCGTGAGGATGGGCGCAGATCAATCGCCCGGCAACTCAAGAAATCAGGCGGGGCAAGGATCAGGCGTTGAGCAGCTTCATCGCGGCTTCGTGCACGCGCGGATCACCGGCTGCGATGATGCGGCCGCCGCCTTGTGCCGGCTTGCCGTCCCACGTGGTGACGACGCCGCCGGCGCCGGTGACGATCGGGATCAACCCGGCAATGTCGTAGGGTTTCAGCTCGGTCTCGACCACGAGGTCGAGATGGCCGGCCGCGAGCATGCAATAGGAGTAGCAATCGCCGCCGTAGCGCGACAGGCGCGCCGCGTGCTCGACGCGGCCGAAGCGGGCGCGGTCATCCGGATTCATCAGCAGCGGGCTCGTGGTGAAGACGGTCGCCTCCTTCAGCGAGGCGCAGCGCCGCACCGAGAGCCGCCGCTCGCCCGATGGCCCGGAGTAGTTCGCCGAGCCATTGTCGCCGGAGAAGCGCTCGCCGATATAGGGCTGGTGCATCATGCCGAATACCGGCGTACCTTTGTGCAGCAGCGCGATCAGCGTGCCCCAGATCGGAAAGCCGGCGATGAACGACTTCGTGCCGTCGATCGGATCGAGCACCCAGACATAGTCGGCATCTTCCCGCTCATTGCCGAACTCCTCGCCGACGATGCCGTGCTGGGGGAAGTTCGCCTTGATCAGCCGCCGCATCACGGCTTCGGCGGCCCGGTCGGCCTCGGTGACCGGATCGAAATCGCTCGAGCTCTTGTTGTCGACCGAGAGCGAGGTGCGGAAGAAGGGCAGGATGGTTTCGCCGGATGCGGTCGCGAGGCGGCCGATGAAGGCGGTAAAGTCGATGACCGTCACGGCATGTCCCTGAAATGCGCAAACGACGCGATAGAAACCGGATGTGCTCTTGCCTAGCTCAATCCCAGGCGGCGCGCACGATTAACGGAGCGTTATCCCAGCCTGATGCCGCGGTTCCGGACTTTCGATTCGGCTTCGATTCGAAAGTCTCCCTGGCTTCCGGGCGGATCACGAAGTTGCGAGTTCTGGTATACAGGCTATGCGCTGAACGCCGGCCGATCTCGATTTCTCACGTAAGATGTTGATATCAAACATCTTAATTTGGTCCGCCGGCCGTGTTGCAGTTTCGCCAGACTTACCAACATTACAGAAGAAATGTTTCGAAAGTTCTTGCGTTTTGTGCAGCGCGGTCGCATATTGTTGCGGTGCGGTAGCGCCTCGCGCTATCGCTGCCCTCCTTGGGCGTTTCCTCCCTAGACTTGGGCCGCTTGTTCATTCAAGCGGCCCTTTTTTCTTTGGGCCGTCATTTCTGCGAGTGAACTGAGAATCCAATTCGGCGCTTGTCGCATCGCCAGTTTGAATTCTTGGTTCATGTCTTCGTCGGCACCCGGTGCCGGTTGGCGAAATCGTCTACTCCGCTGCCGCCTGGAACGGGCCGAGATCCCCGAACGGAATTTTCGCGAGCGCATCCGCGAGCGTCGCAAAGTCGGCCGCCACCTGGGCGAAGCGCGGTGCGCGCTCGCGTTGGCGCTCATCCATATAGACCGCGCGGTTGAGCTCGATCTGCACCGTGTGCAGGCCGCTCGCCGGGTTGCCGTAATGCTCGGTGATGAAGCCGCCGGCATAGGGCTTGTTGCGGCCGACCGAATAGCCGAGCGAGCTCATGATCTCCTCGACCAGATCGGGCAGCAGCGGCGCGCAGCTCGTGCCGTAGCGGTCGCCGATCACGACGTCGGGCCGGCGCGGCTCGTCGCGCGATACCCCGACCGACGGCATCGAATGGCAATCGACCAAAATCACGGCACCGAACGCCTGGTGCGCCTTGTTGATCAGCCGGCGCAGTGCGCGGTGATAAGGCTTGTAGAGCACCTCGATGCGCCGCAGCGCCTCGTCGACGTCGAGCCGCTCGCGGTAGATCTCCTGCCCGTCGCCGACCACGCGCGGGATGGTGCCGAGGCCGCCGGCCACCCGCATCGAGCGCGTGTTGGCAAAGCTCGGCAGCCGCCCGGTGAACATGCGCGGGTCGAGCTCATAGGGTTCGCGGTTCACGTCGACATAGGAGCGCGGGAAGTTGACCCGGACGATCGGAAAGCCGCGATCGCTCACGCCCGCGATCAGCTCGTCCATGAAGGAGTCTTCGGAGCGGCGCAGCGACGCCACATCGATTCGCGATGCCTCGAGGAACTCGGCCGGGTAGACCGAGCCCGAATGCGGGGAATTGAAGATGATCGGCGCACGCCAGGCCTGCGGCTCAACGATCTCGAACGGGGGCGACAACTCGCCAACAAATTCGGTCATTCCCTTGGCGCCGTCCCTTGCGTCCGCCTCGCCCCGCAAGAACTGATTCTGCCGGAAAAGCGGAGATTTATGGGCGGGCATTGTCGGTAATCGCGATCATTCTGCCAAGTGAAAAGAGTGTGGCGCGGGCTGGAACGCGTCTTAAAGGCGGGAAATGCCGCACAAGGTTGATTCGATGCGTGGTTCGGTCCACAAATGGCTGGCGCGCATTTGCCGCTGGCTTGACGCAAATTTCACCCGAAATTTACCGTCTGTCGGGCTTACTGTTCGGACTGCTCCTCAAGCCGGATTCGACGATCCCTGCCATGCCGAAAATTCTTCTCGCCGAAGACGACACCGATATGCGCCGCTTTCTGGTCAAGGCGCTGGAAAACGCGGGTTTCAAGGTCTCGCCGCACGACAACGGCATGTCGGCCTATCAGCGGCTGCGCGAGGAGCCGTTCGAAATGCTGCTCACCGACATCGTGATGCCCGAGATGGACGGCATCGAGCTGGCGCGCCGTGCCTCGGAACTCGATCCCGATATCAAGATCATGTTCATCACCGGCTTCGCCGCGGTGGCCCTCAATTCCGATTCGGAGGCGCCGAAAAACGCCAAGGTGCTGGCCAAGCCCGTGCACCTCAGGGAATTGGTTAGCGAAGTGAATAAGTTGCTGGCGGCCTGATTCGCCAAAAAACCTTCACTTTGTATCCTTGCCTGCCCCGCCGCCGTCCGTTATAGGGACCCGATCCAAACACGGCTTTGGGTGCGTAGCTCAGCGGGAGAGCACTACCTTGACATGGTAGGGGTCACAGGTTCGATCCCTGTCGCACCCACCACGCTTCGCCCTGACGGGCTTCGCGTGGCGCAGCCACGCGGAGACCTTCAGGTCGAAGCGTGTCCGGCGTAGCTTGAGCTTGCGAAAGCGAAGACGGACTGTCGCCGCAAGCAAGCTGGTCCTATCGTTGCGCAGCGAGAGAAGGATGCCACGCCGAAGCCCAACGGGCGAAGGCGGGCCTTTGGCCGCGAGCTACGGCTCGGCAAGCCACGCTTCATGACCTTCTTGCTTCGGGCTTCGCGTGGCGCAGCCACGCGGAGACCTTCAGGTCGAAGCGTGTCCGGCGTAGCTTGAACGAAGTGAAAGCGAAGACGGACTGTCGCCGCGAGCTACGGCTCGGCAAGCCACGCTTCGCCCTGACGGCTGGCTTCTGGTTCAACCTCTCAAACAGCTTGCTCAGTGTCATCGCCCGCGCATGCGCCGCCGTTAGCTCCGTCATCCTGAGGAGCCGCGAAGCGGCGTCTCGAAGGATCGACGGTCACCAGCCGGGCCGTGCATCCTTCGAGGCTCGCTGCGCTCGCACCTCAGGATGACGGGATAGGCGTCACGCGAAACGGCGTCTAAAATATGAGGCCGCATTCTTGCGGCATGATCTGACCGAGTCCTGGCTTTCTTCTCGCGCCCTCCATTGAAGAGCGCGCAGGGAAGCCGGGTGCCGATCGCACCCACGGGACCGGTCAGTGCTGCAGGTTCCTGCCGCTCCAGGGTGAGGGCCGCGCCGGCGCGGCCGCGGCGCCGACCAGCGGACGCCGATTCCAGTCCAGCACGGAGTCGCTGTGCAGTTGCTCGACGACCCAGAGGAAATAAACCGAGGCCGGAATGCCGATCAGGTCGAAGACGAGCATCGATCCGCTGCCGTGGGTCGTGGCGTCAATGAGATGGATCAGCGCGCAGGAGAAGAAGACGCCCGCCAATGCCGCCCCTGACAGCGACCACACACCGGTCGCCAGATAGCGGCGCACCTGATGGTCAGCCAGGTACCAACCGACTAGGCCGTAGGTCACGGTAACGAACACATTGGCGTAGAACGTGGCCGAGGCGACGTCGATCCAGGTGCTCGGAGTCGCCACACGCGCGGCGAGATCGGCCGACGTGCAAAGGAACGGGATGTTTGCGCCGGGCTGGGCCATCGCCCAGGCCGCCAGCCAGCCTGCCGTGATGGCGAAGCCGCCGGCCAGCAACACCGCGCGATGCGGCGAGAGGGCGATCAATCGCTCGCCCTGCCCACCCAATATCGTCTCGAACCGCAGGAACACAAATGTCAAACCTGCCGGCAGCCCGAGCAGGGTGACGGCGAGCATCGACCAGGACACGCTCTCGCCCTGCAGCACCTGGAAGCCGTGCACCAGATGATGCGGGCCGCAGCTTGCAGCCATCATCGAAAATCCGATCCCGAAGCGGGACCAGCCGCGGTAACGATGCAGGCTGACCGTTTCCCAGGCCGACAAGACTCCAAGGCCCGCGTAAGCCAGCCCGATCGCCAGATTGCTGAGGCCGATGACGAGATACATCATCGCGAGACCGTCGCCTTGGTGCCCATGGGAGCCCCGATGTGATCAAGGAATTCGTCGATGAAATAATGATGGCCGCGCCGCACCGGTCCTTCCACAGGCTGCGCGGCGTGCAGCGCGCGTCCCGAACTCGGATGCCAGAGTGCCCTGGTCAGCATCGGCGCGATCTGTTCGGCGGCAACGGGCCGCGAAAAGAAATAGCCCTGGGCAACGTCGCAACCCATGCGGAGCAGCATTGCGGCCTGCTCACTCCGTTCCACGCCCTCGGCGATGGTGTGCTTGCCCATCGCGTAGGCCAGGCTCAGGATCGACGATACGATCGCCGTATCGCCGGGCTCGCTGCTGAGACCGTCGATGAAGCTACGGTCGATCTTCAGGACTTCGGCCGGCATGTCGCGCAGGCGCGACAGCGATGAGTGCTCGGTGCCGAAATCGTCGATCGCGACGAACACGCCGAGCTGCCGGATTTGATCGAGCACCTGGACGACTTCCTCCGGGGCGCTCATCATGACGCTTTCGGTGATTTCGAGACACAGAGCGGTCGGATCGATATTGGTGCTGGCGAGAACCTGGCGGAGCTCCTGGATGAAGGTCGGCTCCGCGATCTCGCGCGGCGACACGTTCACGGTCATGGCCAGCGGGCAGCCCGGCATCAGCCTCGTCCACTCGGCGAGCTGGCGACAGGATTCCTGCAGCACCTGCCGTCCGATCCTGACGATCAGCCCGCATTCCTCGGCGACAGGGATGAAGTCGGCGGGCGAGATGATGCCGCGCTCGGGATGCCGCCAGCGCACCAGCGCCTCGACGCCGACGACGCGTCCATCCTTCAGGCGGACCTGCGGCTGATACTCGACGAACAGCTGCGATTCCCGCAGCGCCGCCCGCAAATCGGATTCGATTTGAACGCGCTTCTCGGCGCGGGCATGCAGCTCGTCGTTGAACTCGGCCAATCGCGCACGGCCACGGACCTTTGCCGCATAGAGGGCGGTGTCCGCCTCGCGCAGCAATTGTTCGGCGCCCTTGGTGCCGGGCGCGCAGTGCGCGAGCCCCACGCTTGCCGATACCACGACTTCCTTGCCGGAGAGCAGGATCGGTTCCGCCAGCGCTGCAAGGATCCGCCTGCCGAGATCAGCTCCGGAGGAGCCCGAGGCGCGCGGATGGAGAACAACCATCTCGTCGCCGCCGAACCGGCTCGCCGTATCGTCCGGTCCGAGACAGGCAAGGATGCGGCGGGCCATTTCGGACAACACCTCGTCGCCGCTGCTATGGCCAAGTGAATCGTTGACCAGCTTGAAGTTGTCGAGATCGACGAACAGAACCGCGATCCGCGCGCCGTCATCGGCCTCGCGCGCCAGTTCAAGATCCAGCCGCTCGAGCAGCAGGCTGCGCGTCGGAAGTCCGGTCAGCTGGTCATGCGCGGCCGTGTGCATCAGGCGTGCAATGACGCCGCGCAGGCGCTCGACCTCCGAGCTTGTTCCGACCGACGGAACGGCGGAATCGCGCTCAACGCCCGAATGCCGTTCCCTGATTGCAGTTCCGAGCCGTATTGGGATATTCGGCCGCAGCCCAGCCATTCCCGTCCCCACTATCACTATAATATCCGGTGACGGTAGGCAGTTTGGAGTTTGCAAAAGGTTGCGTGAAGGCCGCCCGCGACTTTTGCGCGATAACGATTTGCAAGATGGTTACAAATCTACGACGGGCGCGCGGCCCATTTGTCGCGACTTTCGTCGAGGGCCAAACTGCCGCCGCGCCCACGCATGGCGATCCGGAACGGGCGTGGTTGAAGGCCAGCCGAATGGTTCCGGCTTCCGAGGCGGGCGGCCTTCCGGCTCAATTCGGCGGGGCTTCTGCTCGATCTTTACCAATGTGCGCTGCCGAGGGTCCTGGAGGTGGCTCGGACGGTGGGCTTGCGCCGTCGTGCAAATCGGTGATCCGCATCTCGACGATCACTGCGCCTCGGGCAATAAAGGGCAGGGAGCACAGCTTGCACAGGGCTCCTGGCGCGATCACGGAAGGTCGAAGGAGACATCGCAGTGCTCGATCATATCCTGAAGTTCATGACGCTCGGGACCATCATCGTCGGCATCACCGCGATCTACACGGCGCTGCACACCAACAACCGGCGTCTGGGCGCCGACATCTTCCTCAGATATTCCGAGCGCATATCCGATCTGCGGCGTCGCCTGCCAACGGCGGTGTTCCATGACGAGGGCACCGGCGGCGCCAATGAGATGACGCCGGACGAGCGCCGAATTGTGCATGAAATCATCTTCTCGATCTTCGAGCTCTATGAGCTCAAGGTGCACGGCTTCGTCCCGCCGGGAATCTGGAAGATCAGGGAGCCCGACATCGAACGGGTGCTCTCGCTGCCGGTCTTCCAGCAGGAGTTGGCGGTCGTGCAAGGCAGGTTCTCGAAGCATCCGCGCTTTGCGGCATGGCTCGACCGGATCGGGCAACACAAGGCATAGCCTGGCGGCGCGGATCGAGGACCGCATGCTCCGCCGCCGGCGTTGCAGGTGCCGGCGATCAGGCTCGCCCCGCCGGCATAGCGGGCGGGTCGACCTGCGAATGTAATGAGCCATCATTACTTTCCTCATCTCGACGTTCATATGAAAATGCCGCAGCGTGCCACGACGAGTGTGCCTCGTGCGGCGCACGTGATCCGTTCCCATCGATCGCATTGACGTCGCACGAGGTGGAATGCCGCATGATTAGGCAAGCGTCTTCAGGCGCGGTCGACGCGAATCCCGTGCGCCGGATTCGCGATGTGTCATGTACCGTGCTTAAGCTGCTGCGCTCTCGCGACATTCATTTCGTCTCTGCGCGAAGATCGAGAAATTTTTCTGAAGACACGGCGATGATGCGTTGCCCGATCGCATCGCATGGACGCAATCTTGGATTTCTTCGCGGCGCGCGTTGCCGCCGCTCTGGTTCTCGCTCAGATTGTTCTCTAGACCAGTCAGGCCGACTCGGCGACGGAGCTTCCGGGCCGGGTCCGGCAATGACGCGACAATGATGAATGCCATGTGTGAGCCCGACTGCCGCAGGACCCATCGGCCCTATCAGGAGCGGCCGGCGTAAGCGGGTGATGTCCGCATCCGAAAATGCTGCTTCCTTGTCCGCCTGAAAATCGCCTGCCCGCCAGCGGCCGGCGACGCAACCTTGGGAATGCGCCTCCGTTGAGACGACGTTCGTCGCGACAACCGGGGACGAAACTACATGCAAGAAGACGACAATAGGCCGGCGAGCGCAGCGAAGCTCCTGGAACAGGTTCCCTTGCCGCGCGAACCCCGGAACATCAGGGACATCGTCCCGGCGGTACCGCGGCTTTTCACGACACGACTCTATCCGCCGTCGGAACAGTTCGAGGTCTGGAAGACGCGGATGGCCTCGCTGATCGACGTCGCGCCGCCCGATGGCTACAGCCCAGCGCAGGGATTCGAGGTGGAGTACCTGACCTGCAACATGGCCGACGTCGTCTTCACGTCAGGACGCGTTGCCGATCAAACATTCGCGCGCGTCGTCGAGCCCTCGCAGGGCACGCCGGTCGATATCTGGTGGCTGTTCCGCCTGCGCTCCGGCGAAGCCCGCTTCGAAACCGCAGAGCGGCGGGTTCACGCCGGGCCAGGCGCGATGTTCCTGATCTCGCTCGACGACGATTTTCGCGGCAGCATCACCGACTATGATGGCCTGGTGCTCGCTTTGCCGCGCCGGTCATTCGCAGACGTCGCCGATCAGCTTAACGACGCCTGCAACATTCTGCTCTCGGGTAATCTGATCGAACTGCTGTCCGACTATCTCGACAGACTTGAAACGCGCCTGGTCCTGATGTCGCCGGAGGAGTTGAGGCAGGCGGGGCGAGCGACCGCGCAGATGATCGCCGCATGCATTCAGCTGTCCTCGGACCGGCTGGAGCAGGCGCGCGGCGCAATTGAATCGGTGCTGTTCGAGCGTGCACGTCTCTATATAGAGACGCATCTCGGCGACTTCGATCTGACGCCGGATCGCATTGCGCAGCAATTGCGGATCTCGCGCTCTGCCCTCTACCGTGCATTCGAGAACGTCGGCGGCGTCGCTGGATATATCCTGCGCAAGCGGCTGCGCGCGGCACATGCCGAACTGGTCGCATCCACCGACCGGCAGGTGCAGGAGATCGCCTATCGTCACGGCTTCAAGCTTGCGTCGGATTTCACGCGCGCGTTTCGCCGCGAATTCGGCGTCAGTCCGCGCGAGATGCGTGAACGCGTGCGACGCAGGTCAACTGCCGGTTGAAGATGCGCGGAATACCCCACGGTGCATCAAGCAAATCATTCAACTTGTGAGACGATCTGCGTGCTATTTGGACGGCCTGCTGAGTGACGTTGTCAAATATGTGTCTATCATTTTTGATATGACGACTCGGGGCACATTGATGGGGCAGTCGAGCGAGCGCTGGGTGGCAAGATGCGCTCGTTGAGTTCGACACATCGTTGGCCAGGACCGGAAGGCCGGCGCAGCTTGCGCGGTCTTCATATCTCCACATGCGTTCCCAAAGGACACGCATGTCGGTCCAGTCCGCGGCATGGCACCCCCGACGTCTGGATCAGATGTCACAAAAGGGGCGCACCATGGTTGTCGTACGCAACTCAACCGAATCGCTGAAGCGTCAAGGCCGCACCGGCTTCGTCCGGAGCTGGCTCGCATCGGGCGATGCGAACAGCCATTCGCTGCGGCGCCGGCTGATCGCGGTGCTCCGCCAGGCGCATCGCAGGCTCGGCGTGAAGCGCGATCGGCTGGGGCTTGGTTCGCTCGGCGCCGGCGGAGCGGTCTGCGCGTTGCTTGTCGTGATGGGAATCATGAGTCCGCAAGCGGCGTTCGCGCAGGTTGCCATCGGCAATGGTGTTTTGAGCAATCCCGCCAACTGCACCAATCCTACCGCTGCAACGGCAGGCAGCACGGCTATTGGTTGCGGCGCCCACGCTGCCGGCACCACCGCAACTGCCATTGGCGCTAATACCAATGCGAATGGCCAGAACTCCCTGGCAATCGGCGATTCCAACACCGCGACCGGCGATGGTTCGATCATCGTGGGCTATTCCAACTCTGTGAACGGCCTCAATGCGATCGGTATGGGTGTGTTTGCGAACGCGACCGGCACCAACGCCCTTGCCATAGGCGGGAACGCGCACTCCACCGGGGACGGATCCTCATCCTTCGGCGTCAACACCACTGCAAATGGTGTGGGTGCCTTGGCACTGGGCTCGACGGCGAGCGCCTCCGGTGGAGCCTCGATCGCCATTGGATTGTCATCCTCCGCCTCATCTTCAAACGGTTCGGGCACCGCCATCGGGGTCAGCGCCAAAGCAAACGCCGGAGCCGGCGGCGGGTCTCCAATCGCCATCGGCACGAATGCCAATGCCAGCGGGACCGCGCCTGCCGGCTTCACGTTCGAGGCTGTTGCGCTTGGCACCGGTTCAACCGCGACGGGGGCCTGGTCGACCAGCGTCGGCCCAAGCGCTTCAGCGACGGGCACGGGCTCCAGCGCTTTCGGCACGTCGGCCACGGCCTCGGCAAACCAGGCGACCGCAGTTGGTAACGGGGCGACCGCCTCCGCGACAGGGGCCGCATCCGTGGGATACCTCGCCAATGCCAGCGGCTCCAACGCCGCCGCCTTTGGCGTCCAGTCGGCCGCGTCGGGCATCAGTTCGTTGGCCGCCGGCAACCTCGCCAAGGCGTCGGCGGATTTCGCCGTCGCCTTGGGTAATCAGGCGCAGGCGCTGAGCACCGGAGGCTCGGTTGCAATCGGATCTGGCGCGATCGTCAACAGTGCAGCGACGGGCGGCATCGCACTCGGCAACAATGCGGCATCCGCCGGCATAAGTTCGATCGCGACCGGCGTTGGGGCCAGTGCCGCCGGCACGAGTTCGCTGGCGATAGGCACTACCTCAAATGCAAGTGCCGCCGCCAGCACTGCGGTTGGCAACACAGCCGTTGCCAGCGGTCAAAACTCCTCCTCATTCGGATCTGCAGCGAACGCGACAGGAGACAATTCTCTCGCGGCCGGCGTCAGCGCCAACGCCAGCGGGGTCGCCAGTACCGCGCTCGGCATCGGCGCCAAGGCGTCGGCTACAAGCGCCATCGCTATCGGTAACAATGCCGCGGCCAGTTCCGCCAACGCGGTGGCCTTGGGCACCAACGCGGTGGCGACCGGCGGCCAGGCGGTCTCGATCGGCGCGAACAACACCGCCTTTGGCAACGGCGCGGTGGCGATCGGCGACCCCAGCTATGCCAGCGGCACCGGCGCCTTCACCGGCGGCGCGAACAACATCGCCAACAGTGACGGCACGGCGAGCGCCACCGCCGCCAACCAGGCCAACGGCGCGGTCGCGATCGGCAACAACAACAAGGCGATCGGACAGGGCTCCGTGGCGCTCGGCAATGGCTCCACCGCGGGCGCCGCCGGACTTGCGGGCAATGTCGCACTGGGCAACGGCGCAACCGCAGCGGCAAAATCCGGCGATGTTGCGCTGGGGTCCGGCAGCGTCACGGCTGCTGCGGTCGGCACGCCAAATGCGGTGATCAACGGCACCACTTACAGCTTCGCCGGCACCACGCCCGGCTCGACCGTCAGCGTCGGCGCCGTTGGCGCCGAGCGCACCATCACCAATGTCGCTGCGGGACGGCTCAACAATGGGTCGACCGATGCGGTCAACGGTTCGCAGCTGTTTGCCACCAACCAGGCTGTCGACACCATTGGCACCACCGTCAACAACATCAACAATGGTGGCGGCATCAAATATTTCCACGCCAATTCGACGCTGGCCGATTCGTCCGCGGTGGGGACCGACTCGGTTGCGGTCGGCCCGGTGTCGACTGCGACCGGCGCCAACGCAATCTCGGTTGGTAACGCCTCGGCCGCCAGCGGCGACAATGCGATCGCCGCCGGCTACCAATCCACTGCATCGGCGCTCGACTCAGTGGCGTTGGGATACATCTCCAAGGCGACGGGCCAGTTCAGCACCGCGATCGGACCCAATGCCCAGGCCTCAGCCACGTCCAGCACCGCGATCGGCCAGAACTCGGTGGCCGCCGGCGTTCAGGCGTCCGCTCTCGGCGTCAATGCGAATGCCGGCGTCGCGAATGCCCTCGCGCTCGGCGCCAATGCCAACGCCTCGAACGCAAATGCGGTCGCGCTCGGCTCCGGCAGCGTCACCGCCGTCGCAGTCGGTACGCCCAACACCGTGATCAACGGCACCACCTACAGCTTCGCCGGCACGACACCGGGCTCGACCGTCAGCGTCGGCGCCGTTGGCGCCGAGCGCACCATCACCAACGTCGCTGCGGGGCGGCTCAACAACGGGTCGACGGATGCGGTCAACGGGTCGCAGCTGTTTGCCACCAACCAGGCGATCGAAAACATCAACACCGGTGGCGGCATCAAATATTTCCACGCCAATTCGACGCTGGCCGATTCGGCCGCGGTGGGGACCGACTCGGTTGCGGTCGGCCCGGTGTCGACTGCGACCGGCGCCAACGCAATCTCGGTTGGTAACGCCTCGGCCGCCAGCGGCGACAATGCGATCGCCGCCGGCTACCAATCGACTGCATCGGCGCTCGACTCAGTGGCGTTGGGATACATCTCCAAGGCGACGGGCCAGTTCAGCACCGCGATCGGACCCAATGCCCAGGCCTCAGCCACGTCCAGCACCGCGATCGGCCAGAACTCGGTGGCCGCCGGCGTTCAGGCGTCCGCTCTCGGCGTCAATGCGAATGCCGGCGTCGCGAATGCCCTCGCGCTCGGCGCCAATGCCAACGCCTCGAACGCAAATGCGGTCGCGCTCGGCTCCGGCAGCGTCACCGCCGTCGCAGTCGGTACGCCCAACACCGTGATCAACGGCACGACGTACAGCTTCGCCGGCACGACACCGGGCTCGACCGTCAGCGTCGGCGCCGTTGGCGCCGAGCGCACCATCACCAATGTCGCTGCGGGACGGCTCAACGACGGGTCGACGGATGCGATCAACGGCTCCCAGCTCTGGTCCACCAACCAGGCCGTGGACGGTCTCGCGACCACCGTCAACAACATCAACAATGGCGGCGGCATCAAGTATTTCCACGCCAATTCGACGCTGGCCGACTCGTCGGCCGCCGGAACGAATTCGGTTGCGATCGGGCCGGTGTCGACCGCGACCGGCAGCGGCTCGGTGTCGATCGGCAATGGCGCGACCGCTGCGAATGCCAACGACATCGCGCTCGGCTCCGGCAGCCAGACCACGACGGCGGTCGGCACGTCAGGCATCACCATCGGCACCACCGCCTACAGCTTCGCCGGCACGGCGCCGCTCTCGACCGTCAGCGTCGGCACGGTCGGCAGCGAACGCACCATCACCAACGTCGCCGCGGGACGGATCAGCAACGGCTCGACCGATGCGATCAACGGTTCGCAGCTGTTTGCCGCCACTTCGGCGATCGACAGCCTGTCGACCATCGTCAGCAACGGCCTGACGCATTATTACAGCGTCAACGACGGTGGCACCCAGCTGGCGAACTACACCAACAACGGTGCGACCGGTGCGAATTCGATGGCCGCCGGCATCGCCGCGTCGGCAACCGCCGCCAATTCCACGGCGCTCGGCTTCAATACCCAGGCGACGGTGGCCGGCGGCGTTGCGATCGGCTCGGGTTCGATCTCCAACCGCGCGCTCGCGCCGGCTTCCGGCACCATTGGCGGCACCATCATCCCCTACAACACCACCGATCTCGCGCTGCTCGGCGCGGTGTCGGTCGGCAATGCGACGAGCTATCGCCAGATCACCAATGTCGCCGACGGCACGCAGTCGAGTGACGCCGTCACCGTTCGGCAGCTGACCGGCGCACTGTCATCGTTCGCGACCACGACGACCAAATACTTCCACGCCAATTCGACGCTCGCCGACTCGCTTGCGGTCGGTAACAATTCCGTCGCGGTGGGGCCGCAGACCGTGGTCAATGGCGACAACGGCATCGGCATGGGATTTGGCGCGACCGTGCAGCAGACCGCACCCGGCGGCATTGCGATCGGCCAGAATTCGGTATCCAACTTCGCCGATTCGATCGCGTTCGGAACCAATGCGCAGGCCAGCGGCATCCAGTCGGTGTCGATCGGCGCCGGATCCCAGACCTCCAACCCGACCAGCGTTGCGCTCGGCCCGAATGCCAAGGCGACGGCACAGGCCGGCGACGTCGCGCTCGGTGCCAATTCGACCACACAGGCAGTGGTCGCGACCAAGAGCACCTCGATCGGCGGCACCACCTACAATTTCGCCGGCACGGCGCCGACCTCGACCGTCAGCGTCGGCAGCGCCGGGGCGGAACGCACCGTCACCAACGTCGCCGCGGGCCAGATCAGCGCCACCTCGACGGACGCGATCAACGGCTCGCAGCTCTGGGCCACCAACACCTCGCTCGATGCTCTCTATACCACGGTCAACAACATCTCGACCGGCAGCGGCGGCATCAAGTATTTCCACGCCAACTCCTCAGCGGCGGATTCCTCTGCCGTCGGTGCTGAGAGCGTCGCGATCGGACCGCAGTCGGTCGCAAGCGGGGCGAACGCGATCTCGATGGGCAACGGCTCGGCCGCGTCCGGCGACAATTCGGTCGCGATCGGCGCCGGCGCCAAGGCGACTTCGGCCAACTCGCTGGCGCTCGGTGCGAACTCGACCACCACGGCCAATCTGAGCGATGCGGCCTATACGCCCGTCGTCGGCAAGAGCGTCGCGGGGGTTGCGACCGGCGAAGTGTCGGTCGGCTCGTCCGGGGCCGAACGCCGCGTCACCAATGTTGCCGCGGGATCGGCTGCGACCGACGCGGTCAATGTGAGCCAGCTGCAGGCGGTCGCGTCGAGCTCGATCCGCTACGACACCGATGCTTCCGGCAACACCACCAACAAGGTGACGCTGAACAGCGGCAGCAGCGGGCCCGTGACCATCAGCAACGTGGCGGCGGGTGTCGCCGGTACTGATGCGGTCAACGTCAACCAGCTCAACAGCGCATTCCAGCAGCTCAACGGCCAGATCGGCGAGGTGCGGCAGGATGCCTGGCGCGCGGCGGCGATCGGCATGGCCGCCGCATCGCTGCGCTATGACGACCGGCCCGGCAAGATCAGCGCGTCGGCCGGCGGCGGCGTCTGGCGCAGCCAGGGCGCGCTCGCTTTCGGCATCGGCTACACCAGCGAGAACGGCCGGCTGCGCACCAACGCGGCAGCGACCACCGCCGGCAGCGAGTGGGGCGTCAGTGCCGGCGTGAGCCTGACGCTCAATTGACCCTGACGTCGACGAGGCGGCTAGCGTGTCTGGCTTTGGCGATCTGGCTCGGCGAGGCAGCGGGCGCAAGCGCGCAGGGCGCGCCGCCTCCCGCCTATGCCGTGAAGCCATCGGACGTCGTGGTGCCGGAAGGCGAGACGCTCGGCGAATTCAGGCGGATGATCCAGCCGTTCAAGAACTGGACCTTGATCTGCGACGAGAGCCTGAAATCGAAGCGCCGCGTCTGCAACATCACGCAATCGATCGTCAACGCGCAGGGCGCGGTTGCCTTCAACTGGTCGCTGATTGCGACCGCCGACGGCAAGCCGCTGATGGCGATGAGGGTTCCCGCAGCCGCCGGCGTCGGCGCGCAGATCGAGCTCGCAATGGGCGATAGTCCCGACCGCATCGTCGCGCAGACCGATCGCTGCGACGCCAGTTTCTGCTTTGCCACGATCGCGATCGGCAATGTGCTGAGGCGGCACATCCGCGCGGCGACGCCGTGCCTGGTGTCCTATCCGCTGCTGCAAGGCGGCCCGATCATGCTGGAGGCGCCGCTCGACGGACTGTCCGGCGTGCTGGCGAAGCTGAAATGACACAACAGTGTTTTCGAGCGAAGTGGATGCCGGGTCGCGTGAAGAAAGCGCGTCATAACGAGAATCCGGAGCCCCGTTCCGATTCAATCGGAACGGAAGAGGCTCCAGGAGAGGTATGCGGACCCGGCATTCGGAGATCCGCATCGAGCTGCAGGACAGGAAGATGAAAACGCCGATGCGATTGAAGACCCCCATCCTGATTTCCGCGGCGGTCGTCGTGGCGGCGCTCAGTGCGGCCGGCGTCGTCGGATATGCCCAGCAGATGGAGCCGGCGCAGGCGCAGCCGATGCCGCTGCAGCAAGGGACGCCTGCGCCGGCCAGGAAGCCTGCCGCTGCTGCGAAGCCGCAGCCGCACAAACAACGTCCGCAGGAGGCGCAGACGCCATCGGCGGCCGCGGCATCCGTTCCGCCACAGCAAGCGGGGCAGCAGCCGACCGTGTTCGACGAGCATGCACGGCAGGGCAACATCGCGACCTGCGCCAATCTGTTCGGGTTGCTCGGCCGCGGTCTGGCGACGAACTCCAACTACACCGCGCAGTCGCAGTGGGATGCCAAGGCCGGCAATTCGCATTCGGTGCAGTCGCTGGTCGCGCTTGCGCCAAACCAGGCGCCCCAGGGTAGCGCTGCCCAGCGCGCCGCGGGCATCGTGTTTGCCGCGCCGGTCGGGTCGTCCTGCGAAGGCAATCTGGTGCGGGTGACGCCGAGCGCGGAGAGCTGCCCGACCGTTGCTGCGGAGCTCGCCAAGCTCAACGGGCAGAACGGCGCGCTCGGTGACCTCGCGACGATCGCGCTGCCGAACGGCGCGCAGGTGGTGCTGATTCCGTTCGGCAACGCCTGCGTCGCGGTAACCGCGCTCCGGGTCGCCGGATAACGCGGCCGCCTCCTCGCATACATGACGCCGCCCGATCAGAGAACGTAGCCGCCGTCGATGGTGATGCTGGTGCCCGTGATCAGGCTCGCGCCAGTGCCTGCCAGAAAGCAGACCGCCGATGCGACGTCGTCCGGACTGTTCAGGCGGCGCAACGGAATCCTCTCCTTCAGCCAATCGGCCATGCCGGCGGTCATGTCCGTTTCCGTCGGTCCCGGCTGCAGATTGTTGACCGTGATCTGCCGCGGGGCCAGGTCGAGCGCTGCGGTCTTCACGAGTGAGGCGACCGCCGCCTTCGTCATCGCATAGGCGCTACCGCCGGCGGCGCCGGTCCTGATGGCCGTGTTGCTTCCGATCGTGATGATCCGCCCGCCGTCACGCATGGCGGCTGTGGAGGCCTGCATCGCCAGAAACACGCCGCGAATGTTCACATTGAGCAGCAGATCGAGATCGTCGGGATTGAATGACTCGATCGATCCGAGACGAAGCACGCCCGCATTGATGACCACGACATCAAGCAGTCCGAGCTGATCGGTGGTCTCTGCGACGGCGCGCCGGATCGCGGCGGGATCGCCGCTGTCGGCGTGGATCGCGATTGCCTTGCCTCCCGCTCCGGAAACTGCGTCGCACACCTCGCGTGCCTTGTCGGGCCTGCTCACATAGGTGAGGGCGACCGAGAACCTCTCCTCCGCAAGGCGCTTGGCAATCGCGGCGCCGATCCCCCGCGAGCCACCGAATATGAGGGCGGTACGTGGTCTCTCCGATCTCGTGTCGATCATTTCCGTATCTCCTGTTTATTGGAATGTTTATTCCAGAATAGACCAAAAAAACTCATGCGAGTGCGCGCAGCGCCAGCTGTCCGAGTGCTCGTAATCGCCGCTGGCCGGCGCCACCGCGAGCGGCGACCCGGATCCCTGCGAACGATGCGTGGAGGAATTCGGTCGCGCTCGACGGATCGATTTCCGCCGCCACGTCTCCCTGCGCCTGAGCTTCGCGGATTCGCGCCACGATCGCCTTGGTCAGCGCGCGTCCCGAACCGTCACGAACAGCAGTAAGCTCCGGCTTGGCGGTGCCGAATTCGCAGATCGAATTGACGCCAAGACACGCCTCCGCTGCGTCGTCCACCACGCGCCCGACCATGGCGCGAAGGCCGTCGAGCGCGCGCTGCTCGCTTGCCAGGGCTGACAAATGTGCCTCGGTCTCCCGGGCGGCATAGCGCTGCACCGCGGCAAGATACAGCTGCCACTTGTCGCCGAACGTGTCGTAAAGGCTTTGCCGGCCGATGCCGAGCGTCCGCACCAGCATTTCCGCCGACGTGCCCTCATAGCCGTGTTCGCGGAATACGCCGATCGCGGCATCGAGCGCCTCTTCCGCAATGAATTCCTTTGGTCTTGCCATTGCTTGGAAATGACAGATTTGGAATGATCAGTCAAGAATGGCTGACATCACGGCCGCGTGCGCGATCCTCCGCGGCTGCCCGCTAACATCTTGGCGATCAGCCATCATAGGGCTGGATTTCCGGCTCCGGATCGTCAATTCTGATTTGGAACTTACCATCCGTGCCAAACGCGGAGGAGATGTCCCATGGAGGAAGTGCGTCCGGAGCGGTTTGTCCGCAAGGTCGGCGGTGAGCTTGTGTCATCCGTCATCGCGCGATCAGAGCCGATCAGGGTCGAGCTGCTTAGCCGGACCTCGCGGCCCCGCATGAACTGGCACTTCCGCCAGCCTGAGCTGACGTTGTTCTGGTTCCGCAACGGCTGCTCGCGGTTGCAGGCCACGATCAACGGCCGTCCCGTCGAATATGAGTTCTCCAGGGCGGCCAATCTCGCACTGTTTCCCGCCGGTACCGAGATCGAGGGCGAGTGGTCGGTCGGGCCTGCGTTCGACTATGTCGTCGTCTTCCTCGACCCAAAATTCGTGCAGAGCCGTCTCAATGGCTTGATCGAAACATCAGCGATTGCGTTCGGCCATCACCAGCTCTGTCGCGGTCTCTCCGAGCTTTGCCAGGAAGCGACCACGCCGGACAATCTGTTCGATCTGTTCGCCGAAGGCTGGGCCAGCCAGGCGCTGGCCCATATGGCGCGGCTGTCGCGCGGCGCGGAACCGGCGAAGGCGCCGAGCCGTGGCGGACTGCCGGCGCTCAAGCTGCGGAGGATCGAGGCGTTCGTCCGGGCCAATCTTGGCGAGACGATCTCGTTGTCGGCACTGTCAGATGTTGCCGGCCTGAGCAAGCGGCATTTCCTGCGCGCGTTCCAGGAGAGCATGGGCACCAGCCCGCATCGCTATGTGCTCGGCCTGCGGATCGAAACCGCCAAGCGTCGCCTCAGCGACACCGATGAGAGCCTGACCAGCATCGCACTGGCGTCGGGATTCAGTCACGCCCAGCATTTCTCGTCGACGTTCAGGCAAGCCACGGGTGTCAGCCCGTCCGTGTTCCGGCAGCAGGGCCGGACGTGAGTTTCGGCGCTTTTTTGCAAGTCGGGGCGCTTTCCCGCAAGCGCCGGCGCACGGTCCGTCGTATGCCGAGGTTGCGTCCAAGGTTTGGTCGCGTCCGCGCATTGGAGAAGGAAGCAAAGCATGCCAGGGCCATTGGCGGGAGTTCGCGTACTTGATCTGACCGGTGTCGTTTCGGGCCCGTTCGCGACCATGTTTCTGGCCGATCAGGGCGCGGATGTTCTGAAAGTCGAACCGATCGGCGGCGACATTACCCGCCGCAGCCGGGCCAATGTCGACAAGACCGGCGAGTTCTCGGCGCTGTTCATCTCGTCGAACCGCGGCAAGCGTTCGCTCTCGATCGACATGAAGACCGACGCCGGCCGGGACGTGCTGGGCAAGCTGGTCATGCAGTCCGACGTGCTGGTGCAGAATTTCCGGCCCGGCACGATGGAACGTCTCGGGCTCGGTCCGGACGAGGTGCGCCGGAAGAATCCACGGCTTATCTATGTCTCGATCAGCGGGGTCGGCGAAGACGGGCCCTACGCAAAGAAGCGCGTCTATGATCCCATCGTGCAGGCCCTGTCGGGCTTCTGCGATATCCAGGCGCAGCCGGTGACCAATCGTCCGCAGATGATCCGGACCATCGTGGCCGACAAGACCACGGCGGTCTATGCCGCGCAGGCGATCACGGCGGCGCTCTACGCGCGGGAAAAATCCGGCAGCGGCCAGCATATCCAGGTGGCGATGCTCGACGCGATGATCGCCTATCTCTGGCCGGAAGGCATGATGCAATACACGGTGGTCGGCCGCGAGCAGGCGACGGCCGATCCGAACGATCGTCCCGATCTCGTGTTTCAGACCTCGGACGGTTATCTCACCTGCGGGACGATCTCCGACTCCGAATGGCAGGGCTTCTGCAAGGCGACCGGCGATCCGGAGCTCGCCAACGATGCGCGCTTCGCCACGCCGGCATCGCGCTCGGTCAATGCAACGGCGCGTATCAACAGGATGCAGGACTATATCGGCAGACACACCACGGCCGAATGGCTGGCGCGGCTTGATGCAGCCGACGTGCCCTGTGCGCCGATCCTCCGGCGCGGCGAGATCATCGCCAACGAGCAGGTGGTCGCTCGCGGGCTGATCGCCGAGCTGGAGCAGCCAGGCGTCGGCACGGTGCGGCAGCCCAAGCCCGCGGCGCGTTTCGACGTCGATGCCGCCGCGATCGGCGGCCCGGCGCCGCGCATCGGGCAGCATACGAAGCAGGTGCTGTCCGACCTCGGTTACGGCGATGCCGCCATCGCAGAGATGATCGAGCAGAAGGCCGTGCGCGCGGTCTGAGCGACCGGGTCACGCAAGGTCACTATTGCTGAACTGAACAACCGCCGTCGGTGGGAGATGTCCTATGGCCGAGACAAACAAGACTGCCTTGCTGGTTGGTGCAGGGGATGCGATCGGCGCCGCGGTGGCGCGGCGGTTCGCCGCCGGCGGCTACACCGTCTGCATCGCGCGGCGCGATGCGGCGAAATCGAGTCCCCTGGTGGAGGAGCTGACCGGCGCCGGAAGCAAGGTGCACGCGCTCAGTGTCGACGCGCGGCGCGAGACCGAGGTGCAGGAGCTTTGCGAGCGGGTCGAGCGCGAGATCGGGCCGATCGAGGTCTGCCTGTTCAATGCCGGGTCGAACGTCAAGAAGGACCTGCATGAGACCAGCGAAAAACTGTTCTTCAAGGCCTGGGAGCTCGCCTGCTTCGCCGGCTTCCTGGTTGGTCGCGAGGCGACCCGGCACATGCTGCGGCATGGCCGCGGCACCATGTTGTTCACCGGCGCGACCGCGAGCGTGCGCGGCAGCAGCGGCTTTGCGGCATTCGCATCCGCCAAGTTCGGCCTGCGCGCGGTCGCCCAGGCGATGGCGCGCGAGCTCGGGCCGAAGAGCATCCATGTCGCGCATCTCCTGATCGATGCCGGTGTCGACAGCCCGGCCATCCATCAGCGGATGAAGGCCGCCACGGGCGTCGACGCATCAGAGATCCCGCCTGACACGTTGACGCGAACGTCCTCGATCGCGGAGGCCTACTGGTTCGTGCACCAGCAGAGCCGCGACGGATGGAGCCATGAACTGGATCTGCGGCCCTCCGTCGAGAAATGGTGACGTCATGCCTGAGACGCTGACGTTATGGGGGGTGGGGACATCGCGGACGATCCGGGCTCATTGGGCGTTGCACGAACTGGGGCTGGACTATCACTGCAAGCCGATCCTGCCGCGCTCCGGCGAGACAAAAACGCCGGAATACACCTTGCTCAATCCGCGGCAGAAGATCCCGCTGCTGCAGGACGGCGACTTCACGATCGGGGAGAGTGCCGCCATCGTCGCCTATCTGGCGCGCCACTACTCGAACCCGAACATCTCGCTCGTTCCGGTTGAGGAGCGCGATTTCGCACGATGGCTGGAATGGTGCTTCTTCATCGTGGCCGAATTGGACTCGACCAGCCTCTACGTGATGCGCCGCCATGACGTCCAGGGCCTCGCCCATATCTACGGCCATGCTCCGGATGTGGTCGTGAAAGCGGCCGAGTATTTTCGCCAGCAGCTTCGCCATGTCGAAGTCGCTCTGTCGGACGGCCGGCAATATCTGATGGGCGATCAGTTCACCAGCGCGGACATCCTGCTCGCGACCTGCCTGGTTTGGGCGATCGACTACGGCGTCGGGGTTTGCGAGGTCGCGACGCCCTATCTCGACCGCGTCACGGCGCGACCGGCCTACAAGGAAAGTGTCGCGATCAATACCGTGAAGATCTGATTGATCGCGCGTCGCTCTTGGGCGTGGTGTGAGTGCGATGCAGACCGCAAGCGTCCGCACCGGCAATCGGTGCATTGCAGGGACGACGTTCTGCGAACCAATTACGGGAGACGGTCGGACGGAAGCCGGCCGCGCCATTCTTCCTTGGCGATAACCCTGCGCTGCCGGTCTGCGATGGCAGGCCATTCGCAGCGAACCGCGCTCAGGACCGCGGCATCGGCGGACGGGCCCGCATCGGCCGCGAAATAGGCGCGAAGCCTTCCTTCGCAGCGGAAGCCGAGGCTGACGTAGAGATCGTGCGCGTGCCTCAGGCGCCAATCCAGATGCACCTCGGCGCGCTCGACGGCGAGCACCTCGAACGCGTACCGTGTCATGAGATGCGCGACATGGCTCATCAGCACCGTCTCGTCCAACCGGCCGATGCTCCAGATAGGCGCCAGCGTCGCCCGCTTCTCCTCCAGGTCGATCGTGGAGAAGGCGGTGAGGCCAACGAGGTCGCCCGACTGGGCGGCCTCGAGTGCAAACGCGGCCGTGACATTCGCCCGGTTGAGCGCGGCCGTGAGGCGCGCGGCATTTGCCCGGTCGGAGCTGCCCCGATCGAGCTGCCGAAGCATGCCAGCCTCGCCAAGCAGCTTCACCCGCGAGGACTCCGGACCGGTGATCCGGGTCAACAGGATGCGGTCGGTACGGAAGCTTGAATCACTGTTCGCGGGCTGCATGCCGTATTGACGCATCTAACCCTTATGCCGTCAAATGACCGGAATGGCAGTTCATATGCAGTTTGGTCATGTCCCTGAATCCGAGACACGTTGACCTGTTTCGCGAGGTCGTGCGCCACAACGGAATCACGAAAGCCGCCTTGAGCCTTCGGGTGGGGCAGCCTTTCGTCAGCCGCGCGATCGCGCGTCTGGAGCGCGAGATCGGTTTCGCGCTGTTCGAACGTGGGCGCGGCGGCGTCACGTTGACGCCGGAGGGCGAGATCTTCCTGCAGGAGGTCGAACGAAACCAGGTGGGACTGGACTATCTGGCACGCGCCGCGCGCGGCATTCGCGAGCGCGGCAGCGGGACGCTCAGGATCGCCTGCCTCCCGGCGTTCACCTATTCGTTGATGCCGCGGATCGTCAGCAGCTTCTCCAGGAGCAATCCCGGCATCATGCTGTCGGTGGCCGTCCACAGCCCTGAACGGGTCTGGAGCCTGGTCGCTTCGGGGCAGTGCGACGTCGGGCTGGCGCGGCCGCGGGCAGGCTTTGCCGCGGTCGACGACGAACTCCTGATGACGACCGACGCGATCTGCGTCCTGCCCGGCCGGCACCGGTTGCGCTCCAAGCGATCGATCGTGCCACAGGACCTGCGCGGCGAGCCGATGATCGCCGCAGCTCCCGGCGCACCGCATCGGTTGCGCCTCGAACGCATTTTCGATGAGGCCAAGGTCGAAGTCAGGACGGTCGCGGAGATCCAGTACAGCATGCAGCGCTGCGCGCTCGTCGCGCAGGCACTGGGTTTCTCGATCGTCGATCCGGTCGTGGCCCGGGATTTCGCAAGCGCAAGGATTGTGCTCAAGCCGTTCGCGCCACAACTCGAGATCACGACCGTGCTGCTGTTTCCTTCGCAACGGCCGCGCAGCCGTCTCGCGCTTCAATTCTGCGACCTGGTTCGCGCTGAGACCGCCGAATACAGGAAGTCCGCCCGTGCCCCGGCGTGACTATGCCGTGCTGCACCGATCCGAAGTTATTCGGGCAACTGCTGCCCAGGTGCTTGGAGATCGCACGTCGGCATCAGACCGAAGCGGCCATGCAGTCCGCGCCACAAGTCACCGCATATGGCACTCAGAAGCCTGCGCATCGAACGTCCCCCTCGACATCAGCGACCGCAGGCATCCTGCTGACGTCGCCGACGGAATGACAGAGCCAAATCTGGGCAGGCCTGCGCAGTTTTTAAGCAGGGCGCTCTCGCGGCCGCGCCGTGTGCGCCGAAAAATCTCATGAGATTCAAACGCCGGTGCTGTGGCACGCCTCGTGCATCAATGGCGTCGAGTTGGCCGCTAGGGTTCCGACCTTGAAAGACAAGGTGCTGGTCCGAGAGCAGCCGCTTGCGGGGGAGACATCCCCGCAGGTGCACGGCGGGATAAAAGCCCGGGAGACCTCGTTAGCCAAGGGATTGGCGGAGCGATGGTCTTTTCGCCAGTCCCTTTTTGTGAAGTTTCGCAAGAGGGATCGGCAATGAACAAGTTCTCTTTCTTCCTCCGCTCTGTTGTCACCGGCTGCGCGATCGTGCTCGCGGCCGCATCCGTCGCTGACGCCGCACCGAAGAAAAGCTTCAAGGTCGCCTGGTCGATCTATGTCGGGTGGATGCCGTGGGGCTATGCGGCCGACACCGGCATCGTCAAGAAGTGGGCCGACAAATACGGCATCACGATCGAGGTCAAGCAGTTCAACGACTACGTCGAATCGATCAACCAGTACACCGCCGGCGGCTATGATGCCGTCACCATCACCAACATGGACGCGCTGTCGATTCCGGCGGCAGGCGGTGTCGACACCACCGCGGTCGTGATGGGCGATTTCTCCAACGGCAACGATGCCGTGATCCTCAAGAACAAATCCGACCTCGCCGCGATCAAGGGGCAGACCGTCAATCTGGTCGAATTCTCGGTGTCGCACTATCTGCTGGCACGCGCGCTCGAGACCAGCAAGCTGAGCGAGAAGGACGTCAAGGTCGTCAACACCTCCGATGCCGATATTGCGGCCGCCTACAAGACGCCCGACGTCAACGCGGTCGTGACCTGGAATCCGATCGTGACGGAAATTCTCGGCTCGCCCGACGCAAAGAAGGTGTTCGATTCCTCGCAGATCCCCGGCGAGATCATGGACCTGATGGTGGTCAACACCGCGGTCGCCAAGGACAATCCGGATTTCGCCAAGGCGCTGGTCGGAATCTGGTACGAGACGGTCTCCAGGATGACGGCAAACGATCCCGCGGCGAAGGCCGCCAAGGAGGCGATGGCCAAGGCCTCCGGCACCGATCTCGCCGGTTTCGACAGCCAGCTCTCGACCACAAAACTGTTCGACAAGGCAACGGACGCGGAAGCGTTTACGCGCAGCCAGACCATCGGTGTGACCATGGATCGGGTCCGCAAGTTCCTGTTCGACAAGGACCTGCTGGGCAAGGGCGCGAAATCAGCCGACGCCGTCGGGATCGAGCTCGCCGACAAGTCGGTGCTGGGCGACAAGTCGAACGTCAAGCTGCGCTTCGATCCGACCTACATGGACGAAGCCGCCAAGGGCAAGCTTTGACGTCAAGCTCTGACGCGCATCGCGTTGCCTCAAGCAGGAGCCGGACATGCGACTTGTGAACATACGGCCGGGACGGCAGACGCGATTCTATCTGCTCGCGCTGCCGTTCCTGTTGGTCGCAATCGCCTACTTTGCCGGCTCCAGTGCGCGGCTCGCGCAAAACCCCAACGACAAGCTGCTGCCGGCGCTGCCGAGTATGGTGCAGGCGGTCAAGCAGATGGCGTTCGAGGTTGACCCGCGCACCGGGGGCTATCTGATGGCCGCTGACACCGTGGCCAGCCTGGGGCGACTGGGCTCGGCGCTGGCGATCTCGACGGTGGCGGCGCTCGTCCTCGGCATCGTGATCGGGCTGTTGCCGGGCGCCAATGCTTTGCTCGGGCCGTTCGTGTCCGTCACCTCGATGGTGCCGCCGCTGGCGCTGTTGCCGATCCTGTTCATCGTGATGGGGCTCGGGGAGAACTCGAAGATCGCGCTGATCGTGATCGGGACGCTGCCCTGCATGATCCGCGACCTCGCCATGAAGGTGCAGGAGCTGCCGCGCGAGCAGATCGTCAAGGCGCAGACGCTCGGCGCCTCGACCTGGCAGATCGCGCTGCGCGTCGCGATGCCGCAAACCCTGCCGCGGCTGATCGACGTGCTGCGGCTGCAACTCGGCCCGGCGTGGCTGTTCCTGATCGCGGCCGAGGCGATCGCATCCGACTCCGGGCTCGGCTACCGGATCTTCCTGGTGCGGCGCTATCTCGCGATGGACGTCATCATCCCCTACGTCGCCTGGATCACGCTGCTGGCGTTCCTGATCGACGTCGGACTGCGCGTCCTGCAGCGCAGGCTGTTTCCCTGGTTTGCGTCGGTGAGGGCGGAATGAGCGCAATCCGGTTCGACGACGTCTGGAAGGAATATGGCGACCACATCGTGCTGGAGCGCATCACGATGGAGGTCGAGCCGCGTGCCTTCATTGCGCTGGTCGGTCCGTCCGGCTGCGGCAAGACCACGCTGCTGCGGATGCTGCTCGGCGAGGAGCAACCGAGCCGCGGGCAGATCCTGGTCGACGGCAAGCCGCTGCCCGGCGAGCCGGGCGCCGATCGCGGCGTGGTGTTCCAGCGTTACTCGGTGTTTCCGCATCTGACCGTGCTGCAGAACGTCATGCTCGGCCGCGAATTGCGCGACGCCAAATTCTCGGCCCGGCTGTTCGGCGCGGCGCGCCGCGCCGCCGCCGATGATGCCATGAAGCTGCTCGCTGAGGTCGGACTCGCGGGTCAGGAGGGCAAGTATCCGTCCGCGTTGTCGGGCGGCATGCAGCAGCGCCTCGCGCTGGCGCAGGCGATCATGCGCGGGCCGAAGATCCTGCTGCTCGACGAGCCGTTCGGCGCGCTCGATCCGGGGATCCGCGCCGACATTCACCTCTTGATGAAGCGGCTCTGGAACGAGACCCACCTGACGGTCGTGATGGTGACGCATGACCTCAGCGAGGCGTTCGGGCTCGCGACTCGCGTGATCGCGCTGGAGCGGCAGCGCAATCGGCCCGAGGAGCGCGAGCGCTACGGCGCCACGGTGTCGCGCGACCTCGAGATATTCCCACGCCGCAGCGCCGAGCCGCGGTCGTCGGTTCAACCAGCTCCGATCGGGACGACCCGGTCAGGCACGGAGCATCAGCCGGGACGGCCCGGCGCTCTCGTCTTGAAGGAGCAACCATGATCCTGTCAGAGGAACAGAAGGCCGAGATCGCGGCGCATACCCGACGCTACAACGAGCTGAAGGCGGCAGGGCAGGAGCACGCGCCGCGTGCGCTGCCACAGCCGACTTCGCGCGACACCGCGCCGATCGCTGCCGATGCGATCATTCATCGCGAGGTGATTCCGGCCGGCTGGTACTGGACCACGCGGCTGAACCGCGGCGAGGTGCTGCGCATCGTCAACAATTCGGGGACATCGACCGTCAGCCTGCTCGCCTGGAACGCGGCCGACCCTTCCGAGCGACTCAATCACGCCGACACCATCAAGGTGCAGTGGGCGGCGCGGCTGCAGAAGGGGCGCGTGCTGCTGTCGGACATGGGGCGCGCGCTGCTCGGCATCACCGAGGATACCAGCGCCGCGCATGATGCGGTGGTCGGCGGCTCGACGGCTGCGACCAATCAGGCGAAATACGGCGACAGAAATTTCCGCAATACGCGCGACAATTTCATCCTCGCCGCGGCCAAGCTCGGGCTCGATCGGCGCGACGTCCATCCCTGCGTCAGCTTCTTCGCGCCGGTTGCGATCGACGCGAACGGCAAGTTTTTCTGGTCTGAGGCGCGCCGGCAGAAGGGGGATTTCGTCGATCTGCGCGCGGAGATCGACCTGGTGATTGCGTTGTCGAACTGTCCGCATCCGCTCGATCCCGCGGAAAGCTATCCGCGAGCGAGCGTGGAGATCGTGCGCTACCGTGCGGGCGCGCCGGCCGCCGATGATCTGTGCCGTACCGCGACGGCCGAGGCGATCCGCGCCTATCAGAACAATGCGCTGTATCTCGGCGAGACGAGCGAAGGAGCCGCGCGATGACCACGCAATCAGCTCAGACCCGTCGCCGCGCCGTTCTCGACGTGGAAATTCCCGCGCGCAAGCCGTGGTCGGCCATCATCCGCAAAGGGCAGACGCTGCGGATCACGGATACCCATGGCCAGCAGGCGGTCGATACGCTGTTCTATCGTGCCGACGACTTCGGCGAGCGCTACAGCGGCCAGGATACGCTGCGCGCACAGGGCTCGGCCTATGTCGGGCTCGGCACACGGATCATGTCCAACGAGGGGCGCGTGATGCTGCGCGTGGTGGCCGACAGTTGCGGCCTGCACGACACCTCGGCCGGCGCCTGTTCCTGCGAAAGCAACACGGTGCGGTTCGGGCACCAGACCCGCTACCAGCATGCCTGCCGCGAGAACTTCGTGATCGAGGCCGCGAAATACGGCATGTCGAAGCGCGACATCGTGCCGAACCTGAACTTCTTCATGAACGTACCGATCGATCCCGCCGGTAATTTCACCGTGGTCGACGGCGTCTCGAAGCCGGGCGACGCCATCGAGTTGGTCGCCGAGATGGACGTGCTGTGCCTGATCTCGAACTGCCCGCAGATCAACAATCCCTGCAACGGCTTCTTCCCGACGCCGGTGCAGGTCACGATCTTCGACGTCACGATCTTCGAGCCGGAGGCGTGAGGCATGTTCAGCAAGGTCCTGATTGCCAACCGCGGCGAGATCGCCGGGCGGATCGGAAAGACGTTGCACCGCATGGGCATCGGTTCGGTCGCGGTCTATTCCGACGCCGACCGCTTCACCCGGCCGGTGCTCGAGGCCATTGAGGCCGTGCGCATTGGTCCTGCGCCGGCGGCCGAGAGCTATCTCAACGTCGATGCGATCATGGCGGCGTGTCTTGCGACCGGCGCGCAGGCGGTGCATCCCGGCTACGGCTTCCTGTCGGAGAACCGACGCTTTGCCGAGCGCCTTGCCGAGCACGGCATCGCGTTCATCGGGCCGCGGCCGGAGCACCTTGACGCCTTCGGCCTCAAGCACCGCGCGCGCGAGATCGCCGAGTGCAGCGGCGTGCCGCTGCTGCCGGGCTCCGGCCTGCTGGAGACCATCGACGAGGCGGTGCAACAGGCGGAAGCGATCGGCTTTCCGGTGATGCTGAAGAGCACGGCGGGTGGCGGCGGCATCGGCATGCAACTCTGCCACGACATGGCGACGCTGCGTGAGCGGTTTGAATCCGTGCAGCGCACGGCGCGCGCGAGCTTCGGCGATGCCCGTGTGTATCTGGAGCGGTTCGTTGCCCGGGCGCGCCACATCGAGGTGCAGATCTTCGGCAACGGCAAGGGCGACGTGGTCGCGCTCGGCGAACGCGATTGCTCGTTGCAGCGGCGCAACCAGAAGGTTTTTGAGGAGACCCCCGCGCCGGGGCTCTCCGCCGACATCAGGCGGCGGCTGCACGCGGCCGCGGTGTCGCTCGGCAAGGCGGTCGCTTACGAATCCGCCGGCACGGTGGAGTTCATCTACGACGTCGCGCGCGAGGACTTCTACTTCCTCGAGGTGAACACCCGGCTCCAGGTCGAGCATCCCGTCACCGAGCAGGTCACTGGTGTCGATCTCGTCGAATGGATGATCCGGCAGGCGGCCGGCGAGGACGTGCTCGGCAAGGCCGGCGCGCTGACGCCGAAGGGCGCGGCGATCGAGGTGCGGCTCTATGCCGAGAATCCGGGCGCAGGCTTCCGCCCGAGCGCGGGTCGGCTGACACAGGTCAGCTTTTCACCGGACGCGCGGATCGACGGCTGGATCGAGACCGGCACCGAGGTGTCGCCGTTCTACGATCCGATGCTGGCCAAGATCATCGTCTCGGCCGAGACGCGCGAGGCTGCGATCGCAAAGCTGACGCAAGCGCTGGATGACACGGTGGTCGCCGGGATCGAGACCAATCTAGATTATCTGCGCGCCATCGCGGCGTCCGATGTGTTCCGCAGCGGGCAGGTGGCGACCAGCGTGCTCGGCGCCTTCGCTTACCGGCCCCGCACCATCGATGTCGTCGCGCCCGGCGCGCAGAGCGGGGTGCAGGAACTGCCCGGCCGCCTGCATCTCTGGCATGTCGGCGTGCCGCCGAGCGGGCCGATGGACGAGCGCTCGTTTCGTCTCGCCAACCGCGTGGCCGGCAACCCGGAGACCACGACCGCGCTGGAGCTGACCGTCAACGGGCCGACCTTGCGTTTCAATACCGATGCGACCGTCGCGCTCTCGGGCGCGTGGATGAAGGCATCGCTCGACGGCGCTAACGTTGCCTACGACGAGCCTGTCGCGGTGCGCGCCGGCCAGACGCTTGTCATCGGCAGCATCAAGGGCCCGGGCCAGCGCGCGTATCTTGCCGTGCGCGGCGGCATCGATGTGCCCGAGATCCTGGGCTCGCGCGCCGTGTTTGCGCTCGGCGCCTTCGGTGGCCATGCGACGGGCTCGCTGAAGGCCGGCGACGTGCTGCATATCGGCGACGAGCCGTCGAGCCTTGCAGCGCCGCGGCGCGCGACGGAGGACGAGCGGCCGGAGCTGACGTCGGCGTGGCAGATCGGCGTGGTCTATGGCCCGCATGGCGCGCCGGACTTCTTCCTCGACGATGACATTGAGACGCTGTTCGCGTCGAGCTACGAGGTACATTTCAATAGCGCCCGCACCGGTGTGCGTCTGATCGGTCCGAAGCCGCGTTGGGCCCGCGCCGACGGCGGCGAGGCCGGGCTGCATCCGTCGAACATTCACGACAATGCCTACGCGGTCGGCTCGATCGATTTCACCGGCGACATGCCGATCATTCTGGGACCGGATGGACCAAGTCTCGGCGGCTTCGTCTGTCCGGCGGTCGTCGCGCGCGACGAACTCTGGAAAGTCGGCCAGCTCAAGCCCGGCGACACCGTCCGCTTCATTCCGGTGAAACGCGACGATCCGGTGGCCGGCCCCACCGTGCTGCGCGCGCCCGAGCTCGGCGCCGCGATCGTCGGCCGCAACGATGACGGCCCGATCCCGGTGGTCTACCGGCGCGCCGGCGACGACAATCTCCTGGTCGAATACGGTCCGATGGAGCTCGACATCGCGCTGCGGCTGCGCGTGCATGTGCTGGCGCAGGCGCTGGAAGAAGCAAAACTCGGCGGCCTGATCGACCTCACGCCCGGCATCCGCTCGCTGCAGATCCATTATGACGGCACCGCGCTGTCGCGAGCAAAGCTGCTCGATGTGCTGCGGCGGACCGAGCGTGAATTACCGCCGGTCGACGCGATGCGGGTGCCGAGCCGCACCGTGCATCTGCCGCTGTCGTGGCGGGATCCAGAGGCCGAGCTGGCGATGCGCAAGTACCAGGAGCTGGTGCGTGCGGATGCGCCGTGGTGCCCGTCGAATGTCGAGTTCATCCGCCGCATCAACGGGCTCGGCAGCGAGGACGACGTCCGCCGCATCGTGTTCGATGCCGACTATTTCGTGCTCGGCCTCGGCGACGTCTATCTCGGCGCGCCGGTGGCAACCCCACTCGATCCGCGGCACCGGCTGGTGACCACCAAGTACAATCCGGCGCGGACCTGGACGCCGGAGAACGCGGTCGGAATCGGCGGCGCCTATATGTGCATCTACGGCATGGAAGGGCCGGGCGGCTACCAGCTGTTCGGCCGCACCATCCAGGTCTGGAACAGCTGGCGCACCACGCGGGTGTTTGAGCCGGGTCATCCCTGGCTCCTGCGGTTCTTCGACAAGATCCGCTTCTTCCCGGTCGACGCCGACGAACTGCTCGACGCCCGCGCTGCATTCCCGCACGGCCAATACGACATCAGGATCGAGCAGGGCGAGTTCTCCTACGCCGACTATGCGAAGTCCTTGGCCGAGGCGCGGCCGTCGATCTCAGCGTTCAAGGCGACGCAGCAAGCCGCGTTCGATGCCGAGCGCCAGCGCTGGCGCGAGATGAAGCTCGACGAGGCGCCGGCCGAGTCGATTGACGCGACGGCCACTGCGACGGGGATTCCCGATGGCCAGGTCGGCGCGTTCTCCGAAGTGCCGGGCAACATCTGGAAGATCCTGGTGGAGGAGGGCGCCAGGGTCGCGGCCGGCGACGTGCTGGCCATCATCGAATCCATGAAGATGGAGATCTCGGTGCTTTCGCCCACGGCCGGCCGCATCTCGTCGGTGCCGATGAAGCCCGGACAGACGCTGCGCGCGGGGGATGTCGTGGCGTTGCTCCGGCCGGATTGATCCCGCCGTCCCGCCTCACACCTCCAGCCATTCCTCGCGGATGGCGGCGTTCGCCTTGAGCTGGTCGGGGGTGCCTTCGAACACGACGCGGCCGTGTCCCATGATGTAGACCCGGTTCGAGATCTTCATCGCGATCGAGAGCTTCTGCTCGACCAGCAGGATGGCGACGCCGGCCTTGGCGATCCGGGCGATCAGCTCGCCGACCTGCTGCACGATCAGCGGCGCGAGGCCCTCGGTCGGCTCGTCGATCATCATCAGTTCGGGATCGCCGAGCAGCGTGCGGCAGGTGGTCAGCATCTGCTTCTCGCCGCCCGACAGCACGCCGGCCGGCGTGTCGGCGCGGCGGGCGAGGTTGGGGAACATGTCGAGCATCTCCTGCAGCCGCCACTTGCCGGGGCGGCGCGGGTCCTTGATGCCGAGGATCAGGTTCTGGCGCACCGTCAGGCTCGGGAAGATGTCGCGATGCTCCGGCACATAGCCGAGCCCGAGGCGGGCGATCTTGTGGCTCGGCAGGCCTGCGATGTCCTTGCCCTTGAAGCGGATGGTGCCCTGCGGCGGCACCTCGCCCATGATCGCCTTGACGGTGGTCGAGCGGCCGACGCCGTTGCGACCGAGCAGGCTGACGACCTCGCCGGCGGCGATGTCGAGATCGACACCCTGCAGGATGTGGCTCTTGCCGTAATAGGCGTGGAGATTCCTGACCTCGAGCATCAGTCGACCTCCTCGCCGAGATAGGCTTCCTTGACCTTCGGATTGCCGCGGATTTCCTCCGGCGTCCCGGAAGCGATGATGTGGCCGTAGACCAGCACCGAGATGCGGTCGGCGAGGCCGAACACCACGCTCATGTCGTGCTCGACGATGACGAGCGTGCGGCCTTCGGTGAGACGGCGGATCAGCGCGACGGCGCGTTCGGTCTCGGCGTGGCTCATGCCCGCGGTCGGCTCGTCCAGCATGATGACGCTGGCGCCGCCCGCAATCGTGATGCCGATCTCGAGCTCGCGCTGCTCGGCATAGGTGAGCAAGCCCGCCGGCACGTCGCGACGATGGCTGAGATGGATGTCGTCGAGGATCTGCGCGGTGCGCTGCTTGACCTCGGGCAGATTGTCGACGTTCTTCCAGAACGCATAGCGGTGGCCGGTCGCCCACAGCACGGCGCAGCGGACGTTCTCCCACACCGTCATGCGGGCGAACACGTTGGTGACCTGGAACGAGCGCGACAGGCCGCGCCGGTTGATCTCGAACGGCCGCAGCCCCGACGTGACCTCGCCGTTCAGCCGGATCTCGCCCGAGGTCGGCTTGATGTGGCCGCTGATGAGGTTGAACGTCGTCGACTTGCCGGCGCCGTTCGGGCCGATGATGGCGTGACGCTCACCCTTGGCGACGCTCAGGT
The DNA here is from genome assembly GCF_042258615.1 of Bradyrhizobium sp. Pha-3. Lineage (GTDB taxonomy): Bacteria > Pseudomonadota > Alphaproteobacteria > Rhizobiales > Xanthobacteraceae > Bradyrhizobium. Next base: position 8,315,338 of record NZ_CP170152.1, on the reverse strand, counting down.
TGAGGTCGCGGATGATCTGGACGTTGCCGAAGCTCTTCTCGACGGCGTTGACTTGGATGGCAGCGGTCATGCCAGATACCCCCGATCACGGGCCACCGTCGCGGCGCGATCCCAGGCTTCCGCGACGCGCCGCCAGGTGATGCGCGCAACCAGGAAGCCGCCGACGAGCAGAACCGCCGCGGCCACCCAGGTCGTCGGCGCGGTCGCGACGAAGGGGATGCCGAGCAAGTTGATCGGATCGCCACCCGAGAAGCGTGCGACGGTCTCGATGGTCAGGATGATGCCAAGCGCAAACGCCAGCGTCGGGATCGCGGCGACCAGATAGGACGGGATCACGGCGCCGAGGGTGCCGGCGCGGATCAGCGGACGGTGCTTCATCAGGATGCCGGCGATGCCGCCCGGCGCGAACATCACGATGCCGATGAAGATGACGCCGAAATAGAGCTGCCAGACCGAGGTGACGCTGGTCAGCCCGAGCTGCAGATAGGTGACGAGGATGGCGCCGATGATCGGGCCGAAGAAATAGGCGGTACCGCCGATGAACGCGGAAAACAGCACCCACGCTGATTGCGCCGCGCCGAGATAGGCGGAGTTGGCGATCTCGAAATTGATCGTGGTGAGGCCGCCGGCGATGCCGGCAAAGAAGCCCGCGAACATGTAGGCGAGATAGCGCACCACATGCGGATCGTAGCCGATGAACTCGACGCGCTCCGGATTGTCGCGCACCGCATTGCAGATCCGCCCGAGCGGCGTGCGGGTCAGCGCGTGCATCGCGATCGCCGAGACCATCACCCAGAACGCGATCAGGTAGTAGACCTGGATCTGCGGCCCGAAGGTCCAGCCGAACAGCGGCATCAGCGAGGTGCGGTCGGTGGTGATGCCGGACTCGCCGCCGAACACGCTGCGCAGGATCAGCGACGACGAGGCGACCAGCTCGCCGATTCCGAGCGAGATCATCGCAAACACGGTGCCGGCGCGCTTGGTCATGACCCAGCCGACCAGCAATGCGAAGGCCATGCCGCCGATGCCGCCGACCAGCGGGATCACCGGCAGCGGGATCGGCCAGTTGTGGCTCGCGACCGCATTCATGGCGTGCACGGCGAGGAAGCCGCCGAGGCCGTACTGCACGGCGTGGCCAAACGACAATAGCCCGGTCTGGCCGAGCAGGATGTTGTAGGAGAGCGCGAAGATGATCGCGATGCCGATCAGGCTGAACGAAGTCAGCGAGCCGCCGGAGGAGAACACCAGCGGCAGCACGACCAGCGCTACGGCTGCGAGGAGCCAGATGCCATAGAAGCTCAGGGCGCTGCTGGACTCTTCTTTGGCCATTGCGGGAGCGGGGGTCACAGCGTTCGTCATGACTCGCGCGTCCCCAACAGGCCCATGGGGCGGAAGATCAGCACCAGCACCAGCAGCAGATAGGGCAGGATCGGCGCGATCTGCGCGATCGTCACGTTCCAGATGTCGGTCAGCGGCGAGGCGCCGAGGCTCGGATCGAGCGGGCCGAACACGCTGGCGAGCGAACCATTGAGCGCGACCGCAAAAGTCTGGATCAAGCCGATCAGGAGCGAAGCGATGAAGGCGCCGGGCAGCGAGCCGAGGCCGCCGAACACGATGACGACGAACAGGATCGGCCCGAGCAGCGCGGCCATGTCGGACTGCGTCACCAGCGAGGGACCGGCGATCACGCCGGCGAGACCCGCCAGCGCGCTGCCGACGCCGAACACCAGCATGAACACGCGGCCGACATTGTGGCCGAGATGGCCGACCATGCTCGGATGGGTCAGCGCGGCCTGCACGATGAGGCCGACCCGCGTCCGCTTCAACGTGACCAGCAGCGCGATGAAGATCACGACCGAGACCACCAGCATGAAGATCTTGTAGGCGGGGTAGTTGGTGGAGAACACAGTGAAGGCCGGAAAGTCGAGTGCCGCGGGAACCCGATAGTCGACCGGGCTCTTGCCCCAGATCATCGAGACGATTTCCTCGATGGCGAAGGCGAGACCGAAGGTCAGCAGCAGTTCGGCGACATGGCCATGCTTGTGGGTGTTGCGCAGGCCATAGCGCTCGACGCCCATGCCGACCACGCCGACCAAGAGCGGTGCGATCACCAGCGCCGGCCAGAAGCCGATCCAGCGGGTGAGCTGAAAGCCGAAGAACGCGCCCAGCATGTAGAAGCTCGCATGCGCGAAGTTGAGCACGCCCATCATGCTGAAGATGACGGTGAGCCCGCTGGACAGCAGAAACAACAGCATGCCGAACAGGACGCCGTTGAGTGTCGAGATGACGATGAGCTCAGCCACGGCGCACCCGCTTGAGACTGGAACGGTTCACGTGATCAATAACCTGTCGGTGAAATGAACTACGGCACCACCACGCTGCCGGAAGACGAACGCCTCCGCAACCCTGTGGTTGCGGAGGCGCCTTGCAGCGACCGATCAGGGCCGCTTCATGTTGCAGGTGGTCGGAAGCATCGTCTTGTCGGTGTCGATCTTGGAGACGATGTGCCAGCCCCAGCCGGTGTTCTCTTCGTCGAACGGCTCCTTGGCCTTGTCGGTCAGCGAGCCGAACGAGGAGATGTAGATCGGCTGGAAGAACTGGTGGTCGTCCTTGCGCATGAAGCCATCGCCGCCGTCGAACACTTCGAACTTCATGCCCTCGAGGGCGGCCGCGACTTTCACCGGATCGATCGAATTGGCCTTCTCGGCGGCGGCCTTGAACATCCGCATCTCATTGACGGCGCGCGGATACCACACGGAAATGCCGGTCTTGGCGCGGAAGTCCTTCTCGAAATCCATCGCCGCCTTGTTGCCGGAGTTCGGGACGCCTTCGCTGATCTGGAACACCTGGTTCTCGAGGCCGGTCTGCTTGATCGCGGTCGGCCCACCGGCGCCGCCGGCATAATAAGTGTACCAGTTGACCTTGAGGCCGGCATCGGCCGCGGCCTTCAACAGCAGCGCGAAGTCCTGGCCCCAGTTGCCGGTCACGACGGTGTCGGCGCCGGAGGCCTTGATCTTGGCGATGTAGGGCGAGAAGTCGGTGACCTTGAGCATCGGGTGCAGTTCGTCGCCGACGACCTGGATGTCCGGCCGCTTTTCGCCCAGCATCTTGCGCGCCGTGGTGCGCACCGACTGGCCGAACGAGTAGTCCATGTTGATCAGATAGACCTTCTTGATGGACGCTTGGCCCTTCATGTAGTTGGTCAGCGCTTCCATCTTGATGTCCGAGTTCGCATCCCAACGGAAGTGCCAGTAGCTGCACTTCTCGTTGGTCATGCTCGGATCGACCGCGGCGTAGTTGAAGTAGAGCACTTCCTTGCCGGGGTTGCGCGAATTGTTCTTGGTGACAAAATCTTCCAGCGCCGCACCGACCGACGAGCCGTTGCCCTGGGTGATGTAGTGGATGCCGGCGTCGACCGCCTTCTGCGCCTGCACCAGGCTTTCCTGCGGATTAGTCTTGTTGTCGAGCGGGACGATCTCGACCTTGTGGCCGAGGATGCCGCCCTTGGCGTTCAATTCGTCAGCGAGATACTGAAACGTCTTCAGGCCGCCTTCGCCAACGCTGGCGCCGCCGCCGGAGAGCGGATCGATATAGCCGATCTTGATGGTTTCCTGCGCGGACGCCGCGCCTCCCAACACCGTCAGCGCTGCCGCGGCGGCAACGATCAGCTTATGCATCGCGCGTTCTCCCTTGCTCGTGTTTCTTGATCTTCAGCGATCGAGGCCGTCTCATAACCCCAATTGCCGCGCCTCCGCAACTTTCGCTTTGAATATGGCGTCAAGTTTTAGCGGAAGGTAGCATGATGTTATAGGCTATATGTCTTCGGAATTGGGTCGGTGTTTTGAATTACAGGTAAACTTTTGGGTGAGGCTTGCGCGGGCACGCTAGCTTGGAACCGATGTCGTCCAAGACCTCCATCCAGCGCGCGGATGCTCCAGCATCGCGATAGCAGCGGCCGCGAATTGGCGGCTCAAGCCGGATGCCGGCGCGGCTTGAGACCTGCGAGAAACAACCGCGCGAACTGATCGGCGATCTCGGCTGGAGACCAGTCCCGTCTGCTTTTGAACCAGATCGGATACCAATGGCCCATTCCGGTCAGAACGCGCTCTGCGAAGTAGGTATCGATGCGACGGAAGCGGCCCTCGTCGATCCAGCGCTGATAGCTGTCCTGGTCCCGCCGGATCGTCGCCAGCACCTCGCCGACATAGGCTTTACGGTCGACGTCGTTGAGATAGTTGATGTTGTGGTAGGTCGCCTTCGGGCCGCAGGGCGTGTCGTGCAGCATCAACAACAAGCGGATCCTCTGCACGATGTGATCGAATGCGCCGAGGCTGTGGTCCTGCAGGTGCTCGCGAATACTGATCTCGCCGGCGAGCCCGCGCCGCAGGCAAGCCAGCAACAGGCTCTCCTTTTCGCTGAAGTGATAGTAGATGCCGGCGCGGGTCATGCCCGCATCGACAGCGATGCTCTCGAGCGACGTGCCTGACGCGCCCCTGCGGTTGAAGCTGTCGGAGGCAATCGAAAGCATCCTGTCGAACTTCGCGGCCCGCTTGTTCAACGCCGCGCGCGACTCCAGGAATGGGGCAAGGCTGAGCGGTTCGGGCATCTCGGGAACCGCAATCTCGCGCCGGTAAACGCCATGCGTGATGATGTCGTCGATGGCATCGATCGCCTGCTGCCGCGTGTAGTAGTCGCGTTCGGACAGCCAGAACGGCACCCAGTCCAGGATGGAGATCAGCGCCACCGCCGTGAGCAGCGGTTCGTCGCAGGCGATCGAGCCGTCCGCCACGCCCCGATCCAGAATGTCCGCAAGCCACGCGGCATTCTGCCAGCGCTTGGCATGAACTTCGCTGCTGTAGGGCGCAGCCAGCGCGTCGATATCGGTGAACAGGATCATGCGCTGCGCTTCGGACCGCAGCCTGCCGCGCACAAAGCGCCTGACGATCTCGAGCCCGTCGATACCGGGCTCCGCGGCCGCCTCGATTTCGTGCCGATAGATCGCAAGGCCGCGCAGGTAGCAGTGGAAGATCAGATCTTCCTTGTCGCGGAAATAGTGGTACAGCGCGCCCGGCACGGCCCGCACCGACGCCGCGACCTGCTCCATCGTCACGTTCGCATAGGAGTGGCGGGCAAACAGCCGGGAGGCTGAGACGAGGATTTCTTCAGCCCGATCCGTCGGGTCGGCGGCGACTTGCAAGCTCGATTGCCCTTCCTGATCGCGGAACGAAAATCCGCACGCGAGATAATCCCCTTGGCAGCAGCTTGTCGATCTGCGATAGACGCTGGTATACCATACACCAGTCGCTTTTGGAGAGAGCATGGCGCGCAACATTCTGATCCTTGGGGCTTCCTACGGCTCCCTGCTGGGGACCAAGCTTCTGATGGCGGGGCACAACGTGTCCCTGGTGTGCCGGAAGAACACTGCGGACCTGATCAACCGCGACGGCACCGAGGTGCGCATCAAGCTGCGTGACGAGAAGGAGCATCGCTCGATCTTCTCGCGCGACCTGCCGGGCAAGCTCGACGCCGTCACGCCCGCCGATGTCGACGTGTCGCGCTACGACATGGTCGGCCTTGCGATGCAGGAGCCGCAATACACCAACCACACGGTTCGCGTGCTGATGATCAAGATCGCGGCGGCGAAGCTGCCCTGCCTGTCGATCATGAACATGCCGCCGCTGCCGTATCTGAAGCGGATCCCCGCGCTCGCCGGCATGGACCTCGAGGAGGCCTACACCAACGCCCAGGTCTGGGAGCGCTTCGAGCCGGGCCTCGTGACACTGTGCTCGCCGGATCCGCAGGCGTTCCGTCCGCCGGAAGAGAAGGCCAACGTGCTGCATGTCGGCCTGCCGACCAACTTCAAGGCCTCCGCCTTCGCCGACGACAAGCACAACAAGGTGCTGCGCGAGCTCGAGGCCGACATCGACGCGGTGACGCTCGACGGCCAGGACGTTCCGGTGAAGTTGAAAGTATTCGACTCGCTGTTCGTGCCGCTGGCTAAATGGTCGATGCTGTTGACCGGCAATTATCGCTGCATCACGCCATCAGAGCCGCAATCGATCCGCGATGCCGTCCACGGCGACCTGACGCGCTCGCAAGCGATCTATGACCATGTCGATACCATCGCGCGCAAGCTCGGCGCCGATCCTGCCGATCAGGTGCCGTTCGCGAAATACGCCAAGGCGGCCGAAAGCCTGCTCAAGCCGTCCTCGGCGGCCCGCGCGGTCGCCGCCGGCGCGCCCTTCATCGAGCGCGTCGATCTGCTGGTGAAGCTGATCTCGCACCAGCTCGGCACGCCGAGCGCCGAGATCGACCGCACCGTCGAGACCGTCGATCAGAAGCTGAACGAGAAGATCGTGCAGGGCGGCTCGGGCGCCCAGTAATGGGAACGCGCGTTGACGGCGGGGCAGGGCTCGAACCTGCAACCCGACCGTCATGAGCGGTGTTGATCTTGCTGTGGTTTCGGTCGGCTAAGCGGGCCGCGAAGGCAGCGAGGTCATCGCTTCGAGTTGCGCTGTTCGCGTTGCCAACACAGCGAGCAAGCTCTTGTGCAGCCGATCCTCGGGCTCGAAATTTTGCGCGAGGGTTCGGATGGTCTCGGCAAATCGCATGCGATACGTCGCCGCCCTGTCGAGGTCTCCGTACTTCGCGAAGATCTCGGCGGCCGTGCGGTACACCCGCCAGGAAGCAATCGGGAAGTCGGCACTGTCGACGATCTCGAGCGCGCGGGACAGGTGCAACCGAGCCTCCGCCGAATCGCCCAAGGCAAGCGCAGTCCGCGCGAGCAGTCCGTGGGCCTGGGCCAGGTGATTGAGATCCGGAGCCGCAGCCACATAGTCGTGGAGCCGGCGTGCACAGCTCTGAGCCTGCTTAAAGTCGTCAACCTGCAAGTAATATTCGCCGAGGCAATGATACACCTGCGTCGCAGCGGTAAACTCGATGTTGATGCCTTCTTCATGCCTGCGGCGCTCAATATCGTCGAATTGCCTGCGAGCTCCCGACGGATCGTTCAGGCCGACATAGGCCTTCGCGAGGACGGCCCGCTTGTGGAAGTACGTCGACTGATCGCCGACCAATAGACTGTCGTCGACGCTTTCGCAGAGCTCCCGGGCTCCATCAAAGTCCATCGCTTCGACATGCAACCATGCAAGCGTCAGCCGGCACAATGCGCTGCTGGGGCCGTTCGCGTTCCTGACGGCCAGTTCGAGGCCGGTCGTGATCTCACGTCGCAATTCGCGCCACTCGCCCAGATGAATGAGCGCGATGGATTCAAGAACGTTGAACAGAACAAAAGTGTAAACGTCGCCGGCTAGCCGCGCCAACCGCTTTCCTTCGGTACCGGCGCGGCGGCATTCCTGGTACCGCGACCTCCAGCAATCAACGATACCGGATATTCCATTGCGCCTGATCAAGATGCCATAATTCGTGGCATTCGCACTCAGCTCGATCGCCCTGTCGCAGAGCGTGGCGTCCTGTTTGCGCCAGCCGTTGAGGAACAGGTTGACGCTCGCGCTGCTGCCCTGGACCAGAGCCTTGAAGGTATCGTCCGCAAGCGCCTGGCTTCGCGACAGGACATCTTCGGCGGCTTCGAGGCAGGCGTGGCGATCCACCCGCAAGCAGAGACTGCTCACAGCCGTGAGGCCGTTGAGCTGCTGCTTGATCTCGCCGGCCTGTTCGGCGCAAGCGATCATGTCGCGCAAATCACGGATCGAGCCGGCGAGGTCGCCGCACGAGCGAAGCGCCCAGCTCCGCTCCCGCAAGAGAGCGACGCGGGTCGAGAATTTGTCGGCAGCATCGAAACGATCGAGTATGCCGAGCGCGCGGGTGAGATAGCTTGCGGCCTCCGCATGGCCGAGGCGTTTCGTCGAGCTCGTTGCCGCCTCCCTGAGGTAGCGCAACGCGCTCGGAAAGTCGCGGCCCTGCTCAAAGTGAAGTGCGAGCGCGGGCGCTATTTCAGGAGTGCGGCCGGCATAGGCCTCCTCCAGCCTCTTGCCCAAGCGCTTGTGCGTCTGCGCGCGGTGCCCCGGCGGCAGATTCTGGTAGATGATATTCTGATAGAGGATGTGACGAAAGGCGTAGGAGCCCGAATACGTGCCATCGGGCCACTCGGAAACCCCCGAACGAACGAGGATTTGATCCTTCCGGATCGACGCTTCGATGTCCCTTTCAACGTCGATCGCATCGTCGGACAGGCCGGCCGCAACGAGGGCCGCAGAAAATTCTTCGCCGGCAACGCTGGCGACATCGAGCAGACGCCGCTCGTGATCGGTGAGGCGATCGAGCTCGTGGCCGATCATGCGCAGGAGGCTGTCCGGAATGCGATCTTGCGTGAATGCCGCCTGCGAGGCCAGGCGCCATCTGCCGTCGATTTCGATGATCGACTCCTGGTCGATCAAGTGTTTGAGCAGCGAGGCAACGAACAAGGGATGTCCCAGCGTTCGCTCAAACACGGGCTTTGACAGGCTGGAGGCAAGTTCCTCGTCGTCGAAGCGCAACGCCAGGTAACGCTCGACCTCCGAACGCGACAATCGATCGAGGCGCAATTCGCTGCAGTATCCATGGATCTCGAGATCCCGGTGCAGGCGACGGATGGGATGCCCGCCGACGGAACTGTCGGCCGGCCGATAGGAGCAGAGCACCAGCACGCGCGCCTTGCCGTTCCCGCGCGCGAAGCGAGACAGCACGTCGAGTGTCGCGAAGTCGCTCCAATGCAGATCTTCGAGAACAACGACCCAGGGGCGGCCGGTGCTCAGCGCTTCCAGAAGATCGCAAAATTCGCGCAGCATCCGCTCGCGCGTCGCGCCGAACACTTCATCCTGGAAAGCCGCGCGTTCCGATGCGTCGATGGCGCCTGGCAATTGCAGTATCCAGGTGGGGGCGTGCGTGCGAACTGCCGAAATCAATTCCGGACCGTTTGCGCGATAGCGGTTCACCAGTGCATCGATGAGTGGAAGAAAGACTTCGTCCGTTCCGAAGCGTTCAGTGCAGCGCCCATAGAGCTGATCGAAGCCCTGTTCCGTCAGCTGCTCGATCGCCTTGGCGATGAAGGCCGTCTTGCCGATCCCGGCTTCTCCGGTGACGAAAGCCATCTGCCGTTTGCCAGACAATACTTGCCGCGTCATCTGGTCGATCATCCCGAAGGAGGCTGTCCGGCCGACCACCAGCGTGGAGATTTCGACCTTCAGAGGCGCGACCGCGTTCGCGACCTCCCCGGGTGCTTCCCGCACCGCGCCGATAAAGCGGACGCCCTTGCGCGGCAGGGTCTTGATCAGCCGTTGCGCCTCGCCGGAATCGCCTATTGCCGTACGGGCCGCGTTGATGCGGGTGGTGAGCGCTGACTCCGATACGATGCGCCCGCCCCAGATCGCACCGATCAGATCGTCCTTGGTCACCACCCGGGCGCGGTGGCGGACAAGATATTCGAGGAGGTCAAAAACCTGAGGCTGCAACGGGATCGGACGTCCGTCACGGCGCAATTCCCGCTGGTCGGTGTCGAGAACAAACTCGTCAAATAAATACAGCAAAACAATGCCTTCGGAGGTGCACGCGAGGCGGGCATTGAACCGGTACACCGGCCCGAAAGCAAGCGCACCCTGCAAAATCAAGCAAACGATAAGAAAAAATTAAGCTCGCGTTAAAGCGCGGCGCAGCGTCCCGTTCGATACTTCCAGCCGTATCCAGCCACTCACACAAGGTGCTCGTGTCATGCGCTTGGAAGAAAAGGCGCGGCGTCTCACCCGCGTATTCTATGGGTTGTTGTTTCGCAAGATGCTTCAGTCGATCGCGGCAGCGGCCGTACCATTGTTTGACGGCAGGGCGTCAACCAGAAACGATCCGTTGTTTTCCGTCGCTTCCACGAGCTCTTCCCGAAGAGAGGGCTGGCTTGGGCGCCTCCTTCAAGCACTCCACCATTCACGACGGCTGCAGGCAGAACGTACCCGTCGTCGGTATCGTCACCTGATCGACGACAGGTGGCACTGGTTTGCCTCTCGGTCCGATGTTGGAGGACATGACAATGTCGGTCAGTGAAAAGTCGTCCGAACGCAAGCTTCGGGTTTCGGCACCGAGCGAGACTACGCTGCTGGCAACGATCGCCATCTGCTTTGTCATTGTGCACATCCTTGCAGCCACAATGTTGACTTCGACCCGCCAGAGCGATCCCGGGGCAGCGCCCGAGCCGCCCGGACTGTCGTCCACCGACTGATCGCCGCGTCGTTATTCCCGGATATTGCGAACCGAAAGGGTTAGCTCATGGGCGACATTGCGTCGTTTTGCCTGCTCAGCATCGCTGTGTTTTGCGGCGCTTTCGTCTCGGGCCTCGCGGGTTTTGCCTTTTCGGCTGTGGCCGGTGCGATTCTCCTACACGTTCTCCCGCCACTGGAGGCGGTCCCGCTGATGATGGCGTGCAGCATCACCGTGCAGGCCACCGGTCTTTGGGCCTTGCGAAAAAGCATCCGATGGAAGCAGAGCTCGGCACTGGTCGTCGGCGGATTGCTTGGCGTTCCGATCGCCGTCTGGTTGTTGCAGGCAGCAGACGCGCGGATATTCAGAGAGAGCTTCGGTCTCGCGGTCGCCTGCTACGCGGCCTACACGTTATTCCGGCCGGTGCTTTCTCATCGCCTGCAGATGAATGCGGGTCGTAATGCATTGATCGGTTTCGGCGGAGGCTTTGTCGGCGGGCTGACGGCAATGCCGGGTGCAATACCGACCATATGGTGTGACATCCACGGCGTGCCAAAAACCGAACAGCGCGGCATGGTGCAACCCTTCATCGCCGCCATGCAGATATTCGCACTTGGTCTCATGCTGATCCGAGGAGATCTGTCGACAAAGGTCCTGGTTGACTTCGCCGTCAGCATCCCGGCCCTCCTCGCAGGAACAGCGCTCGGGCTTTTTGTCTTTCGCTGCGTCAATGACGCGCTGTTCCGGCGAATTATTCTCAGCATCTTGCTGGTCTCGGGACTGTTGCTGGTGTTGTAGCTGCGCCAGTCGCGCCTCCAGTCACAATGGCAGCCGGTTGCTGACTTCTCGCCATGCATCGGCGACCAGCAAAGCGTGCAATCGCGGCTGCCGAACGCATGGCTCCGCCTACCCAGGTGAGGTAGGCTCGCGCAGTTGCGGTTGGGAGCCACGGACATGCCGATCAAATCGCTTCCTCTCCTTGCAATCTATAGCGACCTCGACCGCGCGCGCGATATCCTGCGCGCCTGGCAGCCGCTCGACCATCTTTCCCCCGACGATGCCGAGATCGTCGTGAAGGCGATCGCCGAGGGCATCGCGCGCGGACGCAGGCACGGCCTCGAGATGGGGCAGTGCCATTTGGCGGCTTGAGTTGCGCTTACCTAGTGCTCGAGTGGCGCGACCTGTTTACGTGAGCTGAGCACGCTCGTCAGGCTCCCTCTCCCCTTGCGGGAGAGGGTGGGGAGAGGGGTGGCCACGGGCGAGATGATTGGCATGGGTGTCGATATCGCAACGCCGATCGCTCCGTATGAATATTGAGAGAGCCCGTCGTGTGACACCCCTCTCCCACAAGGGGAGAGGGAACCCCGCCGCTGGTGGCTCCCTTACGTGGAGCGTTGACAGGTCGGCCGCTAGCTCTGCTGCTTCACGGCCAGAATCGTCACCGCGCGCGTCTGGTGGCTCGGCGTCTGGAAGTCGATCGTCTGTCCGACTGAAAGCCCGATCAGCGCGGCGCCGACCGGCGTCAGCACCGAGATGCGCCGCAGCGCGATGTCGGCTTCGTGCGGGTACACCAGCACGACTTCCCTGACGTCACCGGTCTCGTCGTCGCGGTAGCGCACGCGCGCGCCCATGCGGACCACGTCGGGCAGTTCGGAATCGTCGGCGACGACCCGGGCCCGGTCGGTCTCGCGGGCGAGGAACTGGGCCACGCGGGGAAACACCGCCATGCTGGAATCGGCCAGCGCGCTGAGCCGACGCGCCTCGCTCGCGGCGATCACGATCGGCGGCAATGCAGGAGCGGTAAAGTCGTTCTGAATGGTTCGGGTCATGTCGGATGATCTTTGCGGTTGATCGCCGGCGCGCGGATGTCTCGCGCGACGCGACGAGCCGAATGATTTGATGGCGTTATGATTTTGACGATGTCGAGAATCCGGACGGCGCGCGATCGCCGGCCGGCTAAGTGCCTGCGTGCAGACGTCCAGCGCGCAAACCGAGGCGCGCAATGCGGGTGTCGATGCTCAAGGTGTCGATCATGGCACCATCAACATAGCCGCTGGCGACGTCACATCCATTGCGGCGAAAGCGCGCACGCGCCGTCGCCGCAACGGCCTTGTGTCAGGGCTGGCCGATGCCGGTGAGGCCGAGCACCGCGCCGGCGGCGAGCGCGAGCAGCGGATGGATGCGGGTCGTGGTGGTCGCGATCGCGACCATGGCCGCGATCAGGATGGTGCCCCAGCTCGAGGTCGACGAATGGGTGATGACGATGGCGCTGGCGGTGACGAGGCCGGCGGTGACCGGAACCAGCCCGGCCTGCACCGTGCGGCGCCACGGCCGGTCCTTGAAGCGTTCCCAGAGCCGCAGCGCGAAGCCGGTGACGAGCGACGACGGCCCGAACTTGGCGAGCGACGTCACCAATACGCCCGGGAAGCCGGCGACATGCCAGCCGACCAGCGGAACCACCATCATGTTCGGCCCCGGTGCGGCCTGCGCCAGCGCGAACAGCGCGCCGAATTCCTGCGCCGTCATCCAGTGATGGATGTCGACCACCTGGCGCTGCATCTCCGGCAGGATGGTGTTGCCGCCGCCGAAGGCGAGCAGCGAGAGCTCGGCGAAGATCAGGGCGAGCGTAACGAGGGTTGCGGTCATGACGCCTGCCTCGACCGGAGGAATATGCTGAGCGGCGCGAGCGTCAAGAGTGTCGGCAGCAACGGCAATCTGAACACCGCGATTGCGAGCACGCAGAACGCGCCGATGACAAGCCCAAGCACATCGCGCCGCAACGGCCAGGCGATCTTGATTGCGGTCGAGATCAGGAGCCCGGCTGCCGCGGCGGCGAGACCGCCGAACAAATGACGCACCACCGGATCGTCGGCGAAGCGGCCATAGATCACGCCGAGGCCGATCACGACCGCGGTCGGCACCGCGATCAGGCCGAGGATCGAAGCAAGGGCGCCGGGAATGCCGCGGAACTTCAGCCCGACCGCCACCGACATGTTGATGATGTTGCCGCCGGGCAGGAACTGGCAGAGCCCGAGCAGGTCGGTGAACTCGGCGCCGGTCAGCCAGCGGCGTTTCTCCACCATCATGTGCCGCGCCAGAGGCAGCACGCCGCCGAAACCGGTCAGTCCGAGAATGAAGAAGCCCGTGAACAACTCGCCGACATCAGGTGCGTCATGCTTGGCGGTCTGTGCGGCGGGTACGGCGTCCATCGGCAGGGCGGCTCCGGTTCGTTCGTTGTTGACCTGACTTTAGTTGGCCGCGTGCCAAATATCCAATATATGGATACGGGAATTTGCATATCTATTGCATATGGATCGCCCTGATGATCGAGCTGCGCCATCTCCGCTATGCCGTCGCGGTCGCCGAGGAAGGCCACATCACCCGCGCCGCGGCGCGGCTCGGCATCCAGCAGCCGCCGCTGAGCCAGCAGATCCGCGCGCTGGAGGCCGCGATCGGCGCGCCGCTGTTTCGCCGGCAGCCGCGCGGGGTCGAGCTGACCGCCGCCGGCCGTGCTTTCGTCGGCAAGGCGCGCGCGATCCTGCGCGACACCGAGCTCGCCGTGGAAGCCGCGCGCCGCGCGAGCCGCGGCCAGGAGGGGCAGCTTGCGATCGGCTTCACCTCGTCGGCCGCCTTCCATCCCTTCGTCACCGGCGTGATGCGCGAAATGCGCGAGCGCGCGCCGGCGATCACGCTCTCGCTGGAAGAGGCCTCGACCGGCGAGCTGATCGAGGCGGTCGAGGCCGACCGGCTCGATGCCGCATTCGTGCGTTCGCCGAGCGAGCGGCTGGAGAACCTCACGATCACGCATCTGCTCGACGAGGAGATGCTGGTCGCGTTGCCCGATCATCATCCACGCGCCCGCAAGGACCCGCGCCGGCGGATTTCGCTGGCCTCGCTCGCCGACGAGCCGCTGATCCTCTACCGCCGCCCGACCGGGCCTGGCCTCTACGACAGCATCATCGCCGCCTGCCGTGCGGCGGGCTTCAGCCCGAAAGTGGCGCAAGAGGCGACGCGGATGGTGTCGACGCTGAGCCTCGTTGCGGCCGGGCTCGGGATTTCGATCGTGCCGGAATCGATGGCGCGGCTGGAGACCGCAGGCGTGTCCTATCTCCGCCTCGACCGCGCCACGGGTCTCGTCGCGCCGCTCGCGCTGGCCCGCAAGAAGGGCCCTGCCGCCGGCACGCTCGGCCGCCTGCTCGGGATCGTGACGCGGCGGGTGAAGGACCGTGCCGCCGTTTGAGGGCGTGTCGCGCGACGCAGCTGCGCGTCAACGCAGGCCCTGCGGCTGGCGTGGAATGTGGGGAGTTTGGCGAACGCGCGCGTCCGGGCGCGGCTAGATAGCTCCCATCGAACTCCGATGCCGGCACGTCGATCGCAACTACTCGGTTGCGTCCGGCGGCCTCGGGTTCAATCACCACAGTGAAAGGCAGTTCAATGGCACGTTTTCCTGTCCATACGCTCGACTCCGCACCGGAAGCCGCAAGGCCCGCCTTGCGTGACGTCGAGGCGAGGTTTGGCATGATCCCGAACCTTGCGGCGACGATGGCGACGTCACCGGTGCTGATCCAGAGCTTCATCGGCATCTTCGACAAGGTTCACGGCGGCAGCTTCACCGAGCAGCAGATCCAGACCGTACTGCTCACCGATGCGGTGACCAACGGCTGCACCTGGGCGGTCGCGCTGCATTCCGCGCTCGGCCTGCAGGCCGGCCTCGATCCCCAGGATGTCGACGCGATGCGTGCCGGCCGCTCGCCTGCCGACAAGACCCTCGGCGCGCTCTCAACGCTGGCGAGGTCGCTGATCGAAAAGCGCGGGCGGCTCGACGACGAGGAGATCGAACGATTCCTGGCGGCCGGGTTCTACAAGGACCTCGTGCTCGAGGTGATTACCATCGTGGCGGCGTCGACCATCACCAACTACACCGGCAGCGTGACCAATCCACCGCTGGAGCCGGCGTTGCAGGCGCACGCCTGGAATGGTTGACGCTGCACTCCCTCTCCCCGTCCTTACGGGGAGAGGGTTGGGGTGAGGGATCGTCTCCGCGAATACGGCGATAGTTGTGTTCGCGGAGGCTCCCCCTCACCCGGAACGCATCTGGCGATGCGTCGTAGCCGAAGCTCTGCTTCGGCGTTCCTGAGAACGGCCGCCGAAGGCGGCCTATGCCTCTCCCCGCAGGCGGGGCGAGGTAAAGCGGAGTCCTTCGCTAACGTCATCATGTCTCAGCGCGCAAATCTGGCACGGTAGTCCTGCGGTGTGGTCGACAGCACGCGCAGGAAGCTGCGGCGCATCGTCTCCTCGGACCCGAAGCCGCAGCGCTGCGAGATTCGCTTGACCGGCAGGCGCGTCTCCGAGAGCAAGTGCCGGGCGCCCTCGACCCGCAATCGCTCGATCGCGCGTGCCGGCGTCAACCCGGTTGCATCGGCGTAGTGCCGGCTGAAGCTGCGCTCGCTCATGCCGGCCTGTTTCGCCAGTGTCGAAAGCGAGAGGTCGTCGGCCAGATGGCCGCTGATCCAGTCATGCAGCGCGCCGAACCTGTCGTCGGTCGTTTGCAGCGACAGGATTTCGCTGAATTGCGCCTGTCCGCCGGGCCGCTTGAAGAACACCACGAGATAGCGGGCGACGGCAAGCGCCGCCGCGCGGCCGAGGTCCTCCTCCAACAGGGCGAGCGCGAGATCGATGCCGGACGTGACGCCGGCCGACGTCCAGAACGATCCGTCGCGCACGAAGATCGGATCGGACTCGACGCGAACATCGGGAAAACGCTCGGCGAGTTCCGAACAGAATTGCCAGTGGGTCGCGGCACGACGGCCGTCGAGAACGCCCGATGCGGCGAGCAGGAACGCACCGGTGCAGACCGATGCGGTGCGGCGCGCTTGCCCGGCGCGTCCGCGCACCCAGTCCACCAGGACGCGATCGGCCGCCGCTGCGTTGACGCCGTCGCCGCCCGGAATCACCAGCGTGTCGACCGCAGTGCTGACGGCGGGCAGCGGGTGCACCGCGAGCCCGACGCCGGCCGACGCGTCGATCGTGGGGCCGTCCTTGGCGACGATGCGGACCTCATAAGGCTCGGCGTTGCCGGCCCTGGCCGCCAGCGCGTTGGCGGATGCGAACACCTGCAACGGCCCGGTGACATCGAGCAGTTGCACCGCCGGGTAAGCCAGCACTTCGATCAGGCGGCGGCCGTTTGGCGAGAAACGTGGGCTGGTTGGCGTCATCGCCGAAACGTGCCGCGCTAGATTCGCTTTGTCCATAGTGCAGGGAAAGTTCACGCGAAGTCTGAGGGAAGTTCGATGATTGCTCACGATGTCCACTTGCGGATCGGATCACTGCTGTTCGAAGGCGTCGATCAAATCGATTTGACCGGGCCGTTCGAGGTGCTGTCGCGGATTCCGAATTCGACCTACCGCATCTACGGCAAGACCGCCGAGCCCATCCGCGACATCAAGGGATTGCGGCTGACACCGGATGCGACGCTGGCCGAAGCGCCGCCGCTCGATGTGCTGCATGTGCCGGGCGGCTTCGGTCAGCAAGCCTTGATGGAGGACGCGGAAGTGCTCGGCTGGATCAGCCGGCAGGCGGCGGGGGCATGCCGCATCTTCTCGGTTTGCACCGGCGCGCTGATCTGCGGAGCGGCCGGCCTTCTGAAGGGGCGCAGGGCGACGACGCATTGGGCGTCGTTTCATCTGCTGCCATTCTTCGGCGCGACGCCCGTGAACCAACGCGTGGTGGTGGACGGAAGCTTTGTCTTTGCCGCCGGAGTCACGGCAGGCATCGATGGCGCATTGCGGCTCGCGGCCGAATTGCGCGGCGACGATGCCGCGCGCGCGATCCAGCTCTATATGGTGTATGCGCCGGAGCCGCCGTTCGACAGCGGCACGCCGGAGACCGCGCCAGCCGAGATCCTGCAGCAGTCGCGCGAGGCCGTGCGCGCGATCACGGCGCAGCGGGAAGAAACCGCACGCCGCGTGGCCGCCAGGCTGGGCGTCGTCGTGGGGGCCTGAGCCCGGCTTTTGCCGAACGATTTGGTGTCACCTCGCCCCGCGTGCGGGGAGAGGTCGGAACGCATCGATAGATGCGTTCCGGGTGAGGGGGAGCCTCCGCAAACGCAGCTGTCATCGGATACGCGGAGAGGGCCCCTCACCCCAACCCTCTCCCCGTAAGAACGGGGAGAGGGAGTGCAGCACCGGCGCGGTCGCTATTCGACCTGGGCTCGTAGCACTAATTCCCCGGCTCGAAGCTGCAGTCGGCGCCGCCGCCGGCCTTGTCCTTGATCACGGTGGGATCGAGCGTGCAGGACAATTTCGACAGCGCCTCGTAGATCGTCCCGGCGGCTCCGTCGCCGGGAACGCCGGCGAGCGCCACGGTCGCGTAGATCGCGTTGGCCTCGCTGCCCTTCACGGTGTGGGTCCTGCTGCCGAAGGTCAGCGCGCAGGAGCGCGAGGTGATGTCGACATTGCTGGCGCGGCAGACGACCTTGTCGGCGGTGACGGTGATCTTCCTGGTGATGCGGACATTGCTGTCGCCGCCAAAGAACGCGGCGACCGCCTTCTTCTCCCTGGCCGGCAGCGAGGAATAGGGCGCCACCACGCCGGCAAGCGCCAGCGCGACCGAGCCGGAGGTGGCCGCGGGTGCGGCCGACACGGCAGACGAAGCCAGTGACAATGAACATGCGAGGATCGTCAATCGGCCAAATCTCATTCCAGGTCTCATTCCAGGTCTCATTCCAAGTCTCATTCCCGTCTCCTGTATCTGCGCTTTCCGCGGCGCGGAATCGCTAGCATGCCTTGTGAATTGAATGGGTGATGCCGTTCACATGCCATTCTGCAACTTCAGGTGAGGGCGCTGCGCGCACAGGGCAGGGCGGCCCCGCGCGGACCCGCTTGCACGATCGCGCCATCGGCGTCACAGTCCGCTCTGCGGCAGCGATGCCGCCAACAACCAAGACAAGACGCTCACTCCGGGGAACGCCATGGCGGCCACGCGCATCGACTGCGACATCCATCCCGCGGTGGGGGGAACGCGCACCACGCTGCTGCCTTATCTCAGCGATCACTGGAAGGAACAGGTGGTCAGCCGCGCCATCGACGGGCTCGACCTCAATTCCTATCCGCCGTCGATGCCGCTGTCGGGCCGTACCGACTGGCGGCCGGCCGACGGCCGCAAGCCGGGCAGCGATCTCGCCATGGTGCAGCGCGGCGCGTTCGACCAGCTCGGTGCAAGTCACGCCATCTGCAATGTCGTCTACGGCGCGCAGGCGGTGTTCGATCCCTACATGGCGGCGGACTTCTGCAAGGCGATCAACGACTGGATCGCGACGGAGTGGCTTGCCAGGGACACGCGGCTGCGCGCCTCGATCGTGGTGCCGATCCAGGCACCGGATCTTGCGGTCGAGGAGATCGAGCGCCGTGCCGGTGATCATCGCTTCGTCTCGGTACTGGTGCCCTCGCAAGGCGAGATGCTGCTCGGACGGCGGCACTATTGGCCGATCTATCAGGCTGCGGAGAAATACAGACTGCCGCTCGCGATCCATGCCGGCAGCGCCTATCGCGGCGCGCCGAGCTCGATCGGCTGGCCGTCCTATCGCTACGAATATTATCTTGCCGAAGCGCAGGCGTTCCAGGCGCAGACATTGAGCCTGATCTATGAGGGTGTGTTCGGGAAGTATCCCGGATTGACGGTCGTGCTGATGGAGTCGGGCGTCAGCTGGCTGCCCGCCTTCATGTGGCGCGCCAACAAGACCTGGCGTGGCGTGCGTGTCGAGGTGCCGTGGGTGGAGCGCGAACCGGCCGCGATCATCCGCGACCATTTCCGCGTCACCATGCAGCCGTTCGATGCGCCGATGGATGCAACCGGCGTCGCCGATATCATCGACCAGATCGGCTCCGACAAGATGTTCCTGTTCGCGTCCGACTATCCGCATTGGCAGTTCGACGGCGACGATCCGGTCCCGCCGTATTTGCCTGACAGCATCGTCAGGCGGATGTGCGAGGACAACCCGATTGAAACGTTCCCGCGTCTGAAGCTCGACGCCTGACCATGACGAAGCTCGACGCGACATCGGCGGTCTCATACCTCTCCCCAGCGGGGAGAGGTCGGCGCGCAGCGCCGGGTGAGGGGGCGCGGGTCTCACGAGGGACCGTAAGGCCCTCACCCGGATTGCATCTGGCGATGCAATCCGACCTCTCCCCGATGGGGAGAGGTGACGGCCACACCGGCTCAATTCAATGGAGGATCGCATGAGTGACGTCATCGACCGCCCGATGCTCGACCAGGAGACCACCGCCGCAACGCGGCTCAAGATCATCGATTGCGACATCCATCCGAGCATTCATGCGCACAGCGATCTCAACGAGTTTCTGCCGAAGCGCTGGCAGCAGCATCTGAAGGAATATGGCAGCCATCTGCGCACGCCCTATATCGGCACCACGCCGTATCCGCGCTCCTCGCCGCTGATCGCGCGGCGCGATGCGTGGCCGCCGACCGGCGGCGTGCCCGGTTCCGATCTCGATTTCATGCGCAAGCAGCACCTCGATCCGTTCGATGTCGAGTTCGGCATCCTGCAGGTGCTCGACCTCTTCATCTTCTCGCAGCAGAACCTGGAATTCGGCGCCGCGATCCAGCGCGCCATCAACGACTGGCAGCTGGCGTTCTGGGCGCATCGCGATCCGCGCCTGAAGGCCTCGATCCTGGTCGGGCAGGACGGCTCCGACCTCGGCCTCGCCGAGATCGACCGCTGCGCGAAGACCGGCGAATACATCCAGATCAACGTCTCGCCGCGCGCCAACGAACCGCTCGGCCGCCGCCGCTACTGGCCGATCTACGAGCGCGCGCAAGAGCTCGATCTGCCGCTCGGCATCCATGTCGGCGGCTATGGCGGGCATGCGCCGACCGGCGGCGGCTGGCCGTCCTATTATTGCGAGGAGCATCAGTCGAACGCGCACACGGTGGCCTCGAACCTCACGAGCCTCGTGCTGGAAGGCGTTCCGGAGCGCTTCCCGAAACTGAAGATCGTGTTCATCGAGGGCGGCTTCGGCTGGATCCCCGCGACGATGTGGCGGATGGACCAGCATTTCGAACGCTTCCGCAGCGAGGTGCCGCATCTGAAGCGCAGGCCGAGCGAATATGTGAAGCAGCATTTCTGGTTCACGACCCAGCCGATCGACGAGCCGGATGAAGCCAAGCACCTGCGCCAGCTGATCGAATGGGTCGGGATCGACCGGCTGCTGTTCTCGTCGGACTATCCGCACTGGGACTATGACGACGCGCGCTACGCCTTCAAGACGCCGCTGACGGACGCCGAGCGGCGCAAGATCTTCAACAGCAACGCCCGCGCGGTTTACAAGTTCTAGGATTGCAATGGCCCGTCACATCGTCGCGCGCACCAGTGAGATTCCGGCCGGCGGCAACAAGGTGTTCGGCCTCGAGGGCCGCGACATCGTCGTGTTCCATGTCAATGGTGAGTTCTTCGCACTGCTCAATCGCTGTCCGCATGAAGGCGCACCGCTGGAGAAGGCGGCCTGCGTGGCGCGCCTGACGTCGCCGGAGCCCGGCATCTATCAGCGCGACCGTGTCGGCGAGATGCTGCGCTGTCCGTGGCACGGCTGGGAATTCGACATGCGCAACGGCCAGTCCTGGTTCGACCCCAAGCGATTCAGGATCCGCTCCTATCCGGTCGCGGTCGAAAGCGGCGCGGACTTGCAGAAGGGGCCGTATGTCGCCGAGACGTTCCCGGTGCACATCGAGGACAATTACGTGATTGTCGAGGTGTGACGGGCTGCCGCGAATTTCGTTGTGCCCCACCATGATGGGCGTTATTGCGATATCTGCAATAATGAAGTTCCATCGGCGATAATTATAATATCCAATGCAATGGGCCACCTTGAGGTCTCGGTCGGGATAATCCCGTCCACGACATCAGGAACGGCACCATGAAGCTCTATCACTTCGCTCTCTCCGGCCATGCGCACCGCGCCCGCCTGTTCATGTCCTTGCTCGGAATTCCGCACGAGGTCGTCGACGTCGACCTCAGGTCCGGGGCGCACAAGACGGCGCAATTCCTCGCGCTCAATCCGTTCGGCCAGGTGCCGGTGCTCGACGATGACGGCACCATTATTGCGGACTCCAACGCGATCCTGGTCTACCTCGCGACCAAGCTCGGCCGCACCGACTGGCTGCCACAGGATGCGAAGGGCGCCGCCGCCGTGCAGCGCTGGCTGTCGGTTGCCGCAGGCGATCTCGCGTTCGGGCCCGCCGCGGCGCGGCTGATCACGGTGTTCAGCGCGAAGTTCAATCCGGACGACGTGATCGCTCGCGCGCATGTTCTGCTGAAGCGGCTCGAAGCCCATCTTGCCGATCGCGAGTGGCTGGTCGGCGCGCAGCCGACGATCGCCGATGTGGCGCTCTACAGCTATCTGTCGAGCGCGCCCGAAGGCAACGTCGATCTCTCCGCCTATCCGCGCGTCAATGCATTCCTGCGCCGGATCGAGGCGCTGCCGGGCTTCGTGCCCTTTGCCAAGACGCGCGCCGGCCTGGCGGCGGCTGCGTGACAGGTGGATCGGGCGTGCCCGCGGGCGCGCCCGTCCAACCCCGCAAGGGAGGGCGATGCGATGAGCGACAGGCGGACCAAGAGCAAGCTCGCGACCTGGCATGCCGGCGAGATCGCGATCCAGCACAAGGTCGGCGTCGCCGAGAAGATGGCGGCCGTCGGCCAGCGCGCCGTGCGGGACTTCATGCCCGACCAGCATCGCGATTTCTTCGCGCAGATCCCCTTCATCGTGGTCGGCAGCGTCGACCGGAGCGGCGACGTGTGGGCCTCGCTGCTGGCCGGCCGGCCCGGCTTTATCGCCTCGCCGACGCCGCGCAGCCTCGAGATCGATGCGCGGCCCGACCCCAGCGATCCCGTCAGCGACGGCATGCGCGAGGGCGATGCGATCGGATTGTTGGGCATAGAATTGCACACGCGGCGTCGCAACCGTGCCAACGGGCTGCTCCGTGCGTCGTCAGGCAAGGCGCTCAGCTTCGAGCTCGATCAGAGCTTTGGCAATTGTCCGCAATACATCCAGCTGCGCGATTTCGCCTTTGTGCGCGAGCCGGACGCAGCTTTCACCGGAGATGTCGAGCAGGGCACGACGCTCGATCAGGCCGCGCGCGAGATGATCGCGGCGGCGGATACGTTCTTCGTGGCGTCCTATGCCGAGCGCGAGGACCGTCGCCAGGTCGACGTCTCGCATCGCGGCGGCAAGGCAGGTTTCGTTCGTGTCGCCGCCGACGGCACGCTGACGATCCCCGATTTCGCCGGCAACCTGTTCTTCAACACGCTCGGCAACATCTTCGTCAACGGCAAGGCCGGGCTGCTGTTCGTCGATTTCGAAAGCGGCGACATGCTGCAGCTGACGGGTGACGCCGAGGTGATCCTGGACTCGCCGGAGATCGCGGCGTTTCAGGGTGCCGAACGGCTCTGGCGCTTCCGTGCCCGCCGCGTGGTGCGCAGGCGCGGCGCGCTGCCGCTGCGCTGGGCGTTCCGGGCTGAAGGTTGGTCGCCGAATGCGCTGATGACCGGCGACTGGGCGCAGGCCGCCGACCGGCTCCGCGCGGCGGAGCGTGCCACGCAATGGCGCCCGTTCAGGGTCACCAGGATCGTCGACGAGAGCCGCTCGATCCGTTCGTTTCATCTGCAGCCGGACGACGGCGCGGGGCTGCTTCCGCACCAGGCCGGACAGCATCTGCCGATCCGTCTCGCATTGCCGGGCTTCGACAAGCCGGTCATTCGCACCTACACACTGTCGGTCGCACCATCGGACGGCATCTACCGCATCAGCGTGAAGCGCGACGGGCTGGTGTCGCGGCATCTCCACGAGAATATCCATCTCGGCGACGTCATCGAGGCGCGGGCGCCGAGCGGCGGCTTTACGATCGATGCGCGCGAGAAGCGGCCCGCGGTGCTGCTCGCCGGCGGCGTCGGCATCACGCCGATGCTCGCGATGCTGCGCCACGTGGTTTATGAAGGGCTGCGCACCCGCGGCATCCGGCCGACCTTCCTGTTCCAGGCCGCGCGTGCCAGGCAGGACCGCGCGTTCGGCGATGAATTGCAGCAATTGGTCGATGCCGCAGGCGGCGCAGTCAGGATCATCCGCGTCCTCGGTGACGTCGATGGCGCCGAGCAGGGTGTCGACTACGACGCCGCGGGGCGGATCGACATGGCGCTGCTGTCGCGCCTTCTGCCGTTCAACGATTACGACTTCTATCTGTGCGGGCCGCCGCAATTCACCCAATCGCTCTATGACGCCCTGCGCGGCTACAACATTGCCGACGGCAGGATTCACGCCGAGGCGTTCGGTCCATCGTCGCTGGTGCGGAAGCCGGACGTGGCCACAACAGTGCCGCCGCGCCGGCCGGCTGCGACCGCGCCGGTCCCGGTCGCCTTCACCGCATCGATGAAAGAAGCGCGCTGGACGCCGGAGTCGGGAACGCTGCTCGAACTGGCGGAGGCGCGCGGCCTCAGCCCCGCGTTCAGTTGCCGGGAAGGCAATTGCGGAAGCTGCCGAACCCGATTGCTGGCAGGCGCCGTGACCTATCTGAAGGAGCCGACTGCCGAAGTCGCCGGTGACGAGGTACTGATCTGCTGCGCCGTGCCGGCGAAGCCGGATGGCGACGGCGAGGACCGGGTCCAACTGGATCTTTGATCAGCCGAGTTCGTCGACGCGCGCCGTCTTCGCTGACGTTCAGCCCATGCTGCCCGGCATGAAGCAGCGCGGCCGCGGATGGCCATCGAGGTAATACGGCCAGACCATGGTGCGGCCGGCGCGGTTCGGTCCGGCGACGACGGCCTCGTCGGGAACGTCGACCCATTCACCCTCGAGGCGGACGCGATAGTGACCGTCCCTGGTGTCCCAGTCGGCATCATCGACGCGCTGCGCGTCGCTGCCGTCGCAGCAGGGTCCCTTGCCGCTGTGCAGGCTCTCGTACCAGCCGTTCAACTCGGGATGCTGGTGATCATGGGCTTGCGCTGGGCCGATCGCCGGCAGCGCCAGCAAGCCGGTGGCAAAAAGCATCGCACGCCAAAACGGTTTGTTCATCTGATCCCAGATCCGGAAAGGCCCAGCAGCCAATCCGGACATGGTCATCGCCCGCGCGGCATCAATAAGATGATGTCAGTCATATATTCACATTCATGCGAGGGCGCAGTGTACCGCCGGAGCCGGCAAGTTCAGGCGAGCAGGCCCATCACCTGGTCGATCACGGCCTTCACCCGCTTCGAATCCGGCCTCTGGTGCGCGAGCGCCAGCAGGCCGGCATGCACCACCATGATGGTGTGCGCGGTGGTGTCGGGATCAAAGCCTTTGCCGAACTGGGCGCGGTCGGTGCGCAGCCGCGTGCGCAACAGCTCTTCGAGCCGCCGGTTGTAGCGCTCGATGCTCCTGCGGAGCTCGGCCTGGTCGAGCGAGCCGTCGGTCGCGGAATTGATCGACAGGCAGCCGCGCTGTCCCTTCTCGCCCGAGCAATAGGGGATGAAGCCGGTGAGCCACTGCCTGATCGCCTCACGGGCGGGCACAGGCTGTGCCAGCACGCGCTCGGCCCAGCCCAGGATGCCGTCGTGATAGCGGTCCAGCACCTTGAGGAACAGCGCGTTCTTGTCGCCGAAGGCCGCGTAGAGGCTGGGCTTGGCGACGCCGCTCGCCGCCGTGATCTCGTCGAGCGAGGTCGCCTGGAAACCCTTCTGCCAGAATACCTGACGGGCGATTTCCAGGACGTCGTCCGGATCGAAGCTGCGCGGCCTTGCCATACCGCTCTTTTATGTACTCCCGCGTCGGATGTGAAGCCTTCACCTTGCCGTGAAGGCGGTCGGGACCATTGACGCCATCCATATTTTGTACTTAGTAGTACACAACGAAACCGGGAGATGATGCCATGAAGGCTGTTCAGGTCGTTGCGTTCGGACGTGCTCAGGATGTGGTCAAGCTCAACGAGGTGCCCGATGTCGGCAGTCCGGGCCCCAACGAGGTCGTGGTCGCGGTGGAGGCTGCGCCGATCAATAATTCGGATTTCATGATCATCGCGGGGCGCTACGGCTATTTGCCGACGCCGCCGGCCACGCTCGGGATCGAGGGCGTCGGGCGGGTGGTTGCCGCGGGATCGCAGGTCAAGAACCTGAAGGCCGGCGACCGCACGCTGATCCCGTTCACGGTCCCGACCTGGACCGAACGCGTCAAGTTCACGGCGTCCTGGCAGCGGCCGTTGCCTGAGAAAGCCGACGTCCGGCAACTCTCGATGATCGCGGTCAATCCGGCGACCGCCTATCTGCTGCTGACCGATTTCGTGAAGATCCCGCACGGCGGCTGGGTGATCCAGAACGGCGCCAATTCAGCGACGGCGCGGGCGGTGATCGCGGTTGCCAAGTCGCTCGGGCTGAAGACCGTCAACGTGGTCCGGCGCGAGGACGTCATCGACGAGGTCAAGTCGGTCGGCGGCGATATCGTGCTGGTCGACGGACCGGATCTGGCCAAGCGCGTCGCCAAGGAGACCGGCGGGGCACCGATCCTGTTGGCGCTCGACGTCGTTGGCGGCACATCAGCTTTAAACCTGATGAACTGCCTGGCGCCGAAGGCGGTGCTCGTCATCTACAGCGCGATGAGCGGACAGCCGTTCTCCGGCTCGGCCTTGAGCGTGATCTTCAACGAGGTGTCCATCCGCGGCTTCTGGCTCGGCCATTGGGGCAAGACTGCAACCGATGAAGCCCTGGCCAGGATGTACGACCATCTCGTGCCGATGGTCGCATCAGGCGCGATCAGCGCGCCGGTGGTCGAGAGCTATGGCCTCGAGGGATTCCCGGAGGCCATCGCGAAGGCGGCAGCATTCAAGGGCAAGGTCATCTTCACGCCGAACAAGACCTGATCGACAGTTCGAGCAGATCCTGTTTGAGGTGAGCCGGTTCTCTATCGAAGCTCAGGGAGCATGCCGGGAGCCCGGGACCGGGCACGCCATTCACGCGTGCTCTCCCGCCCGCTGCGGCAGGATGAAGACCAGTGCCGCGATCGCAGCGGCGAGAGCGATCGATGCCGTGTAGCGGCTGAGCGCAAGGCCGCCGTGATCGAGCGGCTTGTCGAGGAAATCGCCGACGGTGGCGCCGAGCGGCCTGGTCAGGACGAACGCGATCCAGAACAGCACCGTGTGCGACACTCTGGTCCAGAGATAGGCGGCGGCAACGATCGCGATGCCGGCGGCGAACACGACCGCGCCGCCGCCATAGCCGAGGCCGGTGGAGTCGGCCATCCAGTCGCCGAGCGCGGTGCCCAGCGTCTGCGAGAACAGGATCGTGATCCAGTAGAAGGTTTCGGCCGCCTTGTTGTCGATCGACTCGATCGAGACCGTTCCCATGGTGCGATGCCATGCAACAAGGGACATAACGAGCAGGCCTGCGAGCAGCGATGAGCCGCCGAGATATCCGATTCCGAGCGATCGATCGACGAAGTCGGCAAATGTCGTGCCGACGGTCGTCGTCGCGATGATCACGGTCCAGTAAAGCAGCGGATGAAAGCGCTTCGCTGCCATCTGCGCGGCGACGGCAGCAGCGAAGATGACCGCGAAGATCGCGGTGCCGACGAGATAGCCGAGATTCATCGACATCGTGACGGCGTCGCCGCCGGTCTCGCCGAGCGTCGTGGCGAGAATCTTGATGACCCAGAAGCCGAGCGTGACGGCGGGGACTTTTCCCGCGCGGTCATCCGTGGCGGTGTCGCGCAATAATAATTCCATGGGTTCTTCACTCCGGGAGGCCGGGTCGCCGGCGGACAATGCCGCCGGCGTTGGTCGAAATGATGGATGGATCAGGCCTTCATCGAGTCCATGATCGACAGCAGCTCGGCGAGCGCCTTCTTGCACTTGGCGGCATCCGGACTGGTCTCACGCACCGCCTCGAGCGCGCGATCGATCGCCTTGTCGACCGTGTGCCAGTCAGTAGCCGCGCGCGGCTTCAATCCGGCTTCCGCTTCGTCCCATTTGGTCTCGAGATCCTTGATCCGCGTCTTGGCGCCGGCCAGGTCACCCTTGTCGACCAGTGCCGCGACATCGGCGGCGATGCTGCGAAATGGCGCCAGGTCGCCGAGCCTCGTGGCGGCCGTCTGCGTGTGCGGCAGCAGCCTGAGGCCTGCGTTGGCATCGGGGAGCGGCTGGATGACTGCGAGCGCAACAATCGCCGTCGCAAGGCCGAGTGTCGTCTTGTTCATGGGTGGTTCTCCTTTGTGAGGGGCTTCGATGGGTGTCCGTCGAGACGCATGTCGAATTCACGCGCCGGGCGACGCCTCGGGTTTTCCGCCGGCGTCGCCTTCGAACGACAGCCAGGCGACCAGCGCGACGATCACCGTCAGGAAGGCCAGGCTGGTGTAGATCGTGCCGAAGCCAAGGCCGCCGTACTCATGGGCCTGGGACAAGAGGTCGCCGAATGATGCGCCGAGCGGACGCGTCAGGATGTAGGCGAGCCAGAAGGTCAGCACCGCGTTGGCGCCGAGTGCGTAAGCTGCCGCGATCGCCGCGATCAGTGCCGCGAACGCGACCACCCCGACGTTGAAGCCAAGGCCCAGCGCTTCGGTCGCAAGATCGCCCGCCGCCGTGCCGAGCGCGAATGTGAAGAGGATCGCGGCCCAGTAGAACAATTCGCGCCGTTTGGTCACGATGCTGTGGATCGACAGCGTCCGCTCGACCGAAAACCAGATCGCGAAGGTCGCGGCCAAAGCGATCGCGAAGGCGGCCGTACTGACGTAAAGGCTGATCTCGAGCTTGTCGGTCAGCGCATCGGTGATCTGCGTTCCGACGATGCTGACGAGCACGACCGTCAGCCAGTAGACCCACGGCACGTAGCGGTCCATCCGCAGCTGGATGGCCAGCACCGCGGCAAGCAGCGTAATCATCAGCAGGCCGGTCACACTGGTGCCAAGGCCGACATGCACGGCAAGGTAATCGGCGCCGGTCTCGCCGACCGTGGTCGACATGATCTTGATCAGCCAGAAGACGAGGGTGACTTCGGGGACCTTGTTCAGCATGCTGCGGCCGATGGGTCTGATATCCAGCATGGTGTGAAGCTCCACTTTGACAGGGGCGGCGGTTCCGCCGGGTTCGAAAGCGAGCGTGCACGGCGAGACTTAGCCCCGGCTTAGGTGGGCGGAGCGGCCGCCATTTGGACGCCGAAAGCCCCTAAGTTGCGGCTAAGTGGAAGCTGATATGATCGCGGAAGCGTCGCCGGTTGATCGGTGCGACGCAGTTTGCCGGGCGTACTCCCGGTGCGGATCGGGATGGATTGCCGGGCGATGCGGGTGCTCGTGGTGGAGGACGACAGGATGATCGGCGCCGCCGTCGTCGAGGCGCTGCGGGATGCCGCCTATGCGGTCGACTGGGTGCGCAATGGCGATCTCGCCATCGAAGCCAGCCGCAGCGAGACCTACGACATTGCGCTGCTCGATCTCGGCCTGCCATTGACTGACGGTCTCGATGTTCTCAAGGCGATCCGGGAGCGCGCCTCGCGCCTTCCCGTGATCATTCTCACCGCTCGCGATGCGCTGAACGATCGCATCCGGGGGCTCGATCTCGGCGCCGACGATTACCTGGTCAAGCCGTTCGAGATCGCCGAGTTGCTGGCGCGCATGCGCGCCGTGCTGCGGCGCGAGGGTAGCGGGGCGCCGCCGGTGCTGACGAACGGCGAGCTTCATCTCGACCCGGCCACGCGGGAAGCCACTTTCTGCGAAGAAAAAGCCGTGCTCAGCGCACGCGAATTCGCCCTGCTGCAGGCGCTGCTGGCGCGGCCGGGGACGATCCTGTCCCGTGCCGAGCTCGAACGCCAGATCTACGGCTGGCGCGAGGAGGTCGAGAGCAACGCGGTCGAGTTCCTGATTCACGCCGTGCGCAGAAAACTCGGTGCCGCGGCGATCAGGAACGTGCGCGGCGTCGGGTGGATGGTGGATCGTTCGAGATGATGAGATCGCTGCGCGGACGCCTGTTCGTCGGACTCACCGCGATCATCCTGTTGACGGGCGCCGTCGGCGGACTCCTGGCCTATAGATGGGCCTACAGCGAAGCGATCGAGATGCAGGACTCCGTCCTGATCCAGATCGGCAGCTTCGCGCTCAGCGCTCCGATCCGGCAAAGCCGCCCGGTCACCGGCATCGATGCGGAAGCCGAGGTCGCCGTCGTCGAGCTCGGTGAGGTGCCGCGCGGCTCCGCCGACGATCGCCGGCTTTGGGGGCTGACGGATGGGCTGCACAACGATGTCTATCACAGCCAGCCGGTCCGCGCGCTGCTTCGGACCCGGCCGGACGGCAGCCGCTTCGCGGTGACGCAACAGACCGAGATCCGCACCGAGATCGCGGGCGATATGGCCGTGCGCACGCTGTTGCCGATCGGCGCGCTGGTGCCGTGCCTTTTGCTGATGACGGCATTCGTGATCGCGCGATCGTTCCGGCCGATGTTGCGCCTCGCCGGCGATCTCGATGCGAGCAGGGTGGATGACGTCGGTGCGCTGCCGGCGACGGGCGCGCCGAGCGAGCTGCAGCCGTTCCTTGGCTCGATCAACGGGTTGCTGAGCCGGGTACGCATCATGATGGACCAGCAGCGGCGTTTCATCGCCGACGCGGCCCATGAACTTCGAACGCCGGTCACCGCGCTCAGCCTGCAGGCGGAAAATCTCGCTTCCCTCGACATGCCGGCGGAGACGCGCGACCGGCTCGATGCGTTGAAGAGCGGCATGCGGCGCACCAAGCATCTGCTCGAGCAACTCCTGGCGCTGGCGCGTCAGGACGCTGCGCCATCCACCGCGCGTGTATCGGTGGAGCTGGACAAGATCGCAAAAGGCGTCGTCGCCGATCTGCTGCCTGAGGCGGCAGCGCGCAACATCGATCTCGGTTTCACGACGGTCGAGGTGGTCGCGGTGAACGGTGACGAGCTGTCCCTGATCTCGGCGGTCCGGAACCTGGTCGAGAACGCAATCAAGTTCACGCCCAACGGAGGGGCTGTCGATCTTGCCGTCGCCAGGGAGGACGGAATGGCCGTCATCCAGATCGAGGACTCCGGACCGGGCGTTACGCCGCAGGATCTGGCGCGGATCGGCGAGCCGTTCTTCCGCGGCGGTCAGCCGAGCGGAGAGGGCGCCGGGCTCGGGCTCTCGATCGTGAAGCGCATCGTCGATCATGCCGCCGGTTCGGTTCTGTTCGAAAATGTGACCGGTGCCGGACGTTCGGGCCTGCGCGTGACCGTCAAGCTGCCGGCGACCGATCGGTGAGGCGAGCCGGTCGGCAAAATGCGTGCCGGATGCGCGGCATCATCGCCATTGCATCTTGAGACCCGCCCGGACTATCGCTACCAGTGCAGTTCGGATGCGGGCCTTGCGAGCCGCCGGGGGAGACCGGTTCGGAAGTCGCGGGGCCGACGGAAGCAATGCCAGGTGCATTGGAGGAAGGACGTTTCTCATGACAAGCACGACGGCGGAGCTTGAAGCGCTCCTGATGCAGCGGTCGCTGACCGATCCGCAGCTCCTGGCGACGGCGGAGGCGGCGTCGAACTTCCGGATCCTGCCGGATGCGGCGGTGATCAAGATCGGCGGCCAGAGCGTCATCGACCGCGGCCGCGCCGCGGTCTATCCGCTGGTCGACGAGATCGTCGCTGCCCGCAAGGCGCACAAGATGCTGATCGGGACCGGCGCGGGCACCCGCGCCCGCCATCTCTACTCGATCGCGGCCGGGCTTCGGCTGCCGGCCGGCGTGCTCTCGCAGCTCGGCGCCTCGGTTGCCGATCAGAACGCGGTGATGCTCGGCCAACTGCTCGCCAAGCACGGCATCTCCGCGGTCAGCGGCGCCGGCCTCTCGGCCGTGCCGCTCTATCTCGCCGAGGTGAACGCGGTGATCTTCAGCGGCATGCCGCCTTACGGGCTGTGGATGCGGCCCGCAGCCGAGGGCATGATCCCGCCCTACCGCACCGACGCCGGATGCTTCCTGGTCGCCGAACAGTTCGGCTGCAAGTCGATGATCTATGTGAAGGACGAAAACGGCCTCTACACCGCGAACCCCAAGACGTCGAAGAGCGCCACTTTCATTCCGAAGATCTCGGTCGCCGAGATGAAAGCCAAGGGATTGCAGGATTCGATCCTCGAATTCCCGGTGCTCGATCTGCTCGCCACCGCGCGTCATGTCCGCCAGGTGCAGGTCGTCAATGGCCTCGTCCCCGGCAATCTCACCCGCGCGCTCGCGGGCGAGCATGTCGGCACCATCATCACCGCGAACTGAGCAGGGACACGACCATGGATGACACCATCAAGCACGTCGCTTCGCCGCTCGCGCGCCAGACCCTGCTCGACAGCGATCTCACCCGTCCCGTCGCCGGCGGACGCCCGATCCCGCTGCTGCCCTGGGTGCAGGTGGTGAAGATCGGCGGCCGCTCGATCATGGATCGCGGCCATGAGGCGATCCTGCCTGTTGTCGACGAGCTGCGCTCGCTGCTGCCCGAGCACCGCATGCTGATCCTGACCGGCGCCGGCATCCGCGCCCGCCATCTCTACAGCGTCGGCCTCGACCTCGGTCTGCCGGTCGGCTCGCTGGCGCCGCTGGCCGCGAGCGAGGCCGGCCAGAATGGCCACATTCTCGGCTGTCTGCTCGCGCCGGAGGGCGTGTCCTATATCGAGCATCCGACCATCGCGAGCCAGCTTGCGATCCATCTCTCCGCGGCCCGCGCGGTGGTGGGCAGCGCGTTTCCGCCGTATCACCATCATGAATTCCCGGCCTCGCGCATCCCGTTGCATCGCGCCGACACCGGTGCATTCCTGATCGCCGATGCGCTCGGCGCCGCCGGCCTCACCATCGTCGAGGACGTCGACGGCGTGTACAGCGACGATCCGAATGGTCCCGACGGCAAGAAGGCCCAGCTGCTGCGTGAGACGAGCTTCGCCGATCTTGCCAAGCTGAAGGGGACATTGCCGTTCGATCCCGCGCTGCTCGAAGTGATGGCCAATGCACGGCACATCGAACGCGTGCAGGTCGTGAATGGCCTGGTCCCCGGCCGGCTCACCGCGGCGCTGCGCGGTCAGCATGTCGGGTCGATCATCCGCACCGGCGCGCGGCCGGCGTGAGCAGGATGAGATTTGGTTGAATCGGCCCGCGGCGATTTCGGTTCACCTCTCCCCGCCGGGGAGAGGTCGGATTGCGCCTGGCGATGCGAAGCATCGTCCAGTGCAATCCGGGTGAGGGCTCTTGCCCTCTCGATAGACCGTAACCCCTCACCCGATTTGCTGCGCAAATCGACCTCTCCCAAAGGAGAGGTGAAGATTCGATGCCGTTTCAACTCAACTAATCTTACCACACCCTAGCGCCCTTTTGCGCTAGGTGGTCGCGCGCCGTATGTCCGGCGCGCGATAAGCTATCTGCGATGTCTCGAAATCGACTACTTGATCGTGGCGTGCACGGTGATGACCGAGGTGCCGGACGCCTTCGGTCCCTGACCAGTTGCCTTGATGGCAAACGTATCGCTGCCCTTGTACTTGGCCTTCGCCCTGTACTCGAAGGTCGATGCGTTGATCTTCTTCAGTTTGCCATAGGCCGGTTTCTGCGAGATCGACGAGTCCGTCACCGTGCCGCGGATCCCGATCGGGATCTGGCAGCTTTCGCCTGCCGCGAGGTCGATATCGCCGGTCGAATTCTCGCCCCAATCCGCCAGCGTCACCGACATCGAGCATTCCTGCACGGCCTGCGCCGACGACGCCGGCGTGACACTTGATGCCGCAAGGATGAACGCCAGGGCGGCCGCTCCCGACAATCGCGTCGCAATAATGCTCGTTCTCATGCAAGGCCCACTGCTGAAGGTTTTCGGCAACCGAATCCTGCAACGCCGGGGCAGGGGTGGCAAGGACTTCAGCCCAGATGTGTTGCACGGATAGAAATGGTCCGGGCACCTTGTTGCGCCGTTGCGGCGCCCCCATAGTCATCGCTCTGCGATGTGATCCGAACACAATCGTGCGCGAGACGCGAAAGGGTTCCAATGGCTGAAAGCAACGAGGGGCCGGCAAACGCCCGGCAGGCCGGGTTTGCCGGCGTCACGCGCAAGACCCTCGAGCGTCTGCAACTGCCCGGCGATCAGCGCGAGCTTGTCGTTGCCGAGGTGACCTATCCGCCCGGCGGAGTTGCTCCGCTGCACCGGCATCCGGTCGGCGGCGTGATCTTCATCGTCGAAGGTGTTGCCGAGTCCGCCTATGGCGACGAGGCGCCACGACGATATCGGGCAGGCGAGACCTTGCAGGATCGGGCGGATGTTCCGCACACGCTGTTTCGCAATTGCGACCCGGAACGGCCGCTGCGCTTTCTGACGATCTATGCGCTCGAACCCGGGCGCGCCTACACGGTGGAGCCGTGAGGTCTGGGTGTTTCCGCGGGCTGTTCAGATCATCGCGAGCTTGATCTGGCCGCCTTCAATGGTCCCCGCCGCGAGGGCATCGCGAGCCATCTTTTCGAAGGTCGGCCAATTCGCAAGCAGATATTTGTGCGCCTGCATCTTCGTCGGGAATGTGGTTTGCAGGATGCAGTCCTGCCGCGCGTTTCCGTTCGCAATCTGAAAAGACACCGCTTGGGGTCCCTCATTGATCTCTTGTTCGGTGGGCTTGGGAAGCTTGCGCATGCTGCTCCTTCACGAAATTCTTCGCGCTCGTCGCGAATGGAATTCGGTCGTATCCCGGGGCGGGCGATCCGGTCGGGTGGTGCGTGGGGCTTAATCGAGGTCGGCGGCACCAGCCGCGGTCTTTTTGGCTTTTACCGGGCGCTGCTTCGACACCTGGTCCGGGCTCGGCGTGTTACGCACGGCCTCGGTCAGCATCTCGCGCAATTCTGCCTTGGTCTTGGGTGGTTCGCGCTTGCTCGGTTTTTGCCAGTTGCTCATTGACTTTATATGGGGATGCCCGAGGCAAAATGCTACCGCTGCCTCAAGCTTTCGGGTTTACGGCGGCCACCGGCGGCGGAACGGCCAGAAGGAAGCAAACCGATTCCACCAGGAGTTCGTGTGCACGGTCGACGATGTCGTCCAACGATGGCGTCTTCGCAAACATGGCCTGGGCTTCAGCCAAGAGCTGCTCGCGCGTCGGCATGCTGGGCAGATGCAAATCGGCACGATGCTGCAACAGGAAAAGCGCGTCCCGCACCGACAATCCGGTTTCGTGGATTGAGGATTTGATCGCCTGCGCAATGTGTTCGGGGTTGAAACGGCCGGCAAGCTGCTCAGCCGTCCGCTTGATCACACGCGATCCCAGGCGCTGCTCGTTGCGGAGAACCTGCGCGGGCGGCGCCTTCAGATCCCAGACAATACCGAGCCAGGACAGGGCCACCAGGACGTAATAGGTCGCATCAATCTCCCACCAGCGGAAGCCTTGCCGCGCGCTGCTTTGATAGGCGTGGTGATTGTTGTGCCAACCCTCGCCCATCGTAACCAGAGCCAGCAGCCAATTGTTGCGGGAGTCGTCGCCCGTCACATATCGCTTGCGTCCGTGAACATGTGCGAGGGAGTTGATGCAGAACGTCGCGTGATAGACCAGCACGGTGCTCCAGAAGAAACCGGCCAGCAGCCCTGGCCACCCGGCAATGAGGAAGCACAGGACTGCGACCGCGACCGCCGGCAAGACCTCGAATTTGTGCAGCCACATCAACTCCGGATACGCCGCAAAATCCGCAACCTTCGTCAGATCGGTCGCATCGTGCTGTCGATAGAAGATCCAGCCGAGATGACTGTACACGAAGCCTTTGTGCCGGGGTGAATGCACATCCTGCTCAGTATCGGAATGAAGATGGTGATGTCGATGTTTCGCAGCCCACCACAGGACGCTCTTCTGGGCGCTGCTCTGGGCAAGGAATGCGAGGATGAATTGAAACGCCCGGCTGGTCGAATAAGCCCGATGCGAGAAGTAGCGATGATACCCGGCCGTGATGGCAAACATGCGCAGCCAATACAGCGCGACGCAAATTGCAATCGCCGGCCATGAGACGCCCGACCAGATCGCCGCCAGACACCCCAAATGGACCAGCACGAACGGGAGCACCTGCGGGTACATGATGTCGTCGTGCTGCGGAGCTGGATCGATCTTGGTGGACACGCTCGCGACCTCAGCTGCTTCGATGCGCAGGCCGCTTTGCCGGCAGACGGTTCAAGTCCTGGTCCTGGCGGGCCTTGCGCGCGGTGTTGATAAAGCGAACCCCGCGGCCGGGTGACCAGTCGCGGGGTCGGGTAACCAGAGGCTTTGCCAGTTCATCCGTGGTCAAAGCAGCATGGCTAATTGTCGCAGCTTACACCGCGCGCAGATTGTCCGCAGCAGATTTGCCGGTCCGGCGGTCTGCAACGATCTCAAAGGAGATCTTCTGCCCCTCGTTGAGGGTGCTCATGCCGGCGCGTTCGACAGCGCTGATATGAACGAAAACGTCCTGGCCGCCGTCGTCCGGCTGAATGAAGCCGAAACCCTTCTGGCCGTTAAACCACTTCACAGTTCCCATGCTCATGGAACATCGTCCTTTGGTATAGATGCGTGTTTGGAGCCGCACCCGAGGGCGCAGCAGGCTAATTCGAAGTTCAGGGGGTGAGGGTCGTCAGTCAGGCACGCTATCAGCGGCGAGGCCAAGTCGTTCGGCCGAAACTCGATCCGAGGTAGATAGCTACGGTCCGGCTATTCCGCAAGTGGCCTTGCCCCCTTTTCTGACCTCGACCGCTGCGCCCCCTGGGGCCAGGCGGCCTAATCCTTCTTCGCCGTCAGGCCGTCGACCATCGCGCGCGTCAAGGTCGAGATCTCGCTGCGCAGTGCCCCGATCGGCACCGCGATCAGCTTGTGCTCGAGCCCGAGCGCGACCATGCCATGCACGGCGGAGAACAGGCTGCGCGCGGTGACGCCGAGCTGCGCCGGCGAGCGCTGCGGAAACAGTGCGGCGAGCGGCTTGTAGATGTGGCGGAACAGTTCCATCTGCTCGGTGATCGCCCATTCCGGCACCGGCTTGCCGGGCTGCATGCGATGCTCGAACAGTGCGCGCCACAGTTCGAGATTGTCGGCGGCGAAGTCGCAATAGGCGACCGCAATCCGCACCAGCATCTCGCGCGGCGCCGCCGCGCCGCCGATCTCGGCCAGCGACAGCGAAGCGTCGAGCCGGGCCAGCGTACGCGAGCCGACGCGCAGGATCAGCTCGTCGACGTCCTCGACCAGATTGTAGACGCCGCCATTGGCGACCCCGATTTCCTGGGCCAGTTCGCGGGTTTTCAGGCCGCCGAGACCCTTTGCCGCAATCGCCCGTTCCGCCGCCTCGATCAGCGCTTCGCGCAGTTTCGCTCGTCGTTCCAATGCCTTGGACATGTTTCACCCGTCGTTAACCGAATACGTGAGCGTCGCTCAAATAATTCTTGAGCAGTGCTCATTATGTGGTAGAAGATATTCATGAGCGATGCTCATAACAGGGAGTAGGCAAATGTTCAAAACTGTTTTGACGATTTTCCGCGGCAGCGTGGCGGCAGCCGAGGAGGAACTGCAAGATCGGACCGCGCTGGTCGTCCTCGACCAGCAGATGCGCGATGCCGCCGCCGCGGTCGACCGCTCGAAACGAACCCTGGCGCTGGCCATCGCCGGCGACGCGCAGGAGGGCCGGCGGCTCGAGGCGACCAATGCCCGGATCGCCGATCTCGAGGTGCGCGCGTCGGCGGCGCTCGAGGGCGGCCGGGACGACCTCGCCCGCGAAGCCGCGCAGGCGATCGCCAACCTCGAAGCCGAACGCGACGCCGCGATGACCGCGCGCACGCTGTTCGCCACCGAGATCACCCGGCTGAAGCGCCACGTCGCCAACGCCGAGGCGCGCATTGCCGAACTCGATCGCGGCCGGCGTCTCGCCCGCGCCTCGGAAGCCGTGCGTTCGCTGCGCCGGAGCGGCATCGAGGCGGCGCGGCCCTACGAATCGACGCTGCCGGAAGCGGAAGCGACGCTGAAGCGCCTGCGCGAGCGGCAGATGGAGATCCAGGCGGCGGATGACGCGCTGTTCGAGATCGACACCGCCTCGGGTCCGCTCGCGACCGCCGAGAAGCTCGCCGAGCAGGGCTTTGGCCCGCGGATGAAATCGACGGCCGACGACGTGCTGGCGCGCTTGAGAGCCAAGCGCCCGCCTGCCGCCTGAGAACTCAAGCCTGAAACCAAGCCAGCTTCAAACCTCGTAACATCAAGGAGACGACAATGAACCAGACGATCCAACCCCACAGCAGTGGCTGGGTGACATTCACTTACGCGTCCTTCGCAGCCTCCGCCTTCCTCGTTGCCCTCGGCGTGTTCTTCCTGCCGATCGACCTCTGGATGAAGGGCTACCTCACGATGGGCATCGTGATGCTGATCCAGACCTGTGTCACGCTGACCAAGACGATTCGAGACAACCATGAGAGCGGCAAGCTCGTGAACCGCATCGAGGACGCCAAGGCCGAGCGCCTGCTGATGGAAGTGTCCAAGGCGGGTTGAGCCGGAGCGAAGACGGAGCGGCGGGTGTCTCGCACTCGCCGCTTTTGCCTAAAACGCTTTGCGCCGATCGGGCGCTAGACTTGGCAGTCCCGTCATCCTGAGGAGCGCGTAGCGCGTCTCGAAGGATGCACGGCCCGGCTGGTGGCCGTCGACCCTTCGAGACGCGCGTTCCGCGCTCCTCACAGGGTGACGGTGAAGGAGCTGGCGCTCTGCAGCCACGAGCTGCGCTCGCAATGACGGTGTGGATAGGCCGCAGGCCTCTTACGACCAACTTGTTCCGTTTCCGGAAGGCCTTGTTTACCCTGCGGCAAACAGCGTCAGGTTGCGCTCATGGCTCTTTAACAGGCCAAAGTGCAGAGATCCGCCCGAGGGACAGAGAAATGGCGTCCACCGACAATCGCACGCCCGCTTCGCGCGGCAGCAGGAGCTTTGCGAAGGCGCGCGCGGCCTTTGACGGCCTGCGCAGCCATGGCGGCTTCTGGCTCAAGGCGCTGTCGCAGCCGACCATCGATCTCACCTTGCGCACCCAGGCCGGCCAGCGCACCCGCATCGTCGAATCCCCTGGCCTGTCGCTGCCCAAGGACGAGCTCGACGCGCTGGTCGGGCAGCTGCGCATCGTTGCCGCCAAGACGCTGCCCGAGGAGAGCCTGACCTATGGCATCTTCTCCGGCGAGCCCGAGCGGCTGTCGCGCGCCGTTGTCACTTTGATCTCGGAGGAAGACACCGGACGACCGATCGCCTTCAACGCGCTGTCGGTGATGGACGTGCCGCTCGACGGCGAGCCCACTGAGGTGACCCATCTCGGCCTCGTCATGGTCGATCCCGATGTGCGCGGGCAGGGACTGTCCTGGGTGCTCTACGGCCTGACCGCGCTGGTGCTGTTCGCCCGCGACGGGTTGCGGCCGAAATGGATCTCCAACGTCACCCAGGTGCCGGCGGTGGTCGGCATGGTCAGCGACACGTTCTCGGACGTGTTTCCGCCGCCGCTGCCGGGCGCACGGCAGAGCTTTGCGCATCTGCAGCTCGCGCGCGGCATCATGGCGCGGCATCGCGCGGTGTTCGGCGTCGGCGAGGAGGCCGGTTTCGACGAGGCCCGCTCGGTCATCACCGATGCCTATACCGGTGGCTCGGATGCGCTGAAGAAGACTTTTGAGATCGCGCCGAAACATCGCAATGCTGTCTACAACGAGTTTTGCGAGCGCGAGCTGGATTACGGCCGCGGCGACGATGTGCTGCAGATCGGCCGCGTCGATCTTGCCGGCGCGCGCCGCTATCTGATGAGCGAGGTGCCCTCGGGCTCGCTGCCGGCGCTGCTCGCGGCGTCCGCGATGCTGGCGTTGCAGCGGCTGGTGCTGCCGGTGGTCTACTGGATGGACGACACCCGCGCCTTCGGCACGCTGCGGCCGCGCAGGCCGGAAAACGGGACCGCGCGATGAACTTCGATTACTACTCCTTCACCGGCCGCAACATCGGCTTCATCGACGAGCACGAGCAGCAGCTGCTGCGCCAGGCGCGGGTGTTCGTCTGCGGCGTCGGCGGCATGGGCGGCGCGGCCTTCATGGCATTGGCGCGCGCCGGCGTCGGCAAGTTCGTGATCGCCGACATCGACCGCTTCGAGGTCTCCAACCTCAATCGCCAGGTGTTCGCCTTCGCCGACGAGGTCGGCCGCGAGAAGGCGGCGGTCGCCGCCGAAGCCGCCAGACGCATCAACCCGACCATCGAGGTCGAGGTGCTCGGCGAGAACTGGACCAGCGAGCTCGCCCGGATTGCCGAGCGCTGCCCGGTCATCGTCAACGGCATGGACGATATCGCCGCCGGCGTGCATCTGTACCGGACCGCCAAGCGCGCGGACGCAACCGTGATCGACGCCTATATGTCGCCGTTGCCGTCGGTGATCGTGGTGCGCCCGCACGATCCGCGGCCCGAGGAGCGCCTCGGCTTCCCGACCCTGGCTAAGGACTGGACCGATATCACCGAGGACGACCGTCGCGCCGCGATGCGTGCCGAGATCGAGCACGTCATGCTGCATTCGTCCTCGCGCAACTACGTCGACCTCGCGATCGCCGGCGAAGTCGCGGCCGGTCGCCGCAGCCGGATGTCGTTCGCGCCGATGGTGATTTCGACCGGCATGCTGATGGCCTATGAGGCGGTCGCGCTGATCCTCGGCCGCACCTCCGGCACCGATTGCCGCGGCTGGTTCCTCAACCCGCACCGGCCGACGATCGAGAAGCCGCGCAATGCGCTGATCGCGGCCCTGATGCGTCCGGTGGTGCGGCGGGCGATCGATCAATTGACGGGCGTCGCATGACCTCGGGGGTGATCGCCGATTCCATCGTCAATCTCTGCGGTGCCATCGGCGTCGCGGTGGCGATGATGACGTTCTACCGGCGCGATCCAAGGAGCCCGCTGACCCGCCGCCTGCTGCTCGCGCTCGGCGTGATCGCAACCCTGTTCCTCGACCGTGGCCTCGCGTGGTGGAGCGGGAGCTGGCTGCTCGATCGTCTCTCGGTGATCCCGGCCGCGCTGATTCCGCTCGGTGCGCTGATCGTCACCGAAGGCATCCTGCGCCGCCACGCGCCGCGCGCGGTCAAGATCGCAGCGCTCGCGGGCGGCATCCTGCTCGGCCTCGGCGGCCTGTTCGGGTTGCAGCGCTTTGCGATGACTTATGCAGTCGCGCTGGCCCTGTTCCAGCTGGTTGGCTTTGCGACCTGCGCGCTGCTGCTGGCGACGCGCGACCGCGCCTCGCTGATGGCCTCGGAAAACCGCAGCATCGGCCGCATGGCGGTCGGGGCGCTGGTCGTGATCCCGTTCATCCTGACCGATTTCCGCACGCTGTTTCCCGACATTCCGGTCCGGCTTGGCGCGCTGGGGGCGCTGCTCACAGTGACCGTGATGCTGATCGCCGGCGGCGGCGCCGAGACGCGCCGGCATGGCCTTGCGATGATGGCGCTGCGGCTGATTTCCTCGGGCCTGCTCGGGCTCGCCGCCGCCTTCATGGCGCCCGATGTCGACGCCGCGCAGATGGTCCGGTTCGTCGCGGTCGCGATCGCCGGCGTGTTGACCATCGGCCTGATGACGGACGCGCTGCGGGCGCTGTTCGAATCGCAGGAGCCGGGCGTGCTCAACTCGGTCGCGGCGTCGCCGGCGCAGACACGGGAGCAGTTGATCGCCGAGCTCGCACGGCATCCGATCTTCGAGAGCGCGCGGCGCTTCCGCGAAGACGAGCTGGTACCCTACGATCCGCCGCTGCTCCGCGACTTCTTGTCGGCGAGGCGCGTGCTGCGCCGCTCCGAGGCGCCGTGGCGGCTGGCACCGACCGACCCTGCCGCCGAGCGCATGGTCTCGCTGATGACAGCGAACAACGCCTCCCATGTCATCGTGCTCGCGCATGATCCGCTCGACCTGATCGTGCTCGCGGTGCCTGTCACCGCGGCCGATCCCGCCACCGAAACCGCGCTGGCGCTGGTGCGGCGGCTCTTGGCGTTGACGCCGGAGGCCAAATGACGCTCGAGATCCGGGAGGGCGACCGCAAGGCGGCATTCGACGCCGCCCTCAATGCCTATGGGCCCGACAGCCTCTACGCGCCGCCGCTGTGGAGCGATTTCGACCGGATGTTCGATGCCGCGAAGAATCCGTTCGTCAGCGAAGGCCATGGCCGCTATGCGCTGTTCTCGGCGCATCGCGACGGCCGCCCGGTCGGCCGCGTCGCCGCCTCGATCCACGACGCCTCCAACCGCAAGCACGGCACGCGCCACGGTGCGTTCGGCTTCTTCGACTGCGTCGACGAGCCCGATGTCGCCGATGCGCTGTTGCGCGCCGCCGAGCAGTGGCTGTCCGCGCGCGGCATGACCCGCATCGCCGGCAATTTCAATCTCACGGCGATGCAGCAGATCGGCGTGATGACCGACGGGTTCGATCATGCGCCGTTCACCGACATGATGTGGTCGCCGCCGCATATCGCACGCCACCTCGAACGTGCCGGCTATGCCGCGACCTTCCCGATGACGACGTTCGAGATCGCGCTCGACGGCGGCAAGCCGGAGCAGCTGCTCGGCGACAAGCAGCGCGCGGTGCTGGCCGATCCGGATTTCGTCTGGCAGCCGATCAAGCGCTCCGCCTTCAAGGTCCGGCTGGAAGATGCGCGCCTGATCCTCAACGACGGCTTTGCCGACAACCCGATGTTCGTGCCGCCGACGGCGGCCGAATATCTGTTCCAGGCCGGTGACATGATGTGGATCATCGACCAGCGGATTTCGACCGTGGTCTATCATCGCGGCCGGCCCGCCGGCGCGATCATCGCGATCCCCGATCTCGATCCGCTGATCAAGGCGATCGGCGGCCGGATCGGGTTATCAGCGCCGTTCAAATTCGTGCAGCACCGCATGATGAACACGCGCGCGGTGCTGATCTATCAGTCGGTCTGCCGCGACCTGCACAATCGCGGCCTCAACGGCGCGATGCTGTACCGCACCGCGCTGGCGTTGCAGCAGGCCGGCTACCGCACGCTCGGCGGCACCTGGATCGCCGACATCAACGGTCCGTCGCTGCGCCAGGTCGAAAAGGCCGGCGCCACGCCGCTGCACCGGCTGCATCTGTTCACCAAGCGGCTGGCTGCGGCATGAGCGAGCTGACACCGGATTTGCTGCGCGAGCTGGTCGCCGAGGCGCGGCTGGCGCCGAGCGTCCACAACATCCAGCCGACCCGTTGGCGCCTGCTCGGCGACGGGCGGCTGGCGCTGGTCGACGACACCTGCGTGCGCGCGCCGGTCGCGGATCCCGCC
This sequence comes from Bradyrhizobium sp. Pha-3, assembly GCF_042258615.1. GTDB lineage: Bacteria > Pseudomonadota > Alphaproteobacteria > Rhizobiales > Xanthobacteraceae > Bradyrhizobium. The sequence continues at coordinate 8,272,895 of NZ_CP170152.1, read as the reverse complement.
GGACACGACGTGCTTGTGTCGCACGGTGCGGCGCTGGAAGGCATGAGCCTCGCGCTCAACCGCCGCGGCCTCGCGATCACGGCTATGACCACGATCGAGCAGCCGCTGTCGGCGCAATTTACCGCGCTCTGCAGCTTTGCGATCAGGCAAGGTGTCGTGCCCGATCCGTTGGCCGGCCATGTGGCGCACCGCATGTCGTGGCGCGGCAAGTTCGCGGCGTCGCCGGATGAGCCCGCGCCGCTGGTGCAGCTCGCCGTCGCGCGTGACGATCTGATCTGCATCTGTCATCGCCGGGCAATTGCCGATATCGCCGGCTGGGCCGACCAGGCCGAGTTCTCCTTTGTCCACGGCGACGAGTATCGGGCCGAATTGCTCGAATGGATGCGACTGTCGCCCCACCATCCGCATTATCTGCTGGATGGTCTCAATCGCGACGCACTTGCCATGAACGCAGTCGAGGCCACCGCCGCCCGCTTTGTGCTGGGCACCCTGTTCAAACCGCTCGATCGTCTCGGCCTCGCCGCATCGCTGCTGTCAGACAGCGCCAAGACCGCCTCGGCCGCGGCGATCGTCCTGTTCTGTCGTCCGGTCGGTGAGGATCCACTCACGACGGGACGGCATTTCTACCGCAGCTGGCTCGAGATCGATCGCGCCGGGCTCGTGGCATGCCCGATCTCGGCGCTGGCCGATCACCCTGATTTCAACGACCGGCTGCGCAAACTCGGCAGGATCGGCACCGATCTGCGCCTCATCAACGTGTTCCGCATCGGCCGGCCCTCAAAGCCGCTGAAACCGCGGCATTTCCGGCTGCCGGTCGATCGGCTCATCGTCTAGGGCCGTTTTCGTTCTGGAACGGGCTCCAGATTTTCGTTTCGATGTGTTTTCGTCACACGAACCGGTATCCACCTCGCTCGAAAACGCTCTAGGATGTACTCACAATTAGAGTTCGATATCTGCTGTCAAAGCTTCACGGGGTCGTGCTATGACGCCGCCCGCAAAACCAATGACCGGTGGGGTTAATGTCGAAGCAATCGTTGCGCGAGGAGGCCGAGCGCCTGATCCGCGAGACCATGGAAAAGCGGAACCTGGTCATCAAGCAGGGGACGACCAGGATCGAGGCCGTCTGCGGCAAATGCGGCGCGCCGAACCGGGTGCAGGCGGAAAAGGGCCAGTCCCGCGTCAAGTTCACCTGCAAGAACTGTGACCACAAGCAGGAAACGCTGTAGGCGCGTGCGTGGTCTGTATGGTGGGGCTCGCTAACTCTACATCTCCCGTCATCCTGAGGAGCGCGGAACGCGCGTCTCGAAGGATGCACGGCCACCAGCCGGGCCGTGCATCCTTCGAGACGCGCGCAAGAGCGCGCTCCTCAGGATGACGGGGATAGCCTTGTAGGTGGGCTAGCGAAGCGTAACCCACCATCTTGGTCCAACACACGCGGGTGCGGATGAGAAGCCGGCGGTGGGTTACGCCTTCGGCTAACCCACCCTTCAAGCGCTGCATGTCCCGTCATCCTGAGGAGCCGCGAAGCGGCGTCTCGAAGGATCGACGGCCACCAGCCGGGCCGTGCATCCTTCGAGACGCGCGCAAGAGCGCGCTCCTCAGGATGACGGGGATAGCCTTGTAGGGTCGGTTAGCGAAGCGTAACCCACCATCTTGGTCCAACACACGCGGGTGCGGATGAGAAGCCGGCGGTGGGTTACGCCTTCGGCTAACCCACCCTTCAAGCGCTGCATGTCCCGTCATCCTGAGGAGCCGCGAAGCGGCGTCTCGAAGGATCGACGGCCACCAGCCGGGCCGTGCATCCTTCGAGACGCGCGCAAGAGCGCGGCTCCTCAGGATGACGGTGATAGCCTTGTAGGGTGGGTTAGCGAAGCGTAACCCACCATCTTGGTCCAACACACGCGGGTGCGGATGAGAAGCCGGCGGTGGGTTACGCCTTCGGCTAACCCACCCTTCAAGCGCTGCATGTCCCGTCATCCTGAGGAGCGCGTAGCGCGTCTCGAAGGATCGACGGCCACCGGCCGGGCCGTTCATCCTTCGAGGCTCGCTCCGCTCGCACCTCAGGATGACGGGGATAGCCTTGTAGGGTGGGTTAGCGAAGCGTAACCCACCATCTTGGTCCAACACACGCGGGTGCGGATGAGAAGCCGGCGGTGGGTTACGCCTTCGGCTAACCCACCCTTCAAGCGCTGCATGTCCCGTCATCCTGAGGAGCGCGTAGCGCGTCTCGAAGGATCGACGGCCACCGGCCGGGCCGTTCATCCTTCGAGGCTCGCTCCGCTCGCACCTCAGGATGACGGGATAAGTAGAATTGGATGGGTTAGCTAACCCACCCCACAAAGCGCCTCTACTTGAACGCCTCGCAGACCGTGGTGTGATCCGGCGCGATCCGGGCCGCGGTGCGCAGCGAGACGTTGCGTCACCAGGCATCCAGCGCGTGGCGGTCGCGGGCGAGTTTCACGCTCATCCCGCCGGCGAACTTGATCCAGTCCTCAAAGCTTTGGCGTGACACCGCGATCACGACGGGAATATCGGCGTCGAGCGCGCGTTCGATCACGAAGCCGAGGCCCTTGCCGTCGCGTTCCCGCTTGCCGAAGCGGTTGACGATGACGAGATCGGCGCCTTCAGCGAGCGCATCGGCGACGCGGACGCCGGCGTCCTGCAGCCGCGACAGATCGAGCTTGCAGCCGGTCGCACCGGGACTTGTAGTACTCGGGGCCGGCGGCTGCGCCAGCAGCATCGTCTCGCCGCTGTGGACCAGCACTGCCGACAGGCTGGAATCCGCGCACTGGCCTAATTGCACCATGCCGACCACGCGCGCGCCGCACGCCTTCAGGTCGCCGGCGAAGTCGCGCAGGATGGCGTCGGGATCGTCATGGCCGTCATAGACAAGGGCGGCAAGGTCGCATTGGGCATCGAACATGAAGGGCTCTGTTCGTTTTGGAGGAAAGCGGCGGCCGCGGCGCCAAGGGGGCGCCAAGGGGAGCCAAGGGGAACCAAGGGGAGCCAAGGCGTCGCGGCCGCATGTTCTTCGGATCAGGCGGCCGGCGGGCCGTTGATGATCTGCAGCTGGGTGAATTCGGCGAGACCTTCCTCGGCGAATTCGGTGCCGATGCCCGACTGCTTGGCGCCGCCGAACGGAATGTTCGGGGCCATGTCGAGGTGCTTGTTGATCCACACCGTGCCGGCCTCGATCTGGGTCGCGATCTCGTGCGCCCGCTTGATATCCGACGACCAGACCGACGCGCCGAGGCCGTAGGTGGTGGCGTTGGCGCGGCGGATCACGTCATCCTTGTCGGAGTATTTGATGACAGGCAGCACCGGGCCGAACTGCTCCTCGTCGACCAGCTTGGAGCCTTCCTTGATGTCGCGCACGATGGTCGGCTCGATGAAATAGCCGGGACGGTCCATCGCGGCGCCGCCGGCGATCACATTGCCGTTCTTGCGGGCGTCGTCGAGGAACGCCTTCACCTTCTCGTACTGCATCTTGTTCTGCAGCGGGCCGAGCTTGGTGCCTGCTTGGAGCCGTCATCGACGACGGTGTTCTTCGCAATCGCGACCAGCTCGTTGCAGATTTCGTCATAGACGGATTCGTGCACATAGAGCCGCTTGATGGCGAGGCAGACCTGGCCGGAGTTCTGGAACGCGCCCTCGAAGATGCCGGGCGCGACCTTCTTCGGATCGACGTCGTCGAGCACGATGCCGGCGTCGTTGCCGCCGAGCTCGAGCGTGATCCGCTTCAACGTCTGCGACGCGCTCGCCATCACCTTCTGGCCGGTTGCGGTCGAGCCGGTGAAGGAGATCTTGCGGATGTCAGGGTGCTTGGTCATGTGATCGCCGAGATCGTTGGCATCGGCGATGAAGTTGAGCACGCCCTTCGGCAGGATGTCCTTGACCAGCTCGGCAAAGCGCAGCGAAGCCAGCGGCGTGGTGGGCGCAGGCTTCACCACCAGGGTGTTGCCGGCGAGCAGTGCCGACGGCAGCTTGAACGCCAGGATCAGCAGCGGATAGTTCCAGGGAATGATCGCGCCGACCACGCCGAGCGGGCGGCGATAGGCCTCGACCTTGCGGTCGCCGGAATCCTCGACCACGCGCATCGGCAGATCGAGCGAGCCGAGGTAGCGGAAGAAGCCAGCCATGCCCATGACTTCGCCGGTGGCATCCGCGAGCGGCTTGCCTTGCTCACTGGTCAGGATGTGCGCGAGCTCGTTGGTGTTGGCCTCGATCGCCTCGGCCATCTTGATGATGAGCTTGCGGCGCTCTTCCATCGGCGTGGCGGCCCAGGCCGGGTAGGCGGCCTTCGCGGCGGCGACGGCCTTGTCGAGCTGTTCCTTGGAGGCGCGGGGGCATTGCGCCACCACCTCTTCGGTCGCCGGATTGAGCACCGGCATGGTCTGGTCGCCGGGTACCATCTTGCCGTCGATGAGAAGCTTGTAATCACTCATAGGCTTTGCTCTCCCTGGTCAAACGGGCCCTTCGCGGGCCTCGCTATATCCTTTCATATATCACGGTTGCGGCAGGTGGGCCACGGCCAAAGCGAGGTCCGCAATAACGGCTGGACGCCGGCAGCCCGAGCGATATATTCTTATGAATATAATGAAGAAATGACCCGGAGTGCCGGTATGCAGATCGAAACCCAGGAGCTCACCACCTGCGAAGTCGCGCCCGACGGCTGCGCCATCTCGCTGGGATTCGTCGACGGCAAGGGTGAGCCCGCGACCATCCGCCTGTCGATCAACCAGGTCGGCGCGCTGGTCATGACGTTGCCCGGGCTGATCAGCAAGGCGCTGCAGACCCGTTTCGGTGACCAGAGTCTGCGTTACGCCTATCCGCTGGATTCATGGGTGCTCGAGCAGTCGACCGATCCGGCCCATGGCATGATGACGCTCAAGACGTCGGACGGCTTCAGCGTCTGCTTCTCGATCCCGCGCGCCCAGCAGAGCGAGCTCGGCGAGGCGCTGGTGGCGCAGCCGGCGACGCCGGTGCGAGTGCGGGCGAATTAGCGGAGTCGCGGGGTGGGTTAGCCGAAGGCGTAACCCACCATTTGCGCCGCGGCGGGAGAAGAGGTGGGTTACGCTTCGCTAACCCACACCGTCATCCTGAGGAGCCGCGAAGCGGCGTCTCGAAGGATGAATCGGCCCCAGTCGGGCCGTCGACCCTTCGAGACGCGCTTCGCGCTCCTCAGGGTGACGGGATAAATAGCCGCGTAGGATGGGTGGAGCGAAGCGATACCAATCGCGTTCACCGCGAGATGATGGGTATCGCTGCGCTCCACCCACCCTACAAGTTCACTTCCCCTTCACGAACGCGGCGAACGCATCGCCGTAATCCGGATGCCAGCGCGACAGCGGCGGGCGATTCTCGACGATATCGCCGGCAGCCCAGAGGATACGGCGTTCGTCGAGCGCGCGCGGCACGTCGTTATCGGGACAGAGGATATAGAAATCACCGGCTTTGAGGTGCTCGATCATGAAGTCGACGGTCTGCTCCGACGTCCAGGCGCCGGCCGGCTTCTCGGTGCGGCCGCGCGCAGTCAGCCCGGTAAAGACAAAACCCGGGATCAAGAGATGCGCCGTGATCTTGCAGCCGTCGGTGTTGCGCAGCTCGTGCTGCAGGGCCTCGGTGAACGCCTTCACGCCGGCCTTGGAGACGTTGTAGGCGGGATCGCCCGGCGGCGTGGTGATGCCCTGCTTGGAACCGGTGTTGATGATCAGTCCCGGCCGGCCGCGCTTGATCATGTTGGGCGCGAACGCCTGCGTACCGTTGATGACGCCCCACAGATTGACGCCGAGGATGCGCTGCCAATTGTCCGCGGGCCCGAACATCGCGCTGCCGGGCTGGATGCCGGCATTGTTCATCAGGATGTCGGTGCCGCCGAACTTCTTCGCGACGGCGGCCTCAAGGCCTGCGACCTCATCGGCGCGGCTGACATCGACCGCAGCCGTCATGATGTCGGCGGCGCCGCCGGGTGCGGCAGATGACAGTTTTGCTGCAGCCGCCTTCAGCCTGTCATCGCCGAGATCGGCGATGCAGACCTTCATGCCGGCTTGGGCAAACCGCAATGCGGCGGCAAGCCCGATGCCGGATGCGCCTCCGGTGATCACGGCAACATGATCGGCTGATATCACGGGGTGGGGCATCGTCGGTCTCCGGACACATTTGTGGCTGAGGTTAGCATAGCGTTTTCAAGCGAAGTGGTTCCCGGTTCGCGTGAAGAAAACGCGTCAAACAAGAGAACCCTTACCTATCATACTGCACGCACCACGCAGGCGCATGGGAGGTTTTCATGCGCGGCACCCTCGACAACGCTTGCTTCGCTTTACGGTTTCGCGGCCGCGCTGTAGAATCGCCGATATAACGCTTCCAAAAGACCTCAGCCGACATTTACAGGGAGTGCAAACATGGCTGTTTCGCAGGCTATTCCGATCACGCGCCATCCTTATGCCGATGGCTCCTACAAGAAGATGCTGATCGACGGCAAATGGGTCGACGCCGCCTCCGGCAAGAAATTCGAAACCCACAACCCCGCCACCGGCGAATTGCTCGCCTCCGTCGCCGAGGGCGATGCCGAGGACATCAACCGTGCGGTTGCGGCGGCGCGCCGCGCCTTCGAAGGGCCGTGGAGCAAGGTGAAGCCGTTCGAGCGGCAGAACATGCTGCTCAAGCTCGCCGAGCTGGTTGAGGCCAATTTCGAGGAACTGTCCCAGCTCGACACGCTCGACATGGGCGCGCCGATCAGCCGCACCCGCGGCAACAAGCTGCGCTCGCTCGGCATGCTGCGCTACTATGCCGGCCAGGCCACCGCCATCCATGGCGAGACCATCGAGAACTCGCTGCCCGGCGAGATATTCTCCTACACGCTGAAGGAGCCGATCGGTGTGGTCGGCGCGATCATCCCCTGGAACGGGCCGCTGACCGCCTCGATCTGGAAGATCGGCCCCGCGATCGCGACCGGCTGCACCGTGGTGCTGAAGCCGGCCGAGGAATCGCCGCTGACCTCGCTGCGCATCGGCGAGCTCTGCATGGAGGCCGGCATTCCGCCCGGCGTCGTCAACGTCGTGCCGGGCTACGGTGAGACCGCGGGCGCCGCGCTCGCCTCGCATCCCGATGTCGACAAGGTCGCCTTCACGGGCTCGCACGTCACCGGACAATCGATCATCCGTGCCTCGGCCGGCAACCTCAAGCGTGTCTCGCTCGAGCTCGGCGGCAAGTCGCCGGACATCGTGTTCGCCGACGCCGATCTCGACGCCGCGGTGCCGGGCGCTGCGATGGCGGTGTTCGCCAATTCCGGCCAGATCTGCAGCGCCGGCACGCGGCTGTTCGTCGAACAGAAGGTCTATGACGAATTCGTCGGCCGCGTCGCCGAGTTTGGCAAGAAGCTGCAGGTCGGCAACGGCCTCGATCCCAACACCCAGATCGGGCCCTTGGTGTCGCAGCAGCAGATGGACCGGGTGTCCGGCTATCTCGACATCGGCCAGAAGGAAGGCGCCAAGGCGCTGGCCGGCGGCGGCCGTCTCACCGAAGGCGCGCTCTCGAAGGGCTATTTCGTGCAGCCGACGGTGTTTGCCAATGTGCAGGACAACATGCGCATCGCGCAGGAGGAGATCTTCGGCCCGGTGATCTCGGCGATCTCCTTTAAGGATCCGGACGAGCTGATCAAGCGCGCCAACGCCACCACCTTCGGCCTCGGCTCGGGTGTGTGGACCACCAATGTCAGCAAGGCGCACCAGCTCGCCAAGGCCCTGCGCGCCGGCTCGGTCTGGGTCAATTGCTACCAGGCGATGGATCCGGCAGTGCCGTTCGGCGGCTACAAGATGAGCGGCTACGGCCGCGAGTCCGGCAAGCAGCACGTCGAGGAGTATCTCAACGTCAAGGCGGTCTGGATCAAGACGGGCTAGGGCTGGCTTCTCACCTCTCCCCGCTTGCGGGGAGAGGCATTGCTTTTGCCCCTTGGCGCCCACCCTGTGACGCCTTGAAACGAGAACCATCCCCATCGTCGTCCCTGCGCAAGCAGGGACCCATAACCACGAATGCCAATTGTTGAGCGATGCCGGAACGGCGAGTCCGTTCAACAAGGCCTGCCGCGGCGTATGGGTCCCTGCTTTCGCAGGGACGACGTGTTGGAGGAGCCGCGGCTTCGCATCAAGATTTCGGAATATTAGAAATATACCCCTGATTTGCCCGACGCGTCAAGCTGCCTTGTCGAACGCCGGCCGCCGCCGGCTACTGTGCATGGGGTTGTTTTCGATATTTTCGTAAGCGCCCTTGCGACGGCCGCCGGTTCCTGCGTTTACCGCCCCGCGGCCTTCTTCGGCTTGCCGATGTCGCTGCGCAGGGCCTCGAGATCCTTGCGCACGGCGGTGGCCGCATCGCGCTCGATCTTGCGGTAGCGCGCCACCAGGGAGAGGCCGAACGGGGTCAGCACCGCGCCGCCGCCGTTCTTGCCGCCGGTCTGGCGTTCCACCGCCGCCTGGCGGCAGATGCGGTTGATCTCGTCGACCAGGTCCCAGGCGCGCTTGTAGCTCATGTCCATGGCGCGGCCGGCGGCCGAGATCGAGCCGCATTCCTTGATCCGCTCGAGCAGCAGGATCTTGCCCGGTCCGATGCGGTCTTCGGCATCGAGATCGATGCGGACGCTCAACGAGGGGAGCGATGTGGCGCTCGTTTTCGACATGGCAAGCCTGCTTGTCTGTTCGCTAGATTGCCACTACCTGCTTTTGCGAACAAGATGAACCCGTGACATAACGGGCATGGTCCGGAAAAGTGGTAACCGGTTTTCACACTATAACGGAAACCACACAAGAATAATTGGGGTAGGCATGAGTTCTCCATCGCTGTTTTCGCCGCTCAAGGTCGGTCCCTATGAGCTGAAGCATCGCGTCGTGATGGCGCCGCTGACGCGGATGCGGGCGGCGCGGCCGAGCCTCGCGCCGCGGCCGATGAACGCGGAATATTATGCGCAGCGCGCCACGCCCGGCGGCCTCTTGATCGCGGAAGCCTCGCCGGTGGTCGCCACCGGCTTCGGCAATCCCGGCGTCCCCGGCATCTACAGCGAGGCCCAGATCGCGGGCTGGCGCGAGGTGGTGGATGCGGTGCACGCCAAGGGCGGGCTGATCTTCCTGCAGCTCTGGCACGTCGGCCGCGTCTCGCATTCTTCGTTCCAGCCGGATGGCGCGCTGCCGGTGGCGCCGTCGGCGGTCGCGATCCCCTCCGAGTTCAAGTGCATGACGGCGGACGGCAAGGTGGTCGACTACGAGACGCCGCGTGCGCTCGAGACCGGCGAGGTCGCCCTGATGGTCGAGGCCTACCGGCAGGGGGCGAAGAACGCGCTTGCCGCCGGGTTCGACGGCGTCGAGATCCACGGCGCCAATGGCTATCTGATCGAGCAGTTCCTGCAATCGCGCAGCAATCTGCGAACCGACCAGTATGGCGGCTCGATCGAGAACCGTGTCCGCTTCCTGCTGGAAGTGGCGCAGGCGGTGACCGAGGTGTGGGGCGCCAACCGGGTCGGCGTGCGGCTCTCGCCCTACGGCATTGCCAATGGCAGCGGCGAGGCCGACCCGATGCCGCTCTACAGCCACGCCATCAAGGCGCTGGACAAGTTCGGGCTCGCCTATCTGCATTTCATCGAGCCGCGCGCCTCGGGCACCGGCCGCGCCGAGGTCGACTGGCAGAATGTGCCGTCCGCGATGGTGCTGTACCGCCCGATGTGGAGCGGCGTGCTGATCACGGCCGGCAATTTCGTCGGCGACAGCGCGCAGAGCGCGGTCGCCGAAGGCCATGCCGATGCGATAGCGTTCGGCCGCTATTTCATCTCCAACCCGGATTTGCCGCGCCGCCTGCAGCGCGGCTATCCGCTGACCAAGTACAACCGCGCGACCTTCTATGCCGGCGAGGAGAAGGGCTACACGGATTATCCTGTCCACGACGAGCTGGCGCGGGCCTGACTTCGTAGCCCGGATGAAGCGCAGCGCAATCCGGGGCCTTTTTGTCGGCGGATCAACCGTTACCGGATTTCGCTTCGCTGCATCCGGGCTACGATAGCTCGGCCAGCAAAACCGGGAGACCCCGATGTTTCCGGACGACGAGTTCGAGCCGACGAAAAAGCCCAAGCCCGTGGCGCTGGCAAAACCCGCGGCCGGCCAGTGCCTGTGCGGCAAGGTGCGGTTCGAGATCGACGTGCCGGCGCGCTGGGCCTGGCACGACCACACCGCCGCGAGCCGCCGCGCCCATGGCGCGGTCTATGCGACCTATGTCGGCAGCTGGAAGAAGCGCTTCCGCGTCACGCAAGGCGCGGGCGAGCTCTCGCGCTATGAGGACGCGAAGAGTAAGACCGCGCGCAGCTTCTGCGCCAATTGCGGCACGCCCGTCATCTACGAGCGCGCGCGGTCGCCGCATATGGTGAACATCCCGCGCGCGCTGTTCTCGGGACGCACCGGCCGGCAGCCGCTCTATCACATCGCAATCGAGGAATTGCAGGACTGGGCCTACACCGGCGAGCCGCTGGTGCCGCTGAAGGGCTATCCCGGCGTGGTCTGGCAACGCTCGAAAAAGAAGAAGCGCAGCGAGCGCGAGGGGATGTTCTAGCGGAGTTTCGGTTCCGATTGAATCTCGGGCCGCGGTCGCACCGAAGCTGCGTCAGTGCTTCACGTAGATGACCTCGTCCGTTCCTGCGTATTCCTCTGTCCACCCTCTCTTGTCCACGAGGAACCTCTTCAGCGGTTCGTGCGCCTTCACCCAGAGCACCGTATCGATCTTGTACTTGGCGAGGACGGCGTCCCAGGCGGCCTCGTCGATCTCCCATTTGATCAGGCTGAAATAGTCGCGCAGCAGCTCATCGGGATAGGCGGTGGCCGACCGGCCATCGATGAACACCGGCACCGCACCCCGTGTGTAGAAGATCAGGAGCCCGCCGACGTTCCAGTGGTTCAGCAGCCGTGCATGCGGAAAATGGGTTTGAAGATAGCGCGCATCCTGCTCCGACAGCAGCTGCGGAAGTGCGAGAGCCGGCTTGACGTATGCCAGCGTCAGCGGCAGCGCGCACATTGCGACGATGCCGGCCACCAGCAACGAACTCTGGACCTTGAGGTCGTTCAGTTGCTTGGGCAGCACCCGGTCGATGTGAAGCGCCAGCGGTACCGTCGCGAACATGAAGAAGAACGACATGTACCGGTATTGATAGAATCCCAGCAGGAGGAACAGCCAGGACAGCAGCCGCGACTCCAGAGGAGCGGGCGAGGCAGCCGGATGACGCAGCTCGAACGCGGCAAATATCGCGATGTAGACGATACCGGGAATGCTTCCGGGCACGGAGAAGTTCGCGGAATAAGACCACCACTCGGTGATGTTCGCCTGCGCAAAGTGGCCCAGCGTCGTCGTGACGCCGTCGTAGATGTGCCAGCCGAGCGGATTGATCAGGATTGCGACAAGGCAGCCGGCAGCTGCGAAACTGTAGATCTTAAGACCTGCCCAGTCCCGCCTGAGCACGGAGGCGGCGCCAAAAAGGCCGATGATGAAAAGCCCGAGCACAAAGCCGCCATGCAGATTGGCCCAAAGCACCATCATCACCGGCAGCAGGAACCATCTGGTTCGCTTCAGGCACTCTGCGTAGAAAACGACGCAGAACAGCATGGTGGGCGTGTTTGGCGAAGCGGCGAGATAGGAATTCGGCGCGGTCACGAACGCCGGGTAAAGCAGGCACGCGGAGAGAACGGAAATGCCAACCGCAAGTGTCGAGGCGCCGCTGCGCAGGCAGATCGATGCAAGATAGCCGGTGATGACGGCGCCACATGCAACGACTGACAGTGTGAGACCGATATACCCCGTGTATTGAAACACCATGCTGGCGATCACGTCCCAGAGCCAGGACAGATTGTACCATTGCCTGTCGCCGAGGGTGAATGACCATGGATCCTGGAAGGGGACATTGCCGCGCTCCCTGATCAGGTCTCCGGCGGCGAGGTGCCATCCGAGATCAAGGTGGCCGAGCAGGAGCGGCCCGTTCGACAGGTAGTACACAGACGTGACTGCGATCAGGAAGACATAGAGCCCCGGCTTCTCGCGCCCGATCGCTCCCGGTCCTCTATCGAGCCTGGTTCCGTTCCAGGCCGCCAGCGCGTCCATGACTGAACCCCCGCGATCGAAGCGAGCCGTCTGCGGGCCCTGCATGCTTGTCTGTGTGCTTGATGAAGGCAAACCATCGTCGCTTTAGGACACTCTCGCTAAAGTAGCGTTAAAGTCAGCCGCGCAATTCGATGGCTCCCGTCGAGGTTCACGTCTGCCCAACGCCGGCTTTCGAGGGACTGGCCGGCGCAGTGAAATCAAGAGCCCCGAGAGCCAGGCGCGCGCCAGCGGAATGCGGCCATGACCGGCCGCTCGATTGCTCCCCAGGCGCAAGTTTGGTCATCTCGTCCCGCCCCGTCGGCCAACGCGCCGGCAGGCCTGGAGGGAACATGAAGAATCGCATTACCGGCCGCTCGGCATTCCTGGCGCTGCTGAAGGACGAGGGCGTCACGCATCTGTTCGGCAATCCCGGCACCACCGAATTGCCGATCATGCATGCGCTGAAGGACCATCCTGACCTCACCTATGTGATGGCGATGCAGGAGAGCCTGGTCGTCGCGATGGCCGATGGTTTCAGCCGCGCCTCAGGCAAGCTGGTCGCCTGCAACGTCCATGTCGCGCCCGGTCTCGGCAATGCGATGGGCTCGCTCTACAATGCGAGCTTCACCGGCACGCCGCTGATCCTCACTGCCGGCCAGCAGGAGCAGGGCCACGGCCTGACCGAGCCGGTGCTCTATGGCCCGCTGGTGCAGATGGCCACTCCCTTGGTCAAATGGGCCGTCGAGGTGACGCGGCTGGAGGACCTGCCGCGCATCGTGCGCCGCGCCGCCAAGATCGCGACCACGCCGCCCACGGGACCGGTGTTCATCTCGCTGCCCGGCGACATTCTCAACGCTGAGGCCGGCATCGAGCTCGGCCGCTCCACCCGGGTCGACACCAGCGTCCTGCCGTCGGAGGAGTCGTTGAAGGCGCTGGCCGCGCGCATCCTCAAAGCGGAGCGCCCGGTGATCGTCGTCGGCGACGAGATCGTCAAAAGCGACGCACTGCGCGAGGCGGCCGATCTCGCCGAGACGCTGGGCTGCCCGGCCTGGCAATCGCCGACGCCCTATGGTTCGCATTTCCTGTCCGAAAGCCCGAGCTTCATGGGCGCGATCGCGCGGCTTCAAAAGGTCGCCCGCGATGTGCTCGCGCCGTATGATCTGTTGATCGCGCTCGGCGGCGATCCGCTGCGAATGTCGGTCTATAGCGAGGTCGATCCGCTGCCGGACGGGCTCTCGATCGTGCAGGTCGGCCTGGTCGACAGCGATCTCGCCAGGAACTATGGCGCCGAGATCGCGGTCAAGGCCGACGTCAAGGAAACGCTGCGCGCGCTGGTCCCGGCATTGAAGGAGCTCGGCGGCGGCGCGCTGGAGACGCGTGCGGGGCAAGGCCTCGCAGCGCTATCGACGAAGAACTGGGCAGCGAAGCGCAAGGCGCTGGTCGAGCAGATCTCGAAGGCGAGCCAGACCTCGCCGATCGATCCCGATTGGCTGGCGCTGCAGGTCGTGGAGGCGATGCCGGACAACGCGATCCTGGTCGACGAGGGCCTGACCTCGTCGCGGCAGATCCTCGCGCTGCGGGCGCATCGCGACCGCTACGGCTATCACGCGCTCGCCTCCGGCGGCATCGGCTGGGGCCTGCCGGCCGCGGTCGGCGTCAGCCTCGCCAATCCACAGCGCCCGGTGGTGTGCTATTCGGGCGACGGCTCGTCGATGTATTCGATCCAGTCGCTGTGGACCGCGGCCAATCACAAGCTGCCGCTCAACTTCGTCATCGTCAACAATGGCGGCTACCGCATCATCAAGCAGCGCCTGCTCGCCTTCCATGGTGACGACAACTATGTGGGCATGGATTTCATCGATCCGCCGGTCGATTTCACCGGCGTCGCCCGCTCGCTCGGGCTCGAAGCGATCAAGGTCACCGACCCGCAGGAGCTGAAGGGTGTGATGACATCGGCGTTCAGCCGGCCCGGCGCGAAGTTGATCGAGGTGATGGTCAGCAATTCGGTGAATTGAGCGGGTTGCGTTCAATCCGTCTCCGTCACCCTGAGAGGATGTGAGGCTATATCCTCGTCCACCGCTGTCATCGCCCGGCTTGACCGGGCGATCCAGTACGCCGCGACCTCTCGGCTCAAGCACCGCGGTCTCTGGGATACTGGATCACCCGCATGCGCGGGTGATGACACTGAGCAAGCTGAGCAATCACCCCGTCATCCTGAGGCGCTCGCGTAGCGAGCCTCGAAGGGTGCACGGCCCGGCCGGTGGCCGTCGATCCTTCGAGACGCGCGCTAGTGCGCGCTCCTCAGGATGACGGGATGGTGAGCTGGGCGTAACCTCGTCATTGCGAGGAGCGAAGCGACGAAGCAATCCATGGTCCCGCATATGCGGAACGATGGATTGCTTCGCTTCGCTCGCAATGACGGAGGATCACTCGGCCGCAGCGTTCGACTTCACCCGATATCGCCCCGCCGGATGCGTCGCGTCGAGCCTTGCGCGGCCCGCGCCGAACAGCTTCTCGCGCAAGGTGCCCTTGGCATACTCCCGCTTGTAGCGGCCGCGCTTGACGAGCTCCGGCACCAGCATGTCGGCGATATCCTCGAAATCGCCCGGTGAGATCGCGAACGCGACGTTGAGGCCGTCGACGTCGGTGTCCTCGAACCATTGCTCGATCTTGTCGGCGACCTGCTCGGGCGAACCGACCACCACGGGGCCGGCGCCGCCGATGCCGACATGCTCGGCGACCTCGCGCACCGTCCAGACCCGATCGGGGTCGGCGCGGGTGACGTTGTCCATCGCGGAGCGGCCGGCGTCGTTCTGCACGTGCCGGACCTCCTGATCGAGCGAATAGGTCGAGAAGTCGACACCGGTCCAGCCCGACATCAGCGCCAGCGCGCCCTCGTGGCTGATATGGCTGCGATACTCGGCGTATTTCGCCTTGGCCTCGGCCTCGGTCGGCGCCACCACGACGCACATCATCGAGAACATCAGGATCTCGGCCGCGTTGCGGCCTTTCTCGGCGGCGAGCTCGCGGATCGCCGACACCCGCGGGCCGATCACCTTCGCCGACGGCCCCGACATGAAGACGCATTCGGCGTGCTCGGCCGCGAACTGCCGGCCGCGCGGCGAGGTGCCGGCCTGGTACAGCACCGGCGTACGCTGCGGCGACGGCTCCGACAGATGAATCGCGTTGAGGCGGTAGTTGCTGCCCTCGTGCTGCACGCGATGGACTTTCTTTGGGTCGGTGAAGATGCCGCGCGCGACGTCGCGGATCGCGGCGTCGTCCTCCCAGCTGCCTTCCCAGAGCTTGTAGACCAGCTCCATATATTCGTCGGCGAGCTCGTAGCGGTCGTCATGCGCGGTCTGCTTGTCCTTGCCGGCGCCGCGGGCCGCGGAATCGAGATAGCCGGTCACCACGTTCCAGCCGACCCGGCCACCGGTGAGGTGATCGAGCGTCGACATCCGCCGCGCGAACGGGTAGGGCGGCTCGAACGAAAGGTTGCTGGTGACGCCGAAGCCGAGATTTTCGGTCACCGCGGCCATCGCCGGGATCAGCATCAACGGCTCGTTGGCCGGGGTCTGCGCCGCGTTGCGCAGCGCCGCGTCCGGGTTGCCAGCGTACACGTCGTAGACGCCGAGCACGTCGGCGAGGAACAGGCCGTCGAACCGCCCGCGCTCCAGCGTCTTCGCCAGATCGGTCCAGTAGGACAGCTTGTTGTAGTCCTTGGTGCGGTCGCGCGGATGTGTCCACAGCCCCGGCGACTGATGCGCCACGCAGTTCATGGCAAAGGCGTTGAGCCGGATTTGTTTTGTCATTGTCGAAACCTTGGTCGAAACCTTGAGCGCCGCCTCGAATGTGGCCCGTTCGATGCCGGGCGTCCCGCATCAACTTGTTGCGACTTCCCACGTTTTGGCAAGGCCCATTCGCATTTCACGCCCTTCCGGTCGCGATCCGATCCCGATAGGTTGCGCCACTGCAGAAGCATGATCCGGATGTGCGAGACAGCTTTCCGGCGGGATCATGCCAAGACGCGACCGGACGAAGGAACAATCATGGCGACACGGGCCGACGCAATCGCAAATGTGCGAGAGCATTTTCAATCGGGACAGTTCTTGCAGGATCTGGACCGCAGGGTCGGCTATCAGACCGAGAGCCTGAATGCCGACAAGGCCGATGCGCTGCGCGCCTATCTGGTCGAGAATTTGCAGCCGGCTTTTGCCGAGCTCGATTTCACGACCCGGCTGATCGAGTCACCGGCCGGCCGTGGCCCCTACCTGATCGCCGACTACCAGGAGGATGCCGCGCGGCCGACCGTGCTGACCTACGGACATGGCGACGTCGTCGACGGCATGGTCGGCGAATGGCGCGACGGTCTCAATCCCTGGCAGACCACCGTCAAGGGCGATCGCGTCTACGGCCGCGGCACCGCCGACAACAAGGGCCAGCATTCGATCAACATGGCCGCACTGCGCGCGGTGAAGCAGGCGCGCGGCGGCAAGCTCGGCTTCAACGCCAAATTCATCATCGAGACCGGCGAGGAGATCGGCTCGCCCGATCTGCGCGAGGTCTGCGAGGCGCATCGCGAGGAGCTGAAGGCCGATCTGTTCATTGCCTCGGACGGGCCGCGGCTGTCGGTGGAGCGGCCGACCATCTTCCTCGGCTGCCGTGGCGGCAACCGCATCCATCTCGACGTCAATCTGCGCGAGGGCGGCAACCATTCCGGCAATTGGGGCGGCGTGCTGGCCAATCCGGCGACGATATTGGTCAACGCGATCGCGAGTCTGGTCGACGGCAAGGGCCGCATGAAGCTCGATATCCTGAAGCCGCCGCCGATCTCGAACCGCGTCCGCGCCGCGCTCGCCGACGTCGAGATCAAGCCGACGGCCGACGAGCCGGCGTTAGCGGAGGATTGGGGCGAGGAGGGTCTGACGGCGGCCGAGCGGCTCTACGCCTGGAATACGCTGGAAGTGCTGGCGATGTCGTCAGGCAATATCGACAAGCCCGCCAACGCAATTCCGGGCAAGGCGAACGCGGTGCTGCAGCTCCGCTTCGTTGTCGGTACCAGGTATCTCGAAGTGATCGATGGGGTGCGCGACTATCTGCACAAGAACGGCTTTCCGATGGTCGAGGTCTCCGGCGCGCAGCGCTTTGGCGCCTCGCGCACCGACATGGACAGCCCGTGGATCGACTGGGCGGCGAACTCGATCCGCACCACCACGGGCAAGGAGCCCGCGGTGCTGCCGAACTTCGGCGGCTCGCTGCCGAACGACGTGTTCTCGGAAGGCCTCGGCCTGCCGACGATCTGGGTGCCGCATTCCTATCCGGGCTGCTCGCAGCACGCGCCCGACGAGCACATCCTGCTGCCGGTGACCGAGGAGGCGCTGACCATCATGGCCGGCCTGTTCTGGGACCTCGGCGAGGCACCGCGCAAGGGGTGAGCTAGGCTCGCTTGTTCCCCGTCATCCTGAGGAGCGCGCCCTTGCGCGCGTCTCGAAGGATGCGCGGCCACCAGCGGGGCCGTCGACCCTTCGAGACGCGCTTCGCGCTCCTCAGGGTGACGGGGAAGAGGTCTACGGCCGGGCATGACGAGCGGAGAACTGGCGCCCGACGCCAGCAAGGAAAACGGAATGACTTTATCAACGCCGGCTGACGCGCAGCACACGACTGCGGCCGCCAAGAAAAACATCACCCGCCTGATCGTCGCGACCTCGGTCGGTAATGCGCTCGAATGGTACGATATCTCGGTCTACGCCTATTTCGCGGTCTACCTCTCCAAGGCGTTCTTCCCGGCCAATGATCCGACCACCTCGCTGCTGCTGACCCTCGGCAGCTTCGGCCTGTCGTTCCTGATCCGCCCGATCGGCGGCATCGTGCTCGGCGCCTATGCCGACCGTCACGGCCGCAAGGCCTCGCTGATGCTGTCGATCGTGTTGATGACGGCGGGCACGCTGGTGCTGGCCTTGATGCCGACCTATCAGACGATCGGCATCCTGGCGCCGATCGCGGTGATGCTGGCGCGGCTGGTGCAGGGCTTTTCGGCCGGCGGCGAGTTCGGCTCCTCGACCGCGTTCCTGGTCGAGCACATGCCGGAGCGGCGCGGCTTCGTGGCGAGCTGGCAGTTTGCCAGCCAGGGCGTCAGCGGCCTGTTAGGGGCCGGCTTTGGTGCGCTGCTGACATCGCTGATGAGCCCGGAGGACCTGCAATCCTGGGGCTGGCGGCTGCCGTTCCTGTTCGGCGTGTTGATCGGCCCGGTCGGCATCTACATCCGCAACCATGTCGACGATGCGACGCCGCCGCCGGCGGCGGGCAAGCAGGACTCGCCGGTCAGGGAAGTGTTCGCGCGGCAGAAGCTCGCCACGATGCTGGCGATCGGCGCGCTCGCGGTGTCGACCGCGGTCAACTATCTGATCGTCTACATGCCGACCTATGTGGTGAAGACGCTGAACCTCGCGCCGTCGGTCGGCTTCATCGCCGCATTCGCCGCGCAGACGGCGGTCGCGCTGCTGGCGCCGATCGCAGGTCTCGTCTCCGACGGGATCGGGCGCACCACGCACATGATCCTGTTCGCGCTGCTGCTGCTGGTCTCGATCTTCCCGGCCTTCCTGCTGCTCACCGGCAGACCGACGCCGACCTTCATCCTGATCGGCGTGCTATGGCTCGGCGTCCTCAAGTCGTTGTATTACGGGCCGCTCGCCGCGCTGATGTCGGAGCTGTTTCCGGCGGCGACACGTGCGACCGGGCTCGGCCTCAGCTACAATATCGGCGTCACATTGTTCGGCGGCATGGGCCCGGCGATCATGACCTGGATGGGCGGCTTCGCGCCGATCGGCGAGCTCGCGCCGGGCTACTACCTCACCGGCGTCTGCCTGCTCAGCCTGTGGTCGCTGTTCAAGATCCGCCGGCTGCGGCTGGCATAGAGCATGATCCGAAAAAGTGCGAAGCGGTTTTTCGAAAAGATCATGCTCAAATGGTGGTGGATTTCGTGAAGCGAAATTCGAATGTCGTTGTTGCTGCAAAGCAGCGTAGATAGTCGCAATCAAAGTTTCATCTGACGAAAGTATACGATGTCCGGCGCGCGGCATCCGTCTTAGGATGTTGTCCGCCGGGCGCGTCCCTCGTCGCGCCCGGTTCAGGATCTTGGATTGAGGCAAGGAAGATCAAGGCATGAACGCCTCCACGACTGCGACCGCACGGACCAGCCGCAAGAGGCCGCCGCCGGAGCCGGGCCAACCCGACAAGTTCAACGCGATCCAGAAGGTCTGCGCGATCCTGCGCGTGCTGGCGCAGCGCTCGCCGCTGCGGCTGACCGACATCGCCGACACCACCTCGCTGAACAAGGCGACCGCGCTGCGTATCCTCAACTCGTTGATCGAGGAAGGCTTCGTCAGCCGGGTCACTGGGGCCAAGACCTATGAGCTCGGCCAGGAGGCGCGGGTGATGGCGGTCGGCGCGCGCCGCTCGGTCGACATCGCCGAACTGGCGCAGCCGAGCCTGCTCCGGCTGTCGGAGCGCTCGGCCGATACGGCGCTGTTGTCGGTGCGCTCCGGCGTCGAGGCGCTGTATCTGGCGCGCTCGGTCGGCAGCCATCCGCTGCAACCGAACTATCTGCAGATCGGCAGCCGCCGTCCGCTCGGGGTCGGCGCCGGCGCGCTGGCGCTCCTGGTCTGGCTGCCGGACGCCGAGATCGAGGCCGTGATCGAGGTGATCGTGCCGCGGCTGGCGAAATCGCCGCGCATCACGCCAAAATTCCTGCGCGAGCGGATCGCGATCGCACGCAAGGCCGGCCACACGGTGCTGATCGACGCTGCATTCCCCGGCATGGGCGGCGTCGGCGTTCCGGTCCGCGACGATGCCGGCGAGGTGGTCGCCGCGCTCTCGATCGGCGCGGCATCCGACCGCATCCGCCGCCGCGAAAGCGAGCTCGCCGACATGCTGAAGAAGGAAGCCCAGGTGCTGGCCCGCGCGATGGCCCAGGCGCCGAAGAACGCGCGTCCGGTGAAGACGGGGTGAATGGTGCCGCGCTCTCCTTCGCCTCTCCCCGCGCGCGGGGAGAGGCCGCAACGCATCGTCAGATGCGTTGCGGGTGAGGGGGAGCCTCCGCGAACACAGCTATCACCGCTTCCGCGGAGACGGCCCCTCACGCCAACCCTCTCCCCGTAAGAACGGGGAGAGGGAGCGCAGCTTCGACGCGGCCGCAGCTCAACCTCGCCCAATCACCCACTAAGCCCCCTCATCCAGCGCCACCAGCTCGCGCTTCCTGCGCAGTGACGGCAGCAGCGGGCCGACCAGCAGCACCAGCGCGAAGGCGAGGCAGACCGCCGAGATCGGCCGCTCCACAAAGGTCATGAGATCGCCCTGCGAGAGGATCAGCGACTTGCGCAGGTTGTTCTCCAGCATCGGCCCGAGCACGAAGGCCAGCACCAGTGGCGCAGGCTCGTAGCCGAGCTTGCGCATGAAATAGCCGATCACGCCGAACGCGATCATGACATGGACGTCGAATACGTTGTTGCTGGAGCAGTAGACCCCGATGATCGTGAACAGGATGATCAGCGGGAACAGGACATTGTAGGGCAGCCGCAGCAGCTGCACCCACATGCCGATCATCGGCAGATTGAGCACCAGCAGCATCAGGTTGCCGATATACATGCTGGCGACAATGCCCCAGAACAGCGTCGGGTTCTGCGAGATCATCAGCGGTCCCGGCTGCAGGCCGTGGATCACGAAGGCGCCGAGCAGCAGCGCCATCACCACATTCGGCGGGATGCCGAGCGTCATCAGCGGAATGAAGGCGCCGCCGGCCGCGGAATTGTTGGCCGATTCCGGCCCCGCGACACCCTCGATCGCGCCATGGCCGAAGCGCTCCGGATGCTTCGAGAGCCGCTTCTCCAGCGCATAGGACGCGAACGACGCCACCACGGCGCCGCCGCCGGGAAGGATGCCGAGGAAGAAGCCGAGTACGGTGCCGCGCGCCACCGGCCCGCTGCTGGCCTTCCAGTCCTCCTTGCTTGGCAGCAGCTGGGTGATCTTGGTCTTGATGATGTCGCGCTTGATCGCTTGCTCGGTGTTGAGCAGCACCTCGGCGACGCCGAACAGGCCCATCACCACAGGCACGAGACCGATGCCGTCGATCAGCTCGATGCGGCCGAAGGTCAGCCGCGGCTGCGCGGTGATGCTGTCGAGCCCGACCAGGCCGAGCACGACACCGATGCAGGCCATCAGCAGCGCCTTGGCCATCGAGCCTTGCGTCAGGAAGGTCAGCACGACGAGGCCGAGCACCATCAAGCTGAAATATTCGGCCGGGCCGAACGCGATCGCGACGCTGGCGAGCGAGGGCGCCACCAGCATCAGGGCGACCAGCGAGAAGGTGCCGGCGATGAAGGAGCCGAACGCGGAGATGCCGAGCGCAGGGCCGGCACGGCCCTGTTTCGCCATCTGGTGGCCGTCGATGCAGGTGACGACGGAGGCGGCTTCGCCGGGGATGTTGACCAGGATCGAGGTGGTCGAGCCGCCATACATCGAGCCGTAATAGATGCCGGCCATCATGATGATGCCGGACTCCGGCGTGCCTGACAGCGTCACCGGCAGCAGCAACGACATCGCCGAGATCGGGCCGATGCCGGGCAGCACGCCGACCAGCGTGCCGATGAACACGCCGATGAAGCAATAGAGCAGATTGACCGGCAGCAGCGCGACGCCGAGGCCGTGGGCGACGTTGACGAGAGTATCCATGGGCGCTCAACCGATCTCGAACAGGCCGCTCGGCAACTGGATCGCGAGCAGGTGCTTCAGCACCCACCACATCCCGAGCGGGGCAAGGATGGACAACGGGATCGCCAGCGACCAGCGCACCGGATCGATCACGCGGAGCAGCAACAGCATCAGCGGGATCGCCGACAGCAGGAAGCCCAGCGGCTCCAGCGCAAAGGCGAAGGCGGCGAGGCAGACGATGACGAGGACCGGCTTGCCCCAGCGCGCGTTCTCCCAGCGCGAGGCGAAGGTCGGGCCGCCCTCGGTGACCGCCGCGAGGATGATCGAGATCGCGAACACGCACATCAGGATGCCCGTGTAGAACAGCACGTAGCCGGAGCCGGGATCGTTGATGGTGCCGAGCTTGAGCTTGAGCCCCGACCAGATCACGAAGCCGCCGAGCGCGAGCCCGATCAGCCCGCCCCAGAGCTCGGAGTTGTTGAGACGGAGTTTGACGTTGGTGTCGTTGTTCATGCGCGATGTTTCCGCTTTTTGTATCGTCACCCTGAGGTGGCGGCGCGAAGCGACGCCCTCGAAGGGCGACGGTGCCTCGGTCCATCCTTCGAGGCGAGCCGCAAGCGCGGCTCGCACCTCAGGATGACGCCAGTGTATGTGGCGGACTTGGACCTACTTCTTCGTTAGCCCGAGCGTGTCGATCACCTTGCGCTCGGACTCGGTGACCTCGACCACGAACTTCCTGTAGTCCTCGGTGTTCTTGTAGTTCGGCACCATGTCGTATTTGGCGAGCGTTGCGATCACCGCCGGATCCTCGATCGCCTTCTTGAAGGCATCGTGCAGCTTGGCCACGATCCTGGGATCCATGCCCTTGGGGCCGGCGATGCCGAACGGCGAATCGTAGATCATGGGATAGCCGAGCTCCTTGAGCGTCGGCACGTCGGGATAGTTCGGCGAGCGCGCGCCGGTCCACACCATCAACAGGCGGAGCTTGCCGGCGTCGACCAGCGGCCGCCAGCCGGTGGAGTCGGCCTGCAGCATGGTGTGCTGGCCGAGCACTGCGGCGTTGGTCTCGGCGCCGCCCTTGAACGGCACCTGGGTCAGCTTGATCCCGCCGGCCATCAAGGCGATCTGCTCCATGCCGATATGCAGCGAGGTGCCGGTGCCCGGCGTCGCATAGGTCACCTTGCCCGGATTCTTCTTGGCGAAATCGACCACGTCCTGCCAGGTCTTGAACTGCGACTCCGCATTGGTGGTGACGCCGAAGGTGTAGCCGGTGAGGTGGACGATGTAGGAGAAGTCCTTCGCCGGATCCCATGACACGTCCTGCATCAAGGGCAGGCGGAACACCGTGATCGGAATCTGCGCGATGGTGTAGCCGTCGGGCTTGGCGCCGGCGGCCATGGTCGCGGGGCCCACGGTGCCGCCGCCGCCCGCCTTGTTGTCGACCGCGATCGGCTGGCCCAGCACCTTCGAGGCGCTCTCGGCGATCGCGCGCATCGAGATATCGGTCGAGCCGCCCGCCGGCCACGGCACGATCAGCGTGATCGGCTTGGTCGGATACTCCTGCGCCTGCACCGCTGTTGACACCAGCATGCCGGCGGCGGCGAGCAGGACCATCAAGGAATTGCGGTGCGACATCTCGATCTCTCCCGTGCGGCCGCGTTCGATCGCGGCCATGTCTTGTTCGGTGTTGGCAGATCGTCCCTGTCGTCGCAGGGACGTAAGAGCGCATTGGACAGAACCGGGTGGGCAACGGAAGAGCGAAGGCGGCGGCTGCGACAATTGGCCTGCCGCGACTTGCCGCAACGTGCCGAGCCGCGGAATTCAATCGGCCTTTGGTCTGACGGATTGGCAGCTATTGGCAGTTCCTGGCGGCATGCGGGGAGGGCGCGCCGCTCCGCGCCTGACCGGCAAGCCGCGTCTGGTCAAGCGTATAATCCAGGGAACCCAAGGGTATCCAAGGGCATCGGCGCCTTGCGGGATCGCGCCCTTCCGGTCATCATGGGGCGTCCGCCGCAGGAAAACCTCCCCGACAGATGACGCTATCGCCTGACGCCACCGACGACGCTGTGACGACGGCGTTTGCCGGCATTCCCGCATTGCTCGACCAGGCGCCTCTCTTGGTCTCGCGCGGGCGGCTGCTCGATTGCGACTGCCTGCTCGGCCCGATGGCGCGGCCGTTTCACGCCGCGATCCGCACTGGGCGCATCGTCGAGCTCGTGCCCTCGCCGGTCCTGATGCGCTCGTGGCGCTTTGCCTATCGCGCGACGCCGCAGGCCTGGGCCGCGTATTGGCAGGCCGAGCCGAGACCCGGCTGGCACGATCTCCTGGCGCTGACCAAGCGCGGCGAGGCGGTGCTGGAAGGCGATCTGCATCCCTTCATGGCGCACCTGCAATACTTCAAGGACCTGCTGGCGCTGCCGCGGCAGCATTTCGCGGCGGCCGTATCATGAGCGGCACGATCATGAACGGTCATATCGAGCCGATGGTCGGCCGCTACGTCCACGTCGAGATCGGCGGCGAGCTGCACCGGATCTATTTCGAGGAGAACGGCAAGGGCATTCCGCTGGTCTGCCTGCACACCGCGGGATCAGACGCGCGGCAGTGGCGGCATCTGCTCGCAGACGCGCAATTTGCCGAAAATTTCCGCGTCATTGCCTTCGATCTGCCCTGGCATGGCAAGTCGAATCCGCCGAAAAGCTGGACCGGCGATGAATACCAACTCACCACCGCGGGCTACACCGAGACCATCCGCGCCTTCTGCCGTGCGTTGGGGCTGGAGAAGCCTGTCGTGATGGGCTGCTCGATCGGCGGCCGCATCGTGCTCAACCTTGCGATCGAACATGCCGCCGAGTTCCGCGCGCTGATCGGGCTGGAGGCTGCCGATTTCCAGGCGCCGTGGTATGACACCGACTGGCTGAACCGCCCCGACGTTCACGGCGGCGAAGTCTGCGCCGCGCTGGTGTCGGGGCTGATTGCGCCGCAGAGCCCGGCGCCTGCGCGGATGGAAACGCTGTGGGCCTACAAGCAGGGCGGCCCCGGCGTGTTCAAGGGCGACCTCTATTTCTACCGTGTCGACGGCGACCTGCGCGGCCGGATCGCGTCAATCGATACTAAAGTATGCAGGCTCTATCTTCTCACGGGCGAGTATGATTTCTCCTGCACGCCCGAGGACACGAGGCGGACGGCAGCGGCAATAGGGGGCGCCAGCGTCACGATCATGGAAAAGCTCGGTCATTTTCCGATGAGCGAGAATCCGGAACAGTTTCGCCGCTACATCGCACCCGTCCTCGCCGAGATTCTCACGCAGTAAATTGACGTTTCCACGAAGGAGTAGACGTATGACACGCAAATATCTCATCGGCTTCGCGCTCGCCGCCGCGCTCGGCGCGAGCCAGGCGCAGGCCGAGGAGCTGACCGGAACCCTGAAGAACATCAAGGACACCGGCGCGATCACGCTCGGCTTCCGCGATTCCTCGATCCCGTTCTCCTATCTCGACGACAACCAGAAGCCCGTCGGCTACGCGATGGACATCTGCTACAAGATCGTCGATGCCGTGAAGAAGGAGCTGAAGCTCGACAAGCTCGAGGTCAAGCTCAACCCGGTCACCTCGGCGACGCGTATTCCGCTGATGGCCAACGGCACCGTCGACCTCGAATGCGGCTCGACCACCAACAATGCCGAGCGCCAGAAGCAGGTCTGGTTCACCAACACCCACTTCCTGACCGCCAGCCGCTACGTCTTCAAGAAGTCGAGCGGGTTGAAGTCGATCGACGACCTCAAGGGCAAGAACGTGGTTTCGACCGCGGGCACCACCAACATCAAGCAGCTCACCGAGGCCAATGTCGCGCGCGGCCTCGGCGCCAACATCATTCCGGCCAAGGACCATGCCGAAGCCTTCCTGATGGTCGAGACCGACCGCGCGGTCGCCTTCGTGATGGACGACATCCTGCTCGCGAGCCTCGTCGCCGGCTCGAAGTCGCCGGGCGACTACGTGATCTCCAAGGACGCGTTCTCCAAGCCGGAGCCCTACGGCATCATGCTGCGCAAGGATGACGCGCCGTTCAAGAAGGTCGTCGACGCCGCCACCGCCGCGCTCTACACCAGCGGCGAAGGCGAGAAGATCTACGACAAGTGGTTCATGCAGAAGATTCCGCCGAAGGGTCTGACCCTCAATGTCGAGCTCGGGCCGGAGCTGAAGCACGAGTTCGCCAAGCCGTCGGACTCGCCGGATCCGGATTCGTACAAGTAAGCTGCTGAGCCCTCATGGTTCGGGCGGCGCCATGCGCCTCCTCACCGTGAGGGACCAGAGAACTAGGAATGTCCGGCCATTTTTGGAGGAAAATGGCCGGACATTTGCATAGATGCCGCGCGTGATGTCGGCGTAATGCGTGATCGGCGCGAGAGCGCGGGGGACCCGTGAACTACAATTGGAACTGGCACATCTTTCTCGAGCCGAACCCGATGGGGACCGGCACCTATCTCGACCTGTTGCTGTCGGGACTGGTGGTCACCGTCAAGGTGTCGGTGCTCGCCTGGATCATCGCGCTGGTCTCCGGCACGGTGATCGGCGTGCTGCGCACGCTGCCGTCGCGGACGGCGTCGTGGATCGGCTTCTGCTGGGTCGAGTTCTTCCGCAACATGCCGCTCCTGGTGCAGCTCTTCCTGTGGTTCTTCGTGCTGCCCGAGCTGCTGCCGAA
Source organism: Bradyrhizobium sp. Pha-3 (assembly GCF_042258615.1). Taxonomy (GTDB): domain Bacteria; phylum Pseudomonadota; class Alphaproteobacteria; order Rhizobiales; family Xanthobacteraceae; genus Bradyrhizobium. Next base: position 8,246,390 of record NZ_CP170152.1, on the reverse strand, counting down.
ATCCGCCGGGCTGTGGCTGAAGCAGCTGCCGAACGCGCCGTTCTGGACGGCCGCGGTCGGCGTCGGCCTCTTCATGTCGGCGCGCGTCGCCGTGCAATTGCAGGCCGGCATCGGCTCGCTGCCGCGTGGCCAGAAGCAGGCTTCGACCGCGCTCGGGCTCACCACGGTGCAGACCTATCGCTACGTGCTGCTGCCGATGGCGTTCCGCATCATCCTGCCGCCGCTGACCTCCGAGTTCCTCAACACCATCAAGAACAGCGCGGTCGCCATCACCATCGGTCTGATCGAACTGACCGGCGAGGCGCGCTCGATGCAGGAGTTTTCGTTCCAGGTGTTCGAGGCGTTCACCGCGGCAACCGTGCTCTATCTTCTCCTCAATTTCGTCGTGGTCACCGCGATGCGCTTCCTCGAGCGCTATGTCGCGATCCCCGGCTACATCACGGGCAAATGACGATGCTCGGCAATCTCGATTTCGACGTCATCCGCCGCTCGCTGCCCTATCTGTTCCTGGAGGGGATGCGCTTCACGCTGACCTTGACGGCGCTCGCCGCGTTCGGCGGCCTCGTGTTCGGCACCCTGATCGCCCTGATGCGGCTGTCGAGCTACAAGGTGCTCGGGCGCATCGCGGGCTTCTATGTCGACTTCATCCGCTCGCTGCCGCTGGTGCTGGTGATCTTCTGGTTCTACTTCCTGGTGCCTTACATCGGGCAGTGGCTGACCGGCGCGTCGCGGCCGATCTCGGTCGGCGCCTTCGCCTCCTCGCTGATCACCTTCGTCGCATTCGAGGCGGCCTATTTCTCCGAGATCATGCGCGCCGGCATCCAGTCGATCTCGCGCGGCCAGCCGGCCGCGGCCAGCGCGCTCGGCCTGACCTACGCGCAGTCGATGCGCTACGTCGTGCTGCCGCAGGCGTTCCGCAACATGCTGCCGGTGCTGCTGACACAGACCATCGTGCTGTTCCAGGACACCTCGCTGGTCTACGTGCTGTCGATCCCTGATTTCCTCGGCGCCGCCAGCAAGGTCGCGCAGCGCGACGGCCGCCTGGTCGAAATGTACCTGTTCGCCGCGCTGGTCTACTTCGTCATTTCCTGTGTCGCGTCCTTTGGCGTCCGCCGCCTGCAGGCGCGGATCGCCATTGTTCGGTAGATGCTCATGCGAATGATTGTTCAGGGCACGAACCCCTTCACCTCTCCCATAGGGAGAGGTCGGATCGCGTCAGCGATCCGGGTGAGAGGTTTTGCTCCATCGATGGACCGTAACCCCTCACCCGGCGCTGCGCGCCGACCTCTCCCAATGGGAGAGGTGAAAGCGCGCTCGCTGCAACGCCTGAGTCAAACATGATCGAGATCAATCACGTCAATAAATGGTACGGGCCGACCTTCCAGGTGCTGAAGGACTGCACCACCAGCGTCGCCAAGGGCGAGGTGGTCGTGGTCTGCGGCCCGTCCGGCTCCGGCAAGTCGACCCTGATCAAATGCGTCAACGCGCTGGAGCCGATCCAGGACGGCGACATCACGCTCGACGGCATCAAGGTCAACGATCCGAAGACCGACCTGCCGAAGCTGCGCTCCCGCGTCGGCATGGTGTTCCAGCACTTCGAGCTGTTTCCGCACTTGCGGATCATCGACAATCTCCGCCTCGCGCAGGAGAAGGTGCTGGGCCGCAAGCATGATGATGCCACCGCCAAGGGCATGAAGCTGCTGGACCGCGTCGGGCTGAAGGACCACGCCAAGAAGTTTCCCGCCGAATTGTCCGGCGGTCAGCAGCAGCGCGTCGCGATCGCCCGCGCGCTGGCGATGGACCCGATCGCGATGCTGTTCGACGAACCGACCTCGGCGCTCGACCCCGAGATGATCAGCGAGGTGCTCGACGTCATGGTCGACCTCGCCCGCGAGGGCATGACCATGATGGTGGTGACCCACGAGATGGGCTTTGCCAACAAGGTCGCCGACCGCGTCATCTTCATGGACCGCGGCGAGATCGTCGAGGACGCCAAGAAGGCCGACTTCTTCGGCACGCCGCGCAGCGACCGCGCGCAGAAGTTCCTGTCGAAGATCTTGCAGCACTAGACTGCGCATCGGCCAAACCCGTCATCCCCGCGCAAAGGCGAAGCCTTTGCGCGGGGATGACGGTAGTGGATTTGCGCAGTTCACGGGCGCCCGTCGGAAGGCTTTATCCCCGTTAACAATTTGCGTATACGAAGGCCTGAAACCCCCTTCGTCCGCAGGAGAACTCGCGTGGAAAAGATCGCTTACGTCAACGGCTCGTTCGTGCCGCATTCGGAGGCCAAGGTCTCGGTGTTCGACCGCGGATTCCTGTTCGCCGACGGCATCTACGAGGTGGCGGCGGTGCTCGAGGGCAAGCTGATCGACAACGCCTCGCATCTGGCCCGGCTCAAGCGCTCGGTCGGCGAGATCCAGCTCGCGCTCCCGGAGACGCTGGAGCGGATCGAGGAGATCCAGAAGGAGCTGGTCAAGCGCAACGACCTCGTCAACGGCATGGTCTATCTCGAGGTCACCCGCGGCGCCGACAAGGGGCGCGACTTCGCCTTCCCGAAGGCCGACGTCAAGCCGACGCTCGTGATGTTCACCTCGGAAAAGGACATCATCAATGCGCCGTCGGCCAAGACCGGCATCAACGTGATCACGGTGCCCGACATCCGCTGGGAGCGGCGCGACATCAAGAGCGTGGCGCTGCTGGCCCAGGTGCTGGCCAAGCAGGCCGCGGCCGCTGCCGGCGCCGGCGAGGCCTGGATGATCGAGGACGGCAAGGTCACCGAGGGCGGCTCGTCCTCGTCCTTCATCGTCACCCAGGACGACGTCATCGTGACCCGGCAGAACGGCAACGAGATCCTGCCCGGCTGCACCCGCAAGGCGGTGGTCAAGCTCGCCGAGGAGCGCCAGCTTCGCATCGAGGAGCGCGCCTTCACGGTCGAGGAAGCGCTCGCCGCCAAGGAAGCCTTCATCACCAGCGCCTCGGTGTTCGTGCAGGGCGTGGTCGCGATCGACGGCAAGCAGGTCGGCAGCGGCAAGGTCGGCCCGATCACCGACCGCCTGCGCCAGATCTATGTCGAGTTCGCCCGCGCGACGGCGGTTTAGAACCGTCACTGCCGGGCTTGACCCGGCAATCTATCTCCCTTCGAGAGATGGCCGATGCCGGTCATCTCAATCCGTCACCCTGAGGTGGCCCTCGAAGGGTCGACGGCCCGACTGTGGCCGTGCATCCTTCGAGGCTCGCTGCGCTCGCACCTCAGGATGACGGGGAAACAGATCGCCCTCACGCCGCGACCTTCACCTTCACCGGATGCACCGCGCGGAAGCCGATCGCGATCCGGTTCCAGGCGTTGATGGCGCCGATCAGCGTGGTCAGGTTGACCAGCTCGCTGTCCGTGAACTGCGCGCGCACCGCCTCGTAGTCGGCGTCGGGCGCATGCGTCTCTGCAACCAGCGTCAGCGCTTCGGTCCAGGCCAGCGCCGCGCGCTCGCGCTCGCTGTAGAGCGGCGACTCGCGCCAGGCGTTGAGCAGATAGAGCCGCTGCTCGGTCTCGCCGTGCTTGCGGGCGTCCTCGGTGTGCATGTTGATGCAGTAGGCGCAGCCGTTGATCTGCGAGGCGCGGGTCTTGACCAGCTCGATCAGCGATTGCTCGAGGCCGCTTGCGGTGATCTGGCCTTCGACTGCAACCAGCGCTTTGATCGTCTCGGGGGCGGCCTGGTAGAAATTCATGCGGGGCTTCATGGTCATTCTCCTTGGTTATGGGGTCAGTGAAAAGGGCTAGTGTGCACCGCCGCCGCCAGCGAGCTGGCCCGGCTTCTTCAGGAACAGCGCCGCCACCAGCGCCACGATCAGCGCCACGCCGAGCAAATAGAAGGTGTCGCTGAAGGCGAGGATGTAGGCCTGCTTCTGCACGACATTGCCGATCGCCGCGATCGCGCGGTGGGTGGCGGCGGCCGGATCGGCAACGCCGTGGTTCAGGAAATACTGGGTCAATCCCTCGATCCGCGTTCGGGTTGCCTGTTCCAGCATGGAGACCGACTGCATCAGCACGTTGGAATGATACTGCTCGCGCTTGGTCAGCAGTGTCTGCAGCGCGGCAATGCCGATGGCGCCGCCGAGGTTGCGCATCATGTTGAACAACGCTGACGCCGATCCGGCATTCTCCGCCTCAATTCCGGCCGTCGCAACCGCCGACAGCGGCGCGAATGCCAGCGCCTGGCCGACGGCACGGACCACGTTGGGCCACAGCAGCTGATCGGCCGCATAGTCGTTGGTCATGTAGATGTTCATGAAGTTGGAACCGGCGAACAGCGCAAATCCGATGCCGATGACGATGCGGGGGTCGAAGCGCTGCATCAGCCGCGGCACCAGCGGGATCAGCACGAGCTGCGGCAGGCCGGTCCAGGCCAGCACCATGCCGATCTGCTCGGCGTTGTAGCCCTGGATGCGCGACAGGTATTGCGGCAGGATGAACACCGAGCCGTACAGCGCGATGCCGAGCAGGAAGTTGGCCAGCATGCCGAAGCCGAAATTGCGGCGGGCGAGCAGGCGCAGATTAAGCAGCGGCTTCTCGACGGTGAACTCGACGATCAGGAAGGCGACCAGCGCGACGGCTGCGATCACCGACAGGCGGACGATGAAGGGCGAACCGAACCAGTCGTCCTTGTTGCCCTCTTCCAGCACGGTCTGCAGCGCGGCAAGCCCGATCGCCATGGTGATGATGCCGAGCCAGTCGCCCTGGCGGATCAGCGACAGCTTCATCGGGCTCGGATCGAGCGAGACATACAGCATCGCGATCATCACGGCGCCGGGCACCAGATTGACATAGAAGATGTACTGCCAGCCCCAGTTCTCGGTGAGATAGCCGCCGATGGTCGGGCCGATCGCCGGCGCGAACGTCGCCGACAGCGCGAACAGCGCAAGCCCGATCGGCTGCTTCGCCTTGGGCAGCAGGGTGATGATCAGCGTGAATGCCATCGGGATCAGCACGCCGCCGGTGAAGCCCTGCACCGCGCGCAGCGCGATCATCTGCGGCAGGTCCTGCGCCAGCGCGCAGGCCCCTGAGAACACCAGGAACAGGAACGCATTGGTGAGCAGATAGATGCGCACCGAGAACACCTGGGCGAGCCAGCCGGAGAGCGGGATCACCACGATCTCGGCGATCAGGTAGGAGGTCGAGATCCAGCCGCCGTCATCGATGCCCGCGCCAATGCCGCCTTGAATGTCGGCAAGCGAGGCATTGACGATCTGGATGTTGAGCACCGCCATAAAGGCGCCGAGCGTGGCGCCGATCACCGCGATCCAGGTTTTGGTCGGGATCGCCGGCGCCGCCGGCGTTGCGGGGGCAGGGAGATCGGCGGCGTTGGCTGTGGGCTGGAGTGCGGTCATCGGGGTCGTCCTTGCTTGCCCGGATAAGATGTATTAGGCGGCCGGTTTCGATAATCCGGGAAAGACCGAAAGGATTGTCCCGTCGTGTTTGATAATCGACGTCGCTGCGATTGCGGCCCGCCGCGGTGTCGACGAGTGAGGTGAGCACTTCTCTCAGGCTCCCTCTCCCCTTGTGGGAGAGGGTGGGGAGAGGGGTGGCCCCGGGCGCTGACGACAGAAGTTCGCGAGAGCTGCTTCAATTGTGCCGTGCGCGTGGCCAGTGGCAGCGGCGTCATCGCAAACCAACAAGCGTCAGCGCAAGCGGCACCCCTCTCCCCAACCCTCCCCCACAAGGTCCCCACAAGGGGGGAGGGAGCCTTTCCGCCGGTGATCGCGGCATGAAGAACTGGCGTCGCGCAGCGGACACAGCAAAACGCGATCGATCACCGATGCGGTGATCGATCGCGCCAAGCCTGCCGAAGTAATGTTGGGCGCTAGCCGCCGCTCGGCCGCGCCGCCGACGCTACACGGCGCTTCTCTTCACGCTCGGCCAGCACGGTTGCCTTGGTGTTGACGGTCGGGATCGCCGACATGCCCGGCCGCAAGAGGCCGGTGAGGCTGTGATCGTCGAGCACGATCTTGACCGGCACGCGCTGCACGATCTTGGTGAAGTTGCCGGTGGCGTTGTCGGGCGGCAGCAGCGCGAATTCGAGGCCGCTGGCCGGCGACAGGCTGTCGACATGGCCCTTCAGCGTGGTGCCGTGAAAGCTGTCGACGGTGAGCTCGACCGGCTGGCCGTTGCGCACATTGGTGAGCTGCGTCTCCTTGAAATTGGCAACCACATAGACCGCATCGAGCGGCACCACCGCCATCAGCTGGGTGCCGGCCTGCACGTATTGTCCGACGCGGAGCGTGCGGGCGCCGACCGTGCCGTCGACCGGGGCGGTGATGCGTGCGTAGGACAGGTTCAGCTCGGCCTGCTGTTCGACCGCACGGGCACGGTCGACTTGCGCCACGGCCTGCGCGCGCTGGGTGGTGAGCACCTCGATCTTGCGCTCGGCGGCGAGCAGGCCCGATTTCGAGTGCTGCAGTTGCGCGGTGCTGGCGCGCAGCGCAGCGTCGGTCTGCTGGGCGCGCTGGATGGTGCCGGAGCCGGTCTTCATCAGCCCATCGGAGCGAACCTGCTCCTCCTGCGCGAATTTCAGGTTGGCTTCGGCGGCGGCGACATCGGCGGTTTGCTGGTCGATGATCGGGCGCTGCAAGGCGATCTGCGCATCGAGGTTGCGGACTGATGCTTCGGCCGCGTCGACATCGGCCTTGGCCTGGCCGAGCGCGGTGCGGTAATCGCGGTCGTCGATCTCGGCCAGCAGCTGACCGGCCTTCACCGGCTGGTTGTCGGTGACCAGAACGCGGGCGATGTAGCCCGACACTTTCGGCGCGATGATCGTGGAGTCCGCCTTCACATAGGCGTCGTCGGTGGATTCAAGGTAGCGGCCGGTGGTGAGGTAGTCGTAGCCAAAGTCGCTGGCCACGGCGATGCCGAGCACGGCGGCGAGCCCGATGGCCACCCGCTTGACCGTCCGCCGCGACGGGCGGAGGCCGATTTTAGCCGATTCTTCAGGGACATAGGTGGTGGTCGACATGACATCCTCCAGGCCGAACATTCGCGCCCTTCCAGAAAGGGCGCCGGATACGGCCCCTTAGATGCAATGTCCTCCCCGCTGTGATAATCCCGATAAAACTGGAAGCATTATCAAGCCAGCGCTGATAATCCGGACCTTGTTACATGGATCGCCTGACCAGTTTGACCGCCTTCGTCCGGGTCGTGGATTCCGGCGGCTTTTCCGCCGCCGGCCGCAAGCTCAACATGTCCACGACGATGGTGAGCAATCACGTCCAGTCGCTGGAAGACCGGCTCGGGGCCCGGCTGCTCAACCGCACCACGCGCAAGGTCAGCCTCACCGAGGTCGGTCAGGCCTATTACGAGCGCTGCATCCAGATCCTCGCCGACATCGAGCAGGCCGACGACATCGCGGGCGCGCAGCAATCGGTGCCGCGCGGCACGCTGCGCATCTTCACCAACACCCATCTGGTCCAGTTCCTGTCGTCGACGGTCACCGAGTTCCTGGCGACCTACCCCGAGGTCAAGATCGACCTGATGATCGGCGAGCGCTCGGCCGACCTGCTCGACGAAAATTTCGATCTCGCCGTGCAGATGATCCAGCCGCGCGATTCCGCGCTGATCGTGCGCCGCATCGCCACCTGGCGGCACGTGCTGTGCTGCTCGCACGACTACGTCGCGGCGCACGGCAAACCGGAACAGCTCGCCGATCTCACGACCCGCAACTGCGTTCGCCATATCAACTACCCGTTCGGCGACGAGTGGCATTTCGTCGACCGCAAAGGCGCGCCGGCAGCGGTGAGGGTGGCGGGTAATCTCGTCTCCAACAGCGGCGAGACGCTGAAACTCGCGGCGCTCGCCGGCGTCGGCGTGTTCCTCGCGGCGGGCTTCCTGGTCCGGGACGAACTCGAATCGGGGAAGCTGGTTCGGCTGCTGCCCGAATACCGGCCGGTCGAGCTGACGATGAACGCGATCTACCCGCACCGCCATCACCTCTCGGCGAAGGTCCGCGTCTTCATCGATCTCCTGGTGCATCACGCCACCGAGCAGCAGAAGCTGATCAATCCGTATTCGTGAAGAAAGTGGAGAGAACCGCGCACTCAAATCTATCTCCGTCACCCTGAGGAGCGCGCACTTGCGCGCGTCTCGAAGGGTCGACGGCCCGTCGGTGGCCGTGCATCCTTCGAGACGCGCGTTCCGCGCTCCTCAGGATGACGGGTCTGGCAGCGCAGCGCTTCTTCCGCATGTCATGACCACCCGGCATCCTTGCATGGCGCCGGCGTGTATGAATGTGGCCTCATCTGCCGCCCGGAGCCTGCCATGCTGCTTCGCGTCCTGACCTCCATCCTGTTCGCGATCGCAGCAAATGTGCTGCTGCACGCGCCGGCGCGCGCCGGCTATCCTGACCACGTCGTCAAGATCGTGGTGCCGTTCGCGCCGGGCGGCGGCACGGATGTCGTGGCGCGCACGCTGGCGCAGGAGATGCAGAAGGATCTCGGCGTCACCGTCATCATCGAGAACAAGCCGGGGGCGGGCACCATCATCGGCACGCAGAGCGTCGCCACGAGTCCGGCCGACGGCTACACGCTGCTGATGGCGACCTTCGCCAACGCGGTCAATCCGAGCCTTTACGCCAAGCTGCCCTACGACGCGCACAAGGATCTTGCGCCGGTGGCGCTGGTGGCGCGCTCGTTCAATGTCGTCGTGGTCAATCCGGCTTCGCCGATCAGGTCGATCGCCGATCTGATTGCGGCTGCGAAGGCCGATCCGGAGAAACTGTCCTACGGGACCTACGGCACCGGCACCTCGGCGCATCTGGCCGGCGAATTGTTCAAGCACATGGCTTCCGTCAATCTCACCACCGTGCCCTACAAGGGCGCGGCGCCCGCGATCACCGACCTCCTGGGCGGCCAGATCCAGGTGATGTTCACGACGGTGGCAAGCTGTGCGTCGCTGGTCGAGGCCGGGCAGCTGCGTGCGATCGGAGTGACCTCGGCCGAGCGTTCGGCGTCGTTCCCGCAATTGCCGACGGTGTCCGAAGCCGGTGTGCCGGGCTATTCAGCGGAATCCTGGTACGGCCTTTACGCACCTGCGAACACGCCGCCCGAGATCATCGACCGCCTCAACAAATCCGCGGCCAAGTCTGTGCAGGCGGAGGCCTTCAGGAAGCTCAGCGCCAATGAGGGCCTCGTGATGGTGGCATCACCCCCGGCGGAGCTCGACCGCTACTTCACGGCTGAGGAGGCGCGCTGGCGCAAGGTGATCCAAGACGCGGGCATCAGGGCGGAGTAGGCTGCCCGCTCGGCATGGCGATCACGTCTTTTTGCATCGCCATGCCGTAACCGTGATTCTAGACGCAACAAATGGTTCCTGGGGTTCTTGATGACGGGACGCCGGCAACACCGCCGGTTTGGATCAAGCCTCGGGCTGGGGAGTGAGCCATGTGGATTCTGTTGCTGCTGCCGTTTATCGGCTTGCTGTGGGTGCCGTTCTACAATTTCGCCGAGCCCTCGCTGTTCGGCTTTCCCTTCTTCTACTGGTACCAACTCGCCTGGGTGCCGATCTCCTCGCTGCTGATCTGGCTGGTCTATCGCAGCCGGCGGCCTGACGCCGACGAGCAGCGGTGAGGGGGCAGCCATGACCGATCACATCTCCTGGGTTGCGCTCTCCGTCTTCATCTTCTTCTTCGCCCTCGTCACCGTGATGGGCTTCTTCGCCGCGCGCTGGAAATCCGGCCCGGTCAGCGAGCATCTCGACGAGTGGGGTCTCGGCGGCCGCCAGTTCGGCACCTGGATCACCTGGTTCCTGGTCGGCGGCGACTTCTACACCGCCTACACGGTGATCGCGGTGCCGGCGCTGGTCTACGCGGTCGGCGCCTACGGCTTCTTCGCGCTGCCCTACACCATCATCGTCTATCCCTTCGTGTTCGCGGTGATGCCGGTGCTGTGGAAGAAGGCGCATGCCAACGGCTACGTCACGGCTGCGGATGTCGTCCACGGCGCCTATGGCTCGCGCAGCCTCGAGCTCGCGGTGGCGCTGACCGGCCTGGTCGCGACCATGCCCTACATCGCGTTGCAGCTGATCGGCATGGAGGTCGTGATCAAGGCGATGGGCCTGACCGGCGAACTGCCGATCATCGCCGCCTTCGTGATCCTTGCGCTCTATACCTACAGCTCCGGCCTGCGCGCGCCGGCGTTGATCGCCTTCGTCAAGGACATCATGATCTACATCGTGGTGCTGACGGCCGTGGTCGTGGTGCCGTCCAAGCTCGGCGGCTATGGTGCGGTGTTCTCCGCCGCCAACGACGCCTTCACGGCCAAGGGCGGCGCCACCGGGTTGACGCTGAAGCCCGGGCAGTATCTGCCCTATGCGACGCTGGCGCTCGGCTCGGCGCTGGCTGCCTTCATGTATCCGCACACGCTGACCGGTATCTTCGCCTCGAAGTCGGCGGATACCATCCGCAAGAACGCAATCCTGCTGCCGGCCTATACGCTCTTGCTCGGCCTGATCGCGCTGCTCGGCTACATGGCCCATGCCGCAGGCATCAAGGTGACGTCGCCGAACGACGTGGTGCCGATGCTGTTCAAGACCTTGTTCCCGGAATGGTTCGCGGGCTTCGCGTTCTCCGCGATCGCGATCGGCGCGCTGGTGCCGGCGGCGGTGATGAGCATCGGCGCCGCCAATTTGTTCACCCGCAATGTCTGGAAGTCCTATGTCAATCCGGACATCTCGCATGCCGGTGAGGCGTCGGTGGCCAAGATCACCTCGCTGGTGGTGAAGGTCGGCGCGCTCGCCTTCATCCTGTTCCTGCCGACGCAATATGCGCTCGACCTGCAACTGCTCGGCGGCCTCTGGATCGTGCAGACGCTGCCGTCGCTGGTGTTCGGCCTGTTCACCGTCTGGTTCCGCGCCGAAGCGCTGTTGCTCGGCTGGGCGGTCGGCATCGGCTGGGGCACCTACACGGCCTGGAGCAACGGGCTGAAGCCGCTCGCCAGCATCTCGCTCGGCGATTCCAGCTACACCTTCTATGTCGGCCTCGGCGCGCTGCTGCTCAACATCGTGGTGGCCGTGATTGCGACCGTCGTGGTCGGCTTGATCTCACCCGCCAAGCGCGGCGCGGCGGCCTGAGCCGTCGTACGTATCTGACGGGGCGGAGGTGAGAAGCGCGGTCAGCCGCGCCACCTCCGCCCTGGTCTTCTCAATCGCTTCATCCTTCACCGGCCCATAGCCGCGGATCTCCATCGGCGCCTTTGCCAGAGCGACGAGATCGGGCAGCCGCGCGGCATCGAGCTTGCTGAGCATGGTCTCGATCAGCGTCTCGTACCAGGTGATCAGCTCGCGCTCGGCGCGACGCTCCGCGGTGTAACCGAATACGTCGAACGGCGTGCCGCGCACCCCCTTGAGCCGTGCCAGCAAGCGGAATGGCGTCTGGATCCACTGGCCGAACGCGCGCTTGCGTGGCCGGCCGCGTGCATCCGGTCGTGCCGGCAACAGCGGCGGCGCGAGATGGTATTGCACCGTGAAGTCTCCATCGAACTCGCGCTTGAGGGTCTCGAGGAAGCCGGTCTGCATATGCAGCCGCGCCACCTCGTATTCGTCCTTGTACGCCATCAGCTTGAACAGCGACCGTGCGACGGCATCGGTCAGGGGGAACTCGGTCTTACCGTGCGCTCCGTCCGCCTCTCCCGCTTGCGGGGGAGGCCGTAACGCATCGCCAGATGCGTTGCGGGTGGGGGCACTCTCCGCGTCACGACTCGTGGAGAAACCCCCACCCGCAGGCGGGAGAGGGGGCGCACCTTCGTCGCGGCAGTTGCCGAGCGCGGCCTCGGCGTGGCGGACGCGGTCGACCGTGGCGCGATAGCGCGCGGCATAGGCCTCGTTCTGATAGTCACGAAGAAAGTCTGCGCGCCGCGCGATCATCTGCTCCAGGGTCTCGGGCGTGTTGCGATCGGCGGTCTCGGCCTTCGGCAAAAACTCCGGATCGGCAAAGGCGAGCCGGCCCCAGGCCAGCGCCTGCTTGTTGCGCTCGATGGCGACGCCGTTCAGTTCAATCGCGCGGGTCAGTGCGTCCAGCGACACCGGCACCAGGCCCTGCTGCCAGGCAAAGCCGAGCATCATGATGTTGGCATAGACGCTGTCGCCGAGCAGCCGTTCGGCCAGCGCGTTGGCGTCGAGCGCGGTGAGGTTGCCTGATCCGATCACCCGCTCGATCGCGCGCAAGCGAACCGGCGAGGCGAGGTCGGCGTCGCGGAAGCGCACCACGTCGCCGGTCGGCATCTCAGCGGTGTTGACCGCCGCGCGCATGCCCTTGCGATAGGTGCCGGAGGCCTTGGCCGACGAGCTCACCACGAGATCGCAGCCGATCAGCGCATCCGCCGCGCCCTGGTCGATCCGCACCTGGTGCAGCGCCTCGGGCAGAGCCGCGAGCCGCAGATAGCTCAGAACGGGGCCGAATTTCTGGGCGAAGCCGGTGAAGTCGAGCACCGAGACGCCGCGGCCCTCGAGATGCGCGGCCATCGCGATCAGCGCGCCGACCGTGATGACGCCGGTGCCGCCGACGCCGGTGACCAGCAGATCGTAGGGCTTGTCGAGTGCCGCAAGCTCCGGCGCCGGAAGTGCGGCGGCGCGTGCCAGCGGGTCGATCGCGCTCGCGCCCTTCGCCCGCCGCGTACCGCCCTCGATGGTGACGAAGCTTGGGCAGAAACCGTTGAGGCAGGAAAAATCCTTGTTGCAGGTCGAGAGGTTGATCTTGCGCTTGCGGCCGAACGGCGTCTCCTTCGGCTCGACGCTGAGGCAGTTCGACTCCACCGAGCAGTCGCCGCAGCCCTCGCAGACGAGGTCGTTGATGTAGGCGAAGCGCGCCGGATCCTTGATCGTGCCGCGCTTGCGCCGCCGCCGCTTCTCGGTGGCGCAGGTCTGCTGATAGATCAGCACGGTGACGCCACGAATTTCGCGCAGCTCGCGCTGCACGGCGTCCATCTCCTCGCGCGGGTGGATGGTGACGCCGGCGGGCAGGTCAGCCGGCGAGAACTGCGCGGCATCGTCCGAGACCAGCGCGATCCGCGCGACGCCCTCGGCGCGGACGCTGTGCGCGATCGCCTGCACGCTGACCGGGCCGTCGACCGGCTGGCCGCCGGTCATCGCGACCGCGTCGTTGAACAGGATCTTGTAGGTGATGTTGGCGTTGGCCGCGATCGCCTGCCGGATCGCCATCGAGCCGGAGTGATAGTAGGTGCCTTCGCCGAGATTCTGGAACACATGGCTGTTGCCGGTGAATTTCGACGAGGCCGCCCAGTTGACGCCTTCGCCGCCCATCTGGATCAGCGACGAGGTCTCGCGGTCCATCCAGCTCGCCATGAAATGGCAGCCGATGCCGGCCAGCGCTTTCGAACCTTCGGGCACCTTTGTCGACGTGTTGTGCGGGCAGCCCGAGCAGAAATACGGTGTGCGCGTCGCGCCCGGCACCACGATCATGCGGTTCTGCTCCGGCACGAGCGCAGCGACGCGGCGGGCGAGCTGCAAGTCCGGAAACATCGGATCAAGCCGCCGCGCCAGCACATCGGCCAGCATCAGCGGCGACAATTCGCCGGTCCAGGAGATCAGTCGCGCCCCTCGCTCGTCATGCTTGCCGACCATCCGCTCCGGCTTGGAGCCGGGATAGTCGTAGAAATATTCCTTGAACTGGCTCTCGATGATGCCGCGCTTCTCCTCGACCACGAGGATCTCGCGCTTGCCCTTCACGAACTCCATCGCGTCGTGCAACGCGAGCGGCCACACCATGCCGACCTTGTAGATGTCGATCACGAAGCGGCGGCATGCGGCTTCGTCGAGCCCGACCAGCCGCAGCGCCTCCATCAGATCGAGATGCGCCTTGCCCGTGGTGACGATGCCGTAGGTCGCGTCCTTGATGTCGTAGATGCGGCGGTCGATCGGATTGGCTTTTGCAAAAGCGTAGACCGCGTGCTTCTTCGCCTCCAGCCGCTCCTCGATCTGCGGCCCCGGCAGATCCGGCCAACGATAATGCAGGCCGCCGGGCGGCGGCACGAAATCCGGCTGCGCGAACACGTGCGGCGGCCGCAGTTCGACCGAGGCGCCGGATTCGACGATCTCCGAGATCGCCTTGAAGCCGATCCACATGCCGGAGAACCGGCTCAGCGCATAGCCGTATTCGCCGAACGCGAGATACTCGCCGACATCGGCCGGATGCAGCGTCGGCATGAACCAGCTCATGAAGGCGACGTCGGACTGGTGCGGCATCGATGACGACACGCAGCCATGGTCGTCGCCGGCGACGACGAGCACGCCGCCATGCGGCGAGGAGCCATAGGCATTGCCGTGCTTCAGCGCATCGCCGGAGCGATCGACGCCGGGACCCTTGCCGTACCACAGCCCGAACACGCCATCGACCTTTCGATCCCTCTGCGTCTCGACCTGCTGCGAGCCGAGCACGGCGGTGGCCGCGAGGTCCTCGTTGACGGCGGGCAGGAATTCGATGCGGCTCTCTTTCAGCAACTCGCCGATCTTCCACAGTTCCAGATCGACACCGCCGAGCGGCGAGCCGCGATAGCCTGAGATGAAGCCCGCGGTGTTGAGGCCGCTCGCGCGGTCGCGCCTGATCTGATCGAGCGCGATGCGCACGATCGCCTGCGTGCCGGTGAGGAAGACGCGGCCGCGTTCGCGGCTGTAGCGCTCGGACAGCTGGTAGGCGTCGAGCAGCGGCATCTGGCCCATGACTGACCCCTCCGGGAATCGCGATGTCTGATGGGGCAACGCTATGCCTGTGTGTCTGGTAGGTCTTACCTATCTATTCTCAAGAGACCTCAGTTTCGGTATATTTTTGCGTTTAATTCTGCATATTGGTACAATCTACCAAACTGGAGGCCTGTGGTGATCGAAGAGCTGGATGAAAAGATTCTCGCCGAACTGCAGAAGGACGGCCGCGCCACCAACCAGCAGCTCGCGGAAACCGTCGGGATGTCGACCTCGGCGTGCTGGCGGCGGGTTCGCGCGCTGGAGGAGTCCGGCGTTATCTCGGGCTATTCGGCGCTCGTCGCACGCGAGCGCGCAGGCTTTGCGACCTCGGCGATCCTGCACGTCTCGCTGGAGCGGCACGACACGAAATTCGTCGACGAGTTCGTGGCGCGGGTGATGCAGCGCCGCGAGGTGCTGGAGTGCTTCGCGACAACAGGCGATGCCGATTATCATCTGCGCGTCGTCGTGCGCGACATGGACGCCTACAACAGATTCCTCGACGAGTTCATGTTCCGCATTCCCGGCATCCGCCATGTCCGGACCAACGTGATCCTGAAGGAGATCAAGACCGGCGTGGCGCTGCCGTTTTGATGGAGATGCCGCTGCGAAGACGACGACGGAGCCGCGCGCTCAACTTCTTGTCCCGTCACCCTGAGAGGATGTGAGGCTATATCCTCGTCCACCGCTGTCATCGCCCGGCTTGACCGGGCGATCCAGTACGCCGCGACCTCTCGGCTCAAGCACCGCGGTCTCTGGGATACTGGATCACCCGCATGCGCGGGTGATGACACTGAGCAAGCTGAGCAATCACCCCGTCACCCTGAGGAGGCCGCGTAGCGGCCGTCTCGAAGGGCGAACGGCCACCAGCCGGGCCGCGCATCCTTCGAGGCTCGCTCCGCTCGCACCTCGAGCGACAAAGGCGAAGCCTTTGCGCGGGGATGACGGGTCATTGTGCTTGTTCCACCGACTTGGTCCGCATCAGGATCATGAACACCATGACGTGGCTGACCAGCAGCAGCGGCACGTAGAGCGCCGGGATATAGATGCCGGCGCCGAACAGGCCGGGATCCGCGTTCTTCGTCGCGCCCATGAAGTAGGCGTTGAGAAGATCCAGCGTGCCCCAGATGTTGAAGAACCAGACGATCGGAATGGCCACCGGCCAGCGCCACGACAGTGCCGCCATCGCGAGCAGTGCGAGAGCTGCGGCGGTCAGATCGCCCCAGCCGACCGCGCTGGCAAACACCGGGTTCACCTCCGGCGACACGAAGCCTGTGACCATGAAGTTCATCCCGAGAAACCGGAAGGCATGGAATGCCGCAAGCAGCCGGAGCGCCTCATGGCGCGGCCAGCTGCGGAGCGCCGGCCAGACATAGGTCGCGGCCACCACTGCACTCGTCAGAAATGCTCCGGCGACGCTGAGCAGGAATGGAATGTTGAGACTTACTGGCACGGTCGGCTCCCGTCTGACTGTCGATCCGGCCGGACCCGGCGACCGGGTCCGGCCTCGGCGCGGCGCTCAGGGCTTGACGCTTAAGGCTTGACGCTTAAGGCTTGGCGAGCAGCAGGCGCAGCGGCAGCAGCGGGCCGACCGCGATGTAGTCGTGGTCCATGATGTCGAGCTTGGACAACGGCAGACCTTCCATGATCGCGTGCGCCTCGGATGTGTCCTTGGCATCGAGCAGGAGGATGACGCCGCGCCCGTCGGCTCGCGAATACCATTCGCGAACCTTGCCGCTGAGATAGAGCTGCACGGTCTGCCGGATTTCATCCGGCATGACGGCCATCACCTGTTCGCGGGTGACGCCCGCCTTGACGGTCAGGATGACCATCACGCCGGTGGTGATGATGGAGGGGGCTTGGGCCTGTGTTTGGGCCTGTCCTTGGGCTTGGGCAAGAGAGGGAGCGGTCATGGAGGTTAAGCCTGTCGAAGTGAGGGTGAGGGCAAGGAGGGTGTGACGGATTGTTTTCATCGGTCGCAGATCTCCGTTCACGACTGATGTCGTGATGTCGCGTGGAGCAGCGCGCTTTGCGGTGCTGCTGCCTGTGGCTCCGATGTAGGACCGCTTCCCGCGCGTGACTATTCGCGATAATGTTGACGGGCCATGAAGCAGAACTTCACAGTCAGGCAGGGCGCGCTCGACGGCGTGGAGGCGTTCCTCAGCGTCGCCCAGCACCGCAGTTTTCGTCGCGCGGCGACCGAACTCGCCGTGACGCCGTCAGCGATCAGCCAGGCGGTGCGCGCGCTCGAGGCGCGCCTCGGCGCCGTGCTGTTCATCCGCACCACCCGCAGCGTCGGCCTCACCGAGGCCGGCGAACGATTCCTGGCGCGCGCCAGGCCCGCGTTCGAGGAGCTGGTCGCCGCAAGCGGCGCGGCGCGCGAGCTCGGGCAGAAGCCGGCGGGGTTGTTGCGTCTCACCGTGCCGCGCTCGGTGGTGCCGATCCTGCTGGAGCCGCTGATCGCGTCATTCTGCAAGGCTTATCCCGAGATCGAGGTCGAGCTCGCCGCCAGCGAGGAGCTGGTCGATCTCGCGGCCGGAGGTTTCGATGCCGGCATCAGGATGGGCCAGTTCATCAACCCGGACATGGTCGCAGTGCGTCTGACCAAGCCGTTCCCGTTCGCCGTCGTCGGCAGCCCGGACTATCTCGCGCGCCGCGGCCGGCCCAAGCGTCCGGACGATCTGCGCGAGCACGCATGCCTCAGGTTGCGACGATCGAACGGCGGGCTGGCGCCGTGGTCGCTCAACGACAACGGCCGTTCGATCGAGCTCGCCGTCTCCGGCTCCTTCATCGGCCATGATTTCCCGACGCTGGTCGGCGCCGCCATCGAAGGCGTGGGCCTCGCGCAAGTCCCCGCGCCGCTGATATCAGGCGCCGTGAAGGAGAAAAAGCTCGTGCGCGTGCTGGAGCCATTCGCGACGACAACGCCTGGCGTATTTCTCTACTATCCCGGCCACCGCCAGATCATGCCGAAGCTGCGCGCCTTCATCGATCATGTGAAGAGCCGGCCGGGGGCTGCGCGCGGAGGGCTGCACGACGATGCTGCGAATCCAAACTAGCTTCCAAGATACGCCGGGTGACGGCTACTATTTTGTCCTTCTCTACGACGGACGAAGTCTGAGCGATCAAATAGATGACCTTGGCATAAAGGATGGAGACAGGGTCCTATTGTGGGAGCCGGATTGTGCGGGCTACACAGTTGAGGCGCGGCTTCTGTTCAATTACTGCCATCCGATGACAAGCGAACCCAGACTCTGGGCCAAAGAAATCTCAAGTTGATTCCGTAGGGTAGAACGAAGCGAAACCCATCGTTCGAGCCGCGGAAACGACTGATAGGTTTCGCTTCGCTCTACCCATCCTGCACAACTGTCATCGCCCGGCTCGACGGGGCGATTCAGTACGCTGCAGCCTCTCGGTTCAAGCACTGCCGTCTCTGGAATACTGGATCACCCGCTTTTCGCGGGTGATGACATCGCGTTGTGCGGCATCTTGAATCGAGAACCATCCACCGCCGTCGTCCTGGCGAAAGCCAGGACCCATTACCCCAAATCTCAATTGTTGCGCGACGCTGGGGCCGCGATCCCGTTCATCTCCGAATGCGGTGGTTATGGGTCCTGGCTTTCGCCATGACGAGGAACGGAGAGAAGCGTTTACTTAGGCTTCATCACCGCCACCCTGAGGAGACCGCGCAGCGGTCGTCTCGAAGGGTCCACGGCCACCAGCCGGGCCGTCGATCCTTCGAGACGCGCTGCGCGCTCCTCAGGATGACGGGTCTACCCGGAGTGCCATCCCTCACACCTTCTCCTTCACGAACCTGTTCCGCAATGTCCCGATGCCCGTGATGTCGATCTCCACCAGGTCTCCGTCCTTCAGGTCCGGCGAGGCGCCGTCGGGTCCTGGCTTTCGCCAGGATGAGGAACGGAGAGAAGCGTTTACTTAGGCTTCATCGCCGTCACCCTGAGGAGACCGCGCAGCGGTCGTCTCGAAGGGTCGACGGCCACCAGCCGGGCCGTCGATCCTTCGAGACGCGCTGCGCGCTCCTCAGGATGACGGGTCTACCCGGAGTGCCAGCTCTCACACCTTCTCCTTCACGAACCTGTTCCGCAATGTCCCGATCCCGGTGATGTCGATCTCCACCAGGTCTCCGTCCTTCAGGTCCGGCGAGGCGCCGTCGGGTCCTGGCTTTCGCCAGGACGAGGAACGGAGAGAAGCGATTACCTAGGCTTCATCACCGTCACCCTGAGGAGACCGCGCAGCGGTCGTCTCGAAGGGTCGACGGCCACCAGCCGGGCCGTCGATCCTTCGAGACGCGCTGCGCGCTCCTCAGGATGACGGGTCTACCCGGAGTGCCAGCTCTCACACCTTCTCCTTCACGAACCTGTTCCGCAATGTCCCGATCCCGGTGATGTCGATCTCCACCAGGTCTCCGTCCTTCAGGTCCGGCGAGGCGCCGTCGGGTCCTGGCTTTCGCCAGGACGAGGAACGGAGAGAAGCGATTACCTAGGCTTCATCACCGTCACCCTGAGGAGACCGCGCAGCGGTCGTCTCGAAGGGTCGACGGCCACCAGCCGGGCCGTCGATCCTTCGAGACGCGCTGCGCGCTCCTCAGGATGACGGGTCTACCCGGAGTGCCATCCCTCACACCTTCTCCTTCACGAACCTGTTCCGCAATGTCCCGATCCCGGTGATCTCGATCTCCACCACGTCACCGTCCTTCAGGTCCGGCGAGGCGCCGTCGGTGCCCATCCAGATCACGTCGCCGGGCGACAGCGTGAAATATTTCGAAAGCTCGACGAGGAAAGGAACGATGCCGAAGATCATCTCGTTGGTGGGGAAGCGGCCGGTCTCCTTGCCGTTGACGCGGATCGCGGTCTCCATGCGGTCGAGATCGACATCGGTCTCGATCCACGGACCCATCGGCTTGAAGGTGTCGGCGTTCTTGGCGCGCCACAGCCCGCGATCGGCCTTCTGCCAGCTGCGCTCGGAGACGTCGTTGCCGATCGTGTATCCGAACACGCAGTCCATCGCATTGGCTTCGGTGAGGTGCTTGGCGGTCTTGCCGATCACGACGACGAGCTCGCCCTCGTAATGGATCTTCTCGGTCGCGCTCGCCGGGATCACGACATTTTCGTCATGGGCGATCAGCGCGTTCTGCGCGCGGTAGCCGATCTCGGGTCGATCAGGAACGTTCGGCACCGTGCCGGCCTTGTCGGCAGCCTCCTTGAGATGCTTCAGATAGTTCAGCCCGACGCAGTAAAAGGTGCGCGGGATCAGCGGCAGCTCGATCTTGACGTCCTTCAGGGCGTGGGTCTTCGCCGTCCTGCTCCATTCACCGAACGGATCGCCGTTCACGGTGATGACGGTGTCGCCCTCGACGAGGCCCCAGGAAGTAGTGCCTGCGGCGGTGAATTTCAGCCAGCGCATGATGATGTCCTTCTATTCCGCGGCCTGCGCGCGGGTCTTCCAGGCGCCCGCGGCCGGGCGCTTCAGCCCGAGGTTCTCGCGCAGCGTGGTGCCGGCGTAGTCGTTATGGAACAGGCCGCGCTTCTGCAACTCGGGCACCACGTGATCGACGAAGTCGGCGTAGGAGCCTGGCACATAGCTTGCCGCGATGACGAAGCCGTCGCAGCCGCGCCCTTCGAACATTTCCTCCAGCCGGTCCGCGATCTCCTTCGGGCCGCCGACCATCGCGTCCTGCACCTGGCCGCGGCCGGAGAAGGTGATGAAGTCGCGGGTCGAGGGATTGGTCTTGCCCGAGGTGCGCAGCACGCCGTCGCGGATGCCGAGCATGCCTTGCATGCCCTGCAGCTCTTCGGTGGTGAGCGGTTCGTCGATCCCCTTGGCGCCGAAATCGAAGTTGAGGCCTTCGGCGAGCAGCGACAGCGCGTCGATCTCGAGCGGCAGCTTCTGGATCACGGCCATCCGGTCCTCGGCCTCGGCCTTGGTCGCGCCGGTGACCGGCGTGATCAGGTTACAGAGGAACATCTGGTCGGGATCGCGCCCGGCCTTGGCGGCTTCGCCCCGGATCGCGTCATAGCCCTGCCTGGCGTTGGCGAGGTTGCGCGCCGCGGTGAAGATCACTTCGCCCCAGCGCCCGGCAAAGCGCTGGCCGCGCCCGGAGGCGCCGGCCTGGATCACGACGGGATGGCCCTGCGCCGAGCGCGGCACCGTGAACGGGCCGCGCGAGGTGAAGAACGCGCCCTTGTGGTCGAGCCGCTTCACCTTGGCCGGATCGGCGAACCGGCCGCTCTTCTTGTCGATCACCAGGGAGCCGTCTTCCCAGGCGTCCCAGTGGCCGAGCACCACCTCCATGAACTCGTCGGCGCGGTCGTAGCGAAGATCGTGCTCGAGGTGCTGTTCGCGGCCCATGTTGAGCGCTTCGCCGTCATTGACCGACGTCACCACGTTCCACGCGGCGCGGCCATTCGTCATCAGGTCGAGCGTCGCGAAGCGGCGGGCGACGTCGAACGGCTCGAAATAGGTGGTGGACGCGGTCGAGGCGAGACCGAGCCTGGTCGTGACCATGCCCATCGTGGTCAGCACCACGATCGGGTCCATCTTCACGCAGCGGATGCCGTATTCGACGGTGTGGGCGTGATCGTTGCCGTAGCGGTCGGGCATAGCGAGGCGATCGTCGAAGAACGCCATGTGGAACTTGCCGCGCTCCAGGATGCGCGCGATCTCCTGGTAGTAGTCCGCCGACATCGAATCGTCGCGCGACTCCGGGTGACGCCAGGAACTCGGCAGGTTGGTGCAGTTCTGCGCCTGCAAAAAGCCGACCAGCGCCATTTGCCGTGTCATGTCATTCTCCTGTACCTGAATGCGTCAGCGAAGATCGAGGTCGTCGGTCAGCTTGTAGTCGGCGGCGAGTGCCTTGAGCTTGTCCCAGGTCGCATCCTCGATCTCGATGCCGTTCTTGCGCCGTTCGACTTCGCGCAGATGTTCGACCTCGCCGGGATAGAACACGCCGCGGCTCCCTTCCGAGGGCGGCGTCGATTTCAGGTAGCGGGCGAAGTCGGCGACCTCGCGTTTGAAGTCCTGCAATGGGCGGAACGCGGCGACGTTGAACACCGCCATGAAGCAGCCGTCGTTGTGGCGGCCGGTCGGCTCGACGCCGAAGCCGAGGCCGGTCAGCAGGCCGCACAGCACCTCGACCATCGCGGCAAGGCCCGAGCCCTTGTAGCCTTCGCTGCCGCCGAGTGGCAGCAGCGCACCGCCCTTACGGTAGTCCTTCGGGTCAGTGGTGTCGCGCCCGTCGGCATCGATGATCCAGCCCTTCGGGATGCTCTCGCCGCGCGCCACTGCGAGCTGGACCTTGCCGGCCGCGACCGCCGAGGTCGCCATGTCAAGATAGAACGGCGCCTCGAGATCGGAGGGCACCGCGATCGAGAGCGGGTTGGTGCCGAGCCGGGCCTCGCGGCCGCCGAACGGGGCGACATGTTTCGGCGAGCGGCCGGAATCGGCGGCCGCAATCCCGATCATGCCCTCGCGCATCGCCATCATCGGGTAATGCGCCAGCCGGCCGACATGGCTCTGCCGGAACACGGTGCAGGCCGCGACATTGGCGGTCTTCGCCTTGTTGATGGTCATCTCCATCGCCTTGGCGTTGACGTGGAAGCCGAACCCCCAATGACCGTCGATCACGGTCGTGGTCGGCGTCTCCTGCACGACGGTCCATTTCGCGCCGGGGACGATATGGCCGGCCTTGATGCGGTCGATATAGGTCGGGATCGCGATCACGCCGTGGGAGTCATGGCCGGCGAGGTTGGCGTTGACGCAGCCGGAGGCGACCGCGTTGGCCTCCTCCTCCGATGCGCCGGCGCCCCGAAGCAGCGCCGCGCCGATGCGCGTGAGACGGTCGGCCTGGACGATCGGCATGGGATTTTCCTCGCGGTCCGCCCGCGTGACGCGCGGGTCTTGCTTGCTGTTGTCAGGCTCATGCTCTCAAAGCGCAGCTCGCCGAGCAAGGGCGGAAAATCCGGTCCGCCATACCGCCAGCAGGGTGCTCCCGGCCAGGATTTCACCGAATGGAACGGGCGCGGTCGCGCTACGGAATTTGACCGCGCCGGCGGCGCGGCCAGGCGGCAATCCGCGCCCCGCAACCCTTCGCCTCAGGCTGGCACACAGGCGTCCGTATTATCCCGGAAAACGGCCTCCCGGATTCGTCAGCCGTTTACTCTGTCTCACAACTTGCCGGATACACTAACCATCACTTAGGCCTCTCGCGGGCAATGTTCCCCGGCAGATTGAAGGGGGTGGCCCTGGGGCCTTCAGGGATCGTGCAGTCGAGCATCGGGCGTACATTCGCGGCGTTGAATGCCACCAACGAAGCGATCCTGTATGCGAAATCACCAGAAGAGTTGTACGGAAAGGTCTGCGAAGCCGCGTTCTCGAGCGGGAGCTTCCTGGCTACGACCGTCTTTTTGCTGGAGCCGGATACCGGTCGGCTGACATTCGCAGCCGGTTGCGGCGACGATGTCGCGCGGCTGCGCAGCATCGGGATTTCCACGCTCGCCAACGTTCCGGAAGGCGAGGGCGTCGCCGGGCGGGCGTTCCGCGATCAGAGCGCCAGCGTCAGCAATGACTATGTCAACGATGCCCGTTCAGCGGCCTGGCGCAGCGGCCTCGCGGCGGCCGGCGTCGGTGCGGCGGCGGCGATGCCGCTGGTCTGCAACGGGCGCAGCGTCGGCGTCTTCATGGTGACCCGGCGCGAGGTCGACTCGCTCGGCGAGGAGATCGTGTCGCTGCTGGAGCGCATTGCGGCAAACGTGTCCTTTGCGCTCGACAATTTCGACCATGAGGCGTCGCGCAAGAGCGGCGAGCGGGCGATGCGCCGGCTCAACCGCATGTTCGGCGCCATCAGCGCAACCAACGAGGCGATCCTTCGCGCCAAGACCGAGCACGATCTCTATCAGCGGGTGTGCGACGCCGCGGTGTTCAGCGGAAAATCCTTCGCCACGGTGGTGCTGCTGGCCGAGCCCGATACGCACTGGCTCGAGCCCGTCGCCGGCACCGGCGAGGCCCTCGACCTGATCACGCAGACGCGTTTTTCGACCGACCCGGACAATCTCTACGGCAAGGGGATCTGCGGCGAGGCGTTCCGGACCAAACGGCCGTGCATCGAGCACGACATTCCGATATCGGCGGGCGCCGCGCAGGCGCAAGCCGGCGAGAGCGGTCTGATGGCCTGCGTCGCGCTGCCGCTCACCCGGTTCGGCAGGAGCATCGGCGTCCTGATCTTCTTTATCGGCAATTCCTGGGCCCGCGACGAAGAGATCATCGCGCTGCTCGCGGGTATCGCCGAGAACGTCTCGGTTGCACTCGACACGTTCGGCCGCGCCACCGAGAAGGCCAAGGCCGACGCCGAACGCGAGCGGCTGTCGCGGATGTTCGCGGCGTTGAGCGCGACCAACGAGGCGATCATGCGCGCGCGGTCGCGGCTCGAGATGTTCGAGCTGGTCTGCGCCGCGGCGGCGCATGGCGGCGGGTTCAACTCGACCAGCATCCTGATCGCCAAGCCCGGCGACGACTTCCTGGAGATGATGGCGGTAGCGGGGCCGACCGCCGAGAATGCGCGCCGCCTCAACGTCTCGCGCAGCGAGGCGCGTCCCGAAGGGCGCGGCGTTTGCGGCAGGGCGTTCCGCTCGCGGCGCGCCTGCGTCGACAACGATTTTCTGGGTGACGTCGCCAACAACCCGTTCCGCGATATCATCGACCGCGAGGATGCGCGATCGGGCGCGGCATTTCCGTTGATCGTCGACGACGAGCCGGTCGGCGTGATGCTGTTCATCTCCGGCAAGCGCAACACCTTCTCGGCCGAGTTCGCCGAGCTGCTGCAGCGGCTTGCCGACAACGTCGCCTATGCGCTCGGCAGCTTCGATCGTGCCGACGAGAAGGCGCGCACCGAGGAGCAGAAGGAACGGCTGAGGCGGATGTTCGCGGCGCTGAGCGCGACCAACGAGGCCATCATGCGGGCGAGGTCCCGCGGCGAGCTGTTCGATCTGGTCTGCGATGCCGCGGCGGTCGGCGGTCAGTTCATCTCGGCCACGATCAGGCTGGTGCGCCCCGGCGAGGCCTTCCTGGAGAACGTGGCTGCTTCCGGCCCCGACCGGGTACGGGCCCGCGAAGTCCAGTTGTCGGCCGATGCGACGCGTCCGGAGGGGCAGACGCTGACCGGCGTCGCGATCCGCACCCGCAGGCCCTGCATCAGCAACGATTATCTCAGCGACTTCGGCCCTGAGTCGCATGTCTATCCGGTCGTGCGCGACAGCGGCAGCAAGTCCGGCGCCGCCCTGCCGCTGCTCAAGAACGGCGAGGCGATCGGCGCGCTGGTGTTCCTCTCCGGCGAGTTCAACACCTTCAGTCCGGAGATGATGGCGCTGCTGCAGCGGCTCACCGAGAACGTGTCGTTTGCGCTGGCCAACTTCGACCGCGCCGACGAGAAGGCGCGGGCCGACGAGCAGAAGGAGCGGCTGTCGCGGATGTTCGCGGCGCTGAGCGCGACCAATGAAGCGATCATGCGGGCGAAGTCCCGCACCGAGCTCTATCAACTGGTCTGCGAGGCGGCAGCGACCGGCGGCAAATTCACCTCGACCACCATCGCGCTGGCGCAGCCCGGCAGCGACTATCTCCGCATCGTCGCGATCGCGGGCCCGGCAGCCGACGGCGCGAGCCAGGTGACGCTTTCGACCAGCGACGCGCACCCCGAGGGGCGCGGCGGCTGCGGCAGGGCGTTCCGGTCCGGCAAGGCCTGCATCATCAACGACTATTTTGCCGATACCGAGACCGCGGCTTTCCATGAGCGCGCGCGGCGCGATGGAACGCAGTCCGGTGCTTCGTTTCCGCTGATCGTCAGCGGCGAGGTCGTCGGCGTCATGATCTTCGTCGCGACCGAGAAGGATACGTTCACGCCGGAATTCGCCGAGCTGCTGCAGCGGCTCGCCGACAATCTGGCGTTCGCGCTCGAGAGCTTCGATCGCGCCGACGAGAAGCACAAGGCCGATGAGCGGATCGAATACCTCGCCTCGCATGACAGCCTGACCAATCTGCCGAACCGCGAGACCTTCAACGAGATGCTGCGTCACGCGATCTCGGCGGCGGACCGCCATCGCCGGCAGCTCGCGGTGCTGTTCATCGATCTCGACCGCTTCAAGGTGATCAACGATTCGCTCGGCCACGACGCCGGCGACATGCTGCTGGTGGCGATCGCCGAGCGGCTGCGCGGATCGTTGCGCGCGAGCGACGTTGTGGCGCGGCTCGGCGGCGACGAGTTCGTGGTCATCCTGGATGACACCGCCGAACGTCACGACGTCGAGCGCATCGCCGGCGATCTCCTGGTCGCGCTCAGCCAGCCGATGCAGCTCAGCGGGCACGAGTGCCACACCACGGCCTCGATCGGGATTGCGACCTATCCCACCGACGGCTCCGACGTGCAGACGCTCACCAAGAATGCCGACATGGCGATGTATCTCGCCAAGGAGGACGGCAAGAACGGCTTCCGCTTCTTCTCCAACGAGGTGAGGGCGCAGTCGATCGAGCGCCTGACGATGGAGAGCGCACTGCGCCGCGCGCTGGAGCGCGACCAGTTCTCGCTCGAGTATCAGCCCAAGGTCGACATGGCGAGCGGACAGATCAGCGGCGTCGAGGCGCTGCTGCGCTGGACCCATCCCGAGCTCGGCAAGGTCTCGCCGGGACAGTTCATTCCGCTCGCCGAGGAGATCGGGCTGATCGTGCCGATCGGCCGCTGGGTGCTGAAGGAAGCCTGCGCGCAGAACATGGCGTGGCAGCACCGCGGCCTCAAGGCGGTGACGATGGCGGTGAACCTCTCGCCACGGCAGTTCGGCGATCCGAACCTGCTCGACGACATCGACGAGGCGCTGGCGGCGAGCGGCATGTCGCCGGCGTTGCTGCAGCTCGAGGTCACCGAGAGCATGGTGATGCGCAACGTGACGCGCGCGGTCCGCGTGCTCGATGCGATCCAGCACCGCGGCATTCGCCTCGCGATCGACGATTTCGGTACCGGCTATTCGTCGATGTCGCTGATGAAGCAGTTCCCGATCGACACCATCAAGATCGATCGCTCCTTCGTGCGCGATCTGCCCGATGATTCCGAGGACGTCGCGATCGCGCAGGCGATCATCAGCATGGGCAAGGCGCTCGGCATGACCATCGTGGCCGAGGGCGTCGAGACCTCCGAGCAGCAGGAGTTCCTGCGCGCGCATGCCTGCGACGAGATGCAAGGTTTCCTGTTCAGCCGGCCGCTGCCGCCGCGCGATCTCGCCGAATTGTTGAAGACCTCGCCGGTGCTGACGTCGCCGCCGTTGCAGCCGTCGCTGGACGACGAGGCGATCGGTGAGGCCGGGCCGGACCTAGGGCGGAAACGCGCTGTCGTCTGACGGCTGCACGGGCAGGTCGCGGACGTCGGAATCGGTGGACGCGATCAAGCGCGAGAAATCATAGGGCCAGGACGGTATCGCCTGGCCGGCCAAGGTCTGGCGCAGCGTCGCCGACGCCTCCGCAAAGCTCGCCCCGTCGGCCAGGCGGAACCGGCGGCACCAAATGGACGGCAGCGGTTCGGCGGCATCGCGCATCTCGAACGCCGGTCCCCACCACCACGCCGGTGCCGGCGGCCGTTCCGGTTCGGCAATGGCGCTCCATCGCGCGAACTCGTCGGCGATGCGGGCAAATTGCAGCTTGGCGGCGGGATGCATCGGAGGCCCTTCGTTGGGCCGGGATGATAGCATCGCCCCCACTTCGCGCAACGCGGCTACTTCTGTTCCACCTCGGTCGCGGTGGCCGGGCCTTCGCCCATGATCAGCAGCACGGCGTCCTCGCCCTTGGTGCCGTCCCAATGCACCTGCTTGCCGAAATGCGTGACGAAGCTTCCCGCCGGCATTGCCACGGTGCCGTGATCGGGATCGAATTTCGGACCCGAGCCGACCCACCAGGTGCCCTTCAGCACGACGATGTAGCGATCATTCGGGTGGAAGTGCGGACGGCTGAAGTGATTGCCCTTGGTCCATTTGGTGTAGACCATGTAGAAGCCGGGCTTCGAGGGATCGCCGACCACCACGGCATTCTGCGCGCCGCGCGCGTCGACCGCACTCCAGGGAATCTGGTCCGGCAGCTTGTAGGTGACGGCGGCCGGATTGAGCTCTGCTGCGGAGCAGACACTCAGCGTGCCTTGCGCCGGACAAGACGCGCTCGCGCATGTCTGCTCTCAAGATTGCGGCATCGGGCCGTAACACAACGCAGTTGCAATATGGAAAACGCATTTACGCCGCTGCAGACGATGATAGGTTGCGCGCCAACCAAAAGACGGGAGGATAACCTTGAAGAAGCATCTGTCGATACTGGCGGCGGGACTTGTGATCGGTGCGGCCGCGCTGCAATTTTCCACCGCCGCATCGGGCGATAGCGGCTGGGTCACGCTGCTCGACAGCTCCAAGCAGGGCGACTGGGACGAGGTCGGCAAGGCCAATTGGGCGATGAAGGACGGCGCGCTGGTCGCCGACAAGCTCGACGGCAAGGATCTCTCCTATCTCGTCAGCAAGACCCAATACAAGGATTTCCAGATCCGGGCGGAGTTCTGGACCGACGAGGATGCCAACAGCGGCGTCTTCATCCGCTGCGAAGGCAACAAGGTGATCGACTCCAAGGTCTGCTACGAGGTCAACATCTTCGACAAGCGGCCCGATCCGACCTACGGCACCGGCGCGATCGTCGACGTCGGCAAGGTCGATCCGATGCCGAAGGCGGCCGGCAAGTGGAACGTCTACGAGATCACGGCGCAGGGGCCTCATTTCGTCGTGACGCTGAACGGCCAGAAGACCGTCGACGCGCAGGATTCCAAGCACGCCAGCGGCTACATCGCGCTCCAGTATGGTTCCGGCGTGGTCAAGTTCCGCAAGGTGCAGATCAAGCCGCTCTGACAACGCACGCCGCGGAGAGCCCGGTCGCGCCGCGGCCGGGCTTTTGGCTGTGTGTCGTGTGCTATTCGCCGGGGGTGGTCAGATCGTCTCCCTGCGTGCGCAGATGATGACCGATCACGAGGCCGGTGAGACACAGCAACAGCCCCAGCGCCGGCGGCGCAAACAGCGCCTCCTCCTGGAAGATGCCGTTCACCAGCACGACCATCGTGCCGAACGCAGCGAGCCCCTGGATGAGAATCCCGGACGAGGCGTAGAGGCGCCAGGCCATCAGCGCCACCGCAAAGAAGAACCCAAGCGGCACCACTGCGCCGATGCCCATCTGGTAGAGCAAGACGCCGACGGCGCTCTCCACCGCGCCGTCCATTGTGCCGGCCGCTTGCGCCGCGTTCCAGTCGATCGAGAAGTAACCTTCGGAGAGATTGCCGCCGACGCCGAGGCCGCGGCCGATCGGATTGTGCAGGAATCCATCCCAGCCGCCCATGAAGCCGATCACGTGAAAGTCGCCGATCTGGAGGCCGATGTAGATCGCTGCGATGGCGTACACCACGAGCCCGGCCAGCGCCACGGCAAGGGTGATGGTGGCGCCGAGCAGCCAGGTTGCCGTCCAGGCCAGGGCAACGAAGATGACCAGGATGAGCGCGCCCTTCACGCTGCAGAAGATCAGCAGCGGGATCGCGACCAGCGCCAGCCAGCGATATCCGACCGCGAACAGGAACAGGATGGAGAAGGCGATCCCGTAGCCGAAGCTGATCGGGCTCATATTCGGTCCGAAAATGCGCAGAATCGACGACAGTCCGAGATCCTCGAACAGCGGGCTGTTGAGAAAGCTGAAGCGGAAGCGGTCGATCAGATCGACCGGGACATTGCCGGTTTGGCGCATCTCGGCTTCCCAGGCTCCGGAGCGCGTCGCCTTCAGCTCGTCGAAGTGCCAGAACGTGTAGCCGTTGGTGATCTCGAGCCAGAAATCGCGAAACAGCAGTTCGACATAGCCGCAGACGATCAGCAGCGTGGCGACCGTCACCAGGAACGGCGTAACCCGGATCTCGAAGGTTGCGGCCGTCAGCAGCGACAGCTGAAACAGGAACAGCGGAAATGCGATGTTGCGCAGATAGACCAGGGCCGCATGCGCGTCCTGCGTGGCGCCGAGCAGGAAATAGACTCCCACGACCGCGAGGGTCATCAGCCCCCAATTCATGATCCGGTCGATCTCGGGCGAATGCTTGCGCTCGCGCAGCAGGTACAGCGCCAGCGTCACCAGCCACATGACCGCGCAGATCAGGAAATTGTAGCCCTTGACGAAATCCATCTCCTGCTCGGTCGTCATGGTGGACGACAGGATCGAGACGAACAGGTTCTGGAAGAAGATGATGAAGACGGCGATCGACGGCGCATAGGCCGGCGCCGCGAGCACGATGGCGCAGCCGATCAGACCCTCGACGGCGATCGCGAGGCCAGCGTTGGCCGCCTGCATGATCGGCGCGAATGCGATCGATGCCACGGCGATGCCGAGCGCAGGAACGAGGTCGCCGGCCAACAGCGGCCGCGGGGCTATGTCTGCTCGCACAGGCTCTGACCTAAATGACCGGATGGGTGGCGCGCCACACCCGCATCGTCGATCTAGCCGCGCATTGTGTAAGAACCGGTTAACCAGATGGGTCAGCGCGTCCCGAGCAGCGCCTTCAGCACGTCGCGGTCGGCCTTGCCGGTGACGGCATCGGCGAGGCCGAAGCCCTGCGACAGTTCCCAATGGGTCCAGCCCCAGCACTGCTGCCGGGCGTAGGCCGTGACGTCGGCGAGCCAGCGTAACCGGCTGTCGCGCGGCGCGCCGGCCTTCAGCACCCCGAACTCATTGATGATAATGGGGCGGGAATATTGCCGCTGCCAGGCAGCCGCGGGCTCGAGCCATTGGTCGATGCTGCGGCCCTGGATGGCGCGGTCGACCATCGCAAGCGCCTTGGGCTTGTTCAGCGCGGTCAGCTGCTCCCGCAACTGCTCAACCTTCGGATCGTCGGCGCGGATCGGATAGGGCAATCCGACGACATCGTGGAGCGGCTCGCTCCGATCCCAATGCGCCTGATGGGTGAACACCATCGGATCGTAGAAGTGGATGGCATAGACAACGTTCGGATCGTCGAGCGGCGTGAAGCCCGGCAGCGAGTCCGCACGCTGCCAGTTGACCGGACCCGTGATCAGCGTTGTCTGCGGCAGCAATTGGCGAATGAAGCCGGCCAGTTCCCGGACTTCACCTTGCCATTGCGCGGCATCGACCTCCGGTTCGTTCAGCAGTTCCGCAAACACCCGATCGGAGGGGTAGCGTTGCATGATCCGCGCGAGCGCGGTCCAGGCGCTCTTCATTTCGGCCATCGCGCCGGGCGGATCGTCCTTGTGCAGCGGGTTGAAATGCTGGCCCGAATGCAGGTCGATCGAAACGGTAAACCCGAGTGCGAGCAGGGTCTTCAGCGCGGCATCGACGGTTTGCAGCCGGCTCTCGATCTCCGCCTTGGTGGCGAAGCGCGGCATGACCAGGTCGGCAGGTACCGGCAGCCGGATGTGGGTCAGGCCGGCCTTGCGCAGATCGAGCAGCAGGCTGCGCGGCGGCGCCGACCGCGGATCGACGACCCACCCGTCGGCATTGACGCCGCGCGACAAGGCCTTGATCCGGTCCGGGGCGACGCCTTCGATCAGGGCAGGGCAGGCTCGCGCGGCGACGGATAGCAGAATGGATGCGATGGCGATGATGGCGGGGATCGTTAACCGGGCCATTGGACGATCAACTCGCGATCAATGTCGCAGCGACGACGCAAAACGCGGCGCGGCTGGCGTGCCGCTCACGCATACTGTCTGTCGTGCTGCTGACCTGCGACAGTCGACTGGAGTTCGTTGAGAACGACACCGGCGAGCTTTCGCTCGGTGCCACCGAGCGCGGTGATGATGTCTTCCATCGACGCGTTGATGTCGCGATCCACCGGCAGTGCCGCGATCAGCCCGTCGGCCATGTCGAGCAGCCGCTGTTCATCCAAACCCCACGGCATCGGTGGCCCGTCCAGGATCACGAGATCGTAGCCCCGGGCGGAGCGCGCCTGCGCGATCGTCCTCTGGATCGCCTCGCTGGCCTTGGCGGGATGGCCCTGGATTGCCGGCAGGATGGCAATGCCGTTTGCGGTGTTGATAGCGCGGGACGCCTTGCTTCCAATGGTGAGCCAGTCGAGCCGGCTCGGCCTGCTCTGAGCGGGATGCGCAACCCTGTCGGTCAGCGCATGGACGGTTGCATCGGCGTCGATCAGCAGCACGCGGGCGCCGTCGCGCGCGGCGACGAGCGCGATGTTGAGCGCGACAACGCTGCGGTCGGGATCGTCGGCGGTGCCGATCACGGCCAGCACCGGAACGGCCTCCGGGGCGGCGCGCGTCGCCAGCGCCGCATGGATCTGTCGCATCGTGTTGGAGAACGGCCCCAGCGCCGAGCTGGTACGCAGGGTCGGCCAGCCGAACCGCGTGACGTCGGCGGGATTGTCGCCGGTCAAGATTCCGCCAAGCGTGCGCATGACATCGGATTCCTGCAGCTCGGCGATCAGCGGCTTCTCGATCACGGGCTTGTCGATGAGGCGGGCAGCCGGCTGCACCGCGGGCGGGGCCTGCACGGGCGGCTTGGCCTTGGCGATGACGGGCTGTCGTTCCGGTGCGGCATCCTGTTTCGGCTGGAGCCTGGGGCGGATCGGATCGGCGCCGGGCGCCAGCTGGCTGGCCGCAACGATCCACGCCGCGGCGGCGAGGGCGCCGAACAGGAAGCCGATCATCGCGAGCAGAGTCATCGGCGGCGGGAAGGTGCGCTGCTGCGGGATCGTCGCATCGCCGATCACGCGCGCGCTCGAGGTGTTGAGGCTCTCCTGCTCCTCGGTCTCGCGCGAGCGCTTGAGGAACGACTGATAAACGTCGCGGCTGGCATCGACCTCGCGCTCGAGCTCGCGCAGCCGCACCGACGCCTGGCTCATCTGCACACTCTGGTGCTTCTGAACGTCGAGCGCCTTGTTGAGCGACGCTTCATAGTCGCGCGCCCGGGTCAGGTCGTTCTTGGCAGATACCGCAAAGCGGTCGATCTCTTCCTTGATGGTCCGGCGCAGGTCCTCGACCTGCTGCTCGACCTGGCGCAGCGCCGGATGGCGCGGCCCGAGCTCGCCCTGCAGCTCGGCCTGGCGCTTCTTGGCATCGGCATATTGCGAGCGCAGATTGGCGATGGTCGGCGACTGCAGCGCTTCGGAGGTCGCGCCCGCGTCCATCGCCCCGCGGCGGCTGGCTTCGATCTGGTCATACTTGGCCTGCGCATCGAGCGTAAGCGCCCGCGCCGCGGCCAGCCGCTGGTTGCCGACCGAGAGCTGCTGGTCGGTGAGCAGATTGTCCTGCGAGCCGACGAAGTTGTTCTGCGCCTTGTAGGTCGCGAGCGCCTCTTCGGCGTTGCGCAGGCGCTGCTGCAGCTCCTTCAGCCGGCCGGACAGGTCACGGGTGGCGCGCCGCGCGGCCTCGGCCTGGGACTGCTTGGACTCGGTGAGATAGGCCTTGGCGATCGCGTTGGCGAGCATCGCCGCCTTGACCGGATCGTGCGACCACACGTCGATGTCGACGATGAAGGTGCGATCGGTCTTCTTGACGTTGATATGCCGGTTCAGCGTATCGAGCGTAGTCATCTCGATCTGCTGTTGCTGCTCCGCCGTCGTGCGCGGCTCGATGCCGAACAGGCCGAGCAGCGAGGCGAGCAGGCCCTTGCTGGCGGCGCCACCGCCGAACTCGGGATCCTTCACCAGGTTGGTGTCGCGGATCACCTGCAGCAGCACATTGTTGGATGTGATCAGCCGCGACTGGCTCTCGACCACCATCGAGAGGCCGGAGACGTCCTGGGCGCGCGGGGTCAGCTCGCGCTCGACCAGCTGCAGCTCGCGCGGGTCGACATAGAGCTGGGCACCCGCGGTATATTTCGGTGTCAGGCCCTTGCCGATCGCGACCGCGATGCAGGCGCAGAGCAGTGCGGCTGAGACGATCGCGACTTTGCGCACCCACAACAGCCGGACCAGCTCGAGCACGTTGAAGCCGGCCGGGATTGCGGCCCGGCGCGGCTCCGGCTTGGCCCGGTTGATCGGCTGGTCATAGCTAAGCATCGACCCCAGCTTCCGTCTGAATGGCCGCACGCATCGGCTGAGGAGCACTCTTTCGGGTTACGCAACGCGCACGAGACGACGCGGAAAAGACGCAACACGAAAAATTAACCATACTCATTCGCCGACTATTCACCAGAAAGGCAAACAAAGGGTTTAAGCGCGGGCGCATCGAAACGCCTCCGCCATCGTCAACACAGGGACATTGCGCCGCGCCGCCGCCTCCAGCGCGTAGGTCAACAGGCCGGGCGTGCAGCCATAGAGGCTCGGCGCTTCGGCGACGTCGTGGCTGTAGAAAATTAACCAGCCGTTCATGTGTGCCGCCTCGGCGAAGGCCATGTCGATCCGGTCGCGGGACATCTGGCGGTCGATCAGCGGCATGGCGCGGAGGAATTGCAGGTCGACCTCGCCGCTGTTCACGCCGGGCACGATGCTGCGGCAGGTGCGGAATTCGGACCTCAACTGGTGCTTCCGTGCGTAGGAGCCGTAGCCGAACGGGTAGGCGAAGGTCTCGACCGGCATGGTCGGATCGAGCGAATGGAAATAGGTCCGGTTGCGCGCGATCTCCGCGGCCAGCGAAGTCTCGTCGAGATCGCAGGCGCGGCGGTGCGAGAATGTGTGGCAGCCGACCTCATGGCCACGGCGATGCAGCGAGACGACGTCGTCGGCGCTGCCGGTGATCCAGTCCGGTGCGTTCAATCCAACCAGTCCGCCCGACACGTAGAAGGTACCGCGGGCGCCGTAGGATTCCAGGATGTCGGCGCCGAATGTCGCCGCGCTCTTCGGCAGATCGTCAAAGGTAAAGGTCACCATCGGCGTGGCATTGTTCAGGCGAAAGCGCTCGACCTGCACATGCATCGCCAGCCGGTGACTGACCTTGACCCTGGCTTCTGACCACAATGCGTTCATGACTCAAGCTTCCGCAAGATCACGTGGTAATCGCCGTGCCGGACGTCGATCTTGCCCGGCAACAACGCGTTCATCGCCTTCGCGCCCGCGTCGATCATCGCGGCCAGCAGCGGCTTGCGCCGGCGCATCTCGGGATAGCGCGGGCTCTCGTACTTCTTCCGGTAGATGACCTGCAGTCCGCGGCCGGCCACGAACGCCTCGAGGTTGCCAGGGGTCACCAGCGGATGGAAATGGGTCGGGAAAGGCGCCTCGCCCGGCAGCCCGGCGTTCTTCTCGCCGCGCACATGGCGGTAGAACCAGACATGAAACCAGTGCGGGGAGTATTTCGTGACGATGCCCGACAGCGACTTCGGGTTCGGTGCGCCGATCAGCAACAGCCCGTTCGGCTTCAGCGCCTCGCAGAACCCGCTCAGCACGGCCTCCACATCGGGGATGTGCTCGATGACGTTGTAGCAGATGATCAGGTCGAAACGCCGCGGCGGGAAGCGATAGGTCTGGATGTCGCCGAGGATGGCTTCCTGCGCATAGCCGTTGTTGCGGATCTGATCGGCGTCGATGTCGACGACGGTGACATGCGAACGGCGCAGCACGCCGAGCGGCAGATAGCTGGTCGAGCCGCCGCCGGCCTCGTAAATCGAGAGCGGACCGGCTGGCAGCCGGGCCTCGAGGATGCTGTGAACCGTGAGCAGGCTCTGCTTGGCTTCGCCGGGCGGCAAGGCCAGCAGCGATTCCGGATGGATTTCAGCGGGGACGGGCATCGGGAGTTCGGTGAGCGGGGCGGGACGCGCAGCAAGCGCGAGGGATCGGTTCATCGGCTCATCCAACGTTGCTGTTTGCGGATCTGGTGTGGAACATGACAAGGCCCCGCTTCAGCCGGCCGCGCAGCCGCGCGATGTCGAACAGCCAGCAGAGCGCGGCGTAGACGACGAGCCCGGCTCCGATCAGCACGATGCTGGCGGGGAGATCGGCGAGGTCGAGAGCGCGGTCGAGCGCGCCGACGGTGAGCGCCATCGCGAGCGCGGCGACCATGATCAGAGCGAGCCGGCCCAGCGGAATCGGAATCCGGAAAGCGAAGCGGCTCAGGACCAGGGCGCAGACAAAGCCCGCGATGTCCGCGCCAAGCCGCGCCCATGCCGCGCCGATGGTGCCGTCAAGGCTGACCAGCACGTAGGACAGGATCACATTCGCGGCGATGATCGAGGCGGTGTTGATCAGGTAGAAGGAGTTGCGTCCCGACAGCAGGAAGCTCGCATGCAGATATTGCTGCGTCAGCACCTGGAACAGCACGGCGATCGCGATGACCGGCATGATCTCGCTTGCAACCGCGCGGAAGTCGGCGCCGAGGACAATGTTGGCGACATGCGGGGCGATCAGCGCAAAGCCGAGACAGGCCGGCAGCGTGACGCCGGCAAGCAGTTCGAGGCAATCGGCGAGATGGGTCCTGACCGCGCCGTCGCCCTGCCGGGCGTGGATCTGCACGGCCATTGGGAAGAACGCCGCGGCCATGCTCATCGCCGGCATCATCAGGGTCTGGCGCACCAGGTCGAGCGCTGCGACATATTTGCCGGCGTCGGCCGCGCCGACCAGGTTCGCGATCATGAAGCGATCGGTCACGCTCGAGATCGCGAGCAGTGTCAGCGACAGGGTCAGCGGCAGGCCGGTGCGGGCGAGCGACTGCAGGTCGGCACGGTCGAAATTGACGATGGTGCCGCGCCATGCGCTGCGCGACTGCACGAGCACGGCGAGGAGATAGGCCGAGGCGGCCGCGAGCAACAGCAGGACGCCGGTCGGGCTGACCAGCGCAACCACGACGCCAAGGCCGAGCAGGGCGGCCGCGCGGACCAGCGTTGCCTTCATGACCGCGAGCGCCTTCAGCCGTGCACGCAGCAGATCCTGCGTCAGCTCGAACAGGCCGATCGCAATGGCGAGAACCACCGCCGAGAGCGCGGCGGTCGCATCGAGGCCGACGAGCCGGGCCAGCAGATAGGCGATGGGCGCGGTCAGGCAGCAGATCAGGTAACCCGACACGACCAGGCCGCGGACGTCGGTGCCGTCGTTGCGGGCGTGGCCGCTCAGGATCAGGTTGCGAAACCAGCCGACCAGGAAGACCGATATGACCGAGGCGAAACCAACGCCGAGCAGAAAGATGCCATAGTCATGCGGTGCGAACAGCCGCGTGAAAATGAACACGCTGAAGAGTCCAAGCAGCGCCGAGAGCACGTTGGCGGTCAGGTTGATGCTGGCCTGTCCGATCAGCATGATGCGGCGAGCTCCGAGAGCCTTGTCGCCGCCGACGACGCCAGGATGGCGTCGCTCTCGGCCACGACCTCACGAATCGTCGCGACCGGCGTCCCCGAGAACGATGCGATCGAGAATGCGACGTCATCCCTGTTGGCGCGCAGCAGCAGCCGGGTGAGTTCGTCCTTGCTCAGGGTCGGATCGTCCCAGTAGCTGACGCATGGCGTCTTCGGCACGTCGGAGTGACGCAATGCGGCGGACTCGTCGTTCTCGACGAAGAAGCCGTACAGCAAATATTCGGAGAACTCGCGGGTCCGGCACAGCGCCTCGATCCAGCTCATCCCGGTGACGGCCTCGATGCGCTCAGTGAGCGCGCGGGTGGTCTGCTTGTCCCAGAAGATGATGTGTCCGATGAAGTCCGGCGCCGGGAAAGGCGGCGTCGGCAGCCCGATCAGCTGATGGCTGGTCTCCAGCCAGCGTGAATGGCGCGGCTGGTCGGCGGTGACGGCATCGGCCATTTTCAGCAGCGGGATCGTGTTCGGGTACTGGAAGCGCGAAAGGTCGAAATCGCGGAAGAACACGATGTCGGAATCCAGGATGCAGAAACGCTCATAGGGTAACGCGATCGTCGCCGCGATCTTCAGGATCTGTTGCACATGCCAGCCGTTCACCGGCTTGGCGCGCAGCGACCACCAGAACTGGCGGCGCTTGCGCTGGATCATGCGCGGCAGCGGCCGCAGCCAGTCGGGCAGGAAGGATGAGGCCGGAACAATGATGCGGCGTTCGCTTGCCAGCGGCGCGAACAGCGGCAGGTCGCAATCCGGGACCAGCAGATAATGCCTGGAGAACGACGTGACGTGACGATCCACGCTCTCGCAGAGCAGCGTGCAAATTTCCAGATCGCGCCCATAGGTCGGGGTCAGCAACGCGACAGGGTTCATCTCGTAACTCTCTCCGGCGACACCGTGTCAGGGCGGAACATCGTGGCCGCCAGACTTGTCCTGAACCTCAGTTCAGCAAGATCGGTGCCGGAGCGTTTTGACGGCCTTGCCAGCGGCGGCAATGGTTAAGCATTGGTAAATAGCCGCCCGCCGCGGCCGTTAACGGATCGCAAATCATCGTTCGGCTGCGCGATTTTGACGCTGGACCGGGATGTTGCCCGGATATTGCAGTGCTGGCGTCTCGAATGCCGACGAGGTCGGCGCAGGTGAGCGCACATGCAGATTCGGTGGTATTTCCGGCGGGTAAGCGGCCCGGCCGAACAGCGGGCCGCACCATCAGCCCATTTCGAGACATCCGTGCTGTCGGCGTTGTGTGCTTTTGGCACGCGCGCCGCGAGCGAGCCGACTGGAGCGCGGGATGCCAACTGATCACGGAATCACGCGGCGTGGTGCCCTCGCATTCGCGGCGCTTGCCGTGGGCGGACTGTCGACCGCGCGGTCCGCGCCGTCAGCCCGATCGCAGCTCGGTGCGAATTCGGCGCGGTTCGCCGGCGCCTTCGTCAATTGGGGCGAGACCGGTCGCGAGCATGTGTTGCAAGCCTGGGAGACGTGGCTTAACCGGCCGCGGTCGTCGGTGCTCGGCGTCGACTTCTATGGCCAGAACAGCTGGGACGACTTTCACAAGCTCGATTGGGTGCCGGGGCTCTGGAAGAAGCTCAATCCGGCGCGCAATCTGGTGTGGTCGGTGCCGCTCACCATGTCAGGCACACCGCTCGCCGATGTCGCGGGCGGCCTGCACGATGCCGAGTTCGAGGCGGCCGCGCGCGCCATCGGCGCGGCGCATCCGAAGGCGATCATCCGCCTCGGCTGGGAGATGAACATCTCCAACTCGGGCTGGTTCGCCAAGGGCAATGAGGCCGATTACATCAAGGCGTTCCGTCGCGTGGTTGGAATCTTCCGTCGACATTCCCGCAGTTTCAAGTTCGACTGGTGTCCGGGCTGGGGAGCTCAGGACATGCCGGCCGACGCCGCCTATCCTGGCGATGACGTCGTCGACTTCATCGGCCTCGACGTCTACGACTTCAAATCGGACGGCAGCGCCGCGGAGCGCTGGACCAATTCCTGTTTGAAGGCGCCCTTCGGTCTCGAATGGCAGCGCACGTTTGCAGCATCGCGCGGCAAGCTGATGAGCTATCCGGAATGGGGCGTCGGCCAGTCCGGCGACAACGCGCATTTCGTGCAGCAGATGCACGACTGGTTCGCCGCCAATCAGGCCGCGATCGCCTATGCGGCCTATTTCGATGTCGACGGCCTGTGGCCGACACAGATCGACAACGGCCAGTTTCCGCAATCCGCGAGCCGGTTCCGAAAATTGTTTGGGGGTTGACCAGCGGTGTAGTCTGTTCAAAAGGCGGCAGTAGAAATCAGGCGCCTTTCGCAAGCCCGTCATGGCCGGGCTCGTCCCGGCCATCCACGTCTTTCTTACGCAACTGACGCAAAGACGTGGGTGCCCGGCACAAGGCCGGGCATGACGAAAAGTGAGTCACACTTCAGACGGTTAGAAAGGCTCAAGCTCTCGGCTGTCAGGCGGCCTTGGTGTTGGTCAACAGCGTCAGGCCCATCTTCAGCTTGTCCTGCAGCGTGCGCTGCGCAAGGCAGGTGAACAGGCAGAGCTTGTCGCAGGCGATGGTCTCCTTGCGGCGGGCCTGCGCTTCCTCGCTGTACCAGATCTCGCGCGCCGTCTGGGTGCGCACGTTGCCGATCGGCTTGAAGAACCAGCACACTTCGAGACGGCCGTCGGAGCGGATGAAATAATTCCGCATGCCGACGCGGCAGGGCATCACTTCCTTCGGCGCCTTCTCGCGGCGGAAATGGTTCGGCCAGGCGCGCAGCACGGCCTCGCCGTTGAGGATCGGCGCGCCCTCGCGCTTCATCCGCAGCAGCTCGTCGCGGACCTTGATGAGATCGTCCTGCTCGTTCTCGCCGATCCACAACTCGTCCTCGACCTCCTGCGTGCCCTGCTCGACCGGCTGGAAGCTCAGCGCGGTGGCGCCGATCTGCTGGATCCAGTCGACCATTTCGGGCAGGCGGCGGAAGTTCAGCCGGTGTACGACCGGCTTGATGATGATCGGGAAATCCAGACCTTCGGCACGGCGCTGCTCGGCGACGTTGCGGATGCCCTGGACGATGTCGCTCAGCGAGTTCTCAACGCCGCGCGAGTAGTTGTGGATCGCCGGATCGGTGGAATCGATCGAGATGTTGATGTTGAACGGGTGCGCCTCGACGGTTTGCGCCACGATCTTCTTGTTGAGATAGGCGCCGCCGTTGGTGGTGACGCCCCAGTGGATGTCGTTTTCGCGGCAGAACCGCAGCAGGTCGAGAAAGCCCTTCTTGATGTAGGGCTCGCCGCCGGCGAATTCGACGTGATAGGCGCCGATGAATTCCTTCAGGCTCGCGAGCGCGCGCTGCCATTCGGCGATCGACATCTCGTCGCGATAGTTCGGGCGGCGCCAGTAGTCGCAGTAGCGGCACTTGTAATTGCAGCGTTCGACCACCTCGGCGAAGATCGCGGCCGGGCGGGTGACGTCGCGGCCGGTACGCAAATAGAGCTCTTCCGAGAGGGCGTTGCGGACGTGTTTGGTGCCGAGCGAGACGAGGTCGAGCGCTTTCAAGGTGAACCTCAGGCAGTGTTTTGCGTTGTTGCGATCGGATCGATCGAGGATTTATGGGTTGATCAGCAAATTGAATGCCAACTGCAACGCAAGACGCACAGCACGCGCGCGCGACGGCTCTTAACCCTAAGGATCGGCTAACGGCGTGGCGCGGATCGTGAGGCCGCGCCCCACGCGGCCGTCAATTCCTGCAAATCGCTTTGTTCGACTTCGAATTAACCTTGCGACGAAGTTGCGGTAACGCGCGGCACGTCTGGAGCGGATTTTGCCATGAGGTCGCCGTAACGTGTGTTTCGCGTCCGTATTGCCGCCTGTGTCGGTCACTTTGGGACGGCCATGTCCCATTCCGATCCGTGTCGGGATGATGCGTCGCGGATCGCGATTGCCAGGAGGGCATGGAGATGTCGACCGAGCTTGCTGTAGCGGACCGCGCCTGGGTAACCATCTCGCCCGCGCTGGATTGCTCCGTCGAGACCGTCATCTGCATTCCGAGCTTCCGCCGGCCCAAACACTTGCGGCTGACGTTGGAGTCGGTGGCGGCTCAGCGCACCGAGCGCAGCTTTGCGATCGTCGTGGTCGAGAACGATGCGGCGCGCTGCGAGAGCGCGCCGGTCGCGGCCGAGTTTCTCAATTCCGGCAAGCTTCGCGGGGTCTGCGTCGTCGAGCCGCGGCAGGGCAATTGCCAGGCGATCAACGCGGCGTTCGAGACCGCGCTCGAGACCTTTCCGAACGCGCAAAACTTCCTGATGATCGACGACGACGAGGTCGCCTCGCCGGATTGGCTGGAGCGGATGGTGCAGGCGGCCGAGAGCTCCGGCGCCGAGATCGTCGGCGGCCCGGTGTGGCCGAATTTCGATGACAAGCACAAAGGCAGCC
This sequence comes from Bradyrhizobium sp. Pha-3, assembly GCF_042258615.1. Taxonomy (GTDB): domain Bacteria; phylum Pseudomonadota; class Alphaproteobacteria; order Rhizobiales; family Xanthobacteraceae; genus Bradyrhizobium. The sequence goes on along the minus strand of NZ_CP170152.1, from coordinate 8,204,948 downwards.
TCAGGCGCCATCCGGCGTTCGCGCCGGCCTATCATGCCAGCGGTCCCGTCCCGGTGATCTATGGTTGCGGCAACTGCCTGATCCGGCGCGCGGTGTTCGACAAGCTCGGACAGCCCGCCTTCGACCTGCGCTTCAACTTCCTCGGCGGCGGCGACCACGACTTCTTCGCGCGGGCGCGCCGCGCCGGCTTTCGCTTCTTCTGGGTCACGGACGCCGTCATCAGCGAGACCGTTCCCTCGACCCGGACCAATCTCGGCTGGATCGTGCGGCGCGGATTGCGGATCGGCGCGATCAACTACCATATCGAGCGCAAGGCGGCGCAGACAATGTGGTCGCGCGTGGCCGTCAAGGCCAAGATGTTCGGCCTGGTGCCGTTCTCGCTGTATCGCTTCACGCGCATCGTGCTGCGCGAGCATCAGGCGGTGATTGCGATGCACCCGATGGTGGTCGCGGTCGGCAGCGCGCTTGCCGTGCTCGGTATCGAGCCGCAGCCCTACGCAGCTTCCAAGATCGCGTCGTGAGCGAGTTGTCCGTCACCGCGGAAAGCCGGGCGCTGATCGCCGACATTGCGCGCCGGCCGGTGATGGACATCGTCCGCGGCGCATTCTTTGTCGGCATTCTCCTGCTGGTCTGGATATCGCTGCGTCCGTTCGCGGATCTGAGCGGCTTCTATGTCGGCGACGTGGTCACCGGCAAGGATGCGGTGCTTTACGCCTTGTTCGGCGTGCTGATGGTCGCGATGCTGGCGCTGACCTTGCGCGACAATCAGCCGGCGCTGAAATCATTGCTGACACCGGCGTTCCTGCTGTTCGCGGGCTGGATCTGCGTCACCGTCGTGCTGTCGTCTGATCCGGCCACCTCGCTGCGCCGTCTGGCGTTGTCGGTGTTCGTCATCGTGGTGACCGCGACGCTGCTGCTGCTGCCGAAATCGCAGGGCGAATTGATGCGCTGGTTCGGCATCGCCGCGCTGGTCCTGCTCGTGACCTGCTATCTCGGCGTTGTCCTGGCGCCCGATCTGTCGATCCACCAGGCCACCGATCCGCAGGAACCGGCGCTTGCCGGCAACTGGCGCGGCGCGTTCGGCCACAAGAACGTCGCGGCCGCGATGATGGCGATGCTGATCTTCCTGGGCATCTATCTGATGCGCGCCGGCGGCTGGCTGTCGGGCATCGCCGTGACCGGGCTTGCCGCGGTGTTCCTGTTCTTCACTGCCGGCAAGAGCGCGATCGTGCTCTGCGTCGCCGTGCTGATGCTGACCGCGCTGATGCCGGTAGTCTGCTCGCTGTGGGGCCGCGCGCTGCTGCTGCTGACACCGCTGGTGCTGCTCAATCTGTTCAGCGTCGGCACCGTGATGAGCGATACGCTTGCCGCGATCGCCGACCGGATGCCGATCGACACCTCTTTCACCGGCCGTGCCGACATCTGGGCTTTCGCCCTCGAATCGCTGCATCAGCGGCTATGGACCGGCTACGGCTTCGAGTCGTTCTGGGGCACCAGCGCGATCCAGAATTTGCAGGAAGGCAAGGAGTGGGCGGGCTACGCCTCGCACAGCCACAATGGCTATCTCGACACCGCGCTCGGGACCGGTCTGCCCGGTCTCGTGCTGTTGATCGCGGCTGTCGTCGTCAAGCCGTTGCGCGACTTCCAGGCCGCGGATCGCGGCGGCAATGATGCGCCGCTGACGATGCTGTTCCTGCGGATCTGGCTGTTCGGCCTCTATCTGTCGTCGATGGAGAGCTTCTTCCTCGATCGCGCCGATACGATCTGGGTGACGTTCCTGATCGCGGTATTCGGGCTGCATTATCTGGCCCGGTTCCGGATGCGGAGCGAGGTCTACAGCTGCGCGCGGACCGCGTTGGCAACGTCCGCCCACCAGCCGTCGAAATCGAACGGCACGGGGGTGGTCAGCCGCTTCAGCGCCGTGACGATCCGGTCGGCATAGGCGGCACTGTCGGCGTCGCGCGGCACCAGAAGGATCGCGCCGCGATCGATCAATTCCTTGAAGCGCGGATGGTGGTCGAATTCGTCCGGCAGCGCCGGGCCGGTAACGATCAGCGGCCGGCCCGACTGCACGCAGGCCAGGATGCTGGAGCGCCGCGCGGTCAGACCCTCGGCCAGCGAATAGCAGAACACGTCGATCTCGCCGAGCAGGCCGAACACCTCGTGATCGGAGGCGACATAGCCGGATACGATCACGTCGCCCTTGAGGCCCAGCTCGGCGACGCGGGCATAGAACTTCTGCTCGATGTTGTCGGTGCCGCGAATGAAGGAGCCGACATAGACGATCAAGGGCTGCAGGCCCCGCTGCTTCAGGATCGCGCCGATCTCGAGCAGCCCGTTCGGCTGCTTGCCGGGATAGATCGAGCCGAAATGCCCGACGATGAGCTGGCCGTTGCTGCGTGCCGCGACGAGCCGCTGCAACAGCATCGAATCCGAAAAGCCGGCCGGCGCCGAGATATTCGGGGGCAACGGCGCCAGCACGCATTTCCGCACCATGCCGCGCATGATGCGATCGTCGGCGAGCTCGCGGCGCACCAGCGGCGAGAACATCACGATGGTGTTGGCGAGCCACAAAGCGGGGATATAGGTCAGCCGGCGGATGCCGTTGAGGCCGGCCCATTCGTGCTGAATCAAGACAACCTTGCGGCGGCGCAGCCGGGCAAACAGCAGCGCGAGCAGCGGGCGCGCGATCACGCGCTTCCAGGCCACGATCGGGAAGTTGCAGACCACGCTATCCGCGCTGCCGACCGCGCGCCAGATCTCGCCGATCCTGCCGTCGGTCCGGGTCAGGGTTAACGCCGTGCTAGCGCCGGGCTCGAGCCTGTCGATCGTCTCCTGCAGCAGGCGGGTGAACTGCCCGACGCCGCAGTGCATCCGCGGCCCGGCGCCGAGAAACAGCGCGCGATATCGGGGTGGTTCAGTCATTCAGTCCTGTCGGCCACGGCGGCCGGCTCCGGAAACGTCGCGGTTAGCCATATCGGCGAGACATTAGCTTTGCGTAACCCCGCGCGCTTACGCGACGGCACCGTTCTTGCCAATCCCTGCTCAAGAGCTGCCAGCTCGTCCCGGAACGGGACATCGGATGAAGCGAAACGGCGCAGCCAGGAGCGCGACCATGACGACGGGCAAGATCTTTGCGAATTGGGATGACAACCATTCCAGGCTCTGGAGCCGTCAGCCGATCCGGCTCGAGCACACCATGCACAAGCAGCCCGCGTTCTCGATGGACGATCTCGCCAAGCTGATCGAGCACTATCCGCGCGAGCATTACAGCCTGGTCAAGACCGGCGCCAAGGGATCGAGCCGGGTCTGGCGCGAGGGCGAGATCGGCAGGCTGCGCGGCCATCAGGTGATCGAGGCGATTTCGCGCGGCGGCCTGTGGCTGAACCTGCGCAACGTCACCGCGATCGATCGCCGCTACCGCGACATGATCGAGCGGATGTTCGGCGAGATCGCCACCAAGGTTCCCGGCTTCGATGCGCCGACCCATCAGGCCGGCATCCTGATTTCGTCGCCTGATGCACAGGTCTATTACCACGCCGATCTGCCGGGGCAGGGCCTGGTCCAGATCGCCGGCCGCAAGCGGGTCTACATCTATCCCAGCACGCAGCCGTTCATCCGGCCCGAGCATCTGGAGAACATCGCGCTGTTCGACGTCGAGGTCGATATCCCCTACGAGCCCTGGTACGACTGGCATGCGCAGGTGATCGATCTCGAACCGGGCCAGATGCTGAACTGGCCGCTCAACGCGCCGCACCGCGTCGAGAATCTCGACACCGTCAACATCTCGATGACGATCTCCTACGTCAACGACGACATCCGCCGCGCCCAGATCCTGCATCTCGCCAACGGCATGCTGCGTCATCGCTTCGGCTACACGCCGCGCAGCCGCAGCATCCGCGGCCCGACCTTCTTCGCCAAGCAGGTGATGCAGAAGCTGCTGCGCGACGGCAAATGGGTGAAGCGCGAACGCGCCATACGGCGCGCGATCGACTTCCGCCTCGACGAGAGCGACCTCGGCAAGATCGTCGACCTGCCCAAGGACCTGCCCAAGGACCCGCCCAAGCCGGCGTTGGAAGCGGCGTAAGCGAGCTTGCCGGTAATAGGTACTGAAATGACGGTCTTGACGACAGCGGTTGAGAAATTCGGGGCGCGGGTCGCTGCCTATGCGGTCGGCTATCGGGTCGAGCTGGTTTCCGATTGGGCGCAGGCGGCCGCTCGCTGGGGCGCGTTCGAGCCGCTTACGGCGTTCCAGCATCCGCAATGGTATGCGTCATGGTACCGGGCGTTCGCGTCGACCGACGGGGTCGAGCCGCTGATCGCCCTTGTCAGCGATGCCGCGACCGGCGAGCGGGCGGCGCTGCTGCCGCTGATCTGTCACCGGCAAGGCAGCCTGCGCATCGTCGAATTCGCCGACCTCAACCTCACCGACTTCAACGCGCCGATCCTCGGCCCTGCCGCACCGCGCGACGACGTCGCTGCGCGGCAGTTCTGGCGCGATTTGCAGGCCGCGCTGCGCAAGGCGCCCGGCGGGGCCGATCTCATCCGGTTTCGCAAGATGCCGGTCAAGCTCGCGATGCGATCCAACCCGCTGGCGCTGCTCGATGGCATCGGACCATCGGTCGTCAACGGCAATCTGCTGACCATCGGCGACGACCACGACGCCTGGCGCTACGAGCTGAACCGGAAGGTTCGCAAGGAATTGGGGCGGAGCTGGCGCGTGTTCACCCGTGAGCGGTCCGCGGCGTTCAGGGTCGCCACGGATACCGGCGAAGCGCTGGACCTTCTGTCCATCACGGAAGTGCAGCAGGGCGCGCGGCTGAACGGCCTCGGGCTCAACTACGCGCTCGACAATGCGGACTGCGCCGCCTTCTATCGCGACCTCGTGCGCGAAGGCACCAGTCGGGGCTATGCTGTCACGACCGCCCTTGCGACCCACGACGAAGTGGTGGCGACGCTGCTCGGCGTCCGCACCGGCTCGCGCTTCGTCATGATCCGCATCAGCAATGCGGGCGAGAAATGGTCGGCCTGTTCGCCGGGCCGGCTGATCATCGATCGCACTATCGCAGAGCTGCACAAGGACGGTGTGCGGGAATTCGATTTCTCGATCGGCAATTACAGCTACAAGCGGCGGTTCGGACCGGAGCGCACGCCGCTGGTCGATCTCAGTGCATCCTTGAGCTGGCGCGGACAACCCTACGCGCTGCGCGACCGTGCCGTGCTGACGCTGCGTCACTATCCAGCGCTCACCGCGCGGCTCAAGCAGGCGCTCGGCAAGTCGACGCCGTCGCGCGAAGATGACTGACGAAAGGGCGGCAATCCCGAACGCGAATGCCGCCCCTGTCGTATCAGCGAAGCTTAGCCGTGTAGCTTCCTGGCGGCTTCCGCGATCGCGCGGCCCTGATAGCGGGCGCCGGCGAGTTCGTTCTCGCTGGGCTGGCGGCTGCCGTCGCCGCCGGTGATCGTGGTGGCGCCGTAGGGTGCGCCGCCGGTGACCTCGTCGAGCTTCATCTGTCCGGCAAAACCGTAGTTCAATCCGACCACCGTCATGCCGAAATGCAGCAGGTTGGTGATGATCGAGAACAGGGTGGTCTCCTGGCCGCCATGCTGGGTCGCGCTCGAGGTGAAGGCGCCGCCGACCTTGCCGTGCAGCGCACCCCTGGCCCAGAGGCCGCCGGCCTGGTCGAGGAAGTTGGCCATCTGCGAGGACATGCGGCCGAAACGGGTGCCGGTGCCGACGATGATCGCATCGTAGTTGGCGAGATCGTCGATCTTGGCGATCGGCGCGGCCTGGTCGAGCTTGTAGTACGAGGCCTTGGCGACTTCGGCCGGCACGAGCTCGGGCACGCGCTTGATATCGACGGTGGCGCCGGCTTCGCGCGCGCCTTCCGCGACGGCATTCGCCATGGCTTCGATGTGACCGTAGGCGGAGTAATAGAGAACGAGAACCTTGGCCATGATGGCCTCCTTTGGGTTGAGGTTAGGGGAGTTGGTTTTGGGGCCGTCATTGCCGGGCTTGACCCGGCAATCCATCGATCTCGAAAGAACCCTTGCGAAACTCGATGGATGCCCGGGCTTCTGCTTGAAGACGCGCTTCGCGCTTTTGCCCGGGCATGACGAGTGGAGATTGAGGTTACGCCGCGTCGACCAGCACGAGTTCGGCATCCTCGAGCGCGGTGATCTTCAGCTTGGCTTCATCGCGGATCGCGGCGCCATCGCGCGCATTGACGCGGACGCCGTTGACCTCGATGCTGCCGGCCGCCGGTACCAGATAGAGGTGACGGGCCTTGTCGGCGGCGTATTCCGCGCTCTCGCCGGCCCTCAGCGTCGTGGCGAGCACCCGCGCATCGGCGCGGATCGGCAGCGCGTCGTTGTCGCCGTCGATGCCGGAGGCGATCGTGACGAGCTTGCCCGAGCGGTCGGCCTTCGGGAACGGCTTCGAGCCCCAGGTCGGGTGACCGCCCTTCGTCGTCGGCTCGATCCAGATCTGGAAGATCTTGGTCCTGGACGGCTCCAGATTGTACTCGGAGTGACGGATGCCGCTGCCGGCGCTCATCACCTGCACGTCGCCGGCTTCGGTGCGTCCCTTGTTGCCGAGCGAGTCCTGGTGCGTGACCGCGCCTTCGCGAACATAGGTGATGATCTCCATGTTGGCATGCGGATGCGCCGGAAAGCCGGAGTTCGGCGCGATCTCGTCGTCGTTCCACACCCGCAGCGCGCCGTGGCTGACATTGGCGGGATCGTAATAGTTCGCGAACGAGAAGTGGTGCTTGGCCTTGAGCCAGCCGTGGTCGGCACCGCCAAGCTCGGCGAATGGTCTGAGTTCGATCATGTGTTACTCCGTTTGATAGGTTGGTTTCGATCTCGTTGGCCCTTGGATATGCCTCCGGCTGTGGTATAGAAATAGAAACTATTGAAACTCATTGTTTCCATATTAAACGATCGGGACAGCGGCCCATGTCGAAACTGCCGGACTTCGAGGCGCTCGCGATCTTCGCAAAAGTCGTGGAATTACGGTCGTTTGCGGGGGCCGCGACCGAGCTCGCGCTGTCCAAGGCGACGGTCTCGAAGGCGGTCAGCCGGCTGGAGGAGCGGCTCGGCGCGCGGCTGTTCAACCGCACCTCGCGGCGGCTGGCGCTGACCGATGCCGGCCAGAAATTGTCGGAGCGCGCCGCGCGGCTGCTGGCCGATGGCGAGGCCGCCGAGAGCGAGGCGCTGGCGCAATCGACCACGCCGCGCGGGCTGGTGCGGTTCGCGGTGCCCATGACCTTCGGCGTCAAGACGGTGGCGCCGCTGCTGCCGGAATTCATGGAGGCCTATCCGGAGGTCGCGATCGATCTGCATCTGAGCGATGCGACGGTCGATCTGATCGGCGAAGGCTTTGATGCCGGCTTGCGCATCGCGCGGCTGCCGGATTCCTCGCTGATCGCGCGGCGGCTGTGCGGCATGCCGCGCTACACGGTGGCGGCGCCGTCCTACCTGAAGCGCTACGGACGGCCGACCCATCCGATGCATCTCGCCGAGCACAAATGCTTCGGCTACGCTTACCTCTCGACCCAGGGCGTCTGGCACTACACCAACGCATCGGGCGAGCAGGCGAGCGTGCGTCCCGCCGGCCAGTTGCGGGTCAACAATGGCGAGGCCGTGATGCCCGCGCTGCTCGCTGGTCTCGGCATCGCTGACCTGCCCGACTTCATCGTCGGCGATGCGATCGCACGCGGCGAGGTCGAAGTGATCCTGAAAGGCTGGAAGCAGCCCGAGGGGGCGGTGCATCTGGTCACGCCGCCCGGCGGCCCGCGCCCCGCCCGCGTCGAGGTGCTCGCGGATTTCCTCGCCAGCCATTTCGCCAAGGGCCGCGCCCAGCGGAAGTAAAGGGCTGCGCTCACCGGAAGTGGTCGACACCACACACGCAGGCTGAAGGCCGCATGACCCGTCACATTCGTGTCATCCCTTTTAAATTGTATAAGTTGTGTGAACTAACCCATGATCGTGGGTCGCCGCGATCGTCTATTTCTGCGTCCTGAACCTGTTGCCGCAAAAGCGCATTTTCGGAGGAACCAGATGATTGACCTGACCAAGCATGATTTCACGTCATTGTCGGTGAAGGATCTGCTCGATGCCCGCGAGGCCTATCACGTGCATCTGGCCCACCTGCAATCGGTCTACGCCACGGCGATCGGCCGCTATCTGATCCGGGACAGCGACCGCAACGCGACGGAACGGCGACATCATTCCAAGCCGCAGGCGCTCGGACCGCGCACGCTGTTCAATTCGTCGGTCAAGGACTGGTCGTGGCCCTGCATCCTCGTCTTTGTGCGGGACTGGATGAAGCGCTCCGAGCTGAAGAACCATCCGGAGAAGCAGGACCAGCTGGTGCCTCCGTTCCTGTATCTGCCGGACGGGCGCGTCGTGCCCACCTGCGTCGTCAAGGTCGATCCGAACGAGGAAAGCCCCGGCGTCGTCGATCCGCCGGTGTTCAAGAGCGATCTGGTTGGCGGCGGCTTTCCGGTCCAGACCATGATCCAGGGCAAGATCCATCGCGGCTCGATCGGCTGTCTCGTCACCAATGGCGAGACCGTGTTTGCACTCTCCAACCGCCACGTGGTCGGCGCGGCCGGGCGCGAGATCTTCGCCGGCTTCAAGAACACGGAGCGGCGTCTCGGCGTCAGCGATGCGCTGCAACTCGGCAAGCGCGCCTTCAGCGACGTCTATCCCGGCTGGCCCGGCGCGCGCGTGGTGGCCAATCTCGATGCCGGATTGATCCGCGTCGACGACGTCAAGGGCTGGACCGCGCAGGTCTACGGCGTCGGCCAGGTCGGCGACGTCGTCGATCTCAATGTCGGCACCTTCCGCCTCGAGATCATCAACCAGCCGCTGATCGCCTTCGGTGCGACCAGCGGATTGATGAAGGGCAAGATCATCGGCCTGTTCTACCGCTACAAGACCGTCGGCGGCATGGAGTATGTCAGCGATTTCGTGATCGGTCCGCGCGACGGCAACACGCCGCTCAACAACTATCCCGGCGATTCCGGCACGGTCTGGTTTCTCGACGATCCGGACGCGAAGAAGAACGCCGGCGGCGCGCGCATCCTCAGTCCCCTGGCGCTGGAATGGGGCGGCCAGGAATTGTTCGGATCGGGCGGCAAGATTCCGATGCAGGTCGCGCTCGGCATCTGCATGGCGACGCTGTGCCGCGAGCTCGATGTCGAACTGATCGGCGACTGGAACGCCGGCCACACCGAGTATTGGGGCGAATGGGGACACGTCAAGATCGGCGCCTACGCGACCGGCCTGATCGATGCGAAGCTTCCCAAGCTCTCGGCCATGATGGACGCCAACTCCGACAATATCGGCCTCGACGACAAGCTGCTCCAAGACCTCAAGCCATATCAGCGAGGCGCATTCGCGCCGCTGGCCGATGTTGCCGACCTGGTCTGGCGCTTCACCCGGCATACCGACGAGAGCAACCATTTCGCCGACATGGACAAGCCGGGCAAGGACGGCAAGACGCTGCTGGATCTTTGCGCCGAGTCCACGCGCAACGTCGATCCGAAGGTGTGGAACGACTATTACGAAGGGATCGGCGAGGACCGCCGAGGCGCATTGCCGTTCCGGGTGTGGCAGATCTTCGACGAAATGGTCGACTATGCCGCCGCCAACAAGAAGCTGGAATTCGTCTGCGCCGCGGGGATCGTCGCGCATTACATCGGCGATGCCTGCCAGCCGCTGCACATCTCGCAATTCCATCATGGCCTCGATCCGAACGACAAGTTGCACGCCAAGGTGCACAGCGTGTACGAGACCACGATGATCGGCCGCCACGGCAAGGATCTCATCAAGATGATCCCGGATGCGCGGACCAGCGACGTCGCGGAGATCGCCCCGGGCGGCACGCCGACCGGGCGCGATGCTGCGGTCGCCGTGGTCGGGCTGATGCAGCGAACCGTGAAGCGGCTGCCGCCGATGACGATCGTCAATCTGTTCAACTCACACATGGGAAGCGGCCAGGTCGACGTGATGTGGTCGAAGCTGAAGGATGCGACGGCGGCCTGCATGCAGGACGGCGCCAAGACGCTGGCCCGGGTCTGGGAAGCGGCCTGGCGGGCCGGCGCCGGCGAGGACCGCGGGCAGGGCGGCAAGTTCGACCAGGGCAGTTTGAGCAAGCTCTACAACGATCCAAGCTTCCTGCCGGCATATCCGCTCCAGCAGCTCACGCTCGATGCCGACGACCACATCGTTCCGATCGGGGGAGGCGGAGCGCGGCGCCGGAGTGCGTCGACAGCACGGCGCGCACGCCCGCAAGCCGCGAAGAAGGCAGCGAAGAAGGCGGCCAAGAATTCGGCGAGGAAGGCGGTCAAGAAGGCCATGGCGCGCAAGCGTCCGGCAGCCGCCGCGCCGGTTCGCCGCGCAGCCGCCAGCAAGAGGACCGCGACCAAGCGCGGCGCGGCCAGCAAGCGGTCGGCTGGAAAGACGCGCAAGGCAAGCCGCAAGCGCTAGCGTTGTGAAGTCGGGTTGAACCGGCCTCGCGGCAAACTGCTGCACATCTCCCGCTTGCGGGACAGGGCAATCGCATATTGGCTCGATCTCTCCGCAAACTCGTCATGCCCGGCCTTGTGCCGGGCATCCACGTCTTGGTTTCCGCGTGAGAAAGACGTGGATGGCCGGGACAGGCCCGGCCATGACGAACGTGGAAGTCGCAACGCCAAGCTTTTCGCTGCCATATGCGATTGCCCTGCGCTTGCGGGGGAGGCGGACGCGCCGGAGTCTTCAAAATTTGTTGCAGACGACAGCGCGCGCTTGATCGGCGCCGTGAAGAAGATCTGCGAAGTCGAATAGGGAACTCGGTTTCATTCGCCTTCACATTTAGTTGTCTGCACGAACGATCCTTGGCCGCATTCATTTGCCATTTTTGCAGCAAGTCGCCGCGCGGAACCCATGCGCGCGGATGAAATCGAACTCAACGAACCGAACTCAACGAACAAGGGCCTTGGGCATGCAGACGGAGCGGATTGTCCTGAGCTTAGCGATCGCGATCGGCGGCCTTGGCGCCGCCGCGCCTGCGTTGTCGCAGGAATATCGCGGAACATGGGAACAGCAGATGGCGTGCACGCCCGACGTGATGCGGCTGTGCAGCGATCAGATTCCCGACACCAACCGGATCGTCGCCTGCCTGCGGCAGAACACGGCGCTGCTTGGCAGTTCCTGCCGCGCGGTGTTCGAGTCGAACGCGCAGCAACAGGCACAAACCCAGGGACGCGCACCCCAGCCGCAGACGATGCAACGGCCGCACGCGCCGCCGCAGCAGATGCAGCCAGCCCCGGTTGCGCCGCCGCGGCCCGACGACGATGAAGATTAGAGCGTTTTCAAGCGAAGTGGATGCCGGTTCGCGTAAAGAAAACAGGCATCGCTAAGCACTGACCTCTGTCTGAGCCCTGACTTCGCAGACATCGACCCATTCGGCCGCGGTCAGCTCGGCCATCCTGTGGGGTGTGATGCGCACCGCGCTGTGGGTCGAGCCTGCGGCCGGCACCACGACGTCGAATGCCTTCAGCGACACATCGCAATACACCGGCAGCGGCGTCTTCAGCCCGAACGGGCAGACGCCACCGACCTCGTGGCCGGTGATGTCGGCAACCTCGTCGAGGCCGAGCATCTTCGGCTTGCCGCCGAACGCCGCCTTCACCTTCTTGTTGTCCATCCGCGACGTCCCGGCGGCGACGATCAGCACGACGCGATCGCCGACCCGCAGGCTCAGCGTCTTGGCGATCCGTGCCGGCTCGACGCCATACGCTTCCGCCGCCAGCGCGACGGTCGCGGAGCTCACAGCGGATTCGATCACGGAAATATCGGGCGCCTTCTCGGCGAAGAAGGCGCGGACGGACTCGAGGCTCATACTGTTCAGGACCTTGCTAGTCAGGATCTGGCAGACACCAGGGCAGGAAGTTCGGAGAGGCCGTGGATCCGGTGATCGGGCACCACGCCGAGCTCGTCCATCTGGGTACGCAGAGCCTTGAACATCGTCAATGGGGCGACCGTCTCGCTCTCGACGCAGGCCAGCGCCATCGCTTCCGGCGTCACCCGCTCGATCCAGGCGACATTCAGTCCAAATGCCTTGGCGCCGCAGGCGTCCCACGGATTGGAGGAGATGAACAAGACCTCCGTGGGCGGCACGTTCAGCACCTCCTCGATCAACGTGTAGGCTTCGGGCGCCGGCTTGAACACTTTGTGCGCATCGACGCTGATGGTCGCATCGAGCAGGCGGTCGAGGCCGGAATTGCGCACCAGCGCGTTCAGCATGTCAGGGCTGCCGTTGGAGAGGATCGCGAGCTTCTTGTCCTTCATCGCCTCGAGCGCGGCGACGGCATCCGGATACAGCGCAAGATGCTGATACTTGTCGATGATGCGCCCAAAGGTCGCTTCGTCATATTGCAGGCCGAGGCAGCGCAGCGTGTAGGCGAGGGAATCGCGCGTCACTGCGGCGAAATCCTGGTAGCGCCGCATCAGCGTGCGCAGCCAGGAATATTCGAGCTGCTTGATGCGCCAGACCTGGGTGATGATGTCGCCATAGCCGGGGAATGCGTCCTCGGTGATTTCGGCCACCGATTGGACATCGTAGAGCGTGCCGTAGGCGTCGAAGACGATTGCTTTGATGCTCATTGAGTTTTCTCTTGCCCGCCAATGGTCGCATACAGGAATTTCCTGAGAGCGTCGATGGACTGATTGCGGACCTGCTCGTTGAATTCGAGGTGATGACCGAGCAGTTGCCCCGGCGTGCGATATTGCTGCACGTCAAAATCGTGATGCGCGCCGGGATAGACAATCAGCTCGATCGGATAGCCGAGGCCCTGCTGCCGCGAGATGCCGTCATCGTCGCGGCCTTCCGCCAGGTTCCGGCACTCTTGCGCCGGCGCCCAGTCGTCGAGTTCACCGACCATGATCAGGGTCGGCACGGTCATGTCGCCCTTGATGCCGAGGCAGCGCGGATAGAAGGCGACGGCGGCGCGGAATTTTTCCGTCGCGTTGACCTCGATCGCGCCGCGCTCGACCGAGAGCAATGCGAGCCATCCGCCCTGTGAAAAGCCGACCACGGCAATGCGTGTCGGATCGACCAGGGATTGCCGGGTCAGGAAGCTCAGCGCGCGATAGGCGTCGTGAACCGTTGCGGCAGGAGCATCGCCGGTGCAGGTGTCGCTGATGCCACGCGGGCCGAACCGGTCCACGGTGAGCGTGACATAGCCCCAGGCCGCGAGCCGTTTGCCCCAGCGCTCGTCGAGTTCCCGCCACTGCCCACTGCAGCCATGCAGCAACACCACGGCGGGCAGGAGACCCGGTCGCTCCGGCCGACGCAACAGGCCCTGCAGCGGCTGCGCGTTGCTGAGCGGGCTTTCGAATTCGACCAGCACGGATGGCGCTTCGGCCGCCGCCGCAGGCTTGCCGCCCGCGCTCCCGACCAGGAGCACGGTGAGGAAGATGGCAAGTCCGGCCCGGTTCGTCATCGGCCGCCCCGCAAGCGTGCGGCCGATGATACTCCCTTAAATCATGATGCGCTTCCACGGAATCGCATCATGATCTCATCTCCTTATTTGAGCATGATCTTTTCGGAAAACCGCTTCGCACTTTTCCGGATCATGCTCTAAATCCCCAAAATCTTGCGCGCGTTGGCCTTCAGCACCTTCGGCCGGATCTCCTCGCGGATGTCGAGCTTGGCGAAATCGGCAAGCCAGCGATCCGGCGTGATGACGGGCCAGTCGGAGCCGAACAGCATCTTGTCCTGCAGGATCGAGTTGATGTAGCGCACCAGGATCGGCGGGAAATATTTCGGCGACCAGCCGGAGAGATCGATATAGACGTTCGGCTTGTGTGTTGCGACCGACAGCGCCTCTTCCTGCCAGGGGAAGGAGGGATGTGCGAGGATGATCTTGAGGTCGGGAAAATCGGCCGCGACGTCGTCCATGTACATCGGGTTGGAGTATTTTAGCCGCATCCCCATGCCGCCCGGCATGCCCGAGCCGACGCCGGTCTGGCCGGTGTGGAACAGCGCGATCGCGCCGCCGTCATTGATCGCCTCGTAGAGCGGATAGGCCATGCGGTCGTTGGCGTAGAAGCCCTGCATGGTCGGATGGAATTTGAAGCCGCGGACGCCGTAGTCCTCGATCAGCTTGCGCGCCTCGCGGACGCCGAGCTTGCCCTTGTGTGGGTCGATCGAGACGAACGGGATCAGAACGTCGAGATGGTCGGAGGCGATCTCCAACATCTCCTCATTCTTGTAGCGGCGGAAACCGGTCTCGCGTTCGGCATCGACCGGGAAGATCACCGCGGCGATGTTCTTGGCGCGGTAGTAGGCCGCGGTCTCCGGCACGGTCGGCGGATGCTTGTGCGGCGACTTGAAATAGTCGGCCATCTGCGCCTGGAAATCGTCATAGCCGTCGTCGCCATGCATGCCGCACGGCTCCTCGGCATGGGTGTGGATGTCGATCGCTGTGACCTTTTCGATATCGGGCAGTTTGAGCTTGGGCATTCGGCTTCCCCGGCGGCGTGTTTGTTGGTGATGGAAAATAATTATATTATATAACAATTTTCGCAAGCGGTCTGAATTCATGGAAGGCGGTGGCGGTGCGGGCTCAGGTCGGCCGTGAAGTCGTCCTCGGGTGGGGGCGAGCCTCCCGCGCAAGCAACGATTCGCCAGCCATGGAACCACCGTCAGGGCGCGGTGGCCGGACGGGTCTTGGCGCGGATATCCCGGCGGTCGCCGTTTCTGGTGTGATCTCAATGGCGTGACGGGGCAACCGGCACCGGTTCCAGACCGCGATATGGTCGAAAATCGGCCCATCTCGGTTGACATTTAACGGTCCGATGGCTTAGAACCCCGCCGTCCCGCGCGGTAGGCCGCTTGTCGGGATAATCCCATTTTGCCAGCTATTGGCTTTTGCCGACGATTGGCATTGATCAGGTACGGCCTCCAACACGGGCCTTTCGAAGTAACAGGATTGTCCCATGAAGGTCCGTAACTCGCTGAAGTCGCTGCGCGGCCGCCATCGCAACAACCGTCTGGTCCGCCGCAAGGGCCGCGTCTACGTGATCAACAAGGTCCAGCGCCGCTTCAAGGCGCGCCAGGGTTGATCCGGCGCGGATCGGCCGATTGCGCCGATCCCAACACATCTCTTTCACAGGTCTTTGACGCCGTGCTGCTTTGCAGCGCGGCGTTGTGCGTCTAGACTTCGGGTCATGGGATTCAACTTCCTTGGACCTGGCAACCGCCGGCTGGCGATCCTGATCGCCGCGCTGCTTGCCGTGCCGGTCTTGGCCATGCCTGTCGCGGCCGCCGCGCAGGATGATCCGCGGGTGGTCCCGCCGCCGAAGGCCCAGAAGAAACTGCCCGAAGCTCCGACCAAGCTGCCGAAGGTTCCGGCCGACCGCACCCGCGGGCTGGATTTCCTGTTCGGCGCGCTGAAGGCTGCGCCCGATGAGGACAGCGCCCGTCACGTCGAGGCGCGGATCTGGGCGCTGTGGCTGCAAACCCCGAGCGATACCGCAGCGCTGTTGATGGTGCGCGCCAAGGCTGCGCTCGACGCCCAGAATATCGACGTGGCGCTGAAGCTTCTGGACGCGGTGATCAAGCTCCGGCCCGACTATGTCGAGGCCTGGAACCGGCGCGCGACGATCTACTATCTCAAGAACGACTACGTCCGTTCGCTGGGAGACCTGCAGCAGGTCCTGACCCGCGAGCCCCGCCACTTCGGCGCGCTGGCTGGTGTCGGCATGATCATGCAGGACATGGGCGACGACAAGCGCGCACTGGACGCCTTCCGCAAGGCGCTGGCTGTCGATCCCTACCTCGAGAAGGTGCCGCAGATCGTCAAGCAGCTGACCGAGAAGGTCGAAGGCCGCGACATCTGATTACGTGCGATTGATGCGATCGCGATCCGATTGGACGCGAGGGGGCACGTGGCTCGCGAGCTTGATGCTTGCTCGCGATACGGTCCGGCGCAGGAGACTAGTGCAGGAACTTGCCGCGGGACGCGCAATCCTCGGCCACGGCAGCATAGAATTGCTGAAGCTCCGCCTCCAGGTGCTCATTCACGAGCAACAGTGCCTTCAGGGCGCCGCGCAGGTCGCCGTTGCAGCTCGCCACGATCTGATCGATGGCCGCATCGCTAGGGTCGGAAATCATGGTACTCCTCCGATTACTTCCCGTTGAACTCGTCGTGCGGACGCGGGTTCCTGTGGATACAGTGTACAAGTCAAGAAGGATCCCGGGTCGCGTCCCGGTTTCGATGAAGCCTCGCCTCTGATGGCGAAATTGCCACGGGCAATCTATGGAATTACTAATGACGGTGGGATGAACCCGCTATCCACAGGCTGGGCGCACTGTGGACAACTCCGCGCCTCGGCGCGGGCCGGAAATCGACAATTGGCTTTCCGAACAAGAGCATGCCCGGGCAGGGGGCAAATCCACGCGAAACCCGGGTTCGGCTTCGTCGTAATTTTCAGGTTCCCAAGTCACTTCAACTTCTCAAGATCTTTCGGATCCCCTCGATGTTGACCGCGATCGTTGCGCTGGCCGCCGCAGGGCTGGCGCTGGCCCTGGCGACGCAAATCGGCGTCTTCCTGATCCAGCGCACCTTTGCGCCTCGGGGTCGCATGGTCGATGTGGCCGGCGCGCGGCTGCATGTCGTCGAACTCGGCCCGCGCGATGCCGCGGGGCCGCCGGTCGTGATGCTGCATGGCGCAAGCTCCAATCTCCGGGCGATGCAGCCGCTCGGCGAGCGCATTGCCAAAACGCGCCGGGTGATCCTGATCGACCGGCCGGGCCATGGCTGGAGCACGCGCAAGCGCGTTGCGGATTCGACGCCCGCGATCCAGGGCCGGATGATCGTGGAGGCGCTGACCAGGCTCGGCGTCGACCGCGCGATCATGGTGGCACATTCCTGGGCCGGGGCGCTCGCCCTGCGCATCGCGCTGGATGATCCGGACCGCGTCGCGGGCCTCGTGCTGCTCGCCCCGGTCGCCTATCCCTGGCGTGGTGGCGCCGGCCGCTACAATGATGTGATCTCGACACCGCTGATCGGGCCGTTGCTGGCGCACACGATCACGTTGCCGCTCGGTTATCTCGTCACGACATCGGGCGCGCGCGGTGTGTTCGCGCCGCAGCCGATGCCGGACGAATTCGTCCGTGACAGCGAGATATTGCTCCTGCTGCGCCCGCGCGAATTCATCGCCAATGCGCGCGACCTTGTCACGCTGAAGGCCGCCGTCGTCGAGCAGGCCCCACGCTATGCGAAGATCAGGGCGCCAGTCACGATCATTTCGGGCGACGTCGACAAGACGGTCTCGACCGGCATCCATTCGCGGCCGCTTGCAGCCACGGCGCCAAACGCCAAGCTCATCGTGCTGCCGGGTGTCGGCCACATGGTACAATACGCAGCGCCCGATCTCGTGGCATCCGAGATCGAGGCGATGGCTGACCAGATGGTCCAACCGGCAGCAACAGCGGACAAGATTGTCCCCGCGAATCTGTGATCCGGTGAGGCTTGCGCGGTCGCATCCTGCCGAACATCATGCGGCTGCGCGGCTCGACAGATATCACCCAAAGGACAAGCCTCATGCGGATCGACAACATCGCCGACCTCACCGCTGAAACCCTTGCCCAGGCCGGCGTGAAGCGCATCTACGGTGTCGTCGGCGACAGTCTCAACGGCTTGACCGAGGCGTTGCGCAAGCGCGCCACGATCGACTGGCTGCATGTGCGCCACGAGGAGGTGGCTGCCTTCGCCGCCGCCGCCGAATCCCAGATCACGGGCGACCTTGCGGTATGCGCGGGCTCCTGCGGCCCGGGCAATCTCCATCTCATCAACGGCCTGTTCGACGCGCATCGCAGCCGCACGCCGGTGCTGGCGATCGCGGCCCAGATCCCCTCCGCTGAAATCGGCGGCGGCTATTTCCAGGAGACCCATCCGCAGGACCTGTTCCGCGAATGCAGCCATTATTGCGAACTGGTGTCGGATCCGTCGCAGCTGCCCTACATGCTGGAGAACGCGATTCGCGCCGCGGTCGGCAAGCGCGGCGTTGCCGTCCTGGTGCTGCCGGGCGACGTCGCGATGCGGCCGGCGCCGAAGCGCGACATTGCGCCGAATGCCGGCCTGCTGCCGCCCGCGCCCGTTGTTCGTCCGGCCGAACCCGAGTTGAACGCGCTGGCAGCGCTGCTCAATGGCGCAAAGCGCATCACGTTGTTCTGCGGCCGCGGCTGCGCCGGCGCGCATGACGGCCTGATCAAGCTCGCCGAGACGCTGAAGAGCCCGATCGTGCATGCGCTCGGCGGCAAGGAATATGTCGAGTACGACAACCCCTACGATGTCGGCATGACCGGCTTCATCGGCTTCTCCTCCGGCTATGCCGCGATGCACGGCTGCGACGTGCTGCTGATGCTGGGCACCGACTTTCCCTACAAGCAGTTCTTCCCGACCGGCATCAGCATTGCCCAGGTCGATCTCCGCCCGGAAAATCTCGGCCGCCGCTGCAGGCTCGATCTCGGCATCGTCGGCGACGTCGGCGAGACCATCGCCGCGTTGTTGCCGAAGCTGACGGTCAAGACCGAGCGGAAGTTTCTCGACGCCAGCCTTGCGCATTACAAGGACGCCCGCGCCGGGCTCGACGATCTTGCCCGCGGCAAGCCGGGGCAGAAGCCGATCCATCCGCAATACCTGGCGCGCCTGCTCAGCGAGCAGGCGAGCGAGGATGCGGTGTTCACCGCCGACGTCGGCACGCCGACGATCTGGGCCGCGCGCTATCTGAAAATGAATGGCCGCCGCCGGCTGGTCGGCTCCTGGGTGCACGGCTCGATGGCCAATGCGATGGCGCATGCGATCGGCGCGCAGGCGGCGCAGCCGGGGCGTCAGGTGGTGTCGATGTCCGGCGACGGCGGCTTTGCCATGCTGATGGGCGATTTGATCACGCTGACGCAGGCGAAGCTGCCGGTGAAGGTCGTGATCTTCAACAACAGCGTGCTCGGTTTCGTCGCGCTGGAGATGAAGGCCGCCGGCTTCATCGAGACCGGGGTCGACCTGAAGAACCCGGATTTCGCGGCGATGGCCCGCGCCATGGGCATTCACGGCGTCAGGGTCGAGGATCCCGGCGAGCTCGAGGGCGCGATCCGCAGCGTGCTCGCGCATAACGGCCCGGCGGTGCTCGACGTCGTGACCGCGACGCAGGAATTGTCGATGCCGCCGACCATTACGCTGGAGCAGGTGAAGGGCTTCAGCCTGTGGGTGCTGCGCGCCGTGATGAGCGGCCGCGGCGACGAGGTGGTCGATCTCGCCAAGACCAATCTGTTGCCGCGCTGATTGCGGCGGCAGCGCAAATCAGAAAGCCAGAAGGGGATGGCGATTCGAAGGAAAGCCATCCCCTTCTAACGTACGCGCTGGCACGGGCGCAGAGCGGACGACGTCCGATACCGCCGATTACTTCTGCTTGCCGTCCTTGTCGAACGACGACACGTAGGCCCACAGATTGTTGGCCTCGGTCTCGTTCTTGATGCCGGCGAATGCCATCTTGGTGCCGGGGATCTTGGCCTTCGGATCCTTGATGTATTCGAGGAACTGATCCTTGTTCCAGGTGATGCCGGAATTCTTGTTGGCATCGGAATAGTTGTAGTCCGGCGCGGTGCCGGAATGGCGGCCGTCGAGGCCGTTGAGCTCGGGGCCGACCTTGTTCTTGGCGCCTTCGCCGATGGCGTGACAGGCGAGGCATTTGTTGAACGAGGTCTTGCCGGCGGCGGCATCCTGCGCCAGCGCGGAGGATGCGGTGGCCAGCGATGTGACGACCGCCAGCGCGCTCAAGGTCTTTAGGTTCATGGGGTTCTCTTCGTTTCGTCCCGGGGGGTAGTGTTTGGTTTGTGGCATGTCCGGCTTGGACAGGACAAGCCCCGAAACCTTGACAGGTTTCATGACCGCCCGCTTGTCCGAGAGAGAACTCGTCCTTGCGGAGCGGGGCAATCCGACCTTCGGCCGGGTGACTGAAACAGGGTGACTGAAACAGGTGCAGACCTGATTGATTTGTCGTAACAAATCCGCAAAGCGCAGAGCGCTCCGAGGGAACACCGATGTCCATCATGATGCCGGCGGCCGACCAGGCCGTCCTTGCCCGCCGCGCCGAAATCGTGGCCGCCTTGCGCGCCATCGTCCCGGGCGAGGGCGTGATCGACAGCGCCGCCGAAATGCTGGCCTATGAATCCGACGGCCTGACCGCCTATCGGCAGCCGCCGATGGTCGTGGTGTTGCCCGATACCACCGAGCAGGTCGCGAAGGTGCTCAGATATTGCCAGCAGCAGGGCATCAAGGTGGTGCCGCGCGGCTCCGGCACCTCGCTGTCCGGCGGCGCGCTGCCGCTCGCCGACGGCGTTTTGCTCGGGCTCGGCAAGTTCAAGCGCATTCGCGAAATCGACTTCGACAACCGCGTCGTTGTCACCGAGCCCGGCGTCACGAACCTTGCGATCAGCCAGGCCGTCGCCCATGCCGGCTTCTATTACGCGCCCGATCCGTCGTCGCAGATCGCCTGCTCGATCGGCGGCAATGTCGCGGAGAATTCCGGCGGCGTGCACTGCCTGAAATACGGCATGACCACCAACAATGTGCTGGGCTGCGAGATCGTGCTGATGAGTGGCGAGATCCTGCGCATCGGCGGCAAGTCGGCCGAGAATGCCGGCTACGATCTGATGGGCATCATCACCGGCTCGGAGGGGCTGCTCGGCGTCATCACCGAGATCACGGTGCGCATCCTGCAGAAGCCGGAGACGGCGCGCGCGCTGATGGTCGGCTTCGCCGAGGTCGAGGCGGCCGGCGAATGCGTGGCCGCCATCATCGGCGCCGGCATCATCCCCGGCGGCATGGAGATGATGGACAAGCCGGCGATCCACGCCGCGGAAGCCTTCGTCCATGCCGGCTATCCGCTCGATGTCGAGGCGCTCTTGATCATCGAGCTCGACGGTCCCCAGGTCGAGGTCGACGAGCTGATCAAGCGGGTCGAGGCGATCGCGCAAGGTTGCGGCTCGACCTCCTGCCAGATCTCGACCTCGGAGGCCGAGCGCAATCTGTTCTGGGCCGGCCGCAAGGCGGCATTCCCCGCGGTCGGCCGGATCTCGCCGGACTATCTCTGCATGGACGGCACCATCCCGCGCGGCGCGTTGCCGAAGGCGCTGGCGCGGATCCGCGAGCTCTCCGAGAAATACGGCCTCGGCGTCGCCAATGTGTTCCACGCCGGCGACGGCAATCTGCACCCCCTGATCCTCTACGATGCCAACAAGCCGGGCGAGATCGAGAAGGCGGAAGCGTTCGGCGCCGACATCCTGCGCTGCTGCGTCGAGCTCGGCGGCGTGCTCACCGGCGAGCACGGCGTCGGTATCGAGAAGCGCGACCTGATGCCGGAAATGTTCACCGAGATCGATCTCAACCAGCAGCAGCGGCTGAAATGCGCCTTCGATGCGGAGGGCCTGCTCAACCCCGGCAAGGTGTTTCCCACTCTGCACCGCTGCGCCGAACTCGGCCGCGTCCATGTCCACGCCGGCAAGCTGGCTTTCCCGGATATCCCGCGGTTCTAGTGTCCTGAATCCGAAGTTCGTATCATTCGCCGCACCTTCGGAGCGAACTTCGGATTCGATAAGGACACTAGCAAACTTATGATTCTAGTGTGCTTTATGAATCCGAAGTTCGTGAAAGCGGCTGCCGCGAAATCGCACGAACTTCGCATTCAGCACACTAGTACCGTCTCACCAGGCCGCGCGCCGAGCTGGCATCGCCATATGCGGCGCAGGCCCGTTCGGGGTCAGCTATCAACTCCGCCCGGACTCGCTTGAAGGTCTTGCCGGCAGCTTCGGACACCTCGGGGCGGAATTTGCGCGGATCGTAGTCATTGCCATCGTTGGCCTTGATGGCCGCATCAAAGGCGCTGATCATGGCCATGGCGGCGTCGGGGCTGCCGAGAAGCCTGGCGCCGAGTTGAACGCCGCCGGCACCATTGGCCTCATAGCCGATGCATCGCTGTTCGAGCACCGCGGCCGCGGTGGCGAGCTGGTCGAGGAACGTCGCCTCGGCGTCGGTGAGCATTGCGGCGCGCGCCTGCTGGGCCACGATCATCGCGAGCAGCGCGATGGCTGTTGGTTTGACGTTCATGGTGGCGGTTCTCCTGCGGCGGTTGAGCCGCGATCGAAATCACCGGTCGCCGAATGACGATAGTGCCGGCCAGTCCTTTTGGGGCATCAGGTGCCGCGCCGGCTATTGGCCCCAAGGGCAACATGCATCGGTGTCGGCCGCAGGCGGACGTGGAATTTGCGAGCGTCTCGCCGATCGATCCATTTTGACGGATCGCGCTAGCCAATCGATAACCTTAACCGATGCTTGCCGCGGCGGCGGTGGCAAGCCGTCAGGGCTGCCCGTTGCACGTCGCTGCACGAGCGGCGGCCACCGTTTACACGGCCTTCAACTGTTCCTCGGTATTTTCCGCAGATGCATGTCTTCGGGACCACATCGATGCCCAGCCTGGCTGATCAGCTGGCGCTCTCGCGCAACCGGCCGGCGGGTTTCGACTACATGCGGATCGCGCTGGCGGTGTCGATCATCTGCCTGCACAGCCTGAACGTGACGCTCGGGCTCGGCCGGGCGCTGGAAATCCTGGGTTCGTTCCGCATTGGCATCGCGATGATCCTCGCGCTGTTCTTCGCGTTGAGCGGTTTCCTGGTGACGGCGAGCCTGCAGCGGTGCAAGAGCCTGATTTCGTTCCTCGGCCTGCGCGTGCTTCGGATCGGACCCGCGCTCGCGGTCGAGACGACACTGTCGGCTGTCATCATCGGCGCAGTCTTCACCGAACTGCCATGGGCGCAATATGTCGCCGACCCGAAATTCCACGCCTATTTTCTCAATATCGTCGGCGACATCCATTACGAGCTGCCGGGCGTCTTCCTGCACAATCCGCTGCCGGACGTGGTGAATGCCCAGCTCTGGACGGTGCCGTATGAATTGTGGTGCTACGTCATCCTGGCGCTGCTCGCGGTGACCACGATTTGCTTCAACCGGGTGGCCTACCTCGTGTTCCTGGTGACCGTTCAGGTCGCGGTGGTGAGCTACGACATCTACCGCTGGGAGGAGGTGCCGATCCAGCTTCGCCCGCATCTTCTGGTGTTCTGCTTCCTCGCCGGCGTCGGCTTCTATCTCTGGCGCGACAAGGTGCCGTTCAACCGCACGGCGTGCCTGGTCGCGTTGTTGCTGTGCGCCGCCGGCATGGCCACGGGACGCGGCGACGCGCTGGCTCCGGTGCCGGCCGCCTATGTCGCGTGCTATCTCGGCCTGATGAACCCGCGGCGGAGCTGGATCGTATCGTCAGGCGATTACTCCTACGGGCTCTACCTCTATGGGTTCGTCATCCAGCAATGCGTTGCCGCGTTCGGCCCGCAGGTTCAGCACTGGTATCTGAACATCCTGATCAGCCTGCCGCTCGCCTTCGGCGTCGCCGTCGCGTCCTGGCATCTCGTCGAGAAACATGCGCTTCGGCTCCGCGGGCCTGTCGAGACGTTCGAGGCCGCGGTGCTGTCGCGGATCGCGATCATCGGCTTCTGGCGCAGGCAGCCCGAGCGGGTCGCGTTGCGCGCAACGCTCGGCAACGGCAGCGCATCGATCTGATCCGCGCTCGCGGGGAGGATTGGCATCCTCCCCGCGGCGCCGTCGATCACAGCAACGCGTATTGCGTCCGTTCGCGCTTGGCGAGCAGCGGCAGTGCCTGCTCCGCGATGTAGGTCTTGAAGTAAGCGCTCTCCGAATGGGCCTTGAACGCCGCCTCGTCCTGGAACAATTCGTAGAACAGGAATTGCGCCGGATTGTCCTTGCCGCGGCCGATCAGGAACAGCTTGGTGCCGGGGTCCTTCTGCGCCTCGGGCAGGAAGCCGTCGAGAATTGCCGCGACCTTGTCGGCCTGGCCTTCCTTGGCTTCCCATTGCGCCACGACCAGAAGGCCGGATGTGTTGATCGCATCGCTGATGGTTCTCGTGCTCATCGCATAGTGCTTCATTTGCATTCCTCCGTTGCTTTGCTCCGATCGAGCTTGCGATCCGGCCCAGGGCGAGACGCCGGCGATCGTCATGATCGCGGCGAACGAGCCGATGGCCGATCGTCGGGTGAGCATCATCGTCGTGGTCGTGACTTCCGAACGCTTCATGATCGCCTCCAGATGAAGTGCGCCAACCGTCTTGCCGGCCGAACCGCACCGCGACAGATAGTGGATCGTTCGATGAACTCGGTTAGGTGATGGACGAAATGTCGATGTCGTGAAAATGGTTCGACATTGGTCGAAGTGTTGCGTCTCCGCCTTCGCAGGACGCGCGATCTGGCCAAACCTCGAGCGGGGTGGCCCGACTGCCGTTCCCGCCACTGCCGGGCGGTCAGCCCCACCCCCGGGCGATTCCGTCGGCGTTGCGACGGTGGGGTTCGCCGCATTTGATCTCGGAGCCAAATTTCGTTACCGACTAGCGTGTGGAAACGCTGAAAGTCAGAGACGTCCAGGACGTCGAAGAGGTGGTGCGCGCTGCTGTCGCCAGCGAGCAGCCGCTTGAGGTCATTGGTCATGGATCGAAACGCGCCATCGGCCATCCGATGGCGACCAATGCGGTGCTCGACGTCTCGGTGCTGAACGCGGTCACCTCCTATGAGCCGAACGAGTTGATCATCACCGTGCAGGCCGGCGCGCCGCTCGCCGACGTGCAATCGCTGATCGACGCCAAGAACCAGCAATTCGCCTTCGAGCCGATCGACATGTCCGTGCTGCTCGGCACGGCGGGAGCCGGCACGATCGGCGGCATGATCGGCGCCGGCCTTGCCGGTCCGCGCCGCATCAAGGCCGGCGGCGCCCGCGATCACCTGCTCGGGGCGCATGCGGTGTCCGGATTCGGCGACAGTTTCAAGACCGGCGGGCGGGTGGTGAAGAACGTCACCGGCTACGATCTCTGCAAGCTGCTCACCGGTTCCTGGGGCACGCTCGCGGTCATGACCGAAGTGACGCTCAAGGTCATGCCGAAGCCGGAAGCCGAGCGGACGCTGGTGCTGCGCGGGCTCGACGACGTCACCGCCAACAAGGCGATGACGGCAGCGCTGGGTTCGCCCTTCGACGTCTCGGGCGCGGCGCATTTGCCCGGTTCGGCGTTGCGGTCCGGGACCGGTGCGCTCGCCGGCCTCGCAGCCTCCGGTCAGCCGGTCACGCTGGTGCGGCTTGAGGGCATTTCGGCGTCGGCGGCGCACCGGGCGGCTTCGCTCAGCCAGACACTCTCGTCCTTTGGAACGGTCGACAGCCTCGCTGACGACGCTTCGGCTGCGATCTGGAGCGCGCTGCGCGACGTGGTGCCGTTCGCGGCGAACGGCGCGCTCGGGGCCTGGCCGGTGTGGCGCATCGTTTGCCCGCCGGCCTCAGGCGGGGTGCTGGGTCAGGCGCTGTCGCGCGCCACCGGCGGCGACGTGATCTACGATTGGGGTGGCGGGCTGATCTGGGCCGCGGTGCCGCCCAATGCCGATGCGCAGGCCGCGCTGGTCCGCGGCCAGGTCGAGGCGGTCAGCGGGCACGCCACCCTGATTCGCGCCACCGACGATGTGCGCCGTGCGGTCGACGTGTTCCAGCCGCAGCCGGCCGGGCTTGCCGCACTCGGCGAACGGGTCCGGGCGAGTTTCGATCCGAGGTCGGTCCTCAACCGCGGCCGGATGATGCGAGGCGCGAGTGCATGAAGACCGAGTTTACCCTGGCGCAGCTCGCCGATCCCGACATCAAGGAAGCCGACAAGATCCTGCGCGCCTGCGTGCATTGCGGCTTCTGCACCGCGACCTGTCCGACCTATGTGCTGCTCGGCGACGAGCTCGATAGTCCGCGCGGCCGCATCTACCTGATCAAGGAGATGCTGGAGAAGGACAAGCCCCCGACCGCGGACGTGGTCAAGCATATCGACCGCTGCCTGTCGTGCCTCGCCTGCATGACCACCTGTCCGTCGGGCGTGAACTACATGCACCTCGTCGACCAGGCCCGGGTCCGGATCGAGCGGGATTACGAGCGGCCGCTGACCGAGCGGCTGCTGCGATCGGTGCTCGCCTACGTGCTGCCGCGGCCGGGCCTGTTCCGGATCAGCATGATCCTGGCCGGGCTCGCCCGTCCGTTCACGGCCCTGCTGCCAACGCCGTCGGTCGGCGCGGCGAGCCCGGGCCTGCTGCGGCGGATCAAGGCGATGCTGGCGCTGGCGCCGCGCCGCCTGCCGCCGCCGGGTCCGGCTGCAGGAACCGTATTTGCGGCGACCGGCCGGCGGCGCGGCCGGGTCGCGCTGTTGCAGGGCTGCGCCCAGCAGGTGCTGGCGCCACGCATCAATCAGGCCGCGATCAACGTGCTGACCCGGCACGGCGTCGAGGTGGTGCTGGTCAAGGACGAGCAATGCTGCGGCGCGTTGACCCATCACATGGGGCAGGATGCCGACGCGCTGGCGCGTGCACGGGCCAACGTCACGGTGTGGCAAAGGGAAGCGGACCAGAACGGGCTCGACGCCATTCTGGTGACGACCTCTGGCTGTGGGACAGTCGTCAAGGACTACGGCTACCTGCTGCGCGAGGACAAAACATTCGCCGAACCTGCCGAGCGAATCTCGGCGCTGGCAAAGGATATCACCGAGTATCTCTCAGCTCTTGAGCTCGCGCCTTCAAACCAGAAAGGCGACATCACCGTCGCCTATCACTCGGCTTGTTCGTTGCAGCATGGACAGAAAATCACTCAACTTCCGAAAGAATTGCTTTCCAAGAATGGATTCGTGGTGAAAGATGTGCCTGAGAGCCATTTGTGTTGCGGTTCGGCGGGGACCTACAACATTCTCCAGCCCGACATTGCGAGCAGATTGCGCGATCGCAAGGTCGCCAATATTGCGCTTGTCAAACCGGACATGATCGCTGCGGGCAATATTGGTTGCATGGTTCAGATTGCCGGCGGTACGTCAGTTCCTGTGGTGCACACGATTGAGCTTCTCGATTGGGCGACAGGAGGTCCCCGGCCAGGATTGAATTGATCGACTGCCATTCGAGCATGATCCGGACCCCAGCCTTGCCCTGACGCAAACTGAAGGACCGGCGCTTCCCTGCCACAGACGCGAAGCGATCGCGCGGCCATCATGCCCGACAAGCGAAGTGGAGGGTGCCTCTCCCAGAGGTGCAGCTGCTGACCGGCAAGCGATCACTTCAATACGCGGTGGCCTCAAATCAGCGGCAACAGGAGGACCACGATGGCGAAGTCGAAGAAGGCGAAGAAAAGCAAGAAGGCCAAAAAGGCCAAGAAGGCCAAGAAGGCGGTAGCGGCGAAGAAGAAGTCCGCGAAGAAGTCGGCCAAGAAGGCCGCGAAAAAGTCTGCAAAGAAATCGGCGAAGAAGTCAGCCAAGAAGGCTGCGAAGAAGGCCGCGAAGAAGGCTGCTCCGAAGAAGGCCGCGCCCAAGAAGGCCGCGAAGCCGGCTGCGAAGAAGGCTGCCAAGAAGAGCGCTCCGAAGAAGGCCGCCGCTGCGAAGCCGGCCGCCCCGGCTGCAGCGCCCCCGGCGCCCGAGCCTGCGCCGCAGCCGGCCCAGAGCTGGGCCACGCCGAGCCACGAGCCGGCGCCGAGCTGGGGCACTTCGGACAGCGAGCACCACTAACCGAACCTTTCTTGGTTCACCTGATCCAAGCCGCAGCGGACGCCGCTGCGGCTTTTTCCGTACTGGGTCCGTAGTTTTGCGGAAGTTTTGCGGAGACGCGATTCGCAATGCCGCCTCCCGCAGCGCGTCAAACCGTTGCGCGATTCCGGGCTGGGCTTGCCGTTCAACCGGAACGGGAGCCTCAGCCTTGTGGTGCAAATGCAACACCCGTCAATCAACATGTGGCGAGAGTGCCAGAACGCCTAAAAAGTCGGCAGATGCATGTCTTTTCGCCTTCTCCAAAAACGGGGTGCGTTTCAGATTGAGCACGCGCGATTGAGTTGCAGTCCGTTATCGCGCGCCCTGGGGGCCACCGGAGCTGGGCTGTCTGGAAAACTAGATGGGGATCGTCATGAAGAAACTGGCTTTGTTAGCAACGGCGCTAGCAATGATTTCGAGCTCGGCAATGGCAGCTGACATGGCGGTGAAGGCCGTCAAGGCGCCGCCGCCGGCTCCCTTCGATCCTTGGGACGTTGCCTTCGGCGCCGGCATCATGAACGACTACATCTTCCGCGGCGTCACCCAGTCCAACCACAATCCGTCGGTCACCGCCTATTTCGAGCCGCGCTACAACGTCAACAAGGACCTGCAGCTCTACATCGGCACCTCGACCGAAAGCATCTCCTTCGCCAACCGCGCTGCGGCTGAAGTCGACGTCTACGGCGGTATCCGCCCGACCTTCGGCGCCTTCGCCTTCGACATCGGTGTCTGGGGTTACCTGTATCCGGGTGGAACCTGCTTCTTCGGCGCGCCGACCGACACCGCCGGCAAGCTGCTCAGCCCGGAGTGCGCAGCCAACGCCCTGGCCAACGGCAACGTGATGAAGAAGGACGTCTCGTTCTTCGAAGTCTACGGCAAGGCGACCTGGACCATCAACGACAACTGGGCGTTCACCATCAACGAGTACTACTCGCCCAACTTCCTCAACACCGGCGCCTGGGGCAACTACTCCTCGATCATCGGCAAGTACACCGCGCCCAGCACCTTGTTCGGGACCAGCGGCGTCGGCATGTATGTGTCGGGTGAGTTCGGCCGGCAGTGGCTCGGCACCTCCGACAGCTTCTACGGCGTTCCGGCGTTCCCGAACGGCATCAAGTACGCCGACTACAACACCTGGAACGTCGGCATCGGCTTCACCTACAAGGTGTTCACGCTCGATCTGCGCTACTCCGACACCGACCTGTCGAAGGGCAATTGCAGCGCCTTCACCAGCGATTTCACCGCGGGCGGAACCACCAATGTCACCCCGATCAATCCGGGCGGCACGGGCTCCAACTGGTGCGGCGCGGCCGGTATCGCCAAGCTCTCGGTCGACCTGACCGCGATGTCCAGCCTGAAGTAATTTCCTCTTCGGAGGATCGCGGGGGCGGCAGAGCAATCTGCCGCCCCTTTGCTTTGCGGGCGGTGCTCCACCTCCGCCCCGCGTGCGGGGGGAGAGGTCGGATCGCATCGAAGATGCGATCCGACACCGCTGTCGCTGTTCGACCTGATCTCGTCACGCACCTAAGACGCGGCGGCCTTGACCTTGTCACGCAAGGTGAAGCGGTCGCCGTCGCGGACCAGCGACACGTTGCGCTGGTGGAAGGCGTCGAGCGTCGCGCGGTGGCCGATCGAGACCACCGTGGTGTCGGGCAGCTTCTCGGCGATCAGTCGATAGAGCGCGGCTTCCGACGGCTCGTCGAGCGAGGCCGTCGCCTCGTCCAGGAACAGGAATTGCGGCGCATGCAACAGCGCGCGGGCGATGCCGAGCCGCTGTTGCTCGCCGAGCGACAGCATCCGGTTCCAGTGCGCCTCTTCCTGGAGCCGCGCCGCGAGCTGCGGCAGTCCGACGGCGGTGAGGACCTCGCGGACCCGTCCCGCATCGTAGTTCGCAGCCTGGCCCGGATAGACCACCGCGTCATGCAGCGAGCCGATCGGCAGATAGGGACGTTGCGGCAGCATCATCAGGCTGGCGTTGGCGGGGACCTGGACCGCGCCGCGGCCGAACGGCCAGATGCCGGCCACCGCGCGGAACAGCGTGGACTTGCCGGCGCCGGAGGGACCGGTGACAAGGGTGCGTTCATTGTCGCGAAGGCTGAAGCCGTCAGCCGCGAGCAACGGCTTGCCGTCCGGCAGGGTGACCAGGAGATCGTCGAGATCGATCGTGTTGCCGGCTGCGGGCTTGACGTGGATGATGTCCTGCCGCTGCGCGAGCGCATCGCCACCGCGGATCGAGTTCTCGAAGCCGTCAAGACGCGCGACCACCGCTTGCCATTCGGCCAGCGTCCGGTAGGCCGTGATGAAGAACGACAGTGAATCCTGGACGCTGCTGAAGGCGGAAGCGGTCTGCATCATACCGCCGAGCTGGATCTTGTTGGCAAAATAGGCCGGTGCGATCAACACATAGGGGAAGATCACGGCGGCCTGCGAATAGGTCGCGGTGAACGCGGTCAGCTTCTTGGTTCGTTGCATGATGTCGAGCCAGTTTCCGACCACGAAACCGAAGCGATCGAGCAATCGCGTGCGCTCGGCCGGTTCACCGTGCAGCAGTGCGATCTGCTCGGCGTTCTCGCGGGTACGCACCAGGTTGAAGCGGAAATCGGCTTCGAACCGCTGCTGCCGGAAGTTGAGGTCGACCAGCGGCCTGCCGATCAGATGGGTCAGGACCGTTCCGAGGATCGCGTAGATCAGCGCGCCCAGCACCAGATAGCCGGGAATCGCGAGATCCTTGCCGAACAGATGCAGCGGCGCCTGATTGGAAAGGCCCCACAGGATGACCACGAAGGAAGCAAGCGTCACCACGGCGCTCAGCAATCCAATCCCGAGCGCCAGGGTCTGTTCGACGAAGCGCTGGGTGTCGTCGGCGATACGCTGGTCGGGGTTATCAGCGGCGTCGCCGAGCAACTGCATGCGATAGTGGTTGGCATCCTGCAGCCAGCCGCCGAGATAACGCGTGGTCATCCAGCGCCGCCAGCGGATCTGCAGCCACTGATTGAGATAGAGCTGGTAGACCTTCAGGCCGATCCAGAACGCCGCGAGCACGCAGAAATAGCCGATCTGATAGGTGAAGACGGCCTGATCACGCTCCTGCAGCGCGTTGTAGAAAACATTGTTCCAGCGGTTGAACAGCACGGTCAGAAAGACGGTGGCGAGCTCGATGATCACCACCGCGGCCAGAAGTCCGCGGCCTGCCCATTTGTCGTCGGAGTTGAAATAGGGCGAGGCGATGCGCCACACCGTCGCGAGCGTCGAGCGAATGTTGTTCACAGATTATCGTCTCCGGGGAAGCGGCCGCAACGGCCTGAAGAATCGGGACAATCGGCGTGATCCTCGACTAAAGTCGTAGGTCTGGCATGCAAGCGTTGGCTTGTCCCGGCGATCGAGTCAACCCTAGCATGACGACAACGGCGAGGGGCGGGGGACCTTCGATTTTTCGCGAGGATGTGAGCGATCCTTACCGATCGTTCATTCGCGAACCGGGGCTGCAATTCTTCCGACGGACTCCCGCAATCGCGCCAGCGCGCCAGCCTGCACCGAGGCCGGGGCGCTGCATAAGAATGTGGGAAGGACCCCGAGATGAGCACCTGGAATCAAATCTACAATCCGCTGGGCAATGCCGGACTGTCGACGATCGCGGCCGCCATTCCCGTGGTCACGCTGCTGGTGCTGATCGCCAGCGGCAGGGTGAAGGCGCATATCGCGGCGATCGTCGCCGTGATCGTGACCAACCTGATCACGATCTTCGTGTTCACGATGCCGGCCGGCATGTCGATCCGCGCGTCGATCCTCGGCATCGTCACCGGGTTCTTTCCGATCGGCTGGATCGTGCTCAACGTCATCTTCCTCTACCAGGTCACGGTGAGGTGCGGGAAGTTCGAACTGCTCAAGCGCGCGGTCGGCGGCGTCACCGAGGATCGCCGCCTGCAGTTGCTCCTGATCGCGTTCTCGTTCGGCGCCTTCTTCGAGGGCGCCTCGGGCTTCGGCACGCCGGTCGCCATCACCGGTGCGGTGCTGATCGGGCTCGGCTTCTCGCCGCTCGCAGCCTCCGGCCTGTCGCTGATCGCCAACACCGCGCCGGTCGCCTTCGGCGCGCTCGGCACGCCGATCCAGGGCCTCGCCTCGGTCACCGGGCTCGATCCCTACCTCCTCGGCGCCATGGTCGGCCGGCAGCTGCCGCTGTTCTCGCTGATCGTGCCGTTCTGGGTGGTGTGGGCGTTCGCGGGCTGGCGCGGCATGAAGGAGGTGTGGCCGGCGATCCTGGTCACCGGTGTGTCGTTTGCGGTCCCGCAATTCGTGATCTCGAACTACATCAATCCCTGGATCGTCGATATCGGCGCCTCGCTGATCTCGATGGGCGCGCTGATCCTGTTCCTCAAGGTCTGGCAGCCGCGTCAGCTCTGGCTGTCGCCCGCGCTGCGCGGCCGCGATGAATCGGCGGCGACGATGGCGGCCGCCAAGCCGCTCGACAAGACGCCGCTGACCCAGGGCGAATTGTGGAGCGCGCTGCTGCCGTGGATCATCGTCTGCGTCCTGATGCTGATCTGGGGCAACGGCGCCTTCAAGGCCTGGGCGAATGCCAACTTCGTCTGGAACTATCCGGTCCCCGAGCTCGACAAGCTGATCTTCAAGGTGCCGCCGGTGGTGGCCAAGCCGACGCCGGAAGGTGCGGTGTTCGGCTTCACCTATTTGTCGTTCACCGGCACCGGATTGCTGATCGCCGCGATCATCTCGGGTCTCCTGATGGGCTTCTCACCGCTCAAGCTGATCGCCGAATATGGCCGCACCATCCGCCTGTGCGCGATCTCGCTGATCACGATCTCGGCGATGCTGGCGATCGGCACGCTGACCCGGCTCTCCGGCGTCGACGCCACCCTCGGTCTCGCCTTCGCCGCGACCGGCGTGCTCTACCCGTTCTTCGGCACCCTGCTTGGCTGGCTCGGCGTGGCGCTGACCGGATCGGACACCTCGTCCAACATCCTGTTCGGCAATCTGCAGAAGATCACCTCCGAGCAGCTCGGCCTGCCGCCGATCCTGATGGCGGCGGCGAACTCCTCGGGCGGCGTGATGGGCAAGATGATCGACGCGCAATCGATCGTGGTCGCCTCCACCGCGACCAACTGGTACGGCCACGAGGGTTCGATCCTGCGCTACGTGTTCCTGCACTCGATCGTGCTGGCGTGCCTGGTCGGTCTGTTCGTGACCCTGCAGGCCTATGTCTACCCGTTCACGGCGATGGTTCTGAAATAACGAGGCGAGGCGTCGCCCAAACGGAGATCCCCGCGGGCGCGAGCCCGCGGGGATTTTGCTCTTCAAGCGCCTTTTCTCGCCCCGCCATTCTGGCCAATCGCAGCCTCGTCCCATACAAGGGCGGCGTCGCAATTGCTGGGAATGGCATGATCTCGATGAAGCGGATTCTGAACGGCGGCATGGCCGCGTTGGCGCTGGTTGCAACGGCTCTTGGCGCCGCGCCTGTGCAGGCCCAGGAAGAATTCCCGTTCGGCTTCGTGATGACGCTCGATGTCGCGCGCATGCCGGGCTCCAAGCGGATTCCCTCGATCGAGGTCGGCGACAATGGCGAGGTGATCCTCGAGCTGTGGTGCGACGGCGGCAAGGGCCAGTTCTCGGTTGCCGGCAACACCATCGTGTTCGTTCCCGGCGCGATGGAGAACCGCAGCTGCACGCCGGATCGGGCGCAGGCCGACAAGGATCTGCTCACCGCGCTCGGCGACACGACGAGCTGGCGCCGGCAGGGTGATCAGGTCACGTTCGTCGGAAGCAAGCAGCTGCGCTTCGTGATCAACAGCAACTAGGGCATGATCCGGAAAAGTGTGAAGCGGTTTTCCGAAAAGATCATGCCCAAGCAAGACCCGCATCGGGCGGGCGCTCAGGGCGTCGCGACCAATCCGCTTGCGGTGGCAACGATCCAGCGATTGCCCCAGCGCACGATGGAATCGACCCGGCCGAGGCCAGGGACGACGTCGCCGCGTGCGGCCATCTTGACGCCCTCCGGTCCCTCGAGCACGGCAGTGCCGTCGCGGACTTCGACCACCGACCATCCGGGAATCGTGCTCGGCCGCGTCTCTGGGGCTGTTGCCGCGGGCTGCTTCGGCCCCAGCGCCATGGCTTGCGCGTTCAGCGTCGTCGGCGCGGCACCGAGCACCTGCGGGCGCGGATTGGCAACGGATTTGGGAATGCTGCCGGTGACGGCGGGGTCGGCGTTGGACGCGGTCCGGCGCGGGTTCTCGCTCTTTCGGCTCGGTGGCGCCTCCGCGACGTGCGGGACAGGCGCCTCCTTCTGGGCCACCGGGACCGCGGCGGGGCCTGCGAAGTCATGCCAGTTGGCGCCGCCGGTCCATCCCAGCACGAAGCTTGCGGCGAGCGCGGTCGCTGCCAGCAGCGCGGTGCCGATCCGGTCGGCGAACGGCTCCCGCAGCAGCAAAGCGGCGTCGTGATTTTCGCCTGAGACGTCCCAGAGGTCCGCCGTCTGCGCCGGCGAATGACCCTCCGTCACATCCGTTGGCCAGATGCTCCCAGGACTGATCGGCTCGCGGTCTTGCATGGCGTGACCCGTGTTCGGTGACGCAAAGGATGATCCCCGAAACTAAATCGAGCCTTAATTTTCGGTGACCGAACTGCGGCAGCACGGAGACTTTTGGTCGCAGGCCCCGTAATTTGACGGAGCGGCGAGCGCGGCCGACAATCGCGCCGACGAGCATGCATTGGGCCAGAGATGCACAAGCCTGACATCAGCATCGCCCCCGAAGACCCGCGGCAGCCCGCGGTGCGGCAGCTGATCGATCTGTCGAACGCCCACATGCAGGCGCTGTATCCGCCTGATAGCAATCATCTCGCTCCTGTCGAGACGCTTGCCGCCCCGGACACCGTCTTCCTCGTCGCGCGGCGCGATGGCGAGGTGCTCGGGTCGATCGCGTTCCGCCTCGTCACGCCCGGTCATGCCGAGATGAAGCGGATGTTCGTGCGTGCCGACGCGCGCGGGCACGGGCTCGGCCGCCGCCTGCTCGACGCACTGGAAGACGCCGCGCGCAGCCGGCAGATCGCGCGCATCAGCCCGGAGACCGGAATCCGGCAGCCGGAAGCGATCGGGCTCTATCGCGCCGCCGGCTACCAGGATTGCCCGCCGTTCGCCGACTACGCGCCCGATCCGCTCAGCCTGTTCATGACCAAGCAACTCTAACTCCCAGCGGTCGTTTCCGGACGCCGTCTCCGCAAAGCGGGTCGTCGCGGCGCGCGGGCGTGGCTATAGCGGTTGCATGCTCGATTTCGCCGCACAGTATGCAGCCTTTCAGCGCCGCGATCCGGCCTGGGACGGCGTCGTGTTCGTCGCGGTCCGGACGACGGGCGTGTATTGCCGCCCGGTGTGCCGGGCGCGCACGCCGCTCGCCCGCAATGTGCGGTTCTACGGCAGCGCGGCGTCGGCCGAGCGCGCCGGCTACCGGCCCTGCCTGCGCTGCCGTCCCGAGGCGGCGCCGTTCTGCCCGGCATGGAAAGGCACCAGGACCACCGTCGAGCGCGCGCTGGCGCTGATCGAAGCGGGCGCACTCGACCGCGGCAATGTCGAAGCGCTGGCCGATCGGCTCGGCATCGGCGCGCGGCATCTGTCGCGGCTGTTCGCCGAGCACCTCGATGCCTCGCCGCTGCAGGTCGCGCTCTCGCTGCGCGTGCAGCGTGCCAAGCGCCTGATCGACGAGAGCGATCTTCCGCTCTCTCTGGTGGCGCAGCGCGCCGGCTTCTCCAGCGCAAGACGCATGAACGCCGCATTCGGAAAACTCTACGGCCGCTCGCCCGCGTCGCTGCGACGGAAGCGGCCGCCAATCATCACGATGCAATGCGCCTGAAGGAGATCAGCAATGGCCAGGAGCTACGGCACCGTCAGTGCCGAACAGAAACTCAAGATGACCGGCCTCGAATTCGTCCAGGGGCTCGCTTCTGGCGCGTTGCCGCTCAACACCATCGCGCGGACGCTCGGCTATGACGTCGCCGAGGCCGAGCATGGCCGCGTCGTCGTCACGCTGCTGCCGACGGATGCGCACCTCAATCCGGCCGGCACCGTGCATGGCGGGCTCACCGCCACGCTGCTCGACAGCTGCATGGGACTTGCGGTGCAGTCGACGCTCGATGCCGGAACGAGCCAGACCACGCTCGAATTCAAGATATCGCTGGTGCGGCCGATCACGCCCGACACCGGTCCGATCCGCGCCGAGGGCCAGGTGCTCAATTGCGGTCGCCGTATCGGCACCGCGGAGGGCAGGGTCACCGACGAGAAGGGGCGGCTGCTCGCACATGGCACGACGACGTGCCTGATCTTTCCGGCTTGATGCACAATTATTGCGGAGAGGCTGCGCCGGCATCGCATCGGGAGATGCGAAGCCGGCGCAGCAACATTGGAATGCCTCCAGCGAGCCTATGGCTTGGAGACCTTCAAGTTCACCGCGCCGGTCGATTGCGTTACCCGAACGCGCAGTAAGCGCGTTCGGGTAGTCATGATGCGATCGTCGATGCAGTCACGCCGCAGAGCCGCGTTCAGCGCGGGCCTTCCGGATATCCCGGCATGTTGTTCCAGCCGGCGGGCAGTTCGCCGCCCGGACGCGCCGCGGTGGCGGCATGTTCGGGCAAGCGGATAAGGCCGAGCTGAAGCATGGCGGTGATCGCATCTTCCTGTCCGAGCTCTTCGGCGATCCGTCCGTCCTGCACCCGCAGCACGGTCGTGCCGGCGAATGTCATCTTGCGTCCGGAGGCCGCAGGCAGCGAGCCGAGCCGGAAGTCGCCGAACGCCGGTCCGGTGTGGGTGCCGCCGCCTTCCCAGCGGCCGACCACGAGGTTGCCTTCCGCGACGAGATCGCCGACGCCCCGGAAATTGAGATCCGGAAACGCCTCGCGAAACTCGGTCATGAACTTCATGACCGCGGCGCGGCCCTTCTTCGGTTCGTGCATCGGGTAGTGCACGACAATGTCGGATGTGGCGAGCTCGTTGATGATGCGCGGATTCCAGGGGTTGCCCCAGAACTCCTTGAACCACCGGGCTACGGTGGTCTTGTTTTCCTCTGACATCGGATTGTCTCCCTTCGCGCGGAGCCGGTATCGCGGCCGGCGTTGTCTCGATGCGCGCAGTAGGCAGTCGAAGACGCGTGGCGAGCCACCCGATTCCAGATCGGACATGCGCTCACAGTTCAGACAGGATTCCGCTTGGCCGATTTGGCGCTTGGCGCAGTGTCCCTGACGTCGTCGATCAATCGGGAAACGGGTGGTCCGCAACAGGCCAACGCGCAATCGTTGCACGCAGCATGGAGGAGAACATCATGCGCAAATTTCATTCGATCGCCGCGCTGTGCGGCGACGGACTTCGGCCCGAGCTGCAAGCGCTGTTCGAGCGCCTTGCGATCGACCCTCGCTCTGAACTGTTCGTCAGAGATGACGGGATGCTTCAGTCCGGTCCGGACCCTGCTCCCGAGGCGGCGCACGACAACGTCGTGCCGTTGAAGCGCAGGACGGCCTGAATTCCCGAGCGCGCCGACTTCAGCGCCACACCGACTTGTCGGCGTCCCAGCGCTGGCCTTTGAGCTCCTTGAGCAGCGCGTCGATCGCGCCGTTGTCGTCCTTGGCCTCGCTGCCTTCCTCGTCGCTGCTGGAATCGTCGGACAGATTGAGCTTGGCGCCGGCGCTGTCGTCCGACGTCGAGACGGTCGGGCTCGAGAGCCACAGCATCAGCTTGTCGGAGCTGCCGGGCTTGTCGGGCGAGACGAGGGCGGTGACCTCGTAATTCTGGGTGAGACCGAGCGCAGGGTAGATCGCGCTCGGCCGCTTCAGCACCAGCTTGAGCTTGCCGGTATTCGCGTTCCATGTCGCCGAGGCGGGCTTTGCCGCAAGCGTCCTCGCCAGCACGCCCGCGATCGCGGTTGCGAGCTTGTCCTTGTTGATCTTGTCGCCATCGCGCCAGTCCGCGGCGGCGAAGCGGATGGTGCGGTCCATCTCGACCACGCCGCTGGTCCAGCCGGCCGCCGTCACGCCGGGCGCTGATTTCGCCTTGGCAAGCAGCGCGCTGGCGTGCTCGGGATCGACGGTGAGGTTGAGGGTCTGCTCGCCGGAGCGCATCGCATCGCAGGTCACCGCGAGGCTGGAGGTGCCGATCTCGACGGCCTCGCCCTTCAGGCTCTTGAGAAAATCCGCCGCCGCATCGAGCTTCACCCGCACCCCGATCGATTCCGGCGAGACGTCGGTGAAGTCCTTCGGCTGCGGCGTGATGCCGTCCTCGGTGGCCTGGTTGTCCTGGAATTCCTTCTCGCTGAGATCGGAATTGTCCGTCGAGGCGACCTCGGTCACGGTCTGGCCGATCGTGATCTGGCCGCGGAACTCAAAGCTGTCGCCGGTCTGCTTGCGGTTCAGCTTGACGGTGATCGGCTGCTTGTCGGCGACGCTCTGGGTGGTACCGGACAGCGTCTGGCCGCTGACGGTAAGGTTGGCGACGAAGCGGTCCTTGCGGTCCGAGCCCTTGTCGGCGGGATAGCAGACGTCGAGCACGGCCGCGGTCACGGTCTTGCCCTGGCGGGTTTCCTTGAGCACGACGTCGGCATTGCCGTCCATCAGGCCGTCGATCGCGGTGAAATAGCGCGTCTCGGGGCCGCCCGTCGGCGCAGCCTTCGTTTGCAGCTTCATCTGGGCGAGAGCAGGCGCCGAGGCGACGGCAAGACCGAGCAGCAGGAGCGGGAGCGCGCGCATACGATGAGTCCTCGAAGGGCAGAATCGGTTCCGTCGTAACTAGCAAACCTCCGTCTCATTGGCCAAAAAAGAAGGCCGCCTAACGGCGGCGCTTCCAGAATCGCCCTCATGCGCGGTCGTCAGGTTCCTGGCTGCTCTCCAGCCTGCCGCGCAGCGTGCTGACGACGCGACTGGTGGATTCGAGGTCCTTCATCGACAGCCCGTCGGAAAGGCCGTTCACCCAGGGCAGCTGCAGGCGCATCGCCGCGTCGAAGCTTTGCTGCCCCTTCTCGGTCAGCACGACGAGCTGGGCGCGGCGATGATGCGGGTTGGTCTCGAATGTGACGAGCCCGTCCCGTTGCAGGTCATTGACGATCCGCTGCACGTTCTGTCTGGCAGCGCCGAGGTCGCGCGCCAGCCACGCGACCGGTTGCGGGCGCTCAGTGGTGACGATGGCGCCGAGGATCTGCCAGCGCGCGCTGGTCAGGCCAAGTCCGGCCACCATCCGGTCGCCGGCGGTGAACAGCAGGCTGTTGAGCCTGAACAGGTCGAGAATCAGGTCGCTCAGGGCTTCGCCGGCCGGGGTTCGCTTGGTCTGCGGCATTTGTCACCATATGTTGATATTGACATGATGATGTCAAATATCATATGTATCCATCTGATCGAAATGACATCATAGCACCATATCAATGGAGCCAGCCATGCCGCAGATGCGCCCCCTCGACCCCGCATTCCCGATCGACCGCCAGCTCGCGGTCGATGCCACCAACATCGTGCTCGTCAACGTCTTCACGCTTGATGCGGCCGACGAGGACACCTTTCTGAAAGCCTGGCAGGCCGACGCCGCCATTATGAAGCGGCAGCCCGGCTTCATCTCGACCCAGCTGCATCGCGCGCTCGGCGACAGCCCCGCCTATCTGAATTATGCGGTGTGGGAGTCGACCGCGGCCTTCCGGGCCGCCTTCGCGAACCCCGAATTCAGGGCCAAGCTTTCGGCCTATCCGGCCTCGGCGGTGGCGTCGCCGCATCTGTTCCAGAAGGTGGCGGTGGCTGACATCTGCGTGGCTTGAAGCGCGATAGATACGGTGCAGCGAAAGCGAACATTGGACGTCGCGTCAAACGCTCAGCTGTGCACCAGCATGCCGACACCGAGCGTGGCAGCGGCAGCCAGAAACGATATGTCCAGAAACCGCAGCGGCGCTTTTGGACGACGGCCGGCCGAACCGGACATGACGTAATAGAGGCAATAGCCCGCGCCGAGTACGACAAACGTCAACGTCTGCTTGATCCAGAACGTCAGGACGACCGCAAGATCATCGGTGCTGTCCAGGGCATAGGCGCCCAGCGCGAGTACCGCGCCGATCGCGTAGAACAGCACCAGCGTTGACGTCAGGGATTTGGCGTCGCGGGACATGAGATGATCCTTACAGCTCCATCGTAATCAAACCGCAAAAAAGAAGGCCGCCCGGAGGCGGCCTTCGATCTCGATGCGGATGTGACGAGGGCTTAGAAGCCGCCCATGCCGCCCATGCCGCCCATGCCGCCCATGCCGCCCATTCCACCCATGCCGCCGCCGCCCGGCATCGCCGGCGCTGCGTCCTTGGGCAGTTCGGCGACCATGGCTTCGGTGGTCACCAGCAGGCCGGCCACCGAGGAGGCGTCCTGCAGCGCAGTGCGCACCACCTTGGCGGGGTCGATGATGCCCTTGTCGACCATGTCGACATAGTCCTCGGTCTGGGCGTCGAAGCCGAAGGTCTCCGACTTGTTCTCGAGGATCTTGCCGACCACGATCGAGCCCTCGACACCGGCGTTCTCCGAGATCTGGCGAACCGGAGCTTCGAGCGCCTTGAGCACGATGTTGATGCCGGCCTGGACGTCGGCATTCGGGTTGGTGAGACGGCCGACCGCCTTCTTGGCGCGCAGCAGCGCCACGCCGCCGCCGGGCACGATGCCTTCCTGCACCGCGGCGCGGGTCGCGTTCAGCGCGTCCTCGACACGGTCCTTCTTCTCCTTGACCTCGACCTCGGTCGCACCGCCGACCTTGATGACGGCAACGCCGCCGGCGAGCTTGGCGAGGCGCTCCTGCAGCTTCTCACGGTCGTAGTCCGAGGTGGTTTCCTCGATCTGCGCCTTGATCTGGCCGACGCGGGCGTCGATGTCCTTCTTCTTGCCGGCGCCCTTGACGATCGTGGTGTTCTCCTTGTCGATCACGATCTTGCCGGCGCGGCCCAGCATGTTGACCGTGACGTTCTCGAGCTTCATGCCGAGGTCGTCGGAGATCAGCTGACCGCCGGTCAGGATCGCGATGTCCTCCAGCATCGCCTTGCGGCGATCGCCGAAGCCCGGCGCCTTGACGGCGGCGACCTTGAGACCGCCGCGCAGGCGGTTGACCACCAGCGTCGCCAGCGCCTCGCCCTCGACGTCCTCGGCGAGGATCAGGAGCGGGCGGCCCGACTGCACCACGGCTTCCAGCACCGGCAGCATGGACTGCAGGCCCGTCAGCTTCTTCTCGTGCAGCAGGATGTAGGCATCCTCGAGCTCGGCGGTCATCTTCTCGGCGTTGGTGATGAAGTAGGGGCTGAGATAGCCGCGGTCGAACTTCATGCCCTCGACGATGTCGACCTCGGTCTCGAGCGACTTGTTTTCCTCGACGGTGATGACGCCCTCGTTGCCGACCTTCTGCATCGCCTGCGCGATCATCTTGCCGATCGCGGCATCGCCATTGGCCGAGATGGTGCCGACCTGGGCGACTTCGGCGGAGGAGGCGACCGGCTTGGCGCGCTTCTCGATGTCCTTGATCACGGCGGCGACCGCGGTGTCGATGCCGCGCTTGAGGTCCATCGGGTTCATGCCGGCGGCGACCGACTTGGCGCCCTCGCGGACGATGGCCTGCGCCAGCACGGTCGCGGTGGTGGTGCCGTCGCCGGCGGTGTCGTTGGTCTTGGAAGCGACCTCGCGCAGCATCTGCGCGCCCATGTTCTCGAACTTGTCGTCGAGCTCGATCTCCTTGGCGACGGTGACGCCGTCCTTGGTGATGCGGGGAGCGCCGAAGCTCTTCTCGATGACGACGTTGCGGCCCTTCGGGCCGAGCGTCACCTTCACGGCATTGGCGAGCACGTCGACACCGCGCAGCATGCGGTCGCGAGCGTCTCCGGCGAATTTTACGTCCTTGGCAGCCATTGATTTGAACTCCTGGAATGTCTGTGAATTGCTTGCCGTCTGTTGATGCTCGTCATCGCCGGGCTTGACCCGGCGATCCATCGTTTTGGTAAGATTCTTCGGAAGCGTGATGGATGCCCGGGTCAAGCCCGGGCATGACAGCTGAGGGCGCGGCGGCCCTTGGAGTTCCTGGCGCTTACGCCAGCACGCCCATGATGTCGGACTCCTTCATGATCAGGAGCTCCTGGTTGTCGAGCTTGACCTCGGTGCCGGACCACTTGCCGAACAGCACGCGGTCGCCGACCTTGAGGTCGATCGGGATCAGCTTGCCGGCCTCGTCGCGGCCACCCGGGCCGACGGCGACGATCTCGCCCTGGGACGGCTTCTCCTTGGCCGAGTCCGGAATGATGATGCCGCCCTTGGATTTCTCCTCGGCATCGATACGCTTGACCACGACGCGGTCATGCAGTGGGCGGAAGGTGGATTTAGCCATGACGTTCCCTCTTGGAGGCTCGGTTTCAGGTCCGGTTCATCGAGACCGGCGTTGAATGCCGGTCCGGTCGGCGCCAGGCAGGACGCCCGGCGCATTTAGCAATCGTGGTGCGAGAGTGCTAATTGTGCGCCGGGAAATATGGCTTGGCGCAGTTTCTGTCAAGCAAACGGGTTAAGGCATTGGTGAGGCCAATATAGGATGGTGGACCGGAAACCAAATCGTAGCGATGACGTAATTTTGTCAGACGTCATTGCTCCGTCTTAAGTTTTACGCTTGGCTGCATGACGGGTGCGGCCGGGAGATAGTTCGGGGGATGCATATGATCAGGTCACTCAACGCGCGATTGGTCGCACGGTTCGCGGCTGTCTCGGCGCTGACGACACTTTTGGGGGCGTGCGGCAGCATGAGCCTGCCGTCGTTGTCGTCGAACCACGAGCCGGGGCCGGCCGAACCGGGAGTGGCCCCGGAGATGCCGGCGAGCATCCGCCCCGACGAGATCGTCGGCCGCTGGGGCCTCGCCTCGTTCCAGAATCCCGCCGACCGTGCCCGCACCGAGGCCGCTGCACGCGGCCAGTGCAAGCAGCCTTACGTGATCGGCGCCGGCCAGAACGGCGGCGTCATCATGCATCTGGCCGACCAGGCCACCCCGCAGGAACTGCGGCTGAAGGGTTCCCCGAGCGGCAAGAACTATATCGGCCCGCCCGGACCTGTGCCCGGCGAACAGGACCGCGAGATCATCTCGTTCGACGGCCGGGTCTTGATCACCCGCTTCGTCGACAAGGACGCGGCCACCCGCTACGGCAACATGGTCTACGTCCGCTGCGCGCCGAAGGCGTGACGCGGCTGGCACGTCATTCGGGATCGATGCGAAGCATCGAACCTCGGGTGCGCAATTGCGCACCGGGGAATCCCGATGTCATGGCCTCAACGTAAGTCAAAACAAGAACCGCCGGCCCCGCAGGCCGGCGATTTCGTCTGTTCCTGAACGGACCCAGGACACGAACCTTGCCGTGTGCGCGCGGGGGGCGTGACTCGCAAAGACCTGCTCTATCGCCGGACCCCAACCCGATTGACGCCACCGTTCAGGTTGCCGCCCGCGTTATGACGGACAGCAGCCCGCGCCACCGGACGAGGCCTTAGCACCACGCCTGCCCTCGCCACGCAACCGTGCGGATAGCCGACATACTGGCAGTAGATGACCGCCTTGGCCGGTGCCGGATTGAGCGCGACACCTGCTGCCCCCAACAGGAGGCTGGCCACGATCCCCGTAACCGTCACCGACTTGGTCGAAAGAATGTTCGTCCGATGCATGGTGATCCTCTCCATCGCAAGCGAACCGACGATGATGGCGGCGGTTCAGGCACGGAACATATGAATGGCAAGGGATCGGCGATGTTGACGTAGATCAACGCTGGGCGCGGGCCGCCGCCATGCGAGATCGATCTCCTTCATATGAAAGAGGGCGGCTCATTGAGCCGCCCTCTCGCCGTGTCGTTGCGCGGATCTCACTGACAGACGTAAGTGTGGCCGTCGGCCATCTTCGTCATCGTGCCAGGTTCGCAGGTGATTCCGTTGGCTGCCTTGTAGTCCGCCCATCCGGCATACCCGTAAGGTCACTCACGAAGCGGCGATCGCGATGATCTCACAACTCTGTCTGCTGATCCCTCACGGGGCTGGACCATCGCCCAAACAAAAACGCCGGCCCGAAAGGCCGGCGCTTTTCGTTCTGATCCGACAGAGCTCAGTTGAACATCGCGTCGATGTCGTCCTGCGAGGCGTGGCCGGCATCGCCGTCGAGCTTCGGGCCGTTGAGCAGGCGGGCATCGCCCTCGCGGGTGTCCACGATCGGCGGGACGTGGGTCTTGATCGCGTCGACGCCGCCCCAGATGTTCATCATCTCGTTGATGTGCTGTTCGATGAACTTCATCGTCTGCATCACCTTGCTGATGCGCTGGCCGGTGAGGTCCTGGAAGTTGCAGGCCTCGAAG
Source organism: Bradyrhizobium sp. Pha-3 (assembly GCF_042258615.1). Classification (GTDB taxonomy): domain Bacteria; phylum Pseudomonadota; class Alphaproteobacteria; order Rhizobiales; family Xanthobacteraceae; genus Bradyrhizobium. The sequence goes on along the minus strand of NZ_CP170152.1, from coordinate 8,160,901 downwards.
ATCGAGACCACGCGCTCCTGAATATCTTCGCTGAGCCGCCTCTGCTGGTCGGGTGTGACGTTGTTGGCAAGCGCAGTCGCGGCCTGGTCGATCGCCTCGACCGCTTCGAGGATCTGCTGGGTGGCCTGTTCGGTGCCGCCGACCACGGCGCCGAGTTCGCCATTGACCTTGGCCATCTCCTCGCCGTTGAAGCTCTTGCCGTGCAGCACGGCGATCTCGCGCTTGGTGCGGCTGATCGCGTCGTGGATCAGGTCGAGCTCGACCTTGAGCTTCTCGCATTGTTCGACCTGCGCGCGGTAGGTCTCGAGCAGCGCGTGCGTCTCGGCGACTTCGCGAGCGACGGCGGCATCGACGCTGTCGCCGGTGCGCTGCGCCGGCGCTGTGGCCATCTGGGCGCGGATCGAGCGAAGCTCTGACATGATCTCCCGATGCATCGGACCGAGGTCGGCACCGCCGGCAACTTCCGGCTCCGGCATCACGACTTCGCCCATGGCCTGCTCGACACGAAAACGCTTGCGCTTCACTGACATGATTTCATTCCCGCCCCTTTACTGCAGTCCGTTCTAGCGAGAGGTGATTTAACGTCAGGTTCACGCGGGAACAGTTTGCGCCGAGTGCGCGCAACCGCCGCGATACGGGCGATTAACCATGTCGCTGCGGCGTTCATGCAAAATAAACGCTGTCAGGCAAAACCGCGCGCCACTGTCGAGATGGTGAATCGAAACGGCCGCTCCGTTTACCAAACCGATGCGGTTTTCATTGCTTATTGACCACGTGCAACGGCGCATGTGCGCTCCGTCCACGTCACACGTCACGACGAAACCAGTACAGAGTACGTCGATGTTCAGGAAAACCACGCTTGCGCTGCTCGCCGGCGCTTCTTCGCTTATTGCCGTTCCCCATCATGCCATGGCGATCGACGCGTCGGCTCAGCCCGAGCCCAGCGTGATCTACGCCAACCAGGGCGCACCGCAGCCGCCGATGCGTACCGCCTATGTGCAGCCGCAACGCTCCAACATGGGCGGCGGCTTCATCGAATTCCTGTTCGGCGATGCGCCGTCGTCGCAGGGTTATTCGCCGCAGCCGATGTATCAGCAGCAGCCGGCCTATTACGGCAACCGCCAGGGATTGCCGCCGATGGATCCGCAGCAGCAGATGATCCGGCAGCAGGAGGAGGCCGCGGGCGATCCGACGCAGCGTCCGTTCGATCCCAGATATGAAAAGCAGCTGGTCGATTACAGCGGCAAGGAAGGCGCCGGCACCATCGTCGTCGATACGCCGAACAAGTTCCTCTATCTGGTGCAGGGTGACGGCCGCGCGCTGCGCTACGGCATCGGCGTCGGACGGCCCGGCTTCACCTGGGCCGGCGTCAAGACGATCTCGGCGAAGAAGGAATGGCCGGCCTGGACGCCGCCGCCGGAAATGCTGGCGCGCCGTCCCGATCTGCCGCGGCACATGGAAGGCGGCCCGGAGAATCCGCTCGGCGCCCGCGCGATGTATCTGGGGTCCTCGCTCTATCGCATCCACGGCTCCAACGAGCCCTGGACGATCGGCACCAACGTCTCGTCCGGCTGCATCCGGATGCGCAATGAGGACGTGATCGATCTCTATGGCCGCGTCAATGTCGGCGCCAAGGTCGTCGTGATGTGAGATGTAGCCCGGATGGAGTCTATGTAGCCCGGATGGAGCGAAGCGAAATCCGGGACGGGCCTCACCGCGGATAGGGTTGCCCCGGATTGCGCGGAGCCTGTCATCGGGCGCGCGTTCGCGCGACCCGTTGGCTTCATCCGGGCTACGGATTGATCAAACCAAAACGGCCGCTCGATGGAGCGGCCGTTGCCGTTTCAGCGATCGCGTTTACGCGTAATCGCTGTTGTCGTCGCCGCCGTTGTCGTCGAAGTCGTCGGCGTCTTGATCATCGTCACTGTCCCGGTCGGCCTGCGTCTGGTCGAACGCGCCGGCGCGCGAGCCGGAATCACTGTCGCGACCGGACGAACTGACATCGTTGATCCCGGCGTCACGGGCAAGGTTGCTCGACGACTGGTCGCCGCCCCACGGACGCGAACCGCCCAAGCCGCCGGCGTCCGCCAGCGACTGGTGGCTGCCGCCACCCATCATGCCGCGGATGCTGGAGAGCAGCAGCCCGCCACCGACCACGCCGGCCGCGGCCGCAGCCGCAGTGCCGAGGAACGAGCCGCCACCGCCACCGGGAGCGCCGCCGCCGAAGGCCGGGGGCTGCGGGCCGCCGTAAGGTTGACCGTATTGGGGTTGGCCATATTGGGGCTGTCCGTATTGCTGCGGCGGCTGGCCGTAGCCGCCTGCCTGCTGGATCGCCTGGCCCGAGTTCCAGACCGGGCGGCTGCCGCCAACATCCGGCGGGCGCACCGGCGGCACCGAGCCGTGCGGCTGCTGCTGGCCCTGTCCGAAGATCGCGTCGCGCATCGAATCGAGGAAGCCGCCGCCCTGCTGCTGTGCTCCCTGCTGCTGGCCGACCGCGGCCTCGAGCTCCTGGATCCGGTCATGGGCGCGCTTCAGCGCCTCGTCCTGCACCAGCGCGGTCTGCACCAGCGTGTAAACCGCATTCGGCGCGCCGCGCAGGCCCTGCATGATCGCGGACATGGCCTCGGCGTCGCGCGGGGCATTCTCCAGCTTGGCGAGCCGGTCGAAGAGATCGTCAATCAGTTGGCGTTCTTGCGGTGTCATGGCGTTCTCCATCGCGTCGATCGAATCGGCGCGCGGCTGATGTAGGACCGGCTTTGTGGCGCAAGGAGTGGGGCCCAGGATTAAATTTATGTATGCGACAATACGACCGGCGGCCTTTCGTGAACCCAAAGCGTTTTCGAGCGAAGCCTGCCCCGCACTTGATGCGGGGTGGATCCCGGTTCGCGTGAAGAAAACGCGTCAAAACAAGGGTCAGGCGAGTGTAACTTTATTCAGGGCCAGCAGAGCGGGGAAATCCTCGCCAGCGAGATAGGCATGTTCGGTCTCCCGCTGCGTCGTCAGCGGGTCGAGGTTCTTCAGGGTTTCATCGACGAAACCGGGATGGCACATCACGAGCCCATCCTCGGGCAGGCCGTCGAGGAAGCCCTGCATCAGCGCTCCGAATTCGCTGCCGCGCGTAAAATCGTAGGCGCCGGCGAAGGCCGGGTTGAAGTGCAGGCCCGATCGCTGTGCCTTGATTCGGAACTGGGTGCTGAGCACGTTCAGCACCAAAGCCTTCGGCGCCGTCAGCTGGCGCGCCAGCGGGCCTTCGCGTCCGCACTGCCGCACCCAGGCGTTGGGCGCGCGCTCCTTCACCGCGCGCAGGAAGCCGTCGCGCACCTGGGGGAACAGCTGCGCGTGCTGATGGCCGTCGACGAAATCGGGCGCGCGGCCGAACAGATCGTGGAAGGCGTCGAGCTGCGCCAGCACTTCGGCATGGACCAGATCGGCATCGAGCCGGTGCATCAGTCCGGCGCGGAGCAGCCTCGGGAACGGCAGGAACATGTCGCCGTCCAGCGGACGGAAATGCATCGTCAGCGGCCGGAACGGCGCGGTCAGGGTCACATGCAGCCCGATCGCGCAGCGCGGGCTTTTCGCTACCGAAGCCTGCAGCGCGGCCGCCGCCTCGCGGCCGATCGCCGGCGTCACCATCATCACCGACGTCGCATTGAGGCGGCCGCGCTCGATCAGGTCGCGGATCGCGCGGTTGACGCCGCAGCTCAAGCCATAATCGTCAGCACACAGCCAGATCCGGCGCGGCGAAGTCTCGCTCATTCGGCGGCGGTCCGCTCGGTGGCGCTTTGCGCCGCGCCGCCGTCGGCGTGCTTCTCGGTATGCTCGGCGACGAAGTAGATCGGCCGCGCCTTCAATTCGGAGAGGATCTTGCCGATATATTCGCCGACGATGCCGATCATGATCAGCTGCACGCCGCCGATCGTCATGACGCCGATCATCAGCGACGGATAGCCGGGGACCTGCTTGCCGGTGGTCAAGACTTCCCACAGGATCGAGAGGCCGAACAGGAAGGCCGCGCCCGCGAGCAGCGCGCCGAGCAGGCTGGCGAAGCGCAGCGGCGCCACCGAGAACGAGGTCAGGCCCTCGATCGATAGGCCGATTAGCCGGCCGGCATTGAAGGTGGTGACGCCATGCGCGCGCGGTGCCGGCTCGTAGTCGACGCGGATCTGCCTGAAGCCGATCCAGCTGGCGAGGCCCTTGAAGAAGCGGTTGCGTTCCGGCAATTGCCGCAAGGCGGCAGCCGCACGCGGCGACAGCAGGCGGAAGTCGCCGGCATCCTCGGGAATCTGCTGCCGCGCGCCCCAGTTGATCAGCGCGTAGAAGCCGCGCACCGCAAGCCGCCGCAGCGCCGATTCATTGTCGCGATGCGCCTTCGCCGTGTAGACCACGTCGTAGCCGTCATCGATCCAGTGCGCGACCAATTGCTCCACCAGGGTCGGCGGATGCTGGCCATCGCCGTCCATGAACAGCACCGCGCCGCGGCGGGCGTGGTCGAGGCCGGCCATCAGCGCCGCCTCCTTGCCGAAATTGCGCGACAGCGACACCACCTGGAGGTCGAGCCCGTCGGCGGGCAGGCCGCGCGCGATGGCCAGCGTGTTGTCCGCGCTGCCGTCGTCGACATAGACCACTTCGCAATTGAGCCCGTAACGGCCGCGCAATGAGCTGGCGAGGTCGATCAGCCGTTGGTGCAGCGCCACAAGCCCGGCGGCCTCGTTGTAGACGGGCACGACGATGGACAGACCCTGCGCGGCGGCGGTCTTGGCGGTTGTGGTCAGGCTGGAAACGTCAGAGCCCAGCATCATCGGTCAGGTTCCAGAACTAGAGCGTTTTCCAGCGAAATCGGGTTCGCCTTCGCGTGAAGAAAACGCGTCACAACGAGAGATCATGAACACAATATGGTACCGACGGCCGGCTGTCGCCAACATGAACGGCCCCGCCGGCTCATTGTCGCAGGAACGCCTCGAGCTTGGCGAACAGCGGGTTCTCGCGGTCGAACACATAGTCCAGCGACACCACCGACACGGTTTCGGCGCCGTGCTCGCGCAGGAAGCTGCCGAGCGCGTAAAGCTTGCCCGGTGGGCAGTGCAGCGTGAGCATGCCCGATGAGGTCGGGCTGCCGAACGGGGCGACCACGCCGAAACGGGTATGGGCCTCGGACAGCAGCGCATCATTGCAGCCGGCGAACCGGGTGCGCACCTCGCGGTACTTGCTGGCGCGGGCGCGCGCGGCGATGTGGTCGAGGATGACGCGCGCGGTCTCGCGCGCGCCGGTCGACCAGTCGGCATCGCGGGAGGCGACGAGGTTGGCCTGGCTGCGCAGCATCACGCCGTCGTCGAGCACCTTGAGCCCGTTCGCGGCGAGCGTCGCGCCCGTGGTCGTGATGTCGACGATCAGCTCGGCGGTGCCGGCCGCGGGCGCGCCCTCGGTGGCGCCGGCGCTTTCGACGATGCGGTAGTCGCCGACGCCGTGCTTGGCAAAGAAGCCCCGCGTCAGGTTGATGTATTTGGTCGCGACCCGCATGCGGTGATTGTGCTGCTCGCGGAAGCCGCTTGCGACGTCGTCGAGATCGGCCATGGTGCGGACGTCGATCCAGGCCTGCGGCACCGCGACCACGACATTGGCATAGCCGAAGCCGAGACCTTCGATCATCAGCACCCGCTTGTCGGCATCGGGAATGCTCTCGCGCACCAGATCCTCGCCGGTGACGCCGAGATGCACCGAGCCGCGCGCCAGGTTGGCCGCGATCTCGCTCGCCGACAGATAGGCGATCTCGACATTGTCGACGCCTGCGATGGTGCCGCGATAGTCGCGTGCGCCGCCGGCCTTCGACAAGGTCAGCCCGGCGCGGGCGAAGAAGCTTTCCGCGTTTTCCTGCAGGCGGCCCTTGGAGGGAACGGCGACGACGAACGGCGTGCTCATTGGGCGCCTCCGGTGGCGCCGGCCTTGCCATGCCGGGTCATCGCCTCGATCCAGACCGAGAAGCCGACCGCGGGGATCGGGCTGGCCGAGCCGAGCTGTGACATCAGCCCGTCATAGCGGCCGCCCGCGACCAGCGGCTCTGCGCCGTTGCCCCTGGCGTGCAGCTCGAACTCGAAGCCGGTGTAGTAGTCGAGGCCGCGTCCGAACGCCGTCGAGAACCGCGTCTTCCTTATGTCGATGCCGCGCGCGGCCATGAAGCCGACCCGGCTCTCGAACTGGTCGATCGCCGCGGCAAGATCGAGCCTGGCGTCGGCGGCCAGCGCGCGCAGTTGCGCGATTGCGTCGTCGGGATCGCCAGATATGGCGAGGAAGCGCTTGATGGTGGCGAGCGCATCGCGCGGCAGCGCGCCGCCCTTCAGCGTCGATTGCTCGAGGAAGCGGTCGGCGATCTCGGCGACCGTGCGGCCGCCGACATTGGTGGTGCCGGCGATCGACATCAGGTCGGTGACCAGCGCCAGCGCCGCCTTGCGGTCGGACCCGGCGAGCGCCGCGAGCACTCCTTCATATTCGTTGCGGCCCGGCGCGGTCGCCAAGGTCAGCTGCTCGATGTCGTCGGTGAGCGAAACCTTGCGGTTGAAATCCTTGATCAGCCGGCGCCGCCACACCGGATAGAGTTCGAGTGCATCGATCAGCGCGTTGAACAGCGCAACGTCGCCGGTGCGGATCTCGACATCCTTCAATCCAAAGGCCGTGGTCGCTTCCAGCGCCAGCGCCAGCATCTCGGCGTCGGCCGCGGCGCGGTCCTGCCGCCCGAAGGATTCGATGCCGGCCTGCAGGAACTGGCTCGGCTGGCCGTCGCGATAGCGGAACACCGGGCCGAGATAGCTGAAGCCGGCCGGCTGGCCGGCACGGGGCGAGGTGAGGTAGTCGCGCGCCACCGGGATGGTGAGATCCGGGCGCAGGCAGAGCTCCTCGCCGCTCGGGTCGGTCGTCAGATACAGGCTTTTGCGGATGTCCTCGCCGGACAGGTCGAGGAACGGCTCGGCCGGCTGCAGGATGGCGGGTTCAGACCTGAGATAGCCGGCCTGCGCGAACGAGGCCAGCAGCGCATCCGCCCATAAGGCGGATCCGGCGGCGGATCGTGGTGCGGCAGCTTCGCTCATCTCGACGTCCAATTCGCTCCGAAATCGCGTTTCAGAGCGGGTTCCATGGGTGGTTTTGGCGGAGCCCTTAGCATGGCCGTATCAGGCTTTCGACAGGGATCAGCCAAGTGGCTTAATGATTGGGTTCGTTAACGATTTTGCGACGGCTTGGCTAGGGAAAGATGTTTCCCACAAGGGGTGGCTGTAGCCCGGGGCATCGGCTGATCTTGCTGGGGTGCCCACTAGTCGGCCCGTCATCCTGAGGTGCGAGCGCAGCGAGCCTCGAAGGATCGACGGCCACCAGCCGGGCCGTGCATCCTTCGAGGCTCGCCGAAGGGGCTCGCACCTCAGGATGACGGGGATGGAGTGAATGGTCCATTTGCTCCCCAATCCCCCAGCGCCGCCTGCACCAGCGCCAGCGCGGCGACGGCGGCGGTGTCGGCGCGCAGGATGCGCGGGCCGAGTGCGAGACGGAGGACGTTGGGCTGGCGCAGCAGCAGCGCGCGCTCCTCCTCGGCAAAGCCGCCCTCGGGGCCGATCAGCACGTCGATCCCGCGGTTTGCGGCGGTCGCCGCCTGCAACGCCTGCACCGGGTTCGCCACTTCAGCCGCCTCGTCGCAGAACACCAGGAGCCGCGCCGGATCGCGCCCCGCCAGGAAACGTTCAAATGGGAGGGGATCGACGACCTCGGCAAGCGAGATGATCCCGCATTGCTCGGCGGCCTCGACCACATTGGCGCGCATCCGCTCGCTGTTGACCCGCGAAACCTGGGTGAAGCGGGTCAGCACCGGCACGAGCCGTGCGGTGCCCATCTCGACCGCCTTCTGCACCATGTAGTCGAGCCGCGCATGTTTCAGCGGCGCAAACACATAGGTCACGTCGGGCAGGCGATCCTGCGCCCGGGTCTGCGCCGTGATCGTCAGCGTGTCGGCCCGCTTGCGGCCGGAAATCTCCGCGCGCCATTCGCCGTCGCGGCCGTTGAACACCAGCACGGCGTCGCCGGCGGCAAGCCGCAGCACGTTGCCGAGATAGTTGCTCTGGTCGCGTTCGAGCGAAACGGTCGCGCCGGCCCCGAGCGGGGCATCGACAAACAGGCGGGGGCTGCGAAAATCGAGTTCAGGCATGTCCTGGGTTCCTGAGCCGCGTTCTAGCCCAAAGGTGCTGCCAAGTATCGCCCGCTGCTGCTGATTGCGATCGGAGAGGGTAGGCAGATTCCGTAATCGGCGTCGGGCGTCGGCGCTAAGGCCGCTTCCACGCGGCGAGGCAAGTTAACCAAACCGGGCGACACCGTAGTCCCTCGGGCTCGTCAGGAACGCACCGGCTAACTACTACAGCGGTGTCGACATATTGCTTCTGTCACCAAGTCATTTTTCAAGTCCGAGGGGTCGCTTGCACGCGGCCCCTTTTGCCGTTCGGACAGCGCGCGGAAGCCGCCGATTCAAACCGAGGCATGACCGAAAATCCCGTTCAGGTGCATTTGATGCCCCGGTTTTACCGCCGCTCGCAGCCTAAAGGCTTCAAATCGGGGAACAATTTAATGTGGCCGGTGTGGCCCTACGCCGCGCTGTCGCCCAAATCCACGGGTTGTTAAGGGCTCACAGGAATCGTAAAACGCCCCCAAATTTCGTTGCTTCGTTTTGTTGCGCTGGGGTTGCCTGGACCTTTTGCCGGAGAAACACCCTCGATGATCCGCCGACTGATCGTGCTGACCGTTGCCGCGACCGCCCTGTCTGCGGGGCACGCCGCCGCCCAGAGCGCCTTTCCGGCGCCGCTGCCCAATCAAGGCCAGGCCGGCACCGCGTCGGATCCCGCGTTCCCGCCGGTGAACGGCGCGCGTCCAAGCCGGGCGAGCACCGCTCCGGATCCTGCATTTCCGCCGGTCAACGGCGCGCCAGCGGCCAGGGTCGGCGGCGCGCCGTCGCCATTTCCGAGCAGTGGTGCGGCTCCCATCGCCGGCGGCGGTCTGTCGTCTCCGCCGCCCCCGCCCGGCGCCGGTGGTGGCGCCGCCGGAGACGCCTGCATGAAGGATTTCGTCCCGCTGCGCGAGGAGACCGAGAAGCGAGGCAAGGCGATCAAGGCGGCGAGCGACCGGCACGCCAGCCCGCAGGAGGCCTGCAAGCTGATCGGCAATTACAGCCAGGCCGAAGTCAAGATGATCAAATACGTCGACAGCAACGCGGCGAAGTGCGGAATCCCGCCGCAGATCTCCGATCAGCTCAAGACCGGTCACAAGAATACCGAGGCGCTGCTGAAGAAGGTCTGCAACGTCGCGGAGCAGGCGGCGGCACAGCCGCGCGGCCCCGCGGGGCCGTCGCTGAGCGACGTGCTCGGCTCGTCCGCCTCGCTGCCGGAAGCAACGCCGACCAAGAAGGGCGGCAGCACCTTCGACACGCTGAACGGCAACGTTCTCACCCGGTGATCGAGCGCCCGATGATTGACCAGCCAATGATCACGCATTCATGAGCGATGTCTCCGCCCGCGTTGCCGACTCCACGGGCAACTGGGTGGATACCCATGCGCCGGTCTGGTCGCGGCCCTATCTGCGGCTTGCGCGCTACGACCGGCCGATCGGCTCCTGGCTGTTGTTGATGCCGTGCTGGTGGTCGGCGGCACTCGCCGCCGGCGTCGCGCATGATGTTCGCTCACTCCCGCTCGTCGTCCTGCTGTTCTTCATCGGCGCCTTCGTGATGCGCGGCGCAGGCTGCACCTGGAACGACATCACCGATCGCGATCTCGACGCCAGGGTCGAGCGCACCCGGTCGCGGCCGATCCCGGCGGGGCAGGTCACGGTGACGCAGGCGGTGGTCTTCATGGTGCTGCAGGCGCTGATCGGGCTCGCGGTCCTGCTGCAGTTCAACCGCTTTGCGATCATGACCGGCATCGCCTCGCTGGTGATCGTTGCGATCTATCCGTTCATGAAGCGGATCACCTGGTGGCCGCAGGTCGTGCTCGGCCTCGCCTTTTCCTACGGCGCGCTGATGGGCTTCGCCGTGACGCTCGAGCGCATCGATGCGGCCGCGATTGCGCTTTACGCCGGCTCGATCGCCTGGGTGATCGCCTACGACACCATCTACGCCCATCAGGACGCCGAGGATGATGCGCTGATCGGCGTCAAATCCACCGCGCGCCTGTTCGGCGCACGCACCCATCGCGCGCTGGTGATTTTCTATGGTCTCGCCGTGCTGCTGATCGGCGCGGCGTTCGCGCTCGCGGGCGCACGCTGGCCGGCGTGGATCGGGCTAGCGGCGTTCGCGCTGCATCTCGCCTGGCAGGTCCGCCGGCTCGACACCAGCGATCCCGCACTCTGTCTGCGCATCTTCAAGTCCAACCGCGACGCCGGCCTCATCCTGTTCGCGAGCCTCGTCGTCGATGCGGTGCTGCGCGCGGCTTAGGTCGCGAGAATGCGAAGCTGCGTCCTCATTCTCAGCTGTCATCGCCCGGTTCGAATTGAGAACCATCCTCATCGTCGTCCTGGCGAAAGCCAGGACCCATTACCCCAACTCTCGATTGTTGTGCGACGCTGGGGCCGCGATCCCGTTCATCACCGAATGCGGTGGTTATGGGTCCTGGCTTTCGCCAGGACGACCAAGAGGTGAGAGCTGTGCACGCAATTCCGTTGCCGTCGCGCTGAGGCGCCGAAACGAACTCAATCCCGCGCGATGATCTCGCGCTCGTCGCGATGCACGCTGGTGCCGTTGAGGCTGACGCCGGTGCGGCGGCGGACCAGGAATTTCGGGCGGCGGGCGCGGATCGCGTTGCGGCGGCGCCGGCGCGGGGAAGGCGTCCGCGGCGCCGGCTCGGTCAGTTGCGGGAGACGGAAGATGTCGCTCCACATCTGCCAGGCGGAGGTGATCTCCTCGGCATCCGAACTGGTGCCGAGCGGAATGGTGAGCGCGGGATCGCGGTGAACCAGCACCAGCATCTGCGCGTCGTCGATGCCGCGCAGCGCGACGCCGAGGAAATCGCTGACGCGAACATTGACTGCCATCCGCATGCCGAGAACGGCACGGCGCAGCACGACATGTTCGCGGTGAAGCTCGACCTGCCGCATGCCGCCATCTGCGCGCGCATCCTGCGCGTGGAAGCTGAGCGGAAGGGAAAGAGGGTCGAGCCGCAGTGCGCGGCTCGACCCGGCGGAATTGATTCCGCTTGTTGGTGTTTGACGCCTCAAAGCCTTAGTCTCCCCGCCGGGATTATGTTCCCGGTCGATGTGTGAGAGCCTAGCCGAGCGATGGCCGTTTCGGCTTAAAAAGCCTGGTTAACCGCTCCTCACCTGGCGCCATGATTGACAAGAGGTTGGCCCGCATGATTGACGAAGCCTTGCGCCGATCACTCAAATCTTTGTTGCCCGCCGGTGCAAAGTGCTTGAATTCCTTGTGAATCCGGCACATCTGGTTAGGTCTGTCGACGCCATTCCGGGCCCCCTCAATCCGCAGGAATTCGTTCGTGAACTCTTCACCATCTGCATCGCGACACGGCGATACCTCCGATCTGTTCGACCAGTCCGGCCTGAGCGACCTCGCGCAGCGTCTGGTCGAAGCCGCAAAGCGCGCCGGCGCCGACGCGGCCGATGCCATCGCGGTGCGCGGCGTCTCGCAAGGCGTCGAAGTCCGTGACGGCCGTGTCGAGGAAACCGAGCGCTCCGAAGGCGACGATGTCGGACTTCGGGTGTTCGTCGGCCAGCGCCAGGCGGTGGTCTCGACCAATGACGTCAGCGGCGACGGGATTGCAAAGCTCGCCGAGCGTGCGGTCGCGATGGCGCGCGTGGCGCCGGACGACAAATATGTCGGTCTGGCCGATCCCGCGCTCCATGCGCATGATTTCCCCGATCTCGATCTGCTCGACCGCACCGTCCCGACCACGGCCGAGCTCGAGCAGCGCGCCATCGAAGCGGAGGCCGCAGCGCTCGCGGTCAAGGGCGTCACCAAGTCCGGCGGTGCGTCGGCCTCGACCGGGATCGGCGGCATGGTGCTGGTGACGTCGACCGGCTTCCACGGTTCTTATCTGCGCTCCAGTCACGGCATCTCGACGACGGCGATTTCCGGTGAGGGCACCGGCATGGAGCGCGACTACGATTTCACCAGCGCGCCGCATGCGTCCGATCTCGATTCACCCACGACCGTTGGCCGCAAGGCCGGCGAGCGCGCGGTGGCGCGGTCGAATCCGCGCAAGGTCGAGACCTGCAAGGTGCCTGTCGTGTTCGACCCGCGGGTTGCGGGCTCGATCGTCGGCCATCTGGTCGGGGCCATCAACGGCGCCTCGATCGCGCGCAAGACCAGCTTCCTGAAAGACAAGCTCGGCGAGCAGCTGTTCTCAAGGGATATCCGCATCATCGACGATCCCCTGCGCGTGCGCGGCCTGCGTTCGCAGACCTTCGACGCCGAGGGCGTCAAGGTGAAGAAGATCGCGCTGATCGATGAGGGCGTGCTGACCACCTGGGTGCTGGACTCCGCGACCGCGCGCGAGCTTGGCCTGATGACCACGGGGCATGCGCATCGCGGCGTGTCGTCCTCGCCGTCGCCCGGAACATACAATCTGCATCTCGAGCCGGGTGCGGCGACGCCGAAGGAGCTGATCTCCGACATCAAGGAGGGCTTCTATGTCACCGACCTGATCGGCTCCGGCGTCAACGGCGTGACCGGCGATTACAGCCGCGGCGCGTCCGGCTTCTGGATCGAGAACGGCGAGATCACCTATCCGGTCAGCGAAGTGACCATCGCCGGCCACCTGCTGCCGATGTTCAAGTCGCTGGTCGCTGCCAGCGATCTGGAATTCCGCTACGGCGTCAATTCGCCGACGCTGCGCATCGAGGGCCTGACGCTTGGCGGACGCTGATACGGACGACTGGACCAAGGCGCGCGACGCCGCCTTGCTGACCAGATCGGTGCAGGAGGCGGGCCGGCTCGCATCGTCGCTGTTCCGCACCGAATTGAAGAACTGGATCAAGGGCGCGTCCTCGCCGGTCTCCGAGGCCGACATCGCCGTCAACGACCTCCTGGAGCAGCAGCTGCGTTCGGCGACGCCGGGTTACGGCTGGCTGTCGGAGGAGAGCGCCGACAACGCGACCCGACTCGACAGGCGCTTCACCTGGATCGTCGATCCGATCGACGGCACCCGCGCCTATCTCGCCGGCCGCGAGGACTGGTGCGTCAGTGTGGCGCTGGTTGAAAATGCATCGCCGGTGCTCGCGGCGGTGTATGCGCCGGTGACCGAGGAATTCTTCTTCGCCGCCCGTGGCCAGGGCGCCACCCTGAACGACAGCGGCGTGCACGCGACCGCGGGCACCGATTTCGATTTTCCCCGCATGGCCGGACCGAAACCGCTGGTGCAGCGGCTCAGCCCGACATCGGACGAGATCACGCTGTTTCCGCGGATCGGATCGCTGGCCCTGCGGTTGTGCCGCGTAGCACAAGGTCGGCTTGACGCCGCCTTTGCGGGCGGGCAAAGCCGCGACTGGGATCTTGCCGCTGCGAATTTGATCGTGCAGGAAGCGGGTGGTAAGATGACCGTGCTCTCGGGGGATGCGATTGAGTACAATCGCCGGGAGGTGACGCATGGGGTGCTGGTGGCAGCAGGACGCGAACGTCATGCACGCATTGTCGAGCATTTTCGCAACCGTCCATTGCCGTGAGGCCCCGCCGATCCGCGCCGCGTTTCCGATTGTGACGAACGGACTTGTTACGACAGACCTGTGACGATCAGACCTGTGACGACCAGACCTGTGACGACTACGACTTCATTTGCTTGCCGGGCATCTCGTTAGGAAAAACCATCATGTCAGACAATGCCCAGCCGCAGCTGCTTCACCTCGTGATCGGCGGCGAGTTGACCGATCTCGAGCACAACACCTTCAAGAATCTGGACGAAGTCGAGATCGTCGGCGTCTACCCGAACTATGCGACCGCCTATGCGGCCTGGAAGGCGAAAGCGCAAGCGACCGTGGACAACGCCCAGATGCGTTACTTCGTCGTTCACCTCCACCGGTTGCTCGATCCCGAGCAGGACGCAAAGCACTCCCATTGAAACGACTATTTCGCGATCTGCTGCGCAGCGGCTTCGTGCAGCGCGCGCTGGGTGTGCTTGCGGCCGAGTACCTGCGGCTGGTCTGGTACACCAACCGCTTCAGCTACCAGCCGTCCGACGTGTACGGGGTCGTCGAGCCCTTGATGCCGGCGATCTTCGTGTTTTGGCACGGCCAGCACTTCATGACGCCGTTCATCAAGACCAAGGACAGCTACCGTGCCAAGGTGCTGATCTCCCGGCATCGCGACGGCGAGTTCAACGCCCTGGCGGTCGAGCGGCTCGGCATCGGCACGATCAGGGGGTCCGGCGATCATTCCGGCGCGTTCCATCGCAAGGGCGGCGTCGGCGCCTTCCTGGAGATGGTCCGGACGCTGGAAGACGGCTGCAACATGGCGACCACGGCCGATGTGCCGAAGCGGGCCCGGGTGGCGGGCCTCGGGGCCATCATGCTGGCGCGGGAAACCGGCCGGCCGATCGTCCCCTTTGCAATGGTCACCAGCCGATTCATCCGGTTGAAAAACTGGGATTCCACGACCATCAATTTGCCATTCGGGCGCGGCGCAGTGGTAGGTATTGAGCCGGTCTATGTACCGCCCGATGCCGATGCCGCGACGATGGAAAAGCTCCGGCAGCACGTGGAGAACCTTCTCAACGAAGCGACCCGGCGCGCCTATGCGGCCGTCGGGCGGCCGGAGGCAACGCTTGGCTAGCTCGCTACCGATGACGTTGCGTGTCTACCGCAAGCTGTCGTCCGCGATGGTGCCGCTCGCGCCCGCGCTGATCAAGCGGCGGCTCAGGCTCGGCAAGGAAGATCCCGAACGTGTCGGCGAGCGGCGCGGCGTCAGCGCCGATACCAGGCCGCAGGGGCCGCTGGTGTGGATTCACGGCGCGAGCGTCGGCGAGGTGCTGGCGGCGGTCGGGCTGATCGAGCGGCTGCGCGCGCTCAATCTGCGCATCCTGCTCACCTCGGGCACGGTGACCTCGGCCGCGATCGTCGCCAAGCGCTTTCCGCCCGACGTGATCCATCAATACGTGCCGTATGACTCGCCGCGCTATGTCGCGCGCTTCCTCGATCACTGGCATCCGTCGCTGGCGCTGTTCATCGAGTCCGATCTGTGGCCGAACCTGATCCTGTCGAGCGCCGCGCGGCGGCTGCCGATGGTCTTGATCAACGGGCGGATGTCGCAGCGCTCGTTCCCGCGCTGGCGCCGGGTCTCCAACACCATCGGGGCGCTGCTCGGGCGGTTCGACATCTGCCTCGCGCAGTCGAAGACCGACGCCGAACGCTTTGCCGCGCTCGGCAGCCCCAACGTCATGGTTACCGGCAATCTCAAGCTCGACGTCGCGGCGCCGCCGGCCGATCCGGCCAAGCTGGAGCGGCTGATGTCGGTGACGCGCGGCCGCGCGATCGTGGTGGCCGCGTCGACCCATCCCGGCGAGGAAGAGCTCCTGATCGAGGCACATAAATCGCTGGCCGGATTCTTCCCCGGGCTGCTCACGGTGATCGTGCCGCGGCATGCCGCGCGCGGCGAGGCGGTGGCGCGGCTCGTGACGGAAGCGGGCCTGCGCCCCGGCTTGCGCTCGCACGAGGACCTGCCGGTCGCCACAACAGATATCTATGTCGCCGACACGATGGGTGAGCTCGGCCTGTTCTATCGCCTCGCGCCGATCGTGTTCATGGGCGGCTCGCTGGTCGCGCATGGCGGCCAGAACCCGATCGAGGCGATCAAGCTCGGCGCTGCGATCGTGCACGGCCCGCACGTCTTCAATTTCACCGAAGTCTATGACACGCTCGATCATGCCGGCGGCGCGCGGCGCGCCGACGATCTGAAAGCGCTGGTCAAGCAGCTCGGCCAGTTCCTCGCCGATCCCGCGGCGCGCGACGCCTCGCTTGCGGCCTCCGAACGCGTCGTCGAACAGCTCGGTGGTGCGCTGGAGCGCACGGTGACCGCTCTCGAGCCCTATCTGTTGCAGCTGCAGCTCGAGATGGGAGCCGCCAATGCGTGAGCCGGCCTTCTGGCACCGGCCATCGTCTTGGACATCGCAATTGTTGAGACCGCTTGCCGCGCTCTATGGCGCGGTGGCCGCGCGGCGGATGCAGCACGCCGGCGTCGATGCCGGCATTCCCGTGATCTGCGTCGGCAACTACCATGTCGGCGGCGCCGGCAAGACGCCGACCGTGCTGGCGCTGGCAAAACTGTTGCGCGAGCTTGATGAGCGGCCGGTGGTGCTCAGCCGCGGCTATGGCGGCAGGCTCGCTGGCCCGGTCAAGGTCGATCGCGATAGCCACACCGCGGCCGATGTCGGCGACGAGCCGCTGATGATGGCGGCAACTTTACCGGTCGTGGTCTCGCGTGACCGTGCCGCAGGCCTGGCGCTGGCGCGCGCACAGAACGCAAGCGTGATCCTGATGGATGACGGCTTCCAGAATCCGAGCGTGCTCAAGGACACCTGCCTGATCGTGATCGACGCCACGCGCGGCGTCGGCAATGGCCGCGTCATTCCGGCCGGACCGTTGCGCGCGCCGCTGTCGCCGCAACTGGAACGCACCGATGCGCTGATCGTGGTCGGCGAGGGGAGTGGCGCGAAGAAGATCGCGGCCGAGATCACGTCCCGCGGCAAGCCGATCTTGTTGGCGCATCTGAGGCCCGATGAGGCCTCATTGAGTCCCTTGCGCGGTCAGCGTGTACTTGCCTTCGCCGGCATCGGCGATCCCGCGCGCTTCTTCAACTCGCTGCGCGCAAGCGGCGTCGACGTCGTGCGAAACAGAGCCTTCCCCGATCATCATGCCTTCACCAAGGATGAGATCGCGCAGCTCGTCGCCGATGCGAGTGGGGAGGCCCTGACGCTGGTGACGACGGAAAAGGATCTGGCACGGTTGCGTGATCCGGCCGGGATGCCGGCCTGGGCACGGGCGATCGTGCCGTTCGCGGTGACGCTGCAATTCGAGGATGCTGCCGCGCTGCGGCGCCTGGTGACCGATCAGCTGTTCAAGGCGCGGGACAGGAGGCTGCGCACATGAGCCCAGTCTTGAGCTTAAGCCTAAGCCTGCGGCTTGAGCACGCCGGGGTGGTGGCGCTGCAGCACAGCCGTCGGGGTGGCGTAGGCCTCCTGCAGGTCGACGCTCCAGTACTTCAGCTCGTCGAGCGGGATCCGGACGTCGGTGATGGCACAACGCACAAAGGTGCCGGGCGAGATCACGCGGAAATCGCCATCGAGATATTGCACCTGCGCTTCGCCATGGCCCGAGGGACCGAACTTGTTCAGCACGTTTGAGCTCTCCGCCTTGCCTCCGATGAGGCAGCCTTAAATGTTCATGAATCCGTCTATCACAGATAGGGGGTCATGTCCGCCCGTTAAACCACCGACTTGTGATGATTTGGCGGCGAAAGCGCATGGTAGCGTTGCAGGCGTGGTCCGCTGTGTTTGCAGCGCCATAACGAGCCGGCCGGATCGGATGCGCCTCAAGTCAGTTTTCATGTGCCTCGCCATGCTTGCCGTGCCGGCCGCGGCGGCGCCGCTCCCGGCCCCGCATCAGGTCGAAATTCCCGAAGGCAATATCACGCTGCACGCGCAGCTCTACCGGCCCGACGGCGATGGCCCGTTCCCGACGGTCATCGCGCTGCATGGCTGCGGCGGTCTTGCCGGCCGTTCCGAGGCGGTGCTGCCGCGCTATCGCGACTGGGCCGAGCAACTGCTCACATCAGGCCATGCGGTGCTGCTGCCGGACAGCTATGGCTCGCGCGAACTCGGGCCCCAGTGCCGCATCAAGGAGCATCAGGTCCAGACCCGCCGTGCGCGGGTCGCCGATATCAACGCCGCGCGACAGTGGCTGGTGCAGCAGAAATGGGTCGCGAAGAGCCGCATCAGCCTGATCGGCTGGGGCAATGGCGCGGCCGCTTTGCTGTGGGCGGTGCGGCCGCAGATGTGGTCGCGCAACGTCGAGCCGGACTTCCGGTCGGCAGTCGCGTTCTATCCGGATTGCCGCACCTCGTCAGGCCTCGGCTGGAGCGCGCGGGTGCCGACGCTGGTCCTGATCGGCGCGCGCGACGATGTGACGTCGTCGTCGGCCTGCCACCAGATGGTCGACGGCGCGCGCGGCCGCAGCGCGCTGGCGCGGATCGTGGTCTATCCCGAGGCCTATCACGATTTCGACCGCGCCAACCTGCCGCTGCATGCGGTCGCGGCCTCGTCCGAGGTCGACATCACGGAGCCCGGTCATGTCGGCACCGATGCGAGCGCGCGCAAGGACGCGCAGAAGCAAGTCGCCGAGTGGCTGGCGCGCTAGAGCGGGATGAAGTTGGGTTGAATCGGTTTGGCCACGAATGCGGTTCACCTCTCCCCGGCGGGGAGAGGTCGATTTGCGTAGCAAATCGGGTGAAGGGCCGCAGTTCTAACGAGAGACCGTGATCCCTCACCCGGCGCTACGCGCCGACCTCTCCCAAGGGAGAGGTGAACTTCCGCTGCCGCTCCAGACAAACCCAATCCTATCCCGCGCTAAAACAAACTGCCCTGATCGACCGGCTTGGTGACGCGCTTCGGCGCCGCCGGTTTCGCCTCGCGCGGCTGCGGCTTCGGCTGGCTCTCGGGCGTCACCGTCGCCGCGGGCTGATCGGCATTGGTGGTGGCGGCGACGCGGCCGTCGGCGAACTCGATCGATAGGTTGGCGTTCGGGCCGACCGCGGCGGCTGAATGGATCGCGTGTCCCTGCGCGTCGCGCACCAGCGCAAAGCCGCGCGCCAGCACGCCGCGATAGGACAGCGCCGCTAGCAGTTGGCTGCGATGGGCGACGCGCGCCTCGAGCCGCTGCATCGTCGTCAGCAGCGCGCGGCGGGCGCGCTCGGCGAGGCGGTGGGTGCGCTCGAGATCGCGCGCGATCGCGTTGCGCTGGGCCTTGGCGTTGGCGAGCTTCGAGGCCTTGAGCCGGATCTCGAGCCCGCTGAAGCGCTCGCGCCTGCGATGCAGCAGCGCGCGCGCCGACAGCGTGATGCGTTCGCCCGAGACGGTCAGCCGCTGCCGCGCATGGGCGACCTGGCCGCGCAGCACGCCGATGGTGAGGCGCGAGCTCGACGCAGCGAAGCGGCGGAAATGCGCGTGCGTATTGGCCTTCAGCCCGCGCGGGAGCCCGGCCGCGAGATGATCGAGCCGCTGCCGCGGGATCGCCAGCAGTTCGTTCGCCGCAGGCAGCGCACGCGCCGCGGCACGCAGCTCGTTGCGGCGGGCCTCCTGGCCGCGCTGCCAGCACACCATGGTGCGGCGGGCGAGCCCCTGGACCTCGACGAACAGCTCGCTGCGCACCGGTACCGCCATCTCGGCGGCCGCGGTCGGCGTCGGCGCGCGCTTGTCGGCGACGAAGTCGATCAGCGTGATGTCGGTCTCGTGGCCCACCGCCGAGATCAGCGGGATGTGGCTCTCGGCCGCGGCACGAACCACGATCTCCTCGTTGAACGACCACAAATCCTCCAGCGAGCCGCCGCCGCGCGCGACGATCAACAGGTCGGGCCGCGGAATCCTGCCGCCCTCCGGCAGCGCGTTGAAGCCGCGGATCGCGGCTGCGACCTGCTCGGCCGAGCCGTCGCCCTGCACCTTGACCGGCCAGACCAGCACGCGGCGGGGGAAGCGGTCCTCGAGGCGATGCAGGATGTCGCGGATCACGGCGCCGGTCGGCGAGGTGACGACGCCGATCACCTCGGGCAGCCAGGGCAGCAGCTGCTTGCGGGCCTCGTCGAACAGGCCCTCGGCCGCGAGCTTCTTCTTGCGCTCCTCCATCAGCGCCATCAGCGCGCCGACGCCGGCCGGCTCCAGCGAGTCGATGACGATCTGGTACTTCGAGGAGTTCGGATAGGTGGTCAGCTTGCCGGTGGCGATGACCTCGAGGCCTTCCTGCGGCTTGAAGCGCATCCTTGCGTGGGCAAACTTCCAGATCACCGCCTCGATCTTGGCGCTCTCGTCCTTCAGGGCGAAATAGCAGTGGCCGGAGGAGTGCGGGCCGCGAAAGCCGGAGATCTCGCCGCGGACGCGGACATGGCCGAACCGGTCCTCCACCGTCCGCTTCAGGGCGGAGGAGAGTTCCGAGACGGTGAATTCGGGCGCGTTGACGAGATTCGGAGCGGCGGTCATCTGGCCTATAGAATCGGGGTTTTCGCCCCCGTGTGCAAGGTCCGGACGCCTCGTTTCAAGCGTCGAATCACATATCCACATCTGATCGAACCGCTTCTTGCTGCGGTCGGGGAGCGTGCTAAACCGGACGAAATGGCGTTACAACCCTTTTAATCGGCGACACAGATGAACATCCTCCTGCTCGGTTCCGGTGGCCGCGAACATGCGCTGGCGTGGAAGATCGCCGCATCCCCGCTGGTGAACAAACTCTGGTGCGCGCCGGGCAATGCCGGGATCGCGCGCGAGGCCGAGTGCGTTGCGCTCGATGTCGCCGACCATGCCGCGGTGATCGAATTCTGCCGGCGCAATGCGGTAGATCTGGTGGTGGTCGGGCCGGAGACGCCGCTCGCCGCCGGCATTGTCGATGATCTCGCCGCTGCCGGCATCAAGGCGTTCGGGCCGAGCAAGCAGGCCGCGCAGCTCGAGGGCTCCAAGGGCTTCACGAAAGACCTCTGCAGCGAGTTCGACATTCCGACCGGCGCCTATCGCCGCTTCGACAATGCGAAGGACGCAGTGGCCTATGTCCGCGCCCAGGGCGCGCCGATCGTGGTCAAGGCCGATGGGCTCGCCGCCGGCAAGGGCGTCGTGGTGGCGCAGACCTTGCTCGAGGCGGAGGCCGCTGTTGCGATGATGTTCGAGGGCGCGTTCGGATCGGCCGGCGCCGAGGTGGTGATCGAGGAGTTCTTGTCGGGCCGCGAGATCAGCTTCTTCGCGCTGTGCGATGGCGAGACCGCGATCCCGCTGGCCTCGGCGCAGGACCACAAGCGCGTGTTCGATCACGACAAGGGGCCGAATACCGGCGGCATGGGCGCCTATTCGCCGACGCCGTTCGTGACGCCTGAGGTGCATGACCAGATCATGGCGCACATCATCCTGCCGACGGTGGCCGGGATGAAGAGCCGTGGCACGCCGTTCAAGGGCGTGCTCTATGCCGGCGTGATGCTGACCGCGCAGGGCCCAAAACTGTTCGAATACAATGTCCGCTTCGGCGATCCCGAGTGCCAGGTGCTGATGCTGCGGATGATGTCGGACATTGTGCCCGCGCTGCTCGCCGCCTGCGACGGGCAATTGAAGAACTTCGATCTGCGCTGGTTCCCGGACCCGGCGCTGACGGTGGTGATGGCGGCCAAGGGCTATCCCGGCGACTACATCAAGGGTACGCGGATCGACGGCCTCGATGACGCCGCCAAGGTCGAGGGTGTCGAGATTTTCCATGCCGGCACGGTGGCCAAGGATGGTGCAATCCTTGCCAACGGAGGTCGGGTGCTGAACGTCTGCGCGATGGGCAAGACGGTGACCGAGGCGCGCGACCGCGCCTATCAGGCCGTCGATCGCATCAGATGGCCGGAGGGATTCTGCCGGCGCGACATTGCCTGGCAGGCTGTGGAGCAGGAAAAGGGCTAGCGCGCGCGGCACTTGTCGCTCGTCATGCGCGGGCTTGCCGCCTCCGCTAAAGCTCCGGCGCGCCAACGTGCGAGAGCCTCGGCGAAGCCTTGGCGTAGCCGGGACCCGCGCATCCATCGCCTTCGGGAGAGTCTCTTCGTGAGATGGATTGCCGGGTCAAGCCCGGCAATGACGGAGTGGTGTGGGGCGACGCCGCCCCGGAATGACGAAGCGGATCAGAGCAAATCCCCGCCTGCCGCGCTCGCGGTGGTGCCGTGCTCGCGGAACGCCTTGATGACGTTCTTGCCGATCTTCCACTTGTGCACCTCGTCGGGGCCGTCGACCAGCCGCTGCGAGCGCACCTGGGTGTACCATTTCGCCAGCGGCGTATCCTGGCTGAAGCCGAGCGCGCCGTGCAGCTGGATCGCGGTGTCGATCACCTTGTGCACCATGTGGGCGTGGAAGATCTTCGCGATCGAGTTCTCCTGGCGGATGTCGAGGCCCTTCTCCGCCTTGTAGGCGATGTGCAGCAGCATCAGCCGGCCGATATAAAGCTCGCTCGCGCAATCGGCGAGCATGAACTGCACCGCCTGGCGGTCGGCCAGCAACTGGCCGAAGGTCGAGCGCTTGGTGACGTGGGCGGCCGCCATGTCGAGCGCGCGCTGCGCCTTGGCGACGTTGTGCATGCCGTGGCGCAGCCGGCCATAGGCGAGGCGGTGCTGGCCCATGTTGAAGCCATTGCCCTCGCCGCCGAGCAGGTTGTCGGCCGGTACCTTCAAATCCTTGATCTCGATCTCGGAGTGGCCGCCATGGATCACATCGTCATGCGGGCCCTCGATCGCCATGTTGGCGATGTTGCGCTTGATGCGGTAGCCGGGGTTGGGCAGCTCGACGATGAAGGTCGAGTATTGCTTGTGGCGCGGTGCATTCGGATCGGTCTTCGCCATGACCAGCGCGAGGTCGGCGACGCTCGCCGACGAGGAGAACCATTTCTCGCCGTTGAGGATGTAGTTCTCATTGCCGTCCTTGACCGCGGTGGTCTGCATGCCGGTGGCGTCGGCGCCGGCGGCCTTCTCGGTCATCGAGAAGCAGATGCGCTTCTCGCCGTTCAGCAGGGGTTTAAGGAATTTCTCCTTCTGGTACTCGGTGCCGTGCGCCAGGATCGTCATCATCGAGGCATCGTCCGGCCCCTGCGTGTTCATCGAGAGCGCGCCGAGCATGCTTTCGCCGAGCTCCATCTGCACCAGCGCGTTGGCGAGCGGGCCGAGGCCCATACCGCCATACTCCTTCGGCACGAAGGGGCACCACAGGCCCTGCGCCCGGGCCTTCTTGCGCAGCGGCGCCAGCACCTCGGCAAGCGGCTTGGTGTCGAGTTCCTTTTCCGCCGGAATGCACTCGTCATGCACGAATTTGCGAACCTTCTCGCGGATCGCCTTGGCCTCAGCGGGAATCTCGAAATCGATCGACATGGCACTTCCTCGTTTCATGTTGTTGTTGGCTTGGCTTGAGGATGGCATAAACCTCGCATGGGCCAGCGGCAACGCCGAACAAAGTTTGAAGCGCGGCGCACGCGACCGGGAGGAGCTACCGATGCCTGATCTCGCTGATCTTTTTCCCGGCTATGAGTCGAAATGGATCAACACCTCGCAGGGCCGCATCTTCGCCCGCGTCGGCGGCAAGGGCCCGCCGCTGCTGTTGCTGCACGGCTTCTCATCGACCCATGTGATGTGGCACACGGTCGCGCCGAAACTTGACGACACATTCACGCTGATCATCGCCGACCTGCCGGGCTACGGCTGGTCCGACATGCCTGATAGCGACAAGGACCATACGCCCTACACCAAGCGGGCCTGGGCCAAGACCATGGTCGAGGCGATGGAGCAGCTCGGCCATGTGCATTTCGCGCTCGCCGGTCACGACCGCGGCGGCCGCGTCTCATACCGGCTCGCGCTCGATCATCCCGGCCGGCTCTCGAAGCTTGCGGTGCTCGATATCGCGCCGACCTATGATTACTGGCAGAAGCTCAATCGTCTCTCGGCGCTTAAGATCTACCACTGGGCGTTCCTGGCGCAGCCCTATCCGCTGCCGGAGACGTTGATCTCCAACAATGGCGAATTCTTCCTCAAGGAGAAGATGGCGAGCCAGACCAGGACCAAGACGCTGGACGCCATCGATCCGCGCGCGCTCGCGCATTACCTTGCGCCGTTCCGCGATCCCGCCCGCATCCACGCGATGTGCGAGGATTATCGCGCCGGCGCCTATGCCGACTTTGAGATCGACAAGGCCGACGTCGACGCCGGCAGGAAGATCACGATCCCGATGCTGGCGTTGTGGGGCGATGCCGGGGTTGCCAGCGCGGCAACGACGCCGCTCGACACCTGGAAGAACTGGGCGACCAATGTCAGCGGCGCGCCGGTGGCGTCAGGGCATTTCCTGCCCGAGGAGGCTCCGGACGCGACGGCGAAGCTGCTGCGGGAGTTTTTCCTGGCGGGGTAGCGCAAAGCGCAGCACCGTCATCCTGAGGAGCGCGGAACGCGCGTCTCGAAGGATGCACGGCCCGGCTGGTGGCCGTGCATCCTTCGAGACGCCGCTTCGCGGCTCCTCAGGGTGACGGGATCGACATGCTGCATGCTGAGAACTGCGTAGCCCGGATGGAGCGCAGCGAAATCCGGGGACCGCCTCCGCGGAGGAGGCTCCCCGGAATTCGCTGAGCCTGTCATCGGGCGCGCGTTCACGCGTACCGTCATCCTGAGGAGCGCGGAACGCGCGTCTCGAAGGATGCTCGGCCCGGCTGGTGGCCGTCGATCCTTCGAGACGCCGCTTCGCGGCTCCTCAGGATGACGGGACCGACATGCTGCATGCTGAGAACTGCGTAGCCCGGATGGAGCGCAGCGAAATCCGGGACCGTCTCCGCGGAGGAAGCTCCCCGGATTGCGCGGAGCCTGTCATCGGGCGTGCGTTCACGCGTACCGTCATCCTGAGGAGCGCGGAACGCGCGTCTCGAAGGATGAATCGGCCCGGCTGGTGGCCGTCGATCCTTCGAGACGCGCTACGCGCTCCTCAGGATGACGGGATCGACATGCTGCATGCTGAGAACTGCGTAGCCCGGATGAAGCGAAGCGAAATCCGGGGACCGCCTCCGCGGAGGAAGCTCCCCGGATTGCGCGGAGCCTGTCATCGGGCGTGCGTTCACGCGTACCGTCATCCTGAGGAGCGCGGAACGCGCGTCGAAGGATGCTCGGCCCGGCTGGTGGCCGTCGATCCTTCGAGACGCGCTACGCGCTCCTCAGGATGACGGGATCGACATGCTGCATGCTGAGAACTGCGTAGCCCGGATGGAGCGCAGCGAAATCCGGGGACCGCCTCCGCGGAGGAAGCCCCCGGATTGCGCTGAGCCTGTCATCGGGCGTGCGTTCACGCGTACCGTCATCCTGAGGAGCGCGGAACGCGCGTCTCGAAGGATGAATCGGCCCGGCTGGTGGCCGGCGATCCTTCGAGACGCCGCTGCGCGGCTCCTCAGGATGACGGGACCGACATGTCGCATGCTGAGAGCTTTGTAGCCCGGATGGAGCGCAGCGAAATCCGGGGACCGCCTCCGCGGAGGAGGCTCCCCGGATTGCGCGGAGCCTGTCATCGGGCGTGCGTTCACGCGTACCGTCATCCTGAGGAGCGCGGAACGCGCGTCTCGAAGGATGAATCGGCCCGGCTGGTGGCCGTCGATCCTTCGAGACGCGCTACGCGCTCCTCAGGATGACGGGATCGACATGCTGCATGCTGAGAGCTTTGTAGCCCGGATGGAGCGCAGCGAAATCCGGGGACTGCCTCCGCGGAGGAAGCTCCCCGGATTGCGCGGAGCCTGTCATCGGGCGTGCGTTCACGCGTACCGTCATCCTGAGGAGCGCGGAACGCGCGTCTCGAAGGATGCACGGCCCGGCTGGTGGCCGTGCATCCTTCGAGACGCCGCTGCGCGGCTCCTCAGGATGACGGGATCGACATGTCGCATGCTGAGTGCTTTGTAGCCCGGATGGAGCGCAGCGAAATCCGGGGACCGCCTCCGCGGAGGAAGCTCCCCGGATTGCGCGGAGCCTGTCATCGGGCGTGCGTTCACGCGTACCGTCATCCTGAGGAGCGCGGAACGCGCGTCTCGAAGGATGAATCGGCCCGGCTGGTGGCCGTCGATCCTTCGAGACGCGCTACGCGCTCCTCAGGATGACGGGACCAACATTTCGCATCTCGAGAACTGCGTAGCCCGGATGGAGCGCAGCGAAATCCGGGACTGTCTCCGCGGAGAATCTCCCCGGATTTCGCTGCGCTTCATCCGGGCTACGGATGCGTCAACGCCGCTCCCTGAAGAACTCGCGCAGGAGGCGCGCGGACTCGGTCTCGCCGACGGCGCCATAGACTTCCGGCACATGGTGGCAGGTCGGCTGCGCGAAGAACCGCACGCCTGACTCGACCGCGCCGCCCTTGGGGTCGGCGGCGCCGTAATACAGCCGGCGGATCCGGGCGAAGGAAATCGCGCCGGCGCACATGGTGCAGGGCTCCAGCGTCACGTAGAGGTCGCAATCGACCAGCCGTTCGGTGCCGATGGCCTCGGCGGCCTGCCGGATCGCCAAAACTTCCGCATGGGCGGTCGGATCGCGGTCGGTGAGGGTGCGATTGCTGGCGGTGGCGATGATCTCGTAACCCCGGACAATCACGCATCCGATCGGAACTTCGCCAGCTTTTCCGGCATTTTCGGCCGTTTTCAGCGCCAAATCCATGAAAGAAGGGGCTGACATGCCTCGTATCATTGGAAGAAACCTGCTAGTAGCTTCGCCTTCAGCAAAAGTGGATGCCGGTTTTGCGTCAAATGCGCTGCCAACAGGCGCGTACGCCCGGCTGCCCTTGCACCCCAATTGAGCGTCCAGCGAGATTATTCATGCCCCGCGACAGCGACAAAAACAACGATTCCCGCGGCCGGCGTGATCGGCCCGGCGGTGGACAGGGCCGCGCCGGCGGCGGCAAGGGCCGCTCCGGCGCCGCCCGTGGACCGGACAAGAAATTTGCCAAGCGCGGCTTTGGCGACAAGACGTTTGCCGGCAAGGGCGATGGCGAGAAGCGGCCCTACCGCGGCGATCGCGACGACCGTCCGCCGCGCCGCGAGTTCGGCGACAAGCCGAGGTTCAACCGCGATGATGCCCGTGGCGATCGGCCGTTCCGCGATCGCCCGGCCCGCGACGGCGATGGCGAGAAGCGCACGTTCAAGCCGCGGGGCGACCGGCCGAGATTCGATCGCGGCGGCGATGGCGAGAAGCGTTCGTTCAAGCCGCGCGAAGATCGCGGCGGCGAAAAGCGTCCCTACACGCCCCGTGGCGACCGCCCGAACTACAATCGCGACGACCGCGCGCCGCGACGCGATCGCGATGATGCGCGACCGGCGGGGCGGTCTTCCGATCGGAAATTCGGCGACCGCAAGCCTTACGCGCCGCGCGAACGTGACGGCGAGAAGCGGCCCTATACGCCGCGTGGCGAGCGATCGTTCGGCGACCGTCCCTCGCGCGATGGCGACCGGCCCGCACGGAAATTCGGCGGCGACAGCAAGTTCAAGCGCGGGGGCGATCGTGATCGCGGCGATCGCGGCCCGCGCAAGGACTTTGGCGACCGGCCGCCGCGCGGCGAGTCCAAGCCGTGGCAGAAGCGTGAGGGCGGCTCCGATCGTCCGGAGCGTGGTTCGCGTCCGTTCCGCGACGGCCCGCGCAATTTCGACAGGCCGCGTTACGACAGGCCGCGAGACGATCGCGGCGGCGGCGAGCGGCCGCGGTTCTCGCGCTCCCGCGACGATCGCGAGCAGGGCGATCGCCATGAGCGGCCGAAGTTCAGCCGGCCGCGCTGGGGTCGAGACGAGGATGGTGGCGACAACCGTCGCCGCGAGCGCCCCGAAGGCCGTACCGACTGGCAGGAGCATCCGCGCAGCGAGGGCCGTTTCGGCGACCGCCCGCGCCGCGAGAATGAAGACGACAGCAAGGTGTTTGCCAAGCGCCCGGCCTTCGGCGGCCGCGGTGCCTATCGGGAACGCTCCTACGATGACCGCCGCGAGCGTCCCGAGCCGAAGCCGAAGAAGGCGGGTGAACGCATTGCCAAGGTGCTGGCGCGTGCCGGTCTCGCCTCGCGCCGTGATGCCGAGGAGATCGTCACCCAGGGCCGCGTCACGGTCAACGGACGGGTGATCAACTCGCCGGCGCTCGATATCACCGAGAACGATGTCGTGGCGGTCGACGGCAAGCCGTTGCCGCCGCGCGAGCGGACGCGGTTGTTCATGTATCACAAGCCGCGCGGGCTGATGACGACGCATGCCGATCCCGAGGGACGGCCGACCGTGTTCGACAATCTGCCTGAGGGCCTGCCGCGGCTGATCTCGATCGGCCGGCTCGATTTCAACACCGAGGGCCTGTTGCTGCTGACCAATGACGGCGGGCTGGCGCGGACGCTGGAGCATCCCGACACCGGATGGCTGCGGCGCTACCGCGTGCGCGCGCATGGCGAGGTGACGCAGGGTCAGCTCGACCAGCTCAAGGACGGCGTCGAGGTCGACGGCGTCAAATACGGGCCGATCGATGCGACGCTGGAGCGCGACCAGAGCTCCAACGTCTGGGTGGTGTTCGCGATCCGCGAGGGCAAGAACCGCGAGGTGCGCAACGTGATGGCGCATCTCGGGCTCGAGGTGAACCGGCTGATCCGGATCTCCTACGGTCCGTTCCAACTCGGCGAGCTCGAGGAGGGCAAGGTCGAGGAGGTCAAGACCCGGGTGCTGCGCGAGCAGCTCGGCGAGAAGATCGCCAAGGTTGCAGGCGCGGATTTCACGCGGCCGGAGCAGCGTGACGCCGGCGAAGTCGACGATGCGCCCGCCAGGAAGCCGAAGCCCAGCAAGCGCGAAACCATCAACGATCGCAAGGGCCGCCGCGTGCTGGTGCAGCGCACCGGCAGCGAGGAAGCCCGCGCCCGCAACGAGGACGAGGCCAACGGCTACGGCCCGCCGCGCCGTCCCAAGCGCGGCTATCACGGCAAGCGCGATCTCACGCCGAAGGACGAGTAACGGTCGATGCGCGTCGTCGGGGGCAGGCTGAGGGGCCGCAATCTCGCGTCGCCGTCGGGCCGCGAGATCCGTCCGACCGCGGACCGCCTGCGCGAATCCGTGTTCAACATCCTGATCCACGCCTACGACAATCCGATTGAGGACGCGCGCGTACTCGATCTGTTTGCCGGCACCGGCGCGCTCGGCATCGAGGCGGCCTCGCGTGGCGCCAAGTTCACGCTGTTCGTCGACAATGGCGCCGAGGCGCGGGCGCTGCTGCGCAACAATGTCGAGTCGCTCGGCCTTGGCGGGACCACCAAGGTCTATCGCCGCGATGCCACCGATCTCGGACCTGCGCATCCGGTCGAGCCGTTCTCGCTGGTGTTTCTCGATCCGCCCTATGGCAAGGGTCTCGCCGACAAGGCGCTCGCCTCGCTGCGCGACGGTGGCTGGCTGACGCCGGGCGCGCTGCTCGTGGTGGAGGAGGCGAAGGCCGCGGCATTCGCGGCGCCCGCGGGGTTCGAGGAGCTCGAGCGGCGCGCGTATGACGACACGGAATTCGTGTTCTTACGCAAGGCGTAATGCTGCCGCTTGTTATGCTGTCATCACCCGCGCATGCGGGTGATCCAGTATTCCAGAGACGGTTGTGCTTGAGCCGAAGGGCCGCGGCATGCTGGATCGCCCGGTCGAGCCGGGCGACAACAGATGTGAGTGACGACGCTGGTTCGAGTTCATCGCGAGACTTTCTCCACGCACACCGCCGTCGTCCTGGCGAAAGCCGGACCCATCACCACCGCACTTGATGATGAATATCGATCGCGGCCCCAGCATCGCACAACAATTCTCATATGGGGTAATGGGTCCTGGCTTTCGCCAGGACGACAGGTGAATGGTTCGCGCACGCTGTCATCACCCGCGCATGCGGGTGATCCAGTACGCCGAGGCCTCTCGTTCGATCACAACAGCCGCGGCGTACTGGATCGCCCGGTCGAGCCGGGCGACAACAGATGTGAGTGACGACGCTGGTTCGAGTTCATCGCGAGACTTTCTCCACGCACACCGCCGTCGTCCTGGCGAAAGCCGGACCCATCACCACCGCACTTGATGATGAATATCGATCGCGGCCCCAGCATCGCACAACAATTCTCATATGGGGTAATGGGTCCTGGCTTTCGCCAGGACGACAGGTGAATGGTTCGCGCACGCTGTCATCACCCGCGCATGCGGGTGATCCAGTATTCCAGAGACGGTTGTGCTTGAGCCGAAGGGCCGCGGCGTACTGGATCGCCCGGTCGAGCCGGGCGATGACAGTTCCGCGTGGGCGGTTATCTCCGCCCGAACAGCTTCTCGATATCGCTCAGCTTCAATTCGACATAGGTCGGCCGGCCGTGGTTGCATTGGCCGGAGTTCGGCGTGTCTTCCATCTCGCGCAGCAGCGCGTTCATCTCTTCCGGCTTGAGGCGGCGGCCGGCGCGGACCGAGCCGTGGCAGGCCATGGTGGCGGCGACATGCATCAGGCGGCGTTCCAGCGGCAGCGCCTCGTCCCATTCGGCCATATGTTCTGCGAGGTCGCGGAGCAGCCTGGCCGCATTGGTCTTGCCGAGCAGCGAGGGCGTCTCGCGCACGGCAACCGCGCCGGGACCGAAGGATTCGATCGCGAGCCCGAACGACGCCAGCTCCTCGGCGCGATCGAGCAGCTTCTCGACGGTCGCCTCGTCGAGCTCGACGATCTCCGGGATCAAGAGGATCTGCCGCTGCACACCGTTCTTCGCCAGCGAGGCCTTCAGCTTCTCATAGACGATGCGCTCATGCGCCGCGTGCTGGTCCACCACGATCAGGCCGTCGCGGGTCTGCGAGACGATGTAGGTCTCGTGGATCTGGGTGCGCGCGGCGCCGAGCGGCCGGTCGAGCAGATCGGGTGCGGGCGCGGCCTCGAAGCGGACATCGGCGGTCGGCGCGCCGACGTCGAAGGCGGCCTGTCCGGGCTCGGCGAAAGCGGGCGCCGCCGCGCCGTCGAACGCGCGCATCGGATTGACCGGGTATGACGGCGAGCTGCGCCAGTCCCAATTGCCCGGGCGCGGTGGCGTGAAAGCGGGACGGAACGCCTGTAACGTCGCGCCGTCGGCGGTGTTGGCTGCGGTGCGTCTGCCCTCGCGCGCCAGGCCGTCCTTCAAGGCATGCACGATCAGCGCGCGCACCAGGCCGGCGTTGCGGAAGCGCACCTCGGTCTTGGCCGGATGCACATTGGCGTCGACCTCCTGCGGGTCGCAGGTCACGAACAGCGCCACGACCGGATGGCGGTCGCGCGGCAGATAGTCGGAATAGGCGGCGCGCACGGCGCCGAGGATCAGCTTGTCGCGCACCGGGCGGCCGTTGACGAACAGGTATTGCCCGAGCGCATTGGCGCGGGTCAGCGACGGCGCGGCGGCAAAGCCCTCGACCGTGACGCCCTCGCGCTCGGCGCGCACCTCGATCGCGCTGGCGCGGAAATCCGCGCCAAGGATATCGCCGAGCCGCGTCAGCCGGCCGGCCGCGCCGGGCAGCGCGGCGGCCCAGGTGACCGGCGCGCGCTCTTCGCCGGCCAGCGTGAAGGCGATGTCGGGCCGCGCCATGCCGAGGCGCCGCACCACCTCGCGGATCGCCTCCGCCTCGGTGCGGTCGGTCTTGAGGAATTTCAGCCGTGCCGGCGTTGCGTAGAAGAGTTCGTTGACCTCGACGCGGGTGCCCTGGCCGAGCGCGGCGGGCATGACCTCCGACTTCTCGCCGCCCTCGACCGACAGCGACCAGGCATGCGGTTCACTGGCATGACGCGTGGTGATGCCGAGTTTTGCCACCGCGCCGATCGACGGCAGCGCCTCGCCGCGGAACCCGAGCGTGCGGATGCGCAAGAGGTCTTCGTCGTCGAGCTTGGAGGTGGCGTGGCGGTCGACCGCAAGCGCGAGATCGGTGCGCGTCATGCCGCCGCCGTCGTCGGTGATGCCGATCCGGCGCCGGCCGCCGCCGTCGGTGAAAACGTCGATCCGGCTCGCGCCGGCGTCGATCGCGTTCTCGACCAGTTCCTTGACGACGCTCGCAGGACGTTCGACCACTTCGCCGGCGGCGATGCGGTTGACGAGCTGTTCGGGAAGCTGGCGGACGGGCATGGATTGCGCGATTGGACCGGGATTCGAGGTTAGGCGGCATTCTAGTCGCCTCGTCGGCCAAATGCATGGGCCGGCCTGCGAATGGCTGCCTTTAGCTGGGGATGGAGCCGGCCCATCGCCTTGAAGACACTCACCTTCGCGTGTCGACCGGCTAAGCCCTACGTGGCGATTGTGACGCCGCACGCTCGGGTATATCGTTTAGAAAAATTATAATCTGATCGGGAGGATAGCCATGTGCCATTTGTTCTCGCACCAGCCGCAGCGCAATTACGAATCGCAGACCCGGTCGCTGCGGATCGGCGGTCATTGCACCTCGATCCGGCTGGAGATGTCGTTCTGGGACACGCTCGAGGAGATCGCCGCCAAGGAGGGGATGAGCGTCGCCAAGTTCGTCACCACGCTGTATGGCGAAGTCCTCGATCACCATGGCGAGGTTAATAATTTCGCATCGCTGTTGCGCTGCTGCTGCTTGATTTATCGCTCGCAGAGCGCAGCTTCGGTCCCCGAGTTCCAGGGCCAGCCCATCCTCGACGCCGCCGAATAGGCTTTCGGATTCATCGTGCGAAGAAAAAGGCCTTGTCCTCGCAGGACAAGGCCGTTCGAGTCGAGAGGGAACCAGTCTTCGGTTCTGATCGAAATCAGAACCGAAGCTCGCCATTTCCGGATGCTAGATCTCCTTGCGCTGCATCGCGCCGGCGATCGTATCGGCCTGCCGGATCGCCAGCGACACGATCGTCAGCGTCGGATTGCAGGCGGCACCGCTCGTGAACTGGCTGCCGTCGGAGACGAACAGGTTCTTGATGTCGTGGGTTTGGCCGAACTTGTTGACCACGCCGTCGCGCGGCTTCTCGCTCATCCGGTTGGTGCCCATGTTGTGGGTCGAGGGATAGGGCGGCGTCGGATAGGTCACGGTGGCGCCGACCGCTTCATAGACCGCGGCGCCCTGCTTGTAGGCGTGATCGCGCATCGCGACGTCGTTCGGATGATCGTCGAAATGCACGCTCGCGACCGGCATGCCGAACTTGTCCTTGATGCTCGGATCCAGTGTGACACGGTTGGTCTCCTGCGGCAGGTCCTCGCCGACCAGCCACATGCCGGCCATCCGTGGATAGCCTTCCATGGCGCTGGTGAAGCTGCGGCCCCAGGCCCCGGGATTGAGAAACGCCGCCATAAAGGGCAGGCCGAGCGACAGCGTCTCCATCTCGTAACCGCCGACGAAGCCGCGCTTCGGATCGTTCTTGGCCTCGTCACGGATGATGCCGGCCATCGTCGTGCCGCGATACATGTGCACCGACTTCTCGAAGGTCGCATACACGCTGCCCGTCATGTGCCGCAAATAATTGCGGCCGACCTGGCCGGATGAATTGGCGAGGCCATCCGGGAACATGCTGGAGGCGCTGTTGAGCAGCAGTCGCGGACTTTCGATCGAGTTGCCGGCGACTGCGACGACGCGGGCCTTCTGGCGCTGCATCGCGCCGGTCTCATCCGCGTAGACCACGCCGGTGACCTTGCCGGACTGGTCGTGCTCGATCTTGATCACCATGCTGCCGGGGCGCACCTCGAGATTGCCGGTGGCCTCGCCCTTCGGGATCTCGGTGTAGAGCGTCGACCATTTGGCGCCCGACTTGCAGCCCTGGAAGCAGAAGCCGATCTGCTGGCACGAACCGCGGCCGTCGCGCGGCTCGCTGTTGATCGCCATCCGTCCGGTGTGCACCTCCTTGTAGCCGAGCTTCTTCGCACCGGCTTCCAGCACCTTGAAGTTGTTGTTGCCGGGAAGTCCGGGAATGCCGTTGGTGCGGGTGACGCCCATCTTGTTCTCGGCCTTGGCGTAATAGGGCTCCATCTCGGCGAGCGTGATCGGCCAGTCCAGCAGGTTGGCGCCGGGGATGTTGCCGTATGCCGACTTGATCTTGAACTCGTGCTCGTCGAAGCGGAGCGAGGCGCCGGCCCAGTGCACGGTGGATCCGCCGACCGCCTTCACGATCCAGGCCGGAATATTCGGGAAATCCTTGTGGACACGCCAGGTTCCCGACGTCGTGCGCATGTCCGACCAGGCAAGCTGGCCGAAGCTGTCCCATTCATCGTTGATGAAGTCCTGGTTCTCGATGCGCGGGCCGGCTTCGAGGATGACGACCTTGATGCCCTTCTGCGCCAGTTCATTGCCGAGCGTTCCGCCGCCGGCACCGGAGCCGACGATCACGACAACGCCGCTGTCATTCAGATCGAATTTTGCCATTGTTTCCTCCTGGGCGTTGTCCGTTCAAACCTTCGGCAGCCAGTCGATGTCGGCGAAGCCGCGCTTGATGTAGCCGCCGTGCTCGGCGGAGGAGCCCTCGTAGCCGAACCGCGGCCAGACCTCCTTGTTGTTGTAGAGCGATGCGATGAGATCGCCGCGGATCTTCTGGAAGAACGCGCTTGTCTCGATCTGTTGCAGCAGCGCGACGCGATCGTTCTCCCAGGCGACCTGGGCATAAGGCATCTTGTGGCGGTCGTTGGCCGCCTGATCGAGCCGGGCTATGCCGTCATTGATCAGCGATTTGACCGCCGGATCCTTGGCGGCCTTGTCATCCCACGGCTTCACTGCGGTGATGTAGTAGCTGTCGCCGAGAAAATCGTGCGGATAGATGTCGCGCGCCATCTTCAAGAGCGTCTTCATCGTGGCCGGCGTCAGCGTACCCGCCTCATCGGCCCACGCATCGGTGATGCCAAGCCCGGTCGATGTCGCAATCGCGACTGCGGGGGCGGTGGCAGCCGCGCCCTTGAGAAACACACGCCGGTCATATTTGCTGCGTCGATCGATTTCTCTCATGGGTTTCCTCCATATTTATTTTCTAATTGGATTAGCCGAAGCGCCCGCCGCGCTGGATCACCTCGATCTTGTAGCCGTCGGGATCCGAGACGAAGAAGAAGCGCGCCAGCGTCTTGCCGTCGTGCTTGAAGTCGCGCAGCGGCCCGGGCGACAGCTTCTCCTTCTCGAAACGCGCATGCTCGGCATCGACGTCATCGACGACGACAGCGAGATGGCCGTAGCCATCGCCGAGCGCGTAGGGCTCCTTGCGGTCGAAATTGACGGTGAGCTCGACCTCGAAGGGCGAGGACGGATGGCGCAGATAGATCAGCGCGAAATCGCCAAATCGCAGATTGTCCGCGATCTCGAGGCCGAACGCGCGGTGATAGAAGTCGAGCGCCTTGGCCTCGTCGAACACGCGGATCATCGAATGCACGGGTTTCGCCATTCAGTTCAGCTCCTTCAGATAGGCGATGATCATGGCGCGGGTTTCCGGCTTGGCCTGCCGATAGGCCATCACGGCGCCGGGGATCACTTCTTGCGGATTGGTCAGCCAGGCATCGAGCCTGCTGTCGTCCCAGACGAAGTCGGCCTTGGCGAAGCCCGCGGAATATTTGAAGCCGTCGGCCTGGCCGGCATGGCGGCCGACGACCTTGTAGAGCGACGGTCCTTGCCGGACCGGATCCGAAATGTTTGACGTGTGGCAGGTTGCGCATTGCTGCTTGAACAGCGTCGCCCCGTCGGGCGGCTTGGCGGCAGGCAACGGCATTTGCGCAGCCGCCATTTGCACTGCAAACATCGCGCTGCAAAATCCCAGCGCCAACGTCCACCTCGCGCGCAGCTTTGTCATATACATCACCGCCTCTGTGCGCTGACTGTAGGAGGCTGAAATCGGCCGTTGGTAGTAGCGGGCTGTTTCACAGCAGAACAAAGATGGGCGGCGATCTGGCGCGGAACCGATCGCTGCCGCATATGCGGACGACAAATCCGCAAAATGACCGCGAAATCCCTGCACGATCACCACACCACGCCGCTTGCATTGCGCGTGCGCCGTTTGCGGAAAATTCAGTCTCGCGCGATGGGGTTCAGGGTCGGCGTTGCAAACGGCGCACACCCGCGCCGCTCCGTCCATCGTCAATCAACGTCCTGGAGAAATAGATGAGGTTTGCAAAAACCAGCGTGCTCGCCCTTGCCGTCTCGGCCGCGATGGCCGGCCCCGTGCTGGCACAGGGGGCGGCTACGCCGAATACCCAGCTTCGCGGCGGTGCAGCGGGCAGCGGGACCCTGCAGCAGGGCGGCGGCATGTCCGGCAGCGGCGATGAGGAAATGGCGGCGCAACCGACTTCGCCGACGCAAAAGAGCGGCACCAGCGCCAAGCCGGGCAGCAAGGGAACGGTCGGCAGCGGCCACGCGACACCGAAGTCTGGCGGTTCCGAGATGGCGCCTGCAACCAAGAAGTACTGATCCGCGATGATCGGATCCCGGATGCAGCGCCGTGCGTGCGCTGCGTCCGGAGCTCACTAGAGCGGGTTGATTTTTGGTTGAATCGGCTTGCCGCGGGTTCGGTTCACCTCTCCCCGTCGGGGAGAGGTCGGATTGCTCTCGGCGATGCGAAGCATCGTCCAGTGCAATCCGGGTGAGGGCTCTTGCTCTCTCGATAGACCGTAACCCCTCACCCGATTTGCTGCGCAAATCGACCTCTCCCAAAGGGAGAGGTGAACCTCCGATGCCGATCCAGCTCAACCTAATCTCATCACGCTTTAGCGTTTTCTTCTCGCGAACCGGGTATCCACTTCGCTCGAAAACGCTCTAATCGTCGAAACGTTGACTGCCGCGGCCGGCCTTGATGTCGCTGCGGCGTTTCTTGCCTTCGAGCCGGCGTTTCTTTGAGCCGAGCGTCGGCCTGGTCGGCCGCCGCGGCGTCGGCCGCACCATCGCTTCCTTCAGCATCTCGAGCAGCCGCTCGATCGCGTCTGCGCGATTGCGCTCCTGGGTGCGGAAGCGGAAGGCCTGGATCACGATCACGCCGTCCTTGGTCATGCGGCTGCCGGCGAGCCGCGCCAGCCGCTGGGCTGCGTCCAGCGGCAGCGCGATCTTGTTGGTGTCGAAGCGAAGCTGGGCTGCGGTCGAGACCTTGTTGACATTCTGCCCGCCCGGACCGGAGGCGCGGACAAAGACGATCTCAATGTCGTTCTGGTCGATCGTAAGGTCGCGGGACAGCCGCAGCATGACAACACCCGTGGAGGGAAGAATCGGCGGCTGCAGGATAGCGGGTTTGGGGTGGGCGTGCTCGGGCGGTGTTGATGCAGATTCGTTACGTCAACGTTCGGAGTTCGCAGCCACCCCTCTCCCCAACCCTCCCCCGCAAGGGGGGAGGGAGCCCATCCGCCTGCGCGTCCCTAACGATCGAAGCGGTCATTCGAACCATCGGCACCATGTTGGCACGATGTAAGGTGAGCACGCCTCTCAGGCTCCCTCCCCCCTTGCGGGGGAGGGTGGGGAGAGGGGTGGCAACAACGGTGGTGTATGAGAATCGGACGCGCGCCGAACCGCGTCAGTTCGCCTTCGGTGGCGCCGAGACCGGCTGCGCTGCGGCTTGCGGGGCGCGGCCGACGATCACGGTGAGCAGGCCGTTGCCCCACAGCCTCTTGGAGACCCGCTTGACGTCGTCGAGCGTCACCGCATCGACGATGGCGCTGCGCTTCTCGATGTAGTCGATCGGCAGCTTGTCGAGCTGGTATTGCAGCATCGCCTGCGCGAGCTTGGAGGAAGTGTCGAGCGCCAGCATCTGCGAGCCCTTCAGATAGGACTTCGCCTGGTCGAGCTCCTGCTGCGTCGGACCTTGCTCGGCGATGCGGCGGATCTCGGCCTCGATCGCGTCGACGGTCTCGCCGGCGCGGTCGGCCCGGGTGCCGGTGTTGCCGATGAACAGCGCGGAGTGATCCATCCAGACCAGCGCCTCATAGATCGAATAGGCCAGCCCGCGCTTCTCGCGCACTTCCTTGTACAGCCGCGACGACAACCCGCCGCCGCCGAGAATGTGGTTCACCACATAGCCGGCCATGAAGTCCGGGTCGTGCCTGTTGATGCCGGGGCCGCCGAAGGTGACGACGGTCTGCGGCACGTCGAGCGGGACGAAGGCGCGCTGCGGCGGCTTGGTCGCCACGACGTCGGGAATCGGCGTCAATTCGGCCTTGGCGGGCAGGCCGCCAAAGGTCTTGTCCAGCAGCTTGCCGAGCGTATCGGGGTCGACGTCACCGACCACGGCGATCCGCAGCGTATCCTTGGCGATGATGCGGCGGACATAGTCCTTCAGATCGGAGATCTCGATGGTCGGCACGCTCTCCAGCGTGCCGGTCGCCGGCCTGCCATAGGGATGATCGCCGAAGGCGAGCTCGAGGAACTTGCGGCCGGACAGCGACGACGGATTGGTCGATTCACGGCGCAGGTTCGAGATCACCTGGGCGCGGATGCGTTCGACGTCCTTCGGCTCGAACCGCGCCGAGGTCAGCGCCATCCGCAACAGGTCGTAGGCTTCGTCCTTGTTGTCCTTGAGCATGCGCAGCGAGCCGCGGAACTGATCGCGGTTGGACTGGAAGCTGAGCTCGATGGCGCGGCGTTCGAGCCGCTCGTGATAGGTCTTCGAATCGAGAT
This sequence comes from Bradyrhizobium sp. Pha-3, assembly GCF_042258615.1. GTDB lineage: Bacteria > Pseudomonadota > Alphaproteobacteria > Rhizobiales > Xanthobacteraceae > Bradyrhizobium. The sequence goes on along the minus strand of NZ_CP170152.1, from coordinate 8,122,639 downwards.
CGCCGGAGCCCTCGTCGAGCAGGTCGGCGACCAGATTGCCGACGCCGGGTTTGCCGGGCGGATCCTGGCTGGCGCCGCCGCCGAAGGAATATTCCATCGCGATCAGCGGCACGGTGGCGTCCTGCACGAACCACGCCTCGATGCCGCCGGGCGACACCAGCCGCTGGATCTTGGCCGCGGCCTGCGAGGGTGCCGACGTCAGCGTCAGCATCGCGGCGCAGGCGCCGCCGATCAGCGCCGCGCGGCGGGTGATGGAATAGGTCACGAGCGCTTCTCCTCGCGTTTCGGCGCAGTATCCTTGATCAGATAGCCGGTCACCGACCGCTTCTTGTCGAGCCAGGTGGCGGCTGCTGCGCGCACCTGCTCGGCGGTGACGGCGCGAATGCGATCCGGCCAGCTCCTGATGTCGTCGATGCTGAGCCCGGTGGTCAGCGCGCCGCCATACCAGCGTGCCAGCGTCGCCTGGTTGTCCTGGGCGTAGATCGCCTCCGCGATCAGCTGGGTCTTGACCCGTTCGAGATCCTCGGCGCGCGCGGGGTTCTGCGCGAGATCGGCGATCACCTTGTCGATCGCGTCCTCGATCTGCGCGAACTCGACGCCTGCCTTGGGCGTTACCGCGATCGAGAATTGCGAGGGATCGAGCGCGGTGCCCTGGTAACCGGCGCCGGCCGAGATCGCGAGGCCCTTGTCGATCACCAGCGAGCGATAGAGGTAGGAGTTGGCGCCGCCGCCCATCAATTGTGCGAGCACATCGAGCGCCTGGCTCTCGCCGGCCGCCGCCGTGGTCGCCGAGGGCACCAGATAATAGCGGCGCAGGTTCGGCTGTTCGACGCGCGGATCCGACAGCGTCACGGTGCGCGGCGCGGCCGGTGTCGGCTCCTGCGGCCGGACACGCTTCTCGGGGATCGCGTGCTGCGCCGGGATCGGGCCGAAATTCTTCTCGACCAGCGGGCGGATGTCCTTGACGTCGACGTCGCCGGCGATGACCAGGATCGCGTTGTTCGGCGCATAGAAGCGGCGGTAGAAGGCGAGCGCATCCTCGCGGTCGAGCTTCTCGATCTCCTGATGCCAGCCGATCACCGGCCGGCCGTAGGGATGGTTGAGATAGAGCGCGGCCATGATCTGCTCGGTGAGCCGGGCATCCGGGTTGTTGGCAACCCGCATGTTGAACTCCTCGAGCACGACGTCGCGCTCGGGCAGCACATTCTCATCCTTCAGGATCAGGCCGGTCATGCGGTCGGCCTCGAACTCCATCATGGTGGGCAGCTGCTCGCGCGGCACGCGCTGGAAATAGCCGGTGTAGTCGTTGGAGGTGAAGGCGTTCTCGTTGCCGCCGACGCGCAGCACGGTCTGCGAGAACTCGCCGGCCGGGTGCTTGGCGGTGCCCTTGAACATCAGGTGCTCGAGGAAATGCGCGAGGCCCGATTTGCCCGGGGTCTCGTCGGCGGAGCCGACCTTGTACCAGATCATCTGCGTCACGACGGGCGTGCGGTGATCGGGGATCACCACGACCTGCAGGCCGTTGTCGAGCGTGAAGCTCGCAGGGCGTTCCGAGGTGACGGTGGTCTGGGCGCGGAGGCTGGTGCCCGACAGCGGGATAGTTGAAACAAAGGCGGCAGCGAACAGGGCAATCGATCGGCGAGAGCGCATCACGGTCCTTATGAAAGCCCGGACCCGCGGCCGGGGCGCGAAAGCAGGCCATCGTACACGGTCATGCCGGTGCCCGTCGTCACGAAGCGGAGAGACACACGCCACCCCGCATTAAGCTTTGCACATGTCAGCCTTCGCCCGCGGAGGCCAAGCGGTCACTGCACCTGTTTTCCGGTCATGACGTCGTACTGGCCCTCGTTCACCTTCGGCTTCATCGGGCCTGTGCCATAGTCAAAGCCCGCGGACGGCGTCTGGTAGCCCGGAGGGGGCTCGGTCAGGGATTCGCGCGTCGGCTCGCCCTTGAACGGCTTGGACTCGCTGCTGTTTCCCTTGAAGATGCCGAGCAGACCACCGCTGTAACCGAGCTGGCTCGGCATCAGCGACGGATTGGTGTTCGTACCCGGCTCAAGCGGCTCCTTGCGGCCATCGGTGGCAGTCTGCTGCTTGCGGCCCGCCTCGATCTCGGCCGGCGTCAACGCCACCGCTGACTGCCACGGCTCCTTCTTGACTTCCTTCTTGCGCGCCGCGATCGCAGCCTTGCGCGCCGCGATATCGGGGTCCTTCGGCCAGTTCGGCGCGTTGACCTGGGCGGCTGTGGCAGGCGGCGGCAGATCGAGCTTCGGCGGCACCACCAGCGGCGAGCGCTCGCGATAATCGATGCCCTTGCTGGCGGCGCTCTTGGCGCCGAGCCCGGTCATCAGATTGTCGACGATCCGCTCTTCGAAGGTCAGGCCGTCATCGCCGTCATCTTCGTCGTCGCCGGCCCGCACCGGGCCGGCCGTCATCACAAGGCCGATCCCGGCCGCAACGAACGCCAGACGCAGGCCGCGCATCAGCGGCAGCCGGGATGTCTCGATCAGGTAACCGCGGACTTTGGTGTTGCGCATCGCGCTATTCCCATCTCAAAATTCACCAAAGCGATCACTGGCTTAGCGCTCAGTTCCGCTAGGTGCAGGTCGACCGCCGACCGGCTCGTATCGGCCGGGATCAGGGCGCTTTTACGGCGGGGGTCCCCATGACGGAATCATACAATAGGGCCGCCACGCCAGCAACGATCGCCACATCGGCGAGGTTGAATACGTACCAATTGAAGGTTTTTCCCCCGATCTCGATATGAAACAGGGCAAAATCGACCACGGCGCCGTAGGCGAAGCGGTCGATCCCGTTCCCGATCGCGCCACCGATAATCAGGCCGAGCGACACGGTCGCAAGCCAGGTGCGCGACCGCGCCATCCAGATCGCGAGCGCGATCACGGCGGCGGCCTTGATCGCCATCAGCAGGATCTGGGCCGCCGGGGTCTCGCTCTGAAACCAGCCGAAGCTGATGCCGGGATTCCAGGCCAGCACCAGGTCGAAGAACGGCGTCACCTCGACCGCGCCGCGGTGGGCAATGCCGAAGACGTAGAGCAGCCAGAGCTTGGAGGCCTGGTCGGCGATCAGGGTGATGACCGCCGCCAGTACACCGGCGCGAACCGGCGAGCTCAAGCCGTGACCCCCAGCGCCTTCCACTCGCGCAGCGCTTGCGCGTCGCGCGGCGAGACGTCGGGATATTCGGGATCCTCGCCGATATCAGGCAGGATCTTCCACGAGCGCGCGCATTTGGTGCCGACCGCCTTCTCGACCACCACGGCGACACCGGGCACGGCATCGAGGCGGAAGGCATTGGCCGGCACCTCGCCCTCGCGCACCTCGTAGTTCGAGGTGATGCAGACCTCGGCGAGATCGATTTCGAACAGCGTGGCCAGCATCTGTCGGTCAGCGATGTAGATCACCGGCGAGGCCTCGAGCGACGAGCCGATCCGCTTGGCGGCGCGCTCGAGCTCGAGCGCACCGGTGACGACGCGGCGAACGTCGCGGATCGTCTCCCACTTCGCGGCGAGGGCATCGTCGCGGAATTGCTCGAGACCTTCGGGGAACAGCGTGAGGTGCACCGAGGGCTCGGCGTTCGGCCGGTACATCCGCCAGGCTTCGTCGGTGGTGAAGCTCAGGATCGGCGCCAGCCATTTCAGGATCGCGTCGCAGAGCAGGTCGATCGTGGTCAGCGCCGCCTTGCGCGCCACCGAGGAAGGCGGGTCGCAATACAGCGTGTCCTTGCGGATGTCGAAGTAGAACGCCGACAGCTCGGAGTTCATGAAGGCGGCGAGGCTTGCGACCACGGTCTTGTAGTCGAACGCGGCATAGGCCTTGCGGATGGTCTCGGTGTGGCCGGCCAGTTCGTGCAGCATCAGCCGCTCGAGCTCGGGCATCTCGGCAAAGGCGACCTTCTCGCTCGGCTTGAAGTGATGCAGCGTGCCGAGCATCCAGCGGATCGAGTTGCGCAGCTTGCGATAGGTCTCGATGGTGTTCTTCAGGATCTCCGGGCCGATGCGCTGGTCGTCGGCATAGTCGGTGGCGCAGACCCACAGGCGCAGGATATCGGCGCCGGAATCCTTGATCACCTTCTGCGGCTCGACGGTGTTGCCGAGCGATTTCGACATCTTGCGGCCGTTCTCGTCGAGCGTGAAGCCGTGGGTCAGCACGATGTCGTAGGGCGCCCGCCCGCGCGTGCCGGCGCTCTCCAGCAGCGACGAATGGAACCAGCCGCGATGCTGGTCGCTTCCTTCGAGATACATCACGGTGTCGTTGCCGCCATCGATCTTGCGGACGATGTTGCCGAGCTGCGGGAAGTTCTGGCGGTCTTCCAGCACGAAGGCATGGGTGGAGCCGGAATCGAACCAGACGTCGCAGATGTCGTCGACCTTCTTCCAGTTTTCCGACGCGCGGCTCCCGAGGAAGCGCTCGCGAGCGCCGTCCATGTACCAGGCGTCGGCGCCTTCCTCCATGAACGCCTCGGTGATGCGCTGGTTGACGACCTCGTCCTGCAGGATCTCGGCCGAGCCGTCGCTGTTCTCGCGCACGAACACGGCGATCGGCACGCCCCAGGCGCGCTGCCGCGAGATCACCCAGTCCGGGCGGTTGGCGATCATGCCGTTGATGCGGTTCTCGCCGGCCGGCGGCACCCATTGCGTGACCGAGATCGCGTGCAGCGCGCGGGCGCGCAGCGTGTCGCCCTTCTTGGCATGGCCATCCTCCGCGATGTCCGTAGCCCCGGGCTTGCCCGGGGCGTCTACGATGGGCTTGTCCATCGCGATGAACCATTGCGGCGTGTTGCGGAAGATCACCGGTTTCTTGGAGCGCCAGGAATGCGGGTACTGATGCTTGAGGCGACCGCGCGCGAGCAGCTTGCCGGCCTCGATCAGCGCCTTGATCACGGCCTCGTTGGCATCGCCCTTCTCGCCCTTGTCGTTGAGCACGCGCTTGCCGGTGAAGCCCGGCGCCTGCGCGGTGTAGGCGCCGTTCTCGTCGACCGTGTAGGGGATCGCAGTCGGGATGCCGCGCGCATCGAGCTCGCGGGTGTTGGCCGTCCAGACGTCGAAGTCCTCGCGGCCGTGGCTCGGCGCGGTGTGCACGAAGCCGGTGCCGGTGTCGTCGGTGACATGCTCGCCGGCGAGCAGCGGCACGGTGAATTCGTAGCCGCCACCGAAGCCGCGCAGCGGATGGGCGCATTCCACGGCGTCCAGCGTGTCGCCCGGAATATCGCGGACCTTCTCATAGGACGTGACGCGCGCCTGCTTGAACACCTCTGCAGCGAGCGCATCGGCCAGGATCAGGAGATCGCCGGTCTTCGCCCAATTGTCCGCGGGCGCGTCCGTCACCTTGTAAAGGCCGTAGGCGATCTTCGGCGAGAACGAGATTGCGCGGTTGCCGGGCAGCGTCCACGGCGTGGTGGTCCAGATCACGACCGAGGCATTGGCCAGCGCGCCATGCGCCGGGGAGGTGACCGGGAATTTCACCCACACCATGTCGGAGGTGTAGTCCTCGTATTCGACCTCGGCTTCGGCAAGCGCGGTCTTCTCGACCACGCTCCACATCACCGGCTTGGAGCCGCGATACAGCGTGCCGTTGGCGGCGAACTTCATCAGCTCGCGGGCGATCTGCGCCTCGGCCGGATAGCTCATCGTCTCGTAGGGATGATCCCAGTCGCCGATGATACCGAGCCGCTTGAACTCCTCGCGCTGCACGTTGATCCAGTGGGTCGCATAGGCGCGGCATTCCCTGCGGAACGCGACCATCGCGGCGGAGTCGCGGAAATCGGGCTTCTGCTTGCCCTTGGAGCGGTAGTTCTCCTCCTCGATCTTCCATTCGATCGGCAGGCCGTGGCAATCCCAGCCCGGCACGTAGTTGGAGTCGAAGCCGAGCATCTGCTGGCTCTTGGTCACGACGTCCTTGAGGATCTTGTTCAGCGCGTGGCCGATATGGATGTTGCCGTTGGCGTAGGGCGGGCCGTCATGCAGCACGAATTTGGCGCGGCCCTCGGCTTCCCGGCGGAGCCTGTCGTAGAGGCCGATGTCGTTCCAGTATTTCAGGATTTCCGGCTCGCGCTGGGGCAGGCCGGCGCGCATCGGGAATTCCGTCTGCGGCAGGTAAAGGGTCTTGGAATAGTCCCTAACGTTAGTCTTTTGGGCGTCGGTCTTTTGCGGCTTGTCGGACATAAAAGCTCTGATTTGGCAGGTGCGGGCGCGGAAACGCGATCAATCGCGGGTGAAACGACGAAGTCCCGGTCTTGCGCCGAGCCTTCAAGCTCAGGCGGAAGCCGGGCCGCTAATCCGTATGATGCGCCGCGAAAACATGGGGTTTCCATAGCAGCCGGACGGGGAAATCGCAAAGCCCCCGGTTGCCGGCGGCCCGTTCCGTGGGACCCTAGAGCGGGATCTGGTTGAGCTGGAGGCGGGTTTACCTCTCCCTTGGGAGAGGTCGGCGCGAAGCGCCGGGTGAGGGGTTAAGGTCTGTCGGTGGAGCTGCGGCCCCTCACCCGATTTGCTGCGCAAATCGACCTCTCCCCGCTGGGGAGAGGTGGACCGAACCCGCGGTCAAACCGATTCAACCTAACCTCATCCCGCTCTAGGCAGCCCGCGGCCGGGCCGGATTTCCCGCCACGGTCGCGCCGGGGGCGACGTCCCGCGTCACGACGCTGCCGGCCCCGACCAGGGCGCCGTCGCCGATCGTGACGCCGGGCAGGATGATGGCACCGCCGCCGATCCAGACGTCGCTGCCGATCCGGATCGGGCGGCCGAATTCGAGCCCGGCGCGCCGGGTCGCGGCGTCGCGCGGGTGGTCGGCGGTATAGATCTGCACGGCGGGTCCGATCTGGGTGCGATCGCCGATCACGACCTCGACGACGTCGAGGATGACGCAATTGAAGTTGAGGAACACGCCGTCGCCGAGGCTGATATTGCTGCCGTAATCGCAGAAGAACGGCGGGCGGATCACGGCGTCCTTGCCGACCTTGCGGAAGCGCGCGGAGAGCAGGGCGTGCAATTCGGCCGCGGAGGATGCGCCTGAGGCGTTGTAGCGCGCCATCCAATGTTCCGCCGCGGTATGGTCGGCAGCGAGCTCGGCATCCGGGCGATAGAGCTCGCCCGCCAGCATTTTCTCTTTCTCTGTCTTCAACCAATCACTCCGAGCTGCGGGAACGCGTCCGGTGCTGCGGCCAATGCCGCGCGCGCCTTGGCGCTGTCGTCATCCATCTGGCGTATCAACGCCTCGATGGTGTCGAATTTCAGCTCTTCGCGAATGAAACCGATGAAGGCGACATCGAGGACTGTCTCGTAGAGATCGCCCTTGAAGTCGAACAGGAACACTTCGAGCAGCGGCGCGCCGTTGTCGAAGGTCGGCCGGCGCCCGAAGCTTGCGACGCCGTCGAACCGCACCTTGTCGTTTCCGTGAGCCTTGCCGACCCGCACCGCATAGATGCCGTGCTTCAGGCCGCAATGCTTGTCGAGGCGGATGTTGGCCGTGGGGTAACCGAGGTCGCGGCCGCGCTTCTCGCCGTGGATTACCTTGCCGGTCGCAAACCACGGCCCGCCCAGCATCGTGGTGGCGTCGTTGACCTGGCCTTCGGCGAGCGCCATGCGGATCGCGCTGGAAGAGACCGGCCGCTCCTCGATGTCGACATGGGCCTGCACATCGACCTCGATGCCGAGCCGCGGTGCTTCGCTGACTAAAAGACTCGGCGAGCCGACCCGGCCCTTGCCGAAATGGAAGTCGTAGCCGACCGCGATCCCGCTGATGCCGAGCCGGCCGATCAGGTCGTGGTGAATGAAGTCCTGTGCCGTTGTGCCGGCGCGCGCCTTGTCGAAGGTCATGACGACGGCGCCGGCGAGGCCGGTGGCCGCGAGCAGCCGCAGCTTGTTGGTCTCGTCCGTGAGACGGAATTGCGGGGTGTTCGGGCTGAAGAAACTGCGCGGATGCGGTTCGAAGGTCACGGCGAGCGCGGGCACGCCGCGCGCTCTGCCCATCGCCAGCGCCGCGCCGATCACGGCGCGGTGACCGAGATGGACGCCGTCGAAATTTCCCATCGCGACCACGGCGCCCTTCGGAATGGCGCTTTCGGGGGTGTTGTCGCGAATAACGGTAAAGCCGGTGCTCATGTCAGGGATTCTTCAAGGATTCTTAAGCATGATTGTTGCGGGCCGGACCGTGACGCGGCGGCGGCGTGGAAGTCAAGGATAACGAAAATCGCGTCAAATCCGTAACAATCCGGATTCAGCCGGTTAACGCGCTGTTTAACGCCTGCTGTTAGTCGTTGGCCGAAAGCTGCGTTCGTGCAGAAGCCAAGTTGCGTCAGGCGTTTTGGGGGAAAAGATGGCGGTTGATTTGTCCATGCCGGTTCTGGTGGTTGATGATTACAGCACCATGATCCGCATCATCCGGAATCTTCTCAAGCAGCTTGGATTCGAAAATATCGACGATGCCTCCGACGGCTCTGCGGCGCTCAACAAGATGCGCGGCAAGAAGTATGGCCTGGTGATTTCCGACTGGAATATGGAGCCGATGACCGGCTACGACCTGCTCAAGGAAGTCCGCGCCGATCCCAATCTCGCGACCACGCCCTTCATCATGATCACGGCGGAATCCAAGACCGAGAACGTGATCGCGGCCAAGAAGGCCGGCGTGAACAACTACATCGTCAAGCCGTTCAACGCGGCGACGCTGAAGACCAAGATCGAGGCGGTCTTCCCGGACATGGCGACTGCGTAAGCGCCCGTCCGTCGCATCACAATTCATCCTCATCTCATTGCGCGTCAGCGAATGACTCGCGCCGCCTCACCGTCACCCTGAGAGGATGTGAGGCTATATCCTCGTCCACCGCTGTCATCGCCCGGCCTGTGCGCAATTGCGCACATGGACCGGGCGATCCAGTACGCCGCGACCTCTCGGCTCAAGCACCGCGGTCTCTGGGATACTGGATCACCCGCATGCGCGGGTGATGACACTGAGCAAGCTGAGCAATCACCCCGTCACCCTGAGGAGCGCGGTACGCGCGTCTCGAAGGGTCGACGGCCCGGCTGGTGGCCGTGCATCCTTCGAGACGCGCTGCGCGCTCCTCAGGATGACGGGTCTACCCGGAGTGCCAGCTCTCACACCCTCTCCTTCACGAACCCGTTCCGCAATGTCCCGATGCCGGTGATGTCGATCTCCACCAGGTCTCCGTCCTTCAGGTCCGGCGAGGCGCCGTCGGGTCCTTGCTTTCGCCACGATGAGGAACGGAGAGAAGCGTTTACTTAGGCTTCATCACCGTCACCCTGAGGAGCCGCGAAGCGGCGTCTCGAAGGGTCGACGGCCCGGCTGGTGGCCGTGCATCCTTCGAGACGCGCGCAAGAGCGCGCTCCTCAGGATGACGGGACTAAGCATTGCACAATTTCGGAATATTAGAAGAATATTCCTGAGTTGCCCGACGTGTCAAGTTGGCTGGCCGGACAGTGGCTGGCCGGACAGTTGGCTGGCCAGACGTCGGCCCGCCGCCGGCTACTTTGCATGGGGTTGTTTTCGATATTTTGGTAGCCCGCCCCTTCACCTCGCCCCGCTTGCGGGGAGAGGTCGGATCGCATGCAGCGTAGCGAAATGCGATCCGGGTGAGCGGGTACAGGTCTCTCGGCACTCAAAGTTCGCGGAAGCAGCCCCTCACCCCCAACCCTCTCCCCGCAAGAGCGGGGCGAGGGAGTCCGACGATCTTTTGGCTACCACTTCAGCTCGCGCATCAGCGCGCGCGGTGGATGGCCGAACAACTCCTTCACCGAGGCGGGGTCGAGCTGTTCGATGCCCTCGAACTGCTCGGAATGGATGCCGCGGGTGACGAACAGGAGATCGATGCCGAAGCCGTGGGCGCCGGTGAGGTCGGTGCGCACGGAATCGCCGATCGCGAGCACGCGGCTGAGTTCGGTCGGACGCCCGCGGCGCTCGGCGGCCAGCGCCATGGCGCGCTCGTAGATCGGCCGGTGCGGCTTGCCGTAGAAGACCGACTCGCCGCCGAGCTCGCGATAGAGTTCGGCAACCGCGCCGGCGCAATAGATCAGCCGGTCGCCGCGCTCGACCACGATGTCCGGGTTGGCGCAGACCAGCGTCAGCTTGCGCTCGAGCGCTTTTAGCAGCGTGTCGCGATAATCCTCGGCGGATTCGGTCTCGTCGTCGAACAGCCCGGTGCAGATGATGTAGTCGGCCTGCTCCAGCGGCACCAAGGTGGCGTCGAGGCCGCGATGGATCGAGCTGTCGCGCTCCGGGCCGATCCAGAAGATCTTCTGACCGGGATGATCGGCCACGAAGTGGCGCGTCAGGTCGCCCGAGGAGACGATCGCGTCATAGGTCTCGTCGGCGACGCCGAGCTTGCGCAACTGGCGCTGCACGGAATCGGCCGGCCGCGGCGCGTTGGTGATCAGGATGACGGTGCCACCTTGCTGGCGGAATGTGTGCAACGCCTCGCAGGCCTCCGGAAAGGATTCGAGCCCGTTATGCACGACGCCCCAGATGTCCGACAGCACGACGTCGACGTCGCCAGTGAGGTCGCGCAGCCGCTCCACGAAACGCAGCGATGTCATGATGCGAACCGCGAGTTAATTCGGCCCGAGCGCGCGGCGCGCCAGTGCGGCGCTGCCGGTTGTGCGCGGTGGCGCTGCGGGGCTGGAGACGGGTGCGGAAGTGCCGGCGCCATTGAGGTCCTGGGGCTTGGTCTGCGGAGCCTCGGCGGTAGCAGATGCCCCTTCCGGCCGCAACGGCCGCGGCGGGGCGAACAGGAAGCCCTGGCCGAACCGGACATCGTAGTCGAGCAGGTCGACCACCGAGCGCTCGCCCTCGATCCGTTCGGCGATCAGGTCGATGCCGTAGCGACCGAGCAGGTCGGACAGATCTGAGGGATCGATATCGGTGGTCGCGCTCTGCCTGGCGTCGAGCAGCAGCGCGGCCGGCACCTTGATGAAGCGGACGCCGCGATCGGCGAGCTCGCGCGGCTCGAGCCGGAGATCGCTGACGTGGTCGATCGAGAACCGGTAGCCGCGCTGCGACAGTGCCGCGAGATTTTCGCTTTCAACCGGGCCGAGATTGCGGAAGGTCGCTTGCTTGAACTCGAGCACGAAGGACGGTGCCAGCGCGCGGTTGGCCTCGAGGAAGTCGAGACACTGGGTGAAGTGCTGCGGGCTGGACAGCGTCGCCGCCGAGACGTTGCAGAACACGCCGACATCCTTGCTGCGGATCATCAGGCGGCGCAGTACCTGGACGCAGCGAAGCATCACCATGTGGTCGATGCGGCCGATCAGGCCGCCGGCCTCGGCCGCCTCGATGAAATCCTCGGCGGCAAGCACCTGGTCGCGCTCGTCGCGCAGTCGCGTCACCGCCTCGTAGTAGCGCACCTTGCGCTGCGGCAGCGTCACCATCGGCTGCAGGTAGATGTCGAGGCGGTTCTCGTCGATGGCCTGCCTGATCGCGCCGATGAGCTGGGTCTGGCTGCGTGAGATCGCCGATGGCGGCGCAACTGGCGGCGGGGGTGCTAACACGACGGTCGGAGCCGGCGGGACCGGTTGCAGCAGATCGTCTCGCGGCGAGGCGACCGGCTGCGCCACCGGAGCGGCCGCCAGCAGATCCTCATGATGGGCGACGGACGCCGCAAGCTGCCGCACCAGGCCGCCAAGCTCGTTGATCTCGCCGGCCATGCCCTGGATCCGGTCGGCGCCCGTGGAGTTCGCCGAGGCGACGCGGCCTTCGACCGCGGCCAGCCGGCGGCCGAATTCGGCGACCTGGCGAGCGAGGTCGGCGGTGCCGCGCGACAGGTCCGCGATCTGGCCGCCGACATCACTGCGGTCGCGCAACCGCATCGAGACCGCGTTGTAGAGGATCAGGCAGGTGAGGGCGGTGAGCGCCACGATCGCCGATTCCGATCCGCTGATGCCCGCCACCGAATACAGGACGAAGCCGAGCGAGGCTGCGACCAGCACCATGCAGATGGCGATGAAGATCGTCGAAATGCGAATCATGTCGCGCGCCCGCGCCCTCTCTCCGAACGTCCCCGGAGCGCAAGCTTAGCACCATTGTTGATTCGACGGGCCTGCGATCTTCGGAACCGGCTGGAACTGCACACGATTTTCGCTTCGTCTTGGTCGGCCTCGGAGTCGGGCTCCCGTAATCGCCCGGAGCCGGCCGCGGCATGCCTGTCAGAGGTCGGCGGCAGCGATCCAGAACACCTCGCCCTCGGAGTCCTCGGTGTCGAGCCAGAGCAGCGGCAGGTTGGGACAGGCGGCCTCGAGATTGTCGCGGCCGCGTCCGATCTCGCAGAGCAGGCCGCCTTGCGGGGTCAGATGCCGCTTGGCCTCACCGAGCAGGCGGCGGACGATATCGAGCCCGTCGGCGCCGCCGTCGAATGCGATCTTCGGCTCGGCGCGGCACTCGCGCGGCAGCGCGGCCATGCCTTCGGCATCGACATAGGGCGGGTTCGAGATGATGAGATCGTAGCGCTTGTCGCCAAGTGGCTTGAACAGGTCGCCGCGAAAGAGCGTCAGGCGATCATCAAGGCCATGGTCGGCGACGTTGCGCGCGGCGACCTCGAGCGCATCCTTTGAAATATCGACCGCGTCGACCGCGGCGTTGGCGAAATGCCGTGCGGCCAGGATGGCAAGGCAGCCGGAGCCGGTGCAGAGGTCGAGCACGCTTTCGACCTCCGCGGGATCGCCGATCAGCGAAGTGCCGTCCTCGTCGCCGCCGAAATGCGAGTCCAGCAATTCGCCGATGAAGGAGCGCGGCACGATGGTGCGCTCGTCGACATAGAACGGCAGGCCGCGCATATAGACCTTGTTGACGAGATAGGCGGCCGGCTTTCGCGTCGCGATCCGCCGCTCGATCAGGTCGAGGATCTGCTTGCCCTCGGCAATCATGACGCGTGCGGTCGCAAAGTTCTCGAACTGGTCGGGATGCAAATGCAGCGTCTCGCAGATCAGGAACGCGGCCTCGGCCACCGGATCGGTGGTGCCGTGCGCGAACACGAGCTTGGCCGCGTTGAAGCGGCTCACCGCATAGCGCAGAAAATCGAACAGGGTGTGAAGCTCGCCGGCACCGACCTTGGGTGCTTTCGGCGCGGCGGGGCTGCGCCTGGCCGGCACTTTGCTGCGCTTCGCCATCAGGATTTGGTCCAGCGCGCGGCGGCCGCGTCGTCGTGGCCCTGCGCCTCGATCCAATTCGTGCCGCGCGCGCTTTCTTCCCGCTTCCAGAACGGGGCGTTGGTCTTGAGATAGTCCATCAGGAACTCGGCTGCCTCGAACGCGGCCTGCCGGTGCGCCGAGGCGGTCACGACCAGCACGATGTTCTCGCCCGGCGCGATGCGGCCGAAGCGATGGATGATGGTGAGGCCCTGCAACGGCCAGCGCGCCAGCGCCTCGTCGGCGTGGCGCGCAATCTCGGCTTCCGCCATGCCAGGGTAATGTTCGAGCGTCAGCGCGGCGATCGGCTCGCCCTGTTCGCTGCCGCGGCAGATGCCGCTGAAGCTGACGACCGCGCCGACATCGGTACGGCCCTTGCTTAAGGCTGCGATCTCCTGCGCGACGTCGAAGTCGGCTTGCTGGATCCGGATGGTCGTTGCGATAGCCATTGGAAGATCTAGCCGCCGGTCATCGGCGGGAAGAACGCGATCTCGCGGGCGCCGGAGATTGCCGCGTCCGATTTGACATGGGCGTGGTCGATCGCGGCGCGGATCACCGTCGGCTTCTCGAAGGCATGGGCGTAGCCGTCGTCGCGCGCGGCAAGCCAGCCGATCAGCTCGCCCACGGTGCGCACCTCGGCCGGCGGCTCGACGATCTCCTCGGCCTTGCCGATCCGTTCGCGCACCCAGGCGAAATATTTCAGCTTCATCCCTCATCCTCCTTGATGAGGTGATGGATGCCGGCACGGAAGTAGTCCCAGCCGGTGTAGATCGTGAAGATCGCCGACATCCAGAGTAGCACGATGCCGATCAGGGTGGTCGCCGGAAAGACCTGCTCGCCCGCTTCGCCGGCGATCAAGAAGCCGATCGCCACCAGCTGGATCGTGGTCTTCCACTTCGCAAGCTTGGTGACGGGTACGCTGACCCGCAGGCCCGCGAGATATTCGCGCAGGCCCGAGACCAGGATCTCGCGGCACAGGATCACGATCGCCGCCCACAGTGTCCAGCCATGGATCGAATTGTCGGCGGCCAGCATCAGCAGGCTGGAGGCGACCAGCAGCTTGTCGGCGATCGGGTCGAGCATCCGGCCGAAGGCGGACTGCTGGTCCCACATCCGGGCGTAATAACCATCGAGATAGTCGGTGATGCCCGCCGCAATGAACACGGCCAGCGCCACCCAGCGCAGCCACAACGGGCCGTCCAGGATCGACTGCCAGTAAACGCAACCGATCACCACCGGGATCGCGGCGATCCGGGCGTAGGTCAGGATATTCGGGAGGGACATAGTCTTGCCCTGTCCCCGGGTCGTCGCGATGTTCATCCGTTCTACCAATACCGCTGAAGCCAGAAGGTCAACCGTGCGGGCGCCAGAGCGCGGCGAGATTAGGCTGAATCGTCACGGCGCCTTAGCCCCTTGTTTATGCATGTTCTTTTCGGAACGTTGCTTGCCACTTTTCCGCATCATGCCCTAGATGCCCTGTCGCAGGCGACGCCCTGATGACTCGCCTTTGGTTTAACCCGGCTGGGCGTGGAAAAACTCGAAAATCTTGCGGGCGCTCTCGGCGCTGACGCCGGGAACCTTGCCGAGGTCGGCGATCGAGGCCCGCTCGATCTCCTTGAGCGTTCCGAAGTGGTGCAGCAAGGCACGTTTGCGCGACGGGCCGATGCCCGGGATCTCCTGCAAGCCGGCCTCGCGGATGTCCTTTTTGCGCAGCTTGCGGTGCGAGCCGATCACGAAGCGGTGGGCCTCGTCGCGCAGCCGCTGGATGAAATAGAGCACCGGGTCGCGCGGCTCCAGCTTGATGGCCTCGCGGTCCGGCATGAACAGGGTTTCGCGCCCCGCATCGCGCTCCGGCCCCTTGGCCACCGCCATCAGCGAGACCTGGGTCAGCCCGAGGTTCTCGAAAATCTCCCGGACCGCGTTGAGCTGGCCGCGGCCGCCGTCGATGATGACGAGATCGGGCCATTGCGGGAACGACTCGTCGTCCGCCTTGTCCCTTGCTTTGGCGGCCTCGCCCTCCGGCGGCTTCAGCAGCCGCTTGAAGCGGCGCTCCAGCACCTCGCGCATCATCCCGTAATCGTCGCCGGGCGTCAGCCCCTCGGACTTGATGTTGAACTTGCGGTACTGGTTCTTCATGAAGCCGTCGGGCCCCGCCACGATCATCGCGCCGACCGCGTTGGTGCCCTGGATGTGGCTGTTGTCGTAGACCTCGATGCGTTTGGGCGTGTGCGGCAGGCCGAGCGTCGTGACCATGCCCTCCAGCAGCCGGCTTTGCGTCGCGGTATCGGCGAGCTTGCGGCCGAGCGCTTCGCGCGCGTTGGTGAGCGCGTGGCCGATCAGCTCCTTCTTCTCGCCGCGCTTGGGCACGGAGACCTCGACCTTGGATCCGGCCTTCACCGACAGCGCGTCGGCGAGCAACGCGCTTTCCTCGATCTCGTGCGACAGCAGGATCAGCTTCGGCGGCGGCTTGTCGTCGTAGAACTGCGCGAGGAATGAGGACAGCACCTCCTCGGGCGTGAAGGTCTTCTCCGCGCGCGGGAAATAGGCGCGATTGCCCCAGTTCTGGCCGGTGCGGAAGAAGAACACCTCGACGCAGGAATAGCCGCCTTCCTGGTGGATTGCGAACACATCGGCCTCTTCGACCGTGCGCGGGTTGATGCCCTGCTGCGACTGGATCGCCGACAGCGCCGCGAGGCGGTCGCGGTAGAGCGCCGCGGTCTCGAATTCGAGCTCGCCGGAGGCCTTCTCCATCTCGGCCGCGAGCAATTGCTTCACGGCGTGGCTGCGGCCGGAGAGGAATTCGGTCGCCTCGCGCACCAGCTCGGTATAGCCGGGGAAATCGATCTCGCGCGTGCAGGGGCCCGCGCAGCGCTTGATCTGATAGAGCAGGCAGGGCCGGCTGCGGCTTTCGAAGAAGCCGTCGGTGCAGGAGCGGATCAGGAACGCGCGTTGCAGCGCCGTGATGGTGCGGTTGACCGCGCCCGCATTGGCGAACGGACCGAAATAGCGCCCGGGCCGCGACTGCGCGCCGCGATGCTTGAGGATCTGCGGCGCCCAATGGTCGCCCGATATTAGGATATAGGGAAACGACTTGTCGTCGCGCAGCTGCACGTTGAAGCGCGGGCGGAGCTGCTTGATCAGATTGGCTTCGAGCAGCAGCGCCTCGGTCTCGGTCATGGTCGAGACGATCTCGACATGGGTGGTCGCCGCGATCATGCGCAGGATGCGCGCCGGCAGCGGCGCGTTGGCCCGCGCATAGGACGACAGCCGCTTTTTGACGTTCTTCGCCTTGCCGACATAGAGCACGTCGTTGGCGGCGTTGAGCATGCGGTAGACGCCGGGCGAGGTCGGGGCGAGGCGGACCGCGTTCTCGATCGCCTCATGCCCGATCGAGAGCGTCCCCTCGGCGACCATCTCGGTGGCGTCCTCCGATGCCTCGGGCAGACGTGCCTCGTCGTCCTCCTCGGCGGCGGAGCTTTCGGGATCGACGTCGCTCGTGTCGAGCGTCAGGTCGTCCTGCGGCAGATCGGACTTCGAACCGCGCCGCGGCTTGGGGGCAGCCTTGCCATCAGTATTGGGGGCCGGCGTCGGTCGCTCGGGAGAATCGTGAACCATGGGCCGTAAATTAAGCGCTTGGGCGACCGGTCGCCAGCGCTGGCGGCGCAGGAAAAACAACCCGATTGCAGCAGGTTATCGGCTCTGCACGGCCGCCCGGGCGGGGCGGTAACGCATTGTTAAGACTGATGAGCGGGCCGGTAACGGGGCTTAACAACCCTTTAACTTAAAACTCTCGATAAACCTTAGCGAAAAAAGTGGAATTCCGTAACCACGCCGGCCTTGGGCCTGCGGGCTGCGGCAGTTGCGTGGTGGAGAGTACCTATGACCCGGTTTGTTGCGCGTGCGCTGGCACTGATCGTCGCAGGCTGGACGACCTCGGCGGCGGCGGCCGATCTCAGCTACGGCTCGCCCTACACCGTCTATCAGCCGCTCAATGCCTATAGCTGGGCCGGGCCCTATCTCGGCGGCAACGTCGGCTACGGCTGGGGTTCGGTCGAGAACAACCCGACCAAGCCGTCCGGCTTCGTCGGTGGTGTGCAGGCCGGCTACAATTTCCAGAACGGCTCCCCCTGGGTGTTCGGCATCGAGGCCGATATCCAGGGCACCACTGCGGACGATCGGTTCGCGCCGTGGAAGTTCTCCAATCCGTGGTTCGGCACGGTGCGCGGCCGCGCCGGCTATGCGGTCAACAACGTTCTGTTCTACGCGACCGGCGGTCTCGCCTTCGGCGAACTGCGCGGCGAGACCTTCGGCATATCGGAGTCGCATACCAATGCGGGCTTCACCGTCGGCGCCGGCGCCGAAATGGGCTTTGCCCCGAACTGGAGCGCCAAGATCGAATATCTCTACGTCGATCTCGCCAACAGCAACTTCACGATCACCGGCGGCGCGTCGAACGGCTACAGCTTCAGCCTGGTTCGCGCCGGCATCAACTATCACTTCTGAGAACAAGAAGACGTCGAACATCAACTCCCGGCTGCGCCCCGCGCGGCCGGGTTTTTCTTTTTTGCTGATCGCTTGGACATGACGCGTGGACCGCGCGCGCGGCAGCGTCCGCGAATCCAGTCGGTCAGCCGCACGCATCGGATATGCGGGCACCGTCAATCGCGTCCGCATCATGCAGAGGATCATGCAGCGGGTGCGAGCCACGCGCCCGGCAATCAACTCACACGCAACGCTTCATTCGCCGTTCATCACGAGCTACGCACCGCGCGCGCTCGTCATGAAACCACCAGGTTGACCGCCTTCGGGCCCTTGCCCTTCTTGTCGGGTTCAACCTCGAACGTAATGCGCTGTCCTTCAGTCAGGTCCTTCAACCCTGCGCGCTCGACAGCTGTGATGTGAACGAACACATCGCGGCCGCCATCGTCAGGCTTGATGAAGCCATAGCCACGCTCTCCGTTGAAGAACTTGACTGTCCCAGTCATGGCCATCGGGAAACTCCTCCCCCGTATTGCTCCACCGCTACGCGCACGCCGCGTAGCGGTTGACCGACATTCGCTTGTCGGAAGCTTGGCCACCTGAACAGGCCGGCGTCACGCCGCCGGTCTGTCTGGATTTATTTCGGCCTTGTCACTCCGCCGCAACCATTCGCGGAAGCGGAACGTAAAGCCAGTCGTAACAGGATGAGCATAATACGGTTCCGCGCGCGTTGCCTATGCTCAAAATTGAACTTTTCAGTGGGAGCTGTAGATCAAGGTTTAGGCGTTTCGAGTCTGAAGCGTCCGGCACCGCCTTGACCAAGCGGTCTCTCGAGTTCGGGCAGGATGATCTTCAGCTCGCCCGCCAGCGTCCACGGCGGATTCACTATCAAAAGGCCGGTGGAAACGAGGCCTGCGCCCGTTTCTTGCGGCGCCACGCTGAATTCCAAGCGCAAGCATTTGCCCGCGGGCCGACTGCTTGCTGCTGCAGCAGCCACGCTGCGCGCGAGCTCGTCGGTAGCTCTCCGGGTTTTTACGGGGTACCACAAAAGATACGTGCCGGTCGGCCACTTCGTAAACGCTTCCGTAAAAGCACTGGCCAGTCGCTCGAACTCGTCCTTCGCTTCGAATGGCGGATCGATCAGCACCAGGCCGCGTCGTTCGTTCGGCGGCACGAATGCAGGCAACGCCATCCAGCCGTCGAGATCGACGACGCGCGCCTGCGCATCGCGTCGCAATGCATCGATCAATTGCTTGCGCGCCACAGGCTCGATCTCGCAGGCCGTGAGACGATCTTGCGGACGCAGCAGCGCGCGCGCGATCAACGGTGAGCCGGGATAGGCTTTCAGTTCGCCTCGCGGATTGAATGCCCTGACGATGTCGAGATAGGGCCCGATCAGCGGCAGCGCCTTGTCGGAGAGCCGCGCCTGCATCAGTCGCGCGATGCCGGTCAGCCATTCGCCGCCGCGCTGCGCTTCGCTCGCCGTCAAATCATAGAGGCCGGCGCCGGCATGGGTGTCGATGACGCGGAACGGCGCCTGCTTCTCTTGCAGGTAGGTGAGCATGCGCACCAGCACGATATGCTTGATGACGTCGGCAAAGCTGCCGGCATGAAAGGCGTGACGATAGTTCATGCGATGACGCTGCGCTCCAGAGGGTGCGCATGTTGTACTGCGTCATGCCCGGCCTGTCCCGGGCATCATGCCTTATCTCGTTAGTTTCGTGACGGCGTCGATGGCCGGGATACTCGGCGCGACGACGCGCGTTTGCCCGGCCGTGACGTGGACGGGACTTCAGCCGCCGCGAACCGGCGGCATCAGCACCTGATCGCGGCGGCAGGCGCGGCGATCGATTTCCTCGCAGGAACGGAATTGCAGATCCTTGCTGAGGCAGATCCGAACCTCGCTGAGCCGCTTGCTGTCGCAGGTCACCGAGATCGCGGAGTTGCTGAGCCCCGGATTGGCCTTGATGAACGCCGTCTCCAACTCGTCGGGCGCGATCGTCTTCGGCTCCGTCAATTGCAGGAATTCCTCGGGGATCTTCACCGCGGCGCGGGCCTTGCGGATGGCTTCGAAATAGGCCCGTTCGCCGAGGCCGGAGCAGGTGCCGTGCTTGTCCCATTCGTTGTAGATCAGCCCGGGCGCCGGCATCAGGTCGAGCATCGAGGTCATGATGTTGCGGGCGAGGCGGGGCGAGGGCCGCTGGCAGTATTCCGGAAAGCCCCGCTCATATTGCGGCCACAGCCCGTGCACCACGAAGGAGTAGGGCCGTCCGCCGCACTGCGCCTGCGTGCCGCGGCCATTGTTGCCGCGCTCGCTCGCCGCCTCGCAGAACGAGGGCGACCACGACAACGACAGCACGTAGAAATCGAACTCACCCGGCGCATTCTGCCGGCGATCCTGGGCCGAGGCCCCAACTGCACCACACAGGACAAAGGCAGCTGAAATCAGAAATCGGGAAATTGTGACCAACCGAGGCATCAAACGCTCCCCTCACGCGACCATTCGGAGCCTAGCAGGCCGTGAGAACACTTCAAGAACAAAAGCCGCCGTCTGGATGGCGGCGGCTTCCGTTATGACCGAACTGGTCGAAAATCAGGGCCGGGCGGCCTTGCAGGACGGGTTATAGGCCCAGTTGCGGTCGAGCCCGGCGACGCACCAGTCGACGCCCTGGCTGAGGCCGGCAAAACCGCCGTCCTCGATGATCGAATAGTGCACCTTGCGTACCTTGCCGTCGCTCAGCATCGCATCGCCCGAGCAATAGCGGCGCGGAATATTGTCGGACTGCCAGGGGCGGAATGCGGTTTCGTGAACCCGGTTGTAGCCGGTGATCACGAGCGGCGAATTCCAGAAGGTGGCTTCCTTCTCCTGGAATTGCGAGCTGATGACCGGCAGCGCCCTCTCGCAGGGGGCCACATTGCCGTCGTAGCGCGGTCCGGACAGCCAGAAATTCAATTCGAACGGATTGGCGGCCTGGGCCGTACCCCCGAAAGCCAGCGTGCCGACCACGAGCGCGGCGCCGAGGCCAAGTGTGCGGCCGAGCTTATTGGGGGAGTTGAACAGGTTGCGCATGGGAATCCACCCGATGATCAGATGCGGCGGACGGTGCCGTGAAGCCCCGGCGAGGTCAAGTGCAGCGCGGCAACACCTGCGGAGAAGTCCACCTCCACGAGCCGGCTCGTTCTTTCCATGATCGCCGGCGCACTCTATGTTGGTCTGAAGCGAAATGGAGTCTGCGATGCGAAGGAAATTGGCCGCGTGCCTGGTTGCCGTTTGCGGGATGCTGGCCGTTGGTCCGGCGCGGGCCGACTGGATGCAGCCGGTGCCGCCGTTCAAGGGCAATGATACCGGCGGCATCATCGCCTATTCGCTGGCGGCCCAGACCGACGCGCGGCAGCTCGCCGTCGATCACTGCGCTTCCTACGGCAAGGTGGTCAAGTTCCTTGCGGTGCAGCGCTACCCGGGTGGCTACATCTCGTTCTCCTGCCGCTGGGTGCCCTATGGTTCGGCCCAGAGGCCGGTGCGCACGCTCTACTGAGCGCACTCCAAATCCTTCGATCGTTCAGCCGGGAGCTCACCGCATGACCCGACAGCTTGCCTTGCTTGGTTCTGCTGTTTGCCTTGTCCTGTCCACCGGTGCCGCGAGCGCCGTCGACCTGCCGATCCGCAAGGCGGGTCTGTGGGAGATGAAGATGGTGCGTACCGGCGGGCCGATGCCGGAAATCACCATGCAGCACTGCACCGACGAGACCACCGACAAGGAGATGAGCGCGGCGGCCTCGCCGATGGCCAAGGAAGTCTGCTCCAAGCAGGACATCCAGAAGACCGCGACCGGCTATGTCAGCGACAGCGTATGCAGCGTCGCCGGCATGTCGATGCAGAGCCATGCCGAGATCGTCGGCGATTTCAATTCCGCCTACACGGTCAAGAGCACCTCGCACGCGGAAGGCGGCGCGGCCGGCTCCCGCGACACCACGATGACCATCGAGGCGAAATGGCTCGGCGCCTGCAAGAGCGACCAGAAGCCCGGTGACATCATCATGCCCGGCGGCATGAAGATGAACATCAAGGATATGGAAAAGCTGAAGGGCCTTCTGCCCAAGCAGAAGTAGGGTTCAGCGCATTCGATTGCCGGCGCGCGCCTGAGCGCGTCCTCTCTCATGTCGAGAGGACGTGACGTTTTGCACACCACCACTGCGGTTAGCTTGCGACAAGATTGCAATGCGATCTTGCGCTGTCTGTCATCGGGCGTGCGTTCGCGCGACCCCGTCAGCTTGCAATGATGCCGTTGGATCATGCGCCGACTCCGCACAACGGTCACCGGCCTCTCACCTTCAATAGAATGGATGTCAAACAAGACATCGGGTGCTGGTCGCGGCCACGCGCAAGCGCGCATTGCTGGGCGACATCAACATCATTGAATGATCGCTGCGTGTCTCGCACGCGAGACTCTCTGAGGGAGACGACGTGCAGCGAATTCGCCGTGCGGAAATGTTTGCTGTGACGACATGTCTTTTTGAATCGCTCCAGTGTTGCGCATCTTGAATCGATCCAGTGTCGTGCATCGCCAGTCCGGCTACTGCTATGCCGGCGAGCGGCGTCAGGTGATCGGCGCCCTGTCTTACCGCTGGTAGCTACACCGGTATCCGCACCGCCGCCCGCAGGCCGCCCATCGGGCTTTCGCTGAGCATGATGTCGCCGCCATGCGAACGGGCGATGTCGCGGGCGATCGCAAGTCCGAGGCCGCTGCCGCCTTCGTCCTGGTTGCGGGCGTCGTCGAGCCGCAGGAAGGGCTTGAACACTTCCTCGCGCATGGCGGCGGGGATGCCGGGGCCGTCGTCGTCGACCGTGATGTTGAGATAGCGATGGTCGCGCTGGCCGGTGATCGAGATCGTGTTGGCGTGGCGCGCCGCGTTGGAAACGAGGTTGGCGAGGCAGCGCTTGAACGAGGCCGGTTTCACCGTGACGACGGGCAGGCCGTGGAACGCGACCGTCGCGGTGTGGCCGTGGCGTTCGGCGTCGCTGCGCAATTCCTCCAGCGCCATCGCCATGTCGGTCGGCTGCGCGACCTCGCCGGAATCGCCGCGCGCGAAGGCAAGGTAGTCCTCCAGCATCATCGACATCTCGTCGACGTCCTTGCGCATCGCGTCGATCTCGGGGCCTTCGCCGATCAAGGCGAGTTCGAGCTTGAAGCGGGTCAGGATGGTACGCAGATCGTGCGATACGCCGGCGAGCATCGCGGTCCGCTGCTCGATCGAACGCTCGACGCGCGCCTTCATCTCGATGAAGGCCTGTGCCGCGCGTCGTACCTCGCGCGCACCGCGCGGCCGGAAGTTCGGCGCCTCTCGTCCCTTGCCGAAGCTTTCGGCGGCATCGGCCAACCTGAGGATCGGCTTGATCTGGTTGCGCAGGAACAGTACGGCGACGATCAGCAGGATCGACGAGGTGCCGACCATCCAGAAGATGAAGATCTCCGAGTTGGAGGCGTAGGCCGCGCTGCGCTGGGCGAATATCCGCATCACGGAATCGTCGAGCTGGACGCGGATCTCGACCAGGTTGGACTTGCCGACGGTGTCGATCCAGAACGGACGGCTGATCTGGCGGCCGAGCTGCACCGACAGGGTCTGGTCGAGCAGCGAGAAGAACGGCTTCGGTCCCGGCGGCGGCATGTCGCCGGCGGGGAGGAAGTCGACCACCAGCTGCAGCTTCTGGGCGATGCCGCGCAGCTGCGCGCGGTCCTTGTCCTGCGGATAGATCTTGTAGACGTCGATCAGCGCGGCGATGTCGGAGACCACCGCGGCGGACAGGCGGCGCGTCACCGTGTTCCAGTGCCGCTCCATGAACACGAACGCGACCACGGTCTGCAGGATCACCATCGGCACGATCATGATCAGCAGCGCGCGCGCATAGAGGCCGGTCGGCATCCAGCTCTTGAACGCATTGCCCATCCAGCCGTTCGCCTTCGAGACGCGCTGCGAGGCGTTCTTGATCAGGGTCAGGCCGGTGTCGAGCGTGCTCATGGCTGGATCTTACGGCGAGGCGACCAGGCGATAGCCGATGCCGCGTACCGCCTGCAGGAACAGCGGATTGGCGGGATCGTGCTCGATCTTGCGGCGCAGGCGGTTGATCTGCACGTCGACCGCGCGCTCGTTGACGGTGCCGCCGCTGGTCAGCTCGCCGCGCGGCACGGTCTCGCCTGGTGCGCTTGCGAGGATACGCAGCATCTCGCGCTCGCGGTCGGTGAGATGGATGATCTCCTCGCCCTGACGCAGCTCGCTGCGTTCGATGTGGAAGATGTAGGGGCCGAACGCGATCTGCTCGACCACCGTGACTTGCGGCGGCGCGGTGCGCTTGAGGATATTGCCGATACGCAGCACCAGCTCGCGCGGCTCGAACGGCTTGGCGACATAGTCGTCGGCGCCGATCTGCAGGCCCTCGATGCGGGCTTCCGCCTCATGGCGGGCGGTCAGCATGATGATCGGCACCGTCGAGGAGGTGCGGATGAAGCGGGCGAGGTCGAAGCCGTTCTCGCCGGGCATCATCACGTCGAGGATGAGCAGGTCGAAATGCAGCCCGAGCAGCTTGGCGCGTGCGTCGGTGGCGCTCATGGCCGTCGTGACGCGATAGCCCTCGCCGGAGAGAAAGCGCGACAACAGGTCGCGAATGCGCCGGTCGTCGTCGACCAGCAGGAGATGCGGCGCATCGTCGGCCGGCTCGACCGGCGTGCGCACCAGGGTTGCAGCCTGCACCAGGTTCACTCCCTTGTTTTTCTGCCGCCGCCGAAGATCGCTTCGAGCACCTTGTCGGGATCGTCGCGGTCGATCATCGCGCGGAGGAATTGGCGAACCGTCTCGACGCCGGCCGGATCGATGCCGGCGACGGCGCGGTTGATGCGGTCGGTCTGCAGCCCTGCGAGCTTGGCGACCAGCGCCTCGCCCTTCGGCGTGGCGTAGAGCAGGCGCTGCCGGCGGTCATTGTTGCCGGTCTTCTGCACGATGTAGCCTTCGTCCAGCAGCTGCTTGAGCACGCGTCCGAGCGATTGCTTGGTGATGCGCAGGACGTCGAGCAGGTCGGCGACCTTCAAGCCGGGGTAGCGGGTGACGAAGTGGATGACGCGGTGGTGGGCGCGGCCGAAGCCGAACGCCTCCAGTTCCTGGTCGGCGTCGCCGACAAAGTCGCGGTAGGCGAAGAACAACAGCTCGATGATGTCCCAGCGCAGGTCGCGGCCGCCCGCCGCAGGAGCGTGATCATCTCCCTGCGAATCGGGCTTGGCAGCCATGCCTGAGAAATTTATGTCAGTCATATTGACGTATCTTGGGTTCAATGTTACAAAACTGCCTGTCGCGGCGAAACATTAGATCGTTTCGTTTCCGACAGCGTTTGAGACGGCCTGAAAAAGCCTGTGAGGCGGTTTGGGCCGCAAATTGGACTACCGTGCGATTGTCGAGCGGCATTTCGGCAAACATACTGGACTTCAGCACTCCGCAAAAGCATGTCTAAACGGCATGTTGGCGATGGAAACCGGCCGGGTTGCCGGCGGTGGTGAAGTTCGCACCAGCCGAGCCTGATGGCTCCGGGGGAAACACGCCGGTGCCCGGTATGGCGCCGGTTCCGATAGCGGAAAGCAAGAAAAATGACTTTGAAATTCGACATCCAGCCTTCGCCGAATGCCACATCCGACAAGGATCGCGCGGCGAAGCTCGTGGACCCGGGCTTCGGCCGCGTCTTTACCGACCACATGGCGATCGTCCGCTACAGCCAGGGCAAGGGCTGGCACAGCGCCCGCGTCGAGGCACGCGCGAATTTTCCGCTCGATCCGGCCGGCGCGGTGCTGCACTACGCCCAGGAGATTTTCGAAGGTCTCAAGGCCTACAAGCGCGACGACGGCGGCGTGAACCTGTTCCGTCCCGACGCCAATGCCCGGCGCTTCCACGATTCGGCCGAGCGCATGGCGATGGCGCCGCTGCCTGAGGACGTGTTCATCGAGGCGGTCGAGCAACTGGTGCGGATCGATCGCGCCTGGATCCCGGGCGGCGAGGGCAGCCTCTATCTGCGGCCGTTCATGATCGCGAGCGAGGTCTTCCTCGGCGTGAAGCCGTCGGCGGAATACATCTTCTCGGTCATCGCTTCGCCGGTCGGCTCTTATTTCAAGGGCGGTCCCGCTCCGGTGTCGATCTGGGTGTCGGAGAATTACACGCGCGCCGCGATCGGCGGCACCGGAGCCGTCAAGTGCGGCGGCAATTATGCTGCAAGCCTGCGCGCGCAAGCGGAAGCGATCGAGCGCGGCTGCGACCAGGTCGTGTTCCTCGATGCGGTCGAGCGCCGCTACATCGAGGAACTCGGCGGCATGAACATCTTCTTCGCCTTCGACGACGGCTCGCTGCTGACGCCGCCGCTCGGCACCATCCTGCCCGGCATCACCCGCGACTCGATCATCGCGCTTGCCAAGGATACCGGCACGCGTGTGCGCGAGGAGCCTTACACGATCCAGCAATGGCGCACTGATGCCGCCAGCGGCAAGCTGAAGGAAGCCTTCGCCTGCGGCACCGCGGCCGTCATCTCGCCGATCGGCAAGGTGTGCTCGGCGAGCGGCGACTTCCAGATCAGCGGCGGCGTGGCCGGCCCGGTCGCGATGGGCCTGCGCAAGAAGCTGGTCGACATCCAGTACGGTCGCACCAACGACCCGCATAACTGGATCAGGAACGTCGCGTAAGGTAGGCGCACTCTATCGCTCCCTCGCCCCGCACTTTGCGGGGGCGAGACAAGCGAAGCTGCTCTTGGAGGGTGGGGTGAGGGGCCTTATCCGCACCGGGATGTTTGGAGAGTCCCTCTCACCCGGAATTCAAGCTTTGCTTGAATTCCGACCTCTCCCCGCAAGCGGGGCGAGGTAAGAAGGCGCCAGGCGCTTGCGGCACAGAGCCCTGCCTGATAACCCGGCCTTAAAGTCAATACTGACTTGCAGCCGACATCAGACATGGCCGAGAAACCCAAAAAACCCCAGAAACTGAAGGCGCGCCTGCCGCGCGGGCTGGAAGATCGCGGCCCGGCCGCGATCAATGCCACGCGGGCGATGGTCGAGAAGATCCGCGCCGTCTACGAGCTCTACGGCTTCGAGCCGGTGGAGACGCCGGCGATGGAATATACCGACGCGCTCGGCAAATTCCTGCCCGACCAGGACCGTCCCAACGAAGGCGTGTTCTCGTTCCAGGACGATGACGAGCAGTGGATCTCGCTGCGCTACGACCTGACCGCGCCGCTCGCGCGCTATGTCGCGGAAAATTTCGACGCGCTGCCGAAGCCTTATCGGTCCTATCGGTTCGGTTATGTCTTCCGCAACGAGAAGCCCGGTCCCGGCCGCTTCCGCCAGTTCATGCAGTTCGATGCCGACACGGTCGGCTCGGCAACGCCGGCGGCCGACGCCGAGATTTGCATGATGGCGGCCGATACGATGGAAGCGCTGGGCATTCCGCGCGGCGCCTACGTCGTGAAAGTGAACAACCGCAAGGTGCTCGACGGCGTGCTCGAGGCGATCGGTCTCGGCGGCGACGACAATGCCGGCCGCAGGCTCACGGTGCTGCGCGCGATCGACAAGCTCGACAAGTTTCCTGCCGACGAGGTTCGCAAGCTGCTCGGTCCCGGGCGATGGGATGGCGGCGAAGAGGGCAAGGGCGACTTTACCAAGGGCGCCGAGCTGAGCCCGGCGGATGCCGATATCGTGCTGGCCGTCACGCAAAAGCGCGACGATTGGAAGGACGCCATCGCTGCAGCCGAGACCTACCTCGCGAAGAGTGAAGTCGGTCAGGCCGGCGTGAGCGAGCTGGAAGAGATCGCGAAACTGGTCGCGGCGTCGGGCTATGGCGCCGATCGCATCCGCATCGATCCCACCGTCGTTCGCGGTCTCGAATACTACACCGGCCCGGTCTACGAGGTTGAGCTGTTGCTCGACACCAAGGACGAGAAGGGCCGCCCGGTGCGGTTCGGCTCGGTCGGTGGCGGCGGCCGCTACGACGGTCTCGTCTCGCGCTTCCGCGGCGAGCCGGTGCCTGCCACCGGTTTCTCGATCGGCGTCTCGCGGCTGCAGGCCGCGCTCACGATGCTCGGCCAGCTCGACACGCGAGCCGAATTCGGGCCCGTCGTCGTCACCGTGTTCGACCGCGACCGCGTCGCCGACTACCAGAAGATGGTCGCGCAGCTGCGCCAGGCCGGCATCCGCGCCGAGCTCTATCTCGGCAACCCGAAGAACATGGGCAACCAGCTCAAATATGCCGACCGCCGCAACTCGCCCTGCGTGATCATCCAGGGCTTGGATGAGAAGGCCCGCGGCGAGGTGCAGATCAAGGATTTGATCGAGGGCGCCAAGGCGGCGGCTGCGATCGCGTCCAATCAGGAATGGCGCGAAACGCGCCCCGCCCAGTTCTCTTGCTCCGAGGCTGATCTGGTCGCCAAGGTTCGCGAGGTGCTCGCGCGCCACGACGTGAACTGGGGATAGCTGGTTTGTCATGCGCGGGCTTGACCCGCGCATCCATCTTCAAAAAGATGGCGCGCCAGCCAAGCCGGCAGACGTTCGGCTTTGCGCGTCAACAACAACAAGGGAGTTATTCCGATGCCCGAGATCACTGTCAGCATGGCCGCCGGCCGCACCGACGAGCAGAAGGCCGGCATGATGCGCGACATCACCCAGGCGCTGGTGAAGAACCTCGGCGTCGACGCCGATGCCGTCGTGATCCAGATCAACGAAGCGCCGCTGCATCACAAGATGAAGGGTGGCAAGACCTTCGTCGAGCGCGCTGCCGCCGCGAAGAAATAGCCCCTATCTCTCCACGGGTCGTCCCTGCGAAAGCAGGGACCCAACCACCGATGCTTGTTGTGTATGTCCGCTGGGGCCCCAGCCATCGCAACACAAGCGTCGGTGGTTATGGGTCCCGGCTCAAGGCCGGGACGACAGTCGTTTTGAGGCGCCAATGGACGCACGCGACTTCATCAAGATCGGCATGAGCGCCGAGCGCATGCTCGTGGTGCCGCAGGAGCGCACGGTCGGGCATTTTGTGCCCGGCATGCCGATGGTCTATGCGACGCCGATGATGATCCTCGAAATGGAGATGGCGTCGGGTGATGCCATCCGCGGTGCGCTGCAGCCCGGCTGGGTCACGGTTGGGACCGAGGTCGATATCCGCCATCTCGCGGCTGCGCTTGTCGGGGCTACCGTCCGGACCACCGCAAAAGTGATCGCGGTCGAGCGCCGCGTGATCCGTTTCGAGGTCGAGGCCTTTGAGGGGGCGCGCAAGCTCGGCGAAGGCCGCCACGCCCGCGGCCTGATCAATGTCGAGAGCTTCAACAAGCGGCTCGCCGGGACCTCGGGCCAAGCGCAGTAGATGAAGCCTCGAGGCCGATCCGCGCACTCAGACGTCATCCTGAGGTGCGAGCGGAGCGTGCCTCGAAGGATGGGCCGCGGGCCGTGCACCCTTCGAGGCTCGCTCCGCGAGCACCTCAGGGTGACGGGACGATTTGTGGTCGGCGAGAACTACTTCGCTAATTCCTTCGAGCGCCGGGTCGCGGCGGCGATCGCGCGGGTCATCAGCGGCTGCATGCCGTTATCAGCCATCAGCACTTCGAGTGCGGCCGCAGTGGTGCCGCCGGGCGAGGTGACATTCTGCCGCAGCGTCGCCGACGGCAGATCGGAGCGATGCAGCAACTCGCCGGAGCCGGCCACGGTCGCGCGCGCCAGTGTGGTCGCGAGCTGCTCGGGCAGGCCGGCTGCGACGCCGGCGCGGGCGAGCTCCTCGGCGAGCAGGAAGACATAGGCCGGACCGGAGCCGGAGACCGCGGTCACCGCGTCCATCAGGTTCTCATCGTCGACCCATTCGACCAGCCCGGTTGCTTTCAGCAGCGCATCCGTCGTGGCGCGCTGCGCGGCGGTGACGCGCTTTGACGGCACCGCGACCGTGATGCCGCGGCCGATTGCCGCCGGCGTGTTCGGCATCGCGCGCACCACCGCGCCGCCGACCACTTCTTCCAGCACTGACATCGTCGTGCCGGCCATGATCGAGACCACGAGTGTCGACGGGCCGACCAACGACTTCAGCGCGGCGCCGGCGTCGCGGAACGATTGCGGCTTCACCGCGACGACAAGCGTGTCGACCGTGCCGAGATCCTTCGCCTGCGGATTGAGCCGCACGCCCTTGGTGGCAAGCGCGGAGATCTCGGGCGAAAGATGCGGATCGATCACCGCGACATGCTTGGGCGAGAGGCCCTGCGCCAACCAGCCGGTCAGCATTGCGCCGCCCATCTTGCCCGCGCCCGCAAGCGCGATGGTGCCGGTGGTATCAGTCAATGCGCTGCTTGTGTTCACAGGTGGCTCCACAAACTCTGTGTCGTCCCGGCCTTGAGCCGGGACCCATAACCACAGGCGGTTCTAGTGAAGCGTGACGCCAGCCACAAGCAGTTTGCTCAAGCCCCGCGGCCGCGGAGTCTGGGTCCCTGCTTTCGCAGGGACGACACCGAACGTGTGGAGGCGTCGCGCTACAGCCGCTTACGCCTCGCCCTCGGTGTCGAACATCGCCGCAGCCATCGCCTCGGCGGTCGACTTGCCGGCCCACACCACGAACTGGAACGCCGGATAATAGCGCTCGCAGGCGTGGATCGCGTTGACCACCATGCTCTCGCATTGTGCGGTGGAGGCGGTGAGGCCGCCGGGCAGCACCAGCGCCTGACGATGCATCACCATGCCGGTGTGGGTCCACAGATCGAAATGGCCGACCCACAATTGCTCGTTGATCGCGGCGACCAGCCGCTGCACCTCGGCGCGCCGCGCTTGCGGCATCTTCATGTCGAAGGCGCAGGCAAGATGCAGCGCCTCGATCTCTCCCATCCAGGTGAAGGAGAGCTGATAATCGATCCAGTCTCCCTTGGAGACGATCGTCACCTCGTCTTCGCCGGAACGCTCGAACGCCCAGTTGTTGTCGGTAGCGATATCCTCGACCACCGCAAGCGGGTTGTTCCGGGAATCGATAATGCTTTCGAGGAGGGACATGCCGTCTCGGACCTTGTTCTTATGATCGCTTGATACGCACACGGAAGCCGGCACTTGCGACATACTGCGTCGTGGCCGAGTGCAGTTCCTTGACCGGGCTTCCGGATGCCCCTGGACCTGACGCCGATGAAGTGATGTGATTTGCGGAATCCGCGCAACCGCACGCCGAGTCCGTCCACAGCCAAAGCGCGCATCGTCCACAGCTGATCTCCGCCACACTTGTGATTTTGCGAACAAATCGGAATCGAAGCGTTCGCGTAACGGTTTATTAACCATTTTCCGGCGCCTCGCCGCACGCGTGAATCAGCCTTTCGGGCGCCCTCTGCAAGAGCCGCAGCGCGCTCATGGGGACATGCCGTTTCCCCATGCCAAAGGTGCTTGCCCAGCTGTCGCGGTTTGGTCATATTTCGCCTCAGGCAGGTCCATCCCGGGCGTGCCGATGTTCTCAGGGCGGGGCGAAAATCCCCACCGGCGGTAAAGGGTGATGAGCCCAAGCCCGCGAGCGCCTTCTTCCGTGAAGCCGGGAGAAGGGTCAGCAGATTCGGTGCAATTCCGAAGCCGACGGTTACAGTCCGGATGAAAGAGAACGGTTGCGGCAGCCAACGCGATTTTCGCGTGGGCTTGTGTCGTTGTCCGTGTGCCCTGATTCTGGTCCTGAAAGAGGAAAGCCATGAATCAGATGTTGCAAGACCAAGACGTTCAAGCTTCTCAAGTCCAAACCTCCGAAGCAGCAAGCGCTCCCGATACGCCGGCTAGTCCGCCGGCGCCGGAGCATCCGCACTTCGCCAAGCCGCAGCGCGTTGCCTTCGTGCAGTCGTCCTGGCATCGCGATGTGGTGGAAGAGTGCCGCATCTCCTTCCTGAAGGAGATCGAGGCGCGCCACATCACCAATGTCGATGTGTTCGAAGTGCCGGGCTCGTTCGAGATCCCGCTGCATGCGCAGCTGCTGGCGAAGACCCGCCGCTACACCGCGATCGTCGCGGCCGGTCTCGTCGTCGATGGCGGCATCTACCGCCACGAATTCGTCGCCGACACCGTGATCAAGGCGCTGATGGACGTGCAGTTGCGCACCGAGGTGCCGGTGTTCTCGGCGGTGCTGACGCCGCAGCAATTCCACGAGACCGAGGTGCACTACGACTTCTTTCGCAAGCATTTCGCGATCAAGGGGATCGAGGTCGCGGAGGCCTGCGCCAACACGCTGCTCAGCCTGGAACGTCTGCGCGGCCAGGTCGCGGCGGGAATTCCCGGCTAGCGGCGGCCTTCCAATCGTCTGATTGTCATTCCCACCGCCGTATCTATAAAGTCGGCGGTGGGAGGAGGCCTCGCCGTGACGACGGCCCGGCCGAGACGATCATGTTCGAAGGACACGATCCCTATCTCGTCGCGCTCTCGGTGGTGATCGCGATTCTGGGAGGTTACACCGGGTTCGGCCTGGCTGCGCGCATCCGCGGCAGACCGGATTCCGGTCATCGCTTGTTGCTCGCGAGTGCAGCATCCTTCCTCGCGATTGGCATCTGGACGATGCATTTTGTCGGCATGCTGGCCGCGCCCTTGCCGGTCGGCGCCGTCTACCTGGTGTTGCCGACCATCATTTCCTTTCTGATATGTGCGCTGGTGGTCGGCATATCGCTGTTCTTCGTCAGCATCGGCGAACCATCGATGCTTCGTGTTGCTTCGTCGGCCATATTGTTGGGGCTCGGCATTGTCAGCATGCACTATGTCGGCATGCACGGGCTGTCCGGCGACTTCGCGATGACGCATGCTCCGGGAATGGTCGTGCTCTCGGTCGTGATCGCGATCGCCGCGGCCTATGGCGGGTTGCGCGCATTCCTGGCGCGGCACGGCGGCGTGCAGTTGATGTTGAGTGCGGTGGCCTTCGGCGTTGCCGTCTCCGGAATGCACTACACGGCGATGGCCGGCATGCAGATTGCTCCATCTGAGGGCGAAGCCCACCACCACATGGAGGGATTGGTGGCGTCGTCGCAGATGCTGTCACTGGTCGTGACCCTGCTCTGCTTTGTGATCGCCGCAGGCTTCCTGCTGTCGTTGGTGCCCGACCCGCGGAAGCGGGTGGCGGCGACCACGGACCCCGCCAGGGCAGGCTTCGAGCCGATCGAAACGGCGGCCGGCGGCATTGTCGAGGCCGACCCGCCGCTTCGGCCGACGCCGTTGGGCGGAATTGGCCAGCCCCCGCGCGCGGCGCCGGTGTCCCGGCTGCCTGTCGAGGGAGCAGACGGCACCCATTTCATCGATGCCGCCGAAGTTCGCAGCGTGAGGGCGGATGCCCATTACACAAAGGTGCACGATGGGACCCGGGAGCGAATGTGTCCCTGGTCGATCTCGGAAGCCGAGGCGCTGCTCGATCCTCGCCTGTTTTTGCGGGTGCACCGCAGCCATATCGTGGCAATTCCCCATGTCGCCCTTGTCCGGAAAGAGGGTGACGGGGCGGTCCTGGAACTGGACGGTCCGTCTCCACACCTGGTTCCGGTGAGTCGGGCCAAAATCGCCGAGGTCAAGGCCCGACTCGGGCTCGTTCGCCGCACGGCCTGAGCGCCTCTCTCACGGATGGGGAGCAACAACTGACGCATTTCGTGCGCGTCAGGTGGCATTTCGTGCGAATTTTCAACTCCCGTGCTGCGCTTATTGCGGGCGAATCCGCGCCCAGCGAGCCTCCCTCCAACGTTCGCGGGTACCGCAAGGCCGCAGGACGACATGGAGGAGACAATGATTCCCGGTTCGTTCAGCTATCACCGGCCGGCCACATTGGCCGACGCAGTGAAACTGCTTTCGACGCTTGGCGACGAAGTTCGTCCGCTAGCCGGCGGCCACAGCCTCGTCCCGATGATGAAGCTTCGGCTGGCCACCCCGGAGCATCTGGTCGACCTGCACGGGATTGCCGACCTCAGGGGCATTCGGCGCGACGGCAGCAAGCTGCTGATCGGGGCCATGACCACCCAGCACGACTTGCTTGCTGCCGATGAGGTCGCCAAATCCATCCCCATTCTGCACGAAGCAGCGCTTCTGATCGCCGATCCCCAGGTCCGGTATCGCGGCACCGTGGGCGGCAATGTCGCCAATGGCGATCCCGGCAACGATATGCCGGCGCTGATGATGACGCTCAGCGCGACCTACCATCTCGAGGGGCCCGATGGCGGGCGAGAGATTGCGGCCGCCGAATATTATCAGGGCGCCTATTTCACGGCGATCGAGCCGGGTGAACTGCTGACCTCGATATCCATCCCGGTCCCCCCGGCCGGCCACGGTTACGCCTATGAGAAGCTGAAGCGGAAGGTCGGGGATTACGCGACCGCCGCCGCGGCTGCGGTGCTCACGATGTCCGGCGGCAAGGTCGCGACCTGCACGATCGGGCTCACCAATCTCTCGGAAACGCCACTGTTGGCCGACGCTGCGGCCAAGGCGGTCATCGGTACTAGCCTTGATGCCGCCACGCTCAAGAAGGCTGCGGCGGCCGCGGAGGCGATCATGGCCCCGGCTGCGGACGCGCGGGGGCCGGTCGAATACCGCAAGCATGTCGGCGGCATCATGGTGACGCGTGCGTTGCAACGCGCCGCCGCAAACGCGGCCTGAGGAGGGGCGAATGGCAAAGACGCATATCACGATGCACGTGAATGGCGCCGAGGTCGAAGGCCTCGTCGAGCCACGCACGCTGCTGGTGCACTTCATCCGCGAGAACCTGCAGATGACCGGCACCCATATCGGCTGCGAGACCACGCATTGCGGCGCCTGCACCGTCGATATCGACGGCATGTCGGTGAAATCCTGCACCATGTTCGCGGTGCAGGCCAACGGCTCCGACATCACCACGATCGAGGGCATGGCCAATCCCGACGGCTCGCTGTCGGCGCTGCAGGAAGGCTTCCGCATGATGCACGGTCTGCAATGCGGCTTCTGCACACCCGGAATGATCATGCGCGCGCAACGGCTGCTGAAGGAAAATCCGTCGCCGACCGAGCAGGAGATCCGGATGGGCATCTCCGGCAATATCTGCCGCTGCACGGGCTACCAGAACATCGTCAAAGCCATTCAATACGCTGCCGCCAAGATCAACGGCGTGGAATTCCGGGAGGCCGCAGAATGAACGATATGACTCCCACGCGGGAACAACGCACGGCCGCGCTCGAAGGCATGGGCTGCAAGCGCAAGCGCGTCGAAGACGTCCGCTTCACGCAAGGCAAGGGCAACTACGTCGACGACGTGAAGCTACCGGGCATGCTGCATGGCGACTTCGTGCGCTCGCCGCATCCGCATGCGCGCGTCAAGTCGATCGATGATTCCGAGGCATTGAAGGTGCCGGGCGTGCTCGCGGTCATCACCGCCGAGACACTGAAGACCGTCAACCTCGCCTGGATGCCGACCTTGGCGGGCGACGTGCAGATGGTGCTGGCTGACGGCAAGGTGCTGTTCCAGAACCAGGAGGTGGCGTTCGTCGTCGCGACGGACCGCTATGCCGCCGATGACGGCATCAACAAGGTCAAGGTCGAGTACGAACCGCTGCCCCCGCTGGTCGACCCGTTCAAGTCGATGGACCAGGATGCGCCGGTGCTGCGTGAAGATCTCGCCGGCAAGACCAGCGGTGCCCATGGCCCGCGCAAGCACCACAATCATATTTTCGAGTGGACCGTCGGCGACAAGGAATTGACGGATGCCGCCTTCAAGAAGGCCGAGGTGACGATCAAGGAGATGATCTCCTATCATCGCACCCATCCGTCGCCGCTCGAGACCTGCCAGTGCGTCTGCTCCTTCGACAAGGTCAAGGGCGAACTGACGATCTGGGGCACCTTCCAGGCGCCGCATGTGATCCGCACCGTCGTGGCGCTGATCGCCAAGCTGCCGGAGCAGAAGATCCACGTGATCGCGCCTGACATCGGCGGCGGTTTCGGCAACAAGGTGGGCGCTTATCCCGGTTACATCTGCGCCGCCGTTGCGTCCATCGTCACCGGCAAGCCGGTGAAATGGGTCGAGGATCGCATCGAGAACCTGACCGCGACCTCATTCGCCCGCGACTACCACATGACGACCGAGATTGCCGCGACCAGGGAGGGCAAGGTCACCGGCCTGCGCGTCCACGTGCTGGCCGATCACGGTGCCTTCGATGCCTGCGCCGACCCGTCGAAATGGCCGGCCGGCTTCTTCAATATCGTCACCGGATCATACGACTTCCCGACCGCGCATCTTGCGGTCGACGGCGTCTACACCAACAAGGCGCCGGGCGGCGTTGCCTATCGCTGCTCGTTCCGCGTCACGGAGGCCGCTTATTGCATCGAGCGTGCGATGGATATTCTGGCACAGAAGCTTGGAATGGATCCGGCCGAACTGCGCTTGAAGAACTTCATCAAGCCGGAGCAGTTTCCGTACCACTCCGCGCTCGGTTGGGAATACGATTCCGGCGACTACGGCACCGCCATGCGAAAGGCGATGGAGACAGTGAAATACGCCGAGCTCCGCAAGGAGCAGGAGCAGATGCGTGCCGCCTTCAAGCGGGGCGAGACCCGCGAGATCATGGGCATCGGCGTGTCGTTCTTCACCGAGATCGTTGGCGCCGGCCCATCGAAGAATTGCGACATCCTGGGTATTGCGATGTTCGACTCCTGCGAAATCCGGATGCATCCGACCGGTGCGGGCATCGCGCGGATGGGTACCAAGAGCCAGGGCCAGGGCCACGAGACGACCTGGGCACAGATCATCGCTACCGAGATCGGTATTCCCGCCGACAACATCATGGTCGAGGAAGGCAACACGGATACGGCGCCTTATGGCCTCGGAACCTACGGCTCGCGTTCGACGCCGGTCGCAGGCGCCGCGATCGCGATGGCCGCGCGAAAGATCAGGGCCAAGGCGCAGATGATCGCGGCCTACAAGCTCGAGGTTCACGAGGACGATCTCGAATGGGACATCGACGGCTTCCGCATCAAGGGTCTGCCCGAGAAGTTCATGTCGATGAAGGATATCTGCTGGGCGGCGTACAATTCGGTGCCGCCCGGAATGGAGCCGGGATTGGAAGCGGTCAGCTACTATGATCCGCCGAACATGACCTATCCGTTCGGCGCCTACATCTGCGTGATGAACATCGATGTCGATACAGGTGTCTATAAGGTCAGGCGCTTCTATGCGCTCGATGATTGCGGCACACGGATCAACCCGATGATCATCGAGGGCCAGGTGCATGGCGGCCTCACCGAGGCGTTCGCCATCGCGATGGGCCAGGAAATTCGCTACGACGCCGAAGGCAATGTCGTCACCGGCTCGTTCATGGATTTCTTCATGCCGACCGCGGTCGAGACTCCGCATTGGGAAACGGATTTCACGGTCACCCCGTCGCCGCATCATCCGATCGGTGCCAAGGGTGTCGGTGAGAGCCCGAATGTCGGCGGCGTGCCGGCGTTTTCCAACGCGGTCAACGATGCGTTTTCGTTCCTCGGCTCGACCCACATCCAGATGCCGCATGATTTCTGGCGGAACTGGGCGGCGGCGAAGAGTCTCGGCGTGTTCGCTTCGGCATGAAGACCCGTGACGAGATAGCGCGCGCTCTTGGCGACGCCGGCTATGTCGCCGACGGCGAGCTCGCGGTTGCGATCGCGCTCATGCAACAGCTGCGGCGTCCGCTTCTCCTGGAGGGCGAGGCGGGCGTCGGCAAGACCGAGGTGGCCAAGGCTCTCGCCACCGTTCACGGCACGGAGTTGATTCGCCTGCAGTGTTACGAAGGGCTCGACCAGTCGGCGGCACTCTACGAGTGGAACTACCAGCGGCAGTTGCTGTCGATCCAGGCGCACCGCGGCGCCGGCGCGGATGCGGTCGAGGATCAGATCTTCTCCGAGAAATATCTCCTCGAGCGGCCGTTGCTTGCAGCGATCCGCCGCGAAAGGTCGCCGGTGTTGCTGATCGACGAGATCGATCGCGCGGACGACGAGTTCGAGGCGTTTCTGCTGGAGTTGTTGTCCGACTTCCAGGTGACGATTCCCGAGCTCGGCACGATCAAGGCGATCGCGATCCCTCACGTCGTGCTGACGTCTAACGGCACGCGCGAGCTCTCGGATGCACTGCGCCGCCGCTGTCTCTATCACTATGTCGACTATCCCGATGTCGACCGCGAGGCGCGCATCATCACAGCGCGCGTCGCGGGCATCAGTGCCTCGTTGGCGCTGCAGATCGCCCGCATGGTCGAGAGCGTCCGGAAGGAGGAACTGCGCAAGGTGCCCGGCGTCGCCGAGACGCTGGATTGGGCCGCTGCACTGATTGGGCTCGATGTGAAGGATTTGCACGATGCGCCCGAGACGGTGCACGAAACCCTGATGTGCCTGCTCAAGACGCAGGAAGACAAGGCGCGGGTCTCGCGCGAGGTCACGCAACGTTTGCTCGGGAGGGTCGCATGAGTTGCTGCGGCGCATCGCCCGACATCAATGACGTTCGCGAGGTGTCCCGTCTCGTCTCGCGCAAGCTCGCGGCCTTCCTGCGGACCCTGCGCGACAACGGCTTCGCCGTCGGGCTTGCCGAGGGGCAGGATGCCGCCGCCCTGATGGGGACGGGCTACGCGGCACTGCCGGGCCTGTTGCGCCCGGCGCTCAAGCATCTGTTTTCGACCCGCAAGGCCGATTGGGACAAGTTCGACGGAATTTTTGATGCGTTCTGGCTCGGCAAGCGGGTGCGATCACGCTCAATCACGACTGGCGCAGCCAAGCCTGCGAATAATCCCTCACTGAAGAGTTTGCTTAACCAGCCCACGCAGACGCGAACCAGCGCCGAGACGGCAATGGATCAAGTTCCATCGGTCGACGGAGCCGAAAATGAGCGCTCCGGTGAGGGGCGCATGGAAGGAGCTTCGGGCGCCGACAATCTCGCCAAAGTGGATTTTCGTGACCTGGCCGACCCGCAGCAGGTGGAGCTGGCTCATCTTGCCGCGGCGCGATTGGCGCGCGCCATGCAGATGCGGTTGACACGGCGGGAGCTGGCCCGCCGCTGCGGCCATCGTCTGGATTTGCGCCGTACGATTCATCGCAACATCAGCCACGGCGGTGTGCCGATCAGCCTGGTGAAGCGGCAGCGCAAGCCGAAGCCATTGCGCTTGGTGGTCCTGCTCGATGCGTCGGGCTCGATGAGCATGTATACGGGCGTCTTCCTGCGCTTCATTCACGGCGTGCTCGACGAGTTCCGCGAAGCCGAGGCGTTCCTGTTCCACACGCGGTTGGCTCACGTCTCGGACGCGATGAAAGAGCGCGATCCAGGCCGCGCGCTTGATCGGCTCTCGATCATGGCGCAAGGCGCGGGCGGCGGCACCAGGATCGGCGAGAGCCTGCAGACCTTCAATCGCTGGCACGCCGCGCGCGTGATCCATTCGCGCACTTGCGTGATGATCGTCTCCGACGGTTATGAGACCGGCGATGCTGCTCTGCTCGGTCGCGAGATGGCTGCCCTCGGCCGCCGCTGCCGCCGCATCGCCTGGCTCAACCCGATGATGGGATGGCAGGGCTACACACCGGAAGCCCGCGGCATCAAGGCGGCACTGCCGCATGTCGATCTCTATGCGCCGGCTAACACGCTAGCAAGCTTGATGGCGCTCGAGCCCTATCTGGCGAGGCTGTGATGGGTGTGCATGTCGAGATCATGGATCTGGTCACACAGATGAAGGCCGCTGAGCAGGCCTTCGTGCTGGCGACCGTCGTCCGCACGGTCTCCGTGACCGCCGCCAAGGCGGGGGCGAAGGCGATCATCCGTCCGGACGGCACGATCGTGGCGGGATGGATCGGCGGAGGTTGCGCCAGAGGGGCGGTCCTGAAGGCGGCGCGGGAGGCGCTGATCGACGGCGAGCCGCGCATGGTCTCGGTGCAGCCGGAGAATTTGCTTGCAGAGCTCGGCGTTGTCGCTGGCGAGAGCAGGGACGGTGTGCGCTTCGCCTCGAATATGTGTCCTAGCAAGGGGACGATGGATATCTTCGTGGAGCCGGTCTTGCCGCATCCCTCGCTGGTTATCCTTGGCGCAAGTCCCGTTGCGCTGTCGCTCGCAGCTCAAGCGCGCCAACTCGGCTATCACGTGACGCTCGCAGCGCCGGCATCCGATCTTGCCGCCGAACCCGATGCCGACGTGGTCGTCGATGGCTTGCGGCCGGGCGATCTCAACAAAGCCGCTCGCTTCGTCGTGGTGTCGACGCAAGGCAAGGGTGACGAGGCTGCGCTGAAGTCGGCGATCGAGATTGACGCTGCCTACCACGCCTTCGTCGGCAGCAAGCGCAAGATGGCCGCGCTACGCGACAAGCTGATTGCCGCCGGTCTCGAGGTTGCCAGGATTGATCGCGTGAAGGCGCCGGCCGGGCTCGATCTCGGCGCCATCACGCCGGAGGAGATCGCAATGTCGATCCTCGCCGAAATCACCATCACGCGTCGCCGCGGCCAGCGTGCCGCCGCCAATACAGGGAGGTAAGCCGCAAGATGCAGATGAACGACAGCCAGCGTATCCCGTCCTCAAAGGAGAAGGTGTGGGCCGCGCTCAACGATCCCGAGATTCTGAGACGGTGCATTCCCGGCTGTCAGTCGCTCGAAATGGCCTCTCCGACTGAGATGACCGCCACGATCGTCTTGAAGGTGGGACCGGTGAAGGCGACCTTCGGCGGTAAAGTGACGCTATCCGAGCTTGATCCTCCGAACAGCTACCGGATCTCCGGCGAGGGTTCCGGCGGCATCGCCGGCTTTGCCAAGGGCGGCGCCTTCGTCACACTGGCATCGGAAGGATCGGACGTGACCGTTCTGACCTATGCGGTTGAAGCGCAAATCGGCGGCAGGCTGGCGCAGCTCGGCGGCCGGTTGATTGATTCCACTGCGAGGAAGCTTGCCGGCGAGTTCTTCAAATCGTTCGGTGAGGTCGTAGCCCAAGCGGCGACAGCCGGCGTCTGAGCTGGCGGCCTTGGTCTGACCGCATCTTCGGCTAAGCTGCCCGGTGACAAAAACACCGGATGGGAGTGCTCGGATCATGACCAAGGAAGGCTCTTCCGACTGGCTCGGCCTGTCGGACCGCGTTGCCGTCGTCACCGGCGGAGGCGGCGGCATCGGCCGCGCCACCGCCGTCAGCTTCGCGCGCGCCGGCGCCAAGGTCGCCGCGCTCGACCGCGACGAGCGCGGGCTGGCGGAGACCAAGGAAAAGCTTCGCGAGTTCGGCGACGGCCATCTCGTCGCAAGCTGCGACACGACCAGCGAGGACGACGTCGCGGCGGCGGCCGACGCCGTCGCGCGCACGCTTGGTCCTTGCGACATCCTCGTCAACACCGCGGCGGTGCTGCGCCCCGGCGGGCTCGACACGCTGCCGCTCGCCGAATGGAATGCGGTGCTGGCGATCAATCTCACCGGTTATTTCATCTGCGCGCAGGCGTTCGGCCGCCAGATGCGCAAGGCCGGGCGCGGCAGCCTCATCCATATTGCCTCGATCGCCGCCAGCAACGCGCAGGGGCAGAGCGGCGCCTACAGCGTCAGCAAGGCCGCCGTCGTGATGCTCTCGCAGCAACTCGCCGCCGAATGGGGGCCGCACGGCATCCGCAGCAATGTGGTCAGTCCCGGCCTCGTCGTCACGCCGATGAGCCAGGCGTTCTACGATACGCCGGGGGTTACCGAGCGGCGCACCGCCGTGGTGCCGATGCGCCGGATCGGTGCGCCGCAGGACATGGCGGACGCGACCCTGTTCCTGGCAAGCGACCGCTCGTCATACGTCAATGGTGAGGAGATCATCGTCGACGGCGGCTATGCGCGGACGCTGATGAGCCACGTGCCGCGGCCGGGGTTTTGAGGAAGCGGCATCCGCAAACTCAGTGTCGTCCCGGCCTTGAGCCGGGACCCATATGTGGACGGCCCCCGTGGCACAAGAGCTTTCTGAGTAGATCGGATCGCTGCATCCATATGTCCGGCCTGTTGATGCGACACGCAATGGTCGCTGGCCAAGATGGGTTGCGCGACGCGAGCTCCAAACAACCCCGCGACCTGTTGGCGGCCAATGGGTCCCACGGACTGTCTCGCATCGTTGATCGACCGATTGCTCCATCTGCTCTTGCAGCTTCCGGGTCGGCTGGTGGGCGAACCCGCCGGCCGGCCAATCTGTTAGGCGGCGGCCGCCATGGCATTGAGCCGCGCGGCATCGTAACTCTCGCCCGTCGCCATCAGCTTCCAGGCGATGCGGGCAACCTTGTTGGCGAGCGCCACGGCGGCCAGCTTCGGCGGCTTGCGCTTGAGCAGCGCCAGCAGCCAGCGCGACGGATGGCCTCGGCCCCGCCGAACCTGCTGGATGACCGCAGTCGCCCCAACCACGAACAAGCGGCGCAGGTCTTCGTCACCGGCCCGCGTGATCTTGCCGAGCCTGGTCTTGCCGCCGGTGGAATGATCCTTCGGTGTGAGGCCGAGCCAGGCCGCAAAATGCCGGCCGGAGCGGAACGCATGCGGATCGGGCGTCTTCATCACCAGCCGTGTTGCGGTGATCGGGCCGACGGATGGGATCTGCGCCAGACGCCGGCTCAGCGCATCGGCGCGGTGCCAGGCCATCAGCCTAACCTCGAGTTGCTTGAGCTCGGCTTGCAGAGCAGCGTATTGGCGTCCCTGCACCGCAAACACCTCGCGCGCCATGGTGGGCAAGCTCTCGTCCTGCGCGATCCGCGCCAGCAGCGGCTCGATCTTGTCGAGCCCCTTGGGCGCGATCAGGCCGAGCTCCGCCGCATAGCCGCGGATCGCGTTGCTCAGCTGGGTGCGCCGGGCGATCAATCCATCGCGCAGCCCCGCCAGCATCAGCGCGGCCTGTTGCTCGGCCGTCTTGACCGGCACAAAGCGCATGTTCGGCCGGTCCATCGCTTCACATAGCCCTTCTGCATCGCGCCCGTCATTCTTGTTCCGCATCACGTAAGGCTTCACCAATTGCGGGGCCATCAGCCTCACCTCGTGACCGAGCTTGCCAAGCTCCCGCGCCCAATACTGCGAAGCTCCGCAGGCCTCCATCCCGATCACGGTCGGCGGCAATTTGGCGAAGAACTCCAGCACTTGCTTGCGCGATAGCTTCTTGCGC
This sequence comes from Bradyrhizobium sp. Pha-3, assembly GCF_042258615.1. Classification (GTDB taxonomy): domain Bacteria; phylum Pseudomonadota; class Alphaproteobacteria; order Rhizobiales; family Xanthobacteraceae; genus Bradyrhizobium. The sequence goes on along the minus strand of NZ_CP170152.1, from coordinate 8,079,939 downwards.
AGCACCACCTGCTCCGCCGCATCAACCCCATGCAGCACAAAAATATGCTTCGACGTATCCATTCCAATGCGGATAATCTCTCCCACGGACGGCTCCTTTGTCTGAGATTTGCAACAACCTCATTCTGGCACACTGATGCCGTAGGGGGCCGTCCACACCATCAACCACAAATGCGAATTGATTTACAACGCTGGAGCCACAGCTTTCGCAACGACCAAGGACTGTGGTTATGGGTCCCTGCTTTCGCAGGGACGAGAGTGGACCTTAGTCGAACAGGCTGGAGACCGACTCTTCCGCCGCAGTGCGGCCGATCGCTTCGGCAATCAGGCCGGCGATCGAGATCTGGCGGATGTTCGGCGCCTTGTTGACGGCTTCCGTCGGCAGGATCGAGTCGGTGATGACCAGTTCCTTGAGCCGCGACGAGGCAATTCGCGCGGCAGCGCCGCCGGACAGCACGCCGTGGGTGATGTAGGCCGAAACCTCCTTGGCGCCGTGCGCGATCAGCGCCTCGGCCGCGTTCACCAGCGTGCCGCCGGAGTCCACGATGTCGTCGACCAGGATGCAGTTGTAGCCGGCGACGTCGCCGATCACGTTCATCACCTCGGACTCACCGGGGCGCTCGCGGCGCTTGTCGACGATCGCAAGCGGGGTGTTGATGCGCTTGGCGAGGCCGCGGGCACGCGCCACGCCGCCGACGTCGGGCGACACCACCATCACCTTGGCGAGGTCGAACTTCTCCCGGATGTCGCGCACCATCAGGGGCGCAGCGAACAAATTGTCGGTCGGGATGTCGAAGAAGCCCTGGATCTGGCCGGCGTGCAGGTCGAGCGTCATGACGCGGTCGACGCCGGAATGCGAGATCAGGTTGGCGACGAGCTTGGCCGAGATCGGCGTACGCGAGCCGGACCTGCGATCCTGCCTGGCGTAGCCGAAATAGGGCACCACCGCGGTGATGCGGCGCGCCGACGAACGGCGCAGCGCGTCGGTGATGATCAAAAGCTCCATCAGATTGTCGTTGGCCGGATACGACGTCGACTGAATGATGAACATGTCCGAACCGCGGACGTTCTCCTGGATCTCGACGAAGATCTCCATGTCGGCGAAGCGCCGGACCACGGCCTTGGTCAGTTCGATGCCAAGTCCCTTGGCGATGTCCTGCGCCAGCGCAGGATTGGAGTTGCCGGCGACGAGCTTGATTGATCCGTTCTTTGCCGACATCGATGCTTCCCCCCGCGCCTTGCTGGATACGACGTTCAGCATCTCAAGTCCTTACAGAACCGGCGGGTTTTCGGTGCGCGAGGGAATATCAGGGAGGCGCCGCCGATGGCAACCCATTAGGCGCTTCGACCCACGTTTTCCTGGGCAAAAAACGCCTTCCCCCGGGAGATTCCGGGGGTTAGTCGGCGGAATAGCTGAGTGCCACGGTTTCGGGCGCGGCGGAGGCCGGGGCGCTCACCATCGCTGGCCCACGGAGCTCCGGTGCCGGGGCGGGCGCCGGGCCGCCATTGATCATGCTGGAGAGGCCGCTGAGGCCGGCCTGGGCGATCTTGCGCAGCACCAGATCGTCGGCGGCGGCCCAGGCGTCGCGGCCGGCCTTGCCGGCGGGCTCTTCGCCGGACAGCCGGAGCGCCCGTTGCTGGCTGCTGTCGTAGACGTCCCACACCCACGCGATCATGGTGCGGCCGCGCACCACCTGCGCCGACAGGTAGCTGCGCACGCGATAGGCCGCGGTGCCCTGGCGCGACACGATCGACAGGCTGCGCAGCTTGGATTCGCTGTCGAGCACACCGACCATGCGGTCGAACACCTGGGGCGGCGGACCGTCGATGGATTCGAACGCGACGGTTGCGCCGCCGCTCGCAGGCGTCGCCATTGCGTAGGAGTCGGCCACGTTGCCGCCGGCCGCGCATCCGCCAAGTGCGGACGCAATCGCCAGCCATGTGGCTGCGATCGCGGCACGCACGACTGTCCCAGTTTGAAACTGGTGGTTTGACGCTTCCCTCATTGCGTCCTGCGATATCGTTAAAACGGCTTAACGTCTAGGGCAGGACGGCCACAGCGCTTAACAGTCGACCGGTCAAGCGCCGCGCAGGGACAGGATCGAATTCCTCGTCAGTCAGCGAGATGATGCCGCATGGCGTCGACGATCCAGGCCCATTCCCGGTTCGGGCTGCTGTCGGGCCGCTGCCCCCGCATGATAGCGACCAACTCCCAATAGCGTGCGGCGCGGTCGTCATGCTGGGCGTATTTGGCGCGAAGCCAGTTGCGGAAATCCAGGTCGGGCTGCCGGCCCATCAATCGGGCCGAGGCTTCCAGCCATTGTCGCGCGATCGCGTTGCCGGTGTCAGACGTTGGTTCGAGCCCGTCGTCGATCGCCTGCTTTGCCTCGCGCACAATGGCGTCGCTTGCAGCCTGGCAGGCCTTCATATCGAAGGCGTCGCGGTCCCAGGCGTCGCTGGCGTTCGCTCGCATTTTGGCGATGAAGGAGGGATCGTTGAGGATCGACGACAGCTCGATCCAGGCATCGCATTGCTCGGGTGTCGGCTCGTCGGGCAATTCGGGCACCGTCGTCTCGATCATCTGCCGGACCCATTTCCGGTCGATGTTGATGCCGTCGGACACCTTCTCGAAAAAACGTTCGACGACGTTGCGGCGCTCAGTGCGGGATAGCTGCGTCATGGTCAGGAATCTCCTCAGATCTGCTTCGGTGAGCTGCGGTGAACGCAACGCAGCCCGCAGGGCCGAGGCGACGCGGCGCTGGGCCGCGATCTCCGCTTCCAGCGTCTCGAGACGGAGCTTCAGCGCCTCGACCAGCGAGAGTTCCTTGCTCAGGACCTCACGGATGGCGTCGAGACCTAGCCCCGCATCGCGCAGGCAACGGATCAGGTCGAGGCGAACCAGTTCATCGTCGGTGAAGACGCGATAGCCGCTCGCGGTGCGGCCGGCCGGCGGCAGCAACCCCTGGTCCGCATAGAAGCGGAGCCTGCGGACGGACATTCCGCTGAGCCGCGCCGCCTCGCCGATGCTGTAGGTGCGTTGTGTCATGCGCCGCTTGTCCGGTCTCCAGCAGGTGGAGAGTCAAGACGCTTGTCGCATAAAAATGAAGATGACGCCCGGCGTCAGCCTTCCAGCGCGATGGCGTGAACGAGCCGGCCGTAATCGGCTTCCTTGCGGTGCACCGAGCGGCGGTAGCTGAAGCAGCGCTCGTCGGAATAGGTGTCGATGCAGAGATCGTCGATCATCAGCACGCCGGCATTTTCCAACCGCATCCGGATGAAGCCGGCGAGATCGAACATCGCGTGGCCGTCGCGTTCGGCGGGCATGAAGAACATGCCGTTCTCCGCATCGGCCTCGATGAAGCGTTCGACGAATTCACGTCCGACCTCGTAGGATTCCTTGCGGATCAGCGGGCCGATGGCAGCGACGATGCCGCCGCGCTCGGCGCCGAGTTTCTCCATCGCATCGATAGTGGATTCCAGCACGCCGGTCAGCGCGCCCTTCCAGCCGGCATGCGCCGCGCCGATCACCCGTGCACTGGGGTCGACGAACAGGATCGGGCCGCAGTCGGCCGTCGTGACCGAGATCGCAAGCCCTTCGGTGCGTGTGACCAGCGCGTCCGCCTTCGGGCGCGCGGCGCCATTCCATGGGCCGGTTACGGCTACGACGTCGGGCGAATGCACCTGATGCACGCTGATCAGGTGATCGGACGGCACGCCGAGCTGCTCCGCCATCCTGCGCCGGTTCTCCGCGACCTTGGCCGGATCGTCGCGCGAGCCGAGCCCGCCGTTGAGGCCGGCATAGATACCCTCGGAGACACCGCCCTCGCGCGAGAAGAAGGCGTGGCGCAGGCCCGGAATGGCCGACAGCAGCGGTGATCCCAATGTCATTGTTCGGTCTCGTCAGGCTGATCGCTGAGGCCAGCGATCGAGGTGAGGCGCGGGTCGGAGATGGCCATGACCTTGAACATCGAGCCCATCCCGCCGCGTCCGGAATCGGTCAGGCGCTTCAGCGCGCCGGCAATGTCGGCGGAGACCTCGGGTGGGGCTTTCGCCATCAGTCCGGCGGCACGGGCCTCGACGCCGAGGCGCTTGAGGAAGTCGCCCTGCGTCGCCGGCCCGTGGACGCGCGCGCCGACGTCCTCGGCCGCCCGCGCCAGGGCCTGGAAATCGACATGCGCCGTGATGTCGGCCTGTCCCGGATTCTTCAGCGGGTCGGCGAAGCTGTGGCGCGCGATCGCCTGCAAGGTGTCGCCGGCGTCGCTGCGCAGATGGCCGTAGTCGATGATCAGCGCGGCGCCGTCCTGGTCGCGCAGGCGCGTTGCGAGCTTCATGATCTCGCTGTCGGGCCGCCATTCGAACACCGCGCCGAGCGGGGCGGCGCGCACCAGCGGCGGCAGCAGCACCTCGAAATGCGGTGTCGGCTCGGCGGCGGGCGCGAAATACAGATTGCCGTTGGCATCCATCCCGACCGTGCGCTCGTGCCAGCCGGTCTCGCGGCGCACCATCTGGTGGATCGGCAGCACGTCGAAATATTCGTTGGCGAGGATCACCGCCGGTCCCTCCGGCACGTCGTCGATGCTGTCGTGCCAAGTGATGTTGCGCACGCCGGTCAGCGTGGCGTGCTGCTTCTCGCGCAGCACCGGATTGACCTCGACGAGGTGGATGCTGAGCGACTGGTACAGCGGCGGCAGCACGCGCAGCGCACGCAGCGCATCCGACATCATGGTGCCGCGGCCGGGCCCGAGCTCGATCAGGCGAAGCGTGTCCGGCGACCCGATCGCGCGCCAGATCGAGGCGCTCCACAGCCCGAGCAGTTCGCCGAACATCTGGCTCACCTCGGGCGCCGTGGTGAAGTCGCCCTCGCGGCCGAGCGGATCGCGCGACAAATAGTAGCCGTAGCGCGGATGCATCAGGCACAATTCCATGTAGCGCCAGACCGGCATCGGCCCGGACAGCTTGATCAGCTTCCTGATCTCATCCAGCAGTGGGGAGGGTTCGCTCACGGCCTTCCTTGGATTGCACTTGCCTTACGTTGAACGCGGCGCCGGCCCGTTCGCCCTGCGGCGAATGGCGGCCGTGATGATGATAGCGCCCACAATGATCATTGGCACCGACAGCAGCATCCCCATGGTTAATCCGCCCCACAGGAATCCGAGCTGCGGATCGGGCTCCCTGAAATGCTCGCCGATGATCCGGGCAATGCCGTAGATCGTGATGAAGCTGCCGAGGATCAGGCCGGGCCGCTTGAGCGCGCCCATCCGGATCATGATCGCCAATGCCGTGAACAGCACGATGCCCTCGAGCCCGGCCTCGTAGAGCTGGCTCGGATGGCGCGGCAGCGGTCCGCCATTGGGGAAGATCATGGCCCAGGGCAGGCCCGGATCGGCGTGGCGGCCCCACAATTCACTGTTGATGAAATTGGCGAGCCGGCCGAGGAACAGCCCGATCGGCGCCACCGCAGTGGTGATGTCGCCGAGCGACAGGATCGGAATGTTGTTGCGGCGGGCAAACAGCATCACCGCGGCGACGCAGCCGAGGAAGCCGCCGTGGAACGACATGCCGCCCTTCCACAGTTCCAGGATCTCGGACGGATGCGCGATGAAGAAGGGCAGGTTGTAGAACAGCACATAGCCGGTGCGGCCGCCGACGATGATGCCGATGGTGACCCAGAGGATGAAATCGTCGAGCTGCGGCAGCGTGATCGGCGCCGGGCCGCCCCACAGCCGCTCCTTCTTGATCAGCGAGCGGGCGTAGATCCAGCCCAGCACGATGCCGACGATATAGGCCAGCGCATACCAGCGGATCACGATCGGCCCGAGCGCAAGCGCGACGGGGTTGAACACCGGAAAGTCGATCAGCAGAAACGGCATCGGGATCAGAGCGCTTTCGTGTAGACGGCGTAGGGCACGCCATGAATGGGCGGAGCGTCATGCACCTTGCTGAAGCCCATCCTGAGATACATCGGCAAGGCGACCGTCATGATGGGGCTCGTGTGAAGCGCAATGGTCCCGCACCGGTCGCGCCGCGCCCTGGCGAGGCATTCCGACGTCAACGCATGCCCGAGTCCCTTGCCTCTGTCGACGGGGTCGACCACCAGCATGCGAATGACCGGCCATGCCTGATCGAAGAATGCGGCCTTTTTGACGCCGGGCCCAAAATAGCCGACCGCGCCGGCCAGCCGGTTACCGAGCTCGGCGACGATGATCTCGCCGCCGGAGCTCAATTCGGAGGTTCTTGAAAGTCCGGCGTGCATCGCCGGCCAGTCGTCGAAGGCGTCGCGGAATTGCTCGAAAGCGGTCACCGCAAGCCGGTTCACCTCATAGGCGTCGGAACTTCGGTAGTCTCGAATGCGCGCGGCTTCCGCCATCCCCGTGCTTCGGGCCTCAGACCAGGTTGCGGCGATACAGCGCGAGCAGCCGCTCCCAATGGCGTTCGGCGGCGTCGCGGTCGTAGACGGGGCGCTTGGGAAAGGCGAACCCATGATGGGTGCCGGGATAGATCTCGACCTCGTTGTTCGAACCCTTCATGCCCGCCTTCACCTGCTCGATGATCTCCGCCGGCGCGTAGATGTCGGTCTCGGCGCAGGCGAAATAGAGCTCGGCCTTGGTCTTCTGCGCGGCGAGATGCGGGCTGTCGGGCTGGTCGGTCGCCAGATGCGTGCCGTAAACCGAGGCGGCGGCCTTGACGCGATCGCCAAAATGCGTCGCCGCGTTCACCGCATAGCGGCCGCTCATGCAATATCCGACGGTGCCGATGATTTTGGTGTTGGCGGCCTTCTGGGTCTCGGCGTAGGCGAGCAGGCCCTTGGTGTCTTCCATGACCAGCGGGATGTTGAGCGAATGCATCAGCTCGAACATCCGCTTGCGCTCGGGCGATTCCGGATCGGGATTGATCGGGCCGAGCTCCATCACGCCGGCGCGGTAATACATATTGGGCAGCATCACATAATAGCCCGAGGTGCCGAGCCGGCGCGCCATGTCGCGCAGCTCCTCGCGGATGGCAGGCGCATCCATATAGAAGATGACGATAGGGAAGGGGCCGCCGCGCTCGGGATGGGTGATGAAGGTAGTGGTCTTGCCGTCCTTGGTCGGGATCTCGACGGTCTGCTCGATCATGGCGTTTCTGCTCGCGTTATGTGTGCGATTTCTGTTGTGAGTTCATACGATTGCAAGGAAACCGGAGCATGACAAGGCAAGTGCCCGTAAGGTCAGCCATTCGCGGCGGACTTGAACCGGATGGCGGACGTCGCCATTGTCTTCTGGCTAGCCAGTGAACGCGGAGAGTTTTGCGAGATGACCCAGACCAGCAACCGGTTTTTCGATGAGATCGGCCGTCTGATGAACGATGCCGCGGGCGCAGCCCAGGGCGTCAAGCGTGAGGTCGACACGGTCATGCGCAACCAGGCTGAACGGATCCTGCGCGACCTCGATGTGGTCAAGCGCGAGGAATTTGACGCGGTCAAGGACATGGCCCGCCTGGCGCGCGAGGAGAACGAGGCGCTGAAGGCGAGGATCGCCGCGCTGGAAGCCAAGCTCGGGGTCGCGCCGGGGACGACGGGCTAAGAGATAGACTCCCGTAGCCCGGATGGAGCGCAAGCGAAATCCGGAGGCAACGGGTGGTCATGGTCCCCGGATTGCGCTTCGCTCCATCCGGGCTACGCTCGGCTGGGGCCGAGCAAGAAAAATCCCTTCATTTCCTTGTCATTTCGGCCCTTTGGGGCTAAAAGCCCGCCACGTCCGCGGCCCCCGCACCCCTGGAGGCTTGCTGTGGACCTGAGCATGGGCCGCGCTGCGGCCTTTAACTTTTTAAATACAAGGACTTAACGCTATGGCGACCGTCAAGGAATTGAAGGCGACCGCGCGTCCGAAGAGCGGCAAGGGGGCCGCCCGGGCAGAGCGTCGCGCCGGGAGAGTTCCCGGAGTGATCTACGGAGACAACCAGCCCCCCGTCACCATCTCGGTCGACGATCGTGAACTGCGCCAGCGCATCCTGGCGGGCCGGTTCCTGACCACGATCTATGACATCGACCTCGAGGGCAAGAAGCACCGCGTGATTCCGCGCGACTTCCACCTCGACCCGGTGAAGGACTTCCCGCTCCATGTTGACTTCATGCGGCTCGGCGAAGGCGCGACCATCCGCGTCAGCGTGCCGCTGCACGTCGTGAACGCGGAAACCGCCCCCGGCATCAAGCGCGGCGGCACCGTGAACATCGTCACCCACGCGCTCGACCTCGAGTGCGCGGTCGACAACATTCCGCAATACATCGAAGTCGACGTCGGCAGCCTCGAGATCAGCTACTCGCTGCATCTCTCCGAGGTCACGCTGCCCAAGGGCGTGAAGTCGCTGACCCGCGAGGACGCGACGCTGGTCACCATCGTGCCGCCGTCCGGCTACGCCGAAGAGCAGAAGGCCGCAGCTGCGGCGGCTGCTGGTGGCGCTGCTCCGGCCGCGGGTGCTGCAGCTCCGGCCGCGGCGGCTCCGGCTGCGGGTGCTGCGGCTCCGGCCGCGGGTGCCAAGGCTCCCGCCGGCGGTGGCGACAAGAAGAAGTAATCGATCAGGTCGGCGCGCGATCGTCTGATGGCGCGCCGACGTGGGATGCCGCGCCATGCGCCTTTTTGTCGGTCTCGGTAATCCTGGCGCGAAATACGCCAGTAACCGGCACAATATCGGTTTTCTGGCGGTCGACGAGATTGCACGGCGTCATGGTTTCGCACCATGGCGCCGTCGCTTTCAGGGCGAGACGTCCGAAGGCGTGGTCGATCGTGAGAAGGTCGTGCTGTTGAAGCCGACCACCTACATGAACGAGTCCGGGCGCGCGGTGCAGGAAGCGGCGAACTTCTTCAAGCTCGCCCCCACCGACATCACCGTGTTCCAGGACGAGCTCGAACTGTCGCCCGCCAAGGTGCGGGTCAAGATCGGCGGCGGGATCGCCGGCCATAACGGGCTGCGCTCGATCTCCGCACATATCGGCAACGAATATCGGCGGGTGCGGCTCGGGATCGGTCATCCCGGCGTCAAGGAGCTCGTGCACAGCCACGTGCTGTCGGACTTCGCCAAGAGCGACCGGGCGTGGGTGGAGGCCTTGTGCCAGGCCGTCGCCGACAATGCCGGCCTGCTGGCTGCGGGGCACGACGCCTCGTTCGCCAACAAGGTGCATCTGACGATGCAGGCCAAGGGATTTTTCGACACCAAGGACGAGGGGCCGAAGTAGACCCTCGTCATCGCCGGGCTCGACCCGGCGATCCATTCTTTCAAGTGGGATGGATACGCGGGTCAAGCCCGCGTATGACGACCTCACTCAGTTCAGCCGCGCAGTGTGAGCGCGAGAGATCGGGACGAACATGGGATTCAAATGCGGGATCGTCGGGCTGCCTAACGTCGGCAAGTCGACGCTGTTCAATGCGCTGACCGAGACGGCGGCCGCCCAGGCGGCGAACTATCCGTTCTGTACCATCGAGCCGAATGTCGGCGAGGTGGCGGTGCCCGATCCGCGGCTGGAGAAGCTGTCGGCGGTCGCGAAGTCCGCGCAGATCATCCCGACCCGGCTGACCTTCGTCGATATCGCGGGCCTGGTGCGCGGCGCCTCGCAGGGCGAAGGCCTCGGCAACCAGTTCCTCGCCAACATCCGCGAGGTCGACGCGATCGCCCATGTGGTGCGCTGCTTCGAGGATTCCGACATCACCCATGTCGAAGGCAAGATCGCGCCGCTCGCCGACATCGAAACCATTGAGACCGAGCTGATGCTGTCCGACCTCGACAGCCTCGAGAAGCGCGTCGACAACCTCTCGAAGAAGGCCAAGGGCAACGACAAGGAAGCCAAGGAGCAGCTCGAACTCGTCAACCGCGCGCTGGTGCTGCTGCGGGACGGCAAGCCGGCGCGTGCGCTCGAGCGCAAGCCGGAGGAGGAGCGCGCGTTCCGCATGCTCGGGCTCCTCACCTCGAAGCCCGTGCTCTACGTCTGCAATGTCGAGGAAGGCTCGGCCAAGGACGGCAACAATTTCTCCAAGGCGGTGTTCGAGCAAGCCAAGAAGGAAGGCGCGGTCGCGGTGGTGATCTCGGCCAAGATCGAATCCGAGATCGCGACGCTGTCGCGCGCCGAGCGCGCCGAGTTCCTGGAGACGCTGGGCCTCGAAGAGGCCGGGCTCGACCGACTGATCCGCGCCGGCTACCAGCTGCTCGACCTCATCACCTATTTCACCGTCGGCCCGAAGGAAGCGCGCGCCTGGACCATCGACCGCGGCACCAAGGCGCCTGCCGCCGCCGGCGTGATCCATACCGATTTCGAAAAGGGCTTCATCCGCGCCGAGACCATCGCGTATGACGACTACATTGCCGGCAACGGCGAAGCCGGCGCCCGCGATGCCGGCAAGCTGCGGCTTGAAGGTAAGGACTACGTCGTCGCCGACGGCGACGTCATGCATTTCCGCTTCAATACCTGATCGCGGTCCAGCTTCGGTTCCTCCATTCGTCGTCCCGGGCAAGCGAAGCGCGACCCGGGACCCAACCACCAATCTTAGTGATTGATGGGGCTGGAGCCCCAGCGTCCTCTTATTGCCGGCTGCTGTGTTTATGGGTCCCTGCTTTCGCAGGGACGACACTGAATGTGTGGACGGGGTGCAGCCAAAGAGCGCTCACCTATCCGCGCGGCCGATCACATCCATCAGTTCGGCGATCTTGCGCCGCTGGTCGGCCTTGTCGCCGGACGAGATCGCATGCTCGACGCAATGGGCCACATGATCGCGTAGGACCTCTTCCTCGACGCGGCGGAGAGCCGCGCGCGCCGCAGCGATCTGCGTCACCACGTCGATGCAATAGCGGTCTTCCTCGACCATGGCGGCCAACCCGCGGATCTGACCCTCGATCCGTTTGAGCCGTTTTAAACAGGATGTCTTGACGTCGTCTCTCATAAGTCTCATATACCCCCCTAGGGTATACAAATCAAGAGGCCGGGATACCGGCCGGGAAGAGTTTCGTGGCACACGCAGAGCACGACCATTCGCACGCGGATCACCACCATCATGGCGCGGCCGCGCATTCCTGCTGCGGCGGCAAGCATGGTCGCGACACGACGCCGGCGGAAGCAGCGTTCGCGATCGATCCGGTCTGCGGCATGAAGGTCAATCCGGCGACCGCCAAGCACCGCTTCAGCCACAACGGGGAGGAGTATTTGTTCTGCAGCGGCCGCTGCCGCGAGCGTTTCGAGGCCGAGCCGGACAAGTACCTCAAGCCGCGCGAGGCGGAGCCGCCAATGCCGGCCGGCACGATCTACACCTGCCCGATGCATCCTGAGGTGCGCCAGGTCGGTCCCGGCAGCTGTCCGATCTGCGGCATGGCGCTGGAGCCGGAGCAGATCTCGCTCGATGATGGGCCGGATCCCGAATTGATCGACATGACCAGGCGATTCTGGATCGCGCTCGCGCTGACCTTGCCGGTGTTCGTGCTGGAGATGGGCAGCCATCTCGGGCTGATGCATCTGGTGCCGCCGACCTGGTCGAACTGGATCTCGTTCGTGCTGGCGACGCCCGTCGTGCTGTGGGCCGGCGCGCCGTTCTTCGTGCGCGGCTGGCAGTCGCTCGTCACGCGCAATCTCAACATGTTTACGCTGATCGCGATGGGCGTCGGCGTCGCCTATCTCTACAGCGTCGTCGCGACGTTGGCGCCGCAGCTGTTCCCGCCGGCCTTCCGCGACATGCATGGTTCGGTCGCGGTGTATTTCGAGGCGGCGGCCGTGATCACGGTACTGGTGCTGCTCGGCCAGGTGCTGGAGCTACGCGCCCGGGCGCAGACCTCGGGCGCGATCCGCGCGCTGCTTGGTCTCGCGCCGAAGACCGCGCGGCGCATCACCGATCACGGTGACGAGGACATCGACATCGACGCGATCAAGGTCGGCGACCGCTTGCGCGTGCGCCCCGGCGAGAAGGTGCCGGTCGATGGTGTCGTCATCGAGGGCAGCGCGGTCATCGATGAATCCATGGTGACGGGTGAATCGATGCCGGTCACGAAGGCCGAGGGTGAGCGGGTGATCGGCGGCACCGTCAACCGGAGCGGCGGCCTCGTGATGCGCGCCGAGAAGGTCGGCCGCGACACCATGCTGTCGCGCATCGTCGACATGGTGGCGAAGGCGCAGCGCTCGCGCGCGCCGATCCAGCGGCTCGCCGACCGCGTCGCCGGCTGGTTCGTGCCGGCAGTGATCGCCGCGGCCGCGCTCGCCTTCATCGCCTGGACGGTGTTCGGCCCCGAGCCGCGCCTGACCTTTGCGCTGGTCGCCGCGGTCACGGTGCTGATCATCGCCTGCCCGTGCGCGCTGGGGCTGGCCACGCCGATGTCGATCATGGTCGGTGTCGGCCGTGGCGCGCATTCCGGCATCCTGATCCGCGACGCGCAGGCGCTGGAGCGGATGGAAGCGATCGACACGCTTGTCATCGACAAGACCGGCACGCTCACCGAGGGCAAGCCGAAGGTCGTGCGCATCATCGCCGCCGAGGGGGTCGACGAGAGCGATCTGCTGCGCCTTGCCGCCAGTGTCGAGCAAGGCAGCGAGCATCCGCTGGCGCAGGCGATCATCGCGTCGGCGAGGGAGCGCAAGCTCGCATCTTCCGCCGTCAGCAACTTTGCTTCGCCCTCCGGCAAGGGCGCGACCGGTACGGTCGAAGGCAGGCAGATTGCGCTCGGCAATGCCGTGCTGATGGGCGAGTTGAAGATCGCCACGTCGGCGCTGGACCAGGCCGCCGAGGCCGCGCGGCGCGACGGCGCGACGGCGATCCATGTCGCGGTCGACGGCCGCATCGCCGGCGTGATTGCGATTGCCGATCCGGTCAAGCCGTCGGCGGCCAGCGCGCTGCAGGCGCTGCGCACTGAGGGCCTGCGCATCGTGATGCTGACCGGCGACAATGAGACCACCGCGCGTGCGGTGGCGAAGACGCTCGGCATCGACGAGGTCGAGGCCGGCGTGCTGCCGGAGCGCAAGAGCGAGGTCGTGCAGCGGCTGCGCGGCGAAGGCCGCATCGTCGCGATGGCAGGCGATGGCGTCAATGATGCGCCGGCGCTCGCCGCGGCCGATGTCGGCATTGCGATGGGCGGCGGCACCGATGTCGCGATCGAGAGCGCCGGCATCACACTGCTTACCGGTGACCTGATGGGCCTGGTCCGGGCGCGGCGACTGTCGGTCGCAACCATGCGCAATATTCGCCAGAACCTGGCGTTCGCGTTCGTCTACAACGCCGCCGGCGTGCCGATCGCGGCCGGCGTGCTGTATCCGCTGTTCGGCATCCTGCTGTCGCCGATGGTCGGCGCCGCCGCGATGGCGCTGTCTTCGGTCAGCGTGATCGGCAACGCGCTCAGGCTTTCGAGGGTGAAGCTGGATTGAGCCGACGAGATCGGTAGCCCGGATGAAGCCAACGGGTCGCGCGAACGCGCGCCCCGTTGGCTGCATCCGGGCTACGAAGATCACGCCGGCAGCAGCAACTGCGCGCGGCGCTCCATCTCGGCATCGAGCCAGGTTGCGAGATCCTCGCTCACTTCGACCATCGGCAGCCGCACCTCTGGGCTGTCGATCAGCCCTTGCCGCCACAGCCAGTGCTTGGCCGGCGCGGGGCTCGGTTCCGCGAACAACAGCCGGGTCAGGCCGACGACACTCTGCCAGGCCGCGAGTGCCGCGTCGCGCTTGCCCTGCTTCAGCAATGTGCGGATCGAAGCGAACGTGTCTGTTTGCAGATGCGCGGAGAGCAGGATCGCGCCGTCGGCGCCGTCCGAGAGCGCATCGAAGGTCTGCGCGTCTTCGCCGGTCAGCACGCGGAAGTCGGCGGGCCGGCGGTTGAGGAAGTCGATCGATTGCGCGCGGTCGGCGCAGCAATCCTTCATACCGGCGATGTTGGGATGTTCCGCAAGCGCCAGCAGCGTCTCATTGGTCAGGTTGACCGCCGTGCGATAGGGAATGTTGTAGAGCACGACCGGCCACGACGCGTGATCGGCCAGCGCATTGAAGTGCTGCACGAGCCCGCGCTGCGAGGGTCTGATGTAGTAAGGGCTCGCGATCAGGTAGCCGTTGATCGGCCAGTCGGCCGTATCATCCAGCGCATCCTTCATCCTGGCCGTAGAGGCGCCGGAGAGCCCGAGGCAGACCGGCAAATGGCGGGAGTTGGCACTGAGTTCGTCGAGCACGACGCTGACCAGCCCCTCCAGCTCATCGGTGCTGAGCGCCATGCCTTCACCGGAAGTTGCACCGAGGATGAACCCGTCGACGGGGCCGCTGGCATAGTGTCGCACGAGGCGGCGTAGCGAGGTGACGTCGAGTTCGCCGTCGCGGAACGGTGTGATCAGGGGCAGCCAGAGGCCCTGCAATTGCTGGTGTAGCTCAGTCATGTTCCATCTCCTAAGGGGGCAAAGCCGGAGACGGGACCAACAAAAAACCCCGTCCAAGCGGCGGGGTTTCGGGATCGGTTGAATGCGAAGGTGATCTTATCGCGCGCGATCTCGTGTCCCCTGGAGGGGAGCTTTTTTGGACGAGAGAACGGCGCACGAAGTCGTGATCATGGGATAATGATGCTGCGCTGCGAGGTTGTTGTCAATGCACATGCTGACCGTGACGTGCGGCACGTTTGAGCGCGACATCGAAGTGAAAAGACATTGAGATGAAAAAAAGCCGGGCTCGAGCGAGCCCGGCTTAAGGTATTGGCCACGTGAGGCCGACACAATCACCTTCCAAGAGGGATTACTGAACTTCCGCGCCACTGGAGGAGGGGGACATATGCGCGACGCGACCGCTCAGCGTGTCAACACTATGATCCCCATCGTCGTCCTGCAGCAACTATCCAGGTCGCATGTCAGTCATGCGGAGATGGAGATTCAGGGGCCTCTTGGGGCAGCGCGGAAAGCCTATAAGCCAGCCCTATAAGGGCGGCTTAATCAGGACGGCCAACGCTGCGCCTTGCTGACCACGAAGTCGCGGAACACCTGCACCCGGGCCACTGTCTTCAACTCTTCCGGATAGACGAAGTAGGTGTCGAGCGCGATCGAGTCGGACTCGCCGAACAGCTGCACGAGGTTGTTCTGTTCGACCAGATAGTCCGGCAGCGCGGCGATGCCGAGGCCCTGCTGGCAGGCGCGCACCAGGCCAAGAATGTTGTTGACCTTGAAGTAGGGTTCGCGCGGGCCGGAGCCGTTGCGGCCGGCATCGATCAGCCAGCTGCGGTTCTGCAGATGCGGCGGCACCTGCGAGTCGCCGAGCATGATGATGCGGTGCGAGTCGAGATCATCCAGCGTCCGCGGCGTGCCGAAGCGCTTGATGTATTCCGGCGAGCAATAGGCATGGAAGCCGATCGAGAACAGCTTGCGCTGGATCAGGTCCGGCTGGGTCGGCTTGCGGGTGCGGATCGCAACGTCCGCCTCGCGCATCGACAGGTCGAGATCCTCGTCGGTGACGATCAGCGAAATCCGGATGTCTGGATAGAGCGCGACGAACTCGTCGAGCCGCGGGATCAGCCAGTTGATGCCGAGCGCCGGCGGCGTCGTGATCTTGAGGTCACCGCTCGGCCGCTCGCGGCTGTCGGTGAGCTTTGCGCGGGCCGCCTGCAACTGCATGAAGACGTCATGCGCGGTGCGGAACAGCAGGTCGCCCTGTTCGGTGAGGATCAGGCCGCGGGCATGGCGGTGAAACAGCGACACCGAGAGCTCCTGCTCCAGTGCGCTGACCTGGCGGGAGACCGCCGATTGCGACAGGCCGAGTTGCTCGCCGGCATGCGTGAAGCTGCCAGCTTCCGCCGCCGCGTGAAAGACCTTCAGCTTGTCCCAATCCATATCCGTAAATCCGTCGCGAGAGCGTGCCATGATCATTCCGCCGCTGCGCGATCACTCGCGCGAAGAGCAATGAAGCGTTCGGCCTCGAGCGCTGCCATGCAGCCGAGACCGGCGGCGGTGACCGCCTGCCGAAAGGTTTCATCCGCCACGTCACCGGCGGCGAACAGGCCGGGCATCGAGGTCGCCGTGGAGTTCGGCGCCACCTCGACATAGCCCGACGGTTTCAGCTTGATCTGGCCTTTGACGAGCTCTGTCGCCGGTGCATGGCCGATCGCGATGAAGACGCCGTCGGTCTTGAGGTTGGTCAGCGCGCCGGTCTTGACGTTCTTCAGCCGCACATGGGTGACCTTGTTCGGGTTCTCCGATCCGCAGATCTCGTCGATCGCGGAGTCCCACACCACCTTGATCTTGGGATGCTTGAACAGCCGCTCCTGCAGGATGCGCTCGGCGCGGAAGTGATCGCGGCGATGCACGATGGTGACCTGCGAGGCATGATTGGTCAGGTACAGCGCTTCCTCGACCGCGGTGTTGCCGCCGCCGACCACCACGACGTCCTTGCCGCGGTAGAAGAAGCCGTCGCAGGTCGCGCAGGCCGACACGCCGCCGCCCTGGAATTTCTCCTCGGAGGGTAGTCCGAGCCAGCGCGCTTGCGCGCCGGTGGCGAGGATGACCGTCTCGGCGAGATAGACGTCGCCGGAATCGCAGGTCAGACGGAACGGGCGCTGGCCGAGTTCCAGCTTGTTGACGAGATCGGTGACGATCGTGGTGCCGACATGGGCCGCCTGCTTCTCCATCTGCTCCATCAGCCAGGGGCCCTGGATCACGTCGGCGAAGCCGGGATAGTTCTCGACGTCGGTGGTGATGGTGAGCTGCCCGCCCGGCTGAATGCCCTGGATCAGGATCGGTTCGAGCATCGCGCGCGCCGCGTAGATCGCTGCGGTGTAACCGGCGGGGCCGGACCCGATGATGACGACCTTGGCATGGGTAGGCGCGGGCATTTTGGGATCCCTCTGTTTTGGGGATTTTGATCAAGGGCTTGTGCGGGAAGCGCCCCGGAAACGCGTCACGGCGGCGCCGAAAGTGTCAAATCCAAGTCTAGGACATCTGGGAAGCTATGCAAGATTTGCAATCCATGGCAGCGATTTTTCCCCGGAACTGAAGTCACATTAGCGAAATCATGCGCTGCACGCGCAATAAAATTGCGCAATGCCGGCTGGCTGCGCTATGAGAGTTGCCGGCAGACCTGCCAAGCCTTCCGAACCCGTAGGGAACCCAAGTCGCGTGTCGAAGAACCTTGACGAGATCGACCTCAAAATCCTCGCCGAGATCCAGGCCGATGGCCGAATCACCAATGTGGAACTCGCCAAACGCGTCGGGATCTCGCCACCGCCCTGCCTGCGCAGGGTCCGGGCGCTGGAAGAGGAGGGTTACATCCAGGGCTACCGCGGCCTGCTCGATCCGCGCCGCCTCGGCTACGACGTCACGGTGTTTGCCTCGGTGCATCTGTCGAGCCAAGCCGACGCCGACCTCCGCGCCTTCGAGAATTTCGTGCGCGCCGAGCCGCTGGTGCGGGAATGCTGGATGCTGTCCGGCGAAGTCGATTTCATCCTCAAATGCGTCGCCCCCGACATGGCGACCTTCCAGGATTTCGTCACCCACCTGACGGCCGCGCCGCATGTGCGCAACGTGAGGACGTCGCTGGTGCTGCACAATTCGAAATACGAGGCGGCAGTGCCGTTGGGGCTGAAGGCGGCGGGGTAGCGCGCCCTGGCGCGTCGTTTCGGGCGATGCGCCGGCATCCGATGTTTGAGCTGGGGTGAAGAGGCTCCTCGTCAACTTCGGGCAGTCATCACCGAACCGTTTGCCTCGAATAGTCCAACTGCCCCGGATGGTGAAGTCGCGACGTCGAACTCGAGCGGTCCGCAAGTAATCATGCAATAGTCGTAAACCGAGCGCTGATCGTTTCCCATCAAGAACTGATAGTGGATCTGCATGAAGTTGAATCGATGACGTCTGAAGCGGATCGGACTTATCATCGAATGTATTTGGACGCGCCGGATCTTCGGGTGCTCTCCCGAATAGTCCCGGCTGGTACGTTTCAGCGTGACGGGGTCGAAGCGGTAGAAGCTGATCGCGTCGTCTCGTGCCTGGTATTCAACCCAGTCGATGGCAGACGATCCGGCCACAAGTTGTGCCGCTTCCCGTATTTGGCCGCCCATCGGATGCAATGCGAATTTCGGAATAGTGGCGCCCACTGTGAGAATGCACAGCTTCGGTCCGCGCGTTTCAAGCAGGGGATCCAATTTTAGCGCGCGCGCGACCGCCGCTATTGTGAGTGCGGCGCCAAGGGAATGGCCAACAATCAGAATTTCGTCAACGTCTGCGGCCTGAGCTCTCTTTGCGATCAGGCCTGCAAAATCGTCGAGTCGCGCATCAAGCTCGCTTCTGCGCCCGTAAAGGAACTTGTGGGAGAAAATGGCATCATCGAGAATATGGTTTATCCGACGCTTCGGTCCAATCCAGAGCAGCGCGCCGACGAAAATGGCAAGCGACAGAAGAATGCCAAGCGGCAACCCTACCCAAAGTGTGGCGTGCAAGGGCCTGATCACCAGATAGGATAGCCCAGCGCTGCACAATGCGATCAGCAGCAAACTGCAATAGGGAAAGACGAAGAAGAGGGCGTACTTCCAGCTCGCGATCGCATATCTAAACAATGTTCCCGTGATGATGAAGTCGAACAGCGCTTTCACGGACTGCACGAGACGAGGCACGAGCCCGACTTTCGAATCGCACCGAATGAGATCATCCCAGCGCAGCATCTCGAAGGTGATGCAGGTTTTCCAGTTTGGACCCCACGCCTCCACGTTGCATGACGCATCGATTGCCGATGTGTTCGAGATTTCCGACAGCCGTGAAGAAGCGCCCCAAATCTTGTCGAAGCTCGAGAGCGAGCGGCGCAGGCGTTCGACCTGCTGTTCCGGAGTGATGGGATCGTAACCGCCAACGTGGAAGACGTGCCGTCGCCGAATCATCTAGCAACTCGAAATCTGCATGGACATTGGTTGCCACTCATCCCGCAAAATTGAAACGCATCGGCACCTTACTCCCGAACCCATACGGCGTTGATCCGGAATCCCTGCTGAACCTGACATGGATGATGGGACTCGACCCTATCAAATTACCACTCCACCCGCGAGGGTGGCACTCGTTGAGATCGGCCTTGATCGAAAAAGTGCAGGGGACCAGCCGTGATCGGAGCCAATTGACCCGGACGGTCGTGAAGCGGCGCGGCCTGATCGCTCTTTTCGGTGTGGCAAATCCGCGACAGCAAACCAATTGCGTACCTCAACACGTGTTTCAAAATCGTTCTTGATTGTCACGATTCCCAAGTTTGCTTTAATGCGGCCAGATTTGGAGTCGGCGAGGGATCCTGAAATGGAAAGATTACGTTACAGCGCGGCGCTGGTATGCGCCGTCCTGACGGTCCTTTTTGCAAGCAGCTTGTATTCGAACAGCGGGGCTCAGGCGCGTCCCGGAATTGCGATTGCACTCAGATCGACAGGTCCGCAGGCTCGATTGCATTCCTCCGCGACGCACGTCTATCTGTTCCGCGGGCTGTTGAACGTCTTTTCCTTGGGCATGGACGACCTTGCCGCCCAGCTGCGCGCGGCCGGCATCGCCGCGGACGTCGCCAACCACGCCCAGTGGAGAGGCGTTGCCGACGAAATCATTGCAAAATATAGAGCTGGCCAGCGCGGGCCCATTGTACTCGTGGGGCACTCTCTTGGTGCGGATGCCGTGATGTCGATGGCAGAGTACCTTGGCCAAATGGGCGTGCCTGTCGCTTTGGTTGTCCCGTTCGACGGCACATCGCCTCATGCGGCGACGGCGAATGTCGCAAGGGTTCTGAATCTGTACAAGCATGAAAGCGATCGTATAAGTCGCGGCCCCGGCTTCCGCGGCGAGCTTACAAACTTCAAGGTTCGCGATGTAAACGTCGACCACTTCAACATCGATAAGAGCGCGGCGTTGCATAGCCTGGTGATACGAAAGATCAGGGCAATCGGGCCCGCTGTCGCGCGCCCACGACAACGCCAGAATCCTTCGAACCCGGATTTGCCTGCGGCCGGAGCTTCAACCAATTCCTAGCGTGACGCCCGGAAGACAGCTGAAGTGTGGGGTTTGACACCGCATAATAGGCTTTGGGTCCGTCTCTGTCGGGGACCGGTGATCGTATTGTTCTCTCTAGCGCTTCAGGCCGGAGGCAGTCGGTGACGCCGTTCAGAAAATTCTCGGTCGCTATGGCCCTGTGTATCGTGGCGACCGTGTGCGCGGCCTTCACAAGGCCGATTCATATCGTGGCGGTTGGCGCAAGCAACACGCAAGGCTGGTACGTTGGGAAGCAGGGCGCCTACCCCGCCAAGCTGGAAGCCCTGCTGAGGCAGAAGGGCATCAGCGCGAGCGTCGTCAATGCCGGCATTCCCTTCGATACCACGGCTGGCATGCTCAAGCGCCTTGACAGCGACGTGCCAAAGGGAACCGACATCGCCATTTTGCAGCCTGGAGGCAATGACAGGCGTTTCCTTGTCACGAAGGAGCAGCGGGCGGCCAACATCGCGGCGATGGAGCGGCGGTTGCGTGATCGCGCCATCAAAGTGATCGTGTACGACGATGAGATTCCTCCGCAGTATTACGCTTTTGACTTCATCCACCTGACGGCTGACGGTCATGCCTTCATAGCGTCGCAGTTGCTTCCGCGCGTGTTGGCGGTGATAGACCGGAAAGCCATCGTGACGCCGCCACGGGCGAGATAGAAAGAGCTTTGCCGTCGCAAGCTGCCAACTTATTGGTGGAATCGACCCGCAAGCCTTGTATGATTGCTACATGTTGGTCAGCAGACCTGTTTCGGTCAAATCTCAGACGCTCGCTCAAGTCGGCGCCCTTTCGATGGTCGGCAAGGTTGGCGCGCCAGCGAAGTTAGCGCTTGGTCCACGATGACGCCTGGTATTGCCAAGTTCGTGTTTGTGGCGATGGCGGTCGGCTGGTATCTGATCCGCTATAGATTCGCGCGCCGTGCTCGCCGTGAAAAAGTCCTGCGGAGCGCCCGAGGTGCTCGCGAAAACACTCTGCTGCTGATATCGCTCACGGGTCTCGGCATAGTGCCATTCGTCTACATTGTAACGGCGATGCCTCAGTTCGCATCGTACGACTTCCGGCCGGCGCAAGCCTGGCTGGGCGTCTTCGTCGCGATCGCGGCGCTGGTCATGTTCCGGCTGACCCATCGCGCTCTTGGCCGGAATTGGTCGGTAAGTCTCGACGTGCGGGAGAATCACCACCTGATCACAGACGGGATCTACCAAAAAATTCGGCACCCCATGTATTCCGCATTCTGGCTTTGGGCTGCCGCTCAGGCGTTGCTCTTGCCGAATTTGGTCGCCGGCTTTGCTGGCCTGATCGGATTTGGGACATTGTTTTTCGGCCGGGTTGCCAGGGAAGAAAAGATGATGCTGGAAACGTTCGGCGACGAGTATCGCGAGTATATGGCCCGGACCGGACGCATCATACCGAGGCTGTTCTGAGCCGGTTGTACGAGGTGGGTCTCGCCCGCCTCTACATTGGGACCCACGCAAGCAAACCAGCCGTGTCGTTTTTGTCACATCCGGCAAGGAAATGCCGCGCAAGTGCAATCTTCGGCTCAGCGTTAATTGCAGCGTAGCCGACAGAGGGTATGGTGTTCAGACTCAAGCTATCCATCTCGGAGATCACGATGTTGAAATTTCTGGTTGTTGGAGTTGCCGCATTCGGTTTTATGGCTGCTGCCAGCGCAGCTGACCTTCCTCGTCCGCAGCCGGTCGCCGAACAGGCTCCGATTGGCAAGATGCCGATTGGCAAATATCCGGTTGGCAAGTACCCGGTCGGCAAGACCCCGGTTGGAAAAGCTCCGATCGTAACGAAGGGTTAACTCGAGGATCGCCCCGACAACGCGCTCCTTCAGCAATTGCTGAAGGTGGTGTTCTGGGGTGATATCTTGCCCTTGTGAGGGTCTGAAGGTGCCAGTGTCGAATCGGAAACGGAGCGGCCTGCGGCTGCTCGGCGGAGTTGGTATCGTTGTGGCTTCCGTGACTTTGGGAGCCGGCATCGGTCATGCGCAGCAATTGGCCGCGCAAACGGATCAAGCCCCGCTGCAGCAGGACAAGCCGCATAAACCGTCGTCAAGGTCGGTTGTGGCGGCAGCCGTTGCTGGACCGAGTGCTTCCGTTTCCGGAGCAGACGTAAAGCCGGTTCGAAGGTCTACGGCCAAAGGGCCGTATTACGTGGACTTTCGTGCCCGCACGGCAGCTTCTTATGGGCATGCGTTTATCTGGTACGGCAAGACAAGCGAGAAGCAGGTTGAAGTTGCAGGGCTGCACCCGGCGGGCGACGTCCTGCCTTACGTGCTGGGACACCTCATGTGGGTGCCCTCCGAGACGGGAGCAAGCTACGGCGACCTTGACGTCCAGTATTTGACGGCCAGCTATCGCGTGTACTTGAGTGAGGCCGACGCGAAGAAAGTCTTTGCCTACATCAAGGAGCTTCAGGCGTCGTCGCCTGTTTGGAACGCGGAAACGACCAATTGCACGGCTTTTATCGGTCGTATAGCCAGCTTTATGGGTCTGAAGGCTCCGTTCCATTTGCTGAAGCCTGAGGAATACGTAAACCAGTTGCGAGACATGAACGGCGGGCGCCAAACGGTGCAACTCGCTTCGGATCATTAGTTTTCTCGCCAAGGGCCTTGCGGCTGCAACCGGGCAAAGCCGCTATCGGGAAAGCGCTGCTGAGCTTTCCTGGATGAAGGGCAGATGGTTGCGTTGGAGCAAGCATCCAATGCGAACCGGTGGGGAATGCAAATCCGAGTGGCCCAAAACTTTATTTGAAATGCCGCTGATGTTGGACTTTCCCGCAAAGCGGCCAGAGATGGCGAGCGGCAACTGAACCGCAAGACGTAATGGCGCTCAGGCGCTTTTTTGGGCGGCTAGAAGATCGTCCACCGGACCCGCGTTCTTCCATCTTGCAACGCGCTTCGGGGTGGTCCCATCGCACTTGGACAGCGCCCTCAGGCTCTCCTGGCTATTTTTCATTGTTCGACGGATTGCCGCTGTCGTTGCAGCGCAGCCGTGAAGAACCCGTCCCAGTTGAACGGGACGGGCTCAGTGTTGTTACTTCTTGCCCATCGCAGCGTCGACGCTGATCGGACCGGGGCCCGAGGTCGCGAGGTAGAGACAGGCGAAGCAGAACAGGATCGCCGCGGTGCCGTTGTTGAGCAGCGGCAGCAGCACCGGCTCGGCCGGGTTCTTGAACATGTGGCCGAGGAAATAGGCGAACGCCATCTCGCCCGACAGGATGAACGCGGCCAGCCGTGAGAACAGGCCGATCATCAACAGCGCGCCGAGCACCAGCTCAAGCCAGCCCGCAGCCTGGATCAACGGCGGGATATTGGCGAAGTAGGCGACTACGGGAAACTTGAAGATCTTGGCGACGCCGTACTGAAACAGCAGCAGTCCGGTGATGAACCGGAACAGGCTCAGCGCCGTCGGCTGCCATTTGGAAAACATCTGGTCCATTGTCATTAACCCCCTGTTTGACACGCTGGAACATTGCACAGCACACGGTGTCCGCCACCCGAGTGTGATGTCAACACCTTGCACCTGGAATCATTCCTCGCTCCATGGAAGTTGCGAGAGAACGCCCCAGTGGCACGGTGACACGCCGCGATGCGGTTGCGACGCAATCATCGGCTCCGCCCCAGTCCCCGACATGATTATACTGCATAAGCATGTCACGGCCTCACTAGTATGCCGCGTACCCGCTCTCCACTCACATTGCTGTCAGGCGGGGGCAAAACGCGGGCGCAAAAAAAGCCGCGTGCAACACGCGGCCTTTTTGCATCAGTCACGTCAAGGTAACTACCGCCACTCGACCTTGGTGATCTCGTAGGCCTTGGCGCCGCCCGGCGCCATCACTTCGACGGTGGTGCCCTTCTTCTTGCCGATCAGCGCGCGCGCAAGCGGCGAGGTGATGGAGATGCGGCCCTTCTTGGCGTCGGCCTCGACCTCGCCGACGATCTGCCACACCGCCTTCTTCTCGGTGTCCTCATCGATCAGCGTCACGGTCGCGCCGAACTTGATGGTGTCGCCGGACAGTTTCGAAATGTCGATGATGTCGGCGCGCGCGAGCTTGTCCTCGAGCTCGGCGATGCGGCCCTCGTTGTGCGACTGCTCTTCCTTGGCAGCGTGATACTCGGCGTTCTCCGAGAGGTCGCCGTGCGAACGCGCCTCCGCAATGTGTTCGATGATGCGGGGACGATCCTCCGACTGTCGCTTCTTGAGCTCGTCCGTCAGCGCGGCGTATCCGCCCGCGGTCATCGGAACCTTATCCATCATCTTCGTCCTTCATCGTGCGCGCCCGGCGGCCGTGCACGAATATCCAGTTCAGCTAACGCAGGAATCAGGACGCGAATGCGCCCGGAAGCCCAGTGATTTTCGGCCCCGCTAAGGGCCGTGACAACATCCAATCGCGCGGTGAGTTCCAGCCATTCGGCTAATTGACCGCTTCGGGCCTTCAGCCCGGGAAGCGGTCAGCTTTCGGAAAAGTAACTCTGAAGCGTGCGGACCTCAAGGTCCCCGTCCCGATAGGCCCGGATCCCCCGTGCGGCCGCCACCGCACCTGAAAGAGTGGTGTAATATGGCACTTTATGCAAGAGGGCAGCCCGCCGCAGCGAGCGGCTGTCAGCCAGGGCCTGCGGTCCTTCGGTGGTATTGAAGACCAGCTGGACGTCGCCATTGGTGATGGCGTCGACAATGTGCGGACGGCCTTCGAGGACCTTGTTCACCTTTTCCGTCGGCACGCCGTTGTCGCTGAGATAGCGCTGCGTGCCCGAGGTGGCCATCACCTTGAAGCCGAGCGAGTGCAGCAGCCGCACCGCATCCGCAATGCGCATCTTGTCGTCGCCGCGCACCGAGACGAACACTGTGCCCTGCCGCGGCACACGGGTGCCGCCGCCGAGCTGGCTCTTCGCGAATGCGACTTCGAAGGAGCGGTCGAGCCCCATCACTTCGCCGGTCGAACGCATCTCCGGTCCGAGCACGGTGTCGACGCCGGGGAAGCGCGCGAACGGGAACACCGATTCCTTCACGCCGACATGGTCGAGCTTCTTCTTCTTCAGCTTGAAGTCGGCGAGCTTTTCGCCGGCCATGATCCGCGCGGCGATCTTGGCGACCGGGGTGCCGATCACCTTGGCGACGAACGGCACGGTGCGGGATGCGCGCGGGTTGACCTCGAGCACGTAGATCTCGCCGTCCTTGATGGCGTATTGCACGTTCATCAGGCCGACCACGTCGAGGCCGAGCGCGAGCTCGCGGGTCTGCCGCTCCAGCTCCTCGATGGTCTTGGCGTCGAGCGAATGCGGCGGCAGCGAGCAGGCGGAGTCGCCGGAGTGGATGCCGGCTTCCTCGATGTGCTCCATGATGCCGACGATGAAGGTGTCCTTGCCGTCGCAGAGGCAGTCGACGTCGACTTCGGTCGCATCGGACAGATAGCGGTCGAACAGCAGCGGGTTCTTGCCGAGCACGGTGTTGATCTGCCCGGTCTTGTCGTTCGGGTAGCGCGCCTTGACGTCGGCCGGAACGAGCTCCGGCAGGGTGCCGAGAAGGTAATCGTTGAGCTGGGTCTCCTCGCGGATGATCTGCATCGCGCGGCCGCCGAGCACGTAGGACGGGCGCACCACCAGCGGCAGATCGAGATCGGCGGCTACCAGGCGTGCCTGCTCGACCGAATAGGCGATGCCGTTCTTCGGCTGCTTGAGGCGGAGCTTGTCGAGCACGCGCTTGAAGCGGTCGCGGTCCTCGGCGAGGTCGATCGCATCCGGCGAGGTGCCGAGGATCGGCACTTCGGCGGCTTCGAGCGCGCGGGCAAGCTTCAGCGGGGTCTGGCCGCCGAACTGTACGATCACGCCGTGCAGCGTGCCGTTCTTGCGCTCGGTGTCGACGATCTCCAGCACGTCTTCCGCGGTGAGCGGTTCGAAATACAGCCGGTTCGCGGTGTCGTAGTCGGTCGACACCGTCTCCGGATTGCAGTTGACCATGATGGTCTCGTAGCCGGCGTCCTCGAGCGCGAAGCAGGCGTGGCAACAGCAATAGTCGAACTCGATACCCTGGCCGATGCGGTTCGGCCCGCCGCCGAGAATGATCACCTTCTTGCGGTCGGACGGCGCGCTCTCGTCGGCCAGCTCGCCCGCGAACGGCCGCTCATAGGTCGAATACATGTAGGCGGTGGGCGAAGCGAATTCCGCCGCGCAGGTGTCGATGCGCTTGAACACGGGGCGCACCCCGAGCGCGTGGCGCTTGGCGGTGACGTCGGCTTCGGTGGTGTCCGTGAGCACGGCGAGCCGCGCATCCGAGAAGCCCATCGCCTTCAGCGTCCGCATTGCGAACGCGTTCGGCGGCAGGCCGTTGCTGCGGACCTTGTCCTCCATCTCGACGATGGCGCGCATCTCTGCCAGGAACCAGGGGTCGATCTTGCAGGAGTTGAAGATCTCCTCGTCGGTCCAGCCGAGCCGCATCGCTTGCGCGACCTGCAGGATGCGGTTCGGCGTCGGCGTGCCGAGCGCGGCGCGGATCGCGTTCTTGTCGTCGCCGCGGCCGAGCCCCTCGATCTCGATTTCGTCGAGGCCGGTCAGGCCGGTCTCGAGCCCGCGCAGGGCCTTCTGCAGGCTCTCCTGGAAGGTACGGCCGATCGCCATCACCTCGCCGACCGACTTCATCGACGTGGTCAGCGTGGAGGAGGCGCCGGGGAATTTCTCGAACGCAAAGCGCGGAATCTTGGTGACGACGTAATCGATGGTCGGCTCGAACGAGGCGGGGGTGGCGCCGCCGGTGATGTCGTTGGCGATCTCGTCGAGCGTGTAGCCGACCGCGAGCTTGGCTGCGACCTTCGCAATCGGGAAGCCGGTGGCTTTCGACGCAAGCGCCGACGAGCGCGACACGCGCGGATTCATCTCGATCACGACCATGCGGCCGTCGACGGGGTT
Source organism: Bradyrhizobium sp. Pha-3 (assembly GCF_042258615.1). Taxonomy (GTDB): domain Bacteria; phylum Pseudomonadota; class Alphaproteobacteria; order Rhizobiales; family Xanthobacteraceae; genus Bradyrhizobium. The sequence goes on along the minus strand of NZ_CP170152.1, from coordinate 8,053,080 downwards.
GATGCCGAACTGGACGTTGGAGCCGCCGGTCTCGACCCCGATCTCGCGCAGCACCGCCAGCGAGGCGTCGCGCATGACCTGGTATTCCTTGTCGGTCAACGTCAGGGCCGGCGCGATGGTGATGGAATCGCCGGTATGCACGCCCATCGGATCGAGATTCTCGATCGAGCAGATGATGATGCAATTGTCCTTTTTATCGCGCACCACCTCCATCTCGTACTCTTTCCAGCCGAGCACGCTTTCCTCGATCAGGACCTCGTTGGTCGGAGAGGCGTCGAGCCCGCGCTCGATGATGTCGAGGAATTCTTCCTTGTTGTAGGCGATGCCGCCGCCGGTGCCGCCCATGGTGAAGGAGGGCCGGATGATCGCGGGCAAGCCGATCTCCGACAGCGCCATCAGCGCCTCGCCGAAGGCGTGCTCCTGATAGCGTTTGCGGCGTTCGTTCTCGCCAAGCGTCCACTGCCGCTCGAGCTCTTCCAGCGCCGCGCCGGACAGCTTCTCCCGCTCGGCAAGATATTTGTCGCGGTAGGACTTCTTCAGCGCCGAGGCGTTGGCGAGCCGAGATTTTGGCGTCTCCAGCCCGATCTTGGTCATGGCCTCGCGGAACAGCTGGCGATCCTCGGCCTTGTCGATGGCGTCGGCGGTGGCGCCGATCATCTCGACGTCGAACTTGTCGAGCGTGCCCTGACGGCGCAACGAAAGCGCGCAGTTCAGTGCGGTCTGGCCGCCCATGGTCGGCAACAGCGCGAAGCCGCCCGGGATGACGTTGCGCTCCTTCTCGATGATCTTGCCGACGATCTCGGGTGTGATCGGTTCGATATAGGTCGCGTCCGCCAATTCCGGATCGGTCATGATGGTGGCCGGATTGGAATTGACGAGGACGACGCGGTAACCCTCTTCCTTCAGAGCCTTCACCGCCTGCGTGCCGGAATAGTCGAATTCGCAGGCTTGGCCGATCACGATGGGACCGGCGCCGATGATCAGGATGGTGGAGATGTCGGTTCTTTTGGGCATCAGCTCTCGCGGACTGGAATTTGGGCACAAAAAAAGGGCGCGCGTCCCGCGCGTCCCTCGAGCCATGCGCTACATCTTGTAGCGCCGGAAGCGCGATCCCTCGCGCGCGGGTGGTCTTTAGACCAGTTTCCGCACCTGCGAAACCCCCAAAAACGCCCAATCAACCGCGATTCTGGGGGAAATTCCTCATTCGACCCATACCCGGCCGGGGGTGCTCGGCAGGCGGGGGTGTGGCTTACCGGGGGCCGGCTGTGTCCTGCTAGCCCGCTGCCTAGTCCGTCTACGCTTTCGCCACGCTCAAGCTACGCCGGACACGCCTTGCCCCGCCGGTCCAGCGTGGCTGCGCCACGCGTAGCCCGTCAGGGCGAAGCGTGGAGGCCCGGCCTGGAGTTGAACCAGGATAAACAGTGTTGCACCACTGCCGCGTCGACGCTTCCGCCACCGGGCCGAGTGGATCATTGCTGATTATTTCAGCGGCCGCTACGTTTACCTTTGGTTAACCCTAATATTTTGCGCAACCTCTGATCAGTGGTGGGCCACGAACGTCATCCGCCACGGATTGTGCCCGATGTTGCGCGGCGCGCGCGCGGCGTCAAAGCCGGCGGCGGCGAGCTTCGCGATCATCTCGTCCTCGCGGTAGCGTTGCAGCCCGATCCTGGTGCGCAGCTGCCGGTAATCGGACAGTGCGGTCGAGGCGAGCCCGATCAACGCATCGCGCAGGAAGCCGTGGGTCGCCGCAAAGCGCAGCAGCGCGATGACGTCCCTGATCATGCCGACTTCGGGCCGCAGGATATCGCCGAGCACGAAGCGGCCCGAGGGTTTCAGCAGGCGGTGGATCACGTCGAATGCGGAGTCGAGCTCTTGCGGCGTCATGTATTGCGCCACCGAGTTCATCACCACGAGGTCGATCGAATCCGCCTCCATGTTCTTCAGCTCATCGAGCGAGCGGACGCGGATCCTGGTGTCGGGCGCGAAGCGCGCGACCAGGCGGCCGCGCACGCCGGGCGCAGGCTCCGCCAGATAGAGCTGCGCGCAGGCATTGGCGACCTTCGCCGCCGACAGCGCCTCACCGCAGGCATAGTCCAGCACCACGGCGCCGGGCGAGGTGATGTAGCCGATGATGTCGTTGGCGATGACCTGGAAATGCAGGTCGCGGTGCAGTCGGCTCGCATAGATCGTATGCGTGGAATCGTAATAGTCGATCCATTCATCCATCGCGTTTGGTATCCGGCAGAACGGGTTCCTGACTTCCAGGAACAGGTGGGCTGATGATGCGTTAGCGGTCCGGCGGCCAATGTTCAATGCGCCGAAATACGGGGGTTCCTAACAGGAAGGTCCAACGTGAGCAAAGCCAAGAGTGACGCCAAGACTGACAATATCTCGCCCGATCTCGATACGCCGAACGATCTCCCGCAAGCTGCGGTGGATACGATCTCGGCCTCGCTCAATACGCTGCTGGCCGACGCCTTTGCGCTCTACCTGAAGACCAAGAATTTTCACTGGCACGTCAGCGGCCGGCATTTCCATGATTACCATTTGTTGCTGGACGAGCAGTCGGACGCGATCTTCGCGACCACCGACCAGCTCGCCGAGCGGGTGCGCAAGCTCGGCGGCGCGACGCTGAGGTCGATCGGCGACATCACCAAGCATCAGACCATCAAGGACAATGACGAGGACTTTGTCCCACCGCGCGAAATGCTGCGCGAGTTGATGGAGGACAACAAGCACATGGCGGCTGCGATGCGCAAGGCGCACAAGCTCGCCGACGACCACGAGGATTCCGGCACCGCCGGCCTGCTCGAAACCTTCATCGACGAAACCGAGCGCCGCACCTGGTTCCTGTTCGAGGCAAGCCGCCAGGAAGGCAGCAACGCGGCCTGAGTTTCACCCTCTCTTGTGGGAGAGGGTGGCGCAATCGAGCGGAGCGAGATGAAGCCGGGTGAGGGGTTCTATCCGCGGATGCAGACCCCTCATCCGTCGCGGATTTCATCCGCGCCACCTTCTCCCACAAGGAGAGAAGCGAAGGGGGAACAGCGGTCATTGGGGCATCACCGCCTCCACAGCCGCACCAGCGGCCCGTTCTTGCCCATCACCGGATCGGTGGCAGGGATGGCCACCAGCGGGATCGTCTTCAGCGCCCGGGCGTGGCTCTCCGGCGTCGGCCGTTGCAGGTCCATCGGCGGGCCCGGCGGATAGGCGCCGACCACGCTGAAGTCGCCGCTCGCCGACAGGCATTGATGCCCGGTGCCGGCCGGCAGGATCGCGACGTCGCCGGCGGCAATCTCAAGCGCCCGCCCGCGCTCGCCGCCGAACTGCACGCGCGCGCTGCCGCGGGCGACGCCCAGCACCTCGTGCACGGTGGCGTGGTAATGCGCGAAGTCGTAGACGCCGTTCCGCCACATCGCGCCCCAGCCATTGCTGCTGAACAGCTGCTCGATCGTGCCCTCGGGATTTCTGCTGACGTCGACCGCGCCCTTGTAGACCAGGAATGGCATCGGATTGTTCGGCATCAGGCCGTCGTCCTCGAACACGATCGCGAGCGGCTCGACTCCTGCTTTCACTGTGGACATGACGATCCTCCGGCACGCTGGAGTTCAAGACTATCCGCGGACCAGCCGGCTGTCAGCGCTCCGCGTTCCGTCGGATCACTTCGTCTTCGGCAGCTCGAACACCATGCAGGTGGTGGTGGCGTGCGCGATCAGCTTGCCGTTCTGATCGGTGATGCGGCCTTCGGCGGTCGCGGCGCGCCGGCCGGCGTTGAGCACCCGGCCCTCGGTGCGGATCTTGCCCGTGTCCTGGCTCATGCCGCGGACAAAGGAGATCTTGAACTCCAGCGTGGTGTAGCCCGAACCTTTCGGCAGTGTGGTTTGCACCGCGAGCGCCATTGCGGAATCGAGCAGGATCGCGACATAGCCGCCGTGCACCGAGCCGATCGGGTTGTAGTGGCGCAGGCCGGGGATGCTGTGGATCACCACATGACCCGGCTCGGCGGTGCAGTCGAACGGCTCGACATTCTCCATGATCGGCGGCTCCGGCAGGGTGCGGGCGAAGATGCCGCGCACGAAGTCGAGCCCCGGCATCGACGCCATCACCGCCATCGAGGAGACACCGTATGCGGGCTTCGGGGTGGCGCTGTCGGTCATGTCGAGCTTTCCCGTGATGTGATGCGACGGCGCATCGTTGCCGCGGCGCTCGCAGCGCACAACACCTTGTCATGCCCGGACTTGATCCGGGCATCCATCGTCCTTCAAGGGATGGATTGCCGGGTCCCGTCTACGCCAAGGCTTCGACGAGGCCAACGGTGCGAGGCGCGCCGAAGTCTAGGCGAAGGCGGCAAGCCCGGCAATGACACGTACAAGCCTAAGCCGCGCGCCTCTTCTGCCGCATCAGATCGGCAAACCGCTGGAACAGGTAGTGCGAGTCGCGCGGGCCGGGCGACGCTTCCGGGTGGTACTGCACCGAGAACACCGGCTTGCCCTCGAGCGCGATGCCGCAATTGGAGCCGTCGAACAGCGAAATATGGGTCTGGGTCGCTCCGGCGGGCAGCGTGGCCTGGTCCACCGCAAAGCCGTGGTTCATCGAGGTGATCTCGACCTTGCCGGTGGTCTCGTCCTTGACCGGATGGTTGGCGCCGTGATGGCCCTGATGCATCTTCATGGTCTTGGCGCCGACGGCGAGGCCCAGCATCTGATGGCCGAGGCAGATGCCGAAGGTCGGCGTTCCCGAGGCGATCACCTGCTGGATGACGGGCACGGCATATTTGCCGGTCGCGGCAGGGTCGCCGGGGCCGTTCGACAGGAACACGCCGTCCGGCTTCATCGCCAGGATATCCTCGGCCGCCGTCGTCGCCGGCACCACGGTCACCTTGGCGCCGACACCGGCGAGCAGGCGCAGGATGTTGCGCTTGATGCCGTAGTCGATCGCGACCACATTGAATTCCGGCGCGGTCTGCTGGCCAAAACCCTTGCCCCACTCCCAGGGGGTCTCATCCCAGGTGAAGCGCTGGCCGGAGGTGACCATCGGCACCAGGTCCATGCCCTCGAGGCCGGGCCATTCGCGGGCCTCTTCCTTCAGGCCGTGCAGGTCGAACTCGCCGTTCCGGGCGTGCGCGATCACGGCATTCGGCATGCCCTTGGAGCGGATCAGCGCGGTCAGCGCCCTTGTGTCGATGCCGGAGAGGCCGATGATGCCGCGCGCCTTCAACCACTGGTCGAGGTGGCGGGTGGCGCGGTAATTCGAAGGATCCGTGATCGCCGAGCGCAGGATCACGCCGCGCGCGCCTGGTGTCGCGGCCATGTTCACCGTCTCGATGTCTTCCTCGTTGGTACCGACATTGCCGATATGCGGGAAGGTGAAGGTGATGATCTGGCCGGCGTAGGACGGATCGGTGAGGATCTCCTCATAGCCGGTCATCGCGGTGTTGAAGCAGACCTCGCCGACGGCGTGGCCTTCCGCGCCGAGACCGAAGCCTTCCAGCACGGTACCATCGGCGAGCACAAGGAGCGCGGTCGGTTTGTGGTCCGGCCAGGCGGGAGCGTTTTCGGGGGTTGTCATGAGCCCTTTAAATAGTCGCCGCACCCTGCGGCGTCAAAGCGAAAGGGCACGGATTCACACGGCAATGTCCGCCGATTTGACAGGCCTGAACGGCCTTTTAATCTAAAGTTCCTTGAAGCGGCCGTTTGCTTGCCGAAAATGACCCGGTCCGGAGCTCCCGCATGGATAACACGATGCCGATCCTGCTCGTCCCGGGCCTCATCTGCTCGCCGCGGATTTTTGCCCCGGTCATCCCGGCGCTGTGGCGGTACGGACCGGTCACGGTCGCCAACCATGTCAGGGACGACAATATGGGGGCGATCGCCCGCCGGATCCTGGCCGAGGCGCCGCCGCGCTTTGCGCTCGCCGGGCATTCGATGGGCGGCTACATCGCCTTCGAGATCATGCGCCAGGCGCCCGAGCGGGTCGCAAAACTGGCGCTGATGAGCACCCAGGCGCGGGCTGACACGCCGGAAGCGACCGCACGCCGCCGCGGCATGATCGAGCGTGCCAGAAACGGTCAGTACCGGAGCGTGGTCGACGAGCTGTTTCCGGGCTTCGTGCATCCGTCGCGGCAGGGCGATGCAGGCCTGCGGAAGATCGTCGAGGACATGAGCGAGGACGTCGGCGCCGAGGCCTTCATCCGCCAGCAGAACGCCGTCCTCAGCCGGCCGGATTCGCGGCCGAGCATGGCCTGGATCAAGTGTCCGACCCTGGTGCTGACGTCGGATACCGACAACACCGTTCCGAATTTATTGTCGGACGAGATGGCCAACGGCATCCCCGGAGCCAAGCTCGTGGTGCTCGCCAATTGCGGTCACCTGCCGCAGTTGGAGCAGCCGCAGGCCTGCGCCGACGCGCTGGTCGAATGGCTCAGGAACTAGGTTGTCCAGTCGTCCCAAACTGCCTACATGAAGACATTACCGGCTTAAGGACATCAGGATGCTGCGCGACGATATCAATACTGCGGTCAAGGAAGCGATGAAGGCGAAGGACGAGCGCAAGCTCTCCACGCTGCGCATGGTCAATTCGACCATCAAGAACGCCGACATCGACGCGCGCGGGCAGGGCAAGCCGCCACTCTCCGATGCCGATCTGCTCGGCCTGCTGCAAAAGATGATCAAGCAGCGCCAGGAATCGGTCGAGCTCTATGACAAGGGCGGCCGTGCCGAGCTCGCTGCCCAGGAGCGCGAGGAGATCGCCGTGATCTCGGCGTACCTGCCGAAGCAGATGTCCGACGACGACGTGAAGGCCGCGATCGCGGCTGTTATCGCCGAGACCAATGCTGCCGGGATCAAGGACATGGGCAAGGTGATCGGCGCGCTGAAGGCGAAATACGCCGGCCAGATGGATTTCGGCAAGGCAAGTGGCCTGGTGAAGGCGGCGCTCGCGGGATAGCGGCGGAGGCTTCCGGTGTTTCGTGTCGCGGCGGAAAATCTGGAAGCCTACCTCGCCTTTGATCCCGGCCGGACCGCGGATCTCGAGCAAGTCCATGCCGTGATGCGAAAGGCCGCGCCTTCGCTCAAGCGGCACTTTCATGCCGCCACGCCGGCCGGCGAGGCCGGCATGCGCATGAACATGATCGGCTACGGTCAGTTTCGCTACGCGATCAAGTCGGGCAAGACGGCGGTCTGGCCCGTGATCGGGTTGGCGCTGCAGAAGAACTACATCAGCGTCTATGTCGCGGTGACCCGTGGCGGCAAGCCGCTGGTGTCCTGCTATGCCGGCCAGCTCGGCGAATTGCGGGCGGGCGGCAACAATTTCAGCTTCGAGGCGTTTGTTGATCTGAAGGCGCCTGCCGTGGCGGCGCTGTTCGCCGAGGCCGCCGATATCTTCAAGGCGGACAAGGAGAACCCGGTCCGCTACATGCAGGGAAGCTGAGATCGGCTTGCCGCAAAGGGGCACCAAGGCCCCGTGAAGGCGGCGCCCTCGGGGTGAAGTTCTGGAGAAAACTGGAGATAGGCCATGGCCGATCAGCAAGCTCCTTCCGGTCCGGATCTGACACAAGGCGTGGCACTCTCCGACTTCTCGGGCACGATGTTGCTCGGCCATGTTGGCGACGAGGACGTGCTGCTGGTGCGTTCGGGTGCGGATATCTTCGCCATCGATGCGCATTGCAGCCATTACCACGGCCCGCTCGCCGAAGGCCTGGTGGAGGGCGGGACCATCCATTGCCCCTGGCATCACGCCTGCTTTGATGTTCGCACGGGTGAAGCGACCGAAGCACCCGCCTTCAACGCGCTCGCGATCTGGAAGGTCGAGCACGAGGGCGATCGCATCATCGTGCGCGAGAAGCGCGAGCAGCCGAAGCCCCGCGTCAAGGGACCGGTCGATGCGCCCGGCAGGATCGTGATCGTCGGTGGAGGCGCGGCGGGGTTTGCCGCCGCCGAGATGCTGCGACGGCAGGACTATCGCGGCAGCATCGTCATGCTGAGCGGCGAGGCTGCGCCGCCGGTGGATCGACCGAACCTGTCGAAGGACTTCCTCGCCGACAGCGCGCCGGAAGACTGGCTGCCGCTGAAGCCGGACAATTTCTATCCCGATGCGGCGATCGATCTCAGGCTCAGGACCGAGGTCAAGTCGATCGACACCGGACGCCGCCATGTCGTGCTCGCCGGCGGCGACGCGCTTCCCTATGACCGGCTGCTGCTGGCGACCGGCGCGGAGCCGGTGCGGCTGCCGATCCCGGGCGCGGATCAGTCCCACGTTCACGTGCTGCGCACTCTCGATGATTGCCGCGCGATCATCGCCTCGGCCAGTGGAGCGCGCCGCGCGGTTGTGATCGGCGCAAGCTTCATCGGGCTCGAGGTTGCGGCCTCGTTGCGCGCGAGGGAGATCGAGGTTCACGTGGTCGGGCTGGAACAGCGGCCGCTGGAGCGCGTGCTCGGGCCTGACATGGGCGATTTCGTCCGGGCGCTGCACGAGGAGCATGGCGTCGTCTTCCACCTTGGCGACACGGTGACCGCAATCGACGGCAAGCGCGCGCAGCTGAAGAGCGGGCCGGTGCTCGATGCCGACCTCGTCGTGCTCGGTGTCGGCGTGAAGCCGCGGTTGGCGCTGGCGGAAGGGGCCGGGCTCGCGATCGATCGCGGCGTGAAAGTGGACGCCCATCTCGAGACCAGCGTTCCCGGCATCTACGCGGCCGGCGATATCGCGCGCTGGCCCGATCCGCACAGCGGCGAGATGATCCGGGTCGAGCACTGGGTGGTGGCTGAGCGCCAGGGTCAGACCGCCGCGCGGAATATGCTTGGACAGCGCGAGGTGTTCGATGCGGTGCCGTTCTTCTGGAGCCAGCATTACGACGTGCCGATCAACTATGTCGGCCACGCCGAGCAGTGGGACGAGATCGCGGTGGATGGCAGCATCGCCGGCAGGGATTGCATGCTCCGCTACAGGCGCCGCGGGCGCGTGCTCGCGGTCGCGTCGATCTATCGCGACCGCGAAAGCCTCGAGGCCGAGATCGCAATGCAGCGGGCGGCAGCCTGACGGCTTTCCCCTCAAGGAGCAGGGCCATCGCATATGCGCTCGATCCCTCCACAAACTCGTCATGCCCGGCCTTGTGCCGGGCATCCACGTCTTGGCTTCCGCGCGAGAAAGACGTGGATGGCCGGGACAAGCCCGGCCATGACGAATGTGGAAAAGGGCAGCGCCAAGACTTTCGCCGCCATATGCGATTGCCCTGCCTCAAGGAGGGTTTGTGGTCGGACGGCTATGGTCTAGTCTGCGGCCATGCTTCAGGAAGCCAAAACCTACGACGAACTCTATCGCAATTTCCGCTGGGACATTCCGGCGCGCTTCAACATGGCGACCGCGTGCTGCGACCGCTATGCCGACGGCTCGGGCCGGCTCGCGCTGATCTATGTCGATGAGGATGGCGGCACCACGCGCACCTCGTTCGACGAGGTCGCGGACGCCTCGCGCCGCTTCGCCAATGTCCTGACCGCCGACGGCCTGGCGCGCGGCGACCGCGTCGCGGTGTTCCTGTCGCAATCGCTCGAACTGCCGGTCGCGCATCTCGCGGCGTTCCGCGCGGCCCTCATCTCGATCCCGCTGTTTGCGCTGTTCGGTGAGGATGCGCTCGAATTCCGCCTGTCGAATTCCGCGGCGAAAGCCGTCATCACCGATGAGGCCGGCTGGGAGAAGATCGCAAGGATCCGCGATCGCCTGCCCGATCTGAAGAGCGTCTATATCGTCGGCGAAAAGACGCCGGCGGGCACCAAGCCATTCTGGAGCGCGATCCGATCGGCATCTTCGGAATTCGCGACCGTCGACACGTCGGCCGACGATCCCGCATTGATCATCTACACGTCGGGCACCACGGGCAATCCGAAGGGCGCATTGCATGCACATCGCGTCGTGCTCGGCCATCTGCCCAATGTCGAGATGTGCCACAACTTCCTGCCGCGGCCGGGCGACCTGATGTGGACGCCGGCCGACTGGGCCTGGATCGGCGGGCTGATCAACGGCCTGTTCGCGTTCTGGTACCACGGCATTCCGATGGTCGGGCACCGCGCCCGCAAGTTCGAGCCGCAGGCGGCGATGCAGATGATGGCCGAGCTCGGCATCCGCAACGTGTTCCTGCCGCCGACTGCGCTGAAGCTGATGCGGCAGGCCAATGTGACGAATTCCGGCGTCAGGCTGCGCAGCATCTTCACCGGCGGCGAGTCGCTCGGCGGCGAATTGCTTGGCTGGGTGCGCGAGACCTTCGGCATCGATGCCCATGAGGTATTCGGGCAGACCGAATGCAATCTGGTGATCGGCAGCAATTCCAATCTGTTTCCGATCCGTCCGGGCGCGATGGGCCGCGCCACGCCGGGCTTCGACGTCCGCATCGTCAACGACAGAGGCGAGGAATTGCCGCGCGGACAGCGCGGCATCATCGGCGTGCGCCAGCCGTGCCCCTGCACCATGATCGAGTACTGGCGCAATCCGGAAGCGACGCAGAAGAAATATGCCGGCCAGTTCCTGCTGACCGGCGATCTCGGCGTGCAGGATGACGACGGCTATTTCTGGTACGTCAGCCGCGAGGACGACGTCATCACCACGGCCGGCTATCGCGTCGGCCCCTCCGAGATCGAACACACGCTGATGAAGCATCCGGCGGTCGCGATGTCGGCGGTGGTCGGCATTCCCGATCCGATCCGTACCGAATCGATCAAGGCGTGGATCGTGCTGCGTCCGGGCTACGCGCCGAGCGACGCACTGGCGCGCGAGATCCAGGAGTTCGTCAAGATCCAGCTCGCCGCCCACGAATATCCGCGCTTCGTGCAGTTCGCCGACAGCCTGCCGATGACGGCGACCGGCAAGGTGTTGCGCCGCGAGTTGCGGGCGCTGGGGTAACTCTCACCGTCGTCCCGGGCAAGCGGAGCGCGACCCGGGACCCATAACCACAGCCGTTTATTGTTGCGCGACGCTGCGGCCCCAGCGCGTTCCATCACGAAGGGCGGTGGTTATGGGTCCCTGCTTTCGCAGGGACGACGGCGGAGTATGGGACGACTGCGTCGCGATCCTCACGACGGCATCGGGATTCCCAATTCCTTCAGCGCGGCCAGCATGCGCTGCGGCGGCTGCATCGGAATCACCATGGCCTTGCCGGTCTCAAGCAGGCTTTTCAGGCTGGAGAGAATCGCCGGCCAGCCGGCGCGTCCGCCGGACAGGATGTCGTCGCTGATCGGGCGGTCATGCGATTGCAGCAAGGTCAGTTTCACGCCGTCGCCGGCCGGCTCGATCTCGTAGGTCACGAGCGTCGGCCCGAGCTTTTCGACGAGCTGCGGCCAGTTGACGTTGAAGGTGACGGTCAGCCGCTTCAGCGGATCGCACGCGATCACCTCGCCGGAGATGTGCAGCGCGCCGTCGGGCGTGCGCACGATGTAGGCGCCGCCGACCCGAAGGTCGACCTCGACCGCGTTGCCGGAGAAATATTGCCGGCTGAGCTCGGCATTCGTCAGTGCCTGCCACACTTTCTCAGGCGTGGCGGCGATGTAGATCGCATAGACGATCGCCGGTTTGAATTTCTCGATGTTCATGTCCGCACGAGTCCTTCGATAGATTTTCATTGTCACTCGAAGCCGTCGATCCCGAGCGCGGCAGGCGGGATCGTGACCGCCTTGCCGGTCTCGAGCAGGCTCTTGAGCCCGGACAGGATCGCCGGCCAGCCCTTGGAAATCCCGTCGAGCAGCTTGCTGCCGACGCCGAAGCCCTCATGCGTCACGGTCAGCTTCACGATCGCGCCATGGGGCTCGAGCGTGAAGACGACTTTGGTCGCCGGCTCCTTGCGCATCTCCTCGTCGCGCACGTGCTTGAATGTAAAGGCGAGGCGCCGCGGTGGATCGGCCTCGAGGATCTCGCCGGTGTCGGTGGTCTCGCCGCCCGTCACCAGCGCGAGCAGTGAGCCGACCTTCCAGTCCGATTTCAGCTCGGTGTCGAACCAGTACTGCCGCGTGAAGCTACTATTGGTCAGCGCATCCCACAGCTTCTCCGGCGTGGTCTCGATGTAGGTGACGTAGACGAATTCGGGCTTAGGCATGGTAGGCCTCCCTCGCGCCGCTGGTGAGCAGGTCGGCCGGCAATTCGCGTCCGGTCTCCAGGAAGCTCTTCAGGCTTGCGATCACCATCGGCCAGCCGCCGGAGATGTCGCGCAGCGTCTTCGGGCCGAGATTGTCGTGCGTCACGGTCAGCTTGACGACCCCGCCGTGCGGTTCGATGTCGAAAGTCACGCGCGAGACCTGTTCGCGCGCGTGACCTTCCTTCACCACGTCCCAGCTGTAGGCGAGCTTGCTCGGCGGATCGGCGATCAGCACTTCGCCCTGTACGGCGCGGCTGCTGTCCTTGGACAAGTGGTAGGGCGAGCCGACCTTCCAGTCCGAGCTGACCCGATAGCCGAACCAGAAGCGTTCGGTGAAGTCGCTCGATGTCAGCGCGTGCCACAGCTTCTCGGCCGTGGTCTCGATATAGGTGACGTAGACGTAATCCGGCTTACTCATCACGCTTCTCCAATTGTCTTTTCAATTCGCTAAGCGCGGCGAGCTTCCCGCGCTCGAACTTCCTGATCCACCGCTCGCCGATCTGGTGGATCGGAACCGGGTTGAGGTAGTGCAGCTTCTCGCGGCCATGCTTGATCGTGGTGACGAGGTTGGCCTCCTCGAGAATCCCAAGGTGCTTGGTGACGGCCTGACGCGTCATGTCGAGACCGTCGCAGAGCTCGCCGAGCGTCTGCCCGTTCTGATCGTGAAGCCGGTCAAGCAGCGTCCGCCGTGAGGCATCCGCGAGAGCTTTGAAGACTTCATCCATGGGTCGAATAATAGGCAACCAAATGGTTGCATGTCAAGAGCGTGTGTTTGGGCGCCGGTATCACCGTGCTAGCATTCGGCGCAGCCAACGCAGATTGGCGTGGAACTTGGGGTGGTGCGCATGGGTGGTCGCGTTACGGCGGTTTGCTGCACGTTTGTTCTTGTCCTGTTTGCGAATGCTGCGAGCGCCCAGCAGAAGATCGGCGACCCGCCCGAAGCCTCCAACATGCGGCTGGTTGGAACCAGCGACCTGCAGGCGCGCAGCGCGTATCAGCCGACCATCCATCATCAGGGCGACCGGTGGATCGCCTATATCGGCCATCACGGCGGCACCGACGACATTCCCGATCCCGTCAACCCGATGACCGGCAAGGCCGAGCCGAACGGCACCTCGATCGTCGACGTCACCGATCCCGCGCATCCGAAATATCTGCGGCACATTCCCGGCCAGGAAGGCAAGTATGAATCCGGCGGCGCGCAGATGGTGCGGATCTGCGACGGCAAGGATCTGCCGAAGGGCGATCGCAATGCGGTCTACATGCTGCGCACCTTCGGCAGCGAAGCACATGAGATATGGAACGTGGCCGATCCCGCCAATCCCGTGCTCGTCACCCGGATCGGCGGATTGAAGGACACGCACAAGAATTTCTGGGAATGCGACACCGGCATCGCCTTCCTGGTGTCGGGCGCGCCGGACTGGCGCACCCGGCGCATGACGCAGGTCTATGATCTCTCCGATCCCGCGCATCCAGAGAAGATCAGGGACTTTGGCTTGTCCGGGCAGGAGCCGGGAGCGACCGGCGCGGTGCCGACTGAACTGCACGGGCCGATCTCGACCGGGCCGAAGGGCAACCGCGTCTATTTCGGCTACGGTACCGACAAGGGCGGCTTCCTACAGATCGTCGATCGCGACAAGCTTCTGAGCGGGCCGAAGGAGCCGACGCCGGACAATCTGAAATTCCCCGAGATCGCGCGGATGCCGCTGTCGGCGATGAACGGCGCGCACACGGTATTCCCGATGCCGGGCATGCCGATCACGGAATTCGCCCACGACAAGGACGGCAAGAGCCGCGACATCGTGATGATCGTCGACGAGGCGATCCAGAACGAATGCGGCGAAGCGCGGCAAATGGTGTGGTTCGCCGACGTCACGACGGAAACGCGGCCAATGCTGATCTCGAGCTTCACCGTGCCCGAGGCCTCCGGCGCATTCTGTGAGCGCGGCGGCCGCTTCGGCTCCCATTCGTCGAACGAGAGCATGGCGCCGGTCTATTACAGGAAGCTCGCCTTCATCGCCTTCTTCAATGCCGGCGTCCGCGCGCTCGATATCCGCGATCCTTATCATCCAAAGGAGGTCGGCTACTACATTCCCGCCGTCACGGTGGCGACCGACAAACGCTGCGTCACGATCGACGGCAAGGACCGCTGCAAGGTGGCGATCCAGACCAACAATGTCGAGACCGACGAGCGCGGCTACATCTACGCGGTCGACCGCGCCAACACCGGCCTGCATATTCTCGAACTGACCGGTGCGGCGCGTGCCGTCGCCGGTCTGCCGTGAGCGGGCGATGACGCGCTCGTGGCCGGTCATCGCGGCGATGTTCCTGGCGCTCGGCGGTCTGTCGGCCGTGGCGGGCTACGAGATGGCGTCGCCGCGGGCGGCGCAATGGCGCGAGATCGCATGGCCGTTCCCGCGCGACGGCTGGCCCGCTGGCCGCGCATTCCACTGCGGCACCGCCGAGTGCGGCACCGACGTCGAGGTTTACCTCAGGCCGAAGCTCGGCTTCTGCAACTGCGACAGCGGCGTCGCCGATGACGACGAGGTCGATCGCGTTTCCGATGTCGATATGATCAGCCCGCGCTTCGTGCCGCTGAAGGCCGGCGATGTCGTCGATGTCGCCGACATGCGCGGACGGATCAGGGCGTATGATATCGAGATGCCGGAGGGCAAGCGCACCGCAATCGGCATCGCGGCCTCGCATCGCTGCGATCTCATGGCGGTGGCGGCGCAAGGCGGGGGAGATGCGGCGCGGGTGCAGGGCGCAACGTTGCAGTTTCTGGAGGCGCGAGAAATCAGAGCGTGGATGATTGCGGCCATGGAGGGGCGTTGAGCGCCGTGTGCGTCTTCCTTACCTCGCCCCGCTTGCGGGGAGAGGTCGGATCGCATCGCCAGATGCGATCCGGGTGCGGGGGTACAGGTCTAACGACGCGCACCGCCTCGCGGATGGAGCTCCGCGCCCCAACCCTCTAAGAGCGAACTTCGCTCGTCTCGACCCCGTGAAGGACGGGGAGAGGGAGCAGACCGCTTCCATGTCCGCTGCTCACGTGCATAATGACGACAACAAAGCAAACGAGCTCCCCATGTCCCTGCAAGCCTATTTCGCCTTCGTCGCCGCCTGCATTGCGCTGGCGCTGTTGCCCGGTCCGATCGTCACGATGGTGATCGCCAATGGGCTGCGCTACGGCACGCGCGCCGCGCTCACCAATGTGCTGGGTGCGCAGGTCGGGCTCGCGATCGTGATCGGCATCGTCGCCGTCGGCCTGACCTCGCTGATGGCGACGATGGGCTACTGGTTCGACTGGGTGCGCTTTGCCGGTGCCGCCTATCTGGTCTGGCTCGGCATCAAGCTGATCCGCTCGCCGGTCGAGGGCGTCGGCACCGACGATCGGCCGCCGCCGCCGCGCGGCGGCTTCTTCCTGCAGGGCTTTCTGGTGCTGCTGTCGAACCCGAAGGTCTTGGTGTTCTTCGGCGCCTTCATTCCGCAGTTCATGGACATGGACAAGCCGCACATTCCGCAGGTGGCGCTGCTCGGCGTCACCTTCATGGCGACCGCCGTGCTGACCGACGCCGCCTACGCGCTGGCGGCCGGCCGCGCCCGAAAGTTCTTCTCCAAGGAACGGACGCGGCTGATGTCGCGCATTTCAGGCGGCTTCATGATCGGCGGCGGCATCTGGCTGGCGCTGACCCGGGCGCGGTGAGCTACACCGCGATCCGCTCGACCACGTCGCGCACCAGGCCTGTCAGCAGCTCGAGCTTGTAACCCGTCATCGGCAGCGGCCTGGCTCCCGATGCCGCAAGCTCGGCTGCCTGCGCCGCGCTGGCCGCATTGGCCGGCTTTCCCTGCAGCGCCGCCGCGCTTGCCGCAAGACGCAGCGGGACCGGGGCGATGCCGCCGGCGGTGATGTGGATCTGCTGGAACGTGCCGCCGGATATCACGGCCCGCACGCAGATCTCGACCAGCGGCCATTCCGCATACGAACGGCTAATGGCGCGCTTGTAGAGCGCGCGCTCGCCGGCCAGCGGGGCAGGGAGCTCGATCCGCTCGATCCGTTCGCCCGGTGCGAGCAGATTGTCGGCCGTGCCGTTGCTGCCGTCGCCGAGCAGGTCGGTGATCGACAATCCGCTGCGCCGGTCCGTGACGATCTTCGCATCATAGGCCAGCAGCGCCATCGCCATCGTCGACGGATGCGGCGCCACGCAGGGGCCGAGATCGAACGCGACATGATAGAGATGGTTGCCCGCTCGGGCCGGACAATCGGAGCCGCCCTTCTTGAGACAGGCGATCTGCGGATTGCGAAAATACCAGCAGCGTGAACGCTGCGCGAGGTTGCCGCCGAGCGTCGCCATGTGCCGGATCTGCGGCGTGGCGAGGCCCTGCGCGGCTGCGGCGATGCCGGGATAGGCTTGCGCGAGCCGCGCGTCGGATGTGATCGCCGCGATCGCGGTCAGGGCGCCGATGCGGGCCGCGCCGTCCGCACCCCACGCCACCCCGATCGTATCGGGGCTGGCGATGAGATCGATGATCGATCCGCACGACAGGCCGCTGCGGCGGCGCTCCGACAGATCGGTGCCGGCGGCGCGGAATTCGGGCGCGGACAGCGCCTCTGCGGTTGCGACGCTCATGCGGCATCCCTCCCTTTCAGCGCGGCGACGATGCGGTCGGGCCGGATCGGAATTTCGGTGAGGCGGACGCCGATCGCGTTGTGGATCGCGTTCGCGACGGCGGCCGAGGTCGGCACCGTCGATGCCTCGCCGATGCCGACGCTGTTGCCGAGCACATGGTCGAAGCCGGCTTCGTCGAAATGGACGTCGATCTCGGGCGTGTCGGCGATACCAGGGATGCGATAATCCTCCATCCCCGCTGTGAGGACGTCGCCGCTGGTCGGATCGAGCTCGCGCGCTTCATAGAGCGCGTAGCCGAGGCCCTGGATCACCGCGCCGCAGGCCTGGCTGCGCGCCAGCGCGGGCGCGGCGATCTTTCCGACCGCGATGCCGGTATGCACGTTGAGCACGCGGACATGGCCGAGCCAGGTGTCGACCTCCACCTCGATCACCTGCACCGAGCTCGGCACGCCGGCGCCGACCGCGATGTTCGAGAAGCGGCGCATCATCCAGCCGAACACCATGCCCATCAGGCCGACTTCGCGCAGCGGCGAGCGGATGCCGGGCGCGGTGTTCTTGCCGTCTTCGCCGCGCGTTTCCGTCACCGCGATGTCGGGCGAGCGCGCGATCAGTTCGCGCCAGGGCGCATTCGAGCCGGGCGCAGGCTTTCGGGTCGCCTGTTCGAGGATCGCAGCCTTCAGTTTCCGCACCGCCTGCAGCGTCGGCGGCATCACCGAGGCGGTGACGCGGCTGCCGCCGGAGCCGGGGCCTTCGGGCAGCGATGAATCGCCGATCCGCACCTCGATGTCGCCGGGTTCGAGATCGAGCTCGCGCGCGATCGTGTCGGCAAGGACGCTGCGGGTGCCGGTGCCGATGTCCTGCGTCGCGGTGCTGGCGACGACACGGCCGCTCTTGACCGCCACCTCGACCTTCACGTTGGGCTGCCAGAGATAGAGCCAGTAGCCGGTCGCCATGCCGATGCCGCGGCGATAGCGCCCATTCTGTGCCGGCTTGCGGTTGCGCCAGAGTTCGAGCCCGGATGCCCAATCGTAGAGCCGCTGACGGTTGGGATCTGGATCCCAGCGCTTGCGCAAGGCGATCGGGTCGACGTTGAGCCGCAGCGCGGCCTCGTCGATCGCCTGCTCCACCGCGAATGCCATCGGCGGACCGCCGGGGCCACGGAAAGCCGCGCCCGGCGGCAGATTGCTGATGACGTCGAAATCCGAAAGATCCTTCGCCTCGGCCGGATAGATCAGCCGCGCCAGGCCCGCGATGGTCGAGTTGGTCGCTGCGCCCGTATCGGCATGCGCGGTGACAGAAAGTGCCTTCAGGCCGCCCTGCTCGGACGGAAGCAGCGCGACCTTCAGCTCCGCGGCCGGGCGATAGCCGGCGACGGAGAGCTCTTCCTGTCGATCGTAGGCGACCCGCACCGGCGCTTTCGCCTCGCGCGCGAGCTCGATCGCGGCGATCGTCTCCACGCCGAGGCTCGCCTTCGAGCCGAAGCCGCCGCCGACGTGCTCGGCAATGACGCGAACCTTGTCGTGATCGAGCTTGTAGCGCTTGGCGATCTGCTCCTTCAGATGAAACACCTGCTGGGTCGAGGCGTGCAAGGTCAGGCGGTCGCCGTCGAAGCGCGCCACCGCGGCATGCGGCTCGAGGCATGCGTGCTGCTGCGTGGCGGTGCGGAAGGTTGCTTCGACGAGCAGCTTGTTGTTGGCCTGGCGTGCTTCGTCGACCCAGTTGCGGGCTTTCTTGGCGCGGGTCGAGAACACCGCGGTCGGCCCGCGGATGTTCTGCTTCCATGGCGCCGGGCCACCGGCGGCCTCCGAGACATTGCCGGCCCGTTTGCGGCTCGCCTTGTCGAACACCACAGGCGCACCATCCTTGCGCCCGGCGTCGAGCCCGACCACCGCGGGCAGCCGCTCGCTGGTCAGCCTGATCGCAGCGAGTGCGGCCAGTGCGGCCTTGCGATCGCGCGCGGCGACCGCCGCAATCGGCTCGCCGACATAGCGCACGATGCGGTCGTCGCCGAGCAGCGACACGGCGGCGACGCCCACGAGCGCGCGTGCCGGAGCCAGATCGAGCGCGGTGATGCGGGCATGCGCCTCGCGCGAGCGCAGGATCACGCCTTCGAGCTGGCCGTCATGGTTGATGTCGACGGTGTACTTTGCCGCGCCCGTCACCTTGTCGCGCGCCTCGATGCGGGGGGCTGTGACATTGTCGCCGTCAAAGCGGCCGGCGCAGGCATCCGCCACCGCACGGAAGATGCCGTCATAGGCGCCGCAGCGGCAGAGATGGCCCGACAGTGCCGCGCCGATCTCCTCGCGTGACGGCACCGCCGTTCCCTTGGTCGCGCGCCAGCGGTCGCAGAACGCGGTCGCTTCCACGATGAAGCCCGGCGTGCAGAAGCCGCATTGCAGGGCATCATGCGCCATGAACGCCTTCTGCACAGGATGCAGCCCGGCGGCGCCGATGGCTTCGACCGTCGTCACCGCTTTGCCGGCCGCGGCGTGCGCCGGCATCAGGCAGCTTGCGACCGGCGTGCCGTCGACCAGCACCGTGCAGGCGCCGCAGACGCCGGCGCCGCACACGAGCTTGGTGCCGGTGAGCTTGAGCTGGTCGCGCACGATGTCGATCAAGAGCGCATCGGGATCATCGGGCAGGGATTCGACGCGGCCATTGACGGTCGTCGTGGTCATGGAGGTCCTCCAGTTGTCCTGCGTGTCGGCTTTTGCTTGATCGCCGCCTTCTTGACGGGCGGCTTTGCGGATTTCGGCACGGATTTTGGTATGGCGCCCGCGCAGAGCGTCCGCACCATGATCGCCATGTCCTTCAAAAACGCATCGGACGGCTGCATCGCCGGATACTGCGACTTCGCTGCGTACACGGACATTTCGACCAGCCGCGCGAATTCGATCGGCGAGAGGCTCTGCGGCAGCGCAAGCTGCTGCTTGCGCACGGTCCGCGCGATCGTCGCGACCATGCGCTCAGCATAGCGTGCGGCGTAGGTCTGGTAGAGGTCGCGCGCGTGCACGAGATGCTCGGAATACAATTCCTCGAGATGCGGCGAGCCGTCCAGCGACGCGATCATGGTCGACATCCGCGCGGTCATGCCCGTCGCAAGGATGTCGCCGAGATTGCCGCCCGCGGTCTCCGCCGCGGCAACGGCAATCTCCTCGGCCGCGATCGCGGATTCATGCACGCGCTCGATCACGGCGCGGAACAGCGCTTCCTTGGATTCGAAGTGATGATAGAGCGCCTGCCGCGTCAGGCCGGCCGCCTCGGCGACCTGCTCGATCGAGGAGCGGCGAAAGCCGTGCCGGCGGAAAACCAGCATGGTGGCGTCGAGAATGCGGGTTTTCGATCCCATTTGACGATTTTGACAATTTTAGGAGAACTGTCAAATCGCGATTTGGTGAGGTTGGAGCGCCGCGCCGCCCGCGCCTGTGTGAGCCGCGTCACGGATGGGCGCGCCCGGTCTGCGTAAAGCTTCATCATGCAAGGGCGAGCCTGCTCGCCCGGAGCTTGCGAGGATACGAAGATGACCCAGGTCTATTTCCATTGCTCGAATACGCGCGGAGTGTTGATGGATCGCCGCGGCACCTCGGTGACGAGCCTCGCCGAGGCCTGCGAGGCGGCGACCTCAATGATGCGCTCGCTGGTCGCGACGGTCAGTCTGGAAGATTGGCGCGACTGGGCCGTGCATGTCAGCGACGAGGACGGCGAGGAGATCGTCATCCTGCCCTTCGCATTCGTTCTCGGCAAACCGCACTGAGCGCGCGCCATGCTGTCGCTGCAGTCATTGCTACCCCTGCGCCGCGGCCTGAACGCGATCGCGACCGGTTGGCAGAATTTGATCGCGCGAATGCGCGATCCCTACCGGCCCGAACTGCACTACATGCGCGGACCCGGCCCCAAATGGCGTGCGAAGCATCCTGTCCACGCCGCGTCGGCCGGTTGAACGCCGCGATCCACTTTAGAACGATCCCAAGCAATCGCGCTGAAGGCCGGGACGCATCGTCGCAGCTTCCGGACGCGCTCGTTGCGAGATCGCAACACGATCGGCGATAAGTCCAACACTGGATGGGTTCTAATCGCCGCGCGACGGCGTGCACCTTTCATCGTGTTAGTGACGACGGGAATGGAGACTCCTTCAATCAGGTAGCGAAGTTGACTGCGACGACCAAATCCTTGCGGCGGTGGGGCGCCGTCCACAAATGGACCAGCCTGATCTGCACCTTGTTCATGCTGCTGCTCTGCATCACCGGCCTGCCGCTGATCTTCCACGACGAGATCGACGATCTCTTGCACAGCCAGGTCAAGCCGGCCGAGGCGCCGGCCGGCACGCCGCCCGCCAATCTGGATCATCTGCTCGCCAACGCGCTGGCACGGGCGCCGGGCAAAGTGCCTCATTTCCTGATCTGGGATCGCGACGAGCCCGGCGCGATCTGGGTCAGCGTCGGCCCGACGATCGACGCCGATCCGATCAACAACCTCCTGATCCGGATGGATACGCATACCGGCGCCTATCTCGATTCCCCCGACGTGACCGGCCGCTTCACCTACATCATGCTGAAGCTGCACACCGACATGTTCGCGGGCCTGCCCGGCAAGCTGTTCCTTGGATTGATGGGGATCCTGTTCTGCGTTGCGATCATCTCCGGCATCGTGGTCTACGCGCCGTCGATGCGAAAGCTGCGTTTCGGTGCCTACCGTGCGCAGCGGACCCGCGTCGTGCGCTGGCTCGACGTCCACAACCTCGCCGGCATCCTGCTGGTGGCTTGGACGCTGGTGGTCGGCTTCACCGGGGTCATCAACACTTGGGCGGACCTCGTGCTCAAGATGTGGCAATTCGGCCAGCTCGCCGAAATGACCGCGCAGTACAAGGACCGGCCGGTGCCGTCGCAGCTGACCTCGCTGAATGGGGCCGTTGAGGTCGCCAGGCATGCGGTGCCTGGAATGACGCCGAGCTTCGTCGCATTCCCGGGAACCCTGTTCAGCAGCAAGAGCCACTACGCGGTGTTCCTGCACGGCGATACGCCGCTGACCTCGCGGCTGCTGAAGCCCGCGCTGATCGATGCGGAAACCGGGACACTGACCGACAGCCGCGATATGCCCTGGTATGTGTCGACGCTCTACGTCTCGCAGCCGCTGCATTTCGGCGATTACGGCGGCATGCCGCTCAAGATCGTCTGGGCGCTGCTCGACATCCTCACCATCTTCATCCTCGTCACCGGCGTGTATCTGTGGGCG
This sequence comes from Bradyrhizobium sp. Pha-3, assembly GCF_042258615.1. GTDB lineage: Bacteria > Pseudomonadota > Alphaproteobacteria > Rhizobiales > Xanthobacteraceae > Bradyrhizobium. The sequence goes on along the minus strand of NZ_CP170152.1, from coordinate 8,031,108 downwards.
CGCCGGCGCAAGGCGGGCGTGAGCCAGGAACGCGCCATCGCCAACGCCGCCTCCATCGATCACCCCGCGCTCACGTCGTGACATCAGCATGGTCGCACATCGTTCATTGAGCCAGATATTCGCCGCTCCGCTCGTCATTGCGATCGTGAGCACGGTGGGATTGATCAGCGCGCTGGTCGGCGACGGCTGGTGGGATGCCGTCTCTTGGGTGGCGCTCGGGCTGCCTGTGCTGCTTTATCTGCTGTTCATCTGGCGGCGCCGGCCGAACTGATCGATCTCGCGCGGGTAGCCAGGTCACAGCCCGCAACCTAGCACCGGAATATGTTCATCCCGGCGGAGTCTCAACCGCGGAGATGTACGGGAAGTCGAACAAGAAATCGAGCAGGCAATCGCCGCCACGCAAATGCCTCGCGTGCGGCATCGCGCCGGCGCGAGCACCGCCGATCATCTGCCATGGCTGCATCGGCTCGGCAGCGGCGATCGAGGCGGTTCGCAAATCCCGGGTCGCGTCGGCACCGGAGAGCAAGCTCAAGACGACCTCTGCCGCGCGCTCGCCGAAAAAGCGGCGGCTACATCCACGGCGTCCCAAGACGTCCGTCCCGACGGACAGCTAGGTCGTGCATCCGGGAATTTGACGATTGGGCCGCCGGCGTCACGTCGCCGTGCGATATGCCTCCGAAGGGCAGAAGCGGACTTGCGGCCACTGGTGGCAAGCCGGCTTTCGGCCTACCGTGCTGCTTTATTGCGCTCATTGATCAGAGGTTGATTGCTGATGGAAAGCAGCAGCGCCGGGACCGACCGGGAGCGGGACAGAGACTTCCCGATAGCGATCGCGGCTATTCCGGCCTCGTTGGAGCAACGTCGGCTGGCGCTCGCTTTCATAGTCGCTGTGCTCGGCATAGCGGCAATCGTCGCGCCGTTCGCGGGGACGCAACTCCCTCGGATCGATGTTTTCGTCCCGGTGGTCCAGACAGTGCTTGCGGTCGCTGACCTCATCACTGCAGTTCTGCTCTTCTCGCAGTATACGATCCTGCCGCAGAGAGCCCTCCTGGCCGTCGCGAGCGCGTATCTCTGTAGTGCGTGGTTCGCGTTTCTGCAGACGCTGACTTTTCCCGGCGCATATGCGCCGGCAGGTCTCCTTGGCGACGGATTCAACAGCCCGGCCTGGCTGTTCATTCTTTGGCACGTGACATTCGCACTGGGAATATTGATCTACGCGCTTCTGAAGAATGACCGCGAGCCGTCGATTGAACCGCGCGCGTCGACCAGAGCGATCATCGGTCTCACCGTTCTTGGCGTGACGATTGTCGTGACCGCGTTGTCATGGATTGCGCTGGCGTGGGTCGATAAGCTGCCGGCTTTCTATGTCGGCGGCGTTATCAGGCAAACCAATCTGGGAAATCAGGCGAACGTTGGCTTGCTGCTGTGGTACGGCGTCGCTCTTGGGGTACTTCTGACACGTAGACGGACGATTCTCGATACCTGGCTGGTTGTCACCTTGGTTGCGTGGATGCCCAATTTCCTGGTGGCTGCCCTCGCCAGTTCGGTAAGATTTTCCCTGGGTTGGTACGCAGCGCGTGGTTTCGCCCTCGTTGCGAGCTTCATGCTTCTCACTGTACTGCTGACCGAGATGATGGTGCTGTACTCCCGTCTCGCCAACGCGTTCTCCTTGTTGCGTCGCGAGCGAACCAACCGGCTCATGAGCGTAGATGCTGCGACGGCCGCAATTGCACACGAGGTTCGCACCCCGCTGGGGGCAATCGCGCTGAACGCGAGCACCGCCATCGTTCAACTCCGGTCGGCATCGCCGCCGCTGCAGGAGGTGGGTGACATCCTCAAGGATATAGAAACCGACAGCCTGCGGGCGAGTGAGGTCCTTGTTGGCGTCCGCTCACTGTTCAAGGCGGCGACCGACAACAGAGGACGAGGGAATCTGGGAATGATTGCTGCAAGAGCTCTGGCGCTTTCGGAGCAGGATTTCCTGAACAACGAGGTGTCCGTTGCGACCGATATCGGAGATACCCACGTCCAAGTCGACGTCGACCAGACACAGTTGCAGCAAGTCATTCTGAACCTCATCAGGAATGCGATTGAGGCAATGGGTTCGGTTGAACCCGCTGCCCGCCGATTGAGACTGGCGACCAGAGTGGATGAGAAGTCAACGGTGGCGCTTTCCATTCAGGATGCAGGCGAAGGCATTCCGGCCGGCGATCGGGATCGCGTCTTCGATGCGTTCTTCACGACCAAGAGTTCCGGTATGGGGTTGGGGCTTGCGATAAGCCGGACCATTATTGAAAATCACGATGGAGTGCTGCGACTGATAAGATCGGGTCCGGAAGGATCAACGTTTGAAATTGCGCTCCCCAGGGCCAAAAACAACGCTCTGGCTGACCGTTCGACGCGCTAGATCAGCGCTTCCACGCGCAGCGTCGTCTCGATCTCGCCGAGGATGCGTGCCAACCGTTCGGCCCATGCCGTCTCGCCGGCCTGGTCGGCGATCAGGTCCTGGCGGATCTCGATGCCGGAATTCATCAGGCCGCGCTTCTCGCCGTGCACGGGGATCGTGTAGTCGGTCTCGTCGCTGACCGCATAGGGCTCGTTGTCGCCGACCACGAGATCGCCCTCGCTGCGCAGATGCTTCAGGAGCAGCGGCGGCAGCGCCTTGTCGCGGTGGTAGAGCGTGCCGATGTGCCAGGGACGCGCGATGCCGGCGTAGACCGGCGTGAAGCTGTGCAGCGACACCAGCACCGTCGGCATGCCCAGGCGTGCACGCTCGTCGATGATCTCGTCGATGCGCTTGTGATAGGGATCGAAGATCTGCGCGCGGCGCATCCCGGCGGCTTCGCGGGACAGGCCTTCATTGCCGGGAACGGTGGTGGCTTCGCTGATCAGCGGGATCGCGCTTGCGACAAGCGGCGGACGATTGCAGTCGATCACGAGCCGCGAGTAGCGCTGCGCGATCAGGTGCGCGCCGAGCAGGTCGGAGAGCTGGGTTGCGACGCCGGCGATGCCGATGTCCCAGGCGATATGTCGGACGAGCTCGCTTTCGGGCAGACCGAGGTCGCCGAGCGGCGAAGGAATCAGCCTGCCATAATGATCGCAAGTCAGAAGGAACGGCGAGCGGCCGCCAGGATTATGTTCAAGAACCGGTGAAACATCGGTGTTTGTCAGCAGAAAGAACGGGTCGCCGGCGTGATCCACGGGCTTTTTCCTCAACTTTGCCTATTCAAGGGGCATGCTGGTTTGGAATCGAGCAGCATTCTCTATAGATTTAGCGGCCCAAATCACGATGATTGTTTGAAGATGCCGCTACTGACTATCCATCACAAGACCGTTTATCGCTATGCGCGCCCGGTGGCGTTCGGCGAACACCGTATCATGCTGCGCCCCCGCGACGGCCATGATCTGCGCGTGCTCGACAGCGCGCTCGTGATCGATCCGCAGCCGATGTCGCTGCGCTGGATTCACGACGTGTTCGGCAACAGCGTCGCGATCGCTACCTTTGACGAGCGCGCCGACGCGCTGTCCTTTGTCTCGACCGCGACGGTGGAGCACAATGCGGCCGATACGTTCGCGCTGACGCCGGACGATACCGCCTACTTCTATCCATTCCTCTACGATGATGAGGAATTCCCCGATCTGCAGCAGTTCATCACGCCGCAATATGGCGACCCGAACGGCGAGCTGTCGGCCTGGGCGCGGCGCTTCCTGGATGTCGAGGCGCCGACACTGACGTTCAAGATCCTGAGCGACATGACGCATGGCATTCGCGAGGCGTTCAGTTATCGCAAGCGTTATGAGCAGGGCACCCAGCATCCGCTCGATACGTTGCGGACGAAGTCCGGCACCTGCCGCGACTATGCGCTGTTCATGATCGAGGCGCTGCGGCGGCTTGGCATCGCGGCGCGCTTCGTCTCCGGCTATCTCGCGATGCCCGCCGGCAGCGCGCATGGCTACGTCGGCGGCGGCTCGACCCATGCCTGGGTGCAGGTCTATCTGCCGAGCGCCGGCTGGATCGAGTTCGATCCGACCAACGGCATCATCGGCACGCGCGATCTGATCCGCGTCGCTGTGGCGCGCGATCCGCGCCAGGCGGTGCCGCTGCATGGCGTCTATCTCGGCGCCGCGGATGCTTATCTCGCCATGGACGTCGACATCAAGGTCGTCTCGGTCGGCGAGAGCGCGGCGGAGCGGGAGACGGCCTGACGATGCAGATCAAGGTCGGCTTCGAGATCACCTACACGGCCGCGCAGCCGACGCCGATGGTGATGATGCTGTCGATCCATCCGTCACGCTACGCCGATATCGTCGGCACCGAGAGCATTGCGGCCGAGCCGGATGTCCCGATCGGCTTCTATCGCGACGGTTTTGGCAATGTCTGCGGGCGTCTGGTCGCCCCCGGCGGTGGCGTCACCTTCCGCGGCAGCGCGCTGGTGCGGGATTCCGGGCTGCCCGATGTCGTCAATCCGGCGGCACAGCAGGTTCCGATCGAGCAATTGCCTGATGACATGCTGCTCTATCTGATGCCGAGCCGCTATTGCGAGACCGACAAGCTGTCCGACATTGCCTGGTCGCTGTTCGGCAACACGCCGCCGGGGTGGGCGCGGGTGCAGGCGATCACCGATTTCGTGCACCACCATGTGACGTTCGGCTACGAGCACGCCCATCACATGAAGTCGGCGCACGATGTCTATGAAGGCCGCGCCGGCGTCTGCCGCGACTTCGCGCATCTGGCGCTCACCTTCTGCCGCTGCATGGGTATTCCGGCGCGCTATTGCACCGGCTATCTCGGCGACATCGGCGTGCCGCCGGATCCCGCGCCGATGGATTTCTCCGGCTGGTTCGAGGTCTACCTGTCGGGCCAGTGGTACACCTTCGACGCCCGCCACAACACGCCGCGGATCGGCCGCATCCTGATGGCCACCGGCCGCGACGCTGCCGACGTCGCGCTCACCACGAGCTTCGGCCGCATGACGCTGACGAAGTTCGTCGTGGTGACCGATGAGGTGGTGGCGGCTTGAGGTAGTCCGTCATTGCGAGCCAACGGGTCGCGCGAATGCGCGCCCGATGACAGGCTCAGCGAAGCAATCCATCTTTGCGGCGGCATGGATTGCTTCGCTGCGCTCGCAATGACATAGAGGGCCATGACATCAGATATTCTCTTCGTCTACGGCACGCTGATGCGCGGCTTCGACCATCCGATGGCCAAGCTGCTCGCAGGCAATGCCGAGTTCCTCGGGCCGGCCCAGTGCCGCGGGCGGCTCTATCTGGTGAAGCATTATCCGGGCCTGGTCGGGTCGGACGATCCCGCCGACATCGTGCATGGCGAATTGTTCCGCCTGCGCGAGCGCGAGGCCATGCTGCGCGAATTCGACATGTACGAAGCTTGCGGCGAAGGCTTTCCGCCGCCGACCGAATATGTCCGCGAGATGCTCAAAGTCACGCGCGCCGACGGCAGCGTGAGCGAGGCGTGGACCTATCTCTACAACTGGCCGGTCACCGAGCTGCCGCGGATCGCGTCAGGAAAATTCCTCGAGCATTAGCGCTCCGGCGTAATCCGCGTACTTCGTCGTGCCCGGGCTTAGCCGTCCGAAGGACGGCGTCGCTTCCGCTCGCCTATGACCCGGGCATCCATCTCTCTTCGCAAGTGTCCTTCTTTTGATGGATTGCAGGGTCAAGCCGGCAATGACCGAAGGGGGAAGTCAGACTTCCCGCTCGACGCGAATGTCCACCTCGCGCTCGACATAGCTCCACTCCTCGGTTGCGCGCAGCATGCCGACCAACTCGTCGAACAGGGCGACATGTTCGGGCGCGAATTCGAACCAGGTCAGGAAGTCGAAGGGCATGCCGAGGTCGCGGGCGTGAAACAGCTGGCGGGCGATCGCCGGGAGGAATTTCAAGGTGCCGGCGATGTGGTGCGACTTGTCCTCGAAAATCTCGCGGCGCTCCTGCTGTGTCAGCTCCCACCACGCCGCGGATTTCCTGATCGGGATCAGCGCCGCGTGCGTCGCCTCGCTGCGGCCGAGCCCGGCCTGCACGGCGGTAAGCTTCTCGCGCTCGTCCTTCTCGGTATAGCGCAAATAGCTGGCAACGCCAGCGAGCCGCCAGGAGGTCTGCGCCGGCAACAGCGGCAGCGCAATCGACTCGCTCGCAACGATCGACAGCGCCGCGACCTTCGGCAGCGTCTCGCCCTTCACCCGCGTGATGGACGTGACCTGCCAGCCGCCGCTCTGCCCGCCTCTGAATGTCGTGAACATGGCGCTATCCAATCCCGGAAGCGGGGAGGGGGCAAGCTTGCCGTGCAGGCTCTCCACCGTGGATTCGGGGGTAGCCCGCTCGACGGAGCCGTGACAAGCAGGCCTGTGAATAGCCCGGAAAAGCCCCACATTGTTCGGCATGCCCGGTCGTGCCGCTATATGGCTAACCGGTTGTCCGCGATTCGTCGCCCGAGCCCAGAATCACCCTGATGCGTTTCACGCCCGAATTCCTCGATGAGCTGCGCGCCCGGCTTCCGGTCTCGGAAGTCGTGGGCAGGCGCGTGAAGCTCAAGAAGGCCGGGCGGGAGTGGAAGGGGCTGTCGCCGTTCCAGCAGGAGAAAACGCCCTCGTTCTTCGTCAACGACCAGAAGCAGGCCTGGTTCGACTTCTCATCCGGGCTGAACGGCAACATCTTCGACTTCCTGATGAAGACGGAGGGCGTGACTTTCCCCGAGGCGGTGGAGCGTCTCGCCGCGATGGCGGGTGTCCCGCTGCCGGCCGTAACGCCCGATGCGGCGCGACACGAGCAGCATCGCCGCACCCTGCACGACGTGATGGAACTGGCGACAAAGTTCTTCGCCGACACGCTGGCCTCGCGGGGCGGCGCCAAGGCGCGCGGCTATCTCGCCGACCGCAGCATCTCGCCGGCGACCCAGCTCCAGTTCCGGATGGGCTATGCGCCGCCGGACCGTTTTGCGCTGAAGGAGCATCTGGGCGCGTTAGGTATCTCGACCGAGGACATGGTGGAGGCGGGGCTGCTGGTGTCCGGCGAGGACAAGCCGGTGCCGTTCGACCGCTTCCGCGACCGCGTCATGTTCCCGATCACGGATGCCCGCGGCCGCGTCATTGCGTTCGGCGGCCGGGCGCTGGAGAAGGACGTTCCGGCGAAGTACCTGAACTCGCCGGAAACCCCGCTGTTTCACAAGGGTGACAATCTCTACAACCTGTTCACCGCGCGCCAGGCCGCGCACGACGGCGCGCAGCTGATCGTCGTCGAGGGTTATGTCGACGTCATCGCGATGGTCACCTCGGGCTTTCCCGGCGCCGTCGCGCCGCTCGGCACCGCGCTGACCGAGAACCAGCTGGCGATGCTCTGGAAGATGGTGGACGAGCCGATCCTCTGCTTCGATGGCGACCGCGCCGGCCAGAAGGCCGCCTATCGCGCCGCCGATCTTGCCTTGCCCCAGCTCAAGCCGGGAAAGAGCCTGCGTATTGCGCTGCTACCGGAAGGGCAGGACCCCGACGATCTCGCGCGCTCCGGCGGCCGTGGCGCGATCGAGGATGTGATCGGCGCCGCGAGGCCGCTTGCCGAAATGGTCTGGTCGCGCGAGATCGAGGGCGGCAATTTCGACACCCCCGAGCGCCGCGCAGCGCTCGAGGCGCGGATCGGCGAGCTCACGGGCGGCATCCGCGACGAGGTGGTGCGGCGCTATTATCGCCAGGATCTGCAGGAGCGGCTGCAACGCAACTTTGCCCCGGAGGGGGGACGTGGCGGTTACGGCCGCGGCGGCTACGGCAACCGGGGCAATTTCGGCGGCGGCCGCGGCGGCGAATCACCCCGCCAGTTTGCCTCCCGCGGCCCGGGCCAAGGTCGCCAAGCCGGCCGGTTCGGCGCCAAGGGCGGCGCCACCCCCGGGTTTTCACGGGGCCCCTATCAGGCCGCGAGCCAGCAACTGGCCAACAGCCCGATCATGCGCGGCCAGCGCAGCGCGATCTCGAGCCGCGAGGCGCTGATCCTGCAATCCCTGATCAATCACCCTTGGCTGCTGCACGACCATCTTGAGGAGGTGGCGGCGCTGGAGCTCGCCCATCCCGAGGCCCACAAGCTGCGGGCCGCGATTATCGCCGCCTTTGCCCACGACCATCACCACTCTCCGGACGTCGAGGAGCAGGCCGAGAAGATGCGCTCCGACCTCGAAGCGGGCGGATTATCGCATATTCTTCAAAGGGTTGAGCGGGCGATCACAACCCAGGCGGTGTGGGGGGCTCAGATCGGCGCGGCGCGCGAGGATGTTTTATCGACCTGGCGTCAACTCGTTGCCTTGCATCAGAAAACCCACGCCTTACTTAGGGAAAGAAAAGATGCGGAAGCCGCCTTGGCTGAAGACTCCAGCGAGGCCAATCTGGCATGGTTGCAGGATATCCAGGCCCGGATGGCAGAAGCCGACGGGACCGAAGCCCTGATTGAAGGGTTCGGCGAATTATCGGGCCGGTTCCAGCGTAATGTCTGATAACAAAAATGCTGCGGACGGCGCTGGCCGCACCCGCAAAATGACTCGCCAAATCCATGGTTTGGCTGCAAAAACAGGGTTAAGCGAAACTTAATAGCCTCACGGCTATTCAAGATTGGAAACCGTCGAGACGGATGACAGGGGTGGCGAGGTATTGCGCCGCCCTTTGTGCGTCGAGAGAGTAAATCTAGATTTCGTGCGAATGCGCGTGCGTGGCGCCATTCTGCATGACCGCGTTTCGGGAGCTTAGTGAATGGCCACCAAGGCAAAGACGCTGCAGGTTAAGGACAAGGAAAAAGACGACAAGGCAGCGGATGCTCCTGAGAAGGATTCCGCTGACGCGCCGTCGCCGTTGCTCGACCTGTCGGATGCCGCGGTGAAGAAGATGATCAAGCAGGCCAAGAAGCGCGGCTTCGTGACCTTCGATCAGCTCAACGAAGTGCTGCCCTCCGACACGACCTCGCCCGAACAGATCGAAGACATCATGTCGATGCTCTCCGACATGGGCATCAACGTCACCGAGGCTGATGACTCGGAAGGCGAGGACGAGAAGGACGACGGCGACGACGAGACCGACAACGAACTCGTCGAGGTCACGCAGAAGGCCGTCACCGAGGTCAAGAAGTCGGAGCCCGGCGAGCGCACCGACGATCCCGTGCGCATGTATCTGCGCGAGATGGGCACCGTCGAGCTGCTGTCGCGCGAGGGCGAAATCGCGATCGCCAAGCGCATCGAGGCCGGCCGCGAGGCGATGATCGCGGGCCTCTGCGAAAGCCCGCTGACCTTCCAGGCCATCATCATCTGGCGCGACGAGCTCAACGAAGGAAAGATCTTCCTCCGCGACATCATCGATCTCGAAGCCACCTATGCCGGACCTGAATCGAAGGGCGGCATCAATCCGAACCTGATCGGCAACAACGGCGCCGAGGGCGCCGCCGCTGAAGGCAATGGCGGCGATGTGCAGGCCGGTGCGCCGGCCCATGTCGCGCCGCCCGCAGCGCCGCCGTCGCCGACCCCGTTCCGCGCCGCGCCCGCCGGTGGCGAAGCCGGCGTTGAGGAGAAGGATCCCGCCGAAGCCGCCGCCGAGTCCGACATGGACGACGACGAGTTCGAGAACCAGATGTCGCTCGCCGCCATCGAGGCCGAGCTGAAGCCGAAGGTGGTCGAGACCTTCGACAAGATCGCATCCGAGTACAAGAAGCTGCGCCGCCTGCAGGAGCAGGACATCGCCAACCAGCTGCAGAGCGAGTCGCTGTCGCCCTCGCAGGAGCGCAAGTACAAGAAGCTGAAGGACGAGATCATCGTCGAGGTGAAGTCGCTGCGCCTCAACCAGGCCCGCATCGATTCACTGGTCGAGCAGCTCTACGACATCAACAAGAAGCTGGTCTCGTTCGAGGGCCGCCTGCTGCGCCTCGGCGACAGCCACGGCGTCGCGCGCGAGGATTTCCTGCGCAACTACCAGGGCTCGGAGCTCGATCCGCGCTGGCTCAACCGCGTCTCCAAGCTGTCGGCCAAGGGCTGGAAGAACTTCGTCCATCACGAGAAGGACCGCATCAAGGACCTGCGCCACGAGATCCAGTCGCTGGCGGCGCTCACCGGGCTCGAGATCGGCGAATTCCGCAAGATCGTGCACGGCGTGCAGAAGGGCGAGCGCGAGGCCCGTCAGGCCAAGAAGGAGATGGTGGAAGCCAACCTCCGTCTCGTGATCTCGATCGCCAAGAAGTACACCAACCGCGGCCTGCAGTTCCTCGACCTGATCCAGGAAGGCAATATCGGCCTGATGAAGGCGGTCGATAAGTTCGAATATCGCCGCGGCTACAAGTTCTCGACCTACGCCACCTGGTGGATCCGGCAGGCGATCACCCGCTCGATCGCCGACCAGGCCCGCACCATCCGCATCCCCGTGCACATGATCGAGACGATCAACAAGATCGTCCGCACCTCGCGCCAGATGCTGAACGAGATCGGCCGCGAGCCGACCCCGGAAGAGCTCGCCGAGAAGCTCGGCATGCCGCTGGAGAAGGTCCGCAAGGTCCTCAAGATCGCCAAGGAGCCGCTGTCGCTCGAAACCCCGGTCGGTGACGAAGAGGATTCGCATCTCGGCGATTTCATCGAGGACAAGAACGCGATCCTGCCGATCGACGCCGCGATCCAGTCCAATCTGCGCGAAACCACCACGCGCGTGCTGGCCTCGCTCACCCCGCGCGAGGAGCGCGTGCTGCGCATGCGCTTCGGCATCGGCATGAACACCGACCACACGCTGGAAGAAGTCGGCCAGCAGTTCTCGGTCACCCGCGAACGCATCCGCCAGATCGAAGCCAAGGCGCTGCGCAAGCTGAAGCACCCGTCGCGCAGCCGCAAGCTGCGGTCGTTCCTCGACAACTGATGCCGTCATTGCCGGGCTTGACCCGGCAATCCATCGAAACAAAAACGGCGGGCCGAGGCCCGCCGTTTTTTCGTTCTGATAAAGGAGCCTGTCCGCGCCGCTATTTCTTCTTCGCGCCGACGCGCTCGATGGTCTTGATCTCGAGCGGCGGGCGGCCGCCCTTTTCGGCGATCTCGCGGTCCTGCTCGCGCAGGAAAGCGCGCACCGGCTCGTCGCCGTCCAGCCCGCCCAGCAGCTCCGATGGCACGCGGCGGTTGGAGCGCTGCGAGCCGTCTTCATAGAAGACGTTGAAGAAGGCGAATTCGCCTTTGGGATTGGTCCCGGGTTTTTTCGGCATGGGCGGCTTGTCCCCGATCAGGCCGCCGCTGTCAAAGCAAATCGCCTGCCCCCCGTGCCGATCTGCCCTGCACGATTCGGCGGCATAGGGCCCTTGCGCCGTACCTATGGCGCCTGCGGTCTCAGCCCTCGAACAGCACGAACGCCGCCCATACGCTCGCGTCCCTGGCGCCGGCGACCTTGCCGTCGCGCGCATCGCGCCTGGTCTGGCGCAGCGCATCCGAGTAGGTCAGGCCCTCCGCCAGGTGCTCATAAAAGCGCACGGTGAAGTTCGCGGTGCCCTCGTCGGCGACCGGCCACAGCGTCAGCAGCGCGCGGCGGGCGCCGGCGATGCCGAGCGCGGTCGGTAGGCCGCGCAGGCCGCTGACAAAACTCTCGTCGCCGCGGCCGGTCTCGCAGGCCGAGAGCACCAGCAGATCAAGGCCGGACAGGTCCCAGTCCATCACCTCGAACGCATAGAGATAGCCGTCGCGATCGTCACGCAGCGGCCACCGGCTGTCGCCGGCACCCGACAGCACGATGCCGCTCTGCCAGAGCGTGTCGAGGCCGGACGCCGTGCTGTCGTGATAGAAGCCGTGGGTCGCCAGATGCGCGATGCGGGCCTTGCCGATCGCCTCGCGCAGCGCAGCTTCGCTGACGCCGCGCCCGGTCAGCATCTCGACTGGCGCGCCGCGCGCGCGGGCGAGTTTTGCGATTGCCTCGATCTCGGTCTTCGTGCCGGGCAGGGGCATCGGCCCCGGCTGGCCATATTCGATGCCGCCGGCGAGCAGCATCGCACCCGTCCTGTCGAGCTTTTCGCGCGCATGGATGGCGATCAGCGCGTCGGGGCTGGTCAGCATCCGGATCGTGGTGCGGTCCTCCAGCAGGCCGTCGTCGGCGCCGGGCAGCAGGGAGAACGGCACGGCAAACAGGAATCCGTCCGGCACCACATAGAGCGTGGTCTTGTCCTTCAGGACAGGCTCCAGCGGCGCGAACAACCGCGCGCGGAGGGTCTGGAAGCGGCCCTTGACGTCGAGCGCCTTGTTGTCGCGCTCCTTGGCGTCGAGATCGGGTACGCTTGCGCGCGTCGCGCGCAGCCGCGCAATCTCGGTCCGCACGCCGGTGTCGACCATCCGGCCGGGATCGCCGAGATCGATCACGCGCGGCTCGCTCGTTGCGGTCTCGACGATGGCGTAGAGCACGGTCGCGGACAGCGGCTCCTTGGATTGACGATCCGCCTTCCATTGCCGCGTGATGAAATAGTTGATGACAGCTTCCTCCGGCGCGAGCAGCTGCGAGGGACGGATCGGGTCTTGCGGCAGCTTCACGCCGATCGCATCGAGCCGCTTGCCCAGCGCCTTCTCCGCCGCGTCCTGCCGCTGCCACACGGATCGCGCCCAGTCGTCGATATTACCCGACGAGAACAGTTCCTGCTTCTCGCCGTTGAGCCGCAGCGCCGCGCGCAGCAGCGTCGCGGTCTCCTCGTCCTTGCCCGCCATCTGGGTCTCGAGCTGGCGCAGCGCCGTGGCGTCGCCGCCGCCGAGCGTCTTCCAGCGCAGCACCGCGGCGGCAAAGGCCGGCTGCGCCACCGATGACCCAGCTCCGGTGGCGAAGCGGCCGAAGGCGAACAGCAGATGGTCGGCATGGGCGCGGATCGCTTCCGCGACGGCGCGATCACCTGATGTGCCGACCTCGCGCTTCATCCAGTCGAACATCTCGCGGTCGAGGGCGGTGAACGCGCGCACGGCGCGATTCGGATCATCAGCGATCAGGGCTGTCGCGATGCCGAGCTTGATCTCGAAGCTGAGCGGATGCTGCGCAGTGAAGGCGCGGGTCGAGATCGCCAGCGCGGTCTCGCGCAGCCGCATGCCTTTGTCGGGTTCGCCGCGCTGCTCGCGCTTGCCGGCCGCCAGCACCGCGGCCTTGATGCGCAGGAAGTCCGCGAAATTCTCCTCGTTTGCGACGATCGCCTCCAGCCGCTCCAGATCGGCTTGCGACATCGCAGCGTCGCCGGTGGCGAGCATGTCGGTGTAGAACAGCCAGGCGTCGGCCTGGCCGGCGAAGCTCGGGTCCTTCGGCGCGAGCACGGTCGCAATCGCGCGATGCCGGCGGAAATAGCGGCGGGCATCGTCGAAGCGTCCGAGATTGAGAAAATCCTGCCCGGCGTTGTTGACCGTCACCAGCGTATTGAGATGGTTCTCGCCGTAATGTTTGGCGCGCTTCTCGATCGCGAACAGATCGAGCTCGAGCGCCTTCGCCGGCGCGCCGATCTCGCGCAGCATGTCGGCATAGTTGTTGGCGAGCTTCCAGGTGGTGCGATGGTCGGGCCCCAGCGCCTTCTCGGAAAGCTCGAAATTGTGCCGACCGAGATTGGTCGCCGACGCCGCCGAGCCGTTGGCCGACAGCGCGACCGCGAGCTTGTCGTTGGCGATCAGCGATTCCTCGGAGCCCTCGCCCCAATAGGCGTTGAAGGCGGCGATCGCCTTCATGTAGAGCGGCACTGCCTCCGCGATCCTGGCGTGGTCGGATAGGAGAATGGCGTACATCAGGAGCACGTCGGCATTGCCGGGCGGCGAGTGCGCCGCCGCCTTGCTCTGGAACGCGCGGACGAACAGTTTCTCGGCCAGATCGTCGCGCTTGACCGCGCGCAGCGCGGCGGTCGCGTCGAAATACCGCTCCATGACGAATTGCGCGTCGTCGAGCTTGTCTGCCGCATCCAGTGCTGCAAGCAGCTGTGCATAGCCCGCGTCGATCTTGCCGCCGCGCGTCAGCGCGATGGCGGTCTCCATCTGCGCGGTGATCGCCTGTGCGTTGCCGGCGCCTTGCGCCGGCGTGCGCTTGGCGGGGGAGTTCTGCGCTGTGGCGGTATCGATCGGTCCGATCAGAACAGCGCCGAACACGAGGATGATACTGAGCGATGCGGCTATCTTGCGCGCGCGTGCGAGGCCCCCGGTGATCCTCATCGATTGCGCATCCTCATCGTACCGCGTTCCCCGCAAATGACGGCTTCGTCGCATCACGCTCACGATGCTTTAGCGGCGCGCATTTGCATGAACAAGACACGGCGGCCGGTCGAGCGTGGCGCGGAACCGGCGAGCCGAATTCGTGCTTCTTGGTCGCGGCCAGCGCCTCCGGCGTTCACGCATCGCGCCCCGAATTGCTCCAGCGCAGGCGCCGCCGGATGCCGTGCGCCGCCGCTTGCATGCCACCGGCCTAGTCGAGCCATCGGATAATGTTACCGCCGGCATGCCGGCTGATTGTGCCGTACGCATTGGGCGGGCTTCAGGAGCGACAGCCCGCGTGCCAAGTCGTCGCACTTTCCCGGCGCCCGCCTTTCGCTTCGGAAAGGAAACGCGCGCCGGTCGAAAGCGGAGGTTTTTTCTGACCATCGTCACTTGCACCGTCCGGTCCGATTCGCGTATGAGGCGCATCCTTCCTTTTCTGCAACTTTTCCTTTGATCGAAGGCGCCCCGCCGATGTCCAACGCCACCCTCGACGCCAACAAGGCGCTGGTGCTCGCGCATTGCGACGCCGTGACCAATCGTCTCGATCCCGATGCGATTCGCGCGCAGCTGGCGTCCGACTTCTTCGACCATGCCGCCGGCAAGCGGATGAGCGCGGAAGAGGTGATCGCGCATTCAGCGGCCATGCACGAGACCTTTGCCGATCTGTCGGCGGTGGCGGAATGCCTGGTGGCCGAGCGCGACATCGTCGCCGGCCGCTTCGTCTGGCGCGGCCGGCACCGTAGTCCGTGGCACGGCATAGCCCCGACCGGCCGCCACGTCGAATTCCGCGGCATGACGTTCTGGCGGATTCACGACGGCAAGATCTCCGAGCGCTGGGCGGAGATCGACTTCGTCGATCTGGAGCGGCAGCTCAGGGATTGAGGAAAATCTGCACAACTGCGCCGCGCTGCGACCGCGATCCGCCGCCATCGTCCGCGGCGTGCATCACAGGCTGACACCGACCAAGCCGATCGCGAGCGCCGCGGCCAACTGGCCGCCGCTGCGCCGCTTCATCGCCGGCGAGCATCGGCTCGGCCTGCTCATGGCGCAGCGCCGCTTGACCGCGGCGGCTTACGAATTCCTGCGCTTCGGCGTCAAGCAGGCCTGGGCCTGCCTGTTCGGCGGCATCGCGGTGGCGCTGATGATCTGCACATGGCGCTTCTATCCGCCGGACGCTGTGCTTGCGCGCTACGACTTCCTGTTTCTCTGCATGCTCGCCGTTCAGGCCGCCTTGCTGGCAGCTAAGCTCGAGACATGGGAGGAGGCTAGGGTCATCCTGATCTACCATGTCGTCGGCACGGCGATGGAACTGTTCAAGACACAGGTCGGCTCCTGGATTTATCCGGAGCCCAGCATCTTCCACATCGGCGGCGTGCCGCTGTTCTCGGGCTTCATGTATTCCTGCATCGGCAGCTACATCTGCCGCTGCTGGCGGCTGTTTGACTTCCACTTCTCGCAGCATCCGCGCCGCCTCAGCCTGATTGCCCTCAGCATCGCGATCTATGTCAACTTCTTCAGCCACCACTACGTCATCGATATTCGCTGGCTGCTGTTCGCCTGGGCGATCTGGCTGTTCGGCCGCACAAGCATCCACTTCAAGGTCTGGACCAGCTATCGCGCGATGCCGCTGCTGCTCGGCCTCGTGCTGGTGGCGCTGTTCATCTGGTTCACCGAGAACATCGGCACCTTCACCAAGACCTGGCTCTATCCCTCGCAGCGGCTCGGCTGGTCGATGGTCTCGATCGACAAGCTCGGCTCCTGGTTCCTGCTCCTGATCATCAGCTACACGCTGGTCAGCCTGGTGAATGCGCCATTGAAGTGGAGGGACGAGAATGCGGGTGTCGGTGTGCGGCGGCGGGACGACGCAGACGCGGGTGAATTGTCAGCGCCAATGCTTTGACTGCCTCGTTTGCTCCATGGCATGATCGGACATTCGAAGCAGGAGGGATTGTTGCATGCTCAGGTGTCGTTTGGCGGTTGTATTCGGCGCCTTGCTGCTTGCCACCCCCTCTTATGCCGCCCGCTGCGGCGGCAGTTTCCCCGCCTTCGTCCAGTCGTTCTCGCAGGAGGCGGCCAACGCCGGCATCCAGCAGGACGTGATCTCCGCGGCGCTCGGCGGGGTGCAGCAGGATGGCGGGGTGCTCGCCTTCGATCGGCGGCAGCGCTACACCTTCAACAAGACCTTTGAGCAGTATGTCGCAACCCGCGTCGGCTCTGGGCGCATCAATGGCGGCCGCGCCATGTTGCAGCGTCACGCCGCGCTGCTCTCGAAGATCGAGCAGCAATACGGCGTGCCGCGCCAGATCCTGGTCGCGATCTGGGGACTGGAGACCGATTTCGGCAAAGGCGACATGGGCAAGCTGCCGGTGTTCCGGGTGCTCACCACGCTGGCGCATGATTGCCGCCGCACCGACCTGTTCCAAGGCGAGTTGCTCGCCGCGCTCAAGATCCTGCAGCGCGGCGACCTCAGGCTCAACGACATGATCGGCGCCTATGCCGGCGAGATCGGGCAGACGCAATTCCTGCCGTCGTCCTACATCAAGTATGGCGTCGATTTCGACGGCGACGGCCATGTCGATCTGCGCCACTCGGTGCCCGACGTGCTGGCCTCGACCGCGAACCTGTTGCACTCGAACGGCTTCAAGATGGGTGCGCCCTACGGCGAAGGCAGCGCGAATTTCGAGGCGATGCGCGAGTGGAACAGGGCGGTAATCTATCGCAAGACCATCGGGTACTTCGCCGATCAGCTCATCGGGCGGTGAGGGCGCGGCCACCCCCGCCCGTCATTCCGGGGCTCGCGAAGCGAGAGCCCGGAATCCATCGGGCCGCATCGCGCGTGGACAAATGGATTCCGGGTTCAGCCCTGCGGGCTGCCCTCAGGTGCGCAATTGCGCACCGGGGAATGACGAGTTGAGAGTGCAGGGCGTCCCATGGAAACGATCGGCAGCCAAAAAATCTGGTCGTTCTTCGACCGCCGCGGATGCCAGATCGCGAAGAACTCGGCGGTGCGGGAGGGGCCGGGCCATCGCGTCGGCTCCTATCTCGAACTCGCGACCAAGATCGCCGAGCTGCAATTCCTCAACCGCGACCATGTGCTGCTGTTTCGCGGCCAGGGCGCCGACTTCCGGAACGTCAAGCGTAACTCGTCGCTGAAGCCGACGCTGTTCCGCGCCGGCCGCGGCAATCCGGACCGCGAGACGCTGGCGTCGCGGTTCGCGGCGCTGGCCCGCGCCGAACAGATCCTGATTGCGGAATACGCGAAAGCAAAATTGCTGGGGCTGGAGCGGCTGAAGCGGCATCGCATCCTGCGCTGGTCGATCCTGCAGCATTACGAGGTCTGCACCACGCCGCTGCTCGACGTCACCCATTCGATCCGCATCGCGGCGTCTTTTGCTTCGCTGGCGGAGACAGGCACCGCGTTCCTCTATGTGCTCGGCGTGCCGAACTTGAGCGGCGCGATCACCGCGAGCGCCGAGGCCGGCCTGCAGATCGTGCGGCTCTCCAGCGTCTGCCCGCCCGCGGCGGTGCGGCCGCATATCCAGGAGGGCTATCTGCTCGGCGAATATCCTGAAATGTCCGGCACCGAGCAGAAGGAAAACTATTTCCCCTACGAGATGGATTTCGGCCGGCGGCTGGTCGCAAAATTCTCGTTCGCGCCGGTGTCGTTCTGGAAGAGCGACAATTTTCCGCAGGTGACCAAGAGCGCGCTCTATCCGTCGGAGCGGAGCGATCCGCTGTTTCGGCTGGCGCTCGGGGTGAAGAAGCAGTTGGGCGGTTAGTCTCGTGTCGCGAGGACGCGGATGTGTGACTCGCAGGCAGGTGTATGACCCGCGGGCCGTGCAACATCCTCAGTGTCGTCTCGGGCTTGACCCGGGACCCATCACCACAAATGTTCGTTGTTGCGCGATGTCGGAACGACGAGTCCCGCTCGCTACGTCTGCCGCGGAGTGTGGGTCCCTGCTTTCGCAGGGACGACACCGGTTATATGCACGGGCACCCGCCACGTCGCACATTCAGCTGGGCCGCGCCGCCGTCTTCTCCATCATCCGCTGCATCACCTTCCAGTAGGTCGCAGGACGGAAGCGTTGCAGCAGGTCCATGAAGCGGGCGTCCTTGCCGATCAAGATGCGCGGCTGGTTTTTCTCGATGCCGACGATGATGCGTTGCGCAGCTGCGGTCGGCGTGGTCCTGGCCAGCGCGTCGAAACGCTCGATCGATTCGGATCGGCGGGCATTATCGGTGATGCCGGTGCCGGTGCGCGAGTTGCGCGCGATGTTGGTGGCGACGCCGCCGGGATGCACGACGGAGAGCCTGACCGGGCTGCCTGCCACCGCAAGCTCGTGGCGCAGGCTTTCCGAGAAGCCGCGCACCGCGAACTTGGCTGCGCAATAGGCGCTCTGGCCGGGCGGCGCGAGGATGCCGAAGATCGAGGAGACGTTGACGATATGCGCCTCGCGCTGCCGCGAAAGCAGCGGCAGGAAGGCGCGGGTGCCGTGCACCACGCCCCAGAAATTGATGTTGAACAGCCACTCCATCTGCGCCTGCCCGATCTCGTCGAACTGGCCGAGCAACGCGACGCCGGCATTGTTGACGACGATGTTGAGCCCGTGATGGGCGGCGCCGGCCGCCTCCGCGAATGCCGCGATCTGACCGGGCTCGCCGACATCGAGGCGATGCACCGTGACCTTGCGCGGGCTCGCCTTGGCGATCTCGGCGGCGGCGGCCTGCAGGCCGGCCTCGTCGCGGTCGGCGAGCGCCAGATCGCAACCGCGTAGCGCCAGTTCATGCGCGAGCGCGCGGCCGATGCCGCTGGCGGCCCCGGTCACGGCGGCGGCAGATCCAGAGATCGCGGTCATGTCAGGTCAGCTCCATCTCAACGAGGCGTGGTGGGAGCCGTAAGGAACACGGCGGGTTTCCCCACTTTTCTCAGATTGGAACCGAACTATCCAGCGCCCAGGTGTTTGACCCTCGTCACACTTCAAACCGAGGCATTCAATCCAAGGGAGGCCCAGCCATGGGACAATCGCGACCCTATCGTGCGAAGGCCCTGGTCGTCGAAGACGACCCGATGCAGCGCGAGATGATCGAGCTGCTGCTCGCGGAGAGCGAGTTCGACGTCATTTCCTGCGAGAGCGCGGAGGCCGCAGAATTAGTGCTGCGGAGCAACGGCGACAGTATCGTGCTGCTGTTGACGGATGTCGAGCTGGCCGGAAACATGACCGGCGTCGAGCTCGCTTATGCTGCCAAGAAATACAATCCCGATCTCGATGTGATTGTGACCTCGGGCAAGCCGCTGCGGCAGCGCCTGCCTGACGGCGCTCTGTTCTGGTCCAAGCCCTGGGCTCCGCTGGACGTCATCCGGGTCGCCGAGATGAAGGCGTCGGAGCTGTCGGCCGGCGGGCCGCGCAGGTCCTGACGAGAGCAGATCCTGACAAGACCAGGGTCCTCCATAACGGAGTTGTCAGCGCTGGTGATGGGCCGGCCAGCCGCTGGCTGCTTCCGCCCTGGGGGCGGGACGTGATATTGGCGGCTGATGTCCCTGGGGATTTTGAAATGACCTGGTCCTTCCTGCTGACCACCCTGATCGTGGTCGCCTCGCCCGGCACCGGCGTGCTCTACACCCTGGCGGTGGCGCTGACCCGGGGCTCACGCGCGAGCCTGGCGGCGGCGTTCGGCTGCACGCTCGGGATCGTCCCGCAGATGATCGCGGCGATGCTCGGCCTTGCCGCCATCCTGCACACCAGTGCCATGGCGTTCGCGGCGCTGAAATGGGGCGGCGTGGTCTACCTGCTCTATATGGCCTGGCAGGCGCTGCGCGAGCGCGGCGCGCTCGCCGTCGACACCGAGATCGAGCCGCGCTCCAGCGGGCGGGTGATCGTGACCGCGATCCTGATCAACATCCTCAATCCAAAGCTGTCGATCTTCTTCCTGGCCTTCCTGCCGCAGTTCATCGCCGTCGACGAACCCCACCCGCTGGCGCGGATGGTCGAACTCAGCGGCGTGTTCATGGCGATGACCTTTGCGGTGTTTGCGGTCTACGGGCTGTTCGCGGCGTCGGTGCGCGACCGCGTCATCACCCGCCCGAAGGTGATGGCCTGGCTGCGGCGGAGCTTTGCCGCAGGCTTTGCCTTGCTCGGCGCCAAGCTCGCCTTCGCGGAGCGCTGAGTTCGCATTCCCTCGCGGCTTGCGGCAGGCAATAAAAAAGCAGGCCTTGCGCCTGCTGCCTTCTTGCGTCCCATTTGCCGGGTAGGTGGTCCCGGATCGGGTGCCCGGGCAGGGCAAGAGCCGCTACCCGGGCGAGAAATTGGTTACTTCTTGGCGGCCTTCTTCTTGGTGGCCTTTTTCGCCTTCGCCTTCTTCGCCTTCTTCGCTTTCTTAGCCATAGTATCCTCTCAAGGTTTCATGGATTGAACGCGACTCCGAGGCATGCTTGGCGGAGGGCCAGCCTCGCAACATCCTCAGTATCAAACTCAGCAGATTCGGAGGCTGCTGCCGCGTGCTGTCACCGCGCTGTCATCGTGTTATCCACAGCTGTTACGTGTTTTCGCCAGTTTTTCGCCAGCGTGCGCGATGTCACGCATCGCGGCGGCATCGCATCCGTCATGCTTAACGACGCGCAAACGGCCGGTGCGCCGATCTTCATCAATTCAAAACCACAGCACGGATTAGCGCGTGGCGGGTGAGAGTCCGTTAAGCGGCGCGGCCGCATCCTGTCCGTAAGGCAACGGGGATTGCCATTGGGAGAAAACGCCTTAAGGGGCGGACGGTCATTTCAGGAGAGGCGAGGCCGATACGGGTCTCGAACAGGGGCGATGTTGAGCGTTCCGACGCTTTGGACGGTATTCGTTATCAATTTTCTCGCGCTCGGCCTGATCTGGGCCTATGTCGCGCGCAGCTATCCAGCTTTCGGCGCGGCGCGGTTCTGGACCGCCTCCGCCTTCGTCGCGTCCGCCGGCGCCGCCTGCGCGATGCTCCGGGTGATGATGACGGACTCGCTGCTGCCGTTGCTCGCGGCGGGGACGCTGATGGTGTTCGCCGCCGGCCTTGCCGCGATGGGCATCGAGCGCTTCTTCGGCAAGCCGGTCGGCTGGCGCAGCACCGCGCTGTCCACCGCACTCGCCTTCGCCGGCCTCGGCGTCTTCATCTTTGCCTACGACAGCATGCCGATGCGCATCCTGGTCTACACCGTCGCCCAGGTCATGCCGCTGGCGCTGACGCTGAAGCTGCTGCTGTCGCCCCAGAACGGCCGCGTCAGCCCGGGCGCGCGGCTTGCCGGCATCGTCGCCTCCGTGCTGATCGGCATCTATGCGCTGCGCCTCGTCGGCGCCGTACTGGAGCCTCGCGAGTTCAATTTCGTTCGCTTCAATGCGGGGCAGTCTCTGGTGATCCTGCTGATGGTGTTCCTGTCGATGGCGCTCAATTTCGGCTTCCTGCTGATGGCGATCGACCGGCTGCGCAACGAGGTCGCCGACCTCGCGCTGCTCGATGATCTCACCGGCGTCGGCAACCGCCGCCATCTGTTGCAGAGGCTGACCGAGGAATGCGCGCGCTCCGAGCGCAACGGCGAGACCTTCGCGCTGCTGGTGATCGATCTCGACGGCTTCAAGGGCATCAACGACACCCATGGCCACGCCGCCGGCGACGCCTGCCTGCAGCACTTCACGCTGATGGCGCAGACCCGGCTCCGCCCGGGCGACATGCTGGCCCGCACCGGCGGCGACGAGTTCTGCATCGTGCTGCCGTCCTCGACGCTGCGCGAGGGCGCGATGATCGCCCGCCGCGTGCTGGAGGTCTGCCGTGCCGACGCCGAGCAGTGCACCGGCAATGACATTCCGATCGCGGTCTCGATCGGCGTTGCGCAATGGACCCGCGAGATCGGCCTGCATCCCGACCGCCTGGTCGCCGCCGCCGACCATGCGCTCTACGATGCCAAGAAGGGCGGCAAGAACGGCTATGCCACCTATGAGCCGAAGCTGCCGCCCGAGATGGTCGACCTCGTGGAGGCGACCCAGCGCAAGCGCGCCTGAGCATGCTGACGAGGAGCGATACTGGATATTTCCGTGATGATGCCTCGCCTGCTCACCGCACTCCTTGCGCTCGTACTGTCCTCCGCCGTATCAGCCGAAACCGATCTTGCAGCGATCGCGCGATCGCAGGGCACGCCCGAGATTCCCGGATTGAAGATGGTGTGGCTGTCGCCCTGGGGCGACGTCGCCAAATCGCATCCCTGGCGCAACATCATCGTTCATCAGACCGAGGGGCCGCAGGGATCGGCGCGATACGGCGCCGAGGCGCAGCACAAGAGCCCGACCCGCCGCGGCGTGATGGTTTGGGTTGAGACCGACGGCACGGTTTATTGGGCGGTCGCCGACAATCTGGTCCCAACCCACACCGACGGCGCCGACCGCAACGACAACAAGTACATCGATAACGGCAAAACCTATCGGCAGGTGAACAAGGACACCTCGATCGGCGTCGAGTTCTCCGGCAATTTTCCCGATGTCACGAAGGGCCCGACCGACGCGCAGATCGCCGCCTGGCGCGTGCTGGTGAAGCTGCTGCGCGCACGTTACGGCATTCCGCTGGAACGGGTCTATGCGCACAACTGGATCGACTTCAAGGACGCCCGCTACTGCGAAGGCTGCGCGCTCGCGACCATGGCGCGAGAGTGGGGCGAGTAGGGCGGGTAGTCGTTATGCTTGGACGAGGACGCTCGGCCCAGCATACACTCGTCATCGCCCGGCCTTGACCGGGCGATCCAGTATTCCAGAGGCAGCAGTTACTGCGCGTCCTCTCTCGACCGCCGCGGCGTACGGGGTCCCCGCTTTTGCAGGAGGACGACAGCTTCGTAGATGGGTTGAGCGATGCGATACCGATCAACTTCGTGCCGCGCTGTGGGATGATGGGTATCGCTGCGCTCCACCCATCCTGCAGACTGCCTGGATGTCGAGTACCCCTCTCAACCCTTGCGGAACAAGCGCTCGCGTTAACGACACTTGGCGATTTTCGGCCTGAGCGAGATCGCTTCGAAGCTTGTTAAAATTTGCTGGGTACCCCTTCCAAGTCCAGGGACCGGGGGAAAGACATGGCTAAGCGGGCCAAACGCAAAAAGACCGAGGCGCTCGCGCTACCGGTGGCGGGAAGAGTTGCAATTGGCGCCGTGGCGGCTGTCGCATTGGGGTACGGCTTGCTGTGGCGGCCGGCGAGCGTCCAACCGACACGGAAGCAGGCCGCGCACCAGGTCCCGGCGCCATCCAGTCCTTCGCCATCTAGTCCTGCACCATCGGCTCCTGTTCGCGTAGCGGCACCGGTTCAGGCTCCAGCGCCGGCTCCGGTTCCGATCCCGGTCCCGGCGCCCGCCCGGATCGAAACGCCAAAGGTCGCTGACGCTCCCGGAAAATTTGTTCGGCAGGTGGTCGACTACGCCAGTCACCAGACGCCGGGCACCGTCGTCATCGATACCGGAAACACATTCCTTTACCTCGTTCTGAACGACGGACAGGCGATGCGCTACGGCATCGGTGTCGGCCGCGAAGGTTTCACATGGTCCGGTGAACAGACCGTGGCCCGCAAAACAGAATGGCCGGATTGGCGTCCGCCGGCGGAGATGATTTCGCGCCAGCCCTATCTGCCGCGGTTCATGGCAGGAGGTCCCGGCAATCCGCTCGGCGCCCGGGCGATGTATCTGGGTGAAACCGAATATCGAATTCACGGCACCAACAAGCCCGATACGATCGGCAAGCGGGTTTCGTCCGGCTGTATCCGGCTGACCAATGACGATGTCGTGGACCTCTATGATCGGGTGAAGGTCGGAGCGAAGGTGATCGTGCTTCCGGCACAAGCTGCCCGTCGACCATCCCAGGGAGCGCCGCCCTACACGGCCTCAACGCAGGACCCGGCGTCGCTGTCGAACCAGCCCTCGGCAACGAACGTGCAGTTGCTGTCACCTCGACCGAAGATGGCCGACGCCCAGTAATTCAATCCGAGCATCATGCCAAATGCCAGTTTCGCAGGATGGGTGGAGCGAAAGCAGGCGGCCCGGACTTTATTGAGTATGAGCGCTTCTCGCACCGCTGCCGCGCCATGGCCGCGAGCGCACAGCGCTCGCAATACCGGGGGCGTCGTTACCCGTACATCCGCAAGCCATCGCTGGTTTCTTCTGCGTGCAGATGGATGATTGCCTTGCTACCAGAGCTTGATCCACAACCGCGTTGCTCGCAACGGGGGGCTTGCAATGTGGTGGAGGGTTATCGCGTTTGTTTACGCGCTTGGTTACTTGTGGGCTTTCTTTGATGCCGCGCATGACGAGACGGCATTTCGCCTGATCACGACAGCACTACTGCTCCCCGCGCTCGTGAGTCTGTTTTTGCTGGCCTTCAACACGCATCTTCTTCCGAAACTGTTTTGGAGAATCTACGCCATCGTATTCGTGGCGTACTGGGCGGTCCCATTGGTCTTGGGCGCGAAGACGCTGATCAACGCAAGCGGCATTCTGACTTACGCGATCATCATCGCGGTCTGCGTGGTTTTCACGTTGCCTGTCGTGCGGAGCTTGTGGTGGCTTTCCTTCGCGCACACTGAACCCGGCTCGGAGCACCTTGGTGACCCGGCCGCCCGCTAGATCGGTGTCTGGTCCGCTTTCAGATCGAGTGAATGGAAGAACAGCCACCCAGCGGCGTTCGGCTGGCAACAAAAAAGCCGGCGTTGCCGCCGGCCTTCGTGTCCGTTGGCCTGCCGGCGCGTCGCCAGCTCCCGTTTGACATGCCCTCAATTTAGAGTTACATTGTGTAACATGAAATTGAGGGCGACACGATGTCTCCGCGAGCCTATCGCCAGTCGGCACGCGCCAATGCGGTTCAGGACACCGAGCAGCAGATCGTCGGCGCCTTGAACGCGCTCCTCGCAGAGCGCTGGTTCGACGAGATCACTCTCGACGACATCGCCGCCGCGGCCGGCACCACCCGCCAAACCGTGATACGGCGGTTCGGCAGCAAGACCGGGGTGCTCAGCGCCATGGCGGCCCAGATGGATGTCTCGATCCAGTCCCAACGCTGGAGCACGCCGGCGCAAAGCGTGGCGGAGATCGTCACGCTCCTGATCGACGATTACGAACGCACCGGCGACATCATCGTGCGGACGCTCGGGCAGGAAGCGCGCATTCCAGAGTTCGCCGCTGTCCTCGACCGCGGACGCAAAGGTCATCGCGGGTGGATCAAGGACATGTTCAAAGCCTGGCTCGACAAGCTCGACGGCCAGGCCCGCGGCGATCGGCTCGCGCAGTTGCTGGTGCAGACCGATGTGTGGATCTGGCACCTGCTACGCAGGGCGCAAGGACATTCAGCGGCGCAGACACACCGGCTCATGACGCAGGCGATCGAGCGCCTGCTGCGTGAGGATCCGACGACTGATCCGGTCTCTATCGAGAAAGGACCAAGGCAATGATCAAGACGACGGATGTGGCGCCGCGTCTGCGCATCCTGGCGGCCTGCTGGGAAGGCGGCGGCAACGTGCCGCCGACGCTCGCGGCCGTCCGAGCCCTCGCCGGCCGGGGCCACGACGTGCGTCTGATCGCCGACGACACGATGCGCGTGGAGGCGATCGAGGCGGGGGCTCGATTCCTGCCATGGAAGCGCGCCCCGAACCGTCCTGATCGCTCACCTGAGAGCTGCTTCGTGCGTGATTGGGAAACCACCGATCCCCTGGCTGGCTTCCAAAGAGGGTGCGAGCGGGTCTTCGTCGGACCAGCGCAATCCTATGCCGAGGATATTCTCGAAGCACTGGCAACGGAGCCGTCCGATATCCTTCTCGGCTCGGATATGCTGTTCGGCAGCATGCTTGCCGGCGAAGTTGCGAATGTTCCGACAGCCCTGCTCGCAAGCAACATCTCGCTCTGGCCGGTCCCCGGACATCCGCCGTTCGGTCCGGGCTTTCAGCCCGCCCGGTCGGCGGCCGACAGAGCGCGCGACGCCGAGGTTTCGGCAATGGCCGAGCAATTATGGGACGGTTTCCTGCCTCGCCTCAACGCCGCCCGTGCTCATTTCGGCCTTGCGCCACTGGCCCATGTCCACGAACAGCCCTTGAGCGCCGGCCGCCATCTCCTTGCCACCAGCAGCAGCTTCGACTTTCCCACCGAGCGCCTGCCAGACCGTGTGCGCTATGTGGGACCACTGCTGGAGATGCCGAGCTGGGCCCGCGAACCATGGACGAGCCCACCAGCGCGCGAGATACGTCCACTCGTGCTCGTATCGTTCAGCACCACCAATCAAGGGCAGGCCGATGTGCTCCGGCGAGTGATATCCGGTTTGGCCGGGGAGCCGGTCGAGGCGGTCGTCACCCTCGGCAAAGCGCTTGAGGGGCTTCGCCTGCAATCGCCGGCGAATGTCACGATTCTTCCCAATGCAGCGCATGACGACATCCTGGCCAAAGCCCGCGCCGTCGTCACCCATGGCGGGCACGGCACGGTCATACGATCGCTGTGCCACAGCGTCCCCCTCATCGTTCTGCCGATGGGGCGCGATCAGAACGATAACGCCGCGCGCGTGGACTATCACGGTGCGGGCCTGCGCCTCGATTCTTCAGCGCCCCCGCAAATGATCGGCGAGGCCGTGCGGCGCGTCCTTTCAGAACCGAGCTTCGCCGAGCGGGCCGTGGCGCTTGGGCGTGCCATTGCCGAGGAAGGTAAGGGGCCTGCACGGCTCGTCGCAGAAATCGAGGACTTCGCACGGAGGTCTTCGCGAAGAGCCCTGTCCGCCGCGTGATTGGCACCCGCCGATCGCGGCGAAAACCTCGAGAACGGTCCATCGAAAGGAAACCGAAGGATGACGCACGTCTCTTCCAGCGAAAGTGGAATGACCCTGACGTCCGGCCAACTGGATGCCTATCTCGCAAGGATCGAGGTCGGTCGGCCGGTTTCTCTCGACGTCGCCAGCCTGTCGAGATTGCACCGCGCCCATGTCATGGCTTTCACCTGGGAGGCGCTGGATGCTTTCATGGGATGGCCGTCCTCGATCGCTCCGGCCGCCGCCTTCGCAAAAATGGTGGAGGGCAAGCGTGGTGGCTGGTGCTACGAGATGAACGGCCTGTTCGGCGCGGCACTCGCCGCGCTCGGCTTCCGCGTGACCCGCCTGTGCGGCGGCGTCAATCGTGAAACGCTGGGCGATATCGTCATGGGCAACCATCTGACCCTGCGTGTCGATCTCGACCGCGCGTACCTTGCCGACGTCGGTGTGTCCGACGCCATCGTGGAACCTGTACCTCTTGGAGTCGGACCGATCAGCCAACGTGGTTTCGAGTTTTCGATCGTGCCGACAGACGATGGCTGGCTGCGTTTCAGGAACCATGCGCGCGGCATGGCGCACAGTTTCGATTTCCGGCCTGATCACAGCGACGAGGCCGCCATAGCCGCTACGCTTGGCTGGCTGACGCAGGATCCCGGCTCGCCGTTCACCAACGCGCTGGCGGTCCTGCGCCACACCACGGACGGCTACATCGCCCTGCACAACGATTGTCTGCGAAGTGTGACGGCGGGCAGCGTCAGCGAACAGTGCATCACGAGCGCGGATCATCTTGCCGACACGTTCGAAACGATCTTCGGCCTCGACGTTCCGAAGCCTGGAAGCGTCTGGGAAAAAATCCAGATGGTCCTGTCGCGCCACCATGCAGAAGTCATCTGATCCCTTTGAGAACTGGGCTGAAAAAGCCCACGACCCGCCCTCCATCGAGTGCGTCAATGGCGGCGTCCTGAGCGTCATCGAACAAAACCAGCCGCAACAGGAAGAACCGCCGCTACGTCACACGCGGCACGATCAATCTGAACTGGAAGCCCGAACGCGGGAACTCCATCCGACCAAGTGAGCGCTACGCAAGATCGAGAACCGCGGCGAGCAGGAAGGCTGACCCCGGCGGCGACGCTTGCGACAAGTCTGTTCGTTTGAGAGCGGTTCGCGGGCGCGCCCAAGTCAAATCGCGCGCCATCAATGGCAACAAAAAAGCCGGCGTTGCCGCCGGCTTTCGTGTCTGTTGGCTTGCCGCCGCGCGATCAGTGCGCGGCTTCGAGTGCGGCTTCCTGCCGGGCGATCGTGCCCTTCACGGCCGACTGCACCTTTTCGAACGCGCGGACCTCGATCTGCCGCACGCGCTCGCGCGACACGCCGAACTCGGCGGCGAGGTCTTCCAGCGTCATCGGCTCATCCGCCAGACGCCGCGCCTCGAAGATGCGGCGTTCGCGCGGGTTGAGCACGCCGATCGCACCATTCAGGGCCTGGCGGCGATGATCGAACTCCTCACTCTCGGCCATCAAGGCTTCGGCGTTGGGCGAGTTGTCGACCAGCCAGTCCTGCCATTCGCCGGCTTCGCCGTCGTCGCGGATCGGGGCGTTGAGCGACGCGTCACCGCCGAGGCGGCGGTTCATGTCGACCACGTCCTGATCGGTCACGCCGAGGCGCTTGGCAATCAGCTTCACCTGGTCGGGGTGGAGATCACCCTCTTCCAGCGCGGAGATCTTGCTCTTCGCCTTGCGCAGGTTGAAGAACAGCTTCTTCTGGTTCGCGGTGGTGCCCATCTTCACGAGCGACCAGGAACGCAGAATGTACTCTTGTATTGACGCCTTGATCCACCACATGGCGTAAGTGGCGAGACGGAAGCCCTTCTCGGGCTCGAATCGCTTCACCGCCTGCATCAGGCCGACATTGCCTTCCGAGACGACCTCGGAGATCGGCAAGCCGTAGCCGCGATAGCCCATGGCAATCTTGGCCACGAGCCTGAGATGGCTGGTGACAAGCTTATGCGCCGCGTCGCGATCGTCATGCTCGCGCCAACGCTTGGCGAGCATGTACTCCTGCTGGGGCTCCAGCATGGGGAACTTGCGGATCTCGGCGAGGTAACGTGAAAGGCCGGATTCTCCATTGAGGACCGGCAACGTAGCTGTACGGGCCATTACTTGCGCCCTCCAGTGGTTCAGACCCCCGATAGCGGCGGGCCCGGCAGGTGGCCGCTGGGTTAAAGCCGGCCATGCTGCGATGTTCCGCGTTGGATATTCAACGCAGGTGCAACATACACCAAACTGTCCGTGATAGGGAAGGATTGCTGACGTCACGTCCCCGTGTGGCAGCTATAACCTATTGTCATGGCAAGGCTTTTCAGTAGGGGGTGCGTCATACCGCCGCTGTCAGCGCCCGCTGCAGGAGAAGCAAATCCTCCGGCAAGGGCGACTCCCAGTGCAAAAGTTCCCCGGTCCGGGGGTGCTCCAAAGCCAGCAGATAGGCGTGGAGGGCCTGTCGGTCGAGCGCGGTAAGTGCGTGCTTACCTTCCGCGCTGAGTTGCCCGGCCTTGGTCTTGAAGTGGGCGCCGTAAACGCTGTCGCCCATCAGGGGATGGCCGAGATGGGCAAGGTGGACCCGGATCTGATGGGTCCGCCCGGTCTCGAGCCGGCAGGACAAGAGCGAAGCGACCGGCTTGCCGTCGCGGCCGGCAAAACTCTGCTGCACGTCGAAATGGGTGATCGCCTCGCGGCCGCCCTGGCGGACCGCCATTTTCTCGCGGGCATGCGGATGGCGGTCGATCGGCGCGTCGATTGTGCCGTGGGGCCGGTTCGGCACGCCCCAGGCGAACGCCATGTAGCCGCGCTCCATCGGGCCGGTGCGGCCATGGTCGGCGAACTGCGCGGTCAGCGACTGGTGGGCGTGGTCGTTCTTGGCAATCACCATCAGCCCCGTGGTGTCCTTGTCGAGGCGGTGCACGATACCCGGCCGCTTGACCCCGCCGATACCCGACAGGCTGCTGCCGCAATGCGCGATCAGCGCGTTGACCAGCGTTCCCGTGGCGTGGCCGGCCGCGGGATGCACGACGAGGCCCCTCGGCTTATTGATGACGATGATGTCGTCGTCCTCGAACACGATATCGAGCGCGATGTCCTCGCCCTTCGGCTCGGCGGGCACGGCCTCCGGCACGTCGATTATGATCGTATCGCCCTTGGCGACATGATAAGCGGGGTCGCGCACGACGGCGTCCTTGACGGCCACGGAACCGGCGAGGATCAGCGCCTTCAGCCTGGACCGCGACAGCTCCGGAGTGCGCTGTGCGAGCACGCGGTCAAGCCGGGCCGAGCCCTCGTCGCCTGCGACGATGACCTCCAGCTTCCGACCGCCATTCGAAGAGACCTGATTCAAATCGACCTGTTGCAAAGATATAGAGCCTTGTGATGACCGACACCGCTGTGACCGAACCGACCCCCGACCAGGCCGCGCTGATCGCGCGGGTGCGGCGCATGATGCTGATCGCGGGCCTGACCTCGGCATTGGCCGTGGCCGTCGTGTTGATTGCCATCGGCTACCGCCTTTATCGCAGCGAGGGAAGCCCCGTTTCCGTATCCGATGTCACTGCTGCGCTGCCGAAGGGCGCCCGTATCGTCGCAACCGGCGTCGCCGGCGAACGGCTGGTCCTCACGCTTGATATAGGCGGTGCAACAGAGATCCGCACATTTGATGCAAAGACACTGAAACCTGTCGGCAGGCTGACCTTCGTCAACGAGCCCTGATCGAAGCAATCGCGAAGCGGCGCAGTCGATCAACCAAAAGCTGCAGCGTATTTTTTCCGCATGCGTTCGCGCATCGAGAATGTGTGCCGCCATCTTTTCGGCCGAGTTGCACGCTCAGCTTGTGCCATGTCGGAGTCCAACCCCAGCGCTTCTGTCGAACAGAGAGTTGAATCCGATGCGTCGGGTTCGTGCGCGGACCCGACGCGTCGCGCGCTGCTGACGGCATTGGCGGGTTGCGCCTGTCTCGCCGCGATCGAGCCCGCAGCCGCCGACGATGACGAGCAGCCGGGCGCCAGTGAGCGACCACAAAAAGCCGACGTCCTGGTGCGCGCCGAAGGCGACAAGGCCGGCCAGGTCATCAAGTCGGATGATCTGACCTTGGGCGGACCGCCCATTCGTGCCTGGCCGCAGGACCCGAAAACTTCCGTCGTCCGAAAGGGTTCGCGGCTCAACGAGGTCGTGCTCGTCAAGCTCGATCCGAACGAACTGGACGACGCCACGCGTGCCCGCGCGCCCGACGGCGTCGTCTGCTACTCGATCATCTGCTCGCATGCCGGATGTCCGATCACCGCCTGGGTGAAGCAAGATCAGGGCGACAAGAACGTTCTGAAATGCCTCTGTCACAACTCCGAATACGATCCGCGGCAGAATGCGCAGGTCGTGTTCGGGCCGGCGCCACGTCGCCTCGCGGCATTGCCGCTGACGGTTGCCGACGGCGCGATCACAGTCGCAGCGCCATTCGTCGGGAAGGTGGGTGCTCAGCAGGGAGGATGAGGCCGCACCGGGAGTTCTGCATGACCTAAAGCATGATCCGGAAAAGTGCGAAGCGGTTTTCCGAAGAGATCATGCTCAAAGCAAAAACTGAAAAAACAAAACAGAGCAGGGAGGTAGCATCTCATGACAAGCAAGCAGTGGTTACTGTCGAGTTGTGTCGCATTCACGTGCCTCATTTCGACCTGTGCCGTCGCAGGGCCGATCGAAAACTACAGTTCCGTCACCTCTGCGCGACTCGAAAATCCCGAACCCGGCAACTGGATGCTCTATCGCCGGACCTATGACGGACAGGGTTATAGTCCGCTCAATCAGATCAACACATCCAACGTCAAGGATCTCAAGCCGGTCTGGACTTTCTCCACCGGTGTACTTGAGGGCCACGAGGCGCCGCCGATCGTCAACAACGGCGTGATGTTCGCCGCGACCCCGATGGGGCAGGTGATCGCACTCAACGCCAAGACCGGCGAAGAGTATTGGCGTTACAAGCGCCAGCTCCCGGACGATCTGTTCCAGCTGCACCCGACCAGCCGCGGCGTTGGCCTGTGGCAGGACAAGGTCTACTTTGCCACTACCGACGACCATGTCGTCGCGCTCGACGCCAAGACCGGCAAAGTGGTCTGGGACACCAAGGTGCAGGACTACAAGAAGGGTCAGTATTTGACGCTGATGCCGCTGGTGGTCGACGGCAAGGTGATTGTCGGCGGCTCCGGCGGCGAGTTCGGCGTACGCGGCTATGTCGTCGCCTACGATGCCGACAGCGGCAAGGAGCTCTGGCGCACCTTCACCATCCCCGGCGAAGGCGAGCCTGGCCATGAGACCTGGAGCGGCGACGACTGGAAGTCGGGCGGTGGATCGGCCTGGATGACCGGCACCTATGACAAGGACAACAAGACGATCCTTTGGGGCGTCGGCAACGCCGCGCCGTGGCCGGGCTCTGCTCACGCCGGCGACAACCTCTACACCAGCTCCGTGATCGGCCTCGATCCCGAAACGGGCAAGATCAAGAAGCACTTCCAGTATCACCAGAACGATTCCTGGGACTGGGACGAGGTCGATGCGCCGATGCTGATCGATCTGCAGCGTGAAGGACGTTCGTTCAAGAGCCTGATCCATCCGGGGCGTGATGCGATCTTCTGGATACTCGAGAACAAGCCGGACAAGATTAACTATGTATCCGGCTGGCCGTTCGTGAAGACCAACGTCTGGAAGGGTATCGAGGCCGAGACCGGCCGGCCGATCGTCGATCCCGAGCACAAGCCCGTGCTTGGCAAGCGCATCGAGTTCTGCCCGTCGCTATGGGGCGGCAAGGATTGGCCGTCGGCGGCCTACAGCCAGAACACCAAGCTCGTCTATGTCCCCGCCAACGAGAATTTCTGCGGCGGCTTCACCGGCGAGAAGCAGCCGCTGGTTCCCGGCCAGCTCTGGCTCGGCACCAAGCCGGAGGACATCGGACTGACGCCGGCACCCAACGCCGATCATTTCGGCGAGTTGCAGGCGTGGGATCCGTCCACCGGGAAGAAGGTCTGGCAGCACGACTTCAAGACCTCGCAGCTGTTCGGCTCGGTGACGGCGACCGCCGGCGATCTGGTGCTGGCAGGCGGCACCAACGACCGCATGTTCCGCATCTTCAATGCCAAGACCGGCGAGCTGTTGTGGGAGCAGAAGACCAACTCCGGCATCATGGCGATGCCGATGTCCTATGAGGTCGATGGCACGCAATACATCGCGGTCCAGTCGGGCTGGGGCGTCGACGCGCAGCGCATCCAGGACGCGCTCGCCGGCAAGGTTGCGGGCTTCGAGAACAACGTGCCGCAAGGCGGCGTGATCTGGGTGTTCGCGCTCAACAAGAAGTAAAGAGCGCGGCCTTCCGATAGGGGGCGATGCGATCGGGAAGCGGCGAGGGGGGAGCCCGCCGTTTCCCGGTCCGCTCCGGTCGGTCTATCTCCACGTCATTGCGAGCCAACGGGTCGCGCGAATGCGCGCCCGATGACAGGCTCCGCGAAGCAATCCATAGCGCCACAACCGGAGAGATGGATTGCTTCGTCGCTGTCGCTCCTCGCAATGACGATGTGGTGCCTTCAAAGTAAAACGCCCGCGAAGATCGCGGGCGTTTGGTCTTTTCGTCTAACGTTCCTGCCTCACGTCTCCAGCTGCTTGCCGATCGGAAGCGCGCGGATGCGCTTTCCGGTGGCGGCAAAGATCGCGTTGCTCAGTGCCGGTGCGAACGGCGGCACGCCGGGCTCGCCGACGCCGCTCGGCGGGGTGTCTGCCCCGGGCGGCACGATGTAGACGTTGGTGATCGCGGGTGACTCGTCGATCCGGATCACCGGGAAGTCGTCGAAATTGCTCTGCTGCACCTTGCCGTCCTTGAAGCTGATCTCGCCGTATTTGGCGAGGCTCAGCCCCATGATCGCGGCGCCTTCGATCTGCGAGGCGATCCGCTCCGGGTTGACGTAAGTGCCGCAATCGATCGCGGTGTCGACCCGAGGCACCGTGAGCTTGCCCTTGTCGTCAACAGCCACCTCGACGATGGTCGCGATGTAGCTGACGAAGGAACGATGCGCGGCGATGCCGAGACCATGGCCTTTCGGCAACGATCGACCCCACTCGCCCTTTTCGGCGACCAGTTCGACTACCTTGCGGAGCCGCGCGGTGTCGATCGGGTAGCTGTCATAGGGCTCGCCGTAGTTCCAGGGATCCTTCACTGAGGACAGGTTGACGATCCGCGGGCTGCCGATCAGTTCCAGCAGCATCTCCTTCTGGTCGCGACCCGTCGCGTGCGCGATTTCCCCGACCATGGATTGCACCGCGAAGGCGCGCGGGATGTTGGACACCGAACGGAACCAGCCGATCCGCGTGAACGCGGCCGCTTCCGGATTCTCGCACTGCAAATTGGCGATCTCGAACGGATTGTCGATCAGGCCCATGCCGAGTTCGAACGGCGCTTCGTGATTGGCGCCGGCGGCGAAGGTCGAGGCGATAGTCGGCGCCACGCTGCGGTGCCGCCAGGCAACCACCTTGCCGCTCTTGTCGAGACCGGCCTCGATCCGTTCCACCGAGACGGTGTGCAGGAAGTCGTGATGCACGTCGTCTTCACGGGTCCACTGCACCTTGACCGGCGCGCCGAGTTCCTTCGACAGCAACGCCGCCTCGAGCGCGAAATCGCATTTCGACTTGCGGCCGAAGCCGCCGCCGAGCAGCGTCACATTGACGGTGACATTGTCCTCGGGGATGCCGAGCGTCTTGGCGACGTCCTCGCGGGTGCCGCCGGGGCTCTGCACCGGCGCCCAGATCTCGGCCTTGTCGCCCTTGACGTCGGCAACCGCGACCGGCGGCTCCATGCTGACATGGGCGAGATGCGGCAGATAGTATTCGCCCACGATCACCTTGTCGGCACTCTTCAGCGCCGCATCGACGTCGCCTTCCTTGCGCACCACGAGGCCAGGCTTGCGCGCGGCCTCTTCCAGCGAGGCGCGATAGGTGACGGAATCGTACTTGGCGTTGGCGCCGTCATCCCAGACGATCTTCAACTGGTCGCGGCCCTTGATCGCGGCGCCGGTGTTGCGCGCGATCACGGCCACGCCGCCGAGCGGCTGGAATTTTGACGGCCAGGGCCAGCCCTTGACCTCCATGACCTTCTCGACACCGGGCACCTTCATCGCCGCGCTGCCGTCGAACGACTTGACCTTGCCGCCGGTGACCGGCGGACGGGCGATCACAGCGTATTTCAGGCCGGGCAGCCGGATGTCGGCGCCGTAATGCGCCTTGCCGGTGGTGATGTCGTGCAGGTCGACGATCGAGACCTGGCCCTTGCCGAGATAGCGGAAGTCCTTCGGATCCTTCAGCTTGAGGCCTTTGATATCAGGTACCGACTCCTTGGCGGCATCGGCCGCGAGATCGCCGAAGCCGATCTTGCGTCCGCTTGCGCTGTGGACGACTTCGTGGTTCTGCGCCTTCACCTCGGTGACCGGCACGCCCCATTTCTTGGCGGCGGCGGCTTCCAGCATCGAACGCGCGGAGGCGCCGATCTGGCGCATCGGGATCAGATAGTGTCGCGTGCTGCGCGACCCGTCGGTGTCCTGGTTGCCGAACTTGACCTCATCGCCATGCGCCTGCTGGACGTGGACGCGCGACCAATCGGCCTCCATTTCCTCGGCGACGATCAAAGGCAGGCTGGTGCGGACGCCGGTGCCCATCTCGGAGCGGTGCGCCAGGATGGTGACGACGCCGTCGGGGGCGATCGCAACGAACACGCGCGGGTCGACCACGACGCCGTGCGGCATCTTGCCGGCACCGGTCTCATAGGCGAACGCCTGCCGTGTCATCACGGGTGCGGCGAGCACGAAGCTGCCGGCGATGCCGAGACCCTTGAGGATGCTGCGGCGCGAGACGTTCTCGACCTTCACATGCTTCTCGAAGCCGCGAAGCTTGCCAGAATTGGTGGATATGTTGGTGCGAATGTTCATGTCACACCCCCGTCGATGCGAGATGAACGGCATTCTCGATCCGCTGGTAGCAGCCGCAACGGCAGATATTGCCCGACATGGCTTCGCGGATCTGGTCGTGGTTGGGCTTCGGATTCTGGTCCAGCAGCGCCGCGGCCTGCATGATCTGGCCGGCCTGGCAGTAACCGCACTGCGGAACATTGACCTGGCGCCATGCCTTCTGCACCGGATGGTCGCCGGTCGGGTGCAGCCCCTCGATGGTGGTAACCTCGCGGCCGACGACGTCGGAGACCGAGGTGATGCAGGCGCGCACCGCTTCCTTGTCGATGATCACGGTGCAGGCGCCGCACAGGGCCTGGCCGCAGCCGAACTTGGTGCCCGTGAGGCCGGCTTCGTCACGCAGATACCACAGCAGCGAAAGATCCGGGTCGCCGTCCCAATTCTGTTCCTGGCCGTTGATTTTTAGTTTGATCATGGTCTGTCCTCGCTCTGCTTAAGCTATTGACCGGTGCGGGCAGGGCGGAACGTCTTCCATGGCCTGCGGCCGCGCTGATGTTTGTTTTTGCCAAGATATTCGTGAGCCAAGTCGCCGTGCCGGCGGGCTTCGCCTTGTTCCAAGCACTCCTCTTGCTACTTGAGCGCCTCCCCCGGCGCAGCATGGTGAAGAGCTGCGATGTTAGCAGAGGCAGGCCGTCGGGTGACTTCACAGCCAGGTGTTTTGCATTTCCGTTTGGCGAAAGCAGGGCCGTGTACGATGAAGACATGACATCCGGAGGTGGCGATCATGCGATCGGTGCCGCCCCATCGCTGGTCCATGCGGGTGCGGCGCGCTGAGGCCCCGCGGGGCGCAGGGGGCGTTCCGGGCCAGCTCCCGTGCCGAAACCGCCGGCACGGCATGGTAAGCATGGATGACAAAATCCCCACCGCAACGCACAAGCCATCTTGCGGCAGCCCGATTTCAAGGCTATTGCCTTTCCCCTCAACGCTCCCTTCGTCTAGCGGTTAGGACGCGGCCCTCTCAAGGCTGAAACAGGGGTTCGATTCCCCTAGGGAGCGCCAGCAAACTCAGGCACTTAGGTATCCATCAGCCGAGTTCGTTGAATAATGGTTGAATAAGACGCTGGTGAACAGCGGCGAACGCTTGCGGAATTTGCTACCGATATTCGCCAAATAGCCTCAGCGCGATGCCTCATTGTGGCTGGCGCATTCGCGAAAAATTTCCTCGTCGCCCTTGGTGTCCGCAAATATTCAAACCGCCTCTGACGTGCGCTGTCGTACGCGAGCGCCCTCGGATGCTCGCATTGACGTTGCTCGTCGCACAATCAACCCTTCTGTCGAGCTTTGTGCGAATAGGAGGGCCACGTGAGATACAATCGACGAGAGAAAACTGGCGGGCAACAGTCACAAGTCAGTCTATCCGCTCCGAAAGCCGCAGAACCGAGTACGATGCCGTTCGCCCAGCGGCTCACCTGCACGATTGACGATGCATGCGAAGTGACCGGCTTGGGACGCACGAAGCTTTACGAGTTGATAGGGGCTGGACGTATCGTCACGACAACGATCGGACGTCGGCGACTAGTAGTGGTGCGCTCACTTCTGGCGCTGCTTGACACCAACATGTCGAACTAATGGACGCGCGATTTAAGGGGGCAACACCACTTTGAAGGCGCATTTCCTCGGGCACTCATTTTGATGACACGACCGTGCTCGCTTACGCGCAGTGATCGATGTCGTGTTCGGCGACGCCGTCGAGCCCGGCGTTCAGGAAATCGATCTGCCGGTGCCGTTGGATTTTCCAGCCCCCAAGCTCCGCTCCTACGCCCGTGAAACCGTTGTGGCGGAGAAATTCCAGGCCATGGTCTCGCTTGGTCTCGCAAATAGTCGCCTGAAGGACTTCTACGACGTTTGGCTGTTGATCCGCTCCTACAAGTTCGAAGGCGACGCGCTAACGACGTTCGAGCGCCGCAAGACCGAGATTCCAACTAAGCGTCCTGACGGCCTGACGACCGCCTTCACGGAGGATGCCGGCAAGGAGGATCAGTGGTCGGCATTCACCAAACAGGTTGCGGTCGAACCCGGATCGCTGACCGAGGTGTCGAACGCCAGCCGAGGTTTTTACAGGGGGAGCCCTTATGGAAAGCCACTCGCTGGTTGGAGGAAAGGTCCAGATTTACCGATGCGACAACAGTCGCTTCTTGACCGCCTGTTGAGGAAGTTTGATGCCGCCGCCAATATGGACTGGTGGCTAGTCGACTGAACGCTCCTCGCTCCCTTTGGCCGTCCGTAGCGAGAGCGCTCGCCCAAGTCCGGTCGTTCTATATATTCGGAAGTGGCTGACGCTCAGGGAGGATGCTTTTTGGTTGATATCGATGAGTTTAGAGACTCTTAAATACGAATGTATGGGCTCACCAAGGCCGACAAGAGCTATACATTCTATCACGATGAAACCAACAATATCCGCAAGCTGCATATCGCCGCTCAGGCCCTGAACGTCGCCGAGTTAAAGGTCTTCGTCTTGGGCGGCGTGGTGCATGAAGGTGCGCCGCGCCCGATAGACATCGGGCCGCTGCGGGTCGTCATGCGCGTTCAGAAGACGGCCAGCGAAATTAAACTTGAGCATGTCGCAAAAGGCGACTTTCTGGACCTGTTGCGATCGCTGACCACGTTCTTGCGCTGGATCACCGAAAACGGCCTGATGATCCACTATCATGATCTCGACCCGCTCTATTGGTCGATCGTTGTTGATTCGATTTTGCTCGAAAATCCCGAGCTGTTCGGGTTCATGCGGCGCTGAAGAGCGACCTAGCCGAGGTGCTGAGAAGTGATCTTCCGGCCACGATCGGCTTATTCCATCGCTACGGCTATCCTGGCTTGGCCCTAGAAAGCCGTAGGCCGTTCCTGAATGAACTCATTGCCCTATTGGAGCACAACAGCGCTGTGCTGCCGGATTTCAATAGGACAATGCTGAAGGGTGTGCTTCAGATGGGGCGAGGGCTCGATGGTCTCGAATTCATTGAAGGCTACGCTTACAGTCGCGGTAAGATTTGCCTTGGCCTAAAAACGGACGTTCGGTCTCTGCTTCCTGTCGGCGATAACCCTATGATCGATTGCGCACTCCGTAAGATATTTAGGGATATCGATTCTGCGTGTGATTGGATTCGACGTCGACAATGGGAGCAGCATTGAGCAACTCAGCGGCACTGGTCCTTTTTTCGGGCGGCCAGGATTCCGCGACGGTTCTCGCATGGGCTCTCGAGAACTATGAGAGGGTCGAAACGATCGGCTTTGATTATGGCCAAAAGCACGCTGTAGAGATGAAGCAGCGAGCTATTTTTCGAGCTCGCTTAGCTGATGAATTCCCCGAGATAGCCACTCGGCTCGGGCCAGACCATGTGGTTGCACTTGACCTTGCCGGTCAGATCGCAGGGAATATCGCGTCGTTTGACGTTTCCCGAAGTGAGATGCTCCTTCGGAAGAAATATATTCCCGGGCGAAACCTCATAATGATGTCTTTGAGCGCAAGTGTAGCGTTTCGGAGGGGCATTGAGACGCTCGCTTGTGGCGTCAGCGAGACCGAATACTCGGGTTATCCCGATTGTCGGCGTAAGGCTATGAACGCCATAGAAGCAGCGCTGAACGAAGCGACAGGCTTTTCATGGTCAATACAATGCCCCTTGATGGAGCTAGACAAGGCCGGGGTCTGGAGGCTGTCCAGTGCCCTTGGCGGCAGCGCCTTACTAGAACTCATCAGGGAAGAGACGCATAGTTGCTACGAAGGCGTGAGAGGGAGGCGGCAACCTTGGGGATACGGATGCACACAGTGCGACGCCTGCCGACTGCGAGAGAAGGGCTGGCGGGAATTCACTGCGGCCTCGGCGTAGCAATCTAAGCGGATTTCATCCGTAGACATCTGCTCTCGCCACTCACGCACCATTGGCGAGGCGAAAACCTCAATATATTCAAGTAAGGAACATGCTCTCGGTCACAGTTCAATCCTGTCTGGCAGCACCACCTATCCTATTGGATGCATTGATTTTATTGGACATTCGGTCCTGAGTGCCACACAAGAGTGCCACACAGAACCATGGTTTCCTTGAACTTCTCAATGTCCACCCGCACCCGATCCAGCATTCCCCAGTTCCGCGTTCGCGTCCCTGCCAAAGTCATCGCGCAGCTACGCGGCAAGCGCGTGCTGCTCAGCCTTGGAACCGAGCGGCCCTTCATCAAGGTGGTGAAGATCGGAAACGATATTTCTTTCAGCCTCGAAACGGATGATCGGCTCCTTGCGGAGGCGCGGCAGGCAAACGCATTGGATCATCTTCGGCGGCTGTTCGAACTTGACAGAAGCTGAGCCCGTCTCTTTCTCTCACAAGGCGCTGGTCGCGCTATCTGGCGAGGCGTACCGGATTTACGACGAAATCCATTCCGACAGTCCCGGTGAGCCTGGACCGTGGAGCTATCACAAGGCGCTGCATCGCGCGGCACTTGAAGGCCGCATACAGTCCCCGCCGCCCGCTGTGCTCATGCCGAATGAGGCGGCGACCGCGATGGAGGTGTTTGGTGAGGGCGATCTGACCGCGGCTGTGAATGCCCTACCGCCCGGACAGTTCGATAGCCTGGAGGACCGGTTTGGGTTGATCGCCGATTGGGTACTGATCCGACAGCGCATCCATCTTGCTCAGGGTGACCGTCGCCGGTTCCTCCATCTTGTTGGCACCGCTGCGCTAGATGCTGGCTGGCAGCTCCGCCGCAATGCAGAGGGAGACTACAAGCCCGATATGAAGGCGCTTCGCTTTCCAGCTATCGAGAGCGTAACAAAAGCTAAACCGAAGCATACGATCAGCGGGCTGTTTGACCTCTGGTGGCAGGAAGCCAAGGCCACCGGCCGTTCACGAAAGACTCATGATACCTACCGGGGGCGGTGGATAGGCTGATCAAGCATCTTGGTCATGACGACGCCGGCCGCGTAACCGACCAGGACATGCTCGCGTTCAAGGATGCTCGACTCAAGGTAGTGACCGTCAAATCCTTGCGGGATGGTGATCTCCCAGGCATTCGATCAGTGTTCGGCTGGGCCGTTGACAACAAGAAGCTGGCAAGGAATCCGGCCGACGTCATCAAGATCAAGGCGGAGAAGAAAATCCGCACGCGATCAAAAGGCTTCACGGAAGACGAGGCCAAGGCGATATTTGAAGCCTGCCTCGCATACGCCCGGAAGCCGAAAGAGGACGCACGGACCGCTGCGGCCAAGAAATGGGGTCCGATTATCGCCGCCTACTCCGGTTGTAGGATTGGCGAGGCGTTGCAGCTTCGAAAGGAAGATGTTCGTAGGGAGTCTGGACGCCATATTTTCGATTTCAACCCGGCTGCGGGCAGCATCAAGTCAGGACTGTTCCGGCTGGTCCCCGTGCATCAGCACCTGATTGATATGGGGTTCTTAAAGTTCGTTGAGACCTCTGGCGATGGCCCGCTGTTCGCAAAGGGCGCTTACGAACGTGTCGTGGCGTTCGTCAGAGGTGTGATGACAGATGATCGTGTCCAGCCTAACCATGGCTGGCGGCATCGCCTCAAGACGATCGCCCGAAACCTAGGGCTCGATCACCGTGTCGTTGACGCCATCCAAGGTCACGTGCCGCGAACGGCCGGCGAAGACTATGGCGACGTGACGGTGATCGCCATGGCTCGCGTAATTGCCGCTATCCCTCGAATTGCGGCCAATATCGACGCGCGTGCTCCCCGTAACTCCGCCGGAGAAGGTTCAATCACCAAGAAATAGCCGGCATCAGCCAGACGCTTGAGTGAACTCCGCACCATGTTGCGGCTCAACCCTGTCCTTGGTCAGATTCCCGGCCAGCGGATCATGGCCGAGCGCGAGGCGAAGGGGCTGCGCCGGATCGACCTGTTTGACACGTGCTCGACTTCGCCGGCAACGAGCTGCAGGTCTCGATCCCCGAGGCGGACTGGCGCAGATGGGGATTGGAAGATCAGCGTGGAGCGCTCGCTACCCACGCCCGCCGTGGATATGATCTCGGTCTCACCGAGGACACGGCACGATGGGCGACACGACGGCGGAGATGGCACGACTGATGAAGGTTGCTGAGGCGATCGTCCACGAGATGGACCGCCAGGGCGTCGCCGACCAGATCGCAGATCTCGGCTTCGACCTGATGGCGCTGGCGCGGGCGGTGATCAGGGCAGCAGACGGCGAAGTGATCCCGTTCCGGCGGCCACCGGGTCATTAGCGCACGGAGCGCTCGATGGTCATCCGGTTGAAGACCTTTTGCCCGTGAGAACCAGCCAGATAGCAATAGCTATGCTGGACGCCAGGCTGCCCGTCCTCATCAGGAACAGGAGGTTGTCGTCAGATGGTATTCTGTATCGCCACCCCGTGAAGGCGAGAATGGTCGTCATGATGTACAAAACGACGCCCCCCGCGAGCCCCCACTTGAGAGAATCCCTGAGCATCTCGTCCCCCCTCCGAAAGCAAATCTGGATGCCATTCCGGCGGACGGCGCGCAACTGGAGAATGGTGTTGATCCGCGCGTAGCGCCCGCCGGCCATGCCCGGTTCTGACCCGGGCGGTCCCGGTGATCTTCAGGGCGAAGCCCTCGCTACCGGCGCCAGGGCTTGTCGATCCAGGTCTCGATGGCCCACTTCAGGAAAGGGCGTCGTTCGAGCCAGCGGTTCACGTAGAGCATCTTGATGCGATCGTATGCCCACGCCTTGTCGTGGTCGATCAGCGTGCCAATCGTCGTCCTGCGTCGCTTCATGGTCCCCCATCCCCCATAGCGGCAACCGCCGCCGTTACCTCATTTGCCCGCTGGCCAACGCCGAAATGGCATACATCGTCTTGGCGGCGAGCGGTTCGTTCGCATACTTGGGATTCTGGCTGATAAACCTGGTGATCAGTGCGACGATTTCGGTGTGAGACATTTTAGACGGCCGCGATGGAGAGTCGTCCTTCGGGATGCCTCTTTCAGTGTTGTAGCTCTCGACAACTCGTCCAAATCGCTCGCAGAACTCTTCGTCTGCAGGTGTGAGGCGCATCGAGTCAGCAGCTATCCGTGTCAGCTCAAGGCACTTTTGCTGCGAGTCGTTTGCCATTTCACCGGCCTGAGCGAGATCCGGCAAAGTTGCCGCGCCAGCCAGCACAAGCGCGACAATGCAGATCTCTCGTAGGGCGCCCCATCGATTTTGAACCATTGCCCCTGCTCACCAACCGGAAACTGATAAAGGAAACCGCCCCAGACGGGCGTCTGAAGCGGATACAGAATAATTGCTCCCACGCTACTCGATCGCGAGGCGTTTGTCATGATCGCCGATCCGCGTGGAGCGGAAAACGGCCCGCGCCGGCCGCGGCGGTGACTAGTCTGTTATTCCAGGGCGAACCCCTCGCTACCCGTGCAGCAATTCGGGCGGCTATTCCGGAAGGGCGGTCGGCTGGCCGCATTGTCTGATCGGCCGCAATCGACTGCATCAGCGCAAGCGCCGGACCGGTCAGGGCACCGAACACACCGGTTGCAAC
Source organism: Bradyrhizobium sp. Pha-3 (assembly GCF_042258615.1). Classification (GTDB taxonomy): domain Bacteria; phylum Pseudomonadota; class Alphaproteobacteria; order Rhizobiales; family Xanthobacteraceae; genus Bradyrhizobium. The sequence continues at coordinate 7,987,636 of NZ_CP170152.1, read as the reverse complement.
TAGATGCCGGAGATTGTCAGCAGCGGCACGAGCGAAGGTGACGGCTTCAGCATCGTCTCCTCCCAGCTTTTCGAGCGCCGGCAGGAGCGTCCAGATTCCTCAGTGAGGTGCATTAGCAAGCACCCTGAGCATAGGCGGCATCAAGATCGACGTGGCTGGTCGGATGGACAATCCAGTCCCTCAGCCAGCGCGGCGCGGGCATGCTATCGATGGTCGATTGATCGAGGTCTCTGAGCGATCGGATATTGTTAAGCACCTTCCAGAATGCGTCCACAGCGTCCAGCACGCGGGGAAGGTAGACTGAATGGATTGCGAGGTCGTCGCCATCGGTTGACCGGGCGACATGCCGGCCATTCTCGTTCGTGATGCTGTAGCCGCGACGGGGTTGGCTCATGTAAAATCCTCCTTGCGTGTGAAGTGATCGGCAACATTGTGATGAAGCCGCGTTTGCAAGTCCATTTGCAGTTTCGCCGACCGGTTTGCATTCCAGCAAATGTGACCATCACTGCCAGGAGTACATCCGTCCCAGCAGTGATGATCTATCCGACAGCGATCAGGCGTACTCGCTCGCGGTGTCGTGAGTGCGCCAGTTCATCGACTCGTCAATCCGGCGCTGCACTAGCGTTGCTAATGCTTCGGGATCGTGACTGCTGCCGTTGATGTGAATTGCCACGTTCCCCGGGACTGAGCGCACGTCGCCCGCACCTGCTCCAGGATTGACAGCCGTCGGAGAAGGAACGCTCTGGATCATCTCTGTTGGCGCCGGGACGTTTGCAATCGGCGCGGCGCTGCTGCCGGCGATGCCGGTTCGGCTAGACCCGTTGGGATCGGTAGGCAAGCCCTGGTCGGTGTAGCCACCGATGACGTGGCTGCCCGCAAGAGCGCGGTTGGTGTAGGCATCGTACTTGGAGAACTCCTTCGGGTTGCTCTGCAGCCTGCGGATCGCTCCGTAGATTTCACCCCGCGGGATGGGCCCATAGAAGCTATCTGGTTTGCCCTTCAGATAACCCTTGGTGCCGAGATGTGGAACGCCGTTGGCATCCATGCCGATCATCTGGCGGAGCGTCTTGCCCTCCATGTCGGCGCGGTTCATCAGGCTCTCGATAGTACCGCCTCCGCTGGCGCCCTCGGTGGCTTGTATCGCCGCGAGATGCATCCTGAGGGTCGGATCGCTGTCTATCTCCCGCTGGAACCTCGCACGTCGAGCGGCGAGGTATCTGTTGCCGCTGAGACCCTGACCCGTGGCCGTATCGAGAGAGCCGCCGATCGACGGGACCTTATCCGCGCCCGTGATAGCGCCAACACGTTCACGACTGGTCCGCATGATGCTGCCGCTGCGGCCGACTCCGAAGTCGGGCAGCGCCGCGCCGGGCGTGCTCTTCACCAGGTTGGGGACGCCGCCGACGTAGCTGCCCGCGCCAAGACCACCAGATGATCCGGGACCGCCGCTTGCTCCACCGATCGCTACATGCTGCAAACCTCCGGGTCCGTTGCTGATGAACGCCGCGCGCTCGATCTTGCCGGTAAACTTGTTCAAGTTGTCCGAGAGGTCGCTGCTGCGACGCATATCCGAGTCGCCCTCTCTCGGCGAGAAGCCGCCTAGACTTCTTCCTGCGGCACCAGCCCACGCAAGATGGCCAACCGACCCTGCGGCCCGACCAGATCCCGGGCGGCGGTTTCGAATTCCTGCCGGTCCATCTTGGCGAAGCCGTCCCACCACTCCGGCGCCCAGCGCTGCTCGATGATGTTGCCGAGCACGAGGATAAAGTTGGTACTCACGACGTCGTTCTCGCGGAGTCGATCGCGCAATACAGGCACCGCGCCGGCGGCCTCGCCGACTGCGGCGGCCCTTGACGTCTCGTCGTCCAAGGCCTCCTGAATTTTCTCCTCGATGAAATCCAGAAGGTCGAGAACGAAGGCGGCGAATTCGGTTCGTCGGCGGGATGTCATCACGTGCTCTGTGGTTTCGATCCAGCCGGTGACACTCTCGGCTTGTGAGGGCCGGCTGACTGATCGATGATGATGGGGTGAAGGGGACCGGCAGCTAGTTAGGCCACCGGTCAGTCCGGGCAATCCGCCGGCCATGGGTTGAGCGTCAGATTGCGACTCTCTTCTGGGACTTGGGGCGATTGTTCTGCTGGTACCCTTCGTAGATACCTTCCATCAGGGTTCTCCGGCGCTTTGATGTGCCGGGGCTCGATCCCGTTTTGCTCACGCTTGTAGTTGCTAGGCTGGCTTCACCGCGATATCTGCGATGTAGTGCCGGTACAGGGTGAAGGGGCGCCCTTCATGCTCGATAACTAAAGAATCCATAAAAATAGAATGTACCGTATTGGATACGTAGACTTTCCCATCAGCCCCAGTAACCACAAACCCAGTGCTAGACTGATCGGCAACAACGCATTTTGCCGCGTATAATATGTCCTGCACGGAATGCTTTGCCGCGAAGGTCTTGATAATGATCTTCAAAGAAAGACCAATATCCGGGAAGCTATCGCTAAGTTCGCGCAATTCCTTCTCTGCGGCTTTTTCCTTTAGGTGCCAGTTCATTTGATTTGTGGTCGGAGGAGCCACGAACGGCGCGCCAGCAGCGCGGGCTTGGGTGTAACCAAAGACCATCCTCAGACTCGTAGGCTTATCGTTTGCCATGGTCCTCGCGCTCCCTTACATATTCCGCTATGCTTACCGATAAGCACGGCAAATCGAAGGCAATGGAACCCCGCGCCGATGACCTTTTATGTTTTTCATGCAACGCCGATGAAACGGGCACGCGTCCACTATCACAGTTGCAAACACTGCCGGGACGGTCAGGGGCAGGAAAATCAGGACAAAAACGGCTCTGGAGCGACCGGTTGGGACGGGCCGTTCAACAGCCGGAAAGAGGCGGAAGACTTCATGGCACGCCACTACCGGTTCGAAGACGTGGGCTGCTGTAAGTACTGCTTGGAGAGCTAGTGCCACGAGGACCTAAGGGCGAGAAGCGCCCCGCCGATGCCATCGGCAACGCCATCATGATCGCCAAGATCGCCACCGGCGAGATCGAGGATATCACCACGGAGGACGGCAAGAACGCCGCCGCGGTGGCGCTGGGTCGCATGGGCGGCAAGGCCAGGGCGGCGGGATTATCCGCCCGAAGACGGAAAGAAATCGCCCAAAAAGCCGCCAAGACCCGCTGGGAAAAGCCTTGATCTTAGATCAATAAGTTCTCGTAGAACGCCCGCCGACGGCGGGAGCGCCGGGGGACGAGCCGGACCGGCACTTCTACGGAGGCGCTCTCATGTTGGCCTAAGCCATGCATCTGCTACGGACGGAGCCGGTCCGGGAGGTCCGAATCCATCTGGACGGCCAACACGCGACCCAGTTCGACTTTCCCGGGTGGCTCGGCAAGCGAGGTTTTCGACGCATCGAGCATAAAACCGGCCTCGGCCCTTCAGGCTCGAGGGCAGTGAGTGACCAGAGGGGCTGGCTCAGAGAACTTGCCGGACGATCAGCGTGTGGAGGCTTTCATTCTCCTTCGGAGGGTTGGTTGCCTCCTTCTGGAATGCCTTCAGCAGCTCCTCCATCCTCGCCTCTTCGTTCTCAAGATCCGGATAGCGCAGCTGCATGAGCAAACGAGCAAGCTGCAATTTGAACAGGAGCGCCTTAATCGATCGGGGGCTGGGACGCCGCCTTGCGGTTCGGAAATAATGCGGCATGAAGACACGAAGCTTTTCGATTTCGTCGTCCGAGAATCTCACGTCGCCAGTCTCGAAGGGAGTTTCCGTGGGTTTAGGAATAAGCTGGGTTGGAATCGGCGGGAGGGCTTCGAGGGCTTGTCGGCGCGCCGCTTCGTTAGACCGGGCGCCATCGAGAGCTTCGACGACATCTTTCCGACCTGCAAGTCGTTCCTCCCTGGTCATGGAGGCGGTTGCGCGATTTGCTGCATCGATGCGTTCGTTTTGAACATTCGCCTGCCGCTTCTCTTCGATTCCCTTGGGCGTATGGTCGCCCATCCGCATTCTATCCGCTGCCGGCCACTGGTGGCGCGAAGGACCTTCTTCATCTACGCGGCGAAGCGGTTTTCCGGCGGCGACCTCCTCGTACTGCTCCTGCAGGGACGCCACTAATTCCGCTGCTTTGTGCAGATCGCCCTCCGCGTCCCTTCGCTGCTTTTCCAATGCCACCGCCTCTTCCTTCTTGAGCTTCTCGTTCTCGTGCCCGGCTAGTTTCGTGACGAGCTCCACCACGTCGTCGTCGGAAAGACGCGACATTCGAAGATGGCACGCGAACAACTTCTCGATCTGCTCCTGAACGATGCCGTTCATCGCCTCACTTTTCGCGGCGTCATTCAATCTCTTAGCACGATCTTCGATCATCGTCTCGTAGCGAAGTGCAATAGCGTGGTTGAGAACATGTTCGTCTACCAGCATAAGCACCTGCAATCTTCTGTTGATTTCATCGTCATCCAAAAGGAGACGAACATTCTCGATGACACTCAGCATTTCGGTCGGTGAACATCGGTCCAAATCATCTACAACGAGGAGTACTTTGTCCGGCCTGCGTTCTCGAGCGAATTTCGGCAAGATCACCAAAAGCAGCGCGAGGCCCGTCCAAATTACCAGGATCAGCCAGTGCGTCGCATCGACGACCGATGGACCCGAAGCAGCCTCTTTCCAGGACACGCCGATCCAACGCGCGAATGTCGCAAGGTCGAACGAGGACCGTTGCAAGAGAGCTATCGCCCAAATGATTGAGATGGCCGCGATGCACGCGACGGGTATGATCGGATCGCGCCAAGACCACGACGCACCTCGGTCCTTCGTCCAACCCTTCATGAGAAAACGAACGTCGTCACCGATCAGGGCAAGCATTCCAAGATTTTCGTCGCGCCCGACAAGGTTGAGATTGCGATGGAATAGTTGCCTGACTTTGTTGCTTGCCCCCATCCAGATTGAAGCTGCATAGATGAGGGTGGAAAGCCCGACGGCAGAAGCCAAAAGCGAGAGCAATTGCAGCTTTGCCTGGATCGGAATAAGAGAAAGCGCGAGCAGGACCAGCGAAGCCAGGACCGCGATGGACCCATTCCGATCGGTAGCAACTCGCAGAGCCAGCGCCCAGCGCTCCAGAGGACCGGCGGAAGTCGTGACGGCGGTCGCTAGGCTCTTGTACAGGTAGACCCAAGATTCGGGCGGAGCTCGATATTTCCAGGCGTTGTGAACGACGACCCTGTACCGAAGATCCGCGTAGGTTTCCGCCTTGGGTACTTTCACGTTGTTCCGGTACTCCGCCGGGCTCTCCAATAGCGGCTTCAGCAATCTCAGCAGTGTGGTCTTGCCGCTTCCCCAAGCGCCGAAAAGCGCAAAACTGAATTCGCCTTCCGAAACGCGAAGGATAGTCGCAAGCGCCTTCGCGTAGTCGATTGCATTGAGGCCTAGTTCGTCGAGCGTTGCCTCGCGGACGATTCTAACGTGCCGACGCTGCGAGGTCGGATCCGCATTCGACCTGGACGTGATGGTGGGCCGTGCGCCCAGCACGACAGGCGCTGCCGCCTCCTCGGATGCGATCGAGGCACGCCGCATATCAAGAATTTTCTTGACCCTCTCCGAAATCCCGCTGCCTTGGTCCTCAAGGAGCGATTGCACCAGCGCTGGCACAGATAACGGCTCTTCGACCTTCCAAGTTCGCAACGCTTGCCTCAACCCGGGCCCCAACGTTGCGCCGATCGCGGCCTTGAGATTGTACTCCTCAATGTTAACTGCAGGCACTGGCGGTGGTTCGGAAAAGAAGTCGTCAGACATTTGTTCCAAGTCCGACTTTTCAAGTCCGGCTGATTCTAGGACGTATCTGAGGTCCTCCAGCTCCTCGGACCTCTCCTGGGTGTTTTGGTCGTAAATGAAAGCCGTGAGTACGTACGATGTGGAAGATAGTTCGTCGGCATGGGAATTTTTGTACTTGAGGCATCGGGCCGTCTCCGAGAGTAAACGCGCGGCGAGATCGGTCAGGCGCACGCCCGAAATTCGCGCCTCGCGCAAGATGGCTCGCGATGTGCTGTCGAAATTGGGACCGCCCAGATCGACCATGGATATCTCCAGCTTTCGAACGAAAGCCTATCTGAAGGCGATACCGGATGCCAATGCACTTCGGGGCGCAATAGGCAGAGATCGGTGGCTACGCAGTCTCATGCTCGACAAGCAGGTGTTTTCGTTCTAAAGTTCAATTTTAAGTTACGCGCCTTTCGTCAAAATCATTTGGGGGAATCCCATGCCAGAAGTACGCCCGGCAGGTCCCTATCCGCTCGACGGCATCGACCTTGAAACCTGGCTGGTGCGCTTCGACAAGAACGGCGTATGCACTTCGCCTGGCACCCGAGCAGCGTTGCTCGCGGCACTGGCTGCGACGCCGACTTCTCCGGTTCTGTTCTTCTCCCACGGCTGGAACAACGATTTCGCTGACGCCGTCGACCTGTACCGAACTTTTTTGAGCCGCTTGCAGGAAGTGCTGCAGACCAATCCCCTTCCGCCGGGGCCGGCGCCAATTTTCGTCGGCATCACCTGGCCGAGCATATGGCTGCCGTCCGACAGCGGGCCGCAGATGGCTGCGGCCGGACCGCGCGGACAGGATCCGGAGACGGAACGCGTCGCTGAGGAGCTACTCGACATCCTACCGTCATCAACCGACTGGAACCGCTTCTATCAGCTCATCGATGCGGCCCGGTTGACGCAAGCAGAGGCCAAGGAGTTGGCCAGCATGTTAGTGCCGGCGGTCAAGGCGGACAGCGTCGGCCCCGACGAGGCAACAGCGTCCGAGGACAAAATTGTCGCGGCAATGAACGCGATGCAGGCCGCGCGCGGCGGGGCACCGAACAGAGACAATCTCGACGATTTCGGTACGGCGGACGGGGCGGCCAGACCCGGCCTCGGAGCTGCCGGCATCCTCAGCTATCTGGACCCGCGCTGGGCCGTCCGTCTGGCATCGCTCTACATCATGAAGGACCGCGCCGGCACGGTCGGATCCAACGGCGTGGCGGCGCTGCTGCAAGACATCAAGCAGTCGACGCATGGCCTTCTCCACATGGTCGGTCATTCCTTCGGAGCTAAGGTAATGTTGTCGGCGCTCGCTGCGCAGCCGGCGAACGGCAGCCTGGCACGCTCACTGCTGCTACTGCAGCCGGCGGTGTCGTATTTGAGCTTCGCGGCCACCGTGCCGGGCCGGGAAGGGCCAGGCGGCTATCGCAGCGTGCTGGATCGAGTCGTCAACCCGATCGTCACCACCTACAGCAACCACGACATCCCGCTGCACGAAATCTATCATCTGGCGCTCTTGCGCCGCGAGGACCTCGGCGATCTGCAGATCGCGGCCGGAGAGACCGCGGCCGGCAATCCGCCGAACGCCTATGCGGCTTTGGGTGGTTACGGGCCTCGCGGCGCGGACCAGCGTCTTGTCAATACGATTCCCGGCCCCGGCGAGGCGCTTGATCTGGCGGGCGCGCGCCTCATTGGGCTCGACGGCTCCGTCCCTAATAGGATCGGCTCACATGGTGGCGTCGCCACCGAGTTCACCGCCTGGACGCTCCGTGCCTTGATGGCCTTGCCGTGAGACATGACGATGCCTTTGCAGACCACCCTATCGGATTTCCTGAAAGCGATTCCCAATCCGTTCGCGAAGAGCAATCCCGACCTGATCGTCCTGCGTACGATGCTGACGTTCGGGGAGGACAAGGCGAACGTCATGTTCGACCTCGCCGGCTACGGTAAAATCAGTGAGCAGGGCAGGCGAACCTGGCGGCTCGCACTCAACGAAATCGGGGTTTCCGAGCACCTAAGTCCAGATCAGGCGCACGATATGAGCGTGCTGAGCCTTCCACTTCAGCTTCAGGAAGGACTGAAAGCAGGTGTCTCGCTGATGGACCCGGCCGCGCAGCTGCCGCTCTGGCTCGATCTAGTGCGCCCCTATGGCTTCCTGGGAATCTTGCCTTGGGAGCGGGTGCTGAGCGAGCTGCTTGTTCGTCCTGTGTTCAGGCTTCCTGATTTCCTGGCGCGCCCGCGCGAGAACACAGACGTTCTGGAAGCAGCGATCCTGTTCGACCCGCCGCCGTCGATCGCGCCGGACAGCGCTGTAGACCAGCTCAAACTCATTGTCTCCGAGCTGCTCGCCGGCTCGCCGCGGGTCCAGACCCGGATCCACGTCTTTGCCAGCGCCCCCTGTGCCAAGGTGCTGGCAAATCCGAGCGTCAAGCTCGACAAGCGCGTCAATGTCCACACTGCAAACGAGAGCACCCGAGCCGCAGCCGAACGGTCCAACTTTGTCTCGCCCTGGTTCGACTGGATCTGCGCGGCGCTCGAAGGACGAAGTCTCGACGCGGTACACTTCGTGTGCAGGACGAGAGCGACGGAGAGTTCAGCGGTGCTACTGCTCGGCCGCTCGCCGCACGATACCGAGGCGCAGACGCTGGCGGCCATCGAAATCGCCGACGTCGGGGCGGCCCTAGCGAGGGTGGGCGCCTGGACCGCGATGTTTTCACCGCCGGCGGGCGACATCGATGACGGGGCTATGGCTTTCGTTGCCGACACTCTGGCGCAGAGCAGGCCCGGCTCGGTATTGTTCCATCTCGCGAGGCCGGACTGCGCGCACGACCTGCGCGAAACCTTTCGCTTTCTGTTTTCGCCGGAGCCGGCGCATCCGCCAAAGCTCGCTAATGGCTTTTTGTACTGTCAGCCGGAGAGCGTCGCCGCTCATGCCGGTTTCCATCCCGCAATCGCCTCGAGCGTGCTGCCCGCGGAATCTCCAGAGCTCGCGAGGCAGGCGTCTTGGGTGGACCGGGCGCGGGCGAAGGCAGGCGTCTACATTCCAGCTATCGGGCTCGATCTCAAACAGGCGCCAGATTGGGCTTCCGCAGCGCAGCGCTATGTCGAAAGCGCTTCGCTCGATCAGCTTCGACGCGTATCGACCGACGTCCTGTTCAGCAAGCCTACCGCCGCGCTCGACCAGGTCGAGGCGGCCGCGCAGAGTCAGACTGTGCAGAAAACGCTTTCCGATATCCAGAACATCGTCGGAGACTATCTGAAGCGGTCGCAATGACGGTCGCAGGCCGGAGATATTGATGCGCGACGCGCTTGTCGAAATCACTGAATGGACAGGTGGCGGCCTCGCCGCGCGCCTGTTCCGCTGCCGGGTAGACAACCAGGATTTCGAATATCCAGATGCGCTGACGTGGCAGCCGCTCACGCTCGATCCGCTGCCACCGCTGGACACCGTTGCGAATGTTGAGGCCTATGGAACGAAGATCCACTCCGAGCTTGCCAATCATCCCGCGATCAACGCCGAGCTGACCCAGATATTCGGCGCGCCGGCGAATGCGCTGCTGAAGTTCTTCATCAGCATACCGGGCGAGCGATATCGCTGGGAAACCCTATGCGCCTTGGCGCCTCGCCAGTTTCTCGCGCATCAATGCGCGGTCAGCCGGCTTGCCTCGATGAATGACAATGCTTCGGACGCACGGACATTTGCGGGCCTGATTCGCATGGCCGCGTTCCTGTCGCCGGCCGGCATCTCCGCCGCGAACGAGTACGCCAGCATCTCTGCCCAGGTTGCGGCGGCCCGCGCGGCGGGCCTCGAAGTCGAGTGCACAATCTATCTGGGCGACCAGGAACTGCTAGAGCCGCCCGCCGCCGGATGGCCCGCCGGGATCAAGGTGGCGCCGATCCCGGGCGATGTCCAAGCGATGGACCGGCTCTTAGTGGAGAAGCCGGTCGAGATCCTGCATTTCTTTTGCCACGGCTTCGTGACCGTGGGAGTCCAGAACCTAGAGTTCGCGAACATCAACGACACCGACATCGCCGCGAAGTCGGGATCGGTCGTAGTGTCGCTGGAGCGCCTCAACCAGATCCTGATGCTGACGAAGACAACCTGGCTGACCGTGCTGAACTGCTGTTCGGGCGGCAAGGTGGTGGAGCGGCTGCATTCGATGGCCCGCATCCTCACCAAGCGTGGCTCCCCGGTCACCATCGGCATGGCCGAGCCCATTTCCGACACAGACGCCTCGACCTTTTCCGCGGCCTTCTATGAGAAACTGTTTGCAGTAATGTGGGCCGCACTCGGACGCGCCACTCCGAATTCACTCGTTTTGCTCGACTGCGCCTCGGCGGTCATCGAGGCGCGGCGTCGCGTGCACAACAAGTACATGGTCGCGCCGCCCGACGCGTTTGGTCGCTGGACGCTACCGTTGCTCTACGAGCGCGGCGCGCCGCTGGTGGTCAAGCTGGTGCAGCCGATCGATCCCTTAATGAAACAGCGCGTTGACACTGTCGCCGAGGCATTGCGCACGCTGCCGCCGACGACGCCGGCCGAGATCCGCCAAAATATCCTGATGTTGCTCGATGCCGCCCCCGCGGTCCCCTTGGAATTCCGGCCCAACGCTTTTGGGGTGATAGACGCCGCATGATCGATCGAATCGAACGACAGGAGGCCTTGCAGATCAACGCCTGGGACGGGTCGAAGGCGCTGCAGGATGCGTTACCCACACGCACGCGATGGGCGCAGATAGAAACGGCCGCCGAGCAACTGCAATGGCTCGCGCCTTCCGCGCCGACCGACCAGCGCGACTGGAGTCACCCGGACGTCGGCTGGGGTGTCGTTCTTTCCGACAATGATCAGATCAGCGCCGCCGAGAACGCGAGGGGCGACGATGCACCCGCGCCGATCCGCGACCTGCTCAAGGCGCGCAAAAATGCGCCTGTCCTGCGCTATCGCGCCGAGCTGCAGCAGGGATATTTGCGGCGCTACTATCCGGACATGCCGCCGCAGGACCTTTCGGTGCAGGCGCCCAATCCCGGAATCGGCAGGGGCAGGATACCGCAATATCTGCTGATCGTCGGATCCCCGCAGCAGATTCCCTGGGCGGTTCAATACGCGCTCAACATGTCGACTTTCGTCGGCCGCCTCGACCTTCCTGACGAAGGTCTGCGCCGGTACGTTGATGCGCTCATCAGCGATTGGGCTGGAGAGACCTCCGACCCGCGAGCGCCAGTGGTGTGGAGCGTCGATTATGGCCTTTCGGACATCACTTGGCTGATGGCCGAAGCGATCGCTGGCAAGCTCTGGCAGGAATTCCTGGCCGATGAGGACCTGAAGCGGCGAGTTCGCTTCAACGGACGCGAGGCCACTGGGGCCGCGCTCAGCACCGCGCTGCAGGAAAGAACACCCTCCCTCGTGGTAACGACCAGCCATGGAATGACTGCTCCCCTTGACAACAAGGCCGTATTGCGGTCGCAGCTCGGCTTCCTCGTCGATGTCGAGCAAACACCGCTCGGGCCGGCGAGATTCGCCGACTGGCAGCCGTCGGGCGCAATTTGGTATGCGCACGCCTGCTGTTCCGCCGGAACGGATAGCGAGTCCCGCTACAAGGACCTGCTGCCTGCGGGAGGGGAGATCGAGCAAATGCTCAACGGCGTCGCACGTGCCGCCGGGGCGACGGTGGCGCCGCTGCCCAAGGCGTTGCTCGGCGCGACAAGCCCGCTGCGCGCCTTCGTTGGTCATGTCGAGCCGACCTTCGACTGGACGCTGCGGGACCCCAAAAACAAGCAGGTCGTCACACACGCGCTTAGGGCCGCGCTGTACAAAAATCTCTATCAGCAAGACATGCGCACGCCCATCGGCTACGCGCTGAAGGACGTCTTCAAGGAAGCCGGCGCGTTCTACGGCGGATGGCAGGCCGCCGTGAAACAGATCAACGACAATGTTGCCGGAATGCGTGACTGGGCTCTTTATCGCAAGCTTGCGGCGATGGATCGCCAGACCACTGTGATCCTCGGTGACCCCACCGTGGCAATGCCGCTGCTGCGCTGAGCGGCGCCGCGCGAGAGATCGCCAATCCGGACTCACCCGAAGGATCCGCCGACTGGCGTCTCCACGAACGCGTCCGCGGTCCGTATGATTTCCTTGAGGAAGCAAACAATCCATGGCGCTGCACGCCGCCGCGTTCGCGCTACTGCGAAACGGCGCGAGTAAGCGCGCCCTGCCGAACCGGCGCATGAGGAAACAAATTACAACTGTTGCGAGAATACTACAGACTTTCGCTTTGTAAGCTGCCCAAAATCTCTGATTGCAAACTGGACGTGCCATTAATCATAGAATGCGTTATCCGGCAGGGGGCCGCCATGAGCCTGATCCGTCGTATACTGACTGCCACCATTGTTTCCGCCGGTCTCGGCGGCTGCGCTATCCACCCGCTGCCGGAACAGGTCGCCGGCGTCGACACTCCGCATATCGTGCGACAGATCCGGTGCGAGACGCGCGAGGCGGTCAAATCGACATTGATGGATTTCCTGGCCTTCATTGGGAGCGGCTTGTTCGCCAGACTCCCTGAAGGGGTTCGCGACCCCGTCGCCGACCGTCTGGTAGCGCTCTACGAGCAACAGCCGGAATTGTTGGATGGGTTCAACTCCAGCCTGTTCCCAGGGCCCAAATATGTGCATGAGCGTGAGGCCATCGACCTGCTTTTGAAAGCGGGGGCCGCCTACACGTTCGACTTCAACATTTACGAGGACAACAACATCGGCGCTTCCGTGAACCTGCTCCGTGACATAAACCCGAACTTCACGGCCGGCATCAACGGCAGCGCCAACCGCAGGCGGTCGAACGAGCGCACATTCACGGTGACCGACACCTTCGGCTATCTTCTCGCCAATCTGGACGCGGCGGCGCCGCGCGGCATCCGCTATTGCGACGGGCAGATCGTCGGACCGAACTACATCTATCCTATCACAGGCCGTGTCGGCGTGGACCGCACCGTCAAGGATTTCAGCAGGCTGCTGCTGTTCGGAAACCTGGCCGGCAAGGACGGCAAAGCCGGCGCTGCGCCGACCATGACCGATGACCTGATCTTCACGACGACGGTCACCCTGGAGGGCACCCCGAAGGTGGTCTTCGCGCCGGTCGGCACGCTCTTGCGCGTCGCCGACGCGTCGCTCGATCTCAGCGTGGGGCGCAGCGACAAGCATCAGGTCACGATCGGCCTTGCCGTGGACGTGGCCGGCGTTGACTCGCTGCGCGGCTTCCTGTTCTCGGCAGGCCGTGGCAGTGGCGCCGTGATCGCAGGGCGGCGTGCCACAGGACGACAACCGGTCGGCATGCTGTACGCCGGGCAACGCGTGACGGGTGGCGGCACCCCGTCCGAGGTTCTCGCTGTCATCGCGATCGATCAACAGAAGAGCAAGGAATTTAGGCTGCAGGTCCAGCCTTGAAAAAGGAGAATCTCATGGCCCGAAAAACATCGCGACACGTCGCCGCTTCCAAACCCAAGAAATCGCCGGCTCGCAAAGGCAGAAAATCGCCGGCGACCAAGCGGGCGAACAGCGCGAAGGCTCGGTCCGCATCCGCCAGCCTGCGCAAAGCGGTATCGGCGGAGAACTTCGTACGAAGTATCAGAACCCTGCACAATCTGGGTCTGATAGACGCATTCATGCAATCCGCAGAAACAGAAAAGTTGACCTTGACGATGGACAGCGCCGCTTTCGAACGGGTAAAAAAATCCGTGAACAAGCTGCGCCGGCCCGCACCCGTCTTGGCCGAACTCCCCTCACCGGCCTCGGCCGGGCTGGCGAAAAGGGAAGTCAAGCCGCCCCCAGACTTCGGGAGCAACGCCGCACCCGGCGGGTGGGGAGGCGTCAAGCCGCTCCCAGGTGATGACCCGTGGGACTTCTAGCGTTCAGGCGCCAGGCGCACGATGTGCCGGTTGAGGTCCGGCGAGCAGCCCCCATCACGCCGGACCATGCTCGCTGAGCACCCGCTTGACGCCTCCGCTGCTACGCAAACTCCGCAGATGCGTTCCCGGCGCCGGCGATATTCGACTCGAATCCGTCGCCCTATTCACTTGCACCTCTATTTCGATTCCCGCGATGGAGAGCGCTCCAGCCCCCGTTTCCTCCGACGATCGATGCCGTCGTTCGAGCGTGCGCCTGGAATAGGACCTGGGAGGAAGCCGTTCGAAGCTGCTGAATGATACTCGTCCGAGGCGCCGTTCTTTCCCCGGGGCGACCTATCGAGCTTGGCCCAAGCGCAGCAACCGTGCCAATCGCGGACTGCATGGTCGGAAGCTCCGGTTTCGACCGCTGCGCTGCGCCGGCCTCGGCAAGAAGCCTGCGCAGATCTTCGACCTTTTTCCGCAAGTGAATCGGCCTGCTCTTTCATTTTGTAGTCCAGAGGGCTCGCCGGCGCGTCGCCGCGAGGCTTCGATGGCCGCTTCTGGCACGCCGGTTTCGACGATCTGCAGATCGTGGCCCTCGGCAAGGGTGCGCTCCGCTTCGCCGCGGGTTCGAACGCCGCTGCGACGTGCGCTGGATCGATTTGCTGGAAGGGTATGCTCGACGTGGTCGGCACGCCACAGCCGTTTGTTGTCACATACTTGTTACACGACGCCGCGGAGTGGACGTGAAGCGGCCGCACGTCATGATTCGGAATTAAAGTGGCGGCCGACGCCGCGCGGCGGCTTGATCGCACCTTACGACCTCCTGCCGCAGTCCGGCCCGATGACAGGACTGTTGTCGTGGGAACACCTCGGCGACCCGTGGAAGCGGCTACCGTTCGGATGACGCCGCTACTCAAGCGGCGGACCGGCGCTCCGGACCGTCGCGAAGCGGCGGCAATAAACGGATGCAATTTCGGTCCTTATGCGATACGATTTAGCGAGGATAGCGCCACCCAAGAGTGCCACACAAAACAAGATCGTGGACTGAAAAACGAAATAGAGTCAATAGTCTACGGGATTGCCGCATTAGTTCAATCCTGTCTGGCAGTTGCTACTCCTTGACGATGCCTTCTCCCCTTAGCAAGCCTTTCAGCACAAATTTATGAGCGTGGGCGGCCGGCGCAAGCTTGTGATTGCAGCAGTCCGCTACGGCATCCAATTTGGTTGCGAGGATTTGTTGACACCCTGTCAGTATGCGATTGGGGCTATCGCCCTCACGCGTCAGTTTAGCCGACGTATTCCCAAACTTTCCTATTCGAGGCGGGAGAACGCTTAGGAAGAAGATCGTGGTGTAGCTGCCGGCGGGTCACCGCGCCCGGCGTGAGCCGGGCTGGTCAGCTGGCAATAGCCTGAAGGCTGACGGTCGGATGATCGCTCAATGGAGCGACGGTTTCCAGTGGCATGTAGCGGGCACGCCGGACGGCCTATTCGGCGTCTGCTCGAGTTCGGCAAACCAACCTCCAGAGACCAATTGCGCGGAACGCGGCCCATTTCTTCGGCCGCACACCGAAAAGAACGCCCATCAGCATCAAGAATTTCTCGGGCAGATTGGGGAGGGTTCTGCTGCTCATCAGCAGGCACTCGCCTGGTTCAAGAGTTTGCCGGTCTGGTTGGATCTTCCTGGATTGCGCGTGATTCATGCGTGCTGGAACAGTGCCGCGCGAGAGACACTTGCCGGCTGCCTCGATCCTGGCCATCGGTTCCACGTTAGGATCCGACACACTGTTCGGTATGTTTGCCGAAACTATCTGGCAAAGTACTGCGACGCCTTTACGGGAGTCTGAGGGACTCGAATTTTGGGAAGACAGACCTAGTTCCTGCAGGTTACTGAGGAGCCCGAAACGCTTCTTGAGAGCGGATTTAGGGACGCCCAGATCCTCGAAAACCATGTGCTTCAAACGCTCTGGCGAGGCCGTCTACTGCGGCAGCCGCCGCGTCGGTCCTGCCGCAGCGCCCTTGGGTTGGCGTTTGCCGACGGGCTGGTTATAAGCCTCGTCTTGCAAAGCAGCAGCGGCTTTAGACGCGTTTCGAATTCATGATCTTCACGAACAGGAGAGCATCGGCTTTATCCTGCAGCACGGTTCCCTCGCCTTGGGAGAGGACCTGAGCTGCGGCACTCGAGCAATTCTTTTTCTAGATTCTCTCCCTCCGCGAGCTTCGTCGCAGCAATCGCTTCTCCGCGCGAGGGTGTTGGTAAGTTACGGTTGGCGGCGGCGCCGAGTGGATGGTCTCGCAAAACCGGTGCTGCGACCTATACGTCAATCTACCCGGCTCCTCTGTCCTTATGCGCCCAGCCGACGCGTGCGACTGCAACAGCTCCGTCACGTCATGCATGATGCCGCAGAAAATGAATCGAACGTCAGCGTTCAGTTCGGGAATATTCCAGCATGAACTCCGCGAACTTCTCGCGCTCTGCGGTGCTATCGATGCGCTCCAATTCATCTACAATGATGATGGTCGTGCTTTTCCGCTTGGATGCCACGTATCGGACGATGTCGAGCGCTTCCGTTAGCGACTGCGGCGCGGGAATATTGGTGCTCCCCTTTGTGCCCCCGGATAGTCCAACTCCGCCCAGCCCTCCGGGCAAGCTGAAATTGAAGCGGCCTCCCGAGGCTGCTTTCTCCATCCGTTCTTCCACCGGCACCAGCGCGTTGCCAATTGCCTGGATAGTCTGAGCGAAGTTGTTGGTCTTTCCGCACATCGCGTAGATGGGTAGATTTTCGACGCCGGTGTGAAGGTAGGCCGTTGTCAACGCCAGCGAGGTTTTCCCTACGCCGCGATCTCCGTAGATGAAGATCTGGCGTCCGGGAGAGCTGAAAGCGCGGTCGATCGTTGTGAGTGTTTTTTCCCGACCGAACAAACGCTCTGGCGTCTTGATCGAATCCGATGGCGTCAGGTTCTCAGAGAGAACCCGCTTCAAATCTTCATCGGTTACGCCTCGAATTGCCATGGGTGCCTCGATTCGGGTCTGATTGTACCGAGATACGGTGCAAACCTGATAGCAAGTGTTCCTCAAAGTTCTATTTCTTCCAGCGTTTCCCGCGCGTTCTCCGACCTTTCCTCGTTACATTTCCCCAGCCAGACGGTGCGACCGGGGGCTAGCGGTGGTGACAATCCTTCCGTTCATCCCGACGACACGCGGCGGCAAGTGAGACGGCGGGTGATACTTCGGGGCCATCCGGACATCCAGGCGCAAAGAGATCGGATCGGCGATCTGGAGCGGGCTACGGCGTCTCGAACACTGGCCAGCACCCGTCTTCTTCATGCCTGCCGGTGCGCTGCTGGCAGGTGTTGTCGAGCAGCCGCTGCGCGACGTCCTTCCAGACCGCGTTGCCGCCATATAATCGGACTGCATCGGCGGTCTGGATTTCCACGGTCCGCTCGCAGCGGCGGCAGGAAACGCACAGTACGTGGCGCTGCATTTCCGAAAGACGTCGCTGCCGCATCTCGGCCCCGGTCGCCTCGGCGCGCGGGTCTTTGAGTACCGCTTCCCAGTATTCGGCCGGGAGCGGCGCATCCGGAGCCGCAGCGGAGGGACCCGGCCTGCGGGCGGCTTGAGCGGTCAGTTTTTCCATCTGCTTTGGGGTCGGCATGCGCCAGCTCGCGGGTCGATCGGTCATTCCGAATTAGAACATAAAGAGAACAAAAGTCGAGTCCGCCTGGGCGGGCATCCGAGAAAAATCGCCCTGTTGGGAAGGCCGCGATGTCGGAACCAAGCCCCCCGATCGTCTTGAATCCGGCAACAGTGGTGGTGTTACGCCGACGCCCTGGACGCCACACCGCTGCCAACCGTCGAAGCCCCTCCATACGACGAGGCAAAGTTCGCCGGCTGGGCCAAACAATACGCATGCGATCGGCATTAAGGCATATCAGTGGCTACCCCAGGAACGCCGGTGCAAAATGACAAAGACCACCCCGTGACCATCAATAACGATTATCCCATCTCGGCAAAGGCGGATTTGGACAGCCAGTTGCTCAAAGGAGCGGCGCGGCTGAGGGCGATCCTGGAAGATGCGTTGAGTCAATGAGCCGGCGGCGCGTACGAAGTTCACCAGGATAAATTTCCGATGCCTATGGGCATGGAAGCGTATCTTTAGATCGCTGGTGTCGGTCTGACCGTTGCTAGTCCCTTTTCTTTACCGGTTACCAAATTCGGGAGGCGAACCGCACGCTCGTCTTCACGACCGAGCAGGGTGTTTACAAGGAATCTCGCGATATTCTGAAGTTTCTTGCCGACAACCCTAGCGCCCTTGTTTCGGCGCAGGCGGATGACATTTCCAATCTAGTCACGTGAATCTAAAGTTCACCACATAAAGTCTGGTGGGCTTTGTGGCGGAAGCGTTTGACGGAAGCCAAAGTCTGGTCAGCACACTTAGTCCATTTGAACAGCTTCGGGTTTTTGTTGTGCAGATCGATGAAGGTGCGGATGTCGGCCTCGACCTGCTTGACGGAGGTGTGAACACCTCGCTGGATTTGCTTTCTGATGAGTTCAGCGAACCAGCGCTCGACCTGATTGATCCAGGACGCAGAAGTCGGCGTGAAGTGAACATGATAGTGCGGCCGGCGAGCGAGCCACGCTTTGATCTTGGGCGTCTTGTGGGTGGCGTAGTTGTCCATGACGATATGGACAGCGAACCCCTCGGGCATTTGAGCGTCGATCTCTTTAAGGAACTTCAAAAACTCGACTGCCCGATGGCGCTTGTAGCATTTGCCGATGACGAACCCCGAGGCGGCATCGAGCGCTGCAAAAAGCATGGCCGTGCCATGCCGCACATAGCTGTGCGTGCGACGTTCCGGCACGCCAGGCATCATCGGCAAGACTGGCTGCTCGCGATCGAGGGCCTGAATCTGGCTTTTCTCATCGATGCTGAGGACAAGAGCTCGGTTCGGTGGGGATAGATAAAGGCCGACGATATCGCGTACCTTGTCGACGAACAGCGGATCGTTCGACAATTTGAATGTCTGGCTACGGTGCGGCTGCAAGCCGAACGCCGACCACATTCGGCGGATCGTGGTGTGGGAAAAGCCAGTTTCCGCAGCCATCGAGCGGATCGACCAGTGCGTCGCGTCGGCCGGCGTCGTACGCAACGTTCGCTCGATCATGGCGGCAACCTGATCGTCGTCGATGGTGCGAGGGCGGCCAGCGCGGGCTTCGTCAAGCCGGCCATCACAGCGATCCTTAAAATCGACGGCGCCACTTGCCAACGGTGTATTCATGGATGCCGAGTTCGGCAGCCACAGACTTGCTTGGCAAGCCATCCGCACATCGCAGGATCGCGCGGCATCGCTCAGATAGCGACCGCGCAACACGATGACGACGAACTTGCCTCTCTGGGTACGTGCGCTCCTGCGGACTGAGCACTAACGGCGCGATCGGCCGGCCTCACGCCCTGCAGTCCCCACAAGCGCTCTCTTCGACAAAGATTCGAGCTATCAACTAATGTGACGAACTTCCGTTCCAGATGACTAGTGTCCTGAGTCACAAGTTCGCAATCATAGATTCGCGGTAGCTTCGCGTTGCTGTGCCAAGGATTGAGGCAAACAGCGACGGAGGCTGCGATGGCGGTCCAGCGACTTGCTCCCCTGATATTGAGCGATGATGGGCGTGCCGAACTGACGTCACTTACGA
The DNA here is from genome assembly GCF_042258615.1 of Bradyrhizobium sp. Pha-3. Lineage (GTDB taxonomy): Bacteria > Pseudomonadota > Alphaproteobacteria > Rhizobiales > Xanthobacteraceae > Bradyrhizobium. The sequence continues at coordinate 7,968,284 of NZ_CP170152.1, read as the reverse complement.
TGCGGCGGAAGACGGCGCAGGCGCAGGCGCTGGCTCTGAGAGCCGGGATCGTGCTGACTTGTGCGGAAGGTAGTCAGAACACGGAAGTGGCGGCCGATCTGGGGCTGGGCCGGCAGACCGTAGGCAAGTGGCGGCGGCGTTTCATGGAGCAGCGCGTGGCGGGGCTGCACGACGAGCCGCGCTCCGGCGCGCCGCGCACGATTGACGATGCCCGTATCGAAGCCGTGATCGTGAGGACGTTGGAGAGTTGCCCTGAGAACGCCACTCATTGGAGCTCCCGCGACATGGCGAAGATCAGCGGCCTATCAGTATCGACGGTACAACGCATCTGGCGGGCCTTCGGGCTCCAGCCGCACCGGATGGAGACGTTCAAGCTCTCGACCGATCCGAACTTCGTGGCCAAGGTGCGCGATGTCGTGGGCCTCTACGTCTCACCACCGGAGCACGCCATCGTTCTGTGTGTGGATGAGAAGTCCCAAATCCAGGCGCTGGACCGCAGCCAGCCGATGCTGCCGATGCGTCCCGGGCAGGCGGCCCGAAGGAGCCATGACTACAAAAGGCATGGCACCACCGCGCTGTTCGCCGCCCTCGATATTGCGACCGGAGGGGCATTGGCAAGTGCTACGGGCGCCACCGCACCGCCGATTTCCTCAAGTTCCTTGACGAGATCGAGGCTGCTGTACCGCGCGAACTCGACGTCCATCTTTACATCTATGCTGTCCAGCGTGCAGGAAAGAATCGCTTCGAACATCAGAACTATCCTCTCCTTCATCTCAGGGGAGCCGGTATGTTACTGCAAGCCGCATGATCTTGCCGCATAGACGCGCGCCGGTACGGATGGAAATTCGGCCGCTCAGCATCAAACGATGCGTTTTGCGTCAACAAAAGAATACCGCTTTCCCGGAACCGCCGAAAAAGAGTTTGCCTTGGACTCGCTCGTCTCTGCTTTCTCTGAAAATATTGATTGCTCGCCGGATGGTGCTTGCGAGGGGAATGCTGATGACTTGCACTGACCTGTTTGACCGATCTCGAACCCGCGTCGCGCCGCTGACGTCGTGCCGCACGGCGTATTGTTGACGCTCCGAGCGCGTGCCGGCGCGGATCAGGGACGCTGATCGCGCCAACCTTCCCATAATTCAGAATCCGCCGGCGGCCCGCATGAGCCGCGTCGCAACCCGCTGGCCCGGCGGCGCGCGAACGCTTCGTGCTGCCTGCGTCACACCTCCACGTCCAACATTTGAGGTAAATCCAATGACCGCCAGCCATGATCAGATCAAATTCGCCTACTGGGTGCCCAACGTCTCCGGCGGATTGGTCATCAGCAAGATCGAACAGCGAACCGGATGGGACATCGACTACAACCGCCGCCTGGCGCAGATCGCGGAGGCGAGCGGCTTCGACTATGCGCTGAGCCAGATCCGTTTCACCGCCGGCTACGGCGCCGAATTCCAGCATGAGCCGGTCGCCTTCAGCCACGCACTGCTGGCAGCGACCACGAAATTGAAGGTGATCGCGGCGCTGCTGCCCGGGCCCTGGAATCCGGCGGTGGCGGCCAAGCAGATCGCGACCATCAGCCAGCTCACCGAGGGGCGCGTCGCCGTCAACATTGTCAGCGGCTGGTTCCGCGGCGAGTTCACCGCGATCGGCGAGCCCTGGCTCGATCACGACGAGCGCTACCGCCGCTCGGAGGAATTCATCCGTGCGCTACGCGGAATCTGGACGCAGGACAATTTCAGCTTCCGCGGCGATTTCTACCGCTTCTCGGATTACACGCTGAAGCCGAAGCCGGCTCATCCCTTGCCCGAGATTTTTCAGGGCGGCAGCTCGCGCGCGGCGCGCGATATGGCCGCGCGGGTGTCGGACTGGTACTTCACCAACGGCAATTCGGTCGAGGAGATCAAGAAGCAGGTCGACGACATCAGGGCCAAGGCGCGCGCTAACAATCACTCGGTCAAGATCGGCGTCAACGCCTTTGCGATCGCGCGCGAGAGCGAGGCCGAGGCGCGCGCCGTGCTCGACGAGATCATCGTCAAGGCCGATCCGGAGGCGGTCAACGCCTTCGGCCATGAGGTGAAGAATGCCGGCAAGGCCTCGCCGGAAGGCCAGGGCAACTGGGCGAAATCCAGCTTCGAGGACCTCGTCCAGTACAATGACGGCTTCAAGACCAATCTGATCGGTACACCGGAGCAGATCGCCGAGCGCATCGTCGTGCTGAAGGAGGTCGGCGTCGACCTCGTGCTGCTCGGCTTCCTGCATTTCCAGGAAGAGGTCGAATATTTCGGCCGCCGCGTCATTCCGCTGGTTCGCGCGCTGGAGGCGAAAACCGCGGCGCACGCCCAGGCTGCCGAGTGACGGGGAGTCTGGCAACGTGACCGCGGTGGCGACAAATGCCGGTGTCCTTGCGCTGGAGGCTGCTCCGGCGCAAGGGAAGGCGCGTGCAACGACGATTGCCGATGCCCCCACACGGGTGCTCGCGCGGGCCGGCGATCGCGCGGCACGGCCGGTGCTGGCGCTGAGCGAAATCTCGCTCACATTCGGCGGCGTCGCGGCGCTGCGCGACGTCGATCTGGAGGTTGCACCGGGCGAAATCCGCGCGGTCATCGGGCCCAATGGAGCCGGCAAGAGCTCGCTGCTCAACGTCATCAGCGGGCTCTACCGTCCCGATCGCGGTTGGGTCTGGCTCGGCGAGCGCGCCTTCGTCCAGGTGCCGACGGCACATCTCGCCGCGCACGGCGTCGCGCGCACGTTCCAGAATCTTGCGATCTTCAAGGGGCTGTCGGTGTTCGACAATGTCCTGATGGGGCTCGCGCACCGCGTCCGCGCCGGTTTCCTGCGCCAGATCATCGGCTCGCCGCTGGCGCGCCGGATCGAGGCGGAGAACCGCGCCGCCGCCGAGGATGTCATTGGCTTCCTGCACCTTGGCGACGTCCGTGAGCGCGCCGCCGGAAGCTTGCCCTACGGCTTGCAGAAGCGGGTCGAGCTGGCGCGGGCGCTGGTCGCGCGGCCGACCCTGTTGCTGCTGGACGAGCCGTTCGCGGGCGTCACCTTGAGCGAGAAGCGCGAACTGTCCGGGCATGTGCGCAATGCGCGCGACAGCTACGGCGCCACCATCGTGCTGATCGAGCACGACATCGCCGTGGTGATGGGATTGTCCGACCGCATCGCGGTGCTCGACAACGGCCGCAAGATCGCCGACGGCACGCCCGACGAGGTGAGATCCGACCAGGCGGTGATCGACGCCTATCTCGGCGTTGCGCATCAGGACGTCACGGAGCTCGCGGTCTGATGTTCGATTATCAGTTTCTGCTCGAGGTACTGGTCGGCGGCCTGCTGTCGGGGGTGATGTACTCGCTGGTCGCGATCGGCTTCGTGCTGATCTACAAGACCTCGGGCGTGCTCAACTTCGCGCAGGGCGCCATGCTGCTGTTCGCCGCGCTGACCTTCGTCAGCCTGGCCGAGCGCGGCCTCTCGTTTCCGCTCGCGTTCCTGATCACCCTGGCGGTCATGGTGGTGCTCGGCGTGACCGTCGAGCGCACGGTGCTGCGGCCGCTGGTCAACCAGCCGCCGATCACCCTGTTCATGGCAACCCTCGGGCTGTCCTATGTGATCGAGGGTGCCGCGCAGCTGTTGTGGGGCACCCAGGTTCACGGCCTCGACATCGGGATCAGCGACGTGCCGCTCGACATCGCCGGTGTCTTCATCAGCCGGTTCGATCTGTTCGCAGCAGTGGTCGCGGGAAGCCTGGTGGCGCTGTTCGCACTGTTCTTCCGCTACACCCGGACCGGGCTCTCGTTCCGCGCCGTCGCCGACGATCCGCTCGCAGCGCTCGCCGTCGGCCTGCGCCTGCCGCGGGTCTGGGCCACCGTCTGGACGGCCTCCGGCGTCGTCGCGCTGGTCGCCGGATTGTTGTGGGGCGCCCGTCTCGGCGTGCAGTTCTCGCTCTCGCTCGTGGTGCTGAAGGCGCTGCCGGTGCTGGTGCTCGGCGGCTTCGATTCGATTGCCGGCGCGATCATCGGCGGCCTTCTGATCGGCGCCATCGAGAAGCTTGCCGAAGTCTTTGTCGGGCCGCTGTTCGGCGGCGGCATCGAGGCCTGGGCCGCCTATGTCGTGGCGCTGGTGCTGCTGCTGGTGCGGCCGTCGGGGCTGTTCGGGCAGAAGCTGGTCGAGAGGGTCTAGGCGATGCGCGCAGCAACCTTGACAGCACGGCACGCCGGCGTAGTGACCATCGCGATCGCCGTCGCGGCCGTGATCGCCTTTGGCGTCATCCCGTTCTTTGGCTCCGACTATCTGCTGGATGCGGTGCTGACGCCGTTTCTGGCGCTGGCGCTCGCCGCCGTCGGGCTCAACGTTCTGACCGGCTATGCCGGGCAGGTGTCGCTGGGCTCTGCCGCGTTCCTGGCGGTCGGCGCCTATGCCACCTACAATCTCCACCTCCGGCTGCCGGAGCTGCCGCTGCTGGTCGATCTGGTGCTCGCCGGCCTGATCGCGGCTGCGATCGGCATCGTGTTCGGACTGCCGAGCCTGCGGCTGCGCGGCTTCTACCTCGCGGTCTCGACCCTGGCTGCACAATTCTTCGTGCAATGGGCGCTGACCAAGTTCGGCTGGTTCTCCAACGACAATCCGTCCGGCGTCATCGATGCGCCGGTCCTCCGCGTGGCTGGTCTCACGTTCACCAGCCCGGCCGGACGCTATGTGTTCTCGCTGAGTGTCGTGACGGCAGCGACCTTCCTGACCTGGCGGTTGCTGCGCGCGCAGAGCGGCCGCAACTTCGTCGCGGTGCGCGACCATGAGCTCGCCGCCAAGGTGATCGGCATACCGCTGTTGCGCACCAAGCTGCTGGCGTTCGGCGTCTCCTCGTTCCTGATCGGCATTGCCGGGGTGTTGTGGGCCTTCGCCTATCTGCGCACGGTCGAGCCGGCCGGCTTCAATCTCGATCGCTCGTTCCAGATCCTGTTCATCATCATCATCGGCGGATTGGCCTCGCTGCGCGGCGCGTTTCTCGGCGCCGCCTTCATCGTGGTGTTTCCGCTGATCCTGTCGCGCGCCGGTGCGGCCCTGCTCGGCGGCGTGTTCGATTCCGGCGTGCTGGAGATGAGCCAGCGCATCGTGGTCGGCGCGCTCATCATCGCATTCCTGATTGCCGAACCGCGCGGCCTGATCGCGCTGTGGGACCGGTTTTGGACCGCCCTCACGCGGCAAGTCGCCGCTCGGAACACATGACATTTCGCACCACTGGAGAAGTTGACAATGATTAAGTCGAAGGTTCTGAAATCTGCTTTCGCCGCGGCAGTCGCCGCCGTGCTGGCCGGGTTACCTGCCGCCCGGGCCGACGAGCAGTTCTTTCCCCTGCAAAGCTACCGGGTCGGCCCCTATGCGGCCGGCGGCACCGGCTTCTTCGGCGGGTTCATCGACTATCTCAATCTGATCAACATCCGCGATGGCGGCATCAACGGCGTCAAGCTGACCTGGGATGAGGGCGAGACCCAGTACGAGGTCGAGCGCGGCGTCGAGGTCTATGAGCGGCTGAAGGGACGGGCCGGCGTCGCCGCCTGGAATCCGCTGTCGGTCGGCATCGCCTACGCCATGATCGATCGCATCACCAAGGACAAGGTGCCGCTGATCACCATCAACCACGGCCGAACTGACTCGACCGACGGCCGGGTGTTTCCCTACGTCTTCCCGCTGCTGCTCAATCCCTACAGCGAGACCTCGGGAATCGTGAACTACATTGCGAGCCGCGAGGGCGGCATCGACAAGCTGAAGGGCAAGAAGCTCGTCGTGCTCTATCACGGCTCGCCCTATGGCAAGGAAACCATCCCGATCTACAAGCTGCTCGCCGACAAATATCAGTTCAGCCTGGAGCAGATCGAGGTGCCGCATCCCGGCAACGAGCAGCAGTCGCAATGGTTGTCGATCCGGCGGGCGAAGCCGGATTACGTGGTGCTGCGCGGCTGGGGCGTGATGAACCCGGTGGCGCTGAAGACCGCGCAGAAGGTCGGCTTTCCCGCCGACCACATCATCGGCAACGTCTGGTCCAATTCGGAGGAAGACGTGATCCCGGCCGGCGACGCCGCCAAGGGCTATATCGCGATCACCACGCAGGCCTCCGGCGAGCAATATCCGGTGCTGCAGGAGGTGATCAAGACGGTCTACGGCGCCGGCAAGGGCAATCTCGACGACAAGAAGCGGATCGGCAGCGTCTACCACAATCTGGGAATCGTGAACGGCATCCTCAACGTCGAGGCGATCCGGATCGCGCAGGCGAAGTTCGGCAAGCGCACATTGACCGGTGACGAGGTGCGCTGGGGTTTTGAGCACCTCCAGCTCGATCCGGCGCGGGTGGAGGCGCTCGGCGCCAAGGATCTGTTCCATTCGATCAACGTCACCTGGGACAATCACGAAGGCGACGGCCGCGTCACCTTCCAGCAGTGGGACGGCGGCAAATGGAAGGTGGTCTCGGGCTGGATCGCGCCGGACTGGGCCTTCCTGCGCCCGATCATCGAGAAGTCCGCGGCCGCCTATGCCAAGGAGCACGGCATCAAGGTGCGCACCTCCGGTGACGATCCGGTCAGCAACTGATGCCGCGACCGGCGCGGGAGCCGTTATGGCTCCCGCGGCCTGCAACGTCAGGGATCAACGGATGAGTGAAACTCTGCTCGCGGTCGAGCGACTGGCCGCAACCTATAATCACGCGATCGCGGCGGTCAGTGACGTATCGCTCGCCGTGCGGCGCGGTGAGATCGTCGCCGTGCTCGGCGCCAATGGCGCCGGCAAATCGACCACGCTGCAGGCGGTCTCGGCGCTGCTTTCCGCCCGGCGCGGCCAGATCACCGCGGGCCGCATCGTCTTCGACGGCCGCGACGTTGCGGGCACATCGGCGGCGACGCTGGTGCGCGCCGGTCTCGTGCCGGTGCTCGAGGGGCGGCATTGCTTCGCCTCGCTGACGGTGGAAGAAAATCTCATCACCGGCGCGATGGGGCGCGACGCGCGGCGGGCGGAGATATCAGCGGACCTCGACCGCGTCTACGCGCTGTTTCCGCGCCTGAAGGTGCATCGCCGCTCGCTCGCCGGTCTGACTTCGGGCGGCGAACAGCAGATGACGGCGATCGGCCGGGCCCTGATGTCGCGTCCGCGGCTTCTGGTGCTGGACGAGCCGTCGATGGGTCTGGCGCCGCTGGTGGTCGAGGGAATTTTTCGCGCGCTCAGGCAGCTCAACAGCGAGCAGGGGCTGTCGATCCTGGTCGCCGAGCAGAATTCGACGGTGGCGCTGCGCTTTTCCGATTACGCGGTGGTGCTCGAGAACGGGCGCAGCGTGCTGGCCGGCGCGGCAGCCGAGCTGCGCCAGCGCGCCGACATCAAGACGCATTATCTCGGCGGATCGTCGCAAGGCGATCAGAGCCGGAGGCAGCCGACAGAGGCTGTCGCATGACTGCAACCCGGAGAGAATGACCATGGCCAAAGACAATCTTGCACACAAGATCGACGACGACGTATATGCCAGGCTCGATGCCGCCATCGACGCGACGGTGAAAGTGAATGCCGATCGCAATGACCGCGAGAGCCGCTTTCCGCGCGAGAATCTGCGCGCACTGGCCGAGGCCGGCTGGACCGGCGTGCTGAACGAGACCCAGTTCGGCGGGCTCGGCCTCGGCCATCTGGATTTTGCCGAGGCTGCCTACCGGATCGGGCAGGCCGATGCATCCACCGGCCTTGTCTATGTCATGCATGTCGGCGCGGCGCAGACCGTCAACCTGTTCGGCAACACCGATCAGAAGGAGCGCTGGCTGCAGGCAAGTAATGGCAGCCTGCTCGGCACCTACTCGACCAGCGAGCGCGCCACCGGCGGTCACTGGTGGTACAATCTGTCGGAAGCCTCGCGCGACGGCGACGACTACCGTGTCAACGCCGAGAAGTCGTTTACGACGAGCTCGGGCCAGGCCGACTATTACGTGGTGCAGACACGCACGCCGGGCGCGAAAGATCAGGCCGACATCATCTTCTTCATCGTCGACGGCAAGGCCGAGGGCATCGAGTCCCGTCCCTGGGATGCGCTCGGCGTGCGCGCCAACCACTCCGGACCGATCCGCTACAGCAATGTGCTTGTGCCGCAACGCGACCGGCTCGGCGCCGAAGGGCAGGGCAAGGAAATCATCTATGACGGCGTTTCGCCGGTCTATCTGATCGGGCTCGGCGCGGTCTGGGAAGGCGTCGCGCGCGGCGCGCTGAACGCTGCGGTCGCGCACACCACGAGCTTCGTTCACAAGGACAGGAACAAGAGCCTTTCCGACTATCAGGCGATCCGCCAGGAGCTCGGGGCGGCCAAGGTGCTGGTCGAGACGCTGCGGCCGTGGCGCAACGAGCTCGCAGGCAAGCTCGACGCGCTCTGGCGCGCCGGCAAGCCGCAGAGCGAGATCCTGATCCCGCTGACCGAGTTCAAGGTGCACTCCGCCGAGGTCGCCAACAAGGTCGCGGCGACGGCGCTGACGGTGACGGGCGGGTATGGCTATCACCGCGGCCCGATCGAGCGCGCCTATCGCGACGCGCGTGCGGCGATCGCGATGGGGCCGTCCAATGTCATCGCGCGCGACTGGATCGGCAAGGCGCTGGTCGGCCTGCCGTTGGAACTGTTCTACGAGGGCGGAGAATAAGTCGAAATTGCGTGCCATTGCCGGCATCGGCCGCACCCAAGATTGTGGCGATCCCTCGTAATACTCAAAAGGCAGATATCACGAAGCTCAGCGCGTAGCTGAGCGTGCCGGGCCAGGGACTCTGGACGGGCGGCTACGTCGAGCCATGGCTCTATCGTGCATGGATCCGGGCAAGCGGAAACCCGTCCGCCTGTTCGGACGATGCAAATGCCCATCCTTGACGGAGGCTACTGTCGGGTCCCAATCCACAAACGTCCAATGGCCGATCACCACAGTTTCGCAGGCGGCTCTGGCGTGGGGTGGGCGACTCACGCTACCCATCATTTCCAACCACCTCACTGAACAATGGGAATGACATGGTTGCAGCTACCAGTAAACTGCCGACCTCTGGTTACGCGCTTGAAGTTGACGGCCGACTCAAAACCGAATTTGCGACCAGAGACGGCGCCAGGGCAGGTGGAGAAGAACTCAAGAGACGTTTTCCCAGGCTTCAGATCAGGATCTATGACGCGCAGACCAACGCGCGCGAGGAAGTTTAGATTCTTTGACTGGAGGATTCGTCCGCTTTTGCGCGTGCGGCTGCCGCCGCATCGGGCTCTCGTGAACCCAGCCACTTCGCGTCTGGGCCGTCCGGCTTCGATCCCTCGCGCAGGACTGCGGAGCTCCTCGCCGGGGGCACTCGTGAAAGGGTCCCGCCGTCATCAAGTATGACGGCGTCGCTATCACTGCCCCGTTCCCGGGTGCCCTCTTAACCGGTCTTGTCGCTGCACTCGGTCCCGCGTGCCGCCTTCGGCGTCGCTATGCTCACGCTCCTGCGGGTGCCATATCCCTGAGGCGATGCGCCGTTGGCGCACGCCTGGCCGGGGCCTGCGGCCCTCGGCACCTATCAAGGTCAAATCCCATGAAGAATCGGACGGTAGGCGGGCTGCGTCGCAGATTTCGCATTCTCTCCCTTGGAGGCTGAGAGAAAGAGTGCTGCGCGGGTTTTGACGTGACGGGTTACGTGCCGCGAGAGAGGCTCGCGGCGCCCGTCGCGGAGACCCGCGATGTCGAGACGCTATCTTCAGCGGCGAACCGGTGAAGACCGGACGAGCCTTTATGATGAGATCACCAGCAAGATCATCCGCGAACTTGAGGCCGGCCGGGTGCCGTGGGTGCAGCCTTGGGGTACCTCGGCGGCGAACGCGGCGCTGGCTATGCCGAAGAGCGCCGCAACTCGCCGCCAATATAGCGGCATCAATGTTCTAATTCTTTGGGGCGCTGCCACCGAACGCGGATTTACAGGCCAGAGCTGGCTTACCTTCCGCCAGGCGCTGTCGCTCGGTGGTCACGTCCGCAAGGGCGAGCGCGGGACCACCGTCGTCTATGCCGACCGCTTTGTGCCGGTCGAGGAAAAGCGGCGCGCGAGCGAAACAGGCGACGAAGCGCAGGCCATTCCATTCCTGAAGCGCTTCACGGTCTTTAATACCGATCAGTGCGACAATCTGCCTTCGGAGGTCGCGACGACGGCGCCGCCCCCGCCGCCAGGCTTGATCGAGCCGCGGGTCGATAAGCTCATCAAGGCGACCGGCATCAACTTCCGGATCGGCGGCAACCGCGCTTTCTATGTACCGGCAGAAGACTATGTGCAGGTGCCGCCGCCGCAAGCCTATTTCGAGCCGATCAACTGGCATCGAACGGCCTTGCACGAGTTGGCGCATGCCAGCGGCCACCCGTCACGTCTCAACCGCGACTTGTCGGGCAGCTACGGCACCAGGAAGTACGCCTTCGAGGAACTGATCGCGGAGATGGCGTCTGCATTCAGTTGCGCTTCGCTTGGTATTGCGCCGACGGTGCGGCATGCGGACTATATCGGCTGCTGGCTTGACGTGCTGCGAGAGGACAATCGCGCGATTGTGCGTGCCGCATCACAGGCCAGCAAGGTTGCGGATTATCTTCTTGGATTCCTGCCGGAAGGCGTTGTCGACACGACGACGGAGGGGGCGGAGCAGGAGGCGGCGTGAAGCTCTCGCCGGTCGTCTCGAAAAGAGAGTGAGAGGGGAGCCGTAGTTTTTCGCGACGGGTTGGAGGCCGAGAGAGAGGCTCCCGGCCGCCCGTCGTGGAGAATCGACATGACGAAGTCTGTCCAGAAGATCACCCTGTCGCCCTCGCGCGACATTCCGTTCAACAAGCTGGTGCTCAGCCAGTCGAACGTTCGGAGCGTCAAGGCAGGGGTTTCGATCGAGCAACTCGCCGAAAGTATCGCGCAGCGTACGCTCCTGCAAAGTCTCAGCGTGCGGGCGGTTGTGGACACGGAAGGCAATGAAACCGGCATGTTCGAGGTGCCGGCAGGCGGCAGGCGCTATCGCGCGCTGGAACTTCTTGTGAAGCAAAAGCGCATGGCGAAGACGCAGGCCGTTCCTTGTGTCGTGCGTGAGGGGGGCATCGCTGAAGACGACTCGCTTGCAGAGAACGACGAGCGGATAGGGCTTCATCCGCTCGATCAGTTCCGAGCCTTCCAGACCTTGAGCGGCGCCGGCTTGTCCGAGGAGGATATCGCTGCTCGGCACTTCGTGACGCCGGCCGTCGTGAAGCAACGCCTCCGACTGGCGTCCGTGTCGCCAAAGCTGCACGACGTCTATGCTGAAGACGGCATGACCCTGGAACAGCTCATGGCCTTCTCTGTTACAGCCGACCACGCCAGACAGGAGCAGGTCTGGGACAATGTCAGCCGATCCGGCTATGACGAGCCCTATCAGATCCGACGAATGCTGACCGAAAATACCGTGCGCGCGTCCGATCGCCGCGCGCAGTTCGTTGGGCTCGATGCTTATGAGCAGGCTGGCGGCGGCGTTTTGCGGGACCTGTTCGAGCACGATGATGGCGGCTGGCTCCAGGACGTCGCCCTGCTCGACCGCCTCGTGACAGCAAAACTCAAGGCCGAAGCCGAGACGCTTGCCGCGGAAGGCTGGAAGTGGATCTCAGTGGCGCTCGATTTCCCCTACGGTCACACGGATGGTCTGCGAGAAATCGAGGGCAAACCTGTCGATCTCTCACCTGAGGAACAGGCCACCATCGACGCGCTCAACGCCGAGCGCGCCAAGCTTGAATCCGATTACCAGCATGCCGATGAGTTACCCGACGAGGTCGATCGGCGTCTCGGCGAAATCGAGGCGGCATTGATGGCGTTTGAAGATAGGTCGGTGCTCTACGATCCGGCGGAGATTGTCCGAGCTGGCGTCTTCGTCAGTATCGATTCCGAAGGACGCCTCTCAGTAGACCGCGGTTACGTCCGGCCAGAGGACGACCTTCCGGCAACCGATCCTGACGTCGGCCGGAGCGCCGATACGTCATCAACCGAGGGACGCGAGGTCGGTTCTTCCGGTCCGCGCACCGTGGTCTCGGTTGCAGGTGCGCCGGTCGAATCCGACGGGGACGATGACGATGTGACAAGGCCATTGCCCGATCGATTGATCACCGAGCTGACGGCGCATCGTACACTGGCGTTGCGGGATGCGCTGGCAGAAAATCCAGCGATCGCGTTCCAGGCAGTGTTGCACAACTTCGTGCTGACGGCCTTTTACCGGTTCGCGTCATCCGGAAGCTGCCTTGAGATCGGACTTCGTACGCCGACCTTCCCCGCTCAAGCCCCGGGCCTGAGGGAAAGCGCGTCCGCGAAGGCCGTCGAGGCACGGCACGAGTCCTGGAAGGCACGATTACCACAGGGCGAGAACGATCTCTGGGATGCGCTCACAGCCCTCGATGGTGATGCACAAGCGTCGCTGTTCGCTCATTGTGCGTCATTTGCGGTCAATGCCGTCCATGAGCCGGCCAACCGCACCAATCAGGGCCGCATCTCCGCCCATGGCGTTCGGACCCGTCTCGATCAGGCCGATGTGCTGGCGCGCGCCGTCGACTTCGACATGGTCCGAGCTGGCTGGAGACCGACCGTCGACAACTATCTCGGTCGGGTCACCAAGCCTCGCATTCTGGAGGCGGTGCGGGAAGCAAGGGACGAATCTTCTGCGCAGTTGATCGAGCACCTGAAGAAGGCCGACATGGCCAAGGAGGCCGAGCGTCTTCTCGATGGTTCGGGCTGGTTGCCGGAGCCGCTGCGTCTCACCGACGCTACCGCATCGCTAGCGGAAGAGGAGGGTGAAGCGGACCCGCTGCCCGAATTCCTTGGCGACGCCGAGAATCGGGAGAATGCCGGTGACGACGAGCCGGAACAGCTCGACGCGGCCGAGTGACATAAGAGAACGGGATGGCTCCAGCCATCCGCAGTGGCTTGGGGACCGGTGTGCAGCGCCGGTCCCCATTCTTATGGGCGAGGGCTCAGAGGGAGAGCCGGGCCGGGAAGGGTTTGAGCCGTCGGGATCAAGGAGAGTGCCTGATGGTTCGCCCATTCCTGCTCTCCGAAAGAAATCCTGCCATGACCGAATCTCTCGCCGGCGGCGTCTCCGCCGCGCCGCTCTCGATGCGTGCCGCTGCAAGTCTCACCTCTGGCGCCGTCAGGGCCGCCCGACAGCTCTTGAACGACCTGGAACGCGGCCGGCGCATCGATGCCGCCGTCCTGCGCCGCGCAATGGAGGCTGCCTTCGGCGCCTCAGACGCGGCCGGCGCCTGGAATTGGAAGACCGCCTATGACGTCTGCGAGGCGGCAACCGTTCTATTCCTTCGCAAGTTTGGCCCGGCGATGCGCGCCAAGGCTGGCTCGACGGCCGCGATGCTGCCAATGCTCACAAAAATCGTGAGCTGCCTGCCGACGCATACCCGCCGTTCCGAAGATAGTCAGGCGTTTCAGCAATTCTCAACGCCGATCCCGCTCGGGCTGGCCGCATGCACCGCGGCCGGCATTACGTCCGGCGACCGCGTTCTGGAGCCCTCTGCGGGGACGGGCTTGCTCGCCATCTTTGCCGAGCTCGCGGGCGGCGCTCTGACGTTGAACGAGTTGGCCGAGTCCCGTGCGGGGCTGCTCGATCATCTCTTCGCCAACGGTAAAGTCACCCGGTTCGACGCGGCCCAGATCGATGATCATCTCGATGCGAGTGTCGTACCGAGCGTCGTCCTGATGAATCCGCCGTTCTCGGCGATGCCAAATGTCGACCAACGGATGTCGGACGCGGCTCTCCGGCACATCGGGTCAGCCTTGGCTCGCCTTTGCGACGGCGGACGTCTCGTCGCCATCACCGGCGCAACCTTCGCGCCGGACAATCCGGCATGGCGAGACGCCTTTGTTCGGCTTCAGCAACGCGGGCGGGTGGTGTTTTCTGCCGCGATCGACGGCGCCGTCTACGCCAGGCACGGAACTCAGACGGACACAAGGCTGCTGGTGATCGACAAGCTGCCCGCCGCAGATCCGAAGGTCTTTCCCGCCTCGAAAGGTAAGGCAGGCGATGTCGCCACCTTGCTTGATTGTGTGACCCAGCATGTGCCTCCGCGGGAGCCTGTCTCCACGCCGGTCCTGGTTGACGTCGTTAAGCGCCCTGCGATGTCGCGATCGGTTGGTGCCTTTGCACCACGCTCATCGTCCATCTCCGGAGGCAGAGCGCCAGAACGCGTAGAACTTGCGTACGAAACGATCGAATGGTCGCCGCCGGAAGGCGCCCGCCTCACCGATGCGCTTTATGAGGAATATGGGTTGCAGTCGATTCGTATTTCCGGATCGTGCATCCATCCGACCAAGCTCGTGCAGTCCGCGGCGATGGCCTCCGTTGCGCCGCCGAAACCGTCCTATCGTCCGCACCTATCTCCGGGGCTGCTGGCAGATGGAATTCTGTCGGACGCCCAGCTCGAGAGCATCATCTATGCTGGCGAAGCGCATTCCGAGTTTCTCACGGGCTCCTGGACAGTCGACCCGACGTTTGACGTTGTAGCGGCCGCGCGCGACGACGCCGAGAATGCCGTCCGCTTTCGCCGCGGCTGGTTTCTCGGCGATGGCACCGGGGCGGGCAAGGGACGGCAGGTCGCCGGCATCCTGCTCGACAATTGGCTCAAGGGCCGCCGCCGCGCGGTCTGGATCAGCAAATCCGACAAGCTGATCGAAGATGCGCAGCGCGACTGGTCGGCACTCGGCATGGAACGCCTGCTTGTTACGCCCTTGTCGCGGTTTCGCCAGGGCACCCCGATTCGGCTTTCGGAAGGTATCCTTTTTGCCACCTACGCTACGCTGCGAACCGACGAGCGTGGCGACAGGCTTTCGCGTGTCCGGCAGATCGCTGAATGGTTGGGCTCCGACTTCGACGGAGTGGTCGTCTTCGACGAGAGCCATGCCATGCAAAATGCGGTCGGCGGCAAGGGCGAGCGCGGTGACCAGGCGGCCTCTCAGCAGGGACGCGCAGGCCTGAGGCTCCAGCACGCCTTGCCGAACGCGCGCGTTCTTTATGTATCGGCCACGGGCGCCACCTCGGTCCACAACCTCGCTTATGCTCAACGCCTCGGCCTCTGGGGCGGCACCGATTTTCCGTTCGCCACGCGGGCCGAGTTCGTCGAGGCGATCGAGGAAGGTGGTGTCGCGGCCATGGAGGTGCTGGCGCGCGACCTCAAGGCGCTTGGGCTCTACGCGGCCCGCTCGCTTTCTTACGAGGGCGTCGTGTACGATCTCGTCGAGCACCAGCTGACGCCGGAGCAGGTTCGCATCTACGACGCCTATGCCGATGCGTTCGGCATCATCCACAACAACCTCGACGCGGCGATGCGGGCCGCCAACATCACCGGCGAAACCGGAACGCTCAACGGGCAGGCGAAATCGGCGGCGCGATCCGCTTTCGAAAGCGCCAAGCAGCGTTTCTTCGGTCATCTCCTGACTTCGATGAAGACGCCCTCGCTGATCCGCTCGATCGAGGGCGATCTCGCAGCGGGCCATGCCGCCGTCATCCAGATCGTCTCAACGGGCGAGGCGCTGATGGAGCGCCGGCTCGCCGAGATCCCGACCGAAGACTGGGGCGACGTCCAGGTCGACATTACCCCTCGCGAGTATGTGCTCGACTATCTCGCCCATTCCTTCCCGGTTCAGCTCTACGAGCCTTTCACCGACTCGGAGGGCAATCTCTGTTCCCGGCCTGTCTACCGTGACGGCCAGCCGGTCGTGAGTCGAGAAGCTGTCGCCCGCCGTGACCGCCTGATCGAGAAGCTCGCCTCGCTGCCGCCGGTACCCGGCGCGCTCGACCAGGTCGTGCAGCGGTTCGGCGCCGACATGGTCGCCGAAGTGACCGGCCGCTCGCGACGCGTCGTTCGCAAGGGCGACCGGCTCGTGGTCGAAAACCGCGCCGGTTCGGCCAACCTCGCCGAGACCTCCGCCTTCATGGATGATGTGAAGCGCATTCTCGTGTTCTCCGACGCAGGCGGCACGGGAAGGAGCTATCACGCCGAACTGTCGGCCCGAAACCGTCGCCTGCGCGTCCATTATCTGCTCGAGCCCGGCTGGAAGGCCGACGCCGCGATCCAGGGGCTCGGCCGGACCAACCGGACCAACCAGGCGCAGCCGCCGCTGTTTCGTCCCATTGCAACCGACGTGAAGGCCGAAAAGCGCTTTCTCAGCACCATTGCCCGCCGGCTCGATACGCTAGGTGCCATCACCCGCGGTCAGCGCCAGACCGGGGGGCAGGGCCTGTTCCGGCCGGAGGACAATCTCGAAAGCCAGTACGGGCGCGATGCGTTGCGCCAACTCTACACCCTGCTGGTGCGGGGCAAGGTCGAAGGATGTTCGCTTGAAAGGTTTGAGCATGCCACCGGCCTGAAGCTGACCGACGTCAATGGGCTCAGAGATGATCTGCCGCCGATCACGACCTTCCTGAACAGATTGCTCGCGCTTACCATTGAGCTTCAGAATATCCTGTTCACCGTTTTCGAGCAGCTCCTGACCGCTCGGATCGATGGTGCGGTTGCGTCCGGCGCCTATGATGTCGGGCTGGAAACGCTCCGCGCCGAGAGCTTTGTCGTTACCGACCGGCGGACGATCTATATCCATCCGGCTACCTGCGCCGAGGCTCGGCTGCTAACGATCATCCAGCGTCAGCGGAACCATCCTGTGGGGCTCGATGACGCTCTCGATCGTCTCTCCGATCGCCGTGCAGTCCTGCTGGTCAATGAGCGGTCGGGGCGCGCCGCCGTGCAGGTCCCGGCGGCCAGCGTGATGCTCGACGACGGTGACATCGAACAGCGCGTTCGCCTGATCCGGCCGATGGAGCAGCACACGGTCCCCCTGGGCATGATGGCGGAAAGCCACTGGGCCCAGGCGGACCATCAATGCTTTGCCGCGGCCTGGCGAGCGGAGCTTGCCGAGATTCCCGAGTTCACGGAAAGCACGATCCATGTCGTGGCGGGCCTGCTGTTACCGATCTGGAAGCGGCTGCCGAACGAATCGACCCGCGTCTATCGGCTTCAGACTGATGCCGGCGAACGCATCATCGGTCGCAAGGTTTCGGCTAGCTGGGTCGCAGATGTCCTTGCTGCGGAGGCGCCCGCGCTGACGCCGAACGCTGCCTTTGCCGCGCTGATGGAGGGACGGACCGTCATTGATCTCGCGGAGGGACTTAAGCTTCGCCGCGTCCGGGTCATGGGCGCGTACCGCATCGAGCTGTCGGGATTCAACGACACGATGCGCGATCGCCTCCGTGCTTACGGCCTCTTTGGGGAGATCATTTCCTGGAAGCTGCGGATGTTCGTGCCCGCGGATGGGAAGGGCGTCGAGATCCTTTCGAACGTGCTCGGCACCTATCCTGTTGCGCGCATCAGTGATCGGGAGGCCGCGTGATGTCTCGCGATGCTTCCGAACTGGCACGCCGGCTTGCGCGCGACGCCGAGGCGGTGTGTCGACACTATCTCTCCAACGGCAAGCGGTCGGGGCGGTACTGGGTGGTCGGCGACGTCCACAACACCCCGGGCCGCTCACTGTATGTGCGGCTCCTGGAATCGCCAAAGGGCGCCGCCGGCAAGTGGACCGATGCCGCAACCGGGGAGCATGGCGATCTCCTCGACATCATCCGCGAATGCCGGGGTTTCCGCGATTTCCGCGAGGTCGCCGAGGAAGCGCGGCGGTTTCTGAGACTGCCTCGTTGCGAGGAGAAATCGGCCCCGAAAGCCATGCGTTCGCGTGCGTCGGCTGGATCGCAGCAAGCCGCCCGTCGGCTCTTTGCGATGTCGCGCCCGATCGAGGGGACGGTGGTGGAAACGTATTTGCAGCGTCGCGGAATAGCCCGCATCCGCCATGGCGGAAGTCTGCGCTTCCACCCTCGTTGCTACTATCGGCCGGACGAGCATCTGCCGGCCGAAACCTGGCCGGCGATGATCGCCTGCGTCACAGACCTCGATGGACGGATCACCGGCGTGCACCGTACCTGGCTTGACCCGGGCGGGTTTGATCGCGTGCGGCTCGGCAAGGCTCCGATCGACACGCCACGACGCGCCATGGGCGACCTGCTTGGCAACGCCGTTCGCTTCGGCGCGGCGGACGACGTGCTCGCGGCCGGCGAGGGTATCGAGACGATGCTATCGCTGCGTTACGCATTGCCGGCCTTGCCCGTAGCCGCAGCGCTGTCGGCCAATCACCTTTCAGCCATGTTGCTGCCGTCGGGCCTGCGTCGGCTCTACATCGCCCGCGATGCCGACGCCGCCGGAGATGCTGTGCAGGCAACCCTCACCCGGCGTGCGGAAGATGCCGGCATCGAAGCGGTCGCACTGTCGCCCCGGCTGGGGGACTTCAACGAAGATCTGCACATCTGCGGTCTTGAGGGCCTCCGAGCGGCGTTGTGGCTTCAACTCGTGCCAGAGGACGTCCTCCGCTTCCTGCATTCGTCGATAGTGGTCGCGGAATAGCTCCGGCATTTCGACGTCGTCGTTGTCGGTCGCGGAGCACCAATGCCGGAAGAGGACGCAACCTCGGCCTTCTAGAGGGCGATCGGACGGCAGGCGGGTGCGGGCCGGCAAT
The DNA here is from genome assembly GCF_042258615.1 of Bradyrhizobium sp. Pha-3. Classification (GTDB taxonomy): domain Bacteria; phylum Pseudomonadota; class Alphaproteobacteria; order Rhizobiales; family Xanthobacteraceae; genus Bradyrhizobium. The sequence goes on along the minus strand of NZ_CP170152.1, from coordinate 7,949,729 downwards.
GGCTGCGCCCGGCTATTTTCCGCCGCGCGCCGGCGATGAGAAGACACATCATTCTATCTGGCCCGCGCGCTTTGCATCGCGAAGCAAAATAGCCGGGCTGCGCCATCCTCCGCTGCCGCTTCGGCCCTTTCGGGTTCTGGCCCGTTCCGCCCGCCGTCTGAGTGATCGCCACGAAGGCCGCGATGGGCGCGGCCGCTTCCGGCAAAGGACTCCCCGCCATGACCGACCGTGACGACATCGAACCGCCGCATGCCGCATCTCCAACCGATCACGTTCTCGCCGAGCTACAACTCTACGGCTATCGCCCCTTCGACGACCAACCAGATCCACGGCCCCTTCCCGAGGGCCGGATCATCGCCGGCGCCGTCGCGGACATCTTCGATGCCCTGGTTGCCACGTTGAGCGATACTCGGCTTGAGCCGGACCTTGACGATCTGCTCTGGTCGACCGTCAACCTGTTCCATCGCGCTGTCGACCGCATCGGTCGCCAGCTCGACGATAACGAACAGGCGCAGCGGAAGAGCCAGCTTGAGCAAAACGGCTCCGAGGTGCAATCGGTCGGACTCGAGCGCCTGACGGCCGAAGGTCTCACGCTCATCGAGCGTCGCAACTGCCTGGAACTGTTCCGCGACCAGGCCTTGGAACGCTTCGAGACTCACACGGGCTCGTCCTGGCGTCCCCGATCGGGATCGCTGGTGAACCACCGCACGATGACCGCAGCGATGATCGATTCCCGCGATTTCATCGCCGCCAGGCACCGCACCGAGACCGAGGTCATGTTACCTCCAGGACCGAAGATTGCACTCACCGGCGGGCTCGATTTCAACGATCACAACCTGATCTGGGATCGCCTCGACAAGGTCCACGCCAAACATCCCGACATGGTTCTGCTTCATGGCGGCTCCCCGAAAGGCGCCGAACTGATCGCCTCCAAATGGGCGAACAATCGCAAAGTGCCTCAAATCGCCTTCAGGCCCGACTGGACGAAACATGCCAAGGCCGCACCCTTCAAGCGCAACGACGCGATGCTCGAACTCCTGCCGATTGGCGTCATGCATTTTCCGGGCACGGGAATCCAGGACAACCTCGCCGACAAGGCCAAACGGCTCGGCATCCCTGTCTGGAGGTTCGGCGGCGCGTGAGCGTCGCCTGCTCGCTCTTGGCATCAAAGCGGAGTTGCAGGCGCCGCAACTCCGCCTCGTTTCGGCTCTAAGCGCGGATTTGCGCCATGGTGGTGGTGGAAGGCGCGACGGATAAATCCATGCACATGGAGCCACCACCATGCTCGCCTTTGGGCTTGTTCTCAACACACTCGGAATCGGTTTGTTCTGCTGGGCGATCTTCGCGCTCGCGGTGCATGCCCTGCCGTTTCTCGTCGCGCTGAGTATCGGGACGACGGCATTACAAGGCGGCGCTGGCGTGGCCGGCGCATTGCTTATCGGAACGGCCGGCGGCGCGGTGGCGCTTGTCTTCGGTCAGGCCGCCGTCGCCAGCACTCGATCCTTGACCTTGCGTTTCGCTATCGCGAGCGCATTCGCAGTTCCGGCCGCTGTTGCCGGCTACCATGTTGTGTCGGCCCTGTCCCAGATCGGGGTGCCTTCGCCGGCCTGGCGGGAGGTGTTTGCTTGCCTGGGGGCGCTTTACATCGGCGGCGCGTCGTGGGTGCGCTTGACCGCATTTACGGAGTCCGGCGTGTTCGAGCAGGCCGGGCCGGTGGGCAGGCCCTCACAACCAATTCTTACGGGCGCCAGGTGCGGGCACGATCGCTCGCCGCCTTCATCGTCGAACAGGTTGGCATAAATCGGCGCATTGAGACGAGGGATGATCGGGACCTGAGCGGGGTGGGGCAGTCCTCTTCGAAGCGCTTCCACCAACCCCAAAGCATTTCGGCTAGCTAGCCCACTCAGCTGCGGCGGAGCGGCGTGTCTTGATGATTCCTCGGAGACAATACCGCCCTTTGCTGCAGATTGTTTCTTTTTCTGCCGGATTTCGTTCGGGCCTCTTGCTCAGCACAACCGAGCTACGCCACGTTCTCCCGAGATTGCGGTTGAGCACGCGGACGCACGTGGCCTCGTTGATGGCTGGATCTGGCCAAAGACCGGCTTCGCCTCGATCGTCTGAGCCGCAACGCCGTTGATGCGACTTTCTTCCCCTGGGCTGCGCCCATTCCTCGCGAGACAAGAAAGTCGCCACAACGGCGTCCTCCGCTGCGCTCCGGCCCGCAAACAGCGGGTGCGTCGCCGATCGTCCTTGGCCTCTAGATCGCCATCGAGGCCGCGGTGGTCGCGGGCTCGAAACACAACAGGAGAAGTGACATGGCTAACATCGGTTCTTTCAAGAAGGTCGGCAACGATTTCCAGGGCGAGATCATCACCCTGAGCCTGCAGGCCAAGGGCGTCCGCATCGTCGCCGAGACCAACCGCTCCAACGACAACGCTCCCAGTCACCGCATCTATGTGGGCCGCGCGGAAATCGGGGCCGCCTGGGCGAAGCGCTCCGAAGAAGGACGCGACTACCTCTCGCTCAAGCTCGACGATCCCTCATTCAACGCACCGATCTACGCCAACCTGTTCGACGATGAAGGTGGCGAGGGCTACAACCTGCTCTGGTCGCGGCCGCGCAAGAGCGGCGAGTGACACACCATCAAAGCCCCGCCCGAGCAACTCGGGCGGGGCTCCTTCTTCAGCCGACAGCAAGGCGGCGCGCCGGAAGATCAATCTGAAGTCCACGACGGCTATGGTTTTCACTTTAGGCTTTGGGCCGGCTGCAAAATTTACACCAGGCGAGATAAGGTCGACATGGCTAGCGTCTAACGCGCTGGCGAGTTCGGACAAGGTCACCACTGCCGGATTGCGTCGTCACGCTCCAAACCGCCGATATACTGCTGAGTAAAGCCGGAGGCCTCGGCGAATTGTCCTGCGTGAAGCGCTTCTGCTTCCGCAGCCAGGTGAAATTCTCGGCCTACCAACTTGCGCATGCGACTCCAGTGAGCGCCAGTCGAACTCTGATGTGCGTGATCTCAGGCAAACTGCCGCGCAATGTCGGTGACGCTTTCGATTCTGAGATCGACAATAGGTCGTAGGGGACTCGCCGGTGTCGTAAGCGACAGGACTTGCCGCTGGTGGATCAAAGCTGTGAAGGAACGTTCTGGTCATAGCGCCAGCGCTCGCCGTAGATCGTCGTGCTCAAACGCACTTGCCATGCGGTTGATCTCGGCCGACCGGGCGCCGACCGCCTTGGCGATGTTGCGCCATGTGGCGGTGATCGTTGCGACCTCCCTTATGATCGTGCGGGCCTGCGCCAGTGTCAGCCCGAAGTACGTTGACGCGGCCTCAAGCAGGTCGAGCGAGCAGGTGCCTTCGTCCAGATCGATGTTTGTGGTCAGCACGCGCGCCTTCACATCGGTTGGCACGGGATTGAGATCATAAGCCGGAGACAGTGACCACCCGGCCTTTCCCAGCCAGAGGAAGCCGTGGTTGCGCAGGTGGTCGTCGACATTGGAGATCAGCACGTTGAAGACGACGCGCCGATAGAGGGCATGGGCGTCGGTCTTTCCCTGCGCGCCATGCTGTGCGAGAGCGTCGACAATCTCCGGATAGCTGCCACGCTCGCCGTCCTTGGCGCCCATCATTGCCATCGCTGACAGGAAGGGGATGCGGGTCGTACCGTCGCGATCGAAGCGTCGCGATAGCATGACCGCCTTGCCGGCCACTTCGATGAGTTCGTGTTGCGGGGTGGCGATGCCGGCCTTGCCGGCCAATCGCAGCGCGATCTCCTCCCAGGTCTCCATGCTGTAGTCGTCGGTCTCCTTTGGAAACTTGGCGATGGAGAGGTTGCCGTGCTGGTCGATGACCGATGCCTTTGGCCGTGCGCCGCCAAGGGAGGAGCCGGGCGCGAAGATGACCTGAAGGTCTTCGTCCGTTTCCTCGTCCCGGAGAATGCGCTCGGTGATCTGGAGAAGCCGGGCGAGTTCGATTAGGGCTGGTACGCCACCGTGGATCGGCGCCTGAAAGGCGTCTTCGCCGACCCAGCGGAATCGGAGTGCGCCGAGCCGCGTCTCGTCGGCGACGCCGAGCAGGTAATCGCTTTCAGCAAGCGTGCGGACGGCACGACCTTCGCGGTCGGCGAGGCGGCGTTCGGCTCGCTGCATGAGACGGCGTCCCCAGGTATCTGGCGCGGAGTCGCCGATGGAGCCGAAAGTCGCGAGGCCGGCAGCGGGAGCGAAGGTGCCGCGCGTCAGGGCGAGGGCTGGCTCCAGCGAGAACCGGTCAGCGTCCTCGAGCCATGAGCCGTCATACTCGAAAAGAATGGTCTCCGCGCCGCGAACGCGATTGCTCCTCGCCAGTCCGATAGGACGCGTGTGGCCGCCAAGATCGATATGCACCTCGAAGTCAGCCATCTCATGAGGCTCCGGTCCTGCGTTTGAGATGGACACGCTTGGGCAGTTCGGCGGTGGCCAGCGCCTGTCCGATGCTGTCGTTGCTGATGTCGGCGATCTTATTCAGACCATCGAGCAGACCAAGCGCCTGAAGGACGCCCGCATAGATGCCAATGCTCACGTTGGTGTCCCCAGCCTCGACTCTTTGCAGGGTCGAGCGGGACGTGAAGGCGCGCTCGGCCACCACTGCCATCGGAAGCCGCCGACGTCGACGAGCATCGTGGATGTCCGCGCCGAGCTTGCGCATGGCTCGCCGAACGGCGGCAGGGGGATTGTGTGGGGTTGGCATTGTAACCTTCGCGCTACGGATTTGACGATTATGTAGCACGAAGACTACAAAATTCCTAGGGTCTGAGGTTAACAGAATCGTAATTCTAGCCCATCTGACCCTCTGTCCTTGATCGGTGGCGGGAAACCGGGAAAAAATCGACGGCTCTTGGACGCGGGCGGACGCCTCAATGCACCTTTGGCGCCGAGGCGGCCGTCGATCTCGTGTCCAAGGCTGTGCATCGACGCTGGCGGCAGGTGCACACCGCTGACACAGACACAAAGCCGGTGTTCCGGCCTGTTGACCTCCGTTTCCAAGGAGGTCATCCGCAAGGTTGAGGTCGTGTTTCATCCCGACGAGGAAGGGCGCGACCGCGGGCTGGAGGATCTGAGCGACGGCCAACGTTCGTTGTTCCATCTCGCGATGACCCCGTGACCCTCGACATCGATGGCCGGATCGCCGACGGCTCCGCCAGCGCTGCATTCCAGGCCGGTATCATCCCGTTGCCGGCCCTGACCCTCATCGCGGTCGAAGAGCCCGAGAACAGTCTCGCACTCTTCTATCTGTCGCGCATCGTGTGCCAAATCGAGCAGCTGACCGTTGCCAAGCGGGAGCAGGCTTTCATCTCGAGCCGCTCGGCGAGCATCCTCGCCCGCGTTGATCCGGCCCGGGCCGGTACTTTCGGCCGGAGCCCGCCGACCGAACCGTGCGCGTAATAGGGCATTCGGCTACCCGAGAATGACGAAGACGCCGCCAAGTTCGTGCGGGAAGCCGTTCGCACGTAGTCCGAACTTTCTTTCGCGCGGTTCGTCATTCTCGGTGAGGCGCGTCAGAAGAGGTGGTGTTGCCGCGCCTTCGCGTGGCGTTTGACAGCTGGGGCAGGCTGGCCGTGCGCCGGTGCCCGGCGGCTATCGCGCATTGTTTCGGCCAATATCTCGCAAGGGATAGGGCAGGGGTACCGAAAAGCGTCCCCGCATGTTCGGCATCCCCCCAAGGGCTTCTGCTCCGCCATCGTGACCGCCGCTGCGCAAGTCCATTCGCTTGCGCTCCAAACGATCACTGAGGCTCGAAAATGCCCGATCCGAACGCCGGCTTGCCGCCACGATACCTACGCACTCCCGAAGCTGCGCGCTTTCTGGGTCTGTCCGGCCGGACGCTTGAAAAACACCGCACCTACGGCACGGGCCCGACCTACCGCAAGCTCGGCGGCCGTGTTGTCTATGCGCTTGAGGATCTCAAAGCGTGGGTTGACCGCGGAGCCAGGACGTCGACGAGCGATCCAGGCGCAGGATCGGTGTTGCCGGCCAAACGCCACACACCCATTCCGTATGCAGGCAAGGAGCGACGTTGACCATGTCGGACGGCAACTTGTCTCCTCACAGAAAGCGCTACTCGGAGCGCGACCAACTCGATCTGTTCCGTACCATTCCCGGCGACCTGGCGCCCCGCGATGCGCAAGATCTGATGGCTTACCCGTTCTTCTCGTTGGCAAAGTCAAAACGCGTTGTGCCGATCGCCTTCCACGCAGGAACCATCGCGATCCGCGTCGAGGCAGTGCCTGAACATGGCATGGCGACCATCTGGGACGCGGACGTTCTGATCTGGGCTGCGTCACAGGTGGTCGAAGCCCGCGACGCCGGTCTGAAGACATCGCGGCTGATGGCCGCTACGCCATATGAGATCCTGACATTCGTCGGTCGCGGCACCAGCGGGCGCGACTACGACCGCCTCAAAGCTGCACTCGATCGGCTACAATCGACCACCGTATTGACCTCAATCCGTCAGCCAACGGAACGACGAGCGCATCGTTTTTCGTGGATCAATGAATGGAAAGAGACAGCCAATGTGCACGGCCAGCCCCGCGGACTGGAGCTGATACTGCCGGACTGGTTCTATACCGGCGTTCTTAATGACGCGCTCGTCCTGACCATCGACCGCGCATATTTCGATTTGACTGGGGGATTGGAACGATGGCTCTACCGTCTCGTGCGCAAGCACGGCGGCCGTCAAAGTGGTGGCTGGAGCTTTGATCTAGCGCACCTGCACGCCAAGTCGGGTACCCTTTCGCCGCTCAAGCACTTCGCTTACGATCTGCGTCAGATCGTTCGTCGCCAAACCTTGCCGGGGTATCAGCTTCTCATCACCAACGACCCGAATGGCGGAGAGCGATTGAACTTCGCTCTAGCTTCCGGGGAGCCGCTCACCCGACGATTGCACAAGCGCCGCGCCCTCTCCAGAGCGGTGGATAGGCTGTGAATCTCCTCGTGCTATCAGGGACGAGAACCCTCGTGCCATCGGGGACCGGACCCTCGTGCTATTGGGGACTAAAAGCGCGGCTAAACCATTGCCACGCGGATACTTCGTGCCGCCGTAACTTTGCTAACGTACTGACACTAACTTCTTGTTGTGAATCAGTGCGTTGTGAACAAGTCGGCCGCGCGCGCAACGAGGATGCCTCATGCATCTACTCTCTCACGCGCAGATCCTTCCTGCAATGCGATTCCTGTCGCCAATGCACGCGCGTGGACGCGATCGCGCGCAACACGACGCGATCACCAGCATCGTCGTCACCGCATCACACTCGTTGCTTTCCCTTGCGGCAGCTCGCTCGTCGAGGAGAACTCGCTAACGTCCATGGTTGGCACGACGGCCACCACATGCCGGAATCTGGAGAATGGGCGGTCAGGCTAACCAGCGCCGTGCTTGATGGCTTCAATGGTCTGCATGAAGCCGCCGGCAAGAAAAGTTGCGATCTCACCCAAAACCCCGTCTCCTCGGGAGACGCCGCTCCGCCGTGGCGGAAGGAAAAGGCGCTCGTGGAAGCGGCCGGGTCGCGGAGGCCCTTAAACCGCCGCAGCGACCCGGCCGCGCTTGCCGCTAGCTCCAAACCGGAAGGTCGTGCCGCTGGTCCAAATCTTGTGCAGCAGCACGGCGAGCGCGCGCGCCACCGCGGTCGCGACGCGCTTCAGACCCTTCTTCCTGGCCAGCCGCAGGCCCCACAGCCGCAGCTTAAAATTCCTCGGAATGCGTGTGAGGATCGCGATAGCTGCCTCGTACAGCATCGCCCGCGTCAGCTCATCGCCGCATTTGGAGATGCTGCCGATCCGGTCGGTTTGCCCGGATTGGTAGCGCCGCGGCGTCAGGCCGAAATGCGCGCCGACATTGGTCGACTTCTTGAATCGCGTGGGATCGTCGACGGTTGCGCGGAACGTCAGCGCCACGAGTGCGCCGACACCGGGCACGGTCATCATCCGCCGCACCGCATTGTCGCTGCGCGCCGCCGCCAGCGCCAGGCGCTGCAGCTTTGCCAGCTGCAGCCGCATCGCATTGCGGGCGTCCAGCAACGGCGTGACGATGGGCTCCAGATCCTTCTTCCCGGCCATGATCTCGCGCACCCGTGCGTCAAAGCGGCCGACCGAGATCTCGCCGACTTTGAGGCCAAACGGGCGCAACAGCCCGCGGATCATGTTCTCCATATCCAGCACCTTGCCGAGCAGCGCCTTGCGTCCGACCAGCAGCGCCCGCAGCGTTTGCGCGCCCTCCGATTTGACATGGACCGCGCGGAACCAGCCGGTTCGCATCATTTGCGCGATGCCCTTGGCGTCGTTGCGATCGGTCTTGTTCAGCATCGCATTCAGCGCCGCCTTGGCATGCCGGGTCTCGATGCAAGTCACGGGGAGGCCCTTTTCGGCGAGCGCCGTGAACAACCAGGCGCTGTAGGAGAACGCCTCCAGGCCAACGCGCTTGAGGTGGATTCCCCATTCCGCCAAAAGCAGCTCGATCGCGTCGGGATCGGTCTCGAGTTTCGCTTCCCGGACGACCTGGCCGTCGCCATCCACTACGCAAATGTTCGTCGTCTCCAGCGACACGTCGAGCCCTGCAAAGAAGTCCATCATGTGCCTCCACCGCCAATCGCCGGGACGCACCGCGCGTACCGTTCGCGAATCGTTGTGAGGCATTTTCGCAGCGGCACGGCCGGCAAGGGGGCACCGGTCAGTACCTCGGCTAACCAGGAATCCTTCGGATTTCTTCTAACGGATCCGTGCCCATTGGCTCTAACCGTGAGACCTGATCCGGGCGCTCCACAGCGCCGATGCCCGCATTCTTCACCACGATCGCTCCGCCGCTCGCAAAACGGCACCTGCGATGCGCCGGCGGCTAAGCATCGACTTCTTTCTTTCATACCTCTCTCGACCAAGCGGAGGCCGCCAGGTGAGCAACCACACCACTGTTGAGCTGTTGTGGCTCGAGAAGCGCATCGAGAACCGGGTCCGGTTTGGCCGTGCCGCTTCGGAGAAGATCATTGACGGTCATCGGCGCGTCCTTTCGTTTGCGCCCGGCAGCATCTTCGCATTCGTGCGTTGGACGTCGAATGACTTTGGGGCGGTGCTGTCTCGGATCGACATTTTGCGCGCGGTCGCACCGGGACAGCGATACTCGACGGTTCCTTGCATCAACCCCGGCGGCGACAGCCTTCTACGGCTATCTGGCTGGCCCAAGGTCGAGCACGTGCTGCACTTGATCGAGGCCGTGGAAGCGCTCGGCATTAATCCAGCCGACGCGGCTCCCGAATATTGGCATCACGTGCACAACCGCCTGTCTGTCAACGAAAACCCGCGGACATACACCCGCTCGCGGCACCAAGCTTGGCTTAATCGGCGCAGGATAGCACTCTGATGCGGCGGCCCGCTACAATTTTGGCAGCGATCGGGGCTGTGGCTCTCGTCATGTCGGCGGGTCAACAGACCACGCCAGTCTACATCTGGAACGTGTCCGAAAGCGTTCCGATCGGGCTCTATCGTTTGCAAGAACTCCGCTCGCTGCGGATCACCGAGCTTGTGGCTGCTCGTCCGCCGGAGCCTTTGGCCAGCTTTCTTGATTTCAACGGCTATTTGCCGAGCGGGGTTCCGATGCTGAAGCGCGTGTTGGCGCTGCCGGGGCAAACAGTCTGCAGAACTGGGCTCACCATTGCTGTCGACAATATCGAGGTGGGTCGCGCACGCGAGCGTGATGGCCGCGGACGACCACTGCCGGCCTGGCAGGGCTGCCGCATCATCGCCCAAGACGAAGTGTTTCTCATGAACTGGCAGTCCACAGCCTCGCTCGATGGCCGCTACTTCGGGCCAATCGCGCGATCCGCAGTGATTGGGCAGGCGCTTCCGGTGTGGACCGGTGAGGAGTGATCATGTCCAACTTCCGCGATTGGTCTGTCATCAAGCCGTTTTGCTCGTGCCAATACTCATCCTTCGTTCCGGCCATATCGACAACGATCGACAGGCCCGACCGGTACTCTCGCATGCCGCAGGATCGAGCCAAAGTCGCTTTCAGCCCGAAAACAAAGCGTCGGTTGCCGTCTTTAATTATTGTTTGCTGTCTCGGCGCCCTTCTGAGGGGCGGACTGCCCTCGGCCGGCGGCGCGGAGCCCGCTTCGCGTCCACAAGCGAGGCGCCTGTCGAATCCGGCTTCCATCACACCCTACACATCCTCGATAGTCGAAGCCTCGCACCGATGTGGAATCCCGCAGCATTGGATCGAGGAAGTTATCGAGATCGAGAGCGGTGGCAAACCGAATGCCGTATCGGCGCGCGGAGCCCTCGGATTGATGCAGATCATGCCGCAGACTTGGGTCGAGCTGAGCGTTCGATATGGTCTCGGCCTGGATCCGTTTGATCCGCACGACAACATCCTTGCCGGTACGGCATACCTTCGCGAGATGCTCAATCGATTCGGATCAGCAGGTTTTCTTGCGGCCTACAACGCAGGTCCCAAGCGGTATGAAGAGCACCTGGCACTGGGGCGGCCGCTTCCGGATGAAACACAAGCCTACGTCCAGCGTCTTGCACCGTTGCTTGGCATAGATCAACTGGAGCGTGGCAGCGCGGTTATCACACGAATAGTCGACTGGCGACAGGCGACCGTGTTTGTTCGTCGATCCGACAGTTCGTTCGTTAACGGCTCATCCACATCGATTGAGCAATCACTGAGCTTGCCCAAAGATACGGTTCGCGCACACGCAACCGCATTTCGACCTCGCGCGGCGGATCTGTTTGCGCGTCGTTCAGGCGAACGACAGTCGCGATGACGGTAATCGCATGTCCTCGCATGCTGTCGAAAGTACTCGCAGCTTTGAGCGCGGTGGCCACAACGGAAGGACCAGGCGACGGGCGAGGGCAGGATAAAAGCCGCAAGGTGCGGCCGGTCGGTCGGGGCATGGAACAGCAGCAAATTCCAGTGCTGCTGCGAACATTGCGAATATCGCGCGCAGTTTTCCTGTTCGAATAACGCGCCGGTCTCGCTCAGCTTTCGACACCCTGAGGAGCACTACATGACTGGTAACGACGATTTCCGCATCCGCCCGGGCCGCATCCGCTCCACGCGTGCGCCGCGGACAAGACCGTTTCTGGCGCAGGCGCTCAAGGCTGCTCAGAAGGCCGGCGGTATTTCGCGAGGTGCCAGCAGCCGTGGCGGCAAGTTTGGGCGCGGCCGTGCGGCGAGCCTTGCCGCCAACCGTCTGCTCAACAGCAGGGCCCGCGGGGTTATGGTAAAGGCGCGTGTGGTCCGCCGGATGCGCTCGCCGGGCGCGCTGCGAGCTCATATTGGCTATCTTCAGCGCGACGGGGTTACCCGGGACGGGGCACGCGGCAAACTTTTTGACGCGGCGGGAGATGATGCTGACGGTCGTACTTTCGCCGACCGATGTGAAGGTGATCGGCATCATTTCCGGTTCATCGTCTCGCCCGACGATGCCGGTAAACTCGCCAATCTGCGCGACTTTACCCGCGAGCTCATGGACCAGGCCTCGCAGGACCTTGGCACTCGGCTGGACTGGGTTGCGATCGATCACTGGAACACCGAGCACCCGCATATCCACATTTTGGTGCGGGGGCGGGCGGATGACGGAAGGGACCTCGTCATTAGCCGTGAGTATGTCTCAACGGGATTACGGGCGCGCGCTGGCGAGCTCGTTACCCGCGAGCTTGGTCTGCGCTCGGAGCTCGAGATCCGCCGCCAGCTCGAAGCGGATTTGACCGCCGAACGTCTCACCAGGCTCGATCGCGGACTCGCCCGGGAAGCGGGGGCTGCCGACGGGGTCATCGATTTGAGGCCGAACCGGGATGCCGGCCGCGACCCACTGCGGGAGTTTCGGATCGGCCGGACGCGGACGCTGGAACGGCTGGGCCTGGCCGAGCCTGCCGGGCCCGGTCGCTGGGTGCTCGCTCCCGACGCCGAGCCTCGATTGCGCGCGCTCGGCGAGCGCGGCGACATCATCAAGCGGTTACACAAGAGCCTCGCGAAGGATGGCACGGCACGCCCACCATCATCCTGGGCGCTCGAAGGCGAGCGCCACGGCGAGCCCGTCATCGGTCGTCTCATCGCTCGGGGACACGACGACGAGCTTAGGGGCTCAGCGTTTGCCGTCGTCGACGGTATTGACGGACGCGTGCATCACCTGAAACTTTCGAGCATCGAAGCGACCGGCGATGGGCCGATCGGCGGCATTGTGGAACTCCGGCGCTTCGAAGACGGGCATGGCCGAGCACGGATTGCGCTTGCGGTGCGCTGCGAGCTCACTGTTGACCAGCAGGTCGCGGCGGAAGGCTCGACCTGGCTCGACCGGCAGCTCGTGGCGCGCGACTCTGCCCAGCTTTCGCGCGCCGGCTTTGGTGCCGAGGTGCGACAGGCGCTTGATCGGCGCATCGACATACTAGCAGGGCAGGGGCTCGCACGCCGGTCGGGAGACAAGGTGACGCTCGGCCGCAACTTGATCGAGACGCTTCGCGACCGCGAACTCGAAGCGGTAGGCCGGCGCTTAGCCTCCGAAACCGGACTGGCGCATTTGCCTGCCGATGCAGGCGAATCCGTTTCGGGGATCTATCGTCGCAGGCTGTCGCTTGCCTCAGGCCGATTTGCCATGATCGACAACGGCCTCGGCTTTCAGCTCGTGCCCTGGATACCGACGCTAGAGCGCGAACTGGGGCGCCAGGTGAACGGCATCGCCGGTCCTGCCGGCGTAGATTGGAGCTTCGGTCGGAAACGCGGGCTCTCGCTTTGATCCATCGATCTCCCTCAGACTGCGATCTCGGATGTGCGTCCGGTTGTGCCCGCATCCGAAGATACTCTATGCACAAGCGAATTATGCAATAAGGAGCCGCGAGTGCTCCGTTGCGCAAGTTGGGCTGGCGTTCGAGCTGCCAGGGCAACGACCAAAGGCAGACCATGGCGGCCTCTCCTTGAGCCACTACAGCCGACACAGCTTTTGAGAGAGAAGACGTGCATCGATGACGGGGCGGCCCGCACAACAAGCCGGGCCTGCTCCCACCAAGCTCGCGCAAGCGCGCTGTTCCGGCATCCGTCACGAGGAAGACCTCTGCCTGCCCGCCGCATGCCGACACTGCGTTTAAGCAAGACCCAGCCTCTTCTGACGGCGCGCTCCTTGGCAGTAAGGCGGTTTGGATGGAGCGTGCAGGGTCGCGACCAGTTGCCCCAAGTCTGGGATGCCACTGGCATCGGGGTGAGGATCGCCCTTTAGCGACGTTGAACCAGCCATGTGGGTCTCGTTGTCGTATCCGACCGCTCACGTCAGGGTCGACGGACATCTCGGCACGAAGGAAGCTCTCGCAGCGTCGGGGCCAGGTTGAAGACGTGACCGGCCGAGACCCTAGGGCAATTGCTGCCACACGCCGGGTCTTAACCCGGCCCGCCAGGATCGCGCGAAAGTGGCAGCTGAACGCAGGATTTAAGCATCAATGTGCCGTCAAATGCATCAATCCGGAGGAAATATTCGTTAGGAGATACAGATCTTGAGGCACTGCTTGAGACGCAATCGGATTGAAGCGTAGGCGACGTCATAGTGAATACAAAAAAGGCGGAGGTTCAAGAGGCCAATAGAAACCGCTGGCAGCTCATCGACCGGGTCGTTGCTTGGATACGCCGCTCAACTGTGAGCCGGGCTCGAGCAATAGAGAGAGCTCCTGCGTCCTATCGGATACGAAAGGACATCGGGTTGGCCCGAGATAACCCGAAACCAATATCCGACCGAATGGACGAGATGAGAAGAAGGCATGGCGGCTGGTTTTAGCCGCCGGATTTGCAATCTATCAGTTCTGCCTTCCAGCGATCAATGCCGGCCACGCACAGATCTGCAAAATGACCTAGCGCTTTAGCTTCGGCGTGATGGGTGCTTGCGCAATTTAGAGCTGCCGTGCGCGCTTGAGTATCGTGCCGGCGCAACACGACGCGAGATCATCGAGGCTTGGGATCAATTCGATCGCGCTCTACAACGCATCATCGTCCCACCGCTTGGCGAGCCTCGGGAACCGCAGGCGATACGTGCGCGGACCCGCCGATTCACGCGCCAGGACGCGCGCGAGTGCGATGCGCGGGCGGGCTTAGTTGTGCGCAGGCCAAGGATGCTATCCACATCTCCGCTCCATGTCCGCAACCAAGATCATTTGGCATCAAGTCATCCTGGTCTGTCTCGTCGTGCTCGCGTTCCTCTGGGCGGCAACCGAATGGACAGCGTGGCGACTTGCCTTTCAGCCACAGCTTGGACCTGCCTGGTTCAACCTTGGGCATTGGCCGATCTACCAGCCGACCGCCTTCTTCCCTTGGTGGTTCAAATTCGATGCTTACGCGCCAATAATATTCCTTGAGGGCGGCGCCATCGCCGCCAGTGGTGGCCTTGCGGCAATCGCACTCGCGATGATGCTCTCCGTTCTGCGCGCGCACGAGGCGAGAAACGTCACCACGTACGGCTCGGCACGCTGGGCGGATGCACGCGAGGTGAGGCGGGCCGGACTTTTGGGGCCTGATGGCGTGGTACTCGGCCGCTTCGAGGACAATTATCTGCGGCATGACGGGCCCGAGCACGTGCTCTGCTTTGCCCCCACACGCTCCGGCAAGGGCGTTGGCCTTGTCATACCGACACTTTTGACATGGCCCGCCTCCACAATTGTCCACGACATCAAGGGTGAAAACTACCAGTTGACCTCTGGCTGGCGCTCGCGCATCGGGCCGGTGCTGTTATTCGATCCGACCGATCCAGCCAGTGCCGCATACAACCCCCTTCTCGAAATTCGCCGTGGCGACTGCGAAGTGCGAGACGCTCAGAATATCGCGGATATTCTTGTCGATCCGGAAGGGGCACTCGAACGTCGGAATCATTGGGAAAAGACCAGCCACTCTCTCCTTGTCGGTGCGATCCTGCATGTCCTCTACGCCGAGGCCGACAAGACCCTCGCCGGTGTCGCCAATTTCCTTTCGGATCCATCCCGTTCGATCGACGTCACTCTCAACGCAATGCTGGCGACACCGCATCTTAAAACCAGCGTTCATCCCGTCGTTGCCTCAGCCGCGCGCGAGCTTCTCAATAAGAGCGAGAACGAGCGCTCGGGCGTACTCTCAACCGCCATGAGTTTCCTCGGCCTCTACCGAGATCCCGTGGTCGCGAAAATCACCGCGCGCAGTGACTGGCGAATCCGCGATCTGGTGGACCCTACGCAGCCCGTCTCACTCTACCTCGTCGTGCCCCCCTCCGACATCGTTCGGACCAAGCCGTTGATGCGGCTCATCCTCAATCAGATCGGCCGAAGATTGACCGAGAGCCTGGATGGCGAGCGACGCCGACAAAAGCTTCTGCTGATGTTGGATGAGTTCGCCGCGCTCGGCCGGCTCGACTTCTTTGAGAGCCAGCTGGCCTTCATGGCCGGGTATGGCATCCGCGGCTTCCTGATCACCCAGAGCCTCAATCAGCTCGAACGCGCCTATGGTCAAAATCACGCGATCCTCGACAATTGCCACGTTCGGATCGCCTTCTCGACCAATGATGAGCGCACCGCCAAACGCGTGTCGGATGCGCTCGGGACGGCGACCGAGCTCAGGGCGATGAAAAACTATGCGGGGCACAGATTGAGCCCGTGGCTTGGACATCTGATGGTGAGCCGTCAGGAGACCTCTCGCCAGTTGCTGACGCCGGGCGAGGTCATGCAGCTGTCACCTAAAGAAGCGATTGTGATGGTCTCCGGCTTGCATCCTGTACGCGCCACCAAGGTCCGTTACTATGAGGATCCGCAGTTTCAGCGGCGCCTGTTGCAGCCGCCGCGAGCTCAACTGAGTAGCATTCCTGCACGGGCGGATGATTGGTCAGCCCGCAGCCCAATTGCGCCTTCAACCCATCTCCTGTCGAGGCGCAAGCACGGGGGCGACGACCCGAATGGAGGTCTTCGCCGCGAACCGGAACTGCCTCAGCATGAGGAGATCGAGGTCAAGGCACCTGTCGCCGACCACGAGTTCGATGCCGACCTCGACGAGGCCGATGCTGATGACGTCCATGCCCGCGCCATGACCGAGCCGATGCAGCGCGTGGCAAGGACCGCCAGTCTCGACCCGGATGATGGGATTGACCTCTGAGCGCACCAAAATGAAAAAGATCCAGCTCAGCATCTACCTCGACCCAGAGACGTTCAAAACTCTCGATGCGTTCGCAAAGCATCGTGGGCAGCCCAAGTCGCTGGTTGCGGAAGCTGCCATCGCTTCGTTCCTTGGTCCTGATGATTCCGACCGGCGAGAGGCGGTGATCGCAAAACGCCTAGACCGGGTCACGCGGGTCCTTGAGCGACTGGAACGCAATGATGGCATCACGCTTGAGACGGTTGCGCTCTTCATCCGATTCTGGCTGACCTCGACCCCGGCGCTTCCGGAGCATTCGGGCCCGGCCGCACGTGCCAAAGGGGCCGAACGCTATGATCGTTTCGTTGAGGCCCTGGGAAGGCGTCTTTCAAGCGGCTCGACCGTCCTGAAAGAGGTGAGCGTCGATTTGCACGCCTCTGAGAAAGCCGAGTAGAGCGTGTTCCGACGGACGGGCGATGTTGCAGTGCCGCCCATTGAAATGACTGACCTGCAATCGCGCAAGGGAACGACGGGCTGTGCAAACTCGGCAGCTCGCCCAAGCGTCATGATCTCGGCCGACCAATAGACCGCTCTCGCACCCCCCTTCAATCAGGGCGCCATTTCTTTCCTTCGCTACGCCAGGCCACGAAAGGCGGTTCAGTGCCGTTGAAGTGACGTCCGACCTGCTTCTTCTTCCTCCAGCCGTCGGCTGGGAGCGATTCAGCGGCTTCGATCGGATCTACGTCGCGGCCGAAGCGCCGTGGCGTGGCCTGGTACGGCTGCAATGCAAGAAAGCGGAATATGCAAGGCAATGGAGACCTCGAAACGCAGACCAGCTCGGGCCTGAACGGTGATGAGTCGGATGCTCTGCCGAATCTGAGCGAAGCGCCGCGGACTAGAAAGATAACCGTTCAGCTCTCAGAGAGCATGTTCGAGCGACTGGACGCTGCGACCAACCGCCCGGGGCTCGGTAAAAGCATGGTCGTCGAGACAGCGCTGGAGCGCTTCTTTAATCCTGCGCCACCCGCCGAAAGGCTGGTCGAGGAGGCGCTGGACCGGATGATTGGTCAGATGACCAGGCTTGAACACGCGATCGCAATCATTGCCGAAACTGTCGCCCTGCACGCGCGCTATCAGCTCACCGTGACGCCGCCCATGCTGCAATCCCATCAGGGCGAGGCTTGCCTGCTTGGCGAGCGGCGCTTCAAGATTCTGGTCGAGCAGGTCGAGCGGCGGGTACGGCTCCGACAACCATTGATACAGGAGACGATCGATCGGCTCGGCAGGGCCGGTCGAGCTGCCCATGAGGCTCCCAGCGGCACGTCAAAGATTGGGGCGGAAGAACAACCGGATTCGAAAGGTCTGTCCACGACCGCCGCTGAGGAGATATCCGAGCCAAATGCTGCCGCCGGGGAGGGCGGCAGCACGGCGAGCTTTCGGAATCTGCCCAACTCGTTTTGCTGAGCCAGCTGGGCCGGCTGTCACCCGCGCGCTGGGGCACAGTCCGACGCCGGTATTGCCCGAAAACATATTTGGGCCGCTTCCAATGTGGAGGCTCATAGCGTGTGCTTTTCTTCCTTTTGCGGCCGGATACTACCTTGCGTACCTGTTCCGAACGATCAACACGCTGATTGCTGGCCGCCTCGCTTTCGATCTTGGGCTTGGCGCTGCCGAGATGGGCTTGCTCACGTCAGTCTATTTCCTGGTGGTTATGGCAGCGCAGATTCCGATCGGTATGTGTCTCGACCGCTTCGGACCGCGACGGGTGCAGGGCGCGCTCTTGGCCGTCGCCGCAGCGGGGGCCGCGCTCTTTGCACTATCGACGGGATTCCTATCGCTTCTCATCGCTCGCGCGATGATCGGACTTGGGAGCGCCGCGTCCCTGATGTCTGGCCTCAAAATCATCGTCCTCTGGTTTCCAAAAGAACGGATGGCCGTGATTAATGGCTTTATGATCATGCTGGGATCGTTCGGGGCGGTCACAGCGACAGCTCCTGCCGAGGTGGTTCTGGACCGGGTCGGCTGGAGGGGGCTGTTCGGAGCGCTCGCAGCCGTGACTGCGCTTGCCGCAGTTTTAATTCATGTTGTGGTTCCTGAACGACCCACAAGGCCACAGCCCAGCAGCAAGCCCGTCAGCCTGAGAACCGTCTATTCGGATGCCCGGTTCTGGCGAATTGCGCCGTTATCGGCGACTTGCATCGGATCGGCCTGGGCACTGCAGTCCTTGTGGGCGGCACCCTGGCTTTGTGATGTGGAACGGCTGAATCGAGCGAGTCTCGTCAATGAATTGTTCCTGATGGCGGTCGCTCTGAGCTTCAGTGCATTAGGCCTGGGCGTGCTTGCAAACTGGGTGCGCCATCGCGGTAAGAAGACGGAAGCCGTCCTTGCTGCCGTGGCAGTGATGTTGATTGGAGCCGAGCTTGTGCTGATCGTGCATCCACCTTGGCCGTCGCTGCTGCCATGGTTCGTGGTGTCGGGCGCTGGATCGGCTACGGCTCTGACCTACGCCATCATAGGAGATTATTTCCCGACCCACCTCGTTGCACGCGCGAATGGCGCCCTGAACGTTCTGCAATTTGGCTGGGCATTCGTTGTGCAGTACGGGACGGGACTGATTCTGGAGCATTGGCCTCTTGAGGCTGGGCATTATCCCTTGATTGCCTACCAGGTCGCGTTCGGAGTGAACATGTTGCTGCAGCTTGCAGCGCTCGTCTGGTTTTCCGTCCCGCCGCTTGGTGGCCGGAAACGGAAGGCCGAGGCTCCTGCCATAAGCCTGGCAGCGGGCGGCCGGAGCTCGGTTGAGGTCGTTGTTCCAGCGGCCGATCTCGTCCTGCTGGAGGGGGATGAACATGCTGAGTGGTGAAGCCTGCCTGTTGACGGGCTGATCTCCTGGACCTTCATTCTGTGGCGCGTCGGAAGCATTCTTTCCGGATCTTTCTTCTTCTACGCCAGGCTACGAACCGCATTCTCCCATTGTTGCGATGCCGCTGGTTCTGCCTTTTCTAGTTGTCTCCATGAGAGGCCGCTGATCCTTGGCTGCCTCGATGAGCCTTGGGGGCAGTTGTGGCAATCCATTCGTTCCATTCGGAAGCCGAATTGCGTGGCGCACGCATGCTCCGCACCGCGCTTGGACCTGCGATCGCGGGCTTTTTGGAAGATCCGTCCGTGGTCGAGGTGATGCTTAACCCCGATGGACGACTGTGGATCGACCGGCTATCGAGCGGGCTTGCCGATACGGGCGAGAGCCTGTCCGCAGCAGACGGCGAACGAATTGTCCGGCTGGTGGCACATTATGTGGGTGCCGAGGTTCACCCCGGCTCGCCCCGTATTTCGGCTGAGCTGCCGGAAACCGGCGAACGTTTCGAAGGCCTGTTGCCGCCGGTCGTTGCCGCACCGGCGTTCGCGATCCGTAAACCCGCGATCGCCGTGTTCGGCCTGGACGACTATATCGCTGCCGGCATCATGAACGCGGAGCAGGCGAACGTGCTTCGTCATGCCGTTGCTGCGCGCAAGAACATCCTGGTCGCGGGCGGCACGTCGACCGGCAAAACGACGCTGACGAATGCGCTTCTCGCCGAGGTCGCCAAGGGATCGGATCGCGTTGTCCTCATCGAAGATACGCGCGAGCTTCAGTGCAGGGCGCCCAACCTGGTAGCGTTGCGGACCAAGGACGGCGTGATCTCCCTCTCTGACCTGGTTCGCTCTTCGCTTCGCTTGCGCCCCGATCGTATTCCGATCGGAGAGGTCCGCGGAGCCGAAGCGCTCGATCTGCTCAAAGCCTGGGGAACTGGCCATCCCGGCGGCATCGGCACGATCCACGCCGGCACGGCGTTGGGGGCGCTGCGGCGGCTCGAGCAGCTCATCCAGGAGGCCGTGGTCACCGTTCCGCGTGCGCTGATAGCGGAGACCATCAACGTTATCGCCGTGCTTTCCGGCCGGGGTGCCCAACGGCGCCTCAGCGAGCTCGCTTCTGTCACCGACCTTGGACCATCGGGCGACTACAGCCTTTCGAAAATTGGAGAACAGTCATGATGACGCGATCACATCTCGGGCGGGCCTTCCTTTCGGCTACAGCGTTCGCTTGCCTGTACCTGGCGAGCGCGCCGGCCTTTGCTGCCGGCTCGAACATGCCCTGGGAGCAACCGCTCAACCAGATCCTGCAATCGGTCGAAGGTCCCGTCGCCAAGATCGTCGCAGTCATCATCATCATCGTGACAGGGCTTTCGCTTGCCTTCGGCGACACCTCAGGCGGTTTCCGGCGGCTGATCCAAATCGTGTTCGGTCTGTCGATCGCATTTGCCGCTTCCAGCTTCTTCCTGTCGTTCTTTTCCTTCGGCGGCGGGGTGGTGATCTGATGGATGAGCCAGTCGCAGGCTTTGTCGCCCCCGTCCATCGCGCGCTCACCGAACCGATCCTGATGGGTGGTGCGCCGCGTTCAGTCGCGATCCTCAACGGAACATTGGCTGCCGCACTCGGCCTTGGCCTGCGCTTGTGGCTGGCCGGCCTTCTTCTCGCGTTCATCGGCCACATGGCTTCGGTCTGGGCTGCCAAGCGCGATCCAGAGTTCGTGGAGGTTGTGCGCCGCCACGTTCGCGTCCCCGGTCATCTCAGCGCATGAAGTTGTCCCATGATGAATCTCGCCGAATATCGCCGTTCAAATACGCGTCTTGCCGACTTCTTGCCCTGGGCCGCCCTAGTCGATGAGGGAATTGTCTTAAACAAGGATGGCTCGTTTCAGCGGTCGGCACGGTTCAGAGGGCCTGACCTCGACAGTGCCGTGCCGGCTGAGCTCGTTGCGGTGGCAGGCCGACTGAACAACGCGCTCCGTCGTCTCGGCTCCGGGTGGGCTGTCTTTGTTGAAGCGCAACGGCATTCGGCTGGACGCTACCCGCCGGACATGTTCCCGGATGTCGCATCGGCCCTCGTGGATGCGGAGCGGAAAGCGCAATTCGAGGAAGCCGGCAGACACTATGAATCGAGCTACTATCTCACATTGCTCTATCTGCCCCCGGCAGAGAGTGCAGCGGCTGCGGAGCGTCTCCTCTATGAGGGCAGCTATCGCAGCGCAGGAGCGGACGCGCGCGAGCTGCTCAGGGGCTTCGTCGATCGGACCAACCGCGTGCTGCAGCTCGTTGAGGGCTTCATGCCGGATTGCGGCTGGCTCGATGACGAGCAAACGCTGACCTACCTTCACTCGACAGTATCGACCAAGCGGCACCGGGTGCGCGTGCCGGAAATCCCGATGTATCTCGACGCGCTGCTCGCCGACCAGCCGTTGACCAGCGGGCTGGAACCGATGCTGGGCGACGCACATCTGCGCATCCTGACGGTCGTGGGATTTCCGAGCGCGACCACACCCGGAATTCTCGATGATCTCAACCGCCTGGCGTTCCCGTATCGCTGGTCGACCCGTGCCATCATGCTCGACAAAACAGATGCCACAAAGCTCCTGACCAAGATCCGGAGGCAGTGGTTTGCCAAGCGGAAGTCGATCGCCGCGATCCTCAAAGAGGTGATGACGAACGAGGCCTCCACGCTTCTTGATACCGATGCCCACAACAAGGCGATGGACGCCGACAGCGCGCTCCAGGAGCTGGGTTCCGATCAGATCGGCGAGGCCTTTGTGACTGCAACCGTCACGGTCTGGGACAGGGATCCCCGCGCGGCCGACGAAAAGCTCCGCCTCGTCGAAAAGGTGATCCAGGGCCGCGACTTCACCTGCATGACCGAGACGGTGAACGCGATCGAAGCCTGGCTCGGCAGCCTGCCGGGCCAAACTTACGCCAACGTCCGCCAGCCGCCGGTCTCGACCTTGAATCTGGCCCACATGATTCCGCTGTCTGCCATCTGGGCGGGAGAGGCGAGGGACCATCATTTCAAGGCCCCTCCACTGTTCTTCGGCAAGACCGAAGGATCGACGCCATTCCGGTTTTCTCTTCATGTCGGCGATGTCGGACATACCCTGGTGATCGGACCGACCGGCGCTGGCAAGTCGGTGCTGCTCGCGCTGATGGCTCTGCAGTTCCGGCGATATCCGTTGGGCCAGATCTTTGCCTTCGACTTCGGCGGTTCGATCCGCGCAGCTGCGATCGCCATGGGGGGCGACTGGCACGATCTTGGCGGTGCGGTCAGTGGAGGATCCTCCGAGTTTGTGGCGCTCCAGCCGCTTGCGCGAATCGAGGACGTTGGGGAACGCGGCTGGGCGGCCGATTGGATAACATCCATCTTGAGCCGCGAGCGCATCGAGGTCACCCCCGAGACGAAGGAACATATCTGGTCGGCTTTGACCTCGCTCGCCTCGGCGCCAGTTGGGGAGCGCACGTTGACCGGGCTCTCCGTCCTTCTCCAATCCAATGCCTTGAAGCGCGCGCTGCAGCCCTACTGCCTCGGTGGTCCCTTTGAGCGGCTCTTGGATGCGGAAGGTGAGCGGCTGGGAGAGGCCTCCGTTCAGGTGTTCGAGACCGACGGATTGATCGGCACCGGTATCGCCCCGGCGGTTCTGTCCTATCTGTTTCACCGGATCGAAGACCGGTTTGATGGCCGTCCCACGCTGCTCATCATCGACGAGGGGTGGCTTGCACTGGACGATGCCGATTTCGCCGGCAAGCTCCGCGAATGGCTAAAGACGCTGCGCAAGAAGAACGCTTCCGTCGTGTTTGCCACCCAATCTCTTGCCGATATTGACGGATCCGCAATTGCGCCCGCAATCATCGAGAGTTGCCCGACCCGGATCCTGCTGCCGAATGACCGCGCCATCGAGCCGCAAATCATGGCGACCTACCGCCGCTTTGGGTTGAACGATCGGCAAATCGAGATCTTGGCGCGAGCGACGCCGAAGCGGGACTACTACTGCCAGTCGCGCCGGGGCAACCGACTGTTCGAGCTCGGCCTCGGCGAAATCGCGCTTGCCTTCGCGGCCGCGTCTTCCAAGGCCGACCAGGCTCTCATCGAGCAGGTCCTTAAGGAGCACAGCCAGGACGATTTTGTCGAGGCCTGGCTGAAGACACGTGATCTCGGTTGGGCCTGCAATCTCATTCCGCAGCTTGCGAAGGAAGGAAATTTGCCATGAATCGTCTCCGTCGGCTGTCGGCAGCGAGCTTGATCGCTATCGCCCTCGTTCATGTCCCCCGGGACGGCGAGGCGTTGATCGTCTTCGATCCGAACAATTACGTGCAGAACGTGCTCACGGCTGCGCGCGAGCTGCAGCAGATCAACAACCAGATCTCATCGTTGCAGAACCAAGCACAGATGCTGATCAACCAGGCGAGGAACCTGGCGAGCCTGCCATATTCGTCGTTGCAGCAGCTCGAGCAATCGATCCAGCGTACCCAGCAACTGCTTGGCCAAGCTCAACGCATCGCCTACGACGTGCAGCAGATCGATCGCGCCTTCTCCACGACCTACGCGCCGGCATCATCGAGCATGTCTGATGGGGGCATGGTCGCCAACGCGCAAGCACGTTGGCAGAACTCGGTCGCCAGCCTGCAGGACGCGATGCGGGTGCAAGCAACCGTCGTCGGGAATCTCGATACCAATCGGACCCAAATGTCGGGTCTGGTTACAGCGAGCCAGGGCGCGTCGGGCGCCCTTCAGGCAAGCCAGGCAGGCAATCAGCTACTTGCGCTCCAAGCGCAGCAGCTATCGGATCTTACGGCAAGCGTGGTCGCGCAAGGCAGGGCGCAAACGCTTGACGCTGCGCAGCGCGCAGCAGCTCAGGATCAGGGCAGAGAGCAGCTGCGGCGATTCCTCGCCCAAGGCCAGGGCTATCAACCAGCAACCGTGCAGATGTTCCACTGATGATGAAGATCACATTTGAACGGTTGCCCATGGCGATGGCAGCGGCGCTTATGGTTCTCGCCATCGCGGCTTGCGCCATTCGCCTGCGGAGCGACGAGAGTCCACCCGAATCTTCCACGCTCGCTCCCAAGGGTGATGCGGCCGCCGCAAAGCTCAACCAATGCCGCACCGTTACCTACGAGCAGAAGGACGCTCTCCTCGAATGCCAGAACATTTGGGCCGACCAGCGCAGCCGGTTTTTGGGGGGAAGGGGATCTTCGAACGGTTCGGATAGCCGGGCGGGCGTCGGACCTTCGCCATCTCCTGTGCCGCGTAAGGACGAAAGCCGTGTCTCGCCCGGTTATCCCCCCGTTCCAAGCCAAAGCGAGTGAGCCATGGGCGGCACAGGCGTCATCGACCAATTCCTGGAAACCTTCACTCGCTACATCGATTCCGGATTTGGCCTCGTCGGGGGCGAAGTCGGTTATCTCGCGACCACATTGGCTGCGATCGACCTCACGCTCGCCGGCCTGTTCTGGTCCTTTGGGAGCGACGAGGAGATCATTGCCCGGCTCATCAAGAAGACTCTGTTTGTCGGCGTGTTTGCCTACCTGATCGGCAATTGGAATAGCCTTGCCCGGATTGTCTTCGAGAGCTTTGCCGGTCTTGGACTGAAAGCCTCAGGGACCGGCCTCTCATCGGCAGATTTCCTGCGGCCGGGCCGAATTGCGCAAGTCGGGCTCGATGCTGGCCGTCCGATCCTTGACTCTGTTTCCGGGCTGATGGGCTATGTCAGCTTCTTCGAGAATTTCGTCCAGATCGCTGTCCTCCTGTTCGCCTGGATGACGGTGCTGCTGGCCTTCTTCATTCTCGCGATCCAGCTCTTCGTCACGCTAATCGAGTTCAAACTGACGACGCTAGCCGGCTTCGTGCTGATCCCTTTCGGCCTCTTTGGGAAGACCGCCTTTGCGGCAGAACGGGTCCTCGGCAATGTGATCTCGTCAGGTGTGAAGGTTTTGGTTCTTGCCGTCATTGTCGGTATCGGATCGACTTTGTTCTCGCAATTCACGTCAGGCTTCGGTGGCAACCAGCCCACGATCGAGAACGCCATGGCGCTGGTGCTCGGTGCTCTCTCTTTGCTCGGCCTTGGCATTTTCGGACCCGGCATCGCCAATGGTATCGTTTCTGGCGGCCCGCAGCTTGGCGCGGGTTGTGCCGTGGGCACAGGCCTCGCCGCAGGCGGAGTGGTTGTGGCCGGCGCTGGTCTTGCGGCCGGCGCCGCCGGTCTTGCCAGCGGCGCCATCGCGGGCGCGGCGCGCGGAGGAACCGTCATTGCGAGTGGCGCGACGAGCGTGTTTCGGTCGGCGAGCCAGGCCGGCTCCGAGGCGAGCGGTTCGGCTACTGCAAGCCCCTTGCGCTCGATCGCAGCTGGTCTCGGTGCAAGAGCGAGCGATGTCGGTAAGCGGGAAGGGAGTTCTACGATTGCTTCCGGCAGCGCGCCCGCATGGGTTCATCGGATGAAGCGGGCGCAGACCATCCAGCATGGGGCATCAGCTGCAACGCACGCGATCCGATCGGGAGATCACGGCGGGGGCGGCGGGTCAGTCGACCTCTCGGAAGGCGATCGCTGACGCTTCTCTCCCTTAATCCTGTTCTCAGTCATACCTCGGGGGCAAACGATGTTCAAACGATCGGCCGTTCACTATGGCCGCACACCGGAAGCAGTCACTCCTTATCAACGCGCAGCCCAGGTCTGGGATGACCGCATTGGCGCAGCACGCGTCCAGGCAAAGAACTGGCGCCTGATGGCTTTTGGTTGCCTGTTTCTGTCCGCAGGATTTGCCGGCGCCCTGGTCTGGCAGTCAGCGCACGGCACGATCACGCCCTGGGTGGTCGAGGTCGATCAATTGGGCGAATCAAAGGCCCTCGCGCCTGCGAATGCCGGCTATCAGCCGACCGACCCTCAGATCGCGTTTCACCTAGCGCGCTTCATCGAGCACGTGCGGGGCCTGCCGATGGACGCCATCGTGCTGCGTGAAAACTGGCTGCGCGCCTACGACTTCACGACGGACCGGGGCGCGGCCACGCTCAATGACTACGCCCGCAACAACGACCCCTTCGCCAAACTTGGCAAGACGCAAATTGCAATCGAGGTCTCGAGCGTCATTCGGGCGTCGCCAGAGAGCTTTCGTCTGGCCTGGATCGAGCGCCGTTACGACAACGGCCAGCTTGCCGTGACCGAGCGATGGAGCGCGATCATCACCGTCATCGTGGAGATGCCACGTGATCTGGATCGGCTGCGGAAGAATCCACTGGGCATCTATGTCAACGCAATCAACTGGTCGAAGGAGCTGGGCTAACCATGCCGTTACATCTTGTTCATGCGTCGCGTAAAGTGCGGCCGCGATTGCCTCTGGCTCTTCTGGTCTGTGTTTCCACTCTTGGCGGCTGCACCACGTTCAAGCCGCCGCAAATCAGCTATGACAACGACATTCCGCCTACGCCGGATTTGCCAGCGCTTTCCGACGATCGCCCGAAGCCGCTGCATGTGCCGCCGGCCTGGAAGGCGGCGCGCGGCGGCAAGAGCGCGGAAGCCAAGGAACCGGCGGAGCGCATTGAGACCGCAAATGACGCCGCGCGCGTCGAGCCGCGCAAGGCCGGCTACTACAATGCCGTGCAGGTGTTTTCCTACAGTCCAGGCGCCCTCTATCAGATTTACGCCGCACCAGGGCAGATTACCGACATTGCACTCGAGCCTGGTGAGCAGCTGATCGGATCGGGACCTGTTGCCGCCGGCGATACCGTGCGCTGGGTGGTCGGCGACACCGAAAGCGGCAGCGGCGACACGCGCCGTGTCCACATCATGGTCAAGCCGACGCGGCCCTCGATCGAGACCAATCTTATCGTCAACACCGACCGACGCACCTACCTGGTCGAACTGCGCTCGCGCGAGAAGCCCTACATGCCTTCGGTTGCGTGGTTCTACCCGGAAGATAAAGACGCACGTTATCGGGCGCTGCCGCCGACACCCTTCCTTCCGGATCTTCCCGCGCGTCGCTACCGTTACGCTATAGAGGGCGACAGCCCGCCTTGGCGTCCGGTCAATGCCTATGACGACGGTCGCAAGGTCTATATCGAGTTCTCGCCCGGCATTGGCCAGGGTGAGATGCCACCATTGTTCGTGATCGGGCCTGACGGCAACACCGAGCTTGTCAACTACCGCGCCTATGGCAACGTCCTGATCGTGGACCGCTTGTTTGCGGCCGCGGAACTCCGGCTAGGCGAGGAGCACCAGCAGAAGGTCAGGATCGTGCGAACTGACGGGAGGTCGCTGTGACCGATACGGGCCAGTCAAACGATACGGCCAACGATGCGCGCCGGGTTAGGCCACCGGAAGAGATTGCCGAAGCATTGCGGCTCCGGCCAGGGCGGCCGCAAGTGGTACGCCTGTCGCGCAAAGTCCTTGCCGGCGGCAGCGCCCTTGTGCTCGTGCTCATCTCTGGTGCGGTGTTCTGGGCTCTGCAGCAGAAGCGCGCAAGCACGCCGGCCGTGGAGGAACTTTACGCGACCGACCACCACAATGTTGCCGATCAGCTTACAACCCTGCCGAAAGATTACAGCGAGATTCCGAAAGGCGTGCCTCGTCTCGGGCCGCCCTTGCCAGGCGATCTCGGCCGGCCGATCGTCGCCGCCCAAGGCTCGACGACCTCAAGTCCGCTCGGGGTGGATGCCGAACAGCAGCGCGTCACCCAGGAGAGCGAGGCGGCGCGCACCAGCAAGGTGTTTGCCAGCACGAATGTCCGTCCCTCGGCTGCTGTGACGTCGGCCAGCGAAGCGCCATCGAATGCGACGACGTCATCTGATGAAGCGTTCGCCCAGAATGGCCAGGACCGGAAGCTTAGCTTCGTCGGCGCATCCGTCGATCGCCGGACGACCAGCCCTGATCGCCTCGTGAGGCCAGCGTCGCCGTTTGTGGTGCAGGCCGGCACGGTCATTCCGGCTGCTCTCATCACGGGTATTCGGTCCGATCTGCCGGGGCAGATCACCGCGCAAGTAACGGAAGCCGTCTACGACAGTCCAACCGGGCGAGCTCGCCTTATCCCGCAGGGGGCAAGGCTGATCGGCACGTACGACAGCCAGGTTGGTTTTGGCCAGTCGCGCGTGCTGCTGGTCTGGACACGGTTGATGATGCCAAAC
Source organism: Bradyrhizobium sp. Pha-3 (assembly GCF_042258615.1). Classification (GTDB taxonomy): domain Bacteria; phylum Pseudomonadota; class Alphaproteobacteria; order Rhizobiales; family Xanthobacteraceae; genus Bradyrhizobium. The sequence goes on along the minus strand of NZ_CP170152.1, from coordinate 7,921,662 downwards.
GGGCGTTCGATCGTCTTGGAACGGCAGCCTGGCGCAGATGCAGCTGGATACTCCGGCCTCGAGGACCAAGTCGACAATCACTGGAAAGAGCTCTTGGGCGCCGCTGCGCTTTCGACGCTGCTCGCTGTCGGCACGGAGGTCAATTCGGGCGCGGACACAGGCAGCACCAACAGCGACCTCGTTGCTGCGCTCCGGCGCGGGGCGGGGGATTCCGCAAATCAGACGGGGCAGCAGCTGGTTCGCCGCAATCTCAACATCCAGCCAACGTTGACGATCCGCCAGGGCTTCCCGGTGAGAGTGATCGTCAACCGCGACCTCGTGCTCGAGCCCTATAGGGGATAAGGCGATGGCAAAGCTCAAGCTTGGAGCGATCGAAGATGACAAGCCGATCAAAGTGACGCACGAACTGCCGGCAAACGTCCACCGGGACCTCGCTGCCTACGCCGAAATCCTGGCCCAGGAAACGGGACAACCCGTACAGGATCCAGCCAAGCTGATCGCACCCATGCTGGCGCGGTTCATGGCGGCGGATAGGAGCTTTCGGAAGGCGCGACGGGCGCGTCAACGTCCGAGCGGAGCCAAGGAGTAGCGCTCAGAAAGCAAGTTCAGAACGCGGCACAACGTGGAGTTTTCGTCATCCGCTCGCCACTATGCCGAAAAATCGAACCGGCTGGCGCCGATGCCAATCGCGCAAGACGAGGCTTGCAAAACGATTCCTCCGTTCACGCTTATCAGGCTCTCCGCGGCTGACGTCGTGGTGCTCGATTGTTTTTCGATTCTCAGGCGAAACTAGCTTGGAAAACAGAAGATCTCCAACCTCTTTTCCGGCATCAGTGGTTCAATAGCACTGTCTCACCCAGCAGCTCAGTCCGGCGAAGAATGTCACGCGCAGTGAGGGCATGATCGTGCGGCAAGGCGACCAGAACGCGCTCGGCTTATAAGCGCAGAGCTTACGTTGACGTTGGCGCCGTCAGGGGATTGAACGGCTGGCTTCGTCGATATGATTGAGTGGCGCCGACCGGTCACAGTAAGGAGTCAAGATTCAGAGTAAATTCCTCCACCTCGCCTTACGAAAGATGCTTTTGCATCGTTGTCACCTGTAGCAAGACTCTTGGAGGAGCTTCGAATAACGTACTCTGCTAGGTCTCCTCGACGTACATGCAGGAGCTGCACGGTCGGCTTTGTCCGGTTTGCGACAAAGCTGTCTCGGATGTGCCTCCGATCTCTATGCGCGAATTTCCAAGGTAACGGCCGCCGTAGGGCTAGCTCATCGAAAGAAACAGCTGGAGCACGTAAGGGAAAGGCGTTCGCCGTTCGCTCCTATTGTGAGGCGCGCCCGTAGGATTGCGCGACCTTTGGCAATGGCATCGCACTTGCAACGAACGAAAAATATCAGCTCGAGAACCTTATCGGGGAGCTGCGCACCGGGCGTAGGCGAGCGCACCCAGAAGACGGGTGCCCCACTCACGAGCTCGTTCTCTCAGGAGTACCCTGTGATACCATCTTCTGACGGGTCAGCTGGCCTGCTCGCGACTCGGATCGCATTTTTTGTCGCCGGATTCGGCCTCGCGGCCTGGGCGCCGCTGGTGCCGCTTGCCAAGGAGCGGCTCGCGGCAGATGACCGCATGCTTGGTCTACTGCTTCTCTGTCTCGGCGCTGGATCAGTCGTCGCGATGCTTTTGACCAGCGTTTCGAATGGGCGGTACGGCAGCAAGCCCATGATACTAGCGGGCGGACTTGGCCTGGCGCTTATCCTGCCATTGCTTACTATGGCCAACACAATTATCGGCCTAGGCACCGTGCTGTTTGCGTTCGGCGCTTCAGTTGGCTCGATCGATGTAGCTATGAACATTCACGCAATCGAAGTGGAGCGCGCCACGGGCCGTCCGTTGATGTCCGGATTCCACGCCCGGTACAGCATTGGCGAATTCGCTGGCTCTGCCGCCATGACCGCGTTCCTTTCGCTGCGGCTTGATCCATTTGCTTCGACGCTGGTTTGCTCGGCACTAATGATGCTTGCAATTGTGTCGGCCTGGCCGCGGTTACTCGCAACAGGTCGGACGCAACGGGGACCATGGTTTTTCTCCCCCCATCGCAGCGTGTTGTTAGTTGCTGCACTCGCGGCTATCACCTTTCTTGTGGAAGGAGCAATGCTCGACTGGAGCGCCTTGCTTCTCATTGGTCGGGGTCTCCTCGCGGAGGCGCACGGGGGTCTCGGTTTTATGCTCTTCTCCATCGCCATGACCGTGGGCCGTCTCGGCGGAGATGCCGCCGTGGCACGATTCGGCGACCGTGCCCTATTAATGTTCGGAACTCTGCCGATTGTGACGGGTTTCGTGGCTGTAGTGGCCGCGCCGGTTGCGGTAATTGCGATGATGGGCTTCCTGCTTATCGGATTAGGCATTTCGAATATTGTACCGGTCCTATGCCGCTGCGCTGGCAAACAGAAAATGATGCCGGTGGGCCTTGCGATCGCGGTCATCACGACGGCAGGCTACGCGGGTATACTTGTGGGTCCCGCCAGCGTCGGGGTTATCGCTCATGTGGTTGGTCTGCCTTTGGCGTTCGGAATGTTAGGTGCGCTCATGTGCCTCGTCACGCTGTCGGCGCGGAAGGTGATGGCGGAACTATCGCTAGGTGTGGGTGAAGAGGAACATTGGCGCGTTCCGATTCCATGATCGGCCACGGCTCGGCATCGACTTCAGATCGTGCTTATCGAAACGCTCGACTTCATCAGAAGTAGAACAACACATCCGCGATCATGATCATTCGACGTCTTCATGCCAGTCGGTTGGTCGGGCCGGTGGCCAGGATGTACCCGGCCACTCAGATGTTGGTATCCAACCGGTCGCCGTGTTGACGAAGAAGGCCGGTAACAACCCAAAAAATCACATGGCGAAGTAGATTATTACCGAGTGGCTCGGGCCGCCAGATGGCTAGCAGATTCACCGCTGACTGGTCGTGGACGACTGTCCCCCCTCAAGCCCGCTTGCCGGGGACGAGCAAGATCGCTCTGGCGGCTTTTATTGCTGTGGGCGAGATACGCCCGGTACGCCAACTCAATGCCCTCCTCCAGTGAGGTCCGGGCGCGCCAGCCGAGCTTGGCTAGGCGGCTGACGTCAAGGAGCTTGCGCGGCGTGCCGTCCGGGCGCGAGGTGTCGAAGCTGATCTCACCGCGATAACCGACGGCCGCGGCGACCAGGAGTGTGAACTCGGCAATGGTGATGTCCTCGCCGGTGCCGATATTGACCAATTCCGGCGACGAATAGGTCTTCATCAGATGGACGCAGGCATCGGCGAGATCGTCGACATAGAGGAATTCGCGGCGCGGCGTACCGGTGCCCCACACCACAACTTTGGTTGCGCCCGAGACCTTGGCCTCGTGGAAGCGGCGGATCAGAGCGGCGACGACGTGGCTGTACTCGGGGTGATAATTGTCGCCGGGGCCGTAGAGGTTGGTCGGCATCACGCTGATGAAATCTGAGCCATACTGGCTGCGATAGGCCTCGGCCATCTTGATGCCGGCGATCTTGGCGATGGCATAGGGCTCGTTGGTCGGCTCCAGCGGGCCGGTCAGCATCGAATCCTCGCGCAGCGGCTGCGGCGCCAGGCGCGGATAGATGCAGGACGAGCCGAAGAACATCAGCTTCTCGCACCCATTGGCATGGGCCGCCTGAATCACATTGGTCGAGATCGCGAGATTGTCGTAGAGGAATTCGGCCCGCAGCGTGTTGTTGGCGACGATGCCGCCGACCTTGGCGGCGGCGAGGAACACGGCCTGCGGCCGCTTCGCGGCAAACCAGGCGCTCACCGCGGCCTGGTCGCGCAAATCGACCTCGCTGCGCGACACCGTCAACAGATCGGCCTGTTCGCGCGCCAGCCGGCGCATCAGCGCCGAGCCGACCATGCCGCGATGGCCGGCGACGAAAACCGTCTTGCCCTTCAGTTCAAACGTGCTTGCCATTGCCCGCGTCCTGCCTGGCCTCAGCGAGATCGCTGGCGACCATCTCCTGCACCAGCCGCGCGAATGGCGTCTTCGGGGCCCAGCCGAGCTTGGCGCGTGCCTTGCTGGCGTCGCCGATCAGGAGATCGACCTCGGTCGGACGGAAATAGGTCGGGTCGATCTGCACCAGGGTCTTGCCCGACGCCTTGTCGACGCCGACCTCGTCGACGCCCTTGCCGCGCCATTCGATGCTGCGGCCGACCTCCGCAAACGCCAGCTCGACGAACTCGCGGACCGAGCGCGTCTCGCCGGTCGCGAGCACGAAATCATCAGGCTCGTCGGCTTGCAGGATTTTGTGCATGCCTTCGACATAGTCGCGGGCATGGCCCCAGTCACGCTTGGCATCGAGATTGCCGAGATAGAGCTTGCTCTCGAGGCCGACCTCGATGCGGGCGACGGCGCGCGTGATCTTGCGCGTCACGAAGGTCTCGCCGCGGATCGGGCTCTCATGGTTGAACAGGATGCCGTTGCTGGCGAACATGCCATAGGCCTCACGGTAGTTCACCGTGATCCAGTAGCCGTAGAGCTTGGCGACGCCATAGGGCGAGCGGGGATAGAATGGCGTGGTCTCCTTCTGCGGCACCTCCTGCACGAGCCCGTAGAGCTCCGAAGTCGAGGCCTGATAGAACCGCGTCTCCTTTTCCATGCCAAGGATGCGGATCGCCTCCAGAAGGCGCAGCACGCCGATGGCGTCCGCGTTCGCTGTATATTCCGGGCTCTCGAAGCTGACCTGGACGTGGCTCTGGGCGGCGAGGTTGTAGATCTCGGTCGGCCGGATCTGCTGCATCAGCCGGATCAGATTGGTCGAATCCGTCATGTCGCCGTAGTGCATCAGGAACGGCACGTTGCCGGCATGCGGGTCCTGGTAGAGATGGTCAACCCGCGCGGTGTTGAACGAGGACGACCGGCGCTTGATCCCGTGCACGGTGTAGCCGAGGCCAAGCAGATATTCGGCAAGGTATGCGCCGTCCTGCCCGGTGATCCCGGTGATCAGCGCCACGCGCCGCTTTGAGTCCTGAGCCGCCATCGTCTCTCTTAGTTGCGTTGGAAAGAAAGCCCCCTAGGAAGCGCCATTTGCGAAGCGGTTTATCGGGAGATCTAGATGCGCTAGCGCGCTCCACCCGCAAATAGAGGAAAGCGATCGTTAGCTCCAATCATACACATCAGATGGGCATGCACACTATATACATTGATTTGTATTGGCTCGGAGGGGGCAGTGTAGTTGAGATTCAAGAAAGGAAATCAACTAACCCCCGCAACCTTCCTGATACCCGCGATGCCCCTACGCTGTCGAAATGGATGACAAACGCCGTTACGCGCAGCCGGCCGCGCTCCGGCGATCCAAAGATAGAAGCCGACGGTCTGCGTGTTCCTTACCTATCCTCAACGCATGTTATATGCATTCTGACGTAGTCTGGTGATGGCCGGAGAGAGACGTGTTGAGGCCCCAAGTTGCAAGTCAGGAGATGTCAGTGCACGGCCGGAATGACGGCATGCAGGCAGCACTCAGCGACCGTGAAGCCTGCGCATCGATATCGTAGCCCGCAAAGCGTGCGGCCCGTGCCTTCATCTTCTAACAGGACACGCAGTCTGGGAAGCGGCAAGGTCATCGACCATATTGATGATAAACGCCTCCGCCAACAGCCTCTTCGCGTAGGCAGCGGACGGTCGACGCAACTACGAAATGCGTAGACTTGCAAACGTCGGTATAGTTCTTCAAACGTTTCAATATCGAAATCTTACGTTCGTACAATAGAGCTATCGATGCCGATCGTTAGTCTCATCCCGGCTAGCATAGCTTGCATCCGTTCGAGTATGATCAGCCTCTTAAACCAGCGCGACAAAATGTTTCCAATAACGCATGACCACTCACGTAACGCATGACAATTCACGCTAGCGCGCGCTGCGCAAATTCCATGCGGAAACCGTGGGAAGATTGCATTCTTCCGCCTGCAAAATGGGCGCCGCCGATGCGGGATGTGAGCCTCTCGAAGAAGTCTTTCAACGAGACGCAAGGACTTGGTTGCCCGCTGCACCAGTCGCCATCCGATTTGGGGGCGCCGCCGCACAGTTTCTTGGGAGTTTGAACTGAAGAGTCGTGAATGGCTCACGGTGATGATGAGCCAAACCACGACACACGCCAGTCGCAGCCAAATGGTGGCTTGTACTTGATGGCTGTCACCCAAAGCGAACTGTGGCTAAGCGAGACGATGATGGTTGAAAGAGACTAACTCACGCTTGTGAATGCTGCGGCAATGGCCGCAGCAAATCCCGAAATTGAACGCTGGTTATCATCGGGCAAGCGGTTTTCATGAAGAGCTTCCTGTAGGAGGAACGTTAACCTCCTTAAACTTCGGTTGCATTGGTCGGTATGTGTGGAATTGTCGGCATCTTGGGGTGTGGTCCGGTCGTTGGGCAGTTGATCGCTTCGCTCAAGCGATTGGAGTATCGTGGCTACGACTCCGCAGGAGTTGCTACGCTCGATGGTCTCCGTATCCAGCGGCGGCGCGCTGAAGGTAAATTGAGAAACCTCGATGAGCGGCTACACCGGCATCCGCTGTCGGGTCATATCGGTATTGGTCATACCCGATGGGCGACTCATGGAAGGCCGACCGAGAGCAATGCCCATCCGCACGCGACGGAAAATGTCGCGGTCGTTCATAATGGGATCATCGAGAATTTCCGCGAGCTGAGAACCGAATTGGAGCGGAATGGAGCCCATTTCAGCTCTGAGACGGACACCGAGGTGGTTGCGCATCTCGTTGAATCTTATCTCATGAATGGCTACTCGCCACAGCAGGCGGTACAGGCATCGCTGCCGCGGCTGCACGGAGCATTCGCGCTGGTATTCCTGTTCAAAGGCCACGAAGATCTTCTGATCGGTGCGCGCGAGGGATCACCCCTTGCGATTGGGCATGGTAATGGCGAAATGTATCTAGGATCGGACGCGATCGCGCTCGCGCCCTTGACCGATTCCATTACCTATCTTGAAGACGGCGACTGGGCCGTGCTTACCCGCACGACTTGCGTGATCTACGGCGCGGACGGCGCTATCGTTCACCGGGAAACATTAAAGTCCGGCGCGTCGTCGCTCCTGGTAGACAAGGCGAATTATCGCCACTTCATGGCCAAGGAAATCCACGAGCAGCCGATAGTGGCCGGGCAGACATTGGCTCATTATGTCGATATTAGCGCCGAGCGCGTAGCCCTGCCGCTCAAACTGCCGTTCAACTTCAATTCCATTCAGCGCATCTCGATTACGGCCTGCGGCACGGCAAGCTACGCCGGTCACATCGCCAAATACTGGTTCGAACGGCTAGCACGCCTGCCGGTCGAGATCGATGTGGCATCTGAGTTCCGCTACAGGGAGGCTCCTTTACGCAAGGGCGATCTCGCGATCGTCATTTCGCAGTCGGGGGAGACCGCTGACACGCTGGCCGCGCTGCGTTACGCCAAGAGCCAGGGTCTGCACACGATATCTGTGGTCAACGTCCCGACCTCGTCGATTGCGCGTGAGAGCGAATCCGTGTTGCCGACGCTAGCGGGACCAGAAATCGGCGTCGCCTCCACCAAGGCATTCATCTGCCAGCTGGTGGTAATGGCGGCGCTTGCTCTGGCAGCAGGCAAAGAGCGGGGTAAGTTGAACGAGATCGATGAATCGAAGCTTGTCCGCGAGCTTATCGAAGTGCCGCGGCTGATTGCTGCGGCGCTGTTGATCGAGCCGCAGATCGAGAAACTCGCGCGTCATGTCGCTAAGTCGAACGATGTGCTCTATCTCGGTCGAGGCACATCGGCTCCCCTTGCACTGGAGGGGGCGCTCAAGCTGAAGGAAATCTCGTATATCCATTCAGAAGGCTACGCCGCTGGCGAGCTCAAGCACGGACCGATTGCGTTGATCGATGAGACCGTGCCCGTGGTGGTGATCGCGCCTTACGACGCGGTTTTCGAAAAAACCGTCTCGAACATGCAAGAAGTTGCGGCTCGCGGTGGCAACATCATCCTGATCACTGATGCGAAGGGCGCTTCGGAAGCGACGTTGGACACGCTCATGACCATTGTGTTGCCGGACATGGGTGGAAGCTTTACGCCGATGGTTTATGCCATCCCGGTGCAGCTTTTAGCCTATCATACTGCCCTCGTTATGGGGACGGATGTGGATCAGCCGCGCAATCTCGCAAAATCAGTCACCGTCGAATAGGCAGCCGCGGCATGTCGTGGTGATTCTCCGTTGTCTGGCCATTAGGCTGCGGTAGCTGCGCCAGCTCCGCGGAGTCAAAATCCTGAAAGGTTGTAGTCTCGCGCTTATCCATAGTTGGTCATAGTTGGCGGAGATTTGGTTATCGCGACTTCTCGGTGGCAGGGCAGCGCGCTCCCCCGAACTTATCGAGACCGCGATCGCGACATGCGTCCAGCGTGACGCGCGGCATCGGAAGGAAAGCGTCCGACGGCGCCGTTCAATAGGTGAACTATCGATTGATCCCACTCCTGATAGGCTGACATTGCGGCCATGCTCGTAGCCTCGCCGCAATCCTGACAACGCCAATGCGACGTGCATTACGTTCGTGCCGCTCTAGGAAGGCTTGCCGAAAGGATAGGAGGGCATTCACGGTCTTGCGTCAGGTTTCGGTAAGGCTGCCAGCCTATCAGCTCCGAAGGGCCTAACCAGCCTGAACCAAATGCGGCAGCAAATGCCCGCTGGGAGCACCAATCGCCATGCATAATCAGATAAATGGTTCGTCCCGGTTCCAATCCTCGCGCTTTGCCGAAGCTGACGAGCAAACGGATGCTGATAGGTTCGCGGATGCGTTCGCCAATATGAACTTAGCTGCACCGGGCTCCAGTGGCAGCTCGCCTTTGGTAACAGGACCATATTCGCTAGTTCCAAGGCCTCCTGTGATAGAGATCAATAGGTCGTCATTCATCGACGCAGCGCGAGCCTATTACGACGCGGGAATCAAGCGCATCGCCGACAACCCGCAGGAGTACTCGGAGTTCGTGTCGGCAAGAGCACGGCGAACTGCAAAAGTTGCCGAACGTTATGGAGTAACTCGAGATTCCGGCAATGCGCGATACTTCAGCTACCAATTAGGAGAAAGAAGTGTCGGGCTTCTAAGAATGGAGGGCGGTGACAGCATGCGGAGTTCGACGCCAAAAAATGGCAGGAGCTGTTTCCTGGGCGAACTGGGACGACCTCGACTGTAGATCTTCAGGTCGTTCATCCGCTCGTCGAAAACGCTGGCGATATTCTGCTCGAGCATCAACTTCGAGTGGGCGGCGAAAGGCCGTTGCTCAATTTGCGGCCGGCTAATCCAGAAGCAAGAGCACGTGCGGTACGGATGGGGTTTGTCGAGGTTGATGCCGACAATATGGTTCTCGATCCAGAGAAGTCAGACAATTGGATAAGGAACAGTGATGGTGAGTGGCAGCGAAGAGGTACTGCTGCGTGCTATCTTTCTAAAGTGGACGATAGCGAAAGAAGGGATGCTGGAACGGAAGAAAGTCCCTCATCATGCGAATACGAGGATAATTTCATGTGATCATAGGTTGCCGGGAACATAGTCGCGTGGAACATGTCTCGTCCTGCTCTTCGCTACGTTAGGCGGGCCTTCGGCGGCTCGCAATCAGAAGAGCTCCTGCGCTTTGAGGGAAAACGGTATGAGAGGAGCTCCGGCCGGCTTGGTCTTCGCCGAACTTCTAGCGATTACGGGCCATAAGAGCGGGCACTGCGTACCGCAATAGATCGAATTGCTTGCGTCGGTAGTAAGCTGCATGAGGCGCGGCCAAAGGTGCGCCCGCGACCGAAAGGGAGAACGGGCGTTTTGCGCGTTGAGTATACGGGGTAGCTTCGAGGTGGAGGTCTTCCAGGCGATCTAATGAGGCGCAAGAGAAAAAAGGGCGATACCACGCTCCAGTAGACGAAAGGAAACATCTGTGACGGACAGGGCCCTGCGGTGAGCAGGAGTTAGTCCCGCAGAGCTCATTGCCTGCCAACCAACGTCGATCATAAACAAGACGTCGGAAAATGGTTCGACAATTCAGTCCAGAGAGCTGCTGGGCTGAGAGGAGCTCTTTCATCGCTTGCTTAGCTCCGTCTCGTCGTAGCAACGTACGGCTTACGACGCGCTCAAGCCGGTCGAGACCGTTCCGTGGCAAGATCGCCCTGAGCGGCCAGCCTACATAGATTAATGGAACTCAGAATGCCAAGTACCTGAGTTTCGCGCGTGAGCGCTGTTCTGGATCGACGTGGCCAGCGGGCGGAGCAGGTCACGGATCAAGTAAAGCAAAGCAGGAAATCGACCGCTGGCGATGCCAGCTGATTCGGGAAGTTGATTCCAGAAGATCCTCAGGAATTCTTACTGCAGATGCCGCGCGCTTGACGCCAAGAAGCTGATCGAGAGCGTCTCGCGTGAGAAGTGCTGAGATCGGACATGAAGTTGGCGGCCGGCTAGTTGCAGGCGTGCCACCAGCCGTGGTTCTACTTCAATGCAGCATTGAGGCACTCGATCAGCGCGTGTCCGGCAAAGGGCTTGGCCAGAAAGCCAATCGCTCCCGAGTTCAGGACCGAGGCGCGCACGCGATCGTTCGGGAAAGCAGTAATGAAAATGAACGGCACACTGAGCCCTTTGGTCCGCATTTCGGCCAACAGGTCCAACCCGCTCATGACCGGCATCTGCACATCCGTAATGACGCAGGACGTTTCGTTCAACTGCGGTGACCTCAGAAAGTCCTCGGCCGACGCAAATGTTTGGACGATGTAGCCACGCGATTTCAAAAGGTTCTCTGTCGCCGCGCGGACCGACGCGTCGTCGTCAACGACAGATATTAAATGCGTGGACAAGACGTGCCCTCCGGACGCAGGAATGGCGGCCGCCGCAGCATTAGCCACCGTGGGCGAAAAGTGGGCTTGAGTGGTGAAATTGTAAAATCATACTTAGGTTTGTTCGGGTCGGTTTGCACGGATGCCCAGCGTCTCAGTCATTCTGATCAAATCCGCAAGCGACCGGGCGCGCATCTTTTTCATTAGGTGTCCCCGGTAGATCTTGACCGTAATCTCGGCGAGTCCCAGCTCGGCGGCTATCTGCTTGTTCATCAGGCCGGTAGCGACCAGCTTCATCACTGCCTGCTCCCGCGGGCTTAAGGTTTCAAATAGAGCCTGCAGCTCCGCGACGGCCTGCTGAGTCTTCCGTCTCTTGCGATCACGTTCGGTCGCGGCGACCACGGCGTCAAGCAGTTCCTGATCGCGAAACGGTTTGGTGAGAAAATCGACCGCTCCGCCTTTCATGGCCCTGACGCTCATGGGAATGTCGCCGTGGCCGGTGATGAAAATGATCGGAACATGAATGTTCAACCGCGCCAGCTCAGCCTGGAACTCAAGTCCACTCAGACCTGGCAGCCGGATATCGAGGACCAGGCAGCTAACAACATCGGGAAGCCTGCTCTGTAGCATTTCGCGGGCCGACCCGAATGCAACGACGTCCAGGCCGACCGATTGAAAAAGGTTCGTTAGCGACCGACGCATCGAGACGTCATCTTCGACAACGAAGACTATCGCATTTGCCGAAGCTTCAGCCTTGCTGCCTTCGCGCGGGGGGGCAGAGCGTTCGCTCACGGCACGAGCTCCTTGTGCAACGGCAGGTCAAACCGAAAGCTTGCCCCCGGCCCCTGCTTGCAAACGACCGAAAGGCGCCCTCCATGAGCTTCCACAATCGAGCGACAGATCGAAAGACCCATGCCAAGACCACTCGATTTTGTCGTGAAGAAGGGGTCTAATACCCGGTCGGTATCATCTTTAGCGATCCCGACGCCGCAATCCGTCACGGTAAGCTGCACATGTCCCGTATCGTCCTTAGATGACTGAATCACCAGTTCGCGCGCTCGGTCCGTAACTGCGTCCATGGCTTCGATCCCATTCATTACCAGATTGATGATCACCTGTTGCAGCTGAATCCGATCACCGAGGATCGCGGGCAGGGCTGCCATCAACTTAGTCTTTAGCGTCACTCGGTGGCTAACCAGCTCACGTGCCACCAAAGCAATGACATCCTTAACAACATCGTTGATATCGAGCGGTACCATCTCGATCTCGCCTTTCTTCGCAAGTACGCGAATGCGACGGATCACTTCGCTGGCCCGGATTGCGTCTTCGATGATCCACTCAACCGAAGAGCGCGCGGCGGTAAGATCTGGTGTCTGGCGGCCCATCCAGCCGAGGCACGCGTCGGCGTTGCTGATAATCGCGGCGAGTGGCTGGTTGATTTCGTGGGCGATGGAGGTTGTCAGCTCTCCTAACGTCGTCACACGCGTCACATGTGCAAGCTCCGCCTGTGCCTTTCGCAGTTCTTGTTCGGCTTGATCTGCGCGAATGGTAGCGGTGATGTCAGTGCTGACGCCACGGTAGCCCAGAAAATTACCGTCGATATCAAAAAAAGGCTTGCCACTCGTCCGGACGTAGATCGGAGATCCCATCCGGTTGACAGTGCGGTAGACCAGATCCCGAAATGGGAGATGCGCCTCCAGCGTCGCCCGATGCTGCCGCCACATCTCAGGTTCGTCTTCGACGTCGCGCGCAATGTCCCAGCGAGGCAGACCGATTAATCCTGTCGCCAAGATTCCCGCAGCGCTGGTGTGTTCGGACAAGTGGGTGACCCGATGATCTGGCCCGGTCTCCCAGAGCCAGTCTGAGGCTGTTTCGGCGTAGTCGCGAAAGCGCTGTTCGCTCTCGCGCAGCGCAGCAAGTGTGTTTTCCAGGCGCTCCCTTGCGGCGTATTGCTCGGTGACATCGATATGTGTCCCGATGAGTTCGCTCGCGTTTCCATCCCTGTCGACCACCAAATGCGCGACCGAGTGTATACGCCTTATCCCGCCATCCGCCAGAAGGATTCGAAAATCATATTCAAAGCGCTCTTGCTGAATTTCGATAGCTTGGCGCTGCACTTCCTGAAGCAGCGGTAGGTCGTCTGGATGGATACGCGACCGAATGGCCTCTAGCGAGATCGTCTCTTGCGGATCAAAGTCAAACAGGCGATCGACCTCGGCGGAGCGATACACAAAATCGCGACGGTGGAGGTCCCAGGACCAACTACCCGTATGACTAAGATGCTGGGCTTCGGCCAGATAGGCCTCGCTACGGCGCAGCTGCTGTTCTGTTTGCCGCGCCGCCGTGATATCCGTCGCAGCCCCAACAAACTCGATGTCACCAGTGGCGGTTGTCGTGGCTCGCGCCCGTGCATGGATGTGCTTCACCGAGCCGTCCGGCAGCAAGAGCCGGTATTCATGTTCGAAATCCTTTGGGTCTCGCATCACTCGATCGAGAGTCTCTTGGACCGAAGCTCTATCGTCTGGATGAGTGCGTTCGATGACCAGTTGCGGCCCGGGAACCGTCGGCGGGTCCACCTGGAAAATTCGAAAAGTCTCCTTTGACCAAAAGGCCTCGCCGGTCGCAGCGTTCCAGCCGAAGCTGCCTGTCTGGCTCAACTCCTGCGCCTGAGCCAAATGGGCTTCGCTCCGCTGGAGAGCAAGTTCGGTTTGCTTTCGCTCCGTGACATCTTCGCAGGCTATGAGAACAATGGGCTGGTCATCGGCCCAGAGCATGGCTTTGGCGTTTTCACGTACCCACAATACCGAGCCGTCTTTTCTGACTTTCTGGACGTCCCAAGTGTGCGATTGGCCGATATCTTCAAAGCACTTTCGAACGAATTTGCGAACGAATGCGCGATCCTCCTCAAGAAAGATTCCCAGGATGGATTGACCGATCAATTCGGCAGGCGCATAGCCGAGTTGTGTCGCGCCGTATGTATTGACGTTGAGGACAGCACCGGCTTCGTCGAGCATGAAATACATGGCTGGGTTGTGTTCAAAGATTGCGCGCCACCGTTTTTCGCGATCCTTCAAATCGGCCGCGCTGCGCCGGAGCTTGGCCGCAGCCTCACGTGCTACCTCTCTTTCCTGGCGGACTTTTCCGATCAGGTGCGTTCCGACAATCGAGACAGTAAAGAATGCGACGACCACCGGAAGAGCTTGAGGGTCATCGATCCGCAGACTGAACGCCGGGGGCACAAAGTAGTACGCCAAAGCAGCGATGGCTAAGACCGAAAGCGCGGATGATGCGATAAAGCTGCCGATCAAAGAAAACAGCAATATCACCAGCAGATAGGCGAACGCCGTCGCAGCGAAATGCGTGTGAAGGTACAAGGAAGCTTGCGTCACCACCGCCAGCGTTATGCTGCCGAAAGCAAACTGCGTGGCTGAACGTTTGAAATTGCTGATCTGGTTAAGCATTCTTAGACCGTCCGGCCTTTCCGCGGCGGGAGAGCTATAACATTTTAGGCAAAAATGGGGCAATCCTTTCTGTCCCGAGAGGCGCTCGCGCGCAGTTCCGAGATCGATTGCTTGCAGCGGAACTCAGCACGCGCCGAGGAAAGGCGCATCACAAACGTAGGTATAGTTGTCCTAAACCTTTCAATATTGCGCGCTGACATGGGTACAATCGAGCCTGAGATGTCTGGTTTGCTTCGCTGCCGATTAATCCTCGCAGGCGCCCGAGGCCGCGGGAGGCCCCCGCAGAGCTCAGGCGCGTGGCGCCAGGGCACGTCCAACGTGGGGACAAGGCTACATCGGTTCAGCAAAGACGCTGACGCTGAACAATGAGGCACACCTCGCCTAATCTGGAAAGAGCAGCAACAAGCTGTGGAGCGGGTGACGTTACCTCTGTGCGATCCATCTGGGCGTGGTGAAGGTGCTAATCTGATCCACGGTGATGACGCCCATTGCAGTCTGATGCCGCGACACGCACTGGAAACAACGGATGAGCGAGGTGCGCCAGCAAGATCGCCACCACATCGTCGTGGCGAGGCCAGTTTAATGCCAGCCACCTGCCGCTAATCTTGCGCCGGCATTGGAATGGCTAGGAGCTGTCACCTCGAAAGGCGCGTCCGAAAAAGGACTACGGAAAAAGTCTCTTTTGACCTCGTTTCGGGTTTCAGACCCGTTGCCGGGGGCGAGCCGCGGCGCGGTAGTAGAAACCGGAAAATCCGCGAAAAGATGATCCGGCTCGCAGTTCAAGTCGATTGTGCCGATTTGAACTACGAGGAATCACGAAGTTGGCTACATTGGAGTTCGACGCGTCTTGAAATCACGGCCAAAAATGCCGGGGCCTACCTCCTTGTGTTTCTGGTGTCGATACTGGTGGAATCGGTGGGCTGCTTGAGCCGGGCGTGTAGCGTCGCGTGCTCGAGCTCGCCTTCCCACCAGGACACGAACACAGCGGCGATGCCATTGCCGGTGATGTTGGTAAGGGCTCGCACTTCGCTCATAAACTTGTCGATCGAGAACACGATTGCCATGCCCGGCACCAGCGCCGGGTTGACCACCGACAATGTCGCTGCGAGCGTGATAAACCCCGCGCCAGTGACGCCGCTTGCCCCCTTCGAGGTCAGCATTGCCACGAACAAGATCGTGAGCTGCTGGCCAAAGGTGAGATCGACCCCGAGTGCCTGGGCAATGAACAATGTCGCAAGCGTCATATAGATGTTGGTACCGTCGAGGTTGAAGGAGTAGCCGGTTGGCACCACGAGGCCGACCACGGGCTTGGAGCAGCCCAGTCGTTCGAGCTTTTCCATCAATTGCGGCAGCGCGCTTTCCGAGGACGAGGTGCCGAGCACGATCAAAAGCTCGTCCTTGATATAGACAATGAACTTGAAGATCGAAAAGCCGACGATGCGCGCGATCAGACCGAGCACGACCACCACAAAGACCGCGGCCGTGGCATAGAATAGCGCGATCAGACCGATCAGATTACCCAGCGCCGCCGGCCCGAACTTGCCTATCGTGAAGGCCATCGCGCCGAATGCACCGATCGGGGCCGCTTTCATGATGATGGCGATCACGCCGAATACCGCGTGCGCGACGTCGTCAATCAAGCCGCGCAGCCCATTTCCACGCTCTCCCAGCGCCATCAGCGAAAAGCCAAACAGGATCGCGAACAGGAGCACCTGCAGGACATCGCCGCGAGCGAGGGCGCCGACCACAGTTTCGGGAATGATATTGAGAAAGAAATCGACCGTCTTGGAGGCTTCCGCCTGCTTGACGTAATTGGCGACCGCCGCAGCATCGGGTTTGACCGCAAGGCCATGGCCGATTTGGACCAGATTGCCCATGACAAGGCCCAACACCAAGGCAAAGCTGGAGACGATCTCGAAATAGACCAGCGCCTTGACGCCGACGCGCCCGACTTTCCTTGCATCTTGAATATGCGCGATGCCGGATGCGACGGTGCAGAAGATGATCGGCGCGATCACCATTTTGATCAGCTTGATGAAGCCGTCACCGAGCGCCTTGACCCAGTCGTTGGTCGCAACCGATGGCCATAGCCAGCCGACGATGACGCCAATCACGATCGCGATCAACACCTGGACGTAGAGAATTTTATACCAAGTTTGCGACGCGCGCGCGGGTGCCGCAGTTGCCATGGTGGTCATGACGCTTCCTTCCCTAATACACTCGAATACGGGCCGCCGCATCGTTGAGAGGCGCCGGCCTCATACGAGGCTGTCGTTTTAGCCGTGTCCGATTGAAGACAGTTCCGAGAGCCGGGGCGTCATTCCAAAGGCAGGCGTTCAATTACGTTGTCTTTTTCGTCAAGCAAGATTTGCACCAGACGTCCAACCCGCGGCCGATCAAAGGGCCATCGGAAACACGTCTGCCTCCTAGCGAGGTTCATTTGAATACCCGGACGGCGTTGGCAAGTCCGAATGCGAAGGCGTTGCTCAGGGTGACGCATATCTTGTCTCGCACTGGCAGGGTACGATTAGCCGAGTCGTGTCTCGGCGTGGAAGCTCAGTGTGATCGGTATGCGTCGAGTCCTGAGTTTGATGCAACAATGCGCTGCATTGGTAAAATTGATTGTCTGGATCGCAGGTATCCACGCGATGGAAGCGTGGTGAGATCAAGGCTAGGCTAGATTTGGCTTCGTTAGGAAATCTTTGATTTGGCGCGGGGCACTGCGTTGTTTACTCGCGGTAAAGCTCGTTCGTGCACGGGGGGCGTCTCCAGGTCCGTGCTAATGGTGCGGCTAGGCAGGTTTGGTCGATGTAAGGCGTATCCGCCTTCGGCACTGGGTGAGCCTTTGGTCGTCTCGCACAAGCCAGTGCTGCGATGGTTTCTCAACTCGATCATTCCGCCTTGGCAGCTTTGATCGTTCGTTTTCGACCTCTTTGTCAGGCAGGACGAGACCAGCGTGACTGACTCGGGCTGTACTGGCGAGTTCGAACAGAGTGGCGACAATTGGATGACGGCGAGCGTGCTCCAGTCCAGCAGTCCATGGCCCGGTGAAGCCGGACGGTTGAGCGAATTTCTCCCGCGCAATGCGCTTCTGCAATCTTGCGAAGCCGATTTATCACCTTGCGCATGTCCAGCTCACAACGAGCGTCTTTGCATCCGTGAGTGATGATTGAGCAAGGTCGTCTGCCGGAGCGGTGCCAAACAGGAAAACACCGTTAGGCGGTGGACGACTTCGAGCGGAATGCGGTGGGCCTATCTCTCCGTTACGACCATTTCTGTATACAGACTTACCATCGAAAGCCCGAAGATTCGTCATATTTCGATCGAAATCCGCCGACTATGTATACACTCAGTGTCCAGAAGTGAGGAATCGGCACATGACCCATTGCTTTCCGACCAATGCCTGGTACGCGGCCGCTTGGGATGCCGAGGTGAAGCAGGCGCTGTTGCCCCGCACGATCTGCGGCAAGCATGTTGTGATGTATCGGCGCACCAACGGCGAAGTCGCGGCGCTGGAGGATGCCTGTTGGCATCGGTTGGTGCCGCTCTCAAAAGGTCGCCTTGAGGGCGACAGCGTCACCTGCGGCTATCATGGGCTGAAATTCAACGCACAGGGCCGCTGCACCTTCATGCCCTCACAACAGACGATCAACCCCTCCGCCTGTGTGCGTGCCTATCCTGTCGTCGAGCGCCATCGGTTCGTCTGGTTGTGGATGGGTGATCCAGCGCTAGCCGATCCGGGCTTGGTGCCCGATATGCACTGGAACGATGATTCCGCTTGGGCTGGCGATGGTGACACCATTCACCTTAAATGCGATTACCGTCTCGTTGTCGACAACCTCATGGACCTGACCCACGAAACTTTTGTGCATGGCGCCAGCATCGGCAATGACGCCATCGCGGAAGCGCCGTTTGACGTCACTCATGGCGAAAAAACCGCCACCGTAACGCGCTGGATGAAGGGGATTACCGCGCCGCCGTTCTGGGCCAAACAATTGCAAAAACCTGGCCCGGTGGACCGCTGGCAAATCATTCGTTTCGAGGCGCCGTGCACCATCAATATCGACGTCGGGGTGGCGCCGGCTGAAACCGGCGCGCCCGAAGGCAATCGCTCGGCCGGCGTCAATGGTATTGTCCTCAACACCATCACGCCGGAAACGGAAACGAGCTGCCATTATTTCTGGGCATTCGTGCGCAATTACCGTCTGAACGAACAGCGCCTGACCACCGAACTGCGCCAGGGCGTTTCCGGCATCTTCCGTGAGGACGAGGTCATTCTTGAAGCGCAGCAGCGCGCGATCGACGAAAATCCTGACCGGGTCTTCTATAATCTCAATATCGATACGGGCGCGATGTGGGCCCGCCGTCTGATAGATCGCATGATCGACGCCGAGAACGCGTCGCAAAGCCGGCAGGCTGCGGAGTAGGACATGGCCGAGCGCGACACTGATCGCTCCGTCTCGCAGACGGTGCGCGTCCAGCTCAGCTTGCGCGATCTGATCCTGTCGGGCGACTTGCGGCCGGGCGAGCGGATCTCCGAGTTGCAGGCGGTGGAAACGACCGGCGCCTCGCGCACCCCGGTGCGAATGGCGCTGGTTCGGCTGGAGGAGGAAGGACTTCTGGAAGCGATCCCTTCTGGCGGCTTCATGGTGAAGGCGTTCTCCGAGCGAGATGTCCTGGACTCGATCGAACTGCGTGGCACGCTGGAAGGTCTGGCCGCGCGCTTTGCCGCCGAGCGCGGCGTTTCGTCGCGCGATCTCGAGCCTCTGAAAGGATGCCTTGACGAGATTGACGGCCTGGTGCGGCAGGATCCGATCTCCGTCGAGGCTTTCTCCTCCTACATCGCATTCAATGCACGGTTTCACGCGCTGTTGACCGAATTGTCACGCAGTGCGCCCTTGATCCGGCAGGTCGATCGCGCGTCTGCGTTGCCATTCGCCTCGCCCAGCGGCTTTGTGGTGACCCAATCGACACTACCGGATGCGCGCGACACACTTTTGATTGCGCAAGATCAACACCGCGTCGTGATCGACGCAATCGAAAACCGCGAAGGCGCGCGGGCCGAAGCAATCATGCGCGAGCACGCGCGAGTGGCGGCGCGCAATTTGCGCCTGGTGCTCAAGAACAAGACGCATTTTGACCTGCTGCCGGGACTGGCGCTCATCAGGATGGCAGGCGATTAGAGGAGACCTGCATGCGGTTCATGGAAAGCTGGACACCCGCAACCCTTGTTGCGACGCGCGATCTGACGCCTGCGATCCGCGAGTTGCTGATCAAACCGGAAAACTTCGATGGCGCCGCCTATCCGGTCGGCAGCCATATCAATATCGCCGTCACGATCGATGGTCGCCCGGAGACGCGGTCCTACTCCTTGGTCGGCGAGGCCGACCGAGCCGGCTATCGTATTGCGGTGCGGCGCGCGGAGGACTCGCGCGGCGGCTCGCGGTACATGTGGTCGCTCGCCCCGGGCGCGCGGCTGGCCATCACACTGCCAGCCTCGCTGCTGCCGATCGACTGGGCGCGCCGGCACTACTGCCTAATCGCGGGCGGCATCGGCCTTACGCCACTGATTGGTGCAGCCAGGGCGCTGGCCCGCCGCGATGCCGACTTTACCTTGCACTATGCTGTGCGTTCCCGTGAGCAAGCCGTCTATTTGGACGTTCTCGCCCCCTTGCTGAACGAGCGGCTTATTGTCCATGCGGGCAACGAAGGGCGCCGGCTCGATTTCGATAACTTGTTCGCCTCGCTGCCGCCCGACGCCTTGACGCTCTTGTGCGGTCCGATGCGGATGCTCGATGCCGCGCGCCGGGCCTGGACGGGCGCAGGGCGCGCACTATCCGACCTACGCTACGAGACCTTCGGTTCAAGCGGCTCGCTGCCGACTGAAGGTTTCCGGGTGCGCCTTGCAGGTCGAGCCGTCGAGATCGAGATACCGCGCGATCGCTCGTTGCTGGACGTGCTCAATGAGGCCGGCTACGAGGTGATTGCGGATTGCAGGCGCGGCGAGTGTGGCGTCTGCGCCATCGACCTCGTCAACATCGACGGTGAGCTCGACCACCGCGACGTCTTCTTCAGCGAGCAGCAAAAGCACGCGAACGAAAAGATCTGCGCATGTGTCTCTCGCGCCAGCGGCACCATTACCGTCGATATACTGCATCGCCCGGACGCGCTGTAGGTTCGCTGCAACGCGTTGGTTTCGGCGGCATGTCCTGGCCGAGCTCTCGGCACAACTAACGCATGTCCCAAGTTTGTGCCCCGCCATCATAGAACAGCGCGTGCAGGGGTGCCGGATAAAGACGGTCGGCGACGCCCAATTGTCTTTCTTAAAGGCAAGACAAAAGTTCAGCGCGTTACTTTCAGTCGCGTTATTCTCGCAATGGGACTGTGGCGAGTTGCTCGCGCTGGTCGCGCTCGCGGTTTGAGGGACCCTAAACAAACCAGCCAATTCGTCGAAGCAGAAGCTATGTGAAGATTTGCGTCGAGTGAACACGGAGCGTTGTAAAACCACAAGAGCATCTCTCGGGCGGCAAACTCCGCCGTTTCATTGTGCCGTCGCTGTCTGCTTGAGAACAGAGATGCCGGAAACGTGACAGCGCGTTAGGTTCACTCCACAGCGACGCTGGTACCTATGCGCGTTATTCGCACGCACGCCACAATTCGCAAGCGGCACAGAGATTGCTGGACAGCAAGCGAGGAGCTGCGCCGTCAGACCGGTCGAAGCGGCCCCGTCACAGGAGTTTCCGATGAGGCTTGCGATGCCGCTCTTGCTCGCAGAAACGACGCGCGTCAATGTGGTGGCCGCCACCAAATCCCGCATGCCACACGATAAGCTTGCCGTGTTGTCGAAACGGGCGCAGCGGTCGGAGACGGTGTTGAGCGTTACCGCGAGCACCGAGCTCAATAGCCGAGCCACGCAAGTGGCGACATTTCGGGCGTCTCGCTTGGGCGACAGCGTTCGCCCAAGGCGGCTGCTTGAGAACGGCCCTGCGGCTCCGGAAAATCACTTCACGTCTAAGGCGAATTCGACTTCGAACGTCCTGAATGGCGCGGATACGCGCAAGCCGTTGTCGTTCACAATGCTGTCGAGCTGCCGTCGCGTCGTCGCCTCAGAAGGGACGGCTGGGGCGAACACAACGAATGTGTTCGCCATGTCGGAAGCCGCGCAGCCGAACTTAATACAGCGTGCGCCCATCCCGCAGGCTGATCGATTGATAGAGACCGGAGAGTCTGACCTCTGCTCCACTGTACTGTCGCCGCTAACAGGCAGCGAAGCGGGTATGCACAGGCTGTTAGCGAGTGGTCTTGCGAGTCAATCTGGAAAGACGCCCAGTTCTTGGAGGTTGGACCGGACCAATAGGCGATGCACGCCAAATCCTTCAGCGATCCGGACGTGCAGGCGATCGCTGAGCCCGTATGACGACGTACTCTCACCGGGGGGCTGACGCACATGGATGCTTTTTCGGCGGAGATCTGGCAGTCCGTTGCACTCACGATCGAGCTTGCCAGCGTGACGACGATGATCCTCCTGGTTGTTGGCGCGCCGCTCGCGTGGTGGCTAGCACGCTCAAAGACGGTCTTGAGCGACGCGGTGGCGACAATCATCGCGCTGCCACTTGTGCTGCCGCCGACTGCGCTCGGTTTCTGCGTACTCGTCCTGCTCGGCCCGAACGGTCCAGGGGGCCTTCTCGCCTCTTTCTGGGGCGAGCACACGCTCGCCTTTACTTTTGCAGGAATCGTGGTCGGATCGGTCCTCTCGGCGCTCCCTTTGGTGGTGCAACCGATCCGTAATGCCTTTGTTGCGATAGGCGACGGTCCGCTGGAAGTTGTCGGCAGTCAGCGTGTTTCTCCGTTGTATGCTTTCATTACCATCGGCCTGCCGCTAGCGCGACTGGAGTTTCTCAAGGCTGCCGTGGTTGGCTTTGCTCATACGATCGGCACATTCGGCGTCGTGATGATGATCGGCGGCAACATTCCTGGGCGCACCAAGGTGTTGTCAGCCTACGTCATAGACTACGTCCAGGCATCGCGCTGGCGCGAGGCAAGTTGGGTTGCCGGCGGTATGGTGATGTTCGCCTTTGTCGTCATTTTCACTCTAACCCTCATCGACAAATGCTGTGCCAGGAGAGGCACATGAGGGCAGGCACACCTCGCCGGTTCGAATCGCCCGCGACGTGACGGCCGGCCAGACATGTCCGATCATGAGCGAGCAGCAGTATTGCAAGCCAGATCCGTCCGTCCTTGGCGAGGACACAGTGAACGCGGCCTGTTATGGCCGCGGCGGCTGCCGGAATCAGCCTACAATTCGGCATACTCCGCGCCTCTGCTCGAGGTGAGGAGTAATGACGTCGGAGTTTCTAAGCAGCGGCGTGCCAGACTTGACGAGTTCTTCGCTCGCGATATCGCAGGCAAGCGGGTACCGGGCGCGGTTGTTGCAATCGCCAGAGACAGCAATGGTTCGCTACAAGGCGTACGGACCTCGATCCACAAAGAGGAACGTCGATGCGATATTCGCATCCGCGTCTATGACCAAACCGATGATGGCGGTAGTTGGGTTTATGCTGATGGAAAAGGGTCGCCCGCATCTGCGGGTCAAGCTTCGCGATTCCGGAATTCGAAAAACATGAAGGTGGGATGCGGCAGCCTGACGGTTCGATAAAATTCGAAGCGCAGAGTTCTCCGATCTACGGCCACGATCTTCATCGCCACACATCAGGCCTCAGCTGTGGCGGGCCCTCGCATAGCTCTGATCAAGTCGCGCGTCTCTGTCGGGTTTCGCAGCTCAGCCGGTCAAGGCGACAAGCATGTTTTCAACGAAGGCATTACCAAGCTGCCGCTGACGCATCAACCAGGGACTAAATCGGTGACCGATGTGATGCCCGGCAACGGCACCCACTCTGTCGAGCAATCGTCGTGCCGCGCGTGTGCCGCGCGCCGTGCTCAAAGCGAGTATGACGC
The DNA here is from genome assembly GCF_042258615.1 of Bradyrhizobium sp. Pha-3. Lineage (GTDB taxonomy): Bacteria > Pseudomonadota > Alphaproteobacteria > Rhizobiales > Xanthobacteraceae > Bradyrhizobium. Next base: position 7,898,426 of record NZ_CP170152.1, on the reverse strand, counting down.
ATTCGCCGCGCAGCAGCAAACCCTTGTGTGCTGCTTTGTTGGAGTTCCCACGTCGACGTTCAAAACCGGACCATTAACGCGATGGGTGATCAGCCGCGAGCTTGTACCTCGCTAGCTGGGCTCGCCAATCCGCATTGCAGACTGCCAAGCGGCGGCTTGGCATCTGCCAAGTGCTTCTTGTGCCGTGGCCTGTTTCTTGCTGCTGGACGTCAGTAATTCGTTACGTCCGACGAGACACTTGGAAGGGTTCATGGGCGGGGCAACGGAAACTTTCTACAGCGTGATCAGACGTCAGGGAATCACGCGTCGCAGTTTCAACAGATTCTGCAGTTTTACGGCTGCGAGCTTCGGACTCGGTCCGCTCGCCGCAAGTGGTATTGCCACCGCTCTGGAGACCAAACCGCGTGTGCCCGTCATCTGGCTGCACGGGCTCGAGTGTACTTGCTGCTCGGAAAGCTTTATCCGCTCGGCCCATCCTTTGATCAAAGATGCGCTGTTGTCGATGATTTCGCTCGACTATGACGATACGATCATGGCGGCGGCAGGCCATCAGGCCGAAGCCATCCTGGAGGAAACCCGTGCCAGGTACAAAGGCAAGTATGTGCTTGCCGTCGAAGGCAATCCGCCGCTGAACGAGGGTGGCATGTTCTGCATTGACGGCGGCAAGCCGTTCATTGAAAAGCTCAGGTCGATGGCGGAAGAGGCCATGGCGATCATCGCTTGGGGGACATGTGCGTCGTGGGGCTGCGTGCAAGCGGCCAAGCCAAATCCGACTGGCGCGGCGCCGATCGATAAGGTGATCACCAACAAGCCGATTATCAAGGTGCCCGGGTGCCCGCCCATCGCAGAGGTCATGACCGGCCTGGTGACCTTCATGACCACGTTCGGAAAGCTTCCGGAGCTCGATCGCCAAGGACGTCCAAGGATGTTTTATTCCGAGCGCATCCACGACAAGTGCTATCGGCGTGCCCATTTCGACGCTGGCCAATTTGTCGAGGAGTGGGATGATGAGGGCGCACGCAAGGGCTACTGCCTGTACAAGATGGGTTGCAAGGGGCCGACCACCTACAATGCCTGCTCGGCCGTTCGGTGGAACGGCGGCGTTTCATTCCCAGTTCAATCCGGCCACGGCTGCTTCGGCTGCTCCGAAGACGGCTTTTGGGACAAAGGTTCATTTTACGACCGGCTCACGACCATCAAGCAGTTCGGCATCGAAAAGAACGCCGATCAGATTGGCATGGCCGCTGCCGGCGCAGTTGGACTGACCGTCGCCGCGCACGCGGCGGTCACGGCCGTGAAGCGGTTGACCCACAAGCCGGATCGCGCAGCTCACAGAAGTAAACCGAGTTGAGGGGAGGGCGAAGGTGGGGGTCCGGACACCGAATGGGTTCAATCTCGATTCTTCCGGTAAGCGAATTGTCATCGATCCGCTGACCCGGATCGAAGGCCACCTGCGCGTCGAGGCCAATCTCGATTCCGACAACGTGATCCGCAATGCAGTCTCGAGCGGGACGATGTGGCGTGGCATCGAAGTCATCCTGCGCGGGCGCGATCCGCGCGACGCATGGGCGTTCACCGAGCGGATTTGCGGTGTCTGCACCGGCACCCATGCGCTCACCTCTGTGCGCGCGGTTGAGAATGCGCTAGGGATCTCCATTCCGGAGAATGCCAACTCGATCCGCAACATCATGCAGCTGTGCCTGCTTGTGCATGATCACCTCGTGCATTTCTATCATCTGCACGCGCTGGATTGGGTCGATGTGGTTTCCGCGCTCAAGGCCGATCCCAAATCGACCTCCGCGCTGGCGCAGTCCATCTCGCCCTGGCCGCTGTCGTCTCCTGGCTATTTTAAGGATTTGCAGATCAGGCTCACCAGATTCTTTGGATCAGGGCAACTTGGTCCGTTCAAGAATGGCTATTGGGGTCATCCGGCCTACAAGCTACCACCGGAAGCGAACCTGATGGCCATGGCGCATTATCTGGAAGCGCTCGACTTCCAGAAAGAGATCGTCAAGATCCAAGCCATTTATGGGGGCAAGAACCCGCATCCGAACTGGCTGGTCGGGGGCGTGCCCTGCGCGATCAATATCGATGGAACAGGCGCGGTGGGCGCGATCCATATGGAGCGGCTTAACCTCGTGTCCTCGATCATCGACCGTTCGATCGAGTTTGTCGAGCAGGTCTATCTGCCCGACATTGCAGCGATCGGCTCGTTCTACAAGGACTGGCTCTATGGCGGCGGCCTTTCGGGCAAAAGTGTGATGTCCTATGGCGACATCCCCGAAAGCGGCAACGACTGTTCCGAGAAAAGCCTCAAGCTGCCGCGCGGCGTCATTCTTGATGGCAATCTCAAGGAGGTCTTGCCGATTGACCTTGGCGATCCCGAGCAGATCCAGGAGTTCGTCGCCCATTCATGGTATAAGTACCCGAGCGAGTTCTGCGGTCTGCATCCCTGGGATGGCGTCACCGAGCCGAGCTTTCAGCTTGGCGAAAAGGTCAAAGGCAGCAGGACAGATATCAAGGAACTCGACGAAGGCGGCAAGTATTCCTGGATCAAAGCGCCGCGCTGGCGCGGCCACGCCGTCGAGGTCGGGCCGTTGGCACGATACATCATCGGTTGTGCGCAAGGCAAAGCCGAGTTCAAGGAGCCGGCCGAGAGACTGCTCAAGGGGCTCGATCTTCCCCTGACTGCACTGTTTTCGACGCTTGGCCGTACCGCGGCCCGAGCGCTCGAATGTCAGTGGGCGGCGCGTCAGATGCGTTATTTCCAGGACAAGCTGGTGCTCCACATCAAGGCCGGCAATACCGCAACTGCCAATGTCAGCAAGTGGAAGCCGGAAAGCTGGCCTAAGGAGGCCAAGGGCTACGGTTTCACTGAGGCGCCGCGCGGTGCGCTCGGGCATTGGATCAAGATCAAGGACACCAAGATCGGCAATTACCAATGTGTCGTGCCGACGACGTGGAACGGGTCGCCTCGCGATTCCAAGGGCAATATTGGCGCTTTTGAGGCCTCCCTGATCGGTACTCCGATGGCGGATCCGCATCGGCCGGTCGAGATCTTGCGAACGATCCATTCCTTCGATCCGTGCTTGGCGTGTTCGACCCACGTGATCAGTCCTGCCGGCCAAGAAATGGCTTCAGTCAATGTTCGTTAGGCACATGCTGGACAAGGCTCCGCACCCCCTTACGGCCGTCGATGCGGCACCGAACGCTCGCAGTGTCGGCCATGGCGTCGCCTACGTTTATGAGGCGCCGGTGCGACTGTGCCATTGGGTCAATGCGGCGGCCATTCTGGTGCTGGGTATATCCGGTTATCTCATTGGAACTGGGACACCGGCGATGCCGGGAGAGGCAAGCGGCAATTTCCTGTTTGGCTATATCCGCGTTGCGCATTTCTCTGCGGGATATGTGCTCGGCGTCGGCTTTCTGCTGCGCATCTACTGGGCCCTGATGGGAAACCCGTATGCCATGCAGATCTTCTGCGTGCCGCTCTGGCGCAGGAGCTTTTGGCGCGAGGTGTGCCACGAGATTCGTTGGTATGCTTTCCTTGCAGCTGAGCCCGAGAGGCGTGTCGGGCACAATCGCCTAGCTCAACTCGCAATGTTCTTCATGTTTACGCAGACGATCACGTTCATGGTTGTCACAGGCTTCGCACTTTATGGACAGGGCGCCGGTAGTGACAGCTGGCAGTACGAGCTATTCGGCTGGGTGTTTGCAATCTGGCCGAACAGTCAGGACGTCCATACCTGGCATCATCTCGGCCTGTGGGTAATCGTGAGCTTTGCACTCGTCCATATCTACGCGGTGATCCGGGAGGACGTCATGTCGCGCCAAAGCATCTCCTCCATGATTTCGGGTGAACGCGAGCTTCGCGATTGACTGGGAAGCGGATGCTAAGTCCGGAGAACAAGAAGCGGATCCTGGTGCTCGGCATTGGCAATATCCTGTGGGCCGATGAGGGATTCGGCGTGCGAGCGATCGAGGAGTTTCACCGCCGCTACGTCACCCATGACAACGTCACCATCCTCGATGGTGGCACTCAGGGGCTCTACCTCGTCAGTTTTCTCGAGTGGGCGGACTGCCTGATTGTGTTCGATGCCATCGACTATGGACTGCCGCCCGGGCAGTTGAAGCTCGTGCGAGATGACGAAGTGCCAAAATTTACCGCTGCCAAGAAGGTGAGCCTGCATCAGACCGGCTTTCAGGAGGTCTTGAGTGCGGCCGACCTGCTTGGCCGCTGCCCGCGAGAACTCGCTCTCATCGGCTGTCAGCCGTTGGACCTGGAGCATTGGGGCGGTCCGCTGACTGCTCCGGTGCGTTCTCAGATTGCGCCTGCGATTGAACTGGCTTGCAAACTGTTGGTGCAGTGGGGCTCGCCGGCAAAGCTGCGGACCGCGCCGCTGCCTGCAGCAGAACAGCTGTTGGCGAACAATATCGACCGTGCAAACTATGAAACAAGAGCGCAGCCGATCTAGCGGCCCGGGCTGACCATGTGCCTTGGCTTGCCAATGACGATTGTTGAGACAGACGGCATCACGGCGCTGTGCGAGCATGGCAATGAACAGCGCCGTGTCTCGGTCATGCTGCTCTCCGACGCGTCGCTCGGCGCCAAGGTGCTCGTCCATATCGATACCGCGGTGCGGCTGTTGGACGAGGATGAAGCAAGGCTGATCTCGCAAGCACTCGACGGGCTAGAGGCCGGCCTCAACGGCCATGACTGCGATCGCTTCTTTGCGGACTTGATCGGTCATGAGCCGCAATTGCCCGAGCACCTACGCTAGTGGTGCCGCTTGCGGACGTTGCGCTGCCTACGCTTGCTCGCATATCGAATCTGCAATCGCGGGCACCCTCTACACGAAAAACATCAAGCGCTTTGAGCCCCTGATCCGAACGGGGGAACGCGATTGCGGCGAGACGATGATTGGCATGTGCCTTGCTAATACCCCGCTAGTAGAACCAAACATTATCATAAAGGCGTCTGATGAAGTTCCAGCCGGCGCAGCATGATCTGGCACGGCCCGGTCTGTCCGAGGTGGGGAGCGTCACCGCCGATGGGCCGCTGGCCACACACGATTCCATGAGGGCAGTCGTGGTGCTGCTGTCGGCGGCCGATCCCCTGTATTCGCCCCTATATTCGCTCTGGGCCATCCACGTCGCAATCTCCCTTTCTGAACTGATCAAGGCGCTTCGGCGGCGCATGCGAGGCGCAGTGACTGCGCGCGGCGCTAGTGGCGAACTGGACGGACGGCTCGGGCTGCGTGGCCCGCCGACGCCAGTCCTGTGCCATCAGCGCGATACACTCCGCCTGACCGGCAAGAATCAAGTCCGTTTGGTCAAGATCGACCGAATCTCGGCACCGATCGTTCGGCCACACGCCAAGAGCATTGCCTCCCGGCACACCCAAAGGAACGTCGCATCATGAAAACAGCGGCCAGCGTCGTATCGGAAGGCGCCGAGCAGGCGGCAAGCGACTTCCCACTCGACGCGGAAAGTCTCGGCGTAATCCATAGCGGGCCGACGGCTGTGGGGGCGCTCACCAAGCGCGCTTGGCGCGATGGAGACGAGCTTGCGAGAATCTGTCCGAATGCCACCGGGCTGTTATCGAACGCCGCTGCTGCCGTTGGCGGCCAGAAAAGCGGCGCACGGACGCAGCTGTACAGCCTGGCGAATCTCAGCGATCTCGAGCGCAAGCTGATTTCCGAAGTGCTTGGGGAGGGCGAGGTTGCGGGCGTCGTTGCGCTGCCAGATGGCTCTTTGGCGCAAATCCGGGAGGCCGTGCTGGCGGGCATTTGGCGCGTCCGCATCGGGTCGGAGCCCGCACACGAATATGTTGAGATCGGGGCGATCCCGCAGATCGTGCGGCGCGCCGCAACTGACCTGACGTCCACCGATCTTGTGATAGGCTCGGCGCCGGACGGCGCGATGAACGTGCTCCCGGTGCTCGCCGAAATACGCGAGCGGGCCCGCGCCTGGCGCCCCGGCATGCGCGCGCATGTCGTCAATCTCACGCTGATGCCGATGAGCGCTGTCGACTTGGCGTTTCTGCAGCAAAGCGTGGGCAATGGTCCGGTCCAGCTCATCTTCCGCGGCTACGGCTCATGCCGAGTGCAGGCGACCGGAATCCGGAACGTCTGGTCGGTGCAGTTCTTCAATTCTATGGACAACATCATCCTGGATACGCTGGAGGTCGGCGGCGTGCCGATCGTAGCGTTGGCCGCCGACGAGGATTTCGAGGATTCCGCCGAACGCTTGCACGAAATCATCAAGGCTTACTTCACATGAAGAGCTTAGAGAATGCTTGGCATCCGGCGGGCTCTCGCGGGAGGCGCGCGCATTCACGGTGGCGCGATATCCCAGTAGGTTGCCGCAAGCATCTCCCCCGACGCTCGAATGAACCGTTCGGGGTCGAAGTGATCGGACTTCGCACGCGTGAGCGCGGGTCGTTGGCATGATGGGGGCGCCTTGGGTAATGAAAGTGGTTGTCATCCTGCGTAGCGGCACTCGGCGACCGCGGGTTGAGCGAAAATCGCGAGTTCGAGTCGGCGAAATCGGACTTATTGTCTGCGAGATCGCGCTATTGGGCTTGATTGCCTGTTGCTCGCTGTTGTCGGCGTTCTTCGCACGCGAAGACATGCGATTCACCTGTGCCGAAGCGGCGGTCCCTGCCATGATGTGGCGGGACGCCCGGCCAGCGTCACTTCGGATCCATGCGCCAGATCTCAGTTCCAGCGACCGCAGGCGTTTCTTGCGCGAGATGATGGTGGAATGGTGCGCATGAGCTTCACCACCCGCAACAAGATCGACGTCACCGTATCGCTTGCTGCCGACGTAATCGCTGCAGTCGAGATCCTGCCACGAGTCCGGCCGCCGCTGGCGCGGCTGTTCGCCGGCAAGCAGGCCTTGTCGTTGCTCAAGGCTCTGCCGCGGCTCTTCGCGTTGTGTGCCGCTGCGCAACAAACTGCATTACTGTCCGCGATCGAGGCCGCGCGCGACCAAGAGATCATGTGCTCGACAAAGCAGCGTCGTATTGCCGTCGTCGTTGCCGAGCGCATCGCAGAATTGCTGCGTAGTCTCTTTGTCGGACAGCTCACGCCGAACATCGCCAATGCGGCTGCGATCCGCTCCCTGATGCGGGGAATGTCAGTGCTTGTCGGCAGCGCGCAGCCTGCCTGCGGCTCTGCGCGACGCGAAGCGATAGCGCAGATTGTGACTGCGCTGGCCGCGCTCGGCATAACGAATGAAGACGGCGCGCTGAGGCCAGGTAGCCCATTCGCGCTGCGCATTGCGGCGCTTGATGAGGTCGACTTGAAGTCATTCCCGATCGAGCACTCGTTCCTGTCCGTTGCCGACGACCGCAACATCGTTGAACGGCTGCTCGTGGATGACGCGACTTTTTGCCACTGTCCCGATCTTGCGGGACATGCGCCCGAGACGGGTCCATGGGCGCGCCAAATGACGCGTGATCGGCTCCCGCTGGGCCGGTCGGGTGCGGTCGAGCGGCTGAAGGCCAGAATTGCGGAAATCGTTCGGCTATGCGCTTGGCTCAAGGCCGGTGCTCATACCGATTCGGCGGAGCATGGGATCATCGAAAGCTACAGACTAGGTCCTGGCCGTGCAGCGGCCGCGGTCGAATGCGCCAGGGGGCGCCTCTATCACGCGGTTGAGCTTGATCCTCAGGGCCAGATATCCCGCTTCGAATTTCTTGCGCCCACGGAATGGAATTTCCATCGGCGCGGACCGCTTGTCCGGAGCCTGCAGGGTGCGGTGCTGACGGCGCAACGATATCAGGATGCGGTTCGTGCGGTGATTGCATCGCTCGATCCCTGCGTCGGCTTCACACTCAATTTTCGTGAAATTGGCGATGCATGAAATAGCGCTTTGTCTGGGCATCATCGAAATCGTCGAGCAGGAGTTGCGTCGCCGATCGTTTTCGCAGGTACGGAGCGTCTGCCTGGAAATCGGGGCGCTGAGCCATGTCACGCCCGAAGCGATCATGTTTTGCTTTCCAGCCGCTGCAACGCGGACCGTTGCCGACGGCGCGGTTCTTAAAATCGTCGAACTCCCCGGCCTGGCCTGGTGCATGACCTGTTCGAAGAGCGTCGAAATTGCACGGCGAGGTGAGTGCTGTCCTTGCTGCGGCAGCTATCAGTTGCTGGTCGCCGCGGGCGAACAGATGCGAGTGAAAGAGCTGGAGATCGATTGATGTGTACCGTATGCGGCTGCAGCGAACAGGCGTCTTTAGCCGGACACGCCGAAGCGGATGATGCGCAAGGCCAGGGGCGTTACTATGCTCATGTGCAGGACGATTGCGATCGCAATCATGTCCATCCGCATGGTGACCAAAACCTGCAGCATTCATATCAGGCTCGCCACGGTCATAATCACCACGATCGTCCCGGCCATCAGCAGGCTCATGGTGGGCAGGCGTTTCTGAGCTGCGGCGCCGGCCCGGCTGCCTTGAAGGTCGCGGGCATGAGCAGCGAGCGGGTCATTCAGATCGGGCGCGATATCCTTGGCAAGAATAATGGGATCGCGGCGGACAACCGCACGCGCTTCGTGGCCGATGATCTGCTCGTGTTTAATCTTGTGTCCAGTCCCGGTGCAGGCAAAACGTCGCTGCTTGTCCGTGCCGCGTCCGAGCTCAGGCGCAGCCGCCCGATCGGGGTCATCGAAGGCGACCAGCAGACCTCAAACGATGCCGAACGCATTCGGGCGGTCGGCGTGCCAGCTATTCAAATCAATACCGGCAAGGGTTGCCATCTCGATGCTGCAATGATTGGCGAGGCTTATCGCCGCTTGCCGCGGCTCACGCGAGGTATTCTCTTCATCGAGAACGTCGGTAATCTGGTCTGTCCCGCAGCCTTCGATCTTGGCGAATCCTGCAAGATCGTGGTGTTATCGACGACCGAAGGTGAAGACAAGCCGCTCAAATATCCTGATATGTTTGCCGCTTCTTCGCTCATGCTGATCAACAAGATTGATCTGGCGTCAGTGCTTGAGTTCGAGTTGGGCAGGACTATCGAATATGCAAGGCGCGTCAATCCAACGATCGAAGTGCTCACGGTTTCGGCGCGTACCGGCGAGGGTTTTGGCGCGCTCTACGCTTGGATCGATAAACAGGCGGCGCATCAGAGGCGCGCCTTTGAGGACACAAGGCGATGAGCGTCATCGCCGCTTGCGGAGACCGAAGACGGCTGCGCGTGCGCGTAAGCGGGGCTGTGCAAGGAGTGGGCTTTCGTCCCTACGTCTATGGCCTCGCTACGCGGTACGGATTGGCGGGATTTGTCATCAATGGCCCCGAGGGCGTCACGATCGAGGTCGAGGGTGACCGTGCATCGGAGTTTGTCGCCGCTTTGCCGCTCGAGACACCTCCACTGGCATGCATCGACCACATCTGCGTTCAGGAGACCGCGGCGCTCGCGGCGAAAGACTTTTTGATCGGCACGAGCGAAGGTGGCAAGTTGTCAACGCGGATCGTCGCCGATGCCGCGACTTGCCAGCAATGCCTCAGTGAGTTGTTCGATCCAGAAAGTCGCCATTACCTTTATCCCTTCATCAGTTGCTCGCATTGCGGCCCGCGCTATACCATCGCCGAACAGCTGCCGTACGATCGCCGCAACACGGTCATGGAGGCTTTTAGGCTTTGTGCCGCCTGCGTGGCCGAATATGTTGATCCGGCGAGCCGCAGATTCCATGCGGAGGCGATCGCGTGTCCGACATGCGGCCCTCGGCTCAGCCATGGGATCAACGCCATTGTCGCGGCGATCGCCAGCGGCCAAATCGTGGCGATAAAGGGGCTGGGCGGGTACCAGCTGCTTTGCGATGCGCGCAACCAGGGCGCCGTGCAGCGCTTGCGCAGCAGAAAGCAGCGCCTTGAGAAGCCGTTTGCGGTCATGGTCGGTTCCATAGAGCGGGTCAATGAGATCGCGGACGCCAATGCACCCGAACTTGCGCTACTCGAATCCGTAGCTCGCCCCGTCGTCCTTCTAGCTACGCGCAATCATCTAGCGCCCGGCATAGCTCCTGGCTTATCGCGTGTGGGTGTCATGCTGCCTGTGGCCCCGCTGCATCACCTCATCTTTCATGCGCTTCGCTCGACAGGAGCATGGCTTGAGGGGCCCGGCCCCGTCATCGTCGCGACCAGTGCCAATCTTTGCGGCGAACCGCTCCTGATCGACAACGCGCAGGCGCTGCGGCGGCTCGAGGGGATCGCCGACCTTGTCGTGACCCATGATCGCGAGATCCTAACGCGTGCCGATGACTCCGTGGTGTCGGTGGTGGCGGGCCGACCCCAATTCATTCGTCGCGCCCGTGGCTATGTTCCCGAACCGATCCGGCTCGCGAGGTCTGTGCTGCCGGTGCTCGCCGTCGGCGGCGCGCTGAAATCGACCGTCACCATCACGCGGGACAACGAAGCGTTCGTGTCCCAGCATATTGGCGATCTCGATACGGCCGAAGGCATCTGTGTGTTCGAGGAGACGATCCGGCACCTCACATCGACCCTTGGCGTGGAGCCTGTCGTCATCGCGCATGATCTGCATCCCAATATGGCCTCTACCCGGTTTGCGGAAGCAAGCGGCCGCGCGCGGGTCGCTGTCCAGCATCACCACGCACATGCTGCCGCCGTCATCGCTGAGCATGGCCATACGGGACCTGCGCTTGCGCTGGTGCTCGACGGCCATGGCTTTGGCTCCGACGGCGGCAACTGGGGTGGTGAGCTATTGTTGTGCGAAGGGACGAGGTGTCGACGCATCGGGCATTTCGCGCCCCTGCAAATGCCTGGCGGAGATCGGGCAGCCCGCGAGCCGTGGCGCATGGCGAGCGCAATATTGCAGTCGCTCGGCCGGGGAAACGAAATTGGGCCCCGCTTTGCAGCGCAACGGCAGGCTGAGCGCGTACAGGCATTGCTTGATCAGCCGGGCGGGGCCACCACGACCAGCGCGGGCCGATTGTTCGATGCAGCGGCGGCGCTGCTGGGGATTGCGATTGTGCAGAGCTATGAGGGCGAAGCCGCGATGAAGCTCGAGGCGCTGGTGCGGCGGACTGCGATTTTCGATGCCGGCTGGACGATCGATGGCGGCGTGCTGTCGCTTCGTCCGCTGTTTGCACGCTTGATTGCAGACAAGATTGACGCCGTCGACGGAGCCGGGCTGTTTCATGGCACCTTCGCCGCCGCCTGCATTGACTGGGTCACGCGCTCTGCGCGAACGACCGGGGTCAATACCGTCGTTCTAAGCGGCGGCTGCTTCCTGAACGTGGTGCTGGCGGATGAAATCCAGCGCGGTTGCAGCAGCGTCGGTCTCATCCCTCTGATGCCACGGCAGCTGCCACCCAATGATGGTGGCTTGAGCCTTGGCCAAGCCTGGATTGCCGCTCTGCAGATTGCTGAACAGTCGTCAGCCCTGGAAGGAACAGCCTGATATGTGTCTTTCGGTCCCGGCAGAGATCGCGAAAATTCTTCCCCACGACATGGCGATCGTGTCCATCGACGGCGTCAGCCTGGAAGTATCGATCGCTCTCATCGACGAACTCGACGTCGGCGACTACGTCCTTGTCCATGTCGGCCATGCGCTGGCCAAGATCGACCCGATAGAAGCCAAGCGCACGATGGAGCTCCTGCAAGAGCTAGGCAGCGCAGGGCTGGAGCTCCGATCATGAAATATGCCGACGAATTTCGCGACAAGACCATCGCGCAGGGCCTGGCGCGTGCGATTGGCGCCGAGGCCGGTCCACAAAGGACCTATCGGTTCATGGAATTCTGCGGCGGACACACGCATGCGATCTCCCGCTACGGACTGGAGGATTTGCTGCCCGCGAACGTCCGCATGATCCACGGGCCGGGTTGTCCCGTCTGCGTTCTGCCCGCCAGCCGGATCGACATGGCGATCCGGCTTGTCGAGCGGCCGGAGGTCACTCTGTGCGTCTACGGCGACCTGATGCGCGCGCCCGGGTCGCAAGGACAGTCCCTGTTGCGAGCCAAAGCGCTCGGCGCTGACATTCGGATAGTCTATTCGACTCTCGACGCTATCCGGCTCGCCGAACAGGTGCCGAGCCGGGAGGTGGTCTTCTTTGCCATCGGATTTGAGACCACGACGCCCCCGACAGCGGTGATGATCCGGATTGCTGAGAAGAAGAAGCTGAAGGGCCTCAGCGTGTTCTGCAACCACGTGCTCACACCGTCTGCGATGCACAGCATTCTCGAGAACCCGAAGATCCGCAATATCGGCGGGGTCGCAATTGACGGCTTCGTCGGGCCCGCACATGTCAGCACCATCATCGGTACGCGGCCTTATGAGCCTCTGGCGGAACAATTCGGTAAGCCGATCGTGATCGCGGGATTTGAACCGCTCGACGTCATGCTGGCGATCCTGATGCTGGTGCGGCAGGTGAACGAAGGCCGTTATGAGGTGGAGAACCAATACAGCCGCGCGGTGACGCGCGAAGGCAATCGGCGTGCCAAGGACGAGGTCTTGCAGGTACTCGAACTGCGGGAGCAGTTCGAATGGCGTGGGCTTGGACTCGTACCCAACAGCGGACTGAAGCTGAAGCGGGCTTACGCGCGATTTGATGCCGAGGCGCGTTTTGCGATGCACGAGCTGCGTGTCGCCGACAATCCGGCGTGCGAGTGCTGCGCGATCCTGCGCGGCGCCAAGCGGCCGGTCGACTGCAAGCTATTTGGAACCGACTGCACGCCGGAAACTCCCATAGGGTCCTGCATGGTCTCATCGGAAGGTGCTTGTGCCGCGTATTGGACCTATGGCCGAGTTCGCCATGATGGGGTGAGGCGGATGTCATGAGCGTAAAGGCCTATCAACGCAAGCTCGACCTCGAGAACGGACGCGTTGATCTTTCCCACGGATCCGGGGGCCGTGCCATGGCACAGCTGATCTCGGGCGTTTTTCACCACGCCTTCGGCAATGAATGGCTGGCCCGCTGCAATGATCAGTCGGCATTTGACGTTACGACAGGCAGGATGGTGATGACGACCGATAGCTATGTGGTTTCGCCGCTGTTCTTTCCCGGCGGCAATATCGGGTCACTCGCCGTGCACGGCACGATCAATGATGTCGTCATGGCCGGCGCGCGTCCACTCTATCTATCGGCCAGCTTCATCATCGAGGAGGGTTTCCGGTTTTCGGATTTGAAGACGATTGCGGATTCGATGGGCGCAGCGGCGCGCGGCGCCGGCGTTTACATCATCACCGGGGACACCAAGGTCGTCGAGCGCGGCAAGGCGGATGGTCTGTTCATCTCCACGACCGGGATCGGGGTTCTGGCCGATGGGCTCGATCTCTCCGCCGACAAAGCAAGGGTCGGGGACCGTGTCCTGGTGTCCGGTAGCCTCGGCGATCATGGGGTGGCGATCATGTCAACGCGCCACAACGTCGCCTTTCAAATCGAGATCGTCTCGGATTCCGCAGCGCTGCATAACCTTGTAGCCGTCATGGTTGCGGCCGGTGGCCGCGGCATCCGGGTGATGCGTGACCCCACGCGCGGCGGTCTTGCCGCCTCCCTCAACGAGATTGCGCATCAATCTGGGCTCGGGTTCCGTCTGCAGGAAGCGGCCATTCCGGTGAAGCCCGCGGTTGCGGCCACTTGCGAACTCCTTGGGCTTGATCCGATCCATGTCGCCAATGAGGGCAAGCTCGTTGCGATCGTCGCGCCCGATTTGGCCGATGCCGTGCTTGCAGCCATGAAGGCGCATCCGCTCGGATGTGATGCAGCTGATATTGGCGAGGCGGTAGCTGACGATCACAAATTTGTGCAGATGGCGACCAGTTTCGGCGGCGGACGAATTGTCGATTGGTTGTCGGGCGAACAATTGCCCCGAATCTGTTGAACACGTCACGCCCATTTGCCGCGGGCATGAAGGCGTCATGCATACGCATCTTCCGAGTTTTGGGAAACCAAATTTGAGATCAATGGTCATTAGCCATCAGCACCGACAAACGAGCCTAAAATTTGCGGCCAGTCCTGCTCAGCTGCCGGGCTGCGATGATCACTCGTCAAGAAATTCGGCAAGGCTTGGTTTTCGTTGTTAGCTTTACCACGACCCGAGAACCCAATTCGAAACGATTTATTGCCATCGCGCAGTTCGCGGTAGCTCAAACCAGGCAAAGTCGTTGCTGCCACTTGCCACTCCAGGGCTGAAGGGAGGCGCGGGCCGCTCTTACGAGGCTCTTTACAAGGCTTCGACTTGCATCGTTGCGCTCGATTTTGGACCTACTGTTGCACAAGAGCAGCTTTGAGATCAGAGAGTCGCGATCTCCTCTCCTGGATCTAGGCGGCTCAGGAGAACGGCCTGACCACCAAGGTTCCATGCAGTCATTGACCTTGCGTATAGCCAACACGTGATTCGCAGGCAATGAGATGAGGATACGTTCGCCCAGAGCGGAAGGCCCCCTTGTGAGCGGCGGAAGGCAATTCCCTAGACGCTATCAAGACGTCCACCGTTCCATTATATCCCCTTCTTTTTCAGCAGCGGGCTGCCATTGCGGTCGAGAGCCTGTTCGCTTCGGCCGCGGAGGGAACGATGCTTAAGCTCAGAGTGGTCATTCAATCCGCCCAATATCTGCTTGTTTGAAATCCTGCGCCGCTGCTCAAAGATCGCTGAATTCCTGCACCATTTGCGCGCCTGCGTCGCAATATCGCTGCGCTCTTCCGGTTAGAAAAGCTCTTCGGGCAGGGAGTTTTCAAATGAAGGTCGGCGTTCCAAAGGAAATCAAGGCGGACGAATATCGCGTGGGCCTTACCCCTGGAGCTGTTCGCGAATACGTGGCCGCGGGCCACCGCGTGATGATCGAGACCAATGCCGGCGCGGGCATTGGTGCAACGGACGACGATTACCGCAACGCCGGCGCAGCGATTCTAACTTCCGCAGTTGAGGTATTCGCATCGAGCGACATGATCGTAAAGGTCAAGGAGCCTCAGCCGTCCGAATGGAGCCAGCTGCGGGAGAGCCAGATCCTCTTCACTTATCTGCATCTGGCCCCGGACCCGGAGCAAGCCAAGGGGCTCCTAAAATCCGGGTGCACCGCGATCGCCTATGAGACCGTAACTGATGCGCATGGTGGTCTTCCACTGCTGGCACCGATGAGCGAGGTCGCGGGTAGACTTGCGATCGAAGCGGCGGGTAGCGCCCTGAAGCGGAGTGCAGGCGGACGAGGGCTGTTGATCGGTGGGGTGCCCGGTGTTCAGCCGGCCCGGATCGTGGTGATTGGAGGTGGCGTCGTTGGTACGCACGCGGCGCGCATGGCGATCGGTTTGGGCGCAGAGGTCACCATCGTCGACCGCTCGATACCCCGGCTCCGCGAGCTGGATGAGCTATTTGAAGGGCGCGTTCGGACCAGGTTCTCGACCATCGATTCGGTGGAGGAGGAGGTATTTGCGGCCGACGTGGTGATTGGTGCGGTGCTCGTTCCAGGTGCGAGCGCGCCGAAGCTAGTCCGGCGGGGCATGCTGAGCTCGATGCGTAAGAGGGCGGTGATCGTGGACGTCGCTATCGATCAGGGCGGTTGCTTTGAGACGTCGCACCCAACGACTCACGCTGATCCAACTTACGAAGTGGATGGCGTCATTCATTATTGCGTGGCCAACATGCCCGGCGCCGTGCCGCTGACCTCGAGCCAAGCACTGAACAACGCCACGTTGCCGTTTGGCCTGGCTCTGGCCAACAAGGGTTTTTCCGCCGTGCTCGAAAATCCGCACCTGCGCGCCGGCCTCAATGTCCATCGGGGCCGGCTAACTTACAAGGCCGTGGCCGAGAGCCTCGGGCTCCCCTTCTCACCGATCGACCAGGCTGCGGCCTGATCCCAGAGGCCCTTACGGGGCATTTCCTCCCTGACTTGGGCCACCCTTCGGGGTGGCATTTTTTTCGGCTCTATCAATCCGCAAAGCGCCGCTGGCAGTTGTTTGGAACGTGGAGCGAAGCCGGGATCACCAGACGATCACAATTGGATTTCTGCCCTCCTCGGGCTGCGAAACAATGTACTTTCGCCCCACACTGGGCGCCTGAATGTAGGTTTGCCGGCGGGGATTGCACATTGCGTGCAGCGGCTCACCCTGAGAGCCCGCGATCATTGGAGTGTGGCTTTATCTGGCGCGATCGCCGCGACCGTTTCCGGCCGTGCTGTGGAGACGCGCCGAATCCGCCGCCGTCCGGTGAGCAGAGCCAATAAGATGGGTCAGGGCGATCTGACGCGGCAGCGGAGCACTCGGGACGAGGCGCGGCTTGATTGTAGCCGCGTCACCGCAGCCATCGGAACGATGGCGCCCTGGGGTTGCGAACGCGGTCCACCTGGTCGGTTGACCGCCGTCAGATCGACGATCTGCACAAACCACGGCATCGAGATCAAGCCACCGCGATGCCGATTGTAGGATTTGCGACACGCCGTCGAGGCGGCGACAAGCGCTATGGAAAATAGCCGAGACAAATCAAGCCTAGGCTCTTGGCACAAGACTTGAACGCAAGAAACCGTCCCGCACCTTCTGCTTATGGAATCGCAGTGATGGCCTACAAGATAATCGCGTCCCAGTGCACCGTCTGCGGTGCGTGTGAGTTTGAATGTCCCAACGCCGCGATCAGCCTTAAGAACGACATCTATGTGATCAATCCGACCAAGTGCACCCAATGTGAGGGGCATTTTGACGCGCCGCAATGCGCCGTCGTTTGCCCGGTGCCCGAGACCTGCGTGCCGGCATAAGGAGTAGCTGATGAGTGGGGCTCCGGCGCGAAACATGATGACGACACTACCGACGGCGTCCGTCTTTTGGATTCGACGCCTGATTCTCGCGCTCGCCGGCCCCGAGTTGGCCGTGACTTGCGCGATCAGCTCGGAGAGGGCGCGCCGGAACTGGCTGGAGTCGTCCTTGCGCGCGCGGAGTGGGCAATGGTAGCTGTACAAGAGACGGTCGAGCGCGTCCGGCGCATCGACGTCGACCAGTATCGATATGGGTTTGAGACGCAGATCGAGTCCGACAAGGCCCCGAAGGGGCTGTCGGAAGACACCGTCCGCTTCATCTCTGCAAAGAAGAATGAGCCGGCCTGGATGCTGGAATGGCGCCTGGAGGCGTATCGCCGCTGGCTGACCATGACCGAGCCGACCTGGGCGCGCGTGAACTATCCGAAGATCGACTATCAGGACATCTACTACTACGCGGCGCCGAAGCCGAAGAAGACGCTGTCCTCTATCGACGAGATCGATCCGGAAATCCTCAAGACCTACGAGAAGCTCGGCATTCCCTTGCGCGAGGTTGCGATCCTCGAAGGCGTCGAGCCGCCGCCTGGTGGCGCGCCGTCGCCCAGCCGCAAGATCGCGGTCGACGCCGTGTTCGATTCGGTGTCGGTGGCGACCACCTTCCAGAAGGAGCTGAAGGCGGCCGGCGTGATCTTCATGCCGATCTCGGAGGCGATCCGCGAGCATCCCGAGCTGGTGCAGAAATATCTCGGCACCGTGGTGCCGACCACGGACAATTACTTCGCGACGCTGAACTCGGCGGTGTTCTCCGACGGCTCGTTCGTTTACGTGCCGCCGGGCGTGCGTTGCCCGATGGAGCTGTCGACCTATTTCCGCATCAACGAGCGCAACACCGGCCAGTTCGAGCGCACGCTGATCATCGCCGACAAGGGCTCCTACGTCTCCTATCTTGAAGGCTGCACCGCGCCGCAGCGCGACGAGAACCAGTTGCACGCCGCCGTGGTCGAGTTGGTCACACTCGACGATGCCGAGATCAAGTATTCGACGGTGCAGAACTGGTACCCCGGCAATTCCGAGGGCAAGGGCGGCATCTACAATTTCGTCACCAAGCGCGGCGACTGCCGCGGCAGGAATTCCAAGATCTCCTGGACCCAGGTCGAGACCGGTTCGGCGATCACCTGGAAATATCCGAGCTGCATCCTGCGCGGCGACAATTCGAGCGGCGAGTTCTACTCGATCGCGATCTCGAACGGTTTCCAGCAGGTCGATAGCGGCACCAAGATGATCCACCTCGGCAAGAACACGTCGAGCCGGATCATCTCCAAGGGCATCGCCGCCGGCAAGTCGCGGAACACCTATCGCGGCCTCGTCAGTGCGCATCGTAAAGCCACCGGCGCGCGCAACTACACCGCCTGCGATTCGCTCCTGATCGGCGACAAATGCGGCGCGCACACCGTGCCCTATGTCGAGGCCAAGAACTCCTCGGCAACGTTCGAGCATGAAGCGACCACGTCGAAGATCTCCGAGGACGTGCTGTTCTACTGCGTGCACAGAGGCTTAAGCGAGCAGCAAGCCATCGGCCTCGTCGTCAACGGTTTCGCGAAGGACGTGCTGCAAAAACTGCCGATGGAATTCGCGGTGGAGGCACAGAAGTTGATCTCGGTCTCGCTCGAGGGATCTGTCGGATAACTAAACGTTCCGCAAGCCCCCCGAATACGGCTCGCGTTCCGGATGACGCATTTCAGGGATCAGATCAGAATGGCGCTACTCGAAGTCCGAGATTTGCATGTTGGTGTCGAGGACCGCGAAATTCTTCGCGGCTTGGATCTTAAGATCAATGCGGGTGAGGTGTACGCGATCATGGGGCCGAACGGCTCCGGCAAATCGACGCTCTCCCACGTCATCGCCGGCAAGCCGGGCTATGAGATCACCGGCGGACAGATCCTGTTCAGGGGCGAGAACCTCCTGGAGATGGAGGCCAATGAGCGCGCCGCCAAGGGCGTGTTCCTGGCGTTCCAGTATCCGGTCGAGATTCCCGGCGTGACCACCATGGACTTCCTGCGTACCGCGCTGAACACCCAGCGCAGGGCGCGCGCCCAACAGGAATTCTCCACCCCCGAATTTTTGAAAAAGGTCCGCGAGGTCGCCAAGTCGCTCAACATCCCACAGGACATGCTCAAGCGCGGCGTCAATGTCGGATTTTCCGGCGGCGAGAAGAAGCGCAACGAGATCTTGCAGATGGCGCTGTTCGAGCCGAGTCTGTGCATCCTGGACGAGATAGATTCCGGCCTCGACATTGACGCGCTGCGGATTGCCGCCGACGGCGCCAACGCACTGCGCTCGCCGGAGCGCGCGATGGTCGTCATCACCCACTATCAGCGGCTGCTCGACTACATCGTGCCCGATGTCGTGCACGTGATGTCGAAGGGCCGGGTGGTGAAGAGCGGCGGTAAAGAACTCGCGCTGGAGCTCGAGGCTTGTGGCTACGCCCAGTTCGAGGACGCGGCCTGACCGCTCAAGGAATTTCCTGATGAAGCAGGTTTTAGCCAAAGCCGGCGCCGCAGGCGCAATGGGCAACGTCTTCGCCGCGGCGCATGGACGGCTGCCTGGCACAGGCCCTGTCGCCCATATCCGTACAAGGGCATTCGAGGCCTATGAGCGTGTCGGCCTCCCGCATCGGCGTACGGAGGCCTGGAAATACACCGATCTACGCGCCCTGATCGGCGAGGTACTGCCACTCGCTCCGCGACCGGACGCAGCTGCACTGCTGCGCGCACAGGCGTCGACCGAGCAAAGAGCTGCCGATCAGGCGGTCAAACTCGTTTTGGTGGATGGCATATTCGCACCCGAGCTATCCGACGTCGGCAGGCTGGAGAATGGGGTCGATGTGCGGTCGTTGCGAGAGGTTCTGGAGAACTCGGCCAATAACGCGATAGCAGGTCTGGTGCTGTCGACGACGACTGATGCGGTGATCTCGCTCAATGCCGCAATGGCGACCGATGGCCTGGTCATAACGATCGCTGAGGGCCATGCGGTGAAGCGTCCGATTCAGATCGTTCACGTTGCTACCGGATTGTCGGTGTCCAACTTTACGCGGTCCTATCTGCAGCTCGATCAAGGGGCGCATGCGGCTGTGGTGGAAACGTTCGTTTCAGCTGAAGGCGCGAGCGGCTATCAAACCAACGATGCGATCATCGTCCTGGTTGGGGACGAGGCGAGCCTTTCGCACGTCCGGGTGGCAGCCGATGCCGCTGACGCCGTGAACATCTCTTCGGGGATCATTGCAGTCGGCGCCGGGGCGAAGCTCAATCTCTTCAACATGACCTGCAGCGGTTCCATCAGTCGCTATCAGGGATTCGTCACGCTGGCCGGCGAGGGATCCAAGCTCTCGGCGAACGGGGTCAATCTTCTCAGGGAAAAGCAGCACGCCGATACAACAATCGTAGTCGACCACGCCGTACCACATTGCAGCAGTCGGGAGACGTTCCGCGCGGTCGTCGATGATTGCGGCCGCTCGGTGTTCCAGGGCCGAATCGTCGTTCGTCCCGCCGCGCAGAAGACGCACGCCACGCTGACGACGCGCGCGCTGCTTCTGTCCGACCAGGCCGAGGCGGACAATAAGCCAGAACTTGAAATCTTGACTGACGACGTGACCTGCGGCCACGGATCGACATCAGGTGCGCTGGATGGCACTCTCGTATTCTATCTGCGCGCTCGGGGTCTATCCGAGAAGGATGCGCAAACGCTGCTGATCAAGGCATTCCTCGGAGAGTCGATTGAGCAGATCGCCGCCGAGAATCTGCGCGATTTTGTGACCGTTCAGGTTGAACACTGGCTGCAGGCGCGGCGATGAGCGTGCATCCCGCGATTAGCAATGGTCGCTACGAGGTCAACCGTCTGCGTACGGACTTTCCTGCGCTGGCCATGACGGTGTACGGCAAGCCGCTCGTTTACCTCGATAACGCTGCATCCGCGCAAAAGCCGAAGGCGGTGCTTGACCGTATGATGCAGGTGTATTCCAGCGAGTATGCCAACGTACATCGTGGCTTGCACTACCTCGCTAACGCGGCGACCGAGGCGTATGAAGGTGCCCGTACCAAGGTGGCGCGGTTTGTGAACGCACGTCTAAACGAGGAGATCGTCTTCACCCGCAGCGCCACGGAGGCCATCAATCTGGTCGCCCAGACCTTTGGCCGTGAACGCATCACCCCGGGTGATGAGATCGTTCTGTCTATTATGGAGCACCACTCCAATATCGTGCCGTGGCATTTTCTAAGGGAACGGCTCGGCGCAGTCATCAAATGGGCGCCAGTGGATGATGACGGCAACTTCCTGCTCGATGCATTTGAACGGCTCTTGACCCCGCGCACAAAGATGGTTGCGATCACCCAGATGTCGAACGTGCTAGGTACCGTCCTGCCGATGAAAGACGTCGTGGGGATCGCACATGCACGTGGTATCCCGGTGCTGGTCGACGGCTCGCAAGGATGTGTCCATCTGACCGTCGACGTCTGCGACATCGATTGCGATTTCTACGTGATGACAGGCCACAAGCTCTATGGTCCGACCGGGATCGGCGTGCTTTACGGCAAGTCTGAACATCTGGCATCGATGCCGCCCTTCAACGGTGGCGGCGAGATGATCCGTCAGGTCTCGCGTGCCGGCGTCATCTATGGTGATCCGCCGCATCGGTTCGAGGCGGGGACGCCGCCGATCGTCGAGGCGATCGGTTTGGGGGCGGCTGTGGATTACATCAATGCGATAGGCAAGGAGCGGATTCGCAAGCACGAGAACGCGCTGCTCGCTTACGCGCAGGAGAAGCTGGGGAACATCAACTCCGTGCGCATGATCGGGACGACGGCCGATAAGGGGCCGGTCATCTCCTTTGATATGAAAGGCGCGCATGCCCATGATATTGCCACCGTCATCGACCGTGCCGGAGTAGCAGTGCGTGCGGGGAGCCATTGCGCGATGCCGCTGCTCGAGCGCTTCGGCGTGCTGGCGACATGCCGCGCATCTTTCGGACTTTACAACACATGTGAAGAGATTGATACGCTCGTGCGGGCGCTCATCAGGGCGCGGCAGCTGTTCTCGTGAGCCGGCGAGCTTGCCACGTCTAAGTGGCTAGGCCAGTTTGTATTGACCTCGGGCTGATGATGAGGTCATGCCCATTGGGCATCATCGTCATCGCAGAGGTAAGTCTCTGGAGGTCTTGGCAAGCCCCGCAGTCGGCCAGCCGGCCTGGCGGGTGGCTTCCTCGTTACGGGCCGCTGCCCCGCCAGCCTGATCGCGAAGTACAGCGAACGGCAGCCCGCACGCCGTAAATCGTGCGGTGCAATTTCCCATATAGTCAGCACTTGTTCCATTTCCAACAGGACCAAACGAAGGCTCGCCGGGCAAAGCGCGATGTCGCGTTTGCAACAACACCCAGTCCCGGACAACGAAATGCGCTAATCGATTTCAATCATTCGGCTTTTTGTGCTCACGCCGCACTGGCATGCTCGTTGCAAAAGTCCTGGTCAAGAAGTCGCTCTCCCACCCTTGAAGGACATCAGCATGAGTCTCGCCACGACCCAGAGCATCGCAGAAATCAGGGCTCGCAACAAAGAGCTGATTGAGGAGGTGCTGAAGGCCTATCCGGAGAAGACCGCGAAACGTCGCGCCAAGCATCTCAACGTTCACCAAGCCGGCAAGTCCGACTGCGGGGTCAAGTCCAACATCAAATCCATTCCCGGAGTGATGACCATCAGAGGCTGCGCCTATGCAGGGTCCAAGGGGGTGGTCTGGGGACCGATCAAGGACATGGTCCATATCAGCCATGGCCCGGTTGGCTGCGGTCAGTATTCGTGGGGCTCGCGGCGCAATTACTACGTCGGCACGACGGGCATCGATAGTTTCGTGACCCTGCAATTCACCTCCGATTTCCAGGAAAAGGATATCGTATTTGGTGGTGACAAGAAGCTGGTCAAAGTCATTGACGAAATCCAGGAGCTCTTCCCACTCAACAACGGCATCACCATCCAGTCGGAATGCCCGATCGGGCTGATCGGGGACGACATCGAGGCCGTGTCGAGAGCGAAATCCAAGGAATATGACGGCAAGACCATCGTGCCGGTCCGCTGTGAGGGCTTTCGCGGCGTGTCGCAGTCGCTCGGCCACCACATTGCCAACGATGCGGTGCGCGATTGGATTTTCGACAAGCTCGAGCCCGACGGCAATTCAAAGTTCGAGCCGACGCCGTACGATGTTGCGATCATCGGAGATTACAATATCGGCGGCGACGCCTGGTCATCGCGAATTCTGCTGGAGGAAATGGGACTGAGGGTGATTGCGCAGTGGTCCGGTGACGGTTCACTCGCCGAACTCGAGGCAACGCCGAAGGCAAAGCTCAACATTCTGCATTGCTACCGTTCCATGAACTACATCTCCCGCCACATGGAAGAGAAGTTCGGTATCCCCTGGTGCGAGTATAACTTCTTCGGACCTTCAAAGATCGCAGAATCGCTGCGCAAGATTGCGGGCTATTTCGACGATAAGATCAAGGAAGGCGCCGAGCGGGTGATTGAAAAGTACCAGCCGCTGGTAAACGCCGTGATCGCAAAATATCGTCCTCGCCTGGAGGGCAAGACCGTGATGCTGTACGTCGGCGGACTTCGTCCGCGTCACGTGATTGGCGCATACGAGGATCTCGGGATGGAAGTCGTAGGCACCGGATACGAGTTCGGCCACAACGATGACTATCAGCGCACCGCCCAGCACTACGTGAAGGACAGCACGCTCATCTACGACGACGTCAATGGCTATGAGTTCGAGCGCTTCGTCGAAAAACTCCAGCCCGACCTGGTCGGCTCGGGCATCAAGGAAAAATACGTCTTCCAAAAGATGGGGGTGCCATTCCGGCAAATGCATTCCTGGGACTATTCGGGCCCATATCACGGCTATGACGGCTTTGCGATCTTCGCACGCGACATGGACATGGCTGTCAACTCGCCGGTCTGGAAGAAGACGAAGGCGCCCTGGAAAGAAGCGCCGAAAGCCAGGCTCTTGGCTGCGGAATAAAGCAAGTAATCTCGCTCTCTGCGGAGAGCTCTGGCGATACCAAATTCGATAGTGAAGGATCTTAACAATGGCGCAGAGTGCAGAACACGTGCTCGATCATCTCGAACTGTTCCGCGGTCCAGAATACCAGCAGATGCTGGCCACCAAGAAAATATTCGAGAATCCCCGCGATCCCGCTGAGGTCGAACGTATCAAGGAATGGACGAAAACACCGGAATACCGCGAGAAGAATTTTGCGCGGGAGGCGTTGGCGGTAAATCCGGCCAAGGCCTGCCAACCGCTTGGCGCCGTATTCGCCTCAGTTGGCTTTGAGGGCACGCTGCCATTCGTCCACGGCTCGCAAGGCTGCGTGGCCTATTACCGCAGCCATCTGTCGCGGCACTTCAAGGAACCGAGCTCCTGCGTCTCTTCGTCGATGACGGAAGATGCTGCGGTATTTGGCGGCCTGAACAACATGATCGATGGGCTCGCCAACAGCTACAACATGTACAAACCCAAGATGATCGCCGTTTCCACGACCTGCATGGCAGAGGTGATCGGTGATGACCTCAACGCCTTCATCAAGACGTCTAAGGAGAAAGGCTCTGTTCCGGCGGAGTTCGACGTGCCGTTCGCGCACACGCCAGCGTTCGTCGGCAGCCACGTCACCGGCTATGACAACGCGCTCAAGGGCATTCTGGAGCATTTTTGGGATGGCAAGGCCGGAACAGCGCCAAAGCTAGAGCGCAGGCCAAACGAGGCAATCAACATCATTGGCGGGTTCGATGGCTACACCGTCGGAAACCTTCGCGAGATTAAGCGCATCTTGGCATTGATGGGCATCCAACACACGATACTGGCCGATAATTCGGAAGTCTTCGATACCCCGACAGATGGCGAGTTCCGCATGTATGACGGCGGCACCACGTTGGAAGACGCGGCAAACGCGGTTCACGCCAAGGCGACAATCTCCATGCAGCAGTGGTGTACGGAAAAAACGCTGCCGTTTGTATCTGAGCATGGTCAGCACGTCGTGTCTTTCAATTACCCGGTGGGCGTATCCGCAACGGATGACGTTCTCGTGGCATTATCACGCATCAGCGGCAAGGAGATTCCTGAGACACTCGCGCGAGAGCGTGGCCGCTTGGTTGATGCCATCGCTGACTCCAGCGCGCACATCCATGGCAAGAAGTTTGCGATCTATGGCGATCCAGATCTCTGCTATGGGTTAGCTGCCTTTCTGCTCGAACTTGGCGCCGAGCCGACCCATGTGCTGTCAACCAACGGCAATAAGGCGTGGCAGGAAAAAATGCGGGCGCTGTTTGCAAGCTCACCGTTCGGGCAGAGCTGCCAGTCCTATCCGGGCCGGGACCTCTGGCATATGCGCTCGCTCTTGTTCACCGAACCGGTCGATCTTCTGATTGGCAACACCTATGGCAAGTATCTCGAGCGTGACACTGGAACGCCACTGATCCGCATCGGCTTTCCGGTTTTTGATCGGCATCACCATCACCGCTCCCCTGTATGGGGCTATCAGGGCGGCCTGAATGTGCTGGTGAAGATCCTCGACAAGATCTTCGACGAAATCGACAAGAAGACCAATGTTCTTGGCAAAACTGACTACAGCTTCGACATCATTCGTTGATGACGAACAGTGCGCGTGCCATCGCCGAAAACACTCGGCGATGGCACAGGCGCACGATGGGTGACCTTGCAATTGGCTTCGGCTGAGAGGAAAAACGGATGAATTCGCTAGCGGCCACCGTCCAGAATATTTTCGACGAGCCGGGCTGCGCCAAGAATGGCAGTAAGTCGGAGGCTGAGCGCAAGAAGGGCTGCACTAAGCAGCTGCAGCCGGGCAGTGCTGCGGGCGGCTGTGCCTTCGACGGCGCCAAGATTGCGCTGCAGCCGTTTACCGACGTCGCTCACCTGGTGCATGGTCCGATCGCGTGTGAAGGCAACTCCTGGGACAATCGCGGCGCGGCGTCTTCCGGCTCGAATCTGTGGCGCACCGCATTCACAACCGACATGAACGAAACTGATATCGTGTTTGGAGGCGAGAAGCGACTTTGTAAAGCGATCAAGGAAATCGTGGACAAGTGCGACCCGCCCGCCATCTTCGTCTATCAGACCTGCATCCCGGCGATGATCGGTGACGACATCGACGCCGTCTGTAAGGCGGCATCCAAAAGGTTCGGCAAGCCGGTGATCCCGATCAACTCCCCGGGGTTCGTTGGTTCCAAGAACCTCGGTAACAAGCTCGCCGGCGAGGCCTTGCTCGACCATGTGATCGGAACGCGGGAGCCGGACTGCACCACGCCGTACGACATCAACCTGATCGGAGAATACAATCTCTCGGGAGAGCTCTGGCAAGTGAAGCCATTGCTAGATGAGCTCGGAATCCGGATTCTCTCCTGCATCTCGGGCGACGGCAAATATGGCGAAGTCGCTTCATCCCATCGCGCGCGGGCGGCGATGTTGGTGTGCTCAAAGGCCATGATCAACGTCGCACGCAAGATGGAGGAACGCTACGGGATCCCGTTCTTCGAAGGGTCGTTCTACGGTATCCAGGATTCAAGCGATTCGCTGCGTCAGATTGCCCGCTTGTTGGTTGAACGCGGCGCGCCGAAGGAGCTGCTCGGGCGCACCGAAGCGGTGATCGCGCGCGAGGAAGCGTGGGCCTGGGCTGCGATCGAGCCGTACCGGCCACGTTTGAAAGGCAAGAAGGCTTTGTTGATTACCGGCGGCGTCAAGTCGTGGTCGGTCGTTGCCGCACTGCAGGAAGCCGGGCTCGAATTGGTCGGAACCAGTGTGAAGAAGTCGACAAGGGAGGACAAGCAACGCATCAGGGAGCTTGTGGGGCAAGATGCCCACATGATCGAGGATATGACGCCGCGGGAAATGGACAAGATGCTGAAGGACGCAAAAGCGGACATCATGCTATCGGGCGGCAAATCGCAGTTCGTCGCGCTGAAAGCGGCGGTGCCCTGGCTCGATATCAACCAGGAGCGTTGCCACGCCTATATGGGCTATGTCGGCATGGTCAAACTAGTGGAGGAGATCGATAAGTCGCTCTCCAATCCGATGTGGGAACAGCTACGTCGACCGGCGCCGTGGGAGGCCTTGGCCAAGGCGAAGAAGCAAATGCAATCGACGGTGGCCGGGATCGCCCGCGATCCGGCGCTCGCCGAAACGCCGCGCCGCGCGAGGAAAATCTGCTTCTGTAACACGGTCGATCTCGGCACGATCGAGGATGCGATCTACTGGCACGGTCTGAGGAGCGTCGAGGCAGTCAGAGAGCACACGAATGCGGTCGGTGGTTGCTGCAAGAAACGTATCGAGGAGATCTTGGTGTCCTCGCCATCTGCCATGCTACACGCCGCAGAATAGGGAGGTGTCATGGTGATCGTCACGGCATCGACAAAAGCCTGCGCGGTCAACCCGCTGAAGATGAGCCAGCCGATCGGCGGCGCATTCGCCTTCATGGGGCTGCGTGAGGCGATGCCGCTTCTGCACGGCTCGCAAGGGTGCACTTCCTTCGGGCTCACGCTCTTTGTGCGGCATTTCAGGGAGGCCGTACCGCTGCAGACCACCGCGATGAGCGAGGTCTCGACCGTGCTCGGCGGCCATGAGAATCTCGAGCAGGCGATACTGAATATCTACAACCGCGCCAAGCCAAAGATCATCGGAATCTGCTCGACCGGTGTCACCGAGACCAATGGTGACGATGTGGATGCCTACCTCAAGCTCATCCGGGACAAGCATCCGCAACTCGCTAAATTGGCGCTGGTCTATGTCTCGACTCCCGATTTCAAGGGTGCGTTCCAGGACGGCTGGGAGAAGGCTGTGGCGCGCATCGTGGAGTTGTTGGTGGAGCGGCCCCACGTCAATGGCCTTCGCGATCCCTCGCGAGTGAATGTTCTTCCAGGATGTCACCTCACGCCGGGTGATCTTGACGAACTCCGTGTCATTCTGGAGGATTTTGGGTTGCGGCCGTCCTTCCTGCCTGATCTGGCGGGATCGCTCGATGGGCATATCCCCGATGAGTTTACGGCAACGACCATCGGCGGCATCGGCGTCGACGAAATTGCGAGCATGGGCCGCGCTGGGTGGACGATAGCAATCGGCGCGCAGATGCGGCGCGCGGCAGAGGTCATGCAGGCCAAGAGCGGCGTGCCATTTCGCCTCTTCGAGCGGCTGTGCGGCCTCGGTCCGAACGACGAATTCATGACGTTTCTAAGCGAAATCAGCGGTCGGCCCGTACCATTGAAATATCGGCGCCAGCGCGGCCAGCTCACCGATGCGATGCTGGACACACACTTCCATATTGGCGGTCGCAGACTCGCGATCGCCGCTGAGCCGGATCTCTTATTGGATCTCTCCAGTATGCTGCACGACATGGGTGCGCAGGTGTGCGCGGCCGTAACGACCACGCCGTCGCAGGTGATCGAGCGGATCAAAACCAAGCAGGTGCTAATTGGCGATCTTGGAGATCTGGAAGAGCTTGCCAGAACCAAGCATTGCGACTTGCTGATCACGCATTCGCACGGCAGGCAAGCGGCGGCTCGGCTGAAAATCCCGTTCTATCGTGTGGGTTTTCCGATGTTCGATCGACTGGGCGCAGGACACCAATTATCCGTCGGTTATCGTGGTACGCGCGATTTGATCTTTGACATCGCCAATCTCGTGATCGCGGACCGCGAGGAGAACCATCAGCCTACACCGGACAGATGGCGGGCTGCGGCCGCACTGCCACCGAAATCCGGGCACCGCAGCTCCATCGGTGCAGCCGAGAGGTCCATTGCATGAAGGTCGCATTCGCCACTCAAGACCTAAGACGCGTCGATGCCCATTTTGGTTGGGCAAAGAATATCGCTATCTACGATGTCGCGCCAAGCGGGCACGTGTTTCTCAAAGCGGTTGAGTTTGAGGGCGATCTCAAGGAAGACGGCAACGACGACAAGTTGGCGCCGAAGATCGAGGCGATTAAGGATTGCTCAATCCTTTACGTCGCCGCTATTGGCGGTGCCGGCGCTGCGCGGGTGGTCGCCAACAAGATCCACCCTATCAAGGTGAACAAGCCAGAAGACATCCTAGTGCTGCTGGAAAAGCTCGAGCGTGTCCTGAAGGGAACGCCACCTCCCTGGCTACGCAAGGTCATGGCGAGGGACCAACGGCGCACTTTCGAGTTCGACGAATGAGATGATATGACCGCAGAAATAGAGCAGGGCAGTGCCGTCGATTTGCCGTTCCTCAGGGAGCTAGTCCAGATTTGTCGCGCCGAGGATACCAACGGAGCCTGGGAGGCCAAGAGCGATCTCGACCTGCTCGAACCCTATATCCTGGACAAGGAGAAGCGGCGCGCATTGCCGATTGTCGGCGATCCTGATCCCGATACGCTGTGGCGGCTGGAGCTGTTCTTCAATGCGGTCGCACTCTCGATCGAACGGGTCACCGGCGTGATGATCCAGCCGATCCTGAAGATGCATCATGAAGGCTTTGGCCGCATGGTGCTGATCGGAGGCCGGTTGATCGCCGTGAACAAGCAACTGCGCGATGTGCATCGCTTCGGCTTCGATAACCTCGCAAAGCTCGCGCAGGAGGGTGACAAATATGTCAGGGACGGGGTCGACCTGATCCGGAAATTTCCAGATGTGGCAAACTACTGAGGGCACTCATGAGCGATCGTGAAACACTGAAGGCAGAACTGAAGAAGCTGTCGAGCAAAGCGCTGCAAGCCAAAATGGATCTGCACGACCTTTCGGAAGAATTGCCCATCAATTGGACCTCGATCATGGCTGTGGCGCAGAAGGCGCACGATGCCTTTGCCGAACTCGAGCGCAAGGGCCATGATTTGAAGTCGCTGGAAAATACCTAGAGAGGCCCTACTCATGTCATTTGCAACGCGCGATGGCCGCGACTGGACGCCAGACTATCTGATCTCAATCGATGCCAAGAAGTGCATCGGCTGTGGGCGCTGTTTCAAGGTGTGCGGCCGGGATGTCATGACGTTGAAAGGAATCAACGAGGAAGGCGAACTTGTCGACCTCGGCGATGACGAGGACGATGAGATCGAAAAGAAGATCATGGTTCTGAGTGATCAGGGTGCCTGCATCGGCTGCGGCGCCTGCGCCAGGGTTTGCCCGGCCAACTGCCAGACTCACGTTTCAGCCACAGCTGAAGCAGCCTGACCGGCCGGCCGGGTCCCTCTCGCGGCAGACGCGAAATGTGGGAGGGGATGGACCCATTGTTGATCACGTGAACCCGCAACGGAGATTTTGCCCACGCGCTGTGATGGCCTCGTTTGTCAAGACGGAGCGAGCGGAGACATTGCGGCTAATCCTGCTTAATCGGCAAGGCAAGCACATAGCACGGCACCGTCAAGTTAACGAATTAGGGCGGCCGAGGGGGCAGATGACGGGCATGCCGACCACCCCGGACCCTCTTTATCGCCGCCATCGCTTCCCACCGGAAGTGATCAGTGATGCCGTTTGGTTGTATTTCCGGTTTCCCTCAAGCTTGCGCATGGTCGAGGAAATGCTGGCGGCGCGTGGCATTGGCGTGACCTATGAAACCGTGCGCCAGTGGGGACGGAAAAAATTCGGCAAGGCGTTCTCCTGTTGGATACGCCAGCGCGCTCCCGCTCGCGGTGACAAATGGCATCTGGACGAAGTCGTTATCTCGATCGCGGGCGAACAACATTGGCTCTGGCGCGCGTCGACCAGAATGGCTTCGTTCTCGACGTCTTGATCCAGCGCCGAAGAGCGAGCGGATCATCAAGCGTTTCAAATCGTCCCATCACGCTCAACGGTTTCTGTCAGTTCACGATCAGGTCGCGAACCTTTTCCATATCCCCTATCCCGGAGCCGTTACTGCCGACTTCCGTCGCGCTTCGCGCGAGCGAGCCTTTGCGACTTGGCGCGACATCTCCACGACAAGCGCTATCGCCGAACCTCGAACCTTTGAGAAGCGCCTCCTTCAGCTCGACGGTCGCGAAGCCAGCGTCCTGGGCCTATAGGCACCCCGTTCCTGGTAATGCTGCGCGCCCCGCTTCGCGGCGAAGCGCTCAAGCCCGCCGGATGAGGGACTGCCTAGCTCTGCACTTGACGTAACCCTTCGGTCCACTTGACTTGCCCCCGCAAGCGATGGGGTTCGCGCTCGTCGCGCTATGGACCAAGCGGATCCGGATTCAGCTTCAGGAATCTATCGTCTACCTTGACGCCGAAGCCGTCTGGCCGTCTTGCCGTCGGGAAAGTTCTCGGCCACATGCGCCATCCAACACAGCGAGATGTCGGAGAGGCGGGCTTCGTTTTCCGGAAAGCTACCGCCGACATCGGAGTGGTTTCCGGCGAACCACACCTGCTGCAGCCGATCCGGATGCTTGAAATATCGCGCAAGGGCTGCCCCGCACATTCAGCGCGAGAGCAGGCCTTTGTCGGGCACTTGCTGCGCCGGTTGTCGGCATTGAGACTCAATGCCAGAAACCTGACACTACGCGCCGCTACAAAGTGCCTGCTGAGCCTGCGAATTCACTTTGGCACGCGAGTTGCTCTGTTCACGGCATCATCACCAATCGCAGTGCGATGGTCTTCGGGACGGACACGGCGCGCGTCGCTGTTCACGTCTGCTCCGTTCCGACGGCTTGCTCTGGCAATGACTTGGCGCTCGGTTGTGGACCGAGAAAATGCAGGGAAGCGTTGGATGCGATCTAGAGTTCTTCTTTGGAAGCCACAACAAATGCGCTCGTCGCGAGCGGTGCAACCAAAGCGGCAGACCTTGAGCCAGGAGTGAAACTGCCACCGGCGGTGTGGGACTGGTCCGGAGGCTACATTGGCGGACACGTCGGTGGCGGTACGGTCGAACCTCCTTCACCAATCCCTACGGTCAGTCGATCTATGGCGATGCCGACAGGTTCGATGTCACCCGGCGGCACAACCCGCACCTGTCGTTCGGCTAGGGCCGTATTTCTGCCTGGGCGCTGCGCTGGCGCGCCTGGAATTGCGATGCGCCTTTACCGCGCTGTTCGTGCGGCTGGAGGATCTGGCGCTGACCATCGCCGCGGAGGAGTCGTCGCCGTGCCGTCTTGCGTCATTCGCTGCCCGCAGCGCCTGCCGGTCACTTGCCGCCCTTCCATCGCTTAGAGAGTGAAGTGCCACCATGCCCGAACAACCCTTGCCAACGCTGCCGATGTGGCGCGTCGATCACATCGAGCCCTCGCCTGAGATGTTGGCGCTGCGCGCCAACGGTCCGCTCCACCGCGTGCGCTTCCCGTCCGGGCACGAAGGCTGGTGGGTGACGGGCTACGACGAGGCCAAGGCGGTGCTGTCCGACGCGGCGTTCCGGCCCGCGGGAATGCCGCCGGCGGCATTCACCCCGGATTCGGTGGTTCTCGGTTCGCCGGGGTGGCTGGTCTCGCACGAGGGGGCCGAGCATGCCCGGTTGCGCACGATCGTGGCGCCGGCCTTCAGCGACCACAGGGTGAATGGGCTCGCGCCGCAGGTCGAAGCGATCGCCGCGCAGTTGTTCGAGACGCTGGCGGCCCAGCCCCAACCCGCCGACCTGCGGCGCCACCTCTGCTTTCCGCTTCCGGCCATGGTCATCAGCGCGCTGATGGGCGTGCTCTACGAGGATCACGCCTTTTTCGCCGGGCTGTCCGACGAGGTGATGACTCACCAGCATGAAAGCGGCCCGCGCAGCGCGTCACGCCTGGCCTGGGAAGAGCTGCGCGCCTACATTCGCTGCAAGATGCAGGACAAGCGCCAGGATCCGGGCGACAACCTGCTGACGGATTTGCTCGCGGCGGTCGACCAGGGCAAGGCGACCGAGGAAGAGGCGATCGGCCTGGCGGCGGGCATGCTGGTGGCAGGTCACGAGAGCACCGTCGCGCAGATCGAATTCGGCCTGCTGGCCATGCTCCGCCATCCGCAACAGCGCGAACGCCTGGTCGCCGATCCATCCCTGGTGGACAGGGCGGTGGAGGAAATTCTGCGCATGTACCCGCCGGGCGCGGGCTGGGACGGCATCATGCGCTATCCAAGGACCGACGTGACCATCGCGGGCGCGCATATTCCCGCGGAGAGCAAGGTGCTGGTCGGCCTGCCGGCGACCTCGTTCGATCCGTGCCATTTCGACGACCCGGAAATCTTCGACATCGGACGCGATGGAAAGCCGCACCTGGCGTTCTCCTACGGGCCGCACCATTGCACCGGCGTGGCGCTGGCCAGGCTCGAACTCAAGGTGGTGTTCGGTTCGATCTTCCAGCGCTTTCCCGCGCTGCGCCTGGCCGTGGCGCCCGAAGAACTGAAGTTGCGCAAGGAGATCATCACTGGCGGGTTCGAGGAGTTCCCGGTGCACTGGTGATGCGCGGACGTCGCCGGGATCGCGATCTTCTCCGCAATTTGCAATTTGCCGATGCGCCTGGCGCGCGCCGGTCAGATCAGCCAGCCGACAGGTAACCAAGATGGACATGCAGGAAACCACGGCAGCATGCCGGGACGCCTTCGCCGAACTGGCGTCGCCAGCGTGCATCCACGACCCATATCCGTTCATGCGGTGGTTGCGCGAGCACGATCCGGTGCATCGCGCGGCATCGGGCCTCTTTCTGTTGAGCCGCCACGCCGACATCTACTGGGCGCTCCAGGCCACGGGCGATGCGTTTCGGGGGCCGGCGCCGGCCGAACTGGCGCGCTATTTCCCACGTGTGGCGACCAGCCTTTCGCTCAATCTGCTGGCGTCCACGCTAGCGATGAAGGATCCACCGACGCATACGCGTCTGCGCCGGCTGATCTCGCGCGATTTCACCATGCGCCAGATCGACAACCTGCGGCCGAGCATCGCGCGCATCGTCGCAGCGCGCTTGGACGGCATGGCGCCCGCGCTGGAGCGCGGAGAGGCGGTGGACCTGCATCGGGAATTCGCGCTGGCCTTGCCCACGTTGGTCGTCGCCGAACTGTTCGGCATGCCCCCGGACGACGTGTTCGGGCTCGCCGCCGGCATCGGCGCCATTCTGGAAGGCCTGCGCCCGCACGCCAGCGATCCCCAACTCGCCGCGGCGGACGCGGCCAGCGCCAGGGTGCTGGCCTACTTCGGCGACCTCATACCGCGCAAGCGCACCGATCCCCGCCACGACATCGTGTCGATGCTGGTCGGCGCACACGACGACGATGCCAACACGCTGTCGGATGCGGAGTTGATCGGCATGCTGTGGGGCATGCTGCTGGGCGGCTTCGCCACCACTGCTGCGGCCATCGACCATGCGGTCCTGGCGATGCTGGCGTATCCCGAACAGCGGCACTGGCTGCAGGGAGACGCCGTGGGGGTGAAGGCATTCGTCGAAGAAGTCCTGCGCTGCGACGCGCCCGTTATGTTCAGCTCCATTCCGCGTATCGCCCAGCGCGACATCGAACTGCGCGGCGCGGTGATCCCGAAGAACGCGGACGTGCGCGTCCTGGTCGCGGCTGGTAATCGCGACCCGGACGCCTTCGCCGATCCCGACCGCTTCGATCCCGCGCGGTTTTACGGCACCAGTCCTGGCATGTCGACCGGCGGAAAGGTCATGCTGAGCTTCGGCCACGGCATCCACTTCTGCCTCGGTGCGCAACTGGCCCGGGTGCAGTTGGCCGAGAGCCTGCCGCGGATCCAGGCGCGCTTCCCCACGCTGGCATTGGCCGAGCAGCCGACCCGGGAGCCCTCCGCGTTCCTTAGGACGTTCCGCGCGCTGCCGGTGCGGCTGCATGCGCAGGGGGGCTGAGATGCGCGTCGTGGTCGACCAGGATCTGTGTGGAACAACCGGGCAGTGCGTGCTGACGCTGCCGGGCACCTTTCGCCAGCGCGAACCGGACGGCGTGGCCGAAGTGTGCGTGGCGACGGTCCCGCAGGCGCTGCACGCCGCCGTGCGGCTCGCGGCCAGCCAGTGCCCGGTCGCCGCCATTCGGGTCATCGAAAGCGACGCTGGCGATGACGAGCGCGCCAGCGCCGTCCCTGCGCCTTCTCCGGCGGAGGCCGAGCGGCATGCCGCGAAAGACCAGCGCAATCCAGGAGGACACGATGGGACGGTTTGAAGGCAAGGTGGCGGTGGTGACCGGCGCCGGCGCCGGCATCGGCAAGGCATGCGCCCTCGCCATCGCGCGCGAGGGCGGCAGAGTGGTGGTGGCCGACATTGATGGCTCGGCGGCCATGGCCTGCGCCGCGCAGATCGCGGCCGAAGCGGGCCACGCGCTGGCCCTGGCCATCGACATCGCCGATGCGCTGGCGGTGACAGCGCTGTTCGAGACGGCGGAGCGGCAACTCGGTGGGGTCGACCTGCTGGTGAACAACGCGAGCGCCATGCACCTGACCCCGCGCGACCGCGCGATCCTCGACCTGGACCTGGCGGTTTGGGATCAGACCATGGCGACCAATCTGCGCGGCACGCTGCTCTGCTGCCGGCAGGCCATCCCACGGATGATTGCCCGCGGCGGTGGCGCGATCGTCAACATGTCGTCGTGCCAGGGGCTTAGCGCTGACACCGCGCACACGTCCTACGCCGCGTCGAAGGCGGCGATGAACATGTTGTCGGCCTCGCTCGCCACCCAGTACGGTCATACGCAGATCCGCTGCAACGCGGTTGCGCCGGGTCTCATCATGACCGAGCGTCTCCTCGCCAAGCTGGACGAGGGCATGCAACGGCATCTGCGCCGGCACCAGCTCCTGCCGCGCGTCGGCCGCCCCGAGGACGTGGCCGCGCTGGTGGCGTTCCTGCTCTCCGACGATGCTGCGTTCATCACCGGCCAGGTCGTGTGCATCGACGGCGGCATGCTGGCGCATGTGCCGACATACGCCGACGGTGGCAACAGCCGCGCCGCGCGGCCTGCCGGCGACACCGCCGAAGCGGCCGCGGCGCCGCGTTCCTGATGGACATGCTGCTCAACCCGCTGGACCGTCGGCACCGGCTGCGGCACGATATCCCGGTCGTGCCCGGCGCTTTCCCCCTGGTCGGGCATCTTCCCGCCATCGTCTGCGACCTGCCGCGCCTGCTGCGGCGCGCGGAACGGACGCTGGGCAGCTACTTCTGGCTGAATTTCGGTCCTGCCGGACACCAGATGACCTGCATGGATCCGGATGCGTTCGCATTGCTCCGGCACAAGGGCGTGTCCTCGGCGCTGATCGAAGAGATCGCGCCCGAATTGCTTGGCGGAACGTTGGTCGCCCAGGACGGCCGAGCGCACCGGCAGGCGCGAGATGCGATCAAGGCGGCGTTCCTGCCCAAGGGGCTGACCGAGGCCGGCATCGGCGACCTGTTCGCGCCCGTCATCCGGGCGCGGGTGCAGGCGTGGCGCGACCGCGGCGACGTAACCATCCTGCGCGAAACCGGCGACCTGACGCTCACGCTCATCTTCAGCCTCATGGGAATCCCCGCGCAGGACCTGCCGGGATGGCATCGCAAGTACCGGCAACTGCTGCAGTTGATCGTCGCACCCCGGATCGATCTGCCCGGACTGCCCTTGCGGCGCGGCCGCGCCGCCCGCAACTGGATCGACGCGCAGTTGCGCCAGTTCGTCCGCGACGCGCGTGCGCATGCCGCGCGCACCGGGTTGATCAACGATATGGTGAACGCCTTCGATCGCAGCGACGATGCGCTCTCCGATGACGTCCTGGTCGCCAATATCCGCTTGCTGCTGCTTGGCGGTCACGACACCACCGCCTCGACGATGGCCTGGATGGTGATCGAGCTGGCGCGGCAGCCTGTGCTGTGGGACGCCCTGGTCGAGGAGGCGCAACGCGTGGGCGCGGTGCCGACCCGGCACGCGGACCTGGCGCAGTGTCCGGTCGCCGAGGCGCTGTTCCGCGAGACGCTGCGCATGCATCCGGCGACCACGCTCCTGCCGCGTCGCGCGCTGCAGGAATTGCAACTCGGCCAACGGCGCATTCCCGCGGGCACCCATCTGTGCATCCCGCTGGTGCATTTCTCGACCTCGGCGCTGCTGCACGAGGCGCCTGATCAGTTCCGCCTGGCGCGGTGGCTGCAACGCACGGAGCCGATCCGTCCGGTGGACATGCTGCAGTTCGGTACCGGCCCACACGTCTGCATTGGCTACCACCTGGTATGGCTGGAACTGGTGCAGTTCTGCATCGCCTTGGCGCTGACCATGCACAAGGCCGGGGTGCGGCCGCGGTTGCTGAGCGACGTCGAAAAAGGCCGGCGCTATTACCCGACCGCACATCCGTCCATGACAATTCGCATCGGATTCTCATGAGCTGGCATCGCATGCCCCGTGTGGCGAGGCAGCGGCGCCGGCGACGCGCGGCATTGCTGCACTCGGCGCGCGCGCTCGGTGCGACGCCGGCAACACCGCGGCGGCTCGCCGCTCGCCGTGGCCGTCTCCTGTCAGGTACAAGGACATGAACAACATGCAGACCGGCTCCACGTTACACGACGACCGAACTGGCGTTTCCGCGCTCGGCGGATTGGGCGCGCAGGCGCGCGGCGCATCCGGCAGGCTGCTGCCGGAGATCTGGATGCAGGACGCCGCAAAGCGGGTCGAGCAGGCGCTGGCGCGTCTTCTCTGCGCCGAAGACGACGGTGAGACCGAGCTGATGGCGGCGATGCGCTATGCCACCTTGTGTGGCGGGAAGCGCACCCGCGCCTTGCTCTGTCTGGCTGCCGGCGCACTGGCCGACACGCCGGCGCACATGCTCGACGACGTCGGCGCCGCCATCGAGATGATGCACGCCTGTACCCTGGTCCACGACGACCTGCCCGCGATGGACGACGACGTGCTTCGCCGCGGCCTTCCGACCGTGCACGTCAAGTTCGGCGAAGCCACTGCGATCCTGGTCGGCGATGCGCTGCAGGCGCACGCCTTCCTGACCCTGGCGAGCCTGGATGCGCCGGGCGACAACCGTATCGTGCTCGTACGCGAACTGGCGCAGGCGGTGTCAGCCGAGGGTGCCGCAGGCGGGCAGGCCATCGATCTGTCGCTGGTTGGAAAGCACGTCGAGCTGGACAGGATCGTGGCGATGCACCGGATGAAGAGCGGAGCGCTAGTGCGCGCGTCCGTTCGCATGGGTGCGCTATGCGCCATCGCGGAGGATGCCACGCACGCTGCGCTGTACTGTGCGCTCGATCGCTACAGCGCCTGTTTCGGCCTGGCGTTGCAGGTGGTCGACGACATTCTCGACGCGACAGCGGATACCGCGACGCTGGGCAAGACCCCCGGCAAGGACGCGGCGGCGCAGAAGCCGACCTGCGCGTCGATCATGGGGCTGCAGGCAGCGCGCCAGTTCGTGCTGGATCTGTTGCGCGACGCCGGGGAGGCCATCGCCCCGCTGGGGCCGCGTGCGGAACGGTTGGCGCAGATCCTGCAGCGGGCCAACGCGTATCTGTTCAAGCACGCGCCATGCGCATGAGCGCGCCCGTTCGCATGGAGGCGCCCCTGTGCCGCTGCGATCGGCCGGCGGCAGCGGTGCATGCTGCACTGTGTCCGTGTCCGCGGCGCCGATCGCATCGGTTGCCCAGCACGGCCGCGGCGCACGCGGCGCGCTGCGCGCAAGCCTATGCGGCGGACCGGCGCCAGCATCGGGGCGTGTCGCCGCGCCGGAGCAGGGCGGCCGTCGGGCGCTGCCCATGCGCCGGGCCGCGACGGGCCTGCGGCGACATGCGCGGCGTCTGCCCGATCCTGGTTCTCGTCAACCGTCTGCAGAAAGAACATCCCGCGTGAACGCGCTGTCCGAACAGATCCTTTCCGAATTACGCCACCTGCTGAGCGAGATGAGCGATGGCGGCAGCGTCGGTCCGTCCGTCTACGACACGGCGCGAGCACTGCAATTCCACGGCAACGTCACCGGTCGGCAGGACGCATACGCGTGGCTCATCGCGCAGCAACAGGCCGATGGCGGATGGGGAAGCGCGGACTTCCCGCTGTTCCGCCATGCGCCCACGTGGGCGGCGTTGCTGGCATTGCAGCGTGCCGATCCTCTTCCCGGCGCTGCCGACGCAGTCCAGGCTGCAACCCGGTTCCTTCAGCGCCAGCCCGATCCGTACGTGCATGCGGTGCCGGAAGACGCGCCGATCGGCGCGGAGCTGATCCTGCCGCAGTTTTGCGGCGAGGCCGCATCCTTGCTGGGCGGCGTGGCGTTTCCGCGCCACCCGGCGCTGTTGCCGTTGCGGCAAGCGTGCCTGGTCAAGCTGGGGGCGGTGGCGACGTTGCCGAGCGGCCATCCATTGCTGCACTCCTGGGAAGCTTGGGGGACGTCGCCGACCACCGCATGCCCGGATGACGCCGGCAGCATCGGCATCAGTCCGGCGGCCACCGCCGCGTGGCGTGCGTACGCCGTGACACAGGGGAGCACGCCGCAGG
This sequence comes from Bradyrhizobium sp. Pha-3, assembly GCF_042258615.1. Classification (GTDB taxonomy): domain Bacteria; phylum Pseudomonadota; class Alphaproteobacteria; order Rhizobiales; family Xanthobacteraceae; genus Bradyrhizobium. Next base: position 7,859,353 of record NZ_CP170152.1, on the reverse strand, counting down.
TCGGGCGCGCCGACGCGTATCTGGAGGCGGCATCGCGGGCGACGCGCAGCGGCATCGAAGGTGTCGTTCCCAACGTCTGGCCGATCAATGTGTTCGAGCCATGCTGGTCGCTGTACACCCTGCATCTGGCCGGGCTGTTCGCGCATCCCGCGCTCGCCGAGGCGGTACGCGTGATCGTCGCGCAGCTCGATGCCCGCTTGGGCGTGCGCGGTCTGGGCCCGGCCTTGCCCTTCGCGGCCGATGCGGACGACACCGCCGTTGCGTTGTGCGTCCTGCGCCTCGCAGGCCGCGACCCGGCGGTCGATGCGTTGCGCCATTTCGAAATCGGCGAGCTGTTCGTCACCTTCCCCGGCGAACGCAATGCCTCGGTGTCGACCAACATCCATGCCCTGCATGCGTTGCGACTGTTGGGAAAGCCCGCCGCCGGCACCAGCGCCTACGTCGAGGCCAATCGCAACCCGCACGGTCTATGGGACAACGAAAAATGGCACGTTTCGTGGCTGTATCCCACCGCGCACGCGGTCGCTGCGCTGGCGCAAGGCAAGCCCCATTGGCGCGACGAGCGCGCGCTGGCGGCGCTGCTGCAGGCGCAGCGCGACGACGGCGGCTGGGGCGCCGGTCGCGCGTCCACATTCGAGGAGACCGCCTATGCGCTGTTCGCGTTGCACGTGATGGACGGGAGCGAAGAGCCGACAGGGCGCCGGCGCATCGCGCAGGCGGTGGCGCGTGCGCTGGAGTGGATGCTCGCCCGCCATGCGGCGCATGCATTGCCGCAGACGCCGCTGTGGATCGGCAAGGAACTGTATTGCCCCACCCGGGTCGTGCGCGTGGCCGAACTTGCCGGGTTGTGGCTGGCGCTTCGTTGGGGGCGGCGCGTCCTGGCCAAGGAAGCAGGAGCGGCGCCATGATCCAGACCGAACGCGCGCTGCAGCAGGTGCTGGAGTGGGGGCGTTCCCTGACCGGGTTCGCCGACGAGCATGCCGTGGAAGCGGTCAGAGGCGGCCAGTACATCCTGCAGCGCATCCACCCGAGCCTGCGCGACACCAGCGCCCGCACCGGCCGCGATCCGCAGGACGAAACGCTGATCGTGGCGTTCTATCGCGAACTGGCGCTGCTGTTCTGGCTCGACGATTGCAACGACCTTGGCCTGATCGCGCCTGAGCAGCTCGCCGCGGTGGAGCAGGCGCTGGGGCAGGGCGTGCCGTGCGCGCTCCCCGGATTCGAGGGCTGCGCTGTGCTGCGCGCTTCGTTGGCCGCGCTCGCCTACGATTGTCGCGACTATGCTCAGCTTCTCGACGATACCCGGTGCTACTGCGCGGCGCTGCGCGCAGGACACGCGCAGGCGGCAGGGGCGGAACGCTGGTCCTACGCCGAGTACCTGCACAACGGCATCGATTCGATCGCCTACGCGAACGTGTTCTGTTGCCTCTCGTTGCTGTGGGGGCTGGACATGGCGACCTTGCGCGCGCGTCCGGCGTTTCGCCAGGTCCTACGGCTCATCTCTGCGATAGGGCGCCTGCAGAACGATCTGCATGGACGCGACAAGGACAGGTCGGCCGGCGAGGCCGACAACGCGGCGATCCTGCTGCTGCAGCGCTATCCGGCTATGCCTGTGGTGGAGTTCCTCAACGACGAGCTGGCCGGCCATACGCGCATGCTGCACCGGGTGATGGCGAAAGAACGCTTTCCCGCACCGTGGGGACCGTTGATCGAGGCCATGGCGGCCATCCGCGCGCAGTACTACCAGACCTCGACCAGCCGCTACCACAGCGACGCTGCGGGGGGAGGCCAGCGTGCGCCGGCCTGAACGCGCGGGAGGCGGCGGCGTGCGCGCTGCCGTCGGTCCGATCCGACGCAACGCCGTCGCCCGATGCGACCGATGGAACGAGCATGAGCGACACCGCCCCGCCGGCCACGGTCGCCGCCGGCTGGGAGTACATCCGGTTCGAACACTGCGCATGGCCCGAGTTGGACCTGACGCAGATCGACCTGCGTGCCTCGCTGCTGGGCAAGACCTTGCGCGCGCCGCTGCTGATCAGCTCGATGACCGGCGGCATGCCACGCGCCGAGCCATCAACCGGCATCTGAGCGAGGCAGCGCAAGCATTGGGGATCGCCATGTGCGTCGGTTCGCAGCGCGTGAGCCTGCAATCCCGCAATTCCCAGGGCTGACGCGCGCGCTGCGCCGCCTGGCTCCAGACATTCCCTTGCTGGCCGATATCGGCGCCGCACAACTTCGCGATGCCGACGGCATGGACCTGGCGCGCCGGGCGGTGGATGCGGCTGGAGGCCGATGGGCTCATCGTCCATCTCAATCCGCTGTAGGAACTGCCGCACCCGCGGGTTCAGCCCGAAATAGCTCACCAGCTTCTGCGGGCTGTAGAACCGGGTGATGTCGCCGATCGCCGCCATGATCCCTTCGGCAACCGCCAGATTCACGCCGGTGATCGTCATCAATCTGTTGACCCGCGGAATCCTCGATTGCGTCCTGCGGGGTCTCTCGGTCGAGCAGGGCCAGATCTTCCGCAAGCCGATCAAGCTCACGCTCGTGCCGATCGACGGCTGCCCGCTCATATCGGGCAACCGTTGAGCGGCCAGCCACGCGGCCGCGGGCGTTGAAAACATCGGCATGCGGGCACTTAGGGATCAGGTGCGGGTGCAGGATCGAATGCACGTCGTTCCTGAGCCGCGTGCGATGCTGCACGACCTGGTAGCGCCGCGCCACCAGCCTGCGCCTGCGTTCGGTCTCCGCGTCAGGCGTCCAGATCTGCGGCAGGTACCTCGCCGCCTGCAAAGTGGCGAGCGTGCCGGCATCGATCTTGTCGGTCTTGACATGAGCCTGGGCGATCGCCCTCACCTGCAACGAATTTGCGATGATCACCCGCGCCACGAATGGCGCCAGAACTCGCAGTACCGCCATGCTGTTGCCGGTCGCCTCAAGCACCACCTCATCACTAGCCGGCAGGGTCTTGCCAAACCTCTCCGGCGCAGTCCGCGTCATGTCAATGCGGCCCGCATGTCGGGGCCTGCCGTCCTCCCAAAACATCACCTCCCCGAAGGTTCGGTGGACGTCGATGCCAATCACACGTCGCATTCGCACCTCCTACGACACATGACGGGAGCCGAGGGCGATACGACAACTACGGAGTCGCGCTCTCGGCGCAAGCGGGCGAGTCGCAGAGGCGGCCAGCTTCTAACTCGAGCTCTCGGCTCGTCGTGCGCATCGGCCTGCTAGCACTTCGTGTTCCCGGTGCCTCTGTCCCGATGGTCGCATCGTACGCCACGAGGTAGAACACCGCAGCGGAACATTGGCACCGAGACATCTCATACCGGTTACCAATCCGATCGAGCGCCTCAACGGCGAGATCAAGCGGAGGACCGAGATCGTCGTGCACGCGCCGCCGGTGCTGGATATACGGGTGCGTAAAGTAATGTGTCTGTTCGAACCTGCGGCGTGTCTCAATAGCGGGAGCGGTCTGATGAGAGGGCGGTGGTACAGAGCCTGAGCCGTTAAGCGGCCGGTTCCCTGATGGATCGACCGTCGGCAATATCACGCACTATCCGCCTACAGATTGCAGCTCAATGAACAGCGCGTGGATGTGAGGCGCGCGGATAGCCTGGTCGTCGCGTGGGAGTGCGGACAGATGCTTTGCGCCTGTGCGTCAGGTTATGGTCAGCTAGGCTGCATATCCTCGTCGGCAGAGCTTGCGCGGCACGAGCTCGACAGCGTGAAAATCTGCCGTTAGGAGAGCGATCTGATGTATGGCAGAATCGTTGGCTCATCCAGCCAGTCAACAGGTGCTGGCCAAGCCGATGAATCGGGAGAGGCCGGAGATAGCCCCCGCTTTTCGGAAACAGTTGCAAGCATCGCGTCAAGCGGGTCGTCGCCCGCGCCATATTCTCTCGCGTCCGATCCGCCTATTATAGAGATCGACCGATCTTCCTTCATGGAAGGACTGGAGAGATTTTTGGGCAGCGACATCAGGCACATCGCCAGTCACCCAGAAGAGTACTCGGACCGCGTGTCCGAGAAAGCTCGGCGCGCAGCAACGGTTGCTGGAAGCTCCCTCTCCACTTACGATGATCCAAGCAAGCCAGCAAAATTCTACAGCTATCAATTGGGTAACGAAACTGTCGGGCTTTTAAGGGCAGGTGGGCCGGCTCGAATCAAGGGGGAACAGTTTCAGCAACAATTTGGACGCAACGATATCACATCCGTGGTTGACCTTCGGGTTACTCATCCGTTGGTCGAGAACGCGGGCGATATTCTGTTGGAGCATCAACTGCGACAGGACGGCGACCGTCCCTTGGTCTTGTCACGTCCTGCCTTGGAGGGCATGGAACCCCGTCTGGAAAAAATGGGTTTTGTCCACATGGGTCGTAATTATTGGGCGCTTGATCCTAACCAGCATCCCGAAGTGTGGACGAAGAACGAGAGCAACGAGTGGCAGCGAGTGGACAAACCTACGAAGTATCTTACTAAGATCGAGGATAGTGACACCGGTTCTGAAGCAAGTGTCGAAAGTGCTGAAGCGAGTGAGGCCTCTTCAGGTGGTGATCCGTACGCCTACTTGGCGGAAGAACTCGAACGATTGGACATGGAGTAGAACAGCGCAATAAAGAGACCTGGCAGGGAATAACGGCTGTTTCGTGAATGGACGCGGCGCCGCGAAGGTCCTGGCGTTAAACGAGGGGGCGTACGTTAGCAGCGTGCGACCCCATTCGCCTGCCCATCCTATTCAGAAAGTAATGATCTTCTGGCGCTTGTGGGGCCGTGCAGCTGGAATCGGTACAACGAAGATCGAGTACGAATGCCCTCAATGGTGTAGCCAATGCAACGGCGCGTCATGATATGAGCAGGTTGGGGGCGGCATGCGCTCAAGGAAGTTTTGTATCAAACTATATGCCAAGGTGGACGATCGCGACACAATTCGCCGCGTCATTTGGTCTATTTGGCGCGAGTGGTAAGGCTGTGGCGATCTGTGAGCAACCACTGCGTTTAGTTCAGTAAGGTGTCGGAAAAGTTGGCGCGCGAAAGCTGCAGCTGCGCAAGTTCTGGAACTTCTACGGTTCTTGCATGTTTGATTGTCCCGCGAAATGAAGAACGTCCTGCAATAAACGAGCAATGGATGCAGTCAGACGCAATCTATGCGATTTGTGGCTTTAACGACATTCCAAGCCGCCGGGCCATGGGATTCCATCTTATAGTCGTTGATGCCGAGGGCAACCACCGGCCGTGGTCCATCGTCGTCGTGCGATGGGGTAAGAAGGTGTTTGGCTATGTCAATAAATGCCCGCACAACAGCGTCAATCTGGACTGGGAGCGGAACGAATTCCTGGATCCATACGGCGTCCGGCTGATGTGCGGCAAGCACGGATCGACCTTCGAACTCGGCACGGGGCAGTGCGTCGAAGGTCCATGTAGGGGTAGAGCGCTCACGCCGATCGCGTTGACAGTTCAGGATGGAGATATTTGTGTTGTCGGCGTGCGTCTTGTCGAAGACGATGTGTCCCCAAACGAATGAGTCTGCGATCAGACCGGCCGATTTTCGTTGCGATTTTTCACGGGTTCCATCTTCTTCAGCCCGTCTTCGTACGAGATCTCGTCATAGGACAGCTCAAGATCGGACAGCTCGATATCGTTTGCCGCATCGAGCACGTAATCAAGCTTGCCGCCCGTATCAAGCTTCTTGATGTCGTCCTTGCTGACTCCGACCAGGTCCATCATCTCCTTCCAAACCGTGGATTCATCACACGGTAAGACGTGGAAGGTAACACCACCGAGCTTGATTCGGTATTTCGCCAGCAAATCTATGTTGTTGCAGAATATGAAATAGCGGCCGTTCGGGCTTAAGGCGCCGTCAAGGACGGCTGCGACGTCAGCCAGATACGCAAAGGAATGCAGATAGCCGGCCAGCACGGGAATAGTGGGTTCTCCATCCTGCGCGATCGTCAAAACCTGCTCGATCGAATAGTCCGGCGGTCGTTTCTCATCTGCGACCTGGGTCTGGAATTTCAGTGCGACATCGCCGCGAAAGCCGAACCGGCCCGGCTTGGTGGTCCCGCCTTTGATCACGGCATTGAGCAGGCGGCCCTCCTTCTCAAGTCTGCCGAGTGCGGTGTTCTCGATTGCAGTCATTAAACTCGTCCTCGATCTAAGCTCCTCACCGACGCCTGGCCGGTGCGAGATGCAATGCAAATTGCTTGCCGTCGCATGCGCGGCAGCTTTCGGCGCAGTTGACAAAAGAACAAGCGAAAGTTGGCTGCGATCGCCTCAAGCGGCCTTGTCAGAAGCCCGACATGAGTTCCAAAGCCAACAGGCGCGATCCGAAAAGGTAAACATCATCAAGCGCCTGCTCGCTGGCACATGACTTGCCCATTGGCAGGCAGACCTGGAGCAGATGAGGGATAAGCCATGATTGACCTGACGGATCGCGCAGTGAATGCGATCAGGAGCGCAATTTCATCGTCGACGCACCCGGCAAGCGGCCTGCGCATTATAGTCGAGGCAGGCGGCTGCAACGGGTTCAAGTATAGGCTCGGTCTGGCCGAGGAAGCGAAGCCTGACGACACAGTGATCGAGTGCGGCGGCGTGAAGGTGTTTGTCGATGACAAGAGCCATGAACATCTGGTCGGCACAACCATCGATTTTGTGATGGCGCTGGAGAGCCCGGGTTTCACCTTTCACAATCCGAACGCCACCTCAAGCTGCTCGTGCGGCAAATCATTCAGCTGATAAAGAGGAGAAATCAAAGCATGCTGGCCGAACCAGAACCAACTGAGGCAGTTGTCGGTCACGGCGACCGGCTGAGAGCTCCCCATTGGCACCGTGATCGAGGGGATCCGCCCCAATCTGCAACGCGACGGCGGCGACTGTCCGCTGATCGGGGTCGATGGCTGCATGGTCAGCCTGATCGGTGCCTACGCGTTCCGTCAGCGTTTGAGAGGGCGCTGGAAGGCATTCAAGCGCGGCTGCTCGACAGGCTCGGCGAATTCGTCCGCCCGATCCCGGTTGCTGCGGCAGGTAAGGCGCGGAATTGAGCGGGGTTCGTGTGCCGATTTACCTCGACAACAATGCGACGACGCGGACCGATCCATCCGTCGTGCAAGCCATGTTGCCGTTCTTCACCGAGAAATTTGGCAACGCCTCCTCCGCCCATGCGTTTGGCGGCGAAGCCGCAGCCGCGCTGAAGCAGGCGCGGCGTAGCTTGCGGGGGCTGCTGGGGATTGCCTACGATCATGAAATCATTTTCACCTCCGGTGGGACCGAGGCTATTAATGCCGCCATCCTCTCTGCGCTTGCGACCCAGGATGGTCGAGACGAGATCGTTACCACCTCGGTTGAGCATTCGGCTGTCCTTGCGCTGGTCGAGCAACTGGCGACAAGAGGCGTCAAGACGCATATCGTACCGGTAGATTCCCGCGGCCGGCTTGACATCGAGGCGTTTCGCTGCGCGCTCGGGCCACGCACGGCGATTGCCTCCATTATGTGGGCCAACAACGAGACCGGCACGATTTTTCCTGTGGAGTTTCTCGCCGGCTTGACCCGTGAGGCGGGTGCGCTGTTTCACACCGATGCGGTCCAGGCCATGGGCAAGGTGCGCGTCGACCTAAAGGACAGTGCGATCGATATGCTGTCGCTGTCCGCGCACAAACTGCATGGACCCAAGGGAATCGGCGCGCTCTATCTGCGCAAAGGGACCAAGTTCCGGCCGCTGATCTCGGGCGGAGCACAGGAACGACGGCGCCGCGGCGGAACTGAGAATATTCCCGGCATCGTCGGTCTTGGAAAGGCTGCGGAGCTCGCGGTGGAGCGGCTCGAGCCGGAGCGTGTTCGCATTGGTGCGTTGCGCGACCGCCTGGAGCAGGGGATCTTGCACAATGGCGGGTGTGTTGCGCTTGGTGACGTCAGCAACCGGCTGGCGAACACGGCCAATATTGCCTTCGACCATCTCGATGGCGAAGCAATCGTCCATCATCTTGATCGTGCTGGCATTGCCGTGTCGCTCGGATCAGCCTGCAGTTCCAGCTCAATGGAGCCATCGCATGTTCTGCGCGCCATGCAGGTGCCGCCGTGGAGCTTGCGCGGCGCCGTGCGCTTTTCTCTGTCGCGTGAAACCTCCGTCGCGGAGGTCGATGCGGTCGTGTACGCACTGTCCGACATCATGGCTCGCCTGCGCGCCACCCCGCGGGAGTCTGCCGGTCTGCCCGGCTATGCGTCATAGTCGAGGGAGTTGAGCTTGTGAAAATCATGATCCGCCGCTCTCCGGATGCGGGCCTGTCGATCTACGTGCCGAAGAAGGATCTCGAAGAGCCGATCGTGGAATCCGAGTACGAGACGCTCTGGGGCGGTTGGATCAAAATAGCTAATGGTTGGGTGCTCGATTTGCCCGAGATGGCGAGCGACACACCATTGCCGATCACAATCAACGCCAAAAAACGGGGCGAGAACGGGGACGATCCGTGAAGGCGCCCCCGCAGATCGATTTTGTCAATGCGACCGATGCAGAGGCCATTCTCGCGGATGTCGCTGCCGGGCTGAGGGCCAACAGCGTTGTTCCCTATCTCGGGCCTGGCCTCGCCGAACTCTCCAGACCCGACGTGCCGACGACACCCGAGGCGTTAGCCGGCTTCTTCGCCAGCAAGATTGCGCTGCCGCGGCGGGCCAAGGGCAATGCGTGGGCGTCGGCGCAGCATATCGAGATCAGCAAACATCGTTCTACCGTGACGGCATTGATGGCGCATGCCTTCGCTCCGACGGTCGAGCCGACGCGGTTGCACCATCATCTTGCGTCTCTGTCGCTGCCCGTCATAGTCGACGCATGGTACGATGGCGCGATGCGCGCGGCGCTGGACAAGCGCGATGGATGGGGCGAAGTGCAGGGCATCACCCGCGTCGGCATCGGCGAAAGCCGTTGGTATCGCTTTTATGACTCGGTTGGCCAAGAGGTCGACAGTGTCGTGGCCGGCAGCTGGGCGACGGTGCTGTATAAGCCGCATGGCGGCGTGCAGCCAGCCAAGAACTTCCTGATCTCTGACTCGGACTATGTCGAGGTGCTGACCGAAATCGATATCCAGACACCGATACCTGACATCATCAAGGAAAGGCGGAGCGGACAGAGCTTTCTGTTCATCGGTTGTCGTTTCAACGATCAATTGTTGCGTAGCTATGCGCGGCAGATCATCAAGCGTTCGGCCGACACGCACTATGCGATCGTTGATCCGGACGCGCTCTCACGCAACGAGCTCTGTTTTCTGCTCGAGCAAGGCCTGACGCCGCTTGTGATTGGGCTCCCTCGCGCGGTGGAGATACTGCTCACCAATTGACAGCGCTGTGAAGCCGGATCGCCCAGCTCATATCGGCCTATTGTGAGAGGCCGCAATCCGCAAAAGGCCATGCAGATGTAGCTGGGTCCCCGCGAGCTAGCGCGAGAATGAAGGCGCCGGCCTTGGAGCTCGGTGTCAAAATCACGACGTACCTGTCGCATTGCCAACAGGCGCCAGCGTCGTTCATTTGCGCTAACTCGTTGACGTATGGCTGCAACGCGATCGTCTTCGTCATGGCATGTGAGTTGCTACACCTCATCTTGAGGCTCGCTCAGGATTTGTTCGGGGGAGCCGATGATGCCTGCAGGGAGAAATGAAAATGAATGCGGTCGTCGGGCGCAGAACATATGCCAACGGTGCGGCAGCTAGCGGCAAGATGATGAAGCCTGCCTCCGAGCATAAGGGCTGCCGCACGTCAGCCAACACCGGCCAGGCGAGCTGCGGCTCACGGGCAGGCCAAGGCGATCTGCCGACCGGGATCTGGGAAAAGGTGAAGAACCATCCCTGCTACAGCGAAGAGGCCCATCATCATTACGCCCGCATGCATGTTGCGGTAGCGCCAGCCTGCAACATCCAGTGCAATTACTGCAACCGCAAATACGACTGTGCCAATGAATCGCGTCCGGGCGTGGTGAGCGAGAAGCTCACCCCTGAGCAGGCGGTGAGAAAAGTGCTCGCGGTCGCGAGCACCATTCCGCAGATGACGGTGCTTGGCATCGCCGGTCCGGGCGATCCCTTGGCCAATCCAGAAAAGACGTTCAAGACGTTCGACCTGGTCGCCAAGGCGGCTCCCGACATCAAGCTATGTCTGTCGACCAACGGACTGGCGCTGCCGGACCATATTGACACCATCGTCAGGTCCAGAATCGAGCACGTCACCATCACCATCAACATGATCGATCCCGAAATCGGCGCAAAGATCTATCCGTGGATCTTCTTCAACCACAAGCGCTACACCGGCATCGACGCGGCGAGGATACTCGCCGATCGTCAGCTGCGAGGTCTCGAGATGCTCAGCGAGCGGGGTATCCTGTGCAAGGTCAACTCCGTAATGATTCCACAGATCAACGACCATCACCTGGTCGCGGTCAACAAGGCGGTGAAGTCGCGCGGGGCCTTCCTTCACAATATCATGCCGCTGATCTCCGCGCCCGAGCACGGCACAGTATTTGGCCTCAACGGTCAGCGGGGCCCGACGGCTCAGCAATTGAAGGTGCTGCAAGATGCTTGTGAAGGGGAGATAGCGATGATGCGGCATTGCCGTCAGTGCCGCGCCGATGCTGTGGGTCTGCTCGGAGAGGATCGTAGCGCAGAGTTCACCACTGGCCAGGTCATGAAAATGGACGTCAAATATGACCTCGAGATGCGCAAAGCTTATCAAGACAGGGTGGAGGATGAGCGTGCCGCCAAAGTCACGGCCAACCAAGACGGGCTTGCGAAATTCACCGGCGAGATGAGCGAGATCACGCTTCTGGTCGCAGTCGCAACCAAAGGCTCCGGGCTGATCAACGAGCACTTTGGGCATGCAAAGGAATTTCAGGTGTACGAGCTTTCCGCATCCGGCGTCAAATTCGTCGGCCACCGTCGCGTGGATGTCTATTGCCAAGGCGGTCATGGCGAGGAGGATAGGCTTTCGACCATCATCCGTGGCATCTCTGACTGCCATGCGGTGTTCGTCGCCAAGATCGGCGGCTGCCCGAAAAGCAACCTGATCAAGGTTGGAATCGAGCCGGTCGATCAATATGCGCATGAGTACATCGAGAAGTCGGCGATCGCTTGGTTCAGGTCTTATCTTGACAGGGTGAAGAGCGGCGAGATCCGGCACGCCAAGCGCGGCGACGCCACGATTCGGCAGGGAGCCCTGATCTCGGCGGCGTAAGGGGGGTTATGTGCCATTCAAGATCATTGCCTCGCAATGTACGAGCTGCTCGGCCTGCGAACCCTTATGCCCGAATGTTGCAATCTCGGAGAAGGCGGGGAGCTTCGTCATTGAACCGGCGAAATGCACCGAATGCATAGGCTATTTCGAGGAACCGCAATGTGTCGCGGCCTGTCCGGTGGACGGTACCTGCGTCATTGACACGTCCCGGCCGCGTTACCAGGCGCAAGCCTAAAGAATGAATCCCATGATCGACATGCCAAGAGTTGTTGCTGAAAACGTCGCAAGCTTCGTGCTGCGCGTTGGCGGCGCCGCAGGCGCCGACGTTCGGCAGGATCTCGCCTGCGCCGGTCGGAGCGGCGGCCTTGCATGTCCACGGGGGAGCGGAGCGTGAGCAGCATTGTTCGCGACAGCGACGTCGTCGAGCTCGGCGGGCCGCCTGTCTTCAACTTTGGCGAAAAAGTGCGAGCCAATCGTACCATCCGCAATGATGGCACCTATCGCGGCAAGGAGATTGGCGACATTTTGGTCAAAAAGGGAGACGTAGGTTACGTCATCTCGATCGGCACGTTCCTGCAGCAATTCTACATCTACGGGGTCGAGTTTTTGGAAAGCGGCTACCGCGTTGGCATGAAGCGCAAAGAACTCGCGCCGGTGGACGCGTGCGAGGAAACTGATGATCTGCCATTGCCGGAAGAGGCCGTGTCATGACTGAGTCCTGCTTTCCGAAATATCGGCGGGGCCAGCGCGTCAAAACCGCAGTCGACATCACCAACGACGGCTCTTTTCCCAATACGGAGCCCGAGGGGCTCTTGCTCGGCGCCGGAGCGACCGGCGAGATCATCAGGGTCGCTATCCATACCGAAGCGAACGTGCCGATCTATACGGTCGATTTTGGTGAACGGCTGCTCATCGGCTGTCTTGAAGAAGAAATCACAGTGCTTTGAAGGGAGGCTTTCGCGATGAATGCCGCGCTGATGAGGAAGGCAAAGACCGGGCTGGTGCCTCACCCAAACGAGCTCGATCGCAAGCGGATCGAGCGCGGCTTAAGCTTGCGCAAGCGCTATCTCTATGTCTCGCCGAACGTGACGCCGGTGAGGGGAGGCTATCTCGTCGAGAGTCCCTGTTGCTCGCGCAATATCGACAAAGATGGCGGTCTAGTCGATGTCGCGTTGATTCTTTATGATGCCGTGAGCGGAATCTGGAAGCTGTTTTGCAAGAACCATGCGCAAGGAATCTGGGAATTTTACAGCCTTTACCACCGCCTGACTTCAGCAATCGACGAATTGAACGCGGATCCGGAGCGTCTGTTCTGGCGATGACGAACCGCCATTGACGAGCGATAAAGGAGCTACGATGGCGCTCACTTCCGAGGAGTTGATCGAAATCGAACGGCTGCTTGCGGACGCTGGCGCCGAGACGAGCTGCTTTGTCGAGCTGTCGCGCCGCTTCCCGCAGCTTGCCTGGGCGCGCTGTGATGCCTCGGATGTCGCGGATCAGCCGTTCCGGCAGTTTCCTCGTTTCGACCTGCATTTGCTCGATGGATCGGATCACTGCGTGCAGATTACGGCCGATCCGACGCGGGCGACCGGCATCGTATTGGCGAAAAGGAATGTTGCGCGGTGAGCAGCATTGAACTCGCAAAGCGTCCGCTTGATGGCGCGGACAATGAGGAGGCAAATACATCCTTCATTCCACTGTCCGATCCCGATATCACCTTCGCCGAGCTCTCTGCCGTGGAAACGCTGCTGTGTTCGCCGCAAATCTCCAATGGGCGGATCACTCAAGCGTTCGAGCACGCTTTCGCGGCCTATCTTGGCCGCAAACATGCGGTCGCGGTCTCGAGCGGCACCATCGGGCTCCTGCTTGCGCTGAAGACACTCGGGGTCGGACCGGGGCAGGAGGTCATTGCCTCACCGTATTCCTTTCGCGAGACGGTCCATGCTATCGGTCTCGCGGGCGCACGGGCGGTCTTTGCCGACATCGACTATTGGTCGGGGACATTGGTCCCAGCGAAGGCCGAAGAGCGCATCACGGTCAACACGCGGGCGATTGTCGCCGGCAATGCCAACGGTCATCCTGCGCCATGGTCGGAGCTGCGCGCGATCGCGCAGCGCCATCAGCTGCCGCTTTTGGAGGATTCCACCGAGGCGATCGGTTCGAGCTACAAGGGCGAGCTCGTCGGCCGGTTTGGCGACCTGGCGGTGTTCGACTTTGCCCAGCCCCTGGCCCTAAGCTGTGGCGAAGGCGCAATGGTCGTGACCGACGATATCGACATCGCGGTTGGCCTTCGTCGCCATCGCGCCCACCGCCTGGACGAGCGCTCGTCCGTTGTCGTCGGCGCCACGGCACCCTACCAGTGCGGCATGAGCGATCTCACGGCTGCCTTGGGGCTGGCTCAGCTCAAGCGCCTCGATGAAATCCTGGAGCGTCGTCGATTGGTCGAGCAGCTTTACAACGCGCATATGCAATCATTTGAAGGCATCAAGCCGCCTTACGTTGGCCCCGATGTGACCGAGGTGAACTGGTTGCTCTATCTCGTCCATCTGGGAACGCGCTTCACGCGATCCGGCCGCGATGCCATTGTCGATGATCTGCGCGCCGCCCAGGTCGAAGCTGCCGCATATAGCCATCCGCTGCATTTGCAACGCCACTATTTCGACCTCGGCTATCGACGTGGCGATTTCCTGGTTGCGGAAAAGATCGCCGATCGCGCTCTGGCGCTGCCGTTTCACACCCATCTCACCAACAATAAGATCGAGTTTGTCGTCGAGACCATGAAAGATGCGTCGATCAACGTGGGCGCGGGTGCAGCGATCTACTGAGATGCTCGTCATCCACTTCATGAACGAACGAATGATTGAATAGCGATGATCGCGGTGTTGTCATTGCGCAAATCCAGCAAGGCGACCGTGGGCAGGCCGTTTGTGGCGTTGCTTCGCGCGCAGATCGCCGTCCCACGCAGATGCGGGGGCGGGGCGGATGCTGCTGAAGTCATATTTTCGTCTGGGAAGGCCGCGGGAATGCTCCAGATGCGAGCGCGAAGAAACCTGTTCGAAGTAGCGAAAGGTGCCGTCTCCAACCCGCCGCTCGAGGCCCACGCGCCAGGTGCTCGAAACCGAGGACGTCACAATCGAAATCCTCGGTTTTGGCTTTGGCCTTTAGGATGGACCAAATAAGGGGTTGCTATGAACTCGCAACAAGTCATCATTCACGTCCGCTTCGCTCCGAACGGGAGGGTGGTCCAGATCAGCGAGCGCCCGGCGAAGCTCACGCCGAACCAATGGTTTGACGTTCTCAACGCCCGTGCCAGTTCGACCTATCGGCCGCTCGCTCGTGGCCGTGGCGTTTTTCGGCTGACCCGGACCGCGATCGAAGCCTTCAAGCAGGAAACTGCGAGGCCGGGATGAGCGAAGGGATGATCGGCAACCTGAAGAGCGATCAGATCGAGGTGTTCGCCGTCTGTCCGGCCGATGCCATCGAGCGGAGTGGCGCCAGGGGCTTTAGCCTGTCGCGGATCGATGATAGCGGCGCCAGCCGGCCGTTTCCGATCATTGTGGTGCGCACGTTCGGCAACGAGTATTTCGGATATGTCAATCGTTGTCCGCATGACAGCGCCTGGCTCAACATCGGCTCCGGTGAATTCTTCTCCCCAGACCGCTCCTTTCTCAGATGCGGGCGGCACGGTGCGAGATTCGAGATCGACACTGGAGTGTGCATCGATGGGCCCTGCAATGGGCAAGCGCTTGAGCCGGTCGCACTCGCCGTGATCGAAGGTGACGTCTGCCTGTGCGGCGTCAAGCTGCTGGAGGACGATCGGTTTTCCAACCCGTTCGAGGAAAGTGACGAAACCATGGATATTGCGATCCATCCCGATTAATAGGCGTATCGCTTGGCTGTTGCTTCAAGATGCTTAGGCGCTTTGTTGCCGGATAAAGCCGTCATGCTCGTGAGCGTTGACGCAGACGATGTTGCCGCTTCTGAACGTGTGAGAGCAAACGCGCTGCCAGCCAGATTCCGGTCGTGCACCCGGCGATCTCCGCGGCACCAAGGAGGTGCTCTGGCGTTGGAGCCGTTTCCGTTCCGATGAAATCGGAACGGGTCTCTCGATTCCTGTTTTGACGCGTTTCCTTTACGTGAACCGGCATCCGCTTCGCTCGAACATGTTCACGCCCACCAAATGGACCCGGCAGGCCAAGACACGCGTCTTGCTGCCGGCGGATACAATATGCTCGAGAAGGAAATACCCTCGGCGGCCACAAGTCCGCCGAGGGCACCGTCTGGGCTGGGAGAATGGGAGGACCCAGACTGGCAGGACCGTTTGGGCAGAGAAATGACGATCCTGTGTCAGAAGTTCTTGGGCGTCCGCCGAAGCTGGCGTTAGTGCCCGCGCTGCAATTGCAATGCCAAACCTCCGTTCATGCGACGTCCTTAGTGAGTTCCGCTGCCCACGGTCAGCCGACGGCGCCGGTTAAGGTCGAATGCATTGACGAGCACGTGCCCGTGGTCGAGCTCTTCGTTCCACAAGATGCGGCAAGCGCATCTCGAGATATCGCGCGACGCAATCTGGCCTGGTTGTGCTGCAGGTTTGCCGTTGCTGCCAATCGAGAGTTTGTGGGCGGGCCTGCCCTGTAGCCTCAAACGTGGCTCGGTGATCACCTGCGCCTCGTCGGAGCGCTCGCGAGCAAGAGCTGGACAGACCAACCGAGAATCTCCGCCCGTTCCGCGTGCGAACTGCGGAAGCCTGAAGCGGGCGGCTCAAACGCGATTCAACGTTTGTCGCGTCCGAAACAGAAAGGAACGACCTTGTCGTAACCTCGGCAAGAATTGTCAGTCGCGCCGGGGCAGGGCAAGGGATCGTTGCAGAAACGAGCGTCACGCATCTGGTGCGGAACTTGCTTGGAGAAGTTGAATGGTCGACTAAGCGATGCGGGAGCAAAAAGTTTGCGATGACGGGAGAAGACGTTGAATCCGATCAAGGAGGCTGTCCCAGACGCGGAAGTATCTATCGCCGATCTTCCGATGACGTTCACTATGGCGCCCGCTCGTCTCCCGTGCCTTCGCAAGCACGGGTGGAACTCCGTAGCATCAATTGGTTGATGCGGCGTTTAACTGAAGATGTGGGGCGATCGCTCGGATATTGTCTCTTTTCAGACGAAATCCATTGATTGCGGAATAGGCGCATGAACGCAGAAACCGAATTCGAGCTTCCTCAACTGTATAGACATCATGTCTTTGCCTGCAACACGCAGCGTCCGCCGGCTCATCCGCACGGCAGCTGCGGCGCCTCGGGCGCGCAACCTCTGTGGGATCGGATGGGTAAGGCGATCGAATCGCAAGGCCTCAACGATGTCGGTTTCACGGTGGCGGGCTGTCTCGGCTTTTGTAATTCCGGCCCCCTGATGGTCATCTATCCCGACGGAGTCTGGTATCGCGTGACCACGCCTGAGGACGTTGACGAAATCGTAAACTCTCATCTCAAGCAAGGTAAACGTGTCGACCGCCTCGTGATGGTGCTAAAGCGCAGCTAGAGGCATCGCTTAGCGCCGCTTGGCTCGGGCTATCGAGTGTGTACGGCTTATCCGTCCAACGATTGGCATCTCGGAGCTGTTCGATCATTTGAAGATGAACGGGCGCCCGTCGCCGCCGGGACGGCAACAGCAGGCATCGACCTTGTCGTTATGGCCTTGGATTTCATCTGGATGTTCGGCGAGAAGCGGGCTCGATCAGAGTGCTGCGCTTGATCGAGGTCGACGTGGCCTGAGCGTCAAGTCCTTTGTGACGCGGTCTGCCCCGTAGGACGGCGCGCCGGCTTGAATTCCTGCCTTTGATAAGCAAGTCGGGCCCCGCAACGGGCAACGAATCAAGAGCACGATCTCATCGATCACTATTTGCTCGATTGGCTGGCGTTCCGTCACTTCATGCCACCAATCCGTAGCTCACAACGCGAGCAAATGCTGCGGGTGGCTTCCAGTGTCCGGCGAGATGACGCATCTTTGACGCGCCATCTCGCTTGCTGCTGACCAAACCGATCCTTTCCCTGGCTCCCGTTCTGGCGGCAGAACTTGAGCGTCAGAATTTGTAAGTGATGCCGCCGCTGACAAGCCATGGGTCGATATTGGCGCGCCCGGTGACGGCAATCGCATTGTTTACGGTCGCCGAATAATCTGGACGCAGCCACAACTTCTTCACGTCGAAGTTGAGGCCCCAGTGACGGTCAAGCATGTAATCGAAGCCGAATTGGACCGCGGCGCCAAGCTGGTTTTGGATGTGCAAATCTGTCACCGCAAGGCCCGCGAGCGACGTATTGGCTGCGGATTGGTTGAAAAACACGGTGTAGTTGATGCCCGCGCCGATATAGGGCTTGAGCGGCCCGAAATCGGTGAAGTGATATTGCAGGGTCAACGTTGGCGGCAACAGCCAAGCTTTGCCGATATCTAGCCCATTGAGCGGGCCGTTGCCGCTGATGTGATGACTGGTCACGCCGAGAATGAGTTCTGCGGCAACATTTTTTGTGAAGAAATAGGTGATGTCGAGCTCCGGTATCGCTTGATCGCTGATCGACAGCCCAGACCTTGGCGAGGACAGCGGCGGCGCCCCGGCGACGTTGACCGAGCTGCCTGCGGTATCCGGCAAAACGCCAAGCACGCGCAGGCGGATCATCCACGGATTGAAGGGTTCGATCGGGGGTGATTTGTAATAGACCGGCGCCCTGGCCAGATCCGCGGCCTGTACCGAGATGCTAACGGCACTGAACGAGGTCGCGAGCGCGAGCAACGATGCCGTCGTCAGAGTTGTTCTTGGTCTCATCGAGTTCTCCATTCCAAAGTTCGCGCGAAGAGTCGCGCGAGACATCTGTCACACATGGGGGATGGCGAAGGATTTGATGCCGGTCAAAATGGAGCCGCCGTAGCGTAATTATGCAGCAAAGTTGCAAATGGATCACGACAGCGAAAAGTCGATGTGCGGATCGCAATTCAATTCAATCTTCGGTGTGAGCTGTTCAAGAAACTATTTTCGGCTTTGTGTTTGGATGCAATCCAGGGCGCAGGGGGCATGAGGATCAGGACGGTCGAACCGCGGCGGCATCTCACGCACCGCAAGCGCCGGAGAGGCTGTATTCACCCCGAGTGCGGCATGAGAGCACTTTGTTACGGGGAGCCACTCACGCCGGCTTTGTCAGCGAAGGACCTGTCGGCTGCCCCTGAGGCAGCCGGAAGCGAAAACGTCGTTGTTCGCATCATCGGCTGGCATGGTCGTGCGATCGATCTTTTCCTCACGTCTGTGGACAGCGCGTGCCCGTCCTTTCGTACGAGCATCGCTCGAGATCATCTTGCGTCTTCCGGCCAAGCAGCGACAGCACGAGCTCATGATCGAATCCAGCGCATCTTGCACTGCCGACGTCGATCAGCGGTCGTCGGATCAGGAGCGGATCGCGCAGCATCAACGCGAGTGCACTCGGCGCGTCGATTGCGCCGGGATTGACTTCGCCTGACTTGATACGGGGCGCGGCTCGGTTGAACCAGGATACGATCGGCATATTGTCGAAGAAGCGTCGCAATTCCTCGGCACCCCATCGTTCCTTCAAGATATCTTTCGCTATCACGTCGTGGCCAGCGACCTTCAGCGCCTGCATCTGACGCGCATTGGTAACGCAGCCGGGCTTTTGATAAAAGATGATTGTCGCCATAATCTACCTTATACGAGTACGCCGAACTGAGAGATCGGCGGCGTTGCCGCAGCGTCCAAACGCGTATTCGACTTTCTTGCAAGCCATCTCCAAAGTCAGCGGCTTGACCAGCGTACCGCGTGCGCCGGCCTCATGCGTCCGATGGGCGTCGCTTTCTCGGTGTTCGCAAACGATCAAGATCCGAGCATCTTGAAACTGAGCCGCCAACTCATCAATGAGCGTCCGCGCCTTATGTCTCAGGGAGCGCCGAGCAGGACTAATCTGGCTTCAACCCATAGGCGCCCTCGGAAAAGCATCCTGCGGCGTTTTCAACTCATGCGTCCCGCTCTGATCATGCTTGATCAATTCCAGGGGCGCGCGGGCTGACCTCATCATCGTCGACCACGCACCCGTCGACGGTCCACTACCGTCGAGGTTCCGAGTCCGACCTGCATCCTCCCTCTCCTCAAATCGCCGACAGCTGGCTTCGCAAGAAAAGGAGCAAATTCCGTTCCACGGATGAGGGTAGGCACCGGACCAGACCAGGCCAAACTGGCTTCTTCCGGTTGATGGTTCTCGCCCTTGTTCGCTTTCTGACACCGCGCAGATGCTGTCAGCTCCAATACAGCTGGGATGATCCACGGGCGCGTTGGTTTTCAAAACGTAATCAGAAGCTTAATGGGCGCGCGCGAGCGTTGGCATGGCGGTTGCTAGTAGGCGTCAGCAACACTGAGTGAGGGCTGAGTGCACGCCGACGTCTAAGACGAGCGATGCGCTCCTTCCCTTGAACCCGTGTGCCCCGTTTCTGAGAGAGAAACGAGCTCGCGCGTGAGAAGTGCGCAACTTTTGGCAAATCGGTTGATGGAGAGCAACATGTCTTCACTGAGACAAATCGCGTTCTACGGAAAGGGCGGCATCGGCAAGTCCACGACTTCGCAGAACACGCTAGCGGCGCTGGCCGAATTGGGTCAGAAAATCCTGATTGTGGGGTGCGATCCTAAGGCGGACTCGACCCGCCTGATCCTGCACGCCAAAGCACAGGACACGATTTTGAGCCTCGCAGCGAGTGCCGGCAGCGTGGAGGACCTTGAACTCGAGGACGTGATGAAGGTCGGCTACAAGGACATCCGCTGCGTCGAGTCCGGTGGTCCTGAGCCGGGTGTCGGCTGCGCCGGCCGCGGCGTCATCACCTCGATCAATTTCCTGGAGGAGAACGGCGCCTATGAGAACATCGACTATGTCTCCTACGACGTGCTTGGCGACGTCGTTTGCGGTGGCTTTGCGATGCCGATCCGCGAGAACAAGGCGCAGGAGATCTATATCGTGATGTCGGGGGAAATGATGGCGATGTATGCCGCAAACAACATCTCCAAGGGTATCCTGAAATACGCCAACTCTGGCGGTGTGCGACTGGGCGGCCTAATCTGCAACGAGCGGCAGACCGACAAGGAACTGGAACTGGCGGAGGCGCTGGCCAAGAAGCTGGGCACTCAGCTGATCTACTTCGTGCCGCGCGACAACGTGGTGCAGCATGCCGAGTTGCGCCGCATGACGGTGTTGGAGTATGCGCCCGAATCGCAGCAAGCCGATCACTATCGCAATCTCGCGACCAAGGTTCACAACAATGGCGGCAAAGGGATCATTCCGACCCCGATCTCCATGGACGAGCTCGAGGACATGTTGATGGAGCATGGCATTATGAAGGCCGTCGACGAATCCATCGTCGGCAAGACCGCTGCCGAACTCGCGGCCTCGTAAAGGTCGCGAGTCGCGGCCTTGTGAAGGCACGCGACGGATGCCGGTCTCCCTACCCCCCATCCCGGGAGGCCGGCATTCTGACGATCGACCCGTGGCCAAGACCTGGATGGTGCGGGTAAACCTGACCGCCGTGGAAGCCACAAAATCATGCCCGAAGCGCACTTCCTTTCGTTGATGGCTGCCTGTGCCGTTGATGCGAACAGCCAGATGCATAGGGGAATTGCAACCTACCGCCTGCTCACCGGTGTGGCTCCTGCAGATGCCGACATTGTCACTGACAGCAATTTCGATTGCCATGTCCTGGCGTCTATTCTAGCGGCTGCCACGTTGGACGGTGGTCCGCTTCCCGAGAAGGCCGGCCTGTCCGGCCACGAACTGGTGGCCTTGCTGAAGCAGTACTTTCCGTCGGTTGAGATCAAGCTCGCGGAGCAGCTCCTGGCCTTCAAGTCCGATGAGAACGACGAGATCGCAATGGTGCGCGATCTCTTGCTCAAGCAACGCTCGACGAAAGGCGATATCGGCCGCTGGCTTGCAGCGATGATCGCGCGCCGCGCCATTGAGCCAGACCACCTGTGGGAAGATCTCGGATTGCGCAATCGTGCCGAACTGTCTCGGCTGCTAAGCCGCCATTTCGCGCCGCTTGCCCTGCGCAATGTCAACAATATGCGCTGGAAGCGCTTCTTCTACCGCATGCTGTGCGAGGATGAAGGCCTCGTGATGTGCACAACGCCGGTGTGCACGCAATGTAACGACTTCAACCTCTGCTTTGGCGAAGAAAGCGGCGAGAGCCGGATGGCCGAGCGCAGGCGTGACTTTCTGTTGCAGGCAGCTCGTCCGGCCGTCGACGGCGACTGGCCCATCTGAGCTGTCACAAGGATTCTCGATCACCGCGCCGGCCGAGAACGCTTGGCCGGGGTTGGCCTGCGTCGCAGGAGGTCGACGCGCAGCCGACGTCGTCTCGATGCGAGCGAGCGACCATGTGACCGAGGCGGTACCGGGCCCAAATGCTCCGCGACAATTCGTTCATCCTGCGCGCCGCAATCCGAGCTAACTCCCAGTTCGGCGTGGCAAGCGGCATGGTGAGGCGTCCGCTTAATGCGCCTGTTGCGTTTGCGACAATCCGGTGGAGGATGAAAGCGGAGATATTTCAATCGGTTGTCGGGGGGCGGCCTGGCATGCGGGTTGCTGAAGCATATGCTGGTCAAAACAATGAGGAGCCCTTTCGTGATGGCCGCCACCACTGCCGCCAAACCCGCTTGGTCCGAGCAGGCGCGCACCGAGCCGACCGTGCTCAACGACACGACGCTGCGCGACGGCGAGCAGGCGCCTGGCGTTGCGTTCACCACAGAGGAAAAGCTCGCGATCGCGCAGGCGCTGGCGCGAGCCGGGGTCAGGGAGATCGAGGCGGGAACGCCCGCGATGGGCGACGAGGAGATCGCCGCTATCCGCGCCATTGTCGAAGCGGATCTTCCGCTGACCACCATCGGCTGGTGCCGGATGCGGGAGGCGGACGTCGACGCCGCGATCGAAGCGAAGGTGTCCATGATCAATATGTCGATCCCGGCGTCCGATGTGCAGATCGCGGCCAAGCTTGGCGGTCATCGCGACCTGGCGCTGGAGCAGGTGAGGCGGGCGGTAGGTTACGCCCGTGAGCGGGGACTTGAGGTCGCTGTCGGCGGCGAGGACTCCTCCCGCGCCGACATCGATTTTCTCATCAGACTGATGGCAGCGGCAAGAGCGGCGGGCGCGCGTCGCTTTCGTATTGCTGATACGCTCAGTGTGCTCGATCCCGACACAACCTACGCGCTGGTCAGGAATTTGCGCGCGACCACCGATCTCGAACTCGAATTCCACGGCCACGACGATCTCGGCCTCGCAACCGCCAATACGCTTTCCGCCATCAAGGCGGGCGCGAGCCACGCCTCGGTGACCGTCATCGGGCTGGGCGAGCGGGCCGGAAATGCTCCGCTCGAGGAAGTCGCGGTCGCGCTCAGGCAGCTCTACGGGCGCGAGACCGGCATCATACTGCCGGAGCTCGAGAATGTCGCCGCGGTGGTGGCGTCCGCGGCTGCACGTGCGATTCCTCTGAACAAGGCCATTGTCGGAGAACATGTATTTACGCACGAATCCGGCATTCATGTCGACGGCCTTTTGAAGGATCAACGCACCTATCAGTCGCTTGATCCCGTTTTGCTGGGGCGCCGCAACCGTTTTGTGATCGGCAAGCATTCCGGGCTCTCGGCGATCACCGCGTTGCTCAATGAATTGCAGCTCGTCGCCAGCGCCGATCAGGCCAGACAGATCCTCTCGCAAGTCCGCAAACATGCCATCGCGCACAAACTGCCGGTCGAGCGCGAAACGGTGGCGGCAATCTGGCGCGATGTGTGCGGATGCTTGGCGACCGACCCCGCGTGAAGAGCCGTGCCCAGCATCGTTTTCGCCGAATGTTCGAAATCCAATGGGCCGCAAGGACGGTGTCCGATGTCGCTGATGGGCGGGAACGACCGCCTGCCTGCGCATGCCAGATTCCCTAGCGCGATCTCAGCTCCAGACCTTGCTGTCCGTTCTGGCATAGATGCTGTGATCTGCTATCCGATGGCGAGCCGTCCTCGGACTGCCAGGCGGCGTCTTTCCGTGCAGCTGTTGTTCCGGTCCGGCTACGTTCTGACGAGCGTCAACATTGATCGCGGTCTGACCATTGATCCATCTTCATTGGCGCTGGCGTCACCGGCGAATCCGCCGATGTGGGCAGCAATGCTGAGGGGCGGCTTTCCAGGGCCCGGCTTCGGCGGCGCGGAGCAGCTGTGCAGGCTCGGGGCTGCGACAGGATCGTCAGGCGGCTGCCGCGTTTCGCCGAATGTCGACGCGCTAACCCAAGGGAGATTTTACGATGAGCAACTCATGCCCGCCAACCGGTATCCTGGATCGGCTCAGCAAGGCCTCGTCGGCGGAAGAGTTTTTCTCGCTGCTAGGCGTCGATTACGACCCCAAGATCGTCAATGTCGCGCGCCTTCATATCCTAAAGCGCATGGGACAATATTTCGCAAAGGAGCAGTTCGCTGGTGCCGCCGAGCCGGAAGTCAGAGCTCGGTGCAAGGCGATGCTGGAGCAGGCCTATGCCGATTTCGCGGCATCGTCACCGATCGATCAGCGAGTGTTCAAGGTTTTGAAGGATGCCGTCGCGGACCCCAAGAAGCCGGCGGCCTTTGTCCCATTGAGTGCGCTGAAGTGATCTCGTGCTCCGCTGCAGCGCGATTTCTCCCAAGTGGCGTGGTGACGGTCCCTTGTGCAGACTTCGTCTTCATCCAGATCAACTCCCTGCAGCGATGACTCGAGCGGCGCTGTCGTATTCCCGACCCATGTCTGGAGTGGTCGTGTCCGCGGTGTCAGCAGTCATCTTGAGCGTATTCCAAGTCATTGCTTTCGCCCGATTTTCCTTGGCTCTTGCGACTGGTACGACACTTGCTGTTGTCGTGCCAATCCCGTCATGGATGCCGACAGATGGTAGCCGTCCGAGATGAATTTGAAGGAAGACCTATGGCGTTGCTTCTGCCGGCCGTCGAGCGCTGCGGCATCATCTCGTGGCTCACGCTGGCGCCAGTGCCGTTCGAAATGGCCTTTGACGCGATTGAAGCCAGCATCGACCGCGAGATGGTGGTCAATGGGTAAGTCGCTCGTCCACGATACACCTGGAGCGGGTATGCAGATAGTCGTCCGCTTCCAGCAGGTCCCCGAGTCCGCGCAGGCCCGCATCCATCCCATGGTCGACATGCGTCAGGACGAGGCACTAACGCCGGCTTATGCGAGTTGTCGGCGCTGGAGGCTGGGCACGGATTGCGTGGCAAGTGCAGTGGCAAGATCATTCTGGTCGTCACAGTCAATGAGGAGCCCTGGGCCGAAAGCAAGGTGCAGGTATTGCGCAGTAAGCGGACTTGCCGACCCAAGGATCGAAGCGACCAGCCAGATTTACCGCAGCGGTCCGGCCGCCGCCGTGGCGCTCGCCGAATGGAGCGCTCAAGAGACCGGTGTCGAGAACCTCACAAGATCAGGCCCGTCCGGTCCGTCTAGCGCGGCGAGGCGTCTCGTTGCGCGGTCGGGCCGTACCGCGCAGACGGGGCGGGCAAGCCGCCGGCCACCCGCTGATGAAAAGTGATCCTCAGTTGACCGAAGTAGAAAGCAATCCTGTGTGCGCCGGCGCGCGTAATTTTTGAGGGGAATTTAAAGCATGAGCAATGTCACCAAAACCGCCGTGCCGGCGGCGGCCGGCCGCGCAGCAGCCAAAAAGGAGCTGCCGGAGCACTTTAAGGCCTACAAGCATGTCTGGGTCTTCGTCGAGCAGGAGCGCGGCCAGGTGCATCCGGTGTCCTGGGAGCTCATGGGTGCGGGGCGCAGGCTCGCCGACAGGCTAAAGGTGAACCTCGCCGCTGTCGTTATCGGTCCGGAGGGGCAGCCCACGCGTAACGCCGCGCTTGAATCCTTCTGCTATGGCGCCGATCTGGCCTATCTCGTGAGCGACAATGTTTTGTCGGATTATCGCAACGAATCCTATACCAAAGCGCTCACCGAACTCGTCGACACCTACAAGCCGGAGATCCTGCTGTTGGGTGCGACGACACTCGGTCGAGATCTCGCAGGCTCCGTGGCGACGACCTTGTTGACGGGGCTCACTGCCGACTGCACCGCGCTTGACGTCGACGCCGATGGTTCGCTTGCGGCGACGCGTCCGACCTTTGGCGGCTCGCTGCTCTGCACGATCTATACCTTGAATTATCGTCCGCAGATGGCAACCGTCCGCCCGCGCGTCATGCCCATGCCAGAGCGCGTCGCACGCGATGCCGCTCGCATCATCATCCACCCGCTTGGCCTTGTTGAAGACGATATCGTCACGAAAGTGCTGTCGTTCATCCCCGATCGCGATTCAGAAACGTCCAATCTGGCCTATGCCGATGTCGTGGTTGCCGGGGGCTTGGGACTGGGATCGCCTGAGAATTTTCGGTTGGTGCGCGAGCTCGCAACTCTGCTTGGCGCGGAGTACGGTTGCTCGCGTCCACTGGTACAAAAAGGGTGGGTTACGTCTGACCGGCAGATCGGCCAGACCGGAAAGACCATCCGGCCAAAGCTCTATATTGCTGCCGGCATTTCCGGCGCGATCCAGCACCGGGTTGGCGTGGAGGGCGCGGATCTGATCGTCGCCATCAACACTGACAAGAACGCGCCGATCCTCGACTTTGCCCATGTCGCGATCGTCAATGACGCCATTCAATTGCTACCGGCACTGACGGCCGCATTTCGCGCCAGGCTTTTGCCGAATTCGCGCGCCCGGATCGCGGTCTAGAGGAGATGATGATGATTGAAGAGAGGTTCGATGCGATCGTGGTCGGAGCCGGCATGGCAGGAAACGCGGCGGCGTTGACCATGGCCAAGCGCGGTATGAAGGTGCTGCAGCTCGAGCGGGGCGAATATCCCGGATCGAAGAATGTGCAGGGCGCAATCCTCTATGCCGACATGATGGAAAAGCTGATTCCCGACTTTCGCGAGGATGCACCGCTCGAACGGCATCTGGTCGAACAGCGGTTCTGGATGATGGATGATCGATCCCATGTCGGCATGCATTACCGCTCGGATGACTTCAACGAGGAACGGCCGAACCGCTACACGATCATACGCGCGCAATTTGACAAATGGTTCTCGTCGAAGGTGAGGGAGGCCGGCGCGACCGTGCTGTGCGAGACGACAGTCACCGAGCTCGCACGGGACGACCGTGAGAGGGTCGTCGGAGTCCGTACGGATCGCCGCGACGGCGAAATACATGCCGACGTCGTCGTGCTGGCGGAGGGTGTTAACGGCCTGCTCGGGACCCGCGCGGGGCTGCGCGCGCGGCCGACACCCGATAACGTTGCGCTCGCGGTGAAGGAAATGCACTTTTTGCCGCGCGAGACTATCGAGGCGCGTTTCAATCTTAAGGGCGATGAAGGCGTCGTGATCGAGGCGGCCGGTACCATTTCCCGCGGCATGACCGGAATGGGTTTCATCTATGCCAACAAGGAGTGCATTTCGCTCGGCATCGGTTGTCTCGTCGCCGATTTCCAGCGCACAGGGCAGACGCCTTACGGCATGCTCGATCATTTCAAGCAGCATCCGTCCGTGGCGCCGCTGATCGCAGGTTCCGAAGTCAAGGAGTATTCGGCGCATCTCATTCCCGAAGGCGGTTACAAGGCGATCCCGCAGCTCCACGGTGACGGCTGGGTGGTGGTGGGGGACGCGGCGCAGCT
The DNA here is from genome assembly GCF_042258615.1 of Bradyrhizobium sp. Pha-3. Taxonomy (GTDB): domain Bacteria; phylum Pseudomonadota; class Alphaproteobacteria; order Rhizobiales; family Xanthobacteraceae; genus Bradyrhizobium. The sequence continues at coordinate 7,832,449 of NZ_CP170152.1, read as the reverse complement.
CAACAACGCCATTCATCGCGAGGGTTCGAATCTTGCGATGACCTCAGGCCGCATCGCGGCCGAAGCGATCGTTCAGGTGAAATCGCGCCGCGAGCCGATGACCGCGACAAATCTGTCACTCTACAAGAAGATGCTTGACGACTCTTTCGTCATCAAGGATCTCAAGAAGTACAAGGATTTGCCGACGCTGATGCACACGCATTCGCAAAACTTCTTTCTTACCTATCCGCAGCTTATCTCCAAGGCGATGCAGAACTTTGTGCGCGTCGATGGTACGCCGAAGGCTGAGAAGGAGAAGGCGACCCTGAAATCGTTTGTCAGGGCGCGGTCATGGACAGGTCTGTTCGGCGATGCGTGTCGGTTTGCCCGGGCCTGGCGCTGACCGGCAACAGCTTAGGTTCACCAATGGAAGGTCAACGCATGAATGTCGAACCCTCAATGCGCGTCGAAGACAAGCTGTACTACAACCGCTATCTTGTCGATGTCGGTCATCCCCACGTCAAGGTGCGCGCACACACGACGCCGTCACCACAGCTACTTGCGCTTTTGAAAGTCTGCCCCGCGCGATGCTACGAACTCAACGACAATGGCCAGGTCGAGATAACGGTCGACGGCTGCATCGAGTGCGGCACCTGCCGCGTGATCGCCGAGCCAACCGGCGACATCCAATGGAGCCATCCGCGCGGCGGGTACGGAGTGCTGTTCAAGTTTGGGTGAGAATGGAACGAAGAACTGTGGTGTGATCGCCAAAATAGACGGGGGGATCTCACCGGCGCATTCCGCCTCCCCTGCACATGGGGTAAGATTCGAGCGAGGCTGGCACCTCAAGGGTACGCCCCGCAAGCTCGGTTTACGCGAAGGACTGGTTGCGGCGCCATTGAGTGGCGCCAGGCGTCGATCCGGTGGCAAGGGGAATCAGCCCGTCGTCTGGGAAGGGGTAGGCCCAGCGGCCTCGATCGCAACCGCCACTGACTGTACGATCGCAGCAAACCGCACCGCGGTCTGGATGGCCTCGGAACTGACGCCCGCGGCTCGCAGCGTCTTCTCGTGGGCGTCGATACAGGCACCGCAGCCGTTTATGGCTGAGACCGCCAGCGACCACAGCTCGAAGTCGGACTTGTCCACGCCGGGATTGCCGATCACGTTCATGCGCAGCCGGGGCGACATCGTCTTGTAATCCGGGTTGGAGACGAGGTGAACGAAGCGATAGTAGACGTTGTTCATCGCCATCACAGAGGCTGCGGATTTCGCTGCGGAAATTGCCACAGGCGTCATCACTGCGGCTGCAGCCGATTCCATCGCGGCAATCAGGGCTGCGTTGCGGGTGGCAATCGCGCTCGCCAGAAGTAGTCCGTATTGTCGCTGCGGCGAGAGCGTCTCATCGGCCATCAAGGAGGTCAGGTTGAGCCTGACGTCCTTGGCGAAATCGGGAATCGTTTCATTCAATTGTTCGATCGACGACATGCTGCCTCAAGCAACCTTCAGGGTTTCGCCGCCGACTTCGCGGTTGCAGGGACAGAGCTCGTCGGTTTGCAGCGCGTCCAGAACGCGGAGCGTATCCTTGGGGCTGCGCCCGACATTGAGATTGGTGGCATAGACGTGTTGGATTGTGTTGTCGGGGTCAACGATAAAGGTGTAGCGATAGGCGACGCCCTCGGGTGAACGCACACCAAGGCCATCGACAAGGGTTCCCTTTGTGTCGGCAAACTGCCAGATCGGTAGATTGTGCAGGTCGACATGCGAGCGCCGCCAGGCGAGCTTGCAGAACTCGTTGTCGGTCGAACCACCCAGCACGACCGCATCGCGGTCGGCGAATTCCTTGGACAGCCGGGCAAACTCGGCGATCTCGGTCGGGCAGACGAAGGTAAAATCCTTAGGATAGAAGAAGATGATCTTCCATCTTTCTGGAAAGCTCGTTTCGGTCAGCGTCTCGAAGGCGCTCTGCCCATTTTCTTCCTGCGCCTGAAAGCCGGGCTTCACGCCCGTGACCTCGAACGGTGGCAACTGACTTCCAATTCCAAGCATGCTGTCCTCACAGGTCTGTTTGCGTAGATCGTGCTGTCACCTGTGAAGCAAGCTATATGCCATGCGTTCTCAAATCCGATTGTCGTGACCACACCAACCTGGAGCTCTGCTGTAGCATCTACCTTTGCTCGATTGGATCTCAGATCCATATCCAATCGTGCCGCGTGCATGCGCGATGCTCGCTCGCGCGAAGCGATTAGATCGAGTGCGCTGTTCAGCTGGGTTTGCGATGCTGAAGCAATTCTGGAACCTAATGGGATGAGGTGACTGACGCGCGCTGTAGTGCGCCAAAAATTCTGGCCCTGAGGCGTGCATGACGACTCCGCCCGAGGATGATCGGCCTGCAGCACGGCTGGGTGCCAGCCTGCAAGCCGCCAGCATGCGCCGGCAGAAGAAGGATTATCATCGGGCGTCTTCGTAGTGGATGGCACCCGGGCGGCGGTTAGGTGATTGGCGGGGGAGGATGCCAGGCAGACCTCAACAGCTCGTCGTCGATCGGCCGGGCTGCAGAACCGACTAAGGGCCTGATAAGGGCTTTGATTGATAGTGCGCGCCGAGCTTGTGGGAGTGGCTTCTCGCGGACTAGACGGTATCATCAGCGCCATCGCAGCGCATCTGCTGGCTCAGAATGTGGAGTGGATGCCGGAGCTAAGGCGCTTTTCGTAGGCGGCTAAGAGGCCCGGCGGGCGCTTTCGGAGCCAGCGTGCCCGATAGTCTCACCGCCGTCACCAAGCTGTCCGGTATCATCGTCGCCAGATAGCCGCACCTGGGACCGAACACCCGGCTGCGCGCCAAGCGCGTGGAGCTGTCGCGCCACCATTCCTCCACGACTTGACGATCGCAAACTAGCAGCGTGCCAACATCCCCGGTAAAAGTTCGCCAGTCGCCAAGGCATTTTCTTGGAACAGCGGTCAGGAGGGGCACGCCGCGGGTGATCGCGTCGACGAATTCGGCGCGCAGGCCGCGGCCAAGCGCTTCTTGTTTGGCGAATTTGCTGATCACGAGGAGATCGACCTTGTCGCGAAGCGCCCGGGAAACGGCAGCTGCGGCCTCGGCAAGTCCATTTGTATCGAGCGTACAGGACATAGCTCCACTGTCGAGTGGCTTGGAAATCGAGATCTCTTGTCCCGTTGCAACGTCGACTGCAACCATCGCGTGCGTTACGTTTGCGCCCTTGAAGTGTCGCTGGACGATGCCGCCGACGCGTACGCCCTGCCGAGCGAGATCCTGGGCAAAATCGGCAAGCAGCTTATCGACGTCGTCGTTTGGCTGGTACAAAATTGCCGCCACATCATTCGGATCGATTTCTTCAAGAGTGTCGATCAAGGCCGTGGTCCTATTGCTGCGCGTTTCTCGTGTCGGTGCTCACCGTCGAGCATCTCTAGCTGGTGTGGAAGGGGTTACGAGCAACCGCTCGGGGGCCGCGACCGGCAAGGCGCGCGCGACCTCGGCGAATACGTCCGTTCCATGGCTGAGCTTTAGCGCATCAAAGGAGCGGCGCGGGATGCGGGCCAAAAGTGGCACGCCCGATCGGCCTGTTTCGAGAGCCAGAACCAATGTCACCTCAGCTTCGTCGAACGGCAGAGAAGCTTTGATGCGTGCCGGAAAGATATTGAGGATGGAACTTGCGCGCGGTGCCTCGCACGTGATGCTGACATCGCCGGCTGCAATGCGCAGCCGTAGCTGCGCGCCGGGTCTGAGCGGCGGTCCCGGTATCAACAGACGCGCACCTTTGAGGCGGAGGATGATTAGCCCATAGCGTCCGTCATAGCCGCCGACGATGGTGTCAACGCAAACCGCCGCTTCGCCGCGCGCGGCAAGCACTGGCTCGCTCTGAACGGCATGCAGCGGCCCAGCCGCAGTCACAATGCCATCTCTCATCATGACGAGATGATCGGCAAGGCGCTCGATGTCAGCCATGTCATGGCTGATATAGATCATCGGCAACGTGAGCTCTTCACGCATGCGCTCGAGAAATGGCAGAATCTCGCGCTTGGCGGGGCTGTCGAGCAAAATGAGCGGGTCGTCCAGCAAAAGTAGCCGAGGTTGGGACAACAGCGCACTGCCCAGGGCAAGTCGCTGTCGCTCGGCCCCAGAAAGAAATGAGGGCTGGCGGTCAAGCAATGGCGCCAGGTCGAGCAATTCGACCACACCATCAAAGTCGATCAGTGTCGGTGTTGATTTGGGCGCGTTGTACAGAAGGGTGCGCTTGACAGACAGATGAGAAAACAGAATCGGTCGCTGGAATACATATGCGACGGGACGCTGATGAGGCGGCCAAAACGTCGTCTCATCCTGCCAAATCTCGCCATCGATTGCGCAAAACCCGCTCGGTAGACGCTGAACGCCGGCGATGCAGCGCGCGAGTGTGGTCTTGCCGCACCCAGGCGGACCGAAAATGGCCGTGACACCTTTGGCCGGTACGCTGAACTGCGCATCCAGCGGGACGCTGGCCTGAGAGCCGTTGAAGGCGACCTCGATATGGCCAGGTTTCGCGTCTCTCACGTGTCCGTTCCTGTGCTGTATCCTTCCATCAAGATCACGAGCGGAATGGCTGCAAAGGCGAAGATCACCACGCCACCGACAATCCGGTCCGCCTCGCTCCAGCGTGGCTTCTCCGTCCCGAGGAGGCCATAAGGTGCGGTCGCAGGATTGCGGATTGATGGTGTTACGGCAGCCGGCATCTTGAGCGCCGGCAGTCGAACGCTGCCGCGCGCGCTTGTCGATGACATCGACAAAGCGGGTTCCAGTGTCGCGGGCAGGGCTTGCATCGTTTGGCTGGAGAGCTGTCGCTTCCTCGATACCGCCTCGGCGCCGGCAGTCCGCTTGAAGGGGGCCACAGCTTTCGTAGCCAATGTGACGATTGCGGCAACGCCCATATTCATGGCTTCTGCAATTTCAGGCGCAGGCAGCATCAAAACCAGATCGATTAGGATCAATCGGATAAGCTTCATTGGAATTCCGGCGGTGGTCCGCCCGACGCTTTCGTCGCGGCAGCTCCTTGGTCCTCACCCAGCAATCTGTGTGCCGTTCAAAAATATGGTGCACAGCCCGCTTGGCTCATGGTGAAACGCCCATAGGTCCAAGCCCAGCGTGTGGAATGGCCCCATCGGGTTGTTGGGTTTCAGACGTTCGCGTCGCCAACCGGCCATGCAGGATGGAGGAGAAGCTTGCGTGGTTGCGCCGTATTCCTCAGCGTTCGACGAATGCCTGGTTCTGTTGCGGCAGGGCTCTATTTGTCCGCGGAGGGCTTTGGCGTTTTTTCGGTACGCGCGGGCAGTATCGGATAATCGATCTTAGGCAGCTGCCCGGTGAGTGAATTCAGAAACGCGACGATGTCGTCTTTTTCCGTATCGTTAAGCTTCGCGCCGAGTTGAATCTCACTCATCACGCCAACCGCCTGTTTGAGGCTCCAAACCTGGCCCGAATGGAAGTAAGGGGCGCGCAATGCGACGTTGCGCAACGGGGCGGAGCGAAATACATATTCGTCGCCGGGCACGCCGGTGACGGTAAAACGGCCCTTGTCGTCCCGAGGAAGCAGGCTTGCGGCTGGCCTTTCCATCACACCGAACGGGAAGTAATCCTGCCCACCGACGTTGATTCCATTGTGGCAGGAGGAGCATCCCTTTTCAATGAATAGCTTTAATCCTGCTTTCTGTTGATCGCTAAGCGCATGCGCGTCGCCCTCGAGGTATCGGTCGAAGGCGGCGGCGGGTGTGATCAATGTCGTCTCGAAAGCCTCGATGGCCTTGGCGAAATTTTCAAAGGTAAGCGGCGCCGCGTCGTTGGGGAACGCCTTACTGAACATAACGACATAATCGTTCATCGAATTCAACGTGTTGAGCACGTGAGCGGGCGTCGAATTCATTTCTTTACTGGACTGGACAGGGCCCGCGGCCTGGGTCTTGAGGTCTGCCGCGCGACCATCCCAGAACTGCGCCACGTTGAAGACTGCGTTATAGACCGTTGGCGCGCGACGCGAACCCAGCTGCCAGCGATGTCCAACCGACAACGGACCGGCATCTACTCCGCCGGTCCCAAGATTATGACATGTATTGCAGCTAATGACCTCGCTCGCCGATAGCCTCGGGTCGAAGAACAGGGATTTGCCAAGTGTGACCTTTTCGTGGGTGATAGGGTTATCCTTCATCTCAGGAACGACTGAGGGGATCGGCTTAAAAATCCGCCTCGCGGCGTTCATCAAATCATCGTTGGCACTTGCTGTTGACGTGGCCAGAATCCCGGCGGCCGCAACACACAACTTGCCTGCCATGTAAAGCTCTCGTGCCGCTGATTTGCTCATACCGATCTTACCGTCTGTTATCCTGGATCCTGACATCGCGAACATAGCGCGGGATTCGCGCGGCCTGCGGTGTGCAGAATGGTTGGCAGCAGTCAAAGACCGATGGCATCTTCGGTGTTGCGGCTAGGCTGCACCCAGGTCTCACAGCTTGCCGCTGTTAGTAGCAACCGCCGTGCCAGTCGGGCTCGAGGTCTAAGCGCTGATTGGGTCTCAAGGAACTGCAGAATAAGAATAGCAGCAGGCGGCCTGAACCTGCGAAATCAACTGTCCGTCACAGAACGACAATCACCAGCCCAGACCAAGGTATCCTGGGCACATCGCTTCATACCTTGTATTCAAGCCGTAAAGCGGTCGGTCCCGCCCATCGTTGAGCGTGCAGGCGCTAAGACGTTGGTCGGCGTGGCACAGAGCGAGCAGCGGCGACGCCACTTGTCGGATGATCGGCTCGACGGAATTCGCTATGCCGGTCTGCGGCGCCTTCAACAATGCGCTGCGCCCCGACGGTGGGCGGAGCGATCATCGGTCGATATCGGATGACGTCTGGCACGCGGTGCAGCCGGAGAAGCGTGCAATTGTCGAGGAGTTCGTTCTTCTTGCTCACGTCAAGATGCAGATCTGCCCATCTCAGGACGTATTGACACTCGCTCCACGCTCAAAGTGCTTGAATCGACCGTAGCGTCAGGTTGTAGGTCTTCCGAAGCAAGATCGGACGCCCTTGCAGACGAGTCATATTGGGAACCAACATCGCGAATGTCTCAAGCTATAAAGCGGGCTGCGCGAGCCACGTGTGCAGCCGATCTTTGCTGTGCGTTAGTCTTGGCGACGGGGCTGTCGCGCGTGGTGGAACGATGATTCGGAAGCACGGCAACGATGACGCCGGCCCTGCAATAGCACGACGGCTTCTGCCAATGCCTGGCCTGCTTCCCGGAAAGCTGGACGATGATCACGAGGCAAAGAAAGATCATGAAGGATATGCAGCGCAAGAGAGGTTTGGTGAACCAAAAGCGACGGACGGGTTGGACCTCCCCTGCGTATCCCAATCTGCCACCCTTGCCATGATTGCGATCGTGGCCATGTTGTGCACGGGATACGCTCACGCGCGCGATCGGAGGTCGGATGAGGTCTTGAGGTCTTGCAGACCAGACGTGATGCGCTTCTGCAACCGCTTTACAGGACGTGGAGATGTGGACGCGACCATGTTTTGTCTTCGGGACAATTTCAAAAGCTTGCTTGTCGAATGTCGCCGGGTGATGCCAACCGCGGCGGAAAGAAAGGGACGGGCGAAACGAGGCGTCGACAAGCTTCCGATCGTCCTGCATCGGGAGTGAGCCGCCCGAGCGTCAATCTCAGAATGTAACCGGCAGTCAGCGGTCCAAACGGGGTGGGTGCTGGAGCTTTCGTCAGGCTAGTTGTCTTGAAGCGGATTGATCGGGCTGAAAGCGTCCCTCCGGCTGGAGGGCCGTTGATCCACTGGCGGGCATGCAAGTTCCAGCCATCGACAGCCTCGTTCGGCGATCGAGAGCGCGCGCACGCCTGTTGCGAGATCGTGATGCGATCGGAAGCTCGCATTTTCGTGCTGCACTAGTTGGTTATCAGCGGTGCAGCCAATTCCGCGGACCCTTGAGGCGGCAGCGAAGTTGCCACCGGTTCGCCGAACTGACCCGGGGGATATACGGTATTCACGTCAGGGCTGGTTACGGCCAGGCATCGTCCAGGAATTCCTACGGTCCGTCAATCTATGGCGACGTCAGCCTAATGTTCCTGGCAGGCGGTCAAATCGGCTATAACAGGCAGCGAAATCGCTTGAATGCTGGCGTTGCGAGTTCATTCCATGGCGGCCTTCCAATTCAGAGCCGCTCGTCGCGCGATTAGCTTGGCGTTGACCGTCGCCCTTGAGGGAGTAAATCGACGCACGGGAAGTCATTCACGTTGGCCGCCAATCGGCTTTCGAAGGAACCGATTGACGCGATTGCTGCGTTCTCGATCGGCGCCAAAGTGGAATCGCTTGGCCCAACTACGGTGCTTTTCGTCGAATTCGCTCCAGTGCTCAGGACCATAGGAAATGCGGTCGCCAAGAGCCGTTCGAAGGCAGAAAGCTGTTCAAGCAGCCGCTTCTCCACAACCTCGCGCTCCGCGCCAGGCAGCCCCGCTCGAAGCAACCTACGACAACGCCAAATCTCGTTTCGCACCCATCTGATCTCACTCAATCTATCATCGATCGACGTCATCATAGACTGCAGATTTAGGTTTACCCGGCGATTTGGAAACATCGAGCATGCGGGTATCCGGGAGCAACCGCTCCATGGCGCCGCATACATGCCGAACAGCTGCGTCTAAGAACTTGTGAGTTGCCCATGTCCTCGGGGAATATGGCGAGCGGTTTGAGGTGTGCAAGGCTCTCATCAACCGGTACCAGCTCACGCTGCGCGTGTGAAAAAAATATGCTGCAGATCATTGCGTTTCCCGGCGTTGTGACGTCGTATACCGCATATTTCCTGCGCGCTACACGGTCGACGTATATCAGGTTTGGGCCGGGTCCGACGCCCGAGGAAGCTGACGGTCAAGTAGAAGTTCGTCAGACACAATGCACACCGCCATGGTCGATGGCACCAAAAGTGACATATGTTCGACGACTTTGTTCGATGCCCAGCCACTCGGCGTTGGCCTCACCTTAGTCCAGCAGAGCACGACCCGGAACGCGGCGACGTTGACCTCCAACGGCGCAAGTGATGTAAAATGGCGGCGACTTTATTGCGCTCGCCTCTCTCCCAGCAGTGGCCAGTCTCGTGCTGCTACCGGCATCGCAATCGCCTTATCAATCGATAAATGAGCGTGGTGCGCGAGCCACCAACACCATGAGAAACCGCATGGTCGCGACGTTCTTCCTTTGTTGGAGGGCGAGCATGACCGCAATACGCTGCACATGCGACTCGGCCCATGAATACGCACGGGCAAGCGTGAGACCTCTGCCTATCACAGATCATTATTACTATTTCAGTCGGGGTTCAGTGTCGAGTTCAATAGGCACTCCGCTGATAACCATTTGCTGTCATCGTCGGCTGTGCAAATCCAGCGTCAAGACACCCATTTAACAGCTTGAATCGCACGTTGCGTCAGGTTGTAGTCTCGTAGAGGAAAAAAGCAGGCGGGACACGCGTCTATGCCTCAGTGGCAAAGAGTGATCGGCAGCGACGGCATGCTAATTGCCAATCCTGTCGCTTGCGGGCGACGGGCACGAAAACCGGTTGCACCGTGGGCACGGGGAGACGCTGTGCGGGCTATTGTCAATTGCGCTGCAACAAGCGGGCTCGCGATATGGCATGAGATCATGGAATGATGCAGAATGTGGTCGGCAACAGCTGCGATCGCATTTATCCCCGCGCAACGAGAGCGCGGCGTGTAAACAGCCCAGCGCTAGCAGACGGATGCCTCAACTGCATAGGCGGGTATCCAGAGGCGACGACCGGTCGCATTGAGCGCTTGGCCGCACAGGGCGCTGCGATGAAAGCTCGGAAGGTCTTATGTCCGCTCAATCTAACTTGACGACGGCGTTAAGCGAAATCGATCGTGCTCGCGATATCGTTGAATTCTCAACTGCAGTGGTCACGCGCGACAAGCAGCTGCGCAAGGCGGATCACGCCGCATTTTTGCAAAAAGCTGCCGTTGAGTTTCAATCCAGATTTCTGCCGAGTTTCGAGGAAAGCATCCGTGCCGGGAGATCGTGGGGCTATGCCACGACATGCAACGCAGTGAGCCGAAAGGCCGGAGGCCAGGCTGGCCGGGACGCTTGCGAGAGAATGGCTTCTCGTGTGTCGCAGCTTGACCATGCGCTGATTGGGAAAGTCGGAACCAGAGCCCTCTCTATATTTACGGCGTCATTTGGTCGGCACTCCAGTAGAGCGGAGTGTCGCAACGGAGCGATCAGAATAGCTAACTTTTGTCGCGAGGAAAGCAGCTCGCTTCAACGATTGAACAATCTGAGCCTGGCGGGGTTGATAAACGGTTTCAGCAAATGGCCGGAAGAGGCTGACTTTCGTCAGGCTGCGGCCGCGATCGCGGGTGAGGTCATTCGCCGTGCGGGTCGTCACCACCAGCTCTCTGACTTTACACAGCAAGGGCTGGTGAGCTTGGTCAACGGCTTCAGCAAATGGCCGGAAGAGGTGGCCTCGCGCCAAGCCGCGACCGCGCTTGCGCACGAAATCCTGCGCCGTTCCGGCCGGCTCTGCGATTTTGCTCAGCAGGGGTTGGCCATCCTCGTGAACGGCTTCAGCAAGTGGCCGGAAGAGCTGCCCTGTGGTCAAGTCACAGTCGCGATTGCGGGCGAAGTCCTTGGACGTGCCGTCCGGTTTTACGAGTTTAGCGAGCAGGATCTGGCGCATCTGGTGAATGGCTTCAGTAAATGGCCAGATGAGGCAGCCTCGCGCCAAGCGACAGTTGCGATCGCAAATGAGCTCTTGCGCCGTGCCGCCCAGCTTCCTCATTATACCCAGCAAGCACTTTCGAACCTTGTGAACGGGTTTTGCAAATGGCCTGAAGATGCGACCTGTCGCAAAGCTACGGTCGCGATCGCCGGTGAGGTACTCTGCCGTGCTGCCCAACTCCCTGATCTAACTCAGCAGGGGCTGGCAAACCTGGTGAACGGCTTTGGCAGGTGGCCGGAAGAGGCCGCCTTTCGCCGAGCCGCGGTCGCACTCGCTCGCGAGGTCTTGCGCCGCGCCGCTCAGCTCTGCGATTTCTCACAGCAGGGACTGGCGAATTTAGTGAACGGCTTCAGCAATTGGCCGGAGGAACTGCCTTGTGGCCAAGTGACCGTTGTGCTTGCGGGCGAGGTCCTTCGTCGCGCCGAAAAGGCGGGGCTGTCAGGTTTCACTGCCCAAGACCTCAGGGGCCTGGTGATCGGTTTCAACAAATGGCCGCAAGAGAGCGCCGCTCGCCGAGCCACGATCGCAATCGCCGACGAGGTCATTCGCCGCGGTGCCCGGCTCTTTGGCTTTTCCAAGCTGGAATCGGAGAATCTGCTGAATGGCTTTCGTAGATGGCCGCAAGACGCCGTCGGCTACCGAACAATAGCGGAGATCATCAGGGAGTTGCAACTCACGCAAACTGAAGCCGTGCAGCTCAGTGTTGGGGAGAAGTGATCCCAGCAGACGAGGTAATCGACCAAAGAAATCTCTCGGCAGCCGTGTTCAATGCCCATGATGCGGCGATCCTCGACACGACGATCCCGCGCAGCGAACGCCGCCTAGTGATGCGATCGGCAGCGTTCACACTTCACAGAGTTGAGCAAACAGTCGAAAGGGCGTAGTTCTTGATCGAGGCTGAGAAGGATGTTGTCGAGTACATGCTCTCATCATTGACGACCAGCGTGTTGCAGAACCGCATCGCGCCTTCCGACGAACAGGTGATGCATCATTTCGGGCTAGCCTGCGAAAGAGCGGGGCTGATTGCGACGGATGAGGCGGCGATCCGGATCCTGAAGCGTGTCTCACGCGAGATCAACAAGGCAAAGTCAATGCTCGAGTTCATCGGTCGCGGCGCGGATCGGTTGCAGTGAGCTGGGCGTAGAGAAATATCCGTCGTATCACTGCAGATGCAGCCGTTTGTTCAACTGACAATGGGAGCGAACCAAGGACCGGGTCATCGTCGCTTGTCCGTCGAAATCTGCGACAGCATGAGCCGATGTTGGAGGATCGCTCCTCGCAGCCGATGTCAAAACAGGAGGGAGCTTGTCATCCAGGATGACATTATTTAGCCCTTGTTGATTGCGCCGAGAGCGCGCGCCGCTTGAAAAGGTACTCTCGATTGCTCGTTTCGATGCCTTTATCGCAATTTCATACGTTCACCTCCCATTGCGAGATGGACGGCGAGCCGGAACTTCAGTGTGCCCTTGTGCCCCGTAGGCTTTCGATATTCGTCGCTCGAGATCGATGGGGTCCCCGCAGCATCACACTCGATTCCAGGTCGCGAAACATGGTGTAGTTTCGTCGGATCCATTGATGCAGCTCGGTGGACCAGTCCTTCTCGTTGCGCAGATATCCGGTGAAGGAAAAGCTAAGTCGATCGATATATCTCTTGAGAAACAGCGGCAGCGCGGGAATCCGAAGTACCCGCTCGCCATCCATCGCATCGGGTAATTCGCCGCGCAGCACGAACTCATTGTGGACAGTGACCAGCGCCGCCGGCGGAATCCGCCGCCGAAGCATTTCATAACTACGAAAGGAGATGCGGTCAGCACCCGCGACGAAGAAGATAATAGGCGCGACATAGCAGCGCATCGTCTCCTTCATAAAGCCGATCTCCTCGCACGTCTTGAAGAATTCATCAAAGGCATGGAAACCGAGATCGATCACCTTGGCGACCCCGTCGTGGATGATCAGCGGGTCCATCAGCTGCATCTTGCCGTAAGTATCGATCACATCTGCGGTCTCCGTGATGTTGGGGAGATAATCGAGCAATGACGGCTCCTTCAGGCTGACATCGAATGAGAGCGCCTTGCCATTTTTTAGCAGCAAGAACTCGCTCAGGAGGCGAGCGATGAGAGTTTTACCGACCTGCGGGCTAGGAGAGCAGATGATGTAGATGGGGGTTGCTAACATAGCCAGCAGATCAATCTCGTTTCGTATTGGGCTCAACCCGTCGCTCGCCGATAATGCGACTACTTCTCGTCGCCCCGGCTGGCTGACTTGGCTCCGGTCAATTCCGTCAAGCTGATGCGATCAAATTCGCTCCAGATATTTGCCAGCCAATGCCGGACATAGCCGCGCAGCACGAAAGAGTTATTCGCCGGCTCATCGTTCCGTCCCTTGTTTGCGACGAAGTCGACGAATGGGACGGAAGCGACTTCGACCTGCTCATAGGCCATCTCGTTAAGTTTCGGTATTGTTAACTCGGTCGCATGCTTGATGCGGTGAAAATAGGAATTATAGGTCGGCTGGTCCCACTGAAAGAATTGAGTGTCGTTGATGAAGTTTTTGACCAGATAGTATTTTGCGCCGCTCATGTAGGTCGCGGTCTCGGCGATCTCGTCCAGTGAAGCGATGGATGATCCCAAGATATGGAAGACGGCAAAGGTGATCTGTCCAGACCGCGCCGCTTCCAAAAAACCGATGTCGCGCAAGGAGGCTAGTGCGGAGGACAGTAAGCCGGCGCGCGCATCGATGACGGTGACGGATAGCCCTGAGTTCAGGGTATCGAAGATCTTCATCTGGTCCGCGGCCGTTGTCATATCGACGATCTCGGTGATTTCCGGATAGAAGCGCTTCAGCGTCCCCCGCGGCGACTCCGTGTCGAATGCGCGTGTTTGCACGTTATTGACTCTGAAGTAGTCCAGGAGCGTCCGTGATACGGTCGTCTTGCCGACACCTCCTTTGTCCGCACCCACCACAATCACAACTGGCTTCACCATGAAAATCTCCTGAGACACTCGTTATTGCCGCGCGCGAAGCACGCTATCGGCGAGTACCTGCTTTGGATGCGAACATGGCAGAAAGAAGGGGCAATCGAATCTTTGATACGAGACGCGCGACTGGCCGACATTTCCTAACATCAAGCCAGTGAGGCCGCTTGATTGCAAAGACGATGCAGGCCGAGAACGGCAACTAATCACTCGTACTCATGATCTATGTGAGGTTTGTGAGCAGCTGGAAGAGTTCGAAGAATCAGCTGCACGCCTGTGATCATCGTCACGATCACTATCAGCCGGTTATCCCTGCCGATCTCAGATCGGCATCAAACCACTTGAATCTTACGTAGCGTCAGATTGTAAGCTTGCTGGTGGCGCCATCGGGGCGGTGTTGCGCAGGCGAACAGAGAAAGAGTGGCGACTCAAGTTCGCCCGACTACGGCTTGGCCGATGTCAAGCATCTCCTCGATAGTCACGGATGGCCGTCTTTTTCACCAGAACGCGAAGTGGCTAGTCGACTCCTGAGATGACGTTGCAACGATCGAGCTCTCAAGTCTGCTGAGAGAACATCGAGATGTGCGAGCGTTGGACTGCGTCATGACGCACATCGCAATCTCGCATCTGTTCGCGCCGAGGCAAGATCATCGTCTCGCGGACAAGACTGAACGGTGAGCAGGTCGTCGACCTGACGGCGCAGCATCGTAAGCGGCAATGAGACCCCGTCTGGCGGAGTGGGTGAGCGATCGGCTATCGGCTGCTGAGTTTGTGAGCCGATGTGAGCTTCTATGTCTGCGCCTAGTTCTGGAACGAGAACCTTCGATATGATCGAAGCGGTCGCCGACAGTCTTGAGGGGGCGCCGCGGCAGCTTCGCCGACGCTGGTCGGACGAGTTCAGGGAGCAGTTGTGACAGAGGCGCTGGAGCCCGGCGCGAGCGTATCGGCGACGCCCGCCGGATCGGCATTCACCCGTCGCAGCTGTTCGCCTGGCGCCGTGATGCTCGGGCCGAGCGGCATTATCGTTCGCGGCCCTCGAGTTGCGAGGGTGTGGTGGCTTCTGTGGCAGGTGTAGTGATCGAAATTGCGATTGGCGAGGTGGTCGTGCGCGCCGGCGTGGATGTCGACGAGGCGCACTTGCAGCGGGTGATCCGGTCGGTCCGTTCGGCATGATCCCCTCTGGTGTGAAGGTGTTCCTCGCAAGCCATCCAACGACTTCCAAGGGTATCGATGGTCTTGTTGCGCTTGTGCGCGATGCCGGTTCAAATCCGTTCGACGGTGTGCTTTATGTGTTCCGGGCAAAAAGAGCCGATGGAATAAAGATCGTATGGTGGGGTGGCTCCGGCGTGTGCCTCTATTTAAAACGTCTTGAAGAGGCGAAGTTCTGCTGGCCGCGGATCGGGCATCATCGGGTGCAGATGAATCCTGCGCAGTTGACGGCACTGGTGGATGGAATGGACTGGAAGCGGGTCCGGACCGTGGCGGTCAAGCGGCCGGAGATTGTTGGGTAAAGGCGCTGCGGCCAAGTGAATCAGTGAGCTGAAAAGGCAAGAGAACCGGGGCAAAAAGCGCTCTGGTCGGGCCAATGATGCCGCCCGATCTCAACCTCCCGAATGACGTAGAGACGCTGAGAGCCATGGTGCTCACTATGGCCGAGAAGGCGGCTAATCGCCCGCAAATCCTTTTGCTTCAGCTTCATTCCCAAATGTTCTGTGTTTTTCTGGCTCTCCGAGTCGACTACAGTATCCACTGGTTCGGAGGCGATTCGGGCGTTCTTTCCCCAAAGCCGAGCGGGACGGCGTCTGAAAGAGCGTGAGTATCGGTGGCATTGCTTTCCCTGACTCGTGGCTTCTCGAAGATATACGAAAATAGAAAACGGAATGCTCGAGGCGGCAGAATGAATACCGACCTACGGAACACCGCGGAAGACTCCAATGAATCTTACGATCTCCTGCAGCAGGCGCAGCGACAACCGGGAGACTTGAGCTCACAAGCCAGCTCGCCGGCACACCCGTCCGCGGATCAAGCGAACTTTGACCAGAAGCTAAGTGAGCTGCGGCCGATCCAACCAACAGCTGCCGCTTCGACGGATTCTGAAATTGGATCAAGGTCGACTATGACGAAGGGCAATCTGAGAGCGCGGGCTATCCCGCAGACCGAACGGTGCCCAGCTCCATCTTTTGTTAGGGGGCGCGCCGAACTTGCCGCATCGCTGAGCGGAGCGAACGTTGAAGCGCTCAGGAACGAGATCAGACTGGCTGAACAGCGATCAGCACAATGGCCAGGAACAAACCGATCTTGCGCTGGCAGCGTCGATAGCAGCAGTGTTTTCAACAATGTGCTGGCATCGTCGTATCTACAGCTACACCGCTTTCAGGACGCGGCCAGCGATTGCGATCCGCGCCTAGATGATAATGTTAGTGCCATCGCGCATGTGCGCTCCTTGGCGGATTTGCGTTGTCACGAAAACCCGCATGTTTCTGAAGCGTTCCGCTGGGAGGACGATGAGGAGGACGAAAAGAAAGAGGACGAAATCGATAAGGCGCGCCTCGCTGCGATGCACACGCAAGGCGACATAGATAGTGCGTTTGTGTCGTTGTCCCAGGACCCCTCACAGCTGCTCGTTTCAAGGGACGACAGTGAGTATGGCGCGAAGGCAATTGCAGAGAACGCTAAGGAGTTGCACACCTACATGGTACCGCGTGTTTCCGCTTGGCCGGCTAAAAAAATCAATGACATTCTAGAGCGCGGGCATGCTCCCGGAGATCGGGAGTTGCGAGATTGGGTGAGGGGATTACCGACCGAGGAGACCGAGGTCTTGTTTCTGGGCGGCAATCTGGCTGACTATCGGATCGCCAGCGAACTGAATCCGCACCGGGCTGACGCACCGCAAAGTGCTCGGCCCATCAAGAAAGCAAGGGTCACCCCTGATTCGCCGTAAGGCAATGCGACGACCGATCCCGCAGTGGCTCGCAAGCCTCGCTGTCGAGGTTTCGGCTATCCTACATTTCCAAGTGCCGTTCTCGCGGAAGGCGTTGTAGCGTCCTCCGCCGACAGGGAAGATATCCACCGCGCCACAGAGGAGGCCTCCGTCCAGCGCGCCCGCTACATGACGCTGGGAAACCATCGCGCCCTTGAGCGATGATCCCACCGTCAGCCTTCCGGCGATCGCCAGCTGATCTGCCCGGTCTTGGCCGGTGAACGCGGTGACCCGCCGCAAGCTACACCACGCCGAGGGACACGATCGCGAGCACATGTTCCGAAAGGATATCGCGCAGGGGCCGCCGTTTCCTGTGATTCAACCTTGGTCCAACATTTTGAGCCGGATTCTGTGCCCCGGTAGCCGTGCTCCAGTTCCCACCGCAATCAGTGCGAGTGGACAGCGAGGCAATTGCTACGCGCCTGGGTTCCCTAGAAGTCAATTGGATTTCCCTGGTATTGTGGGTGTGGCGTCTAGCTTCTCCGCTGGCGATGTGGTCGGCGATGGCACGGTGGCCGACTGAGCTCCGTCCATTGGGGAGCGGCCGACGATAATGGTGAGCAGGCCCTGGCCCCACAGCCGTTGCGCGACCCTCTTGGCGTCCTCCAACGTCACCGCATCGACCACGGCGTTGTGCTCTTCGAAATAGTCGATCGGCAGCTTGTCAAGCTGATGCTGCAGCAGCGTTTGCGCAAGCTTTGATGTTGTGTTGATGGCCAGCACTTGCGAGCCCTTCAGGTAGGACTTTGCATCATCGAGTTCCTGCTGGGTCGGGCCTTCCTCGGCGATGTGGCGGATTTGCTTCTCAATCTGTTCGACCGTCTCGCCGGCGCGATCGGTGCAGGTGCCGCTACTGCCGACAAACATGGCCGAATGATCCATCCAGACGAGGTTCTCACGGACGAAATAGGCAAGCCCGCGCTTCTCGCGGACTTCGCGGAACAACCGCGACGTCAGACCGGTGCCGCCAAGGATCTGGTTGACGACATAGGCCGCCATGAAATCGGGCTCGCTGCGGCGGACGCCGGGACCACCGAAAGTCACAACTGTCTGCGGCACATCGAACGGGATGAAGACGCGCTGCGGCGGCTTTGCTGCGACAATGTCGGAGACCGGCGTCGAGTCCGCCTTGGCCGGCAGGCCGCCAAAGGTCCTGTCGAGCAATGTGCAGAGAACCTCCGGATTGACGTCGCCGACGACCGCGATCTTGAGTGTCTCTTTTGCGATCACGCGTCGGAGATAGCCCTTGAGATCCGCGACCTCTATCTTCGGCAGGCTTTCGATCGAGCCCCCAGCTGGGCGAGCATAAGGATGATCGTTAAAGGCGACTTCGAGGAACTTGCGATTGGCGAGCGAGGAAGGATCAGTCGAGCCGTACCGAAGGCGCGCAAGCTTACTGGCACGGATCCGTTCGACATCGGCCGGGTGGAAACGCGGCGAGGTCAGCGCCATTCGTAACAGCTCGAAGGCCTCGTCCGCGTTGTCGTTGAGCGTGCGCAGGGCGCCGCGGAAGTGATCGTGGGTCGAGCGAAAGCTCAGCTCTATGGCACGACGGTCGAGCCGCTCATGAAAGGTCTTGAAGTCAAGATCGCCACAACCTTCCTTGAGCAGGCCAGCAACCATGTGGCCGACGCCGGGTTTGTCGGTGGGATCCTGGGTCGCGCCGCCCGCGAAGGCGTATTCCATGGCGATCAACGGGACAGTGGAATCCTGCACGAACCAGGCTTCTATACCGCAAGACGAGACCAGGCGCTTGATCTTGGTCGCGGCAAGCGTCCTGGCCGTGGCAAGCGGAGCGGGCGAGGCGAGCATCGCGATTGAGAGCGACGCTCCGCCGAGGAGGACCCCACGTCGTGTGCAAGAATAGGTCACTGTAGCTTCTCCTCGTGTTTTGGCGCTGACTCTTTGATGAGATAGCCGGTCACCGAGCGTTTCTTGTCGAGCCATTTCCGAGTTGCCTCCTGCACCTGCTGTGCACCGACGGCGCGGATGCCATCCGGCCAGCCCCGAATATCATCGATGCATAGTCCCGTCGTCAGACCGCTGCCATACCAGCTCGCGAGCATTTCCTGATCGTCCTGGGCGTAGATTGCCTGCGCGATCAACCGCGTCTTGACGCGCTCGAGATCTTCGGTGCTCGGGGGGGTATGCGCAATGTCGGCGATCACCTCGTCGATGCCGCGCTCAATCTGGCCGAACTTGACGCCAGGTTTTGGTATGGCGGTAATCACGAACTGCGAGGGATCGAGCGCGGCAGCGTGGTAGCTCGCCTTGGCACTGACCGCGAGCTGATTGTCGATTACCAGCGTGCGATAGAGATATGAGTTGACGCCACCGCCCATCAGTTGCCCGAGCACGTCAAGCACTGGACTCTCCGAAGTGCGAGCCGACGGCACGAGATAATAGCGGCGCAAGACTGGCTGCTCGACGCGGGGATCGGCCAGCGTCACGGTGCGCGACGCAGCCGGCGTCGGCTCCAGCGGTCGCAGGCGTTCCGCGGGGATCGACGGTTGCGGGGGGATGGCACCAAACTTCTCCTCCACCACGGGGCGGATTTCCTTGGGATCCACGTCACCAGCGATGATCAGGATCGCGTTGTTCGGTGCATAGAAGCGTTTGTAGAAGGCAAGCGCGTCCTCGCGGTCCAGCTTTTCGATCTCCTGCCGCCACCCGATAATAGGGCGACCGTAGGGGTGGTTGAGGTAAAGCGACGCCATCATTTGCTCAGTGAGCCGCTCACCGGGATCGTTGGCGACGCGCTTATTGAATTCCTCCAGCACGACATCGCGCTCGGACAGCACATTCTCATCTTTGAGAATGAGACCGGTCATGCGGTCCGCTTCAAATTCCATCATCTTGCCGAGCTGCTCGCGTGGCACGCGCTGGAAATAGCTGGTGTAGTCGACTCCGGTGAAGGCGTTCTGCTTGCCCCCGACGCGCAGCACGGTTTGGGAGAATTCATTCGCCGGGTGTTTGGACGTGCCCTTGAACATCAGGTGCTCAAGGAAATGCGCAAGCCCTGATTTGCCCGGCGGCTCGTCGGCGGAGCCGACCTTATACCAGATCATCTGAGTCACAACGGGCGTACGATGATCCGCAATCACCACCACCTGCAGGCCGTTCTGAAGCGTGAAGCTGGCTGGTCGATCCGACTTGACCGAGTCCTCGGCAAATACGATGCCCTCTTCAGGAAAGTCTAGGTCAGTGCTACCATCTGTTCTGTGCTCGACCGCCAGCGCGGTGCGCGTCGTCGGGTCGAAGGCACCAGCGGCGGTACCTCCCGCCTTGGCAGTGACCGAACTCCGGTTCTTCATGGCATCGCCTTTCGTTCCCATGGTGATCCACGTTTGTGGCGGGCAATCCGACAAAGCGGCGAGCCGCACCCCGTTTGGCATGGCATGCAGCGGAGCAAAGGCCGGGCCAATTGCCCGATGGCCTGCGCACGGCGGCGCGGCACGCCAAGTGGACGCAAAACAGAACCGGCGCGTATGTTCTGGCCAAAGGTCGACGGTCGGCATGTCGTGAACACGACATTGCGTACGTCGCACGACAACCTGGCGCAATGCCAGAATGGAAACTTACGGGGAAGGTAGATTGAGCGGCGATGTGACGCCGGCTCAACTTTCGCCAGGCACGCTGTTACACATCTCGCTCTACACCGTGAGTGGCCTGGCAATATTTCTCATGATCGCGAGGCGGGAGCCGGCGAGCAGCTCCTTGGAGTACACTCCGCCGAAGTAGTCCAGGACGAAGGTGCCAGAATAGCGTAGATGATCGGTAGCGCGGATCAGGTTATCGAGAATTGGGCCCACTTGGCCAATGCGGTCGCGGTAGCGCGCACGGATAACGTTAGCGGCGTTCATCGAGTGAACCGCCTCATCGGCAATTGCCTCCCGCAACCAATGATGAAACGTGTTGTTCCCGAGGGCGTCATAAAATGGCTTTTCTGCTGCATAGGCGCGGCAAGTGCACATCTCATCAAATGCAATCATAACCATCAGGGATAATTCGTCCTTCAGGTGTTCGCCGATCGGGCCAAAATCATGCGATCGAGCGTCCAATCTCCTCCGAAGATCCTTTTCGGATCCATTAGCGACGAGTTCAATGATGCGGATGAAGCCATCGGTGTGGCGCTCTTCATCGGCCTCCCAGGCATTGAAAAACGCCCCGGCTTCATCGGTCGCGATCAGCTTTCGGGCTGACAATTCTTGTCTCAAATGCCTGGCGTCGTACTCGGTGTACAGATCAGGCCACAATCTGTCCCAACGTGCGCGTACAACCGATGGCTCGGCGGTGAACATCGCTGGCGTAAGAGCGTGAAATAGCTCTCTTGGACTCCAGCGCCGCCGAACCGGCGTGATCATCCGAGTGCTCCTATCGCGAGCGGCGCGAGCGCTCCAGCGCGCGAACTATCGCCCGAACACTCGCAAAGCCTATTTGCTATGAACAAAAGCACGCCGTCACCTCCTTGCGTTGGTGGGATGCAATTGCGGCTCTGCGCACCGTAGCACTTGAGCAGTTCGGAAACGCCTTGAGTGCGTCATTAGACAGTGGAAATGGTCATGCCCATTCTTGGTGGTTTGAATGATGAGCTGCCGCTGCTTTCGGCGGAGCTCGGCCCCTTTTCATTGCGGGGATCCCGGCCCGCCGCATGCTTGTGGTCAGCGCAATAGCAGGCTTGCGAGCTCGATGAGCCATGGCGACTAAACCTGCAGGGCCGCCGGGGGCATTGATCGTGTTCGACAAACGCACGATGGATATCGATGGCGCGCGCTTCCGGCGAGTCCGACGCGGCTCGCGCAGGGAAAGCGGATACGCCGGCTTGCGTAAAGCGCAATCCCTCCGGTCCGCCCCGATGCAGGAAGTTTGACGTCGGTGATCAAAGCGTTACATGCCTAGGCATCAGATGCGGGTCCGACCCGTTCCAAAGCCAATCTGGCTAATCACGTGAGCTGTCTCAGTGTGAGCCTGTGCGATTTACATAAAGTCGTATCCATCGTCGTACGGATCTTGCGCGTGATTGGTTGCACTCCCGCTACGCTTGGCATCGTCACCACCATTGTCTTCAGCTGCGGCAAGATATAAAGGAGGCTTGCCTTCCCGCTGCCATTTGCCCTCGCTGTTCTTCTTCCACTTGTCCGCGCGCTTGGTAGGGTCAAGCACCATCATCGAATCGCTTACCTCAACAAAGCCCAATGCTCGTGCGCGAGCTTTTGCTTCGGGGTTGGAAGAGTGAGACAGGACGAGCGGTTCGTCGCCATCGAGCCGGAGCTGATGTTCCAGCAGAATATCGCCCGCGTTATCGATGAGTAACGCGGAAATCTATCGTTGACGTGATTTCATCTCGCCCAGGGAACGTCTCCCGCCAAGTATTGTCGCCTTTGAACAGTTTGCTCATGGCGCCGCCGGGTTCCGTTCTCAGGAGTCCAACGCTTTTGTTACCGAGTTGATAGCTGAAATATCGCGCCTTCTCCGAACCGGCTTTCGTACCGAAGCGAAACGCGATGTCCGCCGTGCGCTGGGCCTTCTGGGAAACGGGACGGGAATACCGCTGCGGATGCGCAGCGATATTCTCTAGGTCGTCGCCATAAAACTCCGCTAGCTTGTCCTCGAAGGTAGACCTTGAGATCTCAACCACCGGCGGCTCGGAAACCAGAGAGTAGGGCCGGGTTGCTGTCGAAGATGAACCAGCCTGCGAACCCGCGGATGCTAAATTCAGCGGGGAAAACATGTCCGCGAACCTTTGGCTATCCTCATCAGCGTACCGGTCATTGGTGGCGCGCTGTCGCGTTTCATCGGCTTCGGAAACGCTTGCGGCGTGACTGATGGATGAGTCATTGATGCGGTTTTACATGGCGATTCGCATTCCTATCGACGACGTTGCTTCGCGGGAACTGGCCCTTGAGCCTTGGTGCTACTCATAGTCAGCCTAGCTGTCGGCAAGCTGACAGCTAGGCATCGAGCATCGGCGGGTCGTGCTTGTTCGCCACGCTACCTCGATCGGTCCAACGCGTGCCCGCCGTCCGTTTGCGGTTGTAGACTGGCGTTCGCGGTCGCCGGCTTCCCATCAAGTGCGAGCGATAATTTGAGATTGTTGCGCAACATCAGATTTGCGGGTTCTGTTTGGAGAGCTTGGCGGTAGAGCGCTTGCGCCTCGTGATGGCGGCCCTGGTGATCGAGCACGACACCCTTGGCATTCAGCGCGCGCAGGTCGCTGGGGACTGCCAATAACACGGTATCAAGCACGTCAAGCGCTTCATCCGGGGATTTGCGTGCCAAGAGGGCCCGCGCAAGAGGAATCGCCGCATCGACGTTGTCCGGTTGTTGCTTCAACGTATCGCGCAGAGTCTGCTCATCAGAATCCCGACCGAGAGCGTGCGAAATGCGCTCGCGCATAGCAGGATCGATCTCCTTGGCGTCGGCTGGGTCTGATCTGAACATTTGCTGGACTGGGAGACCCGACGGCTCCGAGGTAGCGCAACCTGCCAGCAGTACAATGGCGAGGAGGGCTGAGCACGAGTTCGGACGAAAGGAGCACAAGTGCCGCCCGATGCTTGTCTCATACGAATTCATAGGCTGTCTCATGGCGACATGCCGTGGCTCTGTTAGCTCGCAGCGGTAAGGAGCCCAGTACGCTCCGTGGAAGGAGCCTGGTCCTTCGCAGCCGGAAGCTTGACCGATCCAATCGGCTGGACCGTGAAATCCGAGGCAAGATCCTGATAGGACAGAACGGGCAGATCGATCCCGTTGCGGGTGAGGAAACCGCGTACGAAACGCCGGATATCCATCGACCCGAGAATGACGGGTTGGCTCTGACTTTGTGCGATGGTGGACTGGATCTGACGGAATTGTGCAAGCAGCCTCTCGCTCTGCCAATCGTCCAAAACCAGGTATGGGCCGACAGCGGTTTCGCGCACCGCGCTGCGCACAATATCCTCGGTCTCACGCTCGATGATAAAAGCGGCCACAACACGGTGGGCATTGGCATAGCGAAAACAGATCTGACGTTTCAGAGTGGCACGAACATATTCAGTGAGCAGGACGGCGTTTTGCTCGCGTTCACTCCATTCTGCCAATGCCTCCAGGAGCAGGCGGGTGTTGCGAATTGGAATGCCCTCATCGAGTAGGCGGCGCAGGACCTCGGCGATTCGAGGGATTGTCGTCGTACGCAGCACCTCCTTCACGAGATCAGCGTATTCCTGCTCCATCCGGCCGAGCAATTGGCGGGTCTCTTGAATGCCTACCAGGCGCTGTGCATAGCGTGTCAATGTGGAATGGAGACGTAAGCCAAGAATTTCGCTCGGACGGTGATATCCGATTCCGGCGGCCTTGAGAGCAGCTGCATGGCCTTCTTCGATGCAGATCCGATTCGTCTCCGGGTCTTGCCGAAACGGGATGCCGCTCAATTCAATGTTCGCCACATCGTCGTTGAGCGCGAGTTGCGTCGGATCGATGACGTCCCGTTCAACTGGCACGCTATCGACATCCACCCTGAATTGTGACCTGGACAAGTGCTGATCAATCTGAGCCGGGATACGCGGAACTGTGATGCCAAGATCCGCCGATACCAGCGTTGAAACGCGCGCGATGCACTGTTCCAGCTCCTTCTTGTCGATCGAATGCGTCAGGTTCGGCGCAAGGAATAACGCGATCGGAAGGGCTTCCGCATGAACGGCTTGCTTCTGAGTCTGTGCTGGGGCCGGAGTCGAGACGGTGACAGTTCCGCCCGTCGTAGCGGCCGCCTTGTCGCCTTTCGCGCCAACCTTGACATAGCTCGCTGCAGCGAAGAGCACAGCCAGGATGACGAACGGGGGCAGAGGGAAGCCAGGAATAAGTCCCATCAATAATAAGACGCAGGCGGCTAACCGAAGTGCTTGTGTGCTCGCCGTAAGTTGGTTGACGATATCGGCGCCCAGCTTGAGCTTGGAAGGCCCGTTGACACGCGTGACGATGGTCGCGGCCGTAATCGACAGCAGCAGAGCCGGAATCTGAGAGATGAGCGCATCACCGATCGTCAGTAGCGTATATTGATGCAGCGCCTCATCGAGCGACATCCCCTTGGAGAGGAGGCCGATGCTGATCCCGCCCAGCATATTGATGCAGATGACGATCAGCCCGGCAATTGCGTCGCCCTTCACAAACTTCATGGCACCATCCATGGCGCCATGAAGTTGGCTTTCTTGCTCCAGTGTGGCGCGCCGGCGACGGGCTTCGTGTTGATCGATATGGCTATTGCGCAGCTCCGCATCGATCGCCATCTGCTTGCCCGGCAGCGCGTCGAGCGTGAACCGCGCCGACACCTCTGCGACGCGTTCGGCGCCTTTGGCAAGAACCATGAACTGCACCATGGTCACGATGAGGAATATGACTATTCCGACAGCGATATTCCCCGAAATGACGAAGTCGCCAAACGTGTGGATGATACTGCCCGCGTCGCCCTCAGCAAGAATAAGCCGTGTTGTTGCGATGGTCAGCGCGAGACGGAATACCGTCGAAATCAGGATGACGCCCGGCAAGGACGAAAAATCAAGCGGCGTGCTGAGATAGAGGGCGACCATCAGCAGCAATATGGCAAAGCCAAGGTTGAAGCCGATCAGCATGTCAATCACGATGATCGGGATCGGGATAATCATCATGCCGATCGCCAGAAGCAGCAGCAATGCGACCATAAAATCCGGGCGGGCCGGCGCGCGCACGATGAAGCTACGCAAGACGTTGGCCATGTAGGTCCCTATTGCTGTTTGATGATCGCTGTGCTGCAGCGCAATGACACATAGTGTTGGAAGACGTCGCGGGCCTCGGTCATGCGGCCTGCCTGTCGCAGCGCGTGACTGCGCAAGAGCGTTAAGGGCACGCGTGAAGACGGGTGAGCATCAAGTGCGTCCAGCCGATCCAGCACAGCAAGTGCCTCATCGCCAAGGCCCTCCGAGATGAGAGTGTAGGCTAGAATGCGGAGTAGATCGACATCTTGGGAATGTTCGCGAGCTGCGATTCGCAGCAGAGCCAGACTCTGTGCGCTCTGCCCGCACGCGAGGTGGACATAGGAGAGGGCGCAGAGCAGGTCACGCTCAGGCCCGGAGATCAGCAAGATATCGCCGGACTTGGAAACGTCTGGGGCCGACCCAGGGGCGACGTGCTGCACCCGATCCGA
This sequence comes from Bradyrhizobium sp. Pha-3, assembly GCF_042258615.1. Taxonomy (GTDB): domain Bacteria; phylum Pseudomonadota; class Alphaproteobacteria; order Rhizobiales; family Xanthobacteraceae; genus Bradyrhizobium. The sequence goes on along the minus strand of NZ_CP170152.1, from coordinate 7,806,594 downwards.
GTCGATCATTGTTAGCCCTTGATCAAGCTGTTCTGATTCTGCCGAAGCAGAAGAAGCCGCCGCAGCTCCTGCTGCAGGATTGCCAAACATTCACAAGCCGTCTTGTCGTTTGGCGTCGCCTCCAGTGTTTGAGTAAGGCGTTCCAGGAGAGGACCATGCTTGTCCGCGCGCAGCACGTCCGGATGACGTAGGCGTGGAATGACGAACGAGAGCAGGCCATGTGAGAGATTGTGGCCATAAAGTGAGGTCAATAGCGCGCGTGGGTCGATCTCATTGGATCCCGCACCCCTCTCGAAGAGAGTGACGCGGGAAAGGGCATCGATAGAGTTGACCTCGAGCGCGGCTTCTGTCGCAGCATCAATTGGCAGATCGCGCGCGGGCGTGTCCCGCCACGACGCCTGTTTCGTGTCGCCGTCTGCCTGCGTGCCATCGACTTCGATGTTATTGGTTTGCAGGTTGGTCGGGCGGACGACTGGCGCATTCTCGCCGACGTTGAACCCCTGCGATGAGGTGCCGGGCCCTACAGGGTGCTGGGGCAGCCTAGCCATCGACTTCTCCTTCTTTCCTGCAGGATAGAAACTTTAATAGGGGAGAGCAGCAGACCGGCCGTTCCGACTGAGCAACACTCGCCCATCCTCAATTCGATCGACTGTCCATCCATTGCTCAACAGCGCGCCGACGAAATACTTCTGGCCGCCGATGAGCAGATAAGGTTCACTTCCGCGCCAAACTGCTTGGACAGCAATCGAGGACGGCGTCTTCTCGTCCTTGACGGTGACCGCGTTCACAAGAGCAGGAGTTCCGTTGGTTCGATGATCAAACCATTGCTGGAGTTCCTGCCATTTTGCGACCAGGGCAGGCGTAACAGTGCCTTCCGCGGTCACAACACCCGTTCCGGAGCCGACCTTGATACTAAGAAGGCCCCCTCGTTCTACCTCCTGCCGCAGCAGTTCGGCGGTTGCATCAGCGGCCCTCTCATCAACATGGTTGATGGTTGGTTTGGGGGCGACGTCGACAGCAGGCGATGCATCGGTGCTCAGTGCCACCGCGCTATCGGTTGGGGCGAAGATGGTTGAGACGGTACCGATCACAACCGAGCTGAGCAAGACCAGGCCAAGTGCCACGATCGAGCTAAGTGAGCGGTTGCTCGAACCAGCCTGCGGCAAATCCTGTGTCGACCAGCGAATGGACATGGCGCCGACATGAACGACGGCAGGAAGAGGAACACTGACGCGCTCGCCTGGGACGATATTTTCGTGGCCGTCCAGACTGATATTGGCAGCAAGGGCCTCGATCTCGATCGAATTGCCATGTGGGGTGATGCGAAGGTGACGCGGTTCCAGCCCTTGTTCAACGAAGATCAGATCGGCATCGAGGCCGCTGCCGATGAGGCTGGGCCCAGCGGCTGCTTTACCCGTAAGCCCAGTATAAAGCCCCGACAGCACTTCAAACTCAAGAGAGATCGATTCGTTCACGGATAATCTCCTGAATAACGAGAGAAGCCGTACGGCAGTTGCCGTACGGCTGTTCCGCAGTTCGTCATTCACTGCGCGGGTCCGGTAGCGACGCGGTGAGCTGCCGTCTTGGCAGACTTACTGGACGCGCTCGTCGGCGACCTTCTTCTCGGAAGAGAGCTCGGTCGTAATTCTGCGCATTTCCACGGCCTGACGCTGAACGTTCTGGCTAACACGCTCGAACTCAGCCATCTGGTTCTGGAAACCAGCATCCGCGGACTGCTGGGCGCCAGCAGCGGCGCCGTTACCGCCAACACTATCAACCGCCATGTCTATTCACCTTTCTTTGTCGTATGTCGTTAGTTGTGGCCTGCTATGTCGGGCGAGCCGGCGAAACGATGGCAGGAATAGACAGAAAGACCTGCTCGCCTCCGAGGGTGCTGAGGCTCAGCTCCGCGTGCTTGCCGAGACCGTCGGTCTTGGGCTGTACGTTGCCCGTTTCAGCGTTCTTGTTGTCGGCAGTTTTGTCGGAGTGACTATCATCGGACTCCAGCTTGTGGAGTACCTTTTCAAAGGTATGGTCGACGGCCCCGCCCACTGCGGAACCAATCGCAGCTCCGGCAGGTCCGCCAAGCCATCCGCCGGCAGCACTTCCGATCATTTCTCCAATCATCGGCTTCTCCTATGCTCGTTACGCTCAATAGGCGACTCCTCGCCTAGAGTTCAGCGGCCTCATGCTAGGGGCGCTACCTTTCGAGAAGCTGACGAGTCTCACGTTCGAGGTAATTGGGTCGATCCTTTGCAGCAGCCATCACCTGCCGGTAGCTGCAAGCTCACCGAGGCTCGCTGGCCGTCCTATGGTTGGCGTGGCGGCGAAGCGACAGGGGAGCCGCGAACGTGCGTGTGGGTTCAGACGCAATTGCTGGATTCGGTGAAGCTCGCTGGGTAAGTCTGACCTGCGTGCGCGGTCCGGTGCGCAAGTCGGGTCGATAAGCCGATAGGGTGGGCTGTGGCATATGTCGATGAGCGCTGAGTCATCTAATCCGCAGCTGTGGTGACTCTTGGAGTGGGGCGGGAACCTAGTTAGGGCGGCACGCTGATGCTGCGGAGACTGACGGTGTGATCGCCGGTACAACCCAGATCGCGTCCGGCGGTCTATTGGGTTGCCGCCGGGGCAATAGCGCGTGGCCGGGAGCGGCGGGAACGCTGCTTCCCTGATCGGATGGAGTGACTGGCGGTGTCGCGGCGATCGCGTCACCTATCGTGAGGACCGGGTGGACGTGCCAACTCGGCCTCGAAGATTATTGCTTCAAGAGCAAGGCGGAGTGAGATTTTGCAAGAAACAGGACCTATCGGCGCGGCCTGCATCGGACATTCAATCGATGTTCATGACGCGACGTATCACCTGTGATCGGCGGGTGTCGATAGTTGCCTAGAGGTGGTCTGTCGCGGCGGCCAGCGGCTGCGAGCAGTCATGCGATCCACATCCCCTCGAATCCTAGCGACGGTTGAGATGCTCAGTCGGTGGTTCGTTGTCGTCAGCTTTTCGACAGGTATTGCGGGTAGAGTTCCTGCGAGTTGGATGCGCACGATATGCTCGTGCCGAGCCGCTGCGAAATTGAAATGAGAGAGGGAGGGGCCTCATCAAGGCTGCCGGCGCTGGCAGCGAGAGGCATCCATTCGCTCGCCATCGGGCTAATGGTGCGTTCTGAATGAGTTCCTGGTTGATTGTGCGCGTACGCTCGCAGTTTTACCGCTTTCTTCGATGCAACAGGAGTGAACTAAATGGCGTATCTTCCCGTGGCCGGTCTCCCCGTGGTCGGCGCACTTGATTCGACGATGAACGGAGTGGGGCCGGAAGGCGCGGTTGCCAGTCCCGCTTTTAATACACTGTTGGGGCAGTATGCCCCGGCTGGTACCTACCAGTACCTGCCGGTAAGTACCGCCGCCGTTGTCGCTCCGGCGGTCGTTCCTGCGGCCGTCGTCCCTGCCGTCGTCGCGCCCACTGTGGTGACACCCGCGTTCGTCACTCCAGCCGTTGTCGTTCCCGCGTACATGATGGCGCCGCCTCCTCCTCCCATGCTGTCGAGCCAGCTGAACCAGGGCTCGGAGCCTTCGGTCGATCCGGTGTGGACGCATGAGGTCAAGGATGGCAAGGCCACGATCAACCTAGGCGACAAGTATACGATTACGGCCGACGAGAAGGATGGCACCTGGACCGTTCGTAACAACCAGACCGGCCATGTCACAAAGATCCATGGCGATCCTCACGTCGATGCAGACGGGGACGGCAAGGATGACTTCGATTTCAAGAAAGATATGACCTTCCAGCTCGACGATGGGACAAAGATTACCGTCAATAATGTCGACTACGGTAATGGCGAGAGCATCTCCTCAAAGCTGACCATTACGAATGGCCACAACGCGATGGTTGTCGAGGGGCTCGGCGACGACAAGGATGGCAAAAACAATCTGAGGGTGACCCAGTCAAACGCTGGCATGACTCTTGATGAGCTGACAGCCGATGGTGCCCAGACGATCCATGAGAGCGGCCAAAGCTGGGTCGATGGGGCCGGAGGCGCGGTGAATCAGGCGAGTATCGATGCCGGTGAACAGGGACGCGCGCCGGGCAATTACCAGTCTGCAAGCGCGCCGCCTGCCTGTGCAAGCCCCGTCTTCTTCGTTCCTCCTCCGCCGCCGCCTCTTGCGATGGTGCCGATTGCCGTCGCTCAGACGCCAACGCCATCATATCAGCCCCCGCCTCAGCCGGCCCCAGTGTGGTCGCATGAGGTCAAGGACGGCAAGGCGACGATCAACCTTGGTGACAAATATACGATCACAGCCGATGAGAAGGACGGTACCTGGACCGTTCGCAACAACCAGACCGGCCATGTCTCGAGGATCCACGGCGATCCTCACGTCGATGCGAATGGCGACGGCAGGGATGATTTCGACTTCAAGAAAGGTATGACTTTCCAGCTCGACGACGGCACGAAGATTACCGTGGACACGGTCGATTATGGTAAGGGAAAAACCATCTCCTCGAAGCTTACCATCACCAACGGCGACAATGCCATGGTTGTCGAGGGGCTCGGCGACGACAAGGATGGAAAGAACAATCTGAAGGTGACGCAGTCCAATGCCGGGCGGACCCTTGATCAGCTGACGTCGGATGGAGCTCAAACAATCCATGAGCGAGATCAGGGATGGGTTGACAATTCCGGACGCAGAGTGACGCAGTCGGTCATCAACCACAATGAGAACCCGGACGCGCCGCCGGATCTTAAGACGATGATGCGCGAGATGATGTTCCAGCGCATTTTCGGTCGCGATGCACAGCCGGCGTGAGGCCCGATCCAGGCGTGTCGGCAAATCGTGGAAGCGGGCGCAAGCGCCCGCTTTCATTTTCGGCCACGTGAAGGGCGGGCGCGGCGGCGTATCGATCCAGCATCACCGTTGTCATCTAGATGATCTCGGCAGTCACAGCGTTGCCGCTAACCTCTCCAACAAACGGGCTATGGCCTCAGGGCTTCGGTACCCGACCAGCGGCGCGCATCTTCGATGCTGCCCGGCCCGTTGCCGGCGAGGCACTGCATAGGAACGAGCGCCTCAGGGTTCTCTGCCCGTCAACGCTCCCGCCGATGCGGGCGTTCGGGGGAAAATCCCTATAAGATCGCTGTACTGGGCAGGTTCGCGGGGTTGGCGCGATCAGATTGAGGACGGCCTGAGCAGTGCGATCTATCATCAACTCAAAAAGGGGAAGCTATCGCCCTGTCTCGCGTTGAGCCCCCTTGTTATGGCCTGCGAAGAGGGGTGAGCGTCAACCTTTGCGTCGTGGGAGGTCCAGCAGGTTTTCAGGGTACCGACGGCAGTGTGCCAAGGCCTTGAGCATCGGCATTGCTGTCAAAATCTGCTGCTGCGGAAGGTCAGAAGAAGGTCGCAGCGGCGCGCTGCCGAAAAGATCTGGGGCACTCGGATTCACGGACCCGCTCGTTCCACGGATCCGGAAGATCGTTGAAGGCGCGATCTAGCTGCTGATACGTGCCAAGTCTCGCTTGCTCAGCCAATCGGGGTTCGATTTGATCACCACGTCCGATGTATTCCTATGTCGGGCGGAGCATCCCGGCTCATCCATCATCGAGCTCGCTCATGGCGTCATCCATATCGGACTGAGAATCGCTTATGACTTGCGTGGCGACGGAAACGAGAGCTTTCTCGAACGCTCGCTGCAATAGCGCTGCAGGCGAGCCGTCGCCGCCGTTCCCAGCGGTGTCGGGGTTTGCGCCAGCCTCCGGCCCTGTTGTCGCGATATCGGTTGCACCTGCGTCCATGTCGTAACACTCAGATAGCGGCGTCGCCGCGAGATGACCTACTCTCTTTATGTTAGCAAGGTCAGCTTGCGAAAAGCTGACGAAGATCGAGTCTCCTTAAGGTAATGAATTCTACCCTCTGTACCTAACTAGCGACCTCTGAATCAGAAAAAGCCGGCCGAATGGAACCCGTTACGGTCCATCGCTTCGACACGGCCTAACAAGAAACGGACGGACGCATCGCTCACGCCAAGCTTATCTTCCAGCAGATGCAGGAGACGCGCACCAAGCCGACCTCGCGCGTGGCTTTGTGGTCGCAGCATATCGAGCGCCCACAGTGCGTAGACGCGTGCGGCCAACGCGCTTGATTTTTCCATTCCTGGAAGGAACGATTCTCCCGCGGCACAAATCGAACCAATCTTGCCGACGCCATTCCCGAGGCAGATCTCCCGGACGTACTCGACGACACCGTGCCTTCAGTGGACGACGGGAAGCGTCCTAGTCGGCGGGGATGAGATGAGGGTTCCTTTACGCGGGGGGCACTGGTTCGCGCCTGGCGCGAAGGAACCGTTTGACCCGCGCGCGCATGTTGGATGGCTGCGCAAGCATGTCGGGTTCAAGTACGGGAGCGACAAAAGCCGTGCGCGCTCTTGTGGTCATTGCAATGGCTGCCATCGACATTGAAGAAGCCCTCAACGTCACAACTCAAATGCCGAAGACGCTTTTGGAGCAACCCCATCTTCCGTGCTCTGCAATAAGAGGTGGGCCCTCTGCTTCACGAGGCGAGCGAGACTGAAAAAGCGCGCGATGGGGTTTATGTGTCGGCCTATCTCTGCGATAAGCCATCGAGTACTTGAAGGCAACAGCCGTCGAGTGGCTTGCAAAACGAAACGGGAGACATTGAGTTGCGAACAGAATTTTCGCGTATCAATCAGTCTAAAGCTATCTTCGATGATATTTATGCTTTGGATGATCCGAGGGCATATTTCTCTGTCTTGGGAGCCTTGGATTATATGATCCCGGACGTGGCCGAGCCGGTTGTGCGCCAGATTCTGGCAGCGAAAGCTTCGGCAACTGGTCTTAAGCCGGTCGTGCTTGATGTTGGCTGCTCATATGGCATCAATGCAGCGGTGCATCGGTTTCCGCTCACCTTCGGGGGCTTGCGCCATCGCTACGCCCGGCGCGAGATGAGGGCGATTAGTTCTGAGACCCTGGTGCGTCTCGATCGCAATTTCTATTCAGCTTGGCCTGATGTCGGTTTGGCGCGATTTATCGGCCTCGATGTATCGGCCCCGGCGATCAGCTATGCAACACGTGTTGGTCTTCTTGAGCAGGGCATTGTCGCTGATCTTGAAAAGGAGACGCTATCGACGATCGACGCGCGTATTATTCGCTCCACTGATGTTATCATGTCGACGGGGTGCATCGGCTACATTACCGAGAAGACGTTCAGCAAAATTCTCGATGCGACAGAGAAGCGTCCATGGATCATCTCTTTCGTGCTACGAATGTTCCCATTTGATTCGTTGGCCGCGACGTTCGCGAAGCGTGGCTTTTTGACAGAACGTCTTACTGGCGCGACGTTTATCCAGCGTCGCTTTCGCGATGCTGAAGAGTTTGAACGTTGTTTGGCCAGCTTGGCGGTCCTTGGCGTCGATGCTACCGGCCTCGAATCAGAAGGGCTGTTTCACGCCGATCTGATCTTGTCCCGCCCCGAGGCGGATGCGCGGGCCACGCCTCTGGAAGACATTGTCACCGTCGCCTGCGGCAGGGGGCGGCCGATCGGGCCTCGTTACGTTCATGTTGAAAGCAACGAAGGCTTGCAGGTCGCGCTGGAGCCGTAACAGGTTAGGCACCGCTGCGCAGCGCGCGAGTTTCTCCGGCGCTGGATCAAGACGTCGAGAACGAAGCCATTCTGGTCGACAGCGCTCCAGAGCCAATGTTGTTCGCCCGCGATGGATAACGACTTCGGCCAGATGCCATTTGTCGCGGCGAGCGGGAGGCGTTGGCGGATCCGATCGGAGAACGCCTGGCCGAGTTTCCTTCCCCACTGACGCGCGGTTTCACAGATCGCATCAATGCCACGCTCGGCCAGCATTTCCTCGACCATGCGCAAGCTTCAGGGAAACCGGAAATACAGCCAACGGCGTCGCTGATCACCTCCGGCGGGAAGCGATCGCGGCGATAAAGAGGGGCCCGGGCGGTCGGCATGCCGGTCGTCTACCCCTCAGCCGCTCCAATTCGTTAACTTGACGGTGCCCTTTTGCCTTAATCTTGATCTCTCCAGCACATGCCTTGACGAATCTCGGGAAGCAACGCCTATATGTAGGCCTGCCACGGTCTTCCATCGCCACATCTCGTAGGATGGAAGCTAAGAGGGAACCCGGTGCGCCGGCAACGGCTAATCCGGGGCTGCCCCCGCAACTGTAAGCGGCGAGCGGTTGTCATGATGGTCACTGGCGCGATAGCGCCGGGAAGGCCGACAGCCGCAGTGACCCGCGAGCCAGGAGACCTGCCGCGACAGAACAGAACGTCCTCGGGCGGGGTGCCCCGTGGGGTCGCTTGCAGACAGGGACATTTACCCGGTCTCCTCGCAAGTCGTCCGCGCGGCCTCAGCTCCAAACATCGCGGGGTTGCCGATGTCGCCGTCTTACGATTTCGATCAGCATGGTCATCTGGTTCAGTCGCCGAGTTTGCGGCCGCGGCCAGCACAGGCAAAGCCTACCGCGCCTGACCTGGGTGTTGTGCCGCCGCCGTCGCCGGCCCCGCTGCCGTGGCCCCTCGCGCCATCACCAAAGCCGTCCGATCTCACGCTCGATCGGTCACGCGACGATCTGCTGACGTCGTTCGGCAAGCTGACGCTGACCGACCGTTATCTGCTCGCCGGCGAAAGCTTCCAGGACATGTTCGCGCGGGTGTCTTGCGCCTTCGCGGACGATGTTGCGCATGCCCAACGTCTCTACGACGCGATGTCTCGGCTATGGTTCATGCCGGCCACACCGGTGCTCTCCAACGGCGGCGCCACGCGCGGCCTGCCGATCTCGTGCTTCCTTAACTCGGTGTCGGACTCGCTCGAAGGCATCGTAGGCACCTGGAACGAGAACGTCTGGCTTGCCGCCAACGGCGGCGGCATCGGCACCTACTGGGGCAATGTTCGCTCGATCGGCGAGAAAGTGAAGGGCGGCGTCACCTCAGGCATCATCCCGTTCATCCACGTCATGGACGGCCTGACGCTGGCGATCAGCCAGGGCTCGTTGCGGCGCGGTTCGGCGGCGGCCTATCTCGATATCCACCATCCCGAGATCGAGGAGTTCCTCGAGATCCGCAAGGCGTCCGGCGACTTCAACCGCAAGAGCCTCAACTTGCATCACGGCATCAACGTCACCGACGAGTTCATGCGTGCCGTGGGCGCCGGTACCGCGTTCGCTCTCCGCAGCCCGAAGACTAACGAGGTCGTCCGCGAGATCGACGCCCGCCAGTTGTGGCAACGCATCCTGGAGAACCGGCTGCAGACCGGCGAGCCTTACCTCTTGTTCATCGACACCGTGAACCGCGCGCTCCCCAAGCACCAGCGCGAGCTCGGCCTCAAGGTCTCGACCTCCAACCTGTGCAGCGAGATTACGCTTCCGACCGGCATCGACCACCGCGGCGAGGAGCGCACCGCGGTGTGCTGCCTGTCGTCGCTCAACCTCGAGACCTGGGACCAGTGGAATGAGGAGCCCGGCTTCATCGAGGACGTCATGCGCTTCCTCGACAACGTGCTCACCCACTTCATCACGGTGGCGCCGGACGGCATGAAGCGTGCCCGCTACGCCGCCCTGCGCGAGCGCTCCGTCGGACTTGGCGTCATGGGCTTCCACTCGTTCCTCCAGGCCAAGGGCATTCCGATGGAGAGTGTCTTGGCCAAGTCGTTCAATCTGAAGATGTTCCGAAAAATCCGTCGCGATGCCGACGCGGCATCCGTGGCGCTCGCTCGCGAGCGTGGCCCTTGCCCGGATGCCCTGGAACGCGGCGTGCTGGCGCGCTTCAGCCAGAAGATCGCGATCGCGCCGACCGCCTCGATCAGCATCATCTGCGGCGGCACCAGCGCCTGCATCGAGCCGATCCCGGCTAACATCTACACCCACAAGACGTTGTCGGGCGCCATCTCGGTGCGCAATCCTCATCTCGCCAAGGTGCTGACCGCCAAGGGCGCCGACACCTCGGCGACCTGGCAGTCGATCATCGCGCACGAGGGTTCTGTCTCCCATCTCGACATCCTGTCGGAACACGAGAAAGCGATCTTTCGTACCGCCTTTGAGGTCGACCAGCGCTGGATCGTCGAGCTTGCCGGCGACCGCGCCGCGTTCATCTGCCAGAGCCAGTCAATCAACCTCTATCTGCCGGCCGATGTCGATAAGTGGGACCTCCACATGCTGCACTGGACGGCGTGGAAGCGTGGGGTGAAGAGCCTTTATTACTGCCGTTCAAAATCGATCTCGCGCGCCGCGTTCGCCGGGAAGATCGTCGACGGCCACAAGGCCGCGCCGCGGCAGCCGCCGCGCACCGACTATGAGGAGTGCCTCGCATGTCAGTGATCGATCTCTCTTCCGTCGATCCGCGCATGCTGATCGGCAAGGGGCGCGTCGGCCTCCTTGACTCAACCGGCTGCTATGACGTCGATCGCTACGCCTGGGCCTACGAGTTCTGGAAGCGCCAGCAGCAGACCCACTGGATGGCCGAGGAGGTGCCGCTCGGCAGCGACCTTAAGGACTGGGCGTCGGACCGCGTCACCGCCAACGAGCGCGCACTGCTCACCCAGATCTTCCGTTTTTTCACTCAGTCGGACATCGAGGTCGGTGACAACTATCTCAAGCGCTACATCCCGATTTTCCAGCCGCTCACCGTCCAGATGATGATGGCGGCCTTCACCAACATGGAGACGGTCCACATCGACGCCTATGCGCTGCTGCTCAAGACGCTCGGCATGCCCAAGACCGAGTTCGAGGCATTCCGCGGCTATGCGGAGATGCGCGCCAAGGCGGACTACATGCACGCGTTCGGCGTTGACACCGTGGCCGATGTCGCTCGCACGCTGGCTATGTTCGGCGCCTTCACCGAAGGCATGGCGTTGTTCGCGAGCTTCGCTATGCTGCTCAACTTCCCACGCCACAACAAGATGAATGGCATGGGACAGATCGTAAGCTGGTCGGTGCGCGACGAGAGTCTCCATTGCGAGGGCGTCATCAAGCTGTTTCACGAATGGCACCGCGAAACCGGCGCGCTGACGCGCTCCGTCCGCGACGACATCGTCGACGTCGCCAAGACCATGGTGAAGCTGGAAGAGAACTTCGTCGATCTCGCCTTTGGCCTAGGCAAGATCGAGGGCATGCGCCCGGAGCAAATCCACGCCTACGTCCGCTATGTCGCCGACTGGCGACTGACCCAACTCCGGATTTCCCCGATCTTCGGCTTCTTTAAGGCTAAGGAGGGCGAGTTCATCCAAGTCAAGGCGCATCCGCTGCCGTGGCTCGTCGAGATTCTCAACGGCGTCGAGCACGCCAATTTCTTCGAGCAGCGCGCCACGGAGTATTCCAAGGCGGCGAGTCGCGGCAGCTGGGACGGCGAAGACGGGGTGTGGGCGGCTTTCGGCCGTATGTAGGCAATCGGCAAAGCGTTTTAGCGCGCCCGTGCGTATCGGCGTTCGCGGACGTCCGCTCTGCTATTGCTTCCGGAGGCACAGCGGACCTCAAGTGACATGATCGAAGTCGCTCGAAATTATGATGGGGCGGATGCCTGCCGACGGGAGCGATGTGCCAAAGTGGAGGCTGGTTCCCTCGTACTGAGTTATTTCGGTGCAAGGGACTTCGATACGACGATCTACAATCGTTTCGAGCGCCGGGCCAAGCGCGAACATTGACGGGCGACTTTGAAGCGCGCTGACCTGCTGCGGCAAGGACAGCGCGACTTGGCCCATTCGGACCGATGGACAGGTTTACGTACCCGTTGGCCAAAGGGGCGGCGAAAGCCCGAGTTGAAGTCGCGAGCTCGTTACAGGGGCGGTGCATGTGGCGATCGCACTTGATGATCAAGGTGGTCGATTTGCGCGGCGGTGTCCACGTACAGCAAACCGGACGGCCGGGAGGCGCGTAGCGTGAAGAGGGTCAGCTGTGGATCGCTCGTCTCGAGCCGTAAGCTATCCTATCTCGATCAGGTCTCTGCCTTATCGAGTGGGCCCTTTAAGAAGGAGCTTGGCCGGCGCAATATCCGCCGGCCAGAGCGGCCGTCACCAAGTTCTCCTGCCGTTGGCAAGGTCAATCTATCGCCTTCGGATATGGCCCTGCGCCGGCTGTGGTCGCTAGCGGGTAGGGGGATCTTCCCCCGAGTCTGCCGGTCGATCTTCATCCGGGTCTGCAGGCCAAAGGGTCGGGTCCAGCGACGGAGTGAGACGAATGAAGCCTTCTTCCCTCCATTCGGCCGTGTGAGGCACTCCGAGGAGCGTGAACATTGTTGTCGGGTGGTCCTTACTCGGCTTCACTCCGCTGCGCTCCAGCATGTCGATCTGAGCGCCTGTAGCTGTTTGGCCGGTGAAAACCCAGTAATCCTTGGCGCGACGTCCATCGGACATACGGAACTCGGAAAGTTCTGGCGGTGCAGCTTCGGAAGGCCCAGCTTGAGATGGTCCGGCCTGAAATGGCCGGGCGTGGGAGGGGCCGGCGTGCGATGGCCCGGCATGCGATGGGCCAGCATGCGATGGGCCAGCCTGTGATGGCCCGACGTGCGGCGGCTCAGCATGCAAGGGCCCTGCGTGCGGCACGCCGGCATCCACATTTTGCCATATCTCATCCTGATCGAAACCCGGATATGCCTCGATCGCCTGAGCGATCGTGTGCTGCGAGAGGTGCTGCGCGGAGCTTTCCGGTGCCGGTTCAGCGTGGACCTCAATCGGCGTGTGTGGATCACCCTCCCAACCCAAGTCTGGCCCATAGGGATGCGCTAAATCCAGGTAAGGCGAATAGGGGTGCCCAGCATCCAAGTATCGCGAATAGGGATGGTCTACGTCCAAATATGGCGAATAGGCGTGCCCTGGGGAGGCGGCACGATGCGGGGAAGCACCACCTTGCACGGCGCCGAGCTGCTGCTCAAAGCCGGTTGCGTCCGTGGCCGGTCGCGGTGAGTCCGGCTCTGGGCTCGTATTCGACGGGCCGATCGGATTGAAGTCCATCTTGTTACTCCTTTCAAAAAGATGAAGCGACATCGCGCGATGCGAACGCTCCCGCCTGGTGTACGGAGGCGCACCTCCATTGCGACGCCCGGCGGCACGCCGTCCAGACATCCGCGCGCTCATGCTGGAAGAGTTATCTTTCGAGAAGCTGACGATCAGATGGATTTAAGCCAATGCTGGTCGGATCGACTTCGGCCAGAGCCGTCTCGCATCATTAAGTCACTTCTGGCTTGTTCCAGCTTCGCGCACGATGCCGTCCTGATGCGGCACTTCGGAAGAATAATGATTTTCCGGTCGTCCGTCGCGAATGACCATGCTCGAGGAGCCGCGAAACAACATCAAAACCGACTCCCGCGGCGGCTTTTCGGCAGCGGCGGGATTTCGCCGCGCCTGCGCCTCCGCCACAAGGCCCTTAAGCGTTTGGTCCACCAGCGCGATGAAGCGTGGCGGGCCCGAAGTCAGCACGAGGCCATCTCCCGGGGCCGGCCGCACGATATAGCGCTCATCGGAGATGTTGAACGCATCGAGCGCGGTCTTGAACGCGTTGAAGCTGATCGGGGTCAACACAATGAGCCGGCTTTGCGCCTCATGGGCAGCGGATATGTAAAGCACGAGCCCGTCGTAATACCATTGAAGATTGTACAGGTTAGTCAAACGCTCGAGGAACTCCCGTGGTGGCAGGTCGGGCATTCGCCCGCGAATCCGACCCTTCACTTCGGCACTGACATTGACCTTGATATTGAGATTGTTGCCGAACTCCTGCAGTGCGGCGAAAAGGTCCTGATCCAGAACCGTATAGCTATAAGGGGTCGATGGCAGGGATAGGGATGCGCCAAGCGCCCTCACCATTCCAAGACAAATGAAAACCCCGATACAGAGAACTCTCTTCAAAATGTGCACCATCGTGGATCGGACGAGCATTCCCACAGGTCTTCCGCCTGAGAAGAAAACCGGGATCTTCATTCCAACTTGGAAGCCAAACGTGATCTTTAGATGACGAAATCAGCGGCATCTTTCGTCAGGTTTTCGTCAGCTCGCCAATCTACGATCCTGATCCGTTCATCGGCCAACAACGCCTGGTCTCATCACACGAGAACAATGACTCCTTCTATGATGGTAGGCGCAACGCCGATCTCTCCCAACTCAGTCGACTGTCTTTCCAATGCCTGCTCGCCGGCGGTTCCTGGCGAGCAGGCGCACTTTGAGCAATCCCTTGCGCAAGCGGCTTCCAATCGGGCCGCGGCCTCCTCAGTTGCAGGTGGAGTGGCGGTCGTTCCTCCGTTATCGGAGATTCAGCGCGCGAACGCGCCGGCGAGTCCGCCGGGCGATCGCGTCCTTCAAGCCCTTTCCACCATGTACCGGAGCCATTCCGTTTCTCCGGCTGCCTGCAGCGCGCCATCTGCTCCGAATGGCGCGCAACCTGGACCGGCTGCGCAGCTGCTCTTGCAAGTGGGCGACGTCGGCGCACATGCGGCGGTTAAACCGGCAGGAGCGGAGTTCGATTCAATGATGGTGAACCTGCGGGATGTCTACAGAGACGTCATTCAGGTTTCCCTCGTCTCCAAGAGCACCAGCGCCGTCAGCTCATCGTTGAACAAGCTCTTATCGGCGGGCTGAGTGAGGCTGATGATTGATGTGATGCCGAGGAGTAACAATGGCGGCCGTCAATCGTGGCGGCGGCTTCGCATTTGTCTTGCCCTACCACTTCTTCTTCCGTTGATCGGCTGCAAGGCTGATCTCTACACCAAGATTCAGGAGCGTGAGGCCAATGAGATGCTTGCGCTTCTGCTTGGCAAGGGTGTGGATGCCGTCCGTGTTGTTGCCAAGGACGGAACCAGCACAATCCAGGTCGAGGAAAAGCAGCTCGCGTATTCCATCGACCTGCTGAATGTCGAGGGGCTGCCACGTCAATCTTTCAAGAATCTTGGCGAGGTGTTCAAAGGATCGGGCCTGGTTGCCTCACCGATCGAGGAGCGCGCCCGTTACGTTTATGCGTTAAGTGAAGAATTGTCGCGCACGATTAGCGATATCGATGGCGTCCTTTCAGCGCGTGTCCACGTTGTCCTGCCGAAGAACGATTTGTTGCGGCAAGATGCGACCCCATCCTCGGCATCGGTCTTCATTCGACATAGCACCAGCGCAAAGCTCGCGGCACTGTTACCGCAGATCAAGATGCTCGTCGCCAACAGCATCGAAGGGCTGTCCTACGACAAGGTGGCGGTCGTCTTCGTGCCGGTTGAGCGTGCTCCACTTGAGCAGGCGCGGGCAGCCAGTTCGGCTCAACCAGCTAAGTCAGCTTCAACGCCGTTGTTTGCACTCGGGGTGGGGGGCGCCGGCGTCGCATTCGGCATCGTATCTTACGTCTTGCTGGGCGCACGTATTCGTCAGTTCGGACAATCATCGCGTAAACTGAGCATGTTTGGCGGACGTTCGAACGCGCCGGCTGTCCATGCCGCCGGCAAAAAGATGATTTCCGATGCGACATAGCCAGGACGCTCATGTCGACATGTCATCCACCAAACCCAACAGTTCGTTTACGCTGCCTTCCGATCGGCTGCGCGAGCTTGCTGCCTCGATCCATCCGAGCCGCTTCGCTGCGCGCCTTGATCCCCTGCTGTCGCCTCCAACATTGCTGCGGCTGCAGCAGAGCTCCAGACTGCAGCCAAGACTGGCCGAGCTGCTGCTTGGCAACGACGTGGATGTGAGCGGAGCTGGCTGGAATGATGACCTTCTGCGCTGGCATGATCCGCGTCGGGCTGCCCTGCTCGCGGGCAGTATCTGGCATGCACGTTCGGTCCTGAAGTTGGTTTCAAAGCACGATCTATCGGTCTTGGTCGAAATGATCGGTGCTGAAGCACATGCTTTCGGGATCCGGCATTTATCCAGCGCGGTCGCAACGACGCCGATTGCCGATTCGGAGCAACTGTCGCGACAGATTGAACACGATGGACATGGCTGTCTCGGCGCTTGGCTCGATGAGGCTCCAGCGCTTGAGCGTACCCGCGTGCTTCTACGCTTGCCCGTTGGGACGGCCGCAGACAATCCGGCGGCCGAACACCGTAGTGCCGCAGGCGAACTGCTTTCCTTGGTCATCGCCCATTTGGGGACGGAGGTCGCCACGGGATGACCGCCGATGTCCAAGCATTGCCTGTGGCCCCGCAGATTCGCCCGCTCGGGCCCCTGATTCCGGCGGCCGAGCTCAAGATCTGGCATGATGCCGTACACGCGCGGGCCGCTGCCGAGCGGCATCTGCAACGCGTTCGGAGCTGGGGGCGCAAAGCTTACGAGCGAGAACGGGCGCGTGGCCATGCCGAGGGCGTAAAGACGGGCGCGGAGGAAATGGCGCGGCTGATTGCGCAGGCTGCTTGTGAACTGGCGCAGCGAAAGGCCGTTCTGGAGCAGGAATTGCCGCAATTGATTATTGAGATCGTGAGCGATCTGCTAGGCGCCTTTGATCCGGGCGAGATGCTGGTGCGGGGTGTCCGTCATGCCATCGAGCAAAAGTATAAGAACACGGAAGTTTGCCTTCACGTATCCCCCCTGAAAGCCGATCTGCTGGCCAGTCAGTTCGCAGCCTACGATGGACGGGACGGTCGGCCCAAGGTCAGAATTGAGCCGGACCCTGCGCTGACGGCGGACCGGTGCGTTTTGTGGAGCGAGTTTGGCAATGTCGACCTCGGACTTGCCGCGCAGCTCCGCGCGCTTCGTCTCGGCCTCGGGTTGACTTCTCAGGAAGGTGAGCCGTGACCACGCAACGACCAATTCATGATGCTGCGGCAGGGGAAGGGGCTGTCCACGCTGCACTCTCATCCTTTAGATCTTCCGCAAAGCAGATCGACACGCGCGCCGTCCGCGGTCGGATCACGCGGGCGATCGGCACGCTGCTCCATGCCGTCTTGCCGGAGGCCCGTATCGGGGAACTGTGCCTCTTGCAAGATCCCCGCAGCGGATGGTCGCTCGAGGCCGAAGTGATCGGTCTATTGCCGGACGGGGTGTTGCTCACGCCGATCGGTGACATGGTCGGCTTGTCCAACCGTGCGGAAGTGGTCACGACCGGGCGAATGCAGGAAGTGCCAGTCGGCCCCGATTTGCTCGGTCGCGTGATCGACAGTTTCGGCCGTCCACTCGATGGTAGAGGCCCAATAAAATCTGGTGAAGCGCGCCCGCTGCGCGGCAAGGCTCCCAACCCCATGAAACGACGCGGCATCGAACTGCCTTTTCCGCTCGGCGTTCGTGTCCTGGATGGGCTTTTGACATGTGGGGAAGGCCAGCGGATCGGAATCTATGGTGACGCTGGTTGTGGCAAGTCGACGCTGATGTCGCAGATCGTCAAAGGTGCGGCCGCCGATGTCACTATCGTCGCGCTGATCGGCGAACGCGGCCGAGAGGTGCGTGAATTCATCGAACGTCATCTTGGCGCGGCGCTGCGGCGTTCGGTCGTCGTCGTTGAGACCTCCGACCGTTCGGCCATGGAGCGGGCGCAATGCGCCCATATGGCGACGGCGCTGGCCGAATATTTTCGTGATCAAGGACTGCGCGTCGTTCTGATGATGGATTCATTGACGCGCTTTAGTCGCGCCATGCGTGAAATCGGCCTTGCCGCAGGAGAGCCTCCGACCCGGCGCGGCTTTCCGCCTTCCGTCTTTGCACTGTTGCCGGGCCTGTTGGAGCGTGCTGGCATGGGCGAGCATGGCTCAATCACGGCATTCTATACCGTGCTTGTCGAAGGCGACGGCACGGGCGATCCAATCGCGGAAGAATCACGCGGCATTCTTGACGGCCACATCATTCTCTCACGCGCGCTCGCCTCACGAGAGCATTTTCCGGCTATCGATGTGCTGTCGAGCCGAAGCCGCGTCATGGATGCAATCGTGTCTGTGCCGCATCGCAAGGCGGCATCCTTCTTCCGTGATCTGCTCTCGCGCTACGCTGAGGCCGAGTTTTTGATCAAGGTCGGCGAATATAAGCAAGGCTCTGATTCGTTGACGGACCGGGCGATCGCCTCGATCGAGGAGTTGCGGGCATTTTTGCGCCAGGGGCAGGGCGAGGCATGCAGTTTTGAGGAGACGGTCGCATGGATGTCACGTCTGACCGCCTGAATCCCGTTCATGCGTCGAAACTGCGGCTTGTCAAGGACATGAGGGAGCGGAGCGCCCTTCGTGAACTGTCCAACATGGAAACCAAGCGCCGCATCGCGGTTCAAGCCGTCGAACAAGCTTCCGAGCATTGTACAAATGCCGAAAGATACCGCGCAAGCGTCGAAGCCGAGCTTTATCGGGAAATGTTATCGGCCGATGCAATATCGGTCACCGAACTCGAGCGCCGCTGCCATCTCATCATTGGGCGACTCACAGAGGAGATCGCAGCGGCGCAGCGAACGCTCGATGAGGCACGTTCAGCTCAAGATCATGCCGAGGCTGCGGTTCTTGAGGCGCGGACCCTCTGGGCCAAACGTTCGGCGGCGAGCCACAAATGGCGAGAGATCGAGCGCGACGTTCAGCGCATCACCAACGCTCATTGTGAAACCGCCGCCGAAATCGAAGCCGATGATGAGGTCTTGCTTCGGTACCGGAGAGGCTTGGGCGCGCAAGTGGGAGGCCAGTCAAACTGATGGCCGTTTCTCCTACGCCAGCGCGAGGGTGCGGTGACGTGACAGCGACGCCTGCGACACAGTTGCCGGGTGGACCCGCGCCATTCAGGCCGGCGCTGACCCTCTCTCAGGCTGCAGTCTCATGGCTCAATGCGATCGCAGCTTTCCGCGTCCCACTGCAAAACCGTCTCGGCGATAGAGCGCTATCGCTGCGTATGAATCGGCTGGTCTGGCAGGCGGAGCCGGTTGCGACATCGATGCTCGACTGCGTCTTTGACGCCGGCGGCGAAACGGTCGTCTTGTCCTTGCCCGGTCCGCTGGCAGAAACGCTGATTGCGACCGTGCAGAATGGTTTGACCTTACCTTCCGAGCCAACTCGTTCGCTGATCCTCGAACTCGCGCTTGAACCGTTGCTCGCTCCACTGGAGAGGCTGACCCAACGGCATTTGCAACTTATCCGCACCGATGAAGCGGCGAGCTCAGGTCCATATCTTGAATTCGACGTCGCCTATGGCCCGCTCACCTGCAAGGTTCGCCTGCTTCTATTCTCGTCTTTTGACGGTCCGGTTCCGGCGGCGTTCCGCGCCCTTGGCGAGCTGCTTGGCCGATTGCCGCGACAGGCGCCCAAGCTTCGTCCTGAACTCCCTGTCATCGTTGCAGGCCAGCTTGGATCGCTGCGCATCACAATAGGCCTTGTTCGTCGAGCCCAGCAAGGCGACGCGCTGCTGCCGGACGCAATACCCTTTGCTCGCGGCCAGATCATCCTCACTGCGGACCGATTGTGGGCCCCTGCAGAGATTGCCGGCGACAGGCTGGTCCTGCGCGGGCCATTCCGTTTGCAATCCCACCCCCTGAAAAGTGGACATATGACGACACAGTCCGAAGCGCAGCAGCTCCCCTCTGAGGCCGATATCGACAGTCTCGAGATCACGCTTGTATTCGAATGCGGCCGCTGGCCGATGCCGCTGGGAACCTTGCGAAGCATCAACGAAGGCCATGTGTTCGAACTTGGCCGGCCGCTCGACCGTCCGGTGGAGATCCTTGCCAACGGCCAACGTATCGGCCGGGGTGACATCGTGCGGATTGGCGAGGAACTGGCCGTCAGGTTACGCGGCAGGTTAGCGGTCAATGACTGAGGTTCAACCCAGCATCCTCGCGCTCCTGGCCGTGACGGTCGGCCTCGGCCTGCTGGCATTCGCCGTCGTCACAACCACCGCCTTCATAAAGGTCTCCGTTGTTCTGTTCCTGGTGCGCAACGCACTCGGGACCCAATCGATACCGCCGAACATCGTCCTGTATGGCGCGGCATTGATCCTGACCGTCTTCGTCAGCGCTCCGGTCTTTGAGCAGACCTACAACCGCCTGACCGATCCTCAACTTCGCTACCAAACCTTCGATGACTGGTTGACCGCCGCCAAGGAGGGGCAGGAGCCGCTGCGCGCCCATCTGAAGAAGTTCACCAATGAAGAGCAGCGCCGGTTTTTCCTGTCCTCGACCGAACATGTCTGGTCGGAGGAGATGCGCGGCAGCGCCACGGCTGATGATTTTGTGATTCTTGTGCCGTCTTTCCTGATCTCGGAACTCAAGCGTGGCTTCGAAATCGGCTTTCTTCTCTATCTTCCCTTTATCACCATCGACCTGATCGTAACGACGATTTTGATGGCCATGGGCATGTCGATGGTGTCCCCGACGGTGATATCCGTCCCCTTCAAGCTCTTTCTGTTCGTCACCATCGACGGCTGGTCACGTCTCATGCACGGGCTAGTATTGAGCTACACCACGCCGGGAGGTTGACAATGAACGAAGCCAGCATCCTCACGCACCTGAGCCAATCGCTCGTCCTTTTCATGATCTGGGTTCTGCCACCGCTCGTCGCAGCTCTGGTCTCCGGATTGATCATCGGCCTCATCCAGGCGGCAACGCAGTTGCAGGATCAAACCCTGCCCCTGACGGTAAAGCTGCTGGTCGTCGTCGCCGTGCTCGCTGGGTTTTCTCCGGTGCTTAGTGCCCCGCTCATCGAACAGGCCGAGCGCATCTTCAGCGAGTTTCCCGCGCTCACGGCGAGATACTAGCAGAGCTTAGATGGCCGGCCTGTCCCCCGCAGATGCGCAAGCTCTCGTCAAGAGCGCGATCGAACTCGTCGCCGCAACCGGTCTGAGTGCGGCCCGCGCCTTAGGCATCATGCTGGTGCTTCCCGTCTTTACCCGGCCGCGTATCAGCGGCCTGATCCGGGGAAGCCTGACGATTGTGATCGGCCTGCCGTGTCTGGCGCAGGTCAAGCTCGGCCTGCAGGCGCTGGATCCGAACACGCGTCTAGTCAGCGTCACCATGCTCGGTCTGAAGGAGGTGTTCGTCGGTCTTCTGCTCGGCATCCTGCTCAGTATCCCCCTATGGAGTATCCAGGCGGTCGGCGACATCATCGACACCCAGCGAGGAATTTCAAGCCAGGTCGCGGCGGAGGATCCTGCGACGCACAGCCAAGCGTCGGGAACCGGGCTTTTTCTTGGCATTACTGCTGTCACGATCTTCGTTCTGGCCGGCGGCCTCCAGACCATGGTGAGAAGCCTTTATGGCAGCTATCTGATCTGGCCCGTGTATCAGTTCCTGCCTGCGGTGACGGCGCAAGGGGCAATGGAATGTCTGACCCTTCTCGATCATATCATGCGGACGACGCTGCTGGTCGCCGGGCCGGTGCTGGCGTTGCTGCTGCTGATCGACGTCTCGGTCATGATGCTCGGCCGCTTTGCATCGCAGCTCAAGCTGAACGATCTCTCCCCGACGATCAAGAATGTCGCCTTCGGGCTCATCATGGTCAGCTACACCGTCTATCTCCTTGAATACGCGGGAACTGAAATCCTCACGTCGAACAACGTGCTCGAGTATCTGAAGAAGCTCTTGAAATGAGCGGTACGAGCGAGGAGAAAAAGCTTCCTCCGACTGCCAAGAAGCTACGCGATGCGCGCAAGAAAGGGCAGAGCGCGCGCAGCTCCGATTTGGTGAGCGGGGTCAGCGCATGCGCCGGTTTCGGCTGTCTGTGGTGGAGAGCGGGGGCGATCGAAGACAAGTGGCAGGAAACGATCCGACTGATCGACAAACTGCAGGAGCAGCCCTTCAATAGCGCCGTTTCGCAGGCGCTCAACGGCTTGCTGGAACTTTCGATTGCATCGGTCGGGCCATTGCTCGCGTGCAGCGTGGCAGCAGCCCTTCTGGCCAATGTTCTGGCCAATGGTGGCTTCATGTTTGCCTTGGAGCCGCTCAAACCGAAGCTTGAGAAACTGGATCCCGTCGAAGGCTTGAAGCGGATCGCATCGAAACGTTCGTTCATCGAGCTTGGCAAGACGCTGGTCAAGGTGGTGCTCCTCGGGGCGTGCTTTTTCCTCACCGTTACCGCGAGCTGGAAAGCGCTGGTGTACTTGCCGGTCTGCGGCATGGGCTGTCTCGGATTCGTCTTCACCGAGGTCAAACTGCTGACCGGGATTGCCGCTGGGGCCTTTCTGGTCGGCGGATTGGCTGACCTTCTGATCCAGCGCTGGTTGTTTATGCAGGACATGCGCATGACGGAAACCGAGGCCAAGCGCGAGAACAAGGAACAGCAAGGTAGTCCGCAGGTGAAGCGTGAACACCGGCGTCTGCGGCAGGAGTCCGCGAACGAGGCTCCGCTCGGCGTTCATCGCGCCACATTGATACTGAGGGGACCGGCAACCTTGATTGGGCTGCGCTATGTTCGCGGCGAAACCGGCGTGCCGGTCTTGGTCTGCCGTGGCGAAGGCGACGCTGCTTCACGGCTGCTTCATGAGGCGCGCGCGCTCCGCCTCAATATTGTGGATGATGATGTCCTGGCGCGCCAGCTCCTGGGCAAGGCAAGGCTCGGCAACCCGGTTCCTTCGCAGTACTTCGAGTCGGTTGCAAAAACGCTCTATGCCGCCGGGCTGGTCTAGGGTCTGTTTGGATTCAGGATTGAACTTCCCAGCCGGAACGATTCAAACTCAATCCGCTGCAGAAATGCCGGGGCCAAACACCTAGTTTTCCGTTAATTTCTCGGCGTCAGCTTACGGACAGCTAAGCTGCTTATCTGCGGAGTCAGGTCTAACGACCTGAAACACAATGCAACCGCCATAGGAGTGTGGTCGTCATGGACGATCGAGTTAACAATATGTCGCATGTTCCATCCTACGATGAGTATCATTACGCTAACTCCCCGGAGCACAGGAATGCCGACGATTTTGCGGACGCGTTCCGTAGAATGGGATTGCAGGACTCGGGCGCCAGCTCATCCTCGCAGCCGAGTTATCACCTCAACTCAAGACCTCCCGTTATTGAGATCAACCGGGCCGAATTCCGGGAACGGGTGAGGAGCTTTCATGGTGAAGAAATCGATCGTATCGCCAAAAATCCGCAGGAATACTCAGAATTTGTATCCGAAAGAGCTAGTCGCACCGCGGATACCGCCAGAAGTTTCGCGATCCGAAGGGATTCCGATGCCGCGCGATATTACAGCTACCAACTAGGAAATACGAGCGTCGGCCTCCAAAGAACGGAAGCCGGATTTCCTATGGCGACTGAGTTCACCAGCCAGCGGTGGCGAGAACTGTTTCCCGGACGGACTGATGTCACATCAATCGTGGATTTTCAGGTTGCACATCCGCTCGTCGGTAACGCCGGCGATATTCTGCTCGAGCACCAACTACGGCGAGACGGCGAACGGCCGCTAGTGAACTGGCGTCCTGCCAATGACGAAGCGAGAGCCCGTGCAGAACAACTGGGCTTCGTTCATGTGGATCCCGATGATATGGTACTTGATCCCACCCAGTCCAAACAGTGGAGATATAGGGATGGTGAATGGCAGCGCGCAACCAATTCTTCGATGTATCTCTCCAAAGCGTCGAGCGATGATGAACCTTCATCAGAGTCCGACTCGGATGGAGACTTCATGTGACGTGAGATCTCTACCAATCCATTTGAGGTGGAGCAGGAGCGCAGACCAACCGACACCTGCGGCTTACGATCGAGCCTTGGACGGAACGAAGCCCAAGCCAATTCGGCTCAAGCCGTGAGGTGCACTGTACTGGCGGCGGTTTACGAGAGCTGGTGCCTATAATAGCACAAAAGAAAACCCCGGCTTCCAGCCGGAGTTTTCGACTCCCGCCCGGGCGGGAGGAGCGGATTGCCTATGGCAGGCGCCAGCGTCATTGTGTCCTCGCCATCAGAATGGCTCGGGATCTTTCCGGGTTGCCTGGGTGAGGAGGGCTTCGTTGGCCGTTTTCTTCGTAGGCGGTAATCTCGAGAAGTGTCGGGCCAACTCATCGAGCAACGAGACCATCCACCCGGGCTCGCCGGCATTGGATGCGAAGATCAAAAAATGGAGCAGATGTCAGGACAACTACCTTGCCTTCGTTCAACTCGCGCCAGTCAGGCTATGGCTGCGCCTTAATGAATCCGCGCCCTAACACTACTTTGGCAGATTGTTAGAATTGGGCTTTTTATTAGGATTGAACGAAGCCGCTGCCGCGGCGTAAGGGGCAAGGTGGCGTAGATCGCCTCCTGGCTGAAGGATGTGGGTGTTGGAGCCCACCCCCTCAGACAGGAGTATCGAGATGGCCGATTTGAGCCCTCTTAGCCGCCGCATGATCGAAGACATGACCGTCCGCAATCTGTCGCCGGCGACGCAGCGATCCTACATCAGCGCGGTTTCGAAGTTCAGCCGCTATTTTGGCCGATCACCTGACCGGTTAGAGTTGGAAGACGTCCGCGCCTTCCAGGTGCATCTGGTCTCGACCGGCATATCATGGCCGGCGCTGAACCAGATCGTCTGTGCGCTACGGTTTTTCTAGAGCCGGCTGTTGGCGATGGCGACGCGATGGGTGTAGCGGCCGAGATAGGCCAGCACCACCTGGATGACGCCGCGGGCGCTGTCGATGTCTTCGATCCGCAGTCCCGCAACCTCCGAGGCCCTGAGCCCGGCCGCATAGGCGGTGGTGAGCGCGGCGCGGCTCTTCGATGGCTTCCATCGCATCCGCCACTTCGGCTTCATGGCCAACGGCCATCGCGCTGCCAAACTCGCCCTTTGCCGCAAACTTCTCGATCGTGAGCGGACAGCGCCAAACGATGGCGAGCCGTCGCCTGTGGATTCGGAAGCTCAAACCTGGGCCGAGGCTCCTGCCTGTCCCGATTGTGGTGGCGTCATGCGCATCATTGAGCGCTTTCGACATAGCTTCAGACGCCCCAGCCCTCGAACATCACCGTTCCGATGCGACACATCGTGAGCCAAGTCATGCCGTGCACGACGATCATCATTCGTCATTTCGCTCCCAGCGTCTCGATCATCGCGGACGATGTCGAATCCGTGCTGTCACACCGCGCCACAACAACCGTCCGATGCAGCAAAAAGCCTATCGCGATCTCCGGCGAAGCGCGTCTGATCCAACTCTTCCCCGATGCGCACATCCCGTTTCTCTGCCTCTCGCGCCGAGCCAGCAGATCGGGCATTGCGATCTCGAACAATCCCCATAGCTGCAAAACCGCGCACAGCCTCCCGCGCCTTCGTTCAATCCGGCTTCAATGAGGTCGCGTCATAAGCGCCTGCCGCGCCCTCGCGTGAGCGCGACCTCACAGAACCCTCCAGATTCTCATCCTGGCTTGGTTGTGATTCAAGCTTGGGATGGACCGATTGTTTTGACTGACGCCCAATGGGCGAAGATGGAGCCGCTGTGTCTTGGCAAGCCGGGCGATCCCGGCCGGAGCGGCAATAACAACCGGCTGTTTGTCGAAGCCGTGCTGTGGATTGCCCGCACGGGCCGTCCGTGGCGCGATCTTCCGCGCGCCTTCGGCAACTGGATAACTGCGTACACGCGCTTTCGCGACTGGGCGAAGGCGGGCGTCTGGAAGCGCATGTTTGATGCGGTTTCAGACGAGCCGGACATGGAATATGTCATGGTCGATGCCACCATCGTCAAAGTCCACCGCCACGGATAGGGTGCAAAAGGGGGACGCAAAACCAGGCCATCGGCCGCTCGAAAGGTGGCATGACCACCAAAATCCTGGCACTGACCGACGCGCTCGGCAATCTCGTGCGCTTCGTGCTGCTGCCTGGGCAGCGCTCTGACACGGTCGGTGTCCCGCCGCTGATCGAAGGGCTGGCCTTCGATGCGCTGATTGCAGACAAGGCGTTCGACAGTAACGCAATCATCGCCGACCTCGACGCACGCGGCGCCAAGGTTGTCATCTCCCAGCACCCGCGGCGCGCAAATCCTCTCGCCATCGACAAGGAAATGTACAAATGGCGGCACCTGATCGAAAACCTCTTCTGCAAGCTCAAGGAATTCAAGCGGATCGCCATGCGAGCCGACAAAACTGACCTCAGCTTCGAAGCAATGATCAATCTCACCGCCGCCGTGACAAATTCAAGATGAATCCAAACAGACCCTAGATCATCTTGGCCCGTGGCGCCGCGATTGCGAACGCCCATCACTGACGCGGCTGCACGTCCCTCGTTGCCCCCGCGGGGGCTTCCGGCGCTGCCCTGTTGCTCGTTCCATCTTCTCCGTTGCTCTTGTTGCGCGGGGCAAAGGTCCCGTAATTGGCAACCGGAGTGGCGGCACGATCGCCACGACTTGTCATGACAGATCGATTGTCCAGCAAGTCGAGCGGATCGTTGACCATGACAGCCAGATTGTTTCGGGTGGAGCAGCCAAGCGTCGGGTCGAACGAATTATCGTTTGCTGCGGGCCCGACGATGGAAATCGACGGACAGACAGGAGGACGGGCTTCATAGGTGATCGCCTCGATCCTCACCCCGAATCGGGCGGGCAGATCGAGGGGGGAGGCGGACAGACGGATGTTATAGGGGGCAATGCCCATGGCACGGGCCTCGTGGGCCACCTGTGCAATAAGGCGGGGTGAGCCAGTGACATCCACATGTAGCGCATCCCGCCGGCCGCCACTGGCACTCGCAATGAAACTCCGCAGCCGATGCCTTTCGGAGCCACGAAGGTTCTGCAAGAACAAGACACTGCTCTTCTGCTCCACCTCGATCGCTTGTTCAGCCGGCCCGGAATGGATCGAAGCACTGTTTGCACATCCGCCTAATGTTGCCGCAACAGCGATCAAATGGCACAAATGTCGCAAGATCATTTGACGATCCTCATTCGATGATAAAGCCGGCACTGCCCGTCAGGCCCGGTGCGCTCGTGCGGGGCGCATCGCGGTCTCGGGGCGGCCGTGCCAGCGTGTTCGTCAAAATGCGCCCCGCGTCCGAGGGCGGAGCGATGCGGTCGCTCGGTGCACTCATTCGGGTCGGGTTCGATCCCGGTCGCACGATGTAAGGCGTGACAATGATAACCAGCTCGGTTTCGCGTTTTTGAAACGATGAGGAGCGAAAAAGCGCACCGAGGATCGGCACGTCGCCGAGCCACGGAAACTCGCCGACATCAGTGTTGAAGTTGCGCCTGATGAGCCCACCGATTGCAAAGCTCTGACCACTGGCGAGCTCGACAACGGTGCTGGCCCGCCGCGTCGAGAGGGCAGGGACCGCCATGCCGTTGATTTTGACCTCACCTTCCGTCGACAGTTCGCTGACTTCGGGCTTCACGCGGACGTTGATCTGATTGTTGTTGAGAACCGTCGGGACGAACTCGAGGCTCACACCGAACTGCCGGAATTGCACCGAAACCTGCCGATTGTCCTGCATGACCGGAATGGGAAATTCGCCGCCGGCCAGGAAGCTCGCGGACTCGCCGGACATCGCCGTCAGATTCGGCTCGGCCAGGATCGAGGCGAGGTGCTCGCTGGCGAGCGCATCGAGAACGGCGCTCAGATTGGTATTGCCGGCGCTAAGCCCGATACCGATCGTGCCGCCGCCGCCAGCCGCGCCGGACCCGCCATCTTTGCCGCTGACAAGGAAAGCGCCGTTTGGGCCCGAGGCCGTGAAGTGGATATTGAGATCCTTGACGGCGCTACGGGAGACTTCTGCCACCCGCACACTGAGGTTCACCTGCAATGAGCCGGCCACCTGGATCTTGTTGACAACCAGCGCACCCGCACCAAGAAACTGCTCGGCGACCTTCTTGGCAGTCTCGACGACATCGGCATTGGGCGCCGTACCGCTAAGGATCGCCCCGCGCGGCGTGTAGCTGACCTGGATCGGATAGTCGCCGACCTCTGCTCTCAGCGTGGCTCGGAGGTCCTCGATCGGCTGCGTGACGACAACACGCAGCTCGGCCAGAGCCTCGCCATTGTCGTTCAGGGCGAACAGGCTGGTCCGTCCGGATTTTTTGCCAAACACAAAGATCGTCGTGTTCGACGGCGCCTGGTAATCCGCGATCGTCGGGTCGGCAACAAAGATGCTCGCCGCTGGCGCAGTCAGATGAATCGTCTTGCCCTGTGAGGAAGTAAGGTTCAGCGTGCCGGTAGTGCTGCCAAGCGCCGCGCGCGGCGGCTCTCCTTTGCCATCTCGCTTGGTCTGGGCTGCCGCAGCAAGTGGAAATAGCAGAGCGAGCGCGCAGAGGGTGCGGCAGAAACGGGGAAAAATGGCCGGGCGCGGCGCGCTGGCGACCATCGACGGCTCATCAGCGCCGGCGGCATTGTTAGCGACCTTCAAGGGATTGTTGCTTTCAAGTTCGATCGGCTAGGCGGCCGATGCTGCGCCAATGAGTTCAAGGGTGTAACCGACACCGCGCGCGGTCTTGATCCTTAGCGTCGCACCCGCCTGGTTCAAATGCGTGCGCAAGCGATAGATCCCGACTTCCAGCGCATTGGTCGAGACCTCGTCGTCGAACGCATACAGGCTATCCTCCAGTGACGCGCGCGGTACCGTGCGGCCGGCGCGGTTGAGCAGATGTTCAAGGATGCACACTTCCCGGCGCGCAATTCTCAGTATTCGACCGCCGACCGAGACTTGCCTCCCGATCGGGTCGAAATGCAGATTGCCGAAGGTCACGACCGGCGCCGTCATTTGTGTTGACCGTCGCAAGATGGCCCGCATGCGAGCAATGAGTTCGTCGATAGAGACGGGCTTGGCCAGGAAATCATCCGCACCCGCGTTAAAGATCGCAATCCGCCGGCTGAGATCATTGAAACTGCTCATCATCATGGCAGGCATTGAACGTCCCTCGCGCCGCAATTGCTTCAGCCAGTCCAAGCCGTCTCCATCCGGCAAAACCGAGTCGAGCAAGAGAATGTGGTAGCTGGCGCAATCCAGCGCGGCCGCCGCCTCATCCAGGGTACGTGTCACGTCAACGGCGAACCCGCAATTCAGGAGCGCTTCCTTCACAGCGCGGGCAAAATCCGCATGATGATCAACCAGGAGAATTCGCATTTCATCGCCTCTCGTCCATCCGCGCCAAGACCTGAGCGCGTCACGGTTGACCAGGAGGTTCGACGAAACTCAGAGACGCCCGCTCTGACGTGAACACCGAAGCCCGAGAGCGGCGAAGCGGAGCATGATCGCGCGCGATCAATCCCGATGTTTCCCTTGTCGCCGGATGGAAAGATGCGACGGCCTGCCGGGAACTGCATATGTTGTCGGCGATGCTCAACGCACCCTCTGTGCCGGGAAGAACCTCGAGATCATTGACGAGGCCCAAAGCAGTAGCAGCAGGGAGAGCGGCTGGATTTGTGGCTGAATAGTCTAGCGAAACCGACATTTGGATACCCCGCCACCTTACCTCAGTCCCGCGGTCGGCATTGCTATGCTATGGAGCCTGTGGCGACGCCAGGTCATGACAAAGCAAGTGTTCCGCGTGAAGACAGTTCACGCCCGCATCTGGCCGATGCCTCCAGAGGCCGCGACGCGCGACGAAATGATCGATGCGCCTCGCGGCTAGGGAGAAAACCTTTCGCTAGCCGGTGATAGACATGAAGGACGCCAACGATGCCGACCCTCGGCCGCGTCCGACGTCCCGGACGCTGCACCCCATCGAAAGCAGTGAACGAAGCCCGGATAGGACCGCACGCCGCGGCCATGACGCCTCTGGTTGAGGTCGTAGCGCCAGTTGCATCTTATCACTTGAGATGAACGACGGCCGAATGATCGAAGCTCGAACTTTGAATTGAGTTGTGCACGGACAGTGCGAGGTAAACAGAGCCCGCTTTCAACGCGACGGCTACATCCTGCTCCGGCTTTGACAGGGGCGGCGATGGTTCCTCCGTCTTGAACATGGGCGGTGTCGAGAACACGCCTTCGAGAGGAGTGATCGATCCGCGTGACGGGACGGGGCGGGGCGGCGTTGAGATTTAGAGACGTTCGCAATTCTTGCTACCTGTCAGGAAGTGTTCGCGCGAGCGGGGTTCTATGTCGCGATGTTGTCGGAAATCCTACAATCTGACGTTAGGTGGGATTCAAGTGCCTATAACAGTTGGTCACAGAAGTACCCTCAAAGGTGCGGGCATCCTGAAGGGACAACGACACAGTATGGACACGGCGATCGACCTGAGGATCGCGGTCGGCCTCGCTTTCTCCAGCTTGTGAGCATTTCGTCTCTCCAAATCCTGGGCGGCGCAGCTTGAGCTGCAGCCGATGGCAGTTGTAAGGTCTCAGTCGTTCTTGCTACTCGCTAAAACAAGCTTTGACGTCGGGACCGTGCGATTGCTCGATCGTCGTTCACGTGACAATTAGCAAGCAAACTATGGCTAGCCGCGCGACGTCGGACGCGTGGCATTGCGTTAGATGCAGACATGCGATTGTCCAGGTCAAGTTGACCGGCAAGGGACTGAAGTAGAGAATCGATCGTCACACCACATTCTTGGATGCTGCCCCCAAGCTCGGCCTCGACTATGGGGCCTTCAGGCAAGATCGACAAAATCGATTGTTTTGATGGAACGCATTCAGGCTGCGGATAGGTCGTAGCGCGACACCGCTTGCCATGGCTGTCGCGGCTCTGCGCTTAATAGTACGATCGCGTCTGACGGTCTTCTCGTCGAACGCGCGTCCAGTATCAGGCTGAAAGCCATGAGTGGAAGCTAGGCTTTCACCGCATCACGTCACCGAGCCGGGTCTTCGAAAGTGGCCGCGGCGATCGGGTCTATGCCGGGATGCCTGAAGCGCCCGAACGAGCAACGCCAAAGAACGACTTGGAGCGGTTTTAGCGGGCCCCAGACGTCGGATCCGCTCTTAGGATGCGGCGCCGCTTCAGCCGTTTGCTGGTAGCTTGATGCGCAGGCTGCTCGAGCAAGGTGCGTGAGGCCTGCGCTCGTACGGGTGGTTCGTGCACATTCTTTCAGGTACAGCTTTCGAAAAGTTGACGGACGAGGAAAGAAGCCCGTACCCGCTTGAGGGGTGCCGGATGGATTCGGTTCAATGAGGTAGGCCGTCAGCCGGACGGATGCCGCGCAAAGCGCTAGATCAAAAGTCGCTGACGCTGCTTTGCGCCATCTGGCATTCTTGTTTAGACGAGGCCCAGATCAGGTGCTTTGACTGAGCAAGACTTGTTCGTGCCGCCGCGTTAGGTTCGTCGCCAACCTCATTTTGGACCTATTGTTTCGCTGGCAGAGGGGCGGTCCCAGGTATCAACGTGAACAAGCTCGCAAGATGCGGGCTGGTCGAAGTGTTCTCCGGAAATCCCGCGCTTACGCATATGTGAGAGCCGCATCCTCTCAATCATACCGGACTCCGTTGTATTAGCTCTGACCGTTGCCGTCCGTGGTTCCAAGTGGCCGCCTCTCGATCAAATCGTTTCAGCGTCTTCCCAGGAGGTGAGGCTATTTTAGCAAACCTGACCTACGAGGTTGTGACGTTGGAATAGCCGTCACGACCACTTGCGCCTGGTCGCGACAGGCTGTTCTTTGTCGCAAGCGCGACCGCGCTTGATGTCTGGGTCTGGAATTCGCCAAACAACTTGCGAGCACGACGGTTTGCAATGTCGCGCCTGTGCGATCTGTGGTTCTTACCGAGGGAGATGAACATATGAAATTTACCGGCAAAGGCCTGTCGATCCTATTGTCCTTGCTTTCGGCGCCAAGCATGAGCCCGATGGCCAGGGCCGATGAGCCCTCGCCGAAATACGCCGAAGTTCTCAATGCCCTGCAGACCGGCAAAAATGTGAAGCTCATACTGGACATGAATCACTGCACCACCGTCGAGGGTGGCAAGCCTGGGCCGGCGACGCAGGGTGGTCTGGTCATCAATGCCTTCAGGGTGACCGCCCAGAACGGTATCAGCTTTGCCAATGCGCACCAAACGGTGGACAGCTCCGGACACGCTGTGACCGAATACATTCGCCATAGCCTCAGCCGCGAAGGCAAGCTCACGGTGCGGGCGTCCAAGCTTGTCGTCGGGACGACCGAACTCGTGAACCAGGGCGAATTCATATGCGAACTGCCTGATGGCGCGAAGTTCTTCTGGTAAAGGCGCAAGTTGTGACAGAGGCGTTGGAGCGTGGAGCGAGGGGCGGCCGCTGGATCGCATTTCCCCATCACAGCTCTTCCGGGCGCGGGTCCACCGTTTTCCTCGAGTTCGTCAGCTCCTCGAAAGGCAACCTTCCTAGCATTCGGACCTGATCTCTAGATACCGATGCCATCTAACTCACGAACCTCGGCGGCTCGCTCGGCGAATCTGCAAGAGACGGTGTTCTCATAACCAGAAAGAGAGCTTTATGGATTCCAGTCGGATCAGCGGTGCCCGCTCGCCAGGGGCGTCCCCAACGGGATACGTCCGGACACAGGAGGATCATAATCTGTTCAGGCAGGCCTTGAATGGAGCCGGGTCACCATCTGGCGCGCCTGTACCGGCAAGGGCGCCGATTTGGAGTTCGAGCGCTCCATACGGGACCTTTTCACGCGATGGCTACTCTTGGAACAACGACGTATGGGGGCCGGGCGCTGGGCCTCAAACGATTTCGGTGAGGGCAGTCAACCAGTGGGGCGTTTGGTCGAACCAGCCTAATACTGCTGGCATCAAGAGCTATCCGCACGAGGCTTTCAATATCGGAAAACGGCTCAGCTCAATCAACACTCTGACCTCGAGCTTTAATCAGGATGTTCCTCCCGGCGGCGCCTGGGACTTCGCCTACGATATTTGGGACAGCTCA
Source organism: Bradyrhizobium sp. Pha-3 (assembly GCF_042258615.1). GTDB lineage: Bacteria > Pseudomonadota > Alphaproteobacteria > Rhizobiales > Xanthobacteraceae > Bradyrhizobium. Next base: position 7,774,015 of record NZ_CP170152.1, on the reverse strand, counting down.
AACCAGCATGAGATAATGCTCTGGACAAACTACACCGGAAACTCGGACGGAAGCGGCAACGTTAAGCCCATTTCATATCATTATGCCCCTTCCGGTGCGGCGATCCCGGTCTACAGCAACGTCAATGTAGGCGGGGCGACTTGGAACGTATTTGAAGGCTTCAATGGTCATAAGGTCATCTCATTGCTGCGCACTTCGAAAACCAACAGCGGGACAGTGGACATCAAGAGCATCCTGCAGTGGATCAAGTCGAAGGGATACTTTGGCGACATAAACGTCGGTGCGGTTCAATACGGCGTCGAGATTACCTCTTCCCCGGGGGGGATGAACTTCAACTTCAACAACTGGTCTGTGACCTCGAAGTGAAGATCGCGCGGGCAGTGAGGTGACTTGCGCTTATGCCGTTGAGCCACTCCGACCGACGACCTCAGCTTGCCGCTTACGACTAGGCTTGGGAGCATGTCGATCACCACAGGCGAGCCTCTTGGAGGCCGCACCTCCAGTCGGCGTCAAACAACTCGTCGGGTTCGTGTGCCTGTGGGAGTTGCTGATGACCCGATGCCTGCGCGATTGACGGTGGCCAATAACGTTAGCCCTCCAAAACCCGACGTGGCCTGGTGAGAGGTAGAATGAACAATGGGAACAATGGCCGGCACGAAACCCTTCTCGAAAGACGCTGCATCATCGGCCTCTCCACCAGGAAACGTCGGATGACAAAAGAAAGCGATCAGTTGCGGATTTGAGCTCCAATTTGCCGCATACCGCTGCACTGATGATCGTGACCGTCTTAACCTCCCGATCTCGATGGCGGTGATCATGGCGCTATGATCGCAGTGACCAGTATGCTGTTGGGCGAGTTTCCGATCGGTCGCAGTGCAAAACCGGCGCAGGGCGACGTATCGCTCCCTGATCAGCCAGATAGTCATTTGGGCGGCATCAAAACCGTGAATTGTGCGAAGTCTTGTCCGTTTCTGACGAGCTTTCGCCGAAACGTGAGCTTGAATGAAGGCCGTAACTTCTGCTTTCTGGTCAACTGCCGTGAGAAAGGCCGCGACACGAAGCCATTCGTACACCAACTCGGTTATACGTGTTCGGTTTCTGACACTGGTGCCGACACGCTGGGCGGCAGAACACCCCAGGCCCGCCGGCGGCCGTTCTTCAAGAAAAATCAGAAGCCCAGCGCGTTTTGAATGCTGATGGCACGGCCGTTGCTATTGAGAGGAAACGATAGTCAGCGAAGGCCGAGCGCATTCAGACACACAGGACAAACCATGTTCGCAACTTCTTTAAACCGGTGTGCCCTGTACAGAGCACCGAGCGTGCAACTTCTGCCGTACTCGCCCAATCGGGCATTCCATCGATTGGACGGGACCGCGACGACGCAAAGTTTTTCCGACCATCGATTGAAGGGGGGCACATCCGCATCATCTGGGAGCTCACGGTTCGGTGAAGCCTCTTCCGCTGCTGCTGCCGGTCAACACCGCCAGACTTACTGCGCATTCACCAATAGGCGGCGTTTTTGAAGTGCCAGTTCAGTACTGGTCCTGTTCGGATTGATGTTTTGATACCGAAGACTACCCGCATGAGGTCATTGCGGTAATGCAGACCCCATAAATTTGAGGGAGATCGCAGGATCGTCGATATTGGAAAACACGACCTCACGAGAACCGGGCAGTTGTCCAATACTCTTGCGTCACAGGTACGCCTTTGAGAGGAAGATCGACTCCACAATACTGGAGTTGATTTCTGTGGCGGCTGTCATGATGTGTAGGTCAATGTCGTTCATGATCATGGGCCGAACGAGTTCGTCGGATGCACGGCAACCCCAAATCGCACGGCTTGTGGGAGCTGACGGCGCCAGCTCCTCCGTATACGGGTCCTCTTGTGGGCGACGCGCAGGCCGATGTCGTTGTGATCGGCGGTGGATATACCGGACTCTGTGCGACTATTCAGCTTGCGAAGGCAGGCGCGCGCGCAATCCTGCTCGAGGCATCCGAAATTGGATTCGGTGGTTCCGGGCGCAACGTCGGGCTCGTCAACGCCGGCATGTGGGTCATGCCCGACACACTCACAGCTACTCTCGGGCCTCCGTTTGGAGAGCGGCTCATCGAGTTACTGGGTAGGGGGCCGCAAGAGGTTTTTGAACTGATCGAGAGACATGGGATCGACTGCGAAGTTGAGCGCGCGGGGACCCTGCATTGCGCGGTCGGCCGCAGGGGCTTCCAGCAAATCCAGATACGTGCCGAACAGTGGCAGAAGCGCGGCGCTCCGGTCGTGGTGCTTGATCCGGAGGAAACGCGCAGAAAGATTGGCGGTGGCAACTACACCGGCGCCCTCCTGGACAAGCGCGCCGGTACTATACAGCCACTGGCCTATGCGCGCGGCCTGGCACGCGTTGCCCTTGCAGCGGGCGCGAGGATATTCACGCAGACTGAGGTCCTCACAGTCAGCGATATGGGTTTGCGCTGGAGGGTTGGCACGGGAACGGGATCCGTATGTGCTGAGTGGGTGATCGTCGCCACCAACGCCTACGGCAAAACCACTTGGCCGCAGGTTCAGCGGGAGCAGATCCGCTTGCCTTACTTCAATTTGGCCACGCGGCCCTTATCAGAGCGTCCAAGGACGTCAATCTTGCCCGAACGGCAAGGAGCATGGGACACCAACGAGGTCCTTTCCTCGTTTCGCTTCGATCGGTCGGGGCGTCTGGTGTTCGGCAGCGTGGGCGCTCTGGAGGGTATCGGCACCCTGGTTCACCGAGCCTGGGCGGTGAGGTCGCTACGCAGGCTGTTTCCGCAGCTCGGTGAACTCGAGTTCGAAACCGGCTGGTTCGGGATGATCGGGATGACTTCCGACCACCTGCCGCGCTTTCACAAGCTCGACCGCAACGTGGTCACCTTCGGTGGTTACAACGGGCGCGGTATTGCAACCGGGACTGTCTTCGGCCGTGTGCTGGCGTCCTATGTCCTCGGGCACCTTGCGGAAATAGATCTACCGCTTCCAGCCGCGCCGGTTGAACACCGGCGGCTTCGTGCCGCCCGTGAGGCCCTCTACGGAGCAGGGTCTCAGCTGGTTCACCTCACTGGAGCGCGGCTCTGATCCGCCTGCTGTCAGGGGTATATCCGGTCCGGCGAGTGTCCCGTCGGTATGGCCATTCCTGGCAAGCAGCGAGCGAATAGGCTTTGGTCGCTTATCGTTCATCAGAAACTTCTCAACATCTGCATTCGCGCGGTCCCGTCGTCACGTTGTTGGTCGGCATCCGTGCAGCATCCCGATGTCTGCGGACTGGCAAACTCACACGTCCTGCAAAGCAGAAAGCCCTCGATTCCGTCCATGCGATTGACAATTTCGCTAAACATTCGGCCTTCGAACAGATCTTCGTATTGGTCGCGCAGAAGATTGCCCAGGACATGACGCCGCTCAAAATCCATGCAGCACAGGGTAACGTCGCCGTTCGGGAGTAGGACATTCCGATATTGCTGTTTGCCGATGCATGTCAAAGTTCCGGTAACCGGCCGTCGTGGTTTAATGATATTCGGATCGATTCGTCCTCGCCTGCCACTCAAGGGCCGCAGGCGCTTCAGTGCTTTGGCGGGAACGATGTCGGCGAGATCGGGATGCATTTTACCAAGCACGATGTATCGAATTGAAGGAATGTTCGCCTCGACCAGTCTCCGCATGACATTGAGATAGGTCTTTCCGACAAGGCGGCTGTTCATGAAAGTGCCGTCATCGAGTACGTGCACGACGAAGCTCTTGAACTGCAGCATTTGCAAGCGCCGAACGTCACTCCCATTCATTCCGACAAGGGTTGTGAAAATTCGGATGCCATGGCCGCGTGCGTAAGCATACTCAACCATCGCCGTGCACTCCGGATGGAGCCAAGGCTCCGAGTAACCCGCAAAGCCGATATCGATAGCGGCTGGTACGCGTGCCAGACATCGCTTGAAATCCTGAAGACCAAGGTGCTTCGCTTGGGACACGGGTCGTTGGCGTTCAGCGAACTTATCCTGGGGACAATAGGAACATCGGACGATGCACCCTGTCGTCGTTGTAATCTCCAGTTCCCGGCCGCTGGGATTTAGGTCTTTTAACGCCATGAGGTGTGCTGTCATTCGTCTGATCCTTTCGGGTCCCGGCGCAAGGAATTGCAAGCAGCGCGGCGTTCTGCAGCGGGGCGACGCCACTAAACCGCAGCGGATGCGAAATGCTTCGCAAAGGGACGATGCGGAACCTGCATTCGACCAGCCCAGCAGGACATCCTATTTTCTGCGACAGGTCGGATGCCGGATCCTCTTTTCTCGTTCGCGCATGCGGCAACCAACGCGGCCGATCTGGGGGATATGTATGCGGTGCGGCAAGCGATCGCGCTCGCGAACTCGATGCCGATCGTTCGCGAAGACGTCCTGCCTGCCTCAATGGCAAATTGCTCCTCAGGATGATGGATGCTCGCAGGCTAGTCGCTGTGTTGAAGAACAAATTGGCTTCTCTCGGCGGAACGGTAAATGATTTTGTCGACGACGATCGCTTTGGCAGTTCTCGTCCGCGATCCTGCGGCCAACGGAGTAATAAGTTGAGGGGCTGTCCCGAGCAGCCGAAGATGGCGGGTTAGCCGTTTTCAAAGAATGATCACATTTCGTCCTGTTCGATAGCCCGAGCAGTAATGCAGCTTGCATGACGCGACGCCTGTCCACCGGTGATAGTTTCCCATCGATCCACTGGAACAGATCGATTTAGAGAGTCAACGCGATCCTGACTGCCGGAAATGGTAGGGGGTGCTTGCGTAAACTTGCGATACTGTGGCGAACGACAACCTCAACAAGACGCCACGACAGCTCGAAGCCTTAAATCGCTACTATGGATCCGTAAGATCTCGAGCGAGCAAGATCTGCGGAGACGATCATGGAAACTCGATTGGCAGATGTTGGGGTCGACGATGCTTGCAATATCCCGCTGCGCGATCTGAACGTAAACCACAAACGCGTGAGAAGCCGTGCGAGCTGTTGCTTGAACGGCAGGAGGGCATGAACTTGGTCAAGGTTGCGCTTCGTTGGCATTGCTTGTCTGCCAATGAGTGCCGGATTGCGTGATCACGCGTTCGCCGCTTGGTGTGATGCGACCGTTGCTCATCGTACAATGGCTTGAACCGGCCCGACGACTTTACCCGTGTCAACTTTGACCATTCGGCGGAGCCGCCGGGCTTGTGAAACGATTTGCACAACGGTCTGCAATTGGATGACCCTTCACACCGTTTTGGTTGGGTGTGCAAGTCAGGTTTTCGTCAGATTCAGTGTGTATGATCCTCAGCCAGAGCACTATCACTTCCGTGATCACTCGTCTGGCAGACAAAACACAGGAGAAAGAAATGGCTGTAATGCGCGGCACGAACTTCAACGATCACGTGGTTGGGACACCGGATAATGACTTCATCCAGGGTCGGGGCGGGAACGACTTGATTTTCGGAGGTGCGGGCGACGATGAACTGGAAGGCAATCAGGGAGCCGACACGATTTATGGCGGTGCCGGCGACGATTTTTTGTACGGCGATCAGGGTAACGATACTCTGGTCGGCGGTTACGGCGGCGACAACTTCGTGTTCACAAGCGGGAACGGCAACGATTTGGTGATGGACTTCACGGTGGGGGATAAACTGCACATCGAGGATGGGATCAATCACACTGGTATTCATACGCTTGCCGATCTTACCAGTCACATCGAGGCGGCTGGCCCCAATAGCACGGTCGTTCACCTCGGAGCGGGCAATTCAATTACGCTCTCAAATGTGAATGCTGGCGACGTTCTGCATCACCCGGACAACTATTTCTCAATCATGCATATCACCGATCAGCCCACCTGACCCTCTCGGTTGTACTTGTCGGCCGAGCATGGCGCACGGGCACGGCGATCGCGATGGCACACCCATTCTGCCGGCAGCGAACCGCCGTTGCCCTCGACCAGACGATCAAGCATTTGCCAAATGGGAGGAGACATGGTGATCCGAGCTCATCGCCATGTAGCGCAGAGTAGTATGCAGCCCGGTAGACTATACACACCCGGCTCCGGTGGCGTTCCGGCACCGGATGAATGCAGTGGCGCTGGACCAGCCGATATCGTGTCCATGCGAATGGTTTGACAGATGTTGGCACACGCCGGGCCGGCAGGTTCGCCGGCAAAGCCGCTCGCAGCACGTCAGGAGTAGTGCTCCAACCTGAACCTTTTGATCATATCGAGCTCCCGTGCACTTGCGTACAAGGCCCGACACGCTGTCGGAATGACGCCGCTGCCGCCAACGCAGCCCGCTGTCGAAGCTGGACGCTCCGCCATCGCGAATTTGCGGAGACGCCGAGGACCCATGCAGATAATCGCAGGCGCTGCGCATGCGGGGCTGGCGTGAAGATCGCGCCGTGAACGCCGACAACAGTCTGGGCGTGGGCACCTCGCAGCTTTACGCCAAGACTGCGATCTACAATTACAAGCGCTATGGCGAGTTTCGGCTCGGCAACCGCACATTCGCCTTTCGGGTGAAGCGGCGCTTTGGATTGGATCCTCGTGGCAAATTCAATGCGCGATGGAGCCGACCTATCCGAAATCTCTCCGCTTATCTCGGAATCGCGCTCAAGGAAGCAGATCGTCCGCTCCCGGGAGCCGCCGGCCTACGTTCTTACGATTGAAAACTTCGCAAGCTTCAACCGCCCACCCCGCCGGGGCGGACCCTCGGCCGATTGGGAGCTACAATGTGCGTCGACGGATATCCGTCGCTCGCCACTCAGCAGGCCCTGCGGACGAATCGCAGGATTGGTCGCCGAACAGACGCCGATCTTTCACTGGTCGGACATCGATCCGGACGGTACCTGGATATTCCACATCCGGTTCAGGTCGTAAAGCAAGGAAGCCGGGGGCCGCCCTGGAACGGCGGGAGATCGGGGCGATGCGCTGCTCGGTATCTGGCGAGATGGCTGCGGAGAACCACCCATGGATCGCCGGCAACCGCCTCAGCATTCCAGCTTGCCTGTCCATCGGCGACCACTTAGGTGCCAAACGGTTTGCAGGTCAAAATATGAGTACCGCCCGAGAAGTTCATGCCCTGCCGCGCTATCGAGACAGGTAAGCTGCGGGCGCTGCGTCAAGGCATCGCAGCGCCTTGACCGGCTCGATCCACTGCAACTCGCGGACGTGCGTAGGGCTATCGGTTGCCGATGATCGGCAGGCTATGAAGCCGGCTCTGATCGTTGTCGCGTCGCGAACAAGCGCAATTTCCGTCCCATACGTACAAAGCATCGAGGCTGATCATCATCAAGCTTAGCTGCGGCTAGCCCGTCGGGGGTGTCGAGCAACTTGGCTCAACCCTGACGTTCCAGCGAAATAGACACCTGCTGACAGTTCGTAGTCAGCGGCAAACCGCAGTTCCCGAAGCGGCCGGACGCACCGGATCGCGCTTCTTGATACAAATCGTGCGTTTTGTACGCAGCGAGATCCATTGCCGAACTGATCGCTCTTGCGGTTGCGCGCAATTTCGAGCCGGCGTGCATACGGTATTGCGGTGAGAACTGACAGACCTTCGACGATCTGGGCGATACCGGCCTGATCCTTGGCTGTGAAGAAGACGATGTGACGGATCATGGTGGCCGCAATCGTGACGCTGCAACGTGGCGTTCTTATATCGGGATCGAGCCCACACAATGCTGCACGGAAGCTGGCAGCACTCGGCGCGAATTTCTGGAAACCGATCGAGGTTGGCCTCGAAGCAGGACCGACGCCGAGCGCGTCGCTCGGCTCAGCCGTCTTCCATCCGGTCGCATCGTGCCCGAGCGGTATCGCCTGCAAGCGGCCGTTTCCCCATATTCGCCGGAGATTGACGAGGTTCGCACCACCCCGGAGCCGCTCGACGTCACGGGACTCTAGAATACATTTGTGCGCCGGTCCATCTTGGCGCCGGGGTAACGTCGCAAGTCTCGCGCGGCTCATGCCGGCGCAAGGCGTCGACAAACCTTGGTATAGGTTTGGCAACCCATTCTATATCGCGCGCTTGCCTTTGTAGAGTTGAGTCACTCGTCGAGTTGTTTGTACTTTCGACGTCGCCGCTGGATCATTCGACCGGTGTGGCGCGGGACGCCGTAAGTGTCGACTGATCCGCTTGCTGAAAGGCGTTGCGTACCATTGAGGCGTGAGGATGAAGCGGAATGGAAATGCGTCAGCCCGCTTCCGTATTTTGAGTCGGACCTCGGGCCGATTGCGCACAAAATGACATGGGTCTTTACCCTGAAGAGGTGTGTCCATACTCGGGATCGCGATCAGCGATCAAAACCGCAGGGCCAAGATCCATCCAAGGAATGGCGATGGAGAAGTGGAGCACCGGACCCTCTGCCTAGGAACTAGCCGTTAGAGCAGCCAATTCCACTTCCCTCTCGCTATGGGCCCTAGCCACTGTCAGCCGCTTGATGACCGCAACTGGAGCGCGACTTGCCAGTGCCAGCGAATTTGCGTCACCCTCCTGAATGCGAGAGCCTCGATGGCATTTGCCGAGCTTTTCATCAAACGTCCGGTGTTATCCGTCGTCATCAGTCTGCTGATCCTGCTGATCGGTCTTCGCGCGGCCGCCGTTTTGCCGATCCGGCAGTATCCGAAGCTGTCAAACACGGTCGTCAATATCACGACCTCCTACCCTGGTGCCTCCGCCGACATGATCCAGGGGTTCATCACGGCCCCCCTGGAGCAGGCAGTGGCGTCCGCCGAGGGCGTCGACTACGTCACGTCCTCATCGGTGCTCGGTAGCTCGACGATCCAGGTCTACATCAAGCTCAATTTTGATCCCAACGAGGCGCTTACCGAAGTGCTCTCCAAGGTCAACTCGGTCAAATATCTAATTCCGAAGGAATCAAACGATCCGGTCGTCACCAAGTCAGCCGGCCAGACCACGGCTGTCATGTATATCGCTTTCTCCAGCGAGGAACTGACGGCCAGCGCGATCTCCGACTATCTTTCACGCGTGGTGCAGCCGGTTATGTCGACTGTAGAGGGGGTCGCAGCGGCGGACATCCTGGGCGGCCAGAGTTTTGCGATGCGGCTATGGCTCGATCCTGCGAAAATGACGGGGCATGGCGTGTCGGCGGCGGACGTTTCGGCTGCAATTGCCGCCAACAACTTCCAGGCCGCGGCCGGTCAGGTCAAGGGCTATCTCACTATCTCCGACGTCACGGCCAACACTGATCTGCGCGGTGTCGATGACTTCAAGCGCATGATCGTCAAGGCCAATGACGGCGGCTTTGTACGCATGGAGGACATTGCGACGGTCGAGCTTGCCGCGCAGACCGCAGACGCCAGCGTCTCCATGAACGGCGAGCACGCGGTCTTCATCGGCGTGCAGGCGAGCCCTCAAGGCAATCCACTGAACATAGTGCGAGGGGTTCGGGCGCTATTTCCAGACATGAAGCGCAACTTGCCGCCATCGCTGAAGATGAAAGTGGCCTACGATTCCACGAAGTTCATTCAATCATCGATAGATGAGGTGGAAAAAACACTGATCGAGGCCGTCTTGATCGTGGTGGTCGTGATCTTCCTGTTCCTGGCCTCGTTTCGGTCGGTCATCATTCCCGTCGTCACCATTCCGCTGTCGCTCATTGGCGTCTGCAGCATGATGCTGGCGCTGGGGTTTTCATTCAATCTTCTGACCCTCCTCGCGATGGTGCTTGCGATTGGCCTCGTGGTCGACGATGCAATCGTGGTGGTGGAGAATATTCATCGCCATCTGGAACAAGGCGCGCCACCCGCGCTGGCCGCAACCCAGGGGGCGCGCGAGATCGTTGGTCCCGTCGTCTCCATGACGATCACGCTGGCCGCCGTGTACGCGCCAATCGGCTTTCTCGGCGGCCTCACTGGCGCGCTGTTCCGCGAATTTGCGTTTACGCTGGCGGGCTCGGTCATCGTATCGGGCGTGATTGCGTTGACGCTGTCTCCGATGATGTGTTCGGTCTTTCTGAAGAGCAGCCCTGAGGAGGGGCGGTTTGCAAGAGTTGTGAACCGCGCGTTCGGCGCCACGACCCGCTGGTACGGTCGCAACCTCGACCGCTCGCTCGACTATGGTCCGATTACCGGGCTGTTTGTGCTGACCATGCTGGGCCTTGTCGGCTTTCTCTATATGCATACGTCCAAGGAACTTGCACCCGAGGAGGATCAGGGCATCATATTCGCGCTGACCAAAGCGCCGAAATACGCCAATATCGATTACCTCGATTATTACGGCGCCAAGCTCGACAAAGCGTTCCAGAAATTTCCCGAGACCGATTTGCGCTTCGTGCTCAACGGCAGCAGCGGTCCGCAGGGCGGCATGGCCGGCATGTTGCTCAAGCCTTGGGACGAGCGCAAGAAATCATCGATCGCGCTCAAGTGGTCCGTTCAGGCCGAGCTGTCCAAAATCGAAGGCATCAACGCGTTTGCCTTTAGCTTGCCGCCTCTTCCGGGCGGTTCGGGCGGACTACCGGTGCAAATGGTGATCAGTTCGACGCTGGGTTTCCAGTCCGTCTATGAGCAGATGTCGAAGCTGAAGGATACCGCTCGCAAGAGCGGTCTGTTCGCGATCAGCGACTCTGACCTTGAGTTCAATCAGCCGGTGGTGCAAATCAAGGTTGATCGATCCAAGGCCAGCGATCTTGGCATCACCATGGAGAACGTCGGTGGCGCGCTTGCGACCCTGCTCGGCGGCAACTCCGTGAACCGCTTCAACCTGCAGGGGCGCTCCTACCAGGTGATCCCGCAGGTGGCGCGCGAAAAACGCCTGACGCCGGATTCACTCGGAAGCTATTATGTGAAGACTGCGAGAGGCTCGATGCTGCCGCTGTCGACCGTGGTCTCCATCGAGACTGCGACCGACCCGAATACGCTCACCCACTACAACCAGCTCAACTCCGCGACCTTCCAGGCCGTACCGATGCCTGGCGTCACGATCGGTCAAGCTGTGGAGTACTTGGACGAGGAGGCAAAGAAGCTGCCCGCAGGCTTTAGCCACGACTTCCTTGCCGACGCTCGCCAATATGTGCGCGAGGGTAATCAACTCGCCATCACCTTTGCGTTTGCAATTATCATCATTTTTCTGGTGCTTGCGGCGCAGTTCGAAAGCCTGCGCGATCCCCTCATCGTCATGATCAGCGTTCCGATGGCGATCGTCGGGGCCTTGATCCCGCTATTCTTTGGCCTGTCGACGATGAACATCTACACTCAGGTCGGGCTGTTGACACTGGTCGGGCTGATTTCCAAGCACGGTATCTTATTGGTTGAGTTCGCCAATGAGCTGCAGCTCAAGGAGAGGCTCGACCGCCGCTCGGCTATCGAGATGGCGGCGCGCGTTCGACTTCGTCCGATCATGATGACCACGGCGGCGATGGTCACCGGTCTCTTGCCCTTGTTGACCGCAACGGGCGCTGGCGCCGCGAGCCGCTTCTCGATTGGGCTCGTGCTCGTCGCGGGCATGTCCATCGGCACGCTGTTCACGCTCTTCGTGCTGCCCGCGCTCTATGTCGCGATTGCGTCCGATCACCGCGCCGGTGCGAATGCTGTCCACGTCAAGAACACCGCCGAGTTGGAATGCGCCGGGGCGGTTGCCCACTTGGTCAAGTGATGACGCTCGCAATCAATTGAGCTTCGCTGAATTGGTGTCAAATTGGGGGCGCTGATCGCCGACCGCCGTGACTTGATCGTGCTGGTTGGCTACAATTGGTGGCCCGGTCCGCGTCCATTTTCTGCTCCGGCAGGCTCGGGGGTTGTTCCCGGCCGATCAGAAGGCGGCAGCGGCTATTGGCCTCTGCCAGGGTGAATTGGCGGACATCCAGCGCAACTCGCATTCTTGACCTATCTGGGAGAATTCATGCTCTCCCGATGGCGTGGAGTGGTGGTGCCGCCTTGTTTCATTGGCTTCCTGAAGGGAAGGATTGCTCCGCCTTGCTTGCACGCAGAATGGACGACCGCTGATTTGCTGCAGTTGCGTCCAGTAGGCGAGCGGTCGGGAACTGTCTGGGCGTCTGAAGCCTATCTCATCAACATAGCTATGTTTCGAACTGGTCGGTCCCAGGCAGCCTACTCTGGCTAGCAAGGAGGCCTGTAGTGCTGCGCAGCAAGAGACCCGGCCGTGTTGCAGCGATCATCCCGCGGTTTGTCCATCGCTTTTTCCGATGCCGATGACCATCCATCAGGAAAAGCGTAGAGCTTGAAAGCCTACCCAAACCCCAACAGAAGGCGCGGCCCCAACACGACCTTCCTGCAAAAATCGAATGCTTCATCAAGACAATTCCCATCTCTCGGGCCGATCCACTTTCTTCCCGAAAGACTTGAGGGGGAGCGCGATATGAGCGGAACGGACCTGTGATCACATTGTCCAGCGCTACGACGGGCTTTGCTTATGCACAGTGCTCTGAATTCTCGGCGGCGCCGTCTCGGGCATCATCAGCATGGCACACAGTCCGGCCGCGCTAGCGACAAGCATGTACCAGGCGGGCGCCAGCGCGTTCCCGGTCACGTGGATCAGCCAGGCGACGACGGGTTGAGCTGTGCCTCCGAAGATCGCTATCGCAAAAGCGTAAATCGTCGCGAAGGCGCCGCCGCGGATGTTCTTGGGCAGACCTTCGGCCATGCTCACATAGAAGGCGCTATACGGGACCGTTCCGATGAAGGTGAGCGCGCCGAGGCCTCCAAGAAGTGCGATGGCACTGCGGCTCTCTGCGATCCACCAGAACACCGGATAAATCATCAGCAGCGCGGTGACCTGCGGCCATATCATGATGTGCCGGCGTCCGGCACGATCCGCGAGCCAACCGCCCAGCAGTGCGGCAGCAATTCCTACTGCATTGCTGACGAGCGTGGTGGCAAAGGCGAGTGGCGCAGAAACTTGCAAGGTGTTCAGCGCATAGGTTGTCATATATTCCGTGATGTAGGTAAAAATTGTGCAGCTGGCCAAAATGACGAGTCCCAAGCTCATCATGCGGCGAGCGGCACGCAATCTCTTCGCAGTCTCGACGACGGGAGCCGAAGCTTCCGGGCGGTGTAATGTCTCCGGCAGGGCGCTCCGCAGCCAAAGTCCGAACGGCAGCGTACCGGCACCGAGCAAAAACGCGATCCGCCAGCCGTACGCGTCCAGTGCCTCGCTTGTCATGGCGAGGGAGAGTATTTCTCCAACCAGCGCTCCGGCGGTTGCAGCTATCTGTTGACTGGCAGGCTGAAACGAGACAGCAAGACCGCGCGCGTCGGCGGCGGCCGCCTCCATCAGATAGGCGGTAGTCGGACCGACTTCACCTCCCAGGGCGAAGCCCTGCACCAAACGTGCGAAAATGGCCAGTAACGGAGCGGCAATTCCTATTGTCTCGTACGAGGGCGTCACAGCCAACGCAAGGATCGCGGCGCTCATCATGGCAAAGCTGGCGGTCATCGCGGGCCGGCGCCCGACCCGATCCGAGTACGTGCCGAGCACGATGGCCCCGATCGGTCTGGTTACAAAACCCGCGCCAAACGTCGCGAGCGACAGCATGAGGTTGGCGAACGGGTCGCTCGCCGGGAAGAACGCCTGACCGATCTGGATGGCGAAAAAGCTATAGGTCCCGAAATCGTAGAATTCGAGGATATTGCCGATCGTTGCGCCCATCACGGCGCGGCCGGTCAAGCGTCCGTCTTTCGCAACGATGGTCGGCGCCGGCCTCTCTTTGAACTGTCTGGCCATCCTCGATCCGTCTCTAGCGCGATCCTGGCTTGAACATTTCGACCAACCGGGTCGCGCACGTTGCTCTCCGCTTGCGCCACACGCCCTCTATCTTGATGCGGCCGGCCCGCGCGCTGGTTCTCCACATGTGGGCCTGAAGCATGTGGCGACGAAGCTCATGACTATGTGTGCAATAAAAATGCCGCCTCTTGCAGCCTCATTCAAGCACTGAATTGGTCGCGGCGATCGCCAGCAAAGATGAAGAAAGGATACGGCTGCAGTTGTCGGGCGCGGACGGTCGGTGTGCTCCTTTGCAATGGCGAGTTTGCGACAACGTTGATGGGCGCCGAACAGCAGGAGCCGCTTTCACGCAGAAGGGCCACCGTGCGTGTATACTGCGTTCAGCTGGTTACCGCGTGTGCGGAAGTGTCAGCCGATTGGCCCGGCTTTTGCTCCACTGCGTGGTAGTTGTGTGCAGCCGCATGCTTTGTCGGGATTGTTCCCTGCAGAATACAGGAGATCTTCGTGCGATCAGACGTAATGGGAGCATGGGAGCTCGCATTCGAGCGCGGACGGTGCCAACTTTCATCGAGAAGGAAACCGTAATTCCTCGCCGAAAGACATGCGGCATGAGCAATCTCGCGTGAGGTGAAGACATCGTCACCTCGGCAGCTAGCAGCCCGCTTTCGATAGGCAAAACGTAAGCCGCGCTGTGCGCGAGATCCTCGGCTCGTACTTTCGAAAGGAGCTGCGCAACATCGGTTCTGCTCGAATTCGGACGTGCAGCAAGAAAATGTTGCTTTGACCCACGATCTGGGTCTGGTCAGGATTGGTGCATCACCGCTGGATAAGCTCTTCGAACTCGCATCTCCTTCCCGGAGAGCAGGACGGGCGGCAGCCGAAGTCCGCCAATCGATACTCGCCGGGTATTTTTGCCTCACCACAATCCACCAGAATTGCAACCCGCGGTGATCCGGGTTTTCCTGTGAATCCGGGAAAACCGCCCTTCGTCAGCTAGTCGTCAGCCAGCCAGTCTATCCAGACAGGCTGCGCACTCTCGACTTGATTGGAGGTGGAATATGACGGGCATTGGCCGACTTGGCAAATCGCACGTTGGGCCCGCAGGAGCCGACAGCACATGGGGGTCGAGCAGTTCGAGCCCCGAGCCCGGTCCCGCCCCCGGGGAAGGCAGGCAATCTTTCGACTCCGTCGTGGAGCGGATGCGCTCCGGGCCTCGAGATAGAACGGCGCCGCTCGTGAGCTTGCCACCAGCTTCGGCGGTGGCAGTCCCTATTTCCTCAAGTGGCGACGGAATCAAAGCAGCGAGGCAAAAAATGCGTAGCCTGCTTGAGGACCTTGATGCTTCTCAAAATGCAGCCACGCAAGCCCGGAATCGGTCGGAGGCGCAAGAGCTGATCGATCAAGTCGTCAAGGCAGGCTCGGAAGTTCTGGATTATTACGCGACCCTCCCCCCGGACATGCCGCGCAGGCTTCTTTCCGACGATCGGGCTCGCCGACTCCGCGACGAAACTCTTGCTGCGGGGAACCAATGCAACGCCGTGGCCACCTTGATTGTCCACGACCTGGAGGCGAGCAGGAGGAAAGCAGCAGCCGTGCTCGACCAGATGCGAGATTCCAACGCTCCGCCCGGCCAGCTGAGTCGAGCGGTATTCAGCGTGGCGAAGCACTACCAGGCCTGCATGGAGTGGTGGGGAAAGAAGGCATTGCGCTCGGAACGCTGCGCAATGGTGGAATGCCGAGTCCGATGTGGGTGCACATCCATACGAAGCGGCCGGTACATGCGTGGCAGTTGGCGTCGCTGGGTGACGCCGACTTCGCCGCTTGCCACGTGAAGTCCAATGAACAGCGTGGCTACAATCGGCATTGGCAGAGCGCTCGAGCTGCGACGGGGCACGAGAACGTTGTGATTCACCGTGGCAAGCTCACGCCTGCGTTCTGTAAGTCGTTGTTGAGCATCGCCCCGTGGCACCCCCTCCCGAGGCGGAGCACGCGTCGATGCAGTTCGCGCGCCTCGGGATGTAGTTGCCTGAGTGTCTCGCGCCAGAATTCGATCACAAGCATCTGACCCCAACTTCCTTTCGCTTGGCAGCTGAACCGTCAAATGCCAACGATATGTCGGCTCAAGTCCAGGCGCATACGATCAGCGCTCCTGGCCCTTCATCTTCAAAAGTGTGTACAGATGAACTTCGTCTCAATGAATCGGGTGCGTCAACAAACGGATAGCGTGGACGCGCAAGATGCCTCTCCGGCCGACTCGTCGGCAGAGGCGGCGGCCTTTCAGCGGCAGCTGCGCGAGGTCGCTGTCCCGTCCGCTCCCGTGCTCATGCAGGTCCCCGCCCATCAAGCGGATGCATCGCGATCTGAGGCGCGGCCCATCATGCGGGCGAGTGGGCACGAAGGAATCCTAGCGCTGCATGCCGGAGAGGATGAGGCGGTGCTGGGCGCCTCAGCGCTGCAGACCGCTCGGTCAAATGGGGTCTTGGTAGGTCGCAGCGAGGAGCCACTTTTTGCCAAAGATGCGCCCCTTATTTCCGGGCTTAAGAAGGCGCTCCTCAGGGGTGGAGCCGCCGAGAGCACCGCCACGAGCAACGTCGGTTATCTGCTCAGCTTGGGCCGCTGGCTCTTTGCAAACGACAAGCCGGGCATTGCTGATCGGCTTCATGACGAGTCGATGGACAAGGATATCGAGGAGTTCATAACAAAACGTGGGACGGCGAACGTCCGTTGGGCACTAGCTCATCTGCGGACCTCTCAGTCGACGGGAGGAATCGTACCGATCGCAGGCCGCCCTGACCTGACTCCTTATCCCGAAGATGGGACTCTCATCAAAGAGTACAGAAAACAAGCAGTGACGGCCGGAACTTCAAGTACCGCCAAAACCTATGCAACTGTTCTCACGGATTTCAGCCACTACCTGCGTACAAACAACAAGCCGGGCATTGCTGCCCGGCTTCACGACGAGAGATGGAATGAGGACGAACCGCTGAATGAAGCGATCAAGCTCTACAAGGACGCCGGTGGTCACAGAAGTATCGGCGCGGCACTTGATCATCTCCGTGAGGGAGCGAGAAAACTCAACGGTCCCCCTTTGCATTCCGAAGACGCGCGGTTGATTTCCGGACTTCAAGACGCACTCGTTAAGGCCGGGTACCAGGAGATCACCGCTGAGACGATGTATGTTCGTCCTCTTCGCCGATTCAGCCGGTGGCTCTTTGCAAACAACAAGCCGGGAATCGCTGCTCGGTTTGACGACGAGTCGCTGGGCAGTGACGCTGCGCTGTTCGATAAAAGTCGGAGGCGGATCGTTCTTACCGCGCTCGATCGTCTCCGGGCCTCCCAGTCGGCGGGCGGAGTCGCGTCAATCACTGACCGGGCAGGAAGCATTGAGGCCGCGGCTAAGCAGGGCGCGTCGCAGCCAGCTTTCAGTTGGCCAGCGGCACTCTCTGAGGGGGACGATCAAGATTTATTTTTTGGGACGGTCGACGAAGCCGGTGCATCGTCGTGTCTTCAGCCACCGCGGCATGGCCTGGCATTGGATCCTGCAGAATCCCTTCGTCCCTTGAACTGGCGCCACCATGACCACGAACTGACGGATGAACGTCACAGGAACACCCTCGTGCCAGGCGAGCAGGTTCTTATCAGTGATGAGCATGATACAGGGGAGTTGAGATCAGCGAAGAGGCAGAAGACGCTAAGCAACCCCCAAGGCGTCGCCGTTGAGCGGCAGCTGATACAGACCCCATCCCATCAACTGGGGGCGTCACCATCGCAGAGGCAAGCTCCGATGCCGTCGCGTGCGCACGAATACGCCCCAGCGGCAGATCCAGTAGCGAGGCATGTCCGAGACACTGCTAGGCAGCAGAACGCATTGCGTGACGCAGTCAGTTGGCCATTGGTCCTCTCGAAGGGTCACGCTCAGAATCAGCTTTCGGTGATGGTGGAAGGCGGCCCATCATGGTCCGTCTTGGTCCCGCCTGAGCAGCTCCAGGGGGCAGAACAAGCGGGACCGCAGGAACCCGCCGGGTCCACCTCAACCTGGTCACCGCAGATGCCGCTCGACTTTGATTGGAGCATGTGGCCGAGCTCGGAAACTGCGCCATCCTTGCCTGTCCCAGCTCAGCTTCCGTCTAGATCGTACCAGTTGGGTGATGATGCTACCTTTCCGAGCACGCTGAACACGTCTGCGCCCGGAAGCCTGCCGTCGCCGGACGAGCTGATCGGCGAGCAGCTCCCGGCCGAAGACGCGGAGCTCTTGGCGAAGTTCCGCGTAGACGCCGAGCGGCGCAAGCTCACCCCAGGGGCCATGAATAACAGTGTTTCCGGGCTTGGGACATTTGTTCGCTGGGTCAACGCAAGTCATAGGGGGCCTGTGGCTTCCCGGCTGCGAGGCGGTTCATCGCTGGACGAGGAAATTGCGGCGTACAGGAGCTTGGGGCGGGACCCTCAGAACCGCATCAAATCGAATCTGAATGTTCTCCGGCGGCTCTTGCGTGGGGGTGAAGAAGCCGAAGCCCCCGAACCCCGAGTCCTTGGTCGCCCCCGTCGCCTGGTTCCTCATCCCGAAGACGCCACCCTCATCGAGGGAGCGCTCGGCCAAGCCTTGAAGGATCTTAGAACCCCGACTGCGGCGCTGAAGCAGACTGCGCAGAAGCGGGCTACACGTCTTCGTGCGCTGAGTGCGTGGCTTCAAGAAAAAAGCAGGGGGACCATAACTGGGCGACTTAACGGCTCTAGCAAGGAGCAATTAGCGCTGGACAACGATGTGCTAGCGTTCCAACGGACTGGAGGCAAAATATACGGTCCCGATTTGTCGCATCTTCGCAGCTACTTAAAACTCATCGAGGCGAACCGAGAGCCGGGGCTGCCAGGCCATGAGCAGCCGAGCTCGCCGGCCGCGCAGGGCGATCGGCATTCCGGCTCGGCGCAGGATCTTCCCTCAACGCCAGCCAGACCGAGCGCGGGAGCTTGGTTGGGTGAACAGCTGCAAGAACCAGCATCACCGTCCAGACCCCCGTCACATGCTGAGGGCAGGCTTGAGCCATTTGTTGATCTGAATGCGCCGACGCCGTTCGAGTTGCGCGACGATGCTCACTTTGCGGCGGCGCATCCTGCCAGGGCTCGCTCAGACACCTACGCTGGTCTTGAGCCATTTGTTGATTTGAATGCGCCGACGCCGTCCGAGTTGCGCGACGATGCTCACTTTGCGCCGGCGCATCCTGCCAGGACTCGCTCAGACACCAACGCTGGTCTTGAGCCATTTGTTGATCTGAATGCGCCGACACCGTTCGAGTTGCGCGACGATGCTCACTTTGCGCCAGCGCATCCTGCCAGGGTTCGCTCAGACACCTACGCTGGTCTTGAGCCATTTGTTGATCTGAATGCGCCGACGCCGTTCGAGTTGCGCGACGATGCTCACTTTGCGGCGGCGCATCCTGCCAGGGCTCGCTCAGACACCTACGCTGGTCTTGAGCCATTTATTGATTTGAATGCGCCGACGCCGTCCGAGTTGCGCGACGATGCTCACTTTGCGGCGGCGCATCCTGCCAGGGCTCGCTCAGACACCTACGCTGGTCTTGAGCCATTTGTTGATCTGAATGCGCCGACG
Organism: Bradyrhizobium sp. Pha-3; assembly: GCF_042258615.1. Taxonomy (GTDB): domain Bacteria; phylum Pseudomonadota; class Alphaproteobacteria; order Rhizobiales; family Xanthobacteraceae; genus Bradyrhizobium. The sequence continues at coordinate 7,754,714 of NZ_CP170152.1, read as the reverse complement.
CCGTCCGAGTTGCGCGACGATGCTCACTTTGCGCCAGCGCAGGCTGCCAGGGCTCGCTCAAGCTCCTACGGCGGTCGTCCGTTGGTTGATCTGACTGCGCCCACACCGTCCCCATTGCGCGACGATGTTAGTTCTGTGCGGGCGTTTCCGAGCACGTCCTCCGATGCTCAGATCGGGGCTTTGAATCCGACAGCCTCGTCCCACAACCGCGGGCTGGTGCTCGACGACACGGAATGGCTGGGCGACGAGCATATCGACAGGGATTACCGGCTCCAGGAGCAGGATTTGCAGAGGTACCATCCGAATCTCGCCGCCCGGACGCGGTTCGTGAATCCCCTCATAGTCCTAAATTATCTGCGCTCTCACGACGATGGCGTCGTGCTGACCGAATTCCAGCGCATCGTCCATGATGATAACGGTAATGATACAGCCGACTTCCTGTTCCTGCCCGTGATTAATGCCGATCCTGAAGATCCCAATAGCCTCGGCAACCATTGGTCGCTGCTGTTCGTTGATCGCCGCGACCGGGACCGGCCGGTCACCTATCACTACGATTCCTACGGGGGACTCAACAAAAAGCATGCAGATCATCTCGCAGGTAGGCTGGACCTCCGCTTGGAGCGAGCCGGCATGGCCCAGCAGCGGAATAGTTATGATTGCGGCGTCTTCGTGGTGGACGGTACGCGTGAGCTGGTTAGGCGATTGGCGCAAGGAGGGCAGACAGTCCATCTGGACCAGCTCGTCGTCGATCGGCAGGCACTGCAAAGCCGGCTCAGGGGCTGATGTCGGCGTGTGCGGATAGAGTTGGCTGGAGCGGCTCTCGCCCGACACCAGTCGGACTGTGTGGTGACCTGAGCTATGCGGGAAACTGGGTGATGACGGAATGAGATAGGCGGCGTATCGGCGCGGGTGTCGAGCCTGCCAGAACCTCTCAAGGAGAGCGATATGCCACCCTCCTTGGCGGTGACGATTATTTTGCCTCGCGCAGCGACGCTGCAAGCCATGTCAAGAACAATCGGAAAGTCTCCTGGCGCAGGAAAGGCGATGGCAAATGGATTGTTGCCAAGCACCGCTTCAGCGCCCCCAGGGGCATGTGATTGATGGATCCGATCGTGAATACAAATCCGATCATCCCACTTCGAGGGGCCATCTCTGCGTAGTAGGCGGCTGCTCCAAAATGGCTACAGTTAGCTAGCATTTCCATGGATAAGCAGGGCAGGAGCGGCTTGGGCATGGAGCCCCAGTGCGTGTTTCGGCAATTGCCGGACACGGATTTCGGTAATTCGCGGACAGCGATTTCAGTAATTCCGGGACAGGGATTCCGCTAAATCGCGGACAGTTGTGAAGGTTGGTTTTCGGGAGCGCCGTTCGGCAATGTTCTCTCTCAAGCTGAGTTTGAGAGGGGGCAATGCCGAGACGGAAGCAAGCGAAACGGACAACTGTGAAGGACCTTCGATCGATCCTGAGGCTGACATATGAGCATGGCCTGTCGGTCCGGGCTATCTCGGAACGTCTGCAGATCAGCACGACCTCGGTTGCCACCTACCTGCTGCGGGCTCGCGAAGCCGGCTTAAGCTGGCCGCTGCCGCCGATTTACGAGAGCGAGGCGACGTTGCAGCGGGCCCTGTTCCGGCGGCTCGGACGGCCGCCGCCCCAGGACTTGAGGGAGCCCGAGTGGGCGCGCGTTGCGCAGGAACTGAAGCGCAAAGGCGTGACGCTGACGCTGCTGTGGCAGGAATACCGAACGGCGCATCCTGACGGCTATGGCTATACTTGGTTCTGCGAGAGGTCGCCGCTCACCAGCGCCGGACGAACCCGACCTTCCGCCATCGCCATGCGGCAGGGGCGGTCATGCAGACCGATTATGCCGGCCACACCGTGGAGGTGATCAACCCGCAAACTGGCGAGATCCGTCAGGCTCAGATTTTTGTCGCGGCTCGGGGCCTCGTCGCTGACCTTCGCTATGGGGAGCTCCGGTCAGCGACTACCAGATTGGATCGAAGGCCAGACCCGGGCCCTGTCGTACTTCGGCGGCGTTCCCAACCCGTCAAAGCCACGCCCACCCACGCCAACATCCGTGGCGGGGCCTACTATCAATGAAGGAAAGGACCATCGTGATGCTGATCCACCCGACCCTCGACCAGATGCAGGCACTTGGCCTGGCCGGAATGGCGGCCGCCTACCGGCAATTGGCCGAACAGGACAATGCCGCCGATCTCAGCCGGGAGGAGTGGCTTGGCCTGATGCTCGATCGCGAAGCCGCCACGCGTGCCGACAAACGCCTGACCAATCGCCTGGCCGCAGCAAAGCTGCGCTTCGTCGACGCCTGTATCGAAGATATCGACTTCGCGTCCCGCCGCGGGCTTGATCGGCGTAACACCCTGCAGCTGGCGCAAGGCGCCTGGCTCAAAGCCCATGAGAACCTCATCGTCACCGGCCAGACCGGTACCGGTAAAACCCGGCTGGCCTGTGCCTTCGGACGTCAGGCCGCCAGGCTCGATCATTCCGTCCTCTACTTGCGGATGCCACGCCTGTTCGAAGACCTCGTCATGGTCCCACGTCTGATCGACAAGCTCGCGCGCGTCCAGTTGCTCATCGTGGATGATTGGGGCACTCCCACCCTCAATGACCAGCAGCGCTTACACAACCTTCATGGAGGCGGAGATCGCCAGTTTGCAGGATATCGGCCACGACATCGATCGGCGCAAGTTCTTCGGTTATTCAATTTACGGAAACGGCCAAAATCTGGTGAACGACAATCCCTTCTTCGCTCGTAATGCTGACGGCACCGCGTATCTGCCAAATACATACAATACGGCCACCCTCGGATTGGGGCTGCACGTCTATGGCAGCGGCAACACTGTGGTCCAGCGCGCCGACCTGCTTTCGGGAGGACCAGGGGGCGCTGGCATCCGCGTCGATGGCGAAGCCAATCGGATCACAATCCCGCCCGGGACCCGCGTTTATGCGGACGGCGCCTATGGGCGCGGCGTCATGTTCGCCGATGGTAAGGATCACACGCTTACTCAGCGTGGCGACGTGCAGGCGCTCGGCGAGCATGGCATCGCCGCGAGCTTCGACTTTGGCAACAATGCGACGGGAAATTCCCGTGAGTATCGTGGCTCGTATATTCGCACGGCTAACAATAAGCCGGTCTCGATGCTGAACGAAATCGACGGCCCGCTCGTCAGCACGTTCGATTTGACCGGGCGGCTGGTTGGCAGTCATGCAGCGATGTACATGTCGAAAAATGGTTATGTGGGCGAGATCAATGTGATGCGTGGCGCAATGCTGTCAGGGGACATCCTGTTTGATTACGCCCAACTTGACGAGAACGGTTCTCCACGCCTGACCAAATTAACGTTCGGCATGACGCCTGACGCGAATGGTCACTCAACGGGACAGCCGGACGCAAGCTTTGCAGCCCGCTATGAAGGTAACATCGTTGGACGCGACAACCTGTCGCTGCAGTTATCCGGTGGCGTCGCATTGTTTACCGGCAATCACGAAGTGTACGACGCAACTGTCGCGCAACCCGCAACCTTGTCCGGCAACGGCAGTTATCTGCTCAATACCGATGGCAGCTTCACCAACCACGGTGCTGTCGCGCCGCTCATTGATGGTCGTGACAACAGCATAACGGTGAATGGGGACTATCTGCAAACGTCCACCGGGCGTTTGCAGGTCGCAGTGAACGATACTGGTGCGTTCAGCTGCCTCGTGGTGAACGGCAGTGCGGCGCTCGACGGTACCCTCACGATCATGCCGCAGCGTGGCTGGTATGGCAGCGGCTTCAGTGTCTCATCCAACCAGTGGCTGAAAGCAACAAGTCTAAGAGGCTCGTTCACGGAGGTGACGACATCGCTGCAATCGCCGACTTTAATGGCGAGCGCGACAGCTCAGGGGACAACACCTACGCGTTGACACTCTCTCGCCCGACCGATGCCTATTCGCGTTATGCGGCCGATGCCAATAGCCGCCCGGTCGGCGCGGCGCTCGATCGGGTCGCTGGCAATGCTGCGGTGGGACTGCACCCGCTGTTCGCGGCACTCGACTTCTCCGCGCCCAACGGCACGGGGGTGACATCTGCGCTGCGTCAGCTCTCGCCGTCCGTCTATGCGTCGGAGAAGGACAGGCTTGTCAACGACAGCTTCTATGCGCGTTCGGCAGTGTATGACCGTCTTGAACAGGCCTTTGGCGCGCGCCATCCTCGCCGATGGCGGTGATGGGTTATGGTCCTCAGCAGGTGCCAGGCCGCAAATCTGACTCTGCCATCGCTGCCGGCCCGACTTCTTCTGACCTGCCATCCCACGACTTGTAGCGCTATGCGGCCTGGAGTTCTGCTTTTGGCGGATGGACGAGCCAATCAGGTGATCACAATGCCGCAAGCGCCAGATCCAGCATTGGCGGCTTCATGACCGGAATCGACGCGTCGGTATTTGACGACTGGCGGTTCGGTGTTCTTGCAGGCTATAGCCGCTCCACTTTCAACGTCGGCGCCTTTTCGTCATCAGGCCGCAGCGATAACTACACTTTCGGGAGCTATGCCGGAACCGAGTGGACCGTGCCAGAAGGAGCCATCGCCTTGCGCTCAGGCATTGCCTATACATGGCACGACCTTGAGATGAGCCGCAACGTTGCGTTCCCGGGGTTCAACGACAACTTGATCTCGAATTACGATGCGGGCACTTTCCAGATTTTTGGAGAATTGGGCTACAAGGTCCGTCTCGGCAACTGGTCGGTGATCGAGCCCTATGCCAATCTTGCCCCAAGTTCGGGTCGCGACGGATGCTTTTAGCGAGAGGGGATTGAACGGGGCGGCGCTCGATATTCACGACGACACGATGCAAACGACGCTCTCCACCCTCGGCGTCTACGCGACCACCCGTTTTCAACTTGGCGACATCGCCACGACCGCGCGAACTGATATTGGCTGGCGTCATGCCATTGGTGACCTCATTCCGCTGTCGACAGCCACCTTTGCTGCCGGTTCCAGCGCTTTTGTGGCTTCGGGCTTATCCATTGGCAACGACGTGGCACTCGTGAAATCCGGTCTGGACTTCCAGCTTTCGAGCAACAGCACCCTTGGCATCGCCTACCAGGGCCAGTTCGGTTCAGGCATCGCCCAGAACGGATTCAACGCCATCTTAAGCGTAAAGTTCTGATAGCATGGTCAATCGATTTTTGGCCCGGCGCGCTACCCGCAGCAGGCTCATGTTGGTTCTAATCCAGGTCTCGTCCTTGTGTGCCGGGAATCGAGGTTAGCCTGCATGAACGCCAGCGCCGGCGCGCGCGCAGTCGGGATGTTTTCGCCGCCTGCCGTAGATCATTGGCTACCGCTTCCTGGAACCCTCCATTGCCAGAGTTGACCAACAGCCTGTGCAGGAAGCGCCGCATAGCTGGGCGCCCGGCTCTTTAGCAAAGCTTTTCCACCTCCGCAGCGTCCTCCGTCGGATTGCCCTCAGCCAGTCCGCGACCATTTCAGCGAGAGACGGCGAAGGCATCGACTGCGCCTGGCCGTCGTTCGGCCCGGACGGTTCATTTCCGTCGTCGAGGAAAAAATAGGACCGTCGGGCCGACATACCCTCGGGGCTCAGGGGTGTGTCCAGGTTCCTCAGCACTTGTTCGGGCCGCGGATTTTCGGACAGAATTAGGCGCCCAATTGCGTCAACAGGCCCTCGGGCAGGCTTGTTGGCTGGTTTTCGCTCACGTCAACCGATTGGAGCCTGGGCGAAAGCGCCTCGGGCAGACGGCGCCAACCGATTTTGGCTAGCGTTGAGAAAAGACTGGTCAGCCGATTGAAGGCATGTCGCGCACGGCTAGTTCGCCGCAAGGAACGGCGAAGCCAAATGAAAAGGGGCCTGTCACGCGGACGGCCCCTGCCGGAACTTTGAAAATTGCTTCGGGATGAAATCTAGCCCCGGCAATGAAGAAATTAGCTCCAAATGCAGCCGAGGGGATTCCGTAAAATCCCGGGGTACCCCCGCGCGAGCGGCCAAATGAAGAACGGCCCCAGCACCTCTGGGGGCCGAGGGCCGGTGCTGGGGCCGCTACTTGATCCGCCGATTTATCTCTTGGAGGTCGGCAGCTTCGATTTTGCGTCCTTCCCTGATCCTCCCGCAATAGCCTGCGTGCAACAGTGTCCTAGTTTCCTTCCGCGGGTGTCATAGGACAGCACCGACTCAATGAGCTCGGCGCGGCGGCGAGAGAATTGTCGAAAAATCGTATGGGCGTGTCGGAACCGGGCCCAGGTGATCGTCTTGAATCCAGGACGCGACGTATCCGGAGTATCGAAGTCATGGCCCCGAGAGCCAACTGGAAGGGCTTTCTGCGTCTGTCCCTCGTCACCTGCCCAGTGGCGCTCTATCGGGCCACCTGCGCGTCTGAGAAGATTTCGTTCAATCGGCTCGACCGGTCGACGGGACACCCGATCAAATACCTCAAGGTCGATGCGGAGACCGGCGAGGAGGTGCCAAACGAGGACATCATCAAAGGCTACGAACTCAACAACGCCAGTACATCGAGGTCAGCAAGGAGGAGCTCGAGGAGATCGCGCTGGAGTCGACCCGGACCATCGAGATCGACGAACTCGTCGACAAGGCCGACATCGCCCGCGCTACCGGATCCGCCCCTATTGTCTGAAGCCCGACGTCAAGGTCGGGCACGAGGCCTTCGCGGTGATCCGCGAGACCGTCCGCGAATGGACAAGGTCGCGATCGGTTGCGTGGTGCTGACCAGCCGGGAGCACATCATGGCGCTCGAGCCGCTCGGCAAGGGCTCGTCGGCACGCTGCTGCGCTATCCGTACGAAGTGCGACCGGAGCAGGAGTATTTCGACGACATCCAGGCGGTGAAGCTGACGAAGGACATGCTCGATCTGGCCAAGCGCATCGTGAACCAGCCGCCCGCTTCGAGCCCGAGAGTTCGAGGACCGCTACGAAGCCGCGCTCATCGACTTCATCAATCGAAAGCGCGCCGGAAAGCCCATCACCCGAAGCAGCGGCCGGCAGCGGACAACGTCGTCAACCTGATGGAGGCGCTGCGGCGGAGCGTCGGCGGTGCCTCCGCCGGGACCACCTCGAAGAGCCCGGCCAAGAAAGGCAGGAAGGCGGCGGCTGCGCAAAAGGAAATGCTGATGCCGATAGCCGGGAAGAAGCTGGCGAGGGCCGCGGTGAGGAAGCCAGCAGCCAGGCCGCAGCGGAAGTCGGCCTGAAGCCGTATGGGAGAGGCGCATGGATATGAAGGAAGCCTCGGCAATGACGGAAGCCTCCGGGCTGACGGACGAGGAGGGCGACATCGAGCAGAGTTTTGTGGCCAGGCCGATTGGCCAGACGGAGCCGCGAGCGAACCGAAGCCCGCTGCATTCGCTCTCGTCCGATATGGCGATGCGCGGGGGCGAGCAGTTGCGCAAGGTGACCGTGAAGTCCCCATTGCAGTCGCTCCTCGTCGCGTTCCTGCTCGGCGTTTGGGTCGCGCGCCGGCGCTAGGGAATCCGTGGGCGTGTGAAGCTCGAGACGTCTCAGACCTCGCTGGGCTTCTACGATCTTGTGATCGCGAGCGCCCTGGATGAAGGCGGCGCTGGAAGCCTGGGGGAGCGGGCAGCAACCTCTATCACCAAGGCGTTGCCACGGTAACGGACGCCCCGACGTGGTCTTGACCATGGCAAAGCCGGGCGTCGTCCTCAGGCGGCCCGCGGGATCGAACGGGCACCTCGCCAAACAGTCCGGGCTGCCGACCCGCTCCGGGCGACCACGACGGTCGCGGACGCCCAAAGCGCCGTCCGGAACCGAAGAAGGGAGCGTCTCCCAAGATCAGCGAAAAGGCCGCCCGGAAGGCCGCATTGGAATTCGAGAGGGAGCGGGCAAGGCAGCAGGCCGAGCGCCGCCGTGAAGAAACCGCGAGAGCAAGAGACCTGAGCGGCGGGACAAGGGGGCGCGAAGGTGCGGGCGGCATTCGGCGGGCATGAAGCTAAGGCGAGGGCCATTGAAAGCGGCGTGCGGCACTCGACAGACGAGCCGAAGACGAGGCTCGCTGGGAGAAGCAGAACAGAAAATCGATGCCGCCTGCGTCGGACGCGGGAATAGCGCCAGAGTGTCATCTACGCTCGCTGCGCGGGCTGGTCACTCGACTCGCTCATGTAAGCAATGAACGGAACGACCCACGTCGCCGAAGCATGCCCCAGCAGAACCATCGTCACGACAGCCTGCGTGAGCATCATGCTGACCTCCGCAACCGCATCGCGAGGCCGCCGGGGCGAGGCGGATCGTCATCGTCGCCGTCGAGCTTGCGCAACGCGGCCAGGATATCTGCGATCCGGATGGTGTGGCCGATGCCGGGGATCTCGCGCAGGGCGGGGCAGGATTCGACGGCGTAGATGTCGGACGCCCATGACGACAGGATGATCCGCTTCTCCGGCACCGAGAGCCCGTTGTCGCTCAGGACATCCCCCGGAAACGCATAGTGCGCGGCTGGATGAAAGAGCGGATTGAGATTGCCGGTATTCGTGTTGGCGTTAATCATCGGTTGACTCCCTTATAGGCTCCTTTCCTCGGGACTGGTTTTCAGTGGGTTCGGGGCGGCGGCGACCGCCGCCCACGATGGTCTTTACTGCGCGTTGATCGCGATGCGCTTGACGTCCGCCCGCGGGGTCTCGGATTTCGGCAGCGAGATGGTCAAGACGCCGTTCTTGAACGACGCCTCGGCCTTGTCCTCGTCGACGTCATCGAGCGCGATCTGCCGCTGGAACGAGCCGTAGTGGCGCTCGGTAAAGTATTTGCCTTCGTCCTTGCGCTCGCTCTTCTTCTCGCCGCGGATGGTCAGCACGCCGTTCGCGATTTCGATCTGGACGTCCTTCTCCGTCATGCCGGGAAGCTCGGCCGAGATCGTCAGCGCCTTGTCGGTCTCGCTCAGTTCGATCTTCGGCCAGCCGAATTGCCCTTCCATGAGCGGTGATAAACCTGTGCCGCCGAAGCCGCGGAAGACGTCGTCGAATAGGCGGTTCATCTCGCGATGCAGCGTCATGAACGGATCGTAGTTGCCGCGCGTGGGCGCGAGCTCCTGGTTCCGCGACCAGGGAATGAGATCACGAATTGCCATGGTTTTCTCCTTCATTGCATGAGGGAAGGGAGCGCGGCGGCGCTGGCGCGCGCCGCCGTCGCCCCTCGACCGGGCGTCAGGCCGCCTTCTTCTGCTCGATCTGCGACGGAGATCCGCCGCTTCCGATCTGGATCCGGCGCGGCTTCATGGCCTCCGGCAGCTCGCGGACCAGATTGACGATCAGCAAACCGTCTCGGAAGGAAGCCTCCTTCACCTGGACGTGGTCGGCCAGATTGAACACCCGCCGGAATGGGCGGGCGGCGATGCCCTGATACAGATATTCGCCGGTCGCCTTCTCGGGCTTGCTGCCCTCGATGGTGAGCGTGTTCTGCTCGGCCGTTACGGCGACGTCGCCGGCGCCGAAGCCGGCGACGGCGAGCGAGATCCGGTAATGGTCCTCGCCAAAGCGTTCGATGTTGTAGGGTGGGTAGTGGTCCTCGGTCGCCTGGCGCAGCGTGCCTTCGACGAGGCCGGCCAAGTGGTCGAAGCCGATGGTGGAGCGCCATAGGGGCGCGAAGTCAAACGTGGTCCTCATAACCAAGTCCTCCAAAGAGCAAGATGGATACGAAGGAGCGCAGGACAGGGGTTTCGGACAGATCCGAAGACCCGACCCGGCGCCCGTGCCGGACCCGTTGAAGGCGCCCCGGCACACCGCTCTCGCGGCGAAAATGACGTAGAAAAGCAAGAGGCTGTTTCAAGAGGGGAGCGCAAAAAAATCGCAGCCGTCGGGCACGGCGCGTCGCCCCTGCGCCGCCTTTCCGAAGGACTTGCAGACGCGACGAGAGGCATCTTGACAGCCAATCGCGTCCGAATATTTTTTGCGCCGGGGGATCTCTTTCCCGGGTTCCGCAAAAAAGGACCGTGACGACCGTCAGGAGAGACGACGTTGCTCAACGAAGATCTGGCCCGCATCCGTGCGCATCGCAACAACAGTCACCGCTATCGACGGCTGCTTCGGACGAAGCTGTCGGAGCTGGAACGTCAGTTCATCGAAAGGCGACTCGCCGAGGAGCAGACTGCGCTCGATGCTCTGGCCGCCGCAACCTTCCCCGTCACATTCACGCTTCCGAAAGGCCAGGCGTCCGCAACGATAGGGCCGAGCGATGAGCGACGTCCGCGACCTTCTTATCCGAGGCGGCGAAAAGGTCATCTGACACCATCGCCTGCTGCCGGCGAGTGCCAAGGGCCGGATCCGTTGTGCAAGAGGTAGGTCTTGATCGAGCCGATGTACTTGGGTGGGCTATGGCCTCCCGGATGGTGCCACCGCGAAAACCTGTTCAGCATCGCCTAATCCGCATCTAAATGACATCTCGCGCCCGCACGGAGCTTGGCTACGGTATGATAGCCGAAGCAATGATTCGGCGGCCAGATCTGGCCTTGACCCCAAGTCCGGGCCGCCGTAGCGCCCCGTCCGAAAGGGCGGGGCGTTTTCCTTTTGCATATGTCCTTGCTGGCGTTTCTAGCAGGGCATCAGATGGGTGCGCCGCAACTGTATACTGTCGAACAGGCCTTGGATCGTTGGTCGCGAGCGGTATTGTGGATACGGATGCAGGCCTTCGACCGCGGGCGCGGCAGAATGTTGTGTTCGAACTCGGCTTCGTTATCGGAAAGTTTGGGGCAGCCAATGTGGCTGCGCTTATGAAGTCGACGGTGGAGAAGCCATCTGACCTTGAGGGCATTGCCTATATTCCCTAGGGCCCGGGTACTTCCTGGAAGACTGAGCACGCACGCGAAATGCATCATATGAAAATCCCCTTCGATACCAAGGCTGTTCTTACAGCTTAGGCAAGCCTCGATCGTGCATCAATCTGAAGAATGCCCCGACGTGATCGATGCCGGCGATGAGGGCGGTGACAGGGTCCTGGCTTTGCTCGGTGTTGAACCAGTCCAGATACGCCTTTATCTCGGTCTGAACACGCTTGGCAGCCGCGCTTCAAGGTGAACGCGTTCGCGGCCGAGGGCCCCGACACCACCTGCTTTGGGCCCGCCTGTTCGGTGCGCCAGCGGATCATTTCGATCATCGTTCTGTCGCCACAAGCTCGCCATGGCCAAGGCCGCTTCCAGTCGGCTTCGCGGAGTTCAAGATTCGAGATCGCTGCTTCGCCTGCGCCAGCTGCCGACGGAGCCTTTACGGCTTCGGCCGTATCGGCCCTCGCGATCGCGCAGGTCACATATCGAAGCCCGTTGTCGTCTTTGGCGACGCCAAAGCATCCGTCTTGCCGCCATCAGTTTGTCCGAATTCACGACAGGCGGACTTCACGTCCCGTGCCTAATGCGACCTCCCAACAATGGAAAGGTTTCAATTGGCGCCGACCGGAGCGGCCAGTCCGTATCATCACGGGCTCCTCTTCCATCCGTGCGGCGGATTGCGCTAGTCTGCAATTTGGAGGAAACAGGCAGTGGCGAGCAGATTTGAGCGGATCGACGCTTTCGCACGGCCGCCGATCCTGCCGCGCCTTCGCCGTGTGCAGGCATGGCGCCGCGTCCGGCTGCAGCGCCTCCTATCTGATCCCAACATCGCACAGAATGATCCGGGAAGGCTCAAGTCCATCAAAGCCGCACAAAATTACATGGCCGTCTCCGTGCGCGTCAAAGCCATCCTTGCCGGGATCATCTATCGCTAGGGGTCCGCCGGGAGCGGCGCGGTGTCGAGTGCGCGAGCAATCACCGCATGCGCCGCCTCGTGATATGCAGTGATCTCGCACTCTTCTAACACTTCGACCCGTTTGGTTTCCGGAAATTGACAGCGGGACCGTCGACCGAGATTGCTGGGGGCGTAGCTTTGACGCGCGCATCCGTGTGACGGCAGAGCGCTTCCGTTCTGGAGGCAGCCTCGGTATTGGCCCACTCGCTTCAAGCTTTGCCAACGCGGCAAGTACGATGCCGGTTGCGAGTTAGCCTTCAGACCATCTCCTCAGCGCCTCTATGGCGTTCTCCAAAGCCTTTTCATGGCATAGTTTTCACGGGCGGCCTGCGGAAAAGCGCGCGGGCGGCTGGAGGGCCACCCGCGCTAGTTCGCGCTTCGAAGAGGCTTTGCTGTCTCATGGGGGTTGCGCGAGTATATGGGCAGCCGAGCCATACGTGCCTCAGCAACCAGCGTGCCAAACCATCGTACCGGCATTCCGCTTGAACAGAGACAAAACGCTGCGCTTTCAACCCGGTCCCCGAACAGCTGTTTGCGCCTTGATTGCAGTTCCCACATGCATGTCATCGACCGGACACAGCTGAGCGAAATCAGACGTGCAGGGATGCAACGGCGCCACGCAGCGCCGATGACGGTTAATCCAGGTCTTTCATCGTGTCGAAACTGACAGCAAGACGTTTGCCGGCGCTGCCGATGCTTTGCGTGGGGCGCCACGAACGACATGATGTCGCTGAAAATAGGGCTGGGTGCAAACATCACGACGTTCGCAAGTCGGAAAGAGAACAAAACCCACACAAAACAACGCGAACTGTGGACCATCTTCTGGCACGAGGAATGCAGACCCTCGACATGCCCAGGGGCGCCCTCCCTTGGGCATGGCTACCATCGCAACTTGAGGCCGTGGCTGGCCACTTGAGGTTAGCGGCGCGTGACATCGACGAGGGACAGTGCCTGTGCAGGACACACGCAGGCACCTGCGTCACGTCGCCGCTAACTTCTGTCCGCCGCCAACAGCCGATTCAATGGTTGGTTCGCTTAGCATTGACGTGTCGATAAAGAACGTATGGTCCGTCCGATCATCGCATGGTTGGCGGCGCGCGGCGTGCGGCCGGGGGACGGAGGTAACCGATGTTGATGTTGTAATCGAAGGCGGCCAGAAGACGGCGACGCGTTTGCACTATCGGCGGGGCAGGCGAAGATCGCGCCATCGATCGGAAGTTCGTGAGCAACGGGTCAGTGACGTCAGATACGAGATGCGGTTTCGCACCTGCGATTCACACAGAGTATTCCGCACATTCTCGACACTTCGCGCGTCATAACGGCTTTGGTGGCTACATTACCGCCCAGTTCATGCCGCGCATGATGACCGATCGACCGAAAGTCGTCCCGACGGGATCGGGCAACCTCGCCTTCATCGGCCAGTTCTTCTGCGAGATTCCCGACGACGTTGTCTTTACCGTCGAGTATTCCGTGCGCTCAGCGCAGACTGCATCTTCGGCTGGCTCGACGGGTCCCCCTTTTACAAGGGCAAGCATGATCCTCGCGTCCTCTTCGACGCCTGGAAGACGCTGCACCGCCATTGATCAACGGAACGGCCAACGACTATGGGACGTGTGAACGACAAGGTCATTCTGGTGACCGGCGGAGCTCGCGGAATGGGGGCCGCTCATGCGCGCCTGCTGGTGGCTGAGGGGGCCAGGGTCGTCATCACCGATATTCTTCATACAGAAGGAGAGGCTCTCGCGGCTCAACTTGGCAATTCCACCGTCTATGTGCCTCAGGACGTTACCGAACCGAAGCAGTGGGCCGAGGCAGTCGCAAGCGCCGAGGGGCGCTTCGGCGCGCTCCACGGGTTAGTCAACAACGCCGCGATCGCCAACATAGCCCCTATCGAGCAGTTCCCGCTCGATCAGTGGAACAAGACCCTTGCCGTCAATCTAACCGGCGTATTCCTCGGAATGCAGGCAGCGCTACCGGCCATCCGGCGCGCGGGCGGAGGTTCGATCGTCAACGTCTCGTCAGTCGAGGGGCTGCGGGGCAGTGCCGGACTCCACGCCTATGTCGCTTCGAAGTTCGGCGTGCGGGGCATAACCAAGTCCGCTGCTCTGGAAGCTGCGGCCTCGGGAGTCCGCATCAACTCGATCCATCCCGGCTTGATTGCCAGCCCGATCACCGAGAGCTTCGAATCCTCCCTCTTCCCCATTCCACTCGGGCGCGCAGCCGAGCCGCAGGAAGTGTCGCAGGTCGTCTTGTTCCTACTCAGCGACGAGTCCAGCTATCTTACCGGTTCCGAGATTATTATCGATGGAGGTCTGACGGTCGGCGTCCCGCGCAAATCCCTGGCGCCCGAGAACCTCTTTTGATGAGCCCAACTGATTGCCCAATCTAGTCGGATAGAATGCTGCGAAGTATCATGGTAGCGGAAAACGAAGCTTTTGCCCGCCCTCGCAAACCCGAAGCTGTAGACAACAAGACTGCGCGGTTCGGCGGTCTGGGCCTGGCGTCGCTTTCCGGCGTGGCTTCCTGATCCGCGATGCCCAGATACGTGACCGGATCACCATCCTCCAACGGCTGAAGATACCCGGTGGGCTCTTCGTGGTCCGGGGTGGCGCGAGATGGAGGATCGCTTCGAGTGCCTCTGGGACTTGTTCCGATCGATTTCGTCGCGGGGACTGGAAGCTGGCGTGCACTCGAGAGTTCTACTGGCTGAACAAGGATAATCGGAACTACTCGCTGCGGCGGGCGACGGCGAACCAGCAACAGGATGCGCGCACCGCGGCGCAAGGACGTGTTCTCAGACCGCGCCGAGATGCAGTATCCGTAACGTCGTCGGCCGTCGCTGTACAGCCCCGGCCGCAGATGAAGCAGAGTAGGTCGGGTTCCTGGTTCACGCGTCGTGGGGCGCTTGCCTTACCGCAGACGATGGCGGTGGTTTGAGATGATCCAATATTTTCGAGCCTTCGCTGAACGACTTCGACCAGAATTTCTCGGCGAAGTCCAAGTGGCACTTCAGTAGCTCTGCGGGAGTTTTGGAGTGGGCAAGATTTCTCAGAAAGGTGGCCTGATCGTGCAGGGTGGAGGCCGCCAAACTCAATACGTCCTTTAGTGCCGTAGCGAACAGGTGTCCCGTCGCTTCGATCGATTTTTGCCATTCCGGAAGAACTAATGGAATGCTTGGTGCCACTGCCGCAGGTTCTCCAACGTCATCGGCGCCGCCGCCCGATATCTGCCCCAGTCCGGGCTCTGGACGTGCCCGCCGTTCGCGTTTCTCGTCTTCGGTTATATTTGCGTTCATCCGACGTCTCCCAGCCTGAAACGGAGATTGCATGACGCTGAGTCGTTCGCTGCTCAATTTCGATCATCAACGTTCAAAAGGTACCACAAGCTCCAACATGTCATACCTACCTCCTTTGGTACTGCAGATCACAATGCAGATTGCGCCATCCCCGGCGAATGCTCACTTGCGCCCTCTTTGATAGTTCAAGCGGCGACGCAGCTGCCATTGGGTGACACCTGTGTATCGGTGATAGTTCTCATCGATTCACTGGAGCAGAGCGATTTAGAAAGTCAACGCGATCCCTACTGCCGGACATCGTAGGGGAGGCTGCCTGCACTTTGGGATACTCTGTTCGAGCGACGAGCGCTCACAACCAAAACGTCAGGGCAATTTCGAAACCATGGATCGCGATCTGAGGATTCGTAACCTCTTGAGAGAGCAAAATCTGCGGAAGCGATCATGAAAACTCGATTGGCAAACTATGGAGCCGATGATGCGTGCAGTATCCCGCTGAGCAATCTGGATGTAAGCGAAGCCACGCGCTTTCAAGATGATAGCATCTGGGGCTGCTTCGAGCGGCTGCGAAGGGAAGATCCCGTTCACTACTGCCAAGATAGCCCTTATGGTCCATATTGGTCCGTAACCAAATACCGAGATATCGTAGCGGTTGATACAAATCATAGGGCGTTTTCGTCTGAGCGCGGTGTCACTATTGTCGACGTGCCTGATAAGCACTGGACTCAGAGTTTCATCAAGATGGGTCCTCCTAAACATGCCCCGCAGCGCGATACTGTGAGTCCGATAGTCGCACCGGAAAACCTGACGAAGCTCGAAAGCTTAATCCGCAGCCGGGTCAGGACGATTCTGGACGGCTTGCCGCGCAACGATGCCTTCAATTGGGTGGACATGGTCTCCATTGAGTTGACGACGCAGATGCTCGCCACGCTATTCGACTTTCCATTTGAGGATCGGCGGCTCTTGACCTATTGGTCGGACGTAGCCGTTGCAATTCCGAAAATTGGCCATGCGATCGACAGCTGGGACAAGCGAAGCGCAATCTTGTCCGAATGCCTGGACTATTTCACTCGACTCTGGAACGAGCGCATCAATGCTGAGCCGCGCGTCGACCTGATTTCCATGATGGCGCACTCTGCCGCAACGCGCCATATGGAGCCGAGTGAATTTCTCGGGAATCTGATTCTGCTGATCGTGGGAGGGAATGACACCACACGCAATTCGATTACCGGGGGCCTCCTGTTCATGAACCAGTATCCCTCCGAGTTGCGAAAACTACGCGATAATCCCAAGCTGGTGTCTAGCGCCGTGTCCGAGATTATTCGATATCAGACGCCCATCGCACATATGCGCCGCAACGCCGCGACCGATACTATCGTCGGTGGGAAACAAATCAGGCAAGGTGACAAGGTCATCATGTGGTACATCTCTGGTAACCGCGACGAAGAGGTCATCGAGAACGCGAGCAACTTCGTGATCGACCGCAAGAACGTGCGGCAGCATCTTTCGTTCGGTTTCGGCATCCATCGCTGCGTTGGTCGACATCTTGCGGAACTGCAGTTGAAAATCCTCTGGGAAGAAATGTTGAATGCGGGGCTGGAGGTCAAGATTGTCGGCGAACCCGAGCGAGTTGCGTCGAATTTTGCGCACGGCTATTCCGCGCTTCCCGTGCAGATTGCGGCCTAGGTTGTGATACTCCGGCTTGGGCGGAAGCCGAAAGCTAGCAGCACGGTTTTGTCCTCTTTCGATCAGTCTCACCTTTGCACAGTACGAAGGGGCTTTGATCGGTGCGAATGACCCGCTGCATCTCGAGGGCCGGTGGGCCATCGGGCAGGCGTTGAAGCGCCTGCGCGGAACGCCAGGACGGTGGTACCTCGCCGAGGCCCTTTGGATTTCCAGCTGTCAAAGGAAGCCCGCAGATGGATTTCATTATCAGGAGCGATCTTTAATCTTGCGATTTCGGCGCGTCAGGCGATGAGCTCAATATTGAAAGTTGCCGCGGTTGGGGCATCTTCTTTGGAGAATCCCTTTCGATAATCGCGGAGTTGATTGCCTCAAAGCATTTGGAAAGGACGGCGGCCTTTGACATGCCACTGCGTATTATCTGCTCTTCCGTGAACCTTGCTCGCTTCATCTGTCCGTTCTTCGTCAGGCCGGACTCTAACTCCATCAAGGCCCTGCCGCACGCAGTACAAGTCGCCGACCGTTGGCATCTGATGGAGAATGCCAGTCGGGCCTTCCGTACGCATCCGGCGTAGGCCGCAGGCCGGTTGGATCATTCCCGTTGCCAGCGCGGGAGCAGCTTGGGGTTTTCTTTGTAGAACCTGACGAGCTCGATCAGGTTTTCGATGCCAAAGTCGGTGAACGCCTGAACACCATCTTCGCCGACGCCATAGACCCAGATCAGGCCGTCCTCGATCTCCATTTCGATGGCAATGTCGCGCAGCCAGTCTTCGTCTTCGCCGAGGTCCTTTGCGACTTGGGTGATTTTGGTGACGTGATGAACCTTATTGACGTGCGTGGTCAATCGACAAAGCCGACGATCGATTTGCTCGACCGCATCGCCAAAACGCTGGACGTTCGTTTGTCGGAATTCTTTGTTCGGCCTGCCAAACGTGCGAACATTCAAGCTCATGGTCAAGCTCGTCAAACACTGAGCCGTTCCCACCAGACGGCTCGGCGGCGTTGGCCGATCAACCGTGGCCAAGGAATTGATGCATTCCGCCAGTCCACGGCGAACACGTTGACCGCAAAGACCTCTACGACGCGCCCCTCATCCCAAGCAGTCGGTGGATACTTAAAAAAGGCCCGTGAAACCTATCGGCAAGTCTCGCCGGCCTATCCCGGAAGAGCCCAGCCGCCTCGAACGTTACGATTACAAGTACGATCGCAATGGCACTGTCAAATCTCCTTATTCCCATCGACGTGCGTCGCTCCTGGCGCAAGGTCAACCTCGGCGAATAGCAAGCCACGGAAGGCGACGACTGCGTCTACATCCATTATCCCGAGCCGAGATCATCCGCATCGTCAGACCACCTTACCGAACAATTCCGCAGGCGCCCTGTAACAGGCGTTCCACCTGCCGAAGCTAGGCGGATCTTGCGACACCCCGAGTTTCCACTGCTCCTCCAAACACGGATGCTTGCTCAACATGGTCGAGAATCAGGTCGGCGTCCGCTGGGCCAAGTACCTGGATATCAAGGTGATGTATCCCAAGCGAATGTGCCGCGAAATCAATATCTGGCAACGATACCGAAATGCCGTCCGCGTCCGCATTAAATGGATGCCCACACTAGGAAAAGCGCCCGCGCCAACATCGGCCGCGCCTGTCCCAAACGCCCAAAGAGTCATAGATCACTGTGCTTTTACTTTCTAATGCTGAGAGACAGACGAAATCGGAGGGCGCTCGTTCTAGTCGCCACGGCGTTGGACCTAAATGATGATAGCTCTTCGCGCAATCATGGCCCTTAATTAGGTTTCAGCAGCTCAATCGATAGGGCGTTCCAGTTAGGTGGTATCTGCCCAAGAATATTGCGAACGAAGAAGTCCAGAAGCTTGAGCTCGCTATAATCGCCGGGCACTCCGTGGTCTGCGCTGGGTACCACAAGCATGTCGAAGTATTTTCCTGCCTTGATGAGCCGATCAGCCATCTGGAAGGTAGAGGACGGATCGACATTGCGGTCCATTTCGCCGACAATGAGCATCAACTTACCCTGTAGTCTGTGGGCGTTGTCGATGGCGGAGGACAGCGAATATTCAATGCCAACCGGCCAACCCATCCACTGTTCATTCCACCATATCTTGTCCAACCGGTTGTCGTAACAGCCGCTGTTAGCCACCGCCACCTTGTAAAAATCAGAATGGAAGAGCAGCGCGCTCACCGCGTTCTGCCCGCCGGCGGACCCGCCAAAAATGCCGACGTTCGAGATGTCGTACCACGAATACTTCGCGCTCGCCGCCTTATGCCATAGGATTCGATCGGGAAAGCCGGCGTCCTTTAAATTCTTCCAGGCAATGTCGTGGAACGCGCGCGAGCGATTGTTCGTACCCATTCCATCGATCTGAACGACGATAAACCCCATTTGGGTGAGCGGCTCAACCAAGGCCGAGAACGACTTGGGAACGAAAGAACCCGTTGGGCCGGCATAGATGTTTTCCACCACCGGGTATCTCTTGTTTCGGTCGAAGTTGAGGGGCTTGTGAATGACCCCCCATATATCGGTCTCGCCGTCCCGGCCCTTGGCATGGAAGCTGAGGGGCGGCTGCCAGCCGGCGGCGATGAGTTCGGAGATATCGGCGCTCTCGACCTGCATCAGCTCGGCATTATCACTGGCGCGATACAGCACCAAGCGCGGCGGGACATCGATGCGTGACCACAGGTCGACATAGTAGCGGCCGTTAGGTGAAAACTCAATGTGATGGTTGGCCGGTTCAGGAGTGAGCGCGGTCAGTCCGTTCCCATCGAAGTCGACACGGTAAGCATGGACAAAATAGGGATCCTCCCCTTTGTCCTTCCCGCTCGCACCAAACCAAATCTGGCGCTTGACCGGATCGACGTAGTAGACCGCGCGAACCACCCAATCTCCTCTAGTGATCTGGTTTTTGAGCTCGCCGGTTCGGCCATCGAAGAGGTACAGATGCTCGTATCCATCGCGCTCGGACGCCCAGATGATCTCCTTTCCGTCCTCAACGTCGTAGCGGAAGATCTTTCCAGTATTCCGCTGGTCCATCACTAGACGCTGGTAGTCGATGAAGGTAATGCTGCGCTCATCAATCAGAGAGCGCACCTTACCCGTATCAGCTTCCACCTCGACAAGGCGATAGAGTTGGTGCCCGCGCTGATTATACTCGAAGGTGAACCCGCGACCGTCCTTCCACCACTCGATCGGCGAAAGGTCGTAGGGATTTGGAAAGGAAGCATTGTCGATTTCAATCTTGCGCTGCCTGATGATGTCAAACAGCACCGGCTGGAGCAGTGGCAAGGCATCACCCGGCTTCTGATACGTCATCGTCGAATATCTAGGTTGAAGCTCGTCCGTCGGAGATGATTCGATGTAATGGATCTGACGTTTGTGGCCTGGACGGATGCGGTAAGCCACGAGGTGACGCGAATCTGGAGACCATCTTAGCGTCGAGAAAGCATAGTAGTTGCCTTCAGATCCGTCCCAGGTCAAAGGGATGTCCTGCAAGCCGTCCTCGCTGCGCAGGAAGATATTGTATTTGGTAGTATAGGCCAACCATTTGCCGTCAGGCGATATGCTTGTGTTCTCCGGATCGTTCTCCGCGGGTGGCGTGGGGTCATAGCCCATCTGTTGATAGACGTCCGGGTGCATGGCATTGGCTGTGCAGCCATAGCTTACGAGGTCGCAACTCCACCGGGTATTGTCGATGTTGAAGGTGATCATGCGAGCATCGTCGGCCAGCTCGAAACGGGCGAACGGCAGATTGTCGGCCTTATAGTTCTTGAGGCTTGCCCTGGCCAGCGCCGCCGCGAGGCGGGTATGATCAAAAGCCGGCTGCTTTCCGCCAGTTGCAGCATCGACCCGCATGAACTGGTGCTTGCCTTGAGTCATCCGTCGGTAGACGAACGCTTCGCCCCCTGCGAGCCAGAACGGAACGTCGGGCATATTGACAGTGAGCTGGTTATATTGAGCGCCGATCGTGAGCGCTCGCTCGTAATCGGACTGCACCAGCAGCGGCTTTGCAATGTTGTCGGCCGGAGGCTGCGCGGCTGCCAATCCCTGTTGACCCAGCAGCGCAAGCATGAAAGCGCCAAGCTTGTACATGATCGTTCACTTGTCCTCGTTGTGTGGGGATAACGGAGGCTGGGTTGACCTCACGAAATTGGCGCAGCTGCGTTCAGTGTCGCCTCCAAAGCCCAGCACTGGCCCTTGCGCCCAAAGCGTCCTAAACGTTGCACGCAAATCTTGCGCCAGAATCAGGCTCCGATCTCCCGGACATCTGAGCGGGCGACTGGGCGGCACGGTCTAAAGCTGTGATCACCGCTCTGGCCCCCGGCCATGGATGCAGGGTATGGACGATGTCGCCATAGATAGATGGGCCGTAGGGGTCACTGAAGATGTCCGGCCATAGCCGCCACCGCCGTGCATGCCGAGATAATTCCCGGTCCAGCTCCACAGTGTCGGATGAAACCTTCACCACTGGATCGAGATCCGCCGAATTAGCGCCACCGCAAGCGGCAAGCGTAACTGCTGCCGCGCCCCGTATAAGAACTCCAGGTCGCATATCACCTCACGAACAACACATGTGCGCGCCATCCGCAACGACGCTCGATGTCGTAGCCTCGCTTCTACGCCCCTGGTGGTGAGCAGAATCCATGCCAGCAAAGCGATGCGCATTCCCGACCTTCCGATAGCTATGTCGCTTACGCGACAAGGCTAGCGATTGTTGAGGCAAGCCGTATGTCTGACTTCGAACACACCAGAACGTCCTGCAGTAGCGGCCGGTCAGCTTTGCGGGCTGCAGTCTCGGTCTTCGTCGGCTGATGATTCAATCAACGCCGAGCAAGAACGTGTGGGAGACGCATGGAGGGCATCGTCAACTTAATCGACCGCCGAGCTGAAGGAGGCGCTTCTCAAAGGTTCGAGATTAGGCGATAGCGCTTGTCGTGGACATCTCTCGCCAAGTCGCAAAGGCTCGCTCGCGCGAAGCGCGACGGAAGTCGGCAGTGACGGCTCCGGGATAGGGAATGTGGAAAAGGTTCGCGACCTGATCGCGAACTGACAGAAACCATTGAGCCTGACGGGATGATTTGAAACGATTCATGATCCGCTCGCGTCGGCGCGTCGGCTGATGAGAATTCTCAGCCCGATTGTTGAGAGTTTTGAGCCGGCGATGTTCGACGTGAAAGCCCATCTGCGCCCTCGCAACGCCGTACGAACGGAGCTTGTCCGTGATTATCACGCGCGGCGGCGTGCCGGCGGATTTCAAGACATGAGCCGCCGCGCGGCGCGCGAGTCCGGTCGGAACGCCTTGCCGAATTTCCGCCCCCACTAGCGCACGGTTTCATAGGTCACGCCAATGCCACGCGCCGCCAGCATTTCCTATGCGCAAGCTTAAGAGGTATCCCTCCGTTGAGGGCCGCCTTGTTTGACGGACGCGAGCGCTGCAGGTCCTAGGGGTAATCCTAGGAGAAGCGCTATGACGATTTCGCGGGCAGAGGTGATCACAACAGTCGAGCGGCGGCGTCGGTGGTCGCCGGATGAGAAGGAACGGCTAGTTGCAGCATCGCTCGAGCCCGGAGCCACTGTTTCCGAGGTGGCTCGCATGGCCGGCCTTCATGTGAGCCAGCTGTTCAGGTGGCGCAAAGAGCTTTGCAAGCACGGTGAGTCGAGTATAGCGCCGTTCGTGCCGGTCGAGATTGGGCCGTCTGTGCCGCCGCGGGATGTGGCCGAAGCACCATTGACGACGGCGCCGGCGCGTCGCCGGAGGAGCCATGGCATCATCGAGATTGATCTTGGTAGCGGACACCGCATCCGGGTCGATGGCGACGTTGATGGAGACGCGCTGCGTCGAGTTCTCGATGCTCTGGTGCGCCGATGATCCCGGTTCCGACAGGCGCGCGAGTGTGGCTTGCGACAGGCTACACGGATATGCGCAGAGGCTTTCCGTCGTTGGCACTTCAAGTGCAGGAGGTGCTGCGCAAAGACCCGCTCGGCGGTCATCTGTTCGTCTTCCGCGGTCGCCGCAGCGATCTTTTGAAGGTCATTTGGCACGATGGCCAGGGAGCATGCCTGTTTACCAAAAGACTCGAGAGAGGAAGGTTTATCTGGCCATCGGTTGCCGGTGAATCGGTAACGATCTCTCCAGCGCAGTTGAGCTATCTGTTGTCCGGGATCGATTGGCGCAACCCTCAAGAAACCCAGCGTCCGACGCGGGTCGGATAGCCATTTTACGGGTTTGAATCTGCTGCTTGATCTGATTCAATGGCTTCATGATATCGAAGCCGGACGATCTTCCATCGGACCTTGCGAGTGCCCTGGCGGCGCTGCAGGCCGAGCGTGAGGCGCGGCTGCGAGCCGAGGCGGGGCTGCCAGTGCGCGGGCGGAGCTGTCGGACAACGAGGCGCTGATCGCGCATCTCGAGCTGCGGATCGAGAAGCTCAAACGCGAACTGTATGGCAGCGCTCCGAGCGCACGGCACGGCTGCTCGAGCAGCTGGAGTTGGAGCTCGAAGACCTCGTCACCACGGCGAGCGAGGATGAGCTTGCCGCGCAGGCCGCAGCGGCGAAGACGCAGAACGTCCGCCCCTTCATGCGCAAGCGGCCGGTGCGCAAGCCATGGCCGGATGACATCGAACGCGAGCGCGTCGTCATTGAGGCTCCAACGACCTGTGCCTGCTGCGGTGGATCGCGGCTGGCGAAGATCGGTGAGGATGTGACCAAGACGCTGGAGGAGATCCCGCGCCGCTTCAAGCTGATCGAGACGGTGCGCGAGAAGTTCACCTGCCGCGATTGCGAGAAGATCAGCCAGCCGCCCGCGCCGTTCCATGCCACGCCGCGCGGCTTTATCGGCCCACAATTGCTGGCGACGATCCTGTTCGACAAGTTCGGCATGCATATCCCGCTCAATCGCCAGAGTGCGCGCTTTAAGGCCGAGGGGATCGACCTGCCGTTGTCGACGCTGGCCGACCAAGTCGGCCACGGGACCTTCGCCGTCATGCCGCTCTTCCACTTGATCGAACGCCATGTACTCGCTGCCGATCGCCTTCATGGCGATGACAGTGTGCTGCAGAAGCACACAGAAAGGATGATCGTGATGATCTGATAATCTGTGAGCACAAGCTGTGACAGCGATGAGGGAAGGCCCCTCGGGATCGGCTTTCAGGAGCAGGTCCCAAATCACTTCAAGCGGCTTCGCTTAAGAGGCGCGGTCGTGAGCGTTGAAGCTAACGATCGGGAAATACCCGAGCGGATGAGCATCCGAGAGACGAATGAAAATGAACCCGCCGATGAAGCGTCGTAACATGGAAATCGTCGTCAAAACCAGAGGTGTGTCGTCCCTCTGGGATCAGTCCGCTGGAAGCCTGATGACTGGGCGGGCGGCGACCGGCGTTGAGGGGGCGTGAACCGGATGCAGGCGTTGTCACGGAACTGCAGGAACCAGTCGTTCCGATGCAAAGGGAGAAGCACAAGCGGAGAAAACCGCGAGGCAAGAGTACCAATGCGGAGCACTGGGGCGGACCGATCCGTACAAGTGACGAAGGCTCGTAATGGGGCTGGAGCGAAGGGATCGGATCAGGTGGGCTGGCCATCGTTGCAACTGGCAACAGGAGGCCGGCGGTGAATCAGCCAAGTAAGCCGTTCAACATCGACAAAAGAAAGGTGTACGAAGCGTATCTGCAGGTGCGATCCAATGGTGGCGCAGCCGGTGTCGACGGAGTGACGATTGAGGAATTTGAATCCGACTTGAAGAGTAACCTCTACAAGATTTGGAATCGAATGAGCTCAGGCGCCTACTTCCCGCCACCTGTTCGCGCCGTCTCCATTCCGAAGAAGAGCGGAGGCCAAAGGATCCTCGGGGTGCCCACTGTGGCGGATCGCGTGGCACAAACAGTTGCCAAACAGCTCATTGAACCGACTCTGGACGCAATCTTTCTGGCGGATTCCTATGGTTATAGGCCGGGTAAATCGGCTCTTGATGCCGTAGGCATCACGCGCAAGCGTTGCTGGAAGTACGACTGGGTTCTAGAGTTCGATATCAAGGGACTGTTTGACAACATTGACCACGAGCTTCTGCTGCGGGCTGTCCGGAAGCATGTAAAGTGCGAATGGGCGTTGCTCTACATCGAACGATGGCTGACAGCGCCGATTGTGCAAGAGGATGGAGCTGTCGTCGAGCGAAGCTGCGGCACCCCGCAAGGGGGAGTAGTGAGCCCGATTCTCGCCAATCTCTTCATGCACTATACATTTGATCTCTGGATGGCACGAACGTTCCCTGAACTCAGGTGGTGCCGGTATGCTGACGACGGGTTGATACACTGCCAGAGTGAGGTGGAGGCGCAGAGCGTTTGCGAAGCGCTGAAAATTCGACTGGCCGAGTGTCGCCTGGAATTGCATCCGACGAAGACGAGGATTGTCTACTGCAAGGACGACCGACGCCGAGGCAAGAGCGAGACGGTTATGTTCGACTTTCTCGGATATTGCTTCCGGCCGAGGTCAGTCCGGGGGCCGTACTCGCAGAAAATTTTCTGCGGGTTCACTCCGGCGGTCAGCAAGTCAGTGCTGAACGCGATGCGGGCAACGATCCGAGACTTGAACTTTCGTAGGCGGCCAAATCTGACGCTGGACGACATTGCCCGCGAACTAAACC
This sequence comes from Bradyrhizobium sp. Pha-3, assembly GCF_042258615.1. Taxonomy (GTDB): domain Bacteria; phylum Pseudomonadota; class Alphaproteobacteria; order Rhizobiales; family Xanthobacteraceae; genus Bradyrhizobium. Next base: position 7,729,352 of record NZ_CP170152.1, on the reverse strand, counting down.
CGATAGTTCGGGGGTGGATCGCGTACTACGGGCAATACATGCGCTCGGCGCTATATCCGATGGCCCGCTACATCAACCAAGCAATAGCTATCTGGTTGAAACGAAAGTACAAGCGCTTCCGCCATCGGTTGGGGCGCGCTCGCATCTTCCTGGAGAAGATCGCTCGCGAGAACCGCAGACTCTTTGCTCACTGGCAACTCGGTATTGGCGACAAGCTTGCCTGATGGGAGCCGGGTGAGGTGAGAGCCTCACGCCCTGGTTCTGCGAGAGGCCGGAGGTGAAATCCCTCCGGCCTACTCACCCCACCATCCGTATCCTGGCGAAGGGCAAGTGCACGACCGGGCGGATCTGGACTTATGTACGGGATGACCGGCCCTTCGCCGGGCCTGCGCCGCCGGCGGCGGTCTATTACGCCTCAAGCGACCGACGAGGCGAACACCCGCAGAGGCATCTGGCCGCCTTCGCCGGCATCCTGCAAGCTGATTGCTACAGCGGCTTCGAGCCGTTGTTCGATCCGCAAAAGAAAGCGATGCCGATCACACCGGCGTTTTGCCTGGCCCATGCGCGGCGGGGCTTCTTCGAACTGGCTGACATCGAGAAAAATGCTCGGGAAGGTAAGAAGGGCAAACCGGTCTCTCCGATCGCGCTGGAGGCGGTCAGACGCCTCGATGCGTTGTTCGAGATCGAGCGCGCCATCAACGGCTGCAGTGCCGACGAGCGGCGCGCCGTGCGCCAGGAAAAGAGCAAGCCGCTTCTCGCGGACATGCACACCTGGTTGCTGTGTGAGCGCGAAACCCTCTCGCGCTCCTCCGAGGTCCTGAAGCCAATGAATTACATGCTCAGGCGCTGGGACGACTTCGCCCGCTTCCTTGACGACGGCAGGATCTGCCTCAGCAACAACGCGGCTGAGAGAGCGTTGCGTGGCATCGCATTGGGAAGGCGCAACTGGACCTTCGCCGGCTCCCAACGCGGCGCCGACCGCGCCGCCGTCATGCTCACCCTCATCACCTCCGCACGCCTCAACGACGTCGACCCGAAAGCCTGGCTCGCTGACGTCCTCGGTCGTATCGCCGATCTTCCAGCCTCGCGTCTGCACGAACTGCTGCCCTGGGAATGGAAGCTCCTGCGCCAAGCCGACAAGCCCGTCGATCAGCAGGTCGCCTGACCTTCACACAACGCCCAGCCATCATAGAGGCCGCCGCTCTCACGCGCATGCGCCAATCTGGCGGTCTTCGTCGTATGCGTACCTTAAGAGAAACCGGAAATACAACCAAACCGCATAGCTGATCATTTCCGGTGAGAAGCGATGGCGGAGATAAAGAGGGACCCGGGCAGTCCGCATGGCCGGTCGTCTACCCCATCGGCCGCTCCAATCTGTTAACTTGACTTTACCCTCCCGCGGCTTCTCACCACAAAATGGAGACCAAGCCACATGATGACCATGCCGAAAATTGAACGTTGCCTGCACAGCTGCGCCTGTCAGGCGTCCGAGACACGCTGCAGACGCGCGTGCTGCAGACGCAGAGCGCCAACCAGCCCGCGGCAGGTTACCGCAGGATGTATGCGCGGCTTGCCCTCAGTGCGGCTGTGTGGCGCCTCATGGTTCGCTAGGGAGCGCTCACATGGGCCCCACCCGCAGTCTTGGGGGCGGCCCTCGAGAAGGCTGCGAGAGTGCGTCTTAACCCCCTTCGTCCGTACCTTGCGCGGCCCTAGGTGCCGCCCCTCTTGTTTGAGATCAAAACACTGCTGGCGCGAACTGCGCTGGGTAAGACCGCGGGCGCCCGATGGGCCACAACTCTCGATAGCGGCTTCGATCGAGGGGTCCTTTCAAGGCCAGTTACCCGAGCTGTTTCGCCAATCTCTGAGCCGTTCACGGCTCAGCAAAGGCCGAAAACGCCGTCGCGAGATATGCCGATCGTGCGCGGTCCCGCGATCCCGGCAGGCTCGTCCCGTCGGTAGGACTCGGTGAGATTAAATCAACGGCGACACAGCGCCGTCGTCGGGGAAGCGCAGCGGGCTTACTGTTGAAATTACATCGGCCGGGTCTGCACGCGTCACCGCGCGCACACATTCAACGCGCGCGCGGACCACTCTCGGGCAATGTGGCTCTCGTCGGTATCGAGATCAATGTCAGCAACTTGACGCTACACGCCGCGACGAAGTGCCTGCACAGCCTGCGAATTCACTTCGGCACGCGATTTGCGTTCTTCACGGCATCATCAGCAATCGCAGGGCGGTGGTCTTCGGGACGGACTCGGCGCGCGTCGCTGTTAGCGTCTGGTCCGCTCTGACGGTTTGTCTATCGCTGCCTGATGACAGGGTGGGCGAAGTGATCCGGCCGGAAACGAATGTGGACTGGAAAGCATTCCGGCGCGACCTGAAAGGTGCGCGGAAGCGGTGAAGGTAAGGGGCGCGAGACGCATCTAGTAACAACAGCCGCCTTCCGTCGTCACTTGATGGTCTTCCGTTCACGCAGGATCTTCATAAAAGTCATATTTGAATCTCTGTTGTCCCAAGCGGCCTTAATGTGTGTTGTGAGCCGGGGACGATCATGTTCGATCGTGCTAACCCATAAGTTTGGGTCGTACTCATAAACGCGGAGCATGTTATCGACATCGAAGATGGCTCGCGTCCTTTTGACCTTATGAGTGCAATAGGTTTATCCTCAGCGATGCGCAAGCCAAGTTCAAATAGGACATTCGGGTTGTTTTCAGTGAGATCTGCGACGACTAGATCGGCGTCGAGTAACTGATTTACGATGGTCGCATGGATAACGTTACTACCTTCACGATTAGCTGTTATGACCTCAAATCCTGCGTCGCGCCCAGCGGGCGCAATTAATGCCTTCAGAACCTCGTCGAAGAATCCCTTTGATCGGGACGCTTCTCGCTCACCAAACGGCATGATCGCGAAACACCTAAAGCCGCTATTGTTGGTTGGCTCGGCGAGCACTACCGTACCGGTATCGTCCCGGACGCGTCCCGGCGCCCCATCGTCCGATCGCCGATCGTCTGAAGTAAAGCCAGCGCCGATGCCAAGATAGGTGCAGTTCTCTCGAAAAAGCCGCGAGAACTCCTCGTGCAAAGATGGGTCAACCGGCATGCCAACAAACATGTATTCCTTGACTGCTTGGGCGAAGTCATAAATGTAGTTCTGAAATTCGGCATCGTTTCCGAATTCGACGGCATCGGTATCAAAGCAGTGCTCTTTGCTGTGAAACAGCACTCGGCTGATCTTCGCTGGACCGAGGCCCGTGTTCGCGACGACAATCGATGCCGTATCCGTATCAGATACAGTCTGAAGAACCGGACGAAGCATTAGCTCCTTATATGCCCGGTCCTCTTGCTGCGAATTTTCAGTGTATCGGAGCGATAGGACGGCCACGAACAGCGAGCAAACGGCTACAACGATCGAAGCTAATGGAACGGCATTTGTTCTCAAAAAGTTGGTCATGTGCGCGCTGGGTGGGCTTGATCTGACGGTCATCATCGTCCACTAAGTATGCGCGACCATAGATCGAGCAAAGCGGGCACGACAACTAGTCTTTTCGTCCGCCTACGCACCACTTAGTTCGGCAAGGGCCGCGCCGTGACCTGAAACAGGATCTTAGCTATACCCTGTCGTCGGAAGCTTGGAGTGTGGTGGTGAACTGCTTCTTGTCATAGTCCATCCAACGACAATGGATGATGTAGGTCATGGCCGTAGATTCCTGAGATGTGGACAGTGTTGGGTCAACGGTGGGTCGCTAACCGAATCGTCTCCACGTGCACCGGCATTGCCCGCGCCCGGACCGCTTGTGCGGACGCAGCACCGGCCATCCTGGCAATGGAGCTAGAGGGTGACCAGCTCGGCGAGCTTGGCCGCGACGTCGGCCATCGACATTTCTGCGGTCTCCAAGCCGTTTCGCGAGGCGAGCATGGGGCTGACTTCACGGAGAGCTTCGTACGTTGTGTTATGCACGATGGGAACGAGTTGGTCTCGCGCTAGGAGTACCGAAAGCTCCTTGTCTGCGACGCCCGCTGCTGGGAGGCGCTTCAGCAGCGCAGGGGTCACGAGCACGATCCCGATCCGCGACTTCGCCAAGCCTTTGTCGATAGCGCGGAGAAACGGCTCGCCGAGGCCAATATCATTCTCGCTGAACCAGACCGAGACATTGCGTGCCACGAGCAGATCGCACAGCTCCTTAGCGACCCCCTGCCGGTCGTCCCACGCGTGGCAAAGAAAGATGTGCCGAAGGTCCGGCAGGGACGCTCGCTTCTCGACAGTGTCGCGGATTGGGGTGAGCGCCCGTACTTCCTCGGGCGTGTAAAACTGAGACGAGCCGGCTCCTGACCACCGTGGTTTTGTGCTGCGGCTGGACCTGCCGCCGCTGCCTCGGCCGCCCCCGCTGCTCCCCGACGAGGAGTAGGACGGGGACGAGTACGGCGGGGGCGAGTACGACCGGTAGCCGCTGTAACCGCCGTAGCCGCCACGGCCACCACATGCGGGGCATTCCGCTCTAGCGCTCGCTGTGCGATGGCCTCTTACTGGTGCTGTGCATCTAGCCATTTAGTCGATTTCCTCAGAATCTGGGCTCGCGAAACGAACCCAGTACGCTCGCGCGTCGAGGGGCTTCGCGTCTCGTCGAATTGAGCACCTGGGAGAGGCGCTCACTCCAATACAATTCTCACCTTCACGCTGCGGGACAGTTCGCGATTAATGCGATCCTTGACCCGACGGACCGTAAGAAGCTGCAATCTGGTTCGGGTCCTGCCGCTGATAGTCTTGCCACCAATCTTGAAACTGTAGCGCCATACGCCTGGCAAGGCTTCTTGAATGCTGAAATGTACGCCTCTGTGCTGCATAAATGCCGGTTTACCCCGATCACACACGTTGTCTCTTTCGGCGCCTCATCGGTTCAGCGCAGATTGATCTATGAGAACCTTAACGTAACAAGAAAACCGCCGATCCAATATGGACCGGCGGCCAAGTCAAGGGAGGAAACGCCCGCTAGGGCAGCGGTAGTGAGACTACCGCAAGGCACCGCCAATCGCTTGGCGGATCTCGAATAAGAAGTTTGCGACAAGGCCAGAGGATGATCCGCCAATTCGTCGAATGGAGATGAGGCGGTGAGCGACAACATTGATGGCTCAGATAATTCAATTGAGACGGCACGAAAAGAAAAAGTTGGGTACGCAGCGTACCAATTGACCTCTTTCGCTTTCTCGTTACCTCTTCAAGAGGTCAGAGCTGTTTAGCGCCACGTTGTGCCGAGCCAAATTCATTTAGTTTGCAGCTTGCGATACGCTCGTGCGGATTAGGCTGCCACGTGCGCGACGAAGTCTCCGATCCCCACGCTGGGAAACTCTCTGCCAATTGCAAGAAATTTATAAGTAGCACGTGACCTTGTTGAGTCAGTACCGACTCTGGGTGGAACTGTACGCCATAGGTTGGGTGATACCGATGTGCCAAAGCCATGATCTCACCTTCATCCGAACGGGCTGTCACCATGAGATGCGGCGGGCCTGATTGATCGAGTTCGACCGCGAGAGAATGGTAGCGTCCAACAGAAAGTGGAGACGGGAGTTCCTTGAACAACCCTCGACCGTCATGCGTTATGTGCGAGGACCGGCCGTGCATGGGACGACGTGCACGCGCCACGCGTCCGCCGAAAACGCTGCCAATACACTGGTGTCCGAGACAGATGCCAAGAATTGGGACACGACCCGAAAGTTCGCGTACGACGGCAGTGGATATCCCGGCTTCCATGGGCGTGCAGGGACCGGGAGAGATGATGATTGCGCGCGGCTTGAGCGCAACGAGGTCGGTAAAGCTGACCGCGTCATTCCGCACCACTGCCGTCTCCGCACCAAGCTTGCGGAAATAGCGAGCTATGTTGAACACGAAGGAGTCGTAATTGTCGATGATGAAGATCAAAATGCACCAGATACCTCGGAACCAAAAGCGTCAAAGAGCCGCTGTGCTTTAGCAAGCGTCTCCTCATATTCGGCCTCGGGGTTCGACATCGCCGTTATTCCACCGCCCGCATGAAACCGAGCAAGATCGTCGTCGATCGTCACCGTGCGGATCGCAATGTTCGTGTCCATGTGTCCATTGAATCCGATGAAGCCGATCGCTCCGCAATAGACCTCTCGCGCCACTTTCTCGACGTCCGCAATGATTTCCATTGATCGCACCTTTGGAACACCGGTCACGGAGCCGCCCGGAAAGCAGGCGCGGAGCAGACTGACTGCGTCTTGATCTGCAGCAAGTGCGCCTTCGACGATCGAGACGAGGTGGTGTACCGAGGCATAGGATTCGAGGTTACATAGTGCTGCAACCTCGATCGAATTGTCTGTACAAACGCGTGACAGGTCGTTGCGCAGCAGGTCGACGATCATAATGTTCTCGGCACGATCCTTTTCGGAGGCAAGAAGGATTTCGGCGCGGCGCCGATCTTCGGCGGGATCAGCAGAACGCGCGATTGTGCCCTTGATGGGACGCGTTTCGACCTGTCGTCCGTCAAGTTTCAGAAATCGCTCCGGAGAGCTCGATGCGATCGTCAGCTTGTCGTAGCGCAAGAGGGCTGCAAAGGGCGCCGGGTTCAGTGACCGGAGCTGGCAATAGAAGGTGAGCGGATCGAACAGGGGCGACACCCTGGCACTGAAGCATTGCGCGATGTTCGCCTGGAATATCTCGCCAGCCAGAATCAACTCCACGACGCGCTGGACCGTCGCCATGAAGCCTTCACGGCTAAAGTTGGAATGCCATGTGCCTGCCTTGCTCGGGATTACAATCCGCGGCAACTTTGGCCTGGCAAGCAATGCTGCAAACTCGTCGGCGCGACGACGCGCACGCTCGGTTCGCCGAGCGGGGTCCCGCTCCGGCCATCCGGTCGAGACGATCCAGCACCTGTGGTCCCGGTGATCGAAGCTGACCACCACGTCATAGAAATGTAGAATCGATTGAGGCAATCGGAGACCAGGAATTGACGGAGCCGGCAGCCGCTCCAGTGTTCGGTTCAGATCGTAAGCAAGGAAGCCGGCAGCGCCGCCCTGGAACGGCGGGAGATCGGAACGATGCGCTTCTCGGTATCTGGCGAGGAGGTCGCGAAGAACCGCCCATGGATCGCCCGCAAGCGCCTCTGCATTCCAACTTGCCTGCCCATCGGCGACCAAATAGGTGCCGAACGGTTCGCAGGTCAGATATGAGTAACGCCCAAGCAGCTCATGCCCTGCCGCGCTATCGAGAAAGGTAAGCTGCGGCCGCTGCGCAAGGCATCGCAGCGCCTTGACAGGCTCAATCCACTGCAACTCGCGGACGTGCATGGGGCTATCGGTTGCCGACGACCAGCAGGCTGTGAAGCCGGCTCCGATCGTGGTCCCGTCGCGAACAAGGGTTATTTCCGTCCGACACGTACAAAGCCTCGAGGCTGATCATCAAGCTAGCCGCGGCCCTCTGGTCGGCTGCGTCGAGCAACTTGGTTTAACCCTGCCGTCCCAGCGAAATGTACATCTGTTGATAGCTCGTAGTCAGCGGCAAACCGCAGCTCGCGAAGTGGCCGGACGGACCGGATCGCTTCTCGATACAAATCGTGCGTTTTGTACGCAGCGAGTTCCGTCTCGCTGTCGAACTCACCGTACACCACGACGTCGATCTCATTGCCGAGCTGATCGCTCTTGCGGTTGCGCGCAATCTCGAGCCGGCGTGCATATGGGATTGAGGTGAGAACCGATAGACCTTCGATGATTTGGTCGATACCGGCCTTATCCTTGGCTGTGAAGAAGACAATGTGACGGATCATGGTGGCCGCAAACGTGACGCCGCAACTTGGGTTGCGTTCTTATATCGGGATCAAGCCCAACGCAATGCTGGTAAGGCGTGGGCAGCAGGAGGGGTGTTCGACGCTTCGTGCGACGCCCCCGGCCTTTGCAGCAGAAGCTTGCAGAATTTCTACTTGAGTTGGATGTCGGAGGTGCCCGTTGCCCCAATGGCCTGAATGTGGCGCACGAACAGGAATGGTGATCGGAAGCGGTCGTCAGCCGCTGGTATTCGCTATCGCGAATACCATTGTGAAATTCGCAAGCTGTCGTCGATCTTTGTTCGCAAGCAGCCGCGTCATCGCACAGGGCGCCGAAAGGACGTTCTGAAAGGCAAGGCGACGCACGGCTGGCCGCGACCGTCCGGATCATGGTGCCGGAACGCGTGGCGGGCACTCCCGCCGCTCGGCAGTACATGATCGACGAAAGTGCCGCGCTATCTTGGTCGGCGACTTGCTTCTGACCTGCAAAATTCCCTAAGCCGACCACCACGCAATGCTGGGCCGGAACGGGATCGGGCCGCAACCTTGCTCGAACTAAACGGAGCAGCAGGTGCCCTGGGCACAGACTTCAGGATGGGCGATCCATGCAAGTTACACTGATGAACGGAAAAATCCATCGCGCCTCGGTGACCCAGGTCGATCTGCACTATGAAGGCTCGATATCGATAGATCGTACGCTGCTGGATGCGGCGGGATTCCTGATCAACGAACGCGTCGAAATCTACGACGTCGAAACGGGAGTACGGTTCGCCACCTATGTAATTGAGGCCCTGGAAGGCTCGGGCACCATAGGTCTAAATCGTGCTGCCGCGCGACTAGCAATGACCGGGGACAAAGTCATCATCGTTGCATACGCCTCTTTTGACGCGGCGGAAGCCAGAGCATTCAAGCCGCGGGTTGTGCTGGTTGATCGGGAAAATCGGATCTCACCTACCTGAAAGGGAAAGCGCCTCGTTATGTCAATGACAGCAAACCAAGCGACCTCAGCCACGAAACGTGCAGCTGCTGTTCGAATCGTACCGTTCTGTATCTACTGGGATACATCCTGCCGGACATGAATGCCTTCGTCCGATCCGGACAGTATTTGCGCGCCGATAACAATCTTGACCTGTCAAAACCCATGAGACGCAACTCAGAGGGGCGCGATGGCATGCAAGGCAAACTTCTATGGTTCAACGGTATGCGGGGCAGGCCCTTTTTTTGGCCAGGCGCTGTGGCTGCGAACGTGATGAGTGTCTTGCATAAATTGTGCTGCCGCTGTTTGGCGTTAGGCGAGTGGAAAATTGGTGGTAAGGGCGCTGAGCAGGCGTTGCTCGATCGCCGTGCGCCGATCGTAGGCTGCCGATTGTCCCAAGTGTAAGACGGTCTCCTCGACTGGCACGCCATTTGTGAATTTCACGGACACGAATGTCGCGGAGGGTGACGTGCGCACAATGCTGGATACTCTGATCGAGGAGACAAGAGGTCAAGCGCGATGAGCCAGCAGCGGATTGTGGTGGCCGGTACGGGCACCGGCATCGGAAAGACGGTTTTCTGCGCCGGGCTCGTCAATCTCCTCGGCGCGAATTTTTGGAAACCGATCCAGGTTGGCCTTGAAGGAGAGACCGACACCGAGCGCGTCGCTCGGCTTGGCAGTCTGCCATCCGATCGCATCGTGCGCGAGCGTTACCGACTGCAAACGGCCATTTCGCCCCACTATTCCGCGGAGATTGCCGAGGTTCGCATCAACACGGATTCGCTCGACGTGCCGGACACCGCAGGACAGCCGCTCGTGATCGAGGGGGCCGGCGGACTGATGGAGCCGCTGAATTGCGGCACGCTTTACATTGACGTCTTCGAGAGATGGCGGCTTCCCGTCGTGCTGTGCGCGAGCTCTGCTCCGGGGACAGTCAATTATTCACTGCTTTCCATAGACGCGCTCCGAAGACGTCAGATCGACATTCTCGGAATCGCCTTCGTTGGCGAAAGGAATTCGGATGCTGTGAGGGCAATTTGCGAGATCGGCCGGGTGCGGTGGTTGGGGCGACTGCCCTGGATTGCTCCTTTATCGGCAGACACGCTGCAGGCCGCGTTCAAGGCCTCCTTCCGCCGCGATGATTTCAAGCCATGAGGCTAAAGAAGAAATCGTCGACTTGGCTCCGTTCACGCAACACGCGCTTCAAGGATGAGAGCGCAAGCGCCTAGCGAATAGCGGGCTCAGGTGCTTTCGGTAAGGCACGACCAGGCTTGCGTCTCAGTCCGAGGAACGAGCGCCTTCGCCGCCGAGTTGCGCCACGAGCCAATCTGCAAAGGCTCGTACTGCCGATCTCTGTCGGCTGGCGCGCGGGTAGATCAGGCGGTGACCAACGTAGCGGATATCGTTAGCGCGTCCTGCCAGCGGAGCGACCAATCGTCCGCTCGCCAGTTCCCGCTCGGCCAGGAGGGTTGATTCCAGCGCTACGCCCAATCCCTCCGCAGCCGTCGCAATCGCAAGAAAGCTCCGGTCGAATCTCATGCCGTGAAGCGCAGGTGCTTCCAACCCGTTCGCGGTGAACCATTGGTGCCACTGCACCCGCTTCACGTCGGAGCGGATCAGCGTCTGATCGAGGAGATCGGCAGCCTTTCGTATCGATTTTGCGAGGGCAGGGGAGCAGAGCGGCGTGACCGTCTCCTCCGGCAGAGGAATAATTTCGACACCTTCCGCGCGCGGCGGACCGTAGACGATATCGATATCGAAATCATCGTTGCTGAAGCGCGCATAGTCCGTGCTTGCAGCCAGCCGAACCTCGAGCTTCGGGTAAGCAGCGAGAAACTGTGCGAGACGGGGCGCCAGCCATTGCGCGGCAAAGCTGGGGGCGGAATGGACGCGCACCAATTGTGGTCCGCGCGCGGCAACTTCCTCAAGCCCACGGCGGAGCTGATCGAATGCCGCTCCCGTGTGACGCATCAGGTTCTCGCCGGCCGGCGTGAGCCGCACGGATCGTGCGCTGCGCTCGAACAAAACGGTCCGAAGCGTGCCCTCCAGCTTGCGGATCGCGTGACTGACGGCGCTTGGCGTCAGGTGAAGCTCATTCGCCGCATCGCGAAACGATCCGGTGCGGGCGGCCGCTTCAAACGCACGAATTGCCGATATAGGGACATTCGACAGCATGCCATAAGTGAACCAGATTCATCGATCCGTGACAACTGCGCGCTTGTCCGTTGATGCTCGGCGGGTCATTTCTAAACGCCAAGGAAGAACAATTTGCGGGAGGAATAGATGCTGCTCAGCGGTAAGACGGCCATCATTTCGGGCGCGGCCTCGCCGCGGGGGATTGGGCTTGCCACCGCCCGGCGGTTCGCCGCCGAGGGCGCTCGGGTCGCCATTCTGGATATCGACGCCGGCGCTGCGGCGGATGCTGCGGCATCGCTTGGAAGCTCCCACATCGGGCTAGGGTGCGACGTCGCCGACAAATCGTCCTGCGAGCAGGCGGTGGCCCGCGTGATCGAATTCTTTGGCGGCATCGATGTTTTGATCAACAATGCCGGCATCACCCAGCCAGTGAAGTTCCTGGAGATTTCGGCGGCCGATTGGGATCGCATTCAGGACGTCAATCTCAAGGGCATCCTGTTTCTCTCCCAGGCCGTGATCCCGCATATGCGCGCACGGAAGTCCGGATCGATTGCATGCATGTCGTCCGTCTCGGCCCAGCGCGGCGGAGGAATTTTTGGCGGCCCGCACTATTCGGCCGCGAAGGCCGGCGTGCTTGGTCTCGCCAAGGCCATGGCCCGTGAGTTCGGCCCGGACGGCATCCGCGTCAATTGCGTCACGCCCGGCCTGATCGGCACCGATATCACCGCGGGCAAGCTGACCGACGAGATGAGGGCGAAGATCCTGGAAGGCATTCCGCTCAATCGTCTCGGCACGGCGGAAGACGTCGCGGGCATCTACACCTTCCTGGCCTCGGATCTCTCCGCCTACGTGACCGGTGCGGTGATCGACGTCAACGGCGGCATGCTCATCCACTGAGCCAGCAAGACAAGGGCCAGATCGATGGAAACCTCGACCAAGACGCTTACGAATACGCCCAAGCTGGCGGACCGCGCCTACAATATTCGCCGCAATGCGCTACGCATGGGTGAAGTCCAGGGCCAGGGCTATATCGCGCAGGCGCTCGATATCTCCGACGTTCTCGCCGTGGCCTATTTCCATGCGATGCGCTACCGGCCGGAGGATCCGTCCTGGGAGGGACGCGACCGCTTCCTTCTCTCAAACGGGCATTATGCCATCGCGCTCTACGCGGCCTTGATCGAGGCGGGGATCGTCCCCGAAGAAGAACTCGAAACCTATGGCAGCGACGAGAGCCGCCTGCCGATGTCGGGCATGGCCTCCTACACACCCGGAATGGAAATGTCGGGCGGTTCGCTCGGGCTTGGGCTCAGCATCGCCGTCGGCATGGGCCTGGGGCTCAAGCGCAAGAAATCCGAGGCGCGGGTGTATACCTTGTTTTCTGATGGCGAGCTTGACGAAGGCTCGGTCTGGGAGGCGATCCAGTCGGCGGGCCACTACAAGCTCGACAATCTGATCGGCATCGTCGACGTCAACAATCAGCAGGCGGACGGTCCTTCCACGCAGGTTATGGCGTTTGAGCCGCTGGTCGACAAGCTTCAGGCCTTCGGCTGGTTCGTGCAGCGCATCAATGGCAACGATCTTGATGCCGTGGTTGCCGCCTTCGACGCCGCCAAGTCCCATCCCGAGCCCAAGCCGCGGATGATCGTCGCCGACACGCTGATGGGGAAGGGTGTTCCCTTCCTCGAGCAGCGCGAGAAGAGCCATTTCATCCGCGTCGAGCAGCACGAATGGCAGCTCGCGCTCGCCGCGCTGGAAGCCGGGAGGCAGGCATGAAGACCGTCAGATCAGCACCGCAACCGGGCAAGCCGCGCCTGACCACCTCCGCCATGATCGCCTCGATCGCGGCCGAGGGACAGAAGACGAAGTCTGCGCCCTTTGGACACGCGCTCGTCGAGCTCGCACGCGGTCGTCCTGATGTGGTCGGCATGACGGCCGATCTCGGCAAGTACACTGACCTGCACATCTTTGCGAAGGAATTTCCGGACCGCTATTACCAGATGGGCATGGCCGAGCAGCTTCTGTTCGGCGCCGCCTCCGGCCTTGCCGCCGAAGGCTTCATGCCATTCGCGACCACTTACGCTGTGTTCGCATCGCGGCGGGCTTACGACTTCATACACCAGACGATCGCGGAGGAAGACCGCAACGTGAAGATCGTTTGTGCGTTGCCCGGCCTGACCTCGGGCTACGGTCCTAGCCATCAGGCCGCGGAGGATCTCGCGCTGTTTCGTGCGATGCCGAACATGACGGTCATCGATCCCTGCGATGCCCACGAAATCGAGCAGTTGGTGCCTGCCATCGCGGCGCATCAGGGGCCGGTCTACATGCGCCTGCTGCGCGGCCAGGTGCCGGTCGTTCTGGACGAGTATGACTACAAATTCGAGCTCGGCAAGGCCAAGCTGGTCCGTGACGGGAAGGACGCCATGGTCATCTCGTCTGGCATCATGACCATGCGTGCGCTCGAGGCCGCACAAACCTTGAAGGACGACAGCATCGATATTGCGGTGCTGCACGTCCCAACCATCAAGCCGCTCGATACTGAGACGATCTTGCGTGAAGCCGGCAAGTCGGGCCGCCTTGTCGTCGTTGCCGAGAACCACACAACGATTGGTGGTCTCGGCGAGGCCGTTGCCGCACTTCTGATGCGGTCAGGCGTCCATCCGCCTTTCCGCCAGATCGCATTGCCCGACGAATTTCTTGACGCCGGCGCACTTCCGACCCTGCACGACCGCTACGGGATTTCAACCGCAGAGGTCGCACGGCAGATCAAGCGCTGGCTTTAGGTTACCGGCGCTAAGCGCCCATCGAGCCAAGCCCGGACGAGGAGCTACGCCCGTCACATGTTGCGGCGGCGAGCGATTGCCCCTGCCCAACTGCCGGTGATCGAGAGCCGGCAAGCGAAGAACCCGCAAAGCTGCACGCCGGCGTGCGCTGATGCAGAGGGCAGCAACGTCAATGAAGCACCAGGAGGAAAGCATGACTGCATCGAAGCCCGGAAGCATCAGCCGCCGTTCGCTGTTGATGGCGGCCACAACTGTACCTCTCTGCGGGATTCTGACCCGTCCGGCGTCCGCGGCCGAGTTCGCGTACAAGTTTGCGACCGGACAGGATCCGACGCATCCAGTGAATATCCGAGCCCAGGAGGCGATCGACCGCATTCGCGAAGCGACCAGCGGCCGCCTGGAGATCAGGCTGTTTCCGGCCAACCAGCTCGGCTCCGACACCGAGCTTTTGACCCAGGTTCGCAGCGGCGGCGTCGAGTTCTTCAACCAATCGTCCTCGATTCTTGCCACCCTGGTCCCAAGTGCGGGCATCGTGAACACCGGCTTCGCATTCGCCGACTATGACAGCGTTTGGAAGGCGATGGATGGCGATCTCGGCACCTACATCCGGGCGCAGATCGCCAAGACTCCGATCATGGCGGTGTCAAAGGCCTGGGACAATGGCTTTCGTCAGGTGACCTCGTCCGGCCGCGAGGTGCGAACGCCGGATGATCTGAAGAACTTCCAGATCCGCGTTCCACCCGCACCATTGCTTACTTCGCTTTTCAAAGCACTTGGAGCCGGGCCGACTCCGATCAACTTCAACGAGGTCTATTCCGCGCTGCAGACCAAGGTCGTCGACGGCCAGGAGAATCCGTTGCCGATCATCGCGACCGCGCGTCTCTATGAAGTGCAAAGCACGTGCAGCCTGACCGGGCACGTCTGGGACGGTTACTGGATCCTGGGCAACAAGCGCGCCTTTGAGCGCCTGCCCAAGGACCTGCAGGGGATCGTGACGCGCGAGCTCGATCGCTCCGCGGTCGATCAGCGGGCCGACATCGCAAAGCTCAGCCAGTCCCTGCGCGCCGATCTGTCGACCAAAGGGCTCAAGTTCATCGACGTCGATCGTGCCGCTTTCCGCCAGGCGCTGTCCAAGACCAGCTTTTACGCCGACTGGAAGGGCAAGTTTGGCGAGGAGGCATGGTCTCACCTTGAAAAAGCCGCGGGCCAACTATCATGACCAGCGTGATCCATACACCGCGTGTCGACGGCAGGTTGACACCCGGCACGTCTCAGGCGACCTCGCGCAGATGGGTGGTGAGGGCCAACACCTTACTTGGCTACGTGGTTGCGATCCCGGCCGCATTGCTCGTGGTGGCCGAGATCGCGGTCCTGTCCGCGGGCATCGTGGGCAGATACGTGTTCCGCTCGCCGATCGTCTGGTCCGACGAGCTCGCCGGCATTCTCTTCCTCTGGCTCGCCATGCTCGGATCCGTGATTGCGTTCCAGCGCGGCGAGCATATGCGGATGACCGCCATCGTGGGCGTTCTCAGTGCGGAGGCTCGCGCGTTCCTGGACGTCGTGGCAGCAGCAGCGTCGCTGGCATTTCTCGTGCTCGTCGTTTGGCCGGCCTATGAATTCGCCGCCGACGAGGCGTTCGTCACGACGCCGGCACTCGAGATCGTCAACACCTGGCGGGCGGCAGCGCTACCGATCGGGATCGGGCTGATGCTGATCGCAGCCGTCCTCCGGCTCATTCGCATCTCGAGCCTGCGAAGCTTGCTGGCCTCCCTGGCAATCGTCGCCGGCATCATCGCGACGTTCGTTCTGCTTGCTCCAGTCTTGCAACCACTTGGCAATCTGAATCTTCTGATCTTCTTCGTTTTCGTGGTCGGGGCGATGGTCTTTGCGGCCGTGCCGATCGCGTTCGCATTCGGCCTCGCCACGGTCGGCTATCTTGCCCTGACAACCAGCACGCCCGACGTGGTGATGATCGGACGGATGGATGAGGGCATGAGCCACCTGATCCTGCTTGCCGTGCCTCTCTTCGTCTTTCTCGGCCTTCTGATCGAGATGACGGGCATGGCGCGCGCCATGGTCAGCTTCCTGGCAAGCCTTCTGGGCCACGTCCGCGGCGGGCTGCACTACGTGCTGGTCGGGGCGATGTATCTGGTCTCGGGTATTTCCGGCTCCAAGGCGGCGGACATGGCTGCGGTGGCTCCGGTCCTGTTTCCCGAGATGCGGCAGCGGGGGGCCAAGCCCGGCGATCTCGTTGCGCTTCTGGCGGCAACCGGCGCGCAGACCGAGACGATTCCCCCGTCGCTGGTTCTGATCACGATCGGCTCGGTGACCGGCGTGTCGATCTCGGCGCTGTTCACCGGCGGGTTGCTCCCGGGTGTCGTGCTCGCAGTCATGCTCGCAGCCGTGGTGTGGTGGCGATACCGCCGCGAGGACTTGTCCCACGTCAAACGGGCGACGGGGCGGGAGATCGGCCGCGCCTTCGTCATCGCGATACCGGCGATCGCCTTGCCATTCGTGATCCGGACCGCCGTCGTCGAAGGCGTCGCGACGGCAACGGAGGTCTCGACCATCGGCATCCTGTACTCGGCCTGCGCGGGCTTGTTCATCTATCGCCAGTTCGACTGGCGCCGCATCTATCCGATGCTGGTCGAGACGGCCTCGCTGTCGGGGGCGATCCTGCTCATCATCGGCGCGGCGACGGGCATGGCCTGGGCGCTGACCCAGTCGGGATTTTCTGCCTCTCTTGCAAAGTTCATGACCAACCTTCCCGGCGGAGTCCCTGTCTTCCTGGCCGTGACGATCGTGACCTTCGTTATCCTGGGCAGCGTGCTGGAAGGGATCCCGGCCATCGTCCTGTTCGGCCCGCTCCTGTTCCCGATCGCACGGCAGGTCGGAGTGCACGACGTCCACTACGCGATGGTGGTCGTTCTCGCCATGGGCATCGGGCTGTTCGCGCCGCCGTTCGGCGTCGGCTATTACGCGGCCTGCGCCATCAGCCGCATCAACCCGGACGAGGGCATGAAGCCGATCGTGGGCTACATGATCGCGCTCTTGATCGGCACACTGATCGTCGCAGCCGTGCCCTGGCTATCGATCGGATTCCTCTGAGTCTCGGCGGGGTGCCTCGCGGGACAAGACCGCGAGGCATCTGGTCAGGCGAATTTCGGCAGATGCAGCGGCAGTCCTTCGCAGGGCATATCGATCTCCTCGACCTGGCCCTTGCCGACTTCGGTGACACGCAGCTTTTTGCCATCGAGGGTAAAGGCACAATTCGTCGGCTGTGGTCCATCCAGGATCAGACGATCGGCCACCTCACCCTGCCGGTCTAGCACCGTCACGCTCTTCTGGTTATAGACCGTACAATAAAGCCGACCGTCCGTGCCAAAGGCCATGCCATCCGGCCCTTTGGAGTCGGGATTGGAATCAGGCTGCAGGACGTTGCCGAAGACCACCCGTTTCGTCGCGGCTTCGCCGAGCACGTCGTATCGGTAGATCTCGCCGGTGAAGGGCGCGTTGGCATAGAGGTGATTGTCGGGACCGAAAGCAATGCCGTTGGTGAAGCGGATTGCGATCAAGCACGCGTACGACCTTCATGGCCGCCGGATCGATCTCATACACACGGCCGTCCCAATCAAGGTCCATATAGCCGTCGACGAAAGCCTGGCCGTTGATGAAGTCCTCCGCGGCCATGCCAGAGTCGGTCATGTCGAGCAGTCCGTTCGGGCCGAAGCAGAGATCGTTTGGAAACAGGAAGCGGTCCGCACCTTCGCCCTGCATGCGCCGGATCTCGTTCCCACCTTCGTCGATGCAAATCAGCGCCCGGAGGCCTGCTTCCGCGGCCCAGATCCGCCCGTGGCCATCGGTCGTCAGTCCGTTCGGACGACCGCCCGTCGTCCGGATCACCCTGCGATTACCGCGAGGGTCAAGCCGCGTAATGCAAAGGGTCGACGCGGACATCTCCGTGACATACATCGATCCATCCGGCAGGCACACCGGACCCTCGGTCGCAGTCGACTCGTCAATTGCTCGCGCGCAGCGCCAGCGTGCAGAAGCGAGATCGCCGCCGAGCATAAAGATCCGCCCGCTCCCGGCGATCAAGACAGTGCCGACGTACGGGCGTTCGCATTTGTCGCCATTACCAAGACAGGCGGCCTAAAGCTTCGACAAGGTGCCAAAGCGCGACCTCACCGGGTGGTGCTGGGTCGGCAAACCTCGTTAGGAGAGCGGTCGCGGGCGCGGCGCCATTTCCGAGTCGAGGATCAGTCGTCCATCGAGTCGGCCGTCCAGACGCTTCACGTACTCGGAAGCCTCTTCCATATGCGCCTTCATGAGCGCACGCACGCGCTCGCTGTCTCTCGCGCGAGCGGCTTTCGCGATCTCACCGTGAAACTTGACGTTGGCGCAGCCGAATTTCGCGTGTTCTCCCGGCGGGGTCTGCGTGCTGAAGACAACCAGACGGCGGAGCATCTCGTTGATCAACTCGCACGCGAAGCGAAGAAAGGGATTGGGGTTTGCGGCAGCCAGGATGTCGTGAAAATCCAGATCTGCCTGACGTTGCCGAACGAGACGAGATGGTTCGTGAGACGTCGGTTGGCAGGTTTCGATGTTGTGTTCCAGAGCATCGAGTTGTTCGTCGGAGAGAAACGGAACCGAGCCGGCGGCCAATTCCGGTTCCAGCAATCGCCGCGCCGCATAGATGTCCTCCATGCTGACCTCTTTGAAGAACAGGTAGTTCTGCAGCAGTTGAAACGTGCGCTCGAGCGGCACCTCGATGATCGTCGCCCCGCCGGTAGGGCCGGTGCTGACCGTGATTAATCCTTGGACTTCAAGCGATTTTAGCGCCTCGCGGATGGTGCTCTTGCTGACCGAAAACAGCCGCTGAAGCTCCTTCTCCATCGGAAGCTTGGCGCCCGGGCGAAGATTTTTCTGTGTGATCAACTGCTTGATCTCTTCGGTAACGAGATCGGCCCGCTTTTGAATTTTCAGCCGCCCGGGCGGCTTCGGCATTTTTTCCAGTTCTATCGCCATCTGAATTCTCCAGATCGATCAATGGGTTCCTTGGCAGTTCCCGGCGGGTCAAGCGCGGGCCCTGCGAAAAAGAACCGACTCGTCGATTGACACTTCTCCCATAACGGGCATATTCATGCAAATCCGGTTTATCATGATAAATAGAATGAACCGGCCAGCGAGCGGGAAACGAGCATGGTGATCGGGCCAAATATTCCTGAAATCTGGGCAGCGATTCACACGCCTTTCGACAACTCCGGGGCCATCGACGAGGCCGGGGTTCGCCGGAATGTCCGCCACTACATCGCAGCTGGCCTCGCGGGAGTGTTCTGCAATGGACTGATCGGCGAGGTCTGGTCGCTCACGTTGCAGGAGAGGAAGCGCGTTATCGAAGTGATCGCCGATGAGGCCGGAGGCCGTCTCGGGATCTCAGTGGTGATCTCGGGTCCTTCGGTTGAAGAGACCGTCGAGCTTGGCGAGCACGCGCGTCGGCTTGGCGTCAGTCATGCAGTGCTGATGGTCCCGACCTCCGGCCCGCGATCCCCCGCGCAGCAGTTCGCGTATCTGCACCACATCTGCACACGTCTGGAGATGCCGATCGTCATCTTCAACGCCCGAACCGCTGCAGGCAGCCCATTGGATCCTGCCGTTTTCACGCAGCTTTGTTCGCTGCCCAACCTCAAGCTGCTGAAGACCACCGGCAATGCAGCCGAGAACGCTGCGCTTCGCCAAGCCGCGCGCAATGGCGTGCTCGTCTCCGATCCTCTGGAAGAAAACTTCTTCAGCAACATGCAGGGCGAAGGTCAGTCGATCCTGTATGCTGACCCTGAGCCCTACCTGTACCAACGCGGGGACTTTCGGCCGATCGCGAACTACGTGGCGCTGCTGGCGTCCGGGCAAACGGAAGAGGCGGCGCGCATTTGCGCGTCACTCGCATCGCAACGGGTCGTCTTCAACAAGTGGATCATGGACCCGCTGAAGAGCGGTCATATGCCGAACGCGGCGGTCAAGCACTGGTGCGATCTGATTGGCATTGCCGGTGGCGCCGTGCGCTCGCCCGTCACGCCTCTGTCCGCCGCCGAGCGGAGAGAACTGGAAGCAGACCTCGTCGCATGTGAGGCGCCAGGCCTGCTCTCTGCCGCCGAACGAACCTCGTCGTAACCTGCTGATCATCCAGGGAGAGAAAAATGACATTGAAACCCTTCGACCGTCGCTCGTTCCTTCAGATGCTGGCCGCTGCCGGCTCCGCACCATTCGTTCTCGATATTGCGGCTGCGCACGCGGAAACGCCGCTCACGATCGGGATCCTCTATTCCGGTTCAAAACAGGATTATGGCTTCAACCAGTCTCATGCGCAGGCCGCAGCCGCGCTGAAGAAGCTACCCGGCATCAAGGTGGTCGAAGAGGAGCGCGTTCCCGAAACAATCGCCGCCCAGCGCAGCATGGAAGGCATGATCCGCCAGGATGGCGCTCAGCTCATCCTGGCGACGTCCTTCGGCTACTTCAAGCCCCACGTTCTGGAGATGGCGGCCAAATATCCGGATGTCACCTTCGCTCACACCGGCGGCGTCTGGACGGCGGGCATGGCCGAAAACATCGGCACGTTCTACGCCTACATTTTCGAGGCGCAGTACATTTCGGGAATCATCGCGGGCCACATGACAAAGAGCAAGAAGCTCGGCCTCGTCGCTGCGAAGCCGACACCCAATCTTCTGCGAAGCATCAACGCGTTCGCGATCGGCGCCCGTTCGGTCGATCCGGCCATTCAGGTGCAAGTCATCTTCACGGGCGATTGGGTGCTTCCGGTGCGCGAAGCAGAGGCGACCAATACGCTCGTCGACCAGGGCGCCGACGTCATCGCGGCCCAGGTGGACAGCCCGAAAGTGGTGATCGAGACGGCCGAGAAGCGCGGCGTCATGTCGTGCGGCTACCACTCGAGCCAGGCGGATGTCGCTCCCAACGGCTATCTCACGGGAGCCGAATGGAACTGGATCACGCCGTATCTTGTGTATGCCGGCAGCGTCCGGGGCGGCAAAAAGCCCGAGCACTATCTGCGTGCCGGCATCTCCGACCATTTCGTCAAGAACAGTCCTTTCGGAAAGCTCGTCACGCCCGAGGCCCGCGCGGCGGCCGAGAAGGCAAGAGCAGACCTTATCGGCGGCACGCTCGTGGTCTACAGCGGCCCGCTCAAGGACAACAAGGGTAACGTCGTCATCCCTGCCGGCGTCATGCAGAGCAGCAATGACCGCGCGCTCGACGGGATCAACTACCTCGTTGAAGGCATCATCGGCCAAGTCTAGGAGGCGACCTTGTCTTCGATCTCGGGAATCGAGTCCGCGCCGTCGAACCCGCCGGGAACCGCAGCCCAGCTCAGCGTGGTCCTGCCCGTCCTGGCGGTGCTGCTTGCATCGGCGGTCTTCGCGGCCTTCGTCGCTTTGTACGGGCAAAACCCTTTCACGGTGTTCGGCCTGATCGTTCAAGGCGGCTTCGGCAGCAGCTTCGCCTGGCAGGATACCTTGTCGCGGGCCGCACCGTTGATCTTGGTAGGCTTGGCCGTTGCCATACCCGCACAGGCAGGGCTGGTGATCATCGGCGGCGAGGGCGCTCTCGTGCTCGGAGGACTTGCAGGGGCCGTCGTGACGTTGCCGTTTGCGGGAGCGCACGCACTTCCGATGCAAGTCATCATGTTGGTCGCCGGCGCTCTGGCCGGAGGACTCTGGTTCGGTCTGGCCAGTGTGCTCCGGCAATACCGGGGTGTGAATGAAACGATCTCGAGCCTGCTCCTGTCCTACATCGGGATCGCGATCTTTCACCATCTGACGGAAGGCCTGCTCCGGGATCCGGCGAGCCTCGACAAGCCGTCGACCCATCCGATCGATCCGTCCTACATGTTGCCCATGTTGCCGGGCGTTGGCGTTCATGCCGGGCTTGCGGTCAGCCTGGCGCTGGCCATCATCGCCCACGTCGTGCTGCGCTACACACGATGGGGCTTTGCGCTGCGTGTGGTCGGCGGCAGTGCAAGGGTCGCGAGGATGGTCGGCCTGGCCGTGAACCGCTGGGTCATCGGTGCGACGTTTGTGGCGGGCGGAATGGCGGGAGTTGCCGGCGCGATCGAAGTGGCGGCCGTGCAGGGGACGGCCAACTCCTCACTCATCGTTGGCTATGGCTACAGCGGAATCCTGGTCGCATTCCTGGCGCGCCACCAGCCGCTCGCGATTGTCGCTGTCGCATTCTTGATCGGCGGCATGCAGGCAAGCGCCAGCCTGCTGCAACGGCGCCTCGAACTTCCCGACGCGACGATGCTGGTGTTTCAGGGCTTGATCTTCGTCTGCGTCCTCGTCGCGGATGCAATTGCACAACAATTGCGAGAAAAGGCACGGAGGTAAGCATGGATCCCACGGCAATCGGCTGGCTCGCACTGCCACTCGCGATCTTGGGCGGAGCGATCCGTGTTTCGACCCCCTTCATCTTCGTCAGCATCGGTGAGCTCATCACCGAAAAATCGGGGCGCATCAATCTGGGTCTCGAGGGCACGCTCATGCTGGGCGCGATGGCGGGATACGGGATCTCGTATCTCTCCGGCTCGCCCTGGCTCGGCGTGCTTGCGGCGGGACTGGCCGGAACCGCCTTCGGGCTGCTGCACGGTCTGCTCTGCAGTGTGAAGCGCGTCAATGATACGGCGATCGGCATCAGCCTCATCGTGCTCGGCACCGGCCTGGCGTTCTTCTTCGGCAAACCCTTGATCGAACCCAAGGCGCCAGCGCTTCCTTCGATATCTCTCGGATTCTGGTCGAGCGTGCCGCAAGTGCGAGCAGGGTTGGACGTGAACGCGCTGTTCTTCGTCGGAATCGCGTTGGCGTTCACGGTCTATGTCTTCCTGAACAGGACCGGCTGGGGACTGATGCTGCGCACCGTCGGCGACAGCGAGGATGCGGCGCGCGCGCTTGGTTTCCCGGTATTGCGGGTGCGCATCCTGGCGACGATGACCGGCGGCTTCCTTGCAGGCATCGGTGGCAGCTTCCTGTCGCTTTCATATCCCGGGAGCTGGAGCGAAGGCCTGTCCAGCGGGCAGGGCATCATGGCGGTGGCGCTCGTCATCTTTGCGCGTTGGCGTTCCATCAACGCCCTCGGCGCATCACTTCTGTTCGGCGGTGCAGGCGCCCTCGGGCCGGCGCTGCAGGGTGTTGGCGTCACCGGCTATTATTACCTGTTCAACGCGGCTCCCTACATCCTGACGCTGGCGATCATGGTGGCCTCGACGTCGCGCGCGGCTCCGTTCGCCGATGCGCCCGGCGAACTCAAGCTGCACCGATGAGAAACGCTGTGACCGGAATACGTCCCTGAGGATCATCCGATGACCGCTCCGCAAGTCGAACTCAAGAACATGACGAAGCGTTTCGGAGCGAATCTCGCTCTGAACAACGTGTCGCTGCTGATCCGGTCGGGCACTGTCCATGCACTGCTCGGGGAGAATGGCGCCGGAAAGAGCACGTTGGTCAAATGCCTCGTGGGTTTCTACCATCCGGATAATGGCCATATCCAGGTCAACGGGCGCGAGCACAGGTTGAACTCGCCGAAGGATGCCGACGCGCTCGGCATCGGCATGGTGTATCAGCATTTCACGCTGGTTCCGTCCATGACGGTCGCGCAGAATCTCGTCGTCAGCGGCGCGAGACTGCCGGCCTACGTCAACTGGCAAAGCGAGCTGAAGCGGCTGGCCGAAGTCACCAAGAAGCTTCCGTTCCACGTCCCGCTCGACGTGCGCGTCTCGCAGCTCTCTGCGGGGGAGAAGCAGAAAGCCGAGATCGTCAAGCAGCTCTATCTCGGGCGCAAGCTTCTCATCCTGGACGAGCCGACGTCCGTACTCACGCCGGCAGAAGCCGATGAGGTGCTCGGCTATGTTCGCAGCCTGACGCGGGCGGGCGAGCTTAGCGCCGTTCTGATCAGCCACAAGTTTCACGAAGTACGCCGATACGCCGACGACGTCACGGTGCTGCGGCGTGGCGCGTCAGTCCGAACCGGAGCGGTCGCGGATCTGTCGGACGATGCCCTGGCCGAAGCAATGATCGGAGAACCCGTCAGCAAGGCCGTGCAGCACGCGCCGAAATTGCCGCCGAAGAGCAAAATTGTCCTTTCCATGAAGCAGGTGTCCGTGAACGGGGACAACGGACTACCGGCCGTGAAGGATCTCTCACTCGAGGTTCGCGAAGGTGAAATTGTGGGAATTGCCGGCGTGTCCGGGAACGGACAGTTGGAGTTGGTCGAGACCTTGATGGGCCAGCGCGATCGCAGCGGTACCATCGCCGTATCCGGCGCCGCCTTCAACGGTACGCGGAAGGAAATTGCCCGCCTCGGCGTCTACGGGTTGCCGCAGGAGCCGCTCAAGAACGCCTGCATTGATCGGATGTCGCTGGCGGAGAACCTTGCCCTGCGCAACTTCGATCGGGCGCCGCTCTGTCGCGGTATCGCGATGAACTACCGAGCGCTCGCGGAGCAGGCCGAGAAGCTTGTGAAGCAATTTCGTGTCAAAGCCCCGGGCTTGACGGCGAGCATGAGCGCGCTATCCGGAGGCAACGTGCAACGGGCGGTCCTGGCGCGAGAACTCACCCAAAACGTCCGATTGCTGATCGCGTCCAATCCAACCTTCGGCCTCGATTTCGTCGCCTGCGAAGAGACATACCGCCGGATCGTCGAGGCACGGAACGGCGGCGCCGCGGTGCTGCTCATCTCGGAGGATCTCGACGAACTGCTTGGCCTGGTCGACAGGATTCTCGTCATGAGCGGGGGGCGCATTGTCCATGAGGTTGCGGCCGATGGCGCCGACAAGCGCGTGATCGGAAAATACATGGCGGGAATGAAAGCGGCCTGACTTAAGGCGCGTATCGGATCGGAACTTACAGGGAGACTGCTCGTGGTCACGCAGATAAATCATTTCATCAATGGCAAGCGGGTGCCAGGCGGTACGGAGCGAAGGTTGCCTGTCTTCAACCCGGCAACGGGCGAGCAGACGGGTTCGGTCGCGGCCGCCAACGCGACCGATGTGGCGGACGCCGTGGCTGCGGCCAGCCGGGCAGCGCAGGGCTGGGCCGATACGACGCCCTTGCGACGGGCGCGCGTGTTGAATCGCTTTCTGCGGATCCTTGATGACCGCGCAGGACAGCTCGCCGACGTGATCGTATCCGAGCACGGTAAGGTTCATTCCGACGCCCTCGGGGAAGTCCAGCGCGGGATGGAGGTGGTCGAGTTTGCGACAGCTGCCCCGCAGTTGCTCAAGGGCGAGCTCACCGAGAATGTCGGGACCCGCGTCGACAGCTATTCCACGCGCCAGCCGCTCGGGGTGGTCGCCGGAATCACGCCCTTCAATTTTCCGGTCATGGTCCCGATGTGGATGTTTCCGGTCGCACTCGCCTGCGGAAACACCTTCATCCTGAAGCCGTCAGAACGTGACCCGTCCGCCTCGCTGGTCATGGCGGAATGGCTGAAGGAAGCCGGCCTGCCGGATGGCGTCTTCAACGTGGTGCAGGGTGACAAGGAGGCCGTCGACGCGCTGCTGCATCATGCAGACGTCTCGGCGGTCAGCTTCGTGGGGTCCACGCCGATCGCGCAGTACATCTATTCGACCGCCGCGAACACCGGGAAGCGTTGCCAGGCGCTCGGCGGCGCCAAGAACCACATGATCGTGATGCCCGATGCCGACATGGATCAGGCGGTCGATGCGCTGATGGGCGCCGCCTACGGCTCCGCCGGCGAACGTTGCATGGCGATCTCTGTTGCCGTACCGGTCGGCGAGAAGACCGCGGATAGGCTGATCGCCGCCCTGGAGCCGAAGGTTCGAGGCCTGAAGGTCGGGCCGGGTACTGATCCCGAGGCCGAGATGGGTCCTCTTGTCACGAAGCAGCATCTGGAGAAGGTTCGCAGCTACATCGATGCGGGCGTCGCGGATGGGGCGAAGCTGCTCGTGGATGGACGCAAGTTCAGGATGCAGGGCTATGAGGGCGGCTTCTTCCTGGGCGGGACCCTGTTCGATCACGTCACCCCGAGCATGAAGATCTACAAGGAGGAGATCTTCGGGCCCGTGCTGTCGGTCGTGCGAGCGCCGGATTATGCGACGGCCGCGCGGCTGATCAATGAGCACGAATTCGGCAACGGAACATCGATCTTCACCCGTGATGGCGATGCCGCGCGTGAATTTGCTCACCAGATCAAGGTCGGCATGGTCGGCATCAACGTTCCAATTCCGGTGCCGATGGCCTTTCACTCCTTCGGTGGATGGAAAGCATCGATCTTCGGCGACCACCACATGCACGGACCGGAAGGTGTTCGCTTCAATACACGAATGAAGACGGTCACCAGCCGCTGGCCAACCGGGATACGAGCCGGGGCCGAATTCGTCATGCCGACCATGGCGTGACGGCGCCCGGATACCGGCGTTTGTCTGTTCTCCCAAACTGCGAGGGCCCTCGGCCCTCGTTTTTTTATAGGCCATTCCACTGGCCGCAGCCTTAAGAGAAATGCTCGATGATGCCGCAGACAGTTGTGCAAGCCCAGTGCAGGCCCGACCTCGATTTTTCTCGAGATTTCTGACATCAAATCCATTCCGGAACGATCGAGCGATCCGGCGTCGTCGCCGATGCGGGCTCGACCCCTTAAGCCCGCGTCAATCGGCCGTTGAGCGGATGCGAAGTCGGCTTTCTCAGGGGCCACATCCGTGGAAGCGGCAGCCGAGGATCAAGTCTCGGCACGCCCTCCGCGGCGATCTCGGTGACCGCCGAGCCCTGGGTTCAAAACTGTTCGCCCGGAATGTATTGGTCAAGCAGAGCACCGGGACAGACAGCACCAAGCCGAGACCGCTGAACATGGCGACCGAGATGACGGCGTCGATGCCGGCGACCGACAAACTCGATCCGCTCGGTCAGAGCCTTGCCTTTTCAGGGGTGCTTCGTGGCGCCGGAAAGATCCTAGCCGGATTCGCCCGGGCGAGGGTGATGAAAGCAAACGTTGCTGATATCAGTGTAGCTCGTACCGCAAGCGCCTCTTTGCGCGGCAAGAATGGTCTCGGCCCCCAGCAACCAAGTTCTCGCCTGATCCAGAGGTATGGACGTTGCGAGCGCGGCCATTTGGGGGCGGGCGGTGTCGCCCAGATGCTCGGTAGTCGTCCCCGGGCAAGGAAAGCCGAGCTCGCAGCGAGATGAAGTTGCCACGGGCAGTTTGGGGTCCAAGCCTTGAGGGTGTGCACGTCGCCAGATGCGTCAGAGCGCGCCCAAGTCAACTACCAGCTTCGGCAATTGATGGAATTGACGGACACATGGCAATCAGCATCAACGGCCGCCACATTAAGGAACTGCGGATGCAATATTTGAAAAGCTTTGGTGCGATGCCGTGTCGGGAGTGCACGTCAATGGCAGCGGTGGAGTGAAGGGTGGTCAAAGCAAGCGCGACGACAAAGTCGCGGGCTGGAAAGCCGACGCTTTCCGCTCCAGACGATGATCCTTATCTGTGGCTGGAACAGATCGAGGGCGCGCGGGCGCTGAAATTTGTCGAACGGCAGAATGGCAAGACGCTGCAGGCGTTTGGGGGCGTGGCATTCGAGCGAGATCGCGACGCGCTGACCTCGATTTATGATCGACCGGACAATATCCCCTCCATCAGCCGGCGCGGCGGCCATCTCTACAATCTCTGGAAGGACGCCAACAATCCACGCGGCCTCTTGCGACGGACCACCTTGAAAGAATTTCGCACGCCGAAGCCATCATGGGAGGTTCTGCTCGACGTCGATCAGCTCGCGGTCAGCGAAGGCGAAGACTGGCTTCTGAAAGCGACGGTCTCGCTGGCCGGGAATCATAGCAGGACGATTTTGAGCCTATCGCGCGGCGGCGCTGATGCCGCCACCTTGCGTGAGTTCGATTACGACGCGAAGACCTTTGTCCGGGATGGCTTCGTCTTGCCGGAGGCCAAGAGCGCGGTTGAATGGCTCGATCCCGATACGCTTTTGCTCTCAAGCTCTTATGGGCAGGGCATGGCGACGACCTCCGGCTATGCGCGTACAGTGAGGCTATGGCGGCGCGGTACGCAGGCGGATCGAGCGCCAGTGATCTTTGACATCGTAGCCGATCATGTCGAAGCCGGCTGCAATGTCGACCAGGCCGTCGTGCCGCCACGGATGTGGTTCGTCGATCATGTGGATACCTTCAATGTTGCCATCTGGCTCGGCGATGCATCCGGCATTACGACGAAGATCGATCTGCCAAGCAACATCCGGATCCACCCCCATCGCGACTGGCTTGCCATCAGACCGCGCGAATCCTGGTCTGTGGCGGGGCAGACCTATGCCGCGGATACGGTGCTCGTCATCTCTTTGGCCGCTTTCCTTGAAGGCAACCGTCAGTTCGAGGTTCTTTTCGAACCAGGCCCACGCCGCGCGCTGCAGGGGCTGTTTTGGAGTGCCGGCAAGCTTGTGCTTTCCATTCTAGACGAACTGCGGCCATTCTTCGAGATCTGCTCGCCATCCAATGAAGGCTGGAGCCGCGCTCAACTGCGCGGGCTTCCCGACATAGGGGTCGTCCACGTCTGGCCCCTTGATAGCGATCCATCCGAAAGCAATGGCGACCTGCTCGTCGACAGCCAAGATCCGCTCACGCCAGCTTCGCTTATGCTCATCGAGAATAACGTCGACAGTCCGACCGTGCTCAAGCAGGCGCCAATGACCTTTACCCCGGATGGGCTTGTGGTCACGCAACACGAGGCCATTTCGATCGATGGCGAGCGCATTCCCTATGTCCAAACCGGTCCGGCCGGCGAGAGCGGCGATGCGCCGGTCCATATGAGCGGCTATGGCGGCTTTGGGATTTCGATGAGGCCGTTTTACAATTCAGCGCTTGGCAAGCTTTGGCTCGAGCGCGGCGGCACCACGGTCCAGGCCAATCTACGCGGCGGCGGCGAGTTCGGCACGCGCTGGCACGATGCCGGCCGGCTGGGGGGCAAGAAATTGTCGCATGACGACTTCGCTGCCGTTGCCGCCGATCTCGTGCGTCGTGGCGTCACGGAGCCGAAGCGGATCGCAGCCCAGGGCGGATCTAACGGCGGTATCCTCATCACCAATATGCTGACGCGCTATCCGGAACGCTTTGGCGCGTTGTTCTGCACGATCCCGCTGATCGACATGCGCCGCTACACCAAGCTTCTGGCAGGCGCAAGCTGGATTGCAGAATATGGGGACCCGGATAAGCTCGAGCACTGGGAATGGCTCAAGACCTATTCCGCGTATCATACCGCCACGCCCGGCCGAAAATACCCGCCGATCCTGATCGCCACTACGCGGCGCGATGATCGTGTTCATCCCGGACACGCGCGCAAGATGGCCGCGAAGCTCCAGGCGATGGGCTACGAGGCCTATTTCTACGAGCCGGCGGCGGGCGGCCATGGTTACGGTCGGGACAACAGGGAGCGGGCCGGCTTCGAGGTGCTGGGATTTCGCTTCCTGAAGAGCAAGATCGGCTGGCTTGACGGCGAGGCCTTAGGCGGGGCCCGGCGCTTGTGATCGCACAAACTCCAGCGCGATTGTTGCATGAGATTTGAGCGGGAGGAGATTGCAAAGAAGCTCGGTTTGACCAGCCCTTTCTGAGCCCCGCGGTATCCTGTGGCATTGAGGGCAGCCTTTCCATTTCTAACGTTTCAATGTTCGCGTGGAAAATATGATTGCGCAGCCGTCAATTTCGAGGCGGCAATCGCAACAACGCGATCAGGGCGCGCTGGCTTGTCTGAGCCAGGCGCCCGTTCGCCACACACGAAGGAGACGAGATGAAGCAGCGGGATGTGGCCGAAGTCAATCTTCACGACCTACAGGTATCGGATCCGCTGATTGGGAAATGCCAGCAATTGGTGAGGGACGTGGCGATTCCCTATCAATGGGACGCGCTGAACGACCGCAATCCCGAAGCGACACCGAGCCACGCGGTAGAAAACTTCCGTATTGCCGCCGGACGTGCGAAGGGGGAGTTCTACGGCACGGTTTTTCAGGACAGTGATGTCGCAAAATGGCTGGAGGCGGTTGCTTGGTCGCTGTGCCAGACACCCAATCCGGACATGGAGAAAGCCGCCGATGAGCTGATTGAATTGATTGCGGAATCCCAATGCGGCGACGGCTATCTCAACACTTATTTCATGCTAGAGGCGCCTCAGGAGCGCTGGAGCAACCTAGCGGAGTGTCACGAGCTTTACTGTGCCGGCCACTTGATTGAGGCCGGCATCGCTTTCTTTCTGGCTACCGGCAAACGACGCCTGCTGGAGGTCGTTTGCAGACTTGCTGACCACATCGGCACAGTTTTCGGCCCGGAGCGCGATCAGGTCCACGGCTATGATGGCCATCCAGAAATTGAACTTGCATTGACGCGCCTCTACGAAGTGACACAGGAGCAGCGATATCTGACGCTAGCCAATTATTTCGTGGAGCAACGCGGGACAGAGCCGCACTTCTATGACATTGAATACGAGAAACGCCAGCAATCATGCCACGTCAGTTCAAATGGCGCGCCCTGGACGGTGAAGAATAAAGCCTATAGCCAGGCGCACCTGCCAATCTCGGAACAGCGGACCGCAACCGGTCATGCGGTTCGGTTTGTATACCTCATGACTGGGCTCGCTCATCTCGCGCGTCTTCGTCAGAACGAGCAGCAACGCCAGGCTTGCCTGCGGCTATGGCAAAACATGGTGCAGCGTCAGATCTATATCACCGGGGGGATCGGCTCGCAAAGCTTCGGCGAAGCGTTCAGCAGCGATTACGATCTGCCGAACGATACTGCGTACGCGGAAAGTTGCGCGTCGATTGGCCTGATGATGTTCGCACGCCGTATGCTGGAGATGGAAGTGGACAGTCGCTATGCCGACGTGATGGAGCGCGCGTTGTACAATACGGTCCTGGGCAGTATCGCTTTCGATGGGCGTCACTATTTCTATGTTAACCCGCTCGAAGTTCATCCCCAAACGCTCAGCTCCAATGGCATCTACGATCATGTCAGGCCGGTGCGGCAACCCTGGTTTGGCTGCGCGTGCTGTCCGCCGAACATTGCACGCCTTTTCACATCAATTGGCCATTACATCTATACGCCATGCTCCGACGCGCTCTATATCAATCTCTACATTGGCAATAGCGCGGCGGTATCGGTTGGCGGGCAT
The DNA here is from genome assembly GCF_042258615.1 of Bradyrhizobium sp. Pha-3. Lineage (GTDB taxonomy): Bacteria > Pseudomonadota > Alphaproteobacteria > Rhizobiales > Xanthobacteraceae > Bradyrhizobium. The sequence continues at coordinate 7,698,502 of NZ_CP170152.1, read as the reverse complement.
ACGCTGCGGTTGCTCATGAGCGGCAACTATCCTTGGAAGGACGAGGTGGAAATCGCCGTGGAATCTGCACAGCCGGTCGCCCACACGCTCGCGCTGCGCTTGCCGGAATGGTGCAGCGCGCCGGAGGCGACCCTAAACGGCGAACCTGTCCATTACGAGTCGCGCAAGGGCTATTTGCATATTCGCCGCACGTGGCGGCAGGGAGATCGGGTCAAACTATCGCTGCCGATGCAAGTGCGCCGCGTATACGGTCATCCGCAACTTCGCAATTTGGCCGGGAAGGTGGCTATCCAGCGCGGCCCTTTGATATATTGTCTGGAAGAAATCGACAATGGGACCGAGTTACACAACCTTTGGCTTCCTGCAGAAAGCCGGTTTTCGCTTATCGAAGGTACTGGTCCCTTTAGCGACAAGATTTTGCTGCAGGCTGATGGGGCCCGGTTGCAACACACGCGCTTTGAAGAAGGAGCCCTTTATCAGTACGACAAAGTGCCCGGACAGCTGCAACCACAGCGGTTGACATTCATTCCGTGGTTCAGCTGGGCCAACCGCGGCGAAGGCGAAATGCGGATTTGGATTAATGAGCGTTGACGCGAACGCCTGAGTGGTGCGTCAAGTTTGGCCGTGACGATGCCGTGTCATCCAGCGTTCCGGCGATCGTCAGCTGATTGAGACGGCGCAGCCAGAAAAGTCGGCGCATGGCTGGCCGGAGGTTGAGACCCTGACGACACGCTTGCGCCTGCCAACTCCACGCATCACTCGCACATGGGCGCAGGCACGGATATGACGCGGGTTGCCCTCGGGAAGGGCCGGTGCGGGAAAGCCGCCCGCCCGGATCTGTTACCGCAAAGCCGAATGGCCGAGCTACTCGACCACGATCGCATCTACCGGACAAGCACCTGCGCGCGACCGTCGAGCGGCTGTTTGAACAGGCATTCGCGCAGATTGAAACGACGCCACCACCGACATCGCAACTCATCCAGGGTCATCCGTTGATCCGTCACCTCCGAGGAATGCGGCGATCTCTTCAGCCGCGCTGTGCGGCGCAATGCCGCCAATCGGGGCGATTGTCGCGATGGTGGCATATGATCGGCATCCGGCGATGGTGACGACTACTGGATCTAGTAGGTTTGTTGTTCCCCGGCATGAGCTAGTGAGCAGAGCCGTTTTCAGACACGCCTCGCGCACCAAAAGTGCGCGCCGGGACAGGAGAAACTTGATGCAGTTGACCGCGATGCGCCGCACCTCTCTTGCGCTGATCCTGTTTGCCTGTGGGATGATGGGGAGCGCGCGGGCCGACGATCCGCCGCCGCGCGCCCAGGCCACGGCGCCGGCCGGCCAGAAGGGCGGCGGCCAAGCGCCGAGTACGCCGTCGGTGGCCGAGCAGCATCGCCTGCCGCCGGACTGCAGCACCAGGCAAAGGCTTGATCTCCCTGGGCGGACGCTCTCTTTCATCGCGACGGCCGGCTCCATCCGGCTGTTCGACGACAAGGGGGAGCCGGAGGCCGACATCGTCTATACCTCCTATCAGCTTGACGGCACCGATCGCGGCACGCGCCCGGTCACGTTCTTCTTCAACGGCGGACCGGGCTCATCATCGGCCTGGCTGCAGCTCGGCAATGCCGGGCCGTGGCGGCTGCCGATCAATGCTGACGAGGTCACGCCGTCCACATTTCCGGAGGCGAGGCCAAACGCGGAGACTTGGCTCGATTTCACCGATTTGGTGTTTCTCGACCCCGTAGGCACCGGCTATAGCCGTTTCGTGAGGACCGGCGATGATGTGCGCAAGCGGCTCTATTCCGTTGAGGGCGACGTCAACGCGCTCGCGCTGGTGGTCCGCCGCTGGCTCGAAAAGCATGACCGGCTATTGTCGCCGAAATACATCGCGGGTGAAAGCTATGGCGGCATTCGTGGACCAAAGCTTGTCCACCAGTTGCAGATGCGGCAGGGCATAGGCGTCAAGGGCCTGATCATGGTCTCGCCGCTGTTCGACTACAGCCAGCACGGTGGCACGAGCCTGCTGCAATACGTTGCAAGGCTGCCAAGCTATGTCGCGACCCTGCGTGAAGCCGAGGGTCCGGTAAAGCGATCCGATCTCGCTGACGTGGAAGCTTATGCACGCGGCGAGTTTCTGGTCGACCTCATCAAAGGCCAGGCAGACAAGGAAGCGACCACGCGTCTGGCCGACAAGATCGCGGCGCTGACCGGCATCGACCAGGCGGTGAGTCGCAGGCTCGCGGGCCGCATCGATCTTGCCATGTTTCGCCGTGAGTTCGACCGTAAGAACGGCAAGTTAATCGGTAATTATGACTCCTCGGTGCGTGGCCTCGATCCCTATCCGGACTCCGGTTTCGACCTTTCCAGCGATCCCTCGGCCGATAGGCTGCTGGCGCCTCTGACCAGCGCCACTGTCGATCTCCTTACGCGCAAGCTAAACTGGCGGCCGGACGGCTCCTATGAACTAATCAACTACACGGTCGAGCAGGCTTGGGATTTCGGCCGCGAGCTTCCGGAGTCGCTTTCGGAGCTGCGACATATTCTCGCAACGGACGCGAAGATGAAATTGCTAGTCGGTCACGGCCTGTTTGACCTCGTCACGCCTTATCTCGGATCCCAGATCGCGCTCGACCAATTGCCGCCATTTGTCTCAGCACCGCGCGTCAAACTTGTAGTCTTTCCGGGCGGCCACATGTTCTATTCACGCGACGCCTCGCGCCAAGCTTTTCGTGCAGAGGTCGAAGCGACGATGAATTAACGCGAACGCCGAACTTGTACCGATCTCAAAATTGAAAGCCGTCGTCGATCGACAATGAAAAGCGCGAGCTATCGCTGAAGTTGGCGACGGCGGGAATCGGGAAGGCGGCATATCTTGGGGTGTTTGACGCCTCCACTTCTCCACCGAGCGATATGCTTCAAAGATAAAATCATCCTCACCGAAATCTTGCGCAATGGGGCGCGTGCTCTGTTGGCCCAGGCGGTCGAGGCCGAGGTCGCAGACGTTCTCGGCGCGCATGCCGATTTGAAGACCGCGTAGGCCACCAGCGCGTCGTGCGCCACGGTCACCTGCCGGAGCGCGAGGTGATGACCGGTATCGGTCCGGTCGCCGTCCGCTAGCCGCGTGTACGCGATCGCGATCTGAAGCGGCGCGGGCTCGGCATGCCGCCGCGGCTCGCCATCGCCGATGGCGCACTCGGGTTCTGGAAGGCCGCCGGTGAGGTCTGGCCGAAAACGCGCGAGCAGCGCTGCTGGGTGCACAAGACCGGGGCAGATCGTAACGACACTCCTGCCGGAGCATATTGATCGGTAGTTCGGGGTCTGAAGCTAACTCTTCACACGATAACGCATCGTGCAACGACGTTGCGAGTTTGACGGCCGGATGGTCGCGCGGTACCATCCGATTCTTGCGGCAGAGTTTTTGCTGAATATCCCGCGCCGCCGACTTTGCCGCGAAACGTCAGATTTCCGCGACATTCAAGCGCGCGACGCTGGAGGGCGCTTCATGGTCAAAAGCTCCGTCACATCATGCCGATCATTTGTGGATGAGATCGCAACTGTCAGGAATTTATCGTCCGGGTGTGTTTGGGCTCGCGTGCGGCACACAACGCCCAGGTGTTTGAGTTTAAAACCCTGCGCTTGCGACGGCGTCGGCGTTTCCACCGTAGTTCGGCCCCCGCTAGGTCTTAGTTGGGAAGCTCTGCACGAGCTTGCTCCTGCCGGGTCCGAAGCATACCGGCGGTCCTCGCCCGCCTGAAACGCCCTTGCGCACTTCTCGAACCGCCGAATACCTACTTCACGGAAATTGCGAGCGGAGGAAGTTTGTCGGAGCGCCTGCGTCCAGGATTTGAACCTATGTTGGGACCTTTTCGAGCTGGCGACAAATAGCGCACGAACGGCGGCTTTGAGCGGACTATCGGGAACTAACGTTGCGAGTTAGGCTGCTCTCCAATAAGAAAACAGGACCTGCGACATAGTGGGTTTCGCGATGTAGCGGACCCCTGACTCGAACCCCGACACCTCACAGCGGCTCAGGGGTTCCGACACGTTGGGGAGCAGGCGCGCCGCGCTGCAGCATTCTGTTCTTGCAAACTGACCGTCTCCACCTCGCGCCTTTTGACGATCAGGGCTATTCTTTGCTCACCTGATCGTGGTTCCGGCGAACCGCATGAAGCTTGGCTCCGTTGCCGGTTTCCCGCCAGAGATTAGGCGCGCAGCATTTGTTGGTGATCAAATGACGCATGGTGGCCAAAAGGGTTTCGGCATGACCAAGCACGGCCGATCGGGGCACGCGACCCGATCGCCCCGTTTCCGTTTCCTGCAGAAGCTCGAGGCACAGAAGAACGATCGCAAGGATCGCTCCCGGATCAAAGACCCGAAACGGTCCATCGACGAACTATTTCATTCCCGGAAGCCAACGCGAACCTGACGGACTAATCGTCAACTGACCATGCCGAGAACGCGCAACAACAAGGCTAGCTCCTTGAACTAGGAGTGAACCCCGACAGCCCCGCCTCGATACGCCGCCTATCCCAATCCGTCATCACCCAAGTTTCCCCTGATAGCTCCCTTGGCTGTGGTAGGCCTCTCAATCGAACTTGTAGGACGCCTGAAAGAACGTACCCCAGCGCTCCATGCTGTACTTCGCAAAACCGGTCGGTACGCAGCCGCTGCTGCTGCAGTCAGACTCGCCACCCCTTTTGGTCCACATGGCCCAATAGCGGCCACCGACGCCGACGCTGATGTTCTTGGTGATGAAGTAGGACAAGACACCTTCAACCTGAACGCCGCCACCATTGCCGTGTTGTTCAGTGAAGGTGGTCTCCGGGCGCAAGAGATGATGGTCACGCCCCCTGAAATCGGTCCAAGGCAGGTAAGCGACATCCGCGCTCAAACGCCAACGCTCGGTGAGCATGGTTTCGGCGCTTAGGCCGATACGAGGTGCATTCCATTGAGTATCCTGGCTGCCAACGATTTGATCAGCGGCCGCCGGGCATGGAAACATGGGGTTGGCAATCTGCATGCATCCGATCGTGTCGGAGCTCTGCGCGTAATAGGTCCAACCCATGAATCCTCCGACCTTGTAGGTGGCGCCGCGCAGGAAATCGTAACCCAGGTCCGCCGTGTAATACGTGAACCTTCCGTTTGCTTGGCCTGATATGGTGTTGACATAGGAGAATTGTTCCCCAATGCCCCAATCTTCATCGTTTATTTTTCCCTTGTTGAAGCGCCCGGTGCCAATATTGCTCTTCAAGAACGCTCCCCAGGGGCTGTCAAGACGGCCAAATAACTCCCCGGAAAATCCGTCAAGTCCGTGATAAGTGAGCCTCGAGATGAGAATGCTGGGGTCTTCGAGGCTGCCATAGGGCACTGCGCTGTGGTCCCATTGAAACCTTCCGCGGCTGAGCCAGAGCCGCGAGCCGCCTTCGAACGACCAAGCGGGCGTGTAAGCAATCGGCGGCGCACCGGCGGGCGCTTTCGCGTACAGCGGCGCGTCGCCCCATTGCGCCGTCCAGGGGTCGGCACCAAAATGGTAGTTCAACCCGATCTTTCCGATGTGATAGTTGCTAGACAGGCTGGTTGTGTTCGCTGGCAGAATTGCAAACGGTGGAAACTGCACGGTCGGAGGGGTCTCGACCCTCGGGCCGCCGAAATGCAGGTAGTCATACTCAGCTTTGACGGACCATGCAGGCGTAAGCGCCTGCTCGACGCCCAGCCCGACGATGCCACCGACACGACCATAAGCAAAATCGGTTTTCTCCTGTAGCGACCACCGGCCAAACTCATGGTTATTGACGACGTCGCCTTGATTGTTCTGCCAAGCGACGCCTCCCTTGACGTAGGCCAGGGTGTGGCCCTGCGGGCCAAAAGCGTAACCGACCCGACCGGTACCGCTGGCAAAGACGTTGGGACTTGCCTTGCAGTTCGCGCTCACAACAAAGCCGGAGGCAGCGAGGCAGGTATTCGTGCCGTCGGAGACAGCACCGCTGGCATCCAATTCGAGGCCAAACACCCAGCTATTCTTCTGCCAATTGTAGCCGATCTGCCCACCCGCCAGGAACACAGGGGTATCGACGACGTCGCCATAGATTGACGAGCCGTAGGAATTACTGAAGGACGTCCGGCCATAACCACCGCCGAGGTGCCCTCCAATATATCCTCCGGACCAGCCCCACACAGTCGGTGGCAGTTGCACTGCTGGCTCAAGGTCTGCCGAATTGGCCGCACCGCATGCGACGAGCGCAATTGTTGTGGCTCCCCAAAAAAGAAGTCCAGATCGCATCAAATACTCCGCTGCATTTCCCCATCCACAACCGAGCGCCTTCGCGCTGGCATCGGTGATGGTGCCGCGAATGAAGCAAGCAGCATGCCGCTTAAAAGAGGCTTTCCAGGCGCAAGGTACGCGTCAAATTTGCGACATTGGGCTCAAACCCGACATCGCGCTGTTAGCGTTCGACAGTAATGTTGCGAAACGCGAAGCCGCCATTCTCGCTGCAACACGAGAAGGAGACTCTGTTGGTCTGAACAGAATTGCGAGTTAGCTGTCGAGTCTCACGTGAAGCGTTCGAATCCAGTGGACATTATCAATACGAGCCATGCCGGCCTGGACGCTGGATCCTTCTATCTGCCGAGGGAAGACACTCGGCACGCTGCGCTGTTGAAATCCGCCTCGCGGGAAAACATCTGACGAGCGATCATTCAGGCAACGCGGCACGCAGAGGAGACGCTCGTCATCAGCCTCGTCTGGCTTGTCATGATTACCCACGCGACAAGGTCGAACTCGACCGCCAGTTGATGGCGCAATGGATGGGCAAGCTCGGCTTCGAGCTGGAGATCGTGGCCGACTACGTCTTCAGCGAGGTCAAGAAGGCCGAACGGGTCTTTGCCGACGAAACCACCTTGCCGATGCTCGCTCCCGGCTCCGGATCGACGAAAACGGCCTACTTATGGGCCTATGCCAGAGATGACCGAACCTTTGGCCGCAGCGGTCCCCCGATGGTGGCTTATCGCTTCGAAGACAGCCGCTCCGGCGAATGCGCGGTCCGCCATCTCAATGGTTATCGGGGCATCCTGCAAGTGGATGGCTATGCTGCCTATAACAAGTTGGCGCGCCCCGATTGCGGCAATGATGGCATCACATTGGCTGGCTGCTGGTCACACAGCAGACGCAAGTTCTACGAGCTGCATGTTGCAGGGAGCTCGAAAGTGGCAACGACGACGGTCGAGCGGATGGCAAGGCTCTGGCAGGTCGAGAAGACCGTGCGCGGGCAAAGCCCCGACGCTCGCGTTGCCGCGCGTCAGCAAGCCTCCGCGGCGGTCGTCGCAGATCTCTTCGACCTCTGGCAGCAGACTTTGCGGCGGACCTCCGGCAAATCAAAACGGCTGAGGCGATCCGCTATGCCGTCTCGCGCCGTGCCATCTTCGAACGCTTCCTCACCGATGGCCGCATTGAGCTCGACTCCAACATTGTCGAACCGGCCATCAGGCCACAAACAATAACGAGAAAGAATGGCCTCTTTGCGGGCAGCGACGGCGGCGGACGAACCTGGGCAACCATCGCAACGCTGCTGCAGACAGCGAAAATGAACAACGTCGATCCATTCGCTTGGCCCCGCCTAACACTTCAGCGCATCGCCAGCGGCTGGCCGAGCAGCGAAATCGACGCGCTTATGCCATGGGACCACGCCGCCTGACGGCCTCAGCTTGCTTTGAATTACCCACATCTGCCGCCTCAAGGCCGACACCGCTTTTGTCATCGAGGTTGTCAGCATCTTGTAAGCTAAGCCCCACAATCTACCGTAATCAAAACCGGCTGTGGCGGTTCTCAACGGGAGACGAGGCATGGATTCTATCGATCGAGCTTTGGTTGCACGCACTGTGCCAACAATCATCGAAGAGGGAGAAATCCGGCGTTCGAGTACGGAAGCTTCCCCACCAGCCGATCCAACGGACTCTCGCCAGCAGCCAAGCGCGCTGAGAATGGTCGAATCATCCAACGGGGGGGACAATTCGCTGGGCAGTATGTCCGGGGAATTCCGCGCAGTGCTGGCCGGGGTACAGGAGCGTCTCCCGTATTCTCGCATGAATCGCCCCTATCGTGAGTCCGCGTTGCGTGACGGTCCTCGCTTTGTGCGCAACCCCTCGCCGGGCCGCGCTAGCGACAGCTCTGAGGGGATTCTCGACCGCAACGCCGTTTTAGACTCCTCGGGCGGTTTTGCCTCAGAGGCTGATATTAACGATTATCGCCAGTGGTGTGCTGAGCGGTTGGCCAGCAGTAGCCTGGGAGCCAATCCACTGGCCTTGTCCGTTGCTTCGGCGGAGCGGTCTCCGCTTGCGTTGCCTAACGATGCTCGCCTTGTGCCGCATGATGGGGCCCGTGAACCGACCACCCCGGGTCAGCAAACCGCTTCATCGCCTTCCATCGCGCCTGTGCGTCATCACCAGGCCCACGCCTTGGGGCGTCGAAGCGACACCGTCGACACTTTCGAGAACTACATTGAGAGCCAAGACGACACTAGCGACAGCTTGAGTTTCACTGCTTCAGAGGAGAACCTGCGTCGCCAGCGCACCCTCCTCGAGTTGGCTCGACTAGAGCCCTCCCGTGACAGAGTACGCAGCGACGACTCAACGCTGCGCGAATTCGCCCACGCATTCGCGCTTCAGCGCGGCCAGCGAGCTGGGCCGTCTGTCGTGGGTCCGGCCCGCGAGCCCGGCTTTCAGAATCAGGAAGCCGCCGGGCCCTCGTCTTCCGCCGAGCCTTTACGCCATCGCCAGCGACTGGATCGCGCAGCAACAGGACCAATCAATAACTCCGGGCATCTGGATTTCGGGCATGTTGTCGGCCCGAACTGGGTCCATCGTGATCAACCGGCCCCCGATCTTCTGATTCTTCAGTTAGATCAGCAGGGCTTACTGCCGAGTTCGAGCGAGCCGCAGACGAGCATCGACATCTATAGCGTGCCCTATACAGTTGTGCGGGGTCCGGGAGGACCACGGGACATTCGCCTCTTCCGTAACCGGTATGTTCCGCCGCCGCAATCTCGTATCGCCACGCCGTGAGCAGGTGCGGATTCCAATGATCGCGCGCAGTTATTGATCGGGATAGGGGGAGCCTAGCAGCTCCGCCCCTCCCACACTACCGTGCGAACGGGTCCGTACACGGCGGTTCGAGAAGTTGCGCTAACACGATCGGAACAATGATGTCAGGCCGAGCAATTTGAAGTATGCATTTGAGAGCCCAGTAGAGAGCGGGCGAGATACCAAGGACCGCGGCCGCTGCCGGCCGTGTTCCTTCAGCCCACTCTGAAACCCCATTTGCGATGAGTGCTGCGCGGCGGCGCCGTGAAGTTTTCCATGGCGCCACAGAGCGGCCCGCAGCGCAGTCGGACCCAGCGAGTGAGGGCTATCAGCACCTCGGGCGTTTCGCAGCAGCCGAAATAGCCGCGCCAGCCCCGCATATAGGTGGCCAGTTCTTCCATTGTCGTCTTGATGCTGACGCCCTTTGCCTTTCGCGTGATCTCCCGGATTCGCTGTTTGAAGCGTTCCAGAGATTTCGGCGCGATAGTGCGCAGCGGTGAAGCTGAACCCGAGAAACTTCCGCTCCTGCGGTCGTGCCACCGCACTCTTCGGCTCGTTTACGTTGAGCTTAAGCTTTTGTGAGATGAAGCGCGAGATGCTCTCCGTCACCCGCTGACCCGCGCGTTCGCTGCGAACGTAGATGTTACAGTCGTCCGCAATCAGCTGCGCGCGCCCTATTCAGTTGAAGCCGACACTAGCCCATAGTCGGTTCTGCAGTGCCCGCCGATCGATGATGAGATCGTTGTCGGTGACGTCGTCGGGCAACGGCCAGGTCAGCCCCGCCGCCTCGAACCGGCGGATCGTCAACCGCACCGTCGAAGGCGCCGTTCCGACCCGCCGCGCTATCTCGCGGGTCGGGATCCCGGCCGACTTCAATCTGATCGCATCGCGCACATGGCGCATCGCAAGCCTCTCTGTCGGCATCCAGGTGCACCTTCGCAAAGCCGAAAGGCGGGACCGTATCGGAGCCAGAAGAAGCCTCATCATCCCGGGCGACATCATCCCGGAATGGTGGGCGAGATCATCTCGGAATGATGGGCGACATCGAGCGGAATCAGCATTTGCGTAAGCGCTTAGCCGCACTCAGCTTGCCGCTAACGTTGAAGTTGCGGGATCCAGGGGAAATTGACGTCGGTCCGCGCGTGCAGGCTGGCGAAGCCGATATCCGAGTGTGCGCTCAGCACATCGCTTGTTCCATTGCCCGGGCGGAAATCGAGGTCGATGATGGCCGGCCTGTGGAGCCCCGACGCGCGCAGGCTCAGGGCCGCGACAGGAGCGTTGCTGAGCAGGCAGTACCCGCCCATGAAGCTGCGCGCCCCGCGTGATGCCCGGGCGGCCGACACAGTGCGTAGCTCACCGGACTTCGCTTAGAGGCGATTGTGGTCGCGGCTGCGAAGCCGGTAGCGGCAAAAAAAGCGCGCGCTGATAGCTTCTGCGTCGACGGATGTGTTCTGCGGCACACCGGCCGCTGCATATCGTCTGGCAAGCTCGGTGATTTCGGGCTGTTGTGGATGTTGGCCCGAGCCGGAGCGCCTCGTTTTTCAGAGGGCGAGATAGACTGAACACCGGGCGAGCTGTGCAATCCCGTCCGGATCTCGTTGATTCAGTCCTGCACTTCCCTTGAAGACTTAATTGAACCCGACGCATCGGCAATGAGGCCCCCATTGCCGGAGGAGGCCGATGCCAGGTGTACGGTTAGCCAGGTCACAGAAGCCTCCTTCGTCGCCTTTCTCCCGCAGGTGTGAAGCCCATGCTTTCATAGAATGCGACCAACCTCTCCGCGCCGGGGTGGCCGGCCAAGGGAAGAGACACCTCGATCATGGGCCATCCCCGCGCTCGCGCCTCGCGGTCCACGGCGGCCAGAAGCCATCTCCCATGTTGAGCCGAGCGATAGCGCGGATCGACCCAGAGCTCCTGCAGAACGCCATAATGGCCTGAAGCCCTGACCGCGGAGACCTGGGAGACGACGGCAATGCCGATCACTTCAGCAGCCGGCACATTCTCCATTATCAAGGCGAAGCCGAGGCGCGAGTCCGTAGCCATTTGCCCAGCAACGCCGGCCGCGACCTGTAGCTCGAATTGCGGCCCCGGTCCTCCGAGCTCGGTGAGAAGTGCCTGCACACACTTAGCAATAGTGTCCCGATCCTGGAATCTCGCCAGGCGAACACGATGCGCGGAATCGGGTACCATTGTCTCGCTCGCTTCATTATCTGCGCCGTGGATCACCAGGGCATGATCCGGGTCGCGTGTTACGGCCTCGGCAATTGCACGGATCGGCTCGCGCGCCATGAGGAGGATCTTGTCGAACTCCGCATTGGGGTCGGACAACACCACGATGGCGCCGCCGCAACTGATGCTCTGGTTTCCTGATCCCGGCGAGAGAACAATGCGGTCGTGAGGGATTTTGCGAATTTCCTCCGCGGCACAGCGATATCCAAGACGATGGCTTCTTTACCATTTACCTCGCCAACCATCTGGGCGATGTTAAACGTAAAGGAGCCGAAGTTGTCGATCAAATCACCGATTGCTCAAAGCTTGTCTCGCTTGCTGCCATCATTCCCTGCTGCGAACGGTCGCGTTTGATCAGCCCACATTCGTCAAGCTGCAGGTGGCATGTTTCCGTCGTTTAAAACGCTGCTAATTTTGGTAGTTGACTGAACGTATGTTGCTGCATCTCGCTGACGAGAAGTGATCCGAGGACAATCATGATGGCGCTCCCGTGAAATGAAGGTCAAACGGGCCATCTTCCACCACCACGGCGTAGTGGAGAGTATTGCCGGCATCGTCAGGATGTCACTCTCTCGCGTTCGATCCTCAGAATAGGACGACATCCTTGAATACCCGCGCTTCTCGTGCTGTTGGTTGGGGGTATTTGCTTCAAGCCTTACGACTCCTGTGGCGAGATTGTTGCAAGGAGCGATGCTAAATTGATCCAGCGAAGTCTGACGACGGCTGGCTCGGCCCTCCCATTTTAGATCCACGACATCCATTCAAAGCGCAAAAATATCCCTCAAGCTCGACGACCGCTCGCTGCTCCCACTCCTCAGCCTGCGTCAGCAGCGAGATTCGTTGAACCGGACGGAATGTCGCGGCCTGACGGCACAGCGACGCTATTGCTCGGTAGCGACGCACGTTTTCCATAACAGCCAGCCCGGTCACGTTCGAATCTCCTCTTTCCATTCCGGCTGCAAGTTGTGCCAGAACGATTGTCGATTGGTTAGCGACCAGATCGGTCATCCTGCATGGTTGGTAAATCCTTACAACGCGTCGTTGTCAAACAGCAGCCAGCGGGATGGCGATGGCAAAAATCAGACCAACGACAAGGACCCACGATGAGACGCTTCTTGTTTCTCTGCTCAAGATTGCGAGAATGCGAAGCGGTGTTCAGTCGAAGAACCACGTAGCTACGATTGGCCTTCATGACGTCCGGCGGGAAGCTGCATGTCTTGCGCTGCCATCCCAGGGGTCAAGTGCTTGTCCGACACGGAAGGTGAGGCGATGCTCGGGCCGTTCGCGACCAAATCGAGGACAATCCGCATGCCTTATCCAGCCCCGGCCCGCATGCACCGCGCTCGGAGCTGTGTCCGCGTTCTGGCCGCGAGTGACACCTACAGAGCAAGGTTCGCGGCTTCAGCCCTTGCCGCGTTTAGAGTTCGTGGAGCTTCTGAGTGAGGCTCAACCGTGCTGGCAGTTCCAATGCGACCAGCCCGTTCGCTAGCAGGCTCGAGCAAAATGGCGCGAGGCTCGTCACGGTCAGTGAAGGCTACCGGAGACAACGTCATGATCGCGCATGCCCCCCCAATTGCCGCCGGGAAGAGAGACCGACAGCTCGCTGCCTTCTTGCGCCTTGCAGCTAGATTATTAATCGATCTTGGTCGCATCAATCCTACTCCTTTAAGGAGGAGGCAATGACATCTTTTCCGCGCCATTAGGGCATACTTCGTCGAGGTACAGCGCGGCGAAGAGCGAAGCGAGTTTCGAGGATTCCCTAAAAAGATATACGTCGCCCGGGCGTCTGGCGTGAATGCAGTCGCCGTCGCGATGGGCGTCGGATCAGCTTGTCGCACGATGGATCCGCGCCAAACCCGCTGATCACTCGCGCTTCTGTCATTTCAAACCGCTTGCGGCTTTTCGGTGCCTCCCGCTAGGCTGTGTTGTCTGATCAACCGGAGCGGCCGGCCGCGTACGGCCTTTGCCGCTTGGGATCTCCGGCGGCATTTCGGCGGTCGCGTGGTCCGGCGTGTCGTCCTTCCAGCGTACTGAGCCGAATGGCCTCTCCAGCATGCGGCGGACGCGGACCGGCGCGGGACCGATGTGGAAGTGAATTGCTCGCTGCTCCAGTGCGCGCTCGGACTGGGTCGGACGGTTGCGCAGGCGCAGGTAGTCGAACCAGGTCGGGCAGTGGTAGCGCTCGGTCCACAATTCCGGATCGGCAATGTCGCGCGCGATCGAGCAGCCATAGGCACCGTTACGCTGGCGCGACAATTGCACCTCCTGCATGACATTATGAAATGCCCGCGCATTTTGCTGTGCAACCCTATATTCGATCTCGACCACGAGAGGCCCGCTGCGTCCGGTCAAGGCGAGCCGTACCTCGGGATCGGCGAGCGGCTCGGCCTCCTCACCCCGCGCACCGACGCGGGGCATGGGCAGCCAACGGCCGATGAGTGGTGAGGCGACCATCAGGGCGGCCGAGAGCAGCAGCGCAGTTTCAACCCCGGCCGCGTCGGTCAGATGGCCCCAACCCCAGCTGCCGACGGCAACTCCGCCTGAGCCCGCCGCCTGATAGGCCGCAAGCGAACGCCCGGCCACCCATCGCGGCGCCGACAACTGCACGCCAATGCTGAACACTGTCCACGCCATCATCCACACGGCGCCGGCCAGGACCAGCGCCATCGCCGTCAACACCGGTTGGCGGCTGAGCGCGACCGCGGCGATCGCCCCGCCCATTGACAGCGCGCAGGCGCGGATCGCGGCCTCGCCGCTCATCCGCTTGCGCAGTTCGGCGATATTCAACGCGCCGACCACCGCACCCAGGCCAAAGGCGCCGAGCATAATACCGTAGGTCTGGGCGTCGCCATGCAAAAGATCGCGCGCCACCAGCGGCATCAGTGCAATGACCGGGCCGCCGATGAGGCCGGTCACCAGGGTCCGAATGAGCACAATTTTGATCGATGGCGAATTGGTGATGTAACGCACGCCCAACACCATGGCGCGGCTCAGTCTCTCAGGCGGCAGGCGCGAGGGTGCGCTGATGCGCTTCCAAAGCAATAACGCGACCATCAGCGGCAGATAGAGCAAGGTGTTGAGCGCGAATGCGGCGACTGCGCCCGCAGTCGCCACCACGACTCCGCCGATCGCCGGACCCACGCTGCGCGCGATATTGTAGCTGATGCCGTTCAGCGCGACGGCTGCAGGCAGCAGCGCTTCTGAGGGCACCTGTTCGCTGACCGACGATTGCCAGGCGGGTCCCATCAGCGCCATGCCGCTGCCGACCACGAAGCAGAGCGCAAGCAAGAGGTTCGGTGTGACCAAGCCAAGCCAGGCGACCACCGTCAGTCCGGTTGCGCCGGCGAACGCAATACCAAGCGATATCAGCGCCACGATGCGACGGTCAAACATATCAGCGATCGCGCCGGCTGGCATCGAGATCAGCATCACCGGCAGCAACAGCGCCGTCTGCACCAGCGCGACCTTGTCAGCCGAGGACGTCATCTGCGTCATCGCCCAGGCCGCACCAACACCTTGAATCAAGATACCGAGGTTGGAGAGGAGGCTCGCAAGCCAGATGCGTCGGAAGGTCGCGTGCCGCAGCGGAGCCGCGACGCCGTCGGCGCTACTTGTCTGGACTTTAGCTGGATCGGTCATCTCGGAGCGGCATAATCTACCATGATTCGATTCCGGGACGGATCACAAGGATGTTCCCGGCGCGATACAGCGTCCAGGCGCCGTCGCGAAACGCGATGCGTTGATCGCTTTTGATGCAGGCGATGATCATGCTGCTTCGACCCGATGCAGCTCATGGCAGCGTCGCGTCGCGAAGTGACCAGCGACGTGATAGCTGCGCTTCTTCTACGGCATAGGATGCTCGAATATGCCATGCCAATTTTGCAAGACTGGCCGGCTGGACGAGGGTCCAGCGGTTGACCGTTGCGATTTCGACTATCCTGCCAATGCAGGGGCGCTCCAAAGCCTGGCGAACTGACCCTCGCGGGAAACGGCGGCACTTGCCGCAAATCTGAAAGCATTTGCAGGTGCAAGCTACTACTCGAACTGACCTGCCGTAATGGCACGTTCACCACCGGCACGACGCGGTCCGACACGGCACAAAGTCAGATTGGTGCTGGCCGCGTTCTGCTAACACAATAACAGCGGCCACAAAGAGTACAGGAGTCCACGCGTTCGACTACTCCAAAAACCGCTCTCATTGTGAAACGGTTCGCTTCCCGGTGCGTTTCCTCTCAGGAAGGCGAAGGCTCCTCGGTGAGAGTTCTCATACCATAGGCAGCATACCGATTAATCATGCTAAAAAAGTGCAATCTTCCCAGAGAGCGAGCAGGAATAGTGCGCTGAAGCAGCGCATAGTTGACTTTGCGGTCGAGTACGCTTGTAGATGGCGTGGATTTGTCAGCAAGTCTGTGCATCGATCAACGTGACTTGCAAGTCGCAGGCCGATTGGCCTGCACCGGACATTCGATGGTACGCTCTCTCGCCGATGAACGAGCTGCGGAAGGTCGTTGCAAACATCAACGCCGAGCCAGTGATGCCCTCAATCCGCTCTCGCAAGGCCCCCATCCGAATAATGAGACGATTACAAGCTACGCAATCGCATCGAGCGCTGCTTCAACAAGCTCAAATTACTTCCACCGCTTGTCCACTCGATATGACCGACGGACCGACTACTTCCTCGCTTTCGTCCGCCTCGCCGCAATCTGCATCTGGCTCCGCTGAACGTGGGTTCGTCCTGGCTCGTGGATCGCGTCGATTTCGGGTGGCGGATGATGCTGAGCGGCACGGTCTGTTGCGTCTCGCAACCGAGGCGTTTCACCGCGAGGTATTGTAGTCCGCATTGGCGCCTCGCCGACTTCAAGACACGGCTGCGCCGTGCCCCGGAAGGTGAGCATGGAATCCGTGGAGCGCGCGATTGTTCCCCTGATGGGGCGCGTTTCGACCTGCTGTCCGTCGAGTTTCAGAAATCGCTCAGGAGAGCTCGATGCAATCGTCAGCCTGTCGGAGCGGCTGCGAACGGTGCCGGTTCAATGCCCGGAGCTGGCAATAGAAGGTGAGGCGATCGAACAGGGTCGACAACCTGGTACTGAAGCATTGCATACGCCGCCGCGCAGAATCATCAACCTACAGAGCC
The DNA here is from genome assembly GCF_042258615.1 of Bradyrhizobium sp. Pha-3. Taxonomy (GTDB): domain Bacteria; phylum Pseudomonadota; class Alphaproteobacteria; order Rhizobiales; family Xanthobacteraceae; genus Bradyrhizobium. Next base: position 7,682,067 of record NZ_CP170152.1, on the reverse strand, counting down.
TTGGTTCGGCGTTGATCCATAGTCCGTGCTGCGTGGAAAATTCGCGACTTAGCCGAGCTGCTTGCAATCATCGCAACGCGGCCTACCATCTTGACCGGGTTTGCGGTGCCATTGCTTGATGTGTTTTCCGGCCGGGCAGTTGTCGTGGTCGTGATAGACGTTGCGATGAGATGGCGGATATTCGAGCGAATCCGTGCGATAGGCAGCAACCTTTGACATAACTTTCCTCGTTTGTCGGTGATTGAACTTTTTGATTTATCAACCAGAAATTGGTATTCGCAATTAGTATTCTGCAATTAGTATGCGGGTAGACGCAGGCGTAGTCCCCTCAGGCGCGCGGGCGAACGCAGCTCGCAAGGGATCGCCGCCGCCAGCGATGCCGCGGTAGCGCTCGAAGTAGAGCAGTGCAAACACGCGGCGCGCGGCGATGAACACGGATCCCATCGCTGCCAGAAAGAGTTCTGACGGTTGCCGACACGGTAGGCGGCGTGGATCGCGCAGGAGCGGTTGAAGTGCAGGAGCGGTTGAAGTGCAAAGCTACAGCTCCGCGCCGCCGGCAGCCACGCGGCGCGCCTGAAAGCTGATCTGCTCTTTGACATCAGGTCTGCGTGCATTGTTGCAACCAGCCTCGATCCGCTAAGTGTGGCGCCGGCACGCGATGCCCGCCAGCGGAGCTCTCCGCATACCACGCTCGTCCCGCAAACTGCGCCGCCGGGGCCCGATGATGGCTTCCAAATGTCTTCCAAGGTACGCGCCAGCTTCACCGATTTGAGATGGTCTCTACTTCGCACAACGACACTGGTGAAATCCGTCAAAAATCGCGCTCGACCGAGGAATTTGAGCGTTAACGCGGCGACCCCTTGCGCTCTGTCGATGGCATGTGTCACTCAAGTTCAGTCAGCCTGCGAAACACCATGTTTGGTTTGAGCGACCGCAGCCAATCTCGCTGTCGCCATTGTGTCGGTGGCCCTTCAAGAGCTGGAAGCCAAGCAGGCGCGAACCCTGACGATTGGGTGAACGATTCTTCGATGGAGTTAGTTGGGCTCGAATTGACTGAATGAATGTTCTTATTGTTGATGGGTAATATAATGCTCTTCTTGATATCGGTCTCCGTTGGATTCAGCATTGCACCACGTCCACCGGAATTCCCACGCCCGCTCTCGGGGTATAAGAATTATTATGATGATCGCGGCTATAGTTCTGGCCACTATCAATGCGCCTCACAGCAAACAGCTGGACGCGCAGGCGCTCGTTTTTTGTCTAAAGGATCCAGCTGCCGCTAAGACTGTGCCTGGACACATGGCAGCTTTCTTCGGCGAAGTGAGCCGTCCTTGCAGAAAGAGTTCGCATATCAGTTCAGCATCAGCGATGCGGAGCTCGCTGCTTCTGCAAAAGCCTTTTCCTGCTATGCTGGTAAGCATTATCCGTTGGCAGCGTGACATCTTCGACATCGCTGCCGCAAGCGTCATCATTCCGCTGATCTGATCCGCGCATATCGACAGAACGTGATCGAAACCGTCGCTCAGATCGATAAGCTAAATCCCCGAATTTGTGCGCGGGGCAATAGACAGCCCAATCATAAGGGACGGCTATAAAGCAGTCGCCGCAAAAGCTCTCGACTGCGCAAAAGAGATATTTCGGGCTGTGTGATCTTCGCCGGCATCTGCGAGATCATTTTCTTAGGCTGGAGTGGAGATTTGGCAAATCCCTAATTGTGGCGGTTGAGTGGTAGTTCTCGATATGATCTTTCGGCAATCTCCGCTTGGTGGCTTACATCCGGATCTGAGACGATCTTCAGAGGGAATTGACCGACCGGCCTTGCGAATTCCATCGCAACATTTCCGCCTGCTTTAGCTACCAGCGCCTTCAATCGATCGAACTCGCCGCACCAGATCGTCTCCATGTCGCGGTCACGATTCTCATCGCGAATTTCGGCCGAGCTGCCGATACCCACGGCCCGCACCTGCAGGAGATCTGATCTCGATCCGCCCAAGAGCTCTACGCCGTAGCCAGGATTGGCCGCCTTGCGCAGCACGATCTGGCCGTTATCGACCCAGGCGGTCGCCATTCCTTCGGATACCTCGTAGCCCAGGCTGGCAAGACCCTCCAGCACCGCACGCCTGCGCTCTTCGGCGGCCATCGCCTTGAATTCCTCCTCGATGAGACAATCTGCGCGCTTGACGAGTTCTTGGCCGTTGCTGGCCGACGGCGAAGAAAGGGTCTCCTCAATTTCGCTGCGCAGCGAGGCCGCTTCCATTGACTTCATCACAGACAGTTCGGCGCGTCGTTGCCGAAGCTCGTTGGCTAGTCGCACCCGGGCGCGGCCATCCTTCACGGCCGCTGCCAAGTCCAACAGAAGGCTATCCGCGACAAGCGATCTTCGAGCCGGGGGTTCTGCCTCCAGGAGTGCGACACGTTCAGAGAATGGGGACGAATCGATGCCAAGCCCGCGTAGCTCGCCAAGGACAGCATCGACACGCGCCAAGGCCTGATCCTCAATCTCCTGATGTTGTCGTGAAAGCCATTCTTGCAGCGTCTCACGGCGTTCGCCGGCGCCAAGCCGGTCGGCAAGCGCGCGTTGGCGATCTGTCGAGGTATCCAGCGCCTGAGAAGGAACCAGCAGGAGCGCCCTTGCCATAGTGGCTTCCAGGCGCTCGGAAGATCCGGTCGAGCCACTGAGCTCGCTTCGAATGTCGGCAGGAATCTCGACTTTCAGCGCTTGCAGTCTCTGCAGCAGCGCCTCGGCTGCCGCTTTCGAGCGCCTCAAATCACGCTTCGAGCGTGCCGCTATTTCGGCAGCCCTTTCGACGCGGCGCTCGGAGTCCACTTGAAGGAAGCCGATCTCGGCTGCTACCTGCTTTTGTAGTTCGACGAAACGATCGGCGTTGAGCAGGCGTCGAAGCTCGTCTCGCCGGGCTATGACCTTTTCGATGTCCTTCTGCTCAATCGTCCCGTTGCGTCTGCCGGCTGTGGTCCAGCTTTCGATCGCGGCGTCGAGCCGCGCCAGGTTGCGATGACAGATGGCGATGATCTCGGCTCGGGTAACGATCCTGAATGCTTTGGGCCCGCTCATTGCAATCCTTCCCCGCGGAGCGCGTGTTCTACAGCGTTCTTGAGCCGCAGGCGTTCGGCGTCTCCGGCATGCGTCCAAGCATACGACGAAACTCGGTGGACGTAAGGGACGGCTCTTTCCAACACCTTCGGACGCCAGATCTCACGAGCGCGCGCTCTTTCCAGCAATCGATGTCGTGGCGCGTCACATTCCACGCCGATAGCGTAGAGGCCGGTCCGGGGATCGGTCACGGCGAAATCGAGGCTGAATGCGCCGCCATCGCGAGCCCGACTGGGCTTGTAGCCATTCGTCTCCAGGAAGGCTTCGACGGACTTCGTGAAGCCGTCCTCCTCATGATTTGCAGCTTCGTTGTGGGGACGCTGTTCGGTGACCATCCGGTCCAACAGAGTCTTTCCGGAGCCTGCGTGGCCATCGGATACCGTCCTGGCATATTCAAGGTAGCCTTGCAGATAGTCGCGCGGCACCCGGGGACCGCTCCGTCTCGTCAGCAGGTCCGATATCTCCGATATCGGCATGGATGTGGCGATGACCACCTTCTCTCTCGCGCGTGTCACCGCGACGTTCAGGCGGCGCTCGCCCCCGGCGTGCCCCAGGGCGCCGAAGCTCTTGCGGAAGACGCCGTGCTCGTTGCGGCCGAAGGTCGTCGAGAAAACGATGATGTCACGCTCATCGCCTTGCACGTTCTCCACGTTCTTCACGAAAAAGCCCATGTCCTCGCCATGCTCGATACGTTCGCGCTCGCGCATCAATGCCTCGCGGAATACTGCGTCGTTTTCGGCGCGGTCTTCCAAAGCATCTTCGATGGCGTCGGCCTGCTTGCGATTGAACGTGACGACACCGACCGACGGCGGCGATGAATCCTCCCAAAGCCCGGATAGGTATTCCACGACATCGCTGGCTTCCTTTTGGTTCGTCTGGCCCTTGTACGTGCCGTCTGAGCGCACCACTTCAATGGGCTTGAGCCGGCGGATTGTCTCTTCGGGATGACGAACGGGGACGCTAAGAGTGTTGGCGTAGAACGATGCATTCGAGAACGAAATCAGTTCCCGATACTTCGAACGATAGTGCACCTGCAGAGTACGGGTACGAAGTACGGAGCGGGCGAGTTGGAGGAGGTCGGGACAGTCCTTGATCTCTCTCCGATTCCACGTCTCGGCAAAGGCCTCGCGTTCCTCCTCACTTGCTCCTTCTTCTGGTTCTTCACCGTCGAATATCGCCGCTTCATCGTTCTCGACCTTGCTTGCGAAGAAGGAGGTCGGCGGCATCTGCTTTTCGTCGCCGCTAACGACGACGAGAGAGCTTCGGAACAGGGAGGGCAAGGCGTATTCAACCGGCATCTGCGATGCCTCGTCGAAGATGACGATATCGAAGAGTCCGGCGCGAGGTTGCAGCACGCGGCTGGCGACATCTGGTGTCATGAGCCAGACCGGGCGGAGCGCGAAGAGGCCGAGCGGAGCGGCGCGATCGACGAATTCGCGCAATCTTAGCGCTCTCGGGCCACGCAGCTTCGTGATCGCGTCCCACTCGGTCGTCGGACGCACTTTTGCAGCGTCAATACCTTGGACGAGAAGATCCCTGTTGTACTGCCGGATCTGCGCGTCGGCTTCCGCGAGCGATTTGACCTTCGCCTCTAGCTCGTCGCCATCGAACAATACGTCAGGATTCGCGCCCTCCATACCAGCCTTCCATGAAAGACGGGCCTCGCGCCCTATGGAGGCGCGAACACAGGGATCGAGGTCTTCAGAAGCCAGTTTCGACAGCTCGGACTCCCTGGACCTGAGAGTTGCGAAGATGGCTCGCTCCTTGGCCCCCAGGCGGGAAGATCGAAGCCGAAATTCCTGGTAGTTGCTCAGCATCGGCAGAGCCTGCACGATCTCGGCGACGGCGCTGGCGTTGGAACGCCCATTCTCGATCGCCGAGCGTCTTGATCCGAGCCACAGCTCGTCGAAGTAGGTCCTGAGCCGGTCCAAGGCGGCGCGGCTCTCCTCTCGCGTATCATGCCTTCTGAGCGCCAGATCCGCCCGCTCGAAGAACAAGCCGAGTTCTTCGCTGGTTCCGGCCGAGAGCGCTCTATCGAGCTCGGGCCGGGTCGGGCACCGATCGATAAGCGAATTGTGGCCGCCTAGACCATTGAGGAACGAACCAAGCCTCTCGGCGAAATCGGCGAGCTTGCCGGGCGACAGATCCAGATTGGGGGCCCGGCCGAAGAGGATCATGAAATATTGCTCGAGTTCGCGCCTTGGCTGGCGCATGGCCAATTCGAGCTCGACCGCATAATACAACGCGCTGATGGCGCTGGCGTCTTGTGGGAGCTGCAACGACGCAAGGAGCTCGCGTACACGACGCGTTCGGAGCCAATGTAGCGGGTTGATCCATTGCAGGACACTTGCCGGCAAGCGAACCTGGCCCGCGAGCTCCCCGGCGGAGCAGAGCTCGTCCTCGTTGAAGGCGATGAGCCTCGAGCAAAAGTTCGGCTTGTAGGATGGGCCGTCAAGCGATGAAAGGATTTCCTTGATCTGTAAAAGGCCACCGAGAATGCGCGCGGCTTCCGATGCCCCACCCTTGACGTTTCGAAACAGCGGCCGCAATCGAGCGAGATTTGCGCACACCGAATCGCTGATCGAGCGGAACTCGTCTGCCTCGGCGAGCCATGACTGGAATTCCGCCGCATCTGATATTTTCAGACAGTTCGATGTCTCGGCATCGGTCTCCTCCCGCCGGGCGTCAGCTTGCAGGAATGCTTGCAGATGCGAGGCGATGGCGGTCGCGGTTCCTCGATCGGGATTGAATGGCTTCAGGGCGGACAGGGGATTGTCTTCGAATTTCGACGACAGCCAGAATTTCGCGAGCGGGCCGCAATTCTCCTCGATCGTCGCCACGTCCGCGGGATGTAGGTCTGACAGCAAAGGGCGCAGTTCAGGAGCGTCGACGGGTTTTGGGCTGCCTTCTTCGATCTCGAGCAGTTCGCCGAGCAGCGTTCGATAGGACAATCCGGTCCGATCGTCCACCGAATGAAGCGCGATCTGGCGGCGATCCAGCTCCGTCTCGAGCGTCTCGATGCGCGCCGCCAGGCGCTCGCGCTCTCGCTTCCAGGCCGGAGACCTTCCCGGGGACAAGCTGTGCAAGGCCTGCACCTGCGAACGGATCGCGCCGACGATCGGTTCGCGGTCGCGATTGGCGTCGGTGATCATGACGAAGCGATCCGTCAGGTGTTCCTTGTCCAGGCGCTTGCGCACCACCTCGAGAGCGGCTTGCTTCTGGCAGATCACGAGGAGCGATTTTCCCGTGCCAATCGCGTCCGCGACCATGTTGACGATGGTCTGGCTCTTGCCAGTTCCGGGCGGTCCTTCGATGACCAGCCCCGGGGCTTGGCGCGCGTCGAGGACGGCGGCCTCCTGCGAAGGGTCGCTGTCGGCAGTAAAGTACCGCTCGGCCTCTTTCACCAGGGGCGATGCAGAAGGCGCCGCCTGCTGTTCGCTCAGACGCAAGGCGGCCTCGAGTGCGGTCGCGGTCGGCGGTAAGCCGCGGAGCGTCTCGAGATCCTTCATGACGGCCTGGCCCATGAACGCCAGATGGAACAGCACGGCGGCTGGCACCAGCTGACGTTCTTGGGCGCCGACGTTGACGTCCTTTCCGGGAAGGGCCGTCAATTCGTTGCCGACCGGCGCGGCTAATCGGCTGAAGGCGTCCATTACCGCCTGGACGGACAGGCTTGCATGGGTAAGGAGCTCGTTGGCAGCTTCTTGCCAACGCCTCGCCTCGGGGATGCCGACCATTCCTTCGAGAGCCGGATTGACGAGCACGTGCTCGATGTCGGTATCGGGATTTCTCTCGCGTCCATAGCTTATAGTGACATGACCGCGGTTTCCGACCTCGGGATTGACGCGCACCGGCCACAGCAGCACCGGCGCGATCCGCGCTCTCGCGCTCGGCCGGTGATCGCGCATGATCAGAAACGGAAATCCCATAAACAGGCCATCGATGCCGGTATCGCGCCTGTAGAGCAGCGCGTGGGAGTGCAACGAGCGCAACCTTCGCTCAAGGCCGTCATCATCGGCGAACGCGGCCGGATCGAGATTCACAGTCCGGTTCGTGCGACCAAGCAGTTGATCGAGAATATCAGTCGCCGGCACTCTGGACGTATCGAGCTCGGTGAGGTCGATCCTGGCCGATTTGCCGATCAGCATCCGCGTCAGCGGGCCGCGTAATACTCCGCCCGAAATCCGCTTGGCGAAGAAGTCCAGGATCGTCGACACATAGCCTTGCTTCGGAAGTGGTCTCCAGGCTTCTGTGGGCACACAGAGAAGGGCGAGCGCGCGCCCAAGCGGCATCCGCCTGTCCAGGCGAAACTGATCCGCCCACTCGTCAACTTGCTTGATGCCGCATCTGGCAAAGTTTTGAATGCGCTCGTCGATCGCCTGATAGATCTCGCGACGCGGTCGGCCAAGGAGTTCTGTCGCCTTCTCGGCCGAAAAGTTGCCGAGCCCTGCCAGTGAGGCTTCCTTTTCTGCTTCTTCGATGACCTCGGCGACGGAGCGGAACTGGTTCGACGTCGCGCTGAGCAGGATAAGAAGATCTTCTTCGGCCGAAATGCGGCGCTCGGTGAGCGTGGCGACGCCGGCATGGTCGGTATCGGGGAATAGCTTTCGCCGCTCTTGCCAAAGTGCAGCCAGGCGGGCCATAGAGGTCGACAGAAGGTGGACGCGCAGAACGTCCTCGTCGACCGCGATTTCGAGTTGGGCCAGTCGCTTTCGAACTGTGTCCGAGCGGACCTTCAGACGCCAAAGCCAATCGTCCGGATCAATCTTCCGGAGCAGGTCGGGTGCCGGGCCGGTGATCAGACCGTAACCGTCGCTCGGGTGGTCGAGTAGCCAACCCGGTGTGACGATGTTGCCCCTGACGATCAGCGGCATCGAAGGATTGAGCGTCTTCAAGGAGATGGAGAGCTTCAAATCCTCCTGAAGATCTTCGGTCCGCAGGATTTGCCGAAGAGTGGCCGCAACCGCCGCTTCGAAGCCGGCTTCGGAAGCCCAACTTGCAACAGCGCCCCTGAGGACGAGGGCCTTGGCCTGGTCCCAGTTCCCAGCTTCAGCCGCCGCCAATGCGAACATGTTCGCGGATCGAAATTGCTTTCCACCGAGCGAAATCGAGGTCCGCCCCTCTGTGTCGCCGGCTGGCTCGGCTGCTGGAGCTGATACGCTCTCTCCGCGCAGCCACGCCTGAACTTCCTTCCACTGCCAGCGCTGACGCCGGTCACGCGCCAGCAGGCCACGCAGCAAGGCGTTGATCCGGCCATCCAGATGTTCGGGGAGGTGTACGCCATTGGTGAGAATGTGGATCAGAAAGGCCTGCTCATTGATGCCTTGGAAGCACGCGCCTTGGGTGAGCTTCTCCAGCAGGATCATCCCCAGGCTCCACCAGTCGGAAGCCGGGGCGACGCCGCCGGCTATCGCCTCGGGCGCCATATAGCGGGTGGTTTCCAGCGGAGACACGATATCGAGGTCGAATTCGGACAGCCGTGCCGATCCGAAGCCCCCGATGACAAGGTCAAGTGGCTCTCTTGATCGCACGAAGATGACCGAAGGGCGCAGATCGCGGTGTCGCAATCCGGCTTCGGTGAGCGCGTGAACGGCCTGGGCGAGCTCGCCGACCAGGTTAGCTATCGCCGCCGGATCGGCAGCATCGAGGGTAAAATCCGCCAGGGTGCCGCCCTTGAATTCCTCCGCGACCTCATAGGCGCGGTCTTGCCAGCGGCCGGTTGCGAAGAATTCGGGGACGTGATCCCGAGGGAGCTTTAAGAGCAAATCGTAGATCGCTTGATCCGGCTCCGAGCCAACAGCGTAAAGCGTGAGTATTCCACGTTGTCCGTCGGCAGCGCGCCTGGCGGCGAAGCGCTCGCGGACCGCGCTGGACGAGGCGATCCGTTCCTGCAGATGCCAACCGTCCACGATCGTTTCGGCCTCTGGCGCAGCCTCCGGCTCCGGCGTTGGTTCGGCCGGTGAGGGCGGCTCACCGCATTCGATCGTCGGCTCGCCGCAGATGCCGCAGATCAGATCGCCGGGAGAGCCCCGATGACCACTTCGGCAGGTCGGGACGCTTGAAGGAGGATTTACAGGTGGATTCGGCTTCGGTCGCGCCGCGCCTAGCGCCGTTATATCGACCGTCGACAGGTCCCAGCCGCAGGTTTGGCCATTCCAGGCGCCTTCGCAAAAGATCTCGGTGACGGGCCGTTCGGTATTGCAGTTCGGGCAAAGTCTGATCATCAGTCAAATTCTTAAAAAGATGGGAAACGGGTGTCTTCCGAAGTTCCAAGCGTCGATCCGCCGCCTTCGAGAATATGTCGCAGCCGTCTGAAGTCGCCGCGCGCGGGAATGCCGGCAAGCCAGACGTCTCCGTTGTCGTCGAACATGACGTCGAAGGCGCGGTCTGTTTCGTCCATCCGCCGCTCGAAGCTCGCGAACCGAGCGCGGCCCAAAGGTGTCATGAGGTGCAGTTCCTGGTTGTCGCTGCCACGAAGCGCGAGGGTCTGCGTCTCATCGATATCGAACGGCCCGCAGACGATCGCGTCGACGAGAGATGGCGAGGTCGCGAGCGCTTCGCAGATCGTGGTCCATGGGTAGCCGGTAAACACGAGGATGTCCGCATCCGTTCGAGCTCGAAGCCGTGCCAAAAGATCGAACAAGGCCTCGCGCTGGTCGAAAGGCTCGCCACCCGAAATCGTGATCCCGTCCGCCGTCGCAAGCCATGGCGCAACCGTCTGGACGACTTCGTCAACGGCCGTCGTTCCGTGTCCCTGCACCCATGTATCCATGGAGATGCATCCTGGACAACGGATCGAGCAGCCTTGAAACCAAATTCCGATCCTCCGGCCGGGTCCCAAGGTGGTGATCGGGAAATGGATGCGCGATAGATTGACCGTCGTGCTCATGAAGGCTGCTCGCTCACGAGATCGATCGTGGTCGATGGCCCGGGTCGAACCTCTTCGATCCGGTATCTGCGTCCGGCTTGCGCTCCGCGATCGAACAGACCCCGTGATAACGGGTTGATGAGGTGAGATTCGACTTGGTTGCGGATGCCTCGGCCGCCGTTGGAAAGATCTTTTAGGCACAGGCCGCGTAGCACCTCGCGCGCAGCTGCGGTCAAACTCACGTCATAGCCCAGCGAGTTGACCTCCTTGAGCAGATTGTCGACCATTGAATCGAATATCTCGTTTGCGACCTCGGGACGGATGAAGTCGAAAACGATGACGTTCTCTCCGATGCGGTTCAATATCTCGGGCCGGTTGAGGACTTGCTTGAAGTGCCTTTCGATCTCGTTTCGGACTTTGCGGCGTACCGCTTCGAAAGTCTCTTCGGGGGTCACGTTGGCAATTCTCTCGCCGGACGGCCCCGGTACGTAGATGCCTAAATTCGAGGTGAAGACAATGAAGGCTTCGGAGAAATAGACGCGATCGCCTCGTCCGGAGGTGAGGACGCCGTCGTCGAGAACCTGCAGGAATTTGTCAAGAATCCTCGGATGAGCCTTCTCGATCTCATCGAACAGGACGACGCTGAACGGTTTCTCACGAATAGCGTTCGTCAGCTCGCCTCCGACGTCGTATCCGATATAGCCTGGAGGTGCGCCGATCAGCCGCTGGTCGGAGTGTTCGGCACTGAACTCCGACATGTCGAAGCGGATATAGGCAGATTCATCGCCGAACAGCAGGCTCGTGATCGTCTTGGCGAGTTCCGTCTTGCCGACGCCAGTCGGGCCTGCAAGGAAAACCACGCCTCTTGGTCGGCCGCCCCGCGGCGATTGTCCGATCCCGGTCACCGCCCGCTTGACGATATCAAGCATATGCGTGACGGCGTGAGACTGTCCCTTGACGCGTCGTTTGACGAATTCTTCACCGGAGCTGATCTTGTCGCGGCTGATCTTGCGCCAGGGATCCTCGGTCACGCCGACTTTGAAGCGCCGGACGGCGTCGCCAATCCGATCGAACTGGACGCCTTCGCTGCGGGCAAGCTGCGCGACCGCGCTCACGTCCAGCAACAGAAGGCCTTCCGTCTCGTCCACGAACGCTTGCGTACACTTCTCCAATGCCGATTGTTCAGCGTTCTGGGCACCCGGCAGACCCCGGACGAGGGAGCGGATCATGCTTCTTCTGGCAAGATGATCCGGTCGTCCGATCGGGATGTGTCTGACTTTCGGGTTTCCGATCAGGAACCAATCGGGCAGATCACCCTCCTTGTCGACGATCCAAACCACCGTATTGAAGAAGGGCAGCCGCTTGTCGCCCGCCGGACGGGCACGCGCCGCATGCGAGAGGATCAGCGCACGGGAGAAAAGCTGGTGCTCGGCAGGTGACAATGCCTCGTTTCGCGCGACCAGTCTGGAGGCAAAGTCGACGATGAGGGCCGAGGGCTGCCCTTCAACTGCGACGTGACGTTCAAGCGTCGTCGACAGGAGGTCGATGCCGCCTGCCGCCGTGCCGCCCGTCGGCATCAGACCCAATCGCGTGAGGGAGCTTCCGTCCGCCGGCTCGACATCCCGAAATCCGTTCAGAAGATCGAACCATACGATCTGCGCATAACCTGCTTCCCTTAGGACGTCCGGCAGGACCCTGGATAGCGGCGCTGCGGTCACCTCGCGTGGAACGACCTCATGCATCTGAAGGTCGCGGGTGTTGCCCGAGAGCACGAATTGGCTACGCAAGGGCAGAAAGCGCAGCAAATCGCGGAGCCATCTGGCTCTTTCCACCGAACTATCGTGCACCGAGAAGGCCCCTTTGTACCCGCATTACGCGACTATAAGCTATCTCACTTGCCGATTTCGAGAGTATTTCCCAGGAGTTCATAGGGAATTGGGATAAGGCGACGGCAAGCCAAGAGGGCGGATCGGCGGGAAGCGGAAGCATGCGTGCGGAGGGGCAGGGGCACCATCAAACTGGACGCCGGCGATCTGGCCGTCCATCAGAACTGCCGTTTCCGACAAAAGCTCGATCCGAACGCGCCAGCGGTCGACTTCATCAAGCCAATTGGAATCCGGTTCTTGCAATGCTCGCCGAGCGCCGTGAGCTGTACGGTTGACAGTACGTCCGTCAATCAAGGACGTCGGCCTGGGCCGTGACCGTCATCTGACTTTGCGGCGGTCGATGCCAGCGTGGTTGTGCGACCATATCCGCCATGGAGCGCGGCGACCTGAAGACCGTGTTGCCTGTCGTTCCCACGCGAGCTTGGTGTCAACTTTTGCAGCTTCACAAGACAGCTTCACAGACAGCTTCAACCAAGCAGCTGATGGCCACTCGATTCTGAGCGCCTGTACGCATTGAAGCAAACATCCAGTGATGATGATCTACGATCTTCCAACAACAACATAGAGCGGGGCGCGGACGGCGCCTGTTTATTGCGTTTGAAGCGAATGAGTGAAGAAAAAATGCGCAAGTAAGTGGATCGGAGGGGCGAAACGGCGGCGCCTCGCTTTTGATCCATCCGTGTCGAAAATCTCTTGACCGTCGAGCGGAACGCATCGATAAATCGCGCCACTACTGTAGGTTTAAGCGCTTTATTTTCAACGCGCCGGCCGATAGCGGTATGGCTGGTCAGTTCACTGCAAGCCGCTCGCAAGTCTTAGGCGTCATGCTCTCGATCACAGTTGGTCCGCGTTTCTGCAATCCAAGACTATTTGACTTCGCTCAGGACTATCTCCGTTAGACCGTATGGGGGGAATGACGCGATGACCGTGCGCGAGCAGCTCTTTACATTGTTGCGCAATCTGCGGTGGATCGTTGTTCTCTCGGTAGCCATCTCAATATTGCTGTACCTGCCAGATCAGATTCAGGAACTCTACCGGATCGCAGCTGATGACATTGGGTGGATAACCGTCAAGGAGTTCATCGCTCTTGGCGTGATTGCGCTAGCGATCTGGACGGCCGCTTTTCAGCTTACCACCGCAACCCTACCCCAAATCCCGCACGCTACGGGGCGGCTGGCCTTCTACATAAGGGCTGCGCCCGTTGTACTCGGAGCGCTGCCGATCGTCGCCGCGATGGCAGGTCAACTCGCCTCGCGCCCGGTTGAAAAGATCGGTGGGGTCGAAGAAGTCGGAAGCATCTTCCGCATTCAGGACCAGGCGCTCGCCTTTGAGCGGAACATGCTGCTCATCCTCGCGTTCGCCATGTTGATCCTGCTCGCCTGCTTTGTCGTATTCGCCTGGCGGATGGGATCGAGAGGCCGCTCGACTGCGCTCGCGAACCGGGCGAACATCGCCTATTTCATCCGCTACAGATTTCTTGCGCTTACGATCGGCGTCATCGCCCTGTTGACAGCCGGGTTCGTCTTGCTTCCGGACAGGCTTGCGCAATTTGTCGGATCGTTCGGTGTGATCGCTCTCTTTACGATGTGTGTCGTTGGTCTCACCACCCATTTTGCACTGCTGACGATCAGGTTCAATTTTCCATTCATACCGGTTGTCTTCGGCAGCTTGTTCCTGGTTGCTTCCCTGTTTGGAAGTGATGACCACGGGCTGCGCACGGTGGCCGGAGTAACCGGCCAACCGGAGCAGGCCCGCATGTCTGCAGTCGAGGCCTTTCGTGCGTGGCTTCTGCAAAAATCGCGGGTGGCCGAGGCCGAGAAGCTCGGAGAATATCCCGTATTCATTGTGGCTGCTCAGGGCGGAGGCATCTACGCAGCCAACAATGCGGCGCGCTTTCTTGCCAGGATGCAGGATCTCTGTCCGGCATTTCGGCGACATCTGTTTGCGATCAGTGGCGTCTCCGGCGGAAGCGTCGGTTCGGCGATCTTCGCGGCTGCGCTTCATGCTGACAATGCGCCAGCTGATACGATCGCTCCCGACGCCAAGACGTGCCCGAAAATCGCAGACTTTCTCGCCGGCGTCGGCCGGGCCGAGGATATCGATGCTTCTGGATCGGTGGAACAACGAGTTGCAAGCGTCTTGGAGACCGATTTTCTCTCGCCGTTGGTTGCCGGCTTTCTATTTACCGATTTCACCCAGCTGTTCTCTCCGGTCGCAATTCCAAGTTTTGATCGCGCGCGCTTTCTGGAGTACACGCTGGAGAATGCTGCAGACAGAATGCTCAAGACCCAAAAGGGGTCCGGCGGTCCATCGAATCTGCTAAAGGCCGACTTTCAGTCACATTGGACACCTGCCAACAATATGCCGGCGCTGTTGTTGAATACGACGGATGCCGGTAGTGGCAAACGGATTGTGTTCTCTCCCTTCGATATCGATCCGCTACACTCGAAAGACAGAGACCTGTGTATTCTCGCAACGCTCGATCGCGGCGGTATCGGCGTCGATCAAACCGTCACGAGCCACTCACTGCACATTCCGCTGAGCACAGCGGCTTTTACGAGCGCGCGGTTTCCCTGGGTGACACCGGCTGCGACGGTCGCATTGAGGAATGATTGCGTTACCGCCAATCCGCAAGCGCGTCTGGTGGACGGCGGATATGTCGAGAATTCCGGAATCGAGACCGCGCTCGATTTGATTGAGCGGCTCAATAGTATCAAGGGCACCTCTGACGCGCCGAAATTCCGGATCTACCTGCTATCGCTGGTGAGCGGCCAGTTCGGAGATCACGGTTCCTTCATGTTCGGTGAACTCATGGAGCCGGTGCGCGCGCTCTTGAGCACGCGAAGCTCTCGAACCTATGTTGCGCTCAATCACGCGACCAATATCGATCGTCGGCCGGACAACGATATAACTACCAGCGTGCAACGCTTTCCAACCTTCGGCCGAACCGACGTAACGGGCTTGTTTTACAGCCTGCCGCTTGGTTGGACGCTATCTCAGAAAACCGAAGATATCATCTCGCTGAGCAGCGGCCGCTTTTGGGATTGTGTGCCGAAGGATGATTTCGACCAATCTCGCGCGAAGCAGAGCAACGCCGATTGCTTGCAAGTGAAACTATTTCATCTCTTGAACGGATCCGTCGCGTCGGCATTTGAAACGCTCAAAGATGCCAAACTTGCCCAGGCGGCTTACGCCGATGAGTTAGACAAGGAATACCGGCCCACTCCAAAGGTCAAACCGCAGCCGTTGCTTGCTTGCTACGAGAGCAAGTGGTTGCAGGAGCGTGGCTATCAGAAATACCAGGATAAGCTCGCTGCGTACGAGCACCAGTTGGCTGAATCGATCAAGAACCATTCGCCGCCTCCTGCACCCATGCCGCCACATCGAAAGAGCTATATGGCCTATTTTCAGGCCGAGCAGGTCAAAGCCTTATTGCAGGAATGGGACCGCGTCGAAGAAGCCGATCCGCGTATCCTGGCCTACATCCTGGGGGCAATCTCCTATGACAGCGCCGATTTTACACGCAGCAGCGAAGACTTCTCTTATAGCGCGGCCTCGCAACTCCCGCGCAAATGGCGCGATCGGATAGCTAAAAACAACGCCGACCTCGCGGCCGCGAACAAACCGCCCGTCGCCATGGAGGCATTGCTTAATCATCCAAAGGAATTGGCCAACTTTGTTCTAGCCTATGACGAAAACCCATTCGGAAACCGGCCCGGAACGGATGACGGTTGGCTGTTTCGTCCACGCGGAATGTATCAATTGGTGGGGCGCGAGCAGTATCAGGAAGCGCAGAGCCAGATGCAGCAGGTAGGAGACCTGGAGGGCCTTGATCTGTTGGCGTTTCCCGACGCGCTACGGGATGCCAAGATTTCAGCAAAGGTTGCTTTTGCTCACTTCCGATTCCATCCCTACCAGAACCGGACCCTGTTCGAGCTGCTCAAGGATCCTTCGAAGGACTGGATCGCCGTGCGCTCCTTGCAAACGGACATGGATCATGCCCCACCTGATAGCGAGCGTGTCAATGCGAGAAGCCAGATGTTCCTCGGCTGCATTGAAGAGGCGTTGCATCCTACTCAGTTCAAGACATGGCAAAGCAAATTCTACGGTAGCGAGTGAGAAGCCTGAATCGCCGGCGCGCGCCGTGATGCGAAGAACGTAAAGTTGGAAACGACGCGTTTCGTATTCTGACGATCGATCGTCGAAGTTTCTTACAGGGGAATTGCCGAGGATGGCAAAAGCTGAAAAATGCCGGTCGACGCTTCGTCGACTGTTTGCAAAGCCGTGTGCAGTGGGCCTGATGTTCGCTGTCGCGTTGGGATCGGGAACGGCCCCGGCCCAGACGCCATCAAAGCCGCTGTCGGCCAACGACGTGTCCATCCTGTTTCCACCACCCAAATCGCCGGGTGATCTCGCCAATCTGATTGCTGTGTCCGATCTCGCCGGCCCCACGCCCGCTCCGCAGCGGCTCTTGTCCGACGGGGACTTCGCACGCTTTATCGCAAACGCCGAGAATCCGGAGCACTCAGGCGTCCCGGACTCGGGCGTGCGCCGCATTCAGCTGCCTGATGTCGTGAAAAAGATCGATACCTGGTTTGTTGCCGGGATCCGGATCGACCCGGGAGCACCTGGATTATCTGCGGACGTCATCGCCCAGTTTGGGCGCCAACCGCAAATTCGGCTGATCATTCAGCCGGTGACCAATAGCCCCGAAGGATTGAAGGTCCATGACACTGCCGGCCACCTTATCTTCAGCTTCAACCTTGATGGCGATCCACCGCTTGATGGGTGTGCACCATTCCCGCGATTCAAACCCGACGACGAAGCCTTCAAGGCGATCGTTCGTGACGTCGCGGCTTTGCGTGATCAACTTGCGGCGGGAAAATTCGGCAATGTCAAAGTCTCGACTGCCGGTGACATGAATGTGCATCCGGGGCTTGTAGGGGCATCCGCAAAACCCTTTCGTGATGCGGTGAAAGCCTTGCTGGAAAAGCATCTCTCGCCGCAGCGCCTCAACACCATGGCTGTCATGGGCATTTCGCCGCCCGAGCCCTGGGTGTTCGTCTCGATGTTGAGAGTCCCGCAGGCCGGCTTGATACCAGTACCCGGCCCGACGCTCGATGGCCTGCATGCCGCACAGATGTTCAGCATCGTAGGCGGAACACACGTCGTCCCGCGGCCTGTCACGAATAACCAAAATCCAGTGATGTGTCGTCACGCGGCGCTGCAGAGTCCTCCCTTGCCCGTCGCCAATCGAAAGGGTGTTTCGACGGCCGATTTCATAGATGGCAACGTCCCCAACAGCCGCATACTCGAGATCGTCAATGTCATTGCGGATCCGAAGAAGAGCCATTTCTTCAATACGGACTGCGTGAGCTGTCACACCGAGACGGCGCAGCCACTCGCCAGGAAAGTGCAGAACTTCGCGGTCCCCGGCGTAAACCGGGCGGTTTTGCCGAAGGAAAACTGGAATGTTCGCAATTTCGGTTGGTTTCCGTCATTCCTGCATGGTGGCCCGGCAGCCGCGACCATCACCCGACGCGCGGCAGCCGAGACAGCTGACGTGGTCACCTTCATCAACAGCCAATTGCTGAACAAGTAACAAGCGCCATTGTGGGCAAGCGCCTTCGCGCGGCCCAAGGCGCTATCTGAGATCAATTGAAGGAGTGTTGCCATGGGAGCTCGTTCGTTCCGCTCTTGGGCGTGTGGCCAGGCGAGGCGGTGGCCTCATATCGTTAGTCTCTTGCTCGCGATCGTGTTCGCCGTGGCGGCATCAATAGGCTTGGCGTATTTCGTGCCGGATAAGCTTCGCGATGCGGCTCTCAAGATCAGGAGTGACGCAAATCTGGTTGCCCAATTGCTGCCCGCTACACTGCCCGCGGCCTCGAAGATCGAAAGCGCGTACTGGCTGCCGCAGAACTGGAGTGCACGGCAGCGTTACTGGTTTCATCACACATCCCAGGGCACGGCGACCATTCCCGTCCCATATCGATGGTTCTTGGCTCTCGAACGTCCCGAGTTGTCCATCCGTTACACGAGCTTGACTGACAACGACTATCTGCGGCGCCTTGGCTTCATACCAAGTCCCAGCTCAGAGGACTTTGCCCGTAGCGCACCCGCATTCGGCTATCACGAGGATGCGGCAAAGGACGTGAACCCCACTTGGACACCAACGATGCCTGACAATCCAAATGGATTGCCCGTAGGCTTCGCAATCCTCAAGAGTGGCGTCGATCCGATGACCGGGGCCGAAGATCAGATTGGCCTGACCGGCGCCGCCTGTCATACCGGTCATCTGGAGTACAAGAATGTCAGCATTCGCTACGATGGCGGGCCGGCGATGGTCAATCTCGGCGAGGTCGAACGGGTCATTGGGCTGTCGATCGGCTATACGCTGATCCTGCCGTGGCGGTTCGAACGGTTTGCCAGTCGGCTTGAAAGCATCGACGGTCACAGCATCGATCGCAAGAAGCTTCGACGTGACCTGGAGCTCGCACTTCAAAAGATCAAGAAGCAAAAGGACCTAAGCGATAGCCTGTTGATGGGGCAGGGCGTTACGAATCTCGATGAGGGGTTCGGTCGACTTGACGCGTTGAACCGGATCGGCAACCAAGTCTTCTATGTCAATTTTCTCGACCCTGTGACCGGAGAACTCAAGGATCCCCTCCTCAAGGGCAACTTCGCGCGCAACGACGCTCCTGTGAGTTTTCCGCCAATCTGGGATACGCCGTACTTCCTCTGGGCGCAGTATGACGCCTCTGTTCTCAACGAGCTTGTTCGCAATTCCGGCGAGGCGCTCGGCGTCAGCGCGAAAATCAATATGAGGGCGTCGGCGCCCGGACGGCCGCTTTTTGGATCATCCATTCGTCTGTCGGACATCGCGCGTTTCGAGGAGCTTTTGCGTGGCACCGATCCCTTTTCGTCAACTGATGCAAGCGGCAGAAAATTCAACGGGCTTGTGGCGCCGCGCTGGAAGGACGCGCAAGAAAGGTTCCGAGGCGACCCAGCCTGGGCCATTGACGAAAAACTCGTCGAGAAAGGTCGCGATCTTTATCGCGCGCATTGCTTTGAATGCCACCGAGGACCGGTCAATGATGGAGCTTTCGACGCAAAGTGGCCGGAAGATTCGTTCTGGAAGCCCGGGAACCCGGATCGTTCGGCCAGGAATGAGAAGAATTGGGTGGAGATCGGAGGGCGTCACTATTTCAATGTCGTTCAACTGCCGGTGAACGCGATCGGCACTGATCCTCAACAGTCCAGTGTCCTGACGACGCGGCGCGTCCACTTGCCTCAGTCGCTCGGTCTCAATCCAGTCGACGATCTGAACAAAGCGTGGGGGTGCGGTCTTCCAGCCGATCGGGCTGCCGATCCGCTATTTGTGCTCGCGCTGATGGACGTGGTGGGCAAGACCATCGATCAATGGAACGTTGCGAACGCCTCTTCCGAAGAAGCCAAGCAGCAGATGTGGGGGCCGAGGAAAAACTGTCAAAACCCGCGCGTCTATGTTGGAGCGCGAGCAAGCCGTAACGGCAAGGACGAAGATGTTCTTGCTCTTGAACCTCATTACCGGGCGCGTCCGCTGGACGGTGTCTGGGCAACGGCTCCGTATCTGCACAACGGGTCCGTGCCGACGCTGAAAGACATGTTATTGCCGCAGAGCCAGCGGCCGACCTCTTTCTGCGTTGGCAGCCGCCAATTCGATCCCGTTAACGTTGGGCTTGTTACGAAAACGCGAGCGAACGACGCCTGTGCGGCCGGTCTGACGGACTTCAACGTGTCGCTGCTTGGGAACAGCAATCGGGGGCATTCGTTTGAGGGTAAGGAAACCGATGTAACGAAGTTGCCGCCTGGAGTTATCGGACCAAAATTGACCGACGCTGAACGGCGAGCACTTCTCGAGTATTTGAAGACGCTGTAAGCGAGCGCTCACCCTGAAAGCTCAGCCCACATCAAGCGACTGCAAGAGCAGGCCGATATTTGGGAAGAACTGTCGAGCCAGACTCGCGCACGGATTGAGAACAGGTCAGTCAGTGCCCTGGAAGGGAGTTGCAGACTGCATTCCGCGGATCGGATGACGGCGCCGGTCCTTGAGCCGATTGCCAGTCATCCGAGCCGATTCCGGCTTGGCTGATCAGTTCAATCAGGCAAGACTGCAGCTTTGGCCGCTGAGAGTAGGAGCGCGAATTGTCCCGGTCCTGCGAACCCTCAGGTGCTCCCGCGCTTGAGCTGCGCGGCGGGGCGCGCGAGATCGAACGCGCCGATCGTTTGATCCAGGGGGCCGCAGGATCGCTGGGTCTGCATGCAGGTTGCGCAGGCATCTACTCGGAACGTGAGCTGGTTCGCGCAACCGATCATTTCAAAGTCAGCCATCGGGTTGCAAATGACTGAAGTGGTCATGGTCTCTGGCGCGGCAAGTCTTCTCTAGCGGTGGAGAAGACCCGTTGCTCTGTGAAGGTTCTAGGAGTTCGCTTCAAGATGATCTTGGGAAGTTCGTCAAAGCGAGCCGTCGAGCGTACATGAAAAAGCAAAAGAGGCCGCCCGTGGCGGCTCTCTTGCGCAGGGAGGTGTGGCTGCTTTCGCATTCTTCCCTCGGGGGAACGTATTCGAGGCGGCTCGAACCACAACCATGAGAATTATCTCACAGATCAACAGCGAATCAAATGCAGCTGTTTGGGTTCGCGCGAACCTGGTTAATGCAGGGTGCTAGTTAAGAGCGCGAGCTGCAAACCGCTCGGCGCTCCTGGTGAGAGCAGAAAATGTCCCGGGGACGGCCTTGATCGCGTCTTTTAGCGCTTCGTTGATCGCAGTGATCAGTTCGAGATCGGGTGCCTCCGATAAGCTATGAGCGTTACGGCGACAGACGTTCGAGATCGCATGCCTTATGTCTTGCAGCCTGGAAAGCAATCCATCTCGCTTCCGCGCCGCTTGGGTATCCGTCCCCTTGACATTGTTCCATTCTCGATAGGTGAGCTCGTATTCCCGCAATACTTCGTGCACGGCTCGTCCCCAAAAAGAACCCTTTGGCTCGGCCGATGCCGCACTCACAAGCGCACTGAGCAGTTCTCTGATTTTGCTGCAGACGTCTTCATCGATGCCTGATTTCTCGAGCCTCTTTAGATCTAGCTGAAGGTAACCAAGATATCCGAGCGGAAGAAGTTGATCGCGTATCCTGTGGTGCCACGATGCAGTCCCGTTTTTGGGGAGCTTAGGCTGCCTGATTTCGAGTCCTTTACCACAATGACCTCCATACGATTTGAGAGCCGAATTATCCTGCCCGAGCCCTCACCCGCAGTGCGGGTAGACGTCCGGCATTGCAATGCAACCACGTATCGGATCAGCGCCACAGAGATGGAAATCGCGAATTGGTTAGCTCTGAAAAATCGCAAACGTTGTGGCGCCGGGATGACGCTATTGTCCGTTTGTACTGAGGTGCCCAGATGTGATTGCCTACGATCGGGGGCGCGTCCCTACGAGGGGAAGCGGCGCTCACTCATCAGTGAGGCGTCGCCGACGCCGGTTCTATGTGCTGCGTAAAATGTGTACGCTTCAAAGGCATCGCCCTCCACGTGCAGATGTTGGAGAAGGTCCCTCCGGGGGGCGCGTGGATGCGTGGCTTTAGCAATGTCGGCGGCGTTCGGCAGCCACGCTGCGGCCGAGTAGGGCCCGTTACCAAATCACTTGAACTGGCGCCAACCGATGGTCTCGGACGCATCTGCTGGCTGTTGGAGGTTTGCAGTTGACGCGCTTTCGCGCGACACGCTCGGCACCTGACAGGTTTCCGTTCGGAGTTCAATCCGCCGCCAGTCCCGCAAGGGCACAGCAGGAGCTTTTATTGATGCTCACGATAACGAATAACTCGATGATCATTGATGACCTGCCGCGAGCGGCTATCTCAACCGCGGGCTCTGCTTCGCCCGAGATCAAGACCAGTCGGGCTATCGGTCGAGTTGTCCGAGTACGTCGGCAATCTCGTTGGAGACATCCTGGTTGATGACTCGCGACGTCGTTCGTTGTATGATCGCGCAGCCCCAACTAAGGTGTTCACAAAGCCATTTCCACTGCCGGAGACGTCGGCGATTTGTAATATTTATATCGTGAAATTCGCGCTTACAGTGTAGTCATTGCATCGCTCGATTGGAGGAGACGTTCTATGCTCGACTCCGAAACCACCGCCTGTCTTCGTCGAGTTCTGGATGAGGTTTGCAAAGGGCTGTCGCCTCACGAGACTCGCACCCGAACGCACGTCGCTTCCAAAATTCTAGAAGCCGTCTCGCGAGGCGAGACGTCCGTTGAAGTTCTCAGGCAAGTTGGGCAGAACGCGTTGACCAGTGCTCCCTCGATGTGGCCTCAGCAAGGTTCTCGTCGCTATTCATCCGCGAGTGGCGGTTCCGGCGAGTGCACCAGCTCAATCAAACAGGATTAAGCACGCCACCTGGATCCTTCAGCAATGGCGCCCGCCGAAGTGGAAGCATTGGGGGGCATCCTATCGTGGAAGCTGATCTGAAAGGTCGTGTCCCCAGTGATGGTGTAGCTCGGTAGAGCAAAGCCGCCCGCACGCGCGCCCACAAATAGCGCCGTAGCGGGCGGCGGCTTTGCGGTGGTCACCGGCGATTCGCCGGTAGGATCGGGTTGCGACACGCCAACGCAACCGAGGACCCACCGATGACCGACGATATGATGAACCTGCGCACGCTCGTGGAGAAGACCCCCGATGCCGATCTGTTGCGCGAGATGATCGGCTTTGCCGCCCAGCGCCTGATGGAACTGGAAGTCGAAGGCCAGACCGGGGCAGCCTACGGCGAGAAGAGCCCCGAGCGTCTGGCGCAGCGCAACGGCTACCGCGACCGGATCTGGGAGACCCGCGCCGGCGCAGTCGAACTGCGCATCCCCAAGCTGCGCAAGGGCTCCTACTTCCCGGGCTTCCTGGAGCCGCGCCGGATGGCCGAGAAGGCGCTCACCGCCGTGGTGCAGGAAGCCTACGTGCAGGGCGTCTCGACCCGCTCGGTGGACGATCTGGTGCAGGCGATGGGGATGAGCGGCATCTCCAAGAGCCAGGTGAGCCGGCTGTGTGGCGAGATCGACGCCAAGGTGAAGGCCTTTCTCGCCCGTCCGATCGAGGGCGACTGGCCGTATCTGTGGATCGACGCCACCTACGTGAAGGTGCGCCAGAATGGTCGCATCGTCTCGGTCGCGGTGATTGTCGCGGTCGGCGTCAACAGTGACGGCCGACGCGAGGTTCTTGGGATGGATATCGGTCCCTCCGAAGCCGAGACGTTCTGGACGGCGTTCCTGCGCAAGCTCGCCCGCCGCGGCCTGCGCGGTGTCAAGCTGGTCGTGTCCGACGCCCACGAGGGCATCAAGGCCACCGTGGCCAAGGTGCTCAACGCCAGTTGGCAGCGCTGCCGCGTCCACTTCATGCGCAACGCGCTGGCACATGCCGGCAAGAGCGGGCGGCGCGTCGTCTCCGCCTTCATCGCCACCGCGTTTGCTCGCGCTTGACGCTGAGAACGAGACGCTGCGCGTAGCAATGCAAACGTTCAAGGACATGATCTTCGGGAAGCGCTCGGAGCGGCTTGCCGCGCTCGTGGCCGAGCAGCTCGCGCTTGAGCTTGGCGATCTTGAGACCGACGTCACGCCGCCTGCAGCTGCCAACGACGATGCAGCTGCGGCAAAGCCGCCCGGCAAGCCACTGCGGAAGAAGGCGCGCCGCAACATCGGCGCGCTTCCAAAGCACCTGCCGCGCTGTGAGCATGTGCTGGAGCCGGAGGCGACCGCATGCCCGTGTTGCCAGGGCCAGCTTCACAAGATCGGCGAGGACGTCAGCGAGGTGCTGGACATCATCCCGGCGATCCTGCGGGTGCTGCGGACGGTCCGTCCCAAGTACGGCTGCCGCCGCTGCACCGATGGTGTGATCCAGGCGAAGGTGCTGCCGCGCCTGATCGAGAGCGGCATGGCTTCGACCGCACTCGTGAGCCACGTGGTAGTCTCGAAGTTCGCCTGGTATCTGCCGCTGTACCGACAGGTGCAAATTCTGGCCGGCCAGGGTGTCCATCTCGACCGGGCGACGCTTGCCGGCTGGGTGAAGCGTGCGGCCTGGTGGCTCAGGAGCCTCTATGCGCTTCAGCTGCGCACGATCCAGACCGCGCCGCGCCTGTTCTGCGACGAGACGCCGATGCCGGTGCTCGATCCCGGACGACATCGCCCGCGCATCTGCCAGTTCTGGGCGCATGCCATGGATGACCGGCCATGGGGCGGTCCCTCGCCGCCGGCGGTGGCCTACGTGTTCGCCGACGGCCGCGGCACGGCGGAGATCGCCAGACAGTTGATGGGCTTTTCCGGCATTCTGCAGGTCGACGGTTATGCCGCCTACAAAGCGCTCGCCCGCGATCATGGCGGCGCGATCCAACTCGCCTTTTGTCTCGCCCACGCCCGCCGCAAATTCGTCGAGGTGTATAAGACGACCCAGTCGCCGTTCGCGCGCGAAGTGATCGAGCGCCTGCAGGCGGTCTATGCCATCGAAGCAGAGATCCGTGGCAGCAGTGCCGAGCAGCGGCTGGCCACCCGCGGCACCAGGTCCGCTCCATTGATGGAGGCGCTCAGGACGCGCCTGACCGCAATGGTCGGCCAGCTCTTCTCCCAATCGAAGCTGGCGGAGGCCATCAACTACGCACTCAATCACTGGGACGGGTTGACGCTGTTTCTCCGCGACGGCCGTGTCGAAGTTGACAGCAACACAGTCGAGCGTTCCATGCGCCCGATTGCGATGGGAAGACGCAACTCATTGTTCAGCGGCAGCGAAGGCGGCGCCGAGAGCTGGGCGATCCTGGCGTCGCTCGTGAACACGGCAAAACTCCATGAGCTCGACCCGCAGGCCTACCTGACCGATGTGCTGGAGCGCCGTGTCTGGGCGAACCAAGAGCCATCAGCTGCACGAGCTGCTCGCCTGGAACTGGAAGGCTGCGCGCCGACGCACACCGCAGGCAGCGGCATGAGCCCACGACGCCATAAAGCAGCATCGTCGATGGCGTCGGCCGCGATGCCGCTTGCGGACCTCGAGCGATGGCTCCAGGCTCGCGTCGATCGCCATCCTGCCGCCACCAGCATTCCCATGCTCGACGGCTATACCGCCGCGATCGTGGCCGGACCGGTGTCGATGAGCCCGCTCGATTGGATCTGCCCGCTGCTCGCGATCGATGCCGACGCTTTCAACCATGGCGGCACGCCGGAGTTCGCCGCGATCTCCGCCGTCGCGCTGCGCCACAACGACATCAGCAACACCCTCTCGACTGCCCCCGATCGGTTCGAGCCGATGCACCGGCGCGACCCCAGCGGCAACATCGATGCGCATCCCTGGTGCCAGGGTTTCTATGCTGCGATGCGGCTCAGACTGTCGGCGTGGGCGCCGTTGCTCGACGTCAACAACGTCAATCACGGCCTGCTGCTGCCCATCCTGCTGCATTGTCGCGACGATCAGGCCCGTCCGCTGCTCGGACCGCCACGAAGCGGTCGCAAAACCGAGGATTTCCTCCGTAACGCCTACCTCGATATCCCAGCCGTCGTCGAGGCGCTGCGCCAGCACTGGATGCCCATCCGCTACGCCCGCGACCGCTAATCATCGCGGACGTGGGAGCTCATACCGGTTACAATTGACCAAGCAGGCCCGCAGAGGAGCGTGGACGCCTCGGCGAGCAGGGACTACGACCAGCTCGAGTTCTAGTATGACTATTCTGGCCGTATAAGATCGGACGAAAGCGCGCCGGGAGGCTCAAACTCGGGAACATTGGTCCTGACGATGTTGCGTCGAAGGACTAGAACCATTGATCATTCTGTCCCGGACTGTCACGCGAGTCGGATCGCAATCCCGGGATCGGTACGGGCAGGGCAGGGGCGACTCGAATTGGATCACATGGAGTTCCGGGCACCGGCCGGAAAACCGGCAGCAGCAAGAAGTTCTCTTACCAAGCCTGCATCTGCCATTAATCCTTCGAGCAAAAGGGAATCGGTAGCCGACTGATCAGGAGAGGTCAGAAAGCTATCAGTGCGAGGGACCGGGTTCACGCAGTGGTCGGGGGCTGGAAACAACTCCGACAGCCGAGGCGGCTAGCACCGCAACCAACACGACAATCAGTGTCGACTTAATAATGTGCGTTTTGTACTCGCCGCGGCTCAGTGCGGCGGGCGTTCCCGTGAGCCGGCATGCACCGAAGGGGCAGCGTTCTAGAAGGTAGCAAGAGTGCGAACGCCATCCTCACCGCAGCAATTGACGTTATTGCCGATTGGGAGGCCGTCGATCCCTGGCGGATCGAAAACATTTATCCTCATGACCGGCAGTCGGCCAGCGGCGCACTATCGGTCGCTCCGGCATATCCTGGCGATAGGGCGTGGCGAGCGATGGTGGAGAAGTCTCCGCCGTGTCGCTCGACGAGCTAAGCGACTCACGAACAGTGACAAGCCGTGCTAGGTGCCGGCCCGTGCGAGCTCGCATCATCGCCTCCTGGTATGGAATACGAAACAAGCCAAGGAAGAAGCCTTGAACGTCAAGCAATGTGGTGAAATCCTTAAGAAGCAGTGCCAAATCGGTTTGATTTGGGCGTTACCCAGAGATTAATTGCATTAAAACGTTGGCTGGTGAAGATATGATACGATCAACTGCATTTCATCGGCGACGCGGGACATGAGCAGGATTATGCGCACCCCTTTCTCTCAACTCCTATATCGCTTCCGTATGCGCACCTATGCCGAGTTGCTGCTTCAGCGGAGTCGGCGCGAGAAGCAGGAAAAGATTTGGCTGCAGGGCAGCCTAATGCGGCTCGGGTGCGAATTACGGCGATCTGAGCACTGGTCCAGCGCAGCCGGGCAGCCCGTCCAGTACGGAAACGAAGCGGCCAAAACCCTCGTCCAGTCGAGCGCGATCTGAGGATAGCAAGCTAGGCCGCAAGTCGGGATCGATTATGTCTTTTCTTGAACGGCGACGGCGGCTTGGCGTAACAGTCGCTCGCTCCAGCGTAAGAGATCGTCGCGGCTATATCGATTCTCACGAAGGTTCGACTTTGCTTCTCGCGTTGAAGTAGCTCAGTTCGTCGAACCGGAGGACAGACGTCAAGACGGGATCAGCCGTCTGGCTTCTCAATTCTGCGAACAATGGATCACCGACTGCGGCTGTGGTCGATCGATCCGTCGTTATCGACATGGTTGTGATGATAGGCCGGTATTGGCTGCCGATGTCGTAAACGCGCTTATTGGAGGCAAACATAAAGGCAAGAAGGTAAGAATGCAGAGATTGCCTTTCCAACCGGTGCTTGAGGCTCGCGCTGCGGATTGGTTGAAATCCGTTGACGAAGGGCCTCTTAGCGCGGGATTTGAGCGTTGGCGCGGCGCTCGTTGCATCAATAAACATGCAGCTGGGTGTTAGAGTCGCAATCAAGTTCTCGTTACAGTCAGCCAGCGGCAGCCACTAATAGCCGCACGCCAGGAGAGCGACAGTGACCGATAACGTGCCCGCCGTCCTAGAGGCGCTTGACCGCTCCGCCACACAGCCGGATCTTTCACGGACCTCTTACGGTGTGTTCCAAGAAGCAGGCCTTGTCAAAAATGCGATTCTGGCGAGAATTTCTTTGGAAGACCTCGCCGCAATAGGGGAATGGCTTGAGCCGATCGTCCTGAAGGAACGTATGATTCTGCAAGAGCCGAAAAGGCCTGTTGAACACGTCTATTTCATGGAATCGGGCCTCGTCTCGCTAAGGATTGTCGCGGCGGGAAGCATGCTTGAAACGGCGGTCATAGGATATGGGGGTGTCGTCGGCATTTCGTTCTTATGGGGAGGGCATATTTCGATCCATCAATCTGTGGTGCTCTTCCCCGGAAGCGCGCGCAGGATCCGGGTCGCGGATTTGCGTCGGGTGATGAAGGAGCGGCCGGCGATCCGAGAGCGTCTCTTTGAGTTCCTTCAGGCGCTGACGTTTCAGTGCGTCCAGACAGGATTGTGCGGAGTTCGGCACGATCGCGAGCAGCGACTAGCGAGCTGGTTGTGTCTAGCGAGTGACGCTGTTGACGCTCGCGTGCTGCCAGTTACCCATGACTACCTTTCCTCCGTCTTGGGATTGCGCCGCGCCGGGGTTACGGAGACGCTGATCCGATTCGAGGAACAAGGGGTGATTCGCAAGATGCGTGGTGTCCTGCAGATCGACGAGCGCGAATCCCTCGAGCAAAAGGCATGCTGTTGTTACAAGCTTGTCTCAAGTGTTTATGCCGCGTCTCAGTCTGCGTTCTCAACACAGGAGCCGATGCGCTAGCAAATTTGCCAAGGTTGTTCTGGCTTAATGATTTCGGCGCAGGGTGCTTAGTTCCTTCCGTAACGCTTGCGCGCTCAATGTGAGCTGCAAGCGGTTTGGATGATCATTGTGAAAATGGAGAGCGCTACCTGGCCTCATGTGAAGGGCGATCTTGCGTCCATGCGGCGAGGCGCCGCGATGTTCTTGGACGATCTAGCTGCTGAGATCTCCTGTGGCTCGATAGAGCGGCATAACTGAGTCGCAAGATGGACTGAGCTTGGAGATGCTCAGTGCCTCCAGCCTGACCTGAGTATCAAGAAGATGGCCTTCGATGAGGCTCTGTACCTTAACTGCCTTTGAAGTCGCTAGGCGCTTAGCATTACAGTTGCAATTTTTGCTTGAGATGCGCTTTGTGCGGGTTGTCCTGATGAGCCCTGCGCCAGGATGATACCGTGCGAGGATGTGGGCATGCGGGATGCGCCTCTGGGCCTCTGGGTGAGCTTCATGGCGATGCGGCGGATTTCCGGGATCGACCAGCGGATCAAGAACGATGCTTCGGTCGGGGCCGCAGCCGCTTTTTTAAGCAACTTCGGTGTTGGTCCGATGACAGATGACGGCCATCATGGCGAAGGCAAGCATGAGTAGTGAGACATGGCGATGCCAGCCGTGCCAGGAGCGAGTTTCGTTGTGATCAAGACCGAGCTCGTTCGTGGCGGCTTCGAAGCTGTCTTCGATGACCCAGCGATGGCCTTCCGGCGCCAGCTTCTGGATAGACGTGTCTCTCGGGCACCATGTGGAGGAAAAGACCCAGCTGCCGTCGGCAATACCGCGGCGGATCAGAAGACCCTGCGTCGATTCCCCGCAAGGTCGTCGTTGTATTCGCTGGCGTCGAGATCGGCCAGATCGAGATGGGGCCAGTTGTGCCAGCGCGGACCTTTGGTTGCTTCGCCGGACGGCAGACGGCGCCAAGCCCTCTTGGGCTGGCTCTGCGATCTTAGAGGCGATGCCGGCAACAGACTGCCCTTGCCCCAAGAATAGAACACGTCATTGGAAGCAACACCCAGAACATCGGCTTTGCCCGCCTTGCGCAGCAGGGTTCGATCTCTCCCATGCCATATGTGCTGTTCGCCGCTACAAACGAGAACGGCACCTTTGCGGCGATCGCGCGAGGGATCATTCGACGCGCGATCTTGGGCTTCGTCGCAAAGCCCACATCGCATGCGCTGCCTTCAGGCGAGCGGGTTCGTCCGTCCATTCCTTTGACAGGTGGAGCGCGCCCGATCGATGAAGGCATGGCCATGCCGCGACGCAGGAAGCAAACACTCCGATCTGGCAATTGGTGACCTTGCCTGCCGAGCCAGTGTACTGGCGCGCGGCCCCACACAAGGCCTTGCCCTGTTTCAAAAAGACGGTCTCATCGATGATGGATCGCATCCTCATCACCTTGCGTTCCAGCGCGTACTCACGTGCAACGTCGCGCAGCGCGTCGGCATCCCACTGTCCCCGGCCCAGAATCGCCTGTAAGCGGCAAAGAGACCCCGTCTGGCGGAGTGGGTGAGCGATCGGCTATTGGCTGCTGAGTTTGTGAGCCGATGTGAGCTTCTATGTCTGCGCCTAGTTCTGGAACTAGAACCTTCCATATGATCGAAGCGGTTGCCGACCGTCTTGAGGGAGCGCCGCGTCAGCTTCGCCGGCGCTGGTCGGACGAGTTCAAGGCGCAAGTTGTGACGGAGGCGCTGGAGCCTGGCGCGAGCGTATCGGCGATCGCCCGCCGGATCGGCATTCACCCGTCGCAGCTGTTCGCCTGGCGCCGTGATGCTCGGGCCGAGCGGCATTATCGCTCGCGGCCCTCGAGTTGCGAGGGTGTGGTGGCTACTGTGGCAGGCGCGGTGATCGAAATTGCGATTGGCGAGGTGGTCGTGCGCGCCGGCGTGGATGTTGACGAGGCGCACTTGCAACGGGTGATCCGGGCGGTCCGTTCGGCATGATCCCCTCTGGTGTGAAGGTGTTCCTGGCCAGCCATCCAGTCGACTTCCGCAATTATGCGGAGCCTACGATTATGCGGAGTGCGCGGCCGTTCGATCCGAGATCCGCTCCGTTATCAACAGTTTAGTTCCCAGTGCCCTCTTCCTCGCTCCGCATAATCTGGGACCTCCCTTCCTGTCTTGATGGCAACGAAAGGGAGACAAGGAATGGCCAAGTCGAGTGAGAATCACTGCCACGGGCAGCGCTGCATGGTCGCAGGCGATCTCGCCCCGCTGGTGACGGAGTTCGCACGACACCTGACGGTGTTGGGGCATTCGAGCTTGACAGTGAGCGGCTATGATGCCGCAGCCCGTCACCTCGCGCAATGGCTGACGCTGTCCAAGGTCGCAGTCACCGACATCGATGATGGCGTCACTGATCAGTTCGCTCGGCATCGCTGTCGATGCCCCGGCATACGTCGCATGAAGGGCGTGTCCAAGAAGTACGTGAGGCGGGTGCGCCGGTTCGTCGAGTTTCTCGGCGAGCGCGGGATCGTCCAGCGCAAGCCGAAGCTCGCAATACCGACGCTCGACCGGTGGGTAGTCGAGTTCCAGGACTGGCTGCGGCAGCATCGCGGCGTCACAGAGCTGACAATAGATCGACATGGTCGCATGGTCATGCGGCTGCTCCCGGCACTTGGCAGCAAGCCGCGAAGCTGGAATGCCCAACTCATTCGCGACGTGATCATTGCAGAGACGAAACGGGTCTCGCTCGCCTATGTGAAGACTATGACGATGGCGCTGAGAGGATATTTGCGGTTCCTCACCGCGCGGGGGGTGTGCCGGGCGGGACTCGATCATGCTGTGCCAATCATTCCGCAGTGGCGACTGTCGTCGCTGCCGCGATACATCAGCTCGTCAGATGTCGAGACGTTGATTGCAACGTGCGACCAGACCACCGCGACTGGCGTTCGTGATCGGGCGATCCTGCTGCTGTTGGCACGACTGGGCTTGCGGGCCGGCGACATTCTCTCTCTTCGTCTCACCGATATTGATTGGCAACAGGCGACGCTGTCGGTTCGTGGCAAGGGGCGGCGGGAGACGAGATTACCGCTGCCGCAAGATGCCGGGGATGCCTTGCTCGCTTATCTGGATCAGGCCCGGCCGCACGTCGCCGATGTTCGAATCTTCTTCATGTCGAATGCACCAATCCGGCCGCTGACAGGTTCGAGCGCAGTCTCTGATGTTGTGCGTGGTGCAATACGAAAGGCCGGTATCCCCGCTCCGTCGAATGGAGCCAACCTGCTTCGGCATTCGGCCGCGACGGCCATGTTGCGGGGCGGCGCGACGCTCGACACAGTTGGCGCCGTACTGCGCCACCGCTCACCGGACATGACCGCGCACTACGCCAAAGTCGACGTGACGATGCTGCTGCAGATCGCGCAGCCATGGCCGGGAGATGCGTGATGCTGAGTCAATATCTTGCCAAATATGTGGACCAGCAGCAGTCGCTGGGGTTCAAGTTCCGCGTCCAGCAAATCCTGCTGAGGGGCTACGTCGGCTTCGCCGAGGAGTGCGGC
The DNA here is from genome assembly GCF_042258615.1 of Bradyrhizobium sp. Pha-3. GTDB lineage: Bacteria > Pseudomonadota > Alphaproteobacteria > Rhizobiales > Xanthobacteraceae > Bradyrhizobium. Next base: position 7,650,386 of record NZ_CP170152.1, on the reverse strand, counting down.
GACCGGCACATCAGAAGTGCCCGGGTCCTGGCATGGGCCGCACGTGCGCCGTCACCGGAGCAGCGCCGCAACCGGTTGCTTACCGTGCGGCGGTTTGCGCTGGCGATGCATGCCGAGGATCCGCGCCATCAGGTTCCGGCGGCGGATGCACTCGGCCACGCCGTCGTCAAGCGGCGAGCGCCGTATATCTATAGTGCGGAGGAGATCGCACGACTGCTTCGTGCTGCGGCGGCACTCCGGCCAGCGGGCTCGATCAGACCGACCATGTATGCAACGCTCTTCGGCCTGCTCACCGCTACTGGCATGCGGATCGCAGAAGCATTGGCGCTGCAGATCGACGATGTGACTGCCGATGGGCTCGTCGTCCGGCAGACCAAGTTCCAGAAGAGCCGGCTGTTGCCGCTTCACGCAACAGCTCGGCTGGCGCTCGACAGATATCTGGTTGCCCGGCGGTCGCTAACCACCACAGATCGTGCTCTCTTCGTATCGGTTGCCGGGCAGTCGCTGCCCTACAACACCGTGCGACGGATCTTCCTGCAGCTCCTTGATGGCACCAATCTCAGGGGCGCGCACTCGGGGCGAGATCCGCGCATCCACGATCTGCGCCACACCTTCGCAGTCCGCTCACTGGAGCAGTGCCGCCACGATCGTGCTGCGGTCGTTCGCCATATCGTCGCACTCAGCACCTACCTCGGCCACGCCCACGTCACCGACACCTATTGGTACTTGCAGGCGACGCCGGTCCTGATGGGCCAGATCGCCGAGGCCGGAGAGGCATTGCTCATTGGAGGTGCCGCATGACCGCGCTCGCCCCCTACCTGAGCAGCTTCCTACGCGAGCACTTGCCCAAAGAACGCGGAGCGAGCCAGCATACCTGCGAGGCGTATGCGCAGAGCTTCCAGCTGTTGCTCCACTTTGCCGCCGGCCGGCTCAAGCTCAAGCCATCGAAGATCGAGATCGAACGGCTCGACGCGCCGCTGATCTTGGCATTCCTGGAGCATCTAGAGAAGCAGCGCGGCAACTCGGCGCGAACCCGCAATGCCCGGTACGCTGCGATCAACTCGTTCTTCCGTTACCTGGAATACAGGGTGCCATCCTGCCTCAACCAATCACGTCGGATCCATGCGATCCCGATGAAGAAGACCGATCAGGCGCTCGTCGGCTATCTCACCCGTGACGAGCTACAGGCTCTGTTAGACGCGCCAGACGTCAGCACCGTGTCCGGCATCCGTGATCGAGCGATGCTGCATCTGGCCCTCGCCGCAGGCATGCGCGTGTCGGAGCTGGTCGGTCTCCGGCTCGATCAGATCGATCGCCAGACCATGTCCAGCGTGCACATCATGGGCAAGGGCCGTCGTGAACGTGTCCTGCCTCTCTGGAAGGAGACGGCCGCAGCTGTGAAGGCTTGGCTCAAAGTGCGTCCAGTCAGCGGCGCTCCTGAGCTGTTCTTCAACGCCCGCGCCCAGACGATGACCCGCTCAGGCTTTGAATACATCCTGACCAAGCATGTCGCCACCGCCGCTCGCAAAGCGCCCTCGATCGCCGACAAAGGCGTCAGTCCGCACGTACTGCGCCATACCTGCGCCATGCATACGCTTCAGGCCACCCGGGACGTCCGGAAAGTCTCGCTGTGGCTCGGACACGCCAGCCTGCAAAGCACCGAGGTCTACCTTCGTGCCGATCCGACAGAGAAGCTCGAAGCGCTCGCCGCCATGTCGCCGCCGATGCTGACCCCAGGTCGCTTCCGGGCGCCCGACAAGCTCCTGGCCATGCTGAACGCGGCCGGACGCAAGCCGAATTATGCGGAGTGAGACATACGAGAAAACCGCGGCGGGGAGCAACTTCCTGCCGCGCACTCCGCATAATCGTAGGCTCCGCATAATTGCGGTTATGTGGTGCACCACATAACCGCAAGGGTATCGATGGCCTTGTTGCGCTTGTGCGCGATGCGGGCTCAGATCCGTTCGACGGTGCACTTTATGTCTTCCGGGCCAAAAGAGCCGACAGAATAAAGATCGTATGGTGGGATGGCTCCGGCGTGTGCCTCTATTTAAAACGTCTTGAAAAGGCGAAGTTCTGCTGGCCGCGGATCGGGCATCATCGGGTGCAGATGAATCCCGCGCAGTTGATGGCACTGGTGGATGGAATGGACTGGAAGCGGGTCCGGACCGTGGCGGTCAAGCCGCCGGAGATTGTTGGGTAAAAGCGCTGCGGCGAAGTGAATCAGTGAGCTGAAAAGGCAAGAGAACCGGGGCAAAATGTGCTCTGGTCGGGCCAATGACGCCGCCCGATCTCAACCTCCCGAATGACGTAGAGACGCAGAGACGCTGAGAGCCATGGTGCATGCCATGGCCGAGAGGGCGGCCCGCGCCGATGCTCTGGAGAGCGAAGTCGCCGATCTCAGGGCGCGCAACGCCGATGCCGATGCGCGCATCGAGCGGCTGACGCAGATCCTGAAGGCCTTCGACCGCGTCCGGTTCGGCCGACGATCGGAAAAGCTCGGCTCTGCGAACGGTGACGATGAACAGCAGACCTTTGTCTTCGAGGAAATCGAGACCGGCATCGCTGCGATCAAGGCCCAGGTCAGCAAGGGCCGTGAGCAGGCGGACGGCAAGCGTGCACCGCGTCGGCGCAAGGGCTTTGCGCCCCATCTGGAACGGATCGAAACGGTCATTGAGCCGGAAGAGCTGGCTGAGCATGCCGGCAAGCAGAAGGTGCTGATCGGCGAGGACGTGTCGGAGCGTCTGGATGTGGTGCCGGCCAAGTTCCGTGTGATCGTTACGCGCCGTCCCAAGTACGCCTTCAAGAACGAGGACGGCGTGATCCAGGCGCCGGCCCCGGTCCATATCATTGAAGGAGGCATTCCGACGGAAGCGCTTCTGGCCCAGATCGCCGTCGCCAAATATGCCGATGGCCAGCCGCTCTACCGGCAGGAGGCTATCTACGCCCGCGACAAGGTCGAACTCGACCGCCAGCTGATGGCGCAATGGATGGGCAAGCTCGGCTTCGAGCTGGAGATCGTGGCCGACTACATCTTCAGCGAGGTCAAGAAGGCCGAACGGGTCTTTGCCGACGAAACCACCTTGCCGACGCTCGCTCCCGGCTCCGGATCGACGAAGACGGCCTACTTATGGGCCTATGCCAGGGATGACCGAACCTTTGGCCGTAGCGGTCCCCCGATGGTGGCTTATCGCTTCGAAGACAGCCGCTCCGGCGAATGCGCGGCCCGCCATCTCAATGGTTATCGGGGCATCCTGCAAGTGGATGGCTATGCCGCCTATAACAAGTTGGCGCGATCCGATCGCGGCAATGATGGCGTCGCATTGGCTGGCTGCTGGTCACACAGCAGACGCAAGTTCTACGAGCTGCATGTTGCAGGGAGCTCGGAAGTGGCAACGGCGACGGTCGAGCGGATGGCAAGGCTCTGGCAGGTCGAAAAAACCGTGCGCGGTCAAAACCCCGACGTTCGCGTTGCCGCGCGCCAGCAAGCCTCCGCGGCGGTCGTCGCTGATCTCTTCGACCTCTGGCAGCAGACTTTGCGGCGGATCTCCGGCAAATCAAAACTGGCTGAGGCGATCCGCTATGCCGTCTCGCGCCGTGCCATCTTCGAACGCTTCCTCACCGACGGCCGCATTGAGCTCGACTCCAACATTGTCGAACGCGCCATCAGGCCGCAAACAATTACGAGAAAGAATAGCCTCTTCGCGGGCAGCGACGGCGGCGGACGAACCTGGGCAACCATCGCAACGCTGCTGCAGACAGCGAAAATGAACAACGTCGATCCATTCGCTTGGCTCAACCTAACACTTCAGCGTATCGCCAACGGCTGGCCGAGCAGCGAAATCAACGCGCTCATGCCATGGAACCACGCCGCCTGACGGCCTCAGCTTGCCGTTTACACTTTTCGGGGTATGGGATGCGATGTTGGACGCTCTGAACCAAGCCAGGCGGTTACCACGCAGCGTCCAAATGATCGATGCCACGATTGTCCGAGAGCACCATCAGGCCGATCCACAGCCTCGGGTTGCTAAACCGGTTCCAAAACAAGTAGCCTCTCCGAAAAAATCGGGGAACGGGAGGGCTTATGCTGAGGCGGCTTGCGATTGTTCACTAATTGTTCTATCGCTAGCCTAGTGCGGGCCTTCCCGCGACTAGTCTTCCCGATCCTGGGACGATCCCATGCGAATTGATGCGCGCGAGCTCTTTCGGTACGTGAGTGCCGAGAAATCCGACCTTTACCGTGACATCATGGGGGCGTTCGCCGCGGCCAAGCGTCAGTTCCGTCTCCACGTAAGGCCAGATGAGGTTCTTGCCGAAGCGCAGTGAGGAGGCTCGCCGCCGAAGACAGAAGATCTGCAAGCTGCTCTCGCGCAACTGAGCGAGTGGGGCAACCTGCAGTCGCGGCCCGATACGGCGCGTGTTGCGAGCATCAGCGATTTCTATCGTGCGCGCTTTCTTTATCGCCTTTCTGAGGGTGGAGAAGCGTCGCGCACGCGGCCGAGCGAGCCCGGCAGGCCAGCGAAGCGAAGGGCTCGAAACGCTGCGAGGATTGGTCGGCGCGAAGGTCGCGGAATTGCAGGAGAAGCTTGCTGCAGCGCGGACCGCAGTCAGGATTGGCGAAGCCAACCTAGAAACAAAGGAAACGGCCGCACGTATCGGCGGCGAGCAGCGCGCGCGTGCCGAACAGAAGGTGACCTCCGCGGATGAGGCCTTGCAGGAGCGGACGGTCGCACGGCAGCAGGCCATAGCTCGGCTTCAGGGTTTCGCGACGACGGATCTGCTTTCCGTTGCGCTCCCCGAGATGGAGCTTCCCGATCTGCGTACAACATGGACCATCGAGCCCGCGCTAACGCTTGCGCGCCGCGCCGAACAGTCACTTTCAGATGTCGTCTCCGACGATGAAGCTTGGAAGCGAATCCAGGCCCAGCTTTCACAAGACTATACCGATCTCGGCCGTGCTCTGAGCGCCCTGGGTCATCAAGCCCAGATGGATCAGACTGCCGATTACGGTTTGGTCGTCACAGTTACCTATCAGAATCGCGCGGAGCGGCCCGACGGTTTGACCGAACGGCTCGAGGCGGAAATTGCTCAGCGCCGCGAATTGCTGACGGCGCGTGAACGCGAAGTCTTGGAGAATCATCTTCAGGCGGAAATTGCAGCAGCCATTCAAAGATTGCTGCAGGACGCCAATCGGAAGGTCGAAGCCATCAACGCCGAATTGTACAAGCGGCCAACTTCGACGGGTGTTCGCTTTCGTCTGGATTGGCAGCCACTTCCCGAGGGCGTCGGCGGCGCGCCAGTCGGGCTCGCAGCCGCGCGCAAACGCCTGCTCAACGCCAACGCGGATCTTTGGAGCCTAGAGCAGTTCACGAATTTACTGAATCTAGAGGGATTCCGGTTCAGCGGCGAATATGATTCAAGATGCTGGCTGGATTGGAGGCCAGCATCGATGGTCAGACCCCTTTCCAATGACCTGCGGAAGCGGGTAGTCGCGGCGGTATCGAAGGGTGAGAGTTGCCGCTCAGCGGCCTTGCGTTTCGGCGTCGCCGTGTCCTCGGTGGTGAAGTGGTCGCAGCGTTATCGGGCGACCGGCTCTGTCAAGCCGGACAGGATGGGCCGACAGCAAGTCGGTCGTGTCCCCAGTGATGGTGTAGCTCGGTAGAGCAAAGCCGCCCGCACGCGCGCCCACAAATAGCGCCGTAGCGGGCGGCGGCTTTGCGGTGGTCACCGGCGATTCGCCGGTAGGATCGGGTTGCGACACGCCAACGCAACCGAGGACCCACCGATGACCGACGATATGATGAACCTGCGCACGCTCGTGGAGAAGACCCCCGATGCCGATCTGTTGCGCGAGATGATCGGCTTTGCCGCCCAGCGCCTGATGGAACTGGAAGTCGAAGGCCAGACCGGGGCAGCCTACGGCGAGAAGAGCCCCGAGCGTCTGGCGCAGCGCAACGGCTACCGCGACCGGATCTGGGAGACCCGCGCCGGCGCAGTCGAACTGCGCATCCCCAAGCTGCGCAAGGGCTCCTACTTCCCGGGCTTCCTGGAGCCGCGCCGGATGGCCGAGAAGGCGCTCACCGCCGTGGTGCAGGAAGCCTACGTGCAGGGCGTCTCGACCCGCTCGGTGGACGATCTGGTGCAGGCGATGGGGATGAGCGGCATCTCCAAGAGCCAGGTGAGCCGGCTGTGTGGCGAGATCGACGCCAAGGTGAAGGCCTTTCTCGCCCGTCCGATCGAGGGCGACTGGCCGTATCTGTGGATCGACGCCACCTACGTGAAGGTGCGCCAGAATGGTCGCATCGTCTCGGTCGCGGTGATTGTCGCGGTCGGCGTCAACAGTGACGGCCGACGCGAGGTTCTTGGGATGGATATCGGTCCCTCCGAAGCCGAGACGTTCTGGACGGCGTTCCTGCGCAAGCTCGCCCGCCGCGGCCTGCGCGGTGTCAAGCTGGTCGTGTCCGACGCCCACGAGGGCATCAAGGCCACCGTGGCCAAGGTGCTCAACGCCAGTTGGCAGCGCTGCCGCGTCCACTTCATGCGCAACGCGCTGGCACATGCCGGCAAGAGCGGGCGGCGCGTCGTCTCCGCCTTCATCGCCACCGCGTTTGCCCAGGAAATGCCGAGGCCGCAACAGCGCAGTGGCGGAGGGTCGCCGACCAACTCCGCCCCAAATTGCCCAAGCTTGCCGGCTTCCTCGACGAGGCCGAGACCGACGTGCTCGCCTACATGACGTTCCCGCCGCAGCATCGCGCCAAGCTGCATTCGACCAACCCGATCGAGCGCCTCAACGGCGAGATCAAGCGGCGGACCGAGGTGGTCGGCATCTTCCCCAACGAGGACGCCATCGTTCGCCTCATCGGCGCGATCCTGCTCGAGCAGAACGATGAATGGGCCGTCCAGCGCGCCCGCTACATGACGCTGGAAACCATCGCGCCGTTGAGCGATGATCCAACCGTCAGCCTTCCGGCTATCGCCAGCTGACCTGCCCGGCTCTTGCCGGTGAATGCGGTGCCCTACCGCCAGTTACACCACGTCCGGGGACACGATCCGCAAGTCTGTGCTGGATCCGCATGGCGACTTTCATCAAGGAGCGGGTCAGGCACAGCCCGCATTTGACGCTGCACGCGCTGAAGGATGAGTTGGCGGCGCGCGGGGTCGCTGTGTCGCATAATGCGGTGTGGCTGTTCATGCGCCGCGAGGGGCTGCGGTTCAAAAAAAACGCTGTTCGCTCTTGAACAAGGCCGCTTTGATGTGGCCCGCCGACGGCGACGCTGGCGATCGTGGCAGGCTGGTCCCTTCATCGACGAGACCTGGATTAGGACCAACATGGCTCCGCTGCGCGGATGGGCACCGAAAGGAACTCGCCTTCGCGGCTTCGCACCACATGGCCACTGGCGCACGATGACCTTCCTCGGCGCGCTGCGTTACGACCGCCTCGCGGCTCCCTGCCTGTTCGACGGGCCGATCAACGGAGAATGCTTCCGCGCCTATATCGAGCAGATCCTGCTGCCATCGCTGAAGCCTGGCGACGTCGTCATCATGGACAATCTCGGCAGCCACAAGTCGGCCGCGCTCCGCTGCATCCTCGAGGCCGCCGGAGCAAGGCTTTGGTATCTGCCACCTTACTCGCCTGACCTCAATCCGATCGAGCAGACCTTCGCCAAGATCAAGCACTGGATGCGCGCCGCCCAAAAACGCACCATCGACGAGATCAGCCGCCACCTTGGCGAACTCATCCAAACTATCCAGCCAGACGAATGCAAAAACCACTTCGCCAACGCAGGATACGCTTCAATAAAAACGTGAAACGCTCTAGAGGATCGCAGCGTCGTCGGCGCGATGCTGCAGGAACGAATAAACATTGAGCGAGCGAACGCCGATGCTTCAACGACAGGAAGCTTGCTCGACCAATTGACTCGAGCTCTTGACTATCGTCGTTGGCATAGATTTACGGTTCAACGTTGGCAAGACAAACAATGGGTTAAATTGTCGGGGCCGGCTTCGAGCGGCGAGCGTGCGCTGGGGCTCACCGTACCTCTATTCGCGGCGGTCGCGAGCTTCTACAGCCAGAGCGGTACTCCGCACTCGCCGCGTCTGGTGTTATTGGACGAAGTGTTCGCCGGCATAGACGATGCTGCGCGGGCCCATTGTATGCCTCTGATTCGCGAGTTCGATCTCGACTTCGTCGTAACCAGCGAGCGCGAATGGGGATGTTATGCTGAACTGCCGGGCGTGTCCATCTGCCATCTTCAGCGGCTTGAAAATATCGACGCGATACACGTCTCTCGCTGGACGTGGGATGGCCGCGCCAAGCAACGAGAGAGCGATCCCAACCGACGGTTCGCTGATGCATGATGCAAGATGATGGTCGTCTGCAGCGTCTGCTCGGGGGAGAGGCGCTCTCATCGCTCAGAAAGCGCCTTCGGCAGCGTTTCGAGCGCGGTCCGGCAGATGGCAAGCTGGAACGCCTTCGTCTTGCTCAGCTTGATGTCGATGAGCACGCTGCGCTCGCAGGGCTCATGGGCCGCAGCGTGCGTTTCTCAAGTTCGATGCAAATTGATGTTCCATTGATCGATGCGGCATTGAGCCGAGCCGGCATAGCCACATCGCTCCGAGAAGCGCTTGAGCTCATCGACGGCCCTATTGTTCATGCCGACACAGCTCGCGCCGAACTGCACGCGCAATGGTCGAAGGCCATTTCCATCGCCTGCCACGCAGAACTCTTGGCGTTTCTTCAGGCGCCCTCCTCCGGGCTCGGCCTTTTGAAGCGTTTGTCGAATGGCAGTCCGGATATCGCCAGCCAATTGTGTTGCCGCGCGAGTATTGTTCTCAATGCTCTGCCCGCTGGTGGAATGACCCGAGCTCAGTTGGCTGCGACCATTCTGGGAGACGCGCATGTGCTCGACAATGGGCCGCCTGTGGCCGCGCTGGTTCTGGCCGTGTGGCGAGAGAAGACGGCGTCAAAGCGACCTGATGAAGACGCACCCGGTATCGAGAACGACATCGGCGACGAGCGGATTCGCGACGTTTGGGCCAAGGCTGGCGTGCTGGTCAACGAGTTGGCGCGGCCAGCTTTGTTCCTGAATCTCGACATAAGGGGCCGCTCGACACTGTCGGTCGCCTCGGGTCAGCCAACCTACGCCTCACTTCGCTTCCTGCTGCGGTCCAATCCTTCTTGGGACGTGAACGGACGGGACGTCTATGTCTGCGAGAACGCAAAGCTGCTTGCCGCTGCGGCTGACCGGGTGGAACTAACTGTGCTGCGATGGTGTGCACCGATGGCATGCCGGCGGCCGCGCAACGCGTTATCCTGCGGCAACTGGCAGATGCTGGTGCTCTGTTGCGTTATCATGGAGACTTCGATTGGGCGGGTGTGCGCATTGGCAACTATGTCATGCGCGAATGCGGAGCCCAACCGTGGCGCTTTGATGCCGCCAACTACGTCGCCGCGGTTGCGCAGGCGCCCCTCCAGGACTTGCATTGGCGGGTCCCGAAGGCAGAGCATTATGGGATGAAGCTCTGACCGTGGCGATGCAGGAACACCAGCTATCGATCGCCGAAGAGAGTCTGACTGAGTTTTGCAGGATCTGGCGTAACGCACTCCCGGTACAATGGTGGTTTTTTCGTATCTTGCCGCGCGCGTCAATAGGCGCGCCGTCCCCATGCCGGTCCCACTTGAGCTTACTACGGGCGCCTCCGCTGGAAGGAAGCGGTTGATCTTCGGCGACGGATGCTCAGCGTGGAGACGCAGATTTCGGTCAGCGTCATTTCCGACGATTGTCGACCTCCGGAGGAATAGCTTTTGAAGCATGAGGTTTGCCGTCTGATTCAGTCCAATCGAACCGCATCGCGCCACCCAGCGCTCTTGCCGCTGCCACTCTTGTAGCCGACGACACCTCTCTTGATCTGCCTTCTCACGCTGGACGGTGACGTTCCTCGGTTGGGATGCTTTAGATTTGGCAAAGCGGGTCATAGAGCCGACAGTTTGACTGCAGTGGGGGCTAGATGGGCGCAGATGTCGCATCGATTCCTCGCTCCTGAGCAGTACGATCGCTGATCCATATGTGACGGTCGGATGAATAAGAACGCGTCCCAACAATCGATATCCCGAACAAAACCTTGTTACTTGCGTAAAGATATACTCGTGAGCATATTGCTATCTATGATAGTGTCTCCAATGGCCCCCAGCGAAGCACCCTTACCGTTGCTCCGACGAGCCAAGATCACGTGTTAATCCATTTCGTCCGTTTGTCGCCTCGATCGTGCCTATTGCCGATCGCGTAAGGTTTTCGACCAAACCAATATCTCAAAAATATTTCACGGCCGGGCTTGCCGACAAAGCGAACGTTGTTCGCGGCCGAAAAGAAAGCTGGTTCCGTTTCATGGACTGGACATCGATTGCGCTTATGATTTGCGATGTGAGAGCGAGGCGTACCTGCTGCTGCAGGTCGATTCCGGTGGCGTTGTCCGCGAGTTTCTTCGTCCGATCGGGGCTGATGCCAGAGAAGGTTCAGGTCGCGCTGGAGAAGATCACGTGATGATCGTGGTCGTAGCCGAGTATCCGATTTGGCTTTTTGCGTTGGCCACCGGAGCACGTCGCGGCCGGGTACGGGCCGTCCCCGACACCCAAATAAGGTCGTTGGCCGCTGTCAGTCTCGCGACCATGCGCCGCGGAGCTTTGTTTAGCATCACGATAGTGAGATCACGATCATGAGCAACACGACCATTAATAGCAACATCCCGCAAGCTGACATCGTCAAGCGTGCGGCGCGGCTTGGTGTAGAGATCAAGAACATCAGGCTATCGGACGAATTGTCCGACGAGGTCGTTCGAGCCGTTAGCCGGCTGCTCCTCGAGCATAAGGTGATCTTCTTCCGTGATCAGGGGCATCTTGATGGTGCCGAGCAGCAGCGCTTTGCCATGAGACTAGGCTCGCTGATGCTGTGTCCCGCACTTCGTGCGACGGGGATACCATCGACCCCGGAAATGACGTCAGATCGTGGCAGCAGTTGTGCCGACCAGATGCACATGGACGTCAGCTTCGGCGACGCCTATCCAAAAATCTCGGTGCTGCGCGGGGGCGCGATGCCACCTTATGGCGGTGACACGGTTTGGTCGAGCACTGCGGCTGCGTATCTTGACCTTCCGGAACCGCTGCGGATGCTTGCCGACGACCTCTGGGCGGTGCACTGCAGCGCCCATGACTACACCATGGCCGGGCGCACCAGCGAGATCGAAAAAACGAACTTCGACGATGTTTTCACCAGAACAATCTGCGAAAGTGCATATCCGCTCGTCCGCGTCCATCCCGAGACGGGTGAGCGCATGCTTATGCTCGGACATTTGGTGCACCACTTCGTGGGCCTGCAGAAATATACCAGCGAGAGGCTGTACAACCTGCTTCAATCCTACCTCACGGCATCGGAAAATACCGTGTGCTGGAGCTGGAAATCCGGCGACGTTGCAATCTGGGACAATCGCGCGGCCGAGCAACATACCGTAGATCAATATCGCGTGTTGAGTCGCCTCGCCGTGGACAACGATGTGCCGCTCAGGATCGTTGGTCATCGTAGCCCAGCGCAGACCAAGAAGTCAAAGCCGCGGGCGCCCAGGGCTGCGTAATTGGGGTCCACCGATCAGGTCTACTACGATAGATGCCGCATCCGAGATTTGCGTCGCCGAGCCTCGGTGAGAGCGCAGGTGGCATGATGTCGATTGGTTGGCGCGTGACGTTGGGTCTTTCGCTCTCGACATTTGCGACCTTATCGCTCGAGAGGTCTCTGAAATCCACGATCGAGGCTTGGCCGAGCAGGTGACGTTTTCCGCGTTCGCCGGAGATCGCAGCTATCCCGAACCGTTGAAGGAACGAGCAGCAGCCCCATCAGCGGACCACAGATATTCGGATCGCTGCTACCTGGCATCGACGTCATCGTAAGGATATCAGTTCCCTCGCGCTGAACGCCACGATCGAAATCGCCCGCGCCAGCGATCTTGGCGGGAGGTTTCGCGGCTGCTGGAGCGGGTACGGTCTCTCCTCGCAGCCACGCCTGAACGGCCACCTCTAGCGTCTGCCGCGAATCGAGCGTGTGCGGCGCAATCGTCGCAAGCGAGTGGGGCACCAATGAGCCGAGTCTGGAAGCCGCAAAGATATTCGGAGCTATCTACCGCGTCGCAACAATGCCGGCATGTGGGTGATGCCCGACGTCCTCACGACAACGCTAGGGCCGGGATTTTTGGCGAGCGCCTGATCGAGCTGCTCGGTCACGGGCCGCAAAGGTGTTCGATCTGATCGAGAAACACGGCATTGAATGCGAGCCAGTGCTCGCCGGCACGCTGCATTGCGCGGTCGGACGCGGAGGATTGGAAGAGATCGAGGCTCGGGCCGAACAGTGGCAGCGTCGTGGTGCTCCCGTCACGGTCCTCGATGCCGAGGAAACCCGTCGAAAGCTTGGCGGTGGCGACTACTCCGGCGCGCTGCTGGACAGGCGCGCCGGCACGATTCAGCCCTTGTCGTATCTGCGTGGTTTGGCACAGGCCGCGCTCGCTGCAGGTGTGAGGATATTCACCCAGAGCGCTGTTCTCACTGCGAGCGACGGCGGTTCGCGCTGGAAGGTCGATTCCACAAACGGGTCGGTGTGGGCAGACTGGGTCATTGTCACCACTGATGCCTATGCGCGAGGACCGTGGTCGCGGGTCCGACAAGAGCAGATCCACCTGCCTTACTTCAATTTCGCGACTCACCCGCTTTCAGATAGCCACAGAGCGTCGATCCTGCCCGAACGGCAGGAAGCCTGGGATACGAAGCAGGTGCTCAGTTCATTTCGCTTTGACCGCGCAGGTCGGCTCGTGTTTGGGAGTATCGGTGCTCTCGAGGGGACCGGTGCGGCGGTACACAGGGCCTGGGCAATCCGGTCCCTGCGCAAGTTGTTTCCGCAACTCGCAAGAGTTGGGTTCGAGGCCGGGTGGTTCGGTTTGACCCGGTATGACCTCGGACAATTTGCCGCGCTTTCACAAGCTGGATCGCAATTTCTTTGCTTCAGTGGATATAATGGTAGGTCTTTGGCGGCGTTTTCGCATCTTATGTGCTTGGCCACGTTGCAGAAGAAGACTTTCCGCTTCCAATCATTGCAGTTGAGGAGCCGCTTTCGGTGCCGCGTGGGAGGCCCTCTATCGCATCGGCTTTCAAGTCGTTCATTTGACCGAGGCCCGGCTCCGTTAGAGCAGATCACCGGCCTCAGCAGCATCGTGATGACGTCATATCGCAAGGCGGCGTGCCCACGCGCGGCCTGATCGATCTTCCAAGCGTCGCCGAAGCTCGTGACGACGCGTATCGCTTGGAACGGGGCAGAATTGCGTCCGCGTGCATCGCTAATCGGATCCGCCGCTTAGCTAATCGTCCGTAGGGAACCCATCTGAGCGCGGCCGGGGCGGCGAACAATCGATCGAAGGGGTGAGGATCAGGCGCAGCAGATGCCTCAGGCCTAAGCTTGTGATCTAAAATCCGCAAGCGGCGCCAAAAACCGACTCTCGCTCAACGGCTCCGGCTCGTTTTCAACGACGACTTCTTCATGTCAGTTTTCATCGGGATCTGATAGTCGATACGCGGGAATTCGCAACAGCTGCTCTCACCAATCTGCTAGTACCTCGTCACAGTGATTATGACTCTTTGGAAGTGGCGGGATAGGCGCCTACCATTTTGGCGCGAGCCTTGTCTGTTGTGAACATCCATTTGATGCGGGAGCGGGCGGCATTTCGTTGTCGTTCCCAGGCGGTGATTTCGCGGCGCAGTCGCTTGGGGTCGTCGATCCTGCGATCCAGGCACTGGCCCCGCAGGACGCCGATTTCGATCTCGACCATGTTGAGCCAGCTTGCATGTTTTGGGGTGTAGTGGAACTCGAGCCGTCGCAAAATCCGCCTGGCTTCGGCGGGCGGGAACGCCTGATAGAGGGCGCCGGCGGAGTGGGTCGATAAATTGTCGTGGACGACCCGGATGATCTCGGCGTCGGGATAATGGATGTCGATGAGATCACGCATGCATTGGGCGTAATCTCTTGCCGCTCGCCGCTCGGTGACCTTGACCTTGCGCCAGGGACGATGCACGTCGAGGAGAACGAAGAGATTGACCGTGCCATTCCGACGATACTCATAATCGTAACGTTCGAGCCTGCCGGGCTTGGCCGGGATGGGCTGACGCGTTTCGCCGATGAGTTGCACCGGGCTTTCGTCGAAGCACACCACTGGCTGCCTGGAGTCGGGCGCCTCATAGAGGTCGAGCACATCCTCCATGCGGGCGACGTATTCGCCGTCGACCTGCGGAATGCACCACATGTCCTTACGCCACGGCTTCAGATCGTTCTCGGCCAGGCGCCGCCGAACCGTCTCGTGCGACAGGCTCTTGTGTTCGGTGAGCTTGACCATCTCACCTGCCAGCAGCTTTAGCGTCCAGCGGGCATGGCCCTTTGGCGGACTGGCGCAGGCTGTCGCCACCAGCAAGGCTTCTTTCTTGCCCGTGAGTTTGCGTTCCGTCCCGGGACGCGGCTCTTCGCTCAGCGCCCGCTCCAGATTGCCTTCCACGAAGCGTCGCTTGGTCTGGTACACGGTCGAGCCGCTCACGCCGACGCCCCTTGCGATCTCCTCGTCGCTGGTCTCGGCATCGGCGGCCAGCAAAATCTGCGCTCGCTTGAGCTTCCGGGACGCATGCTTGCCGCCGCTGAGCAGCGTCCTCAGTTCGGTGCGCTCGATTTGGCTGAGGTCGACCCGATAGCGTACATTCATGGCGTGCCTCCTCGTTCGAGGAACGCACGAACAACTGAATCGGATGGCCGGCGTGAGTCCTTCGACCAAACCCTTCACGCCCACGCAGGGGCAGTATCTGGCTTTTATCCACCTCTATACCCGGCTGCATCGCAGGCCCCCGGCCGAAACCGACATGCAGGAATATTTCCGCGTCAGCCTGCCTTCGGTTCACCAGATGGTGCTGACGCTGGAACGCGCCGGCCTCATCAGACGGCAGCCAAGGACGCCTCGCAGCATCGAGGTCCTGATTGATCCGAAACTCCGGCCCGAGCTAATCTGACCGCCGGACCCAACCTGTCAAAATCACTGTGCAGAGCCGCTAGCCCGTCACGCCCACTTTGCATACCTTCCGGATTGTTGGGCCGATACATCAACCGTGTTGGGATTGCCTTATCCTCTCCATGGGCAGTCGTGGCGTCGGCCCACTGCCTCGGATCATGTGACACCATGTAGTAGGTAGCGAAGTGACCCATCTTGGCGACGATTTTGCCGTGTTTGCG
Source organism: Bradyrhizobium sp. Pha-3 (assembly GCF_042258615.1). GTDB lineage: Bacteria > Pseudomonadota > Alphaproteobacteria > Rhizobiales > Xanthobacteraceae > Bradyrhizobium. Next base: position 7,635,087 of record NZ_CP170152.1, on the reverse strand, counting down.
GGGGATGTTGCCTTTCTCACGTTGGGTGATCAGCTGCATCTTGCACCGTTTGGCGATTAGCGGCATCGGGACAAGCATCCATCCCGTTGCCTTGCGCAGCTCTGCTTGGGTGACGCCCTCTGCCCGTGAGGCGAGAGCTGATCAGGTTGAGCTTGGTATGAGGGTGCTTTGCCTTTGTTGCCAACCATGGGATTGGGCGTCAATGAACGGGCTGCAAATTCAGTTGATCTATCTCTTTGGAATGCCCGACAAGAACGCCTTTCAGTCGCACGCAGCGTGACTCAAATGTGTTGTAAAGCTTAGGCCTCGTCGCAGCAGTTCGCAGGTGTTTTGAGACGGTGCACATCGCGTACATTTCGACATGGTGCTTGCGTCGTCAGCTCGCATGATATTCATCGCTAGCACGTTCGGTGTGTCGCGCCATCCGCGAAATCTGGTAGGGTCAGTTAAACAATCAAACTGAGGTGGTAAGGTGATCTTCGAGGTTGAAGAGACGTCTGCCTCGTAGAGTAAGGAGTCTCAACTTGTTGTGCGGTCGCTCGGGTTTGAGTCGGACTCCTTCCAAATTCGTTTCCAGATTTCGAATGCTCGCGCAATGAGCCCGTCACGTTTAAGTGATCTAGCCGTTGACTTGCGATACTGCGCGCCCACGACAATTGTTTTGAATGCTATGATTCACGTTGTAGCGGAAGATACTCGGCGCGCTTCAGTGCAGAATTCAAGTGGGCACGGCTACCTTCGAGACCCGCAATTGACTTGCTCAGGCATTTCCAGGCCGCAACTCAATGCTCACCTCTTTCAGAGCAGTCGATCCGCTGGAAGTCCGCCTGGCAAGACCGAGGGGCTTTGCGTCGATGTAAAGAGCCAAATCCAAATCCAAGCCCTCGAAACGAACCCAACCCCACGCCCCCTATGGGGGCCGCCACATCGGGGGCGTCGCGCACGACCACGACCACCAGCTTGATGGCACGACCATCCATTTGTCGGCCTGAACGTGCTCGACAGCGAAATCATCGCTCAATGCAAACCCTGCGATCGCCATCAGGAGTTCCTCGCGTTTTTACGTCACATCGAAGCTAATGTGCCGGCCCAACCCGACATCCATCTCGTCGTTGGCAACTGCGCCACCCACTACGCTCTTGATCAAGTCTGGGAAGACCTTGGGGCGACGCCGCAGCACCTTTGCCGCAAGTTGATCCTTGCGGCTGCGCCCCCACCCACTTTGTCGGTATTCGCCTCGCCGGCGCGTCCGCAATGCTGGTGCTCGTCGCCTTCGAGATGGTCGTCGCGAAGCCGGTCTCGGCTATCTCATGGGCAACGGCGAGTACAGCTTCCTGATCCCGCAGATGTACTTCGGCATCCCCGGCATAACGGTCAAGCCCACCTAATCTGCTCGGGGGCCCTTTTTGAGCCGACCGCAAGTGCGGGCGCCCCAAACCGGAAGGTTCGAATCTGGCGCGGCTCTATGATTTTGGCTTTGGGGCTCTGGGGCGCCTGGAAAATTCTTCATCAGGCAGGATGAGGGCGACGTGGCTGACGCCTAACGTGTTTGCGAGTTCGAACAACGTCACCACGGTCGGATTGCGCCGGCCGTTCTCCAGGCCGCTGATATACTGTTGAGTAAAGCCAGAGGCCTCGGCGAATTTCTCCTGCGTGAAGCCGTTCAGCTTCCGCAGCCTTGAGAAATTCCGGCCTACTAACTTGCGCATGTCCATCTGCGCAAGTTGCGTCTTTACATCCTATGAGGTTTATCTCCTATAGTATGTATTTCTCAAGCTGAAGACGAGTTGGGATGTGGGACGCTGCTTTCGAGGCGCACGTCCGTGACAAGGTCATTCTGCGAGGTTTATGCTAGGCTTGCAGCATTACGGCGCTCGCGGGGCCCTGCTTGCAGAAAATGAGTAATGTTGAGCAGCAAAGTTGGATGGTAGGAACCATGCAGACGCCGCCACTCGATCCTGACGTCGCCGATTCGGCTCCGGATGATCCAGTGCTTACGAGTTACGATGAGCAGCATCTAGCGACCTATTGGCGTCTTCTTGATGCCGCGGCCGAGGGGGCCGACTGGAAGGAAGTAGCTCGCATCGTGTTGCGTATCGATCCAGATCATGAACCGGCGCGCGCCCGCAATGCATTTGATACTCACTTGGCACGAGCAAATTGGATGGCCGACTATGGTTACCGCCATTTGTTACGCGGCGGAGCCTCCAAATAGCAAACCTTTGTCATCTGAGATCCGAGATCGAGAATAGGTTTTTTATTCCAAAGTGATCGTTCCTACGCATCACGCGATGCGACATTAGTGACTTGCCTCACAACCCATGGCTTCATAGACATTGCATCGCAATTTAATTTGGGATCAGTTGCATGTCGGAGTTCGACTGGCGCTCACCGGAACCATATCAGCGCGCGATCAAATCAGGGGAGAGGGTGGATTTTGCTTGGGAATCGCTCAGGCGGAGTCTCAAATACCGGCTTGCTTATCAGGAGGTTCGCGCGAAAGGCGGGGACGTGAGCGCCGAATTCCGAAGGAGGTGGGGGATCTGCTTTCGCTCATGCCCCCGAGCGGTCCTTCTTCGAGCAAACTATCTTCTGGGCACCCGAGGCTTTGCCGAGCGTGGTGCCAATCGTGCGGAGCGGGTCTGCCTCGCAGGTCATCGGCGCGCCGCTACTGCTCGCCGACCTTGCGTCAGGCAGTATCAAACGGGCTTCGGATGGTTGGCATGCCGTACTGCGCATTCAGGGAGTGCAACATCACCTTTGGCTAAAACAGGCGCCGCAGTTCGGAGCCTTATATTCCGCCGAACTGCCGTACGATGCGGATTACGAAATTCGCGGTTATGCCTCACATCGGCTGTGGCGCGCCATTAACGGTCGCGCCGTGGGGCCTCCGTATCATCGGCTTTCGGCGCAGCAGCGGGAAAGACTGGCGTTGGCGCTGCGAACGCTGGACGGGCACATGGATGGCGCATCTTATCGCGTCATCGCGGAAGTGTTGTTTGGCAGAGAACGCATCCCTCTACGTGGTTGGAAGACGCACGACCTTCGTAGCCGAACGATCCGCCTGGTGCAGGCCGGCCGTGTGCTGGTGTGCGGCGGCTATCGCGCATTGCTGCGCCCATCATCTCGCAAGCGGTAGGGAAGGGGGCCGAAGATCATCCCCGCATGTTCGGCATGCTCTAAGCGCGACTACCCCGCCGTCGTGACCGGCGGCGCAGGCCCCCACGCGACCGCGCTCCGGACGGTGACGCACGAACGCCCGATGCGGTGCGCCATCTCGGCCCGTCCGGGCACACACTCAAGAGGCACCGCACCTATCGCACGGGCCCGACCTACCACAAGCTGGGCGACGACTGCGTCGTCTATGTGCTCCGGGATCTCAAAGCGTGGATTGACCGCGGAGCCAAGTCGACGAGCGATTCAACCATTCGGTATACAGGCAAGGAGCTGCGCTGACCCATGTCGGACACCGACTCCTCCTCGCATAGAAAAGGCTACGCAGAGCGCGACCAGCTCGATCTGTTCCGTGCCCTTCCCGGCGGCCTGATGTCCCGGGACGGCCAATGATGGCGCTCCCGTTCTTTCGTTGGCAAAGTCAAAAGACCTGGTACCGATCAACTTCCGCGTTGAAACCATCACAATGCGCTCGAAGCCGGTCTCCGCTGATCGGCACGTACGATAGCCAAATCGCATTTGACCAGCCGGGCATACTCCTGGTCTGGACGCGACTTATCATGCCGAATGGCCGTTCGATCATTCTCGTCCTCTGTATGGCTCACGCACCCGATCGCGATCGGCGATCACGTCACATCGGAAATCCCAGACCGATAGGCAACGTAGGCTGAATGTTGAGATTACGGCGGACCACCTGCTGGCCTGTTTGACCGATTGGATCCCCTGCGCTATGGCATAGCGCAGTGATGTGGTCGCTGTTGGCGCTGCCAATGTCCGCCTCGGGCGCGGTGCCGACGGTGAGCAGCGCCGAAAAGGCCGGCTGCCCACTTCTTTCCAATGGTTGTCGACCTGGTCCTCAAGGCCAGAGTAGCCCGCATCGACCGCGCCAGCCTGCCCCTCCAGATGGCCAAGCTTAAACCCGCAGCGATCGAGGATGATAGGCCGATCAAAGTGACACACGAACTGCCGGCGAGCCGTCCTCGGGAATCCCGGAGCCTGCCAAAACCCTTTCTCAGGAAAAGGTGCGGACGATTCAGGATCCAGCCCAACTGATTTGCAACGATGTGGTGCGGTTCACGGCTGCGGGCAGGAAGTTTCGGAAGGCTCGACGGGCGCGTCAGCGTCCAAGCGGAGGCGAGGGGAAGCGCTCAGAGAGCAACTCAAGGAAGGCAGCCAACGCCGGGTTTTCATTGTCGGCTCGCCAATAGACCGAAAAGTCAAACCGGCTGGGGCCGGTGCCGTCGAGCAGCTCTCGGTAGGCCAGGCCAGCGAAATTGGCCCCCATGTCAGATTCGAGCACGAGGCTTATGCCGGCTCGCATGCTGATCAAGCTCTTGATAATGCCGCGGCTGACGTCGTGGCGCTCGATTTTAGGGCGATCCTCAGGCGAGACGAGCTTGGAAAGGAGGAGATCTTCAAACTCCTTTCCGGGATCGCAATGGCTCAGCAGTACCGTCTGCTCGCGCAGGTCAGTCCAGTTGACAGTCTCACGTGAACTGAGAGGATGGTCTTGGGCTAACGCAACCAGAACACGCTCGCTCCACAGCGGCAGGGTTTTGGTGCCCGACAATGGCAGCATCCCTGTGACGATCAGGATATCAAGCAAGCCGTTGCGAAGTAACGCCGCCAGGCGCGTTCGTGATCGTTCGACCGTCGCAAGTTCGATCTGCGGGAATCGCTGCTTAAACTCGAGTAGCGAGGCTTGCAGATTGCCTACTGAAAGCGAGGTGCAGAAGCCGACACTCAGACGGCCGCTTTCGCCGTTCTGAACGGACCTTGCGGTTGCGATAAGGGCGTCAAATTCTTCTACAATGGTCCTTGCCAGTCGAAGAACGCTGCGGCCGGCCCGCGTCGGGCGCACACCTCCGCTATAGCGCTCAAAAATAGCAATGCCCAAGTGGTGTTCAACCTCGCTAATTCTTCGGCTGAGGCTCGATTGTTGTGACCTCAGCAACTCCGCAGCTTTACGAAAACTGCCGCAATCGGCCGCGGCAACGGCCGATCTCAGGTGTTTCAGTTCGAGAGCTTTGCTGGCTTGAGGGGACGGTCGTCGTCGATGGAAATTGTGCATCGTAAGGCTTTAGCGAGCGGAGCTGCCGCCGCATGTAGCGATATTGGGACTTGTACCTGTTTCCGAAGGCCTAGGCGGCAGCTTGGATGACTGGGGCCCAGAGCACCGGACCTGAGATGCGCCCAGCCTTGCGGATGCGTTCCAAAGCATCGGTGGACACCTCCAGATAGCCCGCTAGCGCGATCGTATTTCCGAACGGTCGAGGTTTTCCGATCGAACGAAGGGGCCATCCGGCACGCCGAAGAACACGGTCCATGCGAGCATCAGTGACGGTGACTATTTTTGTTAGTCCAGTGGAGAGACCAAATTCGACCATACCAGCAAAAAGCTCGTACGTGGCGGCAGCAAGTCCACCGCCCGCTCTCGGCGCATCATGAGGAACATCGAGAGCGAAGCGGCTACTTTCCCACACCTGAGCGCTTCGTGGCGCAGCTTGTCCGTCCAGAAGGATTGGGAAAGTATCTCTAAGCATGGTTGGGCCAGTCGACGGCAGAAGGCGGACGCAGCCGTGAATCCTCCCGTCAGTCGAGCGATGCAGCAGATGAACTGGCCTAAGGACGTCAAATTCATCGACCTCTATGTCGCCGCTGACCTCGACATTCCAATCCAATCGCTGTTTGAAAACGCGATAGCGCAGCCGGTGCATCTCGGTAAGATCGTTGATAAATTCGCCGTAGTACTGTGGCGTAATGAGCTGGATCATTCCTGCTTCCCTGCTTTGATTCGGCAAATCAAGCAGGAAGCCAAGGCAATCGCATCCTGTGCGGTTGCACAGGTGGTTTACTGCGGGACGTGGCCTATCTTCGAGATTTTGACTCGGCTAAAAGCGCGACGGCTTGCCGAAGCGAGCGAACGCCGAGCTTCGCTCGGGCGTTATCCAGGTGAAAGCCAGCGGTCCGCTGAGAGATGCCGAGAATGATCCCAATCTCTCCGGCAGATTTGCCGCGAGAAGACCATTCGAGGCATTCGAATTCGCGAGGAGACAACACCACCCGACCGACGACGCGATCCGTTGCCCAAAGGCGCCGTGCATGTGCATGGAAAAACATCGCGATCAGTCGCAGATTCTGGGCGTGCTCAATTATCGAGCGCTCAAAATTGGCCCGGCGCTTGTCGGTCGCAAAACTCAGCGCAGCGATCGCACCTCCATTATCGTGGATTGGAAATGTGAGTCCGCAACGAATGCCATATTCGGCAGCTTCTTCGAATAGCTCACGCTCGGACTCCGGCCGATCTCGCGGTTCGTATCCGAGCCCCCATCGGAAGGGTTCAGTCTGGCAGATCGCCCGACGTACAACAGGATCGATCGATTCGTACTTGCGCTGCAAATAGAGAACTGTCCAGGAGGATGGATACGTCGAAATCAAACCAGGCGAACTGCCCGGCCTATGGGGTAGCGCAAGGTATGCGAAACACGGTAAATTCAGCGCCGCCGTGATATACGCCATGCTCTGTTGAGCAGCATGTTGGTCTGCGCTTTCAGCCAGCCGATCGACGAACGTCTGAATGATGGCATACGTCTGTGATGAACGCGCGGCGTCCCTGCTCATCGGCGCTTGCCAACACCTCGATCTGCCGCGCGAGGTAATTAATTTGTTGGTCGGGGTCATGCACAGTCTGGATGTCGAGCCCGCATAGTTGCCGTTCGATCAGCGAGGACCATGCAAGCTTGAAGGTCTGCGGATCAGAAACTTCGCCTTCAAATGCGGCGAAAGCAGGAGGACGGCATCTTCGTAATGTCTGCCCGTCAACGCGCCCTTGATTATTTAGGATTGTGGAGCCTTGGTGGAAAATCGCCACTTGAGTCGCGAACGAGCGATCAGTCAGGAAGCTGTCGGATTGGCGCGGACCGAAGAAGGAAGCCGGTGTGGTCTTAGGTGGAACTTGTTTCCCGCCTGGAGTTTCGCCTTGGCCGCCTCAATCAGCGAGTGGCTCGCTTCGTACCTCGCATCGATCAAAACTGTCGGCGCTCACAGTCTGGTTCCACAGTTTTGCGCCAGGTCTTCGATCCTCGCGCTCTCAAAGGCTTAGCGAGTTGCAAGAAGTTGCGGAGCAGCGCGTGACCTTGTTAGGTCAGTATCGATTCCGGATGGAGCTGCACGCCACAAGTCGGCTGATAAGGGTGCCCTAGGGCCATGATCTCGCCTTCTTCGGAACGCGCTGTCACGATGAGATGCGGTGCATATCAGTTATTGAGCTCGACGAGCAGAGAATGGTAGTGCCCGATGCTAAGTGGAGACGGGGGGACCCTTGAATAGCCCTCGGCCATCGTACGTTTCGTACGAAGATCGGCGTGCATCGGCCGACGTGCACGCCACGCGCCCGCCGAAAGCGCCTCCAATGCACTGGTGCCGGATGCGGATCCCTATAATTGGGACGCGACCTGAAAGTTTGTGGACAACGGCAGCGGATGTCCCGCCTCCATTGGCGTGCAGGGACCGGGCCAGATCGCGACTGCGGGTGGCTTGAGGTCAACAAGATAGGTGTCCACAGTTCCAGTCGCCGGCGGACCAGCTGGTGTGGTATCTCTCGTCATGGCGTTGCTCTCATTTGTGGAATCAGCACCCCGAGCCTACCGGCTCAAGGTGGGCAACGCGGACCTCTTCACAAATTCAACAGAACCCGGGACATCCCCCTATGCATAGGAGGGCCGTTCTGAGTGGGCAACTAAGGGAGGAGTAATCATACTCTATGTTGGCGAGATGCTTTGCAAGAGTCTAAGCTGCGGACACACTTCGAAGCCGCGTATCCACAGGCAAACGGAAAGCTGAAACTCTGAAAAGGCGTCGACCTTTTCGTGAAACAGTGATTCCGCAGCGTTCATCGCGAATGATGCTACGATTTCTCGCGAATGGCTTTGAAAGCCCAAATCAGCGCGCGCCGATTACCTCGGATCTGAGGAAGATTGCGCCGATCCTTGATAGCGGCCTTTCTCGCACGCCTCTGCAACGGGACCGGGGCTGCTGTGTCCTGATCTCGGCACAAGCTTCTGGGCGGCAACGAGTCGTGGCTGCCGCCCTCGTTCTTTTTACGCTGCTGGTGCGGAAGGTTGGCGTCGCTCCGGGGCCAATATCCCGCACGCGCTCGACATGAATCGTGGCGTTGAGATCCATGGCCCTGGCCTTGTCGATCGCTTCCGCTTGAGTATTTGTGGTCGCGCTCCCCCGGTCCGCATTCGGGCGCAACACATTGTAACGGCCATCCGGCCGCTGCTCGACGAATAACTCGTTCTTGGCCATAGGCCCTCCAGGATGGGTGAAACGGGTACCAATAAAGTGTCCTGGTTGCACGCTCGGAACGGTTATGTATCTGGCCGCTGGCCGTCGTACCAGCGGCACTGGATCGCCGATCGAAAAGATTTGGATTGAACTGATGCGCGTCCGCGGATCGCCGACCGGCCTCGCATGAGCCGGGCTGCGAGCCTCGCGTCCCCGCCATCTGGCGTCGATCGCTTCGTGCTTTATTCCCGGGCGCGCCGCGTTGAGCCGCTAACAGACGCTCTCGTACGCAGAAGACGCGCGCACCAAGGCCTAAAGGTCCTGCCCAAAAATTGCTTCCGAACTTCGCTTAGGCCCTGCGCTTGCTCCCACCGTTCTCGACGAAGGCCAGGCACTATGCGGCGCCGTTTACCGGCGCAGAACTCCTGTCCAACAGGGAGAACAACAATGTGCAAGAGAAAAAACGTCATTACGCCCTGAACAGGGCGCCGGCGCCGAGCTATGCGGGAAAGTGGGTGATGACGGAATGAGATAGGCGGCGTATCGAGGCGGGTGTCGAGCCTGCCAGAACCTCTCAAGGAGAGCGATACGCCATGAACGAGACCAGCAATATTGTTGCCCTTCGTCAGCCCGACGATATCGACGATCCACTGACCAATATTCTGCGAGCTGGTGCTCGGCAGCTTCTGGCGCAGGCCGTGGAGATCGAAGTCGAGACGTTTCTTGCCACGGTGAAGGATTTGAAGCTGACGCGACGGCGTGCCCGTGTCGTGCGACATGGTTACGGCCCGGCGCGAACGATTGCGACCGGCATCGGACCGGTCGAGGTCGCGCGGGCAAAGATTCGGGACCGCGGGGCGGCCGGCGATAGCGAGCGGATCCGGTTCAGCTCGGCGATCCTGCCGCTGTGGGCGCGGCGCACCCGGAGCCTGGATGCGCTGTTGCCGGTGCTGTATCTGCGCGGCATCTCGACCGGCGATTTCCAGGAGGCGTTGACGGCCCTGCTGGGCGCCGAACTTGTCGCCGGCGGTCATCTCCCGGCTGACGGCCGAGTGGCAGGGCGAGTACGAGCGTTGGCAGAAGCGCGATCTGTCGGCGCGACGCTACGTATGTGTGGGCCGATGGCGTCTTCCTGCAGGCGCGCATGGAAGACCACGGCGAATGCATGCTGGTGCTGATTCGGCGCGACGCCGGAAGGCAAGAAGGAACTGATTGGCTTTCAGGTCGGCGTCCGGGAGAGCGCGCAGAGCTGGCGTGAACTCTTGATCGACGTGAAGCAGCGCGGGTTGCAAATCGCCCCGGAAATTGCCGTTGGTGACGGCGCGCTCGGCTTCTGGAAGGCTCTTGACGAGGTCTTTCCCGGCACGCGGCACCAGCGCTGCTGGGTGCACAAGACCGTCAACGTCCTGGACAAGGTCCCGCTCTCGGTCCAGCCAACATGAAGAAGGACCTGCGCGAGGTCTATTGGGCGCCGAACCGGGCGGCCGCCGAAGCGGCGATCGACGTCTTCGCCGAGAAATACCGCGCCAAGTACGGCCGGGCGGTCGAATGCCTCGCCAAGGACCGCGACGCGCTGCTGGCCTTCTACGACTTCCCTGCCGAGCATTGGGATCACTTGCGCACGACGGATGAGATGGACAAGCGATTTTTTGACCGAGACGACAATTGCGGAAATCGCGGCACGTCCATTCTTTTGTTCGGCCGCGCCGCAGGTCATTCTTCCGTCCCGGCCATCAATCTTGCAGCCGCCGCGCGCAGGGGCGGTCAAGGCTGGCCGCACTTGCGGCCACCGCAAGGCTTGGCCTTGACCGGCCCGAGCACGGTGGCACGCTGCATGGAACGGGCCTGGCTAGGCTGGAAGTTGCCGTCAGCTGCGATTATGGTTGTCGGGCGCGGGCGACCTCGTGGCGAAGCGTGACGCGTCGGCTGCAAGCGTCACCAGACTGCCTATGTTGTCTTGCCGAATTGAGGCGCCCGCGCGCCCGCTCTTGGCCGCCGCGGTTTCCATTGCGACACGAATTGTTCGTAGTTTCGCTCCGCCTGGGCGGCAATCACCATCTCGTGGTCGCGCAGCGCCTTGATGTTGTAGGCGTAGGCAGGTCCACGCCGGTTACCTTTCTGTTGCGGATGTCCGGCTTGAAGTTGCATTGCGCGGGTCTTGTTGGCGACCAGCGCTGGGCGCGCCCACAGGTAATCTTCGCCCTTCGTCAGCAAATGCCAGCAGAGCACCGTGAGCTTGCGAGCCACGGCCACCGCAGCGATCTGATGGCCGCGCCGGGCGCGGATGCGAACGAAGAAAGCATGCAGTGGACCGGGCGCGGTGATTGTCATCAATCTATTGACCGCGGGATCGTCCATTGCGTCCTGCGCGATCTCGCGGTCGAGCAGGGCCAGGTCTTCCGCCAATCGGTCAAGCTCACGGACGTGCCGATCGATCGCTGCGCGTTCATCGTCCGGCAACTGTTGAGCGGCCAACCACGCCCGGCCGCGGGCGTTGAAAAGATCGGCATGCGGGCACTTCGGGATCAGGTACGCGTGCAGGATCGAATGCACCTCGTTCTTGAGCCGCGTGCGATGCCGCACGACCTGTAGCGCCGCGCCACCAGCCGACGCTTGCGTTCGGTCTCCGCGTCCGGCGTCCAGATCTGCGGCAGATACCCGGCCGCCTGCAGACTGGCGAGCGTGCCGGCATCGATCTTGTCGGTCTTGACGTGAGCCTGGGCGATCGCCTTCACCTGCAGCGGATTGGCGATAATCACCCGCGCCACGAACGGCGCCAGAACCCGCGACACCGCCATGCTGTTGGCGGTCGCTTCGACCACCACCTCATCACTGGCCAGCAGGCTCTTGCCAAATCCCTTCAGCGCAGTCCGTGTCATATCAATGCGGCCCGCATGTCGGAGCCTGCCGTCTTCCCAAAACACCACCTCGCCGAAAGTTCGGTGGACGTCGATGCCAATCACCCGTCGCATTTGCATCTCCTCTGCCACACACATGACGGGAGCTGCCGGCGACACGACAACTACGGATTCGCGCTCTCGGCGCAACCGGGCGAGTTGCAGAGGCGGCCAGCTACTAACTCGAGCTCTCGGCTCATCGTGTGTATCGGCCTACCCGCACCTTCGTGCTCCCGGTGCCTCTGTCCCGATGGTCGCACCATACGCCACGGTGTTAGACACCGCGGCAGAACGTTGGCACCGACACATCTCATACCGGTTACCAACCCGATCGAGCGCCTCAACGGCGAGATCAAGCGGCGGACCGAGGTGGTCGGCATCTTCCCCAACGAGGACGCCATCGTTCGCCTCATCGGCGCGATCCTGCTCGAGCAGAACGATGAATGGGCCGTCCAGCGCGCCCGCCACATGACGCTGGAAACCATCGCGCCGTTGAGCGATGATCCAACCGTCAGCCTTCCGGCTATCGCCAGCTGACCTGCCCGGCTCTTGCCGGTGAATGCGGTGCCCCACCGCCAGTTACACCACGTCCGGGGACACGATCCTAATCCGTAACCGGTATGAGCCCCGCACCTGGGCATCGCGCGAATGAGTGAGCTGGGTCAAAATCGCGTCAGAGCCAAATTTGGGAGCCGATTGACAGTCCGCTTGAGCCCACGGCAAAGGCGACAGCACCGAAGGTGCCGATCGGTGCCACCCATATAATCAGACGGATGAATTCGAAGAACACGTCCGAAATGGCGTTGAGTCCGCGTTCGATCGGAAGCCGCTTGCTCTCATTCAGATGCAGGAGTGCCGCACCGAAGATCAGCGCGATCACCAGCACCTGCAGGAGTTCTCCTCTCGCGAAGGCGCCGACGAAATTGTCGGGAAAGATGTTGAGGATGAATTCCAGCGTCGAATGCGGCGCGCCTGCACCCGAGGGCGGCTTGACGCCGGCCGCCGCCGTCGTCGTCGACATGCCATAACCAATACTCAGCACCTTGCCTACTACGAGACCGAAGGTGAGCGCGATTGAGGACACGATCTCGAAACAGAGCATCGCGATGAGGGCGACCTTTCCGATCCGCTTGAAGTCGCCGGCCGACACAACGCCGACGACGACGCAGAGGAAGACCAGCGGGGCAACGGCGGTCTTGATAAGCCGCAGGAAGATGTCGCCGAGGATTTTGAGTTGAGTCGCAAAAGATGGAAACAGAAGGACGGCCAGCGCGCCAAGGATCATAGCGATCACGACCTGGACGCGAGATTCTTCCAGAGCGACTTCTTCGCCGGTGGCGAAGCCGATGCGACAGCGATAGACATTACCAACCTCCCTTCGAATTCAGTCATGACTCTCCCGTTCCGGCCTTTGGGCCAGGACAGGAAGTTCGGATGCGGTGACGCGAGCGCTTGGCTGCGCTCCTTCTCGGTTTCAGCTCCGGCGCTTGGCTGCGTTCAACACGCGGTCAACCATCACCGGTGCGAGGCCGAGATAGTTCCTGGGCGATGTCAGGCGATCGATCGTGGCGCGATCGATACGGCCGGACACCTCCAGCTTTGCGGAGAGCGCATCAGCGAGCGTGCCACCCTTTTCGTTCACGACGCGGCAAGCGTCGTAGACGACGTCATGCGCCTGCTGCCGTCCGATCTGGGGGGCTAGGCCCATCAAGACCGCCTCTGCCACGATCAGGCCGCGGCTGATGTCGAGATTGTCGGCCATCCGCTTCTCGTCGACGATCAGGCCACCAAGCGCGAATTTCGCCTGATGCAGCGCGCCGGCTGTCAGCACGAAGCTTTCGGGGATCGCCATCCATTCGGCGTGCCAGGGGCCAGTGGCGCGCTCGAAATCCTGGATCATGGCATCCAGCATCAAACCAGCATGCTGGCGAACGCCCTTGGAGGCTGCGAGCATCAATTCAGAGGAGATCGGGTTGCGCTTCTGCGGCATGGTCGAGGAGGCGCCGCGTCCCTTGACGAAGGGCTCGTAAACCTCTGCGAACTCGGTCGAGGCCATGATCATGATGTCGAGCGCGATCTTGCCGAGCGAACCGGTGACGAGGCCGAAGAAGTTCACGACCTCCGCAAGACCGTCACGGGCGACGTGCCACGTCGAGACCGGAATGCCGAGTCCCAGTTCCTCGCACAGCGCGGCCTGCACCTCAAAACCCTTGTCGCCGAGCGAGGCGAGGGTGCCGGCGGCGCCCGCGAACTCGGCGACCAGCACGCGTGGCTTGAGCTGCGCGAGGCGTTCGGCGTGGCGATCGAACATCGCAAGCCAGATCGCAGCCTTGTAGCCAAAAGTCACGGGCAGGGCCTGCTGCAGGTGAGTGCGTCCGGCCATCGGCGTGTCGCGATACTTCTGCGAGAGCTCGGCAAGAATGCGCCTGAGCTCTTCGATGTCCTCTTCGATGATCTTCAACCCGTCGCGTACTTGCAGGATCACGGCGGTGTCCATGATGTCCTGGGTGGTGGCGCCCCAATGAACGTAGCGGCCCGCCTCGCCGCATTGCTTCGCCAACTGATGCACCAAGGGGAGGATCGGGTAGCCGACGATGTTAGTCTCCTGCCGGAGCAACTCGAAATCGAGCGCGGAAACATCGACAAGGCGCGCGATGTCGTCGGCCGCCTGCTGCGGGATGACGCCACAGCGCGCTTCCGCCTTGCCAAGCGCGATCTCGACCTGGGCATAGCGGGAAATCAACGCATGGTCGGAAAAGACCTGGCGCATCCGTGGCGTGCCGAAGGCATCACGGAACAGGATGGAATCGAGAACAGTGGTCGCCGTAGGCGGCGTCGAGCAGTCCATGGGCTTTCCTCGTGACGGATCTCATGTCCGGACATAATCGTCCTAAATTATGTCCGGACATAAAGTCAACGGCCTGTTAAGATGAATTCTAGGAATCTTTTTGAGGTGGACGGCTTATGAGTGAGACGCGCTATGCCCAGGTCGCGCGCGACCTTGCGGAAGCGATTGCAAGCGGGCGGTATCCCGTCGGGGCGGTGCTGCCGACCGAGTTCGAGCTGTGTGACAAATATGACGCAAGCCGCCACACTGTCCGGGCCGCTATCAAGGAATTGCAGGACCTTGGCTTGGTATCGCGCAAGAAAAAATTCGGTACCCGCGTGGAGGCCAGCGCGCCGGCGCAGGGCGGCTATCGACCGTCGCTAACGTCGGTGGCCGACCTCGTTCAGTTTGGTGCGGAGCACAGCCGGGTAGTGCAAGAGATTGCTGAGGTTGTCGCCGATCGCGCACTCGCGAAGACGCTCAGTTGCGCGGTGGGACGGCGCTGGCTGCGCGTCTCCAGTCTTCGCCTCGACGGCAAAGAGGGGGCACCGCCGATCGGCTGGACCGACGTCTATGTTGATGCTGCGCACGAAAGTCTGCGCGACTCCGTATGCAGTACGCCGGATACGCTGATCAGCGACCTCATCGAGGCTCGCTTCAGCCGCCGCGCGGCCGAGATCCGACAAGACATTGATGCGATGATGATCCCGGATCAACTCGCTAAACCGCTTCGCGTCGAATGGGGTACGGCGGGTCTGCGCATCATCAGGCATTACCTCGACAGCGCCGGCGCGTGCTTCGAGACTTCGGTCAGCATCCATCCCGCCGGCCGCTTCATGATGTCGATGCGGCTCAAGCGCGAACGGGAATGACGCGGCGAACGGAGTACTCGCAGCGAACCGAACGCGATTGGCCGGTCCCGGGTGCCGCATCGTTCGAATACGCGGCTGCGCAATCGGCTTAAAGCTTCCGCCGGCAATGCCGAGGAAAGTCCCTGCTCCGGTTTCAAGGTGCTGCTCCGGCAGGATTGGAAAGATATCGATCTGCTGAAATGACCGGGCGATCCAAAAGACGCTGCCGGCGCCCAGATTTCATACACGGGCGATATGGCAACCCGAAACCGAATTTGGGCAATCGATGGCACCGCGGCGATCAACTACAGTTCGTTGGTGGATCCCACCTGTTGGTGGCAGCCAACCTACGCGAACTTTGGCGCCTATGCGTCGATCGATCGTGCGTACAACACGGCCGCTAGCCAAGCAGCGTCCAACGCCGACAAGCTCGCGTACGGGGCCTACATGCAGGTCGGCTACACCTCTCATACGCTCAAGAGTGTCATTCGGCCCTTTAATTGCGGTTTGTTGTTAAGCTTCCCTTTTGAGCTCTCCAACGGCACGACGGTAGAGCTCGGGCCGTCGGAGCTGGTCAGGGTTACGGAGACGGCGCGAGCGCGGCTGAGGTGTGATGGTTAATCAGGCATTGGATCGGCCTATAGTTGAACCTTTGATGCCATCGCTGGGGTAATGGTCCTTTCCGAGGTCGCCACAACCACCGTCCCAGCGTGACATCGCCAGCCGATCGAGAACCGGGCCAGAAAAGGGATCACACCTCTTTCGGGTGCCCCCAGTTGAACGACGTACCGTCGACCCAGATGCAGTGCAGGACAACGGCGATCTTGCGCGCAATGGTCACCTTTGCCTTCCTCATGCCAATCCGCTTGGCAAGCTTCAGTCCCAGGCCTTGAGGGAGGACCATTTTTCGTTCGATAAAGCAGAACAGTCGCTGCCTCGAACAGGTACGTGCGGAGGAGCCTGTCACCCCAGCGTGATATCTTGCCATTGATTTCCGTCTCGCCAGATTGGTTGCGCCGAGGTGTAAGACCCAGATAGGCGCCAACAGTCGATGCCGATCGGAAGCGCGACGGGTCATCGATTGTATGGCGGAACGTCAACGCCGTCACCACGCCAACACCAGGAACCGTCATCAGGCGACGCGTCGTCTCATCCGACTTCGCCAACTGGCAGACCTCGTTGTCGAACTTGCGTTGTTGCTTGCAGATCTGCTCATGGATCGACAGAAGCGGCATGATCACACCGAGGAGTTGATGATCTTCCAATAGCTCGCGAACCTGATTGCGAAACTGCAGTCCGATCGCGCGTGGGAATAGCAAGCCGTATTCTTTGATCAAACTGCAGATACCTGGTTCTCGATATCTCGACGAATGGCCACGAGCCGGGACCTCGCGACGAGTATCGCGCGGATCTTCTGACTTTCCTCGCTCTTGACCTTGACTTCTCGATACCAGCCAATGCGCACCAGTTCGGCCAGACCTCGAGCATCATTTTGATCGCTTTTGTTCATGCGTACGGACAAAGCCACGTGGGCGTGCCGCGCGTCGATGCAAACCATCGGCAGATCAACCCTACGAAGTTCATGCCACAGCCAACTCGCCATCGCCTCGGTCTCAAATTCGATGCGCTCCGCATGCGGCGCACGCTTACGAAGCAGCGCAGTGAGCGCTCCCGGATCGGACTTGTTTTCCCTTGAACGAGACCTCACCCACTTCATTGACCACGCACACAGAGGTCTCCTTTTGCGAAACATCCTGCCCAACATATTGCTTCATAGGCCCCTCCGACTCAGGATGATTGCGTGAGTGCGTGATGATAGCGGACCTTTGTGCCGCGGGCGCCGACCGCAATTACGTCATCGTTTGCAATATTGGCTCTGACTCATATGTGGAACGGCCCGGGTTGCAAGATCTTTTTCCGGTTGAACAAGGGATGACGGTGCGGTCATATGTTCGGCCTGTGAACGCGGCGCCTGGCCGCTGGCCACGATGATATCCGCGGAAGCAATCGCCCAATCAATTTCTCGCGCTCGAAGCGCAGTGAGTCAGGCGGTCTGATTGCTACCGGAATGACGTCATTCGGGGTTCATCCAGATTTGCACCTTGCCTCCTCGGCAGCTTTCTTCTTCCGCCGGAGAGCCCTTGAGATTAGGATTTCAGCATTGTAGCCGGCGCCTGATAGATGCCGCCTCTGACCAGCAAAGGCCCAGATCGTGCGCGCAATCTTATTGGCGAGCGCGACCGATACGACCTTGACCGGCCGTCTTTGCAGCATGGTCCGAATCCAGAGCGGGACTTTCAAGCCTCGTTTAGCAAGCTTGATGATAGAGGTCGCACCAACGATCAAGAGCGTTCGTAGTTGCCGATTTCCACGCTTTGATATCGCGCCGAGCCTTTCTTTCCCGCCGCTCGATTGTGCCCTCGGTGTTAGCCCCGTCCAAGCGGCAAAATCTCGTGCAGTCGCAAAATCGCGAACATCCAAGACCGATGTTCGAACAGTAGCGGCGATGAGAGGGCCGACACCCGGAATGCTCATCGGACGCCTTGCATCGGGGTCCTTTCTGACGGCAGCCAAAATCTCTCTGTCGAGCTTCTCTATGCGGGTTGTAAGCAGCTCAATCTGTTCAGCGAATAGGATCAGGGCAAAGCGGGCGGCGCCGGGGATCCTGTTGTCTTTTTCGTCCCGGAGAAGCACCAAGAGTTTTGCGATGCTTGCCATGCCTGAGCCGGCGATAGTGCCCAATTCGGCCATATGAGCGCGCAGAGCATTTGCAGCCTGGCTGCGCTGCCTCATTAGCATCTCTCGCGTTCGCAAAATCATGCTGGCTGCTTGTTGTTCGGCAGTCTTCACCGGTACGAACCGCATTGTCGGGGGGGTGACCACCTCACAAATGGCTTCAGCATCCGCCACGTCGGTCTTGTTTCGTTTGACGTAAGGCTTCAATAGGCTGGCGGCATCATGCGGACAGAGTGGCCCAGCGCCGCTATCTCGCGTGCCCAGTGATGGGAACTCGCACAGGCCTCCATACCTACCAAGCAAGCTGGAAGGCTCCGAAAGAAGGGCAGAATCTGCGATCGCCGCAATGTGCGACGAACCAAGACTTTCCCGTTTTCGGCGGTGCCGTGAACTTGAAAGATCGACTTGGCCAAATCCAAACCCACTGTGATAATTTTCTCCATGGAACGGTCCTTCCTTTGTGGCGCCTCTCTACGCGACCACGTTAGGCACTTTTGATGCCGGTTCGAAGGGCCGTTCGACACCATCACTTTTGATGCAGTTTGGGGGATGTCTGCCGTTTTGGGGGAGAATCAGCGCCATGCAGCAAGCACTCCAGCGCTCCAGTCTGGTGCCACGTGGGTTTGTTGTAGAAAGTGCGTACTACGAAGACGGTAAGGCCGCTGTTGTGGTCCGAGCGTCCGGAGGTGTTGGTCTGTGTCCGTCGTGCGGAACGGTTTCCCGACGCGTCCATAGCCGCTATCGACGACGCGTGACCGATCTTCCGCTCTCGGGCCGGATTGTAGAGTTCCTGGTGATCGCTCGCCCCTTCCGCTGCGACGCTGTCCTGTGCGGGCGCCAAATCCTCACCGAGCGCTTTGCCGAACGCGTACTGGCTCCATCGACGCGACGCACGGCGAGGCTGGACTCTATCGTCCACCGCCTCGGCCTGGCGCTTGGCGGTCGACCAGCAGCAGGCTTCGCAAAGCGGCTGATGCTACCGGTGAGCAAAGACACTCTTCTGCGCGTGGTCCGACGCCGCAGCGCCCGCCGGCCGATCCGCTCAGGGTTATGGGGAGTGGTGAGGGATATGGCGAAGCTGCGGCGAAGGCGCTGCCGCAGGCGGTACAGGTCGCGGATCGGTGGCATCTGATGGAGAACGCCAGTCGGCCCTTCCTCGAGCCGTCCTCAAATCGATGCGCCAGATCCGCAGCGCGATCGGGGCAACGACAATCGATCCCAAACTCCTCACCGCGGCCGAGCGCCTCCAGTATGAGGGCTATCTGCGCCGCGAAGAGACCAACGCAACTATCTTGCGCCTGTCGAAAGGCGGAACGCCGATCAATCGTGCGCCAGACCAACAAGTGATCCGCGGCGAAGGCCACGATATCTTCCGGAGCCGGCAGAACTCACTCGATCAGCATCTGCCATGGCTCGACGACCAATAGGCGGCCGGTCGTCGAAACGGCGCTGAACTTTGGCGCCGTTTAAAGGTACGCGGCTTCCGAGGCTCCCTTCGCATTGTCGGCGAACGGACGACCCACGGACGGCGATCCGAAAAGGCCGATATCGAAAACCTCCACCGGATCCCATCGGCCAGAACAATCGTTCGTCTTATGACGGTCGGACGGGATACGCTCCTCCAAGGCGGAAACAATCACTGTCGCCGCGGTCGAAGCTGGCGTTCCCACCCTTGTCGAAGCTCGAGAGATCGTAGCCGAATTCCACCGGATGATCCGGCGCAGAGCCGCCGCTGAGTTGTCATCCTGGATCGAGCGCGCTCGCCAGCCTTGTCGCCTCATTCGCCCCCGGCGTTACGAACGATGAAGCAGCGGTTCGAGCGACAATCACGTCGCCCTGGTCCAACGGACAGACTGAAGGTCAGATTACTCGCCTCAAGCTCATCAGACGTCAAATGTACGGCCGCGGAAAAATCGATCTGCTTCGAGCCAGATTGATAGTTGCCGAATGAGTGAGCTGCACCAAAATTGCGTCAGAGCAAAAGTTGGGAGCCGATTGACACTCATGCTCAGGTCGCAGTCGGCGGCTGGCCTGCCGTGATCGGCGCCGCACTGGATCGCCTGTGTAAGCGGCAAGCTAAGGCCGTCAGGCGGCGTAGTTCCATGGCGTAAGCGCCTCGATCTCGCTGCTCGGCCAGCCGTTGGCAATGCGCTGAAGCGTTAGGGTACCGGCGAAGGCGGCCAGATGCTTCTGGAGATGCTCGCCTCGTCGGTCGCTCGAGGCGTAATAGACCGCCGCCGGCGGCGCAGGGCCGGCGAAGGGTCGATCATCCCGCTCAAGTCCAGATCCGGCCGGTCCTGCACTTGCCCTTCGCCAGGATACGGACGGTGGGGTGAGTAGGCCGGAGGGATTTCACCTCCAGCCTCTCGCAGAACCGGGCGTGAGACTCTCGCCTCACCCGGCTCCCATCCGGCAAGCTTGCCGCCATCGCCAAGTTGCCAATGCACAAAGAGCCTGCGGTCCTCACGCGCGATCTTCTCCAGGAAGAGACACGCGCGTCCTAAACGGTGATGGAGCGCTTGTACTTTCGCTTCAGCCAAATCGCTAAGTCTGGTTGATGTAGCGTGCCAAAGGATAAGGCGCTGAGCGCATGTATTGCCCATAATAAGCGATCCACCCTCTAACCATCGGGTTTAGCTCGCGAGCAATATCGTCCAGTGTCACCTCGGTTCGCCTGCAAAGTTTCAAGCCTCGGACCGTCGCCCGCATGGCGTTCAGCGCCGGTTTGCTGACCGCTGGGGTGAACACACAGAACATTTTCTGCGAATGCGGCCCCAGGACCGATCGTGGGCGGGAGCAATAACCGAGAAAGTCAAACATAACCGTCTCGCTTTTACCTCGGCGTCGATCATCCTTGCAGTAGACGACCCTCGTCTTCGTAGGATGCAATTCCAGGCGGCACTCCGCCAGCCGAGCCTGGAGCTTCGCGAACGCTTTGCGTCTCCATCTCATTCCGACAATGTACCAACCCGTCATCCGCATACCGACACCACCTGAGATCGGGGAACATCCGTGCCATCCAAAGATCAAATGCATAGTGCATGAAGAGGTTGGCGAGGATCGGTCATGAGTCAATCGAAGCGACGCAGACCTATCTGCATGGCCATCTTGCACTCAAGGAAATAGCCCTCGCAAAGCTCAAGCCGTACAGACACACGAACTCGCTTTCAGCCAAGCGACCACCTGCTCGCCTTTCTCGAGGCGCTGTAAGAGGCCAGACTATGCCCAATGGAATCCGGACAACGATCGCTCGACCGGCGGTAAGCCCGCCCAAACGGCGGGCTCTTCCTAGAACCATTCGGCATAGTTCGACGGTCGGCATAAATCGCCAAGCTCAATGACATCCACCCAAAGGCTTGGCTTGCCGAGGTGCTGGCGCGCCTTCCGGATCACCCCGCCAGGCGCATTCCCGAACTCCTGCCTTGGAATTGGCGTCTTCAGAACATCGCTCACGCCGCCTAAGTGCGGTCAGTCATCCGACGAGACAACCCAACCGGGTACATTCGCCGGACGCGTACGTCAAAGTCAAGCGCCGGTATCGTGAAGGGTTGACCCAATTCAACATCCAACTCATCGGCTTCTTCGCCTTGATCGGCTGCGGTGGCTTCGGACAGTTGGGTTTTCGTTGCCGAGCTGGCGTACCGCCGCGAGGGTCGCCAGCAATGCAGCTGTAGAAATTGCGGATTCCGAATTCTGGCGCCGGCAGAACGATGCCACACTCGCCGCCGCGGCTACAACTTCTGCCGCTCCATGCAGCTGAAGCTTTTGTTGCACCGAATTCTCGTCCAGCTCTCTCCTCTGATTTCACCCTCGCCGCCGGACGCTTACCGGGACGGGGCGCAGGGATCCATGACTCCTCCCTGTAGCGGGCTGGATGAGCGGACCGAGGTCGTAGCTGGCACTCTTGCCCTAGCGGCCCTCGCTTAGACGAGCCGCGCAACTGTTCCAAAACTCAGGCCCGCCGGTAGTACCCTGTTCGCGACTAAGAGCTAGAGGCTAAGGTGCGTCAAAAATCTGCGCATTCCACCGATCACTTGCAGAATTTCGAATTCCTTTGGCTGAAATCAGAGAACTTCGGCTTTAGGGCGCGTTAATATTTACCGTGGGGAGCGAGATGAGCCGAGGCCTAGGCTGCGCTGTGTAGCCGGCAAACTCGATCGGCTGATCATAGTCTCCGTACCAAGGGGCTGGTTTTTGGGAGTCCTGAGCTAATGAGAGGGGCATCGATGAAAATAGCAAAGAGTCTGATTCTTGGCTCTGCAGCCATGTTTATGGGTCTGGGGGCGCAGGCAGCCGATCTTCCGCTGAAGGCAAAGCCCGTCGAGTACGTAAAGATTTGCTCGCTGTATGGTTCTGGATTCTACTACATCCCGGGCACTGACACCTGCATCAAACTGGGTGGTTATCTGCGTGTCTGGACCGGCTTGCGCGTGAATGCCATCGCTTACCCCGCCGATTTCGGTGTGGGTGGCGCGCAAAATCGGCTCAG
The DNA here is from genome assembly GCF_042258615.1 of Bradyrhizobium sp. Pha-3. Taxonomy (GTDB): domain Bacteria; phylum Pseudomonadota; class Alphaproteobacteria; order Rhizobiales; family Xanthobacteraceae; genus Bradyrhizobium. The sequence goes on along the minus strand of NZ_CP170152.1, from coordinate 7,612,824 downwards.
CAACAGCTATACGGCCCGTTCTCGTGAAGCCCTGAATATCGATACGCGCACCGCGACCGAGTATGGCGTGGTCCGCACCTTCTTCCAGGGGGCGTACCAATGGACGTCGGGCGGATACAGCGGAGTAGGAGGCGGTACGACCGTTTACGCATCGCTCGGTGGCGTTCCGGCGCCCAACAATGCCAACCCTGGCGCTCCTGCCGGCGGCACGTTCTGGCTCCAGTACGCCTTCATCCAGTTCGCTGGTTTCACGCTCGGTAAGGCGGCGTCTCAGTTCTCCGCGCCCTGGTTCGATTATCCGGCGAACTGGTACGAGCTGGCGGGCAGCGGCGGCTTTGATCCCGTGAACCAGTTCACCTATACCGCCGACTTCGGCCCGGGCATCACGGCCTCCTTCTCAGCCCAGGATCAGGTTGCCCTTTACACAAGCAACATCTGGAACGTGAGTAGTGCGACACCCGCAGGTCTCGCCGTTGGTGCGTACGGTGCCAATGACATTGGCGGATCGCGCGCTCCAGACCTTGTCGCCATGCTTCGTGTTGACCAGGCCTGGGGCCTGTTCCAAGCGTCGGTTGCCGCGCACGATAACCATGCCGCCTATTATGGCGCGACCGAAACTAGCGGCCATCCTGACGACAAGTGGGGTTGGGCTGGTCAGCTGTCGTTGTCGATCAAGAATATCCCGACTGGTCCGGGTGACACGATCAACATGTCAGGCGTATACACGCACGGTGCTAGCCGTTATAGCTTCAACAGCGCTATGTCGAGCACCTTCGCGATGTACGGTGGTACGAAGTTGGCGAATGCTTACCAGAGCGTCGGACTTGCTGGGCTTTCCGACTCCGTGTTCGTGACTGGCTCCGGCCAGGAATTGACCACCACCTACGGCGTCAACGCCGGCTACACCCACAACTGGAATCCGAACTGGGCCACCGCCATCTACGGCGGGTTGGGCGCGGTGCGCTATAACAGCACCGCCAAGGGCTATATCTGCAATGCGGTGGTCACAGGACTCGTGTTGTCGAGCGGGTTCGCCGGCTGTAACCCCGACTTCAACTACGCGAGTGTTGGCACATACACCTCCTGGACTCCGGTCAAAAACCTCACCTTCTTGGCGGAACTCAATTATACTATGCTGGACCAGAAATACGCGAGCGGAAGTACTGTAACGCTGCCGCTGCAGTCGAGTATCGCAAAGCCAGGTGCTGCGTATGAGCTGAAGAACCAACAAAGTCTTACGATGCTGCTTCACGCCCAGCGCAACTGGTGAGCCTCTGGCAATCCACCGGAACGACATGAGGCTGATCTCTAGATCTAAAGTTTGACCTCCAAGACGGCCTCTGGGATGCCCCCCAGAGGCTGTTTACGTTTGGGATACAGGAGAAGATCGCCGATTGATCAATACTCCACAGTCTTAGGAAGTCCCTGCGCGTCGCAAGAAGTTCATAAGCAACGTGCCTTGTTCGGTAAGTATCGAGTCGTCCCTCAAAAGCACCAAGTGACTAATCTGGAATTATAACTTGGCGGGAAGGCTGTTTTGAGATTGCAAGGTTTTGAGGCTTTGAGCCTCGTAACTTTTGCAATTTCGCATTCGAGATTTCATTTGGTGACGAAGCATGCTTTCCTATCTATATCGGAGAGGAGAGGCGGCCGAAGAAGCACGCGACGACGGGATCAGACCGGCTTTTTGATCGGGCTGTTGTCGCTCAACGATGAGGGGGGTGCAAGCGCTGGGTCCGCGCCCCGTACTTTCAGTTCTTCACCGGCGAAGGGTTCTTCCAGTACGCGTTCCCGCACGAACGCTCAGATCTGAGCCACTGGCGCAAGCAGTTCGGCGACAAGCTGGAACTGCTGCTGGCCGAGAGCCTGCGGTTGGTGCACGAAGCCGGGCCCGCTACGCAGCCAAGACCTCAAGCCGGTCACGATCGATACCACGGTGTAGCCGAGGGCCATCACTTTCCGACCGATAAGCTTTTGCATGCGGCTATCCGTGGACTGAACGGCCCTGGCGAGGAGGCATGGCATCAGGCTGCGGCAATCCTGTTCTCGCGTGGCCAAGACCGCCGCGATGATGGCGGGACGCTACGGTCACGCCAAGCAACTCAAGGGCATCAGCGCCAGTTGCGCATCCTGCGCAGGCGGCTGGGCTGGATCATTCGCGACATACGCTGCAAGATCGAAGGTCAGGCTCGCGCTGTATCCCTCCGTTGAGGCCGTTGAGGGCCGCCTTGTTTGACGGATGCGAGCGCTGCAGGTCCTAGGGGTAATCCTACGAGAAGCGCAATGACGATTTCGCGGGCAGAGGTGATCACATCGGTCGAGCGGCGGCGTCGGTGGTCGCAGGATGAGAAGGAACCGCTAGTTGCAGCATCGCTCGAGCCCGGAGCCACTGTTTCCGAGGTGGCTCGCATGGCCGGCCTTCATGTGAGCCGGCTGTTCAGGTGGCGCAAAGAGCTTTGCAAGCACGGTGATACGAGTATAGCGCGGTTAGTGCCGGTCGAGATTGGGCCGTCTGTGCCGCCGCGGGATGTGGCCGAAGCACCATTGACGACGGCGCCGGCGCGTCGACGGAGGAGCCATGGCATCATCGAGATTGATCTTGGTAGCGGACACCGCATCCGGGTCGATGGCGACGTTGATGGAGACGCGCTGCGTCGAGTTTGTCGATGCTCTGGTGCGCCGATGATCCCGGTTCCGACAGGCGCGCGAGTATGGCTCGCGACAGGCTACACGGATATGCGCAGAGGCTTTCCGTCGTTGGCGCTCCAAGTGCAGGAGGTGCTGCGCAAAGACCCGCTCTTATGTGTCGGACGAGATTATGTGGCGGAGGCGCCCTAACGCCAGCCAGGGTCGGCCACCCAGGGTTTCTCCGCCACATAATAATCAGATGTTGGCCAGCAGCTGCAGGATGGTGTCGTTCGGCCGGGAGCGCGCGCTGCGGTCGCCTGAGACGCCCGCCTTCTCGAGTCCTCGGCGCATCATCTCGACATCCGCAGCGGCGTATCGGTGGGTTGTGGCGACCTGAGCATGGCCAAGCCAAGCCTGGATCGTCAGGAGGTCCACGCCTGACCGGAGAAGCTTCATGGCGAGGGAATGCCGGAAGATGTGCGGCGATATCGGCTTGCCCTCCAAGCTTGGCCTCGTGGACCCGGCCTGGGAGGCGGCACGCCGCACGATGTATGTCGCGCCGAAACGCGTCAGGCGCTGTTGTGGACCCCGACGAAGATCGGCCGCGGTTCATGATTGGCGAGGCCGCGTTCGCTCAATAGGTCCGTCAGCGATCGCACCAGATCCTTAGGAATGGGAACGACGCGATCTCGGCGTCCCTTGCCGTGAAGGAGCACCTGCGGGCGTCCTCGCTCCAACGTAAACGGCAAGCTGAGGCCGTCAGGCGGCGTGGTTCCATGGCATGAGCGCGTTGATTTCGCTGCTCGGCCAGCCGTTGGCGATACGCTGAAGTGTTAGGTTGAGCCAAGCGAATGGATCGACGTTGTTCATTTTCGCTGTCTGCAGCAGCGTTGCGATGGTTGCCCAGGTTCGTCCGCCGCCGTCGCTGCCCGCGAAGAGGCTATTCTTTCTCGTAATTGTTTGCGGCCTGATGGCGCGTTCGACAATGTTGGAGTCGAGCTCAATGCGGCCGTCGGTGAGGAAGCGTTCGAAGATGGCACGGCGCGAGACGGCATAGCGGATCGCCTCAGCCAGTTTTGATTTGCCGGAGATCCGCCGCAAAGTCTGCTGCCAGAGGTCGAAGAGATCAGCGACGACCGCCGCGGAGGCTTGCTGGCGCGCGGCAACGCGAACGTCGGGGTTTTGACCGCGCACGGTTTTTTCGACCTGCCAGAGCCTTGCCATCCGCTCGACCGTCGCCGTTGCCACTTCCGAGCTCCCTGCAACATGCAGCTCGTAGAACTTGCGTCTGCTGTGTGACCAGCAGCCAGCCAATGCGACGCCATCATTGCCGCGATCGGATCGCGCCAACTTGTTATAGGCGGCATAGCCATCCACTTGCAGGATGCCCCGATAACCATTGAGATGGCGGGCCGCGCATTCGCCGGAGCGGCTGTCTTCGAAGCGATAAGCCACCATCGGGGGACCGCTACGGCCAAAGGTTCGGTCATCCCTGGCATAGGCCCATAAGTAGGCCGTCTTCGTCGATCCGGAGCCGGGAGCGAGCGTCGGCAAGGTGGTTTCGTCGGCAAAGACCCGTTCGGCCTTCTTGACCTCGCTGAAGATGTAGTCGGCCACGATCTCCAGCTCGAAGCCGAGCTTGCCCATCCATTGCGCCATCAGCTGGCGGTCGAGTTCGACCTTGTCGCGGGCGTAGATAGCCTCCTGCCGGTAGAGCGGCTGGCCATCGGCATATTTGGCGACGGCGATCTGGGCCAGAAGCGCTTCCGTCGGAATGCCTCCTTCAATGATATGGACCGGGGCCGGCGCCTGGATCACGCCGTCCTCGTTCTTGAAGGCGTACTTGGGACGGCGCGTAACGATCACACGGAACTTGGCCGGCACCACATCCAGACGCTCCGACACGTCCTCGCCGATCAGCACCTTCTGCTTGCCGGCATGCTCAGCCAGCTCTTCCGGCTCAATGACCGTTTCGATCCGTTCCAGATGGGGCGCAAAGCCCTTGCGCCGACGCGGTGCACGCTTGCCGTCCGCCTGCTCACGGCCCTTGCTGACCTGGGCCTTGATCGCAGCGATGCCGGTCTCGATTTCCTCGAAGACAAAGGTCTGCTGTTCATCGTCACCGTTCGCAGAGCCGAGCTTTTCCGATCGTCGGCCGAACCGGACGCGGTCGAAGGCCTTCAGGATCTGCGTCAGCCGCTCGATGCGCGCATCGGCATCGGCGTTGCGCGCCCTGAGATCGGCGACTTCGCTCTCCAGAGCATCGGCGCGGGCCGCCCTCTCGGCCATGGCATGCACCATGGCTCTCAGCGTCTCTGCGTCTCTACGTCATTCGGGAGGTTGAGATCGGGCGGCGTCATTGGCCCGACCAGAGCACATTTTGCCCCGGTTCTCTTGCCTTTTCAGCTCACTGATTCACTTCGCCGCAGCGCTTTTACCCAACAATCTCCGGCGGCTTGACCGCCACGGTCCGGACCCGCTTCCAGTCCATTCCATCCACCAGTGCCATCAACTGCGCGGGATTCATCTGCACCCGATGATGCCCGATCCGCGGCCAGCAGAACTTCGCCTTTTCAAGACGTTTTAAATAGAGGCACACGCCGGAGCCATCCCACCATACGATCTTTATTCTGTCGGCTCTTTTGGCCCGGAAGACATAAAGTGCACCGTCGAACGGATCTGAGCCCGCATCGCGCACAAGCGCAACAAGGCCATCGATACCCTTGCGGTTATGTGGTGCACCACATAACCGCAATTATGCGGAGCCTACGATTATGCGGAGTGCGCGGCAGGAAGTTGCTCCCCGCCGCGGTTTTCTCGTATGTCTCACTCCGCATAATTCGGCTTGCGTCCGGCCGCGTTCAGCATGGCCAGGAGCTTGTCGGGCGCCCGGAAGCGACCTGGGGTCAGCATCGGCGGCGACATGGCGGCGAGCGCTTCGAGCTTCTCTGTCGGATCGGCACGAAGGTAGACCTCGGTGCTTTGCAGGCTGGCGTGTCCGAGCCACAGCGAGACTTTCCGGACGTCCCGGGTGGCCTGAAGCGTATGCATGGCGCAGGTATGGCGCAGTACGTGCGGACTGACGCCTTTGTCGGCGATCGAGGGCGCTTTGCGAGCGGCGGTGGCGACATGCTTGGTCAGGATGTATTCAAAGCCTGAGCGGGTCATCGTCTGGGCGCGGGCGTTGAAGAACAGCTCAGGAGCGCCGCTGACTGGACGCACTTTGAGCCAAGCCTTCACAGCTGCGGCCGTCTCCTTCCAGAGAGGCAGGACACGTTCACGACGGCCCTTGCCCATGATGTGCACGCTGGACATGGTCTGGCGATCGATCTGATCGAGCCGGAGACCGACCAGCTCCGACACGCGCATGCCTGCGGCGAGGGCCAGATGCAGCATCGCTCGATCACGGATGCCGGACACGGTGCTGACGTCTGGCGCGTCTAACAGAGCCTGTAGCTCGTCACGGGTGAGATAGCCGACGAGCGCCTGATCGGTCTTCTTCATCGGGATCGCATGGATCCGACGTGATTGGTTGAGGCAGGATGGCACCCTGTATTCCAGGTAACGGAAGAACGAGTTGATCGCAGCGTACCGGGCATTGCGGGTTCGCGCCGAGTTGCCGCGCTGCTTCTCTAGATGCTCCAGGAATGCCAAGATCAGCGGCGCGTCGAGCCGTTCGATCTCGATCTTCGATGGCTTGAGCTTGAGCCGGCCGGCGGCAAAGTGGAGCAACAGCTGGAAGCTCTGCGCATACGCCTCGCAGGTATGCTGGCTCGCTCCGCGTTCTTTGGGCAAGTGCTCGCGTAGGAAGCTGCTCAGGTAGGGGGCGAGCGCGGTCATGCGGCACCTCCAATGAGCAATGCCTCTCCGGCCTCGGCGATCTGGCCCATCAGGACCGGCGTCGCCTGCAAGTACCAATAGGTGTCGGTGACGTGGGCGTGGCCGAGGTAGGTGCTGAGTGCGACGATATGGCGAACGACCGCAGCACGATCGTGGCGGCACTGCTCCAGTGAGCGGACTGCGAAGGTGTGGCGCAGATCGTGGATGCGCGGATCTCGCCCCGAGTGCGCGCCCCTGAGATTGGTGCCATCAAGGAGCTGCAGGAAGATCCGTCGCACGGTGTTGTAGGGCAGCGACTGCCCGGCAACCGATACGAAGAGAGCACGATCTGTGGTGGTTAGCGACCGCCGGGCAACCAGATATCTGTCGAGCGCCAGCCGAGCTGTTGCGTGAAGCGGCAACAGCCGGCTCTTCTGGAACTTGGTCTGCCGGACGACGAGCCCATCGGCAGTCACATCGTCGATCTGCAGCGCCAATGCTTCTGCGATCCGCATGCCAGTAGCGGTGAGCAGGCCGAAGAGCGTTGCATACATGGTCGGTCTGATCGAGCCCGCTGGCCGGAGTGCCGCCGCAGCACGAAGCAGTCGTGCGATCTCCTCCGCACTATAGATATACGGCGCTCGCCGCTTGACGACGGCGTGGCCGAGTGCATCCGCCGCCGGAACCTGATGGCGCGGATCCTCGGCATGCATCGCCAGCGCAAACCGCCGCACGGTAAGCAACCGGTTGCGGCGCTGCTCCGGTGACGGCGCACGTGCGGCCCATGCCAGGACCCGGGCACTTCTGATGTGCCGGTCGCCGCACTCCTCGGCGAAGCCGACGTAGCCCCTCAGCAGGATTTGCTGGACGCGGAACTTGAACCCCAGCGACTGCTGCTGGTCCACATATTTGGCAAGATATTGACTCAGCATCACGCATCTCCCGGCCATGGCTGCGCGATCTGCAGCAGCATCGTCACGTCGACTTTGGCGTAGTGCGCGGTCATGTCCGGTGAGCGGTGGCGCAGTACGGCGCCAACTGTGTCGAGCGTCGCGCCGCCCCGCAACATGGCCGTCGCGGCCGAATGCCGAAGCAGGTTGGCTCCATTCGACGGAGCGGGGATACCGGCCTTTCGTATTGCACCACGCACAACATCAGAGACTGCGCTCGAACCTGTCAGCGGCCGGATTGGTGCATTCGACATGAAGAAGATTCGAACATCGGCGACGTGCGGCCGGGCCTGATCCAGATAAGCGAGCAAGGCATCCCCGGCATCTTGCGGCAGCGGTAATCTCGTCTCCCGCCGCCCCTTGCCACGAACCGACAGCGTCGCCTGTTGCCAATCAATATCGGTGAGACGAAGAGAGAGAATGTCGCCGGCCCGCAAGCCCAGTCGTGCCAACAGCAGCAGGATCGCCCGATCACGAACGCCAGTCGCGGTGGTCTGGTCGCACGTTGCAATCAACGTCTCGACATCTGACGAGCTGATGTATCGCGGCAGCGACGACAGTCGCCACTGCGGAATGATTGGCACAGCATGATCGAGTCCCGCCCGGCACACCCCCCGCGCGGTGAGGAACCGCAAATATCCTCTCAGCGCCATCGTCATAGTCTTCACATAGGCGAGCGAGACCCGTTTCGTCTCTGCAATGATCACGTCGCGAATGAGTTGGGCATTCCAGCTTCGCGGCTTGCTGCCAAGTGCCGGGAGCAGCCGCATGACCATGCGACCATGTCGATCTATTGTCAGCTCTGTGACGCCGCGATGCTGCCGCAGCCAGTCCTGGAACTCGACTACCCACCGGTCGAGCGTCGGTATTGCGAGCTTCGGCTTGCGCTGGACGATCCCGCGCTCGCCGAGAAACTCGACGAACCGGCGCACCCGCCTCACGTACTTCTTGGACACGCCCTTCATGCGACGTATGCCGGGGCATCGACAGCGATGCCGAGCGAACTGATCAGTGACGCCATCATCGATGTCGGTGACTGCGACCTTGGACAGCGTGCGTGTTTCGGCAATTTCCGGACAGCAATTTCGGTAATTCGCGGACAGCGATTTCAGTAATTCCGGGACAGGGATTCCGCTAAATCGCGGACAGTTGCGGGAGGTTGGTTTTCGGGAGCGCCGTTCAGGCAATGTTCTCTCTCAAGCTGAGTTTGAGAGGGGCAATGCCGAGACGGAAGCAAGCGAAACGAACCACTGTGAAGGACCTACGATCGATCCTGAGGCTGACGTACGAGCAGGACCTGTCGGTTCGGGAGATCTCGGAACGGCTGCAGATCAGCAAGAGTTCGGTTGCCACCTACCTGCTGCGAGCGCGTGAAGCGGGTTTGAGCTGGCCGCTGCCGCCGATTTACGAGAGCGAGGCGGCCTTGCAGCGAGCCTTGTTCCGGCGGGTCGGGCGGCCCCCGCAGGACTTGAGCGAGCCTGAGTGGCCACGGGTGGCGCAGGAGCTCAAGCGCAAGGGCGTGACGCTGACGCTGCTGTGGCAGGAATACCGGACGGCGCATCCCGACGGCTATGGTTACACGTGGTTCTGCGAGAAGTTTGACGCCTATCGGCGCCGGGCGAACCCGACCTTCCGTCATCGCCACGCGGCGGGTGCAGTGATGCAGACCGACTATGCCGGTCCGACGGTGGAGGTGATCGATCCGCAAACCGGCGAGATCCGCCAGGCGCAGATATTTGTCGCGGTGCTCGGGGCCTCGTCGCTGACCTTCGCTATGGGGAGCTTCGGTCAGCGACTACCAGATTGGATCGAAGGCCAGACCCGGGCCTTGTCGTACTTCGGCGGAGTTCCCAGGGCGATCGTCTGCGACAATCTGAAGGCCGGGGTCGTCAAGGCGTTGTGGTTCGAGCCGACGCTCAACCAAACCTTTGCCGCCATGGCCGAGCACTACGACACGACGATTTTGCCGACCCGCAGCCGCAAGCCGCGCGACAAGGGCAAGGTTGAAGGCGCGGTGCTGATTGTTGAGCGCTGGATTCTGGCACGGCTGCGCCATCGGCGGTTCTTCAACCTGACCGATCTCAATACTGCGATCGCCGGTTTGCTGGAGGAGCTGAACCATCGGCCGATGCGCCATATCGGCAAATCCCGCCGGCAGCTGTTCGAGGAGATCGAGCGCGCTGCGTTGACGCCGTTGCCGGGCGAGCCGTTCGAATACGCCGAATGGAAAACGGCGAAGGTCCACCCCGATTATCACGTCGAAGTCGACAAGACCTTTTACTCGGTGCCGCACCGGCTGATCGGCCGTCGGGTGGACGTCCGGCTCACCTATCGAGCCGTCGAGATCTTCCAGGATCACACGCGTGTTGCCAGCCATGTGCGCCGCTCTCAGCGCAGCGGCCATGTCACCGTGAACGAGCACATGCCCAAGGCCCATCAGCGTTACGCCAATATGACGCCGGCGAGCTTGATCAAGATGGCAGCGCGGATCGGCGTCAACGCCGCCACTCTGGTCGAGCGGATGATGCGTGAGCGCCCGCATCCCGAGCAGGGTTATCGCTCCGCCATGGGGATCATCGCCCTGGCGCGGCGCTACGAGCGCGATCGGCTCGAAGCGGCCTGCGAGCGGGCACTCGTCATCAACGCGATCAGCTACTCCTCGGTGAGCGCGATCCTCAAATCCGGGCTCGACCGCGCGAGCCCTGCTGCCGCCCCCGTCAAAGCCACCCCCTCGCACGCCAACATCCGTGGTGGGGGCTATTATCAATGAAGGAAAGGAACATCGCGATGCTGACCCACCCGACCCTCGACCAGATGCAGGCGCTCGGCCTTGCCGGAATGGCGGCCGCCTACCGGCAATTGGCCGAACAGGACAATGCCGCCGATCTCAGCCGCGACGAGTGGCTCGGCCTGATGCTCGATCGCGAAGCCGCCATGCGCGCCGACCGGCGCCTGACCAATCGGCTGGCCGCAGCCAAGCTGCGCTTCATCGACGCCTGTATCGAAGACGTCGACTTCGCGTCCCGCCGCGGTCTTGACCGGCGCAACACCCTGCAGCTGGCGCAAGGCGCCTGGCTGAAAGCCCATGAGAACTTCATCATCACCGGCCTGACCGGGACTGGCAAAACTTGGCTGGCGTGCGCCTTCGGACGCCAGGCGGCCAGGCTCGATCATTCCGTCCTCTATTTGCGTATGCCGCGCCTGTTCGAAGACCTCGCCATGGCCCGTCTCGATGGTCGCTTCCCGCGCCTCATCGATAAGCTCGCACGTGTCCAGTTGCTCATCCTCGACGATTGGGGCACCCACACCCTCAATGACCAGCAGCGCCTTGATCTCCTCGAAATCTTCGAAGAGCGCTACAGGCGCAAATCGACCTTGATTACCGCTCAGCTGCCCGTTGCCCAATGGCACGACATGATCGGCGAGCCAACCATCGCAGATGCTATCCTGGACCGGATCATCCACAACTCCCACCGTATCGCCCTCGAAGGCGACAGCATGCGAAGGAAAAAAGCTGCGCGCCCCTTGACCGACGTCGAAAACAGCGAAACGAATACCAACTGACTTCAACAACCAGGCAACCAAAAGCCAGCGCCGCCACGCTGTCCGCGATTTAGCGAAACTGCTGTCCGTCAGTTAGCGAAACCGCTGTCCCGTTTTTGCGAAATACGCAGACAGCGTCAGCCATTGCGCGAGGTGACGGGCTGCGGCATCATAGCCGCTCACTGTCAAGCTCGAATGCCCCAACACCGTCAGGTGTCGTGCGAACTCCGTCACCAGCGGGGCGAGATCGCCTGCGACCATGCAGCGCTGCCCGTGGCAGTGATTCTCACTCGACTTGGCCATTCCTTGTCTCCCTTTCGTTGCCATCAAGACAGGAAGGGAGGTCCCAGATTATGCGGAGCGAGGAAGAGGGCACTGGGAACTAAACTGTTGATAACGGAGCGGATCTCGGATCGAACGGCCGCGCACTCCGCATAATCGTAGGCTCCGCATAATTGCGGAAGTCGACTGGATGGCTGGCCAGGAACACCTTCACACCAGAGGGGATCATGCCGAACGGACCGCCCGGATCACCCGTTGCAAGTGCGCCTCGTCAACATCCACGCCGGCGCGCACGACCACCTCGCCAATCGCAATTTCGATCACCGCGCCTGCCACAGTAGCCACCACACCCTCGCAACTCGAGGGCCGCGAGCGATAATGCCGCTCGGCCCGAGCATCACGGCGCCAGGCGAACAGCTGCGACGGGTGAATGCCGATCCGGCGGGCGATCGCCGATACGCTCGCGCCAGGCTCCAGCGCCTCCGTCACAACTTGCGCCTTGAACTCGTCCGACCAGCGCCGGCGAAGCTGACGCGGCGCTCCCTCAAGACGGTCGGCAACCGCTTCGATCATATGGAAGGTTCTAGTTCCAGAACTAGGCGCAGACATAGAAGCTCACATCGGCTCACAAACTCAGCAGCCAATAGCCGATCGCTCACCCACTCCGCCAGACGGGGTCTCTTTGCCGCTTACACTGTAGCCGTCGGCCAGCAGGATGCCGGTAAAGCCCTCGAAGCGCGCGACCGGCCGGGCGGGCATTCGGCGGAGCAGGACCTAGCTAGGCCGACAACTCAGGTCGATTACGCCTGCTCTCCGAGCGCTGGCGACGGTTTGAAGCCACCGGCGATAAGGTCATCGTGTGCTAGCGCTGCATCCGGAAAAGACCCGCCTGATCGCGTTTGGCCGCTACGCAGCGGAAGGCGCGGAGAGCGTGGGCTTGGCAAACCGGAGACCTCCTACTTCGTGGCTTCAGTGTCATCTGTGGCAAATCACAGCAGGGAAAATTCCTGCTGCAACGGAAGTTTCGGTGTGACCGCATGACCAAGGAAGCTCAAGGAGGTAAAGGAGGGACTGCGACGGCGCATGCATCGGCCGATCCCTGAACAGGGACGCTGGCTGAGACAGGTCGTTTTGTTACTTCTGTTGCGTATCACGCCGTGCCGACCAAACGTCGGGCCATCGCGGTGTTCCGCCACCACATCGTCACTTTCTGGCGGCGAACACAGCACCGAAGCCAGAGGGACTGGAAGAGCTGGCAGCGGATCGAGAAGCTAGCCGAGGACTTCCTACCCCAGCCAGCATCCTTCATCTTTGGTCTGACGTGCGCTTCGCCGTCAACCATCCGCGGTGAGAGTGTCCCTACCGCGATCGGCTCGTCCAAAGACCCTCACCGTTATTTCCAGTACGTTTGATCAGCTGCCCGCGTCAACGACTCGCACGTGCGTTCAGGGCTGACCATTGATCATGGGCCGTTCGATTGCACCATCATCCGGCAGGTCCCACTTGCGCAGCAGGTCTCGATACGTGCCATCGGCCATGACTGCACCAAGCGCATTCTTGATCGCCTGCCCGAACTGCGGGTCATCGTTCGCGAAAACGATCCCGTTCGGAAACGAGTGGAAAGGCTTTCCAATAGCCATGTAGCGGTTGTTCTCGATCTTGTTCTGATATCCTATCCGAAGCGGGCTGAACGTGAACGCGTCTATGCGGCCCTGGTTTATCTGCAGCCGCGAATCGGCCGAGTGCTCGGTGCCGACTACGATTACCGCGGGGTTACCGGCTTTGGTGCAATGCTCGTCACTCCATTTCGCAACTAGGACTGGCCGATCCGAACTGCGGGTTGCGCCCACGCGCTTGCCACACAGTACATCCATGTCCGGAAAGCGTTCGGCGTTGGCACGCAGCGTGACGAACACCGAACCGTCGTTCACGTAATCGACAAAGCTCACACCGGCGGTACGGCCTTCAGGCGTATCCTCCTTTTGGGCCACGGCGACGTCGACACGCTTCGTCTTGATCGCTGGGATGAACTCCTGATACTTCGTATCAATCCAGTTGACTTTCGCGCCCATCTTCGCAGCGATCGCCTCGAAGAGGTCGATGTCGAATCCCATCAGCTTGTTGGACGCTAGATCTTTATATGTGAATGGCGGAATGGTTGGCTCCGTAGCGGCATTGATAACGGTCTTTGTGCCCTCCGCGTAGGTAGCGCCTCCGGCGAGGCCGAACACGATACCGAGCGCGCTCATTGCAAGTCGAAGTCCGGTTTTTGAAAGCATATCAAATCCTCCCTGTGTCCCTGCCTGTAGAGATTGCGTTGCGTCGGTTGGGCCAACTCACCCGATTTGAACCCAAAATATAGGGTTGCATCGCCGCCCAAAGATCGCAGAAATCGGGTCCAGGTTGCAGAAATTCTGCAATTGAGAGTTTTCTTTGCAGCGATTTCGACCCGAGCCGTCGCGCATGATTGTCGGGCGACATGGAAAAATGCTCCCCCCCTCGCGACGCAGTCAGAACGGGGGCTCAGTTCAGCTCCTCTGCGGTTCAAGGATCCGCGGAGGGAGGCCATGCTGGAGCCGGACGAGGTTTCGGCGATACTCCGGCTCAACGACCTGGGGTGGGGTAGCAAACGGATTGCCCGGAAGCTCGGGAATAGCCGCAACACCGTGAAGGAGTACGTTGCGGCCGGCGGCTGGACGCCCTATCGACAGCCGCGATGCAAAAAGGCGCTCGCTGGCCAGGAGACCTGGCTCAAGGAGCGTCTGCAGCACCACGGCAATGCCGACGTCATCCGCCAGGAACTGGCAGCCGAGAAAGGCATCATGGTCAGCCTGCGCACAGTCGAACGTGCGCTGCAGCGCTATCGCCAGGAGCTTGCGGCGGAAGCGCGCGCCACGGTGCGGTTCGAGACGCCGCCGGGCAAGCAGCTGCAAATCGATTTTGGCGAACGGCTGGTCGAGATCGGCGGATCGTGTTCCCTGGCGTGGTGTAGCTGGCGGCGGGCACCGTGTTCACCGGCCAGGCCGGGCAGGTCAGCTGGCGATCGCCGGAAGGCTGACGGTTGGATCATCGCTCAACGGCGCGATGGTTTCCAGCGTCATGTAACGGGCGCGCTGGACCGCCCATTCATCGTTCTGCTCGAGCAGGATCGCGCCGATGAGGCGAACGATGGCGTCCTCATTGGGGAAGATGCCGACCACCTCGGTCCGCCGCTTGATCTCGCCATTGAGGCGCTCGATCGGGTTGCTGGAATGCAGCTTGGTCAGATGCCGGGGCGGGAAGGTCATGTAAAGCGAGCACATCGGTCTCCGCTTCGTCGAGGAAGCCAGCCAGCCTGGGTAGCTTGGGGCGGAGCTGATCGGTGACCTTCCGCCACTGGGCGCGGGCGGCCTCGGCATCGTCCTGGGCAAACGCGGTGGCGATGAAGGCAGAGACGACGCGCCGCCCGCTCTTGCCGGCAGGAGACCTATCGGTGTCCTGGTTTTAACCAGGTAAGCGACCCTATTCTCTACCCCATTCCTACGCAGAAGTTGTTGGACGGATTCAAGGATCAAATCCGGGCCCTGACGCAGAGGAGAACACCTCTGCGCATGGGTGAGTTGATTAAAATGATCAACCCGATCATCCGAGGTTGGGGCAACTGCTACTGCCGCTCCCAAGTTCGAAAGCGCTTCCACCAACTGGACGGCTGGATCGTCCGAAGGCTTTGGCGCGCATCGCGCTAAGGGATGGCGGAACAACTGCTGGAAGGACTATCCCACCAAGCGGTTGCTGGGTGAGTTCAAGCTGGTCAACCTTGTCTCGCTGATACCTTCTCTCCGGATCTCGCGAAACCATTCATGAAAGCGGAATGCGGGAAAACTGCACGTTCCGTTTGAGTGGCGGACGGAGGCGAGCCCTTCAATGGTAACCGGCATGAGGCCCCCACCTAGCCCACCCTGGGCTTACGCGCGATAGAGCCTGGCATGAGTTGATCGGAGGAGGTGGATCGATGGTAAATGCCATGCTTGATGCCAGGCAGGAAGGTGACTCCTATCGTCGTGTCGAGGTGATCACCGGGGAGCGCCGGCGGCGACGATGGACGGGCGAGGAGAAGGCCCGGATCGTGGCGGAGAGTTTTGAGGAAGGCACGAACATCTCCGAGGTAGCGCGGCGCAACGGCGTTTCCCGCGGGCTGCTCACGGTGTGGCGACGCCAGATTACGGCAATGGCCGGCAAGGCGCCGAGCTTCGTGCCGATCCAGATTGGCGCCGAGAGCGGCCAGCTCGCAGCGTCGGCGCAAGCGAGGCCCTTGAAGGTGACCGCGCCGCCGACCATGGCCTGTGGGGTGGTCGAGATCGAGGTGAGTGGGGCGCGCATTCGCGTCGAGGGAGAAGTGGATACTGCGACGCTTTGCACGGTGCTGTCGGTGCTCAGAGGCGATCGATGATAGCGCTGCGGCCCGACCTCAAGGTGATGCTGGCATCCCAGCCGGTCGACTTTCGCAAGTCGGTGCACACGCTGTCGGCGCTGGTGAGCGAAGCGTTACACACGAGTCCTTATGACGGCACCGTCTTCGTTTTCCGTTCCAAACGTTCCGACAGAGTGAAGCTGCTGGCGTGGGACGGCGGCGGCATGGTGCTTGTAACGAAGTGGTTGCACGAAGGGCATTTCACCTGGCCGCCGATCCGCGACGGCGCGGTGCGTTTGAGTGCGACGCAGCTCGCGATGCTGGTCGACGGGCTCGAGTGGACGCGTGTCTCACCCAAGCCTGTGAAGCAGCCGGCCGTTGTCGGCTGAGAGGCGAGGATTTCGCTGGAGCGTGTCGCGCGCGGATGTATCGTCTGGTCATGGCGATTCGCCCCGACGCTCTCCCGACCGATCCGTCAGCTCTGACCGAGATGGTGCTCGCGCTTGACGCCGAGAACGAGAAGCTGCGCGTGGCGATGCAGACGCTCAAGGAGATGATCTTCGGGAAGCGCTCGGAGCGACTTGCGGTGCTCGTGGACGAGCAACTCGCGCTTGAGCTGGGCGATCTCGAGACCGACGCCACGCCACCTGCCGCTGCCAACGACGATGCGGCAGCGGCGAAGCCGCTTGGCAAGCCGCCGCGGAAGAAGGCGCGCCGCAACATCGGCGCACTCCCAAAGCACCTGCCGCGCTGCGAGCAGGTGCTGGAGCCGGAGGCGACGGCTTGCCCGTGCTGCCAGGGTCAGCTCCACAAGATCGGCGAGGACGTCAGCGAGGTGCTGGACATCATCCCGGCGATCCTGCGGGTGCTGCGCACGATCCGTCCCAAATATGGCTGCCGCAGCTGCACCGATGGTGTGGTCCAAGCGAAGGTGCTGCCGCGCCTGATCGAGAGCGGCATGGCCTCGACCGCACTCGTGAGCCACGTGGTGGTCTCGAAGTTCGCCTGGTATCTGCCGCTGTACCGGCAGGTGCAGATCTTGGCCGGCCAGGGCATCCAGCTCGACCGCGCGACGCTCGCCGGCTGGGTGAGGCGTGCCGCCTGGTGGCTCAAAAGCCTCTATGAGCTTCAGCTGAGGACGATCCAGAGCGCGGCGCGCGTGTTCTGCGACGAGACGCCGATGCCGGTGCTCGACCCCGGACGACATCGCACCCGCATCTGCCAGTTCTGGGCGCATGCCATGGATGACCGACCATGGGGCGGGCCCTCGCCGCCGGCGGTTGCCTACGTGTTCGCTGCCGGCCGCGGCACGGAGCAGATCGCCGGACAATTGACGGACTTTTCCGGCATTCTGCAGGTGGACGGCTATGCCGCCTACAAGGCGCTCGCCCGCGATCATGGCGGTGAGATCCAGCTCGCCTTTTGTCTTGCTCATGCCCGACGTAAGTTCGTCGAGGTGTTCAAGACGACGCAGTCGCCGTTCGCGCGCGAGGTGATCGAACGCCTGCAGGCGGTCTATGCGATCGAAGCCGAGATCCGCGGCTCGAGCGCCGAGCAGCGGCTCGCCGTCCGTCGCGCCAGGACCGCTCCGTTGATGGAGGCGCTCAAGGCACGATTGACCACAATGATTGGCCAGCTCTTCTCGCAGTCGAAGCTGGCGGAGGCGATCAACTATGTACTCAATCACTGGGACGGGTTGACGCTGTTTCTCCGCGACGGCCGCGTCGAGGTCGATTCGAACACGGTAGAGCGTTCCATGCGCCCGATTGCCATGGGAAGACGCAACTCATTGTTCAGCGGCAGCGAAGGCGGCGCCGAGAGCTGGGCGATCCTGTCGTCGATCGTGAACACGGCAAAACTCCATGAACTCGATCCTCAGATCTATCTGACGGACGTGCTGGAGCGGATTGTCTCCGGGCGAACCAAGAGCCACCAGCTCCACGAGCTGCTCGTCTGGAACTGGAAGGCGGCCCGTGAGCGCATCGCACAGGCTGCAGCATGAGCCCACGTCGCCCTAAAGCTTCATCGTCGATGGCGGCCGCCGCCATGCCGCTTGCGGAGCTCGAGCAATGGCTCCAGGCTCGCGTCGATCAGCATCCTGCCGCCACCGGTCTCCCCATGCTCGACGGCTACGTCGCCGCGATCGTGGCCGGACCGGTGTCGATGAGCCCGCTCGATTGGATATGCCCACTGCTTGCCATCGATGCCGATGCCTTCAACCACGGCGGCACCCCGGAGTTCGCTGCGATCTCCGCCGTCGCGCTGCGTCATAACGAGATCAGCCAGATCCTTTCCACCACGCCTAACCAGTTCGCCCCGATGCACCGGCGTCAACCCAACGGCGTCGTCGATCCGCGACCATGGTGCCAGGGATTCTACGCCGCGATGCGGCTCAGGCTGTTGGCGTGGGCGCCATTGCTGGACGCCAGCAACGTCAATCACCGCCTGCTGCTGCCTATTCTGCTTCACTGTCGCGAAGATCAGGCCGGTCCGCTGCTCGGACCGCCACGGACCGGCCGCGAGACCCGAGACTCTCTGCGCAACGCCCACCTCGATATTCCCGCAGCCGTCGAGGCCATGCGCCAATACTGGATGCCGATCCGCTACGCACGCGCACGCTGATCACCGCCGACGTGGGAGCTCATACCGGTTACCTTCAATGGGCGCCTCCTCCGACCCGACACCTGTGAAATCGTCGAAGGTAACGAGACGCATGGAGGGAAGGGACCAGCCCGAGGAGAGCCTGCGCGAGGAGGCAAGGGTCCGGACACAGAGCCGGGTCGCCTTGCTGCCGAACCTTGAGCGGGTGAACGCGGCGGCCAAGCAGGCTGCCCCAATCCGGTTCACGGCCCTGCTGCACCATGTCGACGAAGAGGCTCTTCTTCGGGCGTTTCGAAGACAAAAGCGGCAGGCCAGCGCGGGAGTCTTGGGGTGCGCTCGGCGAGTTCATGTTCCATGAGTGTGGAGAGGAATCTGGCGGCCGGCCAGGCTTCCTTGTCTGAGCGGGCGGCAAAATCCGGCCAGATTTGCTTGATCGTCGGTAATCTGAGTTCGTTCAGCATGATCTGGAGCCGGCCGGCATCGATGATCTCGCGGGCGCTCATGCGGCGTCTCCGGGATTGACGGATCTCAGTTCGTCGTAGGTACTGAGCGCCGGGAAGCGAACGGTCACGACCGGCAATGCAGTGAGCTGGGGCGCGAAGCGTGCGATGAGGCACCAAGATCGGGCAGACGGCCGGCCTCAAGATCGGCATCGAGCAGCTCTGCGAGTTCCGCCTCGCATGCGCGGTCATGGGCAACGCTTAAGAGTTCGACCATGATCTTGCAGGCCGTTCGCGCCGGCGCTTTGGCGACGAGTTGATCAAAGGTCCTGGAGTAAGCGGTCCTGGGAAAGAGCTTGTCGCGATAAACCAGGTTCATCAGCGCCATCGGCTTTTGCGCAGGCTGTGGATGATGTGGCGGTAATCGACGACGCTGTCGTGCTTGCCGCTCACTGGGCAAGCGCGGCCTCGGGCCAGGCTCGTCAGATACGTGCCTCCCATGAATAGATCGAGCCGATCATCGAACAGGCGGACACGCAGGCGATGGCCGATCAGCCGTGACGGCACGGAATAGAACACCTTGCGCAGGCGAAAGCCGCTGGACGAGGTCACGGCAACGATGACTTCCTCGAAGTCGTGGGTCCTGCGGTCGGGAGGCGACTTGAGGGCAGCGCGTTCAAGATCGATCCGCTTGGCGTTCCTGGCATTGTGGCGACTCACGACTTCGTCGACAAAACGTCGATAGGAAATAAGTTCCTCGAACGCGGCCGAGCCTCTCAGGAGAAGCGCATCGGCGAGCGCCTGTTTGAGATGGCCATGGGCACTCTCAATGGAGCCGTTCTCGTGAGCGATCCCACGATTGTTGCGGCTCGGGATCATGCCGTAATGGGCGCACAGCGCCTCATAGCGCACAGTCAGATCCTTGGCGGCGTCGGCGTCCAAGTTGCGCGGCCGACAGGCTGTCGCTGCGATGTTCGACCGGTGCGCCGCCCAATGCCCAAAGGGTGTTCTGCAGGCCCTCGGCCAGAGCGATATAGCTCTCGCCGCCCAGCACGACCATGGACATGTTCGAAGCCGGAATACGCCAGCCGGAAGTGATAGAGGCTGTGTTTGAACGGCGCATCGGCAATCGCCACGCCGAGGTGATCCGCCTTGGAAAAGTCCGACAGCCCGAGCCGGCCGGGTTCGTGGACCTGCCGGAAGATCACTTCCTGGTCCGGGCCATGCAGCGCTCGCCAGGCCCGGATGCGGCATTCCAGCGTCCGACGAATGCTGGGCCCGAGTTCCGGATGGCGCCTCCGGATCTCCTCGAACACCGCGATCGCCTGCAGCCCGGGCGCTGCGGCAATTGTCGGCACGATCTCAGCCTCCCAGATCACTGCTAAAGGATCGGGGCGGCGCCGGCCTCGCGGCACTTTGGGCTCGTCGGGAAGGCGCTGGTCGGCCTCAAGTCGATAGGCGGTGGCGGGAGAGAACCCGGCCTTGGCCGCGGCAATCGTCGGAGTCTCAGTCAATCGTAGCTTCATATAGAGCCTCATCTGGCGGTCGGTGACATGGCGGCGTCCCTAGATGATCATGTAGCGGTTGTTGAGCATCACGCTACATTTCCGCCGAACGAAAGCTACCCGCGTCAGGAAACACAGGTGCCGATGGAGGTACCTTCAGCTTTTGCTCGCTCAAAGGCAAATGCGGCAATCGCGGTGTCTTGAATACCGGTACCGGTAAGATCAGCGATACTAATCTGCGCGTTGCTTGAGCGGCCCGTTTTTTTTCCGGCGATAATGTCCCCAAGTTCGAGGAGGGCAGACCTTTCGGAGATCACCCCCGAGGCCAATGCGTGGTGCAATTCACCCAGTCTTTTTGTCTGCTGCAAGCTATCCGCCACATAGAGATCAGCGCGGGCAATCGCGGCTGGCTCAATCTCATTCTTGTGTTCAGCATCCGAGCCCATCGCTGTAACATGCTGTCCTGGCTCGATCCAAGCAGCGCTTAGGATTGGGCTGCTCGCGGGTGTTGTCGTCACAATGATATCCGAGCCACTCACGGCGAGAGCGGGTTCCTCGTAAGGGATTACCGATATGTCGACCTTCCTTGAGAGCTCTTCGGCAAGTCCTTTCGCTTTTGCGAAGTCGCGAGCCCAAATTCGTGCCTCTATGACCGGGCGCACGAGCATCAGTGCCTCCAACTGCAACCTAGCCTGCACGCCCGCTCCAATGATCGCAGCCACGGTAGCATTCTCCCGGGCGAGGTACTGCGCTGCTACGGCACCTGCTGCGGCCGTACGGATGTCAGTGAGATAACCATTGTCGAGCAGGATAGCCTGAGGAATGCCAGTTTCGCTGGAGAAGAGTGCCATCATACCGCTTGCACTCGGAAGACCCATCTTCGGGTTCTCGAAGAAGCCAGACCCAATCTTCACGGCAAAATAGTCATCACCAGGTACGTAAGCGGTCTTTACGTCCACCTCACCCTGATGGTCGAATATGTTAAGCCGGAGTATAGGTGGCATCTCCACCGGCTTTGTAGAGAGAGCATGGAAGGCGCCTTCTATACACCGCACGACCGCGCGGTCGAGCGGCACAAGGGTCCTAAGTTCTTGCTCCGTTATGACCTTTACCATGCCATTACTCTCCAAACGGGGCACGCTCGCCCTCTATAACACGGCGATGCAACTCCGGATCAACGTTACGACCGGATAGCACGACCACCAAAGGTCCTTGTATATCCGGAACTTTACGCGCGAGCAGTGCCGCAACGCCTGTCGCACCCGCTCCCTCAACAACCTCATGTTCTTGCTCGTAAGCATAGCGTATGCCCCCGGAGATCTCACTTTCACTGAGCAAGATGACATCATCAAGGAGCTCCCGACACATCGTGAACGTCAGCTTGTTGCTTAGGCCTATCCCTCCACAGAGGGCATCCGCTAGACTCTCGTACTCTTTGACCTGCACGGGATGACCAGCATCAAGGCTGGCCTTCATAGCCGCCCCCCGTTCCATGGTGAGTCCTATGATCCGCGCGCTTGGCCGCATGCCTTTCACGGCCGACGCGATCCCAGCCGACAGCCCTCCGCTCCCCAAAGGAACGAGCACAGTAGCAACGTTTGGCACTGCTTCCACGATCTCGAGACCGACCGTACCCTGCCCGGCTATGATGGCTGCATCGTCGGACGGATGCACCATCACGCGACCCTCTTCGGTGACTAGCCGATCTAGCTCGCTCTCCGCCTCGTCGTAAGAATTGCCGACAATGCGCACGTCCGCGCCCAAGCGTCTGATCTCGGAAACTTTGTTCTCCGGAACTAATCTAGACATACAGATTTTCGCGGATGAGCCGGCTGCTTTCGCGGCATGGGCAATAGCGCGACCGTGGTTGCCGGTCGATGCTGTAGCTACCCCCCGGCGTAGCTCCTGTTCTGTAAGCTGCGCTATGGCATTTGTCGCTCCGCGCAACTTGAAACTACCGGTTGTTTGGCGATGTTCTAGCTTGAGGAACACTTCGACACCGCAAAGAGAAGATAGTCCTTTTGAGTGAACAGTCGGCGTTTTGATAACGTAGTCGCGGATGCGCCGATGTGCCTCAAGCGCTTCGGCGAGTGCGGTCGTCAAGTCCACTGCGGTTGCTTGATCGCCGCCCCGTGTTGAACGAGTTGTCTCCACTTTAACTTCCTTGGATACTCGATTTGAGTCTCCGATGGGCGGTCATTTTACGTTCAACAATATGCCGCTCCCCACAGTGTCCTTTTACGCGTTGTAATATGCGAACGCTCGGCTTTCATGCACAAAACCGATGAATTGCGCCGAAAACGGGCAGGTGTCTCGAGTTGGGATGCGGCGGCTCCCTTCTGCATAGGTCATGTCATGCTCCGGTCCGAAGTGAAGCTGGACTAAGACGCTGCGTGCCTGGCATCCCAACCGCGCCTACCCTGCGGAATAGCGTGCCGGATGAAGCCCGCTCTAACCGACTCGTTATGGTATGCGCTCTGGATGGCCTGCTCGAACCGCTCGCTCGAGGGCTCCGAAAAATGTGAACAGGGACCATGCTGTCAATCGAGGTTCGCCACCCGAATTGGACATGCAGATGGGCTTGGCCCCGATCAGGGTGCCATCTTTTCTTTCGCCACGCCAGGGTACGACGGTCATGTCTGTGCGGTTGAAGTGACATCTTGCCTGGCTTCTGTAGCGCGACGATTCGGCTGGGAAGCCGCTTCCCAGCCAGATTGTCGCGCTATAGGCAAGCTGAAGGAACTCCCATCGTGCGCTACGAGCGCAGCCGGCCGGGCGAGATGATCCGCCTGAACATCAAGAAGCTCGGCCGCTTTGCGCGCGCCGGCACCGGGTCACCGGTGACCGGCGGGTATTCCTGGATCGACCAGCGGATCAAGGACGATGCCTCGGTCGAGGCCGCGGTCGCGTTTTTTTGAGCAATGGCCCAGTGTTGGCCCGATGGCGGATGACGGCCATCATGGCGAAGGCAAGCATGACGAGTGAGGCATGGCGATGCCAGCCATGCCAGGAGCGGGTTTCGTTGTGATCAAGGCCGAGCTCGTCTGGTGGTTCGAAGCTGTCCTCGATGGCCCAGCGATGGCCTTCCACCGACACTAGCTTCTGCATGGAGGTGCCCTTGGGGCACCATGTGGAGAAGAACGCCAAGCTGCCGTCGGCACTGTTGCGGCGGATCAGAAGACCCCGCGTCCATTCCCCGGTAAGGGCGTCGTTGTATTCTCCAGCGTCAAGATCGGCCAGCTCAAGATAGGCCCAGTCGTGCCAGCGCGGACCTTTGGTCCCTTCGCCGGACGGCAGGCGGCGCCAGGCCCCCTTGGGAAGGCTCTGCGCGATCGCGGAGGCGGTGCCGGCGACAGGCTGCGGCTTGCCCCAGGAACGGAACACGTGATTGGAAGCAACACCGAGAACATAGCCTTTGCCCGCCTTGCGCAGCAGGATTTCGATCTCACCCGTGCCATACACGCTGTCCGCCGCCACGAACGAGAACGGCACCCTTGCGGCGATCGCGCGAGCGATCACTCGACGCGCCATCTTGGGCTTCGTCGCAAAGCCCACATCGCTCGGGACATGCGCTGCCTTCAGGCGAGCGGGGTCGTCCGTCCATTCCTTTGGCAGATAGAGCGGCCCGGTCGATGAAGGCATGGCCATGCCGCGACACATAGCAGGCGAACACTCCGATCTGGCAATTGGTGATCTTGCCCGCCGAGCCGGTGTACTGGCGTGCGACCCCGCACGAGGCCTTGCCCTGTTTCAAAAAGCCGGTCTCATCGATGACCAGAACCGCACCCTCATCGCCGAGCGTTTCCAGGGCGTACTCACGCACAATGTCGCGCAGCGCATCGGCGTCCCACTGCCCCCGGCCCAGGATCGCCTGCTGGCGCCACGGCCCTGGATCGCCGGCCGCTTCCGCCCGCATTCAACCGGTCTTGCGCGGCTCGTTGCCCAACAGTCCGTCGAGAAACCGCCCCGCCGAGGCCGCGACCCGCTCCTGCGTAAACAGCGGACGGATCCGTTGCTTGGCATCTCGCAACGACGAAGCCCACAGCGTCAGCGTATCCTCAACCGACGCACCACCAATCGTCAGATCCCGAATCATGATCGCCCATGGATTCAGAACCTTCAGAAAGATGCAACTGTAATGCTAGGACCGATCGACATTCATTGCATCCAGATCATTGCGGCTGCGAGATGGATGAAGCCGGTAAAGTTGTCGGTTCGCCTGTCATAACGGGTGGCCAAGCGTCGGAAGTGCTTGAGCTGGCAGAAGCAGCGCTCGATGCGGTTGCGCTGTTTGTAGGCGTCGGCGTCGTGCGGAATGATGATCCTGCGGGTGCGGTTTGACGGGATCACCGCCGTTGCGCCGATTTCCGCGATGATCGCACGCTGGGCGTTGCTGTCATAGGCTTTGTCGGCGAGCACGGCATCACCGCTCTGGCCGTCGAGCAGTGCGGGCGCCTGGGTGATGTCATTCACCTGCCCAGCCGTGACGATGAAGCGGAGCGGACGGCCGAGTGCATCGACCAGCATGTGGATCTTGGTGGTCAGTCCGCCTCGGGAACGCCCCAGCGCCTGATCTTTGGCCCCCCTTTTCCACTCGTCGCCTGCTGGTGGGCGCGAACAATGGTGCTGTCGATCATTAGATAGTGGTTGTCGCGATCGGCGGTCAGAGCCGCGAACACGCGCTCCCAGACGTCAGCATGGCACCAGCGGCTGAAGCGCTGATGCACCGTTTTCCACTTGCCGTACCGCTCCGGCAGGTCGCACCAGAGTGCGCCCGACCGCAAAACCCATAAGCATCCGTTGACGAACAGACGATTATCCGCAGCCGTACGTCCCGGGTCGCCAATCTTCCCCGGCAGCAGTGGCGCGATCCTCGCCCATTGCGCCTCGGTCAGCTCACATCGCTTCGCCGCCACCATCTGCTCCGTGTGTCGAATCACGGAACTCTATGAATCAGTCATCAAATCACCTGGGAATCCTGAATGTCGATCGGCCCTCGGTCCAACTCGACCCTACGCCCCGCGCACCAACGGCAAGGCGGAATGCTTCATCCAAACCAGCCTCAGAGAACGGGTCTTCGCCCACGCCGACGGCGCATCGGTCGAGCGCTATGGCGATATCGGCCTCTGGACCGTCGCCTACTACCTCAGCCGTCCGCACGCCGGCATCGGCAACCTCACACCCTCGCAACGGGCGAACAACCTTCTTGGAACGGACAACCTAAGCTAGATCACCATGGGATGGGTTCGCCCCAGAACCTCTGAAACTCGCCGCTGGTCTCGGTTGTTAGCTGGGCAATCCGGTCTTTGAGCCCACTTGCGCTTTCTTCAGCCGAGATGGAGGACGAGGACGTGCGTCCAAGTTCGCCGGTCATGTCTGTCCGTACAAATCCTGGATCTAGGATGCCGACCAACACGCCATCGGCCGCCCAGTCGCGCGCAAGTGCATGCATGATATTGTTAAGCGCCGCCTTCGATGACCGGTACGCATACCTCTCCCGGCTGCTTGCATAGCCGGCCCCGTAGTCCTTGGTGATCGAGCCGTAAACGCTGCTGATCGCGACGACCTTCTTCTCTGAACTATGCAAGATATTGTCGCGCAACGCCTGGGCGACAAGGATCGGCCCCAAGGCGTTGATGCGCATAGTCAGCATCCAGTTCTCGGCGTCGATGCAGTTGGCCGACTGAGGCTTCGGTGTCCCGTTGATCCCAGCATTGTTGATGAGGATGTCGATGGGTTGAACGCCAACCGCCTGCTTCAGTGCGGAGATCGAAGCCTGGTCAGCGACATCAAGCTGCATGATCTTCACGCGATCGCCGGAATTCCTCGCGAGGTTCTGTAGTTCTTGCGCATTCTGGGGATCGCGACAACACGCGATGACTTCGCTGCCCGCAGATGCGTATTGATGAACGAGTGCCAGACCTACGCCTCGGTTTGCACCCGTAATCAGAACTCTGGTCATCTTAGATGTCGCCTTTCGTCGAGCGCATTTTGCAACATGCGCACTGTAGAATTTTGCGCCTTCCGACTTTGCAGTGCGCAACGCGTCCGGTTGCCAGAGCTCGAGGCGGAAGAGCCAGATACCTTGACAAACCAGCATAGGCCCAGTTTGGCGCACGTTGCATGCGTCATCTGGACGAAGTGTGGGGAAAACCTGCGCGACCGATGCCGTCTTCGCACGGAAGCTTTGTGTTCTTCTAGCGCGGCGCCGAATTGGACATCAGCCGCAAACCGCGACAATGCTCGCGTCGAAAGCTTCATGTATAGACAGCCCCGCGGATGCAAGGGAATTCGTCAGCATTTTGGATAACGGTCGGGTGCGTTCATGTGTACGGCCCGTTCGTGCGACCGATGCCATGACCGCTTGCCCTGATGGAGATCGCGGATCGAGGCCTCATCAACGGGTCGCGCTTGTTGCGCTTAAAGCTCTTCGGGCTTGCTCGATCCCCAGCTCCGCCGGTTTTCCATCATGCTGTCATTCCCCCCCTTAAGGTAGCCAGGATACGCGGCAGCTCAAGCCGCGAGCTTAGGCCGCATGCAGTTGTTCTCTTTGTATAACCGGGTTGTCGACCGTAGCCCGACGCCATACTGCGCTTAAAGCGGACGCCAAGAAGATGTTCGACCAGGTCTACGAGGATATCAACGACCTCGACGAGTTGCGGCACGATCCTGTGATGGCGGTATTGGCGGCGCGCGGAACGGCTGATGATTAAAGGGACGCGAAATGGCGGGGACGATAACAGTCGATCCCGTAGTCACGATTCGACCGCAACAAGGCCTTGCATTTTTCGATCGCGCGCAGAAATTCCGCGAAACAATGCCTCACATTGAGGTATTTCGGCTGTGGTTGCCCGATATATTCGCGCAAGGGATGGAGTGAAGTCCACGCAGGGCGCCGATGTTGTGGCGGTGCCGCGGAGGGCGTGTGCGCGCAAATGATGCGGCAACACTCCGATTGGGGCAGAAGTCCGAATGGAGCACAAAAAGCGTGTCGCGCAGAATCGAAATCGATACAGGAACAAATGATTTGTTGGCGGAAATCCGAGACAGGGTCGCCATTCTCACGTTCAATCGGCCGCAAGCGCGAAACGCTTTTTCTCGTCCTGCGAAGGCGGCATTGGCGAAGTTGATCCCACACTTTGGTGACGATGCGCAGGTCGGCTCGGTTCTCATCACAGGCGCGGGAAATGCGTTCTGCGCGGGCGGCGATATGGGAGTCCTGAGCCAGCCAAGCGATGCGCCCGTAACCTTCGAAAAGGAAGTTACTGACCTCCGCGTCGAACAGCGAGCGCTGACCGGTGCGCTGGTCGCGCTTAGAAAGCCGACGGTTGCGGCCCTCTCCGGTCCGGCAGCCGGTGCGGGCCTTTCGATCGCGCTTGCCTGCGACATTCGGATTGCCTCACGTTCCGCGTTTCTAACCACCGCTTATGCGCGGATCGCTGCTTCCAGCGATTATGGCATGGCATGGCTGCTGACGCGACTGGTAGGCTTCTCCCGCGCGCGCGAACTTCTGTTGCTTTCCGAGCGCATCGATGCGCAGCGGGCCGAAGCGCTTGGCCTCGTTAATCGCGTGGTGCCGGACGCAGATCTGCGGGCGACTGCTTTCACGGTCGCTGCTTCACTCGCAGAGGGTCCTCCGATCGCCTTCCGACTGATCAAGGACACCTTGGATCACGCGATGCACTCCACATTCCTGGAGTCGTTGGACTGCGAGGCGGAAAACGTGACCAGGACGATTCGGACTCTCGATCACAAAGAAGGTGTGCGTGCGTTCGTGGCAAAGCGAAGGCCCGCGTTTAAGGGACATTGAAGCGTTGAGCTCGCCGGCGAACGCCCTGAACGAGATGGCGTTCTTCGGCGCGAGAGATTAGCTGGTGACGGGCAGCAGCGAAGCTCGCATTCCTGCGTCACCGTCTGTCTGAACCAGCCGTCAACCGACCAACGGAGATGGGAATGCTTGCACCGGGGCTTTTTAAGAATCACTGCATACTCGTGACCGGTGGCGGCACCGGGCTCGGCCGTGGCATGGCCGAGCGGCTGCTCGAGCTCGGCGCGGAAATCTGGATCTGCGGGCGACGGCGGAGTGTGCTCGACGAGGCCGGCCGCGAGATGACGGCGCGGTATGGCGGAACGGTGCGGACCGTGCCGGTCGACTTGCGCGATGCCAATGGCGTCGAGGCGATGGTCGAAAAGATTTGGGCGGAGGCGCCGCTCACCGGATTGATCAACAATGCCGCCGGCAACTTCATCAGCCGGACCGAAGACCTGTCGCCGCGCGGCTTCGATGCGATCGCCAATACGGTCTTTCATGGCACCTTCTATACGACGCTAGCAATCGGCAAGCGTTGGATCAGGGGCAAGATTCCCGGCAGCGTGGTCTCGATCGTCACGACTTGGCCGCGGACCGGCTCGCCCTTCGTGGTGCCGTCTGCGATGTCAAAAGCCGGCATCGATGCCATGACCAAATCGCTGGCAATCGAATGGGGGCACTATGGCATCCGCCTGAACGCCGTTGCGCCGGGAGTTTTCCCGACCGAGGGCGCGACCTCCGCGTTGCGCCCCGCCGACAATCCTCATGGTTACTATAAGAGTGTCAATCCCACTGGGCGGATCGGCGAGTTGCCGGAACTTACCAACCTCGTGGGCTTTCTTTTGGCCGATGGCTGCGCCTGGCTTAGCGGCGAGACGATCGCGATCGATGGCGGCCATCATCTCGCCGATGGCGCCTACTTCACGGACTACATGGACTGGACCGACGCGCAGTGGAGTGAGGCGCGCGATCGCATCAAGGCACAGACCGCGAAGGATAAGCAATTGCGCACAGTCTCGGCCGACCAGCCGAAACCGAATACGAATAATGCGGGCAGGGCCAGAGACTGAATTGGTATGACTTCTCTCTTGAGTGAATCGCCGCGCGGGGCGTATCTCGCGCACCTGAAGCAAGGCCGTTTGGCCTTCCAGGTATCGGCTGCCGACAGCTCGCCGGTGTTCTTTCCCCGCGTGATCGCGCCAAGCTCGGGAAATCCGGATCTCGATTGGCAGGTGTCCGAGGGACGCGGCACCGTATATGCGACGACGACGGTGCATCGCCGCGGTGAGGCGCCGCTGAATGTCGCGCTGATCGAGCTTGACGAAGGGTTCCGGCTGTTGAGCCGGGTCGAGCAGATCGATTCGGCTTCGGTGCGGATCGGGCTGCGCGTGCAGGTCCAGATTGAGCAGGGGGAAGGCGAGCAGGAGCCATTTCCGGTGTTCGTCCCCCTCGACGGCGCAGCACAGGAGGCAACGCGATGAGTGGACTGCGCCGGGCCGCAGCGACCGTCGTCGGCATCGCGGAATCCGACCTTGGCCAAGTCGCACCGCATACCACGCCCATCGATCTGATGGCGCAGGCGACGCTGCGGGCGCTCGACGATTGCGGGCTAACGCTGCGCGATATTGACGGCGTTTTCTCGGCGACGGCACAGGCGCGTTTCGCGCCGATGCTTCTTGCCGAATATCTCGGCATCCAGCCGAAATATATCGACGGTACCCAGATCGGCGGCTCGTCGTTCATGTCGCATGTCGCGCATGCGATGGCCGCGATCGAGCTCGGCATTTGCAAGGTGGCGCTGATCGCCTATGGCAGCACACAGCGCTCGGTGTCGCGGGCCGCTGCATCGCCGCCCGACTACAACCCTTATGAGGCGCCCTATCGTCCGATGATGCCGGCCAGCGCCTATGCGCTTGCGGCTTCGCGCCACATGTCCGAGTTCGGCACAACGCGCGAGCATTTGGCTGAGGTTGCGGTCGCCGCGCGCGCTTGGGCCCTAAGGAATCCGACGGCTTGGGAAAAGAAGCCGCTCTCGATCGCGGAGGTGCTCGCGGCGCGCATGGTATCCAATCCGCTCACCGTCCGCGATTGCTGCTTGGTGCTCGACGGCGGTGGGGCGATGATCCTGACGTCTCCGGAACGGTCGCGTGATCTGCGCAAGCCTCCGATCCATGTGCTCGGCGTTGGCGAGGCCATAGGTCATGGCTCGATCTCGAATATGCCCAATCTGACGACAACGGCCGCTGCCCAGTCCGGTCCGCGGGCCTTCGCAATGGCGGGCCTGAGACCGGCTGATATCGATGTGCTGTCGCTCTACGACGCCTTCACTATCACGCCGATCCTATTTCTCGAAGATCTCGGCTTCTGCAACAAGGGCGAGGGTGGGCCTTTCGTCGCCAACGGTGCCATCGCGCCCGGCGGGCGGCTCGCAGTCAATACTAATGGTGGTGGTCTCTCTTACTGCCATCCCGGCATGTATGGTCTGCTCGGCATGATCGAATGCGTCCGCCAGCTTCGCAGCGAGGCGGGCGAACGCCAAGTTGCCGGCGCGACCATCGCGCTTGCCCACGGCAATGGCGGCGTGCTGTCCAGCCAGTGTACCGCCATCTTCGGGACCGCGTCGGCGCTGTGACCGTTGATTCAAAGGAGCGAAACATGAATATGTTGGGTGGGAAGGTGGCCATCGTTACGGGCGCTGGCCGCGGCATCGGCCGTGACATCGCGCTGGCAATGGCAGCCGAAGGCGCGCGCATCATTGTCAACGATCTCGGAACAGGACTCCAGGGCGACGGTGAGGATGCCGCACCCGCGCAGCAGGTGGTCGAGGAAATCCGTGCCGCAGGCGGAGAGGCTGCGGCGAGCACGCTCAGCGTCTCGAACTGGGATTCGGCGCATGCCATTATCGAGACAGCAGTCTCGACGTTCGGAGGGATCGACGTGCTCGTCAGCAATGCCGGCATCGTGCGCGACCGCATTTTTCACAACATGTCCCAGGACGACTGGCGGGCGGTGATCGATGTTCACCTGAACGGCTCGTTCTACATGAGCCGCGCAGCGGCGCCATACTTCAAGGCGCAGGGCAACGGACGCTTCATCTTTATGACCTCGGCCTCTGGCCTCATCGGAAATTTTGGCCAGGCCAACTACGCTGCCGCCAAGCTGGCGCTGGCGGGCCTTTCGAAATCGCTAGCCCTCGATATGGTGCGCTATGGCGTGACCTCGAATGCGATCTGTCCGTTTGCTTGGAGCCGCATGATCGGCTCGATCCCAGTCGAAACTCCCGAAGAGCAGGTGCGGGTCGAGAAGATTAAGCGTATGGAAACCAAGAAGATCGCTCCGTTGGCCGTCTATCTAGCGAGCCATGCGGCGCAAGAGGTCAGCGGCCAGATTTTCGGCATTCGCGCCAACGAGGTGTTCTTGTTCAGCCAGAACAGGCCGCTGCGGTCGGTGCATCGCGCGGAGGGCTGGACGCCGCGGAGCATAGCGGAGCACGCGATTCCCGCGCTCAAGGGACATTTTTATCCGCTCGATCGTTCGGCGGATATCTTCAACTGGGACCCGATTTGAACTTCGCATGCAAGAGCGAGCCGTCCACCAGCGACCCAAGATCCAAGGAATGCCCTTGTCCGTCACCCGACGCTGATTTGGTATGGGCACGGCCAGCCTGATGCTCGGAGCAGTCGCTGCTCTCCGGACACAAAGCGGGTGCCGCAGACGGGCCGATCAAGATCGGCGTCATCAATTCGATGAGCGGGGGTTTGTCGGTCTGCTTGCATAATCACTGCCGTCACGCACCCCGCGATGGGGTCGATCCCGAATTCATTCGTCTGATGCATTAAATGACATTCAAACTCGAACGTCCTGTGCTAGCACTCTAGAGAGCGGGGAGAACCGCTCTGGACCAGCGGGCGCGGGCGGCTTGTGCGTACCGTACACCAGCGACGCTTACGACGGGTTCGGCGAGCAACGGCCATTTTAATGTGTCGCAAAAGGGCAATCGAACGCCGAATTTAGGCGTCAGTGCGCGGCTCATTGCATTCAAAGAGTATTGAAGCATCGATACAGTCACGGCTGCGCAAACGCCGTGATTGTCAATGCGCCTTGCACAGGCGGTGACAGACCGGCCCGTCACTTCTCCTTGTTACGAAAGAGCCAAGAAGATTGCGACGCGGCCGCGGCGGGGCAACAGTGCGGCCAAGTTGAGAGCAGAGGGAGCATCCCGTGGATTTCATGATGTCTGCTAAGCAGAAGGAATGGCTGGATCGTGTGCGGTCGTTCATGACCAAGCATGTCCGGCCTGCCGTGCCCATCTACCAGCAGCAGGACGCCGAGGGCGATCGGTGGAAATTGATTCCGGTGCTGGAAGACCTCAAAAAGAAGGCGCGCGGCGAAGGCTTGTGGAACATGTTCCTGCCGCCATCCTCGCATGAGGACGATGAATTCCGCGGCGCAGGATTGACCAACCTGGAATATGCGCCGCTTGCGGAAGAAATGGGCCGCATCAGTTGGGCCTCACAAGTATTCAACTGCTCCGCGCCCGACACCGGCAACGTGGAAGTCTTGATCCAGTACGGCACCAAAGAGCAGAAGCGACAGTGGCTGAAGCCCTTGATGAATGGCGAGATCCGCTCCGCCTTCCTGATGACGGAGCCGGCGGTTGCCTCGTCTGACGCTACCAACATCGAAACCCGCATCGAGCGTGACGGCGATCAGTATGTGCTCAACGGCCGCAAGTGGTGGTCGACCGGTGTCGGCGACCCCCGTTGCAAGATCGCAATTGTGATGGGCAAGACCGATCCGAAGGCGGCTCGTCACCAGCAGCAGTCTCAGATCCTGGTGCCGCTAGATACGCCCGGCATAAAGATCGAGCGGATGCTGCCGGTGTTCGGTTATGATGATGCGCCGCACGGGCACGGCCAGGTGCTCTTGGAGAACGTTCGCGTGCCCGTACGCAACCTCTTGCTCGGCGGAGGCCGGGGCTTTGAGATCGCGCAGGGCCGGCTCGGCCCGGGCCGCATCCATCACTGCATGCGCACCATTGGCAAGGCCGAGGAGGCGCTGCAGAAGATGGTGAACCGGCTCAACTCTCGTGTCGCCTTCGGCAAGAAGATCATCGAGCATTCGATCTGGGAGCAGCGCATTGCGGAGGCCCGCATCGATATCGAGATGAACCGCCTGCTCTGCCTTAAGGCTGCCGACATGATGGACAAGGTCGGCAACAAGACCGCCCAGCTCGAAATCGCCATGATCAAGGTCGCAGCACCGCGGATGGCGCTGAAGATTATCGACCAGGCTATCCAGGCATTCGGGGGTGCCGGTGTCTCCGACGAAGCAGGTTTGGCGCGCGACTACGCCTCCATGCGCTCCATGCGTCTGGCGGATGGCCCCGACGAGGTTCACTGCCGTACAATTTCTAGACTTGAACTTGGGAAGTATGCAGACCTTCCAAAGAAGTAAAATGAGAGGACTGGTTCGGGCTCTCCCGAGAGCATGATCCCGGAAGAGCGAATACCGGTAAGGATCGTGCTCCGAGAATAAGAGAGCGTCACCGTGGCTGACGGCGTTAGGAAGGACGAGGAGTTATCGGGCACGAGGCCCGTCGAGGAGCGGCATCGCTTCAATGAGGCGAACCTCGATGTTTGGATACGCGAGCATGTCGAGGGCTATGCCGGCCCCTTGACGGTGGTCCAGTTCAAGGGCGGCCAGTCCAATCCGACTTATCGGCTCGATACGCCTGGACGCTCTTACGTGATGCGACGAAAGCCGTTCGGCAAATTGTTGCCGTCGGCGCATGCGGTAGATCGTGAGTTCCGCGTCATCGCCGCGCTCGAGAGGCAGGGTTTTCCGGTCGCGCATGCCTATGCGCTCTGCACCGACGATGCCGTCGTTGGCGCGGCCTTCTACATCATGTCGATGGAGGGCGGCCGCGTGTTCTGGGACCCCACTCTGCCGGCGCAGCAGCCGGAAGCACGGCGCCAGATCTTCACGAGCACGATCAAGATGCTCGCAAAGCTGCATATGTATCATCCCGAAAAAATCGGGCTTTCTTACTTCGGCAAGCCAGGCAACTATTTCGCACGCTAGGTTGATCGCTGGACCAGGCAGTATCGCGCCTCCGAAACGGAATACATTCCGGAAGTTGAGAAGCTGATCGAGTGGCTGCCGAAGAGGCTGCCTGAACAGAAGCGCGTCTCGATCGTCCACGGCGGCTACCGGCTCGACAACATGATCTTCCACCCGACCGAGCCGCGGGTGATCGCGGTACTCGACTGGGAACTGTCAACGCTCGGCGATCCCATGGCCGATTTCACCTATCTGTTGATGCAGTGGATCAAACCGGGGCTGGAGGGGGCCGATCTGAAGGCGCTCAATATCCCGAGCATGGATGAGGCCGCGCAGATCTACTGCAATTGGACCGGCACCGCGCTGCCGGACCTGAACTGGTACTTTTCCTATAATCTCTTCCGGCTAGCCGGCATCACCCAGGGCACTGCCGGACGTATCCGCGACGGCACCGCGGCCAATGCAAAGGCGTTCGAATCCGCCAAACGTACCGAGCCGCTCGCGAAAGCCTCATGGGCATATGCGCAGAAAGCGGGGGCGGTGTAGCGAAAGTGGGGCGGGTCAGTGCATGCGTGACCCGCTGCCGCTCGGTTTGACGCATCGCTGTTGGCGCTACGGGTTGCCCGATTTCGGAGACATCCAAGCAGCAACGATCGCGCGCCAGGTTTGAAAACTATTTTCGAACTGAAGGCCTAGCGATCTGACGCGTTGTATCGGTGACAGGAGCGGGACGGGGCCCAGTCAAGTGATGAGCTTGGCTGCTCAACGCAGGCCAAGCATCGTGCTGACGTCGATGGACGATGGACAGGGCGTTGCTCGAAGAGACCCGAGACAGAAGCGGAGCCGTAGATCGCACGGCTAGCGCCACGGCCGGCCTCGCCGACGAACGCAGCACTTCTCAACTCGACCTACGAACGCGTTCCGCGGGTCCTGGCTTTGGCTTTTGCCGGGACGCCTTCCAGCCCTAAATCGGCTTGACCGCATACGGCATTGACGCGGTTAGTCCGCCGTCCACCGGAATTGCTTGGCCATTGACGCAGGGGGAATCATCGCTTGCCAAGAACAGTCCCATCGCCGCGACCTCGTACGGCTGGCCGGGCCGCTTCAGCGGATTCAGCTGGCCGATCTTGTCCTGGGTGCCGCGCTCTTTGGCGCGACCGAAGATCGGCTTGGTCATGCCGGTTTCGATCAGGCCCGGGCAAACCGCGTTGATGCGCGCGCCGGTGCCGAATAGCGAATAGGCTGTCGTCTGCACCAGGCTGATGACGCCGGCCTTGCTCGCGGAATAGGGGTGACCGCTGGCACCGGCCTTGAGGCCGGCCACCGACGCGGTGCAGATGATCGAACCAAAACCTTGCCTCGTCATATGCGGGATGGAGTATTTGATGGCGAGGAGCGGGCCGATCAGGTTGATGCGTAAAACCTCCCGCCAATGCTCCACGGTCTGCTCGCTGAGCGCCACCAGCCCACCGCTAATTCCGGCATTAGCCCAAATTGCATCGAGCTTGCCGTGGCTGTTCAGTGCCTTGTCAATAAGCCAATGACATCCTGCTCAGAGCCCGCATAGGCCTTAACGGCTTCGGCGATGCCGCCGGCTTCTTTCACCTCCGCGACCGTATCGTGCACGGCCTCGCCCCGGTCGACCGCAACTAGTGTCCCGAGTCACAAGTTCGCAATCATAGATTCGCGTCGCTGTGCCAAGGGTGGAGGCAAACAGCGACGGAGTCTCCAATGGCTGTCCGGCAACTTGCCCCCCTGACATTGAGCGATGATGAGCGTGCCGAACTGATGTCGCTGACGATGCGGCGGAAGACGGCGCAGGCGCTGGCTCTGAGAGCCCGGATCGTGCTGACCTGTGCGGAAGGCGGGCAGAACACGGAAGTGGCGGCCAAGCTGGGGCTGGACCGGCAGACCGTAGGCAAGTGGCGGCGGCGTTTTATTGAGCAGCGCGTGGCCGGGCTGCACGACGAGCCGCGCTCCGGCGCGCCTCGCACGATTGAGGATGCCCGCATCGAAGCCGTGATCGTGAGGACGTTGGAGAGTTGCCCTGAGAACGCCACCCATTGGAGCTCCCGGGACATGGCGAAGGCCAGCGGCCTGTCGGTATCGACGGTACAACGCATCTGGCGGGCCTTCGGGCTCCAGCCGCACCGGATGGAGAGCTTCAAGCTCTCGACCGATCCGAACTTCGTGGCCAAGGTGCGCGATGTCGTTGGCCTCTACGTCTCACCGCCGGAGCACGCCATCGTTCTGTGTGTGGATGAGAAGTCCCAAATCCCGGCGCTGGACCGTAGCCAGCCGATGCTGCCGATGCGTCCCGGCCAAGCGGCCCGAAGGAGCCATGACTACAAAGGCATGGCACCACATCGCTGTTCGCCGCCCTCGATATTGCGACCGGACGGGTCATTGGCAAGTGCTACGGGCGCCACCGCACCGCCGATTTCCGCAAGTTCCTTGACGAGATCGAGGCTGCCGTACCGCGCGAACTCGACGTCCATCTCGTCATGGACAATTACGTCACGCACAAGACCCCAATGATCCGGAGATGGTTGGCCAAAAGGCCGCGTTGGCACGTGCACCTGACCCCGACCAGCTCGTCATGGCTCAACCAGGTCGAGCGCTTCTTCGCGCTCCTCACCGACAAGAAGATCAGGCGCGGCATCTATCGCAACGTAGCCGCCCTCAGGGCCGACATCGCCTCGTTCATCGAACGACACAACGCCGATCCCAAACCGTTCCGATGGACCAAATCCGCCGATGACATCCTTGCGTCCATCGAGCGATTCTGCCGATACAATGCCCCGGCAGAACACGACGCGATGTTGCGAACTTCTGGTTCAGGACACTAGCCTTGCGCCCTCTTTCGCGAACAACAGCGTTGCCGCGCGGCCGATGCCGCTTCCTGCGCCGGTGATGATGACGGACTTGCCCTCGAGGCGGCCCATGCGTTTCTCTCCCTATCTCGCCGATGTTATCTCGCACACCGCGCGATATTTCAAACAAGTTTTTCAAGCGCCAATGTCACTTGCGACCATGCGCACGCTCATGTACAGCGACACCAAGCCGATGGAAGGGCTTACTATGTCCAAGCCGTATCGATCCTTCGTCGCCAAGCAGCTGTTCCCATCGTGGCGACGCGCTGGCGGTCGATACGCCATGCGCCCGTGCACGGCTGCATGTACGGGCAGCGGGACATCGGCGGCTTCACCTCCGATCGCGTGGTGATGGTGGCGGTCGGCAAGATCGCGGCGGGCGGCGCGGTGTGTTACCGTCAGACGGCGAGGCGATCTCGGCCGAGGGCTTTCTGCGGCCCGACAACATTGATCCAGGAAGCTGGCTTTGCTGAACAAAATCTAGGCGAATGGCAGGGCCTGAACCGCGCCGCATTCTTCTTAAGCTATCCGATTGAAGTCGGCTGGGCCACAGATAGTCCCGCGCCCGGGCGACGCGATTTTTTTGATCTCTGCCCGTGAAGGAGGCAGTCGCCCCCATCAATGTCGAGCATGCAGGCCCGACGTGATTGTTGCCGCACTTAGCTGCGCGATCGGGGCCGTGGTCGGGCTCACGCTCGGCGGGCTTGTCGAGAAAGGGCCGGCGTTCACTATCGACAATTGCTCGATAACGTAGCTCGACCATCTCGCAAGCCCTGGGCCAGACTCCATACGCCTGCTCCAGGGCTCATGTTCTCTGCAATGATTTTAAGCGCCGAGCGGAAGATCACTGAATGCTGAATCACGAGCCAGCTCGATCAAAACCCAGATCGCCTGTCATGCCTTGCTGGCGAGACCCAGAGGTCGACGCTTGATCGCATGAAAAAGCATTGCGATCTCCGGAAGCTCGCGCAGAATTTCGCCGGCACGAGGTCCTATATTGGCGAATTTCGGCTTTCGGGGCTCGGTAATATTTACGCAACGATGCAAAGGCGCATATGGCCGGACAAGCCCGCCCATGACGACGCGCATACAGAATCGTAGATTACAAGGAGGGATTGCGTGTCGTGACAAAAACCCTCGATCTTTCCGGCCAGGTCGCCGTGATCACCGGCTCGAACTGCGGCATCGGGCGCGCATCGGCGGAACTGCTGGCGCAACTCGGCGAAAAAGTCGTGATTTCCAGCCGCAAGGCGGAGCCCTGTCACGAGGTGGCCGAGAGCATCAGCAAGGCCGGCGGTGACGCGCATGTCATCCCTTGCAACATCTCCCGCCACAACGAGGTCGAGGCCTTGATTGCGGGGGCAATCCAACATTATGGCAAGATCGACATACTTGTCTGCAATGCCGCGGTAAATCCCTATGTCGGCCCCTTGCTCGACATCTCGGATGAAGCCTTCGATAAGATCATGGGGTCGAACGTCAAGAGCAATCTCTGGCTCTGTGCACTCGCGATCCCGCAGATGGTCGCGCGCGGAAAGGGCTCGGTCGTCATCATCTCCTCCATCGGGGGAATGCGCGGCTCGACCGTGATTGGCGCCTACGGCATTTCCAAAGCCGCGGATTTTGCACTGTGCCGGAGTCTCGCCGGCGAGTGGGGCCGGAGAGGCGTGCGCGTCAATTGCGTGGCTCCCGGCCTGATCAAGACCGATTTCTCCCGCGCCTTCTGGGAAGACGAGGAGCGTTTGAAGCAAGGTTGCGCCACCATGCCGCTACGCCGAATCGGCGAGTCGCAGGAGGTCGTCGGCGCGGTTGCCTATCTCGCCTCGGATGCATCAACGTTCGTGACCGGGCAGACGATCGTAGTGGATGGTGGGGTGACCGCGGCAGCGGTGTAGTCTTGCAGTCCACTTCATTCTCCCCCTGGAAGCGCGGCAATTCGCAATGAAAGACAATGCTGATCGCCCGCTCCCGTGCCAAGCCGGGCGGGGGGCCTTGTCGCCACTGCCGCGGACATTCGCTAAGTGGGGTGTATCATTGTAATCAAACTTCAAGCTGAGCGTTTCGGACGATCCGTTAGTCAAAATTGAGAACAATTTACCGGCGCATTTGAAGAGTCGTCTATTTTAGTTTTTCTCTCCGAAATCGGGCGGCCTGCGAGCGGGCCGAAGGTCCAGTTCTAGAATTGGGGCGATCACGAGCATCTTTCGTGACCTTTCTGGCGTAGATACAGAAGTCGACGCTTGATCGCAATTTGCGCAGAATTTCGACCATGCGAGGCCCGGCATTAGGGAAATTCGGCCTAGGAGGCAGGTAAGATCCAGCGCGCCAATCAAGAGGGCGACGGAACCGGCCTGCTTGAGGCGCCTGCACCCGGCATATACGGCATCTTCACGCTGATCGAGGCCGTACGGCCGCTGCGTGGCGAAGACGGCGAGCGTCAGTGAAAGGCGCGAAGACCACACTGGTCACGGCAATGTCTGCACGCTATCGAGCCAGTCCACCGCGATTTTAGAACTGAAACAGAGGAGACACTATGATCCGCGATCGCGATACGTTGAACGTGTTGCTCGATTCTGTCGAGCGCTTCGTGCGCGAGCGGCTCGTGCCGGCCGAGCACGTCGTCGCGGAAACCGACGAGATCCCCGAAGACATGGTCGCCGGGATGAAGGAACTTGGCCTGTTCGGTCTCACGATTCCTGAGGAGTATGGCGGGCTGGGGCTGACGATGGAGGAAGAGTCGCTGGTCATCACAGCGATGGGCCAAACCTCGCCTGCGTTCCGGTCGGTGTTCGGCACAACGGTAGGCATCGGCTCGCAAGGCATTTTGCTCGATGGCCTGGACTGGCAGAAAAAGAAATACTTGCCGAAGCTCGCGACCGGCGAGATCCTCGCGTCGTTCGCGTTGACCGAGCCCGAGGCAGGATCGGACGCAGCGTCGCTGCGCACGACCGCGATACGCGACGGCGATTTCTACGTCGTCAATGGCACAAAGCGCTTCATCACCAACGCGCCACATGCGGGGATCTTTACCCTGATGGCGCGCACGAATCCCGAGGATAAGGGCCCTAACGGCGTGACCGCATTCATCGTTGAGCGCAACACTCCAGGCATCACTATCGGCAGACGCGATAAAAAGATGGGCCAGCAGGGCGCACACACGGCCGATGTGATCTTCGAGAACTGCCGTGTGCCGGCCTCGCAGGTCATTGGTGGCAAGGAAGGCCAGGGTTTCAAGACCGCGATGAAGGTGCTGGAGAAAGGCCGCATCCACCTCGCGGCGCTCGCCGTCGGTGCGGCGGAACGCATGTTGCGCGATGCTCTGAACTACTCGATCGAGCGCAAACAGTTCGGTCAGCCCATTGCGGAGTTCCAACTCGTGCAGGCTATGCTCGCCGACAGCCAGGCAGAAATCTACGCCGCGAAGTCGATGGTGATGGACGCCGCACGTAAGCGCGATGACGGAAGGAACGTGTCGACCGAAGCGTCTTGCTGCAAACTGTTCGCAACCGAGATGTGCGGCCGCGTGGCCGATCGCGCGCTGCAGATTTTCGGCGGAGCGGGCTACGTCGCCGAATACGGCATCGAGCGCTTCTACCGCGACGTGCGGCTGTTCCGCTTGTACGAAGGGACCAGCCAGATCCAGCAAATCGTCATCGCCCGCAACATGATCAAGCAAGCGCGCCGCTAGCCATGCCTGCCCCGGATCCAAACGCACGCGTTTGATCATCAGCCTGCTGCTTCTCAAGCGCATCTACGCTGTGACAGCGTTGAGTTGAGAATCCATACTCAATTCTGAGTGGCGATGAGTTCTTCCAGCACGCCTTCCCGCGCGAGCGCTCGGGGCTGGGCCAGTGGCGTAAGTGACTGGGAACAAACTCAAGCTGCTACTCGCCGAGAGCCCGAGCGTCGCGCACGACAGGGGGCAGCACACGCGCGATCCGGCCCACGCCAAGATCGGCATCGCCACGCAGCCCAAGAACATCAACTTCCCGACCGAAGCCAAGCTCGTGCACCGTCGTCAAGTGCTCAACCGCCCTTACAGCGGGACGCCCCGCCGCTGCGGCCGCCCTATCTATCGCTTACCGCTAGGCAGCCTGCTCCGTCAGATCCGGCGCAAGACCCCGGAGCGAGCCCCTTGAGGGTGCATTCCAGGAAACGCGATCGCACCGGCTTCGCAGATCCAAATAGGGTCGTTCGACCCCTTCGCTATTGTCGGAACAGTCTGAACAATCAGAATGCTGAAATCTGTCGAGAAGGAGCATTTGAGCGCGGAATTTAAGCGTCAACGCGGAACGCATTGCGTTAATCAATATCGAAATATCGCTAGCTTACAGGGTCAACGAAACCCTGTTTCACGAGCCGACCGTTGTGGGAGCCGATAAAGACAATGACACTGTTAAACCCATCTAACTCCATCTGGGTGCCAGCACGATGTTGCTCAAAGTCGTAACCCGTCGATCGCAGGACGCACATCCGGCCAGCGCGTTTAGGTCGCCGGATCTCGGAACGTGCCGCCGAACCGTTAAGTTGTGCCAGCGAGAATCGTCCGCCTCTCCATCCGACCAATCTTGGGGCGACCTCAGCGTCAACGCCGGAGATAGGTGTGAGCTCCGTCGATCTCTCAGCTGACGTTGGCATGCAATCGTCGCCGCGCCGAGAAATTCAGTGGTATGGATCCCACTTTCGTTTCGGCGACAGCGTGGAAATAGTCGACGACTGAAGCCGACTTCGACGAAAATGGGATCCGGATAGCGGGCTAGGGAGACACAATATGGATGGAGATACCACCGCGGTGGTTCGAAAGCCCGGCTTTCGCAAGATCGAATGGCTGAAACGCGACATCGCAGTGGAGCGGCGGGGTGATGGTGTGATCATCCTGAAATCCCGTATTCCGCTCAGGCCGTACGACAAGCATATCCCAGCTTCGCTTGCCAAATGGGCGAGGGAGGCGCCCGAGCGTATCTGGCTCGCGCAGCGCACGGACAAGAGGCGAGGGTGGCGCATGCTTTCCTATGGCGAAGCGAAATGCACAGTCGACGGGCTGACCCAAGGGCTGCTCAACCTTGGTCTTGACGAGGGGCGGCCCGTTGCGATCCTCTCCGGCAATTCAATCGAGCATGCGCTCATGACGCAGGCTGCGATGCAGGCGCGGCTACCCGCTGCGCCGGTGTCGCCAGCCTATTCGCTGATGAGTCGCGATCACCAGAATCTGAAATACCTGTTCAGCTTGATCCAACCCGCTGTTGTGATGGTGCAGGACGGACCTGCCTTTGAAAGGGCGCTGAAGGCGCTCGACCTCGACGGCATCACGGTGGTGCATGTTGCGCGCCCCTGCAAGGACATCAAGAGTGTTGCGTTCTCCGAACTCGCGGCAGCGCCTGTCACGGAAGCGGTCGAAGCGTCGATCGCAAAGATCACGCCGGAGACAGTCGGAAAGCTCCTGTTCACCTCCGGCTCGACCGGCATGCCCAAGGCTGTCATCAACACGCAGCGCATGATGTGCGCCAATGCGGCAATGATAATGCAAGTGCGGACGCCCGATCCAAACGGGCCCCTTCCGACTGTTCTCGACTGGATGCCCTGGAATCACACCATGGGCGGCAACGCGAGGTTCCATCCAATACTGATCGAGGGCGGGACGCTGTACATCGACGGTGGCCGGCCGACGCCGGGCCAGTTCGACGAGACCATCAAGAACCTGTACGAGATTTCGCCGACTTTCTACGCCAACGTGCCAGCCGGTTATGCCGCGCTTGCAGCAGCGATGGAGAAGGACGACGCACTCTGCCGCAGCTTCTTCACGAACTTAACTCTCATGGCTTATGGGGGGGCGCGCCTGCCGGATGATCTCTACGACCGCATGCAGGCGCTCGCCGTGAAGACTACCGGCGAGCGCATCGTGTTCTACACCGGCTGGGGTTCGACCGAGACCGCACCGACCTCGACGGGTACCTACTGGGACACCGAGCGCGTTGGCCTGATCGGCCTGCCGCTCCCCGGCGTCGAACTGAAGATGGTGCCGTGCGGCTCGAATTACGAATTACGGCTGCGGGGCGTCAACGTCACGCCCGGCTATTTCGGTCAGCCGGAGCTGACCAAAAAGATGTTCGACGAGGACGGTTTTTACTGTATCGGCGACGCCGGCGTGTTCGTCGATCCTAACGACGCGGTACAGGGGATTGTGTTTGCCGGCCGCGTGTTCGAGGATTTCAAGCTCACCACCGGCACCTTCGTCCACGTCGGCTCGCTGCGTACGGACGTGATCGCCGCAGCCTCGCCAGTGATTCAGGACGCGTTGGTAACGGGTCAGGACCGCGCTTACGTTGGGCTGCTGGCTTGGCCGAATCTGCACGCGTGCCGCCAAATGATCGGCAAGCCCGATGCGTCCTCGGAGGACGTAGTCAACCATCCCACCGTAATCGCCTGCGTGAAGCGCGGGCTTGAGGCCCATAACAGCGCTGTGGAAGGCGCGAGCAGCCGCAAGATCGCGCGCGCGATGCTCATGGTCGAGCCGCCTTCGATCGATGGCAATGAACTCACCGACAAAGGCTACATCAACCAGCGCACTGGGCTGGAGCGCCGCGCCGCTCTGGTAGAGCGACTATATGACGATCCGCCGGATGAAGACTTGATTATCTTGAAATAAGCGGATGTCTCGCGCTTGCGTACGCCACTGACTGCCGGGATCTCGATTCGGATCCTCAGTTTGCCTAGTGTGCGAACCGGTTTAGCCATCCAAGGGCACGTGATCGAGATGTCAAGCTTGTTTTGCGAAGCAGGAGAAGGCGTACCGGTGCAAGCGGCTAGAAAAGCGAGGTTGGAATCATTCCGCCTCACGTCGCGGCTGTCGGTCG
Source organism: Bradyrhizobium sp. Pha-3 (assembly GCF_042258615.1). GTDB lineage: Bacteria > Pseudomonadota > Alphaproteobacteria > Rhizobiales > Xanthobacteraceae > Bradyrhizobium. Next base: position 7,569,066 of record NZ_CP170152.1, on the reverse strand, counting down.
ACCTCGAGATGTTGTGGCGGGGCGCTACTGCCTGATTCATCGGGCGTCCTGGCAGTGAGTATTTCTGCCAAGTTGATCGAAATCGACCTCGCCGACGGTTGTCGTGTCCGTGTCTAGCGCCACGTCGACGTTGATGCGTTGGCGCGTGTCCTCGTGGGGGCGGCTTCAATGGAAGCTTCGATCGCGTGCGTCGAGACGGCTTAAACGATTTGAGAGTGGCTATGGCGCCATCGATCCAGAGCTCAGATGACCTCTCAATCGGCGGCCTTTTGTCCAGCGAGAGACAGGGACTGATCGCGGGAGCCTTTGGATTCAGTCGATCAAACGCAGAATTTCGGCCATATCAGGGCCTAGATCAGGGGAATTCGGCCTTTAATGCCGCTATGCTTGCCTTATGACATCGCAAACCCCACGATCTCTCGGCGAACGCGAGCCGCCCGACGCCACGCCGTCGACGCCAGTGTCCCGCTCGATCCTGAGTTCAGCGATCTTTAATTTGCCGGTCATCTCGAAAGCCGTTGCGGGAGCCGGGATGGCGAACGTCGTCCGCGACGCTCAAGGCGTTGGCGCGCGCGGAAATTAAGTTCGATAACCACCGCCCAAATCCGGGTGGCGCTAGGATGAGCGAAACATGAAGGAGCGAACATGAAGATTGGTAATTGGCCTGCGACACAGAGCCTCAACAAGATCTACCGCGAAATCCGTGAGCTTGGGCTAGAGAGCAATCTAGCGGAGCTTGAAGCCTTCGGCTTCACGGTGATCGAAAACGTGCTTTCGCCCGAGATGGTACTGAAGTTGCGCGATGCCACTCTCAGAGACTACGAGAGGCGCTACAACATAAAAATGGATCTGGAAAACGAGCGCGGCGAAAATCTCAAGGATTGGAAGCTCGCTGCCTTCCTGCTCTTTAAGGACCCGGCGTTTGCTGATGTGGTGCTGAATCAGAAGAGCTTGGCGCTGGTGACCTATTTTCTGGGCCGCGGTTGCATCCTAACGGGATTGACGAGCCACATGAAGGGAATGGGCGGCAAGGGCCGAGCCCTTCACGCCGACATCACCGGCGCCACGCCGGCTCCCTTCTCACCTTACGACGTCATCGTCGGGTGCCAGTACCTGCTAACTGACTACAACGAGGAAAAGGGCGCCTTGGCCATCGTGCCCGGCAGCCATCGTGAGGCTCGGCGGCCGACCCCGGCGGAAAGCTCGCTTTCGGGTAATGACAAGAACCCGAATGCCATCGCAATCGAGGCGCCGGCCGGCTCGGTTGTGATCTTCTTGGGCAAGACTTGGCATGGCTCTTACCCTAGATCGGTGCCTGGCTTGCGTGTCGATCTCTCGGCGCACTACGTACGGCCCTATATCGCGCAGTTGGAGGACTACAAACACAATGTGCCGCCTGGGTTCGTGGAGCGCCATGGGGGGCGTAACTCCCGGATGGCCCAACTCCTGGGCCTCAATAACTGGTACGGCTACGGCGACGAGGGAATTGACAACGAGCTGTTTAACTTGGCGGAAGGGTTTGGTCGGACTTGGCAGGGCTGATCCGGACAACGACCGCGCAAGCGCTGAAGCTGGGAGCGGCCGTCGGGTCAAGCCCAGCCCCGAGGGCCGCCGCCAAAGACGGCGGCGGCTTCCACTTGATGCTCGATATCGTCGGAGAGCGCTAATTCGCGAAGACGACCTGCCCCCTTCCATCCAGCGGCCCGCCGCGTAGAGACAATCGGGACCGAGCGAGCTAAGGCCCGGTCGGTTATCTCCTCGTCTCAGCACAGAGCCGATTCCATACGCGAGGGCATCCGGCCTGTTCCGCAGCTCGCGTTCCCGCGACCGCGAGGTGAACCCAACTTAGAGGGCTCTCTGGGTAAGAGTCGCGCTCCGGAAAGGAAGAGGGCGACCTAGGACATCACCGCGAAGCCGTCGATCAGCAGGAGCCCCAGCTGGCGCGGCTCTCCAGGATGTCGTTGTGGGGACATGAAGCATCTCTCAGAGGACCGCTTCATTCGGATGTCAAGCGTATTCGAACCTAGCGTCCCAATCCGGCGAACATCCGCAGCCACCTTCTCTAAGGGCTCCCGCCGGAGGGACGTCAGTGGTTAGGGTTGGGCGCTCGTTCTTTCGAGTGATGAACAACAGGGCAGGGCGCGAAGGCAGCTTCCGCCCCACCGGGTCACCACGCACGAAAACTCGAACTGCGCGTGAAATGGTTAGAGGCTTGGGCTCGTGCGCATAATTCCGCCATCCGGCGACCCAATCTTGCCGAAACTCAACCGTGAAATGCCATACGTTTGCCGTTACCATGACCCGAGGGTCGCTATGCCTATCCTGAAGTGCGAGGGAATCAGAACGATGACGATCGACAAAGCGCCGCAGCCCTTCCCGCGAACTGAGTATCTGCGCAGGATTTCTGCGGTCAAAGCTGAAATGGCTCGCCGAAACATCGATGCACTCGTCGTGAACTTCGATCGGAACATCGCGTGGCTTACGGGCTACACTGCTCTGTCTGCATATGTCCCACAGGGTCTCGTAATCTCGATGTCGGAGGAAGAGCCGACGTTGATCCTACGCCAAATGGACGTTGTTGCCGGCCATTTCCTAACATTCCTTTCGCCAGACAAGGTGGTCGGCTACCCCGAGGCTTATGTTGGTGCCCCGGACAAGGATGGCTACGACGCGATTATAGATTTCCTCCATGAAATCGGCTCGGGAAGCGGCAGCATGGGTCTTGAGTTCAACGATTTACCGCGCCGAGCTCTTGATAAGTTCAAAGCTCGCCTGCCCAATGCGCGCATATCGGACTTTAGCACCGCGATCGCCTGGATTCGGATGGAGAAGTCTGACCTCGAAATCTCCGTCATGAAGCAGGCCGCTGCTATCACCAATGCGGCCATGGTGCGGGCGTTTGAGGTCATTCGTCCGGGCGTGCGAGAGGCGGACGCGGCCGCCGAGATCATAGGGACACTCGTGCGCGGCGTCGACGGAAAGGTGGGGACGAAGCTAGCAAACTTCTTTCTGAACACCTCGCCCCGAACGGGCACATGTCACATTAGATGGAGCGAGGACGTTTTCCGCCCCGGTTCACATATAAACATCGAGTTTGCCGGAGTGCGCTACGCCTATACCGTTCCGATGGCTCGCACACTTTCCATTGGCGAACCCTCCGACCTTCTGAAGCGTGTACACGATGCGCAGGTCGCTGGGTTTGACGCGGCGATGGACGTCATTCGTGCCGGACGCACCTGTAGTGACGTAGCGCAAGCGATACACCGCACCCTCGACAAGCTGGGCGTCAAAAAGGAATCGCGGTGTGGCTATCCCGTTGGCATCGACTGGGGGGAGAATACCGCCAGTTTCTATGAAGGGGATATGACGGTGCTGAAGCCCAACATGACGTTCCATCTGCATCTCGGCAACTGGATCGACGATGATTTCGGAGTGATGGTAAGCGATACTATCAGAATTACCGAGAGAGGCGCTGAAGTCTTGACCGATGCGCCCCGGAAGGTAATCGAACTTCCCGTCTAGTCATCTGGAACGGAAGTTCGTCACATTAGTTGATTGCTCGAATCTTTGTGGAGGAGAGCGCTTGTGGGGAATGCAGGTGTGAGAGGCCGGCCGATCGCGCCGTTAGTGCTCAGTCCGCAGGAGCGCACGTACCTAGAGAGGCAAGTTCGTCGTCATCGTGTTGCGCGGTCGCTATCTGAGCGATGCCGCGCGATCCTGCGATGTGCGGATGGCTTGCCAAGCAAGTCTGTGGCTGCCGAACTCGGCATCCATGAACACACCGTTGGCAAGTGGCGCCGTCGATTCTTGAAGGATCGCTGTGATGGCCTGCTTGACGAAGCCCGCCCTGGCCGCCCTCGCACCATCGACGACGATCAGGTTGCCGCCGTGATCGAGCGAACGTTGCGTACGACGCCGGCCGACGCGACGCACTGGTCGATCCGCTCGATGGCTGCGCAAACTGGCTTTTCCCACACCACGATCCGCCGAATGTGGTCGGCGTTCGGCTTGCAGCCGCACCGTAGCCAGACATTCAAGTTGTCGAGCGATCCGCTGTTCGTCGACAAGGTACGCGATATCGTCGGCCTTTATCTCTGCCCACCGAACCGAGCCCTTGTCCTCAGCATCGATGAGAAAAGCCAGATTCAGGCCCTCGATCGCGAGCAGCCGGTCTTGCCGATGATGCCCGGCGTGCCGGAACGTCGCACGCACAGCTACGTGCGGCATGGCACGACCACGCTTTTTGCAGCGCTCGATGTCGCCTCGGGGTTCGTCATCGGCAAATGCTACAAGCGCCATCGGGCAGTCGAGTTTTTGAAGTTCCTCAAAGAGATCGACGCTCAAATCCCTGAGGGGCTCGCTGTCCATATCGTCATGGACAACTACGCCACCCACAAGACGCCCAAGATCAAAGCGTGGCTCGCTCGCCGGCCGCACTATCATGTTCACTTCACGCCGACTTCTGCGTCCTGGATCAACCAGGTCGAGCGCTGGTTCGCTGAACTCACCAGAAAGCAAATCCAGCGAGGTGTTCACACCTCCGTCAAGCAGCTCGAGGCCGACATCCGCACCTTCATCGACCTGCACAACAAAAACCCGAAGCCCTTCAAATGGACTAAGTCTGCTGACCAGATTTTGGCTTCCGTCAAACGCTTCTGCCACAAAGCCCACCAGACTTTATGTGGTGAACTTTAGATTCATGTGACTAGGGTGCAACTCGACTCTTCACCCTGGTTTCGGCGAAGCGCTTCACTGGAGGAGGCGCTTCTATGCCGCCTTCCATGATCTTCAAGGCGTGCAGCATGCTCTTGCGGATGAACCATCTGCAAGCGAGTGCAGGTCCAACGTCACGCTGCACCAGTCGAGCGTGAAGCCATGGTGTCGTGTGGGTGGCGTATTTGTCCATGACGATTTGGACATCGAGCCCTTCGGGGACCCGACCAGCGACCTCTTTAAGGATTTTCAAGAACTCGATTTACCCGGTGGCGCTTGTAGCATTTGCCGATGACGAATCCTGACGCGACATCGAGTGTTGAAACAGCCTGATCGTACCATGCCACATATAACTGTGCGCGCGACGTTCCGGTATGCCAGGCATAATCGGCAAGACTGGGTGCTCGCGATAGAATGCCTGGATCTAGAGCAGATTCTGATCAGACGTGATCATGACCGGCTGCGGCGAAGAAGTTCAGATACTCTTGGGCGGTGAAGGTGGCCAGGGCGAGGGCGACAGCGTTGACCAAAGTCTCAATTGATCTGGCGGCCGCTTTTCCAAGGGCGGCTTTGAGCTTGGCGAAGGCCATTTCGATCGGATTGAGGTCGGGCGAATAAGGCGGCAGATAGAGGAGGCGGGCGCCCGCCGCATCGATTGCGGTGCCGACCTCGGCCCGCTTGTGTTCTGCGAGATTGTCCATCACCACGATGTCGCCGGGGCACGAGGACTTGCGTCACGTGAGCCTCGAACGCCGGACCAGGTCATCGAGAACCGTCGGCGCAGTCCTGCCAGTCGCCCTGAGCGCGCCGACGAAGGTCGTCGTTTTCCAATGACCATGCGGGAGCGCTGCAACGCAGCGCTGGCCGTACGGTGACCGGCCATAGAGCCGCGCCATCTTGGTCGAGGCTCCCGTCTCGTCGATGAACACCAACCGGTGGATGTCTATCTCAGGCTGAGATGCCTTCCACGCCGCGCGTTCAGCGGCCACGTCCGGCCGATCCTGCGCGCTGGCGTGCGATGTTTTTTTTAACGTGATATTGCGGCGATCGAAGAACTGCCAGACCACGCTCGGCGGGAAACGCTCGCCGCGGACTTTGAATAGATCTTCAGGATCTGCCGGACCGCCGCACGTCGGATTATGAAGAGGTGATCGTCCACGTGACGTCGTCCGGCGGCTTCACCTTGCGCAAGGTGTTCTACACGGTGCCGTCGCGCTTCATCGGCAATCGGCTGCGGGTGCGCCTGTATGACGATCACCTCGACGTGTTCGTCGGCGGCACGCATCTCCTCATCCAGCCGCGCGGGCGGCCGCATCCCAATGACAAGCACGATCAGGTCGTCGATTGTCAGCACGTGAACTATTCCTTGCGGCGCAAGCCGATGGCGCTCCTAAATCTGGTCTATGCCGCATTATTGCGTGTTTCGGCAATTTCCGGACAGCAATTTCGGTAATTCGCGGACAGCGATTTCAGTAATTCCGGGACAGGGATTCCGCTAAATCGCGGACAGTTGCGGGAGGTTGGTTTTCGGGAGCGCCGTTCAGGCAATGTTCTCTCTCAAGCTGAGTTTGAGAGGGGCAATGCCGAGACGGAAGCAAGCGAAACGAACCACTGTGAAGGACCTACGATCGATCCTGAGGCTGACGTACGAGCAGGACCTGTCGGTTCGGGAGATCTCGGAACGGCTGCAGATCAGCAAGAGTTCGGTTGCCACCTACCTGCTGCGAGCGCGTGAAGCGGGTTTGAGCTGGCCGCTGCCGCCGATTTACGAGAGCGAGGCGGCCTTGCAGCGAGCCTTGTTCCGGCGGGTCGGGCGGCCCCCGCAGGACTTGAGCGAGCCTGAGTGGCCACGGGTGGCGCAGGAGCTCAAGCGCAAGGGCGTGACGCTGACGCTGCTGTGGCAGGAATACCGGACGGCGCATCCCGACGGCTATGGTTACACGTGGTTCTGCGAGAAGTTTGACGCCTATCGGCGCCGGGCGAACCCGACCTTCCGTCATCGCCACGCGGCGGGTGCAGTGATGCAGACCGACTATGCCGGTCCGACGGTGGAGGTGATCGATCCGCAAACCGGCGAGATCCGCCAGGCGCAGATATTTGTCGCGGTGCTCGGGGCCTCGTCGCTGACCTTCGCTATGGGGAGCTTCGGTCAGCGACTACCAGATTGGATCGAAGGCCAGACCCGGGCCTTGTCGTACTTCGGCGGAGTTCCCAGGGCGATCGTCTGCGACAATCTGAAGGCCGGGGTCGTCAAGGCGTTGTGGTTCGAGCCGACGCTCAACCAAACCTTTGCCGCCATGGCCGAGCACTACGACACGACGATTTTGCCGACCCGCAGCCGCAAGCCGCGCGACAAGGGCAAGGTTGAAGGCGCGGTGCTGATTGTTGAGCGCTGGATTCTGGCACGGCTGCGCCATCGGCGGTTCTTCAACCTGACCGATCTCAATACTGCGATCGCCGGTTTGCTGGAGGAGCTGAACCATCGGCCGATGCGCCATATCGGCAAATCCCGCCGGCAGCTGTTCGAGGAGATCGAGCGCGCTGCGTTGACGCCGTTGCCGGGCGAGCCGTTCGAATACGCCGAATGGAAAACGGCGAAGGTCCACCCCGATTATCACGTCGAAGTCGACAAGACCTTTTACTCGGTGCCGCACCGGCTGATCGGCCGTCGGGTGGACGTCCGGCTCACCTATCGAGCCGTCGAGATCTTCCAGGATCACACGCGTGTTGCCAGCCATGTGCGCCGCTCTCAGCGCAGCGGCCATGTCACCGTGAACGAGCACATGCCCAAGGCCCATCAGCGTTACGCCAATATGACGCCGGCGAGCTTGATCAAGATGGCAGCGCGGATCGGCGTCAACGCCGCCACTCTGGTCGAGCGGATGATGCGTGAGCGCCCGCATCCCGAGCAGGGTTATCGCTCCGCCATGGGGATCATCGCCCTGGCGCGGCGCTACGAGCGCGATCGGCTCGAAGCGGCCTGCGAGCGGGCACTCGTCATCAACGCGATCAGCTACTCCTCGGTGAGCGCGATCCTCAAATCCGGGCTCGACCGCGCGAGCCCTGCTGCCGCCCCCGTCAAAGCCACCCCCTCGCACGCCAACATCCGTGGTGGGGGCTATTATCAATGAAGGAAAGGAACATCGCGATGCTGACCCACCCGACCCTCGACCAGATGCAGGCGCTCGGCCTTGCCGGAATGGCGGCCGCCTACCGGCAATTGGCCGAACAGGACAATGCCGCCGATCTCAGCCGCGACGAGTGGCTCGGCCTGATGCTCGATCGCGAAGCCGCCATGCGCGCCGACCGGCGCCTGACCAATCGGCTGGCCGCAGCCAAGCTGCGCTTCATCGACGCCTGTATCGAAGACGTCGACTTCGCGTCCCGCCGCGGTCTTGACCGGCGCAACACCCTGCAGCTGGCGCAAGGCGCCTGGCTGAAAGCCCATGAGAACTTCATCATCACCGGCCTGACCGGGACTGGCAAAACTTGGCTGGCGTGCGCCTTCGGACGCCAGGCGGCCAGGCTCGATCATTCCGTCCTCTATTTGCGTATGCCGCGCCTGTTCGAAGACCTCGCCATGGCCCGTCTCGATGGTCGCTTCCCGCGCCTCATCGATAAGCTCGCACGTGTCCAGTTGCTCATCCTCGACGATTGGGGCACCCACACCCTCAATGACCAGCAGCGCCTTGATCTCCTCGAAATCTTCGAAGAGCGCTACAGGCGCAAATCGACCTTGATTACCGCTCAGCTGCCCGTTGCCCAATGGCACGACATGATCGGCGAGCCAACCATCGCAGATGCTATCCTGGACCGGATCATCCACAACTCCCACCGTATCGCCCTCGAAGGCGACAGCATGCGAAGGAAAAAAGCTGCGCGCCCCTTGACCGACGTCGAAAACAGCGAAACGAATACCAACTGACTTCAACAACCAGGCAACCAAAAGCCAGCGCCGCCACGCTGTCCGCGATTTAGCGAAACTGCTGTCCGTCAGTTAGCGAAACCGCTGTCCCGTTTTTGCGAAATACGCACATTATCATGGCCAATGCCGTTGATCTCAATCTGTTGCTCAACGAGGTGCGGCTGCCCGCCATCAAGGTGCTGTGGCCGCAATTTGCCGAGCAGTCCGACAAGGAAGGTTGGCCGGCCGCCCGCTTCCTCGCCACCATTGCCGAGCACGAGATCGCCGAACGCGCCCGTCGCCGCATCGAGCGCCACCTCGTCGAGGCGCGGCTGCCCCCGGAAAGACCGCTCGACAGCTTCGACTTCGTGGCGGTGCCGATGATCTCCAAAGGCGCAGGTGACGGCGCTCGCCGCCGGCGACGGCTGGTCGGCAAGGGCGCCAATCTGCTCCTGTTTGGGCCGCCCGGCGGCGGAAAGAGTTACTTGGCAGCAGCGCGCGGTTTTGCCCCGATCGAGAACGATGGCGCGTCCTCTTCACCCGGGCCACCGACCTTGTTCAAAAGCTCCAGGTGGCTCCGCGAACTCAACCTCGAGGCCGCCGTCAATCGCCTCGATCGCTTCGATCTCGTCATCCTCGATGATCTTGCCTGTGTCACCAAGGACCAGGCCGAGAGCAACGTGCTGTTCGAGCTCCTCAGCGCACGCTACGAGTGGCGCTCGCTGCTGATCACTGCCAATCAGCTCTTCGGCGAATGGAACAGGGTCTTCCCGGACCCCGCCATGACCCTCGCCGCCATCGATCGTCTCGTCCACGACGCCACCATCGTCGAGATGAACGTTGAGAGCGATCGCCGCCGCACCGCAATCGAGCGAAAGCGCGGTCCTGGACGGCCGCCGGAGTACGCGACACCAAAAACGCTGGCTCTGATTGACGCTCCGCGACAATCAGAGCGAATGAAGCTCTTGCGCGCGACAATCATCCGGCAATCATCATCACGCCGCCACACTGACTCGCCATCCTGATTGCCGCGCTGTTCGCACCCAGATCGCCACGCTATGCCGATCGCACTCAGCAGGCCGGGCATATGGATGCCTGCGATCCGATCTAACTCAAAAGCTCGGCCAGCTGCCAATGATCCGGAACCGCGCGGCGGCATCATCCTGCTTGAACACGCACTCAAGGGAGCAGCCGGCGCGAAGCTCAAGCCGAACGAGCACCGCAAGCGAACCCGCTTCCAGCCGAGCGGCCGCCTGCTCGCCTTCCTTGACGGCTGTAAGACGCCAGACTATGTCGAATGGAACCAACATGACGATCGCTCGACCAGCGGCAAGTATGCGGAACGACGAGCTCTTCCCAAAACCATTCGGCTCACAGGAGAGCTGCACAACCCTGCGGAGCAACTTTTTGGGGGCCGCGAGCGGGGAGCCGAAAGCTCGGAGGAGGCTACCCTTGCGCCGCGCGGAGGATGGAACTTGAGCGAAGCTCTGTGTCCGACATCGTTAGTCGCCCGTTAAGAAGCTTCCCTGCGACTGGAATCGTAATTTGGCTGGAATGACGTTCTGAGATTGCAAGGTTTTGGTGTTTTGGGCATCGGAAGCTTACAATTTCGTTTTCGAGATTCCCTCGACGGGCGAAGCATGATTCCCTGTCCGCATCGAAGGGCACGATGCGGCCGAAGAAGCACAAAACGACGGGAGCGAACGATCTTTTCCGGGCGCGGCTCGACCAGATCATCAATCTGAAGCACGAGCTGGTCTGGCTCACCGGCAAGATCGATTGGGACTGGATCGACGGCGAGATCGCGCCGCTCTGCAGCGAGAACGGCCGGCTGGGGATTGAGACCCGCTTCGTGATCGGGCTGTTGTTGCTCAAGCACATTTACGGGCTGTTCGATGAGGGGGTATGCGAACGCTGGGTCCACGACCCGTATTTCCAGTACTTCACTGGCGAAGAGTTCTTCCAGCACGCATTCCCGCACGAGCGCTCGGACCTGAGCCATTGGCGCAAGCGGCTCGGCGACAGACTGGAACTGCTATTGGCCGAGAGCCTGCGGGTGGCGCACGACGTCGGCGCGTTACGCGGCAAGGACCTTGAGCGAATCACGGTCGACACCACGGTGCAGCCGAAGCCCATCACCTTTCCGACCGATGCCAAGCTGCTGCATGCGGCGATCCAGGAGCTCAACCGCCTAGCGAGGAAGCACAGAGTGCGGCTGCGGCAATCCTATTCTCGGATCGCCAAGGCCACCGCGATGATGGCGGGACGCTACGCCCATGCCAACAGTTCAAGCGGCACCAGCGGCAGTTGCGCATCCTGCGCAGCCGCCTGGGCCGGATCATCCGCGACATCCGCCGCAAGATCGAAGGCCAGGATGCGCTCGAAGAGGCGTTCGCACTCCCGTTGAGCCACCCTGCGGGACGTCATCGACCGGACCGAGACACTCACCGGCTGCGCGATCGAGCGCGCCTTTGTCGACAAGGGATACCGCGGCCATGACGCACAGAACCCGCGCCGCGTCTTCATCTCCGGCCAGAAGCGCGGCGTCTTCGGCACTATCAAGCGCGAGCTGCGGCGCCGCTCCGCTATCGAGCCCATGATCGGCCATTTGAAGGCTGAAGGACACCTCGGCCGCTGCTACCTCAAAAGCCGCGCCGGCGATGCCGCCAACGTCATCCTCTCCGCCGTCGGTTACAACTTCCGCCGCATCCTCGCCTGGCTAAGGGCTCTTTGGTACCTCTTCCTGGCTGCCTTCTTCTCAGTCACCAGCCGCCGCACACCACTCAAATCTGCTTCTTAACCGACGAGTCGTTATCCGTCGCGGGTCGCGACCGCCTCATGTCCGGTGGTAAAAGGTACATCGAATAGGTGGACTTCAACTGCAGCCAGTCTGTGTGCAAAGGATCGCCTAATTTTCGAATGGGCAGAGCCGCGCTTGCAAGCCTATCGGATTGGAAAATTCCACGAAAAAAACGCTGCAATAGGCGTTGCACTTCGAAAATTTTGTTCGCCAGATAAGACGAAATATTGAGCCGCTGTTAGGACTGGGACATCTCCAGTGGCGGCGCAACATAGTCCGGCAGCGGACTGACATTAGGGCGTTTTGGCGGTCCGTTTCTTCAGGTCAGCCTTTGCAGCCGCAATCAGGTCCGGCTCCGTCAGAGCCTTGACTCCGAGCCCGGGCATCGCCTTGGCAGCCTGCACCATGGCCTTGTGGGCGTGTGGGCTCTTGCCCTGCGCCACAACCTGCCAGGTGTGCAAGGGCGTCCCGATTGCAACCGTCGGTGCATGGACCTGGACGGTCGGCACCACCCAACTCACGTCACCCACGTCGGTCGAGCCGACCAGCGGATTGCGCTTGGCATCGAGCGGCACCAGGAAATCGGCGAGCGGCCGATCGGTCGGCTCCATGCCGATCGCGTGATAGACGGAGGAGATATCCCTCTCACTCAACGTCGCGCGGATCTGGGTGGCGAATTGCTTGTCGCACTCGTCGAAATGAGGCGGACCAAGATCTTCCATGATCCGGTGCAGGGCCTGCTCCAGCTGCGCATTGGGCAGGATGTTCGAGACCGCGGAAATGATCTTCATCTCCACGTTGGTCTCGGTCATGAGCGCCGCCCCTTGCGCGATTTTGTGCACGCGCTCCACCAGTTCGTGCATGCCGGGCAGATCACGCGCGCGGATGGCGTAGCGCACACGGGCATGGGCCTGCACCACGTTGGGCGCGATGCCGCCAGTATCGAGCAGAGCATAATGGACGCGGGCATCGCTCGGCATGTGCTCGCGCATATAGTTGACGCCGACATTCATCAACTCCACCGCATCGAGCGCGCTGCGGCCGAGATGTGGCGGGGCGGCGGCATGCGAGGCGCGGCCGGTGAAAATAAAATCGGCACGCGTGTTGGCGAGCGATGGCGTCACTTTCACCTCCCAGAGACTGTGGGGGTGCCAGGTGACGGCGATGTCCGTATCAGCAAAGACGCCAGCGCGCACCATGAAAGTTTTCGCCGCGCCGCCTTCCTCCGCGGGGCAGCCGTAATAGCGCACACGTCCCGGCATCTTGTGAGCGGCAAGCCACTCCTTCACGGCCGTGGCAGCCAGCAGCGCGGCCGAACCGAGGAGATTGTGGCCGCAGCCATGGCCATGGCCGCCCGACACGATCGGACGGGGCTCCGCCACGTTCGCCTCCTGGCTAAGACCCGGCAGCGCGTCATATTCACCGAGGAAGGCGATGACAGGTCCGCCGTCGCCCCATTCGCCGATCAGTGAGGTGGGAATGCCGGCGACATTTTCGGTGATGCGAAAACCCTGATGGCGTAACTCGGCCAGGTGTTCGGCGCACGAGCGCGCCTCGGTGTAGCAAACCTCCGGCATTCCCCAGACCTTGTCGTTCAAGTCGATGAAACGCGCCTTGATTGCGTCAACGCCACGCCAGATGTCACTGCGGTTGTCCATGGCTCGGTGCGATCTCTGACGTTAAAACGGAGCGGCTGTGGCTTGCAGCGCACCGATCACCAAGGCGGAAGAGCTCGCCGGCATGAGGCGTCTGCGGCTCACTAAAAAGTTCATTGTTTTCATTCGATTTCGTCACCTAAGTCGACGGAAACTTTCATTCCTTGCGCAGATATTAGCGAACTCCTACAGCCGAATTTCGCTAATGTAGCGCGTCAAATGGCCGGAATTCTGCGGCTGATTGGGGGCATGCCACCAAGCCTAAGCGGAGACCATTTCTACCCCAGAATCAGCGCCTTCAGTTCATCCGGACAGCGCCTCAGAAATGCAGCTCACTTTCGCCAAACTTCAAGCGCGCCGAGAGCCGACGCTCTCCGCAAGTGCGACGGGCACACGGAGCGGTAAGCCACTAGGAGCCCCTCCTCGTTCTTGTTTGCCTATCCCTGAATAGGGCAACCCAGCAGCTCCCGCTTTTGGATGCTGGCTGGGGAGTTGGGGCCAGCATCTGATGCGCCGACCTCTTTCCACGTGACTAGCTTCTTCATGGCGCGGGCTGCCTCAGCAACCTCGCCACAGGTACGTCCTACTCGGATCGTGCCCAACGCGGCCTCCAAGCCGGCTACTTGGGCCTCATGCGCGCGCTAACCGGTCGGAGGGTTTGCCGATTGAAGAGGTGCGGCTGATCGTATGGCGCAGACCAGCAATTTCAAGGTTTATCTGCGACCCTTGGCGAAAGAAATCCTCGTTCCACGTGATGTGGCCTGTTCCCGTGCGTGGCGAGGAGCACAAGATCGGCGCTGCGATCCATCTCCCGGCGTTGCCATTGGCGCCGCGTACCAGCGTCCCCACGATCTCGGCCATCGCGGCAGCTTCCCGCACGCCATGGCGCATTATTTCCGCGGCGCGCATGATCCCGCATCGGTGATAGCGGCGGCCTCCTTCATGAAGGCTATCTCCAGTCGCCTTGAACTTCTCCACCGAACCCACAACCAGTTCATCCAGTTCGAACCCCACGCCGCGGTTTGCTACGCCAAGTTCATGGAGAAACTCGATAACCGCGTCGTAGCCGTCCTTTTCAGGCTTGGCGATCACATCTTCCGGATAGCCGACCACATTACTGCGCTCCAAGAACGTCTGTTGGAAGGCTCCCTTCATCCAGCTTACGTAGATTCCATGGGGCGGTGAGCGTGGCCTTTCCGATAGGTTCGGGTTTCCACACTCGAACCATCGGAGAAGTCAGATGCAAGCATCGACCGCAGTCACGCCCACCACCGGCCATTGTGGCACAATTTTCGTTGCGATCGAACTCAGTCAGAAGACGTGGCTTGTGACGCTGCACAGCCCGGACCGGGATCGGATGTCGCGCCACAAGCTGCAAGGGGGCGATCACGCCGAACTGCTGGCGTTGATCGAACGAACCCGCACGCGGGTGGCGGAGAAGCTCGGATCGGTGCCACGTGTGGTGAGCTGCTATGAAGCGGGCTATGACGGCTTTTGGCTGCATCGGCTGGTGGAGGCGGCCGGCATTTTGAGCTTCGTGTTCGACCCCGCGAGCATTGCGGTGGAGCAGCGAGCGCAAAGACGGACCGGATCGACGGCGAGCTGCTGCTGCGCACCCTGATGGCCTATTTGCGGGGCGAGCCGCGGGTGGTCCGGATCGTGCGGGTGCCACGCGTGGAAGCGGAGGACGCCCGGCGCGCCAGCCGCGAACGCGACCGCCTGGTCACCGAGCAGACCGCCCACACCAACCGGATCAAAGCGTTGCTGCGTCTTCGGGGGATGGCGGTCGGCAATCCGCGGCAGCGCGACTGGCAGGCGAGCCGCTGCCGCCGCATCTTCTGGCCGAGATCAAGCGCGAGCACGCCCGGCTGATGCTGGTACGCGAGCAACTCGCGGCGCTGGAGCAGACCCAGGCTGCGGACGCTTCTCCGGCCGCTCCGACGCCGATGGTTGAGCGGCGGGATCAATTGCTGCGGCTCAAGGCGCTCGGCCCGGCCTTCACGGCAACGCTGGTGAACGAGCTGTTCTACAAGGACTTCCGCAACCGGCGCGAGGTCGCCAGCTATTGCGGCTTGACGCCCAGTCCCTGGAAGAGCGGCGGCATCGATCGCGAGCAAGGCATCAGCAAGCCGGCAATCGGCGCGCCCGCCACAAGGCGATCGAACTGGCCTGGCTGTGGCTTCGCCACCAGGGCGACAGCGCGCTCAGCCGCTGGTTCCGCACCCGCACCGCCGACGCCGGCAAGCGCGCCAAACGCATCGCCATCGTCGCGCTGGCGCGCAAGCTGATCGTGGCGCTGTGGCGCTACCTCACCACCGGCCTCGTTCCCGAGCAGGCAATGATCAAGGCGTAAAACCAACCACTCCACCACGCGTCGCGGCTTGGCCGCGCTCCGTGCGGGATGGATGATGACCGTGCCATCCTAGGGCTTCAACCGCCATTTCGTAGATGGGTCTCATCCTCGCCAGGCTTCCTCGCCGCAAGCATGCGGAAGCTGGGTACGGATCAATCAATCCGACCGGATATGAGGTGATGCAGTGAGCTGCAGCAATCTTCGGAAGCCAATCCCTGCCCAGAGCTCGGTCGTCGCGCTGCGCTACGCATGGCTCCGCGCGCCGCCCTCTTGCCGTCAAACACCAACCCAAACCTCTCGAAGAGGCTTGACTCGCAAATCCCCATATGAGGATGAACGTGCTTCATTCCGGACCGTGACGGCATCGTCAGCTTTTGACGCCCTGCGCACTGCAGCAAGGGGTCTCCGGCCGGGTTAAAGCTGACGACGCCGTTGGTGCCGAGACCCAGGCCGGGCCGAGAACAGTTTCATCAGTCGATCAAAACACTGTCCTATTCGATCGGCGAGCACTGACGAGCAGGACCACTTGGCACGCTGGTGGATTGGTGACTCTGCTCCGGCAACAGCAGGTTCGGTGCGGCTTGCAGTCCACACGGCTGATTTGTTTCGTTTATGGCATCTGCATGCTATTTTTTGCAGTGCGACGTCACGCTTTAGAGAAATCCCGCTCATACTTCGCGATAATAAGGAGGGGGCGCTCGCCGGAAGTCTTGACCGCAAGGCTTAACACGTAACCCGATGTCACTGGAGTAGACGCAATGAGCCGATCGCGAGTCGTTCCGATAGCGGAATACCTATGTGGGCTTAATATTCGACACAGGCTTCAAACTGTCTGCGGATGTAGTCTCGCTCCTGTGGTCGGCGGCCGACTTGCTGGTATCTCGCTGGAGTGACGCGAGATCGTGATCCGGCATTTCCCAAACGACCGCTGAAGATTAGCTCTGCCAAGGTATGAGCCGAGCTGGAGGTCGGTCGATACCGAAGGCGTGGAACGCGCCGTAGTGTCGTAGCAAATCTACATTGAACCACCATTGATCAGGAGATGTCTCTATGTCCCTTTCTTTCGATCCGAAGTCACTTAGCTTGCCTATCGGCCACCACATCGGCGGCGAATACTTAAGCGGACGAGGCGAAAGTACTCGGACGCTCGCGGAAATCCCGCTGGCCAACGCGGGCATGGTCAACCACGCGGTGGAGACGTCGAAGGCAGCGCTCGCTTCCTCTGGATGGGGATTGCAGCGCCCGCGCGAGCGGCTCCGCGCCCTTCATGCCTGTGCCCACCTGATCGAAGCCAAGGCGGAAACGCTGGCCCAGATCGAGGCAGTCTCGTCGTCCCGTCTAATTTCCGAAGCCTTGCCCCGCGACGTGATGATCGCCGCCGAGCAGATTCGCTTCTTCGCTGAATTCGCCGATAAGGAAGGCGGTGATCTCGTTCCCACAGCCGACAACCAGATGGGCTTCATCGCTTCCGAACCCTATGGCGTCGTCGGAGCGGTCACCGCTTGGAACGTGCCCATTAGCCGGATGGAAGCTTGGGCCGGCTCTCGCCGCTGGGAATGCCGTAGTGCTCAAGCCTTCCGAAATGACGCCCTTCTCGACCCTCTATTTGGCAGAACTCGCCGTACGAGCGGGACTGCCTGCCGGCCTAGTGAACGTTGTCCTGGGCGACGGGCCGGGAACCGGCGCGGCGCTGGTCGCCCATCCCGACATTGCCAAGGTGTCGTTCACCGGCTCAACCCGGGCGGGCGTCGCGATCATGGAGAATGCCGCGCGCAACGGCATCAAGCCGGTCACGCCCGAACTCGGAGGCAAGTCGCCGCAGGTGGTCTTTGCCGATGCCGATCTAGGTGTTTAGTCCCAGCATTTGCTGGAGCGGGTTGAGTTTGAATCGTTCTGGCTGGGAAGTCCAGCATTGGCAGATGTGTTCGTAAGGCGTGAGGCCGTTCAGGGTCTTCAAGCGCCGAGCGTAGTTGTAGGCGGTGATGAAGTCGGCAAGGTGAGCTTCGAGCTGATCGTGTCGATCATAGTGGTAGCGTTGGACGGTCGCTTCCTTGATCGTGCGGTTCATGCGCTCGACCTGGCCATTGGTCCAGGGATGCTTGATCTTGGTCAGCCGATGTTCGATACCATTCTCTTGGTAGCGCATATCGAACATATGTGTCACGTATCTTGCCGTCGCGCCGTCCGCGTAGCGCAGCGGGAACGTGAACTGGATCCCATTGTCGGTGAGAACCGTGTGGATCTTGTAGGGGACAGCCGCGATCAGAGCTTCGAGGAAGGCCGAGGCGGAGGTCCTTCCCGTCTTCCTGACCAGTTGCACGAAGGCAAACTTGCTGGTGCGATCGATCGCGACGTAGAGGTAGAGCTTGCCTTCAGCGGTCTGGAGCTCAGCGATGTCAATGTGGAAATAGCCGATCGGATAAGCCTTGAACTTTTTCTTCGAAGGCTTGCTGCCTTCGACCTCTGGCAATCGGCTGATGCCGTGGCGCTGGAGACAGCGATGCAGGGATGACCGCGTCAGATGCGGGATGGTCGGCTGCAGGGCATAGAGGCAATCGTCGAGCGGCAGTAGAGTATGCCGCCGGAAGGCGACGACGATCGCCTCCTCCTCGATGGAAAGGATTGTCGACTTAGCTTCCCTGGGGCCTGTCGAACGATCGGCGACGGTCTCGCGCTGCTTCCACTTCGCGACAGTCTTCTGGTTGATCCCGTAGCGCTTGGCGAGTGCTCTCAGGCTCTCTTGACTATTTTGTATTGCTCGACGGACTGCCTCCGTCGTGGTGCCGCAGCCGTGTAAAACTTGTCCCATAGCGCATCCTTCGAATCGTGCGACAAGAATGCACCATCAAAGCTTGGGACTAAACAGCTAGAGCTTCCCGCGCGCTGCATCACGCGCACCATCCTCGCAAATGCGGGGCAGGGATGCGTGGCCGGTTCGAGGGTCATCGTCGCGCGTCAGGTGACCAATGAATTGGTCTCCCGGGTTAAAGCGCTGATGCAGAATATCTCCCCTGGCCCGACCTGGGATGAAGCAAGCAGCTATTCGCCGATCATTTCCGAAAAGCAGCTCGCCCTGATCGACTTGATCGTTTCAGCCGCGCGGGAGCGGGGGGCCGAAGTTGTCTGCGGCGGCGGACGCATTAACTGCGTCGGCAGCTTCTACCAGCCGACGATGCTGATCGGCGTCGACCAGGCCTCACCCGCGATCACAGAAGAGATTTTTGGCCCGGTACTCACGCTGCAAAGCTTCGACGGCGAGGACGAGGCGACCGAACTCGCCAAGCATCCGACCTACGGCTTGTGCGCTGGGCTCTTCACCAAGGACTTGTCGCGCGCCATGCGAATTGCCAAGAAGCTTGAGGCCGGAACCGTATGGGTCAACCGCTATGGCCGATCTCGCGACCATATCCTCCCGACTGGCGGCTGGAAATCCTCGGGCATCGGCAAGGATCTAGGGCGCGAGGCTTACCTCGCCAACCGCCGCACCAAGTCCGTCCTGATCGATCTCTGAGCACTGAGGAACTGTCTTCTGACTTCGGCCTGTCACGATCCTTACTCTCGCGACGACGAATCTTGCGCCCGTCAGTTATGGGCCTTCGAGGCGCAACTGACATTTCATTTACGAACAGGAACAGATCATGCCTCCAGGTGTTGGAAGACGCGGCTGGTTGCGGGCGACAGCTCGGCAATTCGCCTTCGGCGGACTCTTCTGGAAATATGTATCCGCCGCTCATCCGCGTGCCGGCTCAGCCGGAAATTGAGTAGAGCCAGCAAGATACCGGCGTCTGCCCAGCCTGCGACAGCGCACGCATCCCCATGTTCAGAGCAGCTTTCGACTGCGGGTAAGCATAGTTTGCCGTCCCTGACGGTGCTGACAGATCGCAATGCGTGATCAGCATCGTCCGTCGAATACAAGATCAGAGATTGGGGTTTCGCACTACAAACCCCGGTCACCTCACGCAATGTTTGATAATCGTAACACTTTCGCCAATGCGAAGATCTCGAGTCGCGGTATTACGTGTATTTCGACTAAGCTGAGGCCTGACGCAGCTGTGGTAGGCTGGGCCGTTCATGAACCTTGGTCAATCTGCCGCAGCTCGCGGATGTGTCTGGTGGCGCGGCGCATACTCCAGTATGACGCTTCGGCGGTGGATCCCCGGCGTTCGCCTGTGGTCGTAAAACTCGCCTAATCCGACATGGCCGCTGGCCTAGAGTATGCGACGCGGCGCGCCAGCTGGCCCCCTGCTGATTCCGCTCGATGCGCCCACGATTTCGAAGTGATCTCGCCCACCCCGTGATCCCACCCGATTGAGCCGCGCATATGCGCCCCGTGCTTGAGGTGGCGGGCATTTTCCGCCGCCACGGCGCTGTGTTCCGTGCCGCGCAGGGCTCTCGGCTCTCGTCCGACCAGAGCCGTGTGATGGTGGCCGTCCAAGGGTGCCGCACAGCGGCGCGACGACTGCGGCCTGGTTCGCGTCGCGACCGGTACTATCCAAAGTGCCAAGCGCTCGTGCGCGATCGCCAGGCCGACCTGCTGCCGGTCCCCCATTTCCATGTCGTCTTCACTGTGCCGGCGCCGCCCATGGCAGCGGTCGCGCTGCAGAACAAGGCGGTGATCTACGGCATCCTGCTCAAGCGGGCAGCCGAGATAATCCGTCTCATCAGCGCCGATCCGAAGCATCTCGGTTCCGAGACCGGGATGATCGCCATTCTTCATACGTGGGGCCAGACCCTGACGCATCACCCGCATGCCCATTGCCTCGCGCCAGGCGGCGGGAGCGCCCCTGATGGAAGCTCGGTTCATTGTCGCCCCAGCTTCTTCCTTCCCGTTCGCATCCTGTCACGATGTATCGTCGGCTATTCCTGGAGCGCCTGCAGGCGGCGGTCGACGAGACCAAACTCCGGTTCTTCGGCCACCTCGCGCACCTCGTCGAACCAGCGGCATTCCGTCGCCATCTGAACGCCGTCGGCAAGATCGAGTGGGTCGTCTACGCCAAGCGTCCCTTCGGCGGGCCAGAGCAGGTTCTGGCCTATCTCGGGCACCACACTCATCGCGTTGCGATCGCCTATAGGCGGCTTCTTACCTGTGAGCAGGGCCACGTCCACTTCCGGTGAAGGATTATCGCGCTGGCAACAAATCCAAAGTGAGGACGCTCGACACTGAGGGGTTTCTGCTCCCTATTGCCGAAGGGTTCCGCCGCATCCGTCATTTTGGCTTCCTGGTGAACGCCTGCCGTGTCGCCAAACTCGCGCGCGCCCGAGCGGCGCTTGAGGCGCCAGTGCCGCCTCCGCGTGCCGAAGCTATCGACTATCGCGAGCGCTACACCATCCTCACTGGTCACCGCCTCGACTTGTGCACCGTCTGCGGAGGGCCGCAGGGTCGAGATTGGGCTTGTGCCGCGCTCGCAAACACCTCACTGCGACCACATCATGATCGACCAACTTAACTTGATCGCTCCCGTTACATACATCGCCATGCCGACCGTTTCCGTCGGACCGGTCAAACACGCCCACAACACCGGCGAACGTGCCGGAGTCGGCCGCCCATGCGTAATGGGCGGCCCGCCGCTATCGACGGCGACATCCTTTGCTGCCAACATCAGCGACAATCTACGGCCCCGGTCGCCCGCGGGCCTAGTATCGGATCAACCGCACCTACTGACGCCTAGATCGAGCGCCCATAGGTCCGTGCCCATAAGATGCGGCTTCGTTCAACCCGGCTTCAAATAGGTCCCGCGCCGAACTTGCGGTGAGATCTGTGACGCGGGACCTATCTGAACCCTCCAGGATTCCGATTTGATGCCGCCAGCCATTCCGAGATGATCTCGCCCACCATTCCGGGATGATGTCGCCCCGGGGTGATGAGGCCTCTTCTGGCTCCGCTACGGTCCCGCCTATCTTGTAGGGGACCGCCGCGATCAGAGCTTCGAGTAAGGCCGAGGCCGAGGTCCTTCCGGTCTTCCTGACCAGTTGAAGGCAAACAAACTTGCTGGTGCGATCGCATGGCTCGCGCCAATAACGCCAACCTTGCATCAGGCGTACGCTGTTCAACAACAGCTCATCGTCTGTGCAATCACGAACTGCTGAGCCAACTAGCGCGTGGCGAGACTTAACACGATTTTGAATGATAGGGTCGCGGCCGCGCGTAAGGTCGCCGCGAACATCGCGTCAAGTACCGATAACGACATAAGCGCGAAGGACTCAAGCGTAATCGCGTGAGCAAGACGCGAGTCAACGCGATCACTAAATGGAAGAGGGCTCGAAGAAAATGAAGAGGGTGGCGGGCGCAGATGCGAATGCAATATCACCTACTCCGTGGGCGCCGCTTAGAAACCCAACCTTCCGTTCGATCTGGCTCGCCGCGCAGGTTTCCAGCCTCGGCACCCTGATCCAGACGGTTGCTATGGGCTGGCTAATGGCGACGATTTCGAATTCCGATCTGATGGTTGCACTGGTTCAGGCGTCATCGACGCTGCCGGCATTCTTTTTATCGGTATTTGCGGGAGCCATCGCCGATAATTTCAACCGTCGCAGAGTTATGCTCGCCGCTCAGTGTCTGATGGCGATTGCATCTGCCATGCTGACTGCTATCATAGCGCTGGGCTTTGTCGATCCGTGGATCATCCTTGGCTTCAGCTTCTTGGTTGGATGCGGCGCCGCTTTCAACAATCCCGCCTGGCAGGCGTCCGTGGGTGACATAGTAGACAGACGCGATCTTCCAGCCGCCGTCACGCTCCTTTCTGTCGGGTTCAATACCGTCCGGAGTGTAGGCCCGGCGCTCGGCGGCGTCCTGGTTGCATCGTTTGGACTTCTGACAGCTTTCGCCCTGAACACGTTTAGCTATCTGGCGCCGCTGGGCGCTACCTGGTGCTGCAAATCGAAAGTCCGCTCTTCACTTCTCCCGCCCGAGTCGATGACCACAGCGATCTATGACGGGGTGCTCTTCACCGCAATGTCTTCGGAAATCAACGCAGCCATCGCACGTGGAACCCTCTTTGGCTTGGCTAGCATTTCCACACTCGCGCTGCTCCCCCTCGTGGTTCGCGATCAGTTGAAGGGAGGACCGATCGCATACGGCATTCTGATGGCTGGCTTCGGGACCGGCGCCTTTTTGGCCGGCGTCTCCAACAGCCTGTTCAGACAGATCCTATCGCAACAGCGGCTCATAGAGCTCGCATGCATCGCCTACGCCGCTTGCTCCGTAGGCTTGGCTCTCAACCCTCCGCTCGTAATAGCGACAACCGCACTAGCCTGGGGAAGCGGGGCTGGGTGACGGCCTGGTCAGGGCTTGGCGTCAGTGTGCAATTGGCGAGCCCACGGTGGATCGTGGGTCGCACGCTCTCGATTTATTATGCCTTGACGTACGGCGGCGTCGCCGCCGGCAGTTGGGTTTGGGGGACAGTGGCCCAGACATGCTCTGTGACTTGGGCGCTGGCGGGCTCTGCCGGAGGTCTGTTGCTGGTCGATGCGGCCGGATTCCTGTTGCCTGTCCGCGAGCGTCAAGAATCAGACCTCGACCCTTTGGAGGGATTCAACGCGCCGGCACTCGCCCTCGATCTGAACCCGAGAAGCGGACCTGTCGTTGTTAAGATCGAATATCTAATACCGGAGAGAAACGTCGAGACTTTCCTTAGATTCATGTGCGAACGACGGCAGCTTCAGAGCCGGGTCGGTGCTCGCCATTGGACCCTCCTGCGCAACCTTCAAGAGCCCTCGCAATGGACAGAGACATTCAGCACGCCAACCTGGACGGATTACCTTCGCCTAAACCATCGCCTCACGACAGCAGATAAGGAACTGGACACACGTCTCCTCGAATTGCACGCTGGAAAGCTGCCTCCGCAAATGAGACTCTTCATCAAGCGACCGACAGGCCCGGCTCGCAAGCCCGATCAATTGACGCCCCTTATCTCCCATCCGTAATTCTGCGCAAATAATCAATGCATCTGTCACACAAGACCCAAGCGGTTTCGGCGCGCTTTATGGCCTGATCTCCACCCATGGTGGTGGTAATATTTCGCAGTGATACTGTCGGAATCGCCGAGCCCGTCGGCAGCAGTCGAATATCCCGCGCAGCTTTTTCGGAGGGCGGGACGCGTGACCACCGATAGGACCACGCGTCTCACTGTTTCTTCGACCTCAAGTTCGGACGTCGAAGTATACTTTCTGATCGGGCTCGGTGCCTGATGCGGCATGATTGTACTGTATGCGTTCATGCATACCCCAGCTCGGCTGGGTGTACCTTGCGGTGCGGGAGAATTCCGAACGCGTTCAATTCCTCGGGTATCCTCCCGGCTGCCTATGACCAAGGAAGAGATGATTGCAGCCTGATTAGTATGTTCGGCGGCGGATTCCGCCATTCGCCTTGGCCCGCTTGCCGCGCGGCCTGGATGCAGCAGGCGCTCAAATCAATGGAAAATGCTCTCATCTTTGCAGGAGTCCTGCAATCCAGAGCCGATTTACGCGGTCTTTTCGCGTCGAACCGCTTTAAGGTATTACGGCGAGGCCCACTCTAATCACCTTGCTGATGCGCATGACACGGGTCCGACGCCCTCTCGCTGCAAGAGCGAGCCCTGCTCGGGGCCTTCTTCTCGAACCCTCCCGGGAACGCGATTTTGGCGCCAGAGAGGTGAACTTATTTTCGCGTTGGGAGGAAAGCATGAAGCTCACGCGCGGAGCCGCGCTTGTACAACCGGTTCAGCGAGCTGGCCAATTTCCCTAGCGGATCGGCCGTCGCGGTCGTAATGTTGGGTGTTTGCCTGCTGGTGATCTACGCCGTTTCGCGGCTGACCAGCAACCGCTGGGAGCGCGCCGTTCGATGAAGCGCCTCGCCGACAATGTGTTGAACCTCATGGTGGTGTGCCTGTCCATCGCCACCATAGCGTTCCTCGTTACGCCGCTGCTCATCGCTGCCGTCATGTCCTTCGATTCGCGGGAATTCCTTGGGCCGTTTCCCCCACCCGGGCTATCCCTGCAATGGTACGTGGGCTTCTTCTCGGACGCCTATTACCTGAAAGGCGTGCAGGTCAGCCTGATCCTGGCGCTGGGGGCAACCGCGCTGTCGACCTTGGTCGGCGTCACGGCGGCGTTCATGCTCGACCGCTACTCTTTTCCCGGCAAGGAGACGCTGCCTGCCTTCTTTCTGTCGCCCCTTGTCGTGCCCCATGTCATCATCGGCTTCTCACTTCTGCTCTTCTTTTCCACGATCGGCGTCTTTGATGGGCTGATCCGCCTGGTCGGTGGTCATCTGATCATCACAGTGCCCTATGTTATCCGAACGACTCTCGCAAGTCCGGTAGGAATCAGGAAATCGCTCACAGAGGTGGCTCTAAGCTTGGGTGCCACGGAGCGGCGCGCCTTTTGGAAAGTAACGGTGCCCTTAACAAAGACCGGTATTGCTGCAGGCGCCGTCTTCGCTTTCGCCTACTCAATGGATGATGTCTCGGTCAGCCTATTCCTGACGGGCCCGAACTTCTACACGCTGCCCGTGGCCATGACAAACATGATGCGCTCGCAATTCGACCTGCGCATCGCCGCGGCGGCCGTTTGCCTCATCGCTCTCACCATCGCGCTGATTTGGGTCCTAGTTCGCATCGTGGGCCTGGACAAAGTGATCGGACAAGGCATTTATCACAAGTAGGGCCCTATGACCGTATTGGAGCTCAGCACCGTTTCGAAATGCTTTGGCCAAGAGTTGGCCGTGGACAACATCTCTTTTCAGGTCGAGGAGGGACGCATCGTCTCCGTTCTCGGGCCAAGCGGCTGCGGTAAGACCACGACGCTGCGCCTCGTCGCGGGCTTTGAGGTACCAGATGGCGGAGACATCCTCATCCGCGGCGAGAGCGTGCGCAAGAAACGCCCCTACGAGCGCAATGTGGGACTGGTCTTTCAGGATTACGCACTTTTCCCTCACATGAGCGTGGAAGCAAACATCGCATTCGGCCTGCGCGAGCGCGGCGTTCCTCCCTCCGAGTTCCCGGCGCGAATCCGCTCCGTCCTCGATCTCGTGAAGATGCCCGGCTATGAGAAGCGCAGCCCGCACCAGCTGAGCGGCGGCCAGCAGCAACGGGTGGCGCTGGCTCGCGCACTCATAACCCAGCCCTCCCTCCTCCTTCTGGACGAGCCGCTCTCCAACCTAGACGCTAAGCTGCGAGAATCACTGAGAGTTGAGCTGAGGCAGATCCTTACCTCAGCGCGCATCACCACCATCATCGTGACGCATGACCAGTCGAAGGCCATGAGCCTCGCGGACCACATCATTGTCATGAGCAAGGGCCGGATCATGCAGCAGGGGTCGGCCGAGCAGATCTATAGCACGCCCGCGAACAAATTCGTTGCCGATTTCATAGGACAGTCGAATTGGTTCACGGGCCGGCTTGACGGCGGCCGGTTCGTAACTCAGGACGGGCTGTCCATCGTAATTGCAGGCAAGGTCCCCGGCGGTGCCGTGGAGCTTGGCATCCGGCCCGAGCGCATCGCCGTGCGGACAAAGGGCGCCACCGCCGCGGTCGGCGTGAACGCGCTCGAGGGCGTGGTCGAGAAGTCGGAATATCTTGGCTCGACCATCCACCACTGGGTTCGTCTCGCCAATGGCCACAGATTCCATGCCGTCGTGCAAAACAACGGCCACTGCTTCGCGCGAGACGGCGAAAGCGTCCGGGTGGAAATTCGTCCGGAGGACTGCCTCCTGCTTGCGCTGGAGGCCTAAAAAAAGGGGCGGCTCCCCGTCAATGCCCGCCCCTGCGTGACGCGAGGCGCGCTAAAGTTTCGGCGCGATGTCCCCGCTCGAACTTCTTCACCCATGTGTCCAGTTGCGTGGACATATAAGCCCAGTCCGGCAGATAGGCGAATTTGTCGAGCTCCTGTGGCGTGAACTGGATGGGGGCGGCGTTCGCGCCCGGCTTCACCTTTTGGTTGGCGGGAATGCGGTCGATGTCCTGGTTGAAGAGCTCGGAGTTTCCCTTGCTCACGGTGAAATTGGCGAACTCCATGGCGGCCTTCTTGTTCTTCGAGCTCGCCATGACCACCCATCCGGTGACACTAAGGATCGCCTTCAGCGAAGCGTCCACCCTCGTCAGCGCCTTGATGGGCACCCTTTTGGCGAGGGGAACCAGGGCACCGTGCGACATATAGGTGATGCAGGTCTCGCCCGTGGTCATCGAATTCGTATTCTCGACGCCCGACTGATAGAGGCGGCCGATATTACCGGACTTGGCCAACTCCTCGAGGAACTTCCAGCCCGGATCCATATTGAATTCGTTTCCGCCGCGTGCCAAGGCCAGCGTCACCGTGTGCACGTTCATGTTCATGGTCGTCACGGGCCAGCAGATTTGCCCCTTCAGCCTGGGATTCAGTAGATCCTCGATGGTCCTGATCTCAATGGGGCAGCGATCGGTGCGCACTGCGAAGTAGCCGCCTTGCACCGAGCGTGGGATACTCTTGATGTTGCCCTTGTCGTCCTTGGTCAGGAACTGCTCGGGCACGTCTGCCAAGTTCGGTACGTCCGCCAAGGCGACCGTCTCTGCCCACCCCTCCTTGGTCATTGACTGAAAGACGGGCGACCAGTTGTCTATCAGGTCAAAAGGCGAGTTGGGCCACGTGGCCTTGATCTTGCCGATGATGGCGGCGGACCGAGGATCGGCGAGATCAACGGTTTCGTCTTCCCAAGGCCAAAGAGGCCGGCTGCGCTGCGGCCGACTCCACCGCCGAGATGAGAACCAGGATGATCTGCATTGGACGCCAACGCTGCGGCCGCGCTTCATTGTATGGACATGGCGGGTGGAGCGCAGACCGTCATCGACCGAACTGTTGGATATCTGAAGGATCGACATCAGTTCGGTCGGCCCGTAGCTTCCAAGCAGCGCAGCACCACGTCGTCAATATGCACACTCGCCGCGTCAGCCGACCATCACCACCCCCTTGCCCACGACCTTGCGGTTGGCGAGGTGGGTGGTGGACTCGGCGGCGCGGTCGTCGAGGCGGATGCATTGGCGCGTGTCTTCATGGCGGGCAGGTTTGAATGCGGCTTCGTCGCGTGCGCCCAGACCGCTCCAACGATCGCTTATGGCGCGATAGACCAAATCTGAGCAGAACTTCGGCCAAAACAGAGCTTTAATAAAGAGAATTCGGCTTTGAGGTGGGCCTATGCTTTGTCCATGACATCATCGATCCACGCTCTTTCGGAGCCCTCGCCCTCGAACGGGAGCTGGGCCGCTTCGCCGCCAAGCCGGAACCTCATCCACCGTATCGAAACCGCCTGACCGCGCCAGCTGCTGGGCGGGGGCTGTGCCTGCCAGTTTCATCTGCGACCGAGGGAAAACGATGACGAATTTCGACCGACAGATTACGCAGTGGGTCGAGCAGACGCCGTTCATGGACACCCATGAGCATCTGATCGAGGAAAGCCTGCGCCTCTCCGGCGCGCTCGATGCGCGGCTCCTGCCGTGCGACGACTGGGCCTATCTGTTCGCGTCCTATGTTGCCCACGATCTGGTGGTTGCAGGCATGCCGGATGCCGAGCTGCGAAACTTCCTCGGGCCGGATCTTTCGAGCGAGGCAAAATACCGGCTGGTCGCACCCTACTGGGACCGCGTTCGCCACACCGGCTATGCCCAGGCGCTGCGCCATACGTTTCGCGGTCTTTACGGTGAAAACGACCTGACTGCAGAGAGTCTGCCGCGCATCGCCGAAAAATACCGCGAGACCGTGCGCCCCGGCTTCTACGCCACCATCCTGCGTCGTGCGAACATCGAGAGGTGCCAAGTCAATTCTGTGCAGCGCATCTTTATGGAAACCGAGCAGCCGGAACTACTCGCGCAGGATCTCGACATCACCAACTTCAGCCGGTGCGGCGCTGTTGACTTCACCCGCGTGGAGAACGAAACAGGTAAACAGCCGACGACGCTGGAGGCATGGCTCGATGCTATCGACTTCTATTTCGCCACGTACGGCCCCAGAGCCGTGGCGGTGAAATGCTGGATCGCCTATTCGCGCTCGCTCGATTTCTCGCCGGTGGCTGAAGCGCATGCGTCGCAGCTGTTTTTACGGCATGCCGGTAAGATCGGCAGCACCTCTGCCCTCTGCTCCGAGGACCTCAAGGCGCTGCAGGATTTTCTGTTCCGCTACTGCGTCGACAAGGCTGGTGAGTGCGGCCTGCCCGTCAAGCTGCACACGGGCTATCTGTCCGGTCGTGGCGTGATGCAACTAGCCCGTATTCGCGACAACGCCGCCGATCTTTGTCGCCTCCTGCAGGACTTCCCCGACACACGGTTCGTTCTGATGCATATCGGCTACCCGTACGAGAAAGAGTTTATCGCGCTGGCCAAACACTATCCGAACGCGGCGATCGACATGTGCTGGGCATGGATTCTCAACCCGGCGGCGAGCGTCCGCTTCCTGAAGGAGTTTCTGCTGGCGGTTCCGGCCAATAACATTTTCACCTTCGGTGGCGATTATGCCGCGGTCGAGCCAATCTATGGCCACGCCTGCATCGCGCGCCGTGGCATCGCGCAGGCACTCTCGGAACTAGTCGCCGAAGGCTGGATCGCCCTCGAGGAATCCCCCGAACTCATTGAACGGGTCATGCGCGGCAACGCACGTCGCTTCTTTCCAAATGTGTGAGGAGTACATGCGGTGCTTCGATAAGATGCGGAAACGGACGCGACGCCAGCGTACCCCTGCAAGGGCGCCAGCGACGGACAAGAGCGCAGGAAGATGAGGCTTTTTGACTTAAATGTCGACGGGTTCGCTGCCGGCTGCGGCGTGTCGATACCCTTTCTTTACTTTCCATAACGTCGAAAATGGGCTCGCGCGATCGCCCGGTCTTGACAGTCCGTCATGTCCGCAATCACGCGCCGGCGAGGAGGGCTCGTCTTAGCGATCGGGGTCTCGTGTCTTGAGAGGGAGCGCGACAAACATCCTCTCAGACAGGACACCTCAGGTGACCAGGCTTGTCCTCCACTGACGCCGCGGGTTCGTTGTCTGCCGGGCATGTTCCAGCGCTGCCGCCGCGAGGCGGGGTCTTAAGGAGCGTGGAGCATCGAAGATGCTGGCCGATGAACAAGAACCGGATAAGAGGCGCCAGTGTCGGGCGAGCGGGCAACACATCGAAATCCATATCCATTCCTGCAGATATTGCTGACATAAAAGGCGCGGGCGGAAATCAGGAATCTGTCAGTCGAAAGACAAGCCCTCAACCGATGATGTTTGGCGGGCTGCCCGGGCCGCTCTAGCATGATCGGTGCGGATCATGGGCGAAGAACTCCGCCGGGCCGAAATAGTGGACCGCGCCGATGACCCCCCAGCATGGACCTCCACGCCAACCCTTTCCAGGACCGCGGGCGGGCCAGTGGCGCCCACTCCTCGGGGGACAAAAGGGCTTCAGACTGACGTGGACGGCGATAGCCGTGGTGGCGATTGTCTCACAAACGCCCCTGCGCCGGAACGGCTGTCACCGCGTCAGCCCACCATCACCACCACCTTGCCCACGGCCTTGCGGCTGGCTAGGTGCGCGATGGACTCGGCGGCGCGGTCGAGGGGGAAGTGCTCGGAGACGTACGGCCTGATCTTGCCGGCGGCGTAGAAGTCCAGCAGCTCTTTGACGTTCTTTTGGTGCGCCGCCGGGTCGCGCTCCATTGCGCTACCCGACCGGACCCCGACGATCTCGCTGCCCTTGAGCAGAGGTAGGTTTAACGGCACGCGTGGAATGCCGGCCGGAAAGCCGATCACCAGGAGGCGGCCCTGCCAAGCTATCGAGCGCAGCGCCGCCTCGGTGTAGTCGCCGCCGACGCCGTCGTAGACGAGGTCGATGCCATTTGGGCCCACCGCTTGCTTGAAGAGTTTGGCGAGCGCCTTCCGGCCGTCGCGGTCGAAGGGCCCGGGGGGATAGACGACGGCCGACTCGGCGCCACGCGCGAGGGCCTGGTCGACCTTCTCCTGCGACGAGGCCGCTGCGATCACTCGCCCGCCCATGGCCCTGCTGAGCTCCACTGCCGCCAGACCGACCCCGCCGCCCGCGCCGAGCACCAGCAGGCTCTCGCCCGGCTCCATGCAGCCACGGTCCTTCAGGGCGTAGTAGGAGGTGCCGTAAGCCAAGATGAAGGCCGCCGCCTCGTCGAAGGGCATGGCGTCGGGGATCCGAATCAGCCGTCCGGCCTCCACGGCTATCTCCTCGGCCATCCCGCCCCAGTCGGTGATGCCCAGCACCCGATCACCCCGCTTCACATTGACGACGCCCTCGCCGATCTCCTTGACCACACCGGAGATTTCGCCGCCCGGGGCGAAAGGGCGCTGCGGCTTGACTTGGTACCGGTCCTCGATGAACAGCACGTCGGGATAGTTGACGCCCACCGCGTTAACCTCGATCACCGCAAAGCCGGGCTTGGCCTTCGGGCTCGGCAGATCTTCCAGCACCAGGGTCTCCGGCCCTCCGGCATCTCTGCTGAGCAGCGCCTTCATTGATCGCCTCCAGGGTCTGTTCAGAATTGCAGGTGGCGGGCGCCGGGGGAGGGCGGCTCTTCCGGCGGTCCTGCGAAACATTGAGCGATCGCCATCCACCGCGTCGCCCCATTGCCTTTGACCACAAGCTTCGTATCGGCCAAGCTTCGGCTCTGCACAACCACTTGGCAGAATTCGACGGCCTAACCTTCGACGGAGGAATGAGCATCGGACGCACTCCAGGTCCAAATCGCGCCCGACGGCGCCACAAGACGCACAAAGGGTTTTTCCGCCGGCGGTTCGAGCTCGCGATTGGCGAAGCAGAAGCCGAGTGTGTTAACGCCGAGCACGGCGATGCCTTTGATGCGGTCGTGTTCTTCGCGGATTTTCCCCAGCCGATCGTACACGGCCTGGCCGTGCGCCCATGTTTCCATGAGCCGTGCGCTGACGCAGGAGCGAACGCTCATACGCACTTTGCCCCAAGCCACGCGCTTGCTGCTATCGAGTTCGGCATAGCGCCGCACGACTTCGCCCGTAAATTCACGCCAATGCCGAAGCAGGGCTTGGCCCTTAAGGCCGCCCAGCCGTTGCGCTGTGAGGGTGGTCAGCGGCACGTCCTGCGCAACAGCTTCGCGATAGGGCGCATTGAACGCAGCATAGGCATCGTCGCCGTCGAGCGTGGCCACTGCCGCCTGGTCTCCTTGATGAAGATGACCGAGGACGTCATCGATCGTCCAGTTCTTGAATAATGTTTTGTAGGCGAACGCGTCGTCGGGAAGAGGCGCAAGGAGCGCGTGGAGCGGGTCGCATTTGTCGCGAAAATCGTAAGCTTCGGCAAGCAACTCATCCTCCGTTCAGGTGAGCGCGCCAGCTTCTTTCAATGCCGAGATCCGCTCGGGCGGATAACCTAGTAGCTCGCGCAGAACGTAATCATTGTCGCGGCCGATGGCGGGGGCGCTGCGGTCGTAGCATGCAGGCGTATCCGAAAGCCGGTAACGGGCGGACTCGACCACGGTTTCGCCCATCGACGGATGGGGCAGACGAATGAATTGACCTCGCGCTAGCAATTGGGGATCAGATACGAAATCTGCAGGCGAGGCCACGACATGTGCAGGGATGCCCTGTGCCTGCAAGTCCCGTTCGATGTCGTCTTCGTGTTGGCGTCGTGTCCAATCCGCGATGATAGCTTCCAACGCATCTTCGTTTGCTTTGCGCGCGGCGAGCGTGGCGAAGCGAGAATCTTGTGCCAAGTATGGTTGGCCCAAGAGCGCAGCCAGCCGGGTCCATTCCGCATCATTGCGCGCTACGATAGCCACCCAGCGATGCTCGCCTTGCGCCGGGAACACGCCATGCGGCGCAAAGGCGAGGTCGCGATTGCCAAGCGCCTCGGCAATCTGTCCGCTCTCGCAATAATGGGCGATCTGCGGCGCAAGAAATTGGATGCCCGATTCGGTTTGTGCTATATCGATCAGCGTCCCCTGACCGGTACGCCTCCTATGGTCAAGCGCCGCCAGCAGCATGAAGAGCGAAAAGCGCGGCGCCACACAATCGGTGTACGCACTGAATGGCCCAATGGGAAGCTCGCCTGGCTTTCCGGCCAATACTTGAAAACCCGAAAAGGCTGCGCCGACGCTGCCGAAACCGGCAATATTCGCATAGGGACCGGTTTGTCCCATGAGCGACGTGCTCAGCATGATTATGCCGGGATTGAGCGCTCGGAGGGTCTCGTAATCGAGACCAAACCGCGCCATCTGCCCAGGAGAAAAGGATTCGATCACCACATCGGCCCAGGTTGCGAACTCGCGTGCGACGGGGCGCGCCTCCTCCCGTGAAAGATCGAGAGCAAGGCCCAGCTTTCCAGCGTTGCAATTCTCAAACGTGGCGGATTGCTCCGTGTCGCGCTTGCCGTTGGGGAAGGGGCCAAAATAGCGCGCGAAATCTGCCCGCTTAGCCGACTCGACGCGAACGACGGTGGCGCCGAAATCGGCGAGCGTCCGTCCGACCATGGGCCCTGCAAACGACCAGGCGAAATCGAGCACTTTCAGTCCCTCGAGCACGCGCATCAGACGATCCCCTCTTGTTTCAGCTGCGCAAGCTCCTCCGGCGCGAGTCCGAGGAAATCCTCATAGACCGCGTCATTGTGTTCGCCCAAGCGTGGCGCGGGCCTCGTAGCGGCGTGGCTCGGTATGGAAGTCAGTCCAAAGCGGCCTGGCAGCGTGCGCGGCCGACCGTTCTCATCGATCATCTCGAAAAGACCACGCACACTGAAATGCTTGCTTTCGCGCACTTCGGCAACCGTAAGACCCGGAGCCATCGGAAGTCTTTCGGCGAGGACAATCTCTATGATTTCGCGTTTGGTATAGCGGGCAAGGCTGGCTGCGACGGCCGCGCGCGCCTCTTCGACCTGCTCCTCGCTCACCTGACCGCTTTCGATCAATTTCGGTAGTTGGATCCAATCCCATTGGGCCACGCCTGAAGGCACCGCGCCCTGGCGGCGCATCCAGTCGAAGAGTTGGTTAGTGAAACGGCCGTCAACCGGTCCCATGCCAATATGCATCTGCACGAACCCGTCTTTCACCAGCCATTTGAGACGCAGTTTGCGCTTGCCGACCGAATGGGGCTCGTCCGTCTGCGACGGCGAGTCGATCGAGAAATTCTTATGCCCGAGGGCCGCCGACATGTTGGATGAAAGCGTGGTCAGCGCCACGCTTTGCTGTGCGGAGACGTCTACATGCTGGCCTCTCCCCGTCCGGTTGCGGGCGAAAAGGGCGAGAAGCGCACCCGAGGCCGCATCGGCGCCGGCATGCAGATAGGCTTGCGGCGCGCTGATCCTATATGGCGTGCCACAATGATCGCGATTGGGCCAAAGCGGTCCGGCCGCCCCCCATACGATCAGCTCGCTGTCGGCGTATTGGGCTTTCGGACCATCCGATCCGAATGGCGTGATGGTGACGTGCACGAGGCGCGGATTGATGTTTTTCAGAGTCTTGAAGCGAAGCTCGGGATGAAGCGTGGGCCCCTGGCTTTCGAATAGCACATCGGCCTTGGCAACAAGCCGGTGCAAGAGCGAGCGCCCCTCGGCGCGATCGAGCGCGCACGTGATGCTGCGCTTTCCAGACGCATAGGCAGACCAATAAAGCGAATTCTCACCCGGCGGCGCATCTTGCGCGAAGGGCGGAACATTGCGGGCCGACGAGCCCCCCTGCGGTTCAATCTGAATGACATCTGCGCCGAGCCGACCCAGCATCCAACCCGCAAGCAGGCCGCGTTCGTCGGTGAGATCCAGGACGTGATAGGGCGCAAGAAAGCCCGCCCTTTTCTGCTCCATTATCCTTTCCCTCATGAGCGTCCTATGATTCCGCGACGGGGGCGCCGTCTGGATGATGTGCCATTTCCAACCGCGCTATGGTAACGCGGCAGCATTCCCGCGGGAATGTCAGCGCGAAGGCCGTGCGTTGCAAGTGCTAATGGCTATGGCTATAGCAAGTTTAAAATTATAAGGAATATTGACGCTCAAACGCCAAGAAAGTTGGCCCTGAGTTGCAGAAATTCTGCAAGTAAGCTGCAGTTTGTACTGATTTCGACGCCGAACCATCCACAAGGCCGGCCCCGGGGCATGGTTTGTTGTCCCATCGTTCCAAGCCCGCGAAACCTTCGAGACTGACAACAGTCGCGCTGAGCTTCGTGCTGTTACCGGGCCGGACAACGGCCGCATGTGGGATGTCAGCGCTACTCCTTTGGCGCTCGTTGCCGGGGCCTTGACCGCCGAGTTTCCCATCGACGTTTTTCAAGGTGGCGCCGGAACATCCACGAACATGAACATTAACGAGGTCATCGCAAACGGAGGGCTCGAGCACCTAGGATTTCCTCGTGGTCGCTACGACGTTGTCCATCCGAACGATGATGTCAATCTTTCTCAGTCAACGAATGACGTCTATCCAACCGCGATTCGGCTTGCCGTTGTATTGGCGCATCGGTCTTTAGGCTGAGAGCTCCGCGAGCTTGCGGATGAGCTGGAGCGAAAAGGGTCGGAGTTCGCAAGCGTCGTAAAGTTAGGCCACACACAGTTGCAGGACGCTGTTCCAATGACTCTGGGCCAAGAATTTACTGCTTTTGCGACGACAATGCGGCACTCGGCCGTCACCCGCAGGCAAGAGCTTCGGAGTTTCCTCCACCTCAGTAGCGACGATCTGCACCGGCGCAAAGGAAGGTACAACCTGCTCTGATGTCCGTGCTTGTCGACGCCAGGTAAAAACTAGGCGCTGCTACCCCGTTGCGACGCGCAACCTCCGTCACCTTCGCGCCCGGCGCCAACGTCTCTTCGACAATCCGCACCTTGTCATCCTGCGACCAGCGCCGCCGCCGCTCCAGCCCGCCCAAAACCTCGACCCGCATCGCCTGATGACCTTAAGTCTAGCAGACCGTGTGAAAAGTCCGAGGTATTTCCGACCCGCGTTGGCTTGCGCTCGCTTCAGCAAATATTTGATGATCTGACCGACGAACGCAGTCCTTACCGTTCAGGAGAACTGCATGAAGCCGCATTTTCGTGCTACCGCTCGAATTTCACGCACGCACGGCTGCCAGAAGTGCTTTCGTGCCAAGGATATTGAGCGCTCTTCGGAGATTGTAGACGAGCGCCGTTAAGCTGAACTCGGCGCGCACGTTTTCGAGGCCGCGCATAAGAAAGGCGCCCTGGTTCATCGACTGCTTGATCGTGCCGAAAGGGTGTTCGACAATCTCGCGGCGCCGGTTAAGGATTTCTGGCTTCTCCGACACACGCTCCGCCATGCGGTCGAGTACGCCTTCGTTGTCAAGACGCGAGATGTGGCGAATATTCCTTGTACAGCGTGAGCGCAGGGGACACGCGCGGCACGCCTTTGGATTTCCGTATTCGATCTTCTTCAGTTCGCGCAGTCGGCTTTCACGTATCCGTTTCAGCGTCTGCCCGGCCGGACAGATGTAGGTGTCGCTCACACTATCGTAGCGGAACTCGTCCTTGCGAAAGAATCCATTCTTCACTGCCGCCCCTCGCTGCGGCCGCGGCATGTAGGGCGTCAGAGCTGCCCGCTCACACGCCTCAATGTCCTCTATCTTGTAATAGCCTTTGTCGGCAACGATGTTGAGTTTTTCGACATCAAGTATAGCTCGCGCGGGCTCGGCGGTTCGTTGCAAAAGACCCATGTCCAGGACATCGTTTGATACCGCCTGTTCGACGATCATCTTGTTCTTTGCATCCACCGCGATCTGAACATTGTAACCGACGCCCACTTTGGTATGCGCGGCCATGGCGCGGCTGTCAGGATCGGTCATCGATACTTGATCATCGCCGCTCCTCTCCAGGATCTTCAAATAAGCTGCATATTCCGCGCGCTTTCTCTTGAGGGCCTCGATCTTCTCAGCAAGATTCCTAGTGCGCGCCCCCGCCATCGCGTGCTCGATCTCATCGTCTGTGTCGAGCCGTGCTAGATAGTCATCAAGCTTCTTGTCGGCGGCGGCGATGAATTTATCTAGTGATGCCTTCGTAAAGTTCCTATCCTTGTTGTTGACGGCCTTGATGCGCGTGCCATCTATCGCTAGGAGCTCTCGCCCGAAGAGATCGAGACGTCGGCATAAGACCGTGAACTCGCGGAAAACCGACTTGAACGCGGCACGGTTGTCGCTCCTGAAATCAGCGATGGTCTTAAAATCCGGCTTGAGAGTTCGTAATAACCAAATTACTTCCATGTTCCGACGGCATTCGGCTTCCAGCCGTCGGCTCGAACGAACACGATTGAGATAGCCGTAAATATAAAGCTTCAGCAGGTCACCCGGATCGTAACCCGGTCGTCCTATGACCTTCGCCTCCACCCGCGCAAAGCCTAAACTCTTGAGATCAAGCCCATCGACAAAGGCATCAATAAAGCGGACCGGATTCTCGACGTCGACGTAATCGTCGATCGCCTCAGGCAAAAGCAGCAGCTGCGAGCGATCCGAGCCAGAAATGTGTGCCATGCGCGATTCTAACGCAACGGCCCTGTCATTGGAATCCGCCTCAGGGACTTTTCACACGGTCTGCTAAACTTAAGGTCACACGCTTCCGAATTACCACGCGTCACGCAAGACGGCGCCCGTCGGATGCGTACCGTCCGCCGCATGCTGGAGCGACCATTCGGATCGGTGCGTTGGAAGGAAGACGTTCCCGATCGCGCCGCGAACGAAGTCTGCCCGGTGATTGCAAGCGCGGCGGAAGGCAGTGGTAGTCGTACGCTAAGAAGAGAGCTGACGCTTCCTGCCTGAATCCGATTGAAACGGAAGTTGCACACGAAGGCTTTGTCTGCTCCGCGAACACAGTTCGTTACCGCGGCGGTCGCTTGAAGCTCGATCAGTTGATGGCCTTCCCCATTACCCGAGGACTGAGCCGTAGGAGCAACGCGCCCTCGTTACAACAAGGAGCTTTAGATCATCCGCCGCCAAAGGAATCGACGGAATGGCGACCATCGCTGCCGTCCATCAGCCAGCACCCCAACCTTTGCCTTCAGCGTCGCCGCGTCGACTGCGCCGATGAGCCGCATCCGGGCCTAACCGCAAACTCGATCTCGGCTAAATCGACGCATCGATCGACATGATCGAAAATTGCGGATCGGCGTGGCGCATAGAGCCATGAATCGGGTAGATGTTACGCAAAATAAGCGCTGCACAGGCGGCGGACCTGGGACTATTCTTTTGGGTGCGTGAACCACTATTCGCGCTCCAGCGGCATTAACTTCGAACCTTGCCCAAGGAACCAAGGGAACCGCTCAGTTGATCGAGGAAAGCGGCCCTGGCAAGAGCGTTCGTGATGTTGCGGATCAAACTTCTTTCCTGGCGAGAGCCGAAATCGTTTCCGCCGCTGTCCGTTTCGCCGGCCGCGATCTCTAACACGATGACAACGGGATGCGCAAGCTTCAGGGCGACCGGGTCGGCTAAGAAGGCGTTCGTCCGCGCTGTCGAGCTTCGGTGGGGTACGGATTGAAGCGATGCCTTTCGACAACGTCGGTAGCGCAGCCAATAGTGGCGCCGCGATGGATGTCGGGAGAGTTTCACGATCCCATCGGCCCGGTCGGACGTCAGTCGTTTTTCCGCTTGCAGCGCCGTCATAGGGGGACGCATCAATGACGAGTTTCCACGATCAACTTCTACGCCAAAATGAGAACGAGCGGTGAGACGGCCCGAAACGCATAGGTCCTCGGGGAGAGATACTGGCGTGCGTCACGCCTCCGGTGGAGTTTCAATTGGAACGGCAAAGCCAACCTTTACGCGATCTATTATGACCATCGTCTTGACCGCCTTAACCTCCGCGTTTTTATAGAAGAACCGCCGGGTGAACTGCTCATAATCTTCCATAGTCGGTGCAGTAATGTAGAGAACAAAGTCAGCGTCGCCGGTGACGTAAAATCCATTAACAACTTCAACCGACGATTTGATGGCCTTCTTGAATCTGTCAATTATATCTGAACGCTCCCGCTCTAAGGTTGCTAGCACAAGCATTTGTATAGGGTTGCCGACCGCCTTAGGCGAAACGATCGATACATCGGCCTCGATAATTCCCTCCGAACGGAGTCTCTTTAGTCGTCGTTGACAGGCGGTAGCAGAAAGCCCCGCCAGTTCGCCGATCACCTCGGAAGTTAGACGATTGTTCTTTTGCACGATCTCAAGGATGCGAGCGTCGATTCGATCGTATTGCATAACCGACTCCCAGCTTAAGACGAATTTCGTCCGCAAAAAACCGGAGTATGCAGGGAATCATCTGATTGGCCGGAAAGTGCGACGAAAAGGTGCTTACAATACCACTATTTTGAATGCGTATGCAATTCTCAACCGGGGCCGCGATGGATAATTTCTGGCTAAAGCAGGCGTTCGACCGTCTTGGGGAGCCTCAAGGGCGATCCTTGTCGACGCACGTCACGGCCGACGTAACGGTCGTCGGCGGCGGGTACCTGGGCTTATGGACAGCAATCCGGGTCAAAGAGCGCTCGCCCTCACTTAAAGTCGTGGTGGTAGAGAGGGACTTGTGCGGGTCGGGCGCAAGCAGCCGCAATGGCGGATTCGTCACTAGTTACTGGGCCAAATATCTCTCGTTGCACAAGCTATGCGGTACAGATGAAGCTACCCGAATTGCGAAAAGCTCGGCGGAAGCGGTGCTGGAAATCAGCGCTTTCTGCCGAGAGAATGCGATTGATGCGGAGTTCCGCGCGGATGGCTGGCTCTGGACTGCGACCTCGGCGGCGCAGATCGGCTGCTGGAATATCCTGATTAATGAGCTGGCCAAGCACAATGTGCGGCCGTTTGAAATCCTCGACAATGAGGAAGTGGCGCGCTTGGGCGGCACTGATCGCAACCTAGCTGGCGTGTTCGAACCAGATGCTGCCACCGTCCAGCCGGCCATGCTTGCCCTCGGCCTACGAACTCACGCTCAGAAACTGGGCGTGGTGATCTACGAGCATTCGCCAATGATCGGCCTAGAGCGCACCAGAACGCCAAAAGTGATAACGCGAAAAGGCTCGGTTTCAAGCAAGAAGGTCGTTCTGGCCATGAACGCATGGGGAGCCCAATTCCCCTTTCTGCGGCGCAAGGTGGCGATCGTGTCCAGCGATATGATCGCGACAACGGCCCGGCCCGACAAGCTGAATGAGATCGGGTTTGTAAAGGGTGTCGCAATATGTGATTCCCGCATGTTCCTGAACTATTATCGAAATACGCCTGATGGACGCGTCATTTTCGGCAAATCGTTAGGGCACTTCGCCTTCGCCGGACAGGTGGCCGATCACTATGAAGGGCCGTCGCCCAGAGCCGGCGAAGTGGAGGAAAGCTTCCTTAAGCTTTACCCGATGCTTGATGGTATGGACATCGAATCATCTTGGACCGGCCCGATCGACAGGTCCGTTGACGGTCTGCCCTTCTTCGGCCGTCTAGACAATCACCCAGACGTATTTTACGGCATCGGCTTTTCTGGTCAGGGCGTCGGACCAACCGTTCTGGGTGGAAAGATACTCGCCTCGCTTGCTCTTGACGAAGTGAACGAGTGGTCCGAGTGCGGGTTGATCCGTGACGATGTGGACAAATTTCCGATAGAACCTTTCCGCTATGTCGGCTCCATCGTTGTGCGCGAAGCGTTACGCCGGAAAGAGTGGCTGGAAGACCATGCCCGGCGCCCCGACTACTTTACTCTCGCGATCGCGAACCTTGCTCCCGTCGGTTATGTGCCTTCGAGGCGAAACTGACACTTCGTAAATGAACAGGAATAGATCATGACACCGGTTATCCTCAAAGCTTCCGTCAATCTGCTTGACGTCGACAGCATCAGCCCCGTTTCCCGCCTGATTGGTGAGCCAATCTCCATCATGCGCAACAAGGTCGCCTTCAAATCTTCGACGGACGCGATAAGCGCTGGCGTTTGGGAGTGCTCTCCCGGAAGATGGCGCCGACAGGTTGCCGAGGCGGAATTCGCAACTTTCCTTTCAGGGCGCTGTACGTTTACGCCCGATGGTGTGCGACAATCGTTCTCGAAGCCGGTGACTCGATATATTTTTTTCCGAAGACGAAGGGGGAATGGAATATCATTAAGACGGTTCGGAAGGCCTACGTGATTCTTCCGAAGACCACATGAGCCTTATGATCAAAGCAAACACTGTTTGAGTGTTGCGTCGTCCGAAACTACAATCAGGTTTGCCTCGCGCTTTTATGCGTTAAATTCCAATGAGTCTTGCTAAGGGACGGAAGTGTCGCCGCAGGCACCATTCAGAACGCGGCGCGCTTTTGGATTATACAATCAGCGGCGGTAGCGATCGAAGCAGCCCACGCTACAATATCGATGACGGAGGATGCGCGAGCGAGCGGGATGGAGCGAATCCTGCCCCAACAATTTGTTGCGATGTAAAGCGATGGGTACAGCGCGTTCGCGCTTCTGCCATTCATCGCGCTAGCTAGCGTATTGTGATTCTCTGGTCGGCGATGGGCGCCGATGATTCTTTCCCCGACGATGTGACCACGCTGAAGGCGATGCTGCGCGCCGAGCGAGCGGCCCGCTTGGGCGCGGAAGCGGAGGGGAAGGCGCGGGCATTGCAGATCGAGAAGCTCACACTCGCAATCAAGAAGCTATGGGAGCAGTTCGGACAATCCTCAG
Organism: Bradyrhizobium sp. Pha-3; assembly: GCF_042258615.1. GTDB lineage: Bacteria > Pseudomonadota > Alphaproteobacteria > Rhizobiales > Xanthobacteraceae > Bradyrhizobium. The sequence goes on along the minus strand of NZ_CP170152.1, from coordinate 7,528,065 downwards.
AGCGCGGAGCATTATTGGACCAACTCGAGCTGCAGCTCGCGGATCTCGAGGAGAATGCCTCGGAAGCCGAGACAGCGGCGCAGATGGCCGCAGCCGAGAAGATGGGGTGCCCTCACTCGAGCGCCGCAAGCCAGCGCGCCAGCCGCCGCCGGAGCATTCGCCTCGGGAGCGCGCATTGTTTATCCGGTGCCTGCGACCTGCTCATGCTGTGGCGGCAGCCGATTGCGCAAGATCGGCGAGGACGTGACCGAGACGCTGGAGCTCGTTCCGCGCCAATGGAACGTCATTCAGCACGTGCGCGAGAGGCTCGGCTGCCGGGCCTGCGAAGCGATCACCCAACCCCCGGCTCCCTCGTACCCGATTGCGCGTGGACGTGCGGGGCCGAAGCTGCTTGCATATGTCATGTTCGGCAAATACGGCTTGCTCCTGCCGCTCAATCGTCAGAGCGAGGTCTACCAGCGCGAAGGTATCGACCTCGATGTCTCGACGTTCGCCTGCTGGGTGGGTGCGGCCGCGGCAACCCTGATGCCGCCCGGAGCCATGTCTTCGCAGCCGAGCGCATCCAAGCGGATGACAGTGTGCTGCAGAAGCACACAGAAAGGATGATCGAGATGATTCGAAAATCTATCTGCATAAGCTGTGGCAGCGATGAGGGTAGGCCCCTCGGGATCGACTTTTTGCAGTAGGTCTCAAATCACTTCAAGCGGCTTCGCTTACCTTGGCAGATAGAACGAACGATGATCAATGATTGGAAAATCCCGACCGTCATGAAGTGTCCAGAAAAGGCGGGTCTTGTGGCGCAACGGGGGCGAGCACCTCGATGCACACCATCTGCCCTTGACGGCAAAAGGGACATTCCCGCAGGGAAACCCCGGTCAGCTCCTCGACCTTGTCGCGATAATCGCGCCCTTCCTTCGGATTCACCGGAGTATCGGAGTGCTGCATTCCGAGGAGTTCGCGGCAGCGGGCGAGCTTTTGCTTGCGGTGGTTGCCCATGAAACCGTAATAGCGGATGCGCTGAAATCCCTCGGGCAAGACATGGACGAGGAAACGCCGGATGAACTCCCCGGCGTCGAGCGTCATCACCTTTTGCCGGTTCTCGTTGCGATAGTCCTTCCACCGGAAGCGTACCTTGCCATCCTCGATATCGACGATCCGGTTGTTGGGATTGCCACCCGGTGTGTGTAGCGTACGCATCCGACGAGCGCCGTTTTGCGTGACGCGTGGTAATTCGCGAAGCGTGCGACCTTAAGTCTAGCAGACCGTGTGAAAAGTCCGAGGTATTTCCGACCCGCGTTGGCTTGCGCTCGCTTCAGCAAATATTTGATGATCTGACCGACGAACGCAGTCCTTACCGTTCAGGAGAACTGCATGAAGCCGCATTTTCGTGCTACCGCTCGAATTTCACGCACGCACGGCTGCCAGAAGTGCTTTCGTGCCAAGGATATTGAGCGCTCTTCGGAGATTGTAGACGAGCGCCGTTAAGCTGAACTCGGCGCGCACGTTTTCGAGGCCGCGCATAAGAAAGGCGCCCTGGTTCATCCACTGCTTGATCGTGCCGAAAGGGTGTTCGACAATCTCGCGGCGCCGGTTAAGGATTTCTGGCTTCTCCGACACACGCTCCGCCATGCGGTCGAGTACGCCTTCGTTGTCAAGACGCGAGATGTGGCGAATATCCCTCGTACAGCGTGAGCGCAGGGGACACGCGCGGCACGCCTTTGGATTTCCGTATTCGATCTTCTTCAGTTCGCGCAGTCGGCTTTCACGTATCCGTTTCAGTGTTTGCCCGGCCGGACAGATGTAGGCGTCGCTCACACTATCGTAGCGGAACTCGTCCTTGCGAAAGAATCCATTCTTCACTGCCGCCCCTCGCTGCGGCCGCGGCATGTAGGGCGTCAGAGCTGCCCGCTCACACGCCTCAATGTCCTCTATCTTGTAATAGCCTTTGTCGGCAACGATGTTGAGTTTTTCGACATCAAGTATAGCTCGCGCGGGCTCGGCGGTTCGTTGCAAAAGACCCATGTCCAGGACATCGTTTGATACCGCCTGTTCGACGATCATCTTGTTCTTTGCATCCACCGCGATCTGAACATTGTAACCGACGCCCACTTTGGTATGCGCGGCCATGGCGCGGGCTGTCAGGATCGATCATCGATACTTGATCATCGCCGCTCCTCTCCAGAATCTTCAAATAAGCTGCATATTGCGTGCGCTTTCTCTTGAGGGCCTCGATCTTCTCAGCAAGATTCCTAGTGCGCGCCCCCGCCATCGCGTGCTCGATCTCATCGTCTGTGTCGAGCCGTGCTAGATAGTCATCAAGCTTCTTGTCGGCGGCGGCGATGAATTTATCTAGTGATGCCTTCGTAAAGTTCCTATCCTTGTTGTTGACGGCCTTGATGCGCGTGCCATCTATCGCTAGGAGCTCTCGCCCGAAGAGATCGAGACGTCGGCATAAGACCGTGAACTCGCGGAAAACCGACTTGAACGCGGCACGGTTGTCGCTCCTGAAATCAGCGATGGTCTTAAAATCCGGCTTGAGAGTTCGTAATAACCAAATTACTTCCATGTTCCGATGGCATTCGGCTTCCAGCCGTCGGCTCGAACGAACACGATTGAGATAGCCGTAAATATAAAGCTTCAGCAGGTCACCCGGATCGTAACCTGGCCGCCCTATGACCTTCCCCTCTACCCGCGCAAAGCCTGAACTCTTGAGATCAAGCTCTCGACAAAGGCATCAATAAAGCGGACCGGATTCTCGACGTCGACGTAATCGTCGATCGCCTCGGGCAAAAGCAGAAGCTGCGAACGATCCGAGCCAGAAATGTGTGCCATGCGCGAATCTAACGCAACGGCCCTGTCATTGGAATCAGCCTCGTGGACTTTTCACACGGTCTGCTAGCTTTAAGGTCATCAGGCGATGCGGGTCGAGGTTTTGGGCGGGCTGGAGCGGCGGCGGCGCTGGTCGCAGGATGACAAGGTGCGGATTGTCGAAGAGACGTTGGCGCCGGGCGCGAAGGTGACGGAGGTTGCGCGTCGCAACGGGGTAGCAGCGCCTAGTTTTTACCTGGCGTCGACAAGCACGGACATCAGAGCAGGTTGTACCTTCCTTTGCGCCGGTGCAGATCGTCGCTACTGAGGTGGAGGAAACTCCGAAGCTCTTGCCTGCGGGTGACGGCCGAGTGCGCTCCGTGGCGGCCGCGCGTATTGGGTTGATCGAGATCGATCTTGGCAACCGGCGACGCATCCGGGTGGATGCGCACGTCGATCCGGAAGCGCTCGCAAGGGTCCTCGAGGTACTTGAGCGCCGATGATCGCCATACCGGGCAATGTACGGGTGTGGCTTGCGACCGGCCACACCGATATGCGCCGCGGCTTCCCGAGCCTTGCGCGTCTGGTTCAGGAGGGTTTGAAACGGGACCCTCACGCTGGCGATCTCTACGTTTTTAGAGGCCGCCGCGGCGACCTGATTAAGATTATTTGGCATGGTGTGCTGCAGAGCATGAAGGAGGTGAATAACCGAATTTAATGCGTACAGCTTTATGAGAGATGGAGGACGGCCCTCCTGCATCGGCGTTCCAGGCGCAGATGCAAAACCACGACACTGTGGCTTCGCTTAAAAGGCGCGGTCATCAGCAAGTGTTGCAAAAGTCCCGGATTTACGGGGCAGGTAGGTATCCAGAAGGCGAGCGAAAGCGAATCTTCCGATGACGCGTCGAAAATTATTCAGACGTCGCCAAAATCAGGGGCGCGTGCCATCCCTGAGATCAATCCGCGAGGCGCTTGGATTACTGCGCGGATGGCGACCGGCGTTTAGGGGACGCGATCTGGATACAGGCTCTTATAGAGAACTGCAGGAACCAGTCGTTGTGATGCCAAGGGAGAAGTTCAAGCGGCGCACACCGCGAGACGAGAGTACCGAAGCACAACACTGGGGCGGATCGGCTCGTAGTAGTGATGAAGGTGCTGATTGTCGCCGTCGGCGTCAACAGCGACGGCCGGCGCGAGGTTCATGGGATGGATATCGGTCCCTCCGAAGCCGAGACGTTCTGGACGGCATTCCTGCGCAAGCTCGCGCGCCGCGGCCTGCGCGGTGTCAAGCTGGCCGTGTCCGACGCCCACGAGGGCATCAAGGCCACCGTGGCCAAGGTGCTCAACGCCAGTTGGCAGCGCTGCCGCGTCCACTTCATGCGCAACGCGCTGGCACATGCCGGCAAGAGCGGGCGGCGCGTCGTCTCCGCCTTCATCGCCACCGCGTTTGCCCAGGAAATGCCGAGGCCGCAACAGCGCAGTGGCGGAGGGTCGCCGACCAACTCCGCCCCAAATTGCCCAAGCTTGCCGGCTTCCTCGACGAGGCCGAGACCGACGTGCTCGCCTACATGACGTTCCCGCCGCAGCATCGCGCCAAGCTGCATTCGACGGATGAGATGGACAAGCGATTTTTTGACCGAGACGACAATTGCGGAAATCGCGGCACGTCCATTCTTTTGTTCGGCCGCGCCGCAGGTCATTCTTCCGTCCCGGCCATCAATCTTGCAGCCGCCGCGCGCAGGGGCGGTCAAGGCTGGCCGCACTTGCGGCCACCGCAAGGCTTGGCCTTGACCGGCCCGAGCACGGTGGCACGCTGCATGGAACGGGCCTGGCTAGGCTGGAAGTTGCCGTCAGCTGCGATTATGGTTGTCGGGCGCGGGCGACCTCGTGGCGAAGCGTGACGCGTCGGCTGCAAGCGTCACCAGACTGCCTATGTTGTCTTGCCGAATTGAGGCGCCCGCGCGCCCGCTCTTGGCCGCCGCGGTTTCCATTGCGACACGAATTGTTCGTAGTTTCGCTCCGCCTGGGCGGCAATCACCATCTCGTGGTCGCGCAGCGCCTTGATGTTGTAGGCGTAGGCAGGTCCACGCCGGTTACCTTTCTGTTGCGGATGTCCGGCTTGAAGTTGCATTGCGCGGGTCTTGTTGGCGACCAGCGCTGGGCGCGCCCACAGGTAATCTTCGCCCTTCGTCAGCAAATGCCAGCAGAGCACCGTGAGCTTGCGAGCCACGGCCACCGCAGCGATCTGATGGCCGCGCCGGGCGCGGATGCGAACGAAGAAAGCATGCAGTGGACCGGGCGCGGTGATTGTCATCAATCTATTGACCGCGGGATCGTCCATTGCGTCCTGCGCGATCTCGCGGTCGAGCAGGGCCAGGTCTTCCGCCAATCGGTCAAGCTCACGGACGTGCCGATCGATCGCTGCGCGTTCATCGTCCGGCAACTGTTGAGCGGCCAACCACGCCCGGCCGCGGGCGTTGAAAAGATCGGCATGCGGGCACTTCGGGATCAGGTACGCGTGCAGGATCGAATGCACCTCGTTCTTGAGCCGCGTGCGATGCCGCACGACCTGTAGCGCCGCGCCACCAGCCGACGCTTGCGTTCGGTCTCCGCGTCCGGCGTCCAGATCTGCGGCAGATACCCGGCCGCCTGCAGACTGGCGAGCGTGCCGGCATCGATCTTGTCGGTCTTGACGTGAGCCTGGGCGATCGCCTTCACCTGCAGCGGATTGGCGATAATCACCCGCGCCACGAACGGCGCCAGAACCCGCGACACCGCCATGCTGTTGGCGGTCGCTTCGACCACCACCTCATCACTGGCCAGCAGGCTCTTGCCAAATCCCTTCAGCGCAGTCCGTGTCATATCAATGCGGCCCGCATGTCGGAGCCTGCCGTCTTCCCAAAACACCACCTCGCCGAAAGTTCGGTGGACGTCGATGCCAATCACCCGTCGCATTTGCATCTCCTCTGCCACACACATGACGGGAGCTGCCGGCGACACGACAACTACGGATTCGCGCTCTCGGCGCAACCGGGCGAGTTGCAGAGGCGGCCAGCTACTAACTCGAGCTCTCGGCTCATCGTGTGTATCGGCCTACCCGCACCTTCGTGCTCCCGGTGCCTCTGTCCCGATGGTCGCACCATACGCCACGGTGTTAGACACCGCGGCAGAACGTTGGCACCGACACATCTCATACCGGTTACCAACCCCATCGAAAGCGTGTTCGCGACCGTGCGGCACAGAACCGTGCGCACGAAAGGATCGCTGTCGTCAACGACCGCCAGGCTGATGGTGTTCAAGCTGGTCATCGCCGCATCAAAAAACTGGCGGCGGCTCAAAGGCACAAATCAGTTGCCCAAGGTGATTGCAGGTGTCAGATTCAACGACGGCATCGAAGTCATCCGCATGCCGGCAAACCACGCCGCCTGATCGCCTCGTCACCCAAAATCCCGCATAGCTCGGCGCGCGCTTCGTCAGCTCCACACTACGCAGGCATCTTCGGCGGTAAGGACGCTTTGTCTGATCTCGGCGGTGCTTCCAAGGACCTCGCGCTGGATCGTCGGCCAGATGATGGGAGGTATCATCGTTGGATGCCTTAGTCGACGAAGAATGTTTCGCGGTCGTCAACACAACGGGCTCTGCCAGCGTGCGCGAACAGCGGATTGGCTCGATTAGGCCGCGACGGTCGACCTGATAGATCCCAAGCAGGGCTGGGAACCCGCCCGACGGGATCAGTTATCGCGACTTAGGGCTGGTACACGCAATCACCGGCCCGGCCGGGTTGGAAATCCGTCGAAAAGGAAGCTCGAAAACGGAATTCGGGCGTCGACACGACGCTCATCGTATTAATCAATATTGGAATGTCGTTACAGTACGGGGGCGGCCGCAGAAATCCAGGTGCCAGGAGACGGACCGCATTATGACCGACCGCTTGCCAGCCGCCTCGGATGCGCTTGATAGTTCCGCAGATGCAGCCCTCAAGCAAGTGGCCGGCACACAGCAAATGCTGCGCCAGTAGTGCGGTGCGCCGCTAGTGCGCGGTCCATTGTCAAAAACGCGATTTTGGCGAGTCTTTCTCTTCAAGACCTCGCGGCGGCGAGAAGTTCCTTGAGCCGATCGTCCTGAGAGAGCGCATGGTGTTGCTAGAGCCGAAAAGGCATCTTGATCGCGTCTATTTCATAGAGCCGGGCCTCGTCTCGCTACGGATTGTCGCGGCCGGAAGTATCCTTGAAACGGCGGTTATAGGATATCGCGGTGCGATTGGCGCTTTGCTCTTAGTGGGAGGGCATCTTTCGATGCACCAATCTGTTGTGCTCTTTCCCGGAAGCGCGCACAGGATCCGTGTCGAGGATTTGCGTCGTGTGATAAACAAGCGTTCTGAAATCCGAGAACATCTTTCTCGGTACAATGAAGCGCTCGCCTTGCATTGCGCTCAGACAGGATTATGCTGAGTTCGGCACGGTCGCGAAAAGCGGCTCGCGAGTGACGCTGTTGACGCTCATGTGCGTGCAGTTATCCATGAATACCTTTCGTCCGTCTTGGGATTGCGCCGGGCCGGGGTCACGGAAACTCGAAGCCGCTTCGAAGAACAAAGGTTGATTCGCAAGAGGCGCGGCGTATTGCAGATTGATGAACGCAAGAGCCTCGAGGCAAAGGGCATGTGGCTGTTACAAGCTTATTTCAGGCGCTTATGCTTCTTCCGAATCCGTGATTTCAGAAGGGGCGACTAACTAAGAAAGTCGCTCAGGATTCTGCTTCACCTCGTCTGTTCACTTTGGAGACGAACTGCCAACTGCGGTGTTGCCTGCGCGGCGCGTACTAACCTGTGCAGACACATGCGTCGTCCGAGACAGTTGGACAGCACCAGTTCGACGGCGACGCGCGCCCCAATTCGCACAGCCGCACGCGGCTGTGCAGGTTGCGGGTGGCGAATAATACTGCAATCGTTGTTGGAGCCAAGATGATAATTCGCCGCGGCGAGATTGACATTGGCGTCCATCACGAAGCCGCGCCGCGTCATATCGCCAAAGCTCGATCGACATAAAGCCGCTGGATCGCAGCGAGAATGGCGGGATCGGGGATGATCGGTTGGCATAGACACCCCCCAAGTCTGGGAGTTGCACATCAAACGTATGTGCGAAAAACTTCGTTTGTGGCTCGTCAATGTAGACATTCGGCGGTGGGAAAACCCGACCCGTCACACGTTCACCGTCACGAAGAGCGTCAGGCGGGTCGTTGTGATGCTCGGACGGGAGAACGGTGTGGCCCACGTCTGGAAGAGAAGGAGCGTCCCATGGATTTCACGATATCGGCGAAGCAGAAGGAATGGCTTGATCGCGTGCAGTCATTCATGACCAAGCATGTCCGGCCCGCGGTGCCCGTCTACAGGGAGCAGGATGCCGCGGGCGGCCGCTGGAAGCTAATAGCCGTAGTCGAGGGGCTGAAGCAGAAGGCGCACGCCGAGGGTCTGTGGAACATGTTTCTGCCGCCGTCCTCGCATGAGGATGACGAATTCCATGGCGCGGGCTTGAGCAATTTGGAATATGCGCCGCTTGCGGAAGAGATGGGCCGCATCGGCTGGGCTTCGGAAGTGTTTAACTGCTCGGCACCTGATACCGGCAATATGGAAATCTTGATCCGCTACGGCACCAAAGAGCAGAAGCGAAAATGGCTCAAGCCCTTGATGAACGGCGAGATCCACTCTGCCTTCCTGATGACAGAGCCCGCGGTCGCTTCATCGGATGCCACGAACATCGAGACGCGGATCGAGCGCGACGGCGATCATTACGTCATCAATGGCCGCAAGTGGTGGTCGTCGGGGGTGGGCGATCCGCGCTGCAAAATTGCAATCGTAATGGGCAAGACCGATTTCAAAGCGTCGCGTCACCAGCAGCAGTCGCAGATCTTGGTACCTCTGGATACACCCGGCATTAAAATCGAAAAAATGCTGCACGTGTTTGGTTATGACGATGCGCCTTACGGGCACGGTCAGGTGCTCCTCGAGAACGTCCGGGTTCCTGCGAGCAATCTGTTGCTGGGCGAGGGTAGGGGATTTGAGATTGCGCAGAGCCGGCTCGGTCCGGGCCGCATCCATCACTGCATGCGCACCATCGGCAAGGCCGAAGAGGCACTGGAGAAGATGGTCAAGCGGCTCAACTCGCGCGTCGTTTTCGGAAAGAAGATCATTGAGCACTCGGTATGGGAGCAGCGAATCGCGGAGGCACGCATCGCCATCGAAATGAGCCGGCTCTTGTGCCTGAAAGCCGCCGACATGATGGATAAGCTCGGCAACAAAGCCGCTCAGCTCGAGATCGCCATGATTAAGGTGGGGGCGCCCCGCACAGCGCTCAATGTCATCGACCAGGCGATCCAGGCCTTTGGCGGTGCTGGCGTCTCCGACGACGCGGGCCTCGCGCGCGACTATGCGTCGGTGCGCACAATGCGTCTGGCGGATGGCCCTGATGAAGTCCACTGCCGCGCCATTGCCCGACTTGAAATTCGGAAGTATGCAGACTCTCCAGTGAATTAAATGGAGAGCCCGTGTTCAGGAGGGCAAGCCCGTGGCGCTCGCGAAAGGAACTTAGAGCGCGCCTTGGCTGACCATTGAGGAAGGACGAGCAGTTTTCGGCCGACTCCCACCGCTGTTGCATGATGCGCCGCAAGCCTTTCGGCAAACCTCTTGCTGTCGGCGCATGCGGTGGATCGCGCTCTCTGCCGGTGACTTGCCGCCGCCTTCTACATCATGTCGAGAGAAGCGTGGCCAGGTGCTCCGGGAGCCCAACTTGCCGATTGCCATCAGAGCTGCGGCTACGTGATCTTCAGGAGCGAGATCGAAACGATCCGAATTTCTTCACATTTGCGATGCACAAGATCCGTTGCGATGCACAAGATATGTTATCTTCAAAGTCAGAAGCTGGTCGAGTGGTTGCCGAAGACGCTTCCAAGCAGAAGAGCTCCATCTTGCACGAGACGGAAAGCCGCTCCGTATTGCGAAATGAGCCACGTTTCCGAGTGCGTTGAACGGGTCACGATCTCAGTTCTGCAGCGGTGGAAAGAGGAGCGGCATTTAATGACGTCCGCTTATGAGGCGGCTAATCCCCCGGATCACCCGCTCGGTGGTCTGCTCTAAATAAAGTCAGAGATGCGTATGCAGCTCAGGCGCTGGCCTTATAGCCGCAGTTCACCCTGTATCCCGATCGTCTCCAGCGCGAACTCATTCTCTTCAGTGAAAGGCACGGTCGGTCGGGGAAGATACGCTCGATGAGCCAAATACACTTCGCGCTGTTATCTCGGCTCGCGGTCCCGGAACGAGCAATATCCATTCTCGGCCGCTCAGGCGTAGTACACGAAGAAGCGAGCCTCGAGACTCTCACGAGGTTTCGCATTAGGATGCGCTCGACGATTGTCGAACGCAGAGTGAGCGGTCATCGGATTGCGACGCACCTCCGAATCATAGCTCTTAAACAGGATAAGCTCGTCCGCGGTCATCTTCGGAAAGTAGTACCAGTCCTGGGCCGGATTGAAGTGCACGATGCCGAGCTTAATCGTGTTGCCGAGAACCGTGTAGTCCACCACGTCAATATCGGTATCGGGAACCGAGTCGCCATCGCAGATCGCCAAGGGGAAATCCTGCGGAGGCGGCGACAAGGCATGCCAAGCTTGAATGATCATCAATCGAGAATATGATCGAATTGGGATGCCTTGCGATTGACTCACCATCGCGGCAACCACAGGGCCGGCGATCGGAGCCCAATCAATATGAGCGCATACAATCGGCTCCTTTACCGTGCGAACGGAGTTCCCGCCGGCAGAACGAAAAATTATACTTTGTCGGCGGGCCACGATCCACGACGCATTGAAGTGGTTTTTAATGAATGGAATCATTTCTTCCAGATACTATCGTACATAATCTCTGGATCACGCTCGTTTGCACAGGATATCTTGTGCTGAATTAGAGTGAAGCCTTCTCGGTCAAGGGATAATTCGTTCACGATCGGACGCGCGCTGCGAATAGTGACGTCGTAGCTGAGCATGGGCGGCGGGTTGTGTATGTGACAAACAACATGTTGGGAAACAGTTTCGATAAAGCAACTTCGGGAGCCTTCTCGTCGGATGTGCGTCGAGCAAAGTTGATTTGGCCCTGCACGCACTCCAAGTAATCGCGTTTTTCTTCCACTGTCGGTGCGGCTTGTTTCGCGTTTCCCATGGCTGCTTCTCCCCCTATCTGGATGCTGAGAAAGCCGGTTTGGCGCGACGCTTTAGTCGCGGAGCGGTCGTCCCTGAAGAATACAGCAAGAGGGAAGGGAGTCTTCCTACCTGTTCTGGGAGACCGTTACTCTCGCTTTCCGGCGAGGCGCGCCCAATAGGGATGCGGTTAGATCTGACATCCTGTGCGGCATGGTTCTTCGAATACTAGCTTTCAGGTCTAAGCGCCTCCAGTGCTTGCCAATGTACCATGCGGCCAACGGCTACCTCCTTATCTGACGCTTGTGGAAAGAAAGCTGGCTTGTCGAATCCAGCGCCCGAGTTTGGATACATTGTAGAGACGACCCTTGCCGACGATGATCGTCTCCACCGCGGTCTTCATGTTGTCGTAGATGCCGCGCACGCAAGTGCCCTTGAACAGAGCGAATGCTTGGTCGTGGGCGTCGAACACCATCTCCTGCGTCTGGCGCGGATAGCACCGCACAAACAGTATCCGGCTGTGGCAGAGCCGGACATGGTCGGCCTTCACGATGACCGTCACCTTCATGCAGATGGTGCAGTCACTACCTGGTTGATCCGGTTGCCTGCACGCCAGCATCGGACTGGGAGAAGGGCCAGGCTGAGGACCAGATTGGGCTTGTCCGTGAACGCTTCTTCACGCCGCGGCTGCGGTTCAAAACTCTCGACGAGTTGGGAACGAGCTTCGGTCGCTCGGCTTCGAACACCTCTCTGACCGTCTGTTCGCCCAGTTCTTGGCATCGGTCTCGACGACCTGTCCGGTGCGGTTCGACAACAATAAATACTCGGTGACGGCCAGCACTGTTGGGCGGCCGGTCGAGGTTCACGCTTACGCCGACCGCATTGTGAGCCGCCAGGACGGACGCATCATTGCCGAGGATGCTCGCTCGTTCGGCCGCGGCGAGACGACCTATGATCCCTGGCATTACGTGCCGGTACTCGCTCGCAAACCCGGGGCCTTGCTGGATGCCGGTGCGCCTTGGCGTAGACGATTCACTTGTCCAACAGCCACGCGTTCAGGCAGCGCGTGGAATCCGTCGAACCGGCCGGTATATGCAACGGCGCTCCCTTCAAAGACTGGGTGCTTCCGGCCGCGATCGATCGTGTACGGCGCAAGCTTTCCGGTGCCGACGATGGCAACCGGCAGATGGTCGACATCCTCAACGCGGTTCTGACCGACGGTCCGCCGGCCGTCGAGGCAGCCTGCGCCGAGGCGACGGCTGATGGCGTCCCTTCGGCCGATGTCGTGCTCAAAATCCTGGCTCGCCAGCGTGATCCGGCGCCGCCGGCCAACATCCTCATGCCGGCTGCACTGACATTGCGCCATGCCCCGATGCCCGTTACGACAACCTCAGGAGACCATCTGGTGGAACGTACTCAACTGTTCGACCTCATAGGCGAGCTCAAACTCTATGGCATGTCGGCCGCCTTCGACGAGATCATGGCAACCGCCGTCACACGCCAGCACGAACCTCAACGCATTATCTCTGCTCAACGCCGAGACCAATGAGAAGCAGGCCAGCTCGATCAAGTACCAGCTCACCATCGCCAAACTGCCGCTGGTCAAGAATCTTGAGGACTTCCAGTTCGAAGGCACACTCATCAACCAGACGCTGGTCAATGATCTCGCCGGCGGCGGCTTTATCGCCCAGTAACGCAATGCCTGCTAGTCGGCGGTACCGGCACCGGCAAAACACATATTGCCATCGCAATCGCCAGAAGCTGCATCCGGTCTGGCGCCCGTGGTCGCTTCTACAATGTGGTCGACCTCGTCACCCGTCTGGAGATCGAGACCCGCAACGGACGGCGGGGTCGTATCGTCGAGCATCTGACCCGGATGGACTTCGTCGTCCTCGACGAACTCGGATACCTGCCGTTCGCCCAATCCGGCGGCCAGTTGCTGTTCCACCTCGCCAGCCGGCTATGAGCGCACGTCCATCGTCGGCACCACAATCTGGCGTTCGGCGAGAGGACGACCGCGCTTCTCGACCGCTTGACCTATCATTGCGACATCGTGGAAACCGGCAACGACAGTTGGCACTTCAAAAGCCGCGACGACGATCAAACAACCCGCGCTCGCCACGTCTCCGCAACCCCGGTCAGCTCCGACGAGGCGAGCGCTACCGTCAAAGCCCGCCGCTCAAAGGGACGGATTGCCTCATCAAGAATGTTACCGGAGAACTGACCGTCAGGATTGGGGCGGCGATACCGAATCGGATCGGTGTCGCGGATGGCAGGACGAATCAGCATGGGTGCGCGGCGCGAGCTCACGGCGGCGGTGGCAGAGCGCGATCGATCAGCAGGGCGAGCGGATAAGGGGCGCATACTCGACGAGCTTTGCGCGGTGACCGGCTGACATCGCAAGCACACGGTTCGGTGCTTGCCAGCCATGGCGCAATTTCGCCGGAGGCCCGGCGGCAGCGAAGGCCGACCTATGGCGCCACGATAAGGGATGCGCTCGTGGCGGTGTGGGCGGCCTCGGATCGGATCTGCGGCAAGCGGCTGAAGGTGATGATTCCGACGTTGCTGCCTTCGCTGAGCGGCATGGCCGGCTTAAGCTCGACCAGGCTGATCGAGCGCTGGTGCTCGGCGTCAGCGCAGCCACGATTGATCGCCTGCTGGTCGAGACCAAACTCGCTGCGGCCGGCGGTAAGCGCCGGCGGGTCGGGTTTTATCCGGCGGTGCGCCGTGAAGTGCCGATCCGGACGTTCAATGACTGGCACGATCCGCCGCCGGGGTTCTGCGAGGTCGACATGGTGGCGCATGGCGGCATATCTGTAGCTGGCTCGTTCATTCAGGTGTTGACGATGGTCGACGTAGCGACTGGTTGGACCGAGTGCATGCCGCTGGTGACGCGCGAGGGCGGCCTCGTCGTGCGGGCGATGGAGCGCGCACAGAGCCTGTTTCCCTGGATCATTCGCGGCGCCGATTTCGACAATGATAGCGCGTTCATGAACGACGTCGACGTGCCCTGGTGTCGCGCGCAAAAGAGCGAGGCGACACGCTCGCGCACCTACAAGAAGAATGATCAGGCTTTCGTCGAGCAGAAGAACGGTGCGATCGTCCGGCGACTCGTGGGATACGGTCGCTTCGATGGTGCCGAGGCGACGTGCGTGCTTCAAGAGCGAAGATAGCCAGAAAATCCGCGGGATACTCGTTGCGCGATCCCGTCTTGTGACCATTCGCCGAGATATCGAGAATCAAGCCCGCAGCCTGATCAAAGAGTATGGGTTATTGTTCCCGCGCGCTATCGGCCTGCAGTTCGGCAACCAGGTCAGCGAACCCTTGGGTGATGATCATCCACTCCTCAGCGTGATATCGCCGCTGTTGTCGATTCATGAGAACGTCTGTCAACAACAGAGTAAGTCCGATAACGAGGTCCGCCGGTTGGCAAAATTGGACGAGACGACGCGTCGCCTGATGACTGTCCCGGGTGTCGGCGTCGTGACGGCCTACTTTCCGCCATACGATCGATGACCCCTCGCGCTTCCGATCGGCCTCGACAGTCGGCGCCTATCTGGGCCTTACGCCGCGGCGCAACCAATCCGGCGAAACTGACACAGTGGCAAGATATCTCGATGGGGCGACCGGCTTCTCCGAACCGAGGCGGCGACCGTCCTTCTTTGTCGGACAAAGAAGTGGTCCTCCCTCAAGGCCTGGGGCATGAAACTCGCAAAGCGGATCGGCATGAGGAAGGCAAAGGTCGCCATTGCTCAGAAGATCGCTGTAATTCTGCACTGCATCTGGGTCGATGGCACATCGTTCGACTGGGGCCAGCCGAAGCCCAATGTGATATTTGTTCGCAAGTTCCTGGTCCGGTTCGCCGGTCTGGCGATGTCCCGCTGGGACGGTGGTCGTGGTGACCTCGGTCAATCGGCTGTGGCGGCTCGTCCGCACGCCGCCGCGCACGCACGTTGAGGCACCCGATCCGGACATCATCATGAGGCGCCTGCGACCTAGGAAAGGACCATGACCTCAGCGACGCGATCGCATTGAGATTTAGGCGATAACTAATCGACCCGCTACCGACTGGCTATCGATCTACCAGCCGCGTTCGTCCCGTCTCCGCAACCCCGACCCGCTCAGACGGGCCGAGCGCTACCGTCCTGTCGAATGTCTCAAAGAGAGGAATTGACATCAATCCGCAATTAAAGGGCCGATTGACAGCTCAATTCGCTCTCTTGCGGTGAATGGGGCACTACGGCCGCCTCCGGCACTCGGCCGTGGGCACTTCGCAGCTAAGCTGACCACGCATATTGGTAGCTATATTCCTAGGTAGGTAGCACGAGCCTCGGGATAATCTATGTTCGCTTGCGAAGGTGCAGTTTTTGGCTGGGAAGGTCAAGGCTTGGCTGGCTAGAACGTTTCTTGAAGCGCTATCCCCGGAGAAGACGCGCCGATCCCTGATCGCATCGATGTGTCCGCCTAGGTTTGCAATCGCCATTTGTGGTGGGAGCGTCGTCGCGTCATGCGATCTGGATTTTTGCCGAACCAGGAGGGATGCGGCGACGAGGGAAGCTCCGTACGCGAGCGGTGCCCGCCGTCGACTTCGTGGATGGCAGCATTAGTAAGTCTCTAAGAGTCAGTTTCGAGGCCGAATTCGTCAATGTTGCCGAGCGCGACGAGAGGATCGATATGGGGTGCCCGGTGCTGCAAGGCTGACACTCGCTGTTCTCTTGCGTCAACTTCGACTCCCGGGACGGACTTCTCCAGTTGCCGCCATAAGCTTGCGGATGCCGACGAGACCGTAGGCGACG
Source organism: Bradyrhizobium sp. Pha-3 (assembly GCF_042258615.1). Classification (GTDB taxonomy): domain Bacteria; phylum Pseudomonadota; class Alphaproteobacteria; order Rhizobiales; family Xanthobacteraceae; genus Bradyrhizobium. The sequence continues at coordinate 7,512,277 of NZ_CP170152.1, read as the reverse complement.
GCCAGCAGATTATATTCAAATTGCTCCATCAACTGCCGCTTCGGGAGCACTATAGAGAGAGCTTGCAACAGCAGCGCTCGCAAGAATTGCTCCGCCGTCGGGAGCAGACAGTTGATTGAAATCTCGCGACAGCGCTGCCAGCCCGATTCCTCAGCATCACGAAGGTACACACGATGGTCGACAAGGTCTTTGATCGCAGCAACGCTATGTATGTCAAAACCGTGCGACGAAAAGGACGCGGCGTGTTTGCAAACATTCCATTCAAGGTTGGAGATGTAATTGATCGCGCTCCAACATGGGGATTTGATGATGCTGCGGCTAAGCTGCTGGATCGCACACGACTGTTCGAGTACTACTTCGTACGGCCCGACCGGAATCAAGGGAACTCTCTGACGGGTTACGTTGTTTTCGGTTTGATCTCGATAGTGAACCACTCGTTAGATCCAAATGCACGAATAGTATGGACCGATGAAGAGTCAGGCGCGTGGGCGAGCATTGTAGCAATAAAGGACATAAATGTTGGTGAGGAAATAACACACCGCTATGCAAACATCTCGGCTTATCCTCACGCTATTGACTTCATTGATTAAACGGCAAAGATCGTTGATTGGGTAGATCCGGGAGCGCGTACGATGCTCGGCGATGTTTGATCACATGTCTTGGCTTGGCCTCGATCGACTTCATAATCGGATCATGCTTTTCAATGCGCCGGGAGTGCTGGTCGTCGCCTTGTCGATAGGCTTTGATGGCTCTTCGAGCCATCCTTCCGCAAGCGACATCGAGCGCCATTGCTGGTCCGGGAGCTCGTTAGGCGTGGACTGGGCGCTCGTGGTAGAAGGTCACGTAGAAGGGCGTTCATGCAGGCGACATACACCATCGTCGATGATCGCGTTTGTTTCGTCGGTGAAGGGAGTGCAATAGTGTGGCCATCCGGGAGCTTCAGAAGGTTGAGCGCGTAGACGTGGTCGAGAAAACCTGCTGCGCCAAGACCGTGAACATCAAAGTCGCCAGACGTCGAGACGTCGATGAGACAACGTTGTCACGAGCGGTCCCTCGCTTCGTCGCTGATTGTCGCGGTTTACCCCCGATACTTTGATCGTGCATTCTTGACGCACGATTCGAAGGATGCGCTATGGGACTGCTTTTACACGACGGCACCACCACGACGGATGCAGTCCGTCGAGCAATACAAGATAGTCAGGAGAGCCTGAGACCGCTCGCCAAGCGCTACGGGATCATCCAGAAGACCGTCGCGAAGTGGAAGCGGCGCGGGACCGTCGCCGATCAGCCGACATGCACCAAGGAAGCCAAGTCGACTGTCTTTTTCATTGAAGAGGAGGCGATCATCGTCACCTTCCGGCGGCGTACGGAATGCCGCTCGATGATTGTCTCTATGCACTGCAGCCGACTATCCCGCATTTGTAGACGCGGTCATCCCTGTATCGCCGCCGTCAGCGCCGTGGGATCAGCCGATTGCCGGAGGTCGAAGCCGGCAAACCTTCAAAGGAATATTCCACGGCTCATCCGATCGGCCATTTCCACATCGACATCGCTGACCTCCGAAGACAATGCTCTGCCTCTATATAGCCATCGATCGCACCAGAAAGCTCGTCTTCGTCCAACTAGTCAGGAAGACGGCGCGGGCCTACGCCGCGAGCTTTCTCGAAGTTCCGATCGCGGTAGTCCCCTACAAGACCCACCAGTTCTCACCGACAATGGGATGCACTTCACTTTCCCACTGCGCTCCGCGGACGGCCCCGTACTGCCTGCTCCTGTCTGAAAACAAACGACCCCATGTCTGGAACACGCCAAGGTGTTTGCGAAGCGACGTTTGGTTGCAAAACCGCGAGCGATTCCTCTGAGCCGCATTTGGCCCAAGTCCTGCACCGCGCTACGACGAGGGCGACCTAATGAGGCGTTTGAGCTCGATCCGCCAGCGACGATGAGGCGGTCCGCTGTCGCGCAAGACTGCCAAAGTACCAAATGAGGGTGAAAAAGGTCGTGATCTGAAGCCCGAGCGCTGGAGCAACGCTGCAGGAAATTCGGGAATTGCTGGGCAATTCGCATGAAGGATCTTTCGTGCAGTTCTTGTGGGCGTCTGACACCGTTTGCAGCTGCGGGTGATCGTGCACGTTATCTGGATGGACAAATCGTGAGCCTCGACAAGAGATGTCGATTGCTGGAGCGGGAGTCGACGGCCGACATTCCGTGGCGAATCGACGGTAATCCGTTTAAGCGGGAGCATCACACGCAAATGCTCTGGCTGTCGCTTTCTCAATGGGGCGTTACAAACGCCCTCGAGGTCGGGTGTGCGGCCCACGCATTCACCGAAGAGCTGGCACTCCCATGCAAGCGACTCAGAGTGCACGATGTCGTGCCGCGAGCGATTGGTCGAGCGAGTCAACGGACGAAGAGGTGGTCTCGCGTCACGTGGATAGTCTCTGACGTTCAACAGTTCTCCGAGTTAGACCTGATCGTCGTAGCGGAAGCTCTCCGTTACGCAGGTGACATAGCCGAGATGTGCACGACCATCCGCAACCTCGTACGGATGCTTGCGCGGGGCGGACATCTGGTATCCGCGGGTAATGTCCCTTGTCGGCGCCGGGTCACGCTGCTGGTGCTGAGACGGTCATCGCAATGCTGAACAAACGTTTATCGACGTCAGCGTCTGCGGTGCCCGGGCGAGTTGGTCAACGCAGACTGCTTGCTCGCCTGCTTTCGCGATCGAATTGCCAGCGTTAGACATGGAGGCACTATGCGCATCTGCGGTATCAAACTGACCCATGACGGAGCGATCGCCGTTGTCGAGGATGGACGGCTTGTCTGGTGCGTCGAGCAGGAGAAGCGGGGCAACAATCCGAGGTATCAAACCATTGACAATCTCGATGCAATAGTCGCTACTTTGGCGGAGCACGGTCTGGGTCCGCGGGATGTTGATCAGTTCGTTATCGATGGCTGGGTGGGGGAGGTAGAGTCGCAGTTCCAGGTGCTCAGTGGTGCAGCGTCTATTGCTCTCAAAGGAGCGCCGTATCTTGAACGTCATACAGAGGGGCTTCTCACTTCTAGCCAGGGCTTTGGCCTAATTCTCGACGGAAGCGTCTTCTCTTATAGAAGCTATCCGCACGTCACAGGCCATGTGGCCTCCGCATACTGCACCAGCCCATTTGCCAAAGCCGGACAGCCCGCGTTCTGCCTAGTATGGGACGGCGGCACCTTTCCGCGTCTCTATTATGTAGAGCGTCGCGGTGCCCGCTTCCTCGAATGCCTGTTCCCGATGATTGGCCGTGCCTATGGTTCCGCGGGCCTTCACTTTGGACCGTATAAGCAGTCGAACCGCACCAAGTTGGACCTAGGCGTTGCCGGCAAGCTGATGGCCTACATCGCGCTTGGGTCGGTTGATAAGGATATTGTGGCGGTGTTTCAGAAGCTGTACACGGAGCTCCTTGCGGCCGACACAAGCCTTGCCCGACGGTACAGGGCGTGGGCCTTGCATATGGGTGTGCATGACTTCTTCGCCTTAAGTGAAGCTGTGCATGACTTCTTCGATGCCACCGCGCTCCGTTTAAAGGCCAAGGCACCCGAGGATGTTCTTGCATCCTTTCATTGTTTCCTCGAGCGTCTGCTCGTCTGCGAAATGGCGATTGCTTTGCAGCGGCATTCGTGTGTTCCGGGATCGCGAAATTTGTGTATAGTCGGTGGCTGCGGTCTCAACATCAAATGGAATAGTGCACTACGTGGGACAGGCCTGTTCGATGCCGTCTGGGTGCCGCCCTTTCCGAATGACAGCGGTTCCGCAATCGGTGCCGCTTGCGCCGCACTAGCGGCGGACAAAGGCTTCGGGCCGCTGGAATGGTCGGTCTATAGTGGCCCAGCCTTGCTACACAGCGATGTGCCGTCCGAATGGGAGGCTGCGCCGTGCACTATGCGTGAACTTGCGACCATCCTCGCTAGCAACAAGCCCGTGATATTCCTTGCCGGCCGCGCCGAGCTCGGACCACGGGCATTAGGCAGCAGAAGCATTCTCGCAGCCGCGACATCGGCCGGAATGAAGGATTATCTTAACGACATCAAACTGCGGGAACACTTCCGGCCGGTGGCCCCGATATGCCTTGAGGATCGTGCGCCGGACATTTTCAACCCCGGAACGCCGGATCCTTACATGCTGTTCGATCACCAGACACGGGTAGAATGGCGGGACAAAATCCCCGCCGTTGTACATCTCGACGGTTCTGCGCGCTTGCAGACCATTCCTAGAGCCTCTCAGCACAAAGTAGCCGAGCTTCTCGTGGAATATGAAAAACTCACAGGCATTCCGCTGCTTTGCAATACGAGTGCCAACCTCCATGGACGTGGGTTTTTTCCGGATGTCGCATCAGCCTGCCGGTGGGGCCGCGTTGGATACATATGGTCCGACGGCCTGCTGTGGACCAAGCCCCGTAAGTGAGTGATCGCCGGCCTACGGCATCTTTCCCGCGAAGATCGTAACAATCGAACTTGCTGACTTAAAAGAACTCGCATAAATCGCTCCGCGGTAGAGAGCGCATGGCGGCGGCCTGAAGAGGGAAGCGGCACAGAGTGCGCGGCAGCCGCATTAACGATCCTTCGCTGCGCGTCGCGCCGTCCGCCCCGTGGCCTCGCTGAACAGGTGTCAGGGGATGTTGATTATCGCAAAGCGTCGCCGTTCTTCCGGGTGCGTTTCAAAATCTGCCCCCACAAAAATCTCGACGGTCTCCTCACTGGCATGAACTTCGACGCGTAACGGCGCGTCGTCAAAATCCACTTCATATCGGCGACCATCTTTCCTCGGATAATCGCGTGCGCCATTTCTATGCTACCTCCGGCCCTGCTTCTTGAGCTTCTTCACTCGGTGCTTCTGATAATCGAGAACGGCCGCTGCAAGTAGCATCGAGCGTGGTACGCGCACATGTGTGAGGGAGACGACAAGCGAGCGAGACAAATGGCAGATGATGCCGATCGTCACTTGTCGTATGACAATTCCCAGAACGACGTGGTGCATCCGATCAGCATCGGCAACATTCTCGGCTTGCAGATACTCGATCAACGATGGTGCCAATTCGACGTCAAATGGCGCAGCTGCCTTTAGTGCGTCGAGCAACCGGGTGGTCTTCTCCGGATTGTCGAGCACAGCGTCGTCCATCCTTAACAGGCGAATCAGAGGGCCGACGATCAGCGATGATAGGTAATATGGCTCAACAGAGCCATTCCAGATCCGTCGCGCAACCCCCTTTTGCGACGTATCAGGGTATCAGGCGGGGAAGTGCATTTTGATGACGATTGGGCGTTCGCGCATTCTAACGACAGGAATACTCCCGTGACAAAGCAAACTTCGCCGCCGCGCCGGCGCCGAGTAGGCCCAAGGAATTTCATCCCGAGCCTCTCACAGATTCTGTACGTGAGCCTCTCGATTTATACGGCTCGTGCCACCGCATGAAGGCTGCCGCCTTCCGTTGATGATCGGGGTCCTCCCATTGCTGGTTGACCCGATCCAATGGCGATGACCTGCCCCCTTCGCTCCACGGGCATTACCCCGCTTTCTCGCCAATACGAGGCAGTCCCCCCTCTCCGGCGCGCGGTAGGCGACTCTTGGCCAGCTTCGGTGCCACCATCTGATCTTTCGATCTTTCTGCATTCCTGACGAAGTTGGTTTGTGACACGCTGGAGGCGCTGCTTGCAGCGCTTTCGTATCGCAAAGGAGCTTCCCATGACCGCTTCGACAACGGATGACTGAGTACATGCAGGTGCGGAATTGGTCGCCGCATACGCAGGCATCGTATCTCCAACACGTATCGCTGTTTGCACGCCACTTCCGTGTGTCGCCGGATACGCTGACCCCCGAGCACATTCGGTCCTATCAAATCTACCTCACGAACGAGAAAAGGTTGGCCCCCAAGTCAATACATATAGCTGTCGCGGCGCTTCGGTTCCTTTACCAGGTCACGCTCAAAAAAAGAATGGACCTTTGGAGAAGACATTCCGCTGCCCAAGAAGCCACTCTTCCGGTGAAGCAGAACAACGGCGATGTGGCCTGGCGGTGGCCGAACTACGCCGCCGCCCACCGGATGATTGAGAACCCCATCTACGGCGGCGCCTATGCCTATGGTAAGACTGCGATTGCGGTAGGCTATGGAGCCAACGGTGCCAGCGCGAAGATTCGCCGCAAAAGCACGCAGTGACTGGCTGGCACTGATGCCAAATGCCCATGAGGGCGTCAGTTGGGAGAAGGCCGAGGCGATCAGGACGATGGTCAGCAACAACATTCCCACCAGCCGTCATCATGGCGCCGCCAAACATGGCAATACGCTGCTGGGCGGCATGATCCGGTGCCGGCGCTGCGGGCGCAAGCTGACGCTTCGATATACCGGCGCAAAGCATGGCATCCCGCGTTATAGCTGGACCGTGCCTGGATGGACAATGGCGAGCCGCAATGCATCGCCTTCGGCGGCCTGCGCGTCGACGATTCCATCGAGGAAGCGCTTGTCGGCGTGGTGAGGCCCGGCGCCATCACAGCCGCGGTCGCCGTCGAGAGGCAAGCCGGTCAACGGCGCGATCAGGTACGCGACGCACTTCTGCGCGACCTTGAAGCAGCGCACTATGCGACCGATCGCGCCTTCCGTCAGTACGACGCTGCTGATCCCGCCAACAGGCTGATTGCTGGCGAACTGGAGGCTCGCTGGAACAAGGCGCTCGCGCGTGTAGCGGAGGTCGAGAGCAAGATCGCGACGCATGGCGCAGCCATGCCGATGCCAGCCATCGCTCCGACAGCGCTTGCCGCACTCGCGACGGACCTCAAGACCGTCTGGGCGGCTCCAACGACGGACGCGCCTGAAGAAGCGCATCGTGCGCACCCTCATCCAGGAGGTGGTCGCCGACATCGATCAGGAGGCCGGCGAGATCGTGTTGATTGTCCACTGGATCGGCGGCGTACATAGCCAGAACCGCTTGCCCTAGCGTCGGCGCGGCCAACGCAACAGCGCCTCAGCGGATGTGATCACGGCTGTCCGCCAGTTGGTGCTGATCGCCAATGACGATCTCATCGCCGGCAAATGGCCTTGTCACTGGTCACGGCAACCGCTGGACGCGGAAGGGCGTCACATCGCTGCGCTCGCATCACCGCATTCCAGTGTTCAAACCTGCTGATGACGGGATCAATCTCAGCAAGGCCGCGCGGCTTCTCAAGATCGCGCCCAAAACCTTCAGACTGGCGGCGGAGGCCGGCGAGATCGCCGCCATCCATCCCTTGTCCGAAGGCCCTTGGATCTTTGCCCGTGCCGAGCTCTCGGCATCAACCGCGCTAGTGTCCTGAGTCACAAGTTCGCAATCATAGATTCGCGGTAGCTTCGCGTTGCTGCGCCGAGGATTGAGGCAAACAGCGACGGAGTCTGTGATGGTGGTCCAGCGACTTGCTCCCCTGATATCGATGATGAGCGTGCCGAACTGATGTCGCTGACGATGCGGCGGAAGACGGCGCAGGCGCTGGCTCTGAGAGCCGGGATCGTGCTGACTTGTGCGGAAGGTAGTCAGAACACGGAAGTGGCGGCCGAACTGGCGCTGGGCCGGCAGACCGTAGGCAAGTGGCGGCGGCGTTTCATGGAGCAGCGTGTGGCCGGGCTGCACGACGAGCCGCGCTCCGGCGCGCCGCGCACGATTGACGATGCCCGTATCGAAGCCGTGATCGTGAGGACGTTGGAGAGTTGCCCTGAGAACGCCACTCATTGGAGCTCCCGCGACATGGCGAAGACCAGCGGCCTATCGGTATCGACGGTACAACGCATCTGGCGGGCTTTCGGGCTCCAGCCGCACCGGATGGAGAGCTTCAAGCTCTCGACCGATCCGAACTTCGTGGCCAAGGTGCGCGATGTCGTGGGCCTCTACGTCTCACCACCGGAGCACGCCATCGTTCTGTGTGTGGATGAGAAGTCCCAAATCCAGGCGCTGGACCGCAGTCAGCCGATGCTGCCGATGCGTCCCGGGCAGGCGGCCCGAAGGAGCCATGATTACAAAAGGCATGGCACCACATCGCTGTTTGCCGCCCTCGATATTGCGACCGGACGGGTCATTGGCAAGTGCTACGGGCGCCACCGCACCGCCGAGTTCCGCAAGTTCCTCGACGAGATCGAGGCTGCCGTACCGCGCGAACTCGACGTCCATCTCGTCATGGACAATTACGTCACGCACAAGACCCCAATGATCCGGAGGTGGTTGGCCAAAAGGCCGCGTTGGCACGTGCACCTGACCCCGACCAGTTCGTCATGGCTCAACCAGGTCGAGCGCTTCTTCGCGCTCCTCACCGATAAGAAGATCAGGCGTGGCGTCTATCGCAGCGTAGCCGCCCCCAGGGCCGACATCGCCTCGTTCATCGAACGACACAACGCCGATCCCAAACCGTTCCGATGGACCAAATCCGCCGATGACATCCTTGCGTCCATCGAGCGCTTCTGCCGTTACAATCTCCCGGCAAAACACGACCAGATGTTGCGAACTTCTGGTTCAGGACACTAGCAATCACAGAACGCGCGCCAAAATCCAAAAATATCCCATGGGATCGCATCCCGAGCAGCAAAATCTCTTTTCTTCAACCACATAGACAGATGGGTGTTGTGATGCAGGCTTGTAGAGGCCATCGAGATAGACAAAGATATCCCGTGTGGCTTCTGCCCGTGTTGCACAGTGCCTACGGTGGACGAGCTTCGTCTTGAGGGTGTGAAAGAAGCTCTCCATCGGAGCATTGTCATAGCAGTCGCCCTTGAGGCTCATCGACGCCTCGAGGCCGGCGGACTGCATCAGCTTGCGGTAATCCGCCGAGGCATATTGGGCGCCGCGATCGGAATAGTGAATCAGGCACTTGGCCGCTGCGCCGGACTTTGCCAGGCTTTACGAAAGAGTTCCCGTCTCCAGTTGTCTGACTGGACGTCACCAATTGCGCTGAACGCGTAGGAAGCCCGACCAGCGCGCTCTGGTTCTTGAGCTCATACACAGCAACCGGCTTGCCGACAGCCGCGACTGCCGGGGCCCTGATTGTGCCAGAGTACTTTTGATCGAGAAAAGTTGCGTCGAGCTCAGCCGAGAACGTCAGGTTTGTGACAGGTGACCAGCGCGTGATCGAACGTAACCGGTATGAGCCCTGCACCTGGGCATCGCGCGAATGAGCTGCGATACAGCCGAGTATGAACTGTTCTCCTATCGTCGGATCGAGGTGATCACGGGCAGCGTCGGCGACGGCACTGGACGGCGGAAGAGAAGGCCCGGATCGTGGCGGACAGCTTCGAGGAAGGGGCCAATATTCCCGAGGTCGCTCGGCGACATGGCGTTGTCCGTGGGCTGCTGACGGTGTGGCGGCGCAAGAGCTTTCAGGCGCCAGGCTTCGTGCCGGTCCGGATCGCTTCCGAGAGCGGTCCGGCGACGGCAGACGAGCCGGACCGGTTAGCGTCCGCGCATAAGGTGCTGCCGCAGATGGCATCGCCCCAGGCAAGCGTGGCGGGATGATCGAGATTGAGGTGGGCCGGGCACGCATCCGGGGCGAGCCCGAAGTGGAGCTGGCGATGCTTTCGACAGTGCTATCGGCGTTTCGGGGCATCCGTTGATTGCATTACGGTCTGACCTCAAAGTGGTGCTGGCCGCACAGCCGGTCGACTTTCGCAAGTCGGTGCACACGCTATCGGTGCTGGTGAGCGAAGCGCTGCGTGCGAACCCGTATTGCGGCGACGTCTTCCTGTTCCGCAGCAAGCGCATGGACCGAGTGAAGCTTCTGGCGTGGGACGGCAGCGGCATGGTGCTGGTGACGAAGTGGCCGCACCAGGAGCGCTTCACCTGGCCGCCGATCCGCGATGGCGCGGTGCATCTCAGTGCGACGCAGCTCGCGATGCTGCTCGACGGACTTGAGTGGACGCGCGTCTCCCCCAAGCCTGTGAAGCAGCCGGCCGTTGTCGGCTGAGAGGTGAGGATTTCGCTGGAGCCTGCGGCGCGCGGATGTATCGTTTGATCATGGCGATTCGCCCCGACGCTCTCCCGACCGATCCAGTAGCGCTAACCGAGATGGTGCTCGCGCTTGACGCCGAGAACGAGAAGCTGTGCGTGGCGAAGCAGACGCTCAAAGAGGATGATCTTCGGGAAGCGCTCAGAGCGGCTTGCGGTGATTGTCGCGGCCCAACTGGCGCTCAAGCTGGGCGATCTCGAGACCGACGCCACCAAGCTACCTGCGCCGACCAACGACTCTGCGCCCGCGACGAAGCCGTCCGACAAGCCGCGCAAGAAGGCGCGCCGCAACATCGGTGGGCTACCCAAGCACCTACCGCGTTGCGATCCAGGCTTCGCCGCGGCTGTTCTGCGACGAGACGCCCATGCCGGTGCCCGATCCCGGGCGACATCGCACCCGTATCTGCCAGTTCTGGGCGCATGCCATGGATGATCGCCCATGGGGCGGCCCATCGCCGCCGGCGGTCGCCTATGTGTTTGCCGATGGCCGCGGCACCGAGGAGATCGCCGGGCAATTGACCGGCTTCTCTGGCATTCTGCAGGTGGATGGCTGATGGCTATGCCGCCTACAAAGCGCTTGCCCGCGGTTATGGCGGCGCGATCCAGCTCGCTTTTTGTCTCGCCCATGCCCGACGCAAATTCGTCGAGGTGTACAAGACGATGCAGTCCCCGTTCGCTCATGAAGTGATCGAGCGCCTCGCCGCGATCGTGGCCGGGCCGGGGTCAATGAGTGCGCCCGACTGGATCTGTCCGCTACTCGCCATCGACGCCGACGCATTCAACCACGGCGGAACGCCGGAATTCGCTGCGATTTCGACCGTCGCGCTGCGCCACAACGACATCAGTAACGTTCTTTCCACCGCTCCACATCGGGTCGCGCCGATCCATCGCCGCAAGCCGAATGGCGACGTTGATGCGCGGCCGCGGTGCCAGGGATTCTATGCCGCCATGCGGCTGAGACTATCGGCCTGGGCCTCGCTGCTCGACATCCGCAACATAAATCACGACTTGCTCCTGCCTATCATGCTGCATTGCGTCGACAATCAAGGCATCCACTGCTTGGACCGCCAAGGCGAGGCCGCGAGACCGAGGAATTCCTGCGCAACGCCCATATCGACATTCCGGACGTCGTCGAGGCCATACGCCAGTACTGGATGCCGACCCGCTACGCTCGCGCGCGCTGATCACTGCAGACGTGGGAGCTCATACCGGTTACGATCCGATCGAGCGCCCGCCCGACGCTACGAGACCAACCGCTCGCCGCTCGTAGTAGTCCATAGACGACCGACGTTGACGTCCTTCCATCCGCCACCTCCTGGCTCTTCGAGCCTACTACAGATGTCCATCAATTCGGAGGAGGTTCATCGCCCATCACAAACGTCAAGACAAACGTCAAGATAAGAAGGGAGCGGAACGACGCTTACCCCAGTTCGCGAACGCGGAAGAGTTCTTCAACGGCCTTCTAGTCTAACTAGACCTGCGTTTTGTCGCATCCGCAACAATACATCACGACATTTTAGGTTACAAACACACGTTAGTTAGAGCACGACAGTGCGCTGCCGTTGCCAAGATGAACTATTTCCTTGGGTGCCGCGCGGCAATCATGATGGAAGTGGAGCATCAACTAGGATTGTCCCGCTCTTCGCACCGAGATTGCCGCGCTATAGAACGGCTTGAAGTCCGGCTCTCACGACTGGCACGGTCCTTGCTGGCCACTTGGTAACGCAATGGAGAATACCGTCATGAGTGAAGCGGCTTTGATCTATGATGTCATTCCGCGTGCTGGCATCATTAAACGTGCAGCGCGCATCGGCGCTGAAATCCGGAATGTAAGGCTGTCGGGCGATTTGCCGGACCAGACGATCGCTGCGATTAACAGCGTGCTGCTCGAATACAAGGTGATCTTCTTCCGCGAGCAAGGGCATCTCGATGATGCCGAGCAGGAGCGCTTTGCTCTTCGTTTCGGAAAGCTTGTGCCGCATCCGACTCGCGACGTCAGCAATGGAACGGTGTCGATCCTTGACCTTGATTCCGTCCGCCCTGCTACCCGGGCCGACATGTGGCACGCCGATATGACGTTCGTCGACGCTTATCCAAAGATTTCGGTGCTGCGGGCTATAGTGATCCCACCATTCGGCGGGGATACGGTGTGGTCAAACACCGCGGCCGCCTATCTCGATCTGCCGTCGCCTCTGCAGCGGCTTGCCGACAAGCTCTGGGCCGTTCACAGCAACGCCTTCGACTACGCCCTAATAGCCCACGGCAGCGAGGCCGACAAAAAGCATTTTGACGAGGTCTACACCAGAACGATCTATGAGACGGAGCATCCCTTGGTGCGTGTTCACCCCGAGACCGGCGAACGAACGTTGGTGCTCGGCGATGCGGTGCTGCGTTTTATTGAAATCCCGAAATATGACGGCCAAAGGCTGTTCGATCTTTTCCAGTCGCATATCACTGCGCCCGAAAACACCGTGCGCTGGAACTGGAAGGAGGGCGATGTCGCGATCTGGGACAATCGCGCCACGCAACATTATGCAGTCAATGATTACGGTGACCAGCGTCGCGTCGTTCGTCGAGCCACCATTGATGGTGACGTGCCCGTCAGCGTCGACGGCCGCTGCAGCGTAACACGCATTAAGGTTACCAAGCAGTCCGATATGAGCTTGCAATCAGCGGGTCCTAGTCTAGGTTCGTGCGCGTGATGCACTCACCATACGAATCAATACATTAGCAAGAGAAGCCGCTTGATAAGGGCGAACTAAGACGGTTTTTCAGACGGTGTTTTCCCGCCAGTCTTCAACCAACTGCTCTCAAAATATTGTGGCGGCTTCACGTCCTGATGGACCCGTTGCCTCCGCGTAGGGGGCCCTCCACGTTACAGCCGCGGGTTAATAGCGGAAGCTCTCGCACTAGCGGGTACACGGTAGGGGGCTTACGACAGATCGAAGGGACGCTGGGGTGCGGCCCCCCCGAGCGGCTCGAAATGATCTTTGGGACAAGTACGGGTACGATCATCGCATTGCTCTTGGGATCGGGAAGAACGTCATTGAAATAAGCGCATTCTACGAGATTATGATGCAGAAGAAGCGTCAAGGAGTCGGAAGCCTGGCAGCGCTCGGCAGGATGGTGCTCAGTGACCAGAAGTTCGAGGCCATGCGTGACGTGGTGGCGACGCACTGGGTTATCGAGCGGCCGATAATCTTCAAGACGAGTATTGAACAAGCACACGGACGGACGTTACGCGGTATGTGCACTGGGCCAACGGCAATGACGCTTTGGATGCGAGCTGCATCATAAGCAGCCTGAAGTAGGAAAGGTCACCTGATGGCGCAGGGGCTCAATTAAGTGACGAACGAATTGACCGAGCGGAGCGAGCTGGTCCAGTTCGCAGTCGCGTCTGACCTTGCCCCCAAGTTATCCAGTCCTGAGTTCGCTCTGGCTGTTGGATTGGCCCGGTTGGGCGGTGGTAGCGACAGGAGCTGGCGCGGAGCCCTCGGCATAGCGCGGCGCCAAATCCCGGCGCGGATGGTAGGTGAAGACGAGCTCGGACGCCGTTCTCCATCCCCGAGCTGGGAGTGGGCGTACGTCGTTGTAATCGACCCGCCAGCATCCGAGCGCGACGCGGGCCTGGGCCAGCGACGTGAACAGCGTCTCGTTCAACAATTCATCGCGCAGCCGGCCGTTGAAGCTCTCGATAAAGGCATTCTGCATGGGCTTGCCCGACGCAAAGCGACGCGGCTCCTCAGGAGTAACCGGCACGAGCTCCCACGTCTGCGGAGATCAGCGAGTGCGTGGTAGCGGATCGGCATCCAATATTGGCGCATGGCTTCGACGACCGCTGGAATATCGGCGTAGGCGTTACGCAGAAACTCGGCGGTCTCGCGGCCGCTTCGGGGGGATCCGAGCACCGGCTGCCCCTGATCGTCGCGACAGTGCAACAGAATGGGCAGAAGCAAGCCGTGATTGACATTGCTGGTGTCCAGCATCGGCGCCCACGCCGACAGTCTGAGCCGCATCGCAGCATAGAAACCCTGGCACCAGGGATGCGCATCGATGTTGCCGCTGGGGTCGCGCCGGTGCATCGGCTCGAACCGATCGGGGGCAGTCGAGAGGGTGTTGCTGATGTCGTTGTGGCGCAGCGCGACGGCGGAGATCGCGGCGAACTCCGGCGTGCCGCCATGGTTGAAAGCGTCGGCATCGATCGCGAGCAGCGGGCAGATCCAATCGAGCGGGCTCATCGACACCGGTCCGGCCACGATCGCGGCGGTATAGCCGTCGAGCATGGGAATGCTGGTGGCGGCAGGATGGCGATCGACGCGATCGTGGAGCCATCGCTCGAGCTCCGCAAGCGACATCGCGGCTGACGCCATCGACGATGCTGCCTTATGGCGACGTGGGCTCATGCCGCTGCCTGCGGTGTGTGCCGGCGCGCCGCCTTCCAGTTCCAGGCGAGCAGCTCGTGCAGCTGATGGCTCTTGGTTCGCCCAGACACGGCGCTCCAGCACATCGGTCAGGTAGGCCTGCGGGTCGAGCTCATGGAGTTTTGCCGTGTTCACGAGCGACGCCAGGATCGCCCAGCTCTCGGCGCCGCCTTCGCTGCCGCTGAACAATGAGTTGCGTCTTCCCATCGCAATCGGGCGCATGGAACGCTCGACTGTGTTGCTGTCAACTTCGACACGGCCGTCGCGGAGAAACAGCGTCAACCCGTCCCAGTGATTGAGTGCGTAGTTGATGGCCTCCGCCAGCTTCGATTGGGAGAAGAGCTGGCCGACCATTGCGGTCAGGCGCGTCCTGAGCGCCTCCATCAATGGAGCGGACCTGGTGCCGCGGGTGGCCAGCCGCTGCTCGGCACTGCTGCCACGGATCTCTGCTTCGATGGCATAGACCGCCTGCAGGCGCTCGATCACTTCGCGCGCGAACGGCGACTGGGTCGTCTTATACACCTCGACGAATTTGCGGCGGGCGTGGGCGAGACAAAAGGCGAGTTGGATCGCGCCGCCATGATCGCGGGCGAGCGCTTTGTAGGCGGCATAACCGTCGACCTGCAGAATGCCGGAAAAGCCCATCAACTGTCTGGCGATCTCCGCCGTGCCGCGGCCGTCGGCGAACACGTAGGCCACCGCCGGCGGCGAGGGACCGCCCCATGGCCGGTCATCCATGGCATGCGCCCAGAACTGGCAGATGCGCGGGCGATGTCGTCCGGGATCGAGCACCGGCATCGGCGTCTCGTCGCAGAACAGGCGCGGCGCGGTCTGGATCGTGCGCAGCTGAAGCGCATAGAGGCTCCTGAGCCACCAGGCCGCACGCTTCACCCAGCCGGCAAGCGTCGCCCGGTCGAGATGGACACCCTGGCCGGCCAGAATTTGCACCTGTCGGTACAGCGGCAGATACCAGGCGAACTTCGAGACTACCACGTGGCTCACGAGTGCGGTCGAAGCCATGCCGCTCTCGATCAGGCGCGGCAGCACCTTCGCCTGGATCACACCATCGGTGCAGCGGCGGCAGCCGTACTTGGGACGGACCGTCCGCAGCACCCGCAGGATCGCCGGGATGATGTCCAGCACCTCGCTGACGTCCTCGCCGATCTTGTGAAGCTGGCCCTGGCAACACGGGCATGCGGTCGCCTCCGGCTCCAGCACATGCTCACAGCGCGGCAGGTGCTTTGGAAGCGCGCCGATGTTGCGGCGCGCCTTCTTCCGCAGTGGCTTGCCGGGCGGCTTTGCCGCAGCTGCATCGTCGTTGGCAGCTGCAGGCGGCGTGACGTCGGTCTCAAGATCGCCAAGCTCAAGCGCGAGCTGCTCGGCCACGAGCGCGGCAAGCCGCTCCGAGCGCTTCCCGAAGATCATGTCCTTGAACGTTTGCATTGCTACGCGCAGCGTCTCGTTCTCAGCGTCAAGCGCGAGCACCATCTCGGTCAGAGCTGCCGGATCGGTCGGGAGAGTGTCGGGGCGAATCGCCATGACCAGACGATACATCCGTGCGACCCATGCTCCAGTGAAATCCTCACTTCTCAGCCGACAATGGCCGGCTGCTTCACAGGCTTGGGCGACACACGCGTCCACTCGAGCCCGTCGAGCGAGGGGATTGAGGAATGTCCCCGATAATGAGTCTGACGAATCATTTCCGGAGGTGGCCGAGGTTAGGGACCCCCACCATCCTTTGTGGGGCCGCTCATATCGAGTGATCAGGAAGATCGGCCAGAGAGGTCGAGGCAATCCCGCTTCGTATGAAGTTGAGTATCGCGCAGGAAGCAGTCTTCTGATTCAAGCAACTGCAATCGAATATTATGGAGAAGAAGCAAATCAGATTAAGCTGAGTATGGAGGCTCTACTCGAGCTTTTATCGACAGCGGATTGCCCCGACGCACATGAGCATGGATCCAGCCGATCTTTGGTCGACGCTGACGCCCGCGCTCCGACGCCAGATCGTCGAAGACGTCGCCGCGACTTTGGCGGAGATCTCTCATGAAGTCCGAGTTGATCACACCAAGCCACTTGGCGCGCAAAGCCGTAGTCTACATCCGGCAGTCGACGCCCCACCAGGTCGTGAGCAATCAGGAGAGCCTGCGCCTTCAATACGCGCTTCGCCAGCGCGCCCGCGAACTCGGATGGCGTGAGGCGGCCATCGACGTGATTGATGCCGATCTCGGGTTGAGTGGCGCGTCTATAGCACAGCGTAACGGCTTCAAGGAACTCGTTGGCCGTGTTGGCCTGAGTGAAGTGGGACTCATCCTGTCGATCGACGTGACCCGCTTGGCGCGCAATTGTACCGACTGGTATCCGCTCCTGGATATCTGTGGTCTACGTGGCTGCCTGATCGCCGACCGCGATGGTGTCTATGATCCGGGCACTCCGAACGGACGGTTGCTTCTCGGGCTGAAGGGTTCGATCTCCGAGCTTGAACTACATACGATCCGCAGCCGGCTGACCGGCGGCCTGCTGGCTAAAGCCGAACGCGGCGAACTTGCGGTTATGCTGCCAATCGGACTGATGCGGGACCCGAGCGGCGTGGTCGTTAAGGATCCCGACATGGCCGTGCAAGGGCGGCTCGGTCTCGTCTTCCAGTTGTTCCTGCAGCTGCGCAGCGTTGCCAAGGTCATGCGAGCGTTGAACGAGCGTGACCTGGAACTGCCGCGTCGTGATCGGTATGGCGATTTGTGCTGGACGCGCGCGACGCTGGCTGCTGTCGCGGCGATCTTGAAGAACCCCGCATACGCAGGCGCCTTTGTCTATGGACGAACTCGCTTCCATCCGCCGAAGCGGGAGGGCGCCCTGCCACAGAAGGCTCCGCGGCCAATGGAGGAGTGGCGGATCGTCGTTAAAGATCGATATCCAGCCTATATCGACTGGCCAATCTATGAAAAAATCCGATCGGTCATCAGAGATAACCGAGCCGAATACATGCGGATCAAAACCCGAGGCGCGCCTCGCAATGGCGAACTCCTGCTCCACGGCATTGCCTGGTGCGCACGATGCGGTCATAAGATGTACGTCCGCTACAAGGGCGGCGGCGAGTATGTATGCAATCACCTGCGTACCCAGGAAAGTCAGCCAACCTGCCAACACATCCGCGCCGCCCATATCGATGCAGCCGTTGGCGATGCATTCCTAACCGCACTAGCGCCAGCTGAACTCGATGCCTTGTCGCGCTCACGCCGGGTGCAGCAGCAGATGAACAATACGTTACGCTCCAGTGCAGAACGAGAGCTCGAGCGCAAGCGGTACACGGCGGCGCTCGCCGAACGGCAGTTCAACCGAGCTGATCCAGATAATCGGTTGGTCGCCTCGGAACTCGAGCGCCGATGGGAAGTGGCGCTAAACGACGTGCGCACCGCCGAAGAGGCGCTTGCCCGACAGACGTCGCCCAAAGCCATCACACAAGTGTCCATAAGCAAGGAGCTCAACGACAAGGTCATCAGCCTCACCGGCCGCCTCCCGCAGATATGGGGTGACGAGACTATCTCGGATGCGCATCGCAAGGCGTTGTTGCGATGTCTCATCGAAAAGGTCGTTCTCGACCGCGGTGATCGCGACTTGGCCCTGGCTAGGATCGTCTGGCGGGGAGGCGCCGTGACGGAGCTCGAAGTGAAGATGAGCGTCAACTCCGTCACCAGATTGACGCGAGGCACAGAGATGCGGGAACGCCTGCTGACACTCGCTCGCGACGGCGTCCCAGACGACGAGATCGCCGCAATCCTTACCCAAGAAGGCCACCGCTCTCCCCGTTGCGTCGATAAGGTGCTGCCTATCACCGTTGGGCGGCTCCGTCGTGCTGCTGCCATCAAGGTAGCTGCCCAGCGCAGCCGATGGGAGCATGACAACGCACTCCTCAGCCCGCCCGAACTGGCCCGACGGCTCGAGATTCCAGTGAACTGGCTCTATGTACAGATCCGAACTAAGCGTTTGCTGATTGATCGCCAGCCCAGCGGCGCCTATCTCTTCCCGAATAAACCATCCGTTCTTGACGCTATCGGAGACCTTCGAAACCACGTCATTACGCAACTTGATCTAAGAATCTGTCAGCCTGACAAGGAGGGGCATCAACATGGGTGATCGAGTAGCATCGCAAGCTGCGTCGCACCGAGATGCACAACGCCGTCGCGGATCGGTGGCCAGGTGAAACGCCCCTGGTGCAACCACTTCGTTACCAACACCATGCCGCTGCCGTCCCACGCCAGAAGCTTCACTCTGTCCATGCGCTTGCTGCGGAACACGAAGACGTCGCCGCAATATGGGTTCGTGCGCAGTGCTTCGCTCACCAGCGCCGACAGCGTATGCACCGACTTACGAAAGTCGACCGGCTGGGCCGCCAGCACCACCTTGAGGTCTGACCGTAGCGCAATCACCGGATCCCTCGAAGCGCCGATAGCACCACCGAAAGCGTCGCCAGCTCCACCCCCGGCTCGACCCGGATGCGCGCCCCGTTCACCTCGATCTCGACCACTCCACAGACCTTGGCCGGCGGTGCGGCAATCTCCACGGGCTTCGTCTGTACCGGCGAAATACACTCGGAACCGCCAGCCCTCCCGCCATCGCTCTCGGCGCCAATTTGGATAGGCACGAAGTTCTGGGCTTTGCCGGCCACCGCCGCCGCTACCTGGCGTCGCCACACCGTGAGCAGTCCGCGGGAGACACCATTGCGTCGCGCCACCTCGGAGATGTTCGTCCCCTCCTCAAAGCTCTCCGCCGCGATCCGGGCCTTCTCCTCGCTCGTCCACCGTCGCCGCCGCCGCTCCCCAGTGATCACCTCAACGCGGCGATAAGAGTCACCTTCCTGCCTGGCATCAAGCATGGCATTTGCCATCGCTTCACCTCCACCCATCAGCTCATCCCAGGCTGTATCCCAAGCGAACCGCGCCATGACGAGGTGGAGGCCTCATGCCGGTTACCCTCAGGATGGCGTTGCTGGTCAACTCGCTGCCGTTGTCGCTGACCACTATCTTCGGCTTGCCGCGCTCCATCACCAGCCGGTCCAGCTCCCGCGCCACCCGGGTGCCGGAGAGTGAGGTGTCGGCCACCAGCGCCAGGCACTCGCGGGTGCAATCATCGATGGCGGTCAGGATACGGAAGCGGCGGCTATCGGTGAACTGATCCGACACGAAGCCGAGCGACCAGCGGTCGTTCGGCGCCATCGGCAACCGTCATCGGTGCCCGGGTTCCGATCGCCCGCTTGCGGCCGGGTGCGGCTGGTGCAAGCTGTTGATTCGTCTCGACAAGAGGGAATCGACGCCTTGCCTGGCCTCCACATCGCCGACTACCAGATGAGGCTGTACATGAACTACCGACTGACATTGTCCCCCGAGGCGGCCGCGGCCTAGGCGGGGTTCTCGAAAGCGACTGCGTATCGGATCGAGGGCGATTTGCGCCTGCCATCGCAGAAGAAGGCGCCGAGGGGCCGGCGACGGTCCGATCCGCTCGCGCCCTATTGGGACGCCGAGATCATCCCGATCCTAAAGGCTGCGCTCAGCATCCGCGTGATCGGCGTGCTGGACGAACTGCGCCGACGGCATCCCGACCTCAACCCCAACATCCGACGCACGCTGAGCGGCGCATCAATGCCTGGCGGGCGCTCAATGGGCCCGAACAAGACGTGATCTTCCGCCAGGAGCACGAGCCCGGCCGTCTGGGTCTGTCCGACTTTACCGACGTGAGCGCCCTCGGCATTACCATCGTGGGTGAGGCACTCGATCACCGGCTCTATCACTTCCGGCTGGCATTCTCGGGCTTCGAGCATGCCATGTCGTGCTCGACGGGAAAGCTTCATCGCCCTGGCCGAGGGCTTGCAGAACGCCCTGTGGGCGCTCGGCGGCGTTCCGCGGGAGCATCGCAGCGACAGCCTGTCGGCGGCATTCCGCAATCTGGCGGCCGACGCGCGGGAGGATCTGACACAGCGCTACGCCGCGCTGATGGGCCATTATGGCATGGCGCCAACGCGCAACAATGCGGGCATTGCACACGAGAACGGCTCGATCGAGAGCGCGCACGGTCATCTCAAACGAGCGCTGGAGGATGCGCTATTGCTGCGGGGCACACGCGACTTCGCCAGTCTCGATGCCTACCGGGCTTTTGTCGACGAGATTGTCGGCCGGCGCAACGCCAACCTCGCTAAGCGGATAGCGCTCGAGAAGGAAGCACTGGCGCCACTGCCAAAAGGCCTCACGACCGACTTCGAGGAGAAGGTGATCCCGGTGACGTCGTCAGGCGGCTTCATCCTGCGGCGCGTGTTCTACACCCTTCCTTCAAGACTGATTGGCCATCGGCTGCGTGTGCGCATCTTCGACGACCGGCTCGAATGCTTCCTCGGCGTCACGCCGGTCGGGACGCTGCGGCGCGGTCGGCCTGTGTCGGAGAGCCAGGGCGGCCATGTCGTTGATTGCCGGCACGTCACCATGCCCTGCGGCGCAAGCGGATGGCGCTCGTCAGCCTCGTCTATCGCGACCAGCTCTTCCCGCGCGCGGCTTACAAACGCCTGTTCGAGACCTTGCAGGAGCACGGTGACGACCGACGCGCCTGCAAGCTGACGATCGAACTTCTGGCGCTGGTCCACGAGCGAGCTTGCGAAGCCGAGCTCGCCAAGGCGATCGCGATCGATCTCGATGCCGGACGGTTACCCGATCTTGCCGCGCTGCGTGATCGCTTCCGACCCGAGGCGACCTCGATCCCAGTGTCGCCGTCAAGCTGGCACCGCTCGAGGTCTACGATGAGCTGGCCTCCGTCAGCATCGTGTCGGCCTACTCGAACTCGGGAGAAGCAGCATGACCAGCATAGCGACCTCCATCGATGCCGCCCGCGTCGAGCTGCTGCTCAATGAGTTGCGCCTGCCCGGCGTCAAGGCGATCTGGCCGAAGCTCGCCGCACAGTCGGACAAGGAAGGCTGGCCCGCCGCCCGCTTCCTTGCGGCCCTTGCCGAGCACGAGGCTGCGGATCGCACCCGCCGTCGCATCGAGCGACACATGGCGGAAGCGCGTTTACCCGCCGGCAAGACGCTCGCCACCTTCGAGTTCGAGAGCGTGCCTATGCTGTCAAAGGCACAGGCGATGGCGCTCGCCGCCGGCGACGTCTGGTTGAAGACCGGCGCCAATCTGCTGCTGTTCGGTCCACCCGGCGGAGGCAAAGACCCATCTCGGCGCAGCGATCGGCCTCGCTCTCGTCGAGAACGGTTGGCGCGTTCTCTTCGCACGCACCACCGATCTGGTGCAGCGGCTGCAGGTGGCGCGGCGCGAGCTGGCGCTGGAGTCCGCCGTCGCCAAACTCGACCGCTACGACCTCCTGATCCTCGACGACATCACATATGTGAGAGCAAGGATCAGGCGGAGACCAGCGTACTGTTCGAGCTGATCGCCACCCGCTACGAGCGACGCTCGCTGCTGATCACGGCCAATCAGCCGTTCGGCGAGTGGGGCCGTATCTTCCCCGAGCCGATGATTTCATGATGCCTCCTTCTTCGAACGCTTGGTGCGTCGCACCCGCTTGCGAAGCTGACTGATTTGTTCGTCTGAGAGCTCGATCTGCCATGGCCGGCCTTTGGCTAATTGACGACCTGCCAGCAATCGCGCGCAAGATAATCGAAGATTGTTTGCGGGGTTACTCCAAGCTCAGCCGCCGCGCCCTGAATCGAGAAGCTACCGTCGGGCCAGCGCATCGGATCCTTGTCCACGCCATTGATTTTGACGGTGGGAATGCCCCAGCGGGTACGCAGTACCCAGACGTTCTCGCCTTTGAAGGCGCAGCCTCGGGCCGCGACGAAGCCTTCCTGATTGAGTATTGCCGCGATCTCGGCATCCATTTTGTGTTCAGCATTCAACTCGACGATCCGTTGCCGCAACCGATCAATGTCGATGTAATTGCGGCAGGTGTGAACCCGCCGTTGAACGTGATGCTCGCTGGTTGCGCCGGTCTGCCAGACGATCTTGAGCCACACCTGACCTCGGGTCCGCTTCTGATCAAGAACGACTTCGCGGATGACAAATCGCAGAATGCGCTTGCGATCGGCGGCCGACGTGGTGGCTGCGTTCCAAATCCGCGGTAGGTTCTCGCCGAGCGCTTGTAGCCCTGCGCGCTCCGCCGGGCCAATCAGAAGCGGCTTTTGCGCGCGCCAGCGCGCATGCTGCTGCTCGACCGCCTCGACGACACGCAGCTTCTCTTCCCAAGCCCGCTCAAGTGAGCGCGCCACAAGACGGTTCTCAGGCTCTACGGCGTCATACTGACGCTGAGCGCGCTCGGCCTCGTAGCGGGCGCGTTCCACACGAAGCGCCCACTGGCGCTCGAGCTGACGGCTCGCCTGCTCCAGTTGGCCGGCCGCCGCGAGTGCGATCTCAATCTGATCCGGCACCAGGGCGTCGAGGACCACCCGCTCGACCAAGGCGTCAACGGCCAAGGCCCGGACTTCCTGGCACAGAACACTGCCTTGCTGGTCCCGATCCGACCGGCAGCAATAGACCGGATAGTCAGCATTCGGGCCCGTGTAGCGCATGCTCATGCGCCGTCCACAACGGCCGCAGATCGCAATTCCTTGTAACAGGGCTGCCCCCTTGCGCGGTACGCCAGCGTGTCCCGCTTCATAGCGGAAGACGTTATCTGCCAGTCGCCCCTGGTTGGCCATGAACTCCTTCCAGCTGATATAGCCTGGGTGAGCGGTGTGCAGGCAAACCGCCCAATCCGCGATCGCCACCTTGACCGTTCCCGTCAACGATCCCGGCCGGCATCGGCTCGGATCCTTTTGCCGGCGGCCATAAACATACGCCCCAGCATAAGCCGGATTTTGAAGGATACTAAGGACGCGTGCACTATCTGGCGCACGCCAGACGATCTCGTGTGGAGCTGGCCCAAGCAGCGGTCGAACCGGCAAGGACAATCCGTTCCGGTCCAAGTAACGCAT
Organism: Bradyrhizobium sp. Pha-3; assembly: GCF_042258615.1. Lineage (GTDB taxonomy): Bacteria > Pseudomonadota > Alphaproteobacteria > Rhizobiales > Xanthobacteraceae > Bradyrhizobium. The sequence goes on along the minus strand of NZ_CP170152.1, from coordinate 7,488,907 downwards.
CACACGGCGAGCGCTTTGCAGTTCCCGGAATTTGGCAAACACGAGATGAAGACGAGCCTGCACCTCCTCGTCGGGATTGAGAACAATTGTGCCCACTCGATCGTAGACGAGCCCGGCTGGTAGCGGCAGCCGCAGTTCGCCCCGCGCCGCCTTCTGGCGTTCCCCTTGGTGCAGGCGCATCCGAAGCTGATGCAACTCCGCCTCGCTCATGATGCCGGACAGGCCCAATAGCAGGCGGTCGTGGTAGGCGCGCGGATCATAAAGCCGCTCACCATCCGCAATGAGCACGCCGAATACCGAGCACAGTTCGAGAAGCTGTTGCCAGTCCCGGTTATTGCGGGCCAGCGAGAAGCGTCGAGACTCACCACAAGACCGGCGTTGCCAAGGCCGATCTCGGCAATGAGCTTCTGGAAACCATGACGATCCACGCCGCCAGCACCGGATTTGCCCAGATCCTCGTCAATCACCTGAACGCGCTCGGGCGGCCAACCCAGACCGATGGCACGATCGACAAGGCGGTACTGTAGCTCGGTGCTCTCCTGATGCTGGCGCACCTGGTTCACGGATGACTGCCGCACGTAGACACAGGCCAACTTGGCTCGGTGTGCGGTCGTGAGCCGCTCGTCAGGGATGTTCGAGCTGATCAGCACGACCCAGTCCCCTTCCGGGCGTGCCGGGGATCGCTCGCATTCGCCGCATCAGCGCGGCGATCGTTTGAGCAATCTGGGTTTGCGTCGCGGTCGATAGATTTGGCCACAGGCGCGGAATGCCAGCCGTCGGATGGCCGGGTGGATTTGCTAACGTCGGCAGGGGTCGATACGCAACGCGACCTGGAAGCGGTCGGTGGGTCAATCGCGAATCACCTTCTCGTCGAGAAAGCTCAGACTCGCGCTCAAATGTTGCATCAATGGGATCAGCGTACGTGCACTAACGCGCGGCAGATCGGCCGCGTCCGGGCGGGAAGTGATCGCCGTCTCGGCAAGGTCCGTCGACGCGATCCGAACCGCCCGCCGCCGTCCGTCCGGCAGCGCGACGACGACGTAGGCGGGACCACGCCCCGACCGCTCCTTTAGCACCTCAAGCCGGTGCCCAAATAGGAAATGATGCGGGTCAGTGATCGTGACGTGAGACACGACCCGCTCAAGAATAGGGGTACTCTGTCGTGTTCGGCGATCAAGCGATGACGCTGGCGGCCATCGATCGCCCGGTGCACCACGCCACGATCCTCGAGATGAACGTCGAGAGCTACCGTCGAAAAGTTGCCATCGACCGCAGGCGCGGTCCAGGCCGACCGCCCGTTCATGCCACTCCAAACGAGCTCGACAAAACCGTGATCGACGCTGGCGCTGCCGCTTGATTGTCGCCCAGCGTCAATCAAAGCTTGCCAAACCCGCGGCCGGCGTCAATTAGCTTCTCACTCGGCCGCCTCGTCTCATGTTGATTGTCGCGCCATATCCATCAGCCGCTGGGCGACAAAGCCGATCATCTCGCGCAACAGATCGGCATCAGGGGTCTTCTCCACGAACGTGCGCAGGTTCATCATATCGTCGGTCATCGGCGGTTCCTCGGTTGCGTTGACGTGTCGCAACCCGATCCTACCGGAGAACTGCCGGTGACCACCGCAAGGCCGCCCGCCCGCTACGCCGCTATTTGAGGACGCGCGTGCGGACGGCTTTGCTCTACCGAGCTACCATCACTGGGAACACGACCGCTTGTCGGCATCGCAGTGTCAAACGCGGCCGACTGCCCGCAGCAGGATGCTCTCGGCATGGCGCGCGTACAAAGCGTCGGCCGTGTCACGCAGCCGAGCGGCGTGTGCGGAGTCCCCGACATCGAAGCACGTAGGCAGGCAGTCGTTCCGAAAGCAACACGAGCAACCGACGCGAGTTACAGGCCTGAAAAGGCGCTAAGATGCGATTGTTGCATGGCGGAGCACGATTAGCGCGAGGGAGCGCAGGCCGATGGGACGAGCCAACGACGAAGTGAATTCGAAATACTGCACTGCGCCCCCGTTTCAACGGGCTTTCCGTTCCTTGTGAGAAGTGCGCTTAGATGCCGCGCCCGTGCCCACTCTGACAACTTGCTTTTCACGCGGCTCCGCTTCGTAATCGAGCCGAACGCGCCTGACGCCGAGGCCAGCAGGCATAGAGCCGAGCACCCGAAACCGATCAAGTTAGCGTACAAAGGCCTTCACGGCCTGTCGATGAACCTGATGCAACCTCCAAACCACCATTTCTTTCCAGTCCGACGCCTGGGGATAGTAGTGCGCCCTGGTGGCTCGACGGATCTCGCGACCAAGGTCCGAGTCAACTTCGTCAGGATGATAATTGAACAGCCAATGGTCTTGTCGCAGGACAGTTCGTCCACTCGGATAGGTCCCGAACTCCGGACCGATATAGATGCGGCGCTCGCCTAGAACCCGCTTCCAGAATGCGTCCTGCGTTCCCACAATCGCGGCCGATGATGAGTTCCCCAATTCAGGCGAAGTCACCGATGCGCCAAAGATTCGAATCGCCTTCTCATAGCCTTCACGTCCAGCGGTTTGTTCGGTTTGCAACTCGCCGTACCCATAGGGGCCTAGACCTGTATGGCAATCGACGATGAGGACCTCATCCCTACTTGCGACGTCATAGTCCGCTACGATCTGCTCGAGCGTGCGCCTTGCCTCGGTGGGTTCGGCGCCACCGTAAAACATGCCGCCAGGCCGTGTGTACTGGCCGCTCGTGTACGCAACGCGAAAGTTCGGCACGCCGTGCTTCGCCTGATAGGCGGCGATTGCGGCCTCGGCGCGCGCGATGCTCGCCTCCGAAACGTCCGCTGGAACGAGATGGTCGGCCAACTCCTCGTATCCAGGGTTCGCCGGAAGCGGTGCCGCAAAGTCGACGAAGTTTCGATTAAGGTCGACGCCTTCAGCCGTAACCCGACGGTCCCACGCAAAGCCGTAGCAATTCAGTGCGTGGATAATGAGCACTCCGGTTGATGGTGGAAGCTTCTCGTGGAAACCAGCCTCCAGGAAAAGGAGCTGGCCCGCAGATCCGCAGTAACCTTCCACCCCGTGTGTAGCGGATACTAAAACAACAAGGCGGCTTGCGTCTACAGGTCCAAAGTATGCTACATCAGTAAACAGCTCTTCACCCGCCGGTCCCGTTGAGCCGCATTTGTAAGGTCGCGACCCGGGAGCGCGCGAAAGAAATTTCCGTCGCGCGTCATCGTACGTGTCGGAAAAAACTATTGCCGCAGTCTGCGCCGCAACGTCGAGATTCATGTACGCTCCTTTATTCCTGTCTTTTGATCTGGGCAGATCACGCTTTGAATGCTGGGCCGCGCCGAGCTGGTACGTGCGAGTTTTGTGATGGCGGCATCTTGGACGCTGGTGCCGATAAGATCCGCGGTCGCAATTTGACGTTCGCTCGCGCCTCCCGCTCGCAGCTATTTCCTCGAGCTATGAGAAATTAACATCGTCCGGTAGAACGCCGCCGACAATAGCGTGGCGCACCCAACCAATGCGCCGTATTTGCGGCAGACTGTCTGCGAGATACAGGTCGGCGCGAGAAATGATGACTGGTTCGATCTCGTTTTTCCGTTCGGCGCCTAATCCTATCGCTGGCACATACTGCCTAAGCTTCGGCCAAGCCGCGCTTAGAATGGGCGCTTAGCTGGCGGGGTTAACCTCGATCATGCGTTATCTCTCCTCAAACTCGAACCGCACGCCAGGTTTCCAAGCACCTTGGGTTCCGTACCAATCCGCTTGACGCTGGTGCAACCACGCGCCGGCGGCAAGGCGAAGATTTGTGTCAAACTTGCCGTAGCAATGCCGCACGCCGTCTGGGGCCAAATAACAATCGGAGTGTAAATGACTGCTGATCGTGGAAGACGGCGAAGAAGCTCACTAACCCAAAGAATTGCCGCGCACTGACAGCGATTCGTGCAGATTTAGCTCGTCCATCCATGGCGGAAGCCGGCCCCTTCTCCCCTACGCATAGCGACCAAATGAGTCAGCCTGAACTTGGCCGATCTTCGTTGCGGAGGTCGTCGGCCTGAGCGGAAACCTCCACAACGCCGAACGTGCATTTGGTGAGCAAAGTCCTGTCGCTTTGCCTGACGACGCGTTCATTCCCTTCCGAGACAATATTGACTGTGCCGCTGAAATCAATATGGACGCACGTCATGCAACCGGCGGCTAGCTTCGCGACGCACGAGTACGAGGTGGGCCATGCTGCACACCGGTACGCGCCATTTTCTTCACTAAGAGTTGTGACGACGACCGCAAGCGGGTTTCTCCAAGCTTAGGATTTCGGTCGCGAGAACGGATGAAGATGTTGATCCGATTCCGAGCGAGGCGCAACGACCTTCCGTCGGTTGTGCGTTGCGGCGCTCCGCACCGGCAGATTCAGCGGTTAAATCGATGGCCCACATTTCAGTCCAAAGCTCCATTCACGCGCGCACAGGGACCCGCGATGCCGTTCACCTGCCGGCCCAGTTTGCGCTCTAACGTAGGTATCCACTGCACGAACTGAAATCCAACGCCGTCGTCGATCATGGCGAAGTGGGCCGGAGGCAAGCGATACTGTTCTCCCTTCTCGGCGGGTAAATGCGCCGCCCCTTTCGAAGGCCAACCGCCGGCGCACCGTGTCGACTTCGCGAGTGCGCAGTGTACTGATCAAGTTCCGGCCGAGAGTCAGCTTGCCTCCCGCTCGCCGAGCGCGCGCAATCGCGACTCCGCGTCCGCGGACAGCACCCAGCGCAAGGACCCGGCAACGCACTGCCAGGCCCCGCCACTCCAGCGTCCTATCCCGCAAATCCGAAACTCCCGCAACTGGTCGGCCCCCGGTATCCGATTCGGCCTCAGATCGATCACCCCGTCCGTCCCACCTGCCTCTCGGGCCAGTGCCCGATCAAGCCGTATCCGGCGATCGGCGGGCGCTTTCGCTTCGAAGTTTTGGCGAGTTTCGAACTCTGAAGGCGGGCCGAGTTCGCGGATCATACGTCGCCAGCGCGCGCTCGTAAGCCCGTTGAGATATAGTCAGACGAGGTCGTTTTCCTCATCCGCCGACCGCCTTCTGAGCAGCCATGAGTTGCCTGCGCTAGAAGGTGTTTTGTCCATGGCGCACGTGCCGAGCGGATGCGGCCTGGACGAATAGCCCGCAAATCATCGTTACCGGTCATCGTGCGCCTCGCGGGCGTACCAAAAGCTGAGCTACAATAAAGCGTTGCCGAAAATCGCCAATTGTGTCTGATATTCGCAATGTCGCGTGTCCCATCGAGGGACGCCAAGTTTCGTTGCCGACCACGGCATCGCGCGGCTATACGGAGGATGTTCGCAGCTTCCGGCTCTATGAAGGCACCGCCATGATCACAGCTGGGTAGTGCGGTTAGCCTCACACGGCCCCTCTAGCCTCAGGTCCTCACCCTTTTGATAAACTTCTCTGCTCGCTCCTGATCGCCCGCGGTGATTGACCTGAGCCCCAACTTTCATCCGCCGACAAGTAGAGTCCCGGTGACATTTGAGCCCAAGGGGCTCGGTGGAGCAACGGGGCGGGGCGCGGAGCCCCCGGCGTAGCGCAGCGCGCCGCACCGTTGCGGTCGGCAAATTCGCTCGGTGTGAGATCGCCGAGCGCACTGTGCGGGCGAACGTTATTGTAATCGTCCATCCACGTGGCCAGCACGGCGCGAGCCTGCGCAAGCGACATGAACAGCGTCTCGTTGAGGAGCTCGTCGCGTAGCCGGCCGTTGAAGCTCTCGATGAATGCGTTCTGGGTCGGCTTGCCGGGCGCAATGTAATGCCACTCGATCCGCACCTCCTGGCACCAGCGCAGGACCGCCATGCCGGTCAGCTCGGTGCCGTTGTCGGAGACGCACATCACCGGACGGCCGCGCCGGGTCATGATGGCCTCGAGCTCGCGCACCACCCGCAGGCCCGGCAACGAGGTGTCTGCGATCAGCGCCAGGCATTCCCGGGTGAAGTCATCGACTACCGCAAGGATGCGGAAGCGACGCCCATCGGTGAAAGCATCCGACAGGAAGTCGAGGCTCCAGCGCTGGTTCGGCCCCTGCGGGATCGTCAGCGGTGCCCGTGTGCCAAGCGCCCGCTTGCGCCCGCCGCGCCGGCGCACCTGCAGCCGTTCCTCGCGATAGAGACGGCGGAACTTCTTGTGGTTCATGGTCAGACCCTCGCGGCGCATCAGGACGAGCAGACGGCGGTAGCCGAAGCGGCGGCGGACGGCCGCCAACTCGCGTAAGCGCGCCCGCACGGCGGCGTCATCTGCGCGCCGGCTCCGATAGCGGAACGAGGTGCGATCCAATCCGATCACTGCACACGCCCGCCGCTCGCTCACCTCGAACGCCTTTTGCAGATGAACGACGGCCTCTCGCCTGGCGGCGGGCGTCACCATTTTTTTGATGCGACGTCCTTGAGCATGGCGTTGTCGAGCATCGCCTCGGCCAGCAGCTTCTTCAGCCTGGCATTCTCGTCCTCCAGTGCCTTCAGCCGCTTGGCGTCCGAGACTTCCAGCCCGCCGTACTTCGCCTTCCACTTGTAGAACGTCGCACTGCTGACGCCGTACCTACGGCAGACGTCGGCGGTCGCGGCCCCAGCTTCCTGCTCGCGCAGGATCGCGATGATCTGCTCTTCCGTGAACCGGCCCTTCTTCATCGTCCATCCCCCAACTCGGGTTATGGACTCTACCCATTTTTGGAGGAGATTGCGGGGCTCAGGTCAAGCTGAATAAGACGCGAAATTCGTCGACTGCATCTGATATGGGAGCCAATGTGAAAAGAGCTCCTGGGCTCACAACTTGGTAACGCATCGAGTACAGATGTGGATTTCGGTTCAAATGAGTCAGTGACGGAAAAATTTACGAACGCAAATCGGTTGAGAGATATGCAAGTCAATCCTCCGACGGAGTCTCAATTGGGACAGCAAAGCCCGCCTTTACTCGGTCCATTATGACCATCGTCTTGACCGCCTTAATGTCGGAGTTCTCATAGAAAAATCGCCTGGTGAACTGCTCGTAGTCTTCCATGGTGCGCGCAGTAATGTAGAGGACGAAATCAGCGTCCCCGGTGACGTAAAATCCATTGACGACTTCAGCTGACGATTTGATGGCCTTCTTGAACCTATCGATTATATCGGAACGCTCCCGCTCCAGGCTCACTAGCACAAGCATTTGTATCGGCCTCCCTACCGCCTTCGGCGAAACGATCGAGACATCTGCCTCGATGATGCCTTCCGAACGGAGTCTCTTCAGTCGCCGTTGACACGCGGTAGCCGAAAGTCCTGCCATTTCGCCGATGACCTCGGAAGTTAGACGATTGTTCTTTTGAACGATCTCGAGGATACGGGCATCTATTCGATCGTATTGCATAGTCGGCCCCACGGTTGATATGCGTTTCCTCGCCAGTGTCCTGTGTGTTGCAGGAAATCCTCTCAACGCCAGGAAAATGCGACGCAAATGTTTAGTCAATCCCAGTATCCTGATTGCCTAGCCAATTTCAACAGATGACTGCGTGGGACGTCCAAATGGCCATTCAGACTATTCGGCACACAACTCCGCATTTGGTCGGTCTTGCGAGCAGGCATCTGCAAAATCTAAGCCGTCGCGATTTTGTCGCAGGAGCCGCGCTCATCGACGGCTGCTGGACTGCGGGCGAAGAAAGAGACGTTGTGCTCGATCCGGCTACTGGGGAGGAGATTGGGGATGTCGTCCATTGTGGTGCCGCGGATATGAATCTGGCGATCGCGGCAGCCGAACGATCGTTTCATGATTGGCGAGAAATGTTGCCCCAGCGGCGTGGCGCGATCCTTAGGTCTTGGGCGTCACTGATGCGCGACCACTCGGAGGAGCTTGCCGTCTTGGTGACGAGCGAGCAGGGTAAGCCACTCGCTGAAGCCCGTTACGAAATTGCGTATGGTGCTGGATTTCTCGAGTGGTTCGCTGCAGAGGGTGAGCGCGCATATGGAGAGACGATCCCGAGTCACAAACCTGGAAGTCTGCTTCATGTACGAATGCAGCCAGTTGGAGTCGCAGCGGCTATCACGCCGTGGAATTTTCCTGTTGCCATGATGACACGAAAAGCTGGAGCGGCTCTTGCAGCCGGTTGTCCGATCATTGTGAAGCCTGCTCCCGAGACTCCGCTCTCTGCGCTTGCCGTCGCGAGGTTGGCCGAGGAGGCCGGGCTCCCGCGCGGCGTACTTCAAGTACTCGTCGGTGATCCGATCGAACTCTCGACGCCGTTGTTGGGCGATACGAGAGTGCGGGCTCTTTCGTTCACGGGGTCTACGCAAGTGGGGCGCCTGCTTCTGGAAGGGGCGGCGGTGACGGTGAAGAAAGTTTCTCTCGAACTGGGAGGTCATGCCCCTTTTCTCATTTTTGACGACGTCGATCTTGATAAGGCTGTCAAAGGGGCAATGGACGCAAAATTTGCTACGTCGGGTCAAGACTGTTTGGCTGCTAACCGCATCTACGTACAGAAGGGCATCTATGCTCCCTTCGTTGAAGCGTTTGCTGCGGCAATGGCTCAACTCAAAGTCGGTCATGGTCTGGAACCTGCGACGAATATCGGGCCAATGACGAAGTTGTCCGTCGCCAACAAGTGCAGGGCCCAAATCGATGATGCGGCGGCAAGGGGGGCGCGGGTGACTACCGCAAAGCAAGATCAGAGCCTAGGGCGCAACTTCGTCCCTCCAACACTGTTAAGTGACGTCACAGACGACATGCTCATTGCCCGGGAGGAGACGTTTGGCCCGGTGGCCGCAGTACTTCCATTCGACTCTGAAGATGAAGTCCTTGCGCGTGCCAATGCCAGCGAAATGGGGTTGGCTGCGTACGTCTATACGGACAACCTGCGTCGAGCGCTTCGACTTTCTGAGAAAATCGAGTGCGGCATGGTTGGTGTCAATACGGCATCCTTCACGGGGCCACCCATTCCGTTCGGAGGATGGAAGCAATCAGGTATCGGTCGCGAAGGTTCGCGACACGGCATCGAGGAATACATGGAATTGAAATATGTTTGCTTCGGCGATTTGGCCGCTTAGGAGACCGGTATGACTGACATTAAGACCATCGCTAGGCTTGATCGCGCGAGTGTTCTGCATCCTTTCACCCAGCTCAAGGAATTTGCGAGTGGCAAGATCGGTGATCCCACGATCGTCAGCGGGGGTAAGGGTATCCGAATCCAGGACGCGCAGGGGCGTAGTTACATCGACGGCTTTGCTGGCCTCTACTGTGTCAACATCGGATATGGCCGCACCGAAGTGGCCGAGGCTATCGCGCGGCAAGCTTATAAGTTGGCATATTACCATACATATGCCGCCCACACGACGGAAGAGCTGGCGATCCTGTCGGACCGTCTCATCCGGATGGCGCCTGGTAAGCCAAGCAAAGTATTTTTTGGGTTGTCCGGATCAGACGCCAACGAGACGCAAGCTAAGCTTGTTTGGTATTACAACAATCTACGGGGCCAGCCCAAAAAGAAGAAGATCATCTCGCGCGAGCGCGGCTACCACGGCTGCTCAGTAGTCTCTGGTTCGATGACTGGTATGTCGTTCTACCACGATCATATGGACCTCCCGTTTCCAGGCATCTTGCACACAGGCGCACCGCACCACTATTGGGGAGCGGAGCCAGGCGAAACTGAAGAATCCTTTTCTCGCCGCCGTGCAGCCGAGCTTGAGCAGTTGATCGTTCGAGAAGGACCGGAAACGGTTGGTGCCTTCATTGCTGAGCCGGTGTTAGGTACAGGAGGGATTACACCTCCGCCTACCGGCTACTGGCGGGAAATTCAGGCCGTGCTCCGGCGCTACGACGTTCTTCTGATCGCTGACGAGGTGATTTGTGGGTTCGGCCGAACCGGCGCGGACTTCGGCAGCACACTCTACGGGATCGAGCCCGACCTGGTGACAGTCGCCAAAGGTCTGACATCTGGCTATATGCCGCTCTCCGGAGCGATTGTCGGAGAGAAGGTTTACGCGGTTATGGAGGAAGCAGCGGATCGAGTGGGGGCATTCTCTCATGGATATACCTATTCCGGCCATCCGATCGCGGCTGCTGCTGCCAATGCGGTTCTTGATATTGTCGAGAAGGAGCGACTAAGCGATCGGTCGAGAATCGTCGGCTCGCACTTCAATAGGCGACTCAAGGAGCGGTTCGCTCAGTTGCAGATTGTCGGAGAGGTCAGAGGCGTGGGGCTACTGGGCGCTGTTGAGTTCGTTGCCGATCGCCAGACGAAACGGCGATTTGATCCGCAGCTGAAGGTGGGCGCCCGTATTTCGAAGGCTGCTCGTGATCGGGGGCTTATTGTGCGAGCAATGCCGCATGGAGATATTCTTGGTTTTGCTCCGCCTCTCGTTGTATCCGAAAGTCAGATAGATGAGATTGTTGACCTGGCGTATCAGGCGACCAAGCAGGTAATGGACGAGCTTGCGAGACAATCAGCAATCGCCTGAGGTGGACACTCATGTGCGGAGGCGGAGACGTCAAACTCGTGTGCGGTGCTAGGCTCGTGCCCTTGCCGATGCATTCGAGCTCGGGCGCGGAAAGAATGGGCCTTGTGTCTCCTCTGACGCTACCCTTGGTGGATCAGCGCGGCGGTTGAGCGCAACGCCTGCGAAGCAGCGTCTGGCCGATCTGTGATCTTGCGAATGTCCCGGCTGAGATGGGCAAACCAGGTCTGCAAGCTGCCGCAATTTCGATGTCGCGCTCAAATCCCCCAGGAACCGACTATGAACGCTATCCGAATTGATGGAAAGGCTATCGCCGAGGATCTTCGGGCTCGCGTCGCGCGCGATGTGGCGTTGCTGCAGGCCGAATGGAATGTCACTCCGGGATTGGCCGTGGTGCTAGTCGGCAAGGATCCGGCCAGCTCGGTTTACGTGAAGACGAAGGCTAGACAGGCGCAGGCGGTAGGGTTCAAGTCTCAACAATTCCTGCTGCCGGGCAGTGTTGGTGAAGCCGAGCTGCTAGAATTAATCGGAAACCTTAACGCTGACAAATCGATCGACGGCATTCTCGTTCAGCTTCCGCTGCCGGAGCATATCGACCGTTGGCGCGTGCTGGAGGCCATTCATCCAGCAAAGGATGTTGACGGCTTTCATCCCTACAACGTTGGAAGACTGGCAGCGGGTCGACCAGCTCTCGCGCCGTGTACTCCGCTTGGGGTTGTCCATCTCATCAAGAGCGTCGTGAGTGACTTGAGCGGGCTTGACGTTGTGGTAATTGGTCGCTCGAATATCGTCGGAAAGCCGCTGGCCCTTCTGCTTGGCGATGCCGGATGCACCGTGACAGGTGCGCAGCTCCAGACGCGAAACCTGCCGGGCCTCTGTCGAGAGGCGGACGTTGTCGTTGCTGCCGCTGGTTGCGCGGAATTGGTCCGGGGCGATTGGCTCAAGCCAGGCGCGATTGTCATTGATGTCGGCATTAATCGTACGACCGATTCGACCGGCGCTGCCAAACTCATCGGAGATGTCGCTTTCGTCGAAGCGAGCAAACGCGCTAGCTACATCACGCCGGTGCCTGGCGGTGTCGGGCCCATGACTGTCGCTTACTTGCTCGCGAACACCGTCAATGCGGCAGTCTCTCGCCGAGGTTTATCGCTGGTTAAGAATCCCGAGGCATCCCGCCCTTGCTCTTGCCTCCACCAGCTAGATCGTTCGGCTGATCTCCAGCGGGCAACTTAGAAGGGACCTGCGCGTCACCGCCCTTTTACTAGGGGTTATGCACTCGCTCTGCGCTTAACCGGAGGGAGGCCGCGAGCAAATGACGATGCGCCGATCCGCTGACCGGATCAGCGGACGCATCGGCGCATTTGCGGATCGCTCGGCGCAAGTCCCAGCAAGGTCTCAGCAGGCTCCATGCCAAACAGTCAGGGTTTCGCCGCGACGCTTTCTCAATGCAGCGCGGAGGAGGGCGGTGCGCCTCGATCTGGCCGCGTAGCATGGCTACGGATTCTGCTTCAATGACCCGACCCAGCGCGCGTACTGCCGTAGCGACCGCTATCCTCACATCGGGATACTTGGTCGGAGTCACCGCGTCGCGTTCGGGCAGTTTTCAAGAGCGTGCCACTTCATGCAATCAAGCACCGGCTCAAGAAAGTCGAGCTCGCAACGGCACTGAAAACGCCGTCACCAAGTCGGTACCAAGGTTTGAGAACGCAAAAGCTTCACGTTTTGCGATCAGGCGCAGAATTTCTGTACCGAAGCGGTCTATATTGAACAAATTCAGATCAATGGTCCGGTACTATTCGTGAGAAGAAGAACTTTCCGGTTGACCAACGTCACGGAAATCGAATCGCGCCGCAGGAGATCGATTTGAATTTTGCCATAGGTCCGTAAAGCCCACACGCTCTCGCACATGGCTCATTGGTAAGCGGCACTAACTATCAGTCGCTACAATTGCGCCAAGGCGCTCGATATCGCGCCAATGGTTCATGGCATGCACGGCGGAAACCGCACCCCGATCAAGTATCTCGTGATGCGTAACCGCTAATCTCCAAACGATTTCCATGTGCTGATTCCTGGGCTGCGCCCAGACCCGCCTGCAGTCATTTTTTCTGAGTTGTGGAATGCAAAGCAAACTGCCTTCTCATGCGGAATACGTCATCGTCGGTGGCGGCATCATCGGTCTATCCGTCGCCTATCACCTCACGCGGCTTGGGCACTGCGACGTTGTGCTGCTCGAGCGCGACCAGCTCACCTGCGGTACAACCTGGCACGCGGCGGGACTGGTCACCCAGCTTCGAGCCAGCGAGAACATGGCGAAGCTCGCCCAGTACACCGCGGGGCTGTTCCAAGAGCTCGAGAAGCTGACCGGCCAGCCTACCGGCTTTCGGCAATGCGGGTCGATTACTGTCGCGGCAACGCCCGCGCGGCTCGAGGAGTTGAAGCGAGGTGCGTCGATGGGGCGCTCCTTTGGCCTCGATGTCGAGATCATCGATGCGGCCGAAGCCAAGCGTCGCGTACCCTTGCTCGACGTGACCGATGTACTTGGAGCGGCATGGATTGCCTCTGATGGCAAGACGAGTCCGGTAGACACGGCGCGCGCGTTCGCAGCCGGCGCGCGACAGGGCGGCGCGAAGATTCTTGAACGCACTCCGGTAGCGCGCATCGTGGTCGAAAAGGGGCGAGTCGCCGGGGTCGAGACCGCGGAGGGCGTGGTGCGAACCGAAAGAGTCGCCATCTGCGCGGGGATGTGGACCGGAACGATAGCTGCCGATCTCAATTGGACGGTGCCGCTGCATGCGGCAGAGCATTTTTATGTCGTGACAGAATCCATTGCGGGTTTGTCGCCCGATACTCCGACGGTGCGCGATCTTGATGCGTGCTTCTACGCGAAAGAAGACGCGAGCAAATTGCTGGTGGGTTTCTTCGAGCCCAAAGGCAAGCCTTGGGGTATGGATGGGATTCCACGTGAGTTCAGTTTCGATTCGCTCCCTGACGATTTCGAGCATATCGAGCCTCACCTGGCCAATGCCATGCGCCGCATGCCGATGCTGGAAAACGTAGGGCTGCAACTGAGCTTCAATGGCCCGGAGAGCTTCACGCCTGACAATCGATTCCTGTTAGGGCCCGCTCCCGAAATTGGGGGCCTGTATGTGGCTTCGGGTTTCAATTCGTGTGGTATCGAGTCCTCCGGCGGCGCTGGCAAAGTCATGGCCGAGTGGATGTCGACGGGCATGCCCGCCAATGACTACTGGGAGATGGACGTACGACGCGCCATGCCATTCCAGCGCAATCGCCGATATTTGCGCGATCGGACAGGCGAGGCCGTCGGACTCCTCTATGCCCTACATTGGCCTCACAAGTCACCCGCGACGGCTCGTAACGTGCGCGTCTCGCCACTGCACGATCGGTTAGCAGCCGCTGGCGCAAAGTTCGGCGAGGCCGCTGGGTGGGAACGGGCGCAATGGTTTGGCGCCGTAGATGCGCCCACCAACGCCCACGCCACATTTGCTCGCGACGACTGGTTCAAGGCGAGTGGGACGGAACACGAGGCGTCTCGTTCCGGGGTCACACTGTTTGATCAGACCTCTTTCGCACATCTACTGGTGCAAGGCCGCGATGCGCTTGCCGTTCTTCAGCACCTCTCCACTAACGACGTTGACGTTCCAGTGGGCCGTATCGTTTACACGCCCTGGCTCAATGAGCGGGGCGGTATGGAATCCGACGTCACGATTGCGCGAACGGGAGATGAGGAATTCTTGGTGGTCACGGCCGCCGTGCAGCGCGTTAGGGATCTCGCTTGGCTGCGAATGCATGCAAAAGGTGCAGGCCACGTGTTTGTCACCGACGTGTCGTCGGGCTACGCATGCCTGTCCGTTATGGGGCCGCGTTCACGAGAACTGCTTATGCGCGTGAGCCCTGCAGATTTTTCCGATGCTGCATTCCCCTTCGCGATGGCCCGAGAAATTGAAATTGGCTATAGCATTGCGCTCGCGTTCCGCATGACCTTCGTGGGAGAACTCGGATGGGAGCTGCACATCCCAATTGAACAGGCGCTAGGTGTCTACGATGCACTAATCGCTGCTGGACGCGATCTCGATCTACGCCACGCGGGCTACGTGGCACTCAACACCTTGCGCCTTGAGGCAGGCTACCGCGACTGGGGCGCGGACGTGAGCGATGAAGATTCGCCGCTCGAAGCGGGACTAGGATTCACGATCGCCTGGAATAAGAATGTGGACTTCATAGGGCGGGCGGTTCTCGAATCGCAGCGCGGGCACGTTCCACGCCGACGCCTTGTTCAATTAGCCGCGTCCCGGGCGGCGCCTCTCATGTTCGGAACAGAACCAGTTTGGCGCAATGGATCGCTCGTGGGTTACCTGCGTTCCGCAGGCTTCGGCCACACTCTGGGCTGTGGCGTCGGCATGGGTTATCTGCACTGCGAGAGCGGCGTGAGTGCCCAATGGCTATCTGAAGGAGCTTTCGAAATTGAGATTGCCGGCGAAAGGCACGCTGCCATCGCATCCCTTCGCGCCTTCTACGATTCAAATCGTACACGAGTAAAGGGTGAATGGCGCAGGGTCGAGGACATTATTGCCCCGGAGCTGCTCACAGCGCCCTCTTAGGGCTGACTTTAACCTTCAGCTTTCTTGAACCAGTTTACAAGGGGCCGCCACCAAGCGGTGACTGCTATGTCCGATCGTTCGATGGTCCTCGCCTTTTCATGCCCAGACCGTCCAGGCATCGTATCGGCGCTCTCAAGTCTTCTGTTTGAGGCTGGTTGCAACATTCTCGACGCTCAACAATTCGACGATACGGAAACTGATCATTTCTTCATGCGCGTTGTCTTCGATCGCCTTGAAGGTGCGAATTCGCAGACAGGGATCGCTGCTTCTGTCCAGAACCTCGCCACGCGCCTCGGTATGACGTTCACCCTTCGGGAGCGCGCGGCAAAGAAGCGGGTGATGCTGCTGGTCTCAAAACTTGATCATTGTCTTGCCGACTTGCTGTATCGCTGGCGCATCGGCGAGCTGCCAATGGAGGTGACGGCGGTCGTTTCCAACCACGGTCGCGAGCATCTGGCCTCCACCGTTCTCGGTGAGCTGCCGTTCCACCATTTGCCCGTCACAAAGCAAACCAAGATGGAGCAAGAAACGCGAATCTGGGAACTCGTGCAGGAGACCAGTACTGATCTCGTTGTCCTCGCGCGTTACATGCAGATTCTATCGGACGGTTTCTCGGCCAAGTTGTCCGGGCGCTGCATTAACATTCACCATTCGTTTTTGCCAGGCTTCAAGGGAGCCAAGCCCTATCACCAGGCCCATGAGCGAGGCGTCAAGTTGATCGGCGCGACAGCGCATTATGTCACCTCCGACCTCGATGAGGGACCGATCATTGAACAAGATGTCGAACGGATCTCGCATCGCGATACGCCGGACGACCTCGTCCGTAAAGGCCGCGACATCGAACGGCGTGTACTCGCCCGTGCCGTGCTCCATCACCTGGAGGATCGCGTGGTGCCGAATGGCAAGAAGACTGTTGTCTTCACCGGCTAACTAACCGGAGCTTCGAAGTGCAAGGGCAGATCTGCTTGGGAGAAGCGACATGGTGCGCGATCAGCGTCGAGGTCCCGCCGCAGGCCGAAGCGGGCAGGCGGCTTTGCTCTACCGAGCTACACCATCACTGGGGACACGACCTAATCCCTTCCGAACGTAGCCTCTTCAGTCGACGTTGACACGCGGTAGCAGAAAGCCACGCCAGTTCGCCGATCACCTCAGAAGTTAGACGGTTGTTCTTTTGCACCATCTCCAGGATGCGAGCGTCTATTCGATCGTATTGCATGGTCGGCTCCAGCCCTTGAGAGGTATTTCACCGCGGAAAGCCGAATTGGCGCGAGAATTCAAGCGTACTGCAGAAAAATGCGCCGCAAATATGCTTTGAATATCACTATTTTGAACGTATGCGCAATTCTCAACGGGACCGCGATGGGTAATTTCTGGTTAAAGCAGGCGTACGCCCGTCTTGGGGAACCTCAGGTGCGGTCCTTATCGACGCACGTCACAGCCGACGTAACGATCGTCGGCGGCGGATACTTGGGCTTATGGACCGCAATACCGATCAAAGAACGCTCGCCCTCGCTCAAAATCGCGGTGGTGGAGAGGGACTTGTGCGGAGCGGGCGCGAGCGGGCGCAATGGCGGATTCGTCACCAGCTACTGGGCCAAATATCTCTCGTTGCACAAGATATGTGGTACCGATGAAGCTACCCGGATTGCAAAAAGCTCGGCAGAAGCAGTACTGAAATCGGCGCATTCTGCCGGGAGAATGCCATAGACGGAGAATTTTGCGCGGATGGGTGGCTGTGGACTGCGACCTGCGCTTCGCAAATCGGCTGCTGGAACATCCTGGTTGATGAGCTAGCCAAACACAAGGTGCGGCCATTTGAGGTCCTCGACAAGACGGAGGTGGCGCGTCTGGGTGGTACTGATCGCAACTAGCCGGCGTGTTCGAACCCGATGCCGCCACCGTCCAGCCGGGCATACTTGCGCTCGGCCTCCGAGCTCATGCCCAGAAACTGGGCGTGGCGATCTACGAGCATTCGCCGATGATTCGCCTAGAACGTACCAGAACGCCAAAAGTCGTAACGCGCAAAAGGCTCGGTCTCAAGCAAAAAGGTCGTTCTGGCCATGAACGCCTGGGGAGCCCAGTTTCCCTATCTCCGGCGCAAGGTGGCGATCTTGTCGAGCGACTTGATCGCGACGAGGGCCAGGCCCGACAAGTTGAACGAGATCGGTTTTATAAAGGGCATTGCGATATGCGATTCCCGCATGTTTCTCTGAACTATTATAGAAATACGCCTGATGGCCGCATCGTTCAAGCCGTCACAATGGAGTGTCATCTCGAGATCGATACCTGGTTCGAGTCCTTCTCGGGACAAAGTTCTACGGAAGTCATAAAGCGCGTCCATAACCGACCAACAGCGAGAGCTGGGGCGCTGCGAGCAAGAAGCTGCGCGTCTCAAATAGCTCGTTACGCGCCTTCTATAGTGTTCCTACCAACGTCGTAACAGGCGTCGAACGCCAGTCGTGAGTCTCTGAAGACGTGCAAATCACGACCGAAGTTCGGCTCTTCATTGATGGTCAGCTCTCTTGGGTGATCAGCAATGCTGGCGACTGCTCCGTTCATGCAGGTGCGGGCAAAGCTCGTAGAGGATGAATATCGCCGATTGAGCCGACATCCTAAGCTCGGGAAGTCTCTGCGAGCCGCAAGAAGTTCATAAGCAGCGCATGTCCTTGTTCGGTAAGTGTCGATTCCGGATGGAACTGCAGACCATACGTTGGTTGATGGCAATGTGCGAGGGCCATGATCTCACCTTCGTCCGATCGCGCTGTCACCTCGAGATGCGGCGCACATGACTCATCGAGCTCAACAACAAGCGAATGGTAGCGTCCGACGCGAAGTGGGGACGGAAGTTGCTTGAACAGTCCTCGTCCATCATGCGTTACGTGCGAGGATCGACCGCGCATAGGGCGACGTGCACGCGCCACCTGCCCGCCGAATACACTCCCAATACACTGATGTCCGAGGCAGATGCCAAGAATTGGGACGCGACCTGAAAGTTTGCGGACGGCATCCACAGATATCCCGGCCTCAGTTGGGGTGCATGGACCGGGCGAGATGACCACTGCGCGCGGCTTAAGGCCGACGAGATCACTGACACTTATCGCGTCGTTCCGGATCACCTCCGTTGGGGCACCAAGCTTGCGGAAATACCGGGCGATGTTGAAGACGAAGGAGCCGTAGTTGTCGATGATGACAATCAAAATGCACCCGATGTTTCAGCACGAAATGCGTCAAGGATTCGCTGTGCCTTGGCGAGCGTCTCCTCGTACTCGGCCTCTGGATCCGACATCGCCGTGATCCCGCTACCCGCATGAAATGCGGCCAGGCCGTCGCTGATCGTTACCGTGCGGATCGCAATGTTCGTGTCCATGTGTCCGATGAAGCCGATCGCCCCGCAATAGACCTCTCGTGCCACACGCTCGAGTTCAGCAATGATCTCCATCGATCGCACCTTTGGCGCCCCGGTAATGGAGCCGCCGGGAAAGCAAGCGCGAAGTAGGGTGACGGCGTCTTGGTCTCCGGCAAGCTCACCCGTAACGATCGACACAAGATGGTGCACTGAGGCATAGGACTCGAGGCCGCACAACCCTGGAACCTTGACCGAATCCGGAGTGCAAACGCGCGACAGATCACTACGCAGGAGATCAACGATCATAATGTTCTCGGCGCGGTCCTTTTCGGACGCAAGAAGAATTGCGGGCGGCGTTCGTCTTCCCGTACGCATCCGACGGGCGCCGTCTTGCGTGACGCGTGGTAATTCGGAAGCGTGTGACCTTAAGTTTAGCAGACCGTGTGAAAAGTCCACGAGGCTGATTCCAATGACAGGGCCGTTGCGTTAGATTCGCGCATGGCACACATTTCTGGCTCGGATCGTTCGCAGCTTCTGCTTTTGCCCGAGGCGATCGACGATTACGTCGACGTCGAGAATCCGGTCCGCTTTATTGATGCCTTTGTCGATGAGCTTGATCTCAAGAGTTCAGGCTTTGCGCGGGTAGAGGGGAAGGTCATAGGGCGGCCAGGTTACGATCCGGGTGACCTGCTGAAGCTTTATATTTACGGCTATCTCAATCGTGTTCGTTCAAGCCGACGGCTGGAAGCCGAATGCCATCGAAACATGGAAGTAATTTGGTTGCTACGAACTCTCAAGCCGGATTTTAAGACCATCGCTGATTTCAGGAGCGACAACCGGGCCGCGTTTAAATCGGTTTTCCGCGAGTTCACGGTCTTATGCCGACGTCTCGATCTCTTCGGGCGAGAGCTCCTAGCGATAGATGGCACGCGCATCAAGGCCGTCAACAACAAGGATAAGAACTTTACGGAGGCATCACTGGATAAATTCATCGCCGCCGCCGACAAGAAGCTTGATGACTATCTAGCGCGACTCGACACAGGCGATAAGATCGAGCACGCGATGGCGGGGGCGCGCACTAGGAATCTTGCTGAGAAGATCGAGGCTCTCAAGAAAAAGCGCACGCAATATGCAGCTTATTTGAAGATTACGGACATCATCCGAAGCCAGAACGGTGGGGTTTCCGCGACATGCAACTATCTCCTCAGGCGACGGACGCGATCGTCATCCGGCAGAGGCTCGTGATATCGTAGACGGGCAGCTTCGCGGCACGACGGATCGCCGGCGCTACCAGCGGGAACGCCGTGCATTCGAACAGGATCGCCGCGATCGCCTGATGCGCCGCTCGGAGTCGCGCGACGCAGGCGGTGACATCCGTCTCAATAGCGGCGACGTCGACTGGTGGCAACGGGCGCTTACGACCATCATGCCAGTACTTGCCGCCTTCGATGCCGCCGATCACGATCCTCGCCCGCTCAGCCGGGCCATCGACTCCGAGCAGATCTTCGCCGCAATGAGTTGAGTCATAGCTCAATACTGCGATCTTAGCGGGCCTCGGCAACTGCCGAAGCAGGGCCGGTAGCAGGAGCAGGCTCGACATCGCCACGGGGACATTCACCGAGGCAGCAACCGCCGCTTGATGCCGAATTGAAAAACCACAGTCCGAGCTTATTGCGACAGCTCCTCGCTCAACCAAGCGCCGGGCGGCTGCGATATAGGCCGGTTCCAGCGCTGGATCACCGCGGACGACGTTCTCCACCCAAGCTCCCGCGACCGTTTCCGAGATGATCGGAAAGTCGAACGTAGCCGGATTCAGCATCGAGCCGGGAAACGGCGCTGGGCGCGGCACGCCGGGTGGCAGCCCACGTTCGAGAAGCAGGACTCCGAGAGAGCGTGGGTTTTGCGATGTCATTGCGCGACCTTGATTCGAAGCTTCATCTTCACACAAATTACTATTAGGTTCCTAAGGCTGAATTTCGTCAATATGGGACCCCGTGTAGCCGCAATTCTGCTCCCGAAGGGGGGCGGAATCCGAAGAAAGTCTCCGACCTTTAGGTCGACGTGAGCAGAACACGAGAGGCGATCTGAGCTTTTGGAATGATCGAGCCGGCACGAGACATTGCTGCCCACGCAGATAACACATCGTGAAGCTGTGTTCGGCCGTGTCTGACCAGCCGTTCAAATCATGCGCGAGATCATGGTTAGTCGCAGGTTCAATCGGGCGCACCGCCAGCGTTTGCAAATCGAGCCGAGAACCGCGAGCATCAGCTCGAAGAGATCCATGCTCTTCCCGAGTTACTGCCACGAATTTCCCTGAACACCAGCGGTAGTCGCCATCCTCTCGAACCTGAGCGGATTGTTAGAGCCAAGTTTATCCCGATGTTCAGCATAGTCTCGCTGACGGCGTCAACTATCTGCCCGTGTGGAGAACACGAACTGCGGAGCAGGCAGTATGCCCTAGGTGTTTAGTCCCAGGCTTTGATGGTTCTTATCGCACGATTCGAAGGATGCGCTATGGGACAAGTTTTACGAGCTATGCGGGAAAGTGGGTGATGACGGAATGAGATAGGCGGCGTATCGAGGCGGGTGTCGAGCCTGCCAGAACCTCTCAAGGAGAGCGATACGCCATGAACGAGACCAGCAATATTGTTGCCCTTCGTCAGCCCGACGATATCGACGATCCACTGACCAATATTCTGCGAGCTGGTGCTCGGCAGCTTCTGGCGCAGGCCGTGGAGATCGAAGTCGAGACGTTTCTTGCCACGGTGAAGGATTTGAAGCTGACGCGACGGCGTGCCCGTGTCGTGCGACATGGTTACGGCCCGGCGCGAACGATTGCGACCGGCATCGGACCGGTCGAGGTCGCGCGGGCAAAGATTCGGGACCGCGGGGCGGCCGGCGATAGCGAGCGGATCCGGTTCAGCTCGGCGATCCTGCCGCTGTGGGCGCGGCGCACCCGGAGCCTGGATGCGCTGTTGCCGGTGCTGTATCTGCGCGGCATCTCGACCGGCGATTTCCAGGAGGCGTTGACGGCCCTGCTGGGCGCCGAACTTGTCGCCGGCGGTCATCTCCCGGCTGACGGCCGAGTGGCAGGGCGAGTACGAGCGTTGGCAGAAGCGCGATCTGTCGGCGCGACGCTACGTATGTGTGGGCCGATGGCGTCTTCCTGCAGGCGCGCATGGAAGACCACGGCGAATGCATGCTGGTGCTGATTCGGCGCGACGCCGGAAGGCAAGAAGGAACTGATTGGCTTTCAGGTCGGCGTCCGGGAGAGCGCGCAGAGCTGGCGTGAACTCTTGATCGACGTGAAGCAGCGCGGGTTGCAAATCGCCCCGGAAATTGCCGTTGGTGACGGCGCGCTCGGCTTCTGGAAGGCTCTTGACGAGGTCTTTCCCGGCACGCGGCACCAGCGCTGCTGGGTGCACAAGACCGTCAACGTCCTGGACAAGGTCCCGCTCTCGGTCCAGCCAACATGAAGAAGGACCTGCGCGAGGTCTATTGGGCGCCGAACCGGGCGGCCGCCGAAGCGGCGATCGACGTCTTCGCCGAGAAATACCGCGCCAAGTACGGCCGGGCGGTCGAATGCCTCGCCAAGGACCGCGACGCGCTGCTGGCCTTCTACGACTTCCCTGCCGAGCATTGGGATCACTTGCGCACGACGGATGAGATGGACAAGCGATTTTTTGACCGAGACGACAATTGCGGAAATCGCGGCACGTCCATTCTTTTGTTCGGCCGCGCCGCAGGTCATTCTTCCGTCCCGGCCATCAATCTTGCAGCCGCCGCGCGCAGGGGCGGTCAAGGCTGGCCGCACTTGCGGCCACCGCAAGGCTTGGCCTTGACCGGCCCGAGCACGGTGGCACGCTGCATGGAACGGGCCTGGCTAGGCTGGAAGTTGCCGTCAGCTGCGATTATGGTTGTCGGGCGCGGGCGACCTCGTGGCGAAGCGTGACGCGTCGGCTGCAAGCGTCACCAGACTGCCTATGTTGTCTTGCCGAATTGAGGCGCCCGCGCGCCCGCTCTTGGCCGCCGCGGTTTCCATTGCGACACGAATTGTTCGTAGTTTCGCTCCGCCTGGGCGGCAATCACCATCTCGTGGTCGCGCAGCGCCTTGATGTTGTAGGCGTAGGCAGGTCCACGCCGGTTACCTTTCTGTTGCGGATGTCCGGCTTGAAGTTGCATTGCGCGGGTCTTGTTGGCGACCAGCGCTGGGCGCGCCCACAGGTAATCTTCGCCCTTCGTCAGCAAATGCCAGCAGAGCACCGTGAGCTTGCGAGCCACGGCCACCGCAGCGATCTGATGGCCGCGCCGGGCGCGGATGCGAACGAAGAAAGCATGCAGTGGACCGGGCGCGGTGATTGTCATCAATCTATTGACCGCGGGATCGTCCATTGCGTCCTGCGCGATCTCGCGGTCGAGCAGGGCCAGGTCTTCCGCCAATCGGTCAAGCTCACGGACGTGCCGATCGATCGCTGCGCGTTCATCGTCCGGCAACTGTTGAGCGGCCAACCACGCCCGGCCGCGGGCGTTGAAAAGATCGGCATGCGGGCACTTCGGGATCAGGTACGCGTGCAGGATCGAATGCACCTCGTTCTTGAGCCGCGTGCGATGCCGCACGACCTGTAGCGCCGCGCCACCAGCCGACGCTTGCGTTCGGTCTCCGCGTCCGGCGTCCAGATCTGCGGCAGATACCCGGCCGCCTGCAGACTGGCGAGCGTGCCGGCATCGATCTTGTCGGTCTTGACGTGAGCCTGGGCGATCGCCTTCACCTGCAGCGGATTGGCGATAATCACCCGCGCCACGAACGGCGCCAGAACCCGCGACACCGCCATGCTGTTGGCGGTCGCTTCGACCACCACCTCATCACTGGCCAGCAGGCTCTTGCCAAATCCCTTCAGCGCAGTCCGTGTCATATCAATGCGGCCCGCATGTCGGAGCCTGCCGTCTTCCCAAAACACCACCTCGCCGAAAGTTCGGTGGACGTCGATGCCAATCACCCGTCGCATTTGCATCTCCTCTGCCACACACATGACGGGAGCTGCCGGCGACACGACAACTACGGATTCGCGCTCTCGGCGCAACCGGGCGAGTTGCAGAGGCGGCCAGCTACTAACTCGAGCTCTCGGCTCATCGTGTGTATCGGCCTACCCGCACCTTCGTGCTCCCGGTGCCTCTGTCCCGATGGTCGCACCATACGCCACGGTGTTAGACACCGCGGCAGAACGTTGGCACCGACACATCTCATACCGGTTACCAACCCCATCGAAAGCGTGTTCGCGACCGTGCGGCACAGAACCGTGCGCACGAAAGGATCGCTGTCGTCAACGACCGCCAGGCTGATGGTGTTCAAGCTGGTCATCGCCGCATCAAAAAACTGGCGGCGGCTCAAAGGCACAAATCAGTTGCCCAAGGTGATTGCAGGTGTCAGATTCAACGACGGCATCGAAGTCATCCGCATGCCGGCAAACCACGCCGCCTGATCGCCTCGTCACCCAAAATCCCGCATAGCTCAAGTTTTACACGGCTGCGCCACCACGACGGAGGCAGTCCGTCGAGCAATACAAAATAGTCAAGAGAGCCTGAGAGCGCTCGCCAAGCGCTACGGGATCAACCAGAAGACTGTCGCGAAGTGGAAAGGGCGCGAGACCGTCGCCGATCTCCCGACAGGCCCCAAGGAAGCCAAGTCGACTGTCCTTTCCATCGAGGAGGAGGCGATCATCGTCGCTTTCCAACGGCATACGCTGCTTCCGCTCGACGATTGCCTCTATGCGCTGCAGCCGACCATCCCGCATCTGACGCGGTCATCCCTGCATCGCTGCCTTCAGCGCCATGGCATCAGCCGATTGCCGGAGGTCGAAGGCAACAAAGCCGTTGAAGAAGAAGTTCAAGGCTTATCCGATCGGCTATTTCCACATCGACATCGCTGAGGTCCAGACCGCTGAAGGCAAGCTCTACCTCTACGTCGCCATCGATCGCACCAGCAAGTTCGCCTTCGTGCAACTGGTCAGGAAGACGGGAAGGACGTCCGCCTCGGCTTTCCTCGAAGCTCTGATCGCAGCTCTCCCCTACAAGATCCGCACGGTTCTCACCGACAATGGGATCCAGTTCACTTTCCCGCCGCGCTATGCGGACGGCCCGACGGCATGATACGTCACACATATGTTCGATATGCGCTGCCAAGAGAATGGCATCGAACATCGGCTGACCAAGATCAAGCATCCCTGGACCAATGGGCAGGTCGAGCGCATGAACCGCACGATCAAGGAAGCGACCGTCCAGCGCTACCATTACGATCGACACACTCAGCTCGAAGCACACCTTGCCGACTTCGTAAACGCCTACAACTACGCTCGACGGCTGAAGACCCTGAAGGGCCTGCGCCCTACGAATACATCTGCAAAACTTGGACAAAAGAGCCCGAACGATTCACCCTCAATCCGCCCCAGCGGATGCCGGGACTAAACACCTAGCGACCAGCTCGAGGGGAGCTCGCAATGAGTCCGACGCGATATTCGTTGTCTTAATCTGTTTTGGCGCACGAATCTGCACCTCAGCTCAAATGTTAACAACACCACAGAGCAGAGGAGCGGCAGTGGGGGTTTTGCGCGAGTGATTGACGAAAAAAGCGCGGAAACGCATGGATCCGCGAGACGAGACACCGACATCAGGTAGTAGGTCAATTACTCAGGCGGAACCTGAATTGGAGTGGCAAAGCCCGCCTTTACGCGGTCCATTATTACCATCGTCTTAACCGCCTTAATGTCTGGGTTCTCATAGAAAAATCGCCTGGTGAACTGCTCGTAATCTTCCATGGTACCCGCAGTAATGTAGAGGACGAAATCAGCGTCACCGGTGACGTAAAATCCATTGACGACTTCAGCTGACGATTTGATAGCCTTCTTGAACCTATCGATTATATCGGAACGCTCCCGCTCCAGGCTCACTAGCACAAGCATTTGAATAGGTCTTGCTACCGCCTTTGGCGAAACGATCGAGATATCGGCCTCAATGATGCCTTCCGAACGGAGTCTCTTAAGTCGCCGTTGACACGCAGTAGCAGAAAGCCCCGCCAGTTCGCCGATGATCTCGGAAGTTAGGCGATTGTTCTTTTGGACGATCTCTAGGATACGGGCATCTATTCGATCGTATAGCATAATCGGCCCCACTTGAGCTGCGTTTCCTCGCAGATAGCCTGTACGTTGCAGGAAATCCTCCGAACGACCGGAAAATGCGACGCGAATTTGTTGACGACCTCAGTATCCTGAATGCGTAGGCAATTTCAACAGATGCCTGCGTGGGACCCCCAGATGGCATTTCAGACTATTCGGCACAAAAGTCCGCATTCGGTCGGCTTTGCGAGCAAGCACCTGCAAAATCTGCGTCGTCGCGATTGTGCAACGGGAGGTACGCTCATTGACGGCTGCTGGATTCCGAGCGAGCGAAGATACGTTGGGGTCGACCCGGCTAATGACGTTGCTTGTTGCGGCGCGGCCGATATGAATCTGGCGATCTCTTCAGCTGAGGCCATCCGATCACCGCCGCTGCTGCCAACGCCGTCCTCGATATTGTTGAGAAGCAGCGACTGAGCGACCGGGCGAGAATCGTCGGCTTGCGCTCCCATAGGCGCCTCAAGGAGCAGTTTGCTTAGGTAGGATCGTCGGGGAGGTTAGAGGTATGGCTTACTTGGCGCCATTGTGTTTGTTGCGCATCCGCCAGACGAAACGGCGACTTGAAATAGCGATCAGAGTCTTTTGAAGGGGGCGACACACTTATGCTCGGAATTGGAAGCAAGCTGCCATCGTTCGAAGTCGTCGGCGTGAAGCCCGGATTTCAGGTTCATGAAGAAAAGGGGCGTAGTGCGTTCGAGGCGCTCAACGAGACGAGTTTTCCGGGCAAGTGGAAGATCATCTTCTTCTATCCGAAGGACTTCACCTTCGTCTGTCCGACTGAAATCGCCGAATTCGCCCGGCTCTCGAAGGATTTTGAGGACCGCGACGCGGTGGTGCTTGGCGGCTCGACCGACAACGAATTCTGCAAGCTCGCCTGGCGGCGCGACCACAAGGACCTGCACAAGCTGCCGATCTGGCAGTTCGCCGACACCAAGGGCTCGCTCGTCGACGGCCTCGGCGTACGCTCGCCGGACGGTGTCGCCTATCGCTACACCTATATCGTTGATCCCGATAACACGATACAGCACGTTTATGCGACCAACCTCAATGTCGGCCGCGCGCCGAAGGACACCCTGCGTGTGCTCGATGCGCTGCAGACCGACGAGCTCTGTCCGTGCAACCGCGAGGTCGGTGGCGAAACGCTGAAGGTGGCGTAAGGCGCGATGTCGATCGACGAGCTGAAGGGCCGCATTCCGGACTTCGCCAAGGACGTGAGGCTCAACCTCTCGTCCATGGTCTTGGACGAATCCTTGGGCGAGCAGACCCGCTATGGCCTGTTCCTCGCCTGTGCGGTGGCGACGCGCAATTCGCGCGTCATGTCAGCATTCGAAGCGCTTGCGGTTGAGAAGATGACGCCGGCCGCGGTGGCCGCTGCAAAGGCAGTGGCAACTGTAATGGCCATGAACAACATCTACTATCGCTTCGTGCACCTTACCTCAAACAAGGAATACGGCGATATGCCGTCGCGGCTGCGCATGAACGTCATCGGCGGTCCTGGCGTCGACAAGGCCGATTTCGAATTGTGGTCGTTGGCGGTGTCCGCCATCAACGGCTGCGGCGCCTGCATCGATTCGCATGAGAAGGTGCTGCAGGACACCAGCGTCGCAGCGACGACGATCCAGACCGCCGTGCGCTTTGCCGCGATCATGCAGTCGGTTGCGGTGGCGATCGAGGCCGGCAACGCTACAATGTCGGTGGCCTAGGAGTAGCTCGGGCCGGAGTTTCGGATCAATCAGGACCTCGATGCTGCGAGGCGTCCTTGGCTGCCGTCTGATGAGGCCGGCGCGTTCCAGCGTCAGCACCATCTGGTGAACCGAAGGCAGGCTGACGCGGAAATATTCCTGCATGTCGGTTTCGGCCGGGGGCCTGCGATGCAGCCGGGTATAGAGGTGGATAAAAGCCAGATACTGCCCCTGCGTGGGCGTGAAGGGTTTGGTCGAAGGACTCACGCCGGCCATCCGATTCAGTTGTTCGTGCGTTCCTCGAACGAGGAGGCACGCCATGAATGTACGCTATCGGGTCGACCTCAGCCAAATCGAGCGCACCGAACTGAGGACGCTGCTCAGCGGCGGCAAGCATGCGTCCCGGAAGCTCAAGCGAGCGCAGATTTTGCTGGCCGCCGATGCCGAGACCAGCGACGAGGAGATCGCAAGGGGCGTCGGCGTGAGCGGCTCGACCGTGTACCAGACCAAGCGACGCTTCGTGGAAGGCAATCTGGAGCGGGCGCTGAGCGAAGAGCCGCGTCCCGGGACGGAACGCAAACTCACGGGCAAGAAAGAAGCCTTGCTGGTGGCGACAGCCTGCGCCAGTCCGCCAAAGGGCCATGCCCGCTGGACGCTAAAGCTGCTGGCAGGTGAGATGGTCAAGCTCACCGAACACAAGAGCCTGTCGCACGAGACGGTTCGGCGGCGCCTGGCCGAGAACGATCTGAAGCCGTGGCGTAAGGACATGTGGTGCATTCCGCAGGTCGACGGCGAATACGTCGCCCGCATGGAGGATGTGCTCGACCTCTATGAGGCGCCCGACTCCAGGCAGCCAGTGGTGTGCTTCGACGAAAGCCCGGTGCAACTCATCGGCGAAACGCGTCAGCCCATCCCGGCCAAGCCCGGCAGGCTCGAACGTTACGATTATGAGTATCGTCGGAATGGCACGGTCAATCTCTTCGTTCTCCTCGACGTGCATCGTCCCTGGCGCAAGGTCAAGGTCACCGAGCGGCGAGCGGCGAGCGGCAAGAGATTACGCCCAATGCATGCGTGATCTCATCGACATCCATTATCCCGACGCCGAGATCATCCGGGTCGTCCACGACAATTTATCGACCCACTCCGCCGGCGCCCTCTATCAGGCGTTCCCGCCCGCCGAAGCCAGGCGGATTTTGCGACGGCTCGAGTTCCACTACACCCCAAAACATGCAAGCTGGCTCAACATGGTCGAGATCGAAATCGGCGTCCTGCGGGGCCAGTGCCTGGATCGCAGGATCGACGACCCCAAGCGACTGCGCCGCGAAATCACCGCCTGGGAACGACAACGAAATGCCGCCCGCTCCCGCATCAAATGGATGTTCACAACAGACAAGGCTCGCGCCAAAATGGTAGGCGCCTATCCCGCCACTTCCAAAGAGTCATAATCACTGTGACGAGGTACTAGTCGGTCGGCGTGAATCTGACTTTCTCGCCGACTTTTGCAGCGCCGCCTTATCCGGACAGCATTAAGATCATCCATAAGGTGCACCTCGGTCAGTCACTCGCTGAAAGCGAACGGATAGGCTGAGATTGCCGCATAGAAGCTTCGTATTGTCCTGATTAGGCGCAGATTTTCAGGCGGACCGCGCTCTACACGAGAGAGATTCGTCTTCGACGCTCATGTATAAGACCAATGGCACCTCATCCATCATAGACAGGGGCTGACGCGACTCTTCAGCCAATAGGCTTAGTGGATTAGTTTCGCTCGGAACGGGAGGACTTATGGACGTGCAACGTAATAATGTCCTGCCGGGGGCATTCGATCTCGTCGGCAAGGAGATCGTTCAGCGCAAGGCGGCGGCAGGCCACCGGCTCCGCCGGCTTTTCTGGCCGGAATCAGTCGCGATCGTAGGTGCTTCCCCGAGGGGAGGCATGGGTAAGGACGTCCTTGATGCGCTCAGGAAATGGGGCTTCTCGGGCAAGCTCGCGGCGGTGAACCCGCGCTACGAGCAGATTGAGGATATTCCCTGCTTTCCGAGTCTGAACGCGATTCCGCACGTGGTGGACTTCGCTTCGATTGCTATTCCGAGTGGCGCGATCCCAGACGTTCTCGACGATTGCGAGGCCGCTGACGTTGGCGCGATCCAGGTTGTCTCGAGCGGCTTTGCCGACCAGGGTAGCCTTGGCATTAAAAAACAGCGCCAGCTCTCGGAGTGGGCCAAACGGACGGGCATCCCAACAGCGGGGCCGAACGGCAACGGGCTGATGAACGCGGCCAATCGATTCATCGCGATTACTACGCCATTCCAAACAATGAAGGCTGGTCGTGTTAGCGCCGCAGTGCAGAGCGGCATGGCAGCATCCAGCCTTCTCCCTCCGCTTCTTGCCCGCGGGATCGGTATTGGACGCGTCGTCGCCAGCGGCAACGAAGCCTGCCTCGACGCGGCGGATTACATCGATTATTTCGTCACTGACGAAGAAACTAGCGTCATCGTTTGCTACTGTGAGCAGATCAAGCGGCCGCTCGATTTTATCAAAGCATGCGAGCGCGCGGCCGATAAGGGCAAGCCGATCATCGTGATGAAAGTCGGCCGTTCTGAAGGTGCCCGCAAGGCGGCCTTGGCTCATACCGGCTCGCTGGTGGGCTCGAACGTTGCGATAGATGCGGTCCTGAAGCGGCTGGGCGTGGTTCGGGTTGACACGATCGATGACCTGATCGAGACTACTGCAGCGCTGTCCGCTACCAAGCGGCCCCGTGGCCGTCGCGTCGCGTTCGTGTCCTACTCCGGAGGCGCGAACAGCATGCTGTCCGACATCGCCGAGCCGTGCGGGATTGAATTCTCGCCATTGCCCGAGGTGGTCAAACAACGGCTGAACGCGGTTGTCCCCGAGTTCGGGAGCGTTGAGAACCCACTCGATCTGACTGGCCAATGCGTCTACGACACAGGCATCATAGACGCGGGCCTGGGGACGCTGGCAACGAGCGGCGCTTATGACGTTGTGATTTGGGGGTCTGCCGTCCCGTCGCCCCTCGATGTGCGCTCGACCGTCGGCCAAGCGCTGACGCGCGCCGTAGAGGCGGCGCCGGGAGTCGTTTTCTCGGTCATGAGCATGGCGGGCGGCCATTTCTTTGCCGCCCCAGAGCCGCAAGGCTCGATGATCGAGCCGAAGGTAGAGTTCGACGGCATGCCCTTGCTGCAGGGCATGGGCACCGGGCTGAAGGCGCTCTCGGCGCTCATTGGGTATGCCGAGTTCCTGCGCGGCCGCAAGCCGGACAATCGCCTATCCGAACAATGGGGCCGGCGTAGCGCCCGATATGCGGACGCAATCCGCATCATTCGCGATGCCAAGGGCGACATTCTAACGGAGCGGGAAGGCAAGCGCCTGCTTGCCCTCTACGGCATCTCCGTCACCCGCGAAACGCTCTCGACTGGGCCGACCGAAGCGGCCTGCATCGCACGGGACCTCGGGTTCCCCGTGGTCATGAAGATCGAGTCGGCCGAGATCGCGCATAAGACGGATGTCGGCGGCGTTGTGCTGAACGTCTCCTCGCCCGAGGACGCTGCGGCGGCGTTCGATCGGATCGTGGCATCGGTCCGATCGCGACGTCCCGAAGCTGAGATCGTAGGGGTGGTCGTGCAGGAGATGGCCGAGACGGGCATCGAGATGATGCTCGGCGCCACATTCGACCCGCAGTTCGGACCTGTCATCGCTTTCGGTCTGGGCGGGATCTGGGTCGAGGCGCTGAAGGATGTGCGTGTGATGCTACCGCCGTTCGATGCGGCCGATGTCCAGGCGGAGATTGGCCAGCTGCGCGCGGTAAATGTTCTGCGCGGCGCGCGAGGGGGGGCGAAGGCGGATCTGGAGGCCTTCGCCAACTGCATCGTCAGGTTCGGCACGCTCTGCACCGACCTAGCTGATGAGATCGGTGAGATCGACATCAACCCGCTCATACTTGCAAATGGTGCTGGACTGACGGCGGTCGATTGCCTCATCATTAAGAAGACCGCCGGAACGGTTTGACGGGGCGCTTGGGAGGGCGATGCGCGCTCGCCAGCGCTGGGAGATCGCCATCGCGCTCGCGCGGCATCGGGCGAAGGTCTTCGCCTAAGATCACTGCCTCCTCCTCGAGGGAGCCCGCTCGGAGGAGTGCCCGGCCGAGCGCGTGGTCAGGAGATCCGCGAAGGTGGTGTCTTGGTGACACAAAGAGCCGGCCTAAGGCAGGAACGGGGGGGCGTGGCTACTTACGAGCCTATCGTCAGCAACTTCGGCTTAATTCTGTCCTTCACTGTGCAGCATTTGGCTATGGTCACAGTGTCCGTGAGCGCCGGATTATTTAGTGGCATGCCGATCGTGCTCGCAATCACCCAAGGTCCCTTCGTCGCTAGCAAAGTCCTTTACGCCGCAGGCTTGATCATGACCGAGTCCATCAATGGTCATGTTGGGCTGATGATGCCGGCCCTCTCGTTGATCAGCCAAAGTATCAGCTACGTACCAAGCAACCATCGCTGTTTTCCGATACCCGCAGCTTCCGACAATTCGACACACCTACACCACGATCGATCGAACGCGCGACTTCATTTCGGCAGTGCTGAGTTGACGGGCCGACTCAACTCATTCTCTATAGGCAAAGTTCACGTTCAGCCCTATAGCCGTCGTATATCTGAACAAGATCGAGGGCGACATCTACATGCCAGTTGGAAAGGCCTATCTACCCGTTCGCGGACGGGATCGTTTCTCGAACGATGACCCACAGTTAGGGCAGGCGATCAAGAATGCACTTGCCGCGCTCATTGCAGATGGCACCTATCGGCAGCTGCTGCGCAAGTGACCCCCCCCCGGACCATAGTGCGATCGAACGGCCCATGGTCGATGGTCAGCCCCTGAACGCACGTGCGAGTTGTCGACCCATGGATCCGGGACCGAGCGCGCTGGACAGGGAACGCCTTTGGGCGAGCCTGATTGAGATACCACGGATCGGAGCGACCCAAACACGGGGGCAGGCGTCGGCTCGCCCTCAGGCAGGCTCGCAATGATCGCGGGTCAGTTCGAGCAGTAGTGCCGAGACGTTGGCTTGGTCTTCAGCGGCAATTCCATAGTCGCCCGTGAAGAAGCGTCCCAGCCGTTGAGCAAGATTCGGTTTTTGGCGGCCGCGGGTTTGAGATCGCAAGCTTTCGAGAGTTCAAGCCTCGAGAGCTTGCAATTCATTTTCAAGAATTTTCTCGAATCAGCAATTCCGTGGTTGCGGCGGAGGGGAGCGATGCGACCGAGGAAGCCGGAGACGACAGGGGAAGGCGATCTGTTTCGCGTCAGGCTCGACCAGATCATCGTTCTCAAGCACGAGCCGATGCTGCTCGGCGCCAAGGTCGATTGGGACTGGTCGTTCGCGAGGTCGCGCCCCTCTATAGCGAGAAGACGGCCTGCCATCTCGAGCCGTTTCGTCGTTGGGCTGTTGCTGCTCAAGCACATCTACGGCCTGTCCGCCGAGGGCGTCTGTGAGCGCCGGGTCTATAACCCGCATTTCCAGCACTTCACCGGCTTTGAGTTTTTCCAGCGCGAGTTCCCGCACGAGCGCTTCCATCTGAGCCATTGGCGCAACCGGCTCGGCGGCAAGCCGGAGCTCTTGCTGGCCGAAAGCTTGGGGGTGGCGCATGAGATCGGCGGGTTTACGGACGCGCGATCTCAAACGGGTGACGGTGGACACCAGCGTTCAGCCCAAGCCCGTGACCTTTCTGATCGACGTCGAGCGGGGCTTCAACCGGCTGGCCCGCAAGCACGGCGTGCGGCTGCGGCTATCCTATCTGCGCATCGCCAAGCGGGCGGCGACGATGGCCAGACGCTATCCCATGCCAAGTAACTCAAGTGCCAACGACGGCAATTACGCAGCTTGCGGACGCAGCTCGGCCGCTCTATCCGCGATGTCCGCCGCTCGCGCATTGCCCATCCGAAGCGCGGTCGGCTTTGATTACGAGGGCTGCTCGGCGCCGCGAACGATCCGGTGCTCGCTGCATTGCAATAGGAGATGGCAAAGTAACGGCGCCGGAAGAGGACGTTGCGGCAGCGATAGGGACCTAAACCAGCCAACCAGAGACTGACCGCGCCAGCTCGCAGCTGCTTTATCGCGTCATTCCAAGGGAGGGAGCCGCGCGCGATTGGTCTCAGGCGAGCGGTCGACCATGCGCGATTTGATATCGAAATCGGTACAAAGTCGATTTATTCTGCGGCATATATGCAATCCAAGTCGATTTTCGCGGTCTTTAGGCGGGGACACCCGTTTAGTTTGTGCCCAGGAAACGCAGAAGAGCAGGCCAACGCAAAAAAAGCGGGGCCAAGCTGGTAGAAGGACGGTTTTCATGAGTCCGGAAGAGGTGCGCACGATCCCTCCGCAGGGGCTTTCATCGGCGCAACGAGCATTCCACCTCGGACAGGGTTGCCTCCATCTAGAGGGCGCCGTACTGCGCAGCTGGATCGAGTGAGCGGAGGGTTGACCGCGGCTGCGAAATTCGCTGCTTTCGAACGCAATTTCGTTCTGGCCCCACATCGCAAACTAGGCGCGCCGCGCGTGATGCGCCTCAATTTCGCTGCCAATAATTTTCTCGCCGGTCTATCCCGGCGAGACCGTGACCGCTGAAGGATGTGAGGAAGGCCTTTTGATTCCGGACGAGATTGCGGGGGGGGGGGGGCGTGCTGTACATGGTCAGCGATCTATCCGGCGATCAGGCCGGTAACGCGGTCGGCCTGAGGGAAATCGACGGTGCAGGCCGCCGCACACCAGCTGGGAGGCGCGTGATATCCTCGATCGCGCGCGCCAGACGTTTTTCTTGGAGCATGAGATGAAAAAAAGGTGCCGAACTCTTGATGGGCTATCGTTTCGGTCCTCGTGATTTCTGGTTCACGCTTCGCGTGCCCGGAATGACGGAGGGGCGTCGAGACCCACTCGACAAAACTCGCCGCCCAGGCTGCGGGCACCGGAGGCCCCCTGCCATCGGCCCCGATGACGTTCCATGACGCGACCGTGTCGACGAACGATCGACCGCGGACCTATTTCCATGCCGGGTCGGCTGCGACAGCGTAACGGTGCTCGGCATTGGCGCGGTGGCCACCTGAGTGGCATCAGAGGAGACAAGAGCATGTTGAGGGTGTTGAGCGAAATGTCACCGATAAGCGACCAGGACGACCTCACGGAGGACATCTCTCGATTCGAGCACGTGCGCCGGAAGCATGTAGGCCGCTACATTAGCGCTGCTGTGGTCGTCGCGCTCGTCTCGTGGATCGTCATGGCGTTCGTGCATGGACAGATCGAATGGCCGGTCGTTGGACGGTTCCTCATGGCGGATACCATCGTCCTCGGCCTCGCCAACACGGTGCTGATGGCGGCGGCGGCAATGCTGCTCGGTATCGCGATTGGAGTGACCGTTGCGATAATGCGGCTTTCGGCCAATCCGGTGGTCAATTGGGCAGCGGCCAGCTACGTGTGGTTCTTCCGCGGGACTCCCTTACTACTGCAGTTGTTGCTTTGGTACAACCTGGCACTGATATTTCCAACCTTCGGCATTCCTGGGCTCTTCGAGATGCGCACCGTTGACGTGATCACGCCGTTCGTCGCCGCACTGCTGGGATTGGGCATCAATCAGGGTGCCTATACGTCGGAGGTGGTGCGCGCCGGCCTATTGTCTGTCGATCAGGGGCAGTACGAAGCAGCAAAGGCGATCGGCATGCCCCGTCTGCAGGCGCTGCACCGAATCATCTTGCCACAGGCCATGCGTGTGATCCTCCCGCCGATTGGCAACGAACTCATCGGCATGGTCAAGCTGACGTCACTGGCGAGCGTGATCCAGTATTCAGAAATGTTGCACAACGTCGAAAACATCTACTACGTGAACAATCGCGTCATTGAACTACTGATTGTCGCGGCTATCTGGTACTTGGCCGTGGTCTCGGTGCTCTCCCCGGTGCAAGCGCGTCTCGAGCGGTACTTCGCGCGCGGCGCGGGGCGTCCAGTGCAGTCACGCTAACCGGGGAATGGACATGAATCCGATCGTCAAGGCCGTCGGCCTGCGCAAGTCGTACGGTGCATTCGAAGCGCTCAAGGGTATTGATTTGGAGATCGACCGCGGCGAAGTGCTGTGCGTGATTGGACCGTCGGGCTCGGGAAAGAGTACGTTTCTACGCTGCATCAACCAGCTAGAAGTTATTGATGGGGGTGCCTTGTGGGTAAACGGCGAACTGGTCGGCTACCGTCGCACTGGCCACAAGCTATACGAACTCTCCGAACGTGAGATCGCGCGACAGCGACTTGCAACGGGCATGGTGTTTCAGCGCTTCAACCTGTTTCCGCACAAAACGGCGCTGGAGAATATCATCGAAGGACCGGTTCAAGTGCTCAAACAAGAGCGTACGCAAGCCGAGGCCGACGCTCGTGAGCTGCTCGCGCGCGTCGGTCTCGCGTACAAATGCGACGCGTACCCAGTCGAGCTCTCGGGCGGCCAGCAACAGCGTGTGGCGATCGGCCGCGCGCTCGCGATGAAGCCGTCGCTGATGCTGTTCGACGAGCCGACCTCTGCACTAGATCCCGAACTGGTCGGCGAAGTGCTCTCGGTCATGCGCGATCTCGCGCGAACCGGAATGACCATGGTCGTCGTGACGCACGAACTCGGCTTCGCGCGTGAAGTGGCGAGCCGGGTGCTGTTCATGGACCAGGGGCAGGTGGTCGAAGGCGGACCTGCCGCACAAGTGCTCAGCAGCCCAACCCAGGCCCGCACGCGGGACTTCATTTCGGCCGTGCTGAGTTGACGATGCAACCCCTTCTCTAGAAAAACAGGTAAGGAAAAAATATCGATATGCCTTCAAGAACCGGACTTCGTCTTGCGATGAGCGCGCTCGCTATCGTGCTCGGCCTCGCCGCAGGTACTGCCTACTCGCAAGCCACAAAGTCCCTTATCAATGCAGTTGCAAACACTACGTATCCGCCGTTCGAGTTCAAAGATCCAACGACCAACAGGCTGGTGGGATTCGATATCGACCTCTTGGACGCGATCGCTGCGAAGATGGGTGCGAAAGTCAACTTGATCGAGTCAAAGTTCGACCAGTTGCTCAGTTCGATCGTGACGAAGCGCGCCGACGATCGGGTACGTTGGCCTATCAGAACATGCTTGAAAACAACCGGTACGTGACTGTGGCAAAGTTCTACCCCGCGACGGTAGGGTTCGGTTTCGCGAAGGATGACCCGCAGCTCGGACAGGCGCTCAAGAAAGCGCTTGCCGAACTCATGGCCGATGGCACCTATCAAGCCCTGCCGCGCAAGTGGAACCTGCCGAATGAGAATGCGATCGAACGGCCTATGATCAATGGGCAGCCCTGAAGACCAGCAACGGCAGTGAGTTCATCTCCAAGGCATGGACCGGTGGGCATACTAGCGCGGCGCCGAGTTGGACATCAGCCGCAAACCGCGACAACGCTCGCGTCGAAAGCTTCAATGGGCGGGATTGGACATCAATCAGAGGGCCTATCCGTCGGAAGTAGTGCGCGCCGGCTTATTGTCTGTCGATCAGGGGGCAGTACGAAGCGGCAAAGGCGATCGGCACGCCCCGTCTGCAGGCGCTGCGCCGAATCATCCTGCCACAGGCCATGCGTCTGGTCCTCCCGTCGATTGGCAACGAACTCATCGGCATGGTCCCAAGCTGACGTCGCTGGCGAGCGTGATCCAGTATTCAGAAATGTTGCACAACGTCGAAAACATCTCTGGTCGAAGGCGGATCGCCCTTACAGGTTCTTGGCAGCCCGACCCCAGCCCGCACGTGCGACTTCATTTCGGCAGTGCGGAGTTGACCGGCCGACGCAACTCATTGTCTACAGGAAGACATGTAAGGGAATAGACATGCCCTTCGAAAACACGAGTTCGCGTAGCGATGAGCGCGCTCGCCATCGCGTTCGGCCTCGCGCCTTTCGAATTCAGGGTCCGATATCCAACAAGCTGACGGGGATTCAACAACGAGCTCTTATGGGCGCGAAAATGAACTGGATCGACGCTATAGTCGGAATGAACTTCGTCGATTACGCGTATGACAACTGTGTTCGGTCAAGACGAAGCGTGCCGTCGCTCGTACGCCCACCGCGGGTCGGGCAATGACTTCGTCCAGCTCCACGAATTTCGCGCGCAACTGCGCCCGCATCGATCGCGTTGCTCACTTTGCCAAAGTGCGCGTCTGCACGAGCGGGCGGGTGGCGGACCAGAGCCATCAACGCCAAAGCGAGAAAAAGCCCCGCTGTGAGTCGCTTGGTCGGTCGACCATAGCGCGTTGAAGCCACTGTAGCGTAAACGGCAAGCTGAGGCCGTCAGGCGGCGTGGTTCCATGGCATGAGCGCGTTGATTTCGCTGCTCGGCCAGCCGTTGGCGATACGCTGAAGTGTTAGGTTGAGCCAAGCGAATGGATCGACGTTGTTCATTTTCGCTGTCTGCAGCAGCGTTGCGATGGTTGCCCAGGTTCGTCCGCCGCCGTCGCTGCCCGCGAAGAGGCTATTCTTTCTCGTAATTGTTTGCGGCCTGATGGCGCGTTCGACAATGTTGGAGTCGAGCTCAATGCGGCCGTCGGTGAGGAAGCGTTCGAAGATGGCACGGCGCGAGACGGCATAGCGGATCGCCTCAGCCAGTTTTGATTTGCCGGAGATCCGCCGCAAAGTCTGCTGCCAGAGGTCGAAGAGATCAGCGACGACCGCCGCGGAGGCTTGCTGGCGCGCGGCAACGCGAACGTCGGGGTTTTGACCGCGCACGGTTTTTTCGACCTGCCAGAGCCTTGCCATCCGCTCGACCGTCGCCGTTGCCACTTCCGAGCTCCCTGCAACATGCAGCTCGTAGAACTTGCGTCTGCTGTGTGACCAGCAGCCAGCCAATGCGACGCCATCATTGCCGCGATCGGATCGCGCCAACTTGTTATAGGCGGCATAGCCATCCACTTGCAGGATGCCCCGATAACCATTGAGATGGCGGGCCGCGCATTCGCCGGAGCGGCTGTCTTCGAAGCGATAAGCCACCATCGGGGGACCGCTACGGCCAAAGGTTCGGTCATCCCTGGCATAGGCCCATAAGTAGGCCGTCTTCGTCGATCCGGAGCCGGGAGCGAGCGTCGGCAAGGTGGTTTCGTCGGCAAAGACCCGTTCGGCCTTCTTGACCTCGCTGAAGATGTAGTCGGCCACGATCTCCAGCTCGAAGCCGAGCTTGCCCATCCATTGCGCCATCAGCTGGCGGTCGAGTTCGACCTTGTCGCGGGCGTAGATAGCCTCCTGCCGGTAGAGCGGCTGGCCATCGGCATATTTGGCGACGGCGATCTGGGCCAGAAGCGCTTCCGTCGGAATGCCTCCTTCAATGATATGGACCGGGGCCGGCGCCTGGATCACGCCGTCCTCGTTCTTGAAGGCGTACTTGGGACGGCG
The DNA here is from genome assembly GCF_042258615.1 of Bradyrhizobium sp. Pha-3. Lineage (GTDB taxonomy): Bacteria > Pseudomonadota > Alphaproteobacteria > Rhizobiales > Xanthobacteraceae > Bradyrhizobium. Next base: position 7,450,220 of record NZ_CP170152.1, on the reverse strand, counting down.
CGTAACGATCACACGGAACTTGGCCGGCACCACATCCAGACGCTCCGACACGTCCTCGCCGATCAGCACCTTCTGCTTGCCGGCATGCTCAGCCAGCTCTTCCGGCTCAATGACCGTTTCGATCCGTTCCAGATGGGGCGCAAAGCCCTTGCGCCGACGCGGTGCACGCTTGCCGTCCGCCTGCTCACGGCCCTTGCTGACCTGGGCCTTGATCGCAGCGATGCCGGTCTCGATTTCCTCGAAGACAAAGGTCTGCTGTTCATCGTCACCGTTCGCAGAGCCGAGCTTTTCCGATCGTCGGCCGAACCGGACGCGGTCGAAGGCCTTCAGGATCTGCGTCAGCCGCTCGATGCGCGCATCGGCATCGGCGTTGCGCGCCCTGAGATCGGCGACTTCGCTCTCCAGAGCATCGGCGCGGGCCGCCCTCTCGGCCATGGCATGCACCATGGCTCTCAGCGTCTCTGCGTCTCTACGTCATTCGGGAGGTTGAGATCGGGCGGCGTCATTGGCCCGACCAGAGCACATTTTGCCCCGGTTCTCTTGCCTTTTCAGCTCACTGATTCACTTCGCCGCAGCGCTTTTACCCAACAATCTCCGGCGGCTTGACCGCCACGGTCCGGACCCGCTTCCAGTCCATTCCATCCACCAGTGCCATCAACTGCGCGGGATTCATCTGCACCCGATGATGCCCGATCCGCGGCCAGCAGAACTTCGCCTTTTCAAGACGTTTTAAATAGAGGCACACGCCGGAGCCATCCCACCATACGATCTTTATTCTGTCGGCTCTTTTGGCCCGGAAGACATAAAGTGCACCGTCGAACGGATCTGAGCCCGCATCGCGCACAAGCGCAACAAGGCCATCGATACCCTTGCGGTTATGTGGTGCACCACATAACCGCAATTATGCGGAGCCTACGATTATGCGGAGTGCGCGGCCGTTCGATCCGAGATCCGCTCCGTTATCAACAGTTTAGTTCCCAGTGCCCTCTTCCTCGCTCCGCATAATCTGGGACCTCCCTTCCTGTCTTGATGGCAACGAAAGGGAGACAAGGAATGGCCAAGTCGAGTGAGAATCACTGCCACGGGCAGCGCTGCATGGTCGCAGGCGATCTCGCCCCGCTGGTGACGGAGTTCGCACGACACCTGACGGTGTTGGGGCATTCGAGCTTGACAGTGAGCGGCTATGATGCCGCAGCCCGTCACCTCGCGCAATGGCTGACGCTGTCCAAGGTCGCAGTCACCGACATCGATGATGGCGTCACTGATCAGTTCGCTCGGCATCGCTGTCGATGCCCCGGCATACGTCGCATGAAGGGCGTGTCCAAGAAGTACGTGAGGCGGGTGCGCCGGTTCGTCGAGTTTCTCGGCGAGCGCGGGATCGTCCAGCGCAAGCCGAAGCTCGCAATACCGACGCTCGACCGGTGGGTAGTCGAGTTCCAGGACTGGCTGCGGCAGCATCGCGGCGTCACAGAGCTGACAATAGATCGACATGGTCGCATGGTCATGCGGCTGCTCCCGGCACTTGGCAGCAAGCCGCGAAGCTGGAATGCCCAACTCATTCGCGACGTGATCATTGCAGAGACGAAACGGGTCTCGCTCGCCTATGTGAAGACTATGACGATGGCGCTGAGAGGATATTTGCGGTTCCTCACCGCGCGGGGGGTGTGCCGGGCGGGACTCGATCATGCTGTGCCAATCATTCCGCAGTGGCGACTGTCGTCGCTGCCGCGATACATCAGCTCGTCAGATGTCGAGACGTTGATTGCAACGTGCGACCAGACCACCGCGACTGGCGTTCGTGATCGGGCGATCCTGCTGCTGTTGGCACGACTGGGCTTGCGGGCCGGCGACATTCTCTCTCTTCGTCTCACCGATATTGATTGGCAACAGGCGACGCTGTCGGTTCGTGGCAAGGGGCGGCGGGAGACGAGATTACCGCTGCCGCAAGATGCCGGGGATGCCTTGCTCGCTTATCTGGATCAGGCCCGGCCGCACGTCGCCGATGTTCGAATCTTCTTCATGTCGAATGCACCAATCCGGCCGCTGACAGGTTCGAGCGCAGTCTCTGATGTTGTGCGTGGTGCAATACGAAAGGCCGGTATCCCCGCTCCGTCGAATGGAGCCAACCTGCTTCGGCATTCGGCCGCGACGGCCATGTTGCGGGGCGGCGCGACGCTCGACACAGTTGGCGCCGTACTGCGCCACCGCTCACCGGACATGACCGCGCACTACGCCAAAGTCGACGTGACGATGCTGCTGCAGATCGCGCAGCCATGGCCGGGAGATGCGTGATGCTGAGTCAATATCTTGCCAAATATGTGGACCAGCAGCAGTCGCTGGGGTTCAAGTTCCGCGTCCAGCAAATCCTGCTGAGGGGCTACGTCGGCTTCGCCGAGGAGTGCGGCGACCGGCACATCAGAAGTGCCCGGGTCCTGGCATGGGCCGCACGTGCGCCGTCACCGGAGCAGCGCCGCAACCGGTTGCTTACCGTGCGGCGGTTTGCGCTGGCGATGCATGCCGAGGATCCGCGCCATCAGGTTCCGGCGGCGGATGCACTCGGCCACGCCGTCGTCAAGCGGCGAGCGCCGTATATCTATAGTGCGGAGGAGATCGCACGACTGCTTCGTGCTGCGGCGGCACTCCGGCCAGCGGGCTCGATCAGACCGACCATGTATGCAACGCTCTTCGGCCTGCTCACCGCTACTGGCATGCGGATCGCAGAAGCATTGGCGCTGCAGATCGACGATGTGACTGCCGATGGGCTCGTCGTCCGGCAGACCAAGTTCCAGAAGAGCCGGCTGTTGCCGCTTCACGCAACAGCTCGGCTGGCGCTCGACAGATATCTGGTTGCCCGGCGGTCGCTAACCACCACAGATCGTGCTCTCTTCGTATCGGTTGCCGGGCAGTCGCTGCCCTACAACACCGTGCGACGGATCTTCCTGCAGCTCCTTGATGGCACCAATCTCAGGGGCGCGCACTCGGGGCGAGATCCGCGCATCCACGATCTGCGCCACACCTTCGCAGTCCGCTCACTGGAGCAGTGCCGCCACGATCGTGCTGCGGTCGTTCGCCATATCGTCGCACTCAGCACCTACCTCGGCCACGCCCACGTCACCGACACCTATTGGTACTTGCAGGCGACGCCGGTCCTGATGGGCCAGATCGCCGAGGCCGGAGAGGCATTGCTCATTGGAGGTGCCGCATGACCGCGCTCGCCCCCTACCTGAGCAGCTTCCTACGCGAGCACTTGCCCAAAGAACGCGGAGCGAGCCAGCATACCTGCGAGGCGTATGCGCAGAGCTTCCAGCTGTTGCTCCACTTTGCCGCCGGCCGGCTCAAGCTCAAGCCATCGAAGATCGAGATCGAACGGCTCGACGCGCCGCTGATCTTGGCATTCCTGGAGCATCTAGAGAAGCAGCGCGGCAACTCGGCGCGAACCCGCAATGCCCGGTACGCTGCGATCAACTCGTTCTTCCGTTACCTGGAATACAGGGTGCCATCCTGCCTCAACCAATCACGTCGGATCCATGCGATCCCGATGAAGAAGACCGATCAGGCGCTCGTCGGCTATCTCACCCGTGACGAGCTACAGGCTCTGTTAGACGCGCCAGACGTCAGCACCGTGTCCGGCATCCGTGATCGAGCGATGCTGCATCTGGCCCTCGCCGCAGGCATGCGCGTGTCGGAGCTGGTCGGTCTCCGGCTCGATCAGATCGATCGCCAGACCATGTCCAGCGTGCACATCATGGGCAAGGGCCGTCGTGAACGTGTCCTGCCTCTCTGGAAGGAGACGGCCGCAGCTGTGAAGGCTTGGCTCAAAGTGCGTCCAGTCAGCGGCGCTCCTGAGCTGTTCTTCAACGCCCGCGCCCAGACGATGACCCGCTCAGGCTTTGAATACATCCTGACCAAGCATGTCGCCACCGCCGCTCGCAAAGCGCCCTCGATCGCCGACAAAGGCGTCAGTCCGCACGTACTGCGCCATACCTGCGCCATGCATACGCTTCAGGCCACCCGGGACGTCCGGAAAGTCTCGCTGTGGCTCGGACACGCCAGCCTGCAAAGCACCGAGGTCTACCTTCGTGCCGATCCGACAGAGAAGCTCGAAGCGCTCGCCGCCATGTCGCCGCCGATGCTGACCCCAGGTCGCTTCCGGGCGCCCGACAAGCTCCTGGCCATGCTGAACGCGGCCGGACGCAAGCCGAATTATGCGGAGTGAGACATACGAGAAAACCGCGGCGGGGAGCAACTTCCTGCCGCGCACTCCGCATAATCGTAGGCTCCGCATAATTGCGGAAGTCGACTGGATGGCTGGCCAGGAACACCTTCACACCAGAGGGGATCATGCCGAACGGACCGCCCGGATCACCCGTTGCAAGTGCGCCTCGTCAACATCCACGCCGGCGCGCACGACCACCTCGCCAATCGCAATTTCGATCACCGCGCCTGCCACAGTAGCCACCACACCCTCGCAACTCGAGGGCCGCGAGCGATAATGCCGCTCGGCCCGAGCATCACGGCGCCAGGCGAACAGCTGCGACGGGTGAATGCCGATCCGGCGGGCGATCGCCGATACGCTCGCGCCAGGCTCCAGCGCCTCCGTCACAACTTGCGCCTTGAACTCGTCCGACCAGCGCCGGCGAAGCTGACGCGGCGCTCCCTCAAGACGGTCGGCAACCGCTTCGATCATATGGAAGGTTCTAGTTCCAGAACTAGGCGCAGACATAGAAGCTCACATCGGCTCACAAACTCAGCAGCCGATAGCCGATCGCTCACCCACTCCGCCAGACGGGGTCTCTTTGCCGCTTACGCTCGCTCACCTCGAACGCCTTTTGCAGATGAACGACGGCCTCTCGCCTGGCGGCGGGCGTCACCATTTTTTTGATGCGACGTCCTTGAGCATGGCGTTGTCGAGCATCGCCTCGGCCAGCAGCTTCTTCAGCCTGGCATTCTCGTCCTCCAGTGCCTTCAGCCGCTTGGCGTCCGAGACTTCCAGCCCGCCGTACTTCGCCTTCCACTTGTAGAACGTCGCACTGCTGACGCCGTACCTACGGCAGACGTCGGCGGTCGCGGCCCCAGCTTCCTGCTCGCGCAGGATCGCGATGATCTGCTCTTCCGTGAACCGGCCCTTCTTCATCGTCCATCCCCCAACTCGGGTTATGGACTCTACCCATTTTTGGAGGAGATTGCGGGGCTCAGGTCAGCAGGTACTGCTTCACGGCAAGGGGCGCCGAGATCGAGTCGTTCCCATTCCTCAGGATCTGGTGCGATCGTTGACCGACCTATCGAGCGGACCCGGCCCCGGCCATCATGAACCACGGCCGATCTTCGTCGGGGCCCACAACGAGCGCCTGACGCGTTTCGGCGCGACACACATCGTGCGGCGTGCGGCCTCCCAGGCCGGGTCCACTGGGCCAAGCTTGGAAGGCAAGCCCATATCGCCGCACATCTTCCGGCATTCTCTCGCCATGAAGCTTCTTCGGTCAGGCATGATCTCCTGACGATCCAGGCCTGGCTTGGCCATGCTCAGGTCGCCACAACTCACCGCTACGCCGCCGCTGCTTCGATGAGAAACGCCCTCCGAATTCGCCATCACCTGCTAACCACGCCGGAAACTGGCGCGGCGCTATGCCGAAGGAGACCTCGTCAGTTCCCGGCGCGCCACCCCCGACTCGGTAACGTCCGCGACCGAGGCAGCACAGAAGGAGAACTGGGGGCAAGGCCAGCCTCCTTACCGTCTCAAGGCTCATGACTTTCGAAGCCATGCATTTGGAGCACAAGTAAGATTGCTTCCAAACGCATCAGTGTAATAAGTATCGATCAAAAATCCTAATTGCTCGACCAACTGCAAGCCATCAATAATCTCTTTATCTGCCATCATAGGGTTATCTTCTATTACATAATAATCTCCTGACGCTAGAAATCGGTTCAGGTAAGAAAATACTGAAAATACTTCCACGTGAGCGTCGTCAATCACAAGCCAAGGATGAGGTAGCCTCGTCAACAGGTTCTCATCGAGCCCGGCAATGTCCGAAAGGTCAACTTGATGAAAGGTAAGAAGTGGATGCTTTGCACTTTCATGGATGCACTTGGTGTGCAAATCAAAGGAGTGAACTTCACCGGGACTCTCGCAGAGCACCGACATATGGTCGGCAAACCACAGTGCGCTGCCACCCTGAAATGAACCGAGTTCTATAATTGTCCTCGGCTGAAGTTCCCAAATAAGCCTCGTATAGAGAGCGAGATCAAAAGGGGTCTTGATTTGTATTAACCCTTTGTAGGTCAGCGCCAAGGCTCCAACTATTGTGGAGCGGTTCGGAAAAGTCTTTGGGTAAATAGTCGACATCCATCCTCGTGCCGACGGCTTTGCAAAGCGGTCAGAATAGTCACTATTCACTACGCTGCCTATTGCGATTGAGATATCAAGAATTCCCCCCGGCCTTATTTGATCAGGGTAGTTCTTGTGAACGGTTTCCCAATAAGCCTTGTATCCGGAAGCGAGTCTCATAGGTCTATCTCCGTACTGTGCCTATCATCACGAAAGTGCCTAGGTTTGATCAGTTGCATCATGATGGGTGCGGCCTGGGTGATCTGTCTGTAAAGACTATCCTCTCGCGCCAATGCTCAACACGGCCTCTTGCCCAGTCTTTGTTGAACGACGCTACAATTTCCTTGCTCGGTGAACTTCGAGGCGACCGCCACATTGATGTTCACCGCTTTCTGCATCTCCGAGCATAAACAGCATCAGCGTTGCATCGACCGCGATCAATCGGGCAAGTCTCATTTCTGGGCCGGGGCCGCTCTGACCGGTTTGGCGCGTCGAGGCTCTTTGCTCCTCGTCCCAGCAATCGGCGTGCCAGTCGCGGAATATGGCGCCCGCTTGCTCCACGCGAGTGAAGTACCCATCGGTGCCAGCATGCTCGCTGGAATGGCCGCGGCGCATTGTCGGGTCCGCGTCACCGGAGTCATCAACCAGACACGGATGGTAAGACAAAGATGAAGGCTTAAGATACGCCATCCAGTCACCGCTTGTGCAGCGGCGCGGATAGGGCGATGGACTCGGATCGCAAGTCCAAGCTTGCGCGAGAATCGACCGACTCTTCAATTATAACTGAACGAGGTCGCCATAATCTTAACCTCGTCTTCGGCGTCTATGTTTCTTCGCCAAACTTGCGAAGGCGGAAGAGTCGTATTTGTCGACGATCACAGCCAAATCGCTCTACATCTTTCAATACGAAACGCGTCAAGGGATTTGTCACGGATCAGGCGGCCGAGCGTATCCTTAAACTGCGCCATGCCAACCATGACATTTAACTGTCTGGCGCGAGCATTCGCGTTCCTGCCATCATCGCCGCCCGGGCGATGATGCGCAGATACGATTATCGCAGCCGCAGGCGCAGGCCATGATCGCAGCCGGACGATTGGGGTCTTTTATGAGCCGCATTGACCAGCTTGGCACCGGTCGGGAAAGGTGATGGTCTTGGGCTGAACGGTGATATCGATCGTTACCGCTTGAGATCGCGCGTCAGCGACGCGCCGGTCTCATGCACCATCCTCGGGCTCTCGGCTAGCAAGAGCGCCAGTTGCTGCCGAGCCGCTTGCGACAATTGTTAGAAAGCGTTCGTGAGGGAACTCGTGCTGGAAATGCGGCCATAGACCCAGCGCTCACAGCCGCCCTTGTCGGACAAGTTGACGCTTGAGCAACAGCAGCTAGATGACGAAGCGGCTCTCGACCCCCGGCCCTTCTCGCTCTAGGTGTTTAGTCCCGGCATTTTGTGGAGCGATTGAGTTTGAATCGTTCCTGCTGAGAAGTCCAGCACTTGCAGATGTATTCATAAGGCGTGAGTTTCTCTCTTGGCAGCGCATATCGAACGTGTGTGTCGCGTATCTTGCCGTCGGGCCGTCCGCATAGCGCGGCGGGAAAGTGAACTGGATCCCATTGTCGGTGAGAGCCATGTAGATCTTGTAGGGGACAGCCGCGATCAGAGCTTCGAGGAAGGCCGAGGGGGAGGTCCTTCCCGTCTTCCTGATCATGCACGAAGGCGAACTTGTTGGTGCGATCGATGGCGACGTAGAGGTAGAGCTTGGCTTCAGTGGTCTGGAGCTCAGCGATGTCGATGTGGATATATCCGATCGGATAAGCCTTGAATTTGTTGCTCGAAGGCGTGCTGCCTTCGGCCTCCGGCAATCGGCTGATGCCATAGTGCTGGAGGCGGCGATGCAGGGATGACCGCGTCAGAAGCGAGATAGTCGGCTGCATTGCATAGAGGCGATCATCGAGCGGCACCAGCGTACGCTTAACGACTTCGGCAGTTTTTCACGGGCGACAAGTTCCAGTCAGGCCGTATGCACAAGCGCCCTGAAAACTCACATCGAGATCGATCAAGCGCCCTTGATACCAGCTGTCGCGGTTGCGACATGATGTCGGCCGATGCCTCATTAGCTCGAGCAAATATCCTTTGCAAATCAGGCTCTCGCATTTGGCACAAGCCTTGAAGAGGAAACGGCTTCCAGTATTGCCTGTCAGGAGTCGCAGTAATGATTAAAAGGCTATCGCTTTTCGGTTCAACGTAGGCGTCGCGTGTGAATGTGACTGGCCCAACGCCGCTATCCGTCTCAGTGCGCGCTCGCGCGCGATTTCGCCGCCGTGATCGACCAGCCCGGGATGATGGTTCGCGCCGCGCCTCACTGGGCGATGCCGATGAACCATCGTTTCGGCATGCAGTGCACTTGCCGGTTTCCTTCGCGCTTAACAGCGCGAATATGTCAACGCGTGTCAGAAGCGGAAGGACCTGATCTCATCAGTGGGCGAGCGGCCCAGTCTCAACAGCAGGTCCAATCCCAAGTCGTGACGCATAGCTGCACGTGACTATGATCCACAGGCTATCGCGAAGCAAAGCGGGAAGAGGATCCCGCGGCAAACCAAAGAGATCGTTGGGTTCGCCGCGCAAAAACGGGTAGCATGATTTCCATGGACGAGGTGACCGAAACACAACGTGTGCCGGCTTCAAGGCGCGGACTAACGAGACGAGCGGCTGGCCATCACCTCGCTATCGAGCTCAGGGAAACCGCGAAACTCGCATTGCCGATGGTGCTGACGCAGGTTGGGCAAATCGCGATGATGACGACCGATCTTGCCTTCGTCGGGCGAATCGGCGTTGAGGCGCTCGCTGCGGCAGCGCTGGCCAGCAGGGTCTATTTCGTAAGCTTCGCCTTCGGCATGGGCCTGCTGGCGGCGATCGTACCGTTGGCGGCGCAGGCGTTTGGGGCTGATAATCTAGGTGTGATACGGCGCTCGTTGCGCATGGGGTTGTGGGCGGCGCTGGTGCTATCGATCCCGATAATGGCGTGTGCGCTGCACGGAGAGCAAATACTGCTTGCTCTTGGCCAGGCGCCGGACACGGCGCGACTCGCCCAGCAATATCTGCTCGGACTGGCCTGGGGGGTTGCGCCGGCGCTATGGTTTCAAGTCATCCGTAGTTTCATGGGCGCGGTCAACCGGCCGGAGCCGGTCGGGTGGATTATGCTCTCGGTCAGCACCGTCCACGCCCTGCTGGTTTATCCCCTGATCTATGGGAAGTTCGGTCTCCCGCGGCTGGAGCTGTTCGGCGTGGGTCTTGCGACGAGCCTGGCGAACTGTGCAACGTTTTTGGCCGGTTTGTGGTTCGTCATAATGCGCCGCCCTTTCCGTGACTACCGCGTGATTGCCCATCTATGGCGCTTCGATTGGTTTTTGATGTGGCAGCTGATCGTGATCGGGACGCCCATCGCAATCGGTTCCTTGATCGAGTCCGGACTATTCTCGGCCGCATCTCTCCTAGCAGGCCTGATCGGCACCCGGGCACTTGCCGCTCATCAGATCGCTCTTCAGGTCGCCGCGATCTTGTTCATGACTCCTTCCGGCATCAGTATGGCCGCGGCTGTGCGCGTTGGCCATGCGGTCGGCCGCAACGACGGTCCCGGCATCAAGCGGGCAGGTCTAACCGCGATCCTACTCGGTATCGCGATCGTCGCGATGCTAACGGTTGCGGTTGTCGCTGCACGTTTTGAGATCGCCGAGTTGTTTCTGGGCAAGTCGGCCCGCGATGCCGACGCGACGATCGGATTGGCCGCAAACCTTCTTTCGGTTGGCGCGAGCGTCTTTATCAGTGACGCGGTGGAGATCATTGCAGCGGGCGGCCTGCGCGGACTGAAGGATACGCGGATGCCGCTTCTGTTTGCCGGCATCGCATATTGGCTGATCGGCTTTTCTCTCAGCTACGCGCTTGGTTTGAAGATCGGTCTTGGGGCTATTGGTATCTGGATTGGCTTGTCGATCGGGTCGGCCGTCTACGCGGGGCTCCTCGTCCTGCGCTTCCAGCTTCTCGCAAACAGGCTTGCTCTTCAGAGCCGATGTCTGGCGGCGTAAACGCTCGCGCTGTACGGGTCACTCTTTGGACCTTGAGGGTCGTGACGTCGATCGCCCTCTCGCGGGGGGGCGGTGTCCGACAAGGCTGCCCGAAGGCACTTCAGGCGCCGCCGACTTTGCAGCGACTCCTTTAACCGGGCGTTTTCAGTCTTGCCGTCAGCTCGCTAGGCCTAGTGGGAGGTCCTGACTCTGTGGGTGGAGCAGAACTTTGATATTTTGAGGAGCCATCCATTGATGAGACTGACGATTCGTGAGCCGGAACGCACACGAGAAACAGTCTCATGATGGACGACCAGGTGTTCAGTTCCAGGCTTGATGGTGCATTCTTATCGCACGATGCGAAGGATGCGCTATGGACAGTGCTGCACGGCTGCGCCACCACGACGGATGCAATCCGTCGAGCACTACAAGATAGTTCAAGAAAGTCTGAGCGCGCCAGGCGCTAGGGGATCAACCAGAAGACTGTTGCGAAATGGAAGGAGCGCGAGACCGTCGACGATCTCCCGACAGCCGGAAGGAAGCCAAATCGACCGTGCTTTCCATCGAGGGGGAGGCGATCATAGTCGCTTTCCGGCGGCATACACCGCTGCCGCTCGACGATTACTCTATGTGCTCCAGCCGACCGTCAGCGCGGTCATCCCTTCATCGCTGTCTCCAGGCCGTGGCATCAGTCGATTGCGGGAGAGAGCAAAGAATTCAAGATGCTTACCCGATCGGTCATTTCCACATCGCATCGCTGGGCTCCAGGCCGCTGAAGGTAAGCTCTACCTCTACATCGCGATCAATCGTACCAATTGAGACTCGACCGAGAGCGGTGACACGACGCCTCTCATTGCGATTCCTGACAATTCCGTTACGAATTGAGGAGACGGGCACCACCACACTCGTGACGAAGTCAGTCTGCCACCGTTAAAAGGCGTCAAAGCTGAGGGATCGCGTTAGGTAGAGGGACTATGGAGTGCAGGTACTGCATGGAAGGGAGCGCCGCCGGATCAATCAACGCCGTGACGTATTGCCACCTCCGTGTGCCTGCCTGCGGTAAGGATCACAGAGTTTCCGGCGGGGCTGCTATCGGAGAATGCCCGGCGATGAATGAGCCGACGCGCGGCCGAGCCAGCCCACAGATGAAGGGGGGACGCCAATAACGAAGTATTCGACGATGACGTCACCGGGACGGAAAGCCGTCGATCGTCACGATGCTCAAAGAGCAAAGATCGACCATTCGTCGCCGGGACAGCATTGCTCAGCGCGTCCGGCGGCGAGATCAACCTTCAATGTCCCTTGAAAACAGGCTTTCGCTTCTCCGCGAACGCGCGCACACCCTCTCTGTGGTCGAGAGTCTGCATCGTTCTCAGGACGTTTTCCGCCTCATAATCCAACGACTCAAGGAATGTGGAGTTCACGGCGTGGTCCAAATTGTCCTTCATGAGGCCGAAAGCGATCGGAGGCCCCCCTGCGAGCGATGCCGCGAGCGCGAACCCAGTTTCGCGTAAATCCGCGTCCGGCACCACCCGGTTGACGAGGCCGAGCGCTTCCGCCCGGTGCGCATCGATGCGTTCGGACAGGAACATCAGTTCACGTGCGCGGGAAAATCCTACCAGTCGCGTCAATAGCCAGGCGATTCCGTAATCGCCGGACAAGCCGATGCGAGCATATGCGGTGGTCAGAATGGCTGACCATGCGGCAATGCGCATGTCGCAGGCAAGTGCGAGCGCAAGACCCGCGCCCGCTGCCGGACCCGGGATGGCCGCAACAGTCGGCTTTCTCACCGCGACCAGCGCACCGGTCAGCGTTCGCTGTTCGACGCGAAGATCAGCGCGTTGCTGCTCGAAAGTCACATGCGCAGTTCCCGAACTCTGGTTCATGCTTTTTATGTCGCCACCTGCGCAGAAAGCAGGTCCCGCGCCGGTGATTAGGATCGAACCCACTTGCGGGTCATCACCGTAGAATTTAATCAACTTGCACAATGCCGCTCTCAGCCGATTAGATAAGGCGTTCCGCGCCTCCGGCCGATTAAGCGTGATAATGGCAACTCGGGTACGAATTTCCGCCAACAATTCATCTGTTCCTGAATCGATTTCCAATCTTTCGGACATGCTCGATGCTCCATGTTCACTCGTGATGATGAAATCATCATACCATGAAAGCGAACTGCGGTGAAACCTACCAGGGTACGACGATCTCGCGCACACATCGGTATGCGACATCCCAATACGCAATGGCAACATACATAAGTGACAGATGACAAGCTCATTATCAAGGACCCCACTTGCCAACGCTAGGCGACCGTCGTCGTTTCACGCGCATGTTGGCCACCGTGTCCGGTTGAAGACGTCTGTGTCCAGGATCCAACACCAAGAATGTAAGCATTCTATCGGCGCGTCATGAAGCACGTGGATTTCTGTTTCATCAAGAAAGGCCGCACAATGATTTTTGCGGCACGCCGATTGCAACGGACTGAGAAAGGATCTTTGCCACAAGGCAGTCTCGCGGTCCCCGCCCAGGAGTTCAAATGAAGCTTCCCGCTCTATCTGGATCAATTGCATAGACCCTGCACTTATAGTACGCGTCCGATTGATGCTTCGCTGCGTCCGTGGCGGCGAAGCTGACGGGCGAAACAAGGGCTCGAAGTGCCGACACAGTCGTTCCGGACGCTCGAAAAGAGCCGGCCTCGAATCTCGATTTCGCGTTCGTGGCTGCCATGCCCCGGAATGACGCCGAACAAACCGAAAGCACCCATGTCCAAAAGCTTGACTGATTTACTCGCCATTCTCGACCTCGAACCAATCGATGCGAACCGGTTCCGCGCCAACAGTCCGAACACGAGCTGGCAGCGGGTGTTCGGCGGTCAGGTGATCGGGCAGGCCCTGGTCGCGGCATGCCGCACGGTGGAGGGCAGGCTCCCGCATTCGCTTCACTGCTATTTCATCAGCACCGGCGACGTGCAGGTGCCGATCGTTTATCAAGTCGAACGCCTACGGGACGGCAGGAGCTACTCGACACGGCGCGTCACTGCGATCCAGCATCGCAACGCGATCTTTTCTATAATGGTGTCGTTTCACGCCGAAGAGGCGGCCGCTTTTGACCACCAGGACAAGATGCCCGACGTGCCATCGCCTGAAGAACTCTCCGCAGAGGGGGAGGCTGAGCGGCCGATGTTTCCCGAAACGCCGGAAATCCTCCGCCACAATTATGCGATCGAGTTGCGGCCAGTCGAAATCGGCCGGTATTTGGGTCAGAAGATCGAAGACGGCCGCTTTCATATATGGATCAAGACCTCGGCAAAGCTGCCCGAGGATCCAGCGCTGCATATTTGCGCGCTCGCCTATGCTTCGGATTATCCGCTGCTCGACGCGGTCATGGTTCGTTACGGCCGCACACTGTTTGACAATCGCATGATGACGGCAAGCCTCGACCACGCGATGTGGTTTCACCGCCCGTTCCGTGCGGACGAATGGCTGCTCTACGCCCAGGGGTCTCCAAGCGCGCAAGGCGGACGCGGCCTCACGCGCGGGCTAATCTTCAAGCCCGACGGCACGCTGGTGGCGTCCGTCGCGCAGGAAGGCTCGGTGCGCGTGCCGCGCGCTCAGCCTTGACGTGCGCTCGAACGTGCCTCGTTCCACCAACTCATGACGACATTTTTGCCAGCGTAATGGCCAGCGAAAGGCCCAAGGAACTGGGATGAGAAACGCGCACGCAGTCAGATGTTCGCGACGACCCGAATGAATCACCGAATACATAGTGAGTCAGACCAGTGGCCCCTGACTTGCTGAGCCACGGCATCTCGCTCAGGATATGCCTACGTAAGGTGATTCGAAAAGCGCTGCGCAAGGTGAGCGCCCGGCCCGTCGAGACGTTTGGCCGTACTCCACCTGATGCGATAGTGACCGGCAAAGCCACCTCTAGTCTGCCCCACGCCGTCCAATGATCGGCCTGCAGCATCGACCAACGGAGCAGCGGAGCGGAACGTTGGATCGACGGGTCGGAATTGGCGCTGCCATAAGGACGCTATCTGATTTGGTAGCTGCCCAAGCGATGTAGTTAGTGGTTTAGTTTGGATGAGCCACGACGGCCGATCGAGCAGCCAGCAACATTTTTATAGTGCGACCAGCTCGGCCAGATGTCGCCAAGCCGCGCTGTCGTATCGATTCATCTGAGAGATCCGGCGCGCGTTCGTGGCAGATGACAATGGAGCGTGAAATGCAACAGCGATCACCCATCTCTGATGGTGTTCGTGCGACCGCACACCTTCGGAGTACTGAGGTCGACCTCCGTTACGACCGTCCGGATCTGGCGAAGATATCGCAAGTCAGGCCAATACGCTCGACGAGAACGGGCCGTGGGCGTGGAGCGGCGGCGCAACACCAACCAGTGTACGTGCGAACAGGTCGCGCAGCCGCGGGGGCTCCAGACCTGATCAAGAAAACGCCAGAGAAGGGGCTCCTTGCGGGCGTTGCAACGGTCAATGCCACCCATTTCGGCCTGGGGTTGCCGGCTGCATGGTGGTCGCTTAACGACTACACGATGCTCGCCGGCACTCACGGGCGCATGCAGGAAGATCGATCACATGCTGAAGATGGCCGAGCAGTGGCGGATGCCGCTGGTTCTACGCGCTACTGCTTCGGTTGCAATGAGGCGATGTTTGGCAGCCGCGACGATGTTGTTGCGAAGAAGAGCACCTCGATCGGTATGGCTGGGTCGACTATGATCGACGGCCGTGGCCCTTGCTATCTATCACCGTGCGGAAGTTGGGCGGTCTCTTCCAGCCTCCTAACGGCGTCATTGACGTCCTCGTGGAGGATGAGGAGGAAGCGAACGCCGCACAAGAATCTCTGTCCTATTTTCAGGGCCCGGCAGTGATTAGTAGCCGAGCGCAAGCCGTTCGACTTGATCGCCAGCAACCGCTAGCATCTCAAAGGTGCGATCGGCTCCGCTTCGGGAGACAAAGTCGCGCACCTTCTGCAGCCTTGCGCCGCATTCGACCTGCCGACGGTATAACTGTGCGGTACACCAGGCGTCGTCGTTACGGTCCGAGACTAACCGTGCTGCGGTTGAGTATTGTGCTGCGCGAGGGCTATGGCCTGCTGCAACGCCATCGACCCCGGGGAGAGACACGGTGGATCGTGGCGGCTCTGCGCCCGTTCCCGGTGTCGCCCCGCCTCGCATCAGTCGCAAGCGCCCGCGTATCGATGCCGAGTAAGCGGGGCCGCGCTCGCGGCGTCAACACCCTAGCATCGCATGGCCGATGATATACAGGAGCATCAGCATGGCTGGGAAAGTGGCGCCCTCTATCGGAGTGCTATCGCATCTGCGGATCGTCGAGATCGGTAGCTCAGCTGCAACCAGCTATTGTGCGCGGTTGTTTGCCGATTTCGGCGCCGATGTTCAGAAGGTCGAGCCGCCAGCAGGCGACCCACTTCGCCTCAGCGCGCCACTCACGTCCGGGGGCGAAAGCGCGTGGTTCGCATTCCTGAACTTAGACAAGTCAAGCACTATCATCGATGCCGCCGACCCCGACGCGATCACACGGCTGACGGCACTGATCGAGAATTGCGACATTCTGGTCGATGGCCGCGATGTGGATTCCGCGGATTGCCCGTCCATTGATGTCGCCGCGATCCGGCAGCGACGCCCCGGGTTGATCTACCTCGAAACGAGCTGGTTCGGCCGCGAGGGTCCCTATGCAGACTTCGCCGCAACCGACTCGACAGTTCGCGCCCTCGCCGGCCTTGTCAAGCTGGTTGGACCGGTCGATGGGCCGCCGTTGCACGCACCGGATTTCCAGACCGGCATCCTAGCCGGCTTGTGGGGCTTCATCGCCGCGGCGTCTTCGGCATTTGCGCGAATGCAGGGCGGGACAGGTCGGTCGTGGTCGCTCAGCATTTTCGAATCGAGTCTCGCTCTTAGCGAGTATCAGACGTTCGAGGCATTTGCGCGTGGCGACGTGATGCGCCGGATGGGCATTAACCGGTTCTGGCCGAACTTTCCAACGGGCATTTACGAAACCAAAAAAGGTTGGCTCGGCGTCACGACAGGAACGCCAGCACAGTGGCGCGCATTCTGCGACATACTCGGCTTGTGCGAATTGCGTGATGATCCAGCTCTGAACCTCGTCGAGGATCGTCTGCAATACATCGAGCAGATCGAACAAAAGTTTGTGCCTAGGCTGAAGACGCGGACAGCGCAAGAGTGGTTCGCGGAGGGACTGAAGCGCAAGATCCCGATCGTCCCAGTACCCGAAATATCCGATCTGCTCCAGGACGCGGAGAAGAAGGCGCGCGGCGCGATCGTTCCTGTTCTGATTGGCGAAGAAGAGGGCCTGACGGCTGGCTCGATGCAGCGTCTGACATTGACGCCGCCCCGCCGGGGCGGAAAGGTTCCGGATCTCGGCGAGCAGCAGGCTTTCGCGAACATCCGAACGCACTTGCCCCTCACCGCGGCGGGATCGCCTGGCTGCATCGATACTGACCGGCGGCCGTTGCAGGGAATTCGTGTCATCGACTTCTCGATGGGGTGGGCGGGTCCGTTGTGTACTCGCACACTGGCTGATCTTGGTGCGGACGTTATCAAGATCGAGGCAATCCAGTATCCGGACTGGTGGCGGGGGGTTGATCGACGGCCGGCTTACGTCGACGCCCAGCTGTACGAAAAGACAGTGCGCTTCTGCATCATGAACCGGAACAAACGCGGTATCACACTCGACCTTACGCGGCCGCAGGGCCGCGCACTTGCCAAGGGGCTTTTGGCGAAAGCCGATATTGCCGTCGACAATTACTCGGTCGATGTGCTGCCGAACCTCGGGCTTGGCTACGACGTGCTCAGAACGCTGAATCCGCGGCTCGTCGTGCTGTCGATGTCAGCCTTCGGTGCGAACAGCATCTATCGCAATTGCCGGGCCTACGGCTCGACTCTCGAGCAGGGCTCGGCGTTGCCAAGCGTGATCGGAAATCTCGACGGGCCTCCCGTGATGAGCCATGTCGCCTTTGGTGATGCCGTCGGCGGATTGAACGGCTGCGCCGCGGTTCTGGTTGCGCTGATTCACGCCTGCAACACAGGGCAGGGACAGTTCATTGATCTGGCGCAGATCGAATGCATGATGCCATTTGCGGCGCCATGGATCACCGTCCAATCGATCGGCGGTATGCCGCCGAAGAGGTATGGAAATCGACATCCTCAGTTCGTGCCACATGGCTGCTTCCGATGTGCGGGTGAGGACAATTGGATCATCGTCGCAGTGACCGACCAGGACATGTGGCAGAGGCTTGCCATCCTTATTGGCCGAGCAGACTGGGCCACGAACGCATCGCTGAAATCTGCTGAAGCTCGCCGCGGCATCGAGTGTGAGATCGAGAGAGACATCGGAGCCTGGACGTTCGCCCGCGATGCGGATCAGGCGATGTCCGAGTTGCAAGCCGCAAGGGTTGCGGCTGGCGTGGCCCGCCTGCCAATTGACCTGCTCAAGGATCGGCATCTGAGGTCGCGCGGGTTCCTGCAGGAACTCGAACGTGCTTTCATTGGTTGGCACCCGCAACCCTCAATGCCGATTCGCGAAGGTGGGGGCCCCTATGCGCCCCGCATAGCGGCGCCGACGCTCGGACAACATAACAGAGAGATACTATCAGGGCTTCTCGGGCTCTCCGACACCGAGATCGCACAATTGGAAGGGGAGGGCATCATTGGTACGGCGATGCTCTCCGAAGAGGAACTCGCAAAAGCAAAGAAGGTGTCGTCAGGCTGACAAGTCGACGCCACGGCCCAGAATTGACGACCCTCAGGTTTACAGTTCGGGCCTCTCCTGATCAGACATTCATGATGACAAGGCTCGGTTCGTCTTCTGCCCGAGCTAGCCGTCTGACGACCTAGAATCCACTGAGGAACTTCACACCGAGGCTGACTTTCAGCGATGGTTGTCGGCGACCAGCTTGTCTCAGGTACTCCGCGAACTTGAACATTATGGCGTGCGCAAGCTCATTGGAGAGACATCCCTTGGGGTGTATGCGGGGTGGCCCACCGTCGCGCTCTCGATGACAATCATAGGGCGTAGACGCGTCAGTGCTCGGCCGGGAGTTCTGATGGCGAGCAGCGCGTCGCGATCCTTGATCAAGCACTTGACCACTTTTCTTTTAGGCCTGAATAGGAGCCGTATGCCCGAGATTCCATGCCGGGTTGAAATTTGACATACATAGATAGTTGATATTGTTGTCCCGGAGCAGTGTCGTATGCTCAAGGAGTCGCAGTGATGGGTGTAAGTTATCGGCCCTCTCTGTTCGCATACGCGTCACGTGTGCATTCAATTGCTTCCAAAGCTGCCATCCGTCTCAATGCGCTCGCACACGGCTGTGTCACCGTGATCGACCATTCCAGCACCCGACTCGCGCCGGCACCGATTGCACGACCGGTGATCGACGGTTTTGCCTTGCCGCCGCCTGCCGGGTCTCCTTTTGGGCTTAGCACGCGCGAAAGCTCAATGCGCTGGCGGAAGCGCTGGTCAGACCGGCAGAGCTGTTCTCATCGGTGGGCGAGCAGACGTGAGACTGATCGGCACACCGCTCGCGATCCGCGCTATGCGATTAGCAATGCACCCGCAATCACATCGAAGAAGGCTTCGTTGGGTAAAATCGACCGAGACTTCGACCAGTTCAAGGTGCGGTGTGCCTCGATAAGGCCAAACGCCGCGGTTATTCTGACATTGACCGCTACCTGATCCGTCTCCCAAGCTCCTGGAAGGCAGCACCCATAGACAAGTGGGGTATCGTTGAGACTATGAAGCCAAGTTTCCCGACCTAATTGGGCTGGGTTACATCCTGCTTGGCAAATCCGAGCAGAATTCGCCTTCGGATGCGCACAGAGTGATTTCCAGCAGCACCGACGGTTCTTGGTCTGGCAGCGACGTCATGGATGAAGGGCGAGCTGCAACCAGATCGTTGAAGATCAGACTTGTTTGGAACGCTTCGGAGTGGACTTCATGGCGACGGCGCCCTTATCAAAAGCCTTCGAATTACCTCCTAGTCTCCACGACTGGCAGGGAGCCTAGATCAGCGCGCATCCCAGCGCTAACCGCTCCCGAGTTTCGCCCAGCGCGCAGCTGGTTACCGGGAAGCTCAAAGGCGCTTCAGTTCTCTGAAGTCGACAACTCGCGCCTACATGGCAGTATGCATGCGTAGCTCTGAATGACAGAACACTACCAGACCTGGTAGGTTTGTTGTTCCCGGTTCTCAGGTAGTTAGTAGCTGGGCTGGGACGAATGCGGCGTCAACATTGTCTGCCGAGGCTCACAACGTTCCGGTCGCTATGCCGATAGCATCTGATTGAGGAACGGGTGGTTGTTCATTGAACCACTTACTTGCAGAGGAGGCGACTATGGGGGGAGTGACTGACGAGCCACGTAATATGCAGGCTTTCGAAACCCTAGAATCAAATGTCCGCTCATACCCGCGTTCGTTTCCGGCCGTTTTCAGTCGAGCGCGCGGCTCTATTATGTTAACGGATGATGGTCGAAAGGTCATCGACTTTCTCTCTGGGGCAGGAGCGCTGAACTACGGCCACAACAATCACCAGATCAGAGCTGCTATAACTGAGTATCTAGCGTCGGATGCCGTAGTCCACGGGCTTGACATGGCTACACCTGCGAAGCTGAAATTCATGAAGACGTTCAGCTCCGTCATACTTCGAGAACGTGGTCTGCAATACCGTTTCCAATTTACGGGACCAACAGGCGCTAATGCTATCGAGGCAGCTTTAAAGCTCTCGCGTAAAGTCACAGGACGTCAAAATATAATCTCGTTCACGAATGGATATCATGGCATGAGTCTAGGAGCGATTGCTGCGAGCGGTAATCGTTTCTACCGGAAAGCCAGCAGCGTTTCTTTATCTGGCGTAACTTTCGTGCCCTATGATGGCTACTTTGGGCCAGCTGTTGATACGGCTGACTATTTGCGAAAGGTATTGATGGACGAGAGCAGTGGCATCGATTGTCCAGCTGCCATTCTCGTCGAAGCTGTGCAGGGAGAAGGTGGTATAAATGTAGCCAGCAAGCAATGGTTGCAATCAGTTCAGGCCATAGCAAAAGATGTTGGCGCTCTTTTCATAGTTGACGATATCCAGATGGGCTGTGGTCGCACGGGCGATTTCTTTAGCTTTGAGTTCGCTCCGTTGTCGCCAGATATTGTCGTGCTGTCGAAGTCGCTAAGCGGGTACGGTCTGCCATTATCCATGTTGTTGATCAAAGAGGAATTCGACGCCTGGCGTCCAGGAGAACACACAGGCACGTTCCGAGGAAACAACCTAGCGCTTGTATCTGCGACCGCAGCCATCGATATTTATTGGCGGAGTCGGACATTCTCTCAAGGAGTGCAGCGCATGGGAGAACTTATGCAGGGTCGACTTAGGGCCATTGCATCGGAGTATGGAAACGCTTTTGCTGTTCGAGGGCGGGGCATGGCATTGGGCTTTGATTGCCAAATGACCGAAATCGCCGAAGCTACGACACGCAAGGCATTTGAGAAGGGATTAATTGTCGAGCGGTGCGGACCCGTTGATCGGGTCATAAAGTTCTTGCCTGCACTCACGATCGACTCTGAGACACTAAATCAAGGCCTTGAGATATTCGAGAAATCCTTGGCCGAAGCAGATCAGGCTGGCAGTAATCTGACTTCCGCTGTTCTTTCACACTCCAAATAAAGGAAGCACGCGTGGCCTACGAAACCATCAAATGTGAGGTCGCCGAGCAGATACTCACCATCACTTTGAACCGGCCGGAGAAGCTCAACGCCTTCAGCCCGACCATGCAGCTGGAATTGATGGATGCCTTCGATTGCGCCGAGAAAGACGATGACGTCCGCGCCGTGATCGTGACCGGCGAAGGCCGTGCCTTTTCCGCGGGCGCAGATCTCTCCCGGGGCGCCGACTCATTTGACATCGACGCCTGGCGTGGACCGGTGAAGCGACTTCGCGATGGCTCGGTGGATTATAGCGATCCGAACGTCCGCGACAGTGGCGGTCGGCTCACGTTGCGGATATTCAGATGCCTGAAGCCTGTAATCGCCGCGGTGAACGGGCCGGCGATCGGTATGGGCCTCACCATCCTGCTCGCGATGGATATCCGCATTGCGTCTGAAGCCGCGCGCTTTGGCTTTGTGTTCTCCCAACGTGGCGTCGTACCGGAGGCAGCCTCGAGCTGGTTTCTGCCGCGCATCGTGGGCATCGCGCAGGCGCTGGAGTGGTGCTACAGCGGGCGGGTATTCCCAGCGCAGGAAGCGCTCGCCGGCCGGCTGGTCAGCAAGGTGGTGCCGCCCGATCAACTGCTGCCGACCGCGCATGCGCTCGCTCGGGAATTCGCCGCGAAGACCGCACCCGTGTCGATTGCGTTAATCCGGCAGATCATGTGGCGCATGCTAGGCGCCGATCATCCCATGGAAGCCCACAGAATCGATAGCCGCGACTTTTATACGCGCGGGCGTTCCGCCGATGCCCGGGAAGGCGTGATGGCGTTCCTGGAGAAGCGGCAGCCGGTGTTCAACGATAAGGTGTCAGCCGACATGCCGGATTATTTTCCATGGTGGACGGAGCGGGAATACAAATAATTGTTATCACGGCTAAGCGAAGTGTGAGCTGGGACGTTGCGCCTGTAATTTTGTTCGCAGAATCCGATCATGTGAGGTCACGGCACGATGGGTGGAAGCGGTGATGTGGACGAAGCGTACGGTGTCGGCTGTGCAGATCGACGAGCCAGAGTTCTGCGTCGGACGGAAACGCCCCAACCTTCATTGACTCGACAGGATCGTGGGTCGTCAGTCTGCGACCTTTTTTCAAATGTCGGCACCGACGGTCTCGCCGAGCGAAAGTGGCTTGCTCCGCTTGAGGGATTAGTACAGGTCTTCCGTCGTTAATCCCTTGAACCTCAGCTGGACCTCTCGCGCCGGCGGTTGTTAACCCATAGTCTCATCGGCGATTGTTGGTAATCGTCAGGAGTCGTGTCAACTTCCTCGATCGTGAGTGGCGGCGCGTCGTGTTCATAGCGGTCAATGAAGGGGTGTTCGTCAACGACCAGCAGCGGTCGGACAAGCCGGGCGACATCCATCTATCGCAGGTCCACACGCCACCGCTCAAGAACATTCCGTTGCCCTTTGAATTCTGATGTATGCCAACAGCACTCCCTATGAATCATCGAACAACTCACCAGAGTAGATAGTGCAGCGATCCATTGTTAATACTGTACTCTCAGTTAGCAGTTCGTCGATAAGCCGGATCGCAGATCATTACGGACCAGGATGCAGCAATGACACGCGTAATTAATCCGTTGCAAGTCTCGCGTTTCCTTCAAGTGTATGACGATGCCGCCGCCCAGAAAGGTATCAAGATTTCGATTGGGGTTGATTTTGATGAGTACGTCGCGATCACAGGGGCCACCCCAACAAAGAAGCGAACATATCCAAGTTTCCGGCCAGATCGCTCACCAATTAAATCCGGCGATGGGTATTGGATCATAGGCGTCGACAAGAACAACGAGATTGCGCTTACAGACGCTGCCCGATTGTTTGATCTTTCGCAGAGCAACTTTGCAGAACACCTTCAATCTCTGGAGGCATTCTACGCGAACCCGACCATGCATGCACATCCTCAGGACCGCTGTGCCTGCAGAGCGCCAAGCGCGAAGAAGATAACCGGGAGAGTAGCCTACCACGGAGATCTTTGGGTTCGCAGAGACTTTAGAGGGAAGGGTTTGGCCAAGATCACAGCGGCAATAGCACATGGCGTGTCTTTTGCCATGTGGGCTCCTGACTTCTTATGTTCTCTTGTGGCAAGCTTTTCCATGGATAAAGGGCTCGTTTCGCAATACGAAATGCTGCATCGTGAATCAGGAGGGGCAATATTAAGGCTGATGGAGGAGGATATTGCGGACGACGACTGGCTTATTTGGCTAACCGGCGAGGAGTTGAGGAACCAGGTTGAGCGTCACGATAGAGCCGAGCTGCTTTTAGCTGTGTCATCTTCGCCGGCGCGTACATAGCCCTGGTGCGCAGCTGCGCCGTGCTGGCCGTAAGAATTTGGCGCTGATCGGCAGCATTGGCGCCTTTGCCTTGGCACATATCTCATCCTCTGGAGGAGGTTTCCTCGTTGAAACAGTTCGTGACGATGCAGGCGAGTTCCTCATGAGGCCACAGTCGTCGAAGCAGACGATCGTTATGCGTCGGAGGTTTGCCGGAATGGCCTGTCCATAGATGCCGCTGTGGCACCATGACATTCTCAGCTCTCCCAAACTCCGAAGCAGCTATTGCGGCCCATGCGGACGCCGTGCGCCCGCTAGTGGCGTCGCTACCGTCGTACACCTAGATACTTGGACTTCCCGAGCGCTATGTCGGGAGTTGGCTGGGCAAGATGAGTATCAGGTATTGTTGCAAGAGGTGGTGATCTGATCATCCCCATTGTCAGGTTCAAGTAAGTGTCGCGCTGCTTAGATCGTCTCGATCTCACTCCAGAGAAACGCCGGCGTTCTGAACACAACCCGCCGAATGGCTGGGTCGGGAAGAAAAAGCACTCGGCTCAACTCAGCTGGAACGGCAAATACCTCGATGAGGATACCGTGGACAGGCAGTTTGCAGGTTCGAATATGGCGGTAAGCGCGCGTGTTGGGCAGAGGTCGAGAGCCAGCTTTGCCCGCGCGCGGCTGGTTTTCCCTGATGGCACATCGCGAGTGACCATCGAGCGGGATCCGATCCCGATCTATATCGAACGGGGAGTGGGTAGCCATCTGTTCGATGTCGATGGGCGCCGATTTCTTGACCTCAATTGCAACTTTACGACGTTGATCCATGGTCATGCCTTCGCGCCTGTCGTGGAAGCGCTAACTCATCAACTCCAGCGCGGCAGCTGCTTCGCCAATCCGACAGAGAGCGAGATCGAACTTGCCGAACTACTTGGTGCCCGGATTCCGCGGATTGATCGTGTTCGGTTCGTCAATACGGGGACTGAGGCTGTGCTGTTTGCGATCAAGGCTGCGCGGGCCTTCACCGGACGTTCGAAAATCGCCAAGCTCGAGGGCGCCTATCACGGCGCCTACGACTGGGGCGAGGTGAGTTTGGCAGCGGCTCCGGACAATTGGGGCGGTCCCACCGCTCCCAAGTCTACGGCCTTCTATAGCGGGATGCCTACAAGCGTGCTCGATGAAGTTGTTGTGCTCCGCTTCAACGATGTTGAAGGCGTACGCCGATTGTTGTCATTGCATGCGCATAATCTTGCCGCGGTCGTTTTGGATCCGATGCCAAGCCGAGGTGGCTTAATTGCACCGAAGCCTGAATTCATTGCTGCGGTCCAGGAAGCTGCGGGTGATAACGGCATTCTGGTGATTGCTGATGAAGTCCTGAATCTCAGGCAGAGTTTCCGTGGTGCTTCAGCCCGCTATGGCCTTGTTCCGGACCTTGTCACGATGGGCAAGATCATCGGCGGCGGTTTGCCGATTGGAGCAATCGGCGGTCGCGAGGACGTGATGAAAGTATTCGATGCCTCAGCGGGCCGGCCACTGCTTCCGCAAGGGGGCACATTTTCCGCCAATCCGTTATCCATGACAGCGGGTCTTACCGCAATGCGGCATCTGGATCATCCGACTTTTGCACGCCTCGAGATGCTTGGAAACATTGTCCGGGACGGGATTCGTCGGGCCATCTCAAACCAGGGCGCGTCACTGTGCGTGACCGGAGCCGCCTCACTGTTCCGTATCCATCCTATGGCACAAGTCCCGAATGATTATCGTGAGGCCTATCCCGCGCCCAGGGCAGCAATTCTAATGAAGCAACTCACGCGTTTCTTTGCGGACAACGGTATCATCCTGCCGCACGGCGCCACGGCTTCGATCTCGACACCGATGACTCTCGTCGACGCTGAGTTCATCGTCGATGTGTTCGCAGGCTTTCTCGATAGCCACCAAGACATGCTGGATGCAATAGAGGAACGCACATGACTGAACAAACGGTTGCGGAGTGTATCGCCCGCCTTTGCAGCGTCATCTCAAGGTGATCTTCGGCCGGAACCCGCCTTCGGCTGTGACTCTGTTGCGAAGCGATTGGTATTCGGCAACTCGCGTCCCATGGAAGGACGTAGGCGGCTTGATGGGTAGCTTGTTCGGTTGGAATGGGCTGCGTCGCAACCTTGCTGGTGTCCCTCTCTCACCGAGGTTTGCAATCGAGCGTATCCATTGTTGCTTTGATGCGGGAGGTTGAATGCGATCAGCCTGCGACTTCTCACCACTCGATCATGCTGCGAGTGCGCGAGCGTGCGGATGTAGCGGCCGGGTCATCACAGCTTACCGCGATTTAGGAGGACGCTCGATCTTGCGCTGGCCGATCAGCGAACCTGGCTGATTCGGTTCGCAAGAAGTTGTTGCGGTGCTATCGGCGCATCCATATCGTGCTTATCAGCTTCAGCGAAGCCAGCGAGGTCGGTACGATTTGGGAGGCGGCTCCATCGGGGCGCGACCATCTCGTGGGTGAGACACTATTCGGTGAGATATCGCGCTGTGGCACGGGCCAAGTTAGCCGAACCACAACAGTTAGGAGGCGTCGCCGAGCGTTCGCCATATGGGGGCTCGATGCTGAAGGCCGCGCGATGATTGGGCCGCAGGCATGCGCAGCTATTGCAGCTCGCATGGAGTGGTTGGCCCGGATCATCAGGATAAGGAGACCGGAGTTCGATTACAGCTCGTTAGAGCGATCATTGCCGGCAGACGGTTGCCAGAACACTCATGAACGAAAGGATCTCGGCTGCGATACTCTTTCGCGAGCGAGTGAGGACCGCATCGGTATAAGCATGGGAGCGCCATTCCATGGTCGCCGATCAGCGCCTCGATCCCGACGGACGAGAACAAAAGCCTTCCGCTACTGTGTCTCTCGCTTTTCGCGGGCGGTCGAAAAGTCGATCGATATGGACGAGGCGATGTAGCTCGCCAACGAACGAATTGTGTTAGGAAATCAACTGTTCGGGGGGCGTCATCGGGCATGCGGACCGGGCCAAACCGCTGCGGGACTATTGCCTGGGTCTGGTGCTGCCGCGTGAACGCAAGAGCGTGGAGCCAATGGCGGCGGTGACGCCGCCGGAGCGGACGGCAGCGCAGCATCAGTCGCTGCTGCATTTCATCGGCGAAGGGCGCTGGTAGGACGAGCGGGTTTTGGTCAAGGTGCGTGAGATGGTTTTGCCGGCGTTGGAACGGCACGGGCCAATCTCGGCTTGGATAATTGACGACACGAGCTTCCCCAAGCAAGGCCCGCAATCGGTGGGTGTCGCGCACCAATATTGCGGTCAGCTCGGTAAGCAGGCCAACTGCCAGGTCGCGGTATCGCTGTCGGTTGCTAATCACCATGCGGGTCTGCCCGTGGCCTACCGGCTGTATCTGCCAAACGACTAGGCGAGCGATCGGGTACGTCGGCGCAAGGCAGGTGTTCCGGGCTTCAAGACCAAACCAGACATCGCGCTTGAGCAACTGCGCTGGGCCCTGTGAGGCTGGTCTACCGCGCGGCGTCGTGTTGCTGGATGCTGGCTATGGCAACAATAGCGAGCTGCGCACCGAGATTACCAAGCTCGGGCTGACCTGCGCGGCCGAAATTCTGTCGACGACCACGGTGTGGGTGCCCGGCACCCGCCGCTGCCGGCGAAGAAATGGTCCGGTCGCGGCCGGCCGCCGAACCTGATGCGGCGCGACGGTATGCATCGGCCGCTCTCCGTCAAAGAACTCGCGCTCGGCCTGCCGACGCGGGCATGGAGAACCATCACCTGGCGCGAGGGCACGGCCGATCACCTGTCTTCTCGTTTTGCTCGCTTGCGCGTTCGTGCCGCGCATCGTGATTACTGGCTTTACAACCGCCGGCCCGAAAATGGTTGCTGATCGAATGGTCCAAGGGCGCGAAGGAGCCAACAAAATATTGGCTCTCTACACTCGCGCAAGATACCCCTTTTTCTGTTCTCGTCGATATCGCCAAGCAGCGTTGGCGCATCGAGCGTGACTATCAGGAGCTCAAACAAGAAGTTGGGCTCGGTCATTACGAAGGCCGAGGATGGCGAGGCTTTCATCACCATGCCACGATGTGCATCGCAGCCTACGGGTTCCTGATCTCGGAGCGGGGCGCGATTCCCCCCTCAGACCCTGGTTCCGCCGCGTCGTTCCCGCAACTTGTCCTATCCGACGGTTACCGCCCCAGAGGATTCCGCCCTTGCGGCCTGAGCGGCACTTTCCGAATTCGATTGCAACGGTGCGCAGACGATTGTTCGCCGCCCTAATCAAAACACTGCCGCGATGCCCGTGCTGCGAAGCTCCCATCGCTCGACAATCGCATCCGAGACATTTGTGACACAGTAAGACTAGCAGACCGTTGAAGAACTCAGCCGCGTTCGCAAACGAAGCTTGTATCGTCCTCGTTGTGTATGTAGAAGTGGCCGACGAGCACTGCCACTATGCCGATCAAACCCATCCGACCGGAGATAGGCTCATTCTCGTCGTGCCCTTCCCACGAGAATTCAGCGCAGGCCGAGCCGTCTCGCGCGCCGTAGCGGACGTCGAGAAAGCCCTTCAGCGCACCGAAGGCGATCTCACCGCCGGAGCTGCGATGCGCCTCTAAAGACAAGATCGAGGAAGTCACTGTCCTAGTACCCACTTTTCTTGGATCGTGAGTCGTGATTCAAGATATGGATGATACCCGGAGCAAGAGAAGTCCACCCTTTCGAGGAAAGATCGCAAGGCGCTTGAGGCGTGCTGTCGCTCACCGGTGACGTTGCAGCGCGATTTGAAGCGGGCGCGGATAGTTCTGTTGGCGGCGGACGCGCGCAGCACCCGGTCGATCGCCAAGGAAGTTGGAGTCCAGCCGCGGATTGTCAGCCTTTGGCGGCATCGCTATGCCGACCATGGTCTTGAAAGGCTGCAAGACAAGCCGCGGCCTGACAAGCAGCCGATTTATACGAAGACGACCGACAAGCGCATCCTGAAGCTGCCGGATAAGCCGCCCTCGCAAGGGTTTGCGCGCTGGACCGGCCCTCTGCTGGCCGAGGCGCTCCGCGATGTTGACGTCCAATATGTCTGGCGATTCCTGCGCAGCCACAAGATTGACCTTGCGGCTCGCAAGTCTTGGTGCGAGAGCACCGACCCGAACTTTACGGCCAAAGCAGCCAATGTTGTTGGCCTCTACGTCGTCCCGCCTGCAAAGGCCATTGTGCTATGCGTGGACGAGAAGCCCTCGATCCAGGCTTTGGAGCGAGCGCAGGGTTATCTGAAGTTGCTCAATGGCCGCGCCTTGACCGGCCAGAGCCACGATTACAAGCGGCACGGCACCACAACATTGTTTGCGGCGCTCGAAGTCGCCACCGGAAAGATCATCGCGGCTCATTCAAAACGACGTCGCCGCGTCGAGTTTCTCGACTTCATGAACAGCGTCACCGCGGCCTTTCCGGGTCGAAAGCTTCACGTCATCCTCGACAACCTCAACACCCACAAGAAAAACGGACATTGGCTCAAGGCTCATCCCAACGTGCAATTTCATTTCACGCCGACAAGTGCGTCCTGGCTCAATCAGGTCGAGGTATGGTTTTCGATCTTGCAGGGGCAGTCGCTCAGCGGCACCCCCTTTCAAAAGCCTCAAGCAGCTTCAGGAACACATCGATGCTTACGTCAACGCGTACCACGACAAAGCCGAGCCCTTCGTCTGGACCAAGAAAAGGTCCGTCAACGCCGTTTCAAAGGCCGCCGTATCACTCAGCTCTGATTCCGGGTACTAGTTGTCCATTTCGACGATACTCCAGCGGCCGACAAAAGCCTTGACGAAAGGCAGGCACTTTAGCCATCAACTGGTGACCGCGTTCAAATTGAGCGGCCCCAGATTGTAGGCGGTAGCGAATGTAAAGGCCCATCCGACGCGATCACGGCCACGGAAGCGGTCTTCTTTTGCCCGCCGACCGTCTTGATCCAGCCGAATGCCTCCCGGATGCGCTGGCTACCGGCATAGTCGCCGTGCCGGTTCGCCCGTCGATCGCGGAACTGCGGCCGCTGGTGTTTTGCGCAATAAGCGGCGTTACGTTCATCGAGTGCAACTCGTTAACGAAGTCTTCGGCGTCGTAGGCAAACCGCTTCGGCATTGCGCCCGCCGCCTTGCGCCGGCCGCTAGCAAGAGCCATCCTTCGGCTTCACGCTCTTCATCGAGGCCCAGGCCTCGATCCACGTGCCATCGACCGAGAAATGATCAAGTGATCGCTCGACGGAAGCTTCTTCACCTTGGGCTGCGCCAGCACCGCCGCCAGGAACTTGGCCGCGATGTCGCCTTCAGCCGGTCGGGTTCTTCGAGGACACTGAATGATTCCAGACCGCATCGCCGACGCCAATTCCGACAAACCAGCGGAACAGCAGCCGTTCCATCAGAAGCCGATCCGAGCGAATCGAGCAAAACGCCTGCAACAGCACCGCGGAGCCCAATCGGCGAATAGGGCCCGGTGAACCCGCGCTCCAGCGTCGACGCCTCGTTCAAAATTGTGCGGATCGCTCGCAGCGGATGATCACGCCGCACCCGCGCCCCAGGTCAACGAAGCTGAACGGCTCGCCCATTCGATTGGCTCCGCCACGCACGCTCCATCTCTGAATCTCGTCAGAGCCAATTGAATCGCAATCATCGGTCGGCGGCGAGCGCCTTTTTCAACAGCCTGCATAGCCCTATCTGATGTGGTAGGTGCCTAAACGACGTAGCCCGTGGTTTAGTGCGTTTGAACCACGGTCCGATCGAGCCGCTCGTAAGAGTTGTACAGAACCTCCAGTTGGGCCTGATATCGCCAAGTCGCGTGTCGTGCAGACTCATCGATGCGGTCGGGTGCGAATGCTTGGCAGATCGAATGGAGAATGCAATGGAACAGCGGAGCGCGCTCTCTACCGGTGGCCGGCCGACCCGACATGTTCGAAATACCGCCTACATGATCAACAAGAGCAGAGCGTATTTCGATGCAGCCCACGCGGCTGGCCTTATGGCTGTCCATGGACGATCCATGACCGGACGTACCTTTGTTTTGGGCACCGGTCCACTTGAGGGGCGACCGGAGATAATTGATTTCGTGCGATGCTCCTACCTGGGTCTAGACAATCATCCCGTAATCGTCGCAGGCGCGATCGAGGCGATTGAGACGCATTCTTCATTGCACTGGTCATGCGCACGAACGCGACTCAATTTCGATCTTATGGCAGAGCTTGAAGCAACCCTGTCGGAGATGTTCTGCGCACGCGTGCTCGCGTTTTCCACTGTCATGCTCGCCAATCTAGGCGCGATGCCCATCCTTGCTTCGGGCCAACTGACGGGCGGAAGGAAGCCGGTCGTAGTGTTCGATCGCGTTGCGCATATCTCGCTCGCCTATCACAAGCCGGTGGTCGCTGACGAAACCCGGATGGAAACGATTGCGCACAACGACATCGACGCTCTCGAACGCTTGTGCCGCGAACATCCGGTAGTCGCCTATGTATGTGATGGTATTTACTCCATGGGAGGGAATTCGCCTATCAAGGAGCTGCGTCAGCTCCAGGAACGTTATGGACTCTTTCTCTATATCGACGATGCTCACGGCATATCGCTGTTCGGACGCCGAGGCGAAGGATTCGCTCGCTCTCAATTTCCGCAAGTGCTGGGCGACCGAACGATCATAGCAGCCTCGCTGGCCAAGGGTTTCGGCGCATCGGGAGGCATGTTAATGCTCGGGACGGCCGACCACGAGGCTCTGTTTCGACGCTACTCCATTCCTTATGCGTTTTCGGTGGCTCCCAATCTAGCTGCGGTTGGCGCAGCGCTTGGCTCGTGCAAAATTCACTATTCGCCAGAGCTCGGCGAACGGCAGAGGCGATTGGCGCAACGGATCAAGGTCTTCGATCGTCGTGTCGCAACCAGCCAGCAAGGCAATTCATTTCCGATTAGAATGATCTCTATCGGGTCGGAAGCCAAGGCGATTGCAATAGCAAAAGAGCTTCTCGATGCCGGGTTCTACGCTTCGGTGACTTTCTTCCCAACGGTCGCGCAGGGACGAGCAGGGATTCGGGTGTGCATTACGGCCGATCATGAAGCCCGCGATATAGAGCGGCTGTGCGACTGCATCTTGGAAAGGATACCCGATATTGGCGCCCCGCCAGGTGCGGTATCGGCCCTCCCCCTGAGATAATGACGGCAACTCAATGGAGGGAACTTATGGAACTGCTCGGTACCACAAACCTGCGGTCACCTTACCCGCACAACGGGCATGCAGGCATTTCCGGATCGTCGAGGACAACGCCATCGGCGCCTCCACACGCGAGAACTAATACTCATAGAGAGCAGCGCACCTACGCCCCACTGATATTTGCGCTCAGCACCGGCACCCAAAGAAATGTTTCGTCGGGAGATTGGCCCGACACTCGCAACCTTGAACAAGCGCGCAACTGCATGTCCGATGAGATCTCTGCGGGGATGGCGCCCGTCTCCGATGCTCTTGCCGGCAAACTAGCCGCGCGACCATACTTGCGCCGATTGCCGGGTTCTCATCCGGAAAAGCTCCGACCTATTGTGAAGCCGGGAGGCGGCGACGCCTAGCCGTTGGAAACGAAGACCAGCGGCTCCAACTGAGTTTCGCAGCTCCCCAAGCAGATGACGCGACGACAACGACAGTATTTCCTCCTGCGGCGTACGCCGCTGTGCCTCTGCGGGCTCACCGCTACGCCGCTAACAGCCGTTTGAAGATCATGCTGAAGCCAGGAAAACTCAAGGACCAAAGCGACCGGCGCGTTGCGCTTGTGACCGGAGGAACACGCGGGATTGGACTTGAGATCGTACGCCGGTTCTTGGCTGATGGCTATCAGGTCGCTTTTGTGGGGACAAAGGCAGAGCATGTGGAGCGGGCGCTCGACATCCTTGGCTGTCCGGAAGGGCAGTTCTATGCTGAGACGATCGACGTAACGCGTCAAAACGAGGTAGGAGAATTTGTTGATCGCATCCGGGCGCGCTGGGGCGAAATTACGATTTTAGTGAATAATGCAGGTATCTCTCCCAAGCGCGTGGACCAGGATGCACCCTGGCTTTCTCAGACATCCTTCGGGGAATGGGCACGGGTCATCGACGTCAATCTCAACGGCCCGTTCATTCTCATACGGCTCTTGGCACCAGCAATGATTGCGAATGGATATGGACGCATCATTAATGTCGGATCAGTCGCAGGGCGTGCTATGCCATTGATCGCAGGACCGCATTATGCCGCATCCAAGGCGGGACTGGTCGGATTAACCCGCGCTGCTGCGCGGGATCTCGCTCCACACGGTATTACGGTCAATTGTGTCGCTCCTGGGCGGGTTCTCAGTGATCTGACTGGACCACCCGATGCCCAGGTCAACCGCTCCGCTCTCAGCCGGATTCCGGTGGGCCGTTTTGGAACGGCTGAGGAGGTAGCGTACGTCGCAGCCTTTTTAGCCTCGCCGATGGCGGGCTTTATCACCGGCGCAACCATCGATATCACAGGCGGCGAGTTTGCCGCCTAGGTCGATCTATATCGCATCTTGGCGCAAAAGTCTGCCTTGCATTTGAATATGGTTTAGATTCGGCCCCTAAGAGACGGACAAGCATCCTTTCGTTGCCTGGTCAGCTCAAGCTTATCGAGCACGCCATCGTGAAGCTGAATGCGGGTGAAGTGCGTCCGGAAAACTCATGATGCGACTTGGTGCATGCTTCCGGTTGGCAGTCGAGCATTGCAATTAATGACCTAACCTCAACCGAATGGAAGCAACAACAAGGGAGCTTTCGTGGTCATTTTTCCGACTAAAAGCTGCAGAAATATCCTGGCCCGTTCGGTGAAGTTCGAGGCAACCAGACAATCGTGTTGCAGTTTGGCGTCGTCAAGCACAGAGCCGCATCAACGCATTCATGATAATTAATCGTAACCGGCATGAGGCCTCCACCTCGTCATGGCGCGGTTCGCTTGGGATACAGCCTGGGATGAGCTGATGGGTGGAGGTGAAGCGATGGCAAATGCCATGCTTGATGCCAGGCAGGAAGGTGACTCTTATCGCCGCGTTGAGGTGATCACTGGGGAGCGGCGGCGGCGACGGTGGACGAGCGAGGAGAAGGCCCGGATCGCGGCGGAGAGCTTTGAGGAGGGGACGAACATCTCCGAGGTGGCGCGACGCAATGGTGTCTCCCGCGGACTGCTCACGGTGTGGCGACGCCAGGTAGCGGCGGCGGTGGCCGGCAAAGCCCAGAACTTCGTGCCTATCCAAATTGGCGCCGAGAGCGATGGCGGGAGGGCTGGCGGTTCCGAGTGTATTTCGCCGGTACAGATGAAGCCCGTGGAGATTGCCGCACCGCCGGCCAAGGTCTGTGGAGTGGTCGAGATCGAGGTGAACGGGGCGCGCATCCGCATCGAGCCGGGCGTGGAGCTGGCGACGCTTTCGGTGGTGCTATCGGCGCTTCGAGGGATCCGGTGATTGCGCTACGGTCAGACCTCAAGGTGGTGCTGGCGGCCCAGCCGGTCGACTTTCGTAAGTCGGTGCATACGCTGTCGGCGCTGGTGAGCGAAGCACTGCGCGCGAACCCATATTGCGGCGACGTCTTCGTGTTCCGCAGCAAGCGCATGGACAGAGTGAAGCTTCTGGCGTGGGACGGCAGCGGCATGGTGTTGGTAACGAAGTGGTTGCACCAGGTTACCTGGCCGCCGATCCGCGACGGCGTTGTGCATCTCAGTGCGACGCAGCTTGCGATGCTACTCGACGGGCTCGAGTGGACGCGTGTGTCGCCCAAGCCTGTGAAGCAGCCGGCCATTGTCGGCTGAGAAGTGAGGATTTCACTGGAGCATGGGTCGCACGGATGTATCGTCTGGTCATGGCGATTCGCCCCGACACTCTCCCGACCGATCCGGCAGCTCTGACCGAGATGGTGCTCGCGCTTGACGCTGAGAACGAGACGCTGCGCGTAGCAATGCAAACGTTCAAGGACATGATCTTCGGGAAGCGCTCGGAGCGGCTTGCCGCGCTCGTGGCCGAGCAGCTCGCGCTTGAGCTTGGCGATCTTGAGACCGACGTCACGCCGCCTGCAGCTGCCAACGACGATGCAGCTGCGGCAAAGCCGCCCGGCAAGCCACTGCGGAAGAAGGCGCGCCGCAACATCGGCGCGCTTCCAAAGCACCTGCCGCGCTGTGAGCATGTGCTGGAGCCGGAGGCGACCGCATGCCCGTGTTGCCAGGGCCAGCTTCACAAGATCGGCGAGGACGTCAGCGAGGTGCTGGACATCATCCCGGCGATCCTGCGGGTGCTGCGGACGGTCCGTCCCAAGTACGGCTGCCGCCGCTGCACCGATGGTGTGATCCAGGCGAAGGTGCTGCCGCGCCTGATCGAGAGCGGCATGGCTTCGACCGCACTCGTGAGCCACGTGGTAGTCTCGAAGTTCGCCTGGTATCTGCCGCTGTACCGACAGGTGCAAATTCTGGCCGGCCAGGGTGTCCATCTCGACCGGGCGACGCTTGCCGGCTGGGTGAAGCGTGCGGCCTGGTGGCTCAGGAGCCTCTATGCGCTTCAGCTGCGCACGATCCAGACCGCGCCGCGCCTGTTCTGCGACGAGACGCCGATGCCGGTGCTCGATCCCGGACGACATCGCCCGCGCATCTGCCAGTTCTGGGCGCATGCCATGGATGACCGGCCATGGGGCGGTCCCTCGCCGCCGGCGGTGGCCTACGTGTTCGCCGACGGCCGCGGCACGGCGGAGATCGCCAGACAGTTGATGGGCTTTTCCGGCATTCTGCAGGTCGACGGTTATGCCGCCTACAAAGCGCTCGCCCGCGATCATGGCGGCGCGATCCAACTCGCCTTTTGTCTCGCCCACGCCCGCCGCAAATTCGTCGAGGTGTATAAGACGACCCAGTCGCCGTTCGCGCGCGAAGTGATCGAGCGCCTGCAGGCGGTCTATGCCATCGAAGCAGAGATCCGTGGCAGCAGTGCCGAGCAGCGGCTGGCCACCCGCGGCACCAGGTCCGCTCCATTGATGGAGGCGCTCAGGACGCGCCTGACCGCAATGGTCGGCCAGCTCTTCTCCCAATCGAAGCTGGCGGAGGCCATCAACTACGCACTCAATCACTGGGACGGGTTGACGCTGTTTCTCCGCGACGGCCGTGTCGAGGTTGACAGCAACACAGTCGAGCATTCCATGCGCCCGATTGCGATGGGAAGACGCAACTCATTGTTCAGCGGCAGCGAAGGCGGCGCCGAGAGCTGGGCGATCCTGGCGTCGCTCGTGAACACGGCAAAACTCCATGAGCTCGACCCGCAGGCCTACCTGGCCGATGTGCTGGAGCGCATCGTCTCCGGGCGAACCAAGAGCCATCAGCTGCACGAGCTGCTCGCCTGGAACTGGAAGGCTGCGCGCCGACGCACACCGCAGGCAGCGGCATGAGCCCACGACGCCATAAAGCAGCATCGTCGATGGCGTCGGCCGCGATGCCGCTTGCGGACCTCGAGCGATGGCTCCAGGCTCGCATCGATCGCCATCCTGCCGCCACCAGCATTCCCATGCTCGACGGCTATGCCGCCGCGATCGTAGCCGGACCGGTCTCGATGAGCCCGCTCGATTGGATCTGCCCGCTGCTCGCGATCGATGCCGACGCGTTCAACCATGGCGGCACGCCGGAGTTCGCCGCGATCTCCGCCGTCGCGCTGCGCCACAACGACATCAGCAACACCCTCTCGACGGCCCCCGATCGGTTCGAGCCGATACACCTGCGCAACCCCAATGGCGACGTCGATCCGCGTCCCTGGTGCGAGGGTTTCCATGCCGCGATGCGGCTCAGGCTGTCGGCGTGGGCGCCGATGCTGGACACCAGCAATGTCAATCACGGCTTGCTTCTGCCCATTCTGTTGCACTGTCGCGACGATCAGGGGCAGCCGGTGCTCGGATCCCCCCGAAGCGGCCGCGAGACCGCCGAGTTTCTGCGTAACGCCTACGCCGATCTTCCAGCGGTCGTCGAAGCCATGCGCCAATATTGGATGCCGATCCGCTACCACGCACTCGCTGATCTCCGCAGACGTGGGAGCTCGTGCCGGTTACAATTAATCGGGCAAGGTTCTTCGCCAACTCCTGGAACGAGAGGCACCTCTTTCGAGGCAGGTCAGTTCTCCTCATCCTGAGCCGCTTTTCGTCGGATAGCCAACATTAGCGGTCTTAGCAGGCATAGATGGTGCTGCGATTGCGGTCGCATCTCGTCCCGAGCTCGATATCTGCCCTGAGGATGACAGGCACCCGTGGTGTCCTTAGCACGGACGCGCTCTGGATCGGTGCGTCGTCCAGCATCATGCTGCTTGTCGCACACGATCCCGTCGTGCTGCGTCGGAAAGGGTTTGCCGCCCGTGCGTAGAGCGCGAGACCGTGATTAGAAGCTCGCCATCGCGGTTCTGGCGCCTTTTATGGCCGAGTGTGTCGGCCGCAGATTGCCGTGCGGCAATGAGGATGACAGTGGAGCGTCAATCAGGATGAGAGAGCTTTTGCCGGGCTCGTGACGCAGGGAGGGCGTAGCCCGACCGGAGTTACGAGCCCGGCGACGGCGCGATCCACAGGGGACCGCGCCGTCTGGTAATCGCGGCCGGCTGGTTATGCAAGTGGTTCTTCCGCCAAGAGGAATCACTCGCTTGCCAGGCCGACATGTCACCGATCACCAGATGAGGCTCTACATGAAGTACCGTCAGACCGATAGCCCGCCAGGGGCGGCCGCCAAGGCGTCGTTCAGCACGTCAACCGCTTATCGGATCGAGAAAGATCCCCGCCTGCCATCGCAGAAGAAGGGCGCCCGCAGTCGTCGCCGGCCGGACCCGTTGGCCAGTGTGTTTGAGACAGAAGTGGTGCCGATGCTCAAGGCCGCCGCCGGCGTGCGGCCGGTTGCGATCTTCGAGGAGATGTTACGGCGCCATCCTGAGCTCGGAGCTGGAATCCGCCGCACACTGGAGCGCCGGATCCGCGCCTGGCGGGCGATCCATGGCGAGGAGCAGGAGGTCATCTTCCGCCAGACCCACGAAGTGGGCCAGGTCGGCCTGTCCGACTTCACCGACATGGGCGAGCTTGGGGTCACTATCGCCGGCGTGCCGCTCGATCATCGCCTCTATCACTTCCGACTGGCCTATTGCGGGTTTGAACACGCCCACGTCGTGCTCGGTGGCGAGAGCTTCGTCGCCTTGGCCGAAGGGCTGCAGAATGCCCTGTGGTCGCTCGGTGGGGCACCGCGGGAGCATCGGACCGACAGCCTGTCGGCCGCGTTCTGCAATCTCGACCGCGACGCAAGGGACGATCTGACCCGGCGGTACGAGGACCTCTGCGCCCATTACGGCATGCGGCCTTCCCGCAACAATCGCGTTATCGCCCACGAGAACGGGGCGATCGAGAGCTTGCATGGCCATCTCAAGCGGACGATCGCCGATGCGCTGCTGTTGCGCGGCACTGCCGACTTCGATGATCTCGCCGCCTACCGCGGCTTCATCGACGAGATCGTCAGCCGCCGCAATGCCCGCAACGCCAAGCGGATCGACCACGAGCGCGCCACCCTGCAGGCGTTGCCAGATCGCCGCACCTCGGACTACGAGGAGGTGATTGTCCGTGTGACGTCAAGCGGCGGCTTCACCTTGCGCAAGGTGTTCTACACCCTGCCGTCACGCCTGATCGGCCACCAGCTGCGGGTGCGCCTTTACGACGATCGTCTCGACGTGTTCGTCGGCGGCACCCATCTCGTCACCCTGCCGCGTGGGCGGCCGCATCCCAACGGCAAGCACGACCAGGTCGTCGATTATCGGCACGTGATCCATTCCTTGCGGCGCAAGCCAATGGCGCTGCTCAATCTCGTCTACCGTGATCGGCTGTTCCTGCGCGATGCCTATCGCCGAACCTTCGATCGCTTGCGCGAACGGCTCCCGGACAGGAAAGCCTGCCGGCTCATGGTCGATCTGCTTGCGCTGGCACACGAGCGAGGCTGCGAGGCCGAACTCGCCGGTCAGCTCGCCGCCGACCTGGACGCCGGCCAATTGCCCGACCTCGGACAGCTGCGCGCCCGCTTCGCACCCGATCCTGCCTGCATGCCGGAGGTCACGGCGCAGCTTGCCCCGCTCGCCAGCTATGAGTGCCTCATCGGCGCCAGCCAGATAGGAGACGCCGCATGAACACGGCCAACACCGTCGACACCGCGCGCCTCAATCTGTTGCTCAACGGGTTGCGGCTGCCCGCCATCAAGGTGCTGTGGCCACAGTTCGCCGAACAGTCCGACAAGGAAGGTTGGCCGGCGGCCCGCTTCCTCGCCGTCATCGCCGAGCACGAGATCGCCGAACGCGGCCGTCGCCGCATCGAGCGCCATCTCGTCGAGGCGCGGTTGCCCGCCCGAAAGACCTTCGACAGCTTCGACTTCGAGGCCGTGCCGATGATCTCCAAGGCGCAGGTGACCGCGCTCGCCGCTGGCGATGGTTGGCTCGGCAAGGGCGCCAATTTGCTGCTGTTCGGTCCGCCGGGCGGCGGCAAGAGTCATTTGGCGGCAGCCATCGGCCTGGCCCTGATCGAGAACGGATGGCGCGTCCTCTTCACCCGGACCACCGATCTCGTGCAGAGGCTCCAGGTGGCGCGGCGCGAGCTCAACCTCGAGGCTGCCATCAACCGCCTCGATCGCTTCGATCTGCTGATCCTTGATGACCTCGCCTACGTCACCAAGGATCAGGCCGAGACCAGCGTGCTGTTCGAGCTCATCAGCGCGCGGTACGAACGGCGCTCAATGCTGATCACCGCCAATCAGCCCTTCGGCGAATGGAACAGGGTCTTCCCGGACTCCGCTATGACGCTCGCCGCCATCGATCGCCTCGTTCACCACGCCACCATCGTCGAGATGAACGTCGAGAGCTATCGCAGGCGGACCGCCCTCGAACGAAAACGCGGTCCCGGACGGCCGCCATCGCACGCACACCCAAAACCGCCGCTGATTGACGCTCCGCGACAATCAGAGTTCAACAAAACTCTTGCCGCATTGCGCCGCCTGAAATGTTCCTGAATGCTAGGCCGTTGCCTCACGTAATTTGCTCCCACTGGGATGGGACTGCGGGGGCGATAATGAGGCAACTGAGCATGGCGACTCGAAGAGAGCTGACGGCCGCTGTGGGGCAACGCTACAGAGAGGCGAGCCGCGCGGAGAAGGCGCGAATTCTGGACGAGTTTGTGGTTGTGACGGGCTTCCATCGAAAGCATGCGATGCGCCTGCTCCGAGGCGATATGAGGCAATCCTCGGTTCGGCGCACCCGTCGCCGGATTTATGAGGAAGCTGAACGAAATGCGCTGGTAGTTCTTTGGGAGGCATCGGACCGGATTTGCGGCAAGAGACTGAAAGCGCTGCTGCCGCTCCTGATCGAGTCGATGGAACGGAACGGTCACATGGGCCTGGCGCCTGAAATCCGCGCGAAGCTGCTGGCGGTGAGCGCGTCGACGATCGATCGGGCGCTGGGCAAGATCCGACAGGAGGGTGGACGCCAGCGGCGCCGGCCGGTTGCGAGCGCATTGCGACGGAGCATCCCGGTACGGACGTCCGCCGACTGGAAGGATCCGGCGCCTGGCTTTGTCGAAGCCGATCTGGTCGCCCACAGCGGGCTCTCGGCGCGCGGCAGTTTTATCCAGACGCTGGTGCTCACGGATATTGCGACCGGTTGGACGGAGTGTGCGCCGTTGCTGGTGCGCGAGCAAACGCTCCTGAGCACCGTGTTGACAGAACTACGCCGACAGCTGCCGTTCTCGCTGCAGGGCATCGATACCGACAATGATACCGTGTTCATAAACGAAACGCTGAAAGCGTATTGTGAGCAGGCGAACATTGTGTTCACGCGTTGCCGACCCTACCGCAAGAACGACCAGGCGTTTGTTGAACAGAAGAACGGAGCCGTGGTCCGACGCATGGTTGGTTATCGGCGGTTTGAAGGACTCGAGGCGGCTGCGTTGCTCGCAGAACTCTATCGCTCAGCGCGCCTGTTCGTGAACTTCTTCCAGCCGTCGTTCAAGCTGATCGGAAAACAGCGCGATGGCGCACGCGTCCGTAAATCTTAAAGTGCAATCCGCGTCAGCTTGGACCCGGTCGCGTTTCTGCGTGACATTCGGTCTGCGCAGCAACGTCTGACCTTGCCGACGTGAAGTCGGCGGGCTATTCGATTACTGCGGCCCCGCCGATCGACTTGTTCCTCGCCAGCTTGCAAACGGCTTGGAAAGAGGGCGCATCTCGACCGACGGACCGGCCGATCCTCAAAGCGAAGCGAGGTCGTCGTCGCCCTGATCCGCTCGTTCAGGCGACCCCACAGCTGCAGGAGTGGTTCAAGGCCGAGCCGTGGCGAACCGGCGCCGAGCTCCTGACAAGGCTACAGGCGGAATATCCGGGCGCGTACCCGGATAACCTGCCGCGAACGCTTCAGCGCCGCCTCAAATCCTGGCGCAGCGAGCAGGCAAGCGCGCTGCTGTTTGGATCGGCAGATCATGCGGAGCGGTTCCACGACGCACCGGTTGCGCGGTGACAGCGCCCGCTTCCGGTACGGGGGAGGCCGGTCGTTGCGCAACCCCGGCCAGCTCCACGACCGGCCTCCCCCGTACCGACCGTCCGTCTTCTCGGGAGCAAAATAGATGAGGCAACGATCGCGTCTTCGGGAACATTCCTCCATGAGGCAATACGGCTTCCCAGCCAGATTGTCGCGCTATACGCAGATATCGGGGAATGGGTCGCTGCGCACCCTGCGGGCATTATTCGTTTTCAAAAGCGACCGCCTCTGTAGATGCCTGCTGTGGAGTTGAGTTTTGTGACAACCTCCACGTGAGCCGAACTCATCCTGGCTAATTCTGAACGCGCTTAATTTCTCACTCAAGTCCGCGCTGGCGCGGTCCTTGCTACTTCGCAATCGGGGCACAGTAGTAGATAGAAACAAGAAAAATGGCGGCCGTGGAAGCGGTGTTTGCGGTTCTGCGCGTGCGTAGCTTGATCGTGAATACCACAATCGATTGCGATTTCGCGATTTCGCGATGATGCGATCGCCGACGGCACCAAACTCAGCTTGCTGGGGCTCGCGCAATACTTGATCCCCCAGGCCGCGTCGATGCGCTGCGGCTGCTGTGAACATGGCGAAGATGAGTGGGACCGGAGCAAATAGGCCAACCGGTGGCATCTGCTCGGCGTCCGGCTTTTATGGTGCGCTATGCATGGCGCGATTTGACCGGCGTGGTGTCCGGTCGGTGGACTTGGAGACAAGAGTTCTCTATGGGCCCTTGTGATGGGAACCGTTGGCCAAACAGCAAAGGCTGCCCCGTAAGGCGGTTTCTGAAGGAGGCGGTAAGCAGAGTGTCGGCCTACGAACAGAGAGCGCATGTGAGGCGTCCGCATCCTGGCAAGGGAGCTATCATGTCCGAAGCCCAATATCACTCGGACGCTGCGGCCGTAGTTGCAACAGGTGTACGGCACGACGGTCACGCGCTTACCGTGGGAGATTTGTCGTCCTTCCCCGGCGACAGATGTGGTACTGGCGTCGCGAGGCGTCGGGATGGGGCGGCATAACTCAGCAGCGGCCGTGGCAGTCGGCGGCACCGAGCCGGAGAAGGGTATCGAACATCGAGTGCCGCAGGAGGCCGGTTTGACGATGGTAGCAAAGATGCAGGCGATGTCGCTGAGATGCATCATACTCACCCGAAGGTAGCTGCCGGATGCCGCCAGAGCAGGGGCTTGGCGCATCAATCGCTACGGCAAGAACCCAACGTTCCGCTCCGGAGGCCGAGTACGGCTGATGGAGGAGATCGTCAGCCGAGCGAACATGATGGCGGCTTACAATCGGGTGATGGCGAACAAGGGACGATGCGGGCATCGCCGGGATGACCGTGGGGCAGCTGCAACGTATCTAGCATTAGCCGCACATCAAGGAAGAACTGTTGGAAGGTCGCTACCGATCGCAGCCGGTGTGGGTGGAAATCCGTAAGCCCGGCGGAGGGATGCACCAGCCAAGCATTCCGACGGTGGTTGACTGGCTGATCCAACAGGCGATGCATCAGGTGCTGACGCCGCTGTTCGATCCAGGCTTCTTCAACTGCTTCATCCGGGACGCAGCGCCACGATGCAGTGCCTACCGCGCGAGTGTATGTGGCCGAGGGCCGGCGCTTTGTCGTCGGCCTCGACTTGGATAAGTTTTTCGAGCGCTGAACCCATGACGTGCTGATGGCACGGGTGGAGGGCCGGGTTGCGAACAACAAGTGTTGCGGCTGATCCGCCGCTACCTGCATGCTGGATTGGTGGCTGGCGGGATTGCGATGGCACGGAACAAAGGCACGCCGCAAGGCGGCCCTCAGTCAGCACTGCTATCGAACGTTCTGTTCGATGATCTGGACAAGGAGCGAGCGACGAGGTCATGCCTTCTGCCACCACGCCGAGACTGCAACATCTATGTTCGGACGCAACGGGCCGCTGAGCAGGTGATGGCGTCGATCACGCGATTCCTGACCGAGCGGCTGCGGCTCCAGTTCGACGCAACGAAGAGCGCCGTTGACGTCCCTGGGTGCCACCGAGTCGGTGATCCACGCATGATCAGTTTGAGCCGGCGCTGGGTGAAGGGAGTTGTAAGAGGGGGCCGGCCGAGCGAGGAAGGAACACCGCAAGCGGGATCGATCAGCGTACTTTTGGGCAACCTTTATCTGCTTTATGTGCTCGACCTCTCGTTCGAGCGCGTGGCGAAAAGCCGGTTTCGGGGCAGTCCCGGCTGGTGCGCTGTATCGAAGACTTTGTGATCCGCTTCACCATCCGTGTTGGGGACGCCTTGGATCTTCGGTCGGAAAAATTCTGCCTCACTCTTGAGCCGGCTCAAACCAAGTTGGTTGACGTCGGTCGGTTCGCGCAGCGAGCACGCGGGCAAATGCGGCAGAAAACGCCCGAACACCATCTATTTCCTGGCTGATGCTGGTATCGCACGCGAAACCTGAATGGTAACTTCAAGGGTGGGATACGCACCGAGAAATCTCGGCTAAAGCGCAACCTTCTATCCCTGCAGGAGCTCATACGGCGAATACGACATTACACGATCAGTGACCAGATCAGCGAAATCAACGCCGTCCTCCCCGGCCACTAGACGTTATGTCCATCCGCTGGGATCGGCGGTCCGCCCTTTCGTGCAAAGATTACGAGGGTTGCTCGGAGGACCGAGCCGAGCCTCATGCACGGAGGACGGACCATGCGGAAGTATAGCGAAGCATTCGTCGGATTTGATACATCTAAGAAGAGGCATGCCCTGGCGGTAGCGGAGGGCGGCCGAGAAGGAGAGGTTCGGTACCTCGGCGAGATCGATAGTTCGCCGGCGACAGTCGAGAAGGTGATCGGCAAATTCGCGGCACGCTTTATGAAGCTCCACGTCTGCTACGAAGCCGGCCCCACGGGATATGGGCTGCACCGCCAGATCAAAGGCCTCGGACACGATTGTGCGGTCGTTGCGCCATCGCTTACGCCAAAGAAGCCTGGCGACCGCGTTAAGACTAATCGACCTGATGCCGTCACGCTGGCGCGGTTGCATCGAGCGGGCGAACTGACCTCGGTATGGGTGCCAGATGCGGTCCATGAAGCCGTTCGTGACCTGACATTCGCGTTGGCTTGCGCAGCAAAGCTTCAAGCATCCGGCGCAGCAAATCGTCTTTCAAGATGCCATCAACGCGATCGAGGACGCGGTCAGGCGATTACACGGTCTCGACCAGCAGCTCGCCGCAGTCGTCCCCAGCTGGTCAATGGCGCCTGTCGTCGCGGCATATCAGGCAATGCGTGGCGTGTCCTTTCTCGTGGCCATCACATTCGTGGCGGAGATTGGCGACGTGCGTCGGTTCGACAACCCTCGCCAACTCATGTCATTCCTCGGCCTCGTGCCGTCAGAGCGTTCGACCGGCGACACCGTGCGGCGAGCTGGTCTTACTCTCACTGGCAATCGCCGTGCTCGCCGCGTCCTCATCGAAGGGGCATGGACCTATCGCTATCCAGCACGCGTCAGCGAGACCCTGCGAACCCGGATTGAAGAGCTGCCAAAGGCCGTCCGCGACATTGCTTGGCGAGCTCAGGTTAGACTCTGCGCTCGTTATCGGCGCCTGATTGCAGCCCGGCAAGAAGGCACCGGTGGCCGTCGCGGCGATCGCCCGCGAGATTGCCGCCTTTCTTTGGGCCATCGGCCAGAAGGTGCATCTGCTTACCTGAGGCGGCCGGCAATCATCCAACTGCACAGCGCCGGGGATG
Organism: Bradyrhizobium sp. Pha-3; assembly: GCF_042258615.1. Lineage (GTDB taxonomy): Bacteria > Pseudomonadota > Alphaproteobacteria > Rhizobiales > Xanthobacteraceae > Bradyrhizobium. The sequence continues at coordinate 7,405,573 of NZ_CP170152.1, read as the reverse complement.
GGGCCACGGAAGGGAACCCCTGGCTAGACTACGTGGCCGAGCTCCGCTCGACGCCCGCCTCTAGATGCCGGGTCAGCCCTGAGACGAAACACGGAAGGCGGTAACCAATCCGCGAATAAGAGTCTGATCGACCGTCGTCTTGAGCGCCCCATCTCCTGCTCTGTGCAGCTTCACTTACACAAACCCGGGCGTCACCCCGACGTCCGGACTTTGCTCATGCTTCAATAGCATTGACTATGGACATAAGAGTCTATGCCGATAGAGTCTATGCCGATTACGGAATCTTCGGTGTCTCGTGAAAGTGCACCGTGGCGTGGAGCGTTACTCGCATTGGATGTTGCACAGCGGCAGCTGGGCCAGGCAACGCTTGATCTGGGAGAACTATCACCACATCAAAGCCAGAGCGCCGTTACACAATCCCTTCGAGCACGAAGCATATTGCTAACAACAAAGAAGCGGAGCTTTATGCGAACGGCTTGGTCGTATCCATCGAGTCGGTCGCGAATACGCGGCATTGGATTATGGCGGCTCTGCGTTCCCTCCTGGTGTCAACAGGATCGTATCGCGCCAACCCACAGCGGGATCTGACAATTTGACGCTCAGTCAACTACCAACGCTGGTAATTGATCTAGATAACAAAAGCATGCCTCCTACCGAGGAGCGTCGGGCCGGTCAAATGTCGCCTACGAGGAGTTCGGCATGCAACATCAACCACAATCTGTTGTCGCAAACGGCAGCCATCGATACACTGGCTCGTCGCATGTAGAAATTCAGCGCCTTAGGTCTGCTCAAATCGTGACCAATCCATTCATGGAATCGCATGATGGGCTCTCTGGCGCGCTCGCCGAGAGCGGCGGTGCTCTGGCCAATTGTGTTTTCTCTCGGTTACCGAGATACGAAAAAAGCTGAACGGAGCCAACTCGCCGACATGGTCGAGCGAATAGTAGACCGTAGAGCACACTCAATGAATACGAATCCCATCAACTGAACACGGCGCGCGACGATAGTCTAACTCAAAGGGAGATACTAGCATGCGGCGCAATGATGAGATGAAGCTCGGACTTTACCTGATTCAGGCAGGATATCACGAAAGTGCATGGCGAGATCCGAGCGTGCCAGCAAATGGCGGAGTTGATATCAACCATTATGCTCATTTGGCAGCACTTGCCGAAGGTGCGGCATTTCACTTCGTATTTCTCGCCGATAGCCCAAGCGTAGCAGACGAAGATCACGCAACCATAGCCCGTGTAAGTCGACACGATGGATTTGAGCCCATCACGCTCTTGTCGGCGCTTTCATCGAGAACGCAGGAAATCGGCCTTGTCGCGACAGCGACGACAACGTACCACCAGCCTTATCATCTTGCACGCATGTTCGCCTCACTTGACCACTTGTCACGGGGACGTGCAGCCTGGAACATTGTCACGTCAGGACTCAAGTTCGAAGCCCCAAATTTCGGTGAAAAGGAACTTCCAAATCATGAGACGCGCTATGCTCGAGCGCGAGAATTTGTAGAAGTTGTCAAAGGTCTTTGGGACACGTGGGAAGACGACGCTTTCATTCGCGACAAGCAAAGTGGTATTTTCGCTGACACCACGAAACTGCATTTTCTTAACCACCAAGGCGACTATTTATCAGTCAGGGGCCCACTGAACATTGCCAGACCGCCACAAGGGCATCCCGTGTTGGTTCAGGCCGGCGCATCCGACGCCGGCGTACAGTTTGCAGCAGAAGTCGGCGAGGTTGTGTTCACCGCCGAACCATCTTTGGAGAACGGTAAACGATACTACGCAACTGTCAAAGAGAAAGCGCGCGCACTTGGGCGGGAGGACGATCAAGTGCTAGTCATGCCGGGCATTGTCCCGATCGTTGGAAGGACCAAGCAAGAGGCGTCTGAGAAGCTTCAAACACTACAATCGTATACGGATATCGACGTTCTAATTGGGAACGCCAATCGTTGGCTGGGGTTTGTTACCGACTTGCATTCAACGGATCTCGACTCATTGGTCCCCGAGGCCTTGCCGAAGACGAATTTCATCCAGAGTCGTCAAAAGGTCCTCCTCGATCTGGCCTTACACCAGGGGTTCACTTGGCGACAACTGATTCGCTCGATATCGGACAGCCGTGGCCATCTGATGGTTATCGGAACACCGGACGAAATTGCCAGTGCCATGGTTGACAGGTTTGATCAACATGCGGCTGATGGATTCAACGTAATGCCGGCGATCGTTCCTGGGGGACTCAAAGACTTTATTGAGCTTGTCGTTCCGGAATTGCGTCGACGAGGCAAATTCAGATCCAAATACTCCGGACAAACACTAAGAGAGAACCTCGGTTTGAGGCGGCCACTCAATCGGTTCACGCAAGCAGATCTAAGCAGTAGTTCGTGATAAACTTGCCAGTCGTTGAGCGGAATTCGGCTCTTGGCACGGCGATAGGTTTTTAGATCGCAAGCTTGCAGTTGCATTTTTGAGATTGAACGAAACCGCCAGACGCTAGTTTCTGTCGCGAAACGCGCGAACTTGGGGGCCCGAGTCAAGTTGTGCCGATAGATTGGCACAAAGTGACGGAGAATACGAGGATCGGCAAGCTCGAGACAGGCGAGTTTTTTGGCACGGTTCGGAATTGCGCGCCGGTGTCAGCTTGAGGCGCGCTGAGCAGTGGCGACTTTGGGTAACCGGGGACGGGCCTACGCAGGGAGCTATGCGGGAAAGTGGGTGATGACGGAATGAGATAGGCGGCGTATCGAGGCGGGTGTCGAGCCTGCCAGAACCTCTCAAGGAGAGCGATACGCCATGAACGAGACCAGCAATATTGTTGCCCTTCGTCAGCCCGACGATATCGACGATCCACTGACCAATATTCTGCGAGCTGGTGCTCGGCAGCTTCTGGCGCAGGCCGTGGAGATCGAAGTCGAGACGTTTCTTGCCACGGTGAAGGATTTGAAGCTGACGCGACGGCGTGCCCGTGTCGTGCGACATGGTTACGGCCCGGCGCGAACGATTGCGACCGGCATCGGACCGGTCGAGGTCGCGCGGGCAAAGATTCGGGACCGCGGGGCGGCCGGCGATAGCGAGCGGATCCGGTTCAGCTCGGCGATCCTGCCGCTGTGGGCGCGGCGCACCCGGAGCCTGGATGCGCTGTTGCCGGTGCTGTATCTGCGCGGCATCTCGACCGGCGATTTCCAGGAGGCGAAGTCAACGGAATACCTATCATCCACAACGTCATTCATGGAGGTGATCGTGTATCAGCTGACCCAGGGGCCACAATCCGGCAGAGAGCCAAGGTCGTGAGCCGTGGCAGTTGATCGCCGAAACTTCGCTGCAACCGGGCTTTCTACGCTCGTATTCGGATATGCGCTGATGCGCCAGGGGTGGACCGCGCCGGCCAGGAACCCTGTGGTCGCCGGCTATGTCGCTCCGTGGAAGACCCGCGCGGGCGGTCCAGGCATCAAGACGATCCCGGCGCGCGAGTTGACTCACTTGATGTACGCGTTCGGCGCCGTTTCGGCGGAAGGACTGGCCGAACTTGCGGATCGCTGCCTCGACGCGGGAGCCTGCGACGGAACCTCGCCGTCGAGTCCGATCGGCGGCAATTTCGCCGAACTCGTTGAATTGAAGCGGAGCCGTCCAGGGATTCGGATCCTGATTTCGTTGGGCGGCTGGGGCGGATCGAAATACTTCTCGGCGGCCGCTGCCACGCCGATCTCACGCGCGCGGTTCGCACAATCCGTCATCGCGGCATTCTTTCGGCCGTATCCGGGTCTGTTCGATGGTGTGGATGTCGATTGGGAATATCCCGTCTCGGGAGGACGTGAAGGTAATCTCGCGCGCCCTGAGGACCGGCATAATTTCACGCTCCTGATCGCGGAACTCCGTCGAAAGCTCGACAAGTTTTCCGCATCGGAGCGGAGGCAGCTGGAGCTCACCATTGCCGTGTCGGCTGCGCCCGACAAAATCGTCAATCTACAGGCAGCCGCTCTCGCCCGGCTGGTCGACCGGATCAATCTGATGGTCTATGACTATCACGCGGGCTCGGCCCTTGCTGCCTTCAATGCCCCGCTGTTTGCCTGCGCCGGCGATCCAAATCCCGATCTCAATGTCGATGCGAGTGTGAAGGCCTTGATCCGGGCCGGCGTGCCGCCGGCCAAGGTGACGCTGGGGGTCGCCTTCTATGGCCGAGCCGTCGTGGACGTTCCGCCCGAGAACGGCGGGCTCTTTCAAAAGGGGACGACAGCAAGCGAGGAGTGGGGAGGGAGTGACGGCGTCGATTATCGCGATCTCGTTGCCCGGCAACCGGAAGAGCAGGGCTTTCGCCGGTATTGGAGCGAGGAAGCCCAGGTGCCGTGGCTCTATGACGCTGAACGGCGCATATGGATCAGCTACGACGATCCGCTTTCCATTGCGCGCAAGGCGATGTACGTGCGCGCCCATGCACTCGCCGGGATCATGATTTGGGACCTGTTTGCTGACGACGGTTCACTGCTCGCAGCACTCCGCACCGGCACCCTTCCTTCGCAAAAGTCCGAATAGGTGTGGCACCGCGCCGCGTTAAAGCACGTCATCGGCGCGCCTCAAGCCAACCGCGAACTGGGCGGTGCTATGGAATCAGAGCCACGTCCGATTGAAAGCGGCTCCTGTCGAAAAACCGGCGACCGGCAGCATCGTTCCAAAGGCATGCCGGCGGCGATGCCTGTTTTCTTCCGTCACGCGGCCCCTAGTTTGAGGGACTGGCTCGCCAATTTGAGGGACTTAAGGTTAGACCACATTGCCAAAGCCCCTTCTGTATTGCGGCTTCTCTAGCGGGAGGGTGATCTTGGCTATCAAGCACACCAAACCCCGGCAGTGAAGCCGGACAGTGAATTGTTTGGTGCTCGTCACCCTCAAAACGAAGGCGGTTGACGAACCTTAAGAGTCGCGAGATCGTGTCCCCGGACGTGGTGTAACTGGCGGTGGGGCACCGCATTCACCGGCAAGAGCCAGGCAGGTCAGCTGGCGATAGCCGGAAGGCTGACGGTTGGATCATCGCTCAACGGCGCGATGGTTTCCAGCGTCATGTGGCGGGCGCGCTGGACGGCCCATTCATCGTTCTGCTCGAGCAGGATCGCGCCGATGAGGCGAACGATGGCGTCCTCGTTGGGGAAGATGCCGACCACCTCGGTCCGCCGCTTGATCTCGCCGTTGAGGCGCTCGATCGGGTTGGTCGAATGCAGCTTGGTGCGATGCTGCGGCGGGAACGTCATGTAGGCGAGCACGTCGGTCTCGGCCTCGTCGAGGAAGCCGGCAAGCTTGGGCAATTTGGGGCGGAGTTGGTCGGCGACCCTCCGCCACGGTGACGCGCACGCTCGACACCCTATCGGTTGGCCGCGGTCCAGGGATCGATCATCGTCAGACCGGCGGCATTGAACGCACTTGTGTCGCGCGATGCCACGGCGAATCCGTGCGCGGCGGCGATTGCGGCGATATAGCCATCGGGCGTGGGGAAGCCCTTTCCGGCCGCGCGCGCTCTGACGGCGAGTTCGGCATAGCGCCGCGCCGCGGTGGTATCGAACGGCAGGATGCGGGCCGTGAACAGGTCCAGCACGCCGTCGAGCGCAGCTCCCAGCCTGTCCTTGCGCTTGCCGCGCGGCAGCGCGCCGATGCCGAACAATAGTTCGGCGATGGTGACGCTGGAGAGAAACAGCGTCTCGGCCGCCTGGGCGTCGAGCCAGTCACGGACCGATGGATGCGGTTCGGGCTTCATCGCCTCGGAGACCACATTGGTATCGAGTAGGATCATTCGAAGCGCATCGGCTCAGCGGCGCGCACGTCGCGGCCATGTTCAAGTGCCTCGACATCGGCATTGGTGAGGCCGATCTTCCGGCTCATCTCCGAAAGGGCCGTGCCGAGCTGTAGCCGGCCCTCGGGACGCACGGCGGCCTCCAGAATGGCGCGCATTTCCGCTTCCGCGCTGCGATTGTGCTGCGCCGCGCGGACTTTCAGGGCGCGATGCGCCTCCTCGGAAAGGTTGCGGATGGTGACAGCGGCCATGATGGCGTCCTCCGGAGGCTGACTACGGTGCTATCAAAGTAGAATGTTTGATAGCATTTTTCAAGAGGACGCGCTCACGGGGCGGCGATAGGTCCGTGGGGGCGACGTTATTTCCGAAGCCAGCCGCCATCTTTCCCTGAAGACACCGCATAGAGGAGCCACGTGGTATTCGTTCGCCCACTGCCGTGCGAACGAGAAAAGGCGCTTTGCCCTCCTTCCATAACATCGCGTGACTGAGGGCCTACGCGCGGTATTCAGAAACCTCTTGCGGCGTATAGCACGTGCCTATGGCCACGAGCTATACGGTCGGCAAACACTACTAGGTGTATATGGTGCGCGCCGCGTTCGACTTGCGGGATCGGGACGCATTCTGGGTGCGGGGCTGACAAAGACGCTTGCCTGACCACCTCAACGTACGATTAAGTGCCAAGCCAATTGCGCAAACGTCATCAGCGTGGGGATAGAAAGCAAGGCGAAGAAGGCTACCAGCACGCGCAGGCGCGGCCTCGCGTTGTCTTGCGCCATGTAGTGCATGAGCAGCATGTCATTGCGATGAGCCGGTCGTTTACGATGGCGATCATAACGAACTGTTTAGCGTCATCTTCGAAATGCACAAAGAAGACATGACCACCTGTTGCGCCTGCTTTGCATCGAGCTTGGGTAACAAGCGTAGTCATTAGCGACGTCGTCAGGGTCTCGAAGTCCTTTGATCCTTCATCGATGTAGACCCGCAAGAATCCTTGCGTCGGAAAATTGACGTCATCGGTCGAAAACTTGCCGTGGGATTTGGATGCGCGTCGCGCGTATAGACGATGAAGTTCATCGACCACACGAATAAGAGTTGGCCCGTGCTTCAAATCGTTCTTGCCGACGACAAACTTAAAGTCATTGTCGCCCTTGCGACGCAAATCGTGAATGGCAACGTGAAAAATCCTACTTGGCATATGTGCCCCCCACCTTCGCGACAGTCATAGCGTTCGAGGGCAGGGTTGGTCACGTCCAAAGCACAATGCAAAGTTGCGCCTGTCGTCGGGGTTGACATGAGAACAAAGATAGAACATACGTGGTGCGCTGTTGCTGGTCAAGAGCAGGGCGGCCCGCGTACAGGCCGCCCTTTCTCGGCTACAGCACCCTAGCTGATTTCGCCTTACGCACTTCAGACATGACGGTAGCGGGCAGCGAAGCATTGAGCCGTGCGAGCTGAGCCATCACGCGGGCAAGCTCGGCTGCCCTTCGCATCGATACTGATTTGGATAGGTGCGTTGGTATCGCCTCCACCGCCGCTCAGTGCGGCCATAGTCAATCAAGGACTGCCGCCAGCAGCCAAGGTCGATAATTCCCGGGAATCCTTGTCGGCTTTTCCGACCAACACGCTCCCCCGCTACCAAACGGTCCCCCAGCCAGCGAACATATGTCGCTCACCGGTTAAAAGGTCGCGCCTTGCACTGAAAGTGATCGAGCGCGGACTTAGCCGTCGATTCCAGGCCACCCTACCAGAAGGCAGAGGTTCAGCCTCAAGCGGCTTCTCGATAAGCTGCGCAGGCGCATCGAGAGCGCGCTTGACCGACCAAAGGAGTTTGCGGATCGCCGCATATGGCGTGTGATGCGATCGCGACGCTTCTTCTCGTTTGCTCTGGTTCTGCAATTGAGAGTTTTGGTCTGTTGCCAGACTGCCCCTTGCTCCCATCGACCGCCAAGATTGATACCCACTGCCGCGACCGACGAGCGACATCGATGGTGAACCAGATACCCGCGTTGACCGGCATCCGGTTTATCGCAGCAGCGGCGGTGGCAGTGTCTCACGGCGGTCGCTTGTTCTTGGAGGGAACGAGCCTGACACTCGATATCAGTATCGGGACACTAGGCCTGTTCGGAATGTCCGTGTTCTTCACGCTGAGTGGGTTTGTTATTCAATACAACTATGGCACCTCGATTGCCGACAGCCCGCGGAAGGCGATCCCGCAATTCCTCGTGGCGCGCATAGCGCGAATCTATCCGCTCTTTGTTGTTCTGTTCCTTGTTGAACTCTTGACCGGTCCGATGGTCTGGCCGTGGCTTCTTGGAACGCCGAGGGCGGCGGAGGGATTTTCCTCGCACATTGTCCCTTTTCAGCTTGGAATGATTCAAACCTGGTTCTTCACGGACGTAGCCGGTGTCGCACCCGTCTGGCAGTATGAGCCGATCGGCATCGTCAGTTGGTCGGTGAGTACCGAATGGTTTTTCTATCTCGCTTTTCCGATCGTTTGCCCGTTACTTGCGCGGATCCGAACTGTGCCCGTCGCGATCCTGTGCGCGATTGGAGCAGTCGCAATCGAGTTGGGTCTCGACGTTGCGGTGTTAATGCTTCAGAGCTGGATCAATCTGTTTGCGCTTCATGCCTATGGGACGGAGGCGGCGCTGCCGAACTGGAAAAACAGTCTCATCCTTTGGATCGTCTACTTCGCGCCGTTTTGCAGGGTATGGGAATTTGTCCTCGGCTGTTGTTTGGCGAAGCTCCATGAACTGTGGCTGGCTCGGGATTTTAGACCACCTCGAGCTCTGCTTGATACCGCCGCATTGATCGGTGTCGTCGCGATGGCCTGGGTGTTCTGGTTTACCGCCCATAAACCGCCGTTTGGGGCTTCAATGAGCTTGTTCGATACTGCACGCAACAATATCGAGCTGGCGGCGCCGGTCGCGCTCATTCTTATCGCGGCGGCTCAGCCCGCAAGCAGTGCAGGACGGTTGTTGTCGGCAAGGTGGCTTGTCTTCCTCGGAGAAGCCAGCTTTGCTCTTTATCTTGTGCACCTCATCATCTACCAGCGCTTTCCGGTGGTGCGTTGGGAAACCGGTAGCGAACTGTTCGGCCATCTCGCTGCGCTCGCACTGGCTTTCACGCTAGCGACTTGCATCGCTATCCTGCTGCATTTCGGTTTCGAGGTGCCCGCACGAAGGCTCATTCGTGGATGCTTTCAAGCGGCCTCGCCAAAACAGCGCGGGCAGCTGGTTCGACGGGGTGGTGTGGGCTTTGTCACCCTGATCGTCGCGGCCGCCACGTATGCGCTGCGAGCTGCAACCCGTGATGCCGTCACGCAGCCAGGTATTTCAGTGGTTGCCGGCACGTATGGCGGCAACTGCCGTTGGGTCTCAGCCCGCGGCAATGCCACGCGTGCGCTTGCCGCAGCCTGTGGTGGTCAGGACGAATGCACTTTCAAAGTCAGTATGGAGCAGCTTGGTGATCCTGCTCCGGGCTGCGCGAAGGAGTTCATGGCCGCCTGGGTCTGCAGGGGTGATCGAGCGATCCGCTCCAGCACGGTTCTCGATGAGCGCGGCATTGTCTCTACTCTGCAACTTTCCTGCAACCGGTTAAGTACGCCGAATGACACCAGGCCAAAACACCGTCCAGGCCCTTAAGGCCTCAAAGCGAAGTATCCTCCAAGCTAAGGCGTCGCGGCCCGCACCCAGCGGCGCTCGCGTCAGCCTCGCGGCAAAAGACGTCGTGGACGTCAGATATCCGAAGCCAGGCCGTGGGTCTCTTGCCGCCGACCTTGATGGCTGCGAGACTTTTCGTTAGATCACAGTCGTTCGATTAGGGAGACGGTGCCGTGGCAATGGGTGTTGTGAAATGGTTCAATTCGAACAAAGGGTATGGCTTCATTAGGGAAGTCCCGACGTCTTCGTGCACATCAGCGCCGTCGAAAAGGCCGGCTACACCACCCTCGAAGAGGGCGCCCGGGTAAGCTACGAGCTGAAGGCTGGTCGCTCGGGCAAGATGTCAGCCGAAGATCTTCGGGTTGGCTAATCCGATCCGGCTCTCGGATATCGGCCATCTGCATATCCTGGTCCGCGGTTGCACGTGCATTCGATTTACCTGTCGCGGATGCGCGGCGCATTTGCGTACCACTCTCTCCTTTTGAGCGTTGGGATGTGTGGCAGGATGTACTAAAGCTTGGTACAGTCTCGTGAAACCGCCGTTCGAACCGCGCCCCAGGAAACCAAGGCTTTTCCGGCGAGGTGTGTTGTGGGCATGGCGAGATACTCCTTTGTCAGTGGGTTAAGAACGGTCCGAATCGGACGCTCATTGTACCCCGTAGGCCAAGGTGCACGCCGCGCAAAGATCGGCGCAGGCAACGATGCCGCGGCTGGTGCTCCCGATCAAAGAGTGATGCTGTAGCTGATGAAGCGGCGCGCCGAGCTTGGGGCCGCCAGGTAGACTGGCCCGGCGCTGCGGCCGGAGGGCAATATCCGCTACGCTGATGCCCGAGCCCTTTCACGTCTCGAGGCAAACGAGCTCGCGCGTTGACCTTGATGCCGCGCGGCGAGGTAAATCTGGAACGTCAGCGCTCGCGATTAGCCAATATAGTTGAGGTTAACCGCGCTATGTTATTGACGTTGCGCCCCTATGCTTGATCCATTGCACCGGAAACTGCGCACCCGGCCCACCGGAGAGGTGGAAGTGTCCTTCCAGCTGACCGTCCTGAAAGTGCTGGCCGGCCAACCTGCCGGGCGGGCCTCCGTTGCCGACATACGGCACGCCGTTGAAATACTGATGAACAGCGGCCGTGACTGGACCGATCGCATGAAGCGACTGGCCGAACACGCGCCCGACCTGAATATCTTCCAGGCCAGGTTCGTGTTTCGGGATGCTCTTGGCTGGGAAATCACGGAAGAGGGGCGGCAATTCCTCTCTGCGCTCGAAACGGCCGCGGCCGTTCGAAGAGAGCCACCTCGATCAACCATCGATCCGCCATCCAGCGAACCCACGGCGCAACCGGTAACGGATGCGACAAAATCACTTGATGCTCCGCGAAGTCGCCGTCAGAGGCCACGCCGTCGCCGCGGGAAGGCCCGATCTAATCAGCGTACAGCATGAAGCAGCGTCGCCAATTCTCATTCGGCCTCGGCACGAGGTGCGCGCGGCACGTCAACCGCGAGTTGAAATGCAATTATTCCCGCGCAGCATCGATCAAATTTGCATGAATTATTGCTGGGCTCGGACATGACTGTCCTTTCCGGCAGGCAAAAGCTCGCGCGCAATCCCTCGCTGGATAGTGCCGTGATCAGGTCTGGTCACCTGTCACTGTGCTGTGTCGTGCAAGACATTGCAGAGGATGGCGCAGAGGCGGGCCCGCCATCATCCCTTCCTGGTCGCTTCACCCTTATCGTTCGGCCGAAAAGACGTACTCGTGCAATGTCGTCCGGCGAAAAGGCGCATGGGCGGGCTCCGCGTTGTCACTGAGTGACGCGGACGCCTGCTTCCAAAACGCTGCGGAATTGCCGGGAAATACCACGCAATGTAACCTACGTCACACGCCGCCCAACCGCATAATGGCACTATTCCGCTGAGATTTCAGCGAGATGCCATGGACGACGAGTTTTGTAGAGAGAGGGCGCAGACGGTGCGGGCACTTGCAGAGCAAGCTGACCCGTTCATCAAGAAGCGCCTGTTAAAGCTGGCCGCTCACTACGAGCGACGCGTCGGAGCGCCGGAAAAGGCCGATCAAGATCGCGCTGATCTGCCGGCACTGGGAGCGCCGACCCGGCCGTCGTGAGTTCAGAGATGGCGCCTATCCGCTATGATTACCGGACCGCGATCCTGATTTCCGTGAAGCGGCCTGCGCTCATGCCCTAGTGCACGTGCTGGGCGACAGCGAAGCTGAAAGCGTCGCTGTGGGATAAGTCTCGCGGCTCGCTCCGATCGCAATCCAAACGTGGCCTCTTTGGCAAGTAGCTCAGCATTGCCATCGTCTGAATGGCCGTCATGGAAAATCGGTGATAGCTCCATCCTGTAGTCCTTGAGCCAGAGCTTAGCTCAACCGGGGCCTAGATCCGTGAATATTACACGGCTGCTCGGCTCTTGATTGTTGTCCGATTGCCAACACGGCCCACAAGACCTGTGAGATTCAGCCGCCGCGCGTCGATTTGCACCGCCAACTCCATCAAGCGCTAAGTGCAAGATGGAGTGCTGGCACGGCCCTTGCCGCTTCTCGCTACTGAAAGCAGCGCACCGTCAGGAATTCGCAAAGCCGCCTCCGGACCGAAGGGCCTCTGGGCTATCCGGTTGACAAAGGGGGCGGGGTGCACCGCCTGATTTTGGGAGCGTCCCTTTGCGTGGCCTGGCGGCGCAGCGATCCAGTTGCCGTCGCTTCGGTGGACCGAAATGAACAGGCTGACGGTCTTTGGTTCGCTGTTCATTCCCTTTCGCGCTCAGCTTGCGGACGCGGCCTTCGGAGTTGCTCACTTCAAAGCGGCCGGGCGTTGAGAATTCCCTACGACCTGGTCACGTGCTCGAATTCGAGATGCGCAATGGTCGCCACCCAATCAAGTGCAGTGAATTCCCTGCAACGTCAGTCGATGGCCTGGCCTCGCAAACCCCGAGGTTGGCCCAACACTTGCTATTCTCACCTCAAACTCCGTTCAAAGCTCTCGCGCGGTCGCATTCACAATGTCATCTCTGCGAGCCTCCATTTGCAGAGCACAGATATTCGCAGGCACCTGTACATCTGCACGTCCATGCGCTCGAGACGAAGGGGGTAGATCGGGAGTGAAGTATGGCAGGGCCGAGAGAGCCGAGCCCGTTGAATGGGTCTGGTGAGCACGGGAACAAGTAAGTGAGATGCGCAAGTTGCCGATTCTAAAAAGCCTTCACCTCTTCGAGGCGGTGAGCGAGTTCCCAAGCTTCTCGAAAGCCGCTGATGGCCTAAACATGACCACGGGCGCGGTAAGCTACCAGATGCGTGCTCTCGAGGATTGGTTCGGGAAGAGATTGTTCGTCCGTCACAGCGCGGGAGTGCGGCTTACGTCCGATGGCGAACAGCTGAAGCGCAGGTGTGAGAGCGCATTCACGATGCTTGAGAAAGGGTGTTACGAACTGCGGAGATGTGATGCAGGAAGATCTGTTGTGGTGGGCTGCTCCGCGACATTCCTGTCGCACAGTCTCTTGCCCCGGATCGGTGGGTTCCGGCAAGCGCACTCCGATATCGAGTTTGTTTTCAAAACAGACGCAGATCTAAATTCGGTGGCTGTTGGTGCCCTGGACGTATTGTTTGTTTCCGGCGTCTTGAAGCAGCCGATGCCCGTCGATGAGGTGCACGTATCGAACGAGGTGATTGGACCCGTATGCGCGCCGGCTGCACTCGATACGATGAAAGGCCCAGCAGACATTTTGTCAATTCCTCTACTACATGAATCGCTCAAGTTGGACGCCTGGAACGAATGGGCAAAGGCTACTGCGATATGCTTACGTGGATCGCGCGATATTGTATTTGATTCGTTTTCGTTGGCTATTGAGGCGGCGAAAGGCGGACTTGGAGCGGCCATATCGCCGGAGGTGCTGGTCAGAAGCAACCTCGAGAAAGGAGAACTTGTGGCTCCGTTCGGCTTCACGCCTGTCAATCGCTCAATCTACATGTTGGTCAGCGAGCATGCACAAACGATCGGCGCAGTTAAGGAGTTCCGGCGCTGGGCAATGGCAGAAATACTTAGCCGAGCATAGCCCGGGACTTTCTCTGACGAATCGAGAGACTAAAAAGCGCATTCTGTTGAGAGTGTGGCTGCTGCTGCATTCGGTGCGATGCCGTCCGCGCATGCTTCCGTATGACAGTGTGCAACTCGCTCACCATTGCCGACTGGCGGGTCACGTTTTTGGTACGGAAAGGACCATTCGAAGTCGTTTCTGCATGTGATGCAAATGTCAGGAGATATCGAGCTTGAGTCACGGTGCGGGCACAATCGATTTCCTCGAGCGGCGGACCTGGCGTTTCGGGGCATAGCCGATTTGTCGTAATCAGCTCTTCGGTAGCTGGTTACGGTATGGTGTGCCTCCACATGTTGACTCCGGAGCTGCTTTCACCAATTAGACCCTTACGGGTGGGGAGCTGGAAATCCGTGGAGCGAAACCAGAAGCTGAAGGATCGCGAACGCATCGTCGACATAGGCGCGCCCCTTCAAGAACCTTGCGACTTGCGGCGCAGAGCTTGCCATTCCGAGAATGAGAACGGGCAGCGACTGATGATCGACGTCGAGCCTCTCGACAAGCTCGGTTCTTGGCCGCGCCCAAGCCAGCCGGCGCACGTCAAGGTTGGCGCCCCGGCTCGGGAACGCGGATAGCACCCCCTCGATCAGGGCACAGTGCCAGCAGTAGAACTCTTGACCGGGGAAAGCCGGATCTTCGAAGGGTTGTTGTAACAGAAATAGCTGATCCCGTGGCATGGATTGCTTTTGCGATTTATCGATCGATCGTAGGTGACACTTTGACATGTGTGGATCGCACTATGGCGAAGATGGCGACACCGGAGGCGAGAAATGCACTGCCCGCACACATCAGCACGATCAGCCCGAAAGAAACCTCATCACCCAGAATCGAGAAAAGCAGGCCATTGCCTCCAACGCCGCTGTAGGTGCAACATTGAAACAGGCCCGAAAGGCGGCCGGCCCGATCCGGCGCAACTGACGAAACCATGTGCGTGTGAGCGGCAGCCGCAAATATCTGACCCAACCCCAGCATTGCACTGCTGGACGCGATCACCAGCGGCAGGCTGGCCTCGAGTGACATGGCTACCAAGCATGCCGCAAGCAGCGTAGCCGCGCCGGCTATTGTTGGCAAGGCGCCCAGCCGATCGAAGATGGGCTTAACCGACAGCGCTCCCAGGAGAGCGAAAGCGCCATTGCTCAGGACGATGATCAAAAGAACGCCTCTATCAAGCTCCCCATCTGCCGTGGCACGGATTGCAGGATAGACGTTGATGATGCCCGCACCCAGATTAAGCAGAAAGACCGCAAAGAAGGCGGGATAGAGCGGCGTCAAATCGAAGATAGTTCCGGAGGAAGGCGGTCCGGGTGTAGATCGCAGCTTCGCTGAATGTTGATTGATGGCAAAGAGCACCATCAGTGAAAGCAATACCGCCGATATATTGAGCGCGAGAACTCCGGACAGGCGCAGTTGACCGACCAGCATGGTACCCGCGAACATGCCCAATAAATATGTGAGCCAGTCGATATTGGCAATGTTGCGTAACGCCGCGATCATACTGTCTTCTGATAAAATGCGGCGGAAGAAGGAGACTTCGGCCGACAAGTAGACAGGCTGAACCAAACTCAACACGGCGATGGAGGCGTAGGACGAAACAGAGTCAATCTCCGTCGTCGAAGCCATGGCAAGGAGCGCGCAAATTCGAATGCCATTGACGATCATCATGGCGTTCAACGGGTCGCTTCTGTCGACCAGGGGGGACAGGAAGAGGCTGCCCAGCATGATAGGGACAAAAATGACTGCAACGCCAACGCCCGCAGCGCTCATACTGGATTGAAGGAGGCCAATCAGGATGCCAATTCTGAACGCCCAACCGCCGATCTGAATGATGAGATGCGACAGATACACGAGCCGCCGTGTGGTCGGGATGCTCATTGCCGGCTGATCCCCACAGAAGCGCCATTGAATTGCAAGAGTTCGACTGCGGTCGGGACCGCAAGCGAGACAATGCCGTCGCGCCATGACCTGCGATATCGGTCTGATGAGGCCCCGGGCGTCGCGGCCCCTCCAGGCCGCCGACGAGATTGAGATGCTCCAACTGGCCGCCGTTCGGAAAAAGAGGGATCAGCGCGGAAGTCGCTCGCCTGTTCGATCGCGGAAATCATTGCGCAGCGACCAGGTAGAACAGCATCAGCTCCGGCCGGCCTGCCGACCGATGCGCCGTCTACGACTGTTGGCCCGCTCAGTTGCCGCCAGACTGTGCCGTCGATGACGTCATCGCAGCAACGATCATTCGGGATACGCACATCGATCGGTCTTGAGGGAATTGCCCCGCTGTTCGGGCCGTGATCGACGTCGTCGCTCGCAAACGACTGCTCGCGACACCTGATATCAACCTCTGCGTGGAGGACGGCCGATCCGGAGAAATCGCAGCACAGGCTGGGGTGATCCTCAATGTCGTCAACCCAATCGCAAACGGAATTGCAGGACTTCAGCGCCGCAGACGGAGTCTGCCAGACCTCTTCAATGAAATTCGACGTTGCGGCTCTCATTCGCAGGCACACCGTATTGCATGATCGCTGACCGGGAGCAACGAGCCAGCACCGTTCGGCCCGCAGCTTGCCTCATGGGTGTAGGGAAGACGTAGGCGTTCTCCCTCTGTGAGAATCAAGATCGGCTTGCATCCTCGTCTGGATATGTTCGCGGGTAGAGACATAGTCCGGGTCCCCGCCGATCTCGGCGGCAACCGTGGCGTGGTTAAGCGACAGATCCAGCCAACCCTCATTGAAATACTCGATCGCCAGATTGTTGTGCGTGAGCGCGTGCCTCGGATTGATTCCAAGGGCGCCAAGATAGTGCGTAATGGCCTCGCTACACTTGCCAAGTTCGGAATAGGCGAGGCCGAGATTGCTTCGCAAATCGGCGTTCCTGAAATTGATCTCGGAGGCCAGGAGGTAGGATTGTAGAGCGGCTTGTGCCTTGTTTTGCCTCATCAGGATGTTGCCCCGCTCGAAGTAGGCGCGCCATTCGTTCGGCTTGATTGTAAGGGCTCTGTCGAGATCGCTCAGCGCGCCAGCCGCGTCCCCCGTTCTGGCGCGCAGTGCTGCCCTGTTGAGATGGGCTTCGTAATAGGGCGGGCATAGCTCAATTGCGCGGGCGTATGCCTCTAGAGCTTCAGCTTCGCGGCCGGGCACTTTTGAGAGCAGATTCCCCAGGTCGTTCTGATACTCGCCATAATAGGGATCGCAAGCGATGGCCTCCCGCAATTGCTTTTCGGCGCGATCCAGATCATGGACGAGTTCATAGACCTGGCTGGTATTGTAGATGAGGATCGATTGGTGAAGCCTGAAACGCTTCTCGCCATAGATCTCCAGCATCTTCCCGTGGCCTTCTGCGCAAAGGGTGAGGGCTTCTTCATACTTCTCCTGTTTGGCCTTGATGTAAGCATAAGCGTTCTCTGCAAAGACCTTGATGTAATGATACTTCTCGTGATCCTTGAAATCGCGTTCAATGGTCTGGAGGTTACGTACGGCATACTCTTCGGCCACGGTCAGGTTGACCGGCTGCTGATAGCGCCCGTAAGTCATCGATTGGGCATAAAGAACGGTCGGTGTGTATTGGCTCTTGGGGAATGTCTTGTAGAATTGATCGAGATAGGGAACCGACACCCGGCCACATCCGAGGGAATACAGCACAAATGCCGCGCTGATGAATGCCGCGTTCACCGGAGCATCTCCCGACCCATAGGCGCGGAGAGCCGGATCAGCAAAAATCTCGCCGAAATAGCTAAACCATAGATCATACAGCCCGATGCTCTGCAGAATCTCACTCGGTTCTGCGAGCAATTCCAGCCGTTTGCATTTGTCCCGCACAGAGAGCGCATGAAGCATGACGAGCGGCGCCTCGCCGGCGAGATAGCGATCCGTGCAGCTGCGATGGTGCTGCTCGTGCAGATGATCCGCAGTCGCGTGCTCGAAAATTGCGTAGTTGCGCTGCGCGATCAGATCAGGGATCGTGCAGTTGGACTCGATGTATGATTCAAGGAGGCCACGCCGCTCACCGCCGGTGAGGCTCGCCAAATAGAGGTCCACAATCGCTAACGGGTCGAGATAGCCAATGACGGGCAATCCCGCCGCCTCACATTTATTCAAAGCCTCCGCGACCAGCGGATTGCCGCCACTCGCCTCATAGATCTGTCGCTGCTTCTCCGGAGCGAGATCCCGACTGAGGATCGGCGCTATCTCCTCCTGACTATATCTGCCGAAATGCAATTCGCTCGCATCGGGAAAATAGAGGCGCTGTTCATAATCGATGAGGATAAATCGAAACAGGCTCGTGCGGCCTTGCAGCCTGACAAAAAGCTTGATCAGATTCTTGGTCGAATTGGACAGGGCGGCGGCCCGATCGATGACGATGATCCGGCTTTCATTGCGTTCTCGGGCACATTGGATCAGAAATTCCGCCAGTCCGACCAACAGTTTGTTTTGGTATTCGTGATGATAAAACCGTGTGCGCTCCTCCTTGCTCGAAGTGTTGGTCATATCCTTCGGGACGGTAAAGCCGTCGCTGTGCAGAAGAGGAAACAACCGCTTTAAGGATTGCTGTGCCGCTTCGACCAATTGTGGCCTGTGGTCAGTGGCCCAGCTCAACTCGGCGTCGATGACATCTTGTAAACCCGCGAGATAGCCGCCGGTCCGCCAGTCACCATCTGCGATTGATATGAGTGGAGCGGACCTCTTCAGTGCCGATTTGATCGTCGGCACCGGCGCCATGCCGGGTTCCGTCTTCAAGATCGTGATCGGGCTGACGTCGACAGATGTCGAGATGGCCGGCGCAATGCGCAGCTGGATCAAATCAACCATTGGACCCTCCTGGAGCCATCACAAAGGAGGGTGGTCGAAGGACCACCCTCCGATGCTCATCGCTGTGCCTGCCTCAAGGCCGGTTTATTCAAGGCGTGCCGCCGACGGGCTTAGACCGTACCTTTGTACGGAGTGGTCGTGCGGATGGTCGTCCTGCTCTCAGCAATCTTCTTTTTCATCGCGATCTCCTTCCTTTGGGCACGAGTAACCGGCGAACGCGCGGTCAGTCATGCGGCGCTGAGGATAGAGAATTGCCGCCATGATCCGGAGCGAAAATTCTTCACCGTAGCGGCTAAAAAAATTCGCTGCGCCTTCGTGATGCGCCACTCTCACCGGGGGCGTGCGGCATGCCATCTACAACGCGGCGATCTTGCAATGCCGGTGGGTGCAGCTGATTGGATGCTCCGCTCGCTGAGTTGAGGACCGCAAGCCCTGTTCTGGGCAAGCGGATTGTCAACTGGGCCTGCGGCTTGTCGCGTCCGCTCTTGTCGTCGTGCTCGGACTTTCGACTGTCGTCGGCTCGTTCTGGTCAGAGCGTGCACCGGCCGCGCCATGTTGCCATGTCGCGGACGACCTCGAACGCCGGATTGAACGCCAGCTCCATCCGCTCGCTCCGACCCTCGCCGAGTCCGTGCAGGTCGCGCTGCAGCCCGGACAGGTCTTGTCATCGACGTCGACCATAACCTCGGTCCCCGGCTGACGTGCCGGCTGCTCCAGGGTTGGCGACGCTCGCGTGCGCGGGCCACCTGGACTTCCGAAGTCTCATCCTGGCCGGGTTCCATACAGGCTGCGACCTGTCGAATGTCAGTGAGGTCCAGCGGCATCTGCTCCCTGGGAAGCGTTTGGGCCGCCGGCCCGACCGATGCCGCCGCAGCTCCTTTACAATCTGATGCCGCCGTCAACACACGACGAGGTTCGCCACATGCAGCGGAGTTCTCTTTCTAGATCGCTGAAGCGGATATTTCTGCGGGCCACGGATGCCGTTCCCGCGGACAGCTTCGGTCCAAACCATGATGTTCGCGCGCTTAGTGAGAAAGTTAATGGCTAGCTCGACCAGCAGCTCACGGCGGATAAAGTCTTTGCGGCGGCGGCTGATCTTCATCATAGCGCTCATTCGGTCATGGCGAAAGATGCGCCCAGAGTTCAAGACAGCTGATCCGCTGAGTGCGCTCATGACAGATGTGTCCAACCAGCGACAATTGCGCAACCGCAGCGGGTCAATGCTTGCTGATGTGGGTTTCGTCCTGGATCAACAGTCGGCCAGCATTCTGTGCCGTCGAGATGAGCTTTGGTCCGAGCATTGGAGTTGCGCTCGCCTTGTCCATGCCGTTGATCTAGATCCGGCCTTCACTCACGCGGGCCGAGCCGCGCCATAACAACGGTGTCGACGCCAATCGTTGGCGCCGACGTTGATTGTCACAAGCCGGCTTCAAGATGCCGTCGAAGAGGCTGGAGCCTGGCTGTGGCGAGCCCTTTCAATTGAACTTGTAGGAGGCCTGAAAGAATGTTCCCCAGCGCTCCATGCTGTACTTCGCAAGCATGGGCAGCTCACGGACGCAGCCGCTGCTGCTGCACAAAGAGTCGCTCCGCCTATTGGTCCACATCGCCCAGTAACGGCCACCGATGCCGACGCTGAAGTTCCTGGTGATGAAGTAGGACAAGACGCCTTCAACCTGGACGCCTCGACCTCCATTGCCCCGTTGTTCATCAAAGGTCGTCTTATCGCGCAAGAGATGATCGTCACGCCCCTTGAAATCAGTCCAGGGCAGGTAAGCGACGTCAGCGTTCAAACGCCAACGCTCGGTGAGCATGGTTTCGGCGCTTAGGCCGACACGAGGTGCATTCCACTGAGTATTCTGGCTGCCACCGACCGTGTCGTCATTTGGCGCCAAGCAGGGATTCATCGGGTCAGCGATCTCTACACACCCCCTCGAGTCGGAGCTCTGTTCGTAGTAGGTCCAGCCGATAAATCCCCCGACCTTGTAGTTGGCGGCGCGCAGGAAATCGTAACCGGCATCGGCCGTGTAGTACGCGAACCTCCCGTTTGCCTGGCCTGAGATCGTGTTCTGATAGGGCGGGATGCCCCAATCTTCATTGTTGCGGTTTCCTTTGTCGAAGCGACCGATCCCAACGTTGCTCTTCAGGAACACTCCCCACGGGCTGTCGAGACGGCCAAATAGCTCCCCGGAAAGTCCGTCAAGTCCGTCATAAGTGAGCTTCGATACAAGAATGCTGGGGTCTTGACTCCAGCCATAGGGCACTGCGCTGCGGTCCCATTGGAACCTTCCCCGGCTGAGCCAGAGCCGCGATCCGCCTTCGAACGACCAACCGGCCGTGTAAGCAATCAGCGGCACGCCGGCGGGTGCTTTCGCGTACAGCGACGTATCGGACCATTGTGCGGCTTGCGGGTCGGCGCCAAAATGGTAGTTCAGACCAAGCTTTGCGATGTGATAGTTGCTGGAGAGGCTGGTTGTGTTCGCCGGAAGAATTGCGAACGGCGGATCCTGCACCGTCGGAGGCGTTGCGACACTCGGCCCGCTGAAATGGAGATAGTCATACTCAGCTCTGACCGACCATGCAGGCGTAAGCGCTTGCTCGACGCCCAGCCCGATGATGCCACCGAGGCGACCATAGTCGAAATGGGTTTTCTCCTGTGGCCAGCCGCCTTCGTAGTTGTTGACGACGTCGCCCCGATTGTTTTGCCAGGCCACGCCTCCCTTGAGATAGGCCAGCGTGCGGCCCAGCGCGCCAAACGCGTAACCAACGCGACCGGTCCCGGTGGCAAAGACGTGTGGACCCGCCTTGCAGTTTGCGCTCACGATAAAGCCGGAGGCGGCGAGGCAAGTGTTTGTGCCGTCGGAGACAGCGCCGCTGGCATCGAGTTCGACACCAAACACCCAGCCGTTGTTCTGCCAGTTGTAGCCGATCTGGCCACCTGCGAGGAACACTGGGGTATCGACGACACCACCATAGATTGACGGACCGTAGGGATTGCTGAAGGAGGTGCGGCCGTGCCCACCGCCGACGTGCCCGCCAATATAGCCTCCCGACCAATTCCACACAGCCGGCGGCAGTTTCACTTCTGGCTGAAGATCCGCCGCCTTGGCTGCACCGCTTGCGACGAGTGCAATTGTTGTGGCGCCCCACAAAAGAACTCTAGATCGCATCAAAAAGTTGCCTGCACGTTCCCGGTCCACAACCCGGCTCCTTGAGTGATCGCCGCACGGCGGACCGTTCGGGCAAACCAGACATAACGACAACGCGCGCTGAGTCCGCCTCGAAGATCACCGCACTGCGATTGGTGATGATGCTTCAGCGAAGCAAGCCGCGTGCCGACGGAATTCGCGTCTTCTGCAGGCATTTCGCAAGAGAGTGTAGCGTCGACTTGCTGACAGTGGTCTCAAGTCTGACAATCGAAACGTGCGATAAGTTCGCCGTCGCGCGGTAAATGTGCGAGACACGATTTGATGCGCGGCATTCCTGTTTCGTGCGGGGCGCGCGACGGATCTTTCGGCTTTGTCGATGTGATTTCAACATAGAACATCCTTGTCGCCGCGGCCGCGGCGGTCCGTGGCAATGAGCTGATCGCCCTGCAAAGCTCAGCGCGTTCGAATTATTCGGGTGAGCACGAGCGTAGGAGCCCGCGCGGCTGAAATGGACCCCGGTTTTGGGACCAGAGGCTAAGTTGGAAAAGGGCCGCTCCGTTTGATAGACGGAGGGCATGATGACGAAGAAGACACGACGGAAGATCGACGCGGAGTTGAAGGCAAAGATCGCGCTGGAAGCGGTGCCGGAGCAGGCGACGGTGGCCGATCTGGCCCAGCGCTATGAGGTTCACCCGAACCAGATCCATGCCTGGAAGAAGCAGCTGCTGGACCAGGCGGCCCGGGCTTTTGACGCGGGTGTCGGGCGCGAGAGCGAGGAAACGCGCGAACGCGAGATCGAGAAGCTGCTCGCCAAGATTGGACAACTGACAGTTGAGCGCGAGTTTTTGGCGCGGAGGTCCGGAAGATGAGCACGCCGGACCGTCGAGGAATGCTCGATCGCGCCGACCAGGCGCTGTCGATCCGCCGGCAATGCATGTTGCTTGGCATCGCCCGTTCCAGGGTCTACCGGCCGCCACAGCCGGCCAACGACAACGACCTTGCCCTGATGCAGCGGATCGACGAGCTGTTCACCGCCTGGCCATTCCTCGGCTCGCGGCGAATGACCGCGATGCTGAAGGCTGAGGGGCTTCAGGTTAATCGCAAGCGCGTGCAGCGGTTGATGCGCAAGATGGGCATCGCGGCGCTGGGCGAGGTCCTCATGGGTGAGGATGACACCGGAGAGTTGAGGCCTGCGAAGAGGCAAAGAACACTAAGCCATACGGAAGGGGATGCCATTGGGCGCCAGCTGAGCGAGTCCGGCAATTCAGTCGCTCCCGTGCTGATGGAACACGCCGGCGCACCGTCGCCTTTCGGGCCGGTGGTCGGTTCGCCGTTGGTCCTTCCTGCGGAAGGTTACGATCAGGATCTGCTGTGGGCGATGGAAGACGCCGGCCCATCGTCGTCTCGCGAGCCAACTGCGCGCCATCACCAAGCGCTGGATTTAGAATCGGTCGTTCGTCCCTTCAATTTCCCGCAGGGCGACCAGCACGCGTCCGCTGCGCTTGACCCTAGCAACGTCCCGCCGAGCCAGGACAGCCGACCAAACAGTTTTATCGTTCACAATGACCGCTACACGGCGCTGTTCGTGCCCGCTGCGGCGATGAGGCGAAGCACCCCACTCAATCCGCCAGGCGCTGCCATTCCTCTCCGATTTCGACCGGAAAACGTTCCGCAGCCCGGCGCGCAGCGAGCGAATCGAGCCTCACCAGCGCTGCTTGGACGGTCGATGGAGCAAGCCGCTCCGGCGGTCCGCCAGGGTTGAGACGACGTCCCCCGCGGTCCGCGAGATTTATGCTGCATCATTCGCCGTTCCCGAGGACTTTTCGCACGGCACCCAACCCGCCTCGGACACGATGCTCTCGAGGCTCGGCCGCTGGGGCCTCTTGCCGGACGCGGCGCAGCCGGTAATGCAATACGACATTCGCGGCGAGCGCTACACCGCCCTTCTAGGGCCGGGAGGGCCCAATGACGTTCGGCTCATCCATCACCCTCGAGTGTAGACGCCGACGGACACTCCCGACGCTAGGAGCCCGTCCAGATAGCTCTGGTACTTGGCCAGGTTGTGGGCGGTGCAGATGGGCGCCCACTCGGCTTTCACTTTGTCCATGACGCGCAGCAGGAATTGCCTGAACCTGCGCGCCTGCTTGATCTGTCCGAAGATCGGCGCGACGATTTGCTCCTGAGCCGATAGCGGCTTCGCCACCTGAGCGCCTGCATGAGGAGATCACCGCCGACTACAACGACATAATTGCCGGGGCGACTCGCGAGAAGATCGAGGCGCGGCGCAAGGCCTACGCGCGATAACGCGGCGCCGGCCTAAGTCTACTCAAACCCCAAAACGAATGTCTGCCGCAGCATCGCTATGACAGCCTTGGTAGTCGCCCGCGAAGAATTCGGAAGCGATTGATACATCGCGATGATTTAACCTGAGCAAGTATTCGATTTTGCAAGAAAGCCGGGGGTGGGTGTCGGTTTTCTTGCGTTTTGGGAAACCGGATTTTGGTGGATCGTGATTCCTTTGACGGCAAGATTCGCTGTTGGAGAACGGGCCGTGAGTCAGCCGCGCGACGATCGCCAGGACGACCTATTTCGGGCTTCTCTGGATGCGATCATCAACCTTCGTCATCCGCTGGTGCGGCTTGCGGCGGAGATTGATTGGGATTTTTTGGCGAAGCGCTTCAGCTCGGTCTGTCGCATCGGGCCGGGCCCGCCGCCGCTGCCAACGAGGCTCGTGGCCGGGCTGTTCATCCTCAAACATATGCACAATCTGTCTGACGAAGCGCTGTGCGACAGGTGGGGAGAGAATCCGTATTTCCAGTATTTCTGCGGCGAAGTGGTGTTCCGGCACGAGCTGCCGTTTTACCGCTCGTCGTTGACCCGCTGGCGCCAGAGATTGGGCGAGGAGCAGATCGCCGCGTTGTTGCAGGAGAGCCTCTCGGTGACGCATCGGGCCGGGGCCATCGAGACCAAAGATCTCGAGCGGATCGTGGTGGACACCACCGTGCAGGAGAAAGCGATCGCGCATCCGACCGATGCACGGCTCACCCACCGCGCGATCGAGAAGCTGGTCGACCTGGCCAAACGCGAGGGTGTCGAACTGCGTCAGAGCTATCTGCGCGTAGCCAAGCGTGCCGCCATCATGGTGGGGCGCTACACCCATATCCATCAGTTCAAGCGCGCCCGGCGCGAACTCAAATTCCTGCGAACCCGGCTCGGCCGCGTGATCCGTGATATCAGCCGCAAGATCGAGGGCAATCCCGCGCTCGATGACCGCTTCGGCCCGCTGCTCGATCTCGCGCGGCAGGTCCGCCTTCAAGAGCAGCGCCAGCGCGGGCCCAAGGTCCACTCGCGGCACGCCCCCGAGGTGGAGTGCATCGGCAAAGGCAAGGCCCGAGCGCCATATGAGTTAATGGCATGGACCACGATCGGCGGGGATCAACCAAGATAGGCAAGCCGACTTGCGGCTCTTCCTGCCCCTCGCCATGCAGCGCGGAGAGCGAGATGACCGCCGGCGGCGAAGTCGTGGAAGACTACCGGCACATCGGCCTCACGCTGCGGCGGCATCCGGTTGAGTTTCTCCGCGCAGACCTGACCGCGCGGCGGATCGTGACCTGCGCCGAAGCGATGGCGGCGAGGGCAGTCGCATCTGGGGCTTATTTACAATCCGCGACGGCAGCGAGCTTAATCCTCAAGGGTCGGTCACCGCGTGAACGATCGTGCCATCCGATAACGTGCTGATCTCTCGTTCGCCACAAGCGTCGAAGGCGGCCTTGCTTGGGACATCGTGTCGGTGCGCGATGGCGCGGGAACGATTCTCAGCGAGCAGTCCTCACCAAGAATTTGGGACGCTGATTGTCCAGCCGCACTGGGAATCATGCGGCCACGTCTAGGACAGATTCTGGAAGACTTTGCGACGAAGGGCGGCGCGAAGATCGATTTCAACACAACGGTCACCCGAATTGATCAGGACGATGGAGGGGGGACAGTTCAGCTATCGAACGGCGAGACAGATCGCGCCGACCTGCTGATCGCTGCGGACGGTGTCTATTCCAAATTCCGCCAAAACATACGCTTTGCATACTCGCCGATCAGCGGCATGCCGATTTCCTGCGCCAGCCGCACGGTCACCGTGTTGAGCGACAGCCGCAGCGCGTTGCGCAGCGTCACCTGGCCCTGATACTTGCCGGTGGAGCTATACTGTCTCCCCACACCGAGGCGATGAATGGCTTCGTCCTATATCGCCCTTCCGACGGGCCGGGTAGTGGTGCGCTGCCCTTATCAAAGGAATTGTGCTATCTGTTCTTCCTGGAAAGCACTGACGAAAAGCTTCGCTTCCGCAAGATCAGGTGTGCGATTATCTCCGTAGCCTGCTCGCCCCCTTTACGGCGCCCGAACTGGTCGCGGCTGCCAAGGTGATCGGCGAAGACAAGCACATAAGCTACCGCCCATTTGATGTCTTGATGATGCCAACCCCCTCGCACTGTGGCCGTGTCGTGCTGTTGGGCGATGCGGCCCATTCGTCGACGCCGCAAATGACATCCGGCGGCGGTATGGCAATCGAGGATGCACTGGTTCTTGCCGCCGGGCATTGGCCACAGACGGATCATCGCGCGCTGGGCCGGCCGTCCAATCACGAAGGACGTGCTGGACCAGAACGCGAGAACCATTCATCAAATCACCGATCTCCATCGAGATGAAATCAAAACTTGTAGTTCACGCCGAGCTTGAGGGCGTCGACGCCCTGCTTCATTTTGATGGTCTTCGAATTGATCTCGCCGACGGTCGGGAACGGAACGATCGTCGAAGGAACGCCGATGTGGTTGTATTCGGCGAACGCGGTCCACTGGTTGGTCAGTGCATATTCGACACCGCCACCAATCACCCAACCCCACGTATTCAGGGTGGTGACGCCGGTCCCCCAAAGGTGGGCGTTCGTGTCGGCCAATAGATCGTAGGTGGTCCTGCTTAGAGCGCCGCCGGCTTTGGCATAGGCAAGTGCGCGACCCCACGCATAGCCGACCCGTCCAGTGAATGTGGCGATAGCCTCGGCCGTGTGCTTGCAGTTGATGCCGCCGATGCCGGAAAAGCAGGTGTCCTCGCCGCGGATGTTAGCGGCGCCGAGTTCGCCCTGAACGCCAAAAACCCAAGTCCCCCATTGCCAGTTGGCACCGATCTGAGCACCTCCGAGCGGGCCGGTGGCGCGTGTCTGGTTGCCGAAACCGGCGTCATTGACGAAACCATTCAAGCCATCCGTGGACGCGAACGGATCAGACCAACGACCAACACTGAGGCCGCCGCCCAGGTATCCGCCGACATAGAATCCGCTCCAGTCCATTGGGCCTGTCGCCGGGCGGGGCGCCTTGGTGGGCAAGATGGAGCCTTCAGCAGGAACGGCCGAGTCGCCCCAGCGATAGCTCGACTGCATGAATATGCCGTAACGCTCCGTGCTGGCCCGCTGCGGCGCAACGTCTTTGGCGGCATCGGTGAGTCCGACGAAGCCTGCCGTGCCGGTGTTCATCTGCCAGGCCCAGTACCGCCCGCCAACCCCAATGCTCCAGGCATCGGTGAACTTGTAGTCCAGCACAGCCTCGAACATGACCCCGGTCCCGCTATGCGACGCGTTGGGGCCGAGCAATTGACGCAGCAGATGGTTGTCCAGTCCGCTATAGGTGACCCACGGCGCGACGGCGGCATCTGCGGTCAATCGCAGCCGGTCACTCAACATCACTTCGCTGGACAGACCGACTCGCAGCGAATCGAAATGATCGTTGTTGGTCAGCCCGAGAAGCGTCGACGACAATGGTGGCGCGCAAATGACGTCGCCCGCAAGTTGCGCGCACCCATAGGTGTTGATCGCCTGGGCATAATAGTTATAACCGACCAACGCGCCGACCTTGGCACCGGGCGCTCTCAGGAAATTGTAGCCGAGATCGATCGTGGCATAGCCGATGTGTCCCGAGGCATCATGCCTCGTGTTGGAATAGGCATACTCAGCGGGAAAATCCTCGTCGTTGAGCTGTCCGTTGCCAATTCCGCCAGCTCCCAGATGGCCTTTTGCAAAAAAACCGCTGCGGTGATCAATGCGGGCAAAGGCTTCGCCGGAGACCGCGTCAAGGCCGCTGTAGATCAGCCGGGACGCGAGTCGAAAAGGCGGAGTGTTGAACAACGGTCCTTCGCCGTCAACACCTGTGCTGATCCAGACGCGAGTGCCAGTTTCGATGCTCCAATCGCTTAAACCGTTCCGAGCCGGTATTTTGAGCCACGGAATCGGAGCACCGCCGGCCGACGTATTGCTGCCGCCGAACCGGTAGTTCAACCCCACACGGGCGAGGTCGGCCCGAAGACCACTGGAATGCGTGGCGACCTGGCCGGCGGCGCCGACATCCGCCATTCCCCCGGCGTTGGGGAAGTCGACATGAAGATAGTCAGCCTTGACGCTCAACCGATCGGTGAGCGGCACTTCAACGCCGGCGCCGACGGCATAGCCAGCCCCGACGGCGTTCAGCCTCCTCCCTGATTTCGCGGCACCGTCGATAAACGAGAAGTCGGTTTGCACCTGGGTGAGCGCGAGGCCGCCCGTGATGTAGACAAGCCATTGGTACGGCGTGACGAAGCCCAGACGCGGTCGCGCGGTGAACAGCCCGTTGGCGTTGCCATAGGACGTGATGGTGAAAGAGCCCCCCGACGCCCCTGACGACGGGCGGTACCCGGCATGGCTGGTCCCCGCACCGTTCAGATGAACGGCCTGCAAATCGGCTTCCCAGCCGACCAGCAGATTGCCGATCTGCCAATTGTAACCGCCTTCGATGCCAGCGGCAAAGCCCCGGGGCTTGATGCGTTGCACTCCGGCCGCGGTAACGGTCTCTGCATCAGTGAGGCTGAAATACGGACCCTCACTCGCTGCGGTAGTCGGATCGTACTGTCCCCACGCGCCACCAGCCGTAACGCCGGCATAGTACCCAGTCCAATTATAGGATCCGGTCCCTCCGAAGTTGATCGGGAGATCGGCAGCCATCGCAGGAGCAGCGAGCATGCAGAGCCCAAACGCGATCGAACCCGCCCGCCCGAAATTGATGGGCCGCAGGCGGATTTGCCCGGAGTCACGAACCTGCTTGCGGCAGAGGACAGTGTACATGCGCTGCTCCAGAAGTTGCGAGGACTTCAGATAGAACAGCAAGTGCCGTACCATTCCTGGCACTCACGAAAATCGGACGTCGAACCAAAGGGTTGAGAGGATTGCAGCTGAGCTCCAGCGTGTTACACGCATCGACGCAATTTCGATATTGTCGCAGATGCGACAGCGCGTTTGGAAGGCGTATTGCCTCACGTATCGATGCTCCCGAGTGCGATCGGTTGCCTCGTTTATTTTGCTCCCGGCTTGGGTTGAGGAGGAGGCGGGGTGCGGAGATGGCCGGGGTTTCGGAGCGCCCGGCCTCCTCCTCTGGCACCCGGCACATCATTGGGGTGTTGTGACCTCATACCCCGGAAGCGTTTCGTCCGTAGGAACGAACAGTAGCGCGTTCGCTTGCTCACTGCGCCAGGATTTAAGTCGACGTTGAAGCGTTCGAAGAAGCTTGTTCGGATAGGCTCCAGGATATTCCACCTGCAACCGGGAGAGCAGTTCGCTGCCAGTCCGCCAGGGTTCGACTTCAAACCATTTTCGCAAATCTGGCGTTGCCCTGGTGAGCGGATCGGGACGGCGCCGGCCTCTCTTCGCCTTCACGATTGGCCGATCCGTCGGTCGCATAGCTCCGTCCTTCCAGGCGGTTCGTAGACTTGCCAGAAAGAGATCAATCGATTGCGATGCCGCAGCAGGATTGACGATTGGCTGGGTATCCGCAAGCGCCGCGAGGCGTTCCTGCGCGCCGCGGATATCGCGCAACAACGCGACCGGGTCGAGAGCGGCATAGATTTCTTGGAGATGGGCGCGAACGGCGTCGGGCGTTCGGGCGTCGGCGGGCTAAGCGCTGGTGTGGTGTTGCCGGCGCGCTGTATGTCTTGCGCTGACGCGCCCCGTCGCGCTGCTTGGCTATCAATTTGAACGAGGGTTGGAAGAAGTTCACGAACAGGCACGCCGATCGATAGAGTTCAGCCAGCAGCTTGGCCGCTTCCAGGCCCTCGAACCGACGATAGCCGACCATCCTGCGCACGACGGCGCCGTTCTTCTGCTCGACGAACGCCTGGTCATTCTTTCGGTAGGGCCGGCAACGCGTGAAGACGATGTTGGCCGCCTCGCAGTAGGCTTTCAGCGTCTCGTTCATGAACACGGTATCATTGTCAGTATCGAGGCCGAGCAGCGCAAAAGGCAATTGTTTGCGCAATTCCGTCAGCACGGTGCTCAACAGCGTCTGTTCGCGCACGATCAGACGAGCGCACTCCGTCCAGCCGGTAGCAATGTCGGTGAGCACGAGGTCTGGATGAAGCTGCCGCGCGCAGATGGACCGCTATGCGCTACAAGGTCGGCCTCGACGAATGCCGGCGCCGGATCATTCCAATCTGCCGACGTCCGTATTGGAACACTGCGACGCAACGAGTGCGTCGCGTGCCGCCGGCGCTTGCGACCTAATTCTTCTCGGACCCGCACCAATGCGCGGTCGATCGTCGCAGCGCTCATCGCCAAAAGTTTGGCGCGGATCTCGGGGGCAAGGTCGAGGAGGCCGTGCCGTTCCATCGCCTCAATCAGCGCAGGCATCAACGCCTTCAGCCGCTTCCCGCAGATCCGGTCTGACGCCTCCCAAAGGAGCACGAGCGCGTTGTGTTCTGCCTCATTATAGACTCGACGTCGCGCCCGCCGGCCTGGGCGTGCGTCTTCCTGACCTCGAAGTAGTCGCATCGCACGCTTGCGATGGTATCCGGTGATGTCGACGAACTCGTCCAATAACCGCGCCTTCTTCGCGCGATCCGAACGCCGATAGCGCCCGCCTGCTGCTGCCGTCAGTTCCTTCCGCGTTGCCATGCTTAGCCACCCCATCTTCGCCCCCGCTCGTTCCCGATCCAAGGGAGCAATTTACGTGAGGCAACGGCTCAGCATCCGGGAAAATTAGGGCGAGGCAATGCGACCTGTTCCGGGGTCGTCACATCCAGAGCAGGGGCTTGGAATGCAGGTATCATCCCAACGACAATGGCTCCGTCTCTGGCTCCGTCTCGATCGAGTGCGGCGGCTCGCCATGGAGCTTGGCCTCAAAGCCCCGCAGCCGCTGATAAATCGAAATCAGTTCGACAATGGTGCTCCATGAGTTGATGAGATACTGAAACGAGGTTCTGACCTGCATGAACGCATTCAAAATCTGGTTCATCGCGCCAAGGGTAATCTTGCCCGCAATGATCGTGGGTGCGAGCAAGACATAGGGGAAAATGACGTCGGTCTGCAGGTAAACGATGCGGCCCACGTTGAAGTACATGAAGTTCAGATAAAGCCGGAAATAGTTCCTGCGAATGTCGCCAAACAGCGCGCTCAATCCCGGCGGGTCGGCGCGGGCGGGGTCGTCCTCGCCGAGCACGAGTTCCTTTCGATAGGCCGCTTCCACCCGCTGGTTGAAAAACTCGATTCTCGGCAAGCGGATTCCGATCAACGCGAGAACGCCGGTGCCGAGCACCGACCAGATCACTGCTGCAAACACCAGCGGATAGGGAATGGAACCGATCAGAGGTAGTTCTGTGACATTGCTGGATAACCTCACCAGAACAGGCAGGAAAGCCAGGAGCGTGAGCACGGCACTGATGAGGTTGACGCCGAGACCTTCCGTCGTGCTCGCAAAGCGCATGGTGTCTTCCTGAACGCGCTGCGAGGCGCCTTCGATTGCGCGCAGCCGCGGCCAGCTTGCAACATAGAAATCGTTCATCGCCGTCCGCCAGCGGAAGATGTAGTGACTGACGAAGAAACGCGTCATCACACCGACCACGACCGCGACAAGAGCAATGCCGGCAAAAGTCCGCAACTCGCTGTAGAATTGCTGGACCGTCACTGGCGCCGATTTCGAAAGCGCGGCCTGGACAAGGTCATAGAATGGCCCATACCAGCTGTTGATGGCGACGCTGACCTGGACCTGAAAGTAGGAGGTGAACAATATCAGCGCGGAGCCAAGAATCGACCACGTCGCCCAGGGATGCGGCGCAACCAACATCCAGCTAGCCGCAAATATCGCGGCGCACGCGGCGAAATAGAAGTCGAACCAGAGAGCCGGCGCCGACGCGAACGTCGCCAACCCGACCGGCCTTTGCGGCGCTTCGAATAGATTGCTCGCGAAGCCATACCAGACCAGCATCGCCAGTGCGGTCCAAACGATCGCCGAGAGAAAGAACAGCTTGGGTCGGGGGAAGAACGAGACGAACATGGTCAGCACTGAAGTCCGAGCATCTGTGGCCTCTTGGACTACAGGAGACCGTCGGGCATCGTCAATTTAATCGATCGCCGAGCTGAAGGAGTCGCTTCTCAAAGGTTCGAGATTCGGCGATTGCACTTGTCGTGGAGATTTCGCGCCAAGTCGCAAGGCTCGCTCGCGCGAAGCTGGGGCGTAGCTTTGGCGAGCGCCCCCCGCGTTACGGAAAAGAGCTTCTGTTTTGGAGGCGGCCAACGTGTCAGCCTACTCGCTCAAGCTTTGCAAGCGCGGCAAGTGCGATGCTGGTTGCGATCTTCCCTTGAGACCATTTCCTGAGCGCCTCTATGGCATTCTCCAAAGCCCGTTCATGCGTCATGACTTAATCTCAACGGACCACTTACGGAAAAGCGCGCGGGCGGCTGGAGGGACCACCCGCGCTAGTTTGCCACGATGGGGCTTTGCTGTCCCATGGGGGGTGCGTAAAGATATGAGCAGCTGGGCCATACATGTCTCAGCAACCGGCGTGCCAAGCAATCGTACCGGATCTCCCCTCAAACAGAGGCAAAACGCTGCGCTTTTCAATCCAGCCGGCAAATAGCTACTTGCGCTCGATTGCGACTTCCCGACATGAATGTCGTCAGCCGGACTTTGCTGAACGAAATCAGACGCGCAGCGCGTAGTGACGTCGCGGCCGCGAGATGAGTAATGATCGGCTCGCCGGGCTCTATGCGGATCCTTTGCAACAGCTCCTTCTTGTCGAGCAGCTTAGCATTGCGGCCTTGGCGCCGAAGTCTTTCAGGTCAGCTTCACGGCTTCAGGAGCGTCTGGTCTTCCGCGCCAACAAGAGTAGTGAATTGCCGCATCGCTAACAGCAGAGCAAGCCACTCCCGATCATCTGGATTCCAACAGATCGTCCGTTGCGTACCGAGACTGTTCGCGGACCCCGAATTCCGACCTGATGTCGATCCCCGGGCCGGGACCCTGGCGGTCAGCGGGCAACTGTCCGCAATCGATGCGTCATCGTTTTTTCATGCTCTCTACCGAGCGAGCACAGCGGCTTGATGGTGTTTGTCGTCAAATATTCCCCTGACCCTTTGTACAAGCCTGGTCGCAACTTCCTTTCGCAGTCCCGGCCTCGCACAGATGAGAGCCCGGAGATCAGACAGTTGCGGTAAGTAGTACTCGGGGGATTGAATCAAATCATCAGGCACGCAAAACGAAGGCAGTGCAGTCAAACCTATGCCAAGGCGTACAGCTGACAACCTCACCGAGTGGTCAGAGGCGTGAAGAACAACCCTGTAAGCCGATCCCATCCGATTTAGTTGACCAATCATCCAATCGTCGTCCGGAAGGGTCACTATCGGAATAGGGGCGCCCGGACTGAGAACAAATTCGCGCGAGCGAACCCAGGTGGCCGAGAATGCCCGTTGCTCAAGGACGGTCTTTGAAAGTTCGGAATCGACATCCGGAGCGAAAATGCAGGCTACGTCTATGTAGCCCTCAATTAAGCCCTTGCGGATCTTGCTGGAACGATCGGCGCATATAAAGAGATCCGAAAAGTCGTCCTTTCCGGCGCGCTCCAAAAGCCTTTGAGCAAAGAGGCTGCTGAGGCCAACACGATGAACGGTCACGTTGCCATGACCGGCAAACCTGAGCACTTGATCGTTGGCCTCGAGTATGATGCGTGCCTGCTGGAGGACCAGTTCGCCGAGGCCGGTGACGGTCGTGCCATTGGGGGTCTTGACGAACAGTTGCCCGCCGATTAGTCCCTGCAATCGCTTAACTTGAGCGGTGACAGCGGGTTGACTAAGCCCGAGCTTGGTTGCGGCTCTTGTTAAGCTGCCCGTCTCTGCTATGGCGACAACAGTACGAATTGACTCAATAGGAAGGTTTAGTGCTCGTAGCATTATTCCGCACAAAATGAATCATGAATTTGCATCGGTTGTATCAGTTTAGTCGCAATACCACACCGCAAGCAAAGCGCTAACCCCTATGTCGGGCAGAGCGGCTATTAGTCAAAAAGGTCTGTACGTTGCGTACGCATCTCAACGTTCTCGCATTTGGATCATCAGGCCTCATTCGCCTGAAACGACCAACTTGCATCGTCATCTTTATAGACCTCCGCCAAGCACCCGCGGTTTTGAAGAAAAGCTGCAAAGTAGTCGGGCACTTGCCCTCTGTTCGGCCTCTAATGCGCAGCTGCGGGCCCGTATGGCGGCGGGCTGTCATCTTTAGTATCGAGGTTTGCTGCCTGCCTTCGATTAGATGCTTTCAAAACCGAGATACCTGCCAAATGCTAACGCGGCGCAGCCCACAACCGCCGGCGTCGCGAACTCCGCCATTCGATCACCAACCAACAGTCGCTCGAAGCTGCAACGATGACCAGGGGCCGGCCGCTCTTGATGGAGCGGAGCCTCCCTAGAGCTGTAGACGAGCAACGTCCCGCCTTTTGGGCATTCCTGGATGGATCTTTAACCCAGCCGCGATGGGATTCCGCGCGCCAGACCTGCTGCGCCAGAGCCAATGCGTAACCAGGTGGAGGGTTCGATCAGCTGCATGTCGTTTCAGCCGCGCTCAGCAGCTCTTCTCGTCTCGGTGTATCGCATCTAAATGCATGCTCTCGCTTGGCGCTATCGCCCATCCGAGGTCTAGTTGATCCTGCTCGCAGGTTTCATTGATGTAGATCACAATTGGATCGATAGACTACCCAGTGTTACGCGCCGTGCGATGGGCTTGCTGGAAATCTCTGCTGTCAGAGGGCTTGCCGACAATATTATTCGATCTCGGACAATATGGAGGTGTCGAGATAGGAATAGCAGCTCATGACCGCAGGCCATCGATCGGCCTGATCTTGCTTCGCGTTCTGTTCAGACCGCGTAGGCTCGGTCCACCTGAGGCGCACCAGCGCCTGATGCGGCACCCGGCGCCCGGAACGCGTTATGCTGGTAAAAGATGTCTCCATCTTCTGGGTTCTCGGTCGAGGTTCAGGATGAAACATTGGCGGCACGATTGAGACGTGTCGCTGAAGAACACGCCAAAAACGCGGTCAAGGAACTCGAGGAAAAGGAAGGCGAGCATAAGGATGCGGGCCGGGTAGGGCCGAAGAGACGGCGGTAGATGTTGTCTGGTTTCCGGAAATTGCTCGTACACGTGCTCACATGGAAGATTGAAGCGCGACCGGGATAGTTGCAGCACGCGAGCCGTGCTTACAATTGTTCCCGCTCGTTGTCCGCTCAACGGCCGGAAGCGCCTGCCTTCCGGGAGGGACCTGAAGTTGATTAGCCCTCCCAGTGCTTCTTGAGCGCAGCCGTGAATGCGAGGAAATTCGCCGACCACCACGAGGTGGGCCTGTCATCACAAATGAGCCAGTGCATGCGG
Organism: Bradyrhizobium sp. Pha-3; assembly: GCF_042258615.1. GTDB lineage: Bacteria > Pseudomonadota > Alphaproteobacteria > Rhizobiales > Xanthobacteraceae > Bradyrhizobium. The sequence continues at coordinate 7,370,389 of NZ_CP170152.1, read as the reverse complement.
CTCGCGGTCATGAGTGCGACCGGTCCGCCGTTACAATCCGGTTGCAGCTTGCCTAAAATCTTTCGGTCGCGATCATCCAGCAACGCTGCATTTCCTTTTCCGGTCGGGCAAGAACAATTTTTTCTGTCGGAAAGATACGAAGTTTAATTTGCATTAGCCAAGGATATTGCGTGGAACAACGCGGAGATTTGCCGCAGAGGGCGCGTTAAGCTTGTGTTGCTTGGAATTGAAATGGAGATCTCAAAGTGCAGCAGACGATCGGGCTCATCGGGGGCATGAGCTGGGAGAGCACGGCCATCTACTACAAGGAAATCAATGAAATCGTGCGCCAGCGTCGCGGTGGCCTGGCCTCCGCCGACATCTTGCTACGCTCGGTGAATTTCGAGGACATTGTCGTCCTGCAGAAAGCGGAACAATGGGAGCAAGCCGCTACTTATCTGGCGAGCATCGGCCGACAGCTGGCCGACGCTGGTGCTGGCTGTATAGTCATTTGCACCAATACGATGCATCTGGTTGCCGACACAGTGGCGGCGGACATAGGTGTGCCGCTCATCCACATTATTGATGTGACCGGGGCGGCCCTCATCGCGGCAAGGGTCAAGCAGCCGCTGTTGCTGGCGACGCGCTACACGATGGAGCAGCCGTTCTATTGTGATCGCCTCCGGCAGCGGTTCGGCCTTTCACCCATCATACCAGATGAGGACGACAGAAGCCGGATCCACAATGTCATTTTTGACGAGCTTTGCTGCGGCGCCGTTTCGGACCAGTCCCGCCAGGCCTTTGTCGACATCATCGCGCGCGGGCGTGCGCGGGGCGCCGATGCAGTCATCCTCGGCTGCACGGAGATTGGTCTTTTGCTCGGCCCGGAGCATACAGAAGTGCCGGTGTTTGATTCAACCAAGCTGCACGCCAGGGCGGCAGCTGATTTCGCCGAAGGCAAGCTGTCGGCTGATGCTATGCTCGGTTAGGGCTTACAGAGACCCGCAGCCGATGATCTCCCCGCCGATCGCCACCGGGTCTAGCCCTGGGCCCCGCTACTGCCGCGCCTCCGCTCTTCCTCATGAAATCAGGCTAACCCCGGATTGCCACGGTTGAGCAAACCGAGCTTTGTCTTGCTGAAGGCGACCGCTCGCCACTTTTGCGCATCATCGAGCATCAAGCCTATCGATGGGATGTTTTCACTCGAGAGCTACTCGAACACGGGAAGAGCATTCCGAGCGGCAAGAGTGATATCGGAAAAATCACCGTCTTCAATGATCGCGCGATTGAGCGGCCGTGTTGCCGTGTTGGGCTGTGTCTGTTTGAAGACGTTGATTGTCGGAAGCGCGACAGTAAATGGATCTGTCCAGACAGCGCAGCGAGAGGTGCAGCGCATCTTCAGGAGAACTCGCAGGTGCCATTGGCACGTCGGTTGCTTGCGGGTAATCCGAGTGCGAGCAGGATGGTCTCGCGGCACGCGATCTGAGGACTCAGATGAAGCTTGCCAGGCCGCCCCAAATCAGTCCCGGCTTGATCCGGCCGCCTCTCCGAGTGGCATGCCGCCGTGGGGAGGTTTCTCATCTTTCGAGGACTTTGAGTTGGGCACCGGGGACGAGATTGTTATATCGGCCGTATGGGACGAATGGTGGCAGTCGAAGAGATGCTGCGCACCACATTCCTGCCGCAGCCAGTTCCACATGATCGGTCTGGCGAACGTCGAGCTGGGCCAAGCGCAGCGATCTGCCGCCGGGGGGATGCTGCGCGATGTTCTCAAAGTTGACCGCCGAAGACCGGCCCGAGTTCGCTCATAGAAGGCCCAAGAGCTGATGCAGGACAGTTGGGAGCTCGAAGAAGGATTGAGGCGACGAGACGAGCTCAAGGTCAAGCTCCTTGGTGCTCAATCCGATGTAGCCAAGTATAGAGCAGAGTTGGCGGAGCTCGAGCAGAGGCTGCAGCATGAGTATGGTTCAGCGGTCTTTTGTGACACACGTCAGCGCACCTCCGTAGCAAGCGTCGCAGTGCGCAACGCGCGACCACGTAAATCGCGAATTGTCGCGGATCCCATCAGTCCGCGTGCGGATGCCATGGGGGTCACCGGTCGATCACGGCGCGTTTGAAAAGAGGCCGAGCGGATCAAGGGAAATGATGACCTCGTTGCTGGGCAGATCGTTGACGCATAGCCACGCGTTCGGGGTCCAAGGTCCAAGCTTAAGCAGATTTTTGCAATCTGGTGCCGATGCATCGCAGACGTAGACGGCGGCTGCCGAATTCGATGATCTCGCCCGGGATTGAACGAACCCGCCGGGCGGGAGTGGGGAGCCTGCTGAACTGAGGTGTCCTGTCCGATAGGATGTTGGTCTTTGCACCCCTCTCAAGCCGGGATACCGGATGGGTACGGACGACGTCGGGACGCTCTTGTTCGGTGGGATGGATCGCTTTGTTGAGCTCAGCTCTTCGGTGTGAAAACATCCACACCGCCCGAACGCTTATCTCGATGCCGCGTGCGGCTGGTTGCTGCGTCAGCTTGCGCAAGGTGAATAGCCCCGAGCGAATGCGCTTGCGCGGCCGGTGGGCATGGGCATCCGGCAGAACGCGCTTCTTGCGGCCGCCGATCTTGCCGGGCGATAGGCCCCGGGGATCCCGCCCCAGATTTTTCCACTTCGTCACACCGGAGGGACTGATCTGTAGCTCCTCTGCAATCGAACGAACTGTCTCGTCCGCGTCAGCCCGCGCCAAGGCTCGTTCGCGAATATCTTCCGAATAGGGGCGCGTCATCCATGCTGGCCCCATACCGCAGTGTGGAGTTTGGATCAGAAATCCTCACTTCTGGGAATCCCGCTTCCAGTCAAAAACAACAAGCTCCAGCGGCCCATCGCGCGACGAAGGTCCCGCCAAGGCTGCTGGCCCACCTGGTCGCCGGAGGCGCACGGCGCTTCGAGCCATACCTCGAAGGGCGCGATGTGAGGGTCTGGGAGGACGCGAATGCTCCGGTTCGCCGCCAGCAGCCGGGCAGCGCCGAACAGTGCGCCTGTCGACGCCGAGCAAATTGGGCGGTCCTGGATGTCAAGCAACCATGCTGGCGTAGGCGACAAATTTCATCTTAGCGCTCAAGTCCCGCAGCCTCTCGATCCGCCCGCAACTGTGCAAGGCCAGGCGACGGCGTGGAACCGCCGGTCTTCGCTCGTTGCGCGGACGCCATGATTTGCACGGCGACGGTGTCGTTGTGACGATGGCGGCCGACCGCGTGGCGCAGGGCCTCACTTAGACTGTTGAGCAGGTGTCAGCGGGCAGCCACCTGCACCGCGTCGGGGCCATATTCGCGCACAGGCACGCTGCTGCCGCGAACTCACAAGGTCCACGCCTGTGCGTCTTATAAATGTCATCTTGAGCGGGCCAGTGAGACGAGCGGCGGCCGATCCAGCCAACGCTCAGTTCCAGACAAAGCATGCGGCAGGATGCGCGCGGCAAAGCACGAGGAGGTCGATGACAAAGCGTTTTCGCGAATGGGTTTTGTTGTCCATCGTTGCCTCCATGGCTGTTTGCCCCGCCGCCAAAGCGCAAGACCGCCGCGTTGTCGCCGAACCTGTGGCACCCCATACGGTCTGCGACCGCCCCACGCCGTCTGGCACGAACGATACGGCCGGGCTGCAAGGCGCCATCGACCATTGCCCCGGCGGCGCTGCGGTCTATCTAGGGCGTGGCGAGTTCCGGTCGGGTCCACTGGAGATGAAGTCAGGCGTGACGTTATGGATTGGACGCGGCACCACGCTGTTCGCCATGCCTGAACCAGCTCTTTATGACAGGGGCCGGGGACAGTGTGGTCGCATCGCTGGCAAAGGCGACGGTTGCCGGCCGTTCATCAGCTTTTCCAAAACACGCGGCGGCGGCATCTATGGCGACGGCATCATCGATGGCCGAGGTGGCGCACCCATCGCCGGCAGCACCGAGACTTGGTGGCAGCTGGCCCGCCGCGCGCAAGGTGAGGGCGGCAACCAGAACGCCCCGCGTTTGATCCAGATCGACCATGCGCAGGACATCACGTTCCATGGGGTTACGTTGCGCAATGCGCCTAATTTCCACGTGGCGATGAACCGGGTCGAGGGTGCCACGTTCTGGGGCCTCACGATCGATGCACCGGCCGACGCCCGCAACACCGACGGCATCGACCCTGGCGCCAGCCAGGATGTGACCATCACCCACAGCTTTATCCGCACCGGAGACGACAACGTGGCCATCAAAGCCGGCGACAATGGCTCAACCCGGCATATCTCCATCGTCGATAATTATTTCGGCTGGGGACACGGGATGTCGATCGGCAGCGAAGTGAACTCGGGTGCCAGCGACATCCTGGTTCGCGACCTGACCCTGGACGGCACGACGTCTGGCCTGCGCATCAAGAGCGATGTCAGTCGAGGTGGCCTCGTGGAGCGAGTGACGTATGAGAATGTTTGTCTGCGCGGCAACCGATGGCCGATCGCCTTTGATACAAAATACGATCCGCGCGCACAAGGCACGAGAATTCCAGTCTATCGCCAGATCGCTCTGCGCCATGTGCATGGCGATAACGGCGCGCTGCTGATGCGGGGTGCAGATGAGGGGCATGCCCTTGACGTGACGCTGGAGGATGTTCGATTTTCCGATGCCGCGACTTGGCAGTTGGAAAATGCAAACGTGACCGCAAATCATTCTGACGTGTCGCCGCCGCTGCCCGGGCGGGCTGGAGAACATGTGTCAGGCGGATGGAACGGATGCGCAAAGGCCTTCCGCAATTGGCGATGAGTAACCACAACAACTCCTCGCAAGCGTCAGGCGGGTCAGCTCCGCCTTGATGCGGTTTTGATCACTGACGTTGCGCCGGCGTGGTTTCATGGCGCTGTGACTCCTTGCAAGGTTTTCCGACCGTCTCATCACGCACGACCACTCTGGATTCTGGCGCCAGTTCCCGGTTGGCATGTTATTGCGTTGACGGGTTTCGCTGCTGTTGTGGTGCGGCCGATCGCATCGAGCGTGCAGCGAGCCGGATGAAGAGTGAGATCTAATGCGATTTATCACGCTTTGCCCTGCGGCCCTGGCCGGATGTTGCTGCATTTCGGCAGCAGATGCTCAGCTGCTTTTTGTCTCGCACGCTGATGGGACGGCCTATCACTCCGTGCAGGCAGCCATCGACGCATTGCCGGCGCAAGGCGGGGATATCCAGATCGCCCCTGGCGTCTATCGCGAGAAGGTCAAAGTCGTCAAATCCGGTGTTCATCTCAAAGGCGCTGGCAAGAAGCCGGATGATACGGTCATTGTGTACGGCGACGGCGCGATCAATGTCGGAGGAACTGCTCATTCTGCGACGCTCGACGCTTCTGGAGATGACTTCCGGCTTGACAATTTGACTGTTCAAAACGACTACGCCCTCAACGCGGCCAATCCAGCTTCGCAGGCAGTGGCGCTGTCCGTTACCGGAGACAGGGACGTTGTCACCCGTGTCCGCCTGCTCGGCGCCCAGGACACGCTGTTCGCCGGTAAGGGGTCGAACGGCCGTATGTCGCGACAGTACTTCTCGGATTGCTACATCGAGGGGCATGTCGATTTCATATTTGGCAATGCCAAGGCCTATTTCCGGCACTGTGAGTTGCACGGCATCGCGAACCAGGCGGTCGTCTATACCGCACAGAGCAAAGCCACGCCGGACGAGGACAGCGCCTATGTGTTCGATCATTGCAGGCTGACCGCCGACCCTGCCGCGCGTTATGTTGCGCTTGGGCGCGCTTGGCGCCCCTATGCCGCAGTGATCTTTCTGGCAACGAAGATGGATGCGCCGGTCATCGCCGAAGGGTGGCGCGAATGGACTCCCGGCAAGACCAATACGCTGACAACGGCCTACTATGCCGAATACAAATCCTCGGGCATCGGCGCCAATTCGGAGGGTCGCGAGCCTCACTCTCATCAACTGTCGGACAGCGAAGCCGCGAAATGGTCCCTGAGAGCATTCTTCGGTCGTGCCACAGATTGGTTGTCCAGCGAACCATCAAGAAAGGGATTGGAAAAACGTTCAAGATGAGGGTTTGACGCCATTGGGCCGCTGGCCGGAAAGCCGGGATTCGAAGGGCGTCTAGCTGCTTCTGGTCGAGCGAGCCGCTACCTTGATGGCTCCTCTGCGCCCTGACATCGCTGTCATCCAACAATCACCTCGAATTTGTGGGATCGCACGGGACGCGCCCCCTAAGCCCCGCCATCTGACCAGCCGATCTTGCTCTTCAAGAATCGAAAGCCCAGGACCTCGAAGCCGGCGTGTTCCTTGCTGTCTCGGCCATAGCCATGTCCGCCCGCAGCCAGCTCGTAGAAATAGGCTTCATAACCCATCGCCTGGAGCTTCGCGGCCATCTTGCGCGCGTGTCCGGGATGAACACGATCATCCCGCCGCGTAGTAGCGATCAGGATCGGCGGATATTTTTGTCCGCTTTTGGCTGCATGATACGCGGAATAAGTCTTGAGCCATTCCCAATCCGCGCGCTTGTCGGGATCGCCATATTCCTCGATCCAGCTAGCTCCTGCCAGAAGCTACTATAGCGGCGCATGTCGATCAGCGGTATTGTACAAAACAGCGCGCCGAAGCGTTCCGGATATCGCGTCAGCATATTGGTGATGAGGATGCCGCCGTTCGATCCGCCTTGGGCCGCGATCCGCTTCGGCTTCGTCACGCCGCGACGCACGAGATCGGCGGCAACCGCCGCGAAGTCGTCATGCGACAGTTTCTTGCCGGCGAGCCGGCCGGCATCGTGCCAGCGCGTGCCGAACTCACCGCCGCCCCGTAAATTCGCCTGAACGGTGGTGCCACCTCGCTCCAGCCAAAGCTTGCCAAGCGCTGGATCGTAGTGTGGCTTCATCGAAATCCCAAAGCCGCCATAGCCGCTCATATGGACCGGCGCATCGCCGCTCTCGCCGGCCGGACCGGTTTGGACATAGGGAATGCGCTCGCCATCGATCGAAATTGCCTCGTGTTGAGTGACCACAAGCCCATCCGGGGTAAAGGTCATTGGCGCCCGCTTGAGCACGGCCGGACTGCCGATGCCATTCTCGATCAGCATCAGTGAAGCTGGCGTGAGCGGATCCTGGCTGATGACGAGCAGGTCGCCATTGCTTTCGGACGGTTCGCTGTCGATGGGCCCGACGTCGACTACCCCGATATCGGGAAGCCCGTGCAGTTGCGCGTGGCGCCACCCATGATCAGAGGGCGTGCAGATCTCGAAGGAGGGCCGTAGCTCGTCGAGAATGCAAAGCACAAGCTTGCCGGCGGTCCAGAAGAACTCCTGCAGGGAGCGGCGCAAGCCCGGTTCGAACAAAACCTCGAACTTGCGGTTGCCTGCTAGGAAATCTGCCAACGAAATAACGATCACTTGATCCGCGGCATAGGTCTGCCCCGCCACAGACCAGGATTTGCGCGGCCCGATCGCAAGCCAGTCGCCATGGGCTTGCAGGCGAATGTCGCTTGGAAGATCGAGCTTCATCTTGGCGCCCTTTTCATCACCAACCCACCACAAGGAGTTGAAGGTGTCCAGGTGATCGACGAACCACATCCGTGCGGGCATGACGGTGTGGTCGACACCGCATAGGGCTATGACATGATCGGCTGGAACCTCAAAGATCACCGGAGCTCGATCGGTCCGTGTGCCGCGCCGCCACAGCCGTATCGTGCGCGCATAGCCGCAAGTGGTCGCCATGCCCCGCCCATGAGAGCTCGTCAGCAACAGCGTATCCGAATCGAGCCATTCAACGTCGCTCTTCGCTTCCGGCAAGATGAAGCCATCGCGCACAAAGGTCTTCGCATCGTAATCGAACTCACGCAAGGTGGCGGCATCAGCGCCGCCGCGCGATAGGCTCAAAATCGTCCTGCTATGATTCCCGGCCAGCGAGACCGTCGCGTTCAGAAGCCAGTCTTCGCCTTCGCTGACCGCGAGCTGATCGACGTCGAGCAGAACTTCCCATGACGGGTTCGGGGTGCGAAATTCTTCCAGGGTGGTTCGTCGCAAGAGGCCGCGTGGATTATTGGCGTCCTTCCAGAGATTGTAGAGATGGCCGCCGCGCCGGCTGACGAAGGGGATGTTGTCCTCTCGATCGTAAATCGAGGCCAGCGCGTCCCGATCCCGCTCGAATGCCGCGCCGCCAAACACCTGCAGCGTCTTGCCATTCTGCCGCTCGACAAATTTCAGCGCCCGCACGCCCTCGATCTGTTCCAACCACAGATAGGGATCATCATCAGGAGCGAGGATGGTCGGCTTTCCAGCCGGTGATCTTGTCGACGCGCTTGCTTTGACCACGCTTCACTCCACTTCTGGCCTTGTTGCGCACGCCCATCGCCGCATCAAAGCCTCGCATGTCCTCAATTTTGATGAACGACCGTCCGAGTCTACATCCTGACGCTCGGGACAATTCAAGATGATTCCTGCGCGCTGAATGCCGCACGCACAATTGCAATGAACCGGCGTTCAGCCTGCTACGCCGCCGCGCAGCGGTGGTCGTCCAAACGACTGAAACTCGAATAAAGAACCTGTCCCTTGTGACTGCGGGCATTGTGACATCCGTCGCGGTGGTACCAGCATGCGCTGCGGATATCGCTGCGCGGCCGGTCTCGCCAGTCTTCGTCGTGATCGGCAGGCAATTCATCAGAAGCGGGCGTACGGGGCCGAATTGCGGAGCATTCTCGGTGAGTCAGAAGAATATCAACGTCGACACCAGCAGATTGAGGGCATGTTCCGTTTGGGGCGTGTGTGTGACGCTCGTCGGGTTATGAATGTATGACAAGCCGACGCTTGCATATATCCCCGGAGCGAGATGAGCAGTATATGTTCCCGTGATTGCTGTGGTATCGCGATGTACAAGCTGCCCTTTGGCCAAGGCCGCATCCACTGCAAACTTGCTCCAGGCCGTGTTGGTGGCAACGAGTGCCATCAGATCACTGGGCCGACTATCAAACGGTCCCTTCGCATAAAGACGAAGCTCGTAATACCGGCTGATCCTGTTCAAGTCAGGCGGAGCACCCATGACCGAGAATCCGCCGTAGATGCCACGAGATGGCGCCCCCTCAGCGTCACTCTGCGAGAGCTGCCTGTCCGCTGCCATGTAATGAAAATTATTCCCACTCTCCCTTTGCTGATCCGGATCCGCGAGGTTCTTGTAGTGACTGGTGTTGAAGCCGACGCCCGCCCGCAGCCACGTGTCGGGCACGCCGGCAGCGGCCTTGCTCTTGTAGCCAAGTTCATCAACGAAAAGAATGCCCGCGTTGGCTGTACTCCAGTTCAAGCCGGAGGGATTTTCGGCCATCTGCGCATAGGGACCATCTGGACTGATCGAGCGCTGCACAGAGACTTTGTTGTACAAGCGATCATCAAGATTGTACTTCAGGTTGACCGCCGGCGTGGGCGCAGGGTTGGTACTCATGCCTCCTTGGAACAAGGCAAACATGTTTGATCCTGAGATCCCTCCGAACAATGTGCCGGTGAACTCATTTTGATTCCTGAGATAACCTAGTTTGAGTTCGAGTTTCCTGTCGAAGAAAGTTTGATAGTAGGCGAGCGTATTCAGTCCCACTCGATCTGGCCCCGGGGACTTCCATGTCCAGTATTGCTGCTCGGCTCCCACGACAATCTGGCCATCGGGGATGCCAAACCGGCTGAGATCGTAGGTGACGATCATGAAGTTCGCCGTAGCAAACGTCGGATTCTGGCCCATATAGAGCTGGTTGGCGATGCTGCTTCTGGCTGCATTCGGCAGCTGGTTGTTTGCAAAGATGTTATGTGACCAGCCGATATAACCGACGCCGACGTCTGCCAGTGCGGATCTGATGCCGTGCCTGTCCTGATCAATCGTGTCGGCAGGGCCAGGTATGTTGAGCCACAACCCTTTTTCACGCAGATTTTCGTACCTTGCGAAGGGCTCGATCGTCTTTTGCGTTCTCGCCTGAGCGGCCCCATTCGCATTGTCGCGCTTGTCGAGAGACACGCCGGGACCTACTGCTGGCGCCCAGGCACGAGAGCGGATTGCCTGACTGATCATGCCGATCCGGACCTTTGTGGCCGGATCGAAAGCTGTTTGAATTCTTCGTTTGTTGGCCCGATCCGCAGTACCGCTCTTGGAATCAGGTTCGTTAGCGGCTTGTGCCAGCATGGAAGTGCCGACCAGACTAGCCGCTAGCGGAAGTGCGATGGCAAGCCCACGTCGTTTCCCGGCTGGTCGAAAGTTGAAAGAAAGTGCCGGTGCAGCCGAGTCGATCCGAGGCGATGTCGTCGCAAGAAAGCAGTCCTGCATAGTGTACTTCAGTCCGTGTCTGCCAGCCATGAATGGACTGCACTCCGCGCTGATTGGCCCAGAGCGGACACCCAACGTTTTGCGTCAGAGGGCGACGGGAACGCCCTGCAGCAGGAGATCCCTCGATCCAGCGAGATCCGCTTAGCCTTGCCAAACCTCGTCACTGGCAGGCGCGAGCCTGATCTCGTTGCATCTTGCTTTGTGCATCATGCGAGCGGCGCGCGCTGGCTCGGCGAGAAGCTGGCGGCGACCATGAGGAGCCTCGGCGTTCCTCGCCACCACGACATTGCGAACGACGACCTTGCTTCACTGTGGGTCGGAGGAGTCTCTCGGTGCCGCGTACCTTGATCGAAGGCGTCCTGCTCGACGAAATGGCAGCTACCAGAAAGCAAGCGTCGCCGGCCACGAGGCGTGGCTTCATGAGGCCTCCTCGGTGTCGTTGTCGCGGAAAGACGAGACAATTCGATAGGCTCGAAGGCCAGAGAGCCTTGGAGCTTGTGCGCCCGGCGATCGCACCACAACGTCCATCATGGTTGCCCGGGAGAACAGAGAAATTGGCCTTCCAACTGCTTTGGTGGGGCGGACCAGCAGTTGGTAGATCCATCGGCTCGGTTGGTCCGGCCAATCTGTCCTGCATTCGGTCTCCCTTGACGTGCGCGGCTTTCATTAGTCACGCTTGCCATGTTCCCGTCATCTCGATCAATCTGCCGGGATTGGTAGTTGACCATGTGCAACGGTTCGATGAAGTCGCCGGTCTCGGCAAAGCCGCAAGGCGGGCTCCATCGCAAAGAACACTCCGGGGAGCAGTGGCCAGTTCGCATTCGAGCGTTGGCAAGGTAAGGGTCTGCAAGGGTCTGATGATAGAAAAATGCTGCGCCATCGCCGACGAAGACGAGAACTATCGCTCGCTGGTGGCGCTATGGTGCTGGAGCCCGCGCAAAGTGTCGCTTTGTGTTGCTCAAAAAGGGCGCCTCACAGGAGCCGCTTCATCAAGCCAGTGGGTCACATGATCGGGCGAGGCTGCGAAGAATGGTACTGTCGACGCTCGATGCCACAGGAATGCGTGAGCGTCGCAAGCTCTCGCGTCAACGAAAAAAGCCGATCGGAACAGGGATGTTGGATGAGGGACGATGGAGATGATTGATCAAGCAGCCGCTGAGGACTTGCGGCCGCTCTTGCACAGACCGCCAAGACGCATTCTCTGGGTTTTGGTGCTGCCATTCGTTCTCCTCGGCTCGTGTGGCGCTGGTGCCTATTTTTGGGCCAACCTCGGAGAGTTTGTCGAGACGCCGGTAGCCCGGGAAGTTCCTCCAACGATGGGTCTGTCACCGGAGGACAGGGCATCCTTGTCCGAATTAAAGTGGGCACAGCAGAAGGCTGCCGATGAGATCTCAGAACTCAATCGCCGGTTCGACGCCCAGCGGCAGGACCTCAAAGCGAATTTGGATCAGATCGCCGTGCTGAGTTCGCGGATCGATTCTCTGCAGAATTTAATACCCGCCCCCTCTGCGCCTTCCGTCCCTCCCTCGTCGCCAGCCCAAGCTATTTCGAGCCCAGTCAAGAAACGCGTTGGGCGGTCGAAACCACAGGGACCCGTTTCCGTCGGAGGCGCGCCAGTGATCGCAAACCCGAAGACAGGCGAGCCCTGACGTCTCGGACGGCGACAGGCGTAGATCCTACCGGTTGAAACTATTTCCGGTCCGCTCGTCCTGTCGCGCACGGACGAACTGCTTCGACATTCGGCGCGAGTTTTCAGCGCGATTTGCCGCCGCTTGTGAGATTGGTCCAGACGGGCAGGTCCACTGCTCCCTTGAGGCGTACCATCTGCGCGTAGGGGCAACTGCCCGGGCGCTTCTTCCGATCACTCGTTCACGAGAAGCGTTGATGCTTCTGGAGGGGGTCACATGCGTGGCTATTTTTAGTAGGGTGCGCGGTCGAAATGAGTGTCGAAAGCGGCAGCAACAGCGCGAATGACAAAACGGTGCTCCTGCCTGACACGGATGAAACCCTCTTCGATGTCCACTATCCCGTCTTCCGCGAGCATTCCCAAGCGGTCAGCTGAATCGAGAACAGCAATCGGATCAAATCCGTGGGCGGCACAGATTGCCGGCACGTCGGCCTGTAAGTCGCACATCAGACGCTCGATGATTGCGGCCCGGAGGCGATCTTCCGCGGTGAGACAGTAGCCTTTTGAGATTGCCAGACGGCCAGCTCCGATGTGTTGGTTATAGGAAGCGGTTGCGATCTCGTTCTGGACGTATCCGTCACGGAGACGGCCGATGGCTGAGGGACCGAAGCCGATCACGGTTTTACAGGTAGCGGCCGAATATCCCAAGGAGTTGCGGCGCAGCTGGCCGGCTGTCTGCGCCAGCGCGAGCTCGTCGTCCGGCAAGGCGAAATGGTCGAGCCCGATTTGGCGGTAGCCGGCGGAGACCAGCGTATCGGCCACGGCCGCAGCCTGCTCGGCGCGGGCAACATTGTCCGGCAGCGCCGCCTCGTCGATCTGGCGCTGACGTTTCATATAGGAGGGAACGTGGGCGTAGCCGAAAACCGCAAGCCGGTCGGGCCGCATGGCCAGGGCCGTCCTCGCGGAGTCCACGCAGGACTGCACTGTCTGATGTGGCAGCCCGAAGAGGAGGTCGAAGTTGATGCGGCCTATTCCATGCCGGCGAAGATTGTCGACGGCAGAAGCCGTCTGCGCCTCGCTCTGGAGCCGGTTGACCGCCCTTTGAACCAGGGGGTCAAAGCTTTGCACGCCGATGCTCGCGCGGCTGGCGCCGGCTGCGCCTAAGGTTTCGGCCATCTCCGCCGTGAACGTGCGCGGGTCGATCTCGATGGCGACGGTAGCCGAATTGCTAAACGCGAAGCAGCGGCGTAGGAGTTCCATAAGGGCCAGGAAATCGGCTGGCGCGATGGTGGTCGGCGTTCCGCCGCCAAAGTGCACGTCGCTCACGGGCAGGCCGCGCGGCGTTTGCTCTGCGACCAATCGAATCTCCTCCCGCAGTACCGCCAGAAAATCACGAACTGGCCGCTCGTCGCGAGTGAGGCTCGTGGGGAAGCCGCAATACCAGCAGATCGACCGGCAGAACGGAACGTGGAGATAGAGAGATACGGGGTCGTCGGGCGGCAGCCGCCTCAACCATGTCTTGCAAGCCTCGGCGCCGACGGTCGCAGAGAAATCAGGCACGGTTGGGTAGATGGTGTACCAAGGCAGACGAGCATCGCAATACTTGTTCAGGAGTGAGGTCTGCAAGGCTTAACATTCCCATGCTCATACAGCATGAAGTTGACCTATGCTCTCTGCTGTGTCTTTGCGTTATGTCAAAGCGCCCGCTTTGGTCCTGAAATCTGGTCCCGTTCTCGATGGCACTGCCAGGGCGGCTTGGGCGCCCGAGAGCGGGAGTGAGAACCACTCGCTGGCAATCATTTGGATGACTGTTGCAAGAATGAACTTGTCAAATGAGCACGGCTGAAGCGGCCAAAACGTCCCCGCGACCAACCTGCGCGCAATGCCAATCGCTCATCTGAAGGCACATCGCTTCTGCATCCTCCAACGGGCAGTCTTTTGTGAAGAAAACAGGGATAGGCACCCCCCAGACCGAGCCAAGCTGCCTCTGAGTCATTTCAAGCTGGTTTTCCGTGGAAAAGCTGATGTGGATGCGCGTGGCATTCGACCAGGATGGGGAAATCAGGCTAAAGCCGCATGGTAAACGCTGGAATGCTGGCAAGATCACGTTCAGTCCGCCAGCCTCGGATCAATACGGTAGGAGGGGCTCATGAACCTGAAAATACCCGCGGGCGGCGCCGCGCATCAGCCCATTCTCCACTGCCCAAACTGCAATCACGAGATTCATCTCACCGAATCTCTCGCGGCTCCGCTGATCGAGGAAACCCGGCGGCACTTTCAGCAACGATTGGCGGACAAGGACGCCGAGGTTGCCCGCAAGACCGAGGCCTTGCGCCAGGAGCAAGAGCAACTGGACAAGCAACGCGAGCAGATCGAGGACCAGGTGGCCGAGCGGCTGGCTGCGGAGCGCGGTCAACTCATCGCCATGGAAGCGAAGAAGGCTCGGGAGGCCGCGGCGGCGGAGCTCGTGGCAAAAACTGCCGAAGCGGCCGAGCTTCGTCAAAGCCTGGAGGCCAACAATGCCAAACTTGCCGAGGCGCAGCAGGCTCAAGCCGAGCTGATCCGCAAGCAACGTGCCCTTGATGAAGCGAAGCGTGAACTCGATCTGACCATCGAAAAGCGCGTACAGGCCTCGATCGCCGACATCCAGGCCAAAGCCAGGCAAGAAGCCGACGAAGCCGCCCGCTTGCGCGTTCTTGAGAAGGATCAAACGATCGACTCGATGGCGCGGACGATCGAAGAGTTGAAGCGCAAGGCCGAGCAGGGCTCGCAGCAATCCCAGGGCGAAGTGCTCGAGCTCGAGCTCGAAGAGCTGCTTCGGAGCCGTTTTCCCACGGACACTATTGAGCCGATCGGCAAAGGAGAGCTGGGTGCGGACGTTGTCCAGCAGGTCAACGGTTCGATCGGTCATCCTGCCGGTATCATCCTTTGGGAATCCAAGCGCACGAAAGCATGGAGCGATGGCTGGCTGGGGAAACTGCGCGACGACCAGCGGCGCTGCGGTGCAGACGTGGCGCTCATCATTTCACAGGCGCTGCCGAGGCACGTCGAGTTTTTCGACCTGATCGACGGAATATGGGTTGCCCATCCCCGCTACGCCATTCCGGTTGCGATCGCGCTCCGTCAGGGGGTGATCGACGTGAATAGCTCGCGCCTTGTGCAACAAGGCCAGCAAACCAAGATGGAGCAGGTGTACCGGTATCTGACCGGTACCAAGTTCCGCCAGCGGGTTGAAGCTGTCGTCGAGAAGTTCAACGATATGCGCGACGATCTGGACAAGGAACGCAAGTTCATGGGCCGGCAATGGGCCAAGCGCGAGACGCAGATCCTATCTGTCATCGAATCGACTGTCGGCATGGTCGGCGACCTCCAGGCGATCGCCGGCAAAGCAATGCCCGATATTCCGAGTCTTGATGCCCCGCTACTGGAAAGCTCTGCCGAGCCAGAGCGCAAAGCCTCATGATCGACGTTGATGCGAAGCTGACCGCCTTTTAGGATGTTTCGTCTTTTTACAAGACGCTCGAGTCGAGTGGCGCAGCAAGCCCGTGGCGCTCGGTTGCCACACTGGCGCATCGCATCTTGTTCCGCTCGCCGTACTAACCGGTTTCCAAGCGCTTGCACTGGCTCGCGAAGGAGCGGTAGCGGATGGTCCGGCGCAGTCGATGCTGTCCGGCAGAAAGGCCACCGGAGCAGCGATAGGCGGCCACGACCCACAGCTAGAATAATCCGCCGTTTGGCTGGCGTTTCTCGTTGCCTGCCGTTCGCCTGCGCTCAGTTTCGTCTCATCGAGGACGAGGTCTGCGACAATTTGATTGGTTGTGCCTGGGCTGCGAGACAGTACTCGGATTGAAGGATCGACTTGCCTTGAGGTGCTAAACCGCTGGCTATTTCCGCCCCGTTCGTGCATAGCGGCGCGGCCCAGAAAGTCGGCTCCCTTACGCGCCTCGTCGCGATCGCTACCTTCAATCTTCAGACGGGTCAGAGTTTCAGCCACGAGCGGCCTCCATCTGTAATAAGTGAAACAAACGTAATATCTGTAGAGCTCATATAAATTGGTGCTCTTTATCGTCGAATTCCCTGAAGCCATCTCACTGAAGCGGGTCGCAAGACGTGCCAGCCGATATCCACGCCCCGACCACAGGTATCTCGCGGGGACTGCCGGGCCCCGACGATTGCCACCCGCCCATCGCCGCGGTTTGATGGTCGGCAAGGGATCGAAATCGCGCCCAATCCCTATTCGGCGCGCAGCTCTCGCCGCCGCCGAACATGCTGCCGAGGGACGCAAGAGCGCCGACCGACCTGTGAGCTGGAACCATCGCATGCTCGCCTCCAAGACCGGCGCAGCGATCCATTGCGCGCGGCGACGTGCTCAATGAGGGCTACGGTGAAATGCCTCGGGTACGACACGCCTCAGACCATGCCGCTCAGCATCATCCGTCGACCGAAGTCAATGCCGATTCAACGATCTGGAGCGGCGCATGCATTGCAAAAATTGTTCAACGGTCTGGGGTTTATCCGTACAAGCAAAGCCATCTCCTGGCGCTGCGGCCACAAAGATAACGCACGACAGCTCGCGCTCAACGTGATGGCCCGGAGAACGCTGAACCGATCGTTGAATTCAAGGACGCAGCTTTGATGCAGCCACCATTCGTCGTGTCGTGCTTAAACTTCATCCTGATTCCGTTGACGGCAGGAGCGGCGACTTTCTGGCTACGAGCGGCGGTCGCGAAGGTGGCAACTCGAAACAAAGAACTTGGGGCCACTCATTTCATGTTAGGAGACGCTAGCGAGCGTTCGGCGGCTATCGATGACGTTGACATGATTGCCACCAGCCGCGTGCAGTCCAAGAATAACACTGTTGCAGCCTCCTTTGCGTGCGCCGCCGCCGTCCGCCCAACCTTGATCTATCTTCTTCAGTGGCTCACGAAAGGTGCAATGCCATAACAATCTACGAACAAGCGACGCTGGCGCGACGTCTACAGCATCGCGACGAACCAATCGCCCTTGAGCGATGATCTCTGACAAAAGAAGAACTCGCAAGAAGCGCAGCACAACTATGTCGGCTCCTGGGCGCGTTTCGCGCGATCAACGACCTGTCGGCCACGGAACCCGCTTTCAAAGTACCGATTCACTGGTGAGGAATTGCATATGCGATGGTCTTACGTCGTACTCCCTTCTTTGCTGCATTCTCTACGTCGGTGCTGCCGGTACAGATCAAAAGCGCGAGCAAGTCCAACAATAGCCTCTCCGTACACTGAAAGTGTCAACAAGCATTGATCGCGTAGAGGCCGCTGCGCTGTTCGCGATGCAGGTTTGCATTCGGATGTTGCGGAGTTCATCCAAGAGTCATTCAAGGCAGCTCGATCATCAGGAAACAAGCGCGGATCAGACCCGGCGCCTTTGAAACGGAACGGCACTTGGTCTCGGTGGATCTCGCGTCACCGGCAAAGAATCCCAGCGTAGCATGCATCGAAATCCCAATTCCAAGCCTGGTGATGTCACGGACAAGCAGCCCCTTGTTATATGAGAACGCCGAGTGCGGAATCCTACAACTTGACGCTACGTGCGATTCAAGTCCCTTGGAGTTGCGCATGAAAACATTTTGCGCTCCGAGTCAAAGGAATGGATGAGCCTCAATTCCGCCACGCTGCTTGTCTCATTGCCGCAAGCATCATCACGGATGTACTGATGATGTTGGGGCGGGCCCGGCGCACTTCCACCCCGGCAAAGTGCGTCGGGGCGCCTTAGTTCGGTCCCGTCCCGTTCCCAGATCCAAGCAGCTCACCAATTCACAACCAAGTTTCAGGTCTTGCTGATCGTGAGCGCGAGGCCGTCCACTTCCTCACGTGCCGGCAGCCATGCGCGCGTGTCGGAAGGTCGTCGCTACGAAGAAACGGATTGGCGATCCTGGCCGCTCCCAGCAGCTGGCGCAAATGGCGCTGTCGCGTTTCCTCCCCGGTGTCACGATTGCTTCAATGCGCTTAGTCCGTGGGAACCGATCGCTATCCTGTCAAGCGCTTGTCTGGACGGTCGATTTTAGCGAGCTCAACAATTGGTACGACACTTGCTGATCCGATCCACAGGTCCTCTCCCCTCTGGAGTTGCGCATGCTAAGTGTCCTCTGCATCAAGCAGGTCTCGCGACTCCGCGTATCTCCCGTTGCGCCTCTGACGCGACCATTATTTGCCTCGTCGATCCATTCGCGTCGGACTTGCCAGACGGAGCGCCTCAGAGGCCGGGCACTCATGCCGGGCGGTTACCTTTTGCGTCGACTGTTCCGTGTTGCTCATCAATCGCGCCCTCGACGCCGTCAAACGGCCAGGGACCAGTCAAAGGCTAGCGATAGCAATCCGCAAGATTGGGAAGAAAAGTGACGCCCCTGTCATCTTCGCCAGGAAGCAGAGCATCGATGCCAATACCGAGCAGGTGGAGCATGGCATCTCCAAGCGAGCCGCCGTGTTCAGGCTCGCCGAGATCGCGAAGTGCAGTGCCTAGGGCCCCCTCGTGCTCGCCCTTGAGACCGAACGAAGTATCGTTCAGGCCGGACCCCGGTCTCGCACAACCTAATCTGACCGGTGCCGACGTCGTGACCGCCGGTGCTGTTTGGCTCGTATCGCCAGTGAGGTCTTTACGACGGTCGGATCGCCTCCGATCGATCGCGCGTGCGCGTCGGTCAGACCACCGATCAGAGCTTCTGTCACTGCCAGCATTACCGGGGCAATTGGGCGCCGGAACGGCATCGAAGGCGCAGACCATCACCACGGACAACATTGCGGCGATTAGCGATTTCGCCAGTGCGTCATCCGCGAGCCGGACAGATCAAATTGAACGGGCATCGGCACTGTGGTCGCGGCGCGCCGTTCGACCTGGGTCGAAGGATAGCGGCGGCACCTCGGCCGCTTGACGGCGACGATCACGCTGCCGTGGCCGGCGGCAAGGCAACGAATTCGGAGATGGCGCCTGACGCAGCATACGAGCGCTCCAGACTTCACGAAGAACAAACCCAAGAGTTCAGGTCATGGAATGGAATTTGGCTCCGCCTGAAACAGGCGCAATCGAACGCCGTGACACCGACCTTGATCGGCGTCCTGAGGCGCCCATCATGGATCTTTTCAGCTTTACTGAATGCGCAAACCAGACGCATTCGCTCAGAGCACTGTTCGAGCTTCTTGTAAGCTGTGCCACCGAGGAGGGGTTCAGTGAAGTTGCTTACGGCGCCCTCAACTTCGTCGAGCCACTTCGGCTGGCGGAGTATCCACCCCCGACTGTGGCTGTGAAGTGGCCGCCAGACTGGTGCGACCGATACTTCAAACGCAAGTACCATACCATCGATCCGGTGGTGCGGCGGACGCCCATGCTGTCGGGGCCGTTTTTGTGGGATCAACTCGCCAATCACTATCAACTTCAACCCGACGAGAGACGCGTACTGGATGAGGCCAGAGAGGCAGGCCTGAAGCATGGCATGAGCGTGCCGTTGTTTGGACCGTTGGGCCGCGTATCTGTGGTGTCGTTTGCATCTCCGTCCGACGATGCTGATCCTCAGGACCGCATCGGTCATCTCAACGCACTGGCGTGGCTCTTTCACACCGCCTATGGCGAGATCGCACGCCCCGGCAATAACGGTTGTGAAAGGAAAGTGGCGCTATCGCAGCGGGAGATCACTTGCATGCGCTGGGTGGCAGAGGGCAAATCGTCATGGGAAATCGGGAAGATCCTGCAAATCAGCGAGAATACCGTCAATTTTCATATCAAGAATGCGATGCGGAAGCTGGGGGCGACCAGCCGAATCCAGGCGATCGTTATGGCGATTCGCCTTAACGTTCTTTGAGTTCCTCCCTCGAATGGAGCAAGCGCCAATTGGGTAAATTATAACTCCCAGCTTCTGGCAAGTCTCGGCATCGCACTATTTACCGAAACAGCAGACACACCGCTCCGTCGAGACGGGCGATTTGAAACCTCGCGCCGCGTCAGGTTGTGGAGCTCCGTAACCTTCAGATGACATGTCGGATGAACTGAGCGGACCGCGAACGTTGGGGCCCGGCGACGTCGTGCCATCCAGCCAGGGATCTCGCTGACGAGCTCGAGCCTGGTGCTTCGGAAAGTGCTGCAGGGATGCCGTTGGGAAGCGGAGCGCTTGAAGAAAGAACCCCGGCCGGTGGTCGGGGCTCTCGATTCACCGTCGCAAGCGCGTGGTGATCATTATTTGGCAAACACCGGGCTGAACTTGTAATTGAGCCTTGCCGTGATGAGATCGACGTCCTGGTGGACGCGGTCGGCGCCAACGGCCGTTGGGAAGGTTACGTTGCTGCCCTGGATGAACAAGTGGTCATACTCGACGCCAGCTGACCAGCTCGGCGTGAGGCTGACTTCGATGCCGGCGCCGAGCGCGCCGCCCCAACGCACATCGTTGTTTCTGGCAATCTCGGCCCCAGTCGGCACTGAGTTGATGTGATAGGTGTTGCTGATCACCGCAGCACCGCCCTTCGCGTAAAGCAGCACGGCATCTAACGCGTAGCCAAGGTGGCCGGTCAGCAAGCCGAACGAATCTGTCTTGGTGCCAACCGTGCTTCCTGGGAAGGCGGTGCTGACATTGGAGCCGCTGAAGTCGGCCCAGTTGCCCTGACCTTCGATGCCGTAGACCGTCCTGAAGATCTGCCAACGATAGCCAAGCTGGCCACCGATGGTGCCGCCAGTCGAATTATGGCAGCCCTCGGGAGTGACTCCATTGAAGTCCCAGCAATTGTGGCTCGATCCCCAGCCGCCATTGATACCGATATAGTAGCCGGTCCAGTCGTTGATTGGGGCTGCGACCGGCAACGGAGGCGCCTTGACGTTGACGGGCTGCACGGCGAAGTCCGCACCAAATGCGGGAGCGGCCGCACTGAGTGCGCCGATGCTTGCAGTCAGAATCAGTAAAGTCTTCATTGAGTGTCGTTCCTTTCGATGCCCCCCGGCGCCGTGCGTCTTAGCAACATCATCGCGAATTGCTGTAACTGCGGCACAACATTGTTCCGGAAGAAATCGGCTGAAACGCACGCTGCGTCAGCTTGTGAAGCGCGCAACCATCACCATGCGCAGCCTCGACCGAGGTTTTCCGAACCGAGAGTGGATCATGGTGAGCGAACGGTAAACCCGGATCAAACCCCGCTGAATGAACTGACAGTCTTGGATCGATTCGTGTGTTCGTTCTTAGAAGGTAATCCGCTCACGATGGTCGATGAAGCGCAAGGCGTTGTGCGGCGTGTTTCGTCACTGACCAGCTTCAAAGCCAAGCTGTGCAACACCAGCCGGTGCACGCTCGCTGTCCAGCTGAGTTTCGTCATGATGGGCGGTTGAAAAAACTCGATTCGAGGGACGATCAAGCTCATCCGTCCAACAGGACGACCATGCTGCCGTTTGCGATCGTGACGCGCGCGGAGATCATCGATAAAATCCGCCAAGGCCTCGAACTTTACGGCTCAGTCGGTCCGATCGCAGGTCTTGCGCGATGTTGCTGGAGCGCTCGCGGGAGCGACAAAGAGTTCGACTTAGCCGGGCTCGTGTTTAGGGATGTTTTGCAGCGCAGCGTTCGCCGCGCTTGGCGAAGCGCGGCCCTGAATGTACGCAAGCTTGCGCTGAGCCAACGGCAGGGGCAGAATTTATCGTATGCATTGTGTGCGCAAGGATAGCGCATGTCTCGCTCGTCATCGCGGTGCTTGGGCTTTAAGCTGACTGGTCGCCCAGCGCCACGAGGCAACAGTAGTCGTGGTTCGCCTTCAGCGGAGCAGACTGCTAGCGCAGGACGGCTAGCTCGACCACGATTTACGCGGGGTTAGCTTCCGAAGATCACGAAGAGCCATAACGAAAGCGAAGTGTTCCTGCCAGTGGAGGTGCGAACGACATTACTGTTTGGTCGACGGTGCCAGTTCGGCGCGCAAATTACGTATCGCCTCGTTTGCCAGACGCAAGGTATTCCGTTCGCCGTTTCTTATCGAACACTCCAGGAAAGCGCGCAATCGGCTATGAAGGACTGTCTTGAGATTGTGCGCCAGGATCGGGTCCTTCTCGACAAAGCGCCACGCTTTGTCAAATGCGACGCTCACGACAGCCTCTGGTACTTGCGCTTGTTCGGATAAGACCTGATCCATCTCAAAACTCCACTCGACGTCCTGACAAGGAAATAACTTGTCCAAGGCGAAACCGAGAGCCTGCGATTTGTCCCAGAAAGAAAGAGATTCGCGGCCGGCTCGCGTATCGAGCTGCTGCTCTCGGCGCTACAATGAAGTTTATATAGATGCTTGTTGAAGTTCGGATGACCGAATGTCGTGGTGGGAAGCACGACTCGAATAATTCTGAATCGCTTGGATCCGAACATGCGTTGTCGCGTGCGTCTCTACTCCATTTGCTCGTGTTGCTTGGTGTCGGCCAACACTGGTCGCCCTTCTTCCAAGCAATCGGAAGATCGATCCGTACCAATCGTTGCTACAGCCGTGCATGACGAAGTGGCCATTCGCCACGCTTTCGCAGCGTCAAGCCAAGGAGCATTCTAACCGCAGTACTGTCCGTCTTCTATGATGTCGTCCTCCAATCGTGTGGCGTATTCCGGACGCTGCTTGTTTGTTTTGTAACATGTGTCTGCGGCATGCCCCTCGGTCTGTTATTCGTCCTGTGGGTATAGGGCCCCGTGCCCTTGGTGGGGCTTTTGCCTCGAGTAAAGCGCGCTAAAGGAGAGGATGACGAGATGCAGGGCAATCGCGACAACGGTCTTTGGATTGCTCCGCAGCCTCGACGCTGACTCTTCTTGCCTCGGACCCTGGATGTTCTAATCGACCAATTTAGAACGAGCTTAAAGCAACACATGGTGAATATGGCGTACGGCCGCGGCGTCCTGGGTATCATGTGGTCCAGTAAAGCGCGGGTGATCCGATTCGGGCGTTCTACCCAACGAGCCTCGGCCGGCTCTGCCAGCTCTATAGCGACGCCGAAAAGCCACGTCCGACGCAACAATTCATGTCTTCTTGAGCCTTGCCCTCCGAAGGCGCGTGTCAAGCTGGCTGGTGCGAAAAGTGAGGAAGAAAGACTATTGTAATGCAATGGTGCGAGGGTTGCGCGTTGGGGTTAGCTCATGCGCGAAATCTGCGTAAGCACTAG
Source organism: Bradyrhizobium sp. Pha-3 (assembly GCF_042258615.1). GTDB lineage: Bacteria > Pseudomonadota > Alphaproteobacteria > Rhizobiales > Xanthobacteraceae > Bradyrhizobium. Next base: position 7,347,360 of record NZ_CP170152.1, on the reverse strand, counting down.
TCTAGAGGCGATTCTCCCGCGAGGGCGCGGCCACGCCATTCACTTTTTCCATATTTCAACGACTATTGAATTTGCCGCCGATGCCCACACGGCACGATCATGTGGATGTGCGGATGGTGGGTCATCGCCGAACCCGAGGTATGCTGCACCGCGGTGATGCGGATACGTGCGCCGAGATGCTCGGGATTTGCGGCGACGATCGTCATCGCCTCGGAAGCCGCGTGGAACAGCAGGCAAAAGTGCCGATCGTACCCGATAATCGGCAACACTAGCGAACCTGAACCCGCGGTAAGCGCGCCGCAGGCAAGCGGACGACGATCTGGCTGTCCGTGATGTCGACGACTTCCTTGCGCTTCCTCCCGTCATCGTACCGCAATTCGAACGTCACTCCCGATGCAGATGGGGCAAAGGGCTCAGGCGTAAGGCTGATTGACCCCTCGCCCAAATTCAGAATGATCGGTTTATCCGCCCGGAATCGGGCGTCAAGCAGCACCAGGTCCAATCGGAGAGACTGGAGCCGCACGTTGAGCCGTCGCCGCACGCCATCACGTGGCCAGATACGCAGGGTGTGAGCGAACGTCTCCATGATGCCACCGTGACAAACCTGCCCAAAGATGGGATCGTCGGCAACGATCGTCGCAGCAGCGCGGACCGCCCCACAAAATCCCAGGTCGATCTCGCACGAGTAATACCACGTTCCACGGTGATGCGGCTGACCGAGCCATGTGGTCCCGCTCGGCGCCGGCTCGAAGCCGCCACCGGCCGCGCCGTCATTCTCCTCGCCCGGATACCAATAGCCATGACCGGTCGACGCAGGGCCGCTGTTCAGCAAGGCCCACGCGCTGAGTTGTGACGCATAGCCGAGACGAAGGAGCGGATGCGGGTCGTCTGCATCGTTCAGCGCATGATCAAGCAGCGCCCAGCCGCCCATCTGCGCCATGTAGGTCAGCGTATAGGCGTCGCCCGCAGTCCCGCGATAATCGCTGCCCAGGTAGTAATAAGCAGGTTCCAGCCAGCCACGGCAGAACAGGTTTGCAGCGATCTGACGCTCCGCGAAGGCACGGGCTGCCGCCTTCGAAACCCCCATGGCGACAGGGTCGTCAAGGGCCGAGCGAGCCAGTGCCTGCGTTGATTCGAAGCCTGTGGAATCGAACGGATATTCCGACCCGAACAGGTCCGCCTTCGGATCGACGAAGGCGCGCACCTTACACGCCCAGTGCGCCTCCAGCGTCGCCGCCTCGCGCATCAAGCCCGCCGTCGTGAGCGCCGAAACCAGTTCGGGGATCACACATTCGTTGTAGAAGCCGGTGCGATAGGCAGACCACATCACCGCGCGCATCGGCACCGTGAACATGGCCAGCGCCGTACCGTAGGCGCGTACCAAATAATCTCGCGCGCTCTGGCGGGTGGGTATCGCGGGATGGTCACGCGCGATGCGGTACATGGCCAAATACATCGCGAAGATGTGCGGATAGTCATAAGGCCGCCAGATATGCAGGCGGCCCTTTGGGCCGGGATCGCTGCTTTCCCGGTTCTGCTTCCAATCGGGTATGCCGTAGAGGCCGTAGGCGTATGCCTCCTGTGTGGTACGTTGCAGCCCGCCCCAGACGAACGTATCGATATACCGGTCCAGCGCCGCCACTTCCGCCGCATCAGGATGCTCGGCATTCTTGGTCGCGAGGTAAGCGGGCTTGCTCAGCCCGGGATCGTCGCACGTCACCTCGTAGATGCGCCAGCCCTTGATCCGGTCGTAATTGTCCGGGCCAAGCAGAACCTGCGTCTCCATGTTCCACTCGCCGAACAAACCGTCGTACCATTTGGACGAGTCACGATGCTGCCGCTTCACGATGAAGGTTGCGCGCTTCTTCATCATCGTCTCGACGGGTTCGGTAGCGAAGAATTCAAGAAAGGTCCGGCGCGCACCCGGCTGGTGCAAGGTCAGCCGGTTCTCGCCCAATCGCGAAAACCAGACCCGCCACAGTCGCCTGCCAGCCCGATCCGGCAACCGTTGCACCACCGTGTCACCGGTAAATTCCGCTTCGATCCGCTCCACCGGAATGGAGGACGCGAGCGCGATGTCGACATGCAGGTCGTTGGGAACCGTCATGCCCGGGATTACTTCTACGTCCACCAGACCGGCGTCCGCGATAGCCCTGCGCGCCGCCTCATAATCGGCAACCCACTGGAAGCGGAGACGGTAACGCCGTTCCTCGGCCGGCGACAGGGACAGGGAATGGGTCGGCTGTCGCCAGCGAGTCCCGCCCGCCACTGCCTCGCCGGCGGCCGCCCCGCCCAAGATGTAGGCGCACCACGTCCCACTGGCTTCGGCCGAATCCTTGTGGACATCCCAATATTCCAGTGACGTGTCCGCTTCCGGTAAAAGCATGAGGAAGGGACCGGTGCTGTTGCCGCGAATCCAGAAGATGTGCGATCCATGCCCCGAGACGAAGCTGTGCTTCAAAACAGCCAACGACACCGGTTGCCCTGCCGGAAATTCGGTGTTCATCGGCATGGGCAAATAGAGGTCGCCAACCTCCACGCTCGCCATGCCGTCGTTCCGCAGCATGATCTCCCACGTCAATCCAGCCTCGTCGACTGCAAGGCGGGTCGTCAGAAGGATGCCGGCATCGCGGGCTGCTAGTTCAAGGGCCGCGCTATGCATCGGCTTCGTTGCATCAACGCCGGTTCGAAGCGTATGCCACTCGGATCCGGCACGCCGAACTCTAGCGTGAGCCGTCCCCAGCACGGCTCCAGGCAGGACATAATCCGTGTCATACGTATCGTTACGATAACGCAACGAGGTAATGCCGTCTTGTGTGCACCCAACGACGAAGGGAGAGTCAGCCGCCTTCAACACCATGGCAACCTTGCGCTGCGGCCGATTGGGTGTAGGCACCGTAACGCCCCCGAACAACGCGCTACCCAAGACGCTACTGCCCAACAGCATCGTGCGACGCGTATACGTCCAGACTTTGGACATGCCTTTGGCCTTCGTCATCAACCGCATCCGGTATTGCCCCATACGGATGATCAAGGCGTGCTGTTTCCCGCCGTAAACGTCAACGCGACAAAAGCGACATACGTTCTCAAGTACCGAGTGTTCGGTCGGCAGCGCTTCGTCACCATCGGTCCTCACGGTGCCCCTTGGACACCAGACCTTGCACGCAAGGAGGCCAAGCGGCTATTGGGCCTGGTTGCCAATGACAAAGACCCGGTCGACGACAAAGCCTCCCCCCGAACCATCCGCTGACAGGTCGTGATGTGGTCCACTGGGGCGAACTGAGGCGCGAATCGCTGTTGTCGTCACAGCGCGGCCCCGGACCGGAGCTCAAGCTCGTCATCAACAAAATGGGATATTCCGACGCTTGCCGGCTGCTTCGCCACGACGTCGGGCTCGACCGGCTTCTCACCTTGGTCGGCGCGGGCTGGGGTATCCTGCTGGTACCGGAAAGTGCGACTGGAGCTGCCTTTCCTGGTGTCATCTTCCGCGAGGTGCATGATGCCGAGGGGCCGACACGGTTGATTCGCGCTTATTGGCAGCAGGCCAACGGCAATCCATCGCTGCGTCCGTTCCTCGACCCGCTTCGGAAGCGCCATCCGGATCTCTCGACTGCCCCAGGAGCAGGGTGAGCGACTACGCGTCAGAATCTCGACGTAGCTCTTGATATCCCCGAAGAACGCAGCCAGCAGTTCGATCGTGAGCTTAACCGGCTTGTCCTCTTCAAGGGGCCTCAAGCCTGAGCTTGGTCATGGCGTCCTCCCTTTCCGTGGGGCGCGCCAGCACGAAATCGCGCGTCACGATAAACCGCACCGGGAAACCTGGCCGGATGGTCAGCGCCGGCTGGATGTTCAACTGGCGCTGCACGGACGGCTGGCCGATCGGAGGGTTCGTTGTCGTCTGGCGTGTAGTTCGTTGTGGGCGTGTAAGGGGCAATGCGGCCGCAACAAGGGTGCAACCGTCCGGGGAAAGTCAAGCATTAGACCGACGATCAACCCGTACCCGTGTTTCACGCTCATGCGTTGCTTCGCGCGACTCCGCTATCGGCCCCGCGAGGTTGGCAAAAGTAGCTGTACCATCTCCGGCGCAAGATCGTTTAGTACGGCGCTGCCCTTCCGAATCCGGCCGGCGATTGGGGACGGCAGCGAAATGGACAAACCAGTGGAATCGGCACGCTCGCGCAATGGTAAGCCCATCCAATCGCGAACCTCGCTGCGGTACTCAGTGCAAGGTCGCAATGCGACTTTCAGTTCAGCAGTGAACGTTCTGCAAGCGCGCCGTCAACCGTAGAAAAGTGCCAGGTGGCATCTCACTCCCTTGCACGCGACAGAATGAGCGCGGCGATCTTCATCTGGTTGGCAGGAGTTCGCAGAGCTGCCGGTAAGGCCGCCACCGCTTGATCGAAAACGCGTCCCAAGACCAGAAGGTCTTCTGGATAATAAACGCCGCGCTCCCGGGACATTCGCGCCGTTCGCCCATCGCCGGTGTGGCCACCGGTTCTCATAGTGCCGAGCTGGCTAAGCTCCAGTTCTGCCGTGATCATTTCGTTTGTGAGCACGTTAAGTAGTCGGACGGTGTCGAGCTGGTTGCCTTGTTCGCCGACCAGGGCGGCAACGATGTCCAGTTGCAGGTCGGTGCGATCCTCGAGGTCCTGTTTGCGTGAATTGGAAGGGTCAAGTTCCACGGTGTTGCTCCAGAGTAATTAAACAGCAGGGTAGGCCGAGTAAGAATGTGTGTCTCGTTTTCCGATCCGCGAGGTGGCGGACGCGAGGCTGGAACGAATTGCCGCCGCACAAGCTGTGCGCGTGCGGGTCAGTCGAGGGAGGCGCACAGGACGGGATGGCGACGGTCCGGTTTGTTGGAAGCAGCTGTGGGCGACCGCCGCCGAGCAAGACCGAGCACGCGAGCGGAATGACAATCTTCGAACACACGACGTAGGGGCCGGGCAGTGAGACCGCGAAGCTGGTCTGGTCGCACAGGTCGACATCAGTGCCTCGTCCTGACCGGAGGACATGTGTCTCGCAATCGGGATAGTCGGTTGGCAGCCAGCACTGCGTCGCCGGCAGGCCGCCACAGCGCCAGTTTGATGGCGCTGCCCAAGCTGTTCAAGGCGACACGTCCAGGCCACGCTTGCTAAGACCGCTGTTTGCCAGTCCGAGTTCTGGGCAGCGCCACGCATCAACCCCGGCCAATGAGAGTGCGTGAGAACCAATCTTCTGGGGCGCCTCTGGGGTGGTGGCAATTGGGTCGGCGACGACGCGATAGATTGCGCGCCAGGCGTTGCGATGGGCCATCTGACTGCAGCGGGGCCGCACGTGCGTCGATTTGAAAGAGTGGGGAGTCTCGTTGGAGATGCAGGCACAAGGGATTTGTGGCCTGCGACTATGCTGAAAGCAAAGAGGATCCATTGTCACACGACATTCGTGAAAGGTGCTTTCCGGAAACCGGCGATCTTGACTATGGGGTATTTGACGAAAACCGGTAAAATCGAAAGTTTTGATGGAATGCATCCAGCTTCCGGATAGCGCGCGCGAGCAGGATCAACCTGCTTTGGATGACGAACAAAACCAAGCCCACACGAATGGTTTCGGTTTGTCATGCCAGCGCTCCCCAAGCCAATCACTTCAGCGCCGATGACATCGGTCAAGCGGCTGACATGATGGTGCTCGAGGCGCGCTCCAGTGTCCTCATTATTATCGGTCGACCTCCTGCAGTGCAGGCAGGGAGTCCATATCTCCGGCTAATATGCCCTTTGCCGTCGGCAGGACGCTGGCCTGCCGAGGTGCAAAACTCGGATAGATCCTGTCACCCAGACCGAGGGATGATCTCGGATTGAATTGTGGTCGCGGTGTATAGGGAAGTCTCCAACGGCAGGTTCCCGAACGCAAGCTGGCAAAGTAGGTAGTTCGCACCTGCCTGCTCCATCTGATTAAGGAGGAGCTGTCGGACGGAAGCTGGCGTTCCGACGACGCACAATTCGCTCTCAAGGGCTGCATCGAAGGTCAGCGGCAGGTTAGGTGGTGTCGGAATGGCATTTCGCTCGTAAAGGAATTTGAAGCTCTCCAGCCATCGTCGATAGGCAGCTTCGGCGGCGGCATGGGCGTCTTGGTCAGACTGCGCGATCACGACCATGCGGAGCAACCCAAGAAATGGCTCTCGCCCGTCCGCGGTTGTATTGTGCGCGCGATGGGAACGGAACGCATCCGTAATGTTTCGGACAGCAGAGGAAGGGCCTGCACACGCCAGATTAGCACCACTTGCAGCGGCCCATTCCGCCGATTCGGCCCGATTGCTCGCGATCCAGGTCGGCGGATGCGGGCGCTGATGAGGCCTCAAAGTTAGAGGTACCTCGCTCATCTCAAAATGGTGTCCGCGATAGGATAGGGTATGGCCCTTCAGCGCAATATTTAGGATTTCGCTGGCTTCCTCATAACGGCCTGGCGCCGCGTCCGCACTGATGCCGAAATAGCCCCATTCGATCGGCTGCGAGCCCCGTCCGATACCGAGCTCAAGCCTGCCGCCGCTCAACTGGTCGAGCATGCAGATCTCTTCGAATGCGCGCAATGGATGATAAAGGTTGAGCAACAATACCAGCGGACCAAAGCGCAGCTTCTGGGTACGCTGCGCGACGCTTGAAAGAAACAGATTCGGCGACGGCCCTCTGCCATGTGGTGAGCAGTGGTGCTCGGCCAGGTGATAAGCGTAAAAGCCGAGAGAATCGCACGCCTCCGCCAACTTGAGACGATCTTCGTATTGTCGTGCGACATCGCGGCCGTCGTCGTCCAAGTGGTCGAAAATGCCGCAAGTTAGTCTTGAAGGAAGGTCGCTTTTCACTCGATCATCTCCGATTGTGGAACAGGGTCCGGGTGGCTTCACGCCGTCGCGCTCAAATACGTCTCCTTCGTCATAGGCGCTGAGCGTCGTCTCTTTGGGATGGGCGTGGCTCTGAGCGCGCACGATGTGAGTGGCTCATGACGACCTGCAGTGGCGGTCCCGACCATTACTTGGATAGGAGCTCGCGAAGCTCCGCCACGCCGAGCATGTGCTCGACCAGAAGCATCTTTAGCTTCATGTTCTCCTCCTCCAGGGCTTTCAACCGCTTGGCCGCAGCAACGTCCATGCCGCCGAACCTGGCCTTCCAATTGACGATCGCCGCTTCAGAGGTACCATGCCTGCGAGCTAGATCAGCCGCTTTCGCCCCAGCCTCGTGCTCCTTCAGTATCGCGACAATCTGCTGTTCCGTGAATCTTGGTCGCTTCATCTGTCCGCCCTTCTTGGGACCGGACCTGCACTCCAGCGGGAAGAAATACGCGATGAGAGGTCATCTGCCACATGCGCTGGCCCGAAGCTTTGGTCCGAAGGCGTTACAGAAAGTCCGAGTTCAGTGAAGTCGGCCGCCACGACTTGCCGCTTTTGCCGGATAGTCCGACGGTTGTCCTCAAAAGCAGAACGATAAAGGATGCGGACGCAGATGGCATGGCTGATCACAGTCATCTTGAAAACGCTCTGGATCTTGCGAAGTGACCCGATTGGCGCTTCGCCATGCTCCTCTTGGCGGCTGCGTGCCCCAGGATGAGACGGTCCTCTCGATATCGGCACTGCCGTTCGATGGCGCCAGCAAGTGACCATTGCATGAGGCGTCCGGGCACCGGAAATCGGTTTTCTTTGATGTCGAGGTCGACGCAAATCGCGTGGGAAGCAATCCGGCTGGATAGCAGAACGACCAACTGGCGCACCACCGCACAGCGAGCAGGGCATCCAGTGCACCCTGTCCCACACGACATGGTGCTCCTTGGAATTTGCGGAGTGTCGGTGCAGTTGTCTGCATGCGAGCTCGATAGGACAGAATTGTGCGGCAAATTGAATTTCATGGCTACTATTGCGAGAAAGCTAACGGCCAGCACTTCGTAACATCGCCAAACAAAGCCGATACCATCCGGCATGGAGGGCTCATTTGAAGAAGAAAGCCGACGACAGCGGCGGCCAACCATCGAGCTGATCAAAGCAGGCTTGGCAAGGAAGAGTTGCAACGCTGAGAGTTGGTGCAGGTACTATTTGTCTATCATCAGACGTAGTTCCTCCTCCAGCGGATCGGCATCGGGAAGCTCCGCGAGCGCTGCAGCGAGGGCTACAAATGCTCCGAAAGCCGCGAGTACAAGGGCGCACGCGAGTATCGCTGCTCCAAGGTCGTGAGAGCGTGGTCTTATCATCTGTGTCACTGGTTGAATTTGGTGAGGCGTTGTGTTCGTGCCGAGTGCTCGATAGCTGCAACGACGCCCTGTTGGCCGTCGTTGCCGCAGATCCGAAAGACGGTCTTAGAGCCAAGTTCTGTCAGCTGAGGATTTGCCGCGCCTGGTAACCTTTGAATGATGCCCGCTTTGTCGAAGACGTCGGAGCCCGGAACCGACGAAGCGGAGCAACAATGACCGGCGACCCGCCGGACCTGGTCTGTTGTGAGTTTATTGGCAACTGCGACGGCCTGCCTCGGGTCGCAGGCGCCGTTGGCTATGCTCGATGTCACCTTGGTATCGGCAAGTAGGCCCGAACCGTTCAACGTCTCGACCGCCGCAGCCGCACCATCGCGCATCAGCGCGCCGGACGCATCGCTGCTTCCGCTCATCGGGCGAACCGCAGCAATATGGACGTCGCAGCCGCGCGCGGTCCAGCCGAGTGCGCGGATGAGGTGCGCTCCACTTGCGGCTGAAGCGTGACGCCCACTTAACATTGTAGAGCTCCCAATGCTCACCTGAAGTGAACTGCTAGCCTCTGCGGTCAGACGCGGCTGCAGAAATCGATGCGGTTGCTTCTGCCAAGCCAAGTCGAGCGCGCCAGCTTGGCCACACCGCGACCATGGGAGACCCTACAATTTGACGTTACGTGCGGTTCAAGCCCCTTTGAAGCTCGCGTCCGATGAATTGTCAGGCGAGGGCCGATCGACGAGGCCTGGGCGGGAAGAGCTGTCCGTGAGTCCATAAAGCTGCCGGCGCGCATCGTCGCGGCCAGATCAACCGACACTTCATCGCACGCCCAGCTCAAGAAAGGCCGACCGACAATCCTGTGCGCATCCGCCGTGAGGACGTCAGTACGGCTGATCCTCCAACCCGGCAAGGGCGAGATCGAGATATTGCATGAGGCAGGGATCCCAACCAGCCAGGCTGCGGGGGGCGCTTAACCGTGCAAGTACCTTCAAAATCGTCGAAACGCGTGAATCGGCTCCGGCTATCTCGCCGATCAGCAAGCGCGCCGCAATCGCGACAGCCTTTGCCCGCTCGCCGCAAGGATGCTCACCCCTGTCCATACACTCACGCAGCTCATCGCGGATCCGCCGCCACCGCTCCTCGCGTTCTGCTGCCAACTTGCATGTGCATCGGGACGTTGGTCTGCGCGTCTCGACCCGCGACATGGCATCCAAAGTGGCAGGCAGCTCATCTACACTTACCTGGACGTCACCGTCCGTCGTCATGTTGCGCAGACGATCTCGCAACAGGGTCGCACGAGTAACTTGAAGTTCAATCCGCTCCAGATGTTTGCGCAGCAGGTCTGTGAGTGAGGTCGTTCCCTCCATAGCTTTACGGATCTCGAGAAGAGAGAAGCCAAGCTCACGTAGCGCCCGAATCTGATGAACCCGTTGAGCGCTTTCGCGGTCGTACATCCGGTGGCCGCCGTCCGTACGATCTGAGGCGGCCAAAAGGCCCGTGTGCTCGTAGTGATGCAGCGTGCGTACCGTCACTCCGGTCGCCTCCGCCAGTTCGCCAATGCGCCATCGACGCCTTCGTGGTGTAGCTTTGTTCATGTTGTTCAATTTCAAAGCCTACAACCTGACGTCACGTATGATTCAAGCTATTTCAAAGCTCTAGCTGGATCGTCTCTGATTCCAGCGTAAGAGAGGTGACTATCCTCAGAATGGCGCGCGATCAACCCTGACGCGAAATGGTGTCCAACAAGTTCGTTAAGCACGCCAGTTGAGCCTCGCTAACCGCTGTACGCTCCAAAATGAGCCTGGCGATCGCCGTTCGAATTTCCAGAGTTCGCATCGATGGCGGTAACGCTGTGACTGTGCCATCAAAAAGGTTTCCCAAGGCGGATAGTTCTTCCGGATCAAATACACCGCTGTGTTCCGCCAACGTTCAGCTCCTTGTTTGTCATTGCGCCGGGGTAGCGCACGTCGTCAAGACGTGTGGCCGCGATAGGGCCAGAAGAAGTCAGACCAACGGCGCAGAGCGATGAAGGTCCGATGCGCTTGAAGGTGATGCGATAGGGCAACACAGGTGCGCGACACTCAGCGTCGAAAGCGCACGGGCGGTTCTCGCCATCTGTACAATCGATCGGCGCCGCGCTGGCTGTCCGTCATGGTGCGGCTCCAGCGAAGCTGGATCGGCTCCGCTCGCTGGGAGCCTACTCATTCTGAGAGTTGACGGCGAGCAGCCGTGAGCTGGTCCTGGTATGACTATCGAGGCTGCTGCGCCCAGAGGCTGGACGGCAACGTGCAGAGGTCAGCTTCAGCGAGGTCACGAGCGTGTCGGCCTTCGTCTCTGTCCTCTAGAACGAGGCAACACTCGCTTGAACCAGCGTTCGCACATCGGGCCCGAATGCCAATGTGCGACCGAACGGCGCCATGATGGCCCGTCCAGGAGCCAAAATTGCGGGATGTTTGATCTGGCAGCAATAAGTTAGAGCAGGGCAAGCCCAAATTGCGTGCATCAAGTATCCTTCCGGATACAAGGCTCGCGCACCTTGCGAGCGTCCTTGCGACAACGGCTAGACAGATCTAGCGAAGTCTCCGACGGTATCCGCTTGTTTCGAAGCGCAGATGATCGAGCACTCTTCGCGCGCGGACGCCATGCGTGCTGCCTCCTGCAACAATATCTCTCGCATCCAGGTGCTTTCCGGATCGCTGTTGTGAAGGACAGGCCATTGGACCGCCTCGGTAAAGGTGGGGAAAGGCTGCGGAAGGTCGGCAATGCGAAGCGGCGTCGTTCTTTGGAAGTGCTTAACGAGCCTCAATGGCATAGTCCCTATGCGGCTTGTGCCTGTCAGCAAGGGCGGGATCATGCTGAAGCTCTGCACCAGAATGTCGATGCGCCGATTGAGGCCGAGACCGAGTAAAAAGGTTTCCTCGATGGCGGCCTTGCGCGCGCCTCCAAGCTTAACCGCAACGTGGCCCATTGACATATATCGATCGAATGTAAGCGGCCGTAGTAGCTGGCCGTTCGTGCAGCAGCCAACGCAGACGAGCCTCTCCTCGAACAGGGCCACCCGCGGGTGCGCGCTGGACATGAATAATTCGGGCAGGATAACAAAATCGACGTCGCCGCGCCGGAGAAGCTCGTCGTGCTCATCGGCCAGTGCCACCAGTTCGAAGCTGACGGCGGGCGCTTCTCGCGCGACACGCTCCACGACATTTCGGAAGAACACGACTGTCATGGAATCAGAAAGGCCGATCCTGAATCGCCGGTTCGATTGAGCCGGGTCGAACGCCTCCTGCGCGATAATGGAGAGCTGGATCTGCATCAGGGCCTCGCGAACAGGAGCCGCCAATCCCTCGGCGCGCGAGGTCGGGACAAGTTCCCTACCTCTCATCGCAAACAGCTCATCACGGAAATAGGACCGCAATCGGCCAACGGCTGCGCTCATGGCCGGCTGACTAAGGTTAATCTTGCGTGCTGCGGCGGTGAGATTGCGCTCAGTCATGAGAGCATCAAGCGCGACGAGGAGATTTAGATCCAGGCCTTTGAAACGCATATCTTCTTATCCAGCGCAAGCGTTTTGCGGTGCATACAATGAGCGACAACGGCTGCGCTTGAAGCAGTCTCATTGGCTCGCCCGAATCGACTCCGTTCCTACCGTGCGATCGCGAAAAGAAGCTCGCGGAATCATCGCTAGAGTGGCGAGCAAGGCGATCGGCGGACCACCAGCGGCCGGAAGCCGTCGGCAGCCGCGATGATCGATCACGCCGCTCCGGCGACGCTCGCAGCGCGAACTGGACAATAACATTGTTGGCAGGCGGCCCCGGAGCCTATCCGGCCAGAGCCGTGGAGTTCGCCAATGCGCCCCGTCGACGTCCGCGTAGCGCAGCGTTAGTCACGGCGGCCAATCTACAACCTGACGCAGTGTGGGATTCAAGCAGTTTAATTCGGCTCGCCAGGCCTTATTGTAACCGAAGAAGTCCCCGCGATCGTGCCGGATGCCGCCGCTTGCAGGACAAGCGCGCCAAACCACATCTTACGAGATCACGGCACTCGCCAATGGCGAATCGCGTCGTCCCATCGCCGGGTTCGCACGGCCCTGTTACAGCATCGCCGTCCGAGACGTAATATGCCAAAAGCGCCCGAGCACGTTAAAGGGGTTGGTAATATATTTGCAACTTGCCGAGAGCGGCTTGTGGCGAACTTAGCTGCGCCTGCGAGTTGGGGGCTCCTGATGCGCAGATGCCATGTTGGATGCTTCCTCCAACAATATCCGACGCATCCAAATGCTCGCCGGATCGGTATTGTGGAGCGCAGGCCACTGCACAGCCTCGGTGAAAGTGGGCAGGGGAAGCGGGGGCTCGACAATCCGCAGAGGCATCTGCTTTTCGAAGTGTCTGGCGAGTCGCAAGGGCATTGTCCCTATACGGCACGTGTCCAACAATATAGGCGGAATCAGGCTAAAGCCCTGCACAACGACTTCAATGCGTCTCTTGAGGCCGTGCTCAAGCAAAAACCATTCTTCGAGGTTCGGTCTCAGCGCCCGTCCGAACTTGGCCGTCACGTGCCCCATCGAAATGTAATTCTCGAATGTAAGCTGTGGTGATAGCTGCTTGTTTGTGCGGCATCCCACGCATACGAGAGTCTCATCGAACAGCGTCGCCTTCGGATGCACGCTCGACATGAACGGTTCCGGCAGAATGAGAAAATCGACTTCGCCGCGGCGGAGCAGTTCATCGGGCTCATCGGAAAATGGCAGCAATTCGAAGCGCACTGCGGGAGCTTCCTGTGCGATACGATCGACGATCCTCCGAAAAAAGACGATTGTCATGAAATCGGAGAGAATGACCCTGAAGCGTCGGCTCGACTGAGTCGGGTCGAACACGTCCGGTGAAATGATCGAGAGTTGGATGTGCAGCAGGGTCTCGCGAACCGGACCCGCGAGCGCCTCCGCGCAAGGTGTCGGGACGAGCTCGCGACCTCTCATCGTAAACAGTTCATCGCGGAAATAGGTGCGCAACCGCGCGATCGCAGCGCTCATAGCGGGCTGGCTGAGGTTAATTTTGCGCGCCGCCGCTGTGAGGTTGCGCTCCGTCATCAGAGCGTCGAGTGCAACGAGAAGGTTTAGATCAAGTCCCTTGAACCGCATGTTGTGAGTCTATCCATCGTGTGGATGTGTTGTATCGAAACAATCGATTTTACCAAATTGAGGAATGTTGGATAGCAAACATCAGTTTGTAGAAAGTTGTCAGGAATATCACGATGGCTGCTGGTGGTTACGCGGGTTCCGAGAAGAACTCCTGGACGTGCGCGCACCTTCCGAATCCGCCGAGTGGGGGTGGCTATCAGCGCGCCATGCGACCTGCGTCGCTTCTTCTCGATACGACGAGGGCTCGATACGACGCTAGGCGGACGCCGACAAACCTTCGTATGTGTATTCCATCCCTTTCCATATCGGCGGTTTACCCTCGTACACTAGAGGGTACGCTCAGCCTCGCCTTAGTGTCGCGATCAAGCGGCAGGCGCGGATTGCGAATGCCAAATATCTCGGGCGAATGGCCAAACGGCTCGCCTGTCCATCGCATTCAGGGCGCGTCGAAAATGCATAAGACCCGAGTTGATCTGCTGCCAATCGGACGCGCCTTTGATGAGGTCTCACACATCGATGGCCAGTCTTCAGACTGCACAGTGTCGATAACGATCCTGGACGAGGTGGAACCACTCCGTGGTGCCGATAGGTTGCGGGCAATCCGATCGCCCCGTCGGCATGTCCTGCCATATCTCGGGCGTGGCGTCGGTCGGAGCGACGCGCGCAACCTGTCCGTTGATCTCGCCACTAGTGAAGGCGTCATTGCGATCAATCTGCTCAGGCGCGGTGCTGGCGAGGCGGCCGAGCTTCGATGTCGCATGCCAGCGCATATCAGTGGTGTTCAGCGGTTCGGCGAATAGCGAGTTGCTCACGTGGAAATCTCCGCTCTTAACTCCACCGGTACAGGAAAGTCCGCCATGAATAGTGGCGGAGCCCGCTCTGCGGAAGGTCCTTCAGCGCGCTCTCAAGTCCAGTGGAGCCTTCGCTGGGAAAACGATCTGCAGCTCGCCGACCATGCCGAGCTCGCCGACTTCTTCCGTAACAGCTACGGGCCGACCGGTGCGTTTAATGCGCAGTCATTCGAAGGCAATCGAAGTTGGGCCGGTGCAAGGCCAGAGGTCCGCGCGATTGGCTACGACGCGTGCGGTGTCGCTGCTCACCTCGGCGTACTACGCCGATTCATCAGAATCGGCGAGGTCGAACTGCTCGTGGCCGAACTGGGACTATATGCGGTGCGTCCGGATCTTGAGGGGCTTGGAATCAGCCACTCAATGCGCGTGATGTATCCTGCATTGCAGGGGTTCGGCGTTCCGTTCGGCTTTGGCACCGTCCGGCCAGCGCTTGAGAAGCATTTCTCCAGACTGGTCGGAAGGCAGGGGCTCGCAACCCTCATGTCGGGTATTCGCGTCCGGTCTACGCATCCAGATGTGTATCCCAATATGTCACCCATCCGGATCGAAGATGTTCTCGTGGTGGTCTTCCCCCTTGGGCGCTCGATCAGCGAGTGGCCGGTCGGGACGATTATCGACCGCAACGGGCCTGAACTGTGAAAGAACTCGCCCCCCTATCCGCGGTGCGTCGCGATTACGCTGACGTCAGTGGAAGTCGCAGCGTCTATTTGACCTTCGATGATGGGCCAAATCCATTTTGCACGCCAGACGTCCTTGATGTGCTGACGCAACATCGGGTGCCGGCAACCTTCTTCGTGATCGGCACGCACGCGGCCGATCAGCCTGAACTCATTCGACGAATGATCGCGGAGGGGCACGAGGTCGCAAACCACACGATGACGCATCCGGATCTGTCCAGATGTGAGCCAGCAGTGGTCCACGATGAAGTGCTAACGGCGAGCAGGGCGATTCGTTCGGCCTGCCCGCAGGCTTCGCCCAGGCACATGCGAGCACCCTACGGCATATGGACCCAAGAGGTGCTCGCTACGTCAGCGAGTGCTGGTCTCGCGGCTGTGCACTGGTCGGTCGATCCGAGGGATTGGTCGCGCCCTGGGGTTGATTGGATTGTGAATTCAGTGCTGGCGGCCGTTCGCCCGGGTGCAATTGTGCTCCTGCACGACGGATATCCTCCGGGTGAGGAGAGACTGGGCACTGATGCCACTCTACGTGATCAGACGGTGATGGCGCTGTCATATCTGATTCCGACGTTACAACAGCGCGGGTTTGCAATCCGTCCGCTTCCGCAACTTCACTGAATAAAACTGAGATCCTATGGACCTGCTCGCTACAACCAGCGCTGTCGCCGTTTCGTCTTATGCGCTGCTCTCGACTGTCTACAAGAGCGCGCAAGCGCTTTATGCTCAGCCAGCGAATGCGTCATCGCTGGACGACGATCTGGCACAATCCGAGACAGCTCTACCGAGCGTAGACGTCATCGTGCCTTGCTTCAACGAGGACCCCAACACGCTCTTCGAATGCCTCGAGTCGATTGCGAGCCAGGACTACGCTGGAAAGTTGCAGGTCTATGTGGTCGACGACGGATCAGCAAATCGCGACATCGTGGGGCCCGTACACGACATCTATGCGAACGATCCGAGGTTCAGCATCACCTTGCTGGCCAAGAATGTTGGAAAGCGCAAGGCGCAGATCGCCGCAATACGCAGCTCTTCTGGGGACCTGGTGCTCAACGTCGACTCGGATACGATCCTTGCCGCCGACGTGGTCACGAAGCTCGCATTTAAGATGCGAGAGCCAGAGATCGGAGCGGCCATGGGACAGTTGATAGCGAGCAATCGCGGCGAAACCTGGCTGACCAGGCTGATCGACATGGAATACTGGCTGGCGTGCAACGAAGAGCGCGCGGCCCAGGCTCGCTTCGGGGCAGTCATGTGCTGCTGCGGCCCATGCGCGATGTATCGTCGCTCTGCGCTCGCATTGCTGCTTGATCAATACGAAGCGCAGTTCTTTCGTGGAAAGCCGAGCGATTTTGGCGAGGACCGCCATCTAACGATTCTCATGCTCAAGGCGGGGTTTCGAACCGAGTATGTCCCGGCGGCTATCGCGGCAACAGTCGTCCCCGACAGCCTTGGCCCATATCTGCGTCAGCAACTCCGCTGGGCCCGCAGTACCTTCCGGGACACGTTTCTTGCATTACGCCTGCTGCCTGAACTCGATGGCTATCTCACGCTAGACGTTATCGGACAGAATCTCGGCCCCTTGCTGCTGGCGCTGTCATCACTGGCTGCGCTCGCACAACTGTTAATCGGCGGGTCGGTGCCCTGGTGGACCGTACTGACGATTGCAGCAATGACAATGGTCCGGTGTAGTGTGGCAGCCTTTCGTGCGCGCGAAGTACGATTTCTCGGATTTTCACTTCACACACCGATCAACATCCTTCTCTTACTACCCTTGAAAGCTTATGCGCTTTGTACGTTGAGCAATAGCGATTGGCTGTCGCGTACGGTCGTCAACTTGCCGACCGAAGGCGAAACGCAGGCCGTCATCCCGCACGCGAATGCTGGACCGAGCCCTGCAGGTGCTGCGGGAAGTTCTGGCGCAATTCGTAAGCCGGGGTTTTCATCGAGCTTGGTGGCGGCCGAGAGTGCTTGCGGTCGCGACCGATCGACTGCCTACAAATAGGTTGATTGAACTCGTGATAGCGGACAACAACCATCAGATACGAGCGCGCGAGTTGGCTGTCGGCGAGCCATGGCTCCTCGACCGCAATTCGTTCGAGCAGGAGCGGTACGCGCAAATGCTCCGGATCGCGCGTCGCAACGGGGATGTTAGGCATGCCTTGGACGTCGGATGTGCAGCCGGCGTATTCACGGAGATGCTGGCACCCCACTGCCAACGAATCACCGTGCTCGATGTCATGCCGCAGGCGATTGAGCGTGCGCGCCATCGGACCAACAGGCGGTCACATATCCAATGGGCAACCCGCGACATTCGGCAGTTCTCGACCGCTGAGCAGTTCGATCTGATCGCCAAAGCTGATGTTCTTTACGACGTCAATGACGTTGCCGAGATGCACGCAGCGATCCCCAACCTGGCGAGTATGCTTGCACCAAATGGCGCTCTGGTGGTCGAACCCACGCGCGATGCCACGTGTCGGCGCTGGGGCCATGCTGCTGGTGCTGAGACGCTGATTTTCCTCTTCAATGAGATCCTATCGGAGGTCGAGCGTCTGCATTGCCATGCGGAGTCGGTCAACGAAGAGTGCTTGCTCGTGCTGTTCCGGAAGCCGAGTCACTCGTCAGAACAATCAAATCGCGGTCATTAGGCAAGAGGGCATATGCGCATCTGCGGTATCAAGTTGACACATGACGGAGCAATCGCTGTCGTCGAGGACGGGCAGCTTGTCTTTTGCACCGAGCAAGAGAAGCGCGGCAACAATCCACGCTATCAATCCATCGACAATCTCGATGCGGTTGTGCTCGCGTTAGCAGAGCATGGCCTGGAACCGCAAGATATTGATCAGTTCGTCATCGACGGCTGGGATGGGGAGATCCAGTCGCAATTCCAGGTGCTCAGTGGCGCGGTGCCGATTGCGCTGAAAGGGGCGCCATATGTCGAGCGCCATGCTGAGGGCCTTCTTGATTCCGTTGACGGCTTTGGCTTGATCCTTGGCGGCAAGGTGTTTCCCTATAAGAGTTACCCGCACGTCGCGGGCCACGTCGCGTCAGCATATAGCACCAGCCCCTTCGCCATCTCGGGAAAGCCCGCGTTCTGTCTGGTATGGGACGGCAGCATCTTTCCCCGGCTTTACTATGTTGAACCTCGGGGCGCGCGGCTCATAGCGTGCCTGTTTCCGATGATCGGTCACGCCTATGCCGCCGCCGGCCTTCACTTCGGGCCGTACAGGAAGCCGGATCGAGCCAATTGGGACTTAGGCATCGCCGGCAAGCTGATGGCTTACATCGCGCTTGGCTCTGTCGACGAAAGCATCGTGGCAGTGTTTCAGGAGCTTTACGAAAGGCGATTCGCGGCGGACACGGAACAGGCTCGCCGCTACCGCGCGGGCATCTCCAATGAGGAAGCGTCGCTTGCAGCGATGCACGAGTTTTTCGAGGCGAGCGCACTGCACCTGAAGACCAAGCCAGCGGAGGACGTCCTTGCGTCGTTTCACGTGTTCCTGGAACGACTTCTTGTCCAGGAAATCGCGACGGTCTTGCTGCGGCATTCGTCGCTTCCGGGAGCGCGAAATCTATGTGTCGCCGGTGGTTGCGGTCTCAATATCAAGTGGAATACCGCGCTTCGCGCGACGGGACTGTTCGATGATGTCTGGGTGCCGCCATTTCCGAATGACAGCGGCTCGGCAATCGGTGCTGCCTGCAGCGCGATGGCGGCGCAAAATGGGTTCGCGCCGCTGGAATGGTCGGTCTACAGTGGTCCGGCCCTGCAGGTCAGCGAGATTCCGTCAGAATGGGAGGCCGCGCCGTGTAGTCTGCGTGAGCTGGCGGCCATTCTCGCCGACAACAAGCCGGTTATCTTTCTTTCCGGGCGCGCCGAGCTTGGTCCGCGGGCGTTGGGCGGTAGAAGCATTCTTGCAGCCGCGACCTCGCCGGCGATGAAGGATCATCTCAACGACATTAAGCGTCGCGAGCACTTCCGGCCGGTCGCGCCGATCTGCCTGGAGGACCGGGCGCCAGAGATCTTCAGCCCAGGTACGCCAGATCCTTACATGCTGTTCGATCACCAGACCCGAGCGGAATGGCGCGACAAGGTCCCCGCTGTCGTCCATCTGGACGGTTCTGCGCGATTGCAGACAATCGCACGCAACTCTCCGCACAAGATCGCCGAGCTCCTCGTCGAATTTGAGCAACTCACGGGCATTCCGCTACTCTGTAACACGAGTGCCAACCTCCACGGACGTGGATTCTTCCCGGATGCCGCCGCAGCCTGCCAATGGGGACGAATCGAACATGTCTGGTGCGACGGCGTGCTTTGGACCAAAACGGTCGTACGCAAGCCAACGTCGGCTGAACGACTCCTGCCTGCCTAAGATGAGCATGTCCACCGCAGCAATCGACCTTGCCGGCGTAAGAAAGACCTTTGGCGACAAGATCATCGTCAATGAGCTGTCGTTCTCGGTTGCGCGCGGAGAATGCTACGGCCTGCTCGGGCCCAATGGAGCTGGCAAGAGCACGATTGCGCGTATGCTCCTCGGCTTGATCTCGCCGGACGCAGGCAAGATTACGGTCCTTAACGAGCCTGTGCCTGCACGCGCTCGTGTAGCACGTGTGCGCATCGGCGTGGTGCCGCAGTTCGATAACCTGGAACTCGAGTTCACGGTACGAGAGAACCTGCTGGTGTTTGGCCGCTACTTCGGCATGAGCGCTCGGAAGATCGAGGCAGTCGTGCCGTCGTTGCTTGAGTTCGCGCGCCTCGAAGGCAAGGCGGACATGCGCGTCGCCGGCCTGTCCGGTGGCATGAAACGGCGGTTGACGCTGGCGCGCGCGTTGATCAATGATCCACATCTGCTGGTGATGGACGAGCCGACAACTGGTCTGGATCCACACGCACGCCATCTGATCTGGGAACGCCTGCGAGTTCTGCTTTCCCGTGGCAAGACGATCCTCTTGACCACACACTTCATGGAAGAGGCGGAACGCCTATGCGATCGTCTATGTGTCCTCGAGGGTGGACGCAAGATCGCTGAAGGCAAACCCGACGCCTTGATCGACGAGCATATCGGCTGCAACGTAATCGAGGTCTATGGCGGTGATCCGCATGAGCTCCGTGAGCTGATCAGGCCTCATGCGCGACACATCGAAACGAGTGGAGAGACACTCTTCTGTTACGCGCCATATCCGGAGCAGATACGCGTGCAACTGCGCGGGCGAGCGGGCCTTCGTATTCTGCAGCGTCCGGCAAATCTCGAAGATGTGTTTTTGCGGCTGACCGGGCGCGAGATGGAGAAGTGAGCGATGGGTGAAGGTTATGCGACGGTGATGCCCGCTAACGCGTACAACTGGATCGCGGTGTGGCGTCGAAACTTCCTAGCATGGAGGAAAGTCGCACTTGCATCGGTTCTCGGCAACCTCGCGGATCCCATAACCAATCTATTTGGCCTTGGCTTTGGCCTCGGGCTGATCGTGGGGCGGGTCGAGGGAACTTCTTACATCGCGTTTCTGGCGGCGGGCATGGTCGCGACCAGCGCTATGACAGCTGCGACCTTTGAAACCTTGTATGCATCCTTTGCGCGCATGGTTTCCGCGCGCACCTGGGAAGCTATTCTGTCCACACAGCTCACGCTTGGCGATATCGTTCTAGGTGAATTGGTGTGGGCGGCCAGTAAGTCCGTTCTGGCCGGAACTGCGATCGGGATTGTTGCTGCCACGCTGGGTTATGCATCCTGGCCGTCGATTGTCTATGCAGTGCCAACCGTCGCCCTTACCGGCCTTGTCTTCGCCAGCCTGGCGATGGTCGTCATATCTCTTGCGCCAAGTTACGATTACTTCGTGTTTTACCAGACGCTTGTCCTGACCCCTATGGTGTTTCTGTGTGGTGCGGTGTTTCCGATGAGCCAACTGCCCGGCTCATTTCAGCACTTCGCCGGTTTGCTGCCGCTCGCGCATTCGGTCGACCTCATTCGCCCGGCGATGCTTGAGCGCACAGCTGGCGGCGCTGCCCTGCATGTCGGTGCGCTTTGCATGTACGCGATATTGCCCTTCTTCGTATCGACGGCACTGTTACGGCGCCGCCTGCTGCGTTGACATGAAACCTTGCGAACACGGAGAAAAGTCAATCGATGCGGTCGCACGACGCTCTCTGCGATGAGCGCAAGGCGACCCGACCCACCACGGCAATAGCTGCATGGGTTTAAAAACAAGCTGGTTAGCCGGCTGATCAGTTGATCGGTGCGAGCACCAGCCGCTCAAATGCTGCTCGCCGATCGCTACGCGTTGGGGCGGACTTTGCGAGAAATCCTGGTTGTGCTGTCCGGCCCCGCGCAGCCGACGTAGTGCGAGTCCAGACTGCGTAGGTGGAACGGCAGTTGACATTCCTGTCATGATTAAATGGAGAAGGTGATGTTGTGTCTGGGAGTGAGTGGCGGTCTAGACAGAGTCTATGAGAGCTCGCCCGAGTTACCGAATACATTTCTGCACGACGGCGCTGCAGTTCTTGTGCGGGATGGCCGCGTTATCGCTGCCGTCGAAGAGGAGCGCCTCAATCGGGTCAAGCACTCCAATAAGTTCCCCAGCAACGCGATCCGATACTGCCTTTCCACTGCAGGAGTCGAGCTTGGCGAGATCGACCGTATCGCGTTCTACGCGACTGAAGCCTACTGCAATACTATGCTCGAGCGCCTGTGTGTTTCCCAGCCCATTCCGTTGGACGCCAAATTGGTGCTGAGGCAGCTGCTGGCACGGGAGTTCGGTGCCGAGGTCGACGCGTCGCGGGTTTCCTTCGTAAATCACCACGAAGCCCATGCCGTGAGCGCGTTTGCCATGTCTGGATTCGAGCAAAGTCTCATTTTTACGGTCGACGGAGGTGGCGATTTTCTCTCGGGCCTCTTGGCTGTGGGGGCGGGCACCGACATGACGCACCTCGCTAGCTTCCCAGAACATAACTCTCTGGGGCTGTTCTATCTCGAGACGATTCGATATCTCGGCTACGGGCTGTTCGATGAGTACAAAGTGATGGGACTTGCCCCCTACGGTGACCCCGCTCGCTATCGCGAGCTCTTCGCGCAGTTCTACGAGTTGTCGGACAATGGTGGCTATCGCGTCCACCTGGACCGAGTCGGTCCGGCCCTGCTCCGCAGCATCGAGGTCCGGCGAAAGGGAATGCCATTCACGCAGCAGCATCGGGATGTCAGCGCTTCGCTACAGGAAGCGTTGGAGCGGATCGTGTTTCACGTCCTGCGGCACTATCGCGAAGCGACCGGCATGACGCGTTTGTGCCTGGCTGGAGGGGTAGCGCACAACTGCACCGTGAACGGTAAGCTGCTCTATTCCGGACTTTTCGACGACATCTTCGTCCAACCCGCGGCGCACGACGCCGGTTGCGCACTAGGCGCCGCGCTGATGATGTCTAATGAGCTGGGCAAACCAGTGCCGCGCGAGCGATTGCAGGACGTCTATTGGGGGCCCGGTCTCGGAAACGAGCGATCCATAGAACAGGAGCTCAATGCATGGTCCGGCCATCTCGATATTCAACGAAGTGATGACATAGCAGGCAGTGCAGCCGACTGGATGGCAAATGGCGCCGTGATCGGCTGGGTTCAGGGCCGCTCTGAGTTCGGGCCGCGTGCGCTTGGCAACCGCAGCATTCTTGCGGACCCTCGGCCGGCCGAAAACAAGGGCCGGATCAACGCGATGGTCAAAAAGCGCGAGGGCTATCGTCCGTTTGCACCATCGGTGCTGGAGGAGGATGCGAGCGAGTTCTTTGAGCTCCCGGACGGCAAGCGGGAGTTTCCCTTCATGAACTTCGTGGTTCGTGTGCGTGAAGCACAGCGTAGCGTGCTCGGGGCGATCACGCACGTTGATGGTACCGCCCGGCTGCAAACAGTATCGCGCAAGACAAACCCCGCCTATTGGGATGTGATTAATGCGTTCAAGAAGCGAACCGGCATCCCGGTTCTTCTAAATACGTCCTTTAACAACAACGCCGAGCCGATCGTGGATTCCGTTTCAGACGCGATCGCGACGTTCTTGACGACTGACCTGGACGGACTTGTTGTTGGACCCTTCCTCGTCAAGAAGCGGGTAGCAACACGGCAGGATTGGACTGCACTGAGCGTGTCATTGCCGCCCTATGCATCGCTTCATCGCGTTCGCTTCCACACAGCGGGAGATCGTCAGGAAACGGTCTGCGAGATCCGCACGGGACGTTCGGGCCACGACAGCATGCGTGTCTCACATGAGCTTTTCGAACTTCTGATGCGGATCGAGGGCGAGGCGTCGCTCGGCTGGCTTCTCGACACAACCGAACTGGACCAGGCCAGGCGCGAAGACCTCGTGAAGGAACTGCGGCTCGTGTGGGAGCAACGCCACGTCCGGCTGCATCCGCCACGCGCTGTTTGCGACTGCAATGAAACGTAAGGCGACGCCCAACCTGACTCATGAGCATGGCTATGTCTACGCATCCATCTGGAGAAGAGGCAGGCCAGCGGGTTCGGTTGCAATCGGCATCCGGCTGAAATCGGTTATGTCGAGGCGTCACCGTTGAATAGAACATGTCGAAAGCGTTGAGAGAACCCGCCGCAACAGGGATACGCTGCTATGAAGTTCTATCGACGCAGTTCACCGCCACGGCGAATGGCGACGATGGCATCGGACGAAATCATACGCGAGGCGTCTCCAATGACACCTCATGTCCAACAAGGAGCCTGGAACGAGGCAATGAAGACGTTTAGCGGTTCGAGGAATGATCGGTTCGTTGTTTCCAGGCGACGTACAGGGTTCGGCGACTGCCTGTGGTCGCTCGCTGCAGCCTGGCGTTTTGCACAGCGGACCGGACGGACGCTTGCCATCGACTGGCGGGGGTCTTGTTATCTCGATCAGCCATTCACCAATGCCTTTCCAGTTTTCTTCGAGCCAATTCAAGACATTGCCGGCGTACCGGTGATCTGCGACGACCAGATCAACCAGCGCTCGTTTCCAGGACCATTCTTCCCGGTATGGTGGAACAAGCCGTCCATAGACTGCGTCTATCGGCCGGACGAGCAGATTTTCCGGGAGCGCGACGAACTCGACCAACTGTTCGAAAGCCAGCAAGATAGTGACGCTAGCACCGTTGTGTGCGACGCGTGCTTGATGTGGCGCTGCGATCAGGACGCTGAACGAGAGATCTTTCGGAGCATTAAGCCGCGATCTGAAATTCAGGCTCGGATTGATGCCGTCTACCGGGAGCACTTTGAGCCGTACAGCATGATCGGCATTCATGTTCGGCACGGCAACGGCGAGGATATTATGGGGCATGCTCCTTACTGGGCCGATCCGGAGCGTGCCTTGCGGCAGGTCTGTAATGCCATCGATAAGGCCAGGGCATTGCCACACGCAAAACCTGTGAGGGCTTTCCTGTGCACGGACAGCGCGCTCGTCCTTGAGAAGGTTTCGTCGATATGTCCCGAGGTTTTCACGATCCCAAAACGTTTCCAGGCGCCCGAGGCCGGCCCGTTGCACAGTGCCGAGCTCGGCGCCGATGGAGGCTTTTCCGCCCTCATCGAGATGTATCTCCTTGCGCGGTGCAACACCGTGATTCGTTTCCCCCCGACGAGCGCCTTCACGCGTTATGCGCGCCTCTTTGCGCCACGCGTTATAGAATTCGATTTGAACGATCCGAGCCGATTGATCTTGATTGAAGACACCTCGCAAGAGCTCGTGGCTTCATGAAATTTGTAGCCCGTTTCATCGATCTGATGGCCGCTCTTTGCATCCAGCAGTACTGTCACTATGTTTCCTCGCGGCAATTTTTTGCCCGAACTGACGCTCCGAGCCCACCTTCCACTGGAGAAGAGAACGATGCCGCGGCCGGAATGCCTTCCGCTGAAGCTCGACCTCGACAAGAGTGGCCCTAACAGGCTGGGCCGGACGCTAAACGGCACATCTTCGTCCTCGCCTCGTGCGGACTCGCAAGCGGAACCTTCCCGGTTGCCGATCGCGGATAAAGTCATCGAAAGCGTCTCCGGTGAGCCGGGGACTTCCGTAGCGCCCGTCGGGCACACTCTCTCACGCGGCCTGGCGCATTCGGGATCGACTATGTGAGGCTAGGCATTCAGTGCGCCAGCTCGTGGTCGCGAAATCAATCCGCGGAGCGATGTGCCACCGCTGGACACAACAGGGCAGGGCATCATGAAGTCAGCGCCAGTTGCGGGTAAACCTAACGTGCGAAGCTGGTAACGTCAGGTTTCGATCGCAAATGGGCAGCGACCGCTGGGCGCGGCGCTGTCCTGACCTATCGGTGCTCCGATGAGAGGCGTTGTCGATCCGCTCGCTCCTCCAATTGTGCGATCACGAAGGAGGGCGCAGCCTTGTAGCGTGGTCTTGGCAGTGGGGCGAGTTTGCTCTGGGCAGTTTGTCGGTGATGCACCGTTGCTGTCGCAAAGCAAACACGCCGTGTCTCGAAGCCGCCAAGCGTTTCGCGTGCGCGACATTAGGACGCAAAACCGGAGCCCGTTTGCGTGCATCGTAGTGGCCCAAATCCTGCTACGGCTTCCCCAGCGGCGCTAGAGGAGAGGAGGCGGGCGTGGGTCTCGATCTGCCAAATGACGATCCGGTCGGAGGTCCGCTGTCGGCGGCACACTTGGGTTGTCCCTCTCACGCCGATAAAGTCCGCGTCCATCGGGGAGAACAAAAGGCGATGTTGCTGACCGGCGCATCGCGCGGAATTGGTCACGCCACTGCCAAACTGTTTTCGGAGGCGGGCTGGCGCATCATTTCTTGCGCGCGCCAACCGTTCGAGGGCGAGCGGTGCCCGTGGGAGTCCGGGAGCGAGGACCATGTCCAGGTCGACCTCAGCAATCATCGAATGCTGCCGCGCGTGATCACCGAGGTCAAGAGACGCTTGGCGGGCGCACCTTTGCACGCGCTGGTGAACAATGCTGGCGTCTCGCCGAAAACGCCCGATGGTGACCGGCTGACGTCGCTGACGACGTCGACCGAAACCTGGATGAGGGTGTTCCATCTGAATTTGGTGGCCCCGATCCTGCTGGCGCAGGGTCTATTTGACGAGCTGAGGGCCGCGTCAGGATCGATTGTCAACGTGACTTCGATTGCGGGTTCGCGGGTGCACCCGTTTGCCGGCAGCGCCTATGCGACGTCCAAAGCTGCCCTTGCAAGTCTCACGCGGGAAATGGCCCACGACTATGCGCCGCATGGCATTCGCGTGAATGCGATCGCGCCCGGCGAAATCAAGACGGAGATGTTGTCGCCCGATACAGAAGCGCGGCTCGTGCCAAACATCCCGCTGCGCAGAGTGGGAACGCCCGATGAGGTGGCTAAGGTCATTTTTTTCCTATGTTCGGACGCCGCAAGCTACGTCACGGGGGCCGAGGTGCCGATCAATGGTGGGCAACACCTGTGAAACGAGCGGGCCTAACAACGCAGCTGACTTGAGCTGCAGCGGTGGACCTTGCGTTTTACGCTAACGTCGCGCATCCCTTCCGGAAAATGAAAATCAACGCACTGTAAGTTTACCGTCGTGCCATGAAAAGGTGCTACCCTTCTATGTCATCTCGTCAACACGCGGCGCTAGATCGAGAATGACATGCAAAACGAAGCTCGCAAATCCGAACAAGGTGCCAGGGAGGATGATCAAAACAACGGAGACCGCCCCATGCTGCATATCGCTTCCGCACGCGAAAGACCGACCTTACATCCGGAGACGGAGCGCGAGCTCGTGGTCGAGCGGTTGCGCGAGAGCGCTCTGACCGGCATCTTCGAAATATCGAAGATACTCACAACTCCTCGCCGGCTCGAAGTCACGTTGGCCAACGTCGTCGATCTTCTGCAATCGTTTGTGGAGATGCGACACGGCATCGTCTCACTGTTCGACGATGACGGGATGCCAGACATTACCGTGGGCGCCGGCTGGAGCGAAGGCAGCGACGAGCGCTACCGAATGCACCTGCCGCGGAAGGCCATCGACCAGATCGTCGCGACACAGGGGCCCCTTGTCGCCGAGAACGTGGCAGCCGAGCCGGCATTCGGCGCGGCGGACCTGGAAGCGCTCGGCGCCTCCGATGATGTGCCGGTGTCGTTCATCGGGGTTCCGATTCGCATTGATCCGAAAGTCGTGGGTACGCTAACGGTCGACCGCATCCGTGACGACAGGTCGAGTCTCCGGCTCGATTATGACGCGCGGCTGCTTGCCATGGTCGCCAACCTGGTGGGACAGACAGTGAGGCTGCATCGGTTGTTCGCCTGCGACCGCGAGCGACTGATGGCGGAGAAGGACCGGCTACAAAAGCAATTGTTCGAGCTCAAGCAGCCTGCACGGGAGCGTAAGAAGGTCCACGTCCATGGGATCATTGGCGACAGCCCGGCGCTGCGCGGACTGCTCGAGAAGATCGCGGTCGTAGCCAAATCGAACAGCACGGTTCTGTTGCGCGGCGAATCGGGTACCGGAAAGGAACTCGTAGCCAAGGCCATTCACGAATCGTCGTCCCGCGCCAAGCGGCCTTTCGTTAAGCTGAATTGCGCGGCGCTCCCCGAGACAGTCCTGGAGTCCGAATTATTTGGTCACGAGAAGGGAGCCTTTACCGGCGCGTTTAGCTCGCGCAAAGGGCGCTTCGAGCTTGCTGACAAGGGGACGCTATTTCTTGACGAGATCGGCGAAATTTCGGCCCCGTTCCAGGCAAAGTTGCTGCGAGTCCTGCAAGAGCAGGAGTTCGAGCGCGTCGGCAGCAACCAGACGATTAAGGTCGATGTCCGTGTCATCGCTGCGACCAACAAGAACCTTGAAGAGGCTGTGGCAAGGAATGAGTTCCGCGCAGACCTGTACTATCGTATCAGCGTCGTTCCCTTGCTGCTGCCAGCGTTGCGGGAAAGACGCAGTGATATTCCGCTGCTGGCCGGCGAGTTCCTCAGGAATTTCAACAGCGAGAACGGCCGTACGCTGACCTTAGAGGCGAGCGCGATCGATGTGCTGATGAATTGCGGCTTTCCAGGCAATGTCCGCGAACTCGAAAACTGCATCGAGCGCACAGCGACCATGTCCGCCGGACCGTCGATCGTGAGAAATGACTTTGCATGCTGCCACGGCCAGTGCCTTTCCGCGATGCTGTGGAAAAGTAGATCGGACGAGATGACAGTCCAACCGGCAGCGCCAGTGCCGGCGCCTGCGAAGTGCATTATCCCACTATCTGGAGCGGCCGCGCCGGTCTCGCCCGTCGGCGGCGACGTGGCCTCGGTGGCGCCTCCCGGCACAGTCCTCGTAAGTGGCGCGAAGGTGGCCGATCGCGAGCGGGTCATTGCGGCCATGGAAAAATCTGGTTGGGTGCAGGCAAAGGCAGCGCGCGTGCTCGGACTGACGCCGCGCCAGATTGGCTACGCGCTGAAGAAATACGGAATCGAGATCAAGCGGTTCTGAACGCAAGGACCATAGACCGGAGCTGCGGCCATCACAGTTGAGGGAAATGGCTAGGAGGACAGGCTTCGTCGTTCGGGCGTTCGATTCCGTCGCAATCTGAAGGGAATGGTTCGCCTCGGGGGCGGCTTGGCCACGAGCGAAAAGACCCTGATCCGCTTGCGAGCGCCGCTGTCGCGACGCGCGTTCGCTTGGTTCGTCGAGAGAGAAGTTGCTCGTCACGAAATGCAGAGCATCACCCAGGCGCCTATTCGTTCAAGAGCCCTGGGGAATGGTTCAGCCGGTCGACGTCAAGCGAGGTGTCAAGCGCATCCGCCGATCAAGTTCGAAGTGGCCAGCGGCAATTCCCGAAGCGCACCAAGCGCGCTGGCAGCGTCGAAACCAGACTCCGCTACCGTTGAACAACCGAGCGTCACATTCGCCTTTGGCGTTTTTACGAGATCCTTGAACACGTCTGCTAAGGGATTTCGATCGCGAGCTCGTTAATGCAGCCTCGATCCTGTCTCAATTGTGTCCGCCTGGCCCGCTTCACCATGCCGCCGAACACGGCGGCCATTCGGCTTACGAGGCCAGATGTTTCCGTGGTGATTCCGCCTGCGCTTTGTTCACCATCAACCGGTACGTTGCCCGCTTGTGATGAACGACGGTCATTTTGTCGCAAGCTATCTTGGCGTCACTCAGCGCGCGTGCCCACGGAACAGCGCTGTCGCGGCTCCTACGCGTGTCGGTATTCGTTCGTCGGGAATACCAAGCCAGGGGGGCGCGTCAGCCTCGTCTAAGTCTCTGTAGTGGCTAGGCGATTTCGAATCGGGTGCGGTGGTACGACACTTGCTGTTCTGTTTGCAGCCATCGCAACTTTTGGAGCAACTCCGTGCACAATGTCGTCTGCATCAAACAGGTTCCCGACTCTGCGCAGATCCGCGTGCACCCTGTGACCAATACAATCATGCGTCAGGGCGTGCCGACCATCATCAACCCATATGACCTCTTCGCGCTTGAGGCCGCGCTCGAGCTCCGGGATCGGTTCGGCGGCGAAATAACCGTGCTTACGATGGGGCCGCCCTCGGCGGAAGACTCGTTGCGAAAAGCGCTGACCTTTGGCGCTGATCGCGCCGTACTGCTCACCGATCGCTGCTTTGCGGGCTCCGATACCCTGGCCACAACGTATGCCCTGGCAACAGCCATCCGAAAAATTGGTAAGGAGTATGGCCCGCCAAACCTCATCTTTACCGGCAAGCAGACTATCGACGGCGATACCGCGCAGGTTGGACCTGGTATCGCAAAGCGGCTTGGCGTGCTGCAGCTTACCTACGTCGCCAAGGTCAGATCCCTGGATCTCACCGCCCGGACAATCGAAGCGGAGCGACGCTCCGAAGGTGGCGTCCAGGTGCTGCACACGAGGCTGCCCTGCCTCATCACCATGCTGGAGGCAACAAACCAGATTCGGCGCGGCGCGATGGCGGATGCATTGCGTGCCGCGCGCGCGCCGATCGTGAAATGGAGCGCGCACGATGCCGGCGTCGAGGACGTCTCCAAATGCGGTCTTAGGGGCTCGCCGACAGTCGTCAAGCGCGTGTTTGCGCCCTCCGCGCGGGCCGAGAAAGCGGTGCTGGTCGAGGCCACCGAGCAACCAGCGCAGGCGTTGATTGACGCCATCTTCAAGCATCAACCGAAGCTCGAAACCGATCTCGCAGCACTAGCCCGTGATACGTGATCTGAAGAGCCGTCGCGACGATAAAATGGTGAACGCGACCATCGACCCCTCGACCCAGCGAACTATCGATCTCGCTACTGCCAATAGTGGGCCCAGGCACGAAGTGGCCCCGTCAAGGATCGTTCTCTCCTCATAGCTAGGAATCAAATGAGGTCTTCTCGAGCGTCTCAATTTGCACTGGATCAGCCCTCGCAGATCGTCTGCGAGTATTTGACCGAGCAGGCGCGGGCTCTGTTCGGCCCGCATCCGCTCGCTGCAGAGTTGTCTAAAGACCAACTTGCCAACCTGCTGCCTGAATACTTGGCGATGTCACAGGCGTTCCCGTACCTGCAGGCGGGGTCGCAAAAGGATCTCATATTCGATGCAATGCATCACAATCGCGACCTTCCGAGAGACATTGAGCTGACCAGCGTGGTCGGAAATTTCATCTGTTGGGATGAGACGGGTGGTTATGGCCGAGTTCTCCAGGGCGGCAAGGCGGCGCTGCCCGATATTCTGGCCACTGAAAACTTCCACTCAAACCTGCTTAGACAAGATGCATCGCGACTGCTCGGCAGAACAATACAGCCTAACTACAGCGCCACAACGAAACGGTACCTGCATTCTCTCTTTGCCGGATTGTCATCGAAAGACCCCGTAATGCGTTGTGCCTACATGGTTGCGTTCGAACTGCACGCTGCGGAAATGATCCGGTCGCTGTGGACTACCCTGGTCAAGGCCTTCGATGTGCGTTTCGACGATCTTGTGTACTTCCGCTGTCATGTCGGCGGAGAAGACCCCGCGGAGAAATATCACGGAGAAATGACAACCCGTCTCATTCGCGAACTTGTACCGGCTGGCAGCAATGGTCGCTTTCTCGATGAATTCGATCGAGCCTATCGGCTAAGCTTGCAGTGGTGCCGCGATTTGCTCCGAATTGTCTCACTTGAGGGAGATGGTCGAGCGGAGATCGAACACCAAGGCCGTTGTCATTGCGGTGCTGTCAAGTTCAGTGTCCGAGCGCCGCGACAGCTGTCAACCGTTCGATGCAATTGCTCGATATGCCAAATGTCCGGATTTCTGCACTTGCTCGTGCCAGGTGACAAGCTCAGCATTGAGTCCGGCGAGCAGTGCCTCACCTCGTACCAGTTCAACAAGAACATCGCTCGACACACGTTTTGCCGGAATTGTGGCGTAAAGCCATTCTATAGGCCACGATCGAACCCCTCCGGTTTCAGCGTAAATGTTGGGTGTTTGGATAGAAGAACTATCGACAGCATAAGAATAGATGATTTCGATGGCGAGCATTGGGAGCAGGCGTTCCGCTCGATGCACGAGGATACGAAAGCGTCCCTTGAAGCTCAAACCTTGGAGTGAACCCGAATGGCGCGTGCGGTGAATGATAAATCCGGTCTGCTTTCAGAAGAGGCTCTCACGAAGTACCGCATAGAGTTGTTGGTGAAGGGTACGGTCGTGATCGGGCCGCAGACGTTGTTTACCCAAGATGACTTGGCGAGGATCGATCAGCTGCAGACTGAGATTCCCGAAGAACAGGTACAGGAGGGAGATGCCGGCGACTCGCACAATGTCTTCGTGAAACGCGTAAGGGTAGATCCGCCCGGCCGGCCTCCCAGCAATACGAATGGTACTGCTCCGAGGCAGATCATCGAACTGCTCGAAAAGAAGGACCGCAGCTTCGCGCTGAAAAAGGTCTTGGGAGCATCGTCAGATTACGTGATTCGCCGATGCCAAATGCATCGTATGCCTCCTGGCTCCTTTGTTGGTATCCATTTGGATGCGGAGAGCGACCCTGATTTCGAGTACTCCGTGATTGTGCAACTCGCGAGAGAGTTTGAGGGAGGTGAGTTTGTGGTATATCCAAGCGCTTACGAACAGCAGGTATTCCGACCGCCATTTGGGGGCGTGCTTGTCACCACATGTAAGGTCCGGCATGAAGTGAAGCCTGTACGCGCTGGGGAGCGACGATCGCTGGTGTACTTCTGTTCAAGACGCAGCGGTGCGAACCGCCGGATCATCGAAGGCTCTACCGGTAGCCTGTGAGGCGGGTTAGCTGGAATGGCCTCCGGATGAGTTGAGGAACGGATGAACTCTCGGGAGGTGATCGGTGGCGCGGTCCTTGCAACGGTCCTTGCAGAAGTTATCCTGTGGTGATTGCGTCGCTGTGCGATATGGGCTGCTCGCTCAGGCTCGGTGACACGTCGTCAGCGAAAGCCGCTCGGAAGAGATGAGGTTGGCACCTTTCACGATCAATGCCGATAGTCCGCGCACTGAACCACTGCCATCGGGCTCTCCAATTTCCACCGAATCGGAGTGGCGTTGGGATATTGGTCGAGCGGGAGCCTGGCCCACTCCGCCTTGAGGATCTGCCGATCCGCCGATTGAGCTTTGGAGAGTGAGCTGCTGACAGACGCCGCTCACCTCGGACAGAGGCCTTTGTATCCCCTCGTAGCGCATACCGGTTCACGGTGGGAATCGGCCTCTAGTGAGACGAATCACACCTTCACGTCACGTCCCCAAGTACCGGTCTCAGCCACACGTTCAAAAGCAGGGGGGCGAATGAATGGAGGGAGTTAAGATATGGTCGTTGTGATCTCAATCAAACCATTGTCAATAAGCGGTGCTGCAGATTGCGGGCTGCGGGCCTATCGCGCGCAATCACGAGGCACTCCACCGTGCCAGCCTCTTGATCAGCGGCAAGCGGGATCACGCCTTCCTTGCGTGTGCCGTCGAACAGAAATCCGTCCTCAACGAAACGATCATGCGCGGTTTGGAGAGAACTTGATCGGACGTTTCTCACGGATAAGATAACGTAGCAACCGGAATAGTCGTAGCCCAGCAGGCGGACGGCGATGCTGTGTAACACCGAGCCTCCGCCCCACCGGCCGTTCGCTTCATTAAACAGCAGCCGCCCGTCGCTCGCGAAAATGGCGTCAATGTTGATCATTCCACGATACCCAAGGGTTCGCGCTAGCTGCACAAATCGGTAGGCATGCGCCTGGGCGGTCAACCATTGCTCATTCCTCAGGTCGCTTGGAAGTTCAAGTCCTGTCCAGATCAGAGCCCTTTCAAATCGATCGTTGCTTCGACGCAGACGTATGTTTCCACTGTTGATGAAAACGATTGAACCATCCGGCTCTATCTCATACTCGAGATAGAACAAAGACCGAGCCGAGTGGTACGATTCTACGACCAACGTCTTGCACGATGCTGTTGTCATCTCAGACCAAAGTGCTTCAGGATCAA
Organism: Bradyrhizobium sp. Pha-3; assembly: GCF_042258615.1. Classification (GTDB taxonomy): domain Bacteria; phylum Pseudomonadota; class Alphaproteobacteria; order Rhizobiales; family Xanthobacteraceae; genus Bradyrhizobium. Next base: position 7,314,143 of record NZ_CP170152.1, on the reverse strand, counting down.
ACGACGGCCAAGGAATCTGCCTGGTATCTCTTGCCCCGGGTAGTGGACCGCTCTCCTCGCTGGTCAGGACGACATTCCCGACCCCGCCCGCCCCATTGTCCAACTTGACAATCACGTTGCCGGTCTCAGATCTTAGCGAGGTGACCGCCCTCAATAGTTCGTTTGAGTTCGTGGTTACGCATCCATTGGGCAACGGAAGTCCGACACTTGTCGCCAATTGACGGAAGTGGCTCTTGCGGTTCAATAGATCAGGCCCTCGCTGCAGAGCGAAGTCGTCCCCGCTTTGCGGGATGCCCAGCAGGGCCGCCAGGCGCGCGACCCCTTCACTAGAGTAGCAAGGATGTATTCTCCAGGATGATTTCGGGTGAATATGGCTGTTGATTCGTTCAACAACAGTATTGGACAGCAGGGTGCAATCATTAAGGACCCGCGCCTCGCGGGTACCTTCAGGCACAAGCAGCAGGAGGCTCGAGGCATCAAAATCGAGCGTCGTGCCAATCAAGGATAGCAGATCCGTCGGGATGGCTACCGGAGAGACTATAAGGTCACCCTCCTGTGCAAACCAGGCCGAGCGGCAAGCCGAGTTGGCGGCAAGGGAAAGTTGAGCGACTGTTAGATCGCCGCCCGACATTTGAGGCGTACCGGCATTCAAGATTAGGATCCGAGGCAACAACGACCTCCCGGGCATTTGGCGCGATCAGACAGGGGCCGCCATGCCAGCAATGATGACGTTGCCGCGGCGCATCGTGTACCGTCCCCGCCCGAAAGTTGATTGTGCGCCGTCTCGATAACACCCGCGGGGTAGCGGAAAAGTACGACCAGCCAATCGGCCATCCTCAATTGCTGTCTCCGTTTGGGCCTGATCGCGTGCCGACTTCCTTCAGCATAAAATGCTGGACCTTGCCCAATGCCGTTTTCGGTAGTTCTTGCGTGAAAATGATTTCGCGCGGTGCCTTGAAACGGGCGAGCTGGGATTGCACATGCGCCATCAGCCCTTCCGCTTCGATCTGGGCCCCCGGTCGCCTGATCACATAAGCGATCGGTACTTCCTCCCAGCGCGGATCGGGGCGGCCGACGACGGCGCATTCCGCGACATCCGGATGGCCCATAAGCACACGTTCCACTTCGGCCGGATAGATGTTCTCTCCGCCGGAAATGATCAGGTTCTTCTTGCGGTCGTGGACCCAAAAATATCCATCGGCGTCGCGGCGGCCGATGTCACCAGTGCGATACCAACCATTACTCAAAGCCTCTCGCGTAGCCCGTTGATTGCCCCAATATTCGTAGAAGACGTTGGGCCCACGTACTGCGATCTCGCCTGGTGTACCGGGTGGCAAGTTGCTGCCGGAACCATCGATGATCGCCGCTTCGCAGCAAAGACCGGGCAGGCCGCTTGACCCCTCAGGCACGAGATCTCCGCCGAGCTTCGTATACACAGCGATGGGGCAGGTCTCCGTCGAACCGTAAACCTGTAAGACTGGCACTCCACGCATGACAAAGCGCTCGACAAGGTGCTGCGGCACCATCGTCGATCCGGTACAGATCGCTTTGAGCGCGGAGAGGTCCGTGCTTTCCCATCGCGGATGGTTGGTCAGGGCCTGCATCATGGCAGGGACCAAGGCTGCCAGCGTGGGCCGATCACGCTCGAACGAATCAAACGTTGCCTCCGGCGTAAAGCGGCTTTGGATGGTTACCGTGGCGCCGTGATGCAAACTCGGGGTCGTCTGGATGTTCAGACCGCCGACGTGGAAGAGCGGCAAAACAGTCAGGGCATGATCGGCCGAGGTGAGGTCATGCATGTGCTGACTCATGACGCCGTTCCACAGCAACGCTTCCTGACGCAACACAGCGCCTTTCGGTCGCCCTGTGGTGCCCGACGTATAGACGATCAGAAGCGGGCAGGTCAGGTCCGCACGTGGATTGCGCCCGTCACGACCGTCTTCGTCTAGCAGATCGTCCAACTTGCTTCCGCCCAGAGGCGCAAAGTCCAACCCGACGAGGGAGGTATCGGGCAGTTGCCTCGTCAGAAGGGGCAAGACTGCGTCGAAGGACTGCTCAAGCACGAGCACCTTTGCCCCGGAGTCGGACAAGATGAAAAGCTGCTCGGCGGCCGCAAGGCGCCAATTCAACGGTACGAGGATTGCGCCGAGCCGCGCGCAGGCATAGAGCAGCGCCAGATAATCAGGCCGGTTGAGGCTGAGGATCGCGATCCGGTCTCCTCTCTCGACGCCGAGCTGGCCCTCGAGCGCACGAGAAACCCGCTCGATCCGTCGATTGAAGTCGGCGTAGCTTAGAGTCTGTCCCTCGAAGTGGATCGCGGCTTTTTCGGGAGCATACGCCGCGTTACGCTCAATCAGTGTGCAGAGATCCAATGTATTCTCCGTGTGGCTCGGCTCAGCACAATAGGGTTGTATTGCCGCAGTTAAGCCTGAGCTCGCAATTGCTTCGGGAAGCCTCGATCACATGCTTCGGTCGTCCTTTGCGCAGGCTATGATCACAAGGCCTAAGCAGACCAACGCGGTCCTGGATAGTTGTCATGGGTTGCGAGCAATGGATATTGCCGAAGGACTTTGAGGCACTTGAGTACTTACTCTGTTCTGCTCAACAGCAGTCGCGTGCATCTGCGCGTGGTGATAGGCGCACCACGACGACGGCTTCTTGCCTGGTTTTTGATATACAGGCTCGCCGCACATATACGCCGCTCTGGCATCTCCATCTTTGAAGCCGACAATGGCCCGGCATTGGCCTTCAATGTGGTCGATTAACAGGACCTTCTTGACGCCCTCAGGCTCTTTCAACTTGCTGCTCCGCAGTGCCAAGCCATCTCTTCCGATGTCGCGCCGGTCACGCCGGGCGACACTTGCGGCTCAAGCCGTTTGAAAACCTCTGCGGTCGCACGGTCCCGCATAGCATCGGTCCTGGAATGCCGGGCCATTCACAACAACCTGCGAGCCGTAGCGCCGCGATCATGACGCGCTGCATAGCCGTTTCGACCAAACCGCTGTCGGGGATGAGGGGCGCGATCAACCATTGCGGTGTTGTTCTGATCAGGTGAGACATTCGCAATCCTTCACAATCCTGACGGCAGACGAAGATTCGTGCCCATCTCAAGATCGTACAACTTAACGTTACGTCCGATTCAAGCTCTTTTGGCAGCCGGTATGAACATGCCAAAACTCTCAGGTTAGCGGGAAAAGCGCGGCCGAGCAGGGTAGGGTCAACAGCATTCTACGCCTCGATCTGCGTCAGAAAGTTCGTCATCCCATTGCGACCAGCTTCCCAGCAGGTGAGTCCGTTGTCGCAAACGCCTGCGCTTCCGCGATTGAGGTGCTCGCCGCCCTCGGAGCTGATTTCGCGCCTGACGTCCGTAGCGCCGTCATGGAATAGTTCAGTCGCAGCTGTCCGCCGCTGACGTGGCAATACCAAGTGCCGGATCCGACGATCATTGCTGATCATGTCGGCCTGATGGGAAGGAAGTTTATGACCCTTGCGCCGTTCGAGCAACGAGCCGTCGCGAATGTGCGAGTGGCCGCCATCGGACGCACGTCGCGGTCGCGGGCGTCCCCTGGTGCTGAGATCATCGCAGCGTCTGATAGAGCCGGTAGAGCAGCCGCGCGCGAGGCTCAATCGATGAGACGTAGAGTTGCTCATAATACGTATGCGCGCCCTTGCCGTCGACGCCGAGGCCGTCAAGCGTCGCGGTATGCGGGGCGGTGAAATTGCCGTCCGAGCCGCCGCCGCTGAAGACGTCAAGCAGCTTGAAGCCGAGCTCGGCGGCAATTCCCTTAGCGTGTTCGTAAAGCGCGGCGCCAGCGTTGCTCTTCTCATACGGCGGACGGTTCAATTCGCCGCGGACCTTCACTCTGACGCCCTTGGTGCGTGATGTGATGCCGAGGACCTTTGGCACCAGCTCGTCGGCGTCAGCCATCGTCGGCACCCGCATGTCGACTTCCGCATAGGCCTCTTCGGCGATCACGTTCGGCTTGGTGCCGCCACGGACCACGCCAACATTGACGGTGACGCCGCGCTTGAGATTGTTCATCGCCTCCAACGTCTGGATCACATTGCCGAGTTCGCGGATCGCGCTGCAGCCGTCTTCGGGGCGGGCCCCGGCATGCGCCGGCGTGCCGCTGACGAAGACGTCGAAACGCGCAACGCCCTTGCGCCCAGTGACGATCCTGCCGCCGTCGCGCGCGGGCTCGGTCACCAGCACATATTTGGCCTTGCGGCCCTCGGCCTCGATCAACGCCCGCGAGGTCGGACTACCAATCTCCTCATCCGATACATAGATATGTGTGATACCGAGCGGTGGGCGGATATCGTCGGCGCAAATCTGCCGGAACGCGTGATAGGCGAGGTAGGCGCCGCCCTTCATATCGTAAATACCAGGGCCGAATGCCCTGTTGCCCTCGACCTTGAACGGCAAGCGCTCGATGAATCCCATCGGATGAACTGTATCGAGATGGCTCAGCACCAGAATGCCCGGTACGCCCTGCCCCCAGGACGAGCGCGTGACCAAATGATCGCCGCAGCCGTCACGGCCCGCAACGCGTTCGATGGTGGCCGACAGGTCGCGATAGCCCGCCGCGACGAGATCAGCCAGTTTGTTGACCTGATCCGGCCGCTCCGTCGGAGACTCGATCTCGACCCAGCGGCGAATGCCGTCGAGGATCGGAGCTGTTCCAAACGGATTGCCGGACATGGGTGTCTCTGTGAATTTGAGGGCATTGTTCGCACGAGATCGTGATAAGATTCACTTAATCGCATCTTGATCTGGCGCGAAGATCTTCAGATTCGCCAACTGTTATGGGGCAGGCGTGCCTCTGAAGGTTGGTCTTGGAAGCTTGGCCTGGCCGCGGCAACGATGCTACGCGCCTGTCGATTGTAAAGGAGCTACCAAGGCTGGTAGGTATCGACGCAATTGCTCAAGCTCACGGGTCTGTCCTGGTTGGGGCCGTTCGATCGTGTCCCCGAGCGTGGTGTAGCTGGCGGCGGGGCACCGCGTTCGCCGGCGTGGGCCGGGCAGGTCAGCTGGCGATAGCCGGAAGGCTGACGGTTGGATCATCGCTCAAGGGCGCGATGGTTTCCAGCGTCATGTAACGGGCACGCTGGACGGCCCATTCATCGTTCTGCTCGAGCAGGATCGCGCCGATGAGGCGGACGATGGCGTCCTCGTTGGGGAAGATGCCAACCACCTCGGTGCGCCGCTTGATCTCGCCGTTGAGGCGCTCGATCGGGTTGGTCGAGTGCAGCTTGGTTCGATGCTGGGGCGGGAACGTCATATAGGCCAGCACATCAGTCTCGGCCTCGTCGAGGAAGCCAGCAAGCTTGGGCAGCTTGGGACGGAGTTGATCGGCGACCTTCCGCCACTGTGCGCTTGCCGCCTCGGCATCGTCCTGGGCAAAGGCGGTGGCAATGAAGGCGGACACAACGCGCCGCCCGCTCTTGCCAGCATGCGCCAGCGCGTTGCGCATGAAGTGGACGCGGCAGCGTTGCCAGGTGGCGTTGAGCACCTTGGCCACAGTGGCCTTGATGCCTTCGTGGGCGTCGGAGACGACCAGCTTGACGCCGCGCAGGCCACGGCGGGCGAGCTTGCGCAGGAATGCCGTCCAGAACGTCTCGGCTTCGGAGGGACCAATATCCATGCCGAGAACCTCGCGGCGGCCGTCACTGTTGACGCCGACCGCGACAATCACCGCGACTGACACGATGCGCCCGTTCTGGCGCACCTTCACGTAGGTGGCGTCGATCCATAAATACGGCCAGTCGCCCTCGATCGGGCGGGCGAGGAACGCCTTCACCTTGTCGTCGATCTCGCCGCACAGCCGGCTCACCTGGCTCTTGGAGATGCCGGTCATGCCCATGGCCTGCACCAGATCGTCCACCGAGCGCGTCGAGACACCCTGCACATAAGCCTCCTGCACCACCGCGGTGAGCGCCTTCTCGGCCATGCGGCGCGGCTCCAGGAAGCCCGGGAAGTAGGAGCCTTTGCGCAGCTTGGGAATGCGCAGTTCGACCGCGCCGGCACGGGTCTCCCAGATCCGGTCGCGGTAACCGTTGCGCTGGGCCAGACGCTCGGGGGTCTTCTCGCCATAGGCCGCCCCGGTCTGGCCTTCGACTTCCAGCTCCATCAGCCGCTGGGCGGCAAAGCCGATCATCTCGCGCAACAGATCGGCATCAGGGGTCTTCTCTACGAGCGTCCGCAGGTTCATCATATCGTCGGTCATCGGTGGTTCCTCGGTTGCGTTGGCGTGTCGCAACCCGATCCTACCGGAGAACTGCCGGTGACCACCGCAAAGCCGCCCGCCCGCTACGGCGCTATTTGAGGCGCGCGTGCGGGCGGCTTTGCTCTACCAAGCTACACCATCACTGGGGACACGACCGGCCGTTCTGGCGAGTTGGAGCCGTTTCGATCAAAACTCCGTTGGATATCTGCGCAAATTCCATTCCTGTGGCATCAATCCAGCCGCCTCGCGTGCGCTTGCTGCGACCTTCTCGTAGGCTGCTACTCGGGCCTCGGTCCTTCGGCAACCAAGCGGAGGTGCCACTCAACAGCGATCAGCGCATCGTCCGTTCTTCTCCGCTAACGGCGATTTTCGTAAATCACGCTCAATCAAGCAGCAAGGTTCGAAGCGCGCCCCTGAAGTTGATCAATGGATTGCCCTGGCCTGCCCGGGTCGCGACAATTCGTCCGATAAAGATAGTATGTGTGCCAACCACCTTATGGTCGTACAAAACGCATTCGAGCGAACAACACGCGTTCGGCAATAGCGGTACATCGAGGACGCCTCGAATCCAGGGCGCGGTATCGAAGCGGTGAACACCTTTCGCACCCTCCTGGCCGCCAAAACGCAGCGCAAGGTCCTCCTGGTCGCTGCGGAGAAGGCTCACTCCAAAACTGCGGCTGGCCAGTATCCGATCATGGGTCTCGGAGCCGGCATTGATGCCAACGAGCAGGCACGGCGGCTCCATAGAGATCGACGTCACAGAACTAACCGTCATTCCACGTCGTTCGTCGGCGGCTCCGGTCGCCACGATGGCGACGCCGCTCGCCAGATGTCGCATGGCCTGACGGAACTCCGCCGATTGAATAGACGGAATATCCCGAATCGTAGGAGGGAGCTGGTGGTGACTCATGACCGGTCTCTGGAGTTGTACTCCATTTCTAGTGTCTCCTGCACGCAGTGATGACCTCGATCCCCGACTGGCGAGCACAGATTGGTACCGCGGGCCGCATCGATCTCCTCCAGATCAGCTACAATGCTGACCTGACGGACGTGCAATATCTCGCCGCGTCGCGCCGGATCTGGGGGCGCCGCAGCAGGAGTGCGAGTTGCCGCCCACCCCTTTTCAAGCGGGCGCTCCTCAAGAAACCGCCTGGCGCTGAACTGTCACGGCGAAGAGGTGGCCAGTGCTCATGGATTCGTGGCGCGATCGGAGTAGCTGGGCTGGAGCCTTCCTATGTGCCCGTGCGTACAAAATGATGCCGATTCCGCTACCGCCGGCCAGATGTTATCCGCATGTAACAGCATCGGCACCCTCATGTTCTCTCACGAGAAGACGCTTTTTCGCATCGAGAAGATGCTCATCGAGCGTCGCGTGCAGCGCACCCCGCAGCTCCGACGGGATCGAGCTATCTGTATCGATCAATTCCCGAAACTTTCGAATGATGTGTTCTATCATGTTTATAGATCCGAGTGTTTCCATAGTCTGCGGGGTCATCATCGATTATCTCCTTTGGAGCGCAGCGCGCACGTCGTCTCGGGCCCTGACCTCAACGGCGTGCCGCAACAGGCTTTCGCCGACGAAGAGCGTAGGCTTTTGCGCCGCGTGCTCGGCGCGAATTGCGTTGCTTCGCGCGCGGGCAGGCGGCGCAGCCTCGCCGAAATCTCGCAGAAGCAACGCGCATTCGCGCAAGCAATCTGGCCGCGTTTGTGAGTGGCGGTCTTCTGAATCTTGAGACATCGGTCAACTCGGCTGTCATGCGTTGGAAACCGCGATCAGGCGCTTCAGTCGAGCGGCAGCGGCGCCGCGATCAAGCGATTCTTGCCCAAGTGCGACGCCTTCCTGCAGCGTCGAGGCCCGGCCGGCCACGATCAATGCCGCCGCGGCGTTCAAAAGCGCGGCGTCACGCTGTCGACTCGGTGCGCCATCGAGCACGCTTTGCAGCGCGACGGCATTGATATCGGCATCGCCGCTCTCCAGCACGTCGTTGCGGCAGCGCGGGAGCCCGGCCTCTTCCGGCGTCACTTCGAAGGTCCGGACGGTGCCCGCCTCAAGCGCGGCAACAAAGGTCGGGCCGGTGAGGGTTATCTCGTCGAGCCCGTCCGAGCCATGAACCACCCACACCGACTCGGCACCAAGGTTCTTTGCTACCTGCGCCAGAGGCTGGACCCATTCACGAGAGAACACCCCGACGATCTGCCGCTTGACCCTGGCCGGATTGGACAGAGGCCCGATTAGATCGAACATCGTGTGGGTCCCAAGTGCGGTCCGGATCTGACCAATGCGCTGCATCGCCGGATAATGGGCCGATCCAAACGTGAAGCCGATGCCAGCTTCGTGCACACAACGAGCAACGGCGTCGGGCTTGAGATCGATCTTCACGCCGAGGCGCGCCAACACATCTGCGGCGCCCGAAGCTGACGATGCGGCGCGGTTGGCATGCTTGGCGACAGGAACGCCGACCCCGGCGACGATGAAGGAGGCGCACGTCGACACGCTGATCGAACACAACGGGGCGTCGCTGGTGCTAACGATATCGATGGGGTCGTATGCCGCCTCGAGCCGCGGCATCTTATTCCGCATCGCGGAGGCTGCGCCGGTGACTTCTTCGATCGTTTCGCCGCGGACCCGCATTCCCATCAACAAGCCACCGATCTGCGAGGGAGTCGCGTGGCCCGACATCATGCTGTCAAAGGCTAACGCAGTTTCCTCACGCGTCAGAGTGGCGCCCGTGGCAACTTTTCCAATGATCGATTTAAGCGCTTCCATCGAACTTTACACGGTCCCTGTCCAAACCTGAGGCTCTTCCGTTCAACGGGGGGCTTTCGTTGAAGAGACGTGCCATCGGCTGCATTGATGCAGTGGCCGCCCCGCCCGCACGCGGCAGATGCCTCATTGACGCTTGCGTATCGGTCGGTTTGGGCGTGGACCCCCTGGTGAGGCTACAACCTGACGCTACGTGAGGGTCAAGCTCTCCATTTCGTGAAGCGGTCAAGAGAAGATCGTCGGCCGATGAGGACGGTGTCGGCGCATGGACGCCAGCACCGATGGGACTGTCTCACGCCGCCGCTTGCCGCGTCCGCCTCGATCGCAGCGTTTATGCCGATTCACCGTATCCTTCGAAGCCTCTCGGCTTGCGGGCGCCGCCGTCGTGGAGCTTTGAAGCAGGCCTCCTACCTGCTTCTGGTGTTTCGATGCCGGTTAGATCGAAGCGGAACCAATGCCCTGCCAGATCGTGAATGAAGATGTGCAGACCTCCACGAACAACGGGCTGCCTATTCTCTCATTGATACCACCGAGAACTCCCTCTCGTTGCAGCGGTAGGCGAGCGCTCGCTTAAACCGATCAGGGAGAAATTTGGAGCCTTGAAGATGCAGATGACGATCGCGGCATCGCCATCGATACTGTGGGGCGACCACCTTCGAGGCTGGCGGGATCCGTTATCATCATAATTCTACCTCTCAGCTAGCGGAACGAGGGATGTCTTGAGCATCCATCATGTTCTGCCCGCTTCACAGCCGGAACACGCCGTACTGTGGTGCGTCGATCGGCGCATTCAGCGAAGCGCTCAATGCGATTGCCAGGGCGCTTCTGGTGTCGACCGGATCAAGAATGCCGTCGTCCCAGATTTCGGAGGTCGCATAATAGGCGCTCGACCGCTCGCGATACTCTTCAAGGATGGGCTCTCGAATGGCTGCCAATTCTTGCTCTGAGAGGCGTCCCCCCGCGCGGGCCAATTGTCTCGCCTTGACGTGGGTGAGAACACCGGCAGCCTGCTCGGCACCCATCGCAGATATCTGAGAATTCGGCCAGCTGAACACAAACCGGGGATCAAACGCGCGTCCCGACATAGCGTAAGTGCCTGCGCCGTGCGAGCCGTTACAAACAATCGTAAACTTCGGCACGGACGCCCCGGACACGGCCATGATGAGCTTGGCGCCGTCCTTGGTGATCCCACGCCGCTCATATTCGCGGCCAACCATGAAGCCCGTGATGTTCTGCAGGAAGAGCAGGGGCGTTCGGTTCTTGTCGCACAACTGGATGAAATGGGTGCCCTTTAGCGCACTGTCGCCGAACAACACGCCATTATTGGCAAGGATCCCGATCTGATATCCATGAAGCCGCGCAAAGCCGCACACGAGTGATGTCCCATAGCGCGGCTGGTATTCATGAAATCGGCTGCCATCGATCAGACGAGCGATGACCTCTCGCATGTCGAACTGCGCTCGCGTATCCATTGGAATGATACCATAGAGTTCCGTCGCACCATAGGCGGGCGGCTCAGGGGCGACTCGATCGATCCAGGTCTTCGCCGGCTGGTGGAAGCGAGCGACGACATCGCGGGCAATCGCAATCGCATGAATCTCGGAGCTTGCGCAGTAATCACTGCTGCCCGACACGCTGGTATGCATGAGGGCACCCCCAAGCTCTTCGGCGGATACATGTTCCCCGGTGGCAGCCTTCACGACCGGGGGACCACCGAGGAAAATCGCTCCTGCACCTTCGACCATAATGCTGTATTCACTAAGCGCTGGGACGTAGGCCCCTGCCGCGGTGCATTGGCCCATCACGATGGCGACCTGCGGCACTCCCATCTTCGAGAGAATGGATTGATTGCGGAGAATTCGACCGGCATGGTAGCGATCAGCAAAGAACTCCGCCTGCAAAGGCAGGAATCCGCCCGCGCAGTCGCACAGATGAACCACCGGCAGACGGTTTTCGATAGCGATATCTAAGGCCCGCACGATCTTCTTGACCGAGAGCGGATACCATGCGCCGCTCTTCACGCTGGCATCGTCGGCGTGAACAATCACCTCCCGACCCGCCACAATGCCGATGCCGACGACCTGCGCAGCGCCTGGCACCTCGCCGTCGTATGCCTTGTTAGCGGCCAGCGTGGAAAGCTCCAGGAATGGGGTTTCCGGATCGAGCAAGGCCGCGAGGCGCTCGCGAACAAACAGTTTATTTTGCCGACGCAGCCGCTCGAGGTCCCGCTCGGGTCGGTCGAAGCGGGCAACGCGCTGGCGTTCCTTCAAGTCGGCCGCAAGTTGTCTGTTGTGGAGGTCGTTGCGACGAAACTCCGGTGAGTTCACGTCCGCCACGGAACCGATCCGCTGCATTTCAGCGCCCTTCCTTGCAGAGCGTGACCAGCACAGCGTCGCGCTCGAAGCTCTCGCCTTCCTTGACGTGAATTCGATCGACGATGCCATCCTGTGGTGAGCGTATGATCGTTTCCAGCTTCATGCTTTCAATCATCATCAGCGCCATTCCCGCCGAGACTTGCTGGCCAGGAGAAACGGTGGTCGCAACAACCACACCAGGCATCGGTGCCCGGGCAACCCGCGGACGTGCCTCGTCATTGCCGGAAACGAGCGTTCGCAATGGGTCATTGTAGCGCAATACGCGCGTTCTGCCGCGTATGTGTAGGTGGATCAGCTCGCCCTCGATGGCGAACCGGACCGGTTCGCTCTCGCCCGCAATGGTCAGGATGCCGCTACTGTCGCTGTGACGGGTGAACGCGACGGGGGCGATCACTTGATCACACAGATGGAGACGGTAGCCCTGCTGGCTGGCTGAAAGCCACAATCTGTGATCTACGCCGTCGACCTCGAATGAGTGATACACGTCAATTCCTCCAGCTGCCGAGTGCCGCGTGAAGCGCGGGCACGGCATCGGCCGACTCGCGGACCGGCCCCGTCAGGAGAGCAGCGCATGCCAGGAACGCAGGCATTCCGGCAGCAAAGTTGCCCGCTGCGAGATGCGGGTTCTCTTCGAGGTATCCCGTATGGAACTGACCTTCGATAAATGCCTCGTCGGAAAGGATCCGGGCGAGTAAGCTTGCGTTTGTTTCGCACCCAAGGAGAACCAGCTCCCGAACCGCGCGATGGGCTTTCAGAGCAGCCTCTATGCGGTTTGGTGAATGCACAATGATCTTGGCGAGCATGGAATCGAACGCCGGCGTTATGGTTTGGCCTTGCGTGATGCCGCTGTCGATCCGTACGTTATCCGGATACTCGAGAAGAAGTACGTTCCCAGTGGTCGGAACGTAGCCGCGTTCCGGAGCTTCCGCGTACAATCGGAGCTCGATTGCATGCCCATTTGAAACAATATCGGACTGCGAAAGCGCAAGTTCGCGACCCGCTGCCGCATAGACCTGTTCGGCGATCAGATCGACGCCGGTGATCATCTCAGTCACCGGATGCTCGACCTGTAGGCGTGTATTCATTTCGAGAAAGTAGAACTCTCTCCCGCTGAAGATGAACTCGACCGTTCCTGCATTTTGATAGTTCGCTGCACGAGCGATGCCGACTGCGGTCTCGCAAATTCGTGTCCGCAATTCTGGTGATAGCGCCGGCGAGGGCGATTCCTCGATGATCTTCTGGAAACGACGCTGGACCGAACACTCGCGCTCGAAGAGATGGACCAGGTTACCGAAGGAGTCACCCAGCACCTGTACTTCGATGTGTCGCGGGCTTTCGATATATCGTTCGACATAAAGTCGGCCGTCTCCAAAGTGGCGGCGCGCTTCACTGCGTGCCTGCTCAATGGCGACCTCCAATGCATCAAGGTCGCGGACAATCCGCATGCCCTTACCGCCGCCGCCCCCTGATGGTTTCACGAGCAAAGGAGCTCCAATAGCCCATGCTCTCGAAACGAATGTCGCCGGGTCATCTTCTTCGATGGCGCAGGGCGCGACCGGAAAGCCGTTGCTTTGAACGAAATTGCGGGCGCGAATCTTGTCGCCCATGAGCTCGATGGTTTCTGGAGCGGGTCCGATGAACGCAATACCGGCGTTTGTCACTGCCCTGGCGAATTCCGCATTCTCAGCAAGCAATCCATAACCCGGATGCAGCGCGCCGGCGTTCGCCCTGTGGGCGACCGCGATGATCTGTGCAATGTCCAGATAGCTCGCGATCGGCGTGCGGCCGGTGATCGGTATCGCTAAGTCGGCCATGGAGACGGCGGGAGTCTGCGCGTCGACCTCGTGGTAGGCAATTGCGGAACGAAGTCCAAGCGTGCGTAACGTTTTGATGATTCGCGTGGCTATCTCGCCCCTATTGGCGATCAGAACTGTATCGAAGGGGAATTTGTGCATTTGCCTATCCGGACAAGCGCGCTGGAACCAGAGCGTCCGTCAGTTGTGAGCGACCTTGCTCGTTGATCTGTTCTCGTGTGACCGTCCTGCAGGTCGGGCTGGGGCGACTTCTGAGCGTGAGGGACGCGAACAGGCCGCCTGGTCCGCGATCCTTCACTTCGCGTCGTTGTTTCTCTTTCCTGTATCTCGAACGGAGATTACGTGGCGACATTGCTGACTGAGGCTCGCTTGATTGGATCTGAGACAAGCAGTGATAGCGGCGCGATCTGGTATGTGGCTGTTACAGAGGCGGAACACGTCCTCCATGCATGCCTCTTTCTCCTCTGCGGTAGGCGCTTGATCGCGCGCGCTAACCCGCTCGGGGATTACAGCAGACACTGCGACAGCAAGAGCGATGGCGCAGTGGTAGGCTTTGAGCAGCGAAGGCAACTGGGATCGTTGGTTTTGAAGCATGATTATTCCTTCAAGTCGGTGGGTCTGCCGTATTGTTCTTCCTGCGCGACGCGCAACATGGCCTGTCAGACGGAAAACAGGCCGGAACTGGTTAAGTGCCGGAGCCGCGAGCTCGCTCTTTCGCTTCTGCGGACCTAGCCACGGCGCTCGTCCTCTGTCGGCACGACGCAATCAGCATCGGTCGTAGTCGGGGCCGAGCCCCAGGCGGACGGAAGCAGCTGAGCTGGCTGAGCAGGTGATCATTTTTTGGCTTCCGGTGGTTTTGTGGTCGGGTCTGCCATGCCTAGATGTCGCGAGGCATTGCGTGGGCGTGGCATGCTTTAAGGTGCCCGGCTCGGCCGACTAACCTGCCAGCCCCCTGTGACGCCATAGCCGGCGCGACGCAGGATCGAACAAGACTTGTGGCCCAGGCCGAGTTGTCGCGTGGCAGAGTGATGAGGCAGAAGCGAGGTGCGCTTAAGAAATTGCGAATGATCCACTCGATGGTGGGGAGCGAACCATGGTCGCGCGCGCCTAGGTCATGTGTGGTGTAGTCTTGCAACCTGTATTCCACTCGATGTGAAGACGACGGGCGGGAGTTCTGAGATGGACCCTTTGCCGAGCGCCCGTTCTCATGCGGATAGTGCGACGGCAGAGCGTCCCGTGCAGATCTTGAAACGCGTGAGTTCGTCCAGCCGCGGCTGAACCGGCCTCCGATGAGATGCAGACAGCTGTGCATTCGGAGGATCCAAGAATCGTGATTGAGTCTTGCGGAACGAGTCTGGACGAGTGATGCATTCGCAATTCTCAGTACCTGTCGGGAAGCGTCTAGATTGTCGGAGGTGGTCCCCACTTGTGTAGGATCGTACAATCTAACGCCACGTGCGGTTCAAGCCTTTTCGTGCGTCCAACCGCCTGAATACGCCTGAGGTATGCGCTATTTCGGATAAGTTTCGGCTGCAAGGTCGCACATCGTGTGTTCTGGACGGCGACGGCTGTGTATGGCGCGGGGCAGCGCAAGCAACGGTCAACGCCTGCTTTTGGTGCGACCATCGCATTAGGTAACGGAGACTCCAGCGTTGCTGCTACGTAATTGTACGTAGCGCCGGTGTCGCATTTCCTTGATCTGCGAATTGCATGCTCAGGGCATGAATCCGAAAAGTAAACTCTGCGAGCCCGACCACTGGCGAGGCCGTGCGGAAGCAACGCGAAAGAAAGCGGAAGCGCTCGCTTACGGCAAACCCAGAGATCGGCTTCTTAAGATTGCCATGGAATACGACAAGCTGGCGCGGCGTGCCCAAGAGTGGCAGACGCGCAGAAACTCGGACGATACATGGCCTGATCAGGACTCGTAGGCCGTCGCTGCGCCTCGATCAAGCGCCCGCGGATAGACCGCTACGCAGCTGTTTCGGTGAAGAAAAATGTTCCAATGGCTCGATGCAGGCAAGTCAGCGGCCGCTTGCATGCGACGGAGGCGACGCCGTATGGCGAGCCGACCGACAGTTCCTGGGTCGCGCTATATGGCTTCCAATCGAATCGCAACCGGCATGGAATGCCTGGGTGCTTCTCTAGAGTCAGCCAGTGAGGTCGTGTCCAGGTCGCATTCACTCGATGTGTGGAATGCGTCGATCGAGCGTCACCCGGACTGATGCCGCCGATCCGCTCATCTTGCTATTGTCGGGGGAGGTTGGGCGTGGCGTCCGGCTCCATTGCAAATGAGCGGATACGGTGGCGTGCTCCTGTTGCGATGTCTGATCGCGACACGTACGTCATTTGGCAACGAGTTGGGAGCCGGCCGCCCCGCCCAGCGGCCGCACTTCAGGCCTATTCGTTTTGTCAGCTTCTCGAAAGCTGATCCTCCTTTATGTCATCTTGCGCGCGCCACTTAGACAACAGACGTCGACCTAACTATTGTTCCGAAGAGGCGCGCTCGTGGAAGGCGCCAATCGACGGCGGTCTGCGACGGCTCATCACATCTTTTGTGTGGTGATTGTCGATATAATCATCCCGTTGGGGTTCCTATAACGATTGTCCAGGCCTTCGAATAATCCATTCACCTGGTCTGATCGAACGGTAAACTCTCCATAGTTTGGATCGAACAGCGTGGTCCTTCCCTCCGACGCCGACGTCGCAATTGTGTGCCGGCCACCCTCGGCGAAACGTAAGCTCAGCAAATGCGTCGATCCGTCGCGGGTGATTTTGTCCAGCATGCGCGCGCGGTTCTCAGGTTCATCGAAACTGTATACTTTCTCTCTTCCGGATGGTTGCAGGCCCATTTCCGTCAGCACGGTGTTTTTTGCCTGCATGTTGGCCTGAGAACGTTCTACCCCGTCGCGTCGCAATCCAGCTCTAAGGTCCTCATACTGCTCTTGCCGCTCAGCCGCAGCGCGGTGCCCTTGCGATCCGGGTACTAACGCATTCATTCGGGATGTCGGGCTGTTGTGGAGATTGCTGAGCCATTCTCCAGCCAGCCCAACGCAGATGCCGTTTACATTCGCGCCGGCCAATCCGGCCGTCCTGTAGTCGAATAGGGAGGTGCTCGGCCTCGCCGCAGAGGATGCACCGGGGTTGTCCGGATCCGAGGCGCGTGGCGTGCTAACGCAGCACCCCATTTGGTCGGGCACTCCAGGCGACGGGCTCCTCAGCAGCGCGAGATCCGCAAGCGTTCTCGTAAAGCTGTCGCTGTCGCCTAACTGGCTCAGTGCGTCACTTTGGATAGCGCGTGTGGATGAGTCACTGATTCGATTATCCATGGCGATTCCTGTTTCCCTCGGCGTAAGTCTTTTCGCAGTGAGTTCGGGCCGCTTAGGCGCTGCTGCGGATGATACTCAGACGAGCTGACGACAAGCTGACGGGCAGATGTTCCCCAGCTTGACGTCACCGTGGTGCCGCTTAACGGGACCGCCTCATGGCTGGTAGGGCGTCGCCCGTGAAAAGCTCAGCGGGACAACGGCCGCCGCTGCTCGAATGCCCGGCAACGGCTTGGCGTGCAGCACGAACGAGCCGCGGTGGCAGGCCGATTAACGGAAACGATGGAAGTGCCTTGACGCCGAATTCGTAGGGCGCGGCTGCCCTTGCCGATGCATTCGACCTCGTAGGGGTGGGAAGAAATAAAGCTTCCAGCCGCGCTGGCGCTGCTGTTGCGAACGGATCTCGGCGACCCACCCCAGCAGCAGCGCAAACGCCTCCTCGAGCACTGGCCGACCTTGCGGCGGATGTCGCGAATGATCCGGCCGAGCCGGCTACGCAGGATGCGTCGAAAAACCTTTGGATACCCGCCCACCATTTGTCGTGAGCTTCGTTAGTTCGTCGAGGCTATTGCACCTATAAGAAGGCTGCGATGATCCAGCAAACACCGGCCCAAAGCAGCGCACCGAGGAGAAGCGCGGCCAGCGGCCACAGGTTTCCCCTCTTTTGCGCCCGCCAAGATCGGCAATCAGCCCCGTAATGCTTGATCCCGCAGTGCTTTGGTGTGCGCCAGTGCGTCATTCATCACAACCCGCGCTGGTCCACGGAAAAAGGCTAATGTTTTGATGCTTCGTATCACTCATAAGTTTGCAGTCTTCTTTTATGTCGTCATCTTGTTTGTTGCGCGGCAATCATCCAGCTGATGATTTGGCCGCGCTCCTTAGCAGCTGCATCGGCCAGGATCAAACAATAGTCCATTGTGGATTGATGCTTGGATATAGGGCGTCGTGCTGGCTGGCGTTTCTTCACCACAGCAATCAGCGTGCCATGGGCGGAGAAGCCCCGCGCCGGTCGACACGAGAACAATACGTGTCTGTCGGTTCGACGACATGGATAGTTGTGTGTAGTCGGATTTGCGATATCGATGTCTAGAAGAACCGGAAGTAGCAGGAAGGATGAGCAGTATGTTTGCGTCGGCAACAATGCGTTAGGAGTTGCATCGTGATGACGCGGCGATAGATCCGCCGATGGCGTAGTTGCATTCAATGCGGCACTAATCACGTTCTCGGGTCGTTACCCTATAGGGAGGCGCTGAGATGGCGGGCGATCCGCTAGATGCTGGCTCGGCTCAATCAAGAGGCAGTATGCCCCGCGTCCGCGGCTTTGATACGAGCCCGTTCGATTTAGCCCTCGTACAACTCATCATGGTCACATAGATGACGCATTGGCCATGTTTCAGACTCGTCGAGCAGAAGGCCGCGAATTGATCAAGTACCGCATCGCGAAGCAGCATCGCACCGAGACAATGTCACCTTTGCGAAGCGTCACCCGGTGCGGGCGCCACGTGGGTTTGCGAGCCAAAATGGAGTGTAGATGTCGGAGACCATCATATGGAGCATGCCAGGATGACGCCAGATCCAATTGCGATGAGTTGACGGGCCGCGATCGGCCCATTCCATATGCTCAAGCACATCTCCGGGAAACCTGAATGGATAGTGGCAATGACAACTTGTTTTGCAAGTATGAAACTCAAGGGCAGAGTTTCCTATTGCTGACGCGCACGCTGTTCGGCGAAGTGCGGCTAGCGCTTGCTGTCATCGATGAAGCAAAATGTCCCGCGTGAGGCTCGCTTGGTGACGGATGTTTCCGTCCGGCTATCATCAGCGTGGAAGTCCAATCTGCGGGTCGAGTCGCATAGAGCAGATCGCGCACGGCCCGCATTCAGGCAATCAGGGAACCCGTGAGAGCGTTTTGCCGGAACCTTGAGACACGAAGCGTCGGAAAATAATAGGAGAGCAAGTGATGATGGACATCTGCGGTTTTCTCAGCAGATGGTTCGCTGAAGAGTGGTATGGGAACGCTGCGCTGAGGACCGAGCTGACGCCGGTTAACGAGTGGCGAGACAACGTCATCTACGTCGACTTCAAAGCGGTCCGCGAGGCAAAGGAGGGGGCGTGCGAGCGCATATCATAGAGAAGCTGGAGGCCGGCCGCGTACAATACGGCCAGTTCGCCAGCATTCCGGGATCAGGCCCTTGCGGCCTGTTCTTTGTGCAGGGGCCTTGCGGGTGTAAGCTGAAGATCAGTGGATTAGTCCGTCCTGGCTGGGAGCATGTAGCTGTCTCGACGCCGCGGCGTTGTCCGAACTGGGAAGAAATGTGCTTTGTCAAAAACCTGTTCTGGGATGAGGAGGAGTGTGTAATGCAACTGCATCCGCCACATTCGCAGTATGTTAACAACAGCCGGTATTGCCTGCACCTGTGGAGACCCACTTACCGGGACATTCCAATGCCCCCGCCGAGCTTTGTAGGCATCGTTGGGCTAGGACCATCCGAAGCGGCAACGTTGTTTGCACGGATGGGCGCGACAGCATGACGAGTTGGGTCAACGACATCCGCGCCGAAGATGAGCCCGAGCCGGTGCAAAAACATCGGTGCGGCGCCGCCGGAAGGCTGCGCCACCAGCGGACATGTGCTTCCATCCGTTGACAACGTGCAAGGGTTCAGAAGCATGAAATCGCTGCTGCCGACCCGGAGGCGGTGACAGTGCATTGAGCCGGTTCAAGAGATGTCTCATATGCACCGGTGCGACCGATTCCAATGTGGACGGAACGATAGGATTGGAATTGGTTCTTGGCGGCGTTCAAACCAGTGTTTACGGAACCGTGCTGAACATGGGTTTGGGCGCAACAACAGCATCTTACCGAGGCAGATGGCCGGCCACCCGCAACTCGCCAAATGGCTAGCGCGGGGGCGACGGCATCTCCAAGCCTATTTGTTCGTCAGTTCGTTGTCAGCTTGCCGCAGTATCATTCGCAGCGGGGCGTAGGCGGTTGGCACTCACTCTGAGGTAACGTACGCTGAAGATCCAGGCGCACCGCCATGGATAATCGAGCTAGTGGTCGATCCATACGTGCTAACCAAACTGACGAACGGAGTCAGTCGGCGGATAATAGCAGCCAGCGGCTGACAGCAGGCAATGCCAAGCTCGATCCCGTCCCGGAATGCAAGCGAACCAGCTCAGGATGACGACGCCTCATTCCACCAGCTTGGGGCCCGAGACCCGGGTTGATTGACAAGCGCAAAATCCACGACCTCGCCACGCAGACAGCCGCATGTCATCGAAGGATCGTGTCCTTGGCTGGATGCTCGTGGGCAGCTATGCCGATGAGTAGCTCGTCGAAAGTTGGATATTCGACGGCGAAACTAGTCTCAAGAAGTGCTTCCTCGAGACCTCCCGGTTCTCGGAAGACCTCGACTTGACGGTGCGCAATGAGGCGCAGCTCGACGAAGGCTTCCGAAGCCGGTCTTCGCCGAAGTCGGCGCCGGGTTTACGAGGAGACCGGAAGATCCGGGTCGACCAGCAGGAATTCGATACCTTACCGCAACCCCTCGCCGCAATCTCTCGTGCCAGGGGGTGATCAACTACAAGGCGCCGGCTTGGCCGATCCGGCCTTTGCGGCGGATCAAGCTCGGCCACGCCGCCGGCGGACACGTCGTGCCGCCCGAGACCGTAGAGATCGTTCATCCGATTCTGACGGAAAGGAAGGGATCGAAGTGTGCTGGCTTACGACTGCATCGAGGCCTTCGCTGAAGGATCCGGGTCGCTGGCCGAGCCTGCCTGGCCGCGCGACCGCTATGATGTCGTCACCCTCTGTCGAAATGCTGATGCTCGCCTGTGCCGCAGCAGTTTGCCGCGCTGCTGTGGGAGAAATGCCGTTCAAAGGCATCGAGCTGCCACAACTTGCCGACTTCGAGCCGCCTCGCGGCGATGTCGAAGCCGGTTGGTCCGGCATACTGAACCATCAGCGCCCGGCATTGCTGCCGATCGGTTCGTTCTGGAAGCAACGAACTCTCATCCGCCTTTACTGAGCCGCTTGTTAGGTTCGTGACCAATGTCGGAAAGCCGACGATCCGCAGGTTCAGAGGACAGGCAAAAGTAAGAGCCTCAGTCTGGCGCGCCGCTTGCTTTGTTGACGGCGTCATCATCGATCGCTTCCAAGGGGACAGATAGTTGGTCTCATTGGGCAGACGGCGGAGATTAGCCGTGTCGCGCGCTGAGATAGAGCAATTCGTCAGAATTCAGAAGAGGAGAGACTGCTCGAAAACCTCAAACAGGCTGCTAAAGCTTCGACGGATTGTTTGAGTCCGGTTTGAAATCCGCGACCCGATTGCGTCGATAACTCCGTCAGCTGCCCGAGCTTTTGGTGTTTTCGAAGGAAAGTGCTGGGCATCTGTTTCGGTATTTCTCTGTTCAAGGGAGTCGTTGTGCAGTTATGGGAAGAAGCCCAACCATCTCGCGGATAAATGTAGCGAACACGCATACTGTCGATGTGTACATCTCGCCCGTCAACTTGACGGCCAATGGCAGAGCACATCTCGGGCACGCTGCCGGGCCATACCTCAGAATGGATGTCCTACAGAAGCACCTGAAGAGGGCAGGGCATCATGTCCGCTCTGGGCTGACGACGGACGGCTTCGAAAACCATGTCCTGGTCCGAGCGGTTCGTGAGAAAGTTGACCCATCGGAGCTGGCACATGGCTTCCATATCAAAATTTTGGAAGATCTTGCCTCACTAGGTCTCGTTTTTGATCATTTCGATGATCCGGCGTATGGCGGAAATCTGCAACGATTTTCGAATGTCAGCAACGCGCTCATGGACGCCTTACTTGCGGCCGGCTCGCTACATTTCCGTGCAGCACGCTTACCAGTGGACGATGCGGTTTCCACGGCCGTGCCACGAGAAGAGCGCTTCTGCATTGGAGGCTGGTTTGGTGCAACCTGTCCGGTTTGTGAAGCATCTGCGGGTAGCTTCTTCTGCGAACACTGTGGCCATCATTTCGAGCCCGAGGAAGCGTTGAACCCGGTATCGAGGCGAGGGCGGATCGTGGAATGGACGGACGACATTTCTGCGTTTCTTTCAATTTCGGGAAACGGCCGACTCCGACGGGCGTGGGAGGATACGGCCATCGAAGCTAGCTTCCTGGACATAGGGACGCGGTATGTCGCACGCAGAGGACAGCAAATGCGGGTGACCGTCCCGGGACTGTACGGATTGGCTTGGAATTCTCGGTACTTCAATACACAGCAGATATTGTTTAGCTATTCCTCGTTACTCTACGCTCATTCTCTCTATTGCGGACATAAAGACACAGAGGGCTCCGGTAAGCCCAGTCCTTTTTCGCGCGATTCCGATGCGTTCCTCATTAGCGCTACAGGTATCGATAACACAATTCCGATGCTTGTCGGAGTTACAGGATGTGCATTGGGGCAGGACTCGTTCCGCCCGTTTGATCGAATTTTCTTTAATCATTTCCTTCGGCTGAACGGATCGAAGTTCTCCACCAGTCGCGGTCACGTGATCTGGGCGGGTGAAATCGCCCGAATTCCAAATATATCTGTCGATGCTCTTAGAGTGTACCTGTCGGAAATCTGCCCGGAAGAAACCGAGACCGATTTGGTGTCAGAGCAGCTAGCCGATCGCTACAACGCAATTTTCGATAGGATATCTGCAGCCATCGACCGCTGCACGGAGTCCATAAGCGGGGTGCCGGCTCTCACCGCGTGCTACGTAGATGCTGCGATGATGATCACGCTGGATCGGCTCTATGAGAAGCAATGTGCCGCCCTTTCGCTAGACCATCTGCGAGTATCCCAAGCGTCGAGGCCGGTTGTCGAATGGGTCGATTGTGTCGGTGCCGCGCCGGACCCTCAGATGGCTTACACATGGTTGATGGGGTTTAGCATACTGGCCTGGCCACTGATGCCAAAGATAACGCAAGCCGTATGGCACTGGCTCGGTCATAGCGGGCATCCCCTTGCCGCTTGTGCTTCGAGGCCTTCAACCCAACGAAGCGGAACTGTGCCAAAACTCAACGGAAGCAGGTTGGCGGCCGCAGATATTGATCGATGCCTTCCCGGGAAGATCGCAGCATGACACCGGCCACGAACATCGTTACGGTCGAAGAACTGCCCAATGCGGTCTCGTTGGAAGCCTCAATCCCCTTCATGCTTGGTAGCATCAGCTTAGCGGCATCCTATGGCTCAAGTTTCTTTCTCGTGGACGCTCTGCGCTCCGTTGGACAAAGTGCCACGACCGCCGGCGCTGTCATTTCGACCGGTACCATCGCGACAATACTTTGTTCGCTCGTAGCTGGCCGCATTGCCGATATACTGGGCATGATGCGAACGATCACCCTTGCCGCTGCGATGATGGCGATGGCGATGATTTGTTTCGCATCAGCATCAATTCTGCCACTCTTCGCTTACATCGGCGGGCTTTTTCTCGGGGGTGGATGGTCAGTGTTCTACATACTGGCGCCTCTTCAAGTCCTGTGTCACGTGCGAGCTGACGCCCGTCTCAAGTATCTTACCTTGCTTTCCGGATCTCAAATGCTGGGCATCGGGCTTGCTCCCCCCCTCGCACGCACCATTGCGGAAGTGGCTGGATCCTACATTGCCGTTTACGTTTCATTTGCGGCGGCATGCCTCGTTGGTACGACGCTTTTGGAGTTCGCCGGTGGGGCACTGGCGCAAGCTCCTCGGATCAGGATGTCGACCGTGCGCCTTACCTTCGCAGGCGTGTTGGGAACCCTTAGATCGAACACGCGCTATCCGATAATCATGATCGGGGTCGGAGCCTGCGTTTTCGCAGGCCTTTCAACGTTTCAAGGGCTTTACGCTGCCTCGCGAGCGCAATCTCCCGATACATTCTTTCTGGTCTTCACGCTGACGGCCGTCTTCTTGCGGTTTGCAGTGGCGCCGGTAATCGGAAAGTGCCGCCTGGAGCGCGTGGCGGCGTTTCTCATCGTGTGCACGCTCGCGGGACTGGTCATCCTTTTCGTGAATACAGGTAGTACGGCAACCTATATCCTCGGCACAACGATGTTCGCGCTGGGATATGGTCTCAGCTATTCGACATTGAACAGTATGGTTGTCCACATTGCAGGTATCGATGGGACATCGTTGGCCATTGCTTCACAGGTCTTCACGCTCTCCTACTTCATCGGCCTATTCGGATTTCCATACATCGCCGCGCAGGTCGTGAAAGCCGGCGGCTTCGATCATCTGCTGATGAGCACGATCATGCTTATCGTCGCTAATGGCGTACTTCTTACAATTCAAGTGTTCTCAACCAGCGGGAAGCAATGAGTGGCTCCGTTCAGGGATGATGGGATGTCGAAGGACAGCGATTGCTGTGACGTAATCGCGATCGGTGCCGGGCCGGCGAATCTAAGCTTGGCAGCGCTCGCGGCACCGATCCCGGAAATGTCTCTGCACATCCTGGAAAGGTCAGAGACGCTTCAGTGGCATCCGGGCCTGCTCATAGGAGGCGCCGTTATGCAGACGAGCCCATTAAAGGACCTGGTCACACCGGCGGATCCGACGAGCGCATACAGCTTTCTCGCCTATTTGCATGATCAAAGACGACTTTATCAAGCCATTGTCCGTGGACTCGAGCGGGTTTGCCGGAGTGAGTTCGAAGATTATTTGCGATGGGCAGCGAAAAAGCTGACGAACATTCGATTTGGCGAACATGTTATTGCTCTCGAACTCCGCGGCAACTCCTTTGAGGTCATAACCAGTCGCCGCAGATATCAGACATCGACGGCTGTGCTTGGCGTGGGAAGAGTGCCGTCGATCCCTGATTGGGGCCGCAATGCACCACCAAATGAGGTGTTTCACGCGAGTACCCTTCTACTCCAGCGCCGCGAATTGTCGCGCAAGCGCGTTGTGGTCGTCGGCGGCGGGCAAAGCGGGGCCGAAATATTTCTTCATCTCCTGAGTGGTGCATGCGGCGCGCTGGAGGCTCTGACATGGGTGACGCGCCGCGCAAACATATTCGCGCTCGAAGACAGCCCTTTCGTCAATGAATGGTTCTTTCCGCAATATGGCGGTTGGTTCTTTGGGCAAAGTGACTCCACGCGAACTCAAATTCTGGAGCGACAGTCATTGGCCAGCGATGGCGTCAACAGTTCGACGCTTCGCGCTATCTACAGCGCGCTGTACGACCGCGAGGTTCATAAGCGGGCTTACCCGACACACGTAGAAATACGCGTCGACACCAGCGTCGAAGACTTGCGCGGCCTATCTCCGTTTCGCTTGGGCTTGCGACAGCGGACGACAGGCGATTGTTCAGAGCATATCGCTGATATTGTGGTCTTAGCCACGGGCTACCGCACCGAAATCCCTGCGTTCCTGGAGCCGATCGCAAGCCGGCTCACGGTCGTGAGTGCCCCCGGCGGCTCCCAGGAGATCGTGGTCGAGCCGGACTTTTCGGCTCGTTTTGATGGCCCCGAAGAATGTCGCTTATACGTCCAGAATGGCGCGCGCTTTCAACATGGCATCGCTGATACAAATCTGAGCTTGGTTCCTTGGCGCGCTTCAACGATCCTCAATTCTATCATCGGCCACGTCGTTTACGATTGTCGACCTGCAACGGGCGTCGTCAAGTGGAGTAGCGTTGGCTTCGAGGGCTCTTGTTGAAAAACGCGGCAGCATGCCGCCACCACGCTATGTTCATTCGGAGTACACTATGAAGAATGCGCAGTTGATGAGCCTGGGCGACATGACGGTCTATAGCCCCGGTGTATTGGTTCAGCACGTCGAAAAAATAGCTGATCCCGAGACCGCTTGTCCGGTCGAACTCATCGAATTCCGGCTGGATCCGTTTGCGGTGTCGACGCCTCATTCCCATCCGTCCCACGAGATCTGGCGCATCACGAGCGGCCACGGTCGGGTGATAACTGACGATGGTGAGTTGGTGGTCACGGCAGGAGACCTGGTGTTTCTGCAGCCGGATCGAACCCATCATTTGGAAAATTGCGGCAGTGACGTTTTGAGCGCCTTGTCCATCTCCTGGAAAGAAGCCCGATGACCAACGGGATTTGTGATCTTGCCGTCATTGGCGCCGGCGTCATGGGCCTGAGTGCTGCCTTCATCGCAGCGCGCAATAGTCCGCGGGAAAGAATCGTCATCTTCGAACGAGGTACCGTTGGGGCAGGTGCCAGTGGGTTTGCTCCCGGAATCCAAGTCAACATCTGTCGTAATGAAAAGGAAAGAAGCCTCGTCAATCCTGGTTCCAAGTTCTGGCGCGGTATTTATCCCCATGGGCTTTGGCGCAACGGCCGAGACTGTGACGTGTATTGGTTAACACGCGCTCCCGACGAACTCGCCCGACTGAGTGGCGTGGGCGGTGCTACCCCGTCAACTTCTTTTGCACTGACCGACAGGCTTTCCTCGCTGCCTCGTTTTGTGATCCCCGGCGGTATGGCTGTGGCACTGGATCGGGGTTCTTACAGTCCAGTGAATTCCATTGTTCAGGATCTGGCCCAAAGGCTCAAAGCCGTCGGTGTTTCGATATGCGAAAAGACGTCTATTGAAAGGATACGGCAGGGACGAAGCAATCTTCTTCTCCGAACCTCTGATGGCGGCGAAATCACGGCGAGGCGGGCCATCCTGGCAATTGGGCCGTGGCTACCCGATTCACCCCTGCGTGAGCTTCTCGCAGAGGAGCCGCGTTTGCGAGTTAAAAAGGTGGTCGCGCTTCACTTGGCGGCGCGCCCCACCCCGACGTGTCCAATGATCGGCTTGCTCGACGACTACGCTTTCCTCATTCCCATGATCGAGGAGGGATACTGGTTGTTCAGCTTTACCTCACAGGAATGGGATGTGAAGCCCGACACCGATGGGCTGCATGTCAGTCCGGATGATCTCGCGCGCGCCACCGCAATTTTGGCAAAATGGTTCTCCCCGGACGTGCCCGCGGTGGCGTCTGCGCGTGTGTTCTGCGATTGCTATTCTGACGATGGTGTCCCGTTCTCCCGGCCAGCTAGCAATGTCGCCGGCCTGTACGTGATTGGTGGGGGAGCAGGTAACGGGTTTCGCTTTGGGCCGGCCTGTGCGGAAGAGGCAATACGTTCCCTGTATGCGCCGTAGTCGCCATGAGGGGGTCATGCCGGACGAAGTCAACCTCTCGCGCAAATTCGCAGATGCCGGTTGTCGCGATCGCTCGAGATCGACCATGATTGTTGATCTCAGCGCCATTCAATCCAATTATCGGAAGTGTCAGGCGCTTGCGCCAAACAGCGCCTGCGGCGCAGTTGTCAAGGCCGACGCCTACGGCCTTGGCGCGGCGCGCATAGCGCCCTTCCTTGCTCACCTTGGCTGTACGCATTTTTTTGTAGCCGATATGGAGGAAGGCATTGCCCTGCGCGATGTGCTGCCGTCCTCTGCAAAGATCTACATGCTCCACGGCGTTATGTCAGGTATGGAGCTGCTGGCCGAGCAGCATGATTTGTTGCCGATTCTCAACAGCAGGGAGCAACTGGAGGGCTGGCTTCGGCATTGCCGCCTGCGCAAAAGCGCGTTGCCAGCGGGTATCCATGTCGACACCGGCCTGTCTCGACTGGGTTTTCCCATTGATGAGTTGCAGACAATCGCCGAGAATGAAACCGGGCTGTCAGAATTGCCCGTAGCGCTGTTCATGAGTCAGCTCGCCTGCGCCGAGTGGCGAAACGAGATCAGTCTTCAACAGTTGACGCGCTTCCGCAAACTCACCCATTTGTTCCCGAAAGCTATTCTTTCGCTGTCGAACTCGGCGGGACTACTCGCCGGACGTGAATTTCATTTTGACCTCATAAGGTGCGGTGGAGGGATTTTCGGCCTTTCGACTTCCGATGATCCCTGCTTCAAGCCGTCGCAAGTCGTGGGCCTGCGAACGCAAATCATTCAATGCCGTAAGGTAAAGCGTGGGGAAGCGATCGGATATCACGGGTCCTACCGCGCGGAGAGGCGGATGCGGGTCGCTACGGCCTCCATCGGTTACGGAGATGGGTTCCCGCGCGTTCTGGACAATCGAGGGTATGCCTTTATATGTGGGACGCGTGTGCCAATCGTCGGCTTCGTTTCGATGGATCTTATGACTGTTGACGTGACAGATCTGCCCGAGAGTTGGACGACGCCGGGCACTTTGGTCGACCTGATCTGCCCCGAGCAAACTGTGGAAGATATGGCGTCAGCCGCAAAAATGCTGAGCGATGAGTTGACCACAGCAATTGGGCGGCGGTGCTGCAGACTTTATGTTTCAGCGAAATGATGTGAGGCAACGGTGAACTCCTCCGCCCACCAATCGGAGCAAGTCAATCGAGCGATCTATCTCGGCGACGCAGGCATGCGTCTCATGTGTCCGAACCACTTCACCGCCAAGGTGCGTCGGTTCCATGATTATGAGAGACGCTTCTATCGCGATCTCCTGCGCGCGAGCCGATACGATTTGATCATTGAGGTAGGTTGTAACGGCTATCGCCTGATCGGCGTCAAAGGCGATTACAATGATTACCTTGGCATCGATATAAACCCACCTCGTGCACGGCGGTTAAAAAATGGGCGCGGAGCGGTTATCCGATGTGAGGCTAACAAATTCTTCAAAAGAACCCGGCTGATCAATGAGATAATGATCCGATATGGCGGACGGGTGCTTTGCATATTGCCGTTCAATTTTCTCGGTACGATGGATGCGCCAATGGAATTTCTCACACTGGTCTGCCGGGCACCCTTCGATCTTGCTTTGTCGCTCTTTTCAACGAGCGAGACCGCAACGGTTGCGCGCCTCGAATACTATGATCTTTGTGGCATCTCCGTGCAGGGTGTGGTGCGAACCGATGACTATGTCCGCTTAGACTGCTCCAACGGGTTCCAGGCGTTCGCTTTCGATCCGTTCTTTCTGGAGAGGCGCATATCGGCCCGTGGCTTCCACTTAAGCAATGCTGAGTGCTATGATGTCTGTCACTTCCTCCATTTCAAAAGGAGTAATTCTGAAATACAGTGATCAGGATAATGCCACCCGCGCATCAGGAAGCTTGATCGGCGAGCTGCACGGCGCCTTCGGCCAGCGCGGTAGGATCGGCCGCCGAACATGCCGCACGCTCCGGCTTTCCACGCGTGTCCCCGCGCTCCACGGAGGAGCGGTAGGTCAAGCTGGCCGGTGATCGAGCTGGCTCAAGGCTCGCGCGATACGCGTCCGCCTTGAGCCCGCCCGATCGCCGATTTGTTGGCTTGGAGCAAGCGTTCGCTGACGGCCGAGCGCCAATCGGCGCGCTTGCAATGCCGGCAGTGTAGCGGCCCTCGCTCGCCCTACTAGCTAGGATGTCAGACGTACTGCACCAACTTGAGATAATCGTTTGTGAGGACAGGTGAGCGGATGGAGGAAGCTGCGTCTTGAAGGAAGGTATTCAGAGTTCGACTAGCGCGAATGCGGCCTTCGAAAGACAGGCGTGCCGGCGCTCGAGTACGGAGAGTTGCTAATTCGGAACTGACCAGGTCAGCCGCGGCATTGGCACAATCTGACGCGGAGAAGCAACCAGCAGACATGACGGCTTGTGCCAGTCCCAGTGTGGT
The DNA here is from genome assembly GCF_042258615.1 of Bradyrhizobium sp. Pha-3. GTDB lineage: Bacteria > Pseudomonadota > Alphaproteobacteria > Rhizobiales > Xanthobacteraceae > Bradyrhizobium. The sequence goes on along the minus strand of NZ_CP170152.1, from coordinate 7,285,085 downwards.
GAGCCAACCCGCGTAAATGAGCACGGCACCGTCTGTCTCATTGAGCCCAGCGAGTTCCTCAATCGCAGCAGCATGGACTGGCGCCGCATCAAGAGAAAGAAAAAGATCGGCTATTTCGTCACGTGTGGCTCTAGAAAGAAGGCAGCGGCCGAGATGTGATAGGAGCGTCTCGGTCGGACCTTCGAAGATGCGGAGAATGCGAACGTCTCGATAGATTTTAGCTACAGGCGTTCCCTCATCGTAACCACGGCCACCTAACAGCTGGACGCATTGATCAGCGACGAGGCCGCACCACTCCGACGACAAAACCTTCGTTGCCGACGCAAGGTGGACGTTGGGGCCGCCCTGCGCTGAGACAAGTCGGCAGGACGCCGCCAGCATTGCCTTCACTACTTCCCGCCGGAGCACCAGCTGCCCAAATAACTGCTCGATATAGCTGTTCTCAATCAAGCGCAGCTTGCCCAGTCGACGATGGCTTGCATATGAGGCTGCGACCTGGATCGCGCGCTCAAGGGCTCCAAGACCCATAGCAGCCACGCCGATACGCCCGCGGTTCATGCTGGATGCCGCTGCCCCCCAGCCGTCTTGATCGCGAGAGAGCACGTAAGCGCTCGGCACCTCGACATTCTGGAACTCCAGGGTATTTTGAATGATGCCACGCAGACCGAGTGTGCGATGCTCGTGCGTGACCTTTAGGCCCGGGGCCTGCCTATCAACGAGCACACCGACAAGCCGACCTTTCGCATGTCCGGGACCAGAGGCTCGCGCAAAGCAAACGATCCAGCGAGCCCAGTCAGCGAGGCCAATCCAAATCTTGCGGCCAGAGATGCGAACTCTATCTTCGTCTATGAAAACCGAAGCCTCTATGTGCCGCGGGGCAGAGCCAGCTCCAGGCTCCGTCAAAGCGAAAGCGCAAAGGTCGCCGCGTGTGGCACCCCACATGACATGCTTCTGTTCAGGGATGTGCGGTGCCGCTTCGATGCAGGGCAACGCCAGGAAGTTATGGATAACGAGGGTAGAGGCAGCCGAGATATCGAAGGATGCAGTGGCGGAGATGAGATCGATTGCCTCTTGCAAGGGAAGAGCTAATCCGCCGTGCTCGGCGGGTGCAGTGAGCCCGAAGAGTCCATGCCTTGCCAATATGCTGTGTAGGGTCGGAGGGAATGCTCGACGTTCATCTGCATCTGCGAAATTCAACTGACTGAGGTCATCGATTAAACTGGAATATAGGCCAGGTGCACCGCCTTCAGCTGTGCGTTCCTGCGTCTCCTCGAATAGGGAGTCAACTCGAGTGTACATGTCCATGAGACCATAATGAGTGCACCTGCGCTTCGTGCCAATCATCCCCGTGGCTAGCTCGAATAGACATTGGTATGCATGGATGCGAGCGCAGTGGAAGGAGGTTGCCCAAGATCGGGTTCATCGCAGAGCGCTGCGCGAGCTCACATCGAGATGCGTCTTGTCGATATGGCCTCTCGGAGGAAACCCTGGTTTGGTCGGTGACCACCAGTCATTGAGTTGTGATTCTCCCAAGGAGAGCCTGGCGAGCGGTCCGTCATGCCCCCAGGCGGAGTGAGACGATGCTCGCTTGAGAGGAGTTCACCGAAACGAAAGCACTTCCGCTTTTGCAGGCGCTTCGCGGCCTAGCTACGGAGCAAAATAGATGAGGTGCCCGTGCGCAACGTCGATGGATAAAGTGGGATGCTCAATGGCGCCTGCAAAGCGGCGTCTGACTATAAGCCTCATACGCTTTCGGTTGCCGAAGCCCCGGCTCGCAACTTCTTGCGGTCGTTCGCTTTCGTCTGCCTCCAGCCGCACTCGCCGGTGGCGGGGAAATGCCGATGATTTGCTGGATCCGAGCCGAAAGCTTGCCGGTTTGCGGCGAGACTGGATGGGGCCGCAACGCCAGGAAGTCAACGTGTGCTGCGACCACCTGGGGCGGACCGGCGGCCTGCAGATCGACCTCTGAGGTCGCCAAGTCTTGATTCCGCATTCGCCCAATCTCGTCAGCCTGCGGATCGTTGCAACCCCGCCCGAATTCCAAAGACCCTGGCATTGCTGCCAGGGTCGTGCATGTCATCGATGCTTTGAAGGGCTTGATCAGAAGTCCATGCCGCCCATGCCGCCACCCGGAGGCATTGCGGGGCCGCCGGCGTTCTTCTTCGGCAGCTCGGCAACCATCGCTTCCGTGGTGATCAGCAGTGCCGCTACCGAGGAGGCGTTCTGGACCGCGATACGCACGACCTTGGTCGGATCGATGATGCCCTTGGAGACAAGATTGCTGTACTCGCCAGTCTGCGCATCGAAGCCGTAAGCGTACTGATCGTTCTCGAGGACCTTGCCGACGATGACCGAACCGTCCTCACCGGCGTTGATCGCGATCTGGCGGGCCGGCCAGGACAGCGCCTTGCGCACGATCTCGACGCCGGTCTTCTGGTCGTCGTTCTTGGTGCGCAGGCCCTTGAGCTGCTCGGAAGCACGGAGCAGGGCGACGCCGCCGCCCGGCAGGATACCTTCCTCGACAGCCGCGCGGGTCGCATGCATCGCGTCATCAACGCGATCCTTACGCTCCTTCACCTCGACCTCGGTCGCGCCGCCGACGCGGATCACCGCGACGCCGCCTGCGAGCTTGGCGAGACGCTCCTGCAGCTTCTCACGCTCGTAGTCCGAGGTGGTCTCCTCGATCTGCGCCTTGATCTGGGCGACGCGGGCGTCGATGTCGGCCTTCTTGCCGGCGCCGTTGACGATCGTGGTGTTTTCCTTGTCGATCATCACCTTCTTGGCGCGGCCGAGCATCTGCAGCGTGACGTTCTCGAGCTTGATGCCGAGGTCTTCCGAGATGGCCTGGCCACCGGTCAGGATCGCGATGTCCTGCAGCATGGCCTTGCGGCGATCGCCGAAGCCCGGAGCCTTGACGGCTGCGACCTTCAGGCCGCCACGCAGGCGGTTGACGACGAGGGTGGCGAGCGCTTCGCCTTCGACGTCTTCAGCGACGATGATCAGCGGCTTGCCGGTCTGCACCACGGCCTCGAGCAGCGGCAGCAGCTCGTTCAGCGAGGAGAGCTTCTTCTCGTTGATCAGGATGTAGGCGTCGTCCATTTCAACACGCATCTTGTCGGCGTTGGTGACGAAGTAGGGCGAGATGTAGCCGCGGTCGAACTGCATGCCCTCGACGACGTCGAGCTCGGTCTCGAGCGACTTGGCTTCTTCGACCGTGATCACGCCCTCGTTGCCGACCTTCTTCATGGCGTCGGCGAGGAACTTGCCGATCTCGACATCGCCATTGGCCGAGATGGTGCCGACCTGGGCGATCTCGTCGTTCGAGGTGACCTTCTTCGAGTTCTTCTGGAGGTCCGCAACGACGGCGTCGACCGCGAGGTCGATACCGCGCTTCAGGTCCATCGGGTTCATGCCAGCGGCGACCGACTTGGCGCCTTCGCGCACGATGGCAGCCGCGAGCACGGTCGCGGTGGTGGTGCCGTCGCCGGCGGCGTCCGCCGCCTTGGCAGCGACCTCGCGCACCATCTGCGCGCCCATGTTCTCGAACTTCTCCTCCAGCTCGACCTCCTTGGCGACGGCGACGCCGTCCTTGGTGATCCGCGGAGCGCCGAACGACTTCTCGAGCACCACGTTGCGGCCCTTCGGACCCAGCGTGACCTGCACGGCGTTGGCGAGGATGTCGACACCGCGCAGCATGCGGTCGCGCGCGTCTACGCCGAACTTGACTTCTTTGGCTGACATAATGAATTCCCTCAGTCCTTTTATCTTCTCATCCTTCAGCGCGCCCGGCGGGCGCTCGTCAGGGTGAGCGGTGCGAGCGCTGGATTAGGCGGCTTTCTTCTTGGAAAACACGTCGGTGAGAACGCCCATGATGTCGCTCTCCTTCATGATCAACAGCTCCTGGCCGTCGATCTTGACCTCGGTACCCGACCACTTGCCGAACAGCACGCGGTCGTCGACCTGGACGTCGATCGGAATCAGCTTGCCGGTCTCGTCACGGCCGCCCGGGCCAACTGCGATGACTTCGCCCTGCGAGGGCTTTTCCTTGGCGGTGTCGGGAATGATGATGCCGCCAGCGCTTTTCTCTTCAGCGTCGATGCGCTTGACCACGACGCGGTCGTGAAGCGGACGGAAATTCATGCAGGCCTCCTGAGCATTTGAACGAGTTGACGATGGGCAGATTGTGAACAACCCAGTTATAGCAAGAGACAGGCCAAAGATGAGGGGGCGATCCCTACCTGCAATTCTGCTGAATCACACGCATGGCCTCCGTATGTGTTCGTCCGGAAGCAAACGCCCTCATGTACACAGCCCGCCAAGCTGTTGCGAAAATGACATTGCGTTTCGTCAAAACACATCGAGCCTAGGGTTTACTCAACATTGCACTGGCAGCCTGACAGGGCGGGGGCTGCACATGATTGTTTCGTCTGATGGCAGCATTAGCAGCTGACGCCGGCGAAGCGAGCCATGCACAAGGATCCATAAAGAGCTGCGCTCGATGAATGTGACCCTAACGCTGCACAACAAGTACACCAACCATCCTGAAAATTCAGGCTATGTTTCCGTGTAGGAAGCTGCCTGCTCTAAGAGAGCCATAATGTGCATTGTCCCTCTCCAGGAGTGACACATCGCTCAAAAACTGACCGAATTTGCCCCAATCGTTCGTAGACCGATAGTGAGCAGGTAGGTCTTGTTCAGCACGGGCGGTGCCGAACCAACGGAGTAGTTGTAGGAGCTTACGAAGTTCGCCGCCAGCACGAAGCAATCGTCGACATAGCCGCCGCCGAGAACATATTGATTGATCTTGTTGGTCTGGAGATCCCAACGCGCCGAACCCGTCACCACCCAATTCGTGGCGACCTTCAGCGAACCGGAGGTCATGATACCCTCGCGGCGGGCCAGATAACCGAGTTCCGGCTGTGCGGCATAGTCGCCATACATCACGCTTGCAGACCAGCGCTCGAAGTTCGCGCTGGCCTGGGCCTCGAACCGGTTGATGTTCCAGGTCGCCTCGTCCATCCGCGAGCGCATGCTGAACGTATAGGTGTGGTTCGGCGAATAGGCGACGCTCGCGACATAGTCCGAGCGCGGGTTCTGCAGGCCGGAGTCGACACCGGTGTTGGTCATGTCGGTGACCGCGAACGAATTCAGCCCGAACATCTGGTAGGACTGTCCGAACATCGTCTTGACGCTGCCACCGCGATCGAACTGCGTGGTGGCCTGCACGCCGACATTGGCGCGGCTGCCGCCCTCGACGCGGTCGTAGCCGGAGAACTTGTCGACCGCGAACAGGTTGCTGGTGTCGAATACAAAGCTTTGTGCGTCCTCGTTCGGAAGCTTGCCGGCCTTGGGTTCGTCCGGCCGGATGATGACCTGCGCAATCGGCTCGACGGTCGTCGTGCCCCACGGCTGCACATTGATGAAGGGGTAACGGTATTCGAAGCCGACGGTCGGCATCACGCGGACCGTCTGGGTGTCGCCGACCGGCAGGAAGTTGGAAACGCCCGGCTGGTTCGAGACGTCGGTGTTGATGGCGTCGGCGCGGATGCTGGCGAACGGCGTCCAGATCTGGCCGAACGGGTCGGTGTAGGACTTGCGCCACTGCGCCTCGGCCGTCAGCCTGGTGTAGGTGCCCGGCATGCCGCGCAACAGGCACTGTGACGGCGTTCGCGCCATCGGATCGGCGGACGTGGTCAAGCACAGGCTGCTGGTATTGGCGGTCGTCGTGATCGGATCGAACACCGCGGTCTCGCGCCTCAGGTTGACGAAGTTCATCTTGTAGCTGAACTCTCCACCCAGGATCGGGCTGTTGATCACGTTGTTGTAGTCGATGACGGGCGCGACCACAGGAACCTGGTTCTGCTTGCCAGAGTAGCTCTTATAATGGATCGCGCGCGCGTCGAAGAAGCCGCGGTTGCCTACCTCGGTCAGATAAAGCTGCGAGATCGCCTCGGTGGGCAGCGACAGGAACGATCCGAACGGGTCCTTGTACTGGGCGAGCCGGTAGTCGGACATGAAATAGTAGTCGGACAGCAGCACGCCGTCCCAGCCCCACACCCATTTGTCGTTCAGCGCGAACTGACCCTTGGTCTCGATGCCGCCGCGGAACTGGCGGTCGCCGGGCTGGCCGGTAAAGGCGTCCTGATCGAGCTGGTCGATGCCGTAGAGCCGGATCTGATAGGAGCCGTCCGCCAAGCGCTGGCGGAATTCGCTCTGGAACAGCACGCCCTGCTTCGACGTGATGCGCGGATTGAAGGTGGCGTCCATGTCAGGCGCGATCGCCCAATAATAGGGGATTTCGACGCCGTAGCCGAACGCTGTGTACGAGGTGAAGCCCGGCATCAGGAAGCCGCTCTTGCGCTTCACGGTCGGATCGGGCGTCGAGAAAAAGGGCAGATACGCCATCGGAACGCCGAAGAACTCGATCTGGGCGTTCTCGAAATAGAGCATCTTCTCGGTCTGGTCATGGATGATGCGCGCGCCCTTGACCTGCCAGAGCGGCGGCTTCTTCGGGTCATCCTTACAGGGCGCGCAGGCGGTATAAACGCCGTTGTCGAACACCGTGTAATTGCCGCTGGACCGATCGGCGCGGGTCGCCGCCATCCGGGTCTGGTCTTCAGTATCGACGCGCAGCGAATCGACGAAACCGTCGCGGTAGTCGTCGCTGAGATCCATGATGTTGGCGTAGGTGATCCTGCCTTCCGCATCGGTCATGCGGACGTTGCCTTCGGCATGAAGACGCTTGGTCTTCTGGTCGTAGATGACCTTGTCGGCCTCCACGCTGGTGCCGTTATAGAACATCTGCACGTTGCCGACGGCCGAGATATGCTGGTTGTTGTAGTCGTAATCGACCTCGATCGCCTGAACGAGTATGTGGTTGTCGTCGATCACGTTTGGCCGGGTAGCTCGCGGTTGATGTTGATTGTAGATGAAACCTTGCGCCCATGCGGTCGCGGGCGCAATAACGCCGCAAGCGGTCGCAATAGCAACCGCGATGATAAGCATTAAGCCTCGGCGGCGAGCGATCGCGCATAGCCACTCCACGAGCTCAGCAAGGCATACCTGCCGACCGGGAGAAGCACCGCAACAATCCCAGCTAACGAGCGCGTCGTACGACCCACGCGACAGCCCCATCATAGCACTAATTTGAATCAATCGGACGAGGTCCCATCTGAACCGTTAAAGGGGCTGCGATCCGTCATCGACACAACGAAATGCCTCGCATCTGAAGCAATCGACGTGCCATTGCATCTCTGGTGACGTCGGCGAACCCTGCCGTCGTACCGTAGGGTCTGCGACATTGACGTCTCAGATCGGACGCCGATCGCCGCGACAACAACATGAATTGTCAATGGTGACGATTCTCGAAGCTCCAGTCCGCGAAATCACCGCTGCCACACCGCACTCTCGGCCGGCGTTAACGCCCGTAAGCGAGATGGATACAATGCGCGTTGCTTTGCGAGTGACCCGCCTCGTGAAAGCAACCGGCTAAGGCAGTCGCGCCGCGTCTGCCATACCAGAAGCTACTTCAGCATGCCGCTAGGTCGGGCCGGACGATCTTGCGCTCGTTGAGCACGTGTTCGCCCTCAGCGAACCTTCCTGAATTTCCGTCCGTCTTCTGGCCGGCTTTACTTCTGTGAAAAAGGCCAATTAGATGGGCGCGTTCTTAGCGGCCGAGAAAGCAATCAGTGGCCTTCAACTGCCGGTGCTGCGCCTGCGACGGGATCGATGCTGTTTCACTTTGGACGCCAGAACTTGCATCGCCCAATAGCAAGCATCACCCATGTCTTCGGTTGCAGAAGCTCCTCTGGAAACGGTGGTTCCAAGGCAGGCTGAACTCAATAAAGGTCAAGACCCGATCCATGAGCGGCTATCATTATTGGAGCGCCACCATCATTGTTCGCCAGCAGACAACGGCTCATGATACCATTCGTAGCCTTGGCGGCCCAGTCATCCGCAATGGATCGTTCGACGTTTACGCGAGGAAGTCCTGTGCCGGGATCGGCAGCCTCTTGGACGAAAGCGTCAGCCAGCGAATTCCGGAATCCGTCGATTGTTTCCGTGTCGGAGGGCGAGATCGCGCACGCCGCAGCTTTATTGTCTGCGTCCATATACACCTGAGGTCCAAAGGCATTGCGGCTGGCATTAAAGGCCATGATCAGGGTGTAGGTGATTTTGGTCCCGTTCGAGGATGTAAATGTATGGTTTCCGACGGAAGCGGGAGTGGCTATCAGGTCAAAATTTCCTAGCCCATCCGCAAAGAGTTTCGGACGCTGCTGCCCGAAAACTCCCGTTCCAGCAAATTCGGCAACTTGATCTTGCGCGCAGTGTTTTAGAATGTGACGAGTGCAGCTTGGTTGCTCATTGCTGCTCAGAGACTCCGGCCAATGACGAAGACACGAGAGTGCTGGAAAGCTGGCGGTAGCCAGCGGAGCATTGGCCCGATCGATACAGAAAAGGTCGACGACGGGGTTGGTCAGCACAGGACGTCGTTGCGAGTGCTTGAAATCCAAAATGTATAGCGCAAGGAACTTTGCTCGAGAACTTGTCGAACCACGGTCATTCGAGTCGGTGGCCGGCGCTCCAGGTATGCTGGCCACCAACATGGACGCGGCGGCGAGCAACTTCAATCCCGCGAGATACAGGTGCGGCAAACATTTGGATCGTGGAATCGGCCACCGCCGATGGTGACGAGGCGATCGCCGACGACTAATCGCTCCCCTCGCCAGTGGCTCAGATGTCACTACCCCAAAAACTGCCAAGGTCTTTGCTTCTCTCAAAAGCAAAACGACGTCGTACGTGAAACGTCACCACATCATCGCCCCGAAAGTCGGGTGACAATGCCCTGAACAAAAGCAAGTGCCGTGCCTCGTGCACAATGCAGATTTGCGAATCCTTCGTGGTATGTGCGTGCGTTCGAGACATCGATACTGTCTCGAACCTGACAAATTCGATGCTAGTAGTCGGAATACGGGCACCAGCAACATTGAAAGCTCGCTGTTGCCGGTTGACCCGCTTTTTGGGGGGGCGCGTATCCGTGCGAGGACTTCGGTGGTCATCCTTGAGCGGAGATCGGCCGATCTGGAGTTCGCCATCACGAACGATCCGCGTGAACCCGTTCCGCTCTAGGCCGAACAATCTATGACTGCGATTCTGAAAGATCGCGACTGCGCAGATTTGGAAGGGCAACGGTCAGCTGGCAGGATGAAATTTGGCTGGTCGCAACTGTGATCGAGGTAATTGGTCATTTTTGCGCGGGAGCGATTACTCTGTCATCGACCGCTCCATCAAGAGCGGCCAACGGATAAAGTGCGGCGAAGCCGATCGTTCGGCCGCCGGAGCGCCACACCGGCATTCGCTATTCGCTTCTCGTGCACGTCCCGATGTACCCGCTTCCTCGATAGAACGGTCGTTGCAGGGCAATTGCTGCGGCTCCCGCTGCGACAGGCTCCCATTTGTGTCACGCCGTCCAGATGGCCATCACGGATAAAAGGGGCTGGGCCGGCATATGGATTATATACGTTGATATAAATTGTGCCGGAGCGTCCGGCGTGTGATTGCGGGTTCGAGAAAGAGATTCAACCGATCGCCGCGCCCAAGGAACAAGAACCTGTGTCATCTGTAGAAGTACATCAGCACATCGTCTCACTTCTTCAGAAGCCGAATCCGGTCATCTTGGATATCGGCTGCAATGACGGAACCGATACGCAACAGTTTCTCACCCTGTGCCCACAAGCTCAGCTCTACTGCTTTGAGCCAGACCCTCGAGCGATCGCCCGCTTCAAGAAGAAGCTGGGCCCGTCCCTCGATAGGGTGAAGCTGCTCGAAATCGCGATCAGTGATCGAAACGGGGTGATCGACTTCCATCCAAGCAATGCAGATGGTGATGCGAAGGAATGGGACCTCTCCGGCTCGATACGCCGCCCGAAAAATCATCTTACCGAGTATGATTGGGTTCGGTTCGATCGCCCGTTCTCGGTAGAAACCCGACGGCTGGACGATTGGTGCAGCGAGGCCAATCTGAATACCGTCGATTTCATCTGGATGGATGTCCAAGGAGCGGAGGCCGATGTCATCGCCGGCGGCACGCAGACCGTGGGCAACACGCGCTTCATCTACACGGAATATAGCGACCGCGAGCTCTACGAAGGGCAGCTGTCCCTGCAGGCCATTCTCGACCTATTACCGTCATTCGAAGTGGCAGCCCATTATCCCCGCGACGTGGAAGGTGATGTACTGCTCAAGAATACGCGCTTCTAACGGCTGCCTATCCGGCGTCTCGTTGATTGCCGTAGGACTGGGCCACGGGGTCTATTATTGTGCGAGCCGGCAGGACCGGCGACTTCGCGGTCAGCAGCCCGAGCTCTTTCAGATTCTTGAACCAACACGACCAGCCGGCGCTCAAAGCGTTTAATGTTCTGAACGGCTGCTGAATGCTCTGGCCCTCTGGGAAGCTGGTGCACTGCTTCGAACAAATGCCAAAGCAACTGCATCAGTTCTCTTAATTCCTTCAGATGCGCCAGTTTCGTCACGCGCTTAACGTTTCTATTGTTGTCTCAGTTAAAGCGAACTGACGCATTAGCGTTCGGCCAGATTGAGATCGCCCGTGAGACGGGGTGCATGGAGAGCGTGGTCCCTCATTGGATGAGCTTGTCGCATGGTCCTCTCGTTGGGGTTGCTCATTGGCCTGCGACAAGATAGACGCCTCGCTGCCGTAGTTGATGCGCAGCCCGCGCCTTGGCTTCCTTCTTCGGCTTCTTCAAACCCTGATAAATGGGTCTGTATCTCTTCGTTACGTCGGTGGTGGCAAGCCTCATTCGAAGGTCATCTGCGTCATCGCGTGCGAATATGACTGCAGCAGCTCATGATCCCGCAGAACCATTCGGTCCGCCGGGCAGGGACGAATCCACCTATTGAGTGAAGACTTTGCAACGGCTGTGCCACACTAGCTCAATGCAAAAAATATGCATGCCAGGATGCTAGCTCGCAATATCTGGGTTGTTGTAAATTCAACATGCCAGTCGGCATCGTGCCTGTCACTGTCTGGAACAACACTCATTTGGCTTAGCCTTGCGATCATGGCCCTCATCTCTCACTGGCCGCCCGCAAGCAATTTCGCTGGCACCACGTTACTGCCGGGTTGACGGGGCATATGCTTCGATGGCGCGCGCCTCCCACACGACGCGCTCCCGGCATGTTGACGATCGGATGATCTCCTGAGAGTGCTCCTGCTTCTGAACGGGTGATTGCGATCGTATCGGGAGCCGGTGTTCGGCGCCAAGAAAGGCCAACTAACTGGCGCCCAGGCGGTCAATTGAGAGCCGCGGCGCGGACGAGCGCCGCTGATCAGGCGGCCTGCGCGGCCACTTCAGCGAGATAGTCGTCCATCGCGGTTTGCGCGATGGCGGTGCGGAGATAACAGAAGTTCACGCAAAGTCCGTCCTGCTAGCGACTGACCCATAGGTATATCTTGCAAGGATCAGAACGACGACCAATCAGGAATCTCGTCCGCCATTGCGGCCAGCAGTCCGGCCCGGGCACGGTTCGGTTGTCCATATAGGATACGATGAAGCGGTCGCGCAGCGCGGCGCCGAGCAGCTCCATCGCCTTTGAAATGGTACCTGAGCTGTCGTCTTGGCGCGTTTGGGTTCGAGCCGGGCAGCGCGCAGGATTTTCGGCAACGTATCGGCCACCCGGAAGCTGACCGGGCTCATCCCGACATACCATCCAACCGAACGCATCGACCGCAGATCGTATCGGGTGTGAAAAGGCGCCACGGTGTGGAATTGTCGTTGGTTCGCCAGTGTCTTTCCTGCCAGCGCCAGCGAAAATCCCCGTCGCCGCGTTTCCGCCGTGGGACCTGCACCCGCGATCGAATTCGGATGCCCCGGCCGCATCGAGCAGCCACATTCGTTCGGTGCGCTGTAGGGTTCCTTCCGGCGCACCGAGTGGTAGCGGAAAATCCGGCAATTGATCGTCGTTCGCTGCAATCAGGTCGCCCCAATGGCCAACTGCAGGATGGGCATCGGTCAGGTCGCTCAGTCGCTCTCGTTCGGACTCAGCGTGGTCCAGATAGCTGTGCACCGGTGCCAACCGAGGCGCCCCACCATGGATCGCGGCTGTGTACAGCTCGCGGATCTCATATGGAACCATGGCCATCGAGTAGGCATCGCTGACGGAGTGGTCGGAGGCGAGCAGGAGGCTCGTGGATGTTGGCCGGCTGATCGTCAAGAAGACATAAGCCGGCCAGCGCAGCGGGTTGGTCTCCGCGTCGAACAGGTCTTCCAGCAGCTGGGCAATTTCGTCGGGACCTGCGCAGTCACCACCACGGTTTGCTCTAGCGCGGCCGCGCCGGGATCAATCGTGGCGCGATGAAGGGCTGATCCATTCTTGGCCAAGCGGCTGCGTAATGGCAACTCGAACGCGGCGCCGAGCCAGCCTGGCCCACCGTCCGCAGAGCGAAGATGTTCCTCCTGAACATGGGACGCACGGCGCGGGTCGCGCCGCCAGCTGACAGGGTCGGGAACTGTGACTCGCCACACCACCAGCCGAACCGGCTGCCGATCAATATCGCCAAATTCTTTGATGTCCATGCGCAGGTCCGTCGCGATGGTCACGGCAGGCTGCGCGTGTGGCGCAACGGCGACAGCCAAATCCAAATGATCGAGGCGGTACCAAGCACGCTGCTCGCGAGCAACGTGGCGCGCAGGCCTGTCGCACCAGCGGCCGCGCCGCCGGCCAGCGCACCCAATGAACCCAGTCCCCACACTACGCCGCGAATGCTCGCATTGACCCGGCCCTGCAAGCGCTGCGGGACCAACGCATATCGAATGGGAACCTGCTGCACGTTGTAGATCCCTTGGCCGATCCACAGAATGAATTGGGAGAGCGCCACGCATGCCACCGCGGCCCAGAAGGGTTGGATGAGCAGGGCCGCCAAGCTCATGCCCGCGGCGCTCACCGCCAAACCGATCATCAAGACCGGGCCGAGTCCGATTGCCCGGCCCGCCCACGGTGAGCTGGCGGCGCCGACCACACCGCCAAGTGCGCCGATGCCAAGCACCATGCCGATGATCCGGCTGTCGAACCCGAGGTCTTTGGTCAGATGCAGCAGAAAAGCCGCAGAATACGCGTTGTGCCAAAAGATGAATGTGCCGCTGGCCAACGTGACGGCCCTCAATACCGGATTGCCAAACACGCCCGCCAGCCCCTCGGCCACTTGGCCGAGCACCGCGCTGGACGCGGCTGCCGAGCAGCCGGCGGCACGCATCGGCACCAGCGAAAGCAACGCGGCGGCAACCAGGAACGAGACCGAGTCCGCCAGGATCGCGGTCGGGGCGGAGAGTGCGTTGACGAGCCAACCGGCGAGGAACGGACCCACAGCCATCGCGCTCGCCTGGCTAAGCTCCAGTGAACTCTGCGCCCGAACCAGCTGAGAGCGGTCTACGACCGTGGGTATGCACGCCAGATAAGCCACGTCCGCGATCACCGCGGCAACCCCAACCAGTATGCTTGTCGTATAAAGCTGAACCATTCCAAGATGTCCAAGGCTGGCGAACAACGGAATCGTGGCCAGCATTGCCGCCATCACCACGTTGGCGGTCAAAAGGATGCGCCGGTGCGGGAGGCGGTCCACGATGACTCCGGCGAACAGGCTCACAACCAGGCACGGCGCTCGACCGCAGGCCAGCAGCAGCCCCGTCTGCGCCGGTCCCGCGTCCAGCAAGGTAATTGCGGTCAGCGGCAGCGCCAGCATGGTTACGTTGGAGCCCAGCAGCGAAATGGTCTGGCCGACGAGCAGTGCAAGGTAGCTGCGTGGCAGTCCGCGAGGCGCGGCGGAACGGGGCCGGTGCCTCACGCGTCGCCAGACAGGCTTGGGGCCGAAAGATACCCTAGTCGGGCCAGCTCGCTTTCGGCGATCTGCTCGAACTCGGCAATCTGGGTTCGCGTCAGATCTTGGACGTGACGACCGATCCGACCTTGGTGCAGCGGCTTTCCTGCAGCCTCCGCCGCCGGATGACCGTGCGGTTGTTCGAACAATGCGTGCTCGTATTCGGCGTGACGCAGCACGGCCTCGTCCCAGGGCAAGCCGAGATGGGCGAGGATTCGAGTCAGAGTGGGGCGGGGGCTGTTTACAAGATCCTCGTAACGCACCTCGAGATAACGCCCGGGTGGCGCGATCCGATGCGGCTGGGACACCACGTCAAGCCAGCCGTGCGCGGCGTCAGCAACAGTTCGGTACCCCCAATCGGGAACGGTTTTCAGATGCGAGGCGGCAACGTCGCGACCGTCCCGCACGATATGCACGAAATGTGCACGCGGCCACAGCCGGGCGAAGTCGTCGATCTTGGTGATCTTACGTTGCAGTTTCAATCCCCAGCGCCGGGCTTCGCTGCGCGCTCTGCGCAACTCACCGATCTCGTTGATGAGCCGGCATCGGTCGGCGAACGAAACAATGTCATTGCCCGCCTCGACCACGACCTTGCTGACCAGCTCGCGCGTGTCATCAAAGTCGAGACCGAACCGGCGGCACTGCACCACAAAATGCACCCCGTCATACCAGAACGGATCAATCGTGTTTTTGGTCGTGCCCGTGACTCGGGAATCGCCGGCCGCAAGCAGGTCGATCGCGCGCAGTATGTGTGGTCCTAGATTGGGCGGTTCGAGGAAGTCGATCTCCGGCCCGACTACCAGATCCAGATGCGAGTCCAGTACGATGCTCAGCAAGGTAGTGCCCGAGCGGTTCTCACCACCGAGCAGCACTGGCGATGTGGAAAATGGATCGGGCTGCGGCATGGCCATGTTCTCTGTTCGAGGTGCTGCTCATCAGTGGACGGGTGCGGTGAACCAGCGCCGAACCGCCCCCGGGGTCGCCACAAAACGATCTCTGGCGAACCGTACGGCGGCCGCCACTGGATCCGGGTCGCCACCGGAGCTCTCCATGCGGGACAGCGACGCCGGCAGCGCCTCTCCAGCAGCTTCGACAGCCGCCTGCACGTCGGCGTCGGACACCGCCGCCGATGGCATGAAGCGCCCGCCGTACTGCATGAGGAAGCCCCGCGCCCACATCTCCTGGAAGAAGTCGTGACCAAGTTCGGCGTCGGCAAACACGACGTCGAACATGGTGGGCCAGGCGAACGCCCATGCCGCGACCTGCTGTCTGGCGAATACCTCGTTGAGCCCCTTGATCAGTTGCTCGCCAACCTCGCGCATCCGGGCCAGCATGGTCCCGTCGCGCAGCGCGTGCAGGGTGCTCAGTGCGGCTGCGAACGGGGTGACCTCGCGCTGGTAGGTGTTGCCCATGTATGTCTTCTCGCCGGCGGCGAGTACGTCTGCCCGCCCCGCCACTGCGGATAGCGCCATTCCGTTCGCCAGTCCTTTGCTCAGTGTGATCAGATCTGGAGTGAGGCCGACCGCCATGTGGTAGCCGCCAAAGGCGTAGCGGAATCCGGTCATCACCTCGTCAAGAATGAGCAGGGCGCCGTGCCGATGCACCAGCCTCTGCAGTTCCTGATGGTACTCGGGCGGGAAGAAGTTAACCTCGGGGGTAACGATCACCGCGGCGACGCGCTGGACACTTGCCAGTTCGTCGAGCAAGTCCAGGTTGTAACGGAAATCCACGCTGTCCCCGTCGCGATTGGGCAGCCCCATCTCCGGCCGGTCCTGCAACTGCCAGTCGTGCCAGCCATGATATCCGCTGGTAAGCACATGGTTCAGGCCCGTGAACGCGCGGGCGAGGCGGACGGCGGCGGTGGTCGCGCACGATCCGGTGCGGAAGAACATTGAGCGTTCCGCGACGGGGAAAATCTCCGCCAGCCGTTCGGCCAGTTCGACCCGGTGCAGCGACAGCGGCCCGGGCAAGATGCCACCGGTACGGCGCATCTCGGCGGCTGCATGCGCCATGACCGGCTCATATCCGGCTCCGAGCGGCGCGGCCCCGCTACACGAAGTGAAATCGACGTATTGCTTTCCGTTGATGTCCCATGCATGCGCGCCTGAAGCGCGCGTCATCACGACCGGAAAACGCCTGTTGAGATCCCATTTCTCCGAGGCGGTGACACGCAGGGCGCGGCGTAGTGCGGATCTGTGCCCGTCGGTGGCGCCCGCGGTGACAGTAGGCTTGGTGATGGACATGAGCCGTCTCCGTTTGATGATCATGCCCTTAGGTCAGCTGCGTGACTATTCTTCGAGCGATCCGCAGCGCGTTCGCCTGGATGGTGAAGGTCGGATTGACGCCTCCGGAATAGGGGAAGAAGCCGCCGTCCGCGACATAGAGATTGTCAACGTCATGCACCCGGCCCCAGCGGTCGACCACGGATTGTGTCGGATCGATCCCGGCCCGACAGCCACCATGCAGATGCCCACTGCCAAACTGATAATTGGAATCCTGATAATCGACTTGTTCCACACCAGCCTCGGCCAGCAGGTTTGACGCGCATCGGGACAAATAGCCCAACCGGCGTTTGTCCAGCGGGTGGGTCCAGTAGTCGAGAATGATCTTCGGCAAACCCAGCCCGTCCCGACTGTTGGCCAGTCGGACCGCATTGCTGCGCATGGGCTGGTCGGCCGCCAGGAAATGCAGCCGTAGCTTTATCTTTCCGTCTTGGTCCGTGGGCTCAGCCCGACTTGCTTCGTAGATCGTTCCGCCGAGCCCCGAAGGAGCCTCGTCGTCCAGGTAGTGATCGGAGATCGCGACGGTGGAGAAGGGGCTGCCGGCCGGGTGCGCGGCCGGCGGATCGATCGTGGTGCAACCGGACACGTAGCCGCTGATCTTAAACGAGATGCCACTGCCGACCATGCCGGAGGCGTTGCCGATGCCGTTGGGCGCTGCTCGCTGCGCCGACCGTAGCAGTAGGGCGGCAGATTGCACTGCGTTGCCGGCGAGTACCACGCAGCGGGCGCGGACCCGAGCGCGTTGTTGGTTGAGAGTGTCCAGCCATTCCACCGAGTCCGCACGGCTGACGTTGCCCAGATCGATGCGGACGGCCTTGCTGCCAAGCGCAACCGTGAGCGCGCCGGGTGACAGGGAGGTATCGGTAAACGGCGAGCGTGCGTCGGCCCTCGCGCCGGTTGGACACAGATGTTCGTTGCACGGTCCGTCGCAGTGACAGGCTGGCCGGCCGCGATATGGCACCGAGTTGATTGCCAACGGGGTGGGGAACGGTAGCTGGCCTAGGCGTCCGCCCGCATCGGCAATCAACCGGCCCTGCGCGCTGTACTGATGCGGGGGCTGAACGGGCGGATCGCTTGGCGGCTCGAGCGGGTCCGCCCCGGCTAGACGGGCCACCCCCATGCGCCGTTCCAGCTCCTCATAGAACGGGCGTAGTTCGGCGTAGCTGATCGGCCAGGTCGGGTCGAGCGCGTCCCCGGCCACATGTGCTCGCGCGTCAAAATCAATAGTGCGATATCGGAAGGCTATTCCGGCATACAAGGTCATTCCGCCGCCGAGCGCGCAGACGGTCCACGGACGTCCGAACGGCGTCATCGTACCTGCCGCAGTCCGCACCAAGGCGGTATCCATGCCATTCTGGACGCTCGCCAACGAGGCGTCGGGAGGAAGCGCCCGACCTTGTTCGAGAAGGAGCACTCGCAATCCGTGTTGGGCGATCTCGTAGGCTACTGTCGAGCCGCTGGCACCACTCCCGATTACGCATACATCAACAATATCGGCCGTCATATCCCACCCTCCGG
The DNA here is from genome assembly GCF_042258615.1 of Bradyrhizobium sp. Pha-3. Classification (GTDB taxonomy): domain Bacteria; phylum Pseudomonadota; class Alphaproteobacteria; order Rhizobiales; family Xanthobacteraceae; genus Bradyrhizobium. The sequence continues at coordinate 7,267,394 of NZ_CP170152.1, read as the reverse complement.
CAACGAACATCGATGGTGCGCAATCGCGTCCTATTCATTAATGACCAGCTGCCGTGAGACAATTGCCATATCCAGCGCTGAGCGCGCGGCAGGTCTATGCGAGAGCCCCGGATTACCCGGTATGGCCTCGCTGTTTGCCAAGGATCATCGCGAGCTACCGTGAGATCGTACAATGTGACGTTACGTGCGATTCAAGCCCTTCATGGCGGCAATCGCATGAATATGACCAAGCCGCTTTCCGGAGGCGGTAGGACTCTCGAAAAGATTTGTGAGTTTCAGTCCGTTGTCCAATCCACCCGCCTGTGTTTTTGAACGATCGAACGGGCGCTCGCCGATACTCCTCGAATCCGGTTGCGTCGGGGGGCATGCGGGGGGCGTTTTTGAGGTCCCGATCTCGCTGGCAACGGGTTGGTCGGTGCAAACAACACTCGTGCCTGTACAATCGTTGGTCGCGAGAAGGCAAGGCGATCCCGTGGTGACGAGCCGCCAGTACAGGGTTTGTCTTGCTAACTCTTCACAATCATCAGACGCGGGCTAGAACACCAAGCTGCCCTTCATTGTCGATAAAAAAACGCCCGGCCTCATTTCGAGGGCCGGGCGGAAGTCAGTCTTGGGGGAGCGAGGCCGTTAAGCATCCCGCCAACTGCCGTCGACAGAGGGAGGCCTGCCGACGGTTATTTGCGGCGAAATATTCACCGCAAATTCTAATTACGAAACGATCGATGTCGGACAAACCTGGCGTCGCCTCCTTTGTTACCAAGACGATTTTTCACGCTGCGGCCCGACACGGGCGTCAACGTGTCGACCGCAAAGCACAGCAAGGCGGCATCCCATGTGGACATCCGCCAGTGAGGGGCCGGGAAGAACCACCTTGTTCGGAGGCAAACACTCGGAGTCCGTTCGCGCGATCTCGTAGGCGATGATCGGGGCACCGGCATCGCCCTCTGCTGTACAGACATCGACCGCATTGGCATCATTGTCTCACCACTGGCAGCAAGCTGTGGCCCCCGTCGACTTGTCGGGGATCCGCGTGACCTACGATGAGATCGTACAACGTGACGCCACGTACGATTCAAGGCCTTTGAGTTGCCCCCGCACGAAATTTCAAACTCCCGCCCCCGACACGCAGCTAAGTCATCGGCGGGCGTGGGGCGCATGTCGCGTTCCGTCCATGGATGGACTCGTAGCGCGTGACTGCTTGCGGAACATTGCGCGCCATATTTTTTGGTTGGAGGCTCTGCCGCAGAAGCATTTGCGGCGAACAGGGACGCGGGCACGCCGCATCATTTGAAGGGCGCGAAAACCTCTTGGTGGTGCACATCTGCGAAAAGGCGCGGGGCGCGCTGCCGGCGCGCTCTCACGACCACGCGTGTGTTGCACGATTTCTTGGTCAATCGGTGCCGTCCATTCGTCTTCGCCGCCACACCCGCTCCGTTGATGGCATCGCCGCGCGGGAGCGGGACAGGTGTTTGTTCGCGAGGCGAAGTTGGCATGGCACGTGCCGACCACGAAGGCCATCAAGGAGATTCCGTGTGACTATCCGTGGGGGGCTTGAAGAGCCAAAGCGCGAACTCGCGTCCGTGACACAAGCAAGGTTTGGTGCGAGACGCTCCGATCTGTAGCCAGAACGACACACCAGGCGGAGGCGACGACATAATTTGCTCGTTACGTACAGTGTTTGCTGGTGAAAAAATGCCGATTTGCCATTACTATCCTGAACAGGGAGGAGCTCGAGCCGTCGTTCGCGCTCACCTGGTTCGGATAGAGGCTCAGCATGAATCATGCGGCTGGGAACCACTATGAAGTACCGGTAATGACAGATGAACAGCGCGAATTGGCGCAGTGCAGGCAAGAAATAGTGCGTCTCAAACGGCTGGTTGCGCAGCTTTCGGCGCTCGTCTTGCGCAATGTCGCGGAAAATGCCGAGAGCCGAAAGCCGCAATGCAGGTGAGGCGGCTCAGCCGCGTACCGAAAGATGAATCGACAGAAGACGGGCGTTAGACCATTGCCGTTGTGATCCGCAGCGCGGCGCCCCGGGGGGGGAGGGGAGCGGCCCCGCCCTTCTATAGGGGCGGGGCCGCGGCATTTCCGGGCGAACTCTTCCTGGGTCGATAGGCAAAAGCGATGCGTGTCGCGCGCCGCGAAGGCCGAAAACTCAGCCACTAGCGGTCGCATGTGGGACTGCGGTCCCTCGAACAGGCCGATTCATTCAGCCGACTGTTCAAACATCTGCATCAGGCCAGTCTAACAATCTCCGACTGCCCGCGTTGGGGCCAAGTGTTGTGCATGGATCGGGAGGAGAGATCCGACCATCCGCGCATGTACGCGATGCTCGCTTTAGACCGATGGCGGTCTGCGGATGCCAAGCTCCTCAATGGCGAGCCTTGATATCTCCGTTGGATCGCCACCCCCGCTTGCGCCGATCTCGATAATCTTCCTTGCGACGATTTCCGCGATAGGGTCGTCACGATCGATCAGGTAAAGCGAGCGCAGGGTCCGTGTATAGGCCGACCTCAGACGTTCAATTTCTTCAGGCCGTAGCTTGCTGCCTTGGAGCAACCGATCGATCGGCATTGATCGCTGCCTACCTCCCCGGGAACACGCCCCTTTTGACGGGGCGGACTAAGATGCGTCAGAAGGCGCTCGGGTTAGTCTCGCTATAGCCGCCCGTGGCGTCCCACTTATAAACGACATAGTCGATCTGCTTGATGTCACCCTTGGCATCGTAATCCAGTTTGCCGATCACCGTGTCCCAAGAGCCCGCTTTGATCGTGTCCATCACCTTCTTTGGATCGGTGGTGCCGACTTTGGTTGCGGCTTGCATCCAGACCTGCACCGCAGCGTAGGTGTATAGCGTGTAGCCTTCGGGATCGATATTCCTGGCCCTGAATTTATCGACGATCGCAGCCGCCGTCGGTTTCCTGCGTGGGTCGGGCCCGAAGGTGAAGAGCGTACCTGCTCCAGCCGCGCCGGTGATCGAGGCATATTCCTTGTCAGCCAACGCGTCACCCGACATCAGTACGGTCTTCAGGCCCTGATCGCGCATCTGGCGCAGGATAAGCCCCGCTTCCTGGTGGTAGCCGCCGACATAGACGAGGTCGATATTGTCGCGCTTCAAGCGTGAGACAATCGCATTGAAATCCTTGTCGCCCTTGTTATAGGACTCGTTCATCTTCTCGATGACGCCAGCCTTATTGAGGGCCTTCTTCGTCTCGTCGGCAAGCCCCTTACCATAAGTGGTCTTGTCATTGAGAATGGCGATCTTCTTGCCGTTGAAGTACTTCGTGATGTACCGGGCAGCCACCTGGCCCTGCTGGTCGTCGCGGCCGCAGACGCGTGCCACGTTCCATAGTTTGCGCTCGGTGAATAGTGGGTTTGTGGAAGCCGGAGTGATCTGCAGCACGCCGCCGTCGGCATAGGCTTCCGATGCCGGGATCGATGACGACGAGCAAAAGTGCCCAGCCACGAATGGGATCTTGGCGGCGGCCACCTTTTCCGCTACCGATCGCGCCTGCTTGGGATCACAGGCATCGTCCTCGACGTCGAGGGCGAGCTTCTTGCCAAGCACGCCACCGGAAGCGTTGATTTGCTCAACCGCCATCTCGGCGCCGTTCTTCATCTGCCGCCCGAAGGCGGACTCACCTCCAGTTATCGGTCCGGCGACGGCGATGGTGATATCCTCCGCCAATGCCGTGCCGGACAGCATCGATGCTCCAAGTGCAAAGCCGATCAGCTTGAACGATTTCATGGGATGATCCTCACAGGGTGAACGCAGCGGCGAGCAAGCTCGAGCAGAGCAAAACGAGCCCGGCAGCGGTCAGTGCCAGAAAGCAGCCGGAGATAAAGTCATGGTCGCGCATCAAATCCCCTTCGAATGCACTTCCATAAGCGAGCAGGAGCCGCTGCACTTGGTGAGAAATGGTCCGCGCCGCCTAAACACAGAACGGTTCGCAGAGCTATCGGCAGGCAGCTCATACCCGAAAACGGTGCATGGATATTTGCCGATGTCCTTCCAGCAGAGCGACGAGCCAAGGCGTCATGCGCAAAGCGAGAGCTGTATGAACGAGTAACGGTAACGTACAACGCGTTCGTCCCGTCTCATGTTCGTGGCACATGACCAATCTTATCCCGGGCCGCCAGGTCAACGCACAGCGTTATCTTGGATAGAGACTAGCTGAATCAGGCGTTTATGAAAGAAATAGCTCAGTCCGTAGCGTACAGAGCTCGCCGCAGCGACGCCCGCGCCTGGATACCAAATGCAAACAACAGTTGGCCCAAAGGACCAGCCGTCAATTCCGACGCAGCTGCCATCGATCGATTGGTTGGCATCTGCGGCCGATCGAACACGATGAGTGCGAGTGACATTGGAGGCGATGTTGGACCATCCGAAGAGGATCAGCCCGTCTGCGACGTGTGGGGGAGGCTTGCAGTTGCAAGCATGCAGGATCCACGCTTGCGTGGCCCATTTGCAATCAGCCTCAGATCATCGGCGGTGACTTGCTTACTACGCCACCCCGCGCGCTTCAGCTAGCGCCAACATTAAGAGGCGGAAGTGTTCGCGGAGAGACACGGCATATCGAGTTGTTCGCAGTGCCAATGGCATGTCGGACCGCTGGAACACACGCTGATCAACTAAGTCAATCCCGTCGATCATACCAACAAGCAGCGACAGATGGAGACCTGTCGAACCCGAGTCCACCAGCTGGGCGGATGTCATGGTCACGATCTCAACCGGACTGCGCTAGCCGAAGTGTCGCGCCGCTTCGACGTTTGATGATGCGTTTCGCCCGCGAGCGAGAGGAGAAGCGGTATCGCCATTGGGCCCCAGCTGGCGTCAGGGAGAAGCCAAAACAAGGCGCTGAACGTATGGGCTGCTATGCTGTCAAATCCACAATCATTTCGATTTGGATATGCCGTTGGGGCCTCTTCCTTTGGTGTCGCGGCGCGGAAGGTCGGAACGTTGGCGTTGGACGTCGCAAGCTCCCGCCTTGGCCGCGCTCCCCACGTCGCCTCTCTTACGCACTTTATTTCGCCGAATGCAGCAAAGACAGAGCGCCGGAGTATGTCGGGCGAACTGAAATGAACTCGGGTTCCGCCGGCAAAGCCCGGTCTTTTGATCGCGCGATACCGCTCTTGATCCGTGCTGCCATAAACCTGCCATGCTTGACAGTTGTCGATGCTTTCGAGGATATGGCCTCTCGCAAGAAATATGGTGGACATCGTCGTCGATGATCAGGTCCGAGCTCGTTCAGCGCATCGCCGACCGCAACGCGCATCTCTATCCGCGCGACGTCGAAAAAATCGTAGGCGCAATCCTGGACGAAATCGTCGACGCGCTCGCTCGCGGCGACCGGGTCGAGTTGCGTGGCTTCGGAGTATTTTCGGTCAAGCTTCGGCGGGCCCGCATCGGCCACAATCCGCGGACCGGGAAACATATGCAGGTTGACCAAAAGCGTCTTCCGTTCTTCAAGGCCGGCAAGGAAATACGCGAGCGCCTGAAGCGCGATCCGACAAAGAAGGCGATATCCTCACCGAGGTCAGCTGACGACGGTTTGCCGCAGCCAGCGTCGACTGAAGAATGCTCAGAGGCGTACCTCGATGCAAGAGGTGCTGCGCGATATCCGGACGATGACAACCGTGTTCGTCACTCATGACACTGAGGAAGCGCTGCTGCCGGCCGATCGGATCATCGTCATGAGCGCGAGGCCGGCAGGTGTTGTCAACGACTTTCCTTTGCCATTTGAGCGGCCGCGGCACACCGAGCTGGTCATCGAGCGCGCGTTTTTGCGTCGGAAACGCCACGAGCTGCAATCGTCCTGCAGGTGGTAGCTTCCGTGGTCACGCACCCGATCGGCGCTTGCATCGGTGTGTTTAACAGAAGGGCCGCGGCGTCTTTGCTCGCGATTTCGCGTCGCGCGAAACGCACCTTTCGTCCAGTTGACAGGTGCAGTCGCGGCCAATCCGCAGTATCACTGCGCATCTCCGCTTCCCGGCGCCTTCGGCCAACATGCCAACCTGGAAACTTTCATAGAGAGCGTCCCGGGTGCCGGAGCGCCGTTGCTAGTTGGATAGCGGACAAGACGGACGGGATCGAAGTTGCCGGTCTTCTCTCGTGCCGAACTCAGGATCTGCAGCGCGACGATACCTAAGCCGACCTTATGAGGTGCCTGGCATAGGATATGCTTGCCGTCGGCATGTAACCGGACAGTTGGAACGCGCTAGGAAGATGCTCATGAGTCGCACGTAAAGTCGTCTGCTCCGCTCTCCTGACGGCGGGCCTGTACGTGACTGGCGGCGAGCACTTCGCCGGAACATCAGCAGATACTGCCGTCATCGCCCACTTCGCGCGCCGATCGAAAGGCGACGGTAACGCGGTGTCGGTCACCTACACCCTGAACGACCGGTTCGGTGCCAAGGTGACGGCGACCAAGACCGGCGTGCTGCTGAACGAACTCAGTTGTCGCCGGGCAGTCGCTTAGTGCCACCTCCTTCACAAGAAGCTTCAGAAACACATCGATGACGACGTCAACGCCGTACAACGACAAAGCCGAGCCCATCGTCCGGACCAAGAAAAAGGTCCATCGACATGGTTTCCAAATCCGACGCCGTATCGCGCGTACCTTCGTCCGAAACGTACGAAGGTTTGATCTGCTTCATTCGGCTCCATTGTCCCTGTTCCTCGTACGCGCTAAGGGAAACGAGCGAAGGCTTGAAATCCTGAGCCAATGACCAAATGAACACCTACAGCGAGCTAGTACTACAACGGCGCGCGGGTAATCCACCTCGAGCGCGGCTCTACCGGCGCGTTCATGGAGGGTGAGCGCTTCGAGCTGGACGCGCAGCGGGACGTCGTCCGCCGCGTGCCAAGCAGAAGCTCGCGAGTGTCCGCGGCCGCCGGACAGCCGTCAATGAGTTGTGATTTCGAATGCACTGCAGCCCAGCCGGCGCTCTCCCGGCTGCGCTTTGGGAGAGTGAGCCATGAGGATCGACTGCGAGGTTCACGCCTTCCGCCAAGAGGTCCGGCGGGCAACAACCGTCATCGACGGCACCTTGGGACGGTTGGAAAGCGCGGCGCGCGGCTGCGCGATCACCGGGCTGGTGCTGGTCCAACCCAGTTTCCTGCACGGCGACCCTATGGAGCTCTTTACCCAGGCGAGCCGGGCCCAAATGCCGGTACGACTGGTTCCGCCCCTTGTGCAATCGTTGGCGCCTTCGGTCATGGAGGGGTGGGCCCGATCGGGCGTCGTGGGTTTGGCGGTAACCCTTGATGATCGTGATCCGCTGGCTGAGTCCTTCGAGGCTGCGCTTCAATTGGGCTTCCACCTGGAGGTGTCCGGCGGGGTCGAAGGACGAGAGGGCCTCGCGGAGTCGCTGCTGGCCGACGGCCATCGCCTGGTGTTCCGAGACTTCGGACTCGCGGACGGCACTCGCGATCCGATCTGGGACCCTCGATTGGAGCGACTTCTGGCCCTCGCTGAAGGCGCCGAGGTGTGGGTGAAACTGTCGGGGATCGGACGTGTCGCGGATGGTTGGGCCAAGGCAGCGGCGGGGCGGCTGCTGAAGAGGCTCGGGCCGGAACAGCTGCTCTGGGGGTCGCAGTGGCCGCACGTGACGGCAGCGCACGCCTATGCGCCAACCTATGCACAGACCTTGGACTGGCTTGAGGAAATCGTCCCAGACGACGACGCAAGAGGACGGATCCTTAGCGCGACCCCTGCTGCCCTCTACGGTTTCCGCAACTAAGACCTGTATCGGCGTTATTCCGCGCGCTGTCATCCGCCATTCACGACTGACGTTTCATGTCCTCGGCGACGGCTTCGATCGTCCCGCCGGCTTTGATGGTCGCCGACAGCTTTCCAGGTCTACGTTCGATACGCGGAAGCTCATCCTTTATCGACGCGAAGCTTCCATCTCTGCTGAATGATCAGAGATGCGGCTCGAGGCCAGAAAAGCAAGGTTGAGGGAGAAGCTCGCGAACGCGGACAGCCGCCGCCGCTCCTGTATCCGAATATGATGGAGATCTCCATCAGCGCGTAGAGCCGGCAGGCCACGGCATGCGAGCTGGCACAGCTATTTTCCTGAAACTCGTCAGCTTCTGGACAGTCAGCCTTACTAGCGTGAAATCTGGTCTCTGGGTCACGGACCTGGGCTACCGCATCGGGCGGATCTGCAAGAGACCATGTTCCCAAGGCAAGATAGGAGAGTTGCATGGATTTCAACCGAACTGACGGTGCCGGGTCGTCAAGGTCTCCCGGTGAGTACGCCTGGAATCAAGCGGATGATGATTTCCTTCGTCAGGTCATGGATGAAGCAAGGGCAAACGAAGCGGGGCCATCATCATCGGCTCCACCTGAGGAAACATATGATGTCTCATGGGCGGCTCCCCAGAGCTTTTCCCATGGTTCTCAGCCCGTCCCGCAACGAATGATCGAGAGACTGTCCCACCACGGTCTCCTGCCGGACGCGGACCAGCCGACGATGACCTACGAGATCCGGGGGCACCGCTACACGGCCACGCAAGACCCGACCAGCGGCACTCGTCTCATCCACCATCCTTTGGAGGACCAGAGAATTGGCGAGGGGCCGCAGGGGGCGCCAGATTTCGGAGCATTCTTCCGGGAGACCCGCGTTCACGGTGTCCCGCCGCGGGAGCAGTGGGCGTCGCTGGCCCTGATCGAGAAGCTGCGCGACACGGATCACATGCCTGTCCCTGACCACCCAACAACTATCGCGCTCGACGGCAAGCTGTACAAAGCCGAACTAGCTGAAGGAGGGTTCGTCAGGCTTACGCGGCAAGGATGAGACTCTGGGCATGGCTAAACCGTCGCAACAAGGCTAGGTATCTGGTTGCGCATGTTCGAAGCGTTGACGGACGATCCGAACTTTGAGTACCTGATCGTCGATTCGACCTTCGTACCGCGCCGGCACGCCAGCGGCGCAAGAGAGGGGCTCAAAATCAGGCCGTCGGGCGTTCGCGCGGCGGCCAGACGACCAAACGAGCGGGAATTGCCCTCCGATGCCGACGCGAGTAACAGTTTTCCTCACATCAGCCGGCTGGACAGCTGTTGTGGTCGCAATCCTGCTCTATCTGATCTTCAGCCCTGGCTGAGCCGGGTGATCATAAACGGGACGGTCTGTGTCGATGTCATAGCGGATGAGCCGGCGAGAATATCGCGTGTCCTGGAGACCGAGTGCAGACCCCGACATGCCTCGCAGCGCGCTCTGCAGTTCAGTCAACGCTGTTGGCTCAGGCATTAGCGGGGAGGCATAGACGCTGTCGGTCGCGGCGCGAATTTATCTTGGTGATGGCCGCGCGTTGCCAACATAAGTACGAAGAATAGGAGGAGGACTACGAGCCCGCGCATATCAAAGCTTATCCCGAAGCTGTACGACAATTGTGGATTGGATCTACAGCCGACGGACGAGCGAATTTCGCGGGGCTCAAGAAGCCCTGGTGGGCCTGCATGCGGCTGGGCGCCCGCGCGAAGGTGCCAGCGTCAGCTCAGCAGATCGACCCTGCCGGTGTCGAGCCGATACAGACCCCCGACCACCTTCAGTCTGTTCTGTCCAACTGCCGCGTTCAGGATCGGACCCGCCGATTTGAGTTTATTCACGTTATCGACGACGTTTTGCCGGGTCGCATTGGCGAACGTATCACCTGGTTGCTGGCGAGATTCCTTTACCGCAGGCGCAAGCGCCGCGACGAGGGATGGAATACGCCCCGGCGGCGGCTTGTCGTCGTTGAGCGACTTGATCGCGGCGTCTATCGCGCCGCAATGATCGTGACCGAGTACCATGATCAACGGCGTGTTCAGAACGGCGACCGCATATTCCATACTGGCGATCGTGTCATCGTTGGCAAAATTGCCGGCGAGGCGGCAGACAAACAGATCACCAAGTCCGCTGTCGAAGGCAAGTTCGGGCGCTATGCGAGAATCGGCGCAGCTCAGAACCGCCGCATATGGATTTTGCCCGTCGACCAAGACCTGGCGCTCGCCTCTGAAATCGCCGCCTCGCGATGCGCCCTGGACATAGCGGTCATTACCTTCCAATAGCCGCTTCAGCGCAGCATCAGGCGAAAGCAGGTTGTCCGGCTTGGGCGGCCCTTTTGCTTCCTTCGCGTCAACAAGGTCGCCAAGCCGCATGCCAACCGCCGAAACAGCGAATAGCAACAGCGAGCGGCGCGAGGGCACGATCGTCATCGGATAAGACATGTTCGGGGAACGGTCTGGATGCATGTGTCACTCATCGCGCGGATTTACGCCACCCCGTGGCTTCGGCCTCTGCTTCGCTGCAAAGCCAGCGATCATCCAGCTTCTTCGTCATATCGATTTGTCCGTAACCGAGTTGCTCGGGCAAATGATAAATGCGCTCGCCCTTGCGGCCCACGGTGCCCTTTATCAGGCAGTCGGGTGAGGGCGGGTCTGATAGCAAAGCGGATCCGAGCAGGAGTTCCTGAGCATCGATCGGTACCGAGCTCGCGCCAATAATGATCGTCCCCTTGTTGCGGTGACGCCAGTCCCAAGGCGTGATGAACGCCCCCGACCATAGGCCCGCATAGGCATTGCTCGCCACAACCTCATAGACAACGTAGGTATGGGTATCTCGAACCGATGATAGTGCCCAGCCCGAGCTTACCATCCACGCGTTCACGTCCTCGCCTGCGATGAAGCAGCGCCCGAATGACCTGCCGTACTCGTCTACCCCTGTGGTGTGACAATCCCACGTTCGTCCGTTCGAATGCTTGATAAGCGCATCGCGAGCAGCTACGCCGCAAGCCCATTTCTGGCCATGGGCGTCGAGGCAAATCTGATCGGTCTCTGGCGCGTCGATGCCCGAGAGCCTAATTTTGGTTTGCTCGATCTCGATCGTATTGCCGTCGACGATGCGCGGAGGACCGCTGAGTTTCGCCGCGCAAACCGGGGATGCGATGATAGCGAGCAATGAGGCCATCATCATGCGGTATTTCATCCCGGCAACCCTTCGCCCTTGGTCCATCCGCTCAGACCACATTCGACTGCTTGATTTCACGATGTCCGTCATTTGGCCTGTGCTGCATCATCCCGCGTTTGCTTTCCGAAAGCTTCGTCGTGGATTCCACCCTACGTCCTGACGCAAGGTGAGGTTCAAGCGATTTCTTCCGGTTTGCGTGCTGCGGCATGCTTCCGGCCTCGACGGTCTCTCTCAGTGGGTGCCCAATAGATCGCGCTCGACCCGCGAGTTCGGCGAAGCTAAGCATGGGGGAGGAAGCCAAACCTCGGAAAAAGGGGCTCGCCGTCACGGAGTATGCCGGCGTCGTTATCATTGCCCCGTCCCGCCTTCGGCGTCGCTTATGCTCACGCTCCTATGGGGGCCAACAGTCGCGCAATGCGCTGCGCGCACGCCTGATCGGGACTTGGGTCCCAAGCATCTCTCTAGGCCAGGTTCCGTGAACAATGGTACGGCAAGCTGGTCACGTCGCAGATGATTGGCTTCCTCTCACTGCATGCGTATGGCGAGGGTCAAAACCGGCTCTCATAGGTTGGCACGCGGCCGCCTGGTCACGGGTCGTTCCCTCGCGGACCGAGCCGAGAGCAGTGCTGCTTGAGGTTTCCCGCGACGGGCTGAAAGCTGCAAGGCAGGCTCGCGGTCCATTGCGGAGACGTAACCGACACGTCAACTTTCAGAGCGCATGCGTTTTGCCGCTGCTCCGGCGCGCCCAACGTCAAGGAGCGGCAGCGCGACCTTGCTCTGTGCGACCATCTGCCGAGGCCTTCCGCGCCTTCTTCAATGCTTCCCATTCATTTGGTTCTATACGATCGAACCAAGCGCCAGGAGGAAAGCCTGCGATACGCTTGGCAAAGAAGGATTGCGGCGCCCAATCTTGTCCCTCGCTCTTCTCGAAGGTGATGACCCCGTTATGGGTAAAATAACGGGGCCCTGGGATGTTGCAGTTCACCAAAAGAAAAACGCGCCACAGGTCACCTTTCTCAGCCGGCTTGTCATTGGGCTTTGGCACGTAATCCACCCCAACGGGTTCAATGATATTGCAGCGCCCGTGGCGCAGAAGATTGCCGAGCTTGCCTTGCGCAGTCGTCACGAAGTTGTAGTTGGCCGGATCATGCAGAAACGGAAGATTTGCGTCCTTTTCGCCATCTGTGATTTCAATGGCGATCAACGAGAGCGCCAACGCGCGCCAGCCCAATTCAATCGCCTTTGCATACGTCGATGCAAGTCTGATCGTCCCATCGACTGCGATCTTCCAGGCAATAACGTACTGTTCGTCTGATTTATTGTTCCGGTGCCTGGTCCATGAAAGATAAACGTATTCAGTTCGGTCAATTCCTTCAGCGACTCCCCACGTTTGAGGAACGAACTTCGCCACCTTCGAGACCTTGGAGATAATGTGTTCTATCGTGTCACCGTCCTGTGCTCGCCACATTGACTTGACTCGTTCGACAAGGGCGTTGTCGTTGCCGCGAACATTGTTGCTCGTCGCAACCAGCCCGGCCAGGCAGATCAGTGATCGACCGAGACAGAACAAAAGCACGCGTCTTCCAGCTATTTTCTTCATAACCGCCGGCCCATCTGGTTTTCATCCACACGTCAATTCCAAAGCGGAGCAACGCGCTATGCGCGATCGCAAGAAGTTGGCGGCGACGTGACGCGGGCGCCCGCCGGTGTCCCACGTGAGCAGGCGCTGTCCCCTCCATGCCACGCGCCGCCAACCTCGATGGCCAGCCAAAGCCTCAAGTTGCGATGCTGGACCTGCCCAGGTGGAGAAGCCTGGACAGGTCGACGGTCTGCATTCTTCGTGCCAGGTAAATAGGTGGCAGTTCGCACCATATTTGTGTCGTCCTTGTTGGCTTTCCGACTTGCGCACGTATTGATGTTTCCATTCAGCCTATCCGCCGCGACTTCCATGATTCATCCCTGTCACGCACCGAATCTTCGGCCGCGCAGGCGAACCCGTGAGGTTCCGGGCGACAGTTGGGGTTTGCGGCCATTGAACCGTTTGGGTCGGTGTCGTTGCGGCAACGTCGGCGTTCGATCCCCGCCATGCCTTTGGGCACTTGCAGCCAAGGCGTCCGCTGCGGCGGCTTGGCGCTTGGCCGTCTACGACCCACAACGCGCGAAGTCGCTTTTCAGCGCCGGGCATCTGGAATAGACGCCAAGGAAGTCCACCCCTCGAGCAGGCGGACGAGAGGTGGCGTTCGCGCTGCGCACGCGCGAGGGCACGTTATCGGCCCGTCGGTCATCGACGAGTCGTCGCTATTCATGATTGGAGGAGTGCGCTTCCACGCCGTGTCGATATTCGTAAAGCGGGTGGGGGCGTCCGAGCCGGGCTAGCGTCGGCTTGAGCTGCTCAATAGTTTTGAAAGTATCTGTCTAACGGGTTGACTCATGAACGGCCTTACCATCCATCCGAACAGGCCAACCGTAAAGACGCAAACCGCAAAGACGCCGAGGGTACTCCAAACAGCCATTTTCATTGCGGGCCTCTCTGTTCTCGTTGAGGAGGTTCGATATGCTTGCTCAGGCAGTATCGCCCAAAAAGACCCGCGTGACGCCTACCGGAATTGGCTGGCATCGTAAGACAATATGCCCGCTGAGTATGCTGTTGGAGTTCCGCATATGTCTTGCTAACAGCGATCCTTGATTGTTGGTGGAGAAGCCGGACGCAGGGCAGCGTTCTTGATGAACCGTAGCTGACTCACATGAAGACCGTCTGTAATGGCCCTCATCGCGCGGGCCGCATTTGTCTCTTGCTCGGATCTGACGCGCGGCTTCACGTCGACGCACCATCCGATATGGTCATTGGGATATTCGTGATTGCAGACGGCGTCTAAATCGAGATCAATGGTGAAGGTGGACCATCTTTCGCATAAGAGAGGCCACGGCATTAATTTGAGAGGTTGACGGAATAGTTCTCTTGCCGATAATCCAAGCCGTCGAGGTTCTCCAGGTCCCACTTGATCCAGAGCTAAGAGGGAAGCCGGTGCCAATGCCGGCGCTGCCCCCGCAACTGTGAGCGGAGAGCCGCTGTCCAACAGAGTCACTGAAGCCTGCGCGGCTTCGGGAAGGCCGGACAGCGGCGATGACCCGCGAGCCAGGAGACCTGCCCCGGCAATATATTCGTCCACGGGCGGGGTGCCCCGGTGGTGCGCCAAGCAGCCGTCGCTCGCGCGACTTGCCTGCCTGCGTCCGCCATGGCCTTTGCCCCCAATATGGGGTTAACGCTATGTCTCTTCTCTCGCTTCCGGTTGCTACGCTCGGAACGCCGCGCATCGGTCCAAGGCGCGAGCTAAAACTCGCGCTCGAAAGCTACTGGGCCGGAAGAATCAGCGAACAGCAGTTGCTCGAGGACGCAGCCGGCCTGCGTGCTGCGAACTGGGCTCGACAGACATCCCTCGGTGTCACTGTCATTCCGTCGAACGATTTCTCGCTGTATGATCAGGTGCTCGACACCAGTGTCATGGTTGGAGCCATCCCGGAAATTTACGCGCCGAAAGCCGAATCCGTTTCGCTCAAGACTTACTTCGCCATGGCACGCGGTTCACAATGCAACGGGCAGGATGCGAGTTGCGGTCACGGATCCTATGGCGCACCCGCGCAGGAGATGACCAAGTGGTTCGACACCAACTACCACTACATGGTCCCGGAATTGAACCGTGGACAGACTTTCAGGCTGTCCTGTCGTAAGCCTATCGAAGAGTATGAGGACGCCAAGGCACTTGGCTTTCAGACCCGCCCTGTCCTGATCGGGCCGGTCACGTTCTTAAAGCTCGGCAAGAGTGCGGATCCTGCCTTCCAGCCTCTGTCACTGCTGGATGACCTGATACCGGTCTATATCAAGGTTTTGCAGGAATTGGCTAAACGCGGGGCAAACTGGGTTCAGTTCGACGAGCCCTGCCTCGTCCTCGATCTGGATGAGAGCTCGCGAAAATCCTTGCTCCATGCCTATGACCGGCTCGCAAAGGAGGGGCCGGCCATCAAGATCATGGTAGCGAGCTATTTCGGCGACCTCCGCGACAATCTGGACACCGCCTTGCGCCTGCCTATTGCCGGGCTGCACGTCGATCTGGTTCGCGCGCCACGGTTATTGGACAAGATCATTGCTGGCAGCCGGAATGATCTCGTCATGTCGCTCGGCGTCATAGACGGCCGCAACGTGTGGCGGTCGAACTTGTCGGCGCTCCGCCAGCGGCTGGATCCCGCAATTGCGAAGCTCGGCAAGAACCGCGTCCAGATCGCTCCATCCTGCTCGCTGCTTCATGTGCCGGTCGATGTCGAACTCGAGACAGAGCTTGCTTCCGACGTTAAGAGCTGGCTTGCTTTCTCGGTTCAGAAGATGCGCGAGCTTGCGACCTTGGCGCGGGCACTCGCAGGCGACCAGAATGTTGCGAAAGCTCTTGCGGAGTCCGAGCGTGCCGCGTCCATCCGCCGCACTTCGCCGAAGATCCGTGATGCCAATGTCGCCGTCCGGCTCGGAGCGATCAACCAGACCAAGCGCGGGCGCGCCAGCCCATTTGCCAGTCGTGCCGAAATCCAACGCAAGCGCTTCGGACTACCGGCGTTTCCTACCACGACGATCGGGTCGTTTCCGCAAACCGCTGCTGTCCGTAATGCCCGTGCGGCGCATGCGCGAGGCTCGATGAGCGACGAGCAATACGACAAGTTTCTCAAGGAAGAGACGGCGCGCGCCGTGCGTTGGCAGGAGGACATCGGTCTGGACGTGCTCGTGCATGGCGAGTTCGAGCGCAATGACATGGTGCAGTACTTCGGCGAACAACTCGCCGGCTTCGCATTCACCAAGAACGGTTGGGTGCAATCCTATGGCTCGCGCTGTGTCCGGCCGCCGATCCTGTTTGGCGATGTCTCACGGCCGCAGCCGATTACCGTAGACTGGTGGCGTTACGCGCAATCTCTAACCAAGAAACCGATGAAGGCGATGTTGACCGGACCGGTAACGATCTTGAACTGGTCGTTTGTTCGCGACGATATTCCCCGAAGCGAGGTCTGCCGTCAAATTGCGCTCGCGATCCGAGACGAAGTCGGCGATCTCGAGAATGCTGGTGCGACCATGATCCAGATCGACGAAGCTGCCCTGCGCGAAGGATTACCATCGCGTCGATCGGAATGGCCGGCTTATCTCGAATGGGCCGGCGATTGCTTCCGCATCTGCTCATCGGGCGTCGCCGATCAAACCCAGATCCATACCCATATGTGCTACTCGGAGTTCAACGATATCATCGATGCGATTGCTGCAATGGACGCGGATGTCATCTCGATCGAGACTTCGCGCTCGAAAATGGAACTGCTTGACGCGTTCAGGAGCTACAAATATCCAAATCAAATCGGGCCAGGCGTGTACGACATCCATTCTCCACGCGTTCCCGAGACGGGCGAGATGAAGGAGCTCATGGCGTTGGCTCGCAAGCGGCTGCAGGATTCGCAACTCTGGATCAATCCTGACTGTGGCCTGAAGACGCGCAAATGGGAGGAGGTTCGCCCGGCGCTGGTCAATATGGTCGCTGCTGCCCGCGAATTGCGCGCTGCATCCGATCCAGTAGGCCGCTGATCCAGCCTGGTCTTTCGTCGAGAAAGTGGATCCGCTTGCGGGCCATTTGAGCTCTCGATAATCCCGAGGAATCTTGATGAGCACAAAAAAGCCCGGCCGCCACTAGCGGCCGGGCGGAAGTCTAGTCTGGGAGGAGCGATGCTGCTACGCATCGCGCCGAACTTCCACCGGCAGAGGGAGGGCAGCCGATGGCTCGATCACGGCGAGGACATTCGCCGAAAATCTGAGCCCAGTTAAAGCACAAGCTCAACGCAGCTCAATTATGCCGTGGTATGCGGCCGATATCGCCGAGGATTAGAAATCTACACCAAAGTTTGTCGCTGATCGGCACTTTCGCAACGCTTTGCCGGTCAAGCAAGGCTGGGGCGGCTGCCGGGCGGTCGCGGCATGGACGGGCACTAAGCGCACGCGGTGCGCGGTCCTGCGCGCAAAATGATATGCTCAGCGAGACTATACGAAAAATGCCGACTGCAAGGATCGTATAGTCGTGACCAATGCAATGAGCGCCTTGCCATTGAGAGGCTCTGCTTCAGGCGGTTCATTGGTTCCAAAAGATAGTCAAGTCCCCGTTCCAACCTCTGTTTGAGATCTTTGTGCGGCAGATGGAGAGGGTGTGACAACGACGCTTGCAGGCAAACCCGGAGCGGGATGCCGATCAACATGCTCATCAGTCGTGCGATTGGTGTCAACCCGAAGCATAGGCCGGTTCGGTGATGCCGATTTCGGATTCCGAAACCGGTTAGGTTCGGCTTGGTCGGTTTAGACCGCCCGACTGTGCGTGGCTCG
Source organism: Bradyrhizobium sp. Pha-3 (assembly GCF_042258615.1). Taxonomy (GTDB): domain Bacteria; phylum Pseudomonadota; class Alphaproteobacteria; order Rhizobiales; family Xanthobacteraceae; genus Bradyrhizobium. Next base: position 7,250,047 of record NZ_CP170152.1, on the reverse strand, counting down.
GGACCGAGGAAGGTGAGCGTCGAACGCCGCTGCGACGCTCCGGACCAGGAACTCTGCGCCATCGGCTACGGAAAGCCGACCATCGTCAATGACCACGACGCCATCTGCGATAAGGCTGTCGAACCGAGCATGATCGGCGACGGCCAACCTCGGATCCCTGCCGTGACGACGGGAGATCTCGGAGAGATCGACTGCCATGTCGCACATGATTCGCTCGATGATCTCGGCGCGGAAGCGATCGTCGCCCGTCAGTAAATAGCCCTTCGCGGTGGCGAGCCGATCCTCGGTGATGCGTGCGAGGTAGTCCTTTGTCGAGACAGCGTTCGCGACAAACCCCTGTCCCATGCGGCCGATGGCGCTGGCGCCCAGACCAATGAGGGCTTCCGCGCAATCGTCAGTATAGCCCTGGAAATTGCGCCTCAACCTGCCTTCCTGCCTTGCCTGGGCGAGATTGTCGTCCGGCAGGGCGAAGTGATCGATGCCGACGCGTACGTATCCAGCATCAACCAAAGCTTCCGCGATCGTTTCGGATTGGAGGTGCCGCTCGACACTGTCGGGCAGAGTGGATTCATCGATCTTGCGTTGATGCTTCTTGAAGGAAGGAATGTGCGCGTAACCATAGGCCGAAAACCGGTCCGGATGCAGCTCGAGGCATTTGGCGACGGTGTCCAGGCACGAAGAGACCGTCTGCTGGGGCAGGCCATAGAGCAAGTCGAAACTGATCCGGCCGACGCCGGCGCGGCGCAACCGATCGACCGAAGTCGCGGTCTCCGCGAAGCTCTGCACACGATTGATGGTCCGCTGAACAACTGGATCGAAGCTCTGGACACCAAGGCTCGCCCGGTTAACCCCGCAATAGCCTAGCGCCTCGGCCATCGGCTCGCTCAACATGCGTGGGTCGATCTCTACGGCGATCTCGGCATCAGGCAGGACAGCGAAGCAATAGCGCAACGAACCGACCAGATCAGCAAACGTTTCGGGTGTCATGATCGTCGGGGTGCCGCCCCCGAAGTGAATGTGAGAGATCGGCTGTCGTTGACCGACGGTTTCTGCGACAAGGTAGGCTTCAGTGCGCAGTCCCGCTACATAGATCGCGATCGGCTCGTGGCGTGTCGTGACAGATGTGTGGCAACCACAACACCAGCACATGTTTCGACAAAATGGCACGTGCACGTAGATTGAAGCGGATTGCCGGGCGCCCAACGACCTGAGCCACGTTTGGTAGTCGGATTCGCAAACTGACGCTGAGAAATGCGGGGCGGTCGGATAGCTGGTATAGCGCGGCAGCCGGTGCTGCCCGTAGGATTGTGCCAAGTCCGGTCGCATTCGGATGCCTTGCCTTTCTTCCTCGCTCGACCGATTACCGGACACGCGGCATATAAGCTTTGCGCTGGCTCAAAATATCCGCGTTGCTGATGGCCATGGTGACTCTGTAATCGAAACTGGTAGAGCATGCCCGCGGCGTATACATCGCACTTTGGACCGCGATGAAGCGGTCACGCGCCGGGCTCCGCGCGGCCGCAATTGTCCGTCCTTATCGGTCAGCGGACGTGCGAGGCACCGGTTTCGCGCGATATCAATGCGGCGTAGGCCGAGCCATACTGCCAACTGTGTGCGGACGGTCACATTATAGAACCTGCCGGCCCCCGAGCTCCGGGTCCGGCCATACCGTATGCGACCGGTGGCCGAAGGAGGCGATCATCGAGCGCAGAAGCCGTCCTGGCCGTGCAGGCAGCGTGCGCCGGGCGAGCATCGCCACCTTCATTTCAACACGATGAGCATAAGCGGATTCTTCTCATGACACGCCTGGGATCAATACGGGCCATCCGTCTCGGTGCCATTTAGCGGGTTGCCGCCATTGCGGACAAACATGCGACCGAGCTCCGTTCGGCTTCAGCTTCTTGCTCCAATTCTAGAATGTGCGCTCTCAGCACATCGGATATCGCTTCCGCTGTCTCGCTGAATAGCGGATCCCCATGATCGGTGACGGCGGAAGCGATTTCGGTCCAATCCTGAGCCGATAGAGCCTTAAGGGCGGCGGGGAAGAAATCTCGTTCTTCCCACATTATATGGTGGCGCTCGCATATTATAAAGTCGCGTACGATGTTGCCGACGTCTTGCCGAAGGATTTCACGATCCGCGAGGACGCCATCAATAGCGTGAGCGAATCGGTGCAAACGGTCAACGACTTCCTGGTGTTCATGCGCGAGATCGCCAACGAGTGCAGCCGCATCCGGGTCGCGAGTCTTGAGCTTGGAAAAGATCAAGTCTTCCTGGGGATGATGGTACACCTCCGGGTAAACCTCGAAGTAGCTGATGATCGCGCGAATGACCTCGTAGTCAGGACGGATCCCCTGCTCAAAGATCTCCAATTCACGTTGGAGGGCGACCAGAAGCAGATCAATGTTGCGATGCTCTCGAAGCAAAGAATCGATGATCATTGCCGTGCTCCATGGAGGAACAATCGAATTTTAGATGTGATTCTTCCATTCGTGCTAGATCGCCGAATTTCGGTGTCGTTCACTCGCAGCAATCTGTCCTCGCTATTCGGCGCACAGAAGTAGCGTATTTCACGGCGGTGCTTGCACTTGCGCAAACCAACTTAGCCCAGGTTCTGCAAAAAACAGCTGGGCAATCTGTCGTGACGCAACTCGACTCGGCGTGAGGTCTGCAGGGCGATCACGCCATTCTGCTCAAGCTGTTTAAAGGTGCGCGACACCGTTTCGATCGTCAAACCAAGGTAATCGGCAACATCCCGCCGTGACATCGGGAGTTCGATGGCACCGTTGTTCGTAGCGCGACGAGACATATCGAGCAAGAAAGTCACGACCCGTTCTTCAGCGCTGCTGATCAAGAGCATCAGATGTTCCTGAAGGCGATGGAGCTCGAGCGCCATCGCCTCCCACAGCTGTCGCGTGAGTTCCCTCTCGTGACTGGCGCGAACAATGAGGGCGGTGCGCTGCACCATTAGCAGGTGCGTCTCACAGATCGCCTCGGCCGAAGAGATATGGCCTTCTCCGGCCTCGAAGCCGAAGATGTCACCAGGCAGGTAGAATGCGCCGATCTGACGACGTCCATCGTGCAGAATCTTGTAGGTCCGTACCGCACCCGACACCACCTGATATAGGTATTCGGCTGCCTCGTTCTCGCCGTAGATCTCGCTGTTGAGAGTGAAGCGCATCGGTGTGGCAACCATACCAAACGGTCCGTGGCTACAAGCTTTCCCACGCACCACGTTAGTCGGATGACGGCTGATCTCGTGAAAACTGGTGGCCTGGGCGCACATGGCGAACTCAATCTTGCGAACGTCGATGGTCGCAGATTGGTCGCTCGTAACGAACCGGGAAACTTGGATGTTTCCCCTAAGTAAAAACCCCTAAGTATTTACACGTAAGTCCTGTGAGGAGGGCGTCTTGAATGAGTGCGGCACGGCCCCTTGGTTGCTCAAACACGCTTGAAGCAGGCTAAGCCGCTTCGGATCGGAGGCTGCATGCTGGTGGCAGCAGACATTGGCAGCATCCCGGATCGATTTGCGCGGAGCACGGACGACGTGCTTGGTCATGATCTGATCGGCGCCTGTGGGATCCTGATTGGGAGAGTGGATCATAGAACTCGGCTTGCGCGACATGTTGACCTGGCTCAACAGCCGGGCTTGCTCTCCAGGATTTCAGAAGCCGGAGGAAATCGCGACCTGGCCTGGCCTGAAGCTGAACTCGGGCATCGTCGGTTGGTCGGTAAAGAGACTGTCCGCGAGGCGGCGGTTCTGTTGCTGATCGGCTGGCGTCGCCATTGCGCCGATCGCGACGGCGTTCAGACCGCATCCAGGATCTGGCGGCATGTCGTCCGTACAATTCTTGCTCTCAATGCGACATCAGAACCGGGATGGTGATTGCACGAAGCATGTCCCCCGAGATGCGGCGGAGCAACCTTTCCTGCAACCGACAGTGGCCGTATCCGCTCATCACTAGCAGGTCGAGGCTTTCCTCCGCTGCAAGCGAAAGGAGGGCGCGCTGCGCGGACCAGGATGCTGGGAGCGACACGACCTTTGCAGCAAGCCCTGACCTTGCAAGGTACTGTCCCAAATGATCGGTGGAACTTTCTCCCCGCACCCTGTCCGGAGCGGTGATCGCGATGATGGTGAGCGCGTCGGCTTTGCGCAGCAGTGGCATCGCGTCGTGCAATGCACGGGCCGCACGGCGGCTGCCGTCCCAACAAATCCCGATTCGTCTGGTCGAAAAAGCCCCGTGGAAGGTGTATGGCAGGTACAGGACGGGCCTGCCAGCTTGGAAAAGGATCTTCCTGGGAATAGCGTTATCGTAGCTGTCATAGCCGCTCTGAGGCTGTGTGACGATGGTCATGTCGTGGACCCGCGCGCTCGCGCAGATGATTCGGCGCGCCTCGGCAGGAACCGCACTCAGCGGGCGGCTCGTGTAGGAAATGCCTGCGTTCTTTGCTTGCAGATCAAAGACATGAAGTACCGCTTCGGCTCGCTCGAACGCACGCGCCTGCTCGACTTCGAAGACCGAGGTGACTGCCGTCCCGCTGAGCCCAACGAGCGGAAGAATGGTCCTCTCGTAGCCGATCGCCACCACGTCAAGATGCGCGCCCGTGCTCAGTGCGAAGGAAATCGCACCGTTCACCGTAGCCCGCACCGGAAGCTCCGTGGGAAGATGGACCAATATGGTCCCGAACATTGCCGTTCTCCGGGCATGAAAGGCCTGCTGCCCACCGGAGCACAAATCTGGGCTGGGCAATTGATCTCCTTCAAATGCCGTCGTTGATTTTGTTTGAGTGCGATCAAACCGGCCACGGAGGAGTTTGCGTGACGGTGCGATGCCAAGTCAAGCGGCGAGGAACCAGCATGACGTGTGTTGCATCGGTAATGCCAGTCGTAGTGCTGCAGGATTCGGCACAACCATTCCATCGCAGATACCAGTGCGGCGATCGGGGCCGAGAAGACATCCTGGATGCCGTCCATTCCTCGCCATCGCCGGTCGACATTCATCTTGTGGTAAACAGGTGTTTACTGAACGCGAGGAACGACAAGCCGGCAGCCAAGATGATGAACGGCTCGTTCGCCGCGGTCGCGTCGGCATCGTTTCGGATCATGATGTCCTCAACCATTAGGTATATCGGTCCTTGTGTCCGAGATCGGCGCTTGCCGGAATTGATGAGAACAATCCTGCGCTCAAACGCGCCCATCGCGTCGAGTAGGTGCTCTTGAGGGCCCCTCTTGCTGCCATCGGTATCGATGCGCTCGCCGACGTCGTCGCGCAGATCGGGGCAAATGGACGTCAGCGCGACAGCTATGCGCGGATCTGCCGCACCATCGACGAATTCGTCTAAGCGACCGCCACCAACAACACCGCCAGCCCGGCGCGGAGCGTTGCTCCCGGAACCACCGTTCATCGCCTCATCCACGCACCTTGAATAAGCCATATCGTGCCGCTTGCCGATGCTGCTAGAGCCCCGCGGTGATCGCGATCCGCATCAACTCGGACATGCTGCGGACATTGGTCTTGGCCATGAGGTTCGCGCGGTAAACATCGACTGTCCGGGGGCTGATGCCAAGATCATGGGCGATCACCTTATTGATCTTGCCGGCTAACAGTCCCTGCAGAACGTCACGCTCGCGCGACGAGAGGTCCGCGAGACGGGCTTCCGCCTGCCGTTTCGCTGCGTCATCGGCTACCTTCGCTGGCTGCGCTTCCAAGGCACTATTGATGGCACGCAATAGACCCTCGTCCTGGAACGGCTTCTCGATGAAATCGACCGCACCCGCTTTCATCGCTTCAACTGCGAGCGATACGTCGCCATGGCCAGTTATCAGGACGACGGGGCAGCCGACGCGGTCGGCCTTCAGCTTGCGGAGCAGTTCGAGGCCGCTCATGCCCGGCATGCGGATGTCTGATACAATGCAGTCGGCCGGACCGCTTGCGACCTCATCGAGGAACTCAATCGCCGTCTCATACGTCGCTACGCAGAAACCGTTGACATCAAGCAAAAACGCGAGCGAGTCCCGCATCGCGGCGTCATCGTCGATCACAAGAATGCGCCGCCCAGTCATGCCTCTTCACCATTCTCCGCAAATGGCAGGGTGAACTGAAAAATCGTGCCGCCGCCGGGCTTCGCTTCCGCGACGATGTGGCCGCCATGGGATTCGATGATCGTCCGGCAGATTGACAGTCCCACACCCATGCCATGCTCTTTCGTCGTGACAAAGGGCTGGAACAGGCGGTCGGCGATATCGGGGCTGATGCCGGGGCCCGTATCGGCAACGGTAAACCTGGCGAGGCCATCGACCTTGGTAACTCCGACGGTCAATTCGCGGTGCGGGCAGGACGCCATCGCCTCGATTGCGTTGCGTATCAGGTTCAGCGCGACTTGCTGGATCTGGATCTTGTCGACGATCATTGACGGCAGATCGGGGTCGCTGCGGATCGCAACGCGCACGCCTTGTTCCTTGGCGCCGAGAAGTGCCAGCGCAACAGCCTCCTCAAGAAGCGTGATCGGGTTCTCCACAGAATGCTGCGTCTCGCCTTTGGCAACGAATTCCCGCAGGCGTTTGACGATATCGCCCGCGCGCAGAGCCTGTTGGGCGGCGTGTTCCAGTGCAACACCAATGCGCTTGACGTCCGGCTTGTCTGACGCCAACGCAACCTTTGCGCCCCGCATGTAGTTTGTAATGGCGGAGAGCGGCTGGTTGATTTCATGGGCGATAGACGATGCCATCTCACCCATGGCGGTCAGCCGCGACACGTGCACGAGTTCAGATTGCAGCTCTTGCAGCCGCCGTTCCTGCGCCCGCCGTTCGGTGAGGTCTCGGATGAAGCCAGTGAAGAAGCGTTCGTCGCGCACTTTGGCCTCACCTACGGCAAGTTCCATCGGAAAGGTCGAGCCGTCGCTCCGCTCGCCGATCACGATGCGGCCGATGCCGATAATGCGCCGCTCGTCAGTGGTCCGATAACGATCCATGTAGCGGTCGTGCTCGGTGCGATAGGGCCGCGGCATCAACTTGGATACATTCTTTCCGACGACTTCGTCCGGCGACCAGCCGAACAAACGCACTGCCGCGGCGCTGAACGAGCGAACGATGCCCTTCTCGTCAATCACGATCATCGCTTCCGGAACGGTGTCCAGGATCGACTGCAAATGGGCTTGCCGATACCGCGCTTGTTCCGATTCCCGCCGCAGCCGATCGCCCATGAAGCCAAGCATGGGACCAAGGACCGCGAATCCGGCGATATCGATCATGTTTGCGGAATCGGTGATGAGGCCTTTCCCAAGAAAGGCCGCGCTGATGATCAGGCAGAGCAGGGTAGTAAAACTCGCCGGTCCGCGGCCGCCGGCAAAAGCGGCAAAAACGACGGCTGGAAGGTAGATGATCGTGAACGCGCGGCCCTCGAGATACGGATCTAGCGCTGCTCGCAGTACGAGGGCCAGCGCGGCGGCTGCCGCGGCAGTGCCATAGCGGTACCAGTTGCGATCGGACATATTTCCGGGCAGACCCTCTCATTCGATCGACTTTACATCGTTGGGCCGCGGGGGGCTACGGGAAGCAGACGCGTCTCAATTTACGTCGATGTATGGCCGCCGCTATTTGGGCCAGATGCGCCAGTGCGTGGGCTGCACGGCAACGTGTTCTCCGGTCTTGGCCTTGACCCAGCCTCCGAAGATTCGGCGGCAAGGGAAGACGAGCCGGTGAATGGCATTACCTTCGATTACGGCAATCTCCAGGTCCCAATCAAAGGGCGCCGTTTCGACCCGTTCCCAAGTCACGTTGCCAATAGATCCTGGACGGAGTTCATCGCCGCGGACTGACATATTCAAGCATCCTTCCGAACAATACGGACCACATCACTTGTCCGTCGCGCGAGCAGGGGCAGCGCAATATCGCCCAAGGGGCGCGTGGTCTCGATCGCGTCAGTCGCCGCCGCGGTCCCCTCGGCCGTGGCGCCGTCGCAGCCATCGTGCTGCGAGATGATCCGATCGCCAACCGAAATATGAGGGCTGACACTGCAAAGCAACTCCCGGGCTTTGGTCGGATCGATCCGGACCTGCTCAAGCAGGGCCGGTTAATCTTGATCGGCTTCCTCAAGCATTTAGACTGGACTGCGGTTCCCGCAACGGTGCCTGCGGCGGGGTAGGTTTCGCCGTGGCCTGTCATGTCGAACATCCTTCGTCGTTGGGAAAATCTCCTCGTCCCACGGCGTCATCGTGAGGCGTTGAGTGTTGATGGGGGCGACCACGCCCTTGCGGGCCCAGAAGCGTCTTCAAGCGAGAACGGGACGATCCCGCAAGTCGGCCTAACTACGCTCGGCCCCGAGCATCGCGCCGGTCCGCAGGTCGATGAAGTGGACACCATCGCAAGCGGCGCAGGTTATCGGGTGCAGGTCGTTGACGCTCAGCTCGGCTGCGTCATCCGGCAGCAGTCCTTGAACCCGGTCGCCGGTACTTGGACAGGAAAAGATGATGGGGCGCCAAGTCTTTCTGTCTGCCATGTGTCTGACCTTGACTGGAAGGCCGTTTCTATCGGTAGCCCGCCGCTGACATATTGATGCAGGTCAAGAAGCAGATGCGTGTCTAGAGCTTCGGACAGCCAGGGGCCCCTGCGAGCGGGACAGGGGACTTGCGGGCAACATGTTCGAACTCGGGTGATTCGCCAGCGCGCGCCTTGGTCCGCGACAGGCCCGCGAGCAGTCGGGTTGATGGAAATCAAAATGCCGGACGCGCGATTGTGTCAATGTTGAAGGCACCGCACGCGCGTCGGGCCATGACAACATGTGTCAATATGCTGCAAGAGCCACGAAGGAGATGATAAATTGATTGCTCGCCTCGCATTGTCGGTGGCCTTCGGCGCTGATCGCGGCCATAGGCCTCGGCGCTGAGGTCCTGAACCTTGGGATTATCGAAGCTTTGGCTGCGACTAGCCTGATCATCGGCTTTGCGGTTGCGGCGGCAGGGTGGACTGTCAGAAGTGGGATGGGGGCGGCTCGCCTCATTCCTCACGATCGCGGGCGCGCAGGTCTCGCCGCCGATAGTGCCCCCGCCGTCCGGCGCTCGCCAGAAGAGCGACACCTTGAGGCGCCATATTGCCGGCGATTGAATATGGGGTCGATGGAGGTCAACAATCGGTATCTCGGATGTGACGGTCCACGCCGCTCTCGACCGTATCGACGAGAAATTCCCGGATCAGCGTCTCAAACTAATCGGTCGAACGCATGAACAGAGCAAAGTCGCTGTTACGGAGCCACGTCAAGCTAGCGATTGCGGATTCTGTAGAAGAATAGGAACGCTTTCGTCGCGCTGCCCAAGCCTCGACGTGGTCTCGACGACAGACAATCTCTTTGCGATGCGGCTTGAGGCAAATCAAATACTTTTCTGGCGCAAATGGCAGAATAGGCATGGCTAAGCCAACCCACAGGAAGAGGGTGTTCATGCCTTCATTTAACGTTCGCTTCATTAAGACCGTTTGCGACGATACCGGCCACCACCATCGTGCCTGCCAGGCAGCGTTCAAGGTTGATGCCGCCTCGCTGAGTGCTGCTGCACAGCAGGCGGAGACCGACTTCTGCAAGCAAAGGGGTGTCCGCGATTGGACCATCTTCGCCGATGCGATGGAGCTTCGAACCCCGCCTGCACTGCCGCCGGCATGGGGTGGCTAGCCTAAGCTCGGCTAGCCAGAGGTCCGCGCATTTCATGACGCACTCAATCTGCGAGTTCAAATGCGATCGCAAAAACATTATTGCGAGCGTTGATTCGAGAGAGAAGCTTTGCGATGCCGTCACCAATTCAGCAGGCGCCCTGTTGTTCGCGGCACCAAGCAGACCTTGCCGGACTTTTGCCGGTCGTTCAGCTGCCTCGCCGCGGCGCTCCGCCGAGCGTCGGTCCGGAAGACGGATCCGGATCAAACGATTTGATCTCACAAACTGGTCTTGTTTGATGCAGTCAAAAACAAATCTGCCTCCGGCAGCTAAGGCTGCCTCGAGGAATATGACACATGGTTAGCCCATCTGCACATATCGGGGGTCCTTGGTGGTTTCCTTGGCGGCTTAGGAATCTGCTTGGCCGGTTGCGAGCGAGCCTGTCTCGGACATCCGAACTGGCTTGCTTGAGCCCGCAAGACGTCGATGCGATCGCGCGTGAGCTCAATCTGTCCACGTCCGCTTTTCGAACGATGGCGCAAAGTCCAGGCTCTCCTGAACTCTTGAGCAAGCGCCTCGCACTTGCGGGTTTTTCCGAGAATGCGCTTGCCGCCCGCCATGGTGACGTATTGCGCGATCTGCAGCGGGTGTGCGGCCTGTGTCGGGCCAAGACCCGCTGCGCCGCCGCCGTCGAAAGACAGAAGCTTGCAAGTCCCCTGAAAGACTGCCCCAACGAGCAAACCTTGCTCGCGCTCGGTCGCGAGATCGATGGGCTCCCGCAGCGCTTTCGCGACTGATCGCGCTCAACCGTTCCCTCACCGGAAATGTGAGTCCCGAGCCATCCCGCTTTCAAATAAGGCCAAGACATGACAAGCCCATCCACTGCCTCGAAATCCACGACGATGGGTGAAGCAGGCCTGATGTCGGTATTCGCTGTTTCTGCCTACGTTTGCTTTTTCGCCGGGGCGATGGGGCACGATTCTGCGTTTACATTCCACGCATTGCTGGCGTCCGCCGCCAGTCTAGCCGCCGCAGCCGTCATCCTCAATCGCTACTATGAACGGCCGGCGCTATTACCGCCGGCGGAGATCAATGGCCGGCCGAACTACAATCTCGGTCCGATCAAATTCGCATCGGTGTTGGCGATGTTCTGGGGCATCGCGGGCTTTTCCATCGGTCTTCTCATCGCGTCACAGCTCGCTTGGCCCGCACTGAATTTTGATCTGCCCTGGACGAGCTTCGGCCGGCTCCGCCCGCTGCACACGTCGGCTGTGATCTTTGCGTTCGGCGGAAACGTGCTTATCGCGACCTCGTTCTACGTGGTGCAGAAGACCTGCCGGACCCGCCTCGCTGGCGATCTTGCGCCGTGGTTTGTGGTGGTTGGCTACAACTTTTTCATTCTGATCGCGGGCACCGGTTATCTTTTCGGCGCCACCCAGTCCAAGGAATACGCCGAGCCAGAGTGGTACGCCGATCTCTGGCTCACCATCGTCTGGATCACGTATCTCATTGTGTTTCTGACGACGCTGATGAAAAGGAAGGAGCCGCATATCTTCGTCGCCAACTGGTTCTATCTGGCCTTTATCGTCACCATTGCGGTGCTCCACGTTGGCAACAATCCCGCATTGCCGGTCTCGGTATTCGGCTCGAAATCCTACATCGCCTGGGGCGGCGTGCAGGATGCCATGTTTCAGTGGTGGTACGGCCACAATGCGGTCGGCTTTTTCCTGACCGCCGGCTTCCTGGCCATCATGTACTACTTCATTCCGAAGAGAGCCGAACGCCCCGTCTATTCCTACCGCCTCTCGATTATCCACTTCTGGGCGTTGATCTTCCTCTACATCTGGGCTGGACCGCACCATTTACACTACACGGCGCTGCCGGACTGGACCCAGACGCTGGGCATGACGTTCTCGATCATGCTGTGGATGCCCTCATGGGGCGGCATGATCAACGGCCTGATGACGCTCTCGGGTGCGTGGGACAAGCTGCGCACAGACCCGGTGCTCCGTATGCTGGTGGTCTCGGTTGCCTTTTACGGCATGGCGACATTTGAGGGCCCCACAATGGCAATCAAGGTCGTCAATTCGCTCAGTCATTACACCGACTGGACGGTCGGCCACGTGCATTCCGGCGCGCTGGGCTGGGTCGGCTTCGTATCATTCGGCGCGCTCTATTGTCTGATTCCCTGGCTTTGGGATCGCCAGCTGTACAGCCTCAAGCTCGTCAACTGGCACTTCTGGATCGCCACGATCGGGATCGTGCTCTACATCTCCGCGATGTGGGTGTCTGGCATCCTGCAGGGGTTGATGTGGCGCGCCTACACTTCCCTTGGTTTCCTCGAGTACTCGTTCATCGAGTCGGTCGAGGCCATGCATCCCTTCTACATCATCCGTGCCGCGGGGGGCGCAATGTTCCTGATCGGCGCGCTGATCATGGCCGCCAATCTCTGGATGACGGTGAATGCAAAGCAAACCGATCAAATCCAGGACGCTGGAGCGCTCCAAGTCGCGGAATAGGTTATCGCATGTCTCTCTGGAACCGACACAAGATCTTTGAGAAGAACTCGATCATCTTGATCGCTGGCATCCTTGTCGTGATAGCGGTCGGCGGCCTGGTCGAGATCACGCCGTTGTTCTACCTCAAGAGCACGATCGAGGCGGTGGACGGCGTGCGGCCGTATACGCCGCTCGAGCTTGCCGGCCGCAACATCTACGTACGCGAGGGGTGCTATCTCTGTCACTCGCAGATGATCCGGCCGTTGCGCGATGAGGTTGAGCGCTACGGACACTACTCGCTGGCCGCTGAAAGCATGTATGATCACCCGTTTCAATGGGGGTCGAAGCGTACCGGCCCGGACCTTGCTCGTGTTGGCGCAAAATATTCCGATGAATGGCACGTCACGCATCTGATCAATCCGCGCGCCATCGTGCCGCAATCGGTGATGCCGGGCTATCCGTCGCTGGCGCACACGGAGGTTGACCTGACTGACATGGTCGCACATCTGCGCACCAATCGGGCGGTTGGCGTCCCCTATACCGAGGACCAGATCAAGAACGCCGTCGCCGACTTGAAGGCGCAGGTCGATCCTGACAGTGCGAACGTCGCGTCGTTCCAGAAGCGCTATCCGAAGGCGGCTGTCCGCAAATTCGACGGCAGGGCTGGCAATCCGACCGAACTCGATGCGCTTGTCGCCTATCTGCAGATGCTCGGCACGCTGATCGATTTCAAGCTGTACGACGAAAAAGCCAATCTGCGCTGAAGGAGTCTGTGATGAAAGCCGTCATTTCGATCGAGAACCTGGCGTCAAGCTTCGTCGTGACCCTCTGGACGCCGTTGTTCGTCGGCATCTTCATCGCCATCGTCGTTTATGCGCTGTGGCCCCGCAACAAGAGGCGTTTTGACTCTGCGGCGCGCTTGCCGTTGCGCCGGGACTGACAGATCATGACCGAGCACAACGACATCGATCGCATCTCCGGCCGTTCCACGACCGGGCACGAATGGGATGGTATAAGGGAGCTGAACACGCCGCTGCCGCGCTGGTGGATTCTGGCCTTCTACGCCACGATTCTTTGGGCGATAGGCTACTGGGTCGTTTATCCCGCCTGGCCGCTTCTCTCAAACTACACAACCGGCGCGTTGCATTATTCGACCCGCGCCAGCGTCGTCAGCGACCTTGCCGGTCTCGAGAAGCTGCGCGGCGAGAAGATGGCTGTGCTTGGCAAGGCGTCTCTGACCGAGATCGAGAACGATCCGACCCTGCTGGCACTGGCCCGCGCTCGTGGCAAGACGGTGTTCGCGGACAATTGCGCGCCATGCCATGGGAGCGGTGCAGCGGGTGCCAAGGGCTATCCGAATCTCAACGACGATGACTGGTTGTGGGGCGGGTCGCTTGACCAGATCCTGCAGACCATCCAGTTCGGCGCACGTTCCGGGCATGCCGAGGCGCACGAAGGACAAATGCTGGCCTTCGGCCGCGACGGCATCCTCAAGATCGGTGAGATCGTCACGGTAGCGAATTACGTGCGGTCGCTGTCCAGCTTGGCAACGGCAGCCAATTTCGATGCTGCGGCCGGCACAAGGATCTTTGCCGAGAATTGTGCGGTCTGCCACGGCGAGAATGCCAAAGGCAATCAGGCACTCGGCGCGCCGAACCTGACTGACGGAATTTGGCTGTACGGCTCGGACGAGGCGACGCTGGTCGAGACCATCAGCTATGGCCGCGCCGGCGTCATGCCAGCTTGGAGCGGGCGCCTCGATCCCATCACAGTCAAGGCACTCGCCGTCTTCGTGCACTCGCTCGGTGGCGGACAATAGGCGAGAAGTGTCGCCAAGCCCAAGGCGCCGTCGACGTGGGTCATCGTCATTCATCTGCGCCAGATGCAAGGTCGGCCATGAAGTCCGCCATGAACAAGACCGTTTCGCAGGATGATCAGCTCATCGAGGAGGACAGACCCCTCTATGTAGCGCATAAGAGGGTCTATCCGCAGAGTGTCCGCGGCACTTTCCGGACGATCAAATGGCGGCTGATGGTGGTGTGTCTGGGCATCTACTATCTGCTGCCGTTCGTGCGTTGGCATCGTGGCTTGGGCGCGCCCGACCAGGCGGTGTTGCTCGATTTGCCGAACCGGCGGTTCTACTTCTTCTTCATCGAACTGTGGCCGCAAGAGCTTTATTATTTCACCGGGTTGCTCGTGCTTGCAGCCATCGCACTGTTCCTGATGAACGCGCTGGGCGGGCGAATTTGGTGCGGATATCTGTGTCCGCAGACGGCGTGGACCGACCTGTTCTATGCGGTAGAGCGTTGGGTTGAGGGCGACCGTCGCGAGCGGCTGAGGGCCGCTGCACGCCCAATGACAATGGGACGCGCGGCAAAGCGCGTGCTGAAGCACGCGGTCTGGTTGATGATCGCTTGGTGGACCGGTGGCGCTTGGGTGCTCTATTTCGCCGACGCGCAGACATTGGTGCGCGATCTGGCGACCTTCCAGGCGCCCGCAATCGCCTATATCTGGATTGGGATCCTGACGGCTTCGACCTATCTGCTGGCCGGCTACATGCGCGAGCAGGTTTGCGTTTATATGTGCCCGTGGCCGCGCATCCAGGCCGCGCTCACCGACGAGTGGGCGCTCAATGTCACTTATAAATACGATCGCGGCGAGCAGCGCTGCTCATTGAAGAAATCACTCGATCTGCGCGCGCGCGGCGAAAGGGTCGGAGACTGCATCGATTGCAGTCAATGCGCGGCTGTCTGCCCGACCGGGATTGATATCCGCAATGGCGCCCAGCTCGGTTGCATCCAGTGCGGGCTGTGCATCGACGCCTGCGATGCCGTCATGAAGAAGGTCGGGCGCAAAACCCGCCTGATCGGTTACGACAACGACATCAATATCCGGCGGCGGATAGACGGCAAGTCGGAGCTCTTCAAGCCGGTACGCCCGCGCACGATCGTCTATGCTTCCTTGATCGCGGTCGTCTGCGCGGTGATGCTTTATGCGCTGTTGTCGAGAACGCTGCTCGATCTCAGCGTCCTGCACGATCGCAATCCCGTGGCTGTCAAGCTCAGCGATGGCTCGATTCGCAACGGTTACACCGTGCGCTTGCTCAACAAGCGCGGCTTCGATCGCGTGGTCGCGATCGACATCGATGGGCCGCCTGAGGCGTCCGTCCACGTCGTCGGCGTCGATTCGGTGACGGTGGATCGACCAATGATCGTCTTGGCTCGCGATGCCACGACAGAGCTGCGTGTGCTGGTGACGGCGCCGGACAACGACAAGTCGGAACGGTCGATGCTGGTGAGGTTTCGGGTCACCGATATTGGCCTCGGCGAGGTCGCTTCCGCAACAGATCATTTCGTCCTCCCCTAACGACCACAGACGGGATCTCATCATGACCGCATCAGCGCCAGGCGCGCGGCCCATCACCGGACGCTGCGTCCTGATCGTCATTCTCGTCTTCTTTTCGGTCGTGATCGGCGCCAATCTGGTAATGATGCGCTTTGCCATCACGACGCTGCCGGGGACAGAGGTCGACAGCGCCTATAGCGCGAGCCTCGCCTATCAGCGTGAGATCATCGCAGCACGGCAGCAGAACGAGCGAAACTGGCAGGTGCGGGTACATATCCACCGGCAGTCCGATGGCCGAGCTGTGCTTGCGATCGAGGCGCGCGACCGCGCAGGCGCGCCTCTTGCCGGAATGGGTTTCGTGGCCCGGCTCGAGCGACCGGTTGACCGTCGAGCCGATCGGACGATTGATGTCTCGGAGGCTCATGCTGGAACCTACCGCGGCAGCGCCGAGGGCGTCGCTGTCGGGCAGTGGGATCTCGTGATCGAGGGCGACGCCGATGGCCGCCGCATGTTTCTGTCGAAAAACCGCATCGTCCTGAACTGAGAGTACATGCACATGCAGGCGGACATCGATTTTTCTCACTATCTGAAGAGGACAGGCGCGGGCCTCTTTCAACTCGACCTCGCAGTGGAGGGCATCAATTGCGCGAGTTGCATGAGCAAGATCGAGCGCAATCTGTCGAGCATTCCGGACGTGACCTCGGCACGCGTGAACCTCACCGATCACCGGCTGGCGCTCGAATGGAAGGCAGGACCGCTCGATCCGGCCCTATTTGTCAAGCGGCTCGCCGAATTAGGCTATCGGGCATATCCCTTCCAGCGGAATAATGCGGAGACGCTGGAGGCGGAGCGGGCGCGGAGCTTGCTGCGGCGGCTGGGCGTTGCCGCGTTTGCCGCGATGAATGTGATGATGCTGTCGATCCCGGTATGGTCCGGCAATGTCTCGGACATGCTGCCGGAGCAGCGCGACTTCTTTCACTGGCTCTCCGCGCTGATCATACTGCCGGCCACGGCTTACTCCGCGCAACCGTTCTTCTCTTCGGCTTTTGCCGCGCTGCGGGCGCGCAGAGCCAATATGGACGTGCCGATCAGCATCGGCATCTTGCTGGCGTTGGCGACTTCGCTGATCGAGACTATCGGTCATGCCGAGCACACCTATTTCGATGCGGCGATCATGTTGATCGCCTTCCTGCTCGCGGGCCGCTATCTCGACCAGAACATGAGGCGGCGCACCCGCGCCTTCGCCAGCAACCTTGCCGCGCTCAAGGCGGAGACGGCCGTGAAGTTCATAAGCCCGACCGAGATCAGAACCGTTCCGGCAGCAGCGATCAAACCGGGGGATATCGTGCTGCTGCGGCCCGGCGAATGCTGTACCGTCGACGGCAACGTGATCGAGGGACGTTCCGAGGTCGATCAAAGCCTCATTACCGGCGAGACCTTGCCGGCGATCGCGACGCCTGGCAGCGCGGTGTTCGCCGGCACATTGGTACAATCCGGCACCCTACGCGTCCGCGCGTCGGGGGCTTCAGGCGACACACTGCTTGCCGAGATTTCCAGGCTGCTTGATCATGCCCTGCAAGCTCGCTCGCGCTATCTGCGCCTCGCCGAGCGCGCGTCGCGGCTCTATGCACCGATCGTTCACGCAACTGCCTTCCTGACGATGCTGGGCTGGCTTGCCTCTGGCGCCACGCTCCATGATTCGGTCGTCACGGCGATCGCGGTCCTGATCATCACCTGCCCTTGCGCGCTGGGTCTGGCGATACCTGCGGTGCAGACCGTGGCCTCCGGTGCACTGTTTCGTTCCGGCGTGCTGCTCAATGCCGGGGATGCGATCGAGCGCATTGCCGAGGTGGACCGGGTGATCTTCGACAAGACCGGCACGCTGACGCTGCCTGAGCTCGATGTCGCCAATCTCGCCAGCATTCCCGACGATGTCGTCAAATTGGCAGGCCGGCTGGCGCTGTCGAGCCGCCATCCGATCGCCGCCGCCGTGGCGCGAGCTGCCGGCGCAAGCGAGCCGCTGGCCGATATCGAAGAGGAGCCGGGGCGAGGCGTCCAAGGTTACTATAAGGGGGCGCCGATCCGGCTTGGCCGCCCCTCGTTCTGCGGTGCTGACATGCTCACCGACGAGATCCTGTGCCGCGATCCTGAGGCCTCCGTCGTAGCGTTCAGCCACGGTGACGCCAAGCATGTCTTTGCTGTCCGGCAACGGATGCGGCCAGATGCAGCCGAGGTGGTCGCAGGCCTCGCACGCCTTGGCATCATGGTGGAGATCGTTTCCGGCGATCGCGAGCCAGCAGTCCGCCGGGCGGCCGAGACGCTCGGCATTCGTAAGTGGCGCGCTAACGTCTCGCCGGTGGACAAGGTCGCCCGGGTCGAAAGTCTGACGAGCCAGAGCTACAAGGTGTTGATGGTCGGTGACGGTTTGAATGACGCGCCCGCGCTCGCAGCGGCCCATGCCTCGATGTCGCCTGTCACTGCGACCCATATGAGCCAGGCGGTCGCTGATGCGGTCTTCCTCGGTGAGCGTCTCGGGCCTGTGATGACGGCCGTCAGGGGCTCGCGCAGGGCGCTGCTTCTGATGCGGCAGAATCTCTGGCTCGCTGTCGTCTACAACGTCCTGGCCGTGCCCGTCGCGATCGCCGGCCTGGCGACGCCGCTGATTGCCGCCGCGGCAATGTCAGCTTCGTCCGTGCTGGTCATGCTCAATGCGTTGCGGGCGCGAAGGAGGGAGACAATCTGATGGAAGTCCTGGTCTATCTGGTTCCGCTCGCCCTTGCGCTCGGCTTGGTCGGCCTGCTCGGCTTCCTGTGGTCGCTCAAGAGTGGCCAGTATGACGATCTCGATGGCGCGGCCTGGCGCGCCATCGCCGATGACGAGTCGAACGGGCCGTCGGCGCCTGGTCCAACTAGTGCAAATGGACCGGCGCGATTGTAGACGCGGTGGTCAACGCTGTGCAGGCGAGTGCTAGCTTGGGTGGCCAGTCGGTCCACCGCCGCAACTGCGGGCAACGCGAAACGCAAAATCAAGGTTCAGCCGGACGATCGGTGAGGGGGGCTCGATGCATACCGCAGGTCGCTTCGGATCGGTACGGCTAAGAATCGTATGATGGGACTGATATGGCTCAGTGAGAAATTCATCGCGGCGCAACAGCTCCGATCGAGGACTATCGAGCTTCAGCGTCTGCAGTCTGGGCGAAACATGCATAGATCACATAGGAGGCGATTTGGACCAAGAGCGCGCCATCAAGTCTGATGCGTTGACGCCGGCCGAAGCCTCTCTCTCTATCTATCCATCTATCTCTAAGATCAGCCGAACCCTGAAAACCACAATGTTTTGCCGTTCTCAGTCAGTCCTCCGTCGAAAGACGTGAAAACTGTCGTACGACCACACGCTTCCGCTCCGATACATTGAGACCGGGCGACGGGCACAAAGACGAGATCCGATCTGGTTTTCTCGCCCAGCCCAAAGGAGGCTCCAATAGTCTAGACGACGCGGCGCGCCAAGCGTGGTCAGAGCGACATAGTGAGAGATCGCCACGACGTCTCACAGAGATTCGATGGCTGATCCCTCCAAGCTTAACTCGAATCTCGAGCATGCCCGATTTGGAGTTTGTTCCGGCTAATCGCAGTTCGCTTGCTCATCTCTTTCACAGATATGTTATCACCTAATGATTAGCTTCGAATAAGCATGTCTCGATTAGGGGCTCCGTTCGCTTATTCATGGCGAAGCCACTCGACCCGCACCCGCACGTAATTTACGATCCGGCATCCGCCATGAGTACCCAAGCTCTTGCCTTCCAAACACATGGCTGAGCTTGCAGGTTGCGCGAGTTCCTATGATTGCCTGTTTTTTGCGGTCGTCGCTGCGAAAAAACTATGTTACAAGCCGCTCCTCTCAAAAGGAGCATCATTGTGAAAAAAGCAACCAAGAAACGCGGTAAGCGGCGCGAGTGGACCAAGGCAGATATCAAAGATCTCAAGGTCCATTCGAAGGCTCGGACCCCGGTCATAAAAATAGCAAAAATGACCAAGCGTACTGTCGGTGCGCTGCGCCAGAAGGCCTTGCATCTCGGTATCGGGCTCGGACATCAGCGGTAGCTTACTAAGCAGTGCTGGTAACTGGTACTGTAGGGCGGCTCGCGGGCCGCCCTTTATGCCCTGTGGTATTGTATCGCAAATTCGTCTTGGGAATTGCGGTAAATGGTCTGCGGATCCGAATCCTGCGTGGCCCTGCGTAGGCTGCTGTTGGAGCGCAGTGATTTCCGATCCCGATAACCCGGTCAGGCAATCAACTACGAGCGCCCAAGCTGATTTCCGATCGATTTCATCGCCACCATTCTCCTCATGCAAATACCGAGAACGCAGCATGGTCGGCGCGATATAATGTGGGGCGTCGAATCTCGTCAGTGAGTCACATCGCCCGAAGATCATGGTAGGCTTAGGGGGTCTGCGGGCGCTGCCGAGCCTGTTGGTTGGCTCGAGCTCCGCAATGATACGGCGCGCTCAGCAGCAATAGAAAAAGCGCTCTGTTGGCTTGATACCTGGCGGCGGAGCGGCTACGCCCTGAACCCGTCATCAGCTGCGTGCCTTCGGCGTTGTGAACGGACCACAACCACCTTCGCCCGCGCTGCTTCAAGAAAAAGTCGAAGGCTGGAAGTCTCGACATGGCTAGCCAGCGTCATTTCTGACGGTCGTGCGTTTGGTCCTCAGAACGCCAGAGCGGCTCTCATGGCGGGCCTTCTCCAGACGATGCCTCACTGCTGCGAGCTTGGTAATGAACTCGCTTGACCCGTTAACCCCGAATTCATCAAAAGCGAGCTCATCGAGTGCTTCCTGTCGTGGCGCCAAAGTTGAGAGATGTTTGCGGGTTTTTGCCGTCAGCGACATCTGCACGACCCGCGCATCGCTTGCGGAAGACTTGCGGCGTAGAAACCCATTTTTCTCTAGCAGCTTTGACTGGGTCGTGACGAAGGAAGCATCGACGTGCATCAACTTTGACACCTCGTTGACAGCGACACCGTTTTTCCTGTCCAAATAGGCCACTGCCATCAGGATCATCCACTGTGGCCCAGTGATGCCAAGCACATCGGCTCGGAATTTGGCAAGCTCTTCGAGATAGGCGCTGATCGATCTGATCTCCCACATGAACGGCCGGACCATCTCCTGTCCGTCAGGTGAGATACTGCCAAGCGCGCTTGCTGCACCAGGTAAATCCGGCGGCATCGTAGGTCGGGTTCCATCCTTTACCGGCTTCCCTTAGCGCGAATTGGAAGCAGGAACAACGCCGCAAGAGTAGGCAAATCAAATACTTGGTCCAGTTCGGACGGAAGTGGAGCTTGCCGATAATACTGGCGCCGGAGCTGCTCTGGGCGTACGGCGCTCATTGTCTTGACGGACCAGCGGCGGCATTCACAGGCAGCAGCTCGCGTCGGGATCCAACCCGCGCGCAGGTCAGATCGATACGCCCTGACCAAGGTGAGATGTCCGCGACTTTGGTCTGCTCCTTGGCCCGCTCGTCGACCGATCCGCTCTTTTGCCGAATGTCTCTCGTGTATGCCGAGCATCAGGCAGGTGCATGTCGCATTTGTCGTTTTCAGTGCCGCAGCAAACGGCATCGTGCCGGCTCGACAGAACAACGTCCCATGCGCCGTGCGCAATTAGCGGACGGGAGGTAGCCGAACTCTATCGTCAGATATTTCGAAGCTTGGTGCGATTTGCGCAGTAGCAAGGCAGCAGCATTGTCCGGCTCATCTCCTGCACGGTGAGCCAGTCCACGCTAGCCGGAGGTTTGAGAGGACTTCTGCTCCGCGTCTGACATCTCCATGGTGCTACGGCAGGCCCAAAAGCTATTGGCTACCAACCTTGAGGAGAATTTGCGGCCTGCGAATTCAATGGAAGCTCCGTTGCAACAGGCGCCGTTCAGAAGCTGATCGAGCTGCGGGCTTGATGCCATTTCGGAATCGCGACGCGGTGGTCGCGATGTTGTGAGGCGAGGTCTGGCGGCTTGAGCAGGTCCTCAATTTGTTTTAGGGTGATCTGGATGCTTGCGATCAAAACACGCTGGCTGATTTAGCCAACATTCTTCAGAGCGCAACGAGCCGGTCTGCGCACCGATAACGTGGCGCAGGCTGGTCGTACCAGCCGTAGAATGCGATCGGCTGTCGGGTGTGCATGTCTGCTGCCTAACGGGCACTTGACCTAATGGACGAGCCATGCGCTCTGGCGAGCGCGTTTCCGCCGCGGGGATTTCTCATCTGGGCCGGAGCCGTAGAACGGCGAAGAACAGAGATCCTGCATCGAAAAGAACATATGCTGCCAATACATCTGCACCGTCTCGAAGCTGAATCGATTGAAATCATGCGTGACGTGGTCGCCGAGTTCAAAAGGCCGGTCATGCTTTACTCGATCGGAAAGGACTCGAGCGTGATGCTGCACATTGCGATCAAGGCCTTCTACCCCGCAAAGTTGCCCTTCCCCCTGCTTCACGTCGACACGACCTGGAAGTTCCGCGAGATGATCAGCTTCCGGGATGCGACGGCCAAGCGGCTCGGCCTCGACCTGATCGTCCATGTAAACAAGGAGGGCATCGAGCGGGGGATCAACCCGATCGACTCAGGCTCTGCTCTTCATACCCAGGTGATGAAGACAGACGCCCTGAAGCAGGCGCTCGACCTCTACGAATTTGATGCCGCCTTTGGCGGAGCCCGACGTGATGAGGAAAAGAGCCGCGCAAAAGAACGGATACTCTCGTTCCGTTCAGCCGGGCACACATGGGACCCCCGTAACCAGCGGCCTGAGCTCTGGAACCTGTTCAACACACGGATCCGCCAGGGTGAAACCATGCGCGTGTTTGCAATGTCGAACTGGACTGAGCTCGACGTGTGGGAATACATCATGCTCGAGAAGATCCCGGTCGTCCCGCTCTACTTCGCACAGCAAAGACCGATAGTGCGTCGAAATGGCGCGACGATCATGATCGACGACAAGCGATTGCCGCTTAACTCCGGCGAGACGCCGGACATGCGGATGATCCGTTTCCGCACGTTGGGATGTTATCCTTTGAGCGGGGCTATTGAGTCCAGTGCGACGACGATAGAAGACATCGTCGCAGAAATGCAGACTGCGACGGTATCTGAGCGCCAGGGGCGTTTGATTGATGGCGATGAATCCGCTTCCATGGAGAAGAAGAAGCGGGAAGGCTACTTTTGATGCTTTCCAAGCCGACAACGGAACCTGCCCAGGCCAAGCCAAAAGATCAACTGCGATTCATCACATGCGGCTCGGTGGACGACGGGAAATCGACGCTGATCGGCCGGCTGCTGCACGACAGCAAGATGATTTACAAGGATCAGCTTACGGCGCTTGAACGCGACAGTGCCAAGTACGGTACCACCGGCGGTGAGATCGATTTCGCGCTGCTCGTCGACGGGCTTGAAGCCGAACGGGAGCAAGGCATCACGATCGATGTGGCCTACCGCTTCTTTGCGACCGAACGACGCTCGTTCATGGTGGCCGATACGCCCGGCCACGAGCAGTACACCCGCAACATGGCAACCGGCGCTTCGAACGCCCAGCTCGCCATCATTTTGATCGACGCCCGCAAGGGCGTGCTGGTCCAAACCAAGCGCCACTCGTTCATCTGTTCGCTACTTGGTATTCGCCACCTCGTCCTGGCAGTGAACAAGATCGACCTCGTCAAGTATAACAAAGAGATCTTTGATCGAATTTTCGCTGACTATGTGGCCTTTGCTGCCGGTCTCGGCTTCACCTCGATCGTTCCGATCCCGATCTCTGCCCGCTATGGCGACAATGTCGTCAATTGTTCCGGCAACACTCACTGGTATGATGGTCCCTGCCTGCTCGGCCACCTGGAGAGCATTGATATCCGGTCCGACAGCGCGAGCCAGGCTTTCCGTTTTCCGGTCCAGTGGGTGAACCGGCCGAACCTGGATTTCCGCGGTTATGCCGGGTCCGTAGCTTCGGGGAGCATCTCGGTGGGAGACGACATCGTTGTCGCAGCGTCTGGACGGACCGCGCGCATCAGGCGGATCTTGACTCAGGCCGGCGATCTACCCTGCGCTGAGGCCGGTGATGCCATCACGATTACTCTTGAAGACGAGATCGATATCGGCCGTGGCGATCTCCTGGCACGTCCGACCGAGCGGCCGGAGCTCGCCGACAGGTTCGCCGCTCATCTGATCTGGATGGATAAGGATCCGCTCGTTGTCGCACGCAATTACATCCTGCGCATTGGGTCGCAGACCACAGCCGGCAGCATTACTGCAATCAAACATCGGATCGACGTCAACACACGTGAGCACCTGACGGCCAGGACGCTTAACCTCAACGAGATCGGCTTCTGCAATGTCTCAACCGCGCTGCCCGCGGCGTTCGATCCTTACGAGGTCAATCGCAAGACCGGATCATTTATCGTCATCGACCGTCATACCAATCGTACGGTTGCGGCCGGCATGATCGCATGTCCACTGCGGCGGGCTGCCAACATCGCTTGGCAACCCGTTGCGGTGGGAAGGAAGGAGCGGGCCGCCATCAAGAACCAGAAGCCTTGCATCATCTGGTTCACCGGCCTGTCCGGCGCGGGAAAGTCGACGATTGCCAACATCGTCGATCAAAAGCTGTTTGCAATGTCGCGGCATGCCATGCTGCTGGATGGAGATAACCTCCGGCACGGGTTAAATGCCGACCTCGGCTTCTCCGAGGCCGACCGCGCGGAAAACATTCGGCGTGTCGGGGAAGTTGCCAAGTTGATAGCGGACGGCGGCTTGATCGTGATCTGCTCATTCATCTCGCCCTATAAGGCCGAACGAGACATGGTGCGCAGCCTCGTTAGCAAGGAGGAGTTCATTGAAGTCTTTGTCGACACGCCGATCGAAGAATGCGCGCGGCGCGATCCCAAAGGTCTCTATTCAAAGGTGAAGTCCGGTCAGATCGCGAACTTCACCGGCATCGATGCGTCCTACGAAGCACCGATAAGACCCGAAATTCATCTCAGGACCATGGAGAAGACGCCTGAGCAATTGGCGGAAGCTGTGGTCGATGTCTTGATGGCGCGCGCAATCCTTGACGGTTAGTAGCCTCGAACCTGTCGCCTCGCGGCGCGGCATCGATTTGCAGGAAACCCTCGCCAGCCTGCTGGCCCGGCCCAGGCGACTCGGGTTAAGCAGGGGCATCGATCCGAATCATCGCTCTAAGGGGATAAGATGGTCGCACCCACTCGACGATTGCCAGCCTCTGGTTATGTGCTCGAAGTCGACGGTCAATTCAAAACCGAATTCACGACCAGAGATGGAGCTTGGGCAGGAGCCGAGGAGCTCAAGAAGCGGCGTCCCATGCTCCAGGTCAGAGTCTACGACGCTATGACAAAGGCCAGCGAGGAAGTCCGACTTCCAGTTGTTTGAGTTTTCGCTAGCGCTTTTGCTGCGCGTGTGGCTAGCGCCACTTTCCGAGCTTTCGTGAAACCGAGCCGCTCGGCGTCTCCGCCATCCGGCTTCGATCTCTCTTCGATCTCTCGGGCACAATGAGGGTATCCTCGCTCCTCCGGGCGCCTGGTCGCACCCGGGTAGCGGTGCGCAATGCCGACCAGCGACAGATAGGGCCGGCCTCATCGAAGCCGGCGCAGCGGCGCTTTGCGATGTCGCGGCAGATCTTGTGGGACACTCGCCGCGCATTGTTTGCGCAATCGCGGCATTGCTGTCTTGCGAGAAGGCACTCCGCGTCCATCCCCGTTGTGACGACCGCCCAAACGATAACACGCCCAGACAGATCCGGCCGGCATTGATCGCCCGAGAGGTGGATATAGAGGGACGCATCACTGGCGCGTAGGATTCCGGCGCCTTCGAGCCGCTAGTGCGGCGGGCGAGGGTATCGAGACCGAGCGCTCGCTCTGACCCGCAGCTCTGAAAATGCCAATCGCTGCGGCGCATTGCGTAAACCATCTTGCTGCGCTGCAGCCATGCTGATGGTCTGCCGACCGGGGGCATGCACTTCCGGGGCCCCGGCATCCAGGAAAATCGTGCCGACGAGGCGAAGAAACTCGGTATCCCGGTCTGCAGTTTTGGCAAGGATCGCGCGTGAAGCGAGAGGGGCAGGCCAACCTCACGTGCCGGCGTGCGGCTCGCAGGACGAATGTCCAAGATCCTAACGTTGAGCGACGAAAACTCTCAGCCAGCTTGCCGCCGATCACTACGCTCAGCGCCGATTTCGGCCTATCGCCCCTGGTGGAGGTGCGCGTCAGGAAAAATTCACGCGAGAAACTCGCAGAGAGGGTTGAAACGCACCTAACGTCAAGTTGTACGATCTTGAAATAGGCGACGTTAAATTCTCCAGCGAGTGACGGTGTCCGAATGTCTCAAGTCTCAAGTCTCAAGTCTCAAGCTCACGCAGGATGAGTCCTGTTACCAACAACACTCATAAAGTGCGCCATGCGCGCAGCTGTATCCACACGCAATGGCGCGACGTGCAGCTTTGTCTGAACTTCAACATTCGCCTGAATGGCACAACTCGCACGTAAGCCGATCGGCTTACCTGCCGGTTGGCGACGCAAGATGGCGACTGCCGCTCAAATCTGCGCACGCATGACGGCTGGGTGAGAGTGGAGCGTCGCACCAACTACGCACAAGGACGCGGTCGCAACGCGAATTCCCAGGAGAAACAAATGATATCGGTGAGCGGCCCCGCGAACATCACTCTGCATCTGTGGCTAGATACGGATGTTGTCGTCGGCCGGAGTTTTCTGTGCGCCGACACGCGAACACGCCCGGGACTGTGGCGCTTCTCCCAAAGCCGCTGAACCGAGGACGTCGGCGCTCGCCCTAGGGTCCTCCTCGGCCGCGCCATCATGCTCCAGATCCGTTGAGGAATACAACTTAAGGGGAAGTGTGTGACAAGACAGCGCTCTCTGCTGACGCCTGGTCCATTGTCGTTGTCGGCAGCGGTTAGGAGCCAGATGCAGCTTGACCTTGCATCGCGCGATTGCGAATTCAAGGAGGTGACCGCCCACATGAGGCGGCTGATGCTCAATCTGCTGGGAAATGCCAAGGACTACTCGGTGGTCCCTATTCAGGGAGGCGGCTCCTTTGCAATGGAAGCCGCTCTGTCTTCATTTGTGTCCCAGGCCGACAAGCCGCTCGTTTGCATCAACGGCATCTATGGCGAGCGCATTCTTACAATTCTGCGGCTGTGGGGCATCGAGGCACTGAAGCTTGTCAAGCGAGCCAACGAGCCCTTGGACCCTCAGGGAGTTGCCGAGCATCTGAGCCGAAATCCTGACGTTACCCATCTATGCTTCGTGCATTGCGAGACCACGACTGGAATCGTCAATCCGCTGGATCCGATCGTAGAGGAGGCGAGACGACGTGGTGTCAAGACTATCGTCGACGGGATGAGTTCTTTTGGCGCCATTGATATCGACTTGAGCCGGCGTGGAGCGGACGTCCTGGTCACGTCGAGCAACAAGTGCGTGGAAGGGCCGCCGGGCGTCGCTTTCGTCATCGCGTCGCGCGAGCTGCTCGAGAATGCGGTTCAAGAACCAAGGTCATTTGTACTCGACGTGAGAGATCAATGGCTCTCGTTCGAGCGTACAGGCGAGTGGCGGTCGACGCCGCCCACCCACATCGTTCAGGCAGCTACAAAGGCGTTGGAGATTCTGAACGGCGAAGGCATTCATGCCAGGCGCCGCAGGTATGAGAAAGTCAGGGACGATCTCATCAAGGAGCTCGAAGGAGTGGTGTCTCCACTGCTGCCCGCGGACTTGCATTCGCCAGTCTGTGTCGCGTTCAGTGCGCCATCCGGAATCGCGGATCAGACAGGGTTCGATGGGCTATATCGTCACTTGGCGGCCCACAACCTTTACATCTACTCGAAGCTGCACCTTGCGACACGGAGTTTTCGGGTCGGTTGCATTGGGGAAATCCGATCCAGTTGGATCGAGCAGTTGGGGTGCGCTTTTCGTTCATATTTCCGGTCCGGTCAGGCTTCGTCAGTGGGGCCGATGTCAACCCAGAAGACTTGCGGGCCTCGCGTAGAGATGTCACCTGCAGTCGCAAATAACTCGCAGCTCCCATTTTCCGTCGAAACGGCTGTTCTGCACGCGGGCTACCGACGCGACCCGGTGACGAAAGCCGTTGCAGTGCCGATTTACCAGAATACGGCTTATGAACTCGACGGCGATCTAAACCACATTGCTGACGTCTACAACGTTAAGGCTGATGGGTTCACCTATACGAGGATCATCAATCCGACGACCCGTGCGCTGGAAAGGAGGTACGCGGCCGTCGATAGGGGAAGTGACTCGCTCGCTGTTGCATCAGGTCAAGCGGCGACGTTCCTTGCCATCGTCAACTTATCGAGTGGCGAAGTGGGGGACAATGTCGTCGCCTCTCCGTATCTATATGGCAATACCTGGAACCTGCTTCACAACACATTAAAGCGTCTTGGGATCAGCGTTAGGACGGCAGATCCTCGAAGGCCCGAGACGTTCGAGCGTGCTATCGATGATCGCACGATATGTCTGTTCGGAGAGGTGATTTCAAATCCTTGTCTGATTCCCCTTCCGGTCAAACAGCTGGCGGAGATCGGCCGTAAGTACGGCGTTCCCTTGGTCGTGGACAATACGACGACGCCACTGTTGTGCCGGCCGTCAGATCTCGGCGCTGCGATTACGACGTACTCCGCAACGAAATATATATGCGGCCATGGCACGACGCTCGGCGGGCTGATCGTTGACAACGGTGAATTTAGCTACCGGGGGACCTCTCGCTTTCCCTTGTTCAACAGTCCTGACGATGCGCATGGTGGGATTATCTGGCGCAACGCGCTGCGCGACCTCGACGATCTTGGAAAAAGTGAGTTTCTCCTAAAGGCTCGCATGACCTGGTTGCGCGATACCGGCGCGGCCATCGCTCCTTTTGCAAGCTTTCAACTGATCCAAGGACTTGAAACGCTGCCTCTGCGCATGAAGCAGCACTGCGCAAACGCCAGGATCGTGGCCGACGTTCTTAATGAGCATCCAAAAGTGCGCCGTGTCTTCTACCCCGGCCTCTTTGAAGGAGCCGATCGGGAAACCGTCGATCAGACACTCAACGCCGCATACGGACATGGGGCGATGGTCATGTTCGAGGTGGAGGACGAACAAGCCGGGCGGAAGTTCATCCAGAGCGTTGACTTGATGTATCACGTTTCGAATGTAGGGGATGCCCGCACACTCGTGACGCATCCTGTTTCTACGACCCACACCACCGTCCCACGGGAAAAGCGCGAAGCCGCGGGCATATTTGGCGGCTCGATCCGACTTTGTGTCGGCATCGAAGATGTCGACGACATCGTCCGCGATCTGGACAAGGCGCTTTCCGCAATCTGACAACTTGCAAGGCTATCAGGAGGAGGTTCTCATGAATCAGGCAGAAGCTTGGAAACTGAGGTCGTCACGTTATGAGGCCGTTCAATTCAGCCGCGAGATCAATAAGCAACTCTCCGAGCTGAGGCCCGACAATATCACGGGAGCCGCCTATATTGCCAAAGATTACGCTGTGATTGCAGCTTGTACGCTCGCGACGGTCTACGTCTCATGCTGGCTCTACCCGATCGCCGTTCTTCTGATCGGGGCCTATCAGCGTGGATTGACCACGATTGCTCATGATGCGGCTCACCGCACGCTCGCGAAGAACACGACCTGGAACTACATCCTCGGCATTCTGTTCGCTGCCTATCCCCTGTTCCAGCGTCACTGGGCCTACCGGATCTCACACGTCTATTTGCATCATCCGTATCTCGGCGACCCGGACAAGGATCCGGACCTGAAGTTCTTCCTGGCCAACGGCGTTTACGACGTCCTGCCTCCTGAGCGGTACGCCTTCAACATTATCTGGAAGCCGATATTTGGCGGCGCGACGGTGGCGTACCTGAAGTATCTCTGGACCAATCGCTTTTCGATAGCGGATGCCGAGGATCAGAGCCGGTCAGGCATACTTGTCGACAAGTATGGCTTCTATTGTTTCTGGTTCGGCATACTGGCCGGATCATATGCTCTTGGGCTGCTCCACATCGTCATCCTGTTTTGGATCGTGCCCTATCTCACAACGTTTCAGGTTCTTGGTTGGTTTGTCGAGCTCGCCGAGCACTCACCTATGTGCGAGACCGAGACGAAGAACGTCTATCTAACCAGGAATCGGAAGGGCAATTTGCTCGAGCGGGCCATCCTTGGACAAAATCTGGATGAGTACCATCTTGAGCATCACCTGTCGCCAGGTATCCCATTCTGGCTGTTGTGCAAAGCTCAGAAAATCCGGATGCAGGATCCGAATTACGCAGAAGTTGCCGCAAGCTGGGGAGGGCTCTTCGTCAAGGGACCTCAAGGTCAACCGAGCGTTATCGCTCAGTTGAAGGAGCGAAATCGACGCTTGTATGAGCAGTCTTTGGCCGATGCCCATACGAGAGGGCAAGTGGCGTGACATTGCAACGGACAGACAAGGCGCGAGCCGTGGTCGGCGTCACGTCGAACCGTCTTTTGGTCGACGGTGTGCATCGCGACGGGTTGCGGCGCAAGTACGTAGAGGCCCTCCTTCATCACGCGGGGGTTGCGTGCGTCATATTGCCGACGATCGACGCTGAAGATCCGAGGGCTGAGGCTGGCCTGGCGATCATGCGCGGGCTGGACGGCCTGGTGTTGACAGGAGATGAATCGAATATCGATCCTGCCGTCTTGGGAGCGCCTGCGTCCTGCACAGGGGCAGACCAGCAAGACGTTGTGGGTGGGATCCGTGACCGCCCACGGGACAGGCTCTCTGCGGTGGTCATTGGTAGGGCCATCGCGCTCGGAATGCCGATCTTGGGCATCTGCCGTGGGCTTCAGGAGCTCAACGTGTATTTCGGCGGCACACTTCGCCGATCGCTTGCGGAGTGGAGCCTGGGAAGTGGCCAGATGCATGCCGAGAAACCGGATCGTCCGAGAGATCGCCAGTACGATGCCGCGCACAGCGTGAGGATATGTCCCGATGGCGCGCTCTTTCCGATCGCCGGCACAATCGAAACGCAAGTGAACTCCCTGCACAATCAGGGCATAGACGCGCTTGCCGCCGCACTGAGGCGGGAGGCGTGGTCGCCTGACGGCCTGGTCGAAGCAGCTTCGGTCATTGGCGCGCCGACGCTGCAAATCGGTGTGCAATGGCACCCCGAATGGCACGTCTCAACCGATCCTTTCAGCAAGCAGCTGTTCACGGCATTCGGAGAGGCGTGTGTTGCATACTGCCAATCAAAGACAAACTAGAGGCGGATTTTGACATTTCAATCCAAACGCGGCCCGCCCAGGTCGAAAGCAGAGTCCCTCGGAACTGATGCACGAGCACGGTTTTGGGAGCGCCCGGCACCGCGCCAAAGGCACAGCAAGAGCGGGCGATCGACAAATCGCTTCGCTCTGGGAGTTCTCTTTGTGGCGCTTTATGTCGTCGTGAGTGCGGCCGGTGAGGTCTATGCGGCATCGTATTTTCAGCAAGCGGATGTATTCTTCGCTCTCCTGCTGTCCTTTGCTGCGGTGTGTCTGACATTCAATCTCCTGGCTGGTCACGAGGGAAATGACGCAACAGTAACGAAGTCATCGCTCCTGATCTTTGTGTCGCTCAATCTCGTGACCGCGATAAGCTGGATCGGGCTGTTTATCGGACTGAAATACGCCGAACCTGCGATCGTTGTCGCATTCATGGTGGCGTTAGGACCGGCCGCAACAGTGTGGTTGAACGCCCTGATCAGACGGCAGGGCGTCCCTCCAGGATCAGATATTGTCGTGAGCGTTCTGATCGCAGCGACGGGAAGTTACATGGTGTGGATCTCGGCAAGCGGCAACGCGGGCGTGGAGTGGGGGGCTCGATCATCCTTTGGTCTTTTCTTGGCAATCGTGGCCGGCCTATCGCTGGCCCTTACAAATATACTCATCAAGTTGCTGTTCGACCGTGGATTTTCCGGCCGACAGGTGCTTGCGCATCGCTTTTACGGAGTGATCCTGTTGCTGCTCGGGCTGGTCGACCATTTCTCTATCGTGCCTGAGATCTCTCGGCATTGGTTTGCGATCGCAGCGATCGGGCTATCGACAATCATCGTCCCACTGCTCCTGATACAGGAGGGCATTCGCCGCATAGAGCCCGTCACGGTCAATATGGTCCTGTCCATGGCTCCGATCATCACGTTCCTGTTCCAGTTCTTCGATTCTCGCATCGTGCCTTCGTCACATACGTTCGTTGGAAATGTTCTCATTACGGCACTCGCCGTGAGCAATATCTACCTGCAGTATCGGAGATCCGCATGAACGGACGGAATTGTGTAATCGTGGATGCATACTCCACCGGCCGATATTTGCCGGACGAGTTTAAGCGCTATGGAATTGGAACGGTGCACGTGATGTCTGCCGCGCAGATTCCACCCATCTTTCAATCGCATTTCAATGCAGATCTGTATGACGAAATCATTCGCCCGCGCGAGCGCATGACTGATGAAGAGGTCGCTGAATTTCATCTTCAGGCTCTCCGTGGCAGGAAGCTGGAGTTCGTCATAGCAGGGTGCGAGACCGGCGTTGAGCTCGCCGACTCCTTGTCGGAGCAGCTGGGGTTAGCTTCAAATGGGACCGCTCTGTCAGCCGCTCGGCGTGACAAAGCGCGTTTGTCTGACGCGCTGGCCTCTGCAGGCGTGCGATCAATTAGCCAAGTCGTGTCGGATAATGCTGGAGAGGTCGCAAACTGGAAGCATCAAGCGGGATTCGACGAAATCGTAGTCAAGCCCCTGAACAGTACGGGTACCGAGGATGTGTTCTTTTGCTCGACTGACGCCGACATTCAGAGAGCTGTAGGCATCATTGTCGGGAAGACGAATCGTGTCGGAGCGTTGAACCGGTTTGCGCTTGGACAGGAAAAAATAAGCGGCCAGCAATACACTGTAAATGCCGTCTCGATTGACGGTGAAGCCTTCGTTACGGAGGTCTGGACCTATGACACCGTTCCTATTGAGGGTGCGTCATCGGTCTGCTCGCTTGAGCGCTTGTTGGGGGGCAGGGAGCCAATTGTTCACGAGTTATCCGACTACTTGGTGCGTGCGTTGCAGGCGCTTCAGATCGTCGACGGTCCGGCTCATGCCGAGATCATCGTCGATCAGCGGGGGCCGGTTCTGGTGGACTTCGGAGCGAGGCTTCAAGGTAGCATGTCGGCTAAAGCACGAACAATGGCGTTGGGTCACAACCATATGACGCTCACGGCGTGGCGCTACGCAGATCCAAAAGGCTTTGCTGAGTATATGAGGAGACGCGGAGCTTACAAGCGGCAGGCTCATGCACTATGCGTCTCGCTGATTTCCGACACGGGCGGTGTTGTTGCCGGTTATCCGGGACTCGAGGCAATCCGTAAGCTTCCGAGCTTCGCGGATGCCATTGCATTCGTTCCGATAGGTCAAAAGCTGGTTCCGACGATCGACTTGGCGTCGACACCGGGGATCGTTTATCTCGTGCATGACGACTTGACCCAGCTTGAGGATGACTATCGCAAATTGCGCGCGATGCGGATGGATCAAGTGTTCGATTTGGTGACGCAGGATCGCAACTAATGACAACTGATTCCCGGCCGACCGGCGTAAATCCAGCCCGCGCGGCGATGATCGGCGTGAGCGACTTTGATGGCGTCCTGCGAGGCAAGCACGTATTAAGTGAAGATGTCTCGAATGCGGACAGAGTTGTCCAGTTCTCTGAAGCGGTGCTCGCCTGGGATTGTTCGGACCGAGTGCCGCCAGCCAGTTTCACGCAAAAGCCTCTGTCGGCGTTCGGAGACGCCGATCTGCGCATTCTGTCAGGCACCGGACGTGCTGTGTCTTATGGCGGGGATCTGTGCCTCTACCTCGCCGAATTTACGGGAGCGCACGAAAGCCTCTGCCCGCGTGGTGTTCTGCGTAAGGTCCTGCGAAGGGCTGCTGAACATGGCTTCAGCTGCACTGCAGGGTTCGAATTTGAATTTATGCTGTTCAAGGAGAGCGCCGACACAATCGAAGAGAAGCCCTTTGCGACATGGGTTCCCTTAACCCGCGGTCCATTCGGTTACTCGATTGCGCGCTCGGTCGCGCACCAGGAGCTGTTTGGTGAGATCGCGGTACTTTGTGAGAAGGCCAGGATACCTCTTAGCGGCCTGCACTTTGAAACGGGACCTGGCGTCATCGAAGCGTCACTTCTTCATTGTGATGCGCTGGAGGCAGCAGATCGCGCAATCATATTCAAGTCGATGATAAAGGCGTGGGCGCAGACGCGAGGCATGATGGCCACATTCATGGCCAAGGTTTCCGAGAAATGGCCCGGCCAGTCGGGACATATTCACATTTCGATGTCCTCGGATGGTCGGAATGTGTTTTACGACAGCGACACTGTTCGCAACATCTCAACAATGATGCGTCAATTTGTTGGCGGACAACTGAAGTATATGAATGACTTCTGTGTGCTCGCTGCGCCGAATTTCAATAGCTATAAGAGATTGGTTCCTGGCTGTTGGGCTCCAACCTCTCCAAGCTGGGGAGTTGACAACCGCTCCTGTGCCGTGCGGGTTATTCCGGGCGAGCCATCTGCGCATCGCCTCGAGTACAGGCTAGCCGGCGCAGATGTGAACCCATATCTTGGCCTGTCATGTGCCGTTGGCTCGGGCATTCTGGGATTTGAAGAGAATGCCGGCTTAACGGCTCCGATCGTCGGCGATGCAAGCGAGGAAAGCGGCCTTCCCTTCGGTGGGCT
The DNA here is from genome assembly GCF_042258615.1 of Bradyrhizobium sp. Pha-3. Taxonomy (GTDB): domain Bacteria; phylum Pseudomonadota; class Alphaproteobacteria; order Rhizobiales; family Xanthobacteraceae; genus Bradyrhizobium. The sequence goes on along the minus strand of NZ_CP170152.1, from coordinate 7,215,795 downwards.
GCCTCAAAGTTTGTCAGAGGCGACGTACCGGTTTGCACAATCTCCAAAGGCCAACGATGTGTTTGGAGAGAGGTTTGTCGAAGCCTTCTCTTGCTCCCGCCGCTGGGAATGGGAAGCTGTTCGGCATCACGTCACCGACTTTGAACGTCAGCGCTACTTTGAGATTATCTAGCGTGAGTTATCGATCACTGGACCAAGTCGGACGACGGTGCATGGCACCGATCATCCTGTCGTAATCAATTGAACGAACAGATGGCGGGTGCTACCGCGGGTTCGATGCGAGACTCATTATCGGCACAGCCCGTATGCGGGTCACTGGGGCGGTTATCGTCCGGGGTTTTCGGGAGTGCTGATATCCTGTCGGGAAATGTGTACCGCTCTCCCGAGAACAGCTCTGCTCGCCAGACTTTTCTCGATTCTTCGATTTCGAGAGCTAGCTAGCCAGCGTCGATCAGCGGCTGTTTGGCGACCTTGACGCGGGTTACACTGCGGCGGCCGTCGACGCTGACGGGCACATCACCATCGATGGTGGCACGACGCACGACGCGATGCTCGTCGCCGTAGTCGTTGACCGCATAATGCTGTGTCGCACGGTTGTCCCATATCGCTATATCGCCCTCCATCCAGTTCCACCGCACGGTGTTTTCGGGCGCGGTGATGTGAGACTGGAACAGGTCGAACAGCTTGTGGCCGTCGTATTTGGGGACGCCAACAAAGCGCTGCACCAACGCGCCGAGCACGAGCGTCCGCTCGTCTGTCTCGGGGTGGATGCGCACGACGGGATGCTCAGTTTCGAAAATTGTTCTGGTGAAAACCGCTTCAAAGTGTTTCTTGTCCACCTCACGGACGCGGGCCATTCCGGCGTAATCGAAAACGTTGCTGTGCACGGCCCAAAGCTCGTCGGCAAGCCGTTGTAGCGGTGGCGGCAGATCCAGATAGGCTGCCGCCGTATTCGACCACAGCGTATCGCCACCGAACGGTGGGATTACAACGGCTCGCAGAACCAGAATCTTTGGGTAGGCGTCGGCGAAGGTCCCATCCGCATGCCATATGTCGGCGCGACCGCCGCCGCGACTGGAGTCAAGCTCGAGGAGCGACGCCGTTCCTTTGCTGGCACCGAGCATTGGATGGGGCACGAGCTTTCCGAAGCGAGCTGCAAAGCGCTCCTGCTCGGCGTCATCAAGATGGCCCTGGTTACGGAAGAAGATCACCTTGTGCTCGAGTAACAAGCTGATGATCGCAGCGATGGTCTGGGTCGGCAAATCGCCCGTGAGCCTGAGATCTCTGATTTCTGCACCGATGCGCGCTGCGCGTTTCACAACGTTGCTGCGCGGAATAGCATCATCGATCAACGCCGTTGCACTCATCGTGGCTTATTTTCCAAATCTCGTGATTGCTTGCTCGTCCCAGCCGGTGAATAGTCCTCAGCAAGCATCGTGCCAGGCGAAGGGGTCGCGTCTTGCAACGCCCATCTACGACATGAGCAGTCAAGGATCGGAAAGTTCGGTGCGAGCCGTCACGGGACTGATCTCAGGATTCCATGGATGCTCAAAGCAGTCGGCGCCGACGTCCTCCTTCAACATCATCGAGGTAGGGACTGCAATGACGGGCAAGCGGGAGATCTTCAGTGCCGCTCTTCGCGATCACCCAATTCCTTCGAAAGAAGGTCGTGGTTCTGCAAAATTGGCACCAGCTGATGGTGGTCATGAACGATGTAATCTGGCTGCGCCGCCCGCAAGCGCGCTTCGGAAACAAATCCGCCCGTCATCGACACGCTGATAAGTCCGAGATTGCGTGCAATCTCGGTCTCGACTTCCATGTCGCCGACGATGACGGTTCTTGCGGGGGATAGATCATTGACCTGCATATATTGACGCAACCTGTCCTCCTTGCTCATGCTTCTAAACTGGCTTTTGCGGCTCTCAAATGCCAAAATCGTAGTGACGTAAGTCTCGATACCGAGTCTTCGTGTTTGTACGCGAATTGGTTCAACAATATGATTGCTAAGAATGACGATTGGAATGGATTGTCGACGTGCGGCAAGCAAGAGATGTTTTGCGCCCTTGCGCAAAGCAGTCCTACTCGCCAGGGGTTCGTATGTGTCGTGAAAGATGGCGTTGTCCTTGCCAAGCACGGCGTCGACTTCGTCTTCTGATACGTCGAGTTTGTGGAATATTGCGGAGATTGGAAGCTCGAACTCTTCGCGAAACCTATGCATATCGATAGCGGCGCGACTGAAGCGGCTCAGAACTGCATTGATCGCTTCCAACACCGCGCTAGCGTCATCGAGCAGCGTACCATTCCAGTCGAAGACAATCGCGGATTTCATCGGTGAACCCTAGGTAAGCGATGCGCGATAAAATGCGTCGACCACGCGATTTCTGATCTGCTGTCGGAGGCGTTATGCTGGACAGGTAAGCATTGCTGCTTTGTGCCTCTATTATTCGATTGATGTTTATCGAAGCAATGAGCATGCCAACCGCCGCTTGCATACAATAAGGCCGGCCAAGCGTTGGGAAGCATCTTGGTGTGCCTTTGAGCGATGTACTGGACCTGACACGACATTGTGCCGCTGTCAGAATGTGGACAGGAGTCGATGCAGGCGCCGGATTGGGGCACCAATGAATTGCGCCAATATATTGATGATGGGCATCGCTCGCATCCAGTCGGCACCTGCAGAATGGATACCGATCGGCTGGCCGTCGTCGTTCCGAACTGAGGGTTCACGGCGTCGACGGACTGCGGGTCGTGACGCTTCGGTCATGCCGGAATTGCCGGGCGGCAATACCAATGTGCCGACCATCATGATCGCCGAAAAAGCTTCGGACATGATCCGGGGCCGCAAACTCACGCCGGCAACGGACGTGTAGGTCGATTGTGGTGAAACGCGTCCCAGCATGCGGACGAAGAGAAGACACGGAAATGCGCGAGATCGTGCGTTATGGCCGGCCGAATGATCCGGATCACCTCCGGACCTGTTGCGAACAGAAACATCTTCCCTTGGTGGCCCAACTGCCCGGACTGGCCGGCGAATCGCCGATCGGTGCATTTGTGGAGGTCGCCAACGTTGCGGACGTCGGTCAGATAGATTCTGAGCGTGGCGACGTCAGCCAGCCCCGCATTTCGAGTCGCGAGCATGCGGCCAATCTTGGCGAGAGGATAATCGCACTGCTTGTCGAATTCGCCCCGGAAGCGGACTTGAGGTGCATACTGTGTGGTGCTTCCTCGTCTTCAGCGCCGACACCCCACACAAATATCGTCCGACTCCGCCCCGCGACCGTGACAATGTCGCTGAAGTGTCCCTGATGAGAGGTAATTGCGTTGGACCCACGCTTTGAGAATTGCACGACGCGTAAGGGCGGAGCTAACACGAGCAAAGAGCCAAGTGTCGCGGGACTGCAAGGAATTGAATGTCTGCCTTTACTGCCGCTTCCGTAGATTGATGCGCTGCGCTGGCGACCCCCGCCGCGTTGGGGTCTGGATCAGGGAAAGGTAGGGCCGTCAGCGAAACAAGCCTAACCTCCAGATAGAGTCTATCTGATATTTGGATGCCGTTAGTCCGCGGTGGCCGAACCTGATCCGACTGCCACAAATCGCATCAGTTGATCGGACGTGCGATCCTGGTTGTAGGCAAGACAAATATGGCTTTTTGCTTTCGCCGAGCTCAGCGTGCGCTGCACGACATCGCGTACGACGATTTGACCGTAGCATTTCGGCAGCACGGCAACCCCAAAACCTGCAGCCACGAGGCCCAGAATGGCGCCGCCGTCTACTGCTTCCTGGACTACGTTGGGCGTGAATCCTGCGCTGCTACAAAAGTGTACGACGTGACCATTCAGGCCGCGGCGGCTGGCATTCGCAAAGAATAAACGTAGCGGCTCCAGCGCCCGTACGGCAATGGCCCCGCGCTTACACAGCAAGGGATGATCGTTCGGCGCAAAGAGCTCCAGCGGGTCGGGCCAGATCCGACGAATGATCATGTTGTTGGGGGCGGAAATACCGGAGACGGTCGCAGGACTCCGAGATCGAGCCGACGGTCAGCATCTCAGCCTGTTGGCTGGTGGAGGCGTGAAGCAGCTCGAGACCTATCTCCGGATAGGCTTGCGAAAAGCGGCAGATCTTGGAGAACGACGCATGGATCGGGGCCGACCCCGTGTAGCCGATGCGCAGCAGGCCCGCTTCTCCGCGCGCAGCCCACTGCGCCGTTCCCATCGCGTGATCGAGCTGCGCAAGCGCCTGGCGCGGCTGTTCAAGCAGGATCTGTCCGGGTTGGGTCAATTCGCCCCCCGGCGTTGACGCAGAAACAGCGGCGCGCCCACCTCATGCTCGAGGGGACCTTGATCTGGAGGCTGAGGGGAGGCTGGCTGAGGTTGAGACGGCGTGCAGCCTTGGTGAAATTCAGCTTCTTGGCGACTGCGATGAAATAGCGAAGCTGTCGGATATCCATCCTGATATTTAGAAATCATATGGCAGGTGCCGTCAAATCGGTATTGGACGAAATGACAGCGCGGCCGCCATCCTAAGCCTGGCACAGAAATTGACAGGCAGTCGCGGCCGCGGCTTCACCGGGGGAGGATGGATGGCAGACCTGCCAAACGAAGTGGAGATCCAGGAGGAGGGGCCACGCGAAGGCTTTCAGATCGAACCGGGACCGATTGCCTCCGCGGACAAGATTCGGCTCATCGAGGCTTTGGCGCAAACCGGGCTTCGCCACATCCAGGTTTGTTCCTTCGTCAATCCTCGGCTCGTGCCCGGATGGGCAGATGCGGATGACGTTGTCGCTGCCTTTCGGCCGGCGGCCGGTGTCCACTATGTCGGGCTCTGGTTCAACGATAAGGGACTCGACCGTGCCCTCGCGCATTCGGACAAGCTGACGCTTTGCGGTTCCATTGCGCTGTCGGCGTCCGATGCGTTCACCCGCAAGAACCTGCATCGCAGCCACGCGGAAAACCTGGAAGCGATGCGCAAGCAGACGCGCCTCCATCTGTCGAAAAACGTTTTGGTTCGGCGGATCGGGGTCATGGCGGCGTTCGGCTGCAATTTCCAGGGCGATATCGCGCCGGCGCAGGTCATCTCCACCCTTCGGGACGGCTTCGACATTGCGGACGAATGCGGTGTGGCAATCGACAACATTTCCCTGTCGGACACGATGGGCTGGGCGACGCCATTGCGCGTCGAAAGGCTGCTCGGTGAGGTGCGAAGCAAGTGGCCGCATCAGCGGATCACGTTGCATCTGCACGACACCCGCGGGCTCGCGATCGCCAACGCAATGGCGGGGCTGCGCATGGGAGTGACGAAATTCGACTCGACTGTCGGCGGACTGGGCGGTTGTCCATTCGCGGCACATAAGGGCGCTGCCGGCAACGTCTGCACGGAAGAGCTCGTGCTGCTGTGCGAGGAGATGGGGATCAGTACGGGCGTCGACCTCGATGCGCTGATCGAAGTCGGTCGGATGGCGGAAGAGGTCGTCGGCCACCAGCTGCCGAGCGAGCTTCTCCACGCCGGAGGCCTCAATTCATTTCGGAGGAAGGCGTCAGGTGTCCGCTAAACCACTGACGGGACTGAAGGTCCTCGAGTTCAGCCACACGATCATGGGGCCCTGCGCCGGCTTGATACTGGCCGATCTCGGGGCAGACGTGATCAAGGTCGAGCCCGCGCCCGACGGCGACCACACGCGCCATTTGCCCGGCTTCGGAGCAGGTTTCTTCGCCGGCTTCAATCGCAACAAGCGCAGTATCGCGATTAACCTGAAGCATCCCGAGGGACGCGCGACTATCCATCGGCTGGTGAAGGACGTCGATATCGTCCTCGAGAACTACGCGCCAGGCACGATGGAGCGGCTGGGGTGCGGCTATGCTGATCTGGAAGCGATAAATCCACGTTTGATCTATCTGGCGCTCAAAGGCTTCCTCGCAGGTCCCTACGAGCACAGGCCCGCGCTCGATGAAGTCGTGCAGTTTCAGGCGGGTCTTGCCTATATGACAGGCCCCGCGGGGCGGCCATTGCGCGCGGGCGCTTCTGTCAACGATATCACAGGCGCAATCTTCGGCGTCACGGCCGCACTCGCAGCGCTTCGCGAGCGCGACGCGACCGGGCGAGGCCAGCGGATCAGCAGCGCATTATTCGAGAGCGCGGCGTTCTTCATGGTCACACACATGGCGGGCGCGGTCGCGAGTGGATACCCGCCAAGGCCCATGCCGGAGCGCCGGCATGCCTGGGCGATCTACGACGTCTTCAACACGAGCGACGATCAGGTATTCATTGGCGTCACCAGCGACAAGCAATGGATCCGGTTCACCGAGGAATTTGGGCTCGCCGCCCTCGGCGGCAATCCGGATCTCGCCACCAATGTCATGCGGGCGAGCCATCGAAGCTGGCTCATCCCTGCCGTGCAGGAAGCGCTTGTCCCGTTTTCGAAGGCGGTGATTGCCGAACGTTGCGAACGCGCGGCCGTCTCATGGGCGGCGGTTGGCAAGCCGACGGACCTGTTCAACGATCCGCATCTCGCCAGTCATGGTGGCTTGATTGACGTAGCGATCCGCACCGCCGAAGGCGCAATCGAGATGACGCGGCTTCCCGCCATGCCCGTCGAATTCGGCGCGAAACGCGAGCGGCCGGGGCTGACCCGCCAACCGCCGCGTCTGGGCGAGCATACAGACGAGATTTTGGACGGCGCTGGCTTCGACCGGCGCGAGGTCGAGAGGCTGGCACGCGAACGGGTCATCGCCGCCACGCCGTAGGTCGTGCGTGCCGAACAAGAAAATCAAATCGAAGCAGAGGGGAAATCAAGCCATGCATGGGCCGGCGACACGAACGACCGTCGCACTCCCGGATGGCAGCGGAGCGGGAGCGGTGGACACCGATAACGCATCGGCTGCGGCCATGATCAATGCGCGCCTTGACCGTCTTCCGATGAGCTGGCCGATCTGGAAGCTCGTTTTGATGGTCGCCCTTGGCGCCTGGTTCGAGATCTACGACGTCTTCTTCACCGCCTACATCGGACCGGGGCTCGTCAGAAGCGGAACTTTCACGACCTCGACCGTGAATTTCTTCAGCTTCGCCGGACTGGGGGCTTTTGTGGCTGCCATGTTTGCCGGCCTGTTCGTCGGAACGCTCGTGTTCGGCCAATTGGCCGATCGCTTCGGGCGGCGGGTCGTCTTCACTGGCGCGCTGCTCTGGTATACGGCCGCAGCCGCCTTGTTGGCCTGTCAACACAGCGCGGAGTGGATCATCTTCTTTCGGTTTCTAGCCGGCATTGGTGCAGGCGCGGAGATCGTGACGATCGACTCCTATACCACCGAGCTCGTGCCGGCGAATTCGCGCGGAAAGTCGTTTGCCTTCCTCCAGGCGATACAGTTCTCCGCGGTCCCGACGGTTGCGCTGGTCGCTTGGTATTTCGTGCCGACGGCTCCCCTTGGCTTTGACGGATGGCGCTGGGTGATCTGGATCGGGTGCCTGGGCGCGACGGCCGTCTGGTTCATCCGGCTCGGCCTGCCGGAAAGTCCGCGATGGCTGGCGCAGAGGGGCCGCATCGGCGAGGCGGATGCGATCATTTCCCGGCTTGAGTACGAGATCGTGGCGCAGACCGGCGCGCCTTTAGCCGAGCCGCAGCCTTACCCTCCCGTGGCCCAAGAGCAGAACGCGAGTTTTGCCGAGCTGTTGCAATCCCGATATCGGGGGCGAACCATCATGATGCTGGTGTTCAACTTCTTTCAGTCGATCGGTTACTACGGGTTTGCAAGTTGGGTTCCGACGCTCCTCATTGCCAAGGGCATTAACGTCACGCAGAGTCTACTCTACTCCTTCGTCATCGCGATTGCCAACCCCATCGGTCCGATGCTGTCGATGTCCTTCGCCGAGCGAATCGAACGAAAGTGGATCGTAGTGGGATCTGCCTCAGCGATCGCGGTCATTGGAATCATCTTCTCCAGGCAAGAGGACGCCGCTCTCATCGTGGCCCTGGGCGCTGCCCTGGCCTTGGCCAGCAACTGTCTCACATTTTCCTATCGCGCCTATCAAGCGGAGCTCTTCCCCACGCGTATGCGCAGCCGCGCCATTGGTGCCGTCTATTCGGTTAGCCGCGTCGGTGCGATGTTTTCGGGTTTCCTGATCGCGTTCTGCCTCCGCGATTACGGTGTGACCGGCGTATTCACCCTGATCGCGGGGGCCATGGCGATCGTCGTTGTGACGATCGGCGTGTTCGGACCGCGCACCAACGGACTGAAGCTCGAGGCGGTTTCCGCCTAGCTGGAGCAACATGATCGGACTGATGCGAAGATGACGAATGCACCGAACAGGCTGCGGATGCTTCTGGGCGACTAACCCGGAACCGGCGCCGTGAAGAGCGGAGCGCTTGCCTCGGATCGAATGACGCTCGATTCGTCCGCTACGCTTCGGTCATCGATGGGTTCAAACCGACGGTCAGGGAGCCGCGCTCGACGTCTCCGAGCTCGCGATCGGCAGCTATCTCATCCCTCCGGAATTGCGACGAGCCGCTGGTGCTCCTGCCGGCAACAATGACCGGTAGGTTTCCCCTGCGCGCGCGCGTTGTACAATGCCGAGCGCGGCCGGCTCGGGCCGGGGGATCTGGCCGGCAAGCGCATGGCGGTGCGGTCGCTGATGACGACGACCGGCATTTAGGTGCGCGGCAAGCTGGCCGACGATTACGGTGTCGAGCTTGATCGCGTCGAGTGGGGCACGTTCGAGGACCCCACGTCGCCGAATATCATGAGGGTGGCACGCGAACTGTCGCAGGACGAACGATCCTTCAGATGCTGCTGGACGGCGAGTCGGACGCGGTCCTCAGCGAAACACCCGACGATCCACGGTTGAGATTGAGACCGGCAAGGTCAAGTTTCTCGATTATGTCGCTGTTCATGATTGCGGCACGATTGTAAACCCGATGACACTCGCAGGCCGTGTTCGGGGCGGTACAGCGCAGGGCATCGGTTCAGCAATCTCTGAAGAGTACAAGTATGCCGACGATGGCCAGCTACTGAACGCAAACTTCGCCGACTATATCCTGCTCAGTATCAATGAATTGCCACCGAATGTCCGGGTTGGCCACGTCGTAACGCCGTCTCCTTTTACTGAATATGGGATCAAGGGCGGTGGCGAGGTGGCAGAATGGGCGCTCCGCCCGCCATAGCCAGCGCAATCGAGGATGCGCTGAAGCCTTTCGGAGTCAGGGCGGACTTCTTGCCATTGACGCCGGCGAAGCTGCGCGGGCTAATTGGTGAAGCGACCGCGAGCCAGTAGCGCTTCGAACGTTACCGAGCAAGTCCGAACCGCCCAGACGCGTGTGTAGATCGCGCGCTGGGCGGCCTTTAGCGGGGGATCAAAGCGCCGCCAGGCCCTGTCGTCGGCTTTTGTCCGTCTCTGACCGCGGGCAATCTGGGGCGCGATTTTCGCGACGGCTAGGTGCTGGTCCCTTGCGCCCGCGCGTCCGGAAAGGGTTTCTATTCGCTGCCAAGCGGTCCGGGTCAAGTTCGCTGAGACGCTGCACACCGCCTGCAGCGAAAGATCGACGAACAGACCGGGTTACGGATCGATATCCTCTGCGTGGCCCGCTGGAGCACGACCATTTCAAATGGCTGGCCCTGAAGGAGATCGGCGATTCAACGTGACCGACGGCCTGCACAAGGTGATTGCTGCGGCCCGGCGGCTGGTTTGAGGCCGGTCTTGGCGACTCGTCCGCCTTGCCTCGGGTGCATTGAAGGGGCATACCATGCCGTTTCCGGACCTCCGATGATCAAAGCCTTTCTCGCCGTTGTGATTCTGATGTCGGCAGGCCTTGCGACGCCCGCCCGGGCGCAGGACGCGGCTGCCCCGTTCGACGGCGACCTGCAACGGCTGGCCGAGATCCTCGGCGCGCTGCACTATCTGCGCGGCATCTGCGGCTCCAACGAGGGCGCCAAATGGCGCAATGAGATGCAGGCGCTGGTCGATGCCGAAACCCCGTCTGGCGCCCGCCGCGCCCGCATGGTCGCAGGCTTTAACCGCGGCTACCAAGGCTTCGAGCAGACTTACCGGACCTGCACGCCCGCAGCCATCATAGCGATCAGCCGCAACATCGAGGAAGGCTTGAAGATCTCGCGCGACCTGACGGCTCGCTACGCCAACTGACCGCGCGATCTTCTTTGACCTCGCCGGGAGCTGCCGGCAGATTGCCGTCGTAACCAATACATTACAGGTGATGAATTGCGGTCTTGGTAGGGACCGAATTGAGGTTGAGCGGCCCACTTAGGCGTGGCGCAGCGCAACGCGAAGGTAGCCCGTTCAAGTCTGGCGCCGGCACCATCGTCCAGGTATCTGCTCGAGCATCCCCCGCCGCGCAATCTCGCGGGTCGGCATCCCGCCGAGTTCAGCCGTAGCCGGCAGCAACCGCCATTCCGTCAAGCCCCGGCCCCAGCGCATTGGCGATGTTGACGGCGGAATGGTTGAGCACGGCAGCGAGTCTCGGGGCCTCGCCCGCAACGTCCATCAGGCTCTGGTGCGCGCGCAAGAGTTGCGCTTGCCTTGTCTATGCTGTTGTCCCGCAACCGGATCAACCCTTGTAGAGGCTTAATCGCGACACACCAAGGCGTCGGCGCCGAATTGGCACCGACGTTGGTGTTCATCAGCAAGCTTCAGGACGGCATCTAACAGCGTGGAGCGGTGAGGCCTTCAATTGAGCTTATAAGAGGCCTGAAAGAACGTGCCCCAGCGATCCATGCTGTACTTCGCAAATGACGGCTGACCGGCGCAGCCGCGGTTGTAGCACCTGGTGCCTTCGCTCTGCGCTTCGGTCCACATGGCCCAATAGCGGCCACCGACGCCGACGCTGATGCTGTCGGTGATGAAGTAGGACAACACACCTTCAAGTTGGACGCCGCCGCCACCGCTGCCGCGTTGTTCGGTAAACGTGGTGAATTTGCGCAAGAGGTGATAGTCACGTCCCTTGAAATCGGTCCAAGGCAGGTAAGCGATATCAGCGCTCACGCGCCAACGCTCGGTCAGCATGGTTTCGGCGCTCAGGCCGATCCGAGGCGCATTCCATTGAGTATCCTCGCTGCCTATGACCCTGTTGTCACCCGGCGCAAGACATGGAGACAGGGGGTTAGCCATCTGCATGCATCCGGTCGAGTCCGAGCTCTGGCCATAGTAGGTCCAGCCTATAAATCCGCCGACCTTGTAGTCGGTACCGCGCAGGAGATCGTAACCGACGTCGGCCGTGTAATAAGAGAACCTTCCGTTTGGCTGGCTTGAAAGGGTATTGAGGTACGAGAATTGTTTGTCAATTCCCCAATCTTCATCATTCATATGTCCTTTGTTGAAGCGCCCGACGCCAAGTGTGCTCTTCAGAAACACCCCCCAGGGGCTGTCAAGACGGCCGAACAACTCCCCCGAAAGTCCGTCCAGTCCGTGATATGTGAGTCGTGATATCAGCACGCTTGGCTCTTCAATCCCGCCATAGGGCACAGCACTGTGTTCCCATTGGAATCTTCCCCGGCTGAGCCAGAGCCGCGATCCACCTTCGAACGACCAACCGTCCGCGTAGCGAATGGGCGACACGCCGGCATGGGCCTTCCCGTACAGCGACGTATCGGACCATTGCGCGGCCTGCGGGTCGGCGTCAAAATGGTAGTTCAGGCCAAGCTTTCCGATGTGATGGCTGCTGGACAGGTTGGTTGTGTTCGCCGGCACAATTGCAAACGGTGGATACTGCACTGTCGAAGGGGTCGCGACACTCGGCCCGCCAAAATGAAGATAATCATACTCGACGTTGATCGACCATGCAGGCGTAAGTGCTTGCTCGACGCCCAACCCGACGACGCTACCGACTCGACCATAGTCGAAATGAGTTTTCTCCTGGGCGTAAGCGCCGTTATATTCGTTGTTGTTGATGACGTCGCCTTGATTGTTTTGCCAGGCTACGCCTCCCTTGAAATAGGCCAGTGTGTGGCCGAGTGCGCCAAAAGCGTAACCAACGCGGGCAGTCCCGGTGGCAAAGAGGTTGGGACCTGCCTTGCAGTTTGCGCTGACAACGAAGCCGGAGGCGGCGAGGCAAGTGTTTGTGCCCTCGGAGACAACACCGCTGGCGTCGAGTTCGAGACCAAACACCCAGCTGTTGTTCTGCCAATTGTAGCCGATCTGGCCACCTGCAAGGAACGCCGGCGTATCGACCATGCCGCCATAGATTGATGGACCGTGGGGATTGCTGAAGGAGGTTTGGCCGTGCCCACCGCCGACGTGCCCGCCAATATAGCCGCCCGACCAGCTCCACACCGCCAGTGGCAGTCTCACTTCTGGCTCAAGGTACGCCTTGGCTGCACCGTTTGCGACGAGTGCAATTGTCGTGGCACTCCAAAAAAGAACTCTAGATCGCATCAAAGATTGCCTTGCCTTTCCCGGTCCACAACGTGGCTCCTTAAGTTATCGCCGCACGGCAAATCGTCCGGGGCAGACGCAGACACTGCGGCAACCCGCGCCGGGTCCGTCCCGAAGATCACCGCACCGCGATTAGTGATGGAGTTCTGAACGAAGCAAACCGCGTGCCGAACTGAATTCGTATATTTTGCAGGAAGTTCCTAAGAGTGTGTCGTGTCAACTTCCTGACAGTGGTCTCAAGGCTGACAATAGAAACCTTCGACAGTCTCTCAATGCACGATGAATGGGCGGAGCACGCCCCGATGGGCGAACCTTCTAAACCGGACCTGCTCAATCGGCGCACAATCAGGTGGACTTGTGTTGATGTTGATGCCGGGCAGCAGGAGCCAAGCTCAAGATTTTGGCGCTTGCGAAGAAAGCCGCCTCCGCGCAAGACAATGGCTCCCTCTACGTGCAATAAGAGGAACCGCGGTGTGGCAGTCCTCTCTTGACGGCGAAATGGTCGAGTTGGCTTCCTTGGGGCCTGTCGAACGATCGGCGACGGTGTCGCGCTGCTTCCGCTTCGCGACAGTCTTTTGATTGATACTGTAGCGCTTGGCGAGTGCTCTCAGGCTCTCTTGACTATTTTGTATTGCTCGACGGACTGCCTCCGTCGTGGTGGCGCAGCCGTGTAAAACTTGTCCCATAGCGCATCCTTCAAATCGTGCGACAAGAATGCACCATCAAAGCCTGGGGACTAAACAAGCGCGTACGCCGAGGCATCCTGGAGCGTGCTGAATCTGTGTCTAAGGCAACCGAACCTTGACGATCGAAGCGTCTGGCGGCCAGGTCATCCTGGCGACCGTCAGACCAATCAGTGCCGCTTGCAGTCTATGAGTACGCGGCTATTTTCTTCACTGCTGACGCGAGACCGCGAACCTCCTCCAGCGTATTGTAGTAGTGCGGCGATGCGCGCACGACGTCGGAGAGGCTTCTGCGCGTTGCGTCCAACGGCGTACTTGTTGGTGGCGAGACTGATACGTTGATCTTCTGTGTTGCGAGGTGCCGCATGACCTCGCGTGCGCTCATCGCGCGAAGCGTGAACGACACGATTGAAGCGGGACGTTTTCCGAGATCGTGAATCGAAACTCCAGGGATTGCGCCGAGTGAGGCTCGCAATTCATTCGCAAGCTTACGGCAACGTCGTTCGATTCTCTCGATGCCGATTGAAAGCGCGTAGTCGACAGCTATCCCGAGTCCAAGGCGCGCTGCATAGTTTGCTTCCCACGTCTCGAATCGCCGTGCGTCGGTTCTAAGTTCGTAGCGCTGCGGTCCAACCCAGGGCGCTCCGAACAGGTCAATCATGGCAGGTTCGACGTCTTTCAGGAAATCGTCTCGGATGTACAAGAAGCCCGTCCCGCGCGGACCACGCAAGAACTTCCGGCCTGTTGCCGTAAGCATGTCGCAACCAAGTGCACGAACATCCACCGGCATCTGTCCAACCGCCTGGCATGCATCCAGCAGGTAGGGAACGCCATGAGCGCGCGCGATTTGACCAACAGCTTCAGCCGGATTCACCAAGCCGCCGTTCGTTGGTATCCATGTGATGGCGATGAGTCGTACCCGCGAATCGATCATGCGCTCGAGCGCCTGCGGGTCGAGAACCTGATTCGCGTCGTCGGGTATGACCTCGACCCGTGCGCCGGTGCGGCGCGCGACCTGCAAGAACGCGACATAGTTTGCCGCAAACTCGGCGGAGGTGGTGAGAATTCGGTCTCCCGGACCAAAGCGCAGCGAATAGAAGGCGCGCTGCCATGCCAGAGTGGCGTTCTCGGCCAGCGCGATTTCTTCCCGCTTTGAGCCGACAAGGCGGGCGATACTGTCGTACACGCCTTCCAGGCGCGCCGTGCTTTCGGCGCTCGCCTCGTAGCCGCCAATTTCTGCTTCGCGCTGGATGTATTCGACCATGCCTCGGATAACAGGATTAGGCATCAATGCAGCGCCAGCATTATTGAAATGGACTCGATGTGCGACACCTGGGGTGTCCTCTCGTAATTGTTCGACCTCGGCATCCGAAAGATCCGCGGTCGAGCTTGTCGTTTGCTCCAGATTGTCCTGCACCAGTGGTCGCCTTCCTTGCATGCGGTAGGATGACTGATAGCCAGACACCTGCTATCGGCCCTCGATCGGAACATCTCCAGAAAATGACTTGGCGGTAACGCCCAAACTGGTCGTTTTGGAGCCAACAATGCAGAATTCTGTCGGCGATTGCGTCCAAGTTTGCACTAAACGGCTTCGCGGGTTGGCAAAGTGGAATCCGAGATGATCGTATTTGCTTGCCAGGAGGATGACCTTGGTACTCCCTTTGAAGCCCGCAGAGACCTCGCCGGAGACGCTCGCCAATCATTGGCCCGTTCTGCTGCGCAATCGGTCATCCGGCCCGATACAGGCTCCTTGGTGGTGCGACCGAAACGCAGGAGATGAGCCTCTCCGCCTCCTTCAAGCCTGCCCGCGGTATGCTCCGACCAACCTGATTTGTCTGCCGCGTACCGCCGAAAGGCTGGGCCTTGGCGAAATCTGGATCAAGGACGAGACCCAGCGACTGGGCATAGGCAGCTTCAAGGGGCTCGGCGGAGCCTACGCAGTGCTGAAGCTCGCTATGAAACACGTTGAGAGACGGATGGGACGCACGATTCTGCCTGCTGAGTTGTTCGAGCCTCGCGTGCGATCTATGCTTACGGAGCTCACATTCTCTTGCGCTTCGGACGGCAATCATGGCCGTTCGGTGTCGGCCGGAGCGAGGCTCATTGGAGCGCGGGCTGTCGTGTATCTCCATGGGGGCGTGAGCGACGAGCGAGCCGCTCATATCTCGCGGCTCGGCGCTGCGATCGTGCGTGTGGCCGGAGACTATCACGACTCCGTCGAGGCTGCGGCCGATGCTGCCTCGCAGGACGGTTGGATTGCTGTTCCGGATACAGTTGGCCCCGGGGAGGACGACACTGCTTGTACGCTTGTCGTCCAGGGGTATGCAATCCTGATCGACGAAATTGTTTCAGCAACGACGGAACAGTCAAAGCCGTTTACGCATGTTCTGGTGCAGGCCGGTGTAGGAGGCCTTGCCGCAAGCGTGTTCGGCCATGGCTGGGCACGAGGTTTGTTCGGACCCGATACCCATCTCTGGATCGTGGAGCCCGAACTATCGGCATGCCTCTACGAGAGCGCCCGCGCGGAAAGGCCGATACGCCTTCCGCCGGGGCCTGCTACGAACATGGCTATGCTCGAGTGTCAAAGCCCGTCGCTGCTCGTCTGGCCGATTATCGATGCCTTGGCCACAGGCTTCCTGACAGTCACAGACGAACAAGCCAGCGATGCGGTCCGTCTGCTCAACGCGGGAATATCGGGGGACGCACCTCTTCGGGTCGGCGAGTCGGGAGCGGCGGGATTGGCCGGTCTCGTCAAGGCGGCGGATGATCGCCGAGATCAGCTCGGCCTGGATCAGTCTGCGAAAGTCCTGCTGTTCGCGACCGAAGGCCCCACGGACCTATCAGTCTGGAGTGGAAGCCGTTAAGCAGCCGCAAGGAGCGAGCGCGTCGCTCAGGAAACGTCGAGATTGATGCGCGTCGTGAACTTGACTGTCTGCATCGCCACGAAGGTCGTGAACGACTTAATATTCTTGTCAGGGAAAAATGCCCTTTCGGTGAAAGCTCCATACTCTTCCATCGAATCCGTATTGACGACCAGAATGAAATCAGCTGCCCCGGTCACGTAATAACATTGCGTGACTTCGGGATACGCGCTCATTCGGTTCTTGAAGGTGTCGAGAAGAGGGAGGTGTTCCTGTTCGAGAGCGACGAGCACAATCGAAGTCACCCGCTTTCCCGTGACCGACGGAGCTACGATCGAAACATCAGACATGATCGCGCCGCTCTCGCGTAGCCGCCGCAGTCGACGCAGGCAGGACGTCGGTGACAGGCCTACACGCTCCCCAAGCTCTTCCGAGGTCTGCTGATTGTTCTCCTGGAGCAACATCAGCAACTTGAGATCGAGGCGATCGAGATCCGCACGCGTGATGGCCATCCGGATTTCCCTGAAGATTGCAATTATCCGGCACGCAAGAGCAAAAAACGGCGAATTCCGCCACCGGCACGTCACATTATATGCGTGAGGAGTGCCGGAGCAAGCATTGCCAACGAGGAAGGGGAGAACGGCCATGGTCGATATCGTCAGACGCAGACTTCTTAAGGGCACCGCGCTAGTCGGAGGCCTTGTGGCGACGCGCTCCCTGTTTCCGGCTCCCGCGATCGCTCAAATTCCGAAGGGGACCGGTGAAGTCGTGGTCTACGACGGTGGTGGATCCTGGGGCGAGGCAAAGCGGATAGCTTACTTCGAGCCCTTCGAGCGCGAGACCGGCATCAAGGTGATCGCGCAACCTCGCACCGATACGGGAGCTGCGCGCGCGAGCGTTCTCGCGGGGGCACCTCGGTATGACGTCATGATCCTGCCGGGTGGTAAGGCGCCGACCTTCGAGCGAGATAATTTGCTGGTCCCCATCGACTACGGCTACTTCGAGAAGTCCGACCTGGAGGCGTTTAGTCCTGTCAAGGTCGGCAAGTTCACGGTGCCTGCGATCGTCTATTCGCTCTTCATTGCGTATGATTCGTCGAAGTTTACATCCAATGCGCCGAACTCGTGGGCTGATGTATGGGATGCCCAGAAATTTGCGGGGCGACGTTCGTTGATGGCCGGTACGTGGGCCTCCGATGGCGGAACCTTTGAGGCAGCCCTGATGGCGGACGGTGTTGAGCCCTCGAAGCTCTATCCAATCGATTGGGATCGGGCGTTCAAGAGCCTCGGTCGCATTAAGCCGAATATTGTGAAGTGGTGGAACAACGGGGCGGAAGCGCCTCAGCTTATCATCGACAAGCTCATCACAGCTGGCAGCGCCTGGAATGGTCGGGTTTCCGCGGCCAACGAACAGGGCGCGAAAATCGGCTACACCTGGAATCAGGGTATCTTGCAATACGATTGCTGGGTCGTCTTGAAGGGTACCAAAAACGCGGACAACGCATTCAAATTCCTTGCCTTCTCCGCCCGCGCCGAAAACCAGGCGAAATTCGTGCAGCACATACTGTATGCGCCGCCAAACTCGCGCGCCTACGACTTCATCCCGCCCGATCGCGCCAAGCTTCTGCCCACTTCGCCGGATGCACGCAAACAGCAGTTCGTGCAGGACTATGAATTCTGGACCGCCCGAGCCGCCGGTGAGCGCGCGAACAACGAAATCGCCGTGGCTCAGTGGGAACGATGGCTTGCGGGGGCGCGGGGGTGATGTCAAACTCCAGCGTGACCATAGCATCTAACCGGAGCTGGTCCATCGGACGGGACAAGCTCACTCCCATCCTGTTGCTCCTTCCGATCGTGGTGCTGTTCGCGTTCGGTTATCTGATGCCGCTGTCTCAGCTCGCGCTCAAGAGCGTGCAATCCGACGGTGCCTGGTCGCTCAAGAGTTATAGCGAAATCGCGAGCTCATCCTCGTTCTTCTGGATCGTTCTGAAAACGCTCACGCTTGCCTTGACGGTTACCATCATATGTCTGGTGATCGCCTATCCGCTGGCTTACACGATCTCTCGATGTTCGGACAGAGTGGCGACGCTCTTGCTCTTCATCGTCACGCTTCCGTACCTTACCAGCGTCCTCATTCGCACGTATGCCTGGATCGTGCTGCTCAGTCCAAACGGACCGATAAACAAGGTGCTTCTTGCACTCGGAGCGATTTCCGAGCCGCTTCAGATGGTCTTTAATTCGACCGGCGTCTACATCGGGATGGTCCAGGTCCAGCTTCCGCTGATGGTATTTCCCCTGTATGCGGCGCTGACACGAGCCAACCCGAATCTGACCAGGGCCGCGCAGAGCTTGGGAAGTCCGCCCTCGGATGCATTCCTCCGCGTTACACTTCCGGCATCGATGCCCGGGCTTGTCAGCGGATGTACTCTCGTCTTCCTCTCCTGCCTGGGTTTCTATATCACGCCGGAGCTTCTGGGAGGCCCGGACGACTATCTCATTGCGCAGGGAATTAGCCTGAGGGTTCTGATCCTCGGCAATTTCAGCGAAGCGGCCGCTCAGGCTTCACTGCTTCTGCTCGCGGTCGTTGTGATTTTTCTTGTATTCCGACGCCGCATTGCGGAAGAACTCGACGACCGCCCGGGATCGGATGATATCCGTGCAGCGAGCGCGCTCGACTCGCAGTTCACCGTGAGACGACCATTCGCGGAGCGCTTGTCCTCGCTGTCGCACGGTCCCATTTTACGCCTGCACGAACTCCTGTCTAACGTTCGTAAGCCGTTGCTGTACGCGTCGGCAGGATTCGCGCTTCTCCTGCTTGTCCTCCCCTTTGCGGCGGTCATTCCGCTGGCGTTCAGCGACGCTCCCTATCTCACGTTTCCGCCGCCCGCCTATTCGCTCCGGTGGTTTTCTCGCCTGTTCAGCAACACTCAGTGGCTGGATGCGCTGAGCTTCAGTTTACGCTGGGCAGGTTTGGCGGCGCTCTTGAGTGTCGCGGTTGGCGTCCCAGCCGCGTTCGCACTGGTTCGTCATCGCTTTTTGGGGCGACTTCCGATCTACCTTCTTCTGATCTCGCCACTGATTGTTCCGCACGTCGTCATGGCTGTCTCGCTATTCTTCGCCCTTGCGGGATCTCCGCTGATTGGCTCTCCCTTAGCATTCGCCCTCAGCTACACGATCATCGGAACGCCATATGCAATCGTTGTGACGATAGCCGGCTTGAAGCGCTTCGATCGTACTCTTGAGCGAGCGGCCTCGAGTCTTGGTGCAAGCCCGATCACGACCCTGCGGACCGTGACTTTGCCTCTGCTGTTTCCGACGCTCGCGAGCGCGGCAATATTCGCCTTCATTGTGGGTTTCGATGATGTGGTGTTTGGCCTTTTTCTGAGTGGTCCATCCGCTACGCCGCTGCCTATGCGGATGTGGGATAATATTCGCCTTGAGATCAGTCCGCAGATCGCGGTGATCGCTGTCTTGTTCCTGGCCGTGCTGGTTCTGCTCTGTCTCCTCCGTTTCTTCGTCGGAGCGGCCATTGAAGGCCGCCGGACGCGAGCTGGAATCTGACCTTGAACATGACGAGGTTGGGACGCGCCACATAGCCTTCAACAGACCCGACGCGTGACCTTGTCGGTGTTGTCCGCAAATAGCGTAAGAGCAGAAAGCTGAAACATGATTCGCGATCTCACTTTTTCCGTCAGCGAGTACAGGCGTCGGTTGCTGTTGGTTCAGGAGCTGATGGCGGCTCGTCGCCTCGATTGCGTCATCCTCGATGAACCGGAGATGATGGCTTGGTTGTCGGGCTATACCGTCTCCGAAAACCTCTGGCGTACGTGCGTCGTGCCGGCCTCGGGCGAACCGTTCCTTCTGGTTCGCAAGCTCGATATGCCGCCGGCGCAGCAGCGCAGCTGGATGGAAGATATTGTCGGCTTTGGTGACTGGGACGATCCGTTGGTCGCCTTGGTGGATGCGTTGCGCGCCCGGAAGATCGCACACAAGCATATTGGTATCGAATTCCAGTCGAATTCGTTCACCGTTCAACGGCACAATCGCCTCCGCGCGCTTCTGCCTGGCTCAGATGTCTGCGATCTCGAACGCTCCGCATGGAGCCTCAGAGGCTGCAAGTCAGCCGAGGAGATTGCCCACATGAGACGTGCGGGTACCCTTCTGGACAGCGCCTTCCAAGCGACAGTGAGGGAGGTCGGGTCTGGAAAGAGCCAGCGTGTGGTCGCGGCGGCCGCTGCAAGCGCCTATTACAAGCTCGGGTTTGACGATGGCTTCGTCGGTCCGCTGAATGTCGGATCCGGCTGGGACTCTCTACACGGATTTCTCGAAGAGCGGCCTCTGGCCGACGGTGACATCGTTCACATCGAGCTCCTGCCTCGCCTCCGCTTTTATACCGTCCGCATCATGCGCTCTGTCATCGTGGGGCGGGCGACCGATGAGCAGAGGGCGGCTGCGGAGACCCTGATCTCATTACAGGACCAGCAAATTGCTGCGCTTCGGCCTGGGGCGCTCGCTGCCGACGTCGATCGCATCGTGCGGGAAGGTGTTGTGGCGGCGGGTTTGCGTGACACCTACGACAATATCACCGGCTACACGCTCGGAGTGGCGCCACTCGTCTCTCAGCATACCAGTGATTTGTACCGCTGCTTCACTCCGCGCTCGGACTGGATCGTTGAGGAGGGCATGGTCTTCCATATGTACACTTCGGCCGCAGGTCTGGCGATGAGCGATTCCGTTGTCGTGACCAAGACCGGAGGCGAACGACTGACCAAGACGCCACGCCAGATATTCGAAACGGACGCAAGATGACAATCTCAGCTGCGATGACCGCCAATCATTCGGCTAACATTCCTCTGTCCAACAAGGATGAGCGGGGTGCGGTGTCGGTCGACGCGATCACCAAGATGTTTGGTTCGGTGAAAGCAGTCGACGGCGTGTCGTTGTCAGTACGGCCTGGCGAGTTCGTGGCGCTGCTTGGATCCAGTGGATCTGGCAAGTCCACGCTCCTAATGATGATCGCGGGCTTCGAAACTCCTTCTTCGGGCGATATCAGGCTGGATGGCATCCGGATCAACGATGTTCCCGGACATCGCCGCGGTTTTGGAATGGTGTTCCAGAGCTATGCACTGTTCCCGCACATGAGCATCGCGGAGAATATTGCGTATCCTCTTCGGAGACGCGGCATGAGCGGCCGCGACGTCGAACGTGAGGTCACGAAGGCATTGAAGCTGGTCGCGCTCGACGGTTACGGCGCGCGGCTTCCAAGCCAGCTTTCGGGAGGGCAGCAGCAACGTGTCGCACTGGCCCGTGCATTGGTGTTCCGGCCGCCCCTCCTGTTGATGGATGAGCCGCTCGGGGCGCTGGATCGCAAGCTTCGACAGCAGCTTCAGATGGAGATCAAGCTGATCCATAAAGAGGTAGGCAGCACCATCATCTTCGTCACCCACGATCAGGAAGAAGCACTGTCCATGGCCGATCGCGTGGCCGTTCTTGAGCATGGCCGCCTGCAGCAGTTCGGATCGCCTCGGGAACTCTACGAGGAGCCGGCTACGGCCTTTGTCGCTGATTTCATCGGCGAGACAAACTTCGTGCCCGCCGAACTACGCCGGTCTGGTGAGAGTGTAGCAGTAGGAACACCGGATCTCGGACTGTGGGTTGATGTGCGCAAGGAGCAAGTGCTCTCTCAGCAGGATCGAGGGCTACTCGCAGTTCGCCCCGAATTTATCCGTTTGGAGATCGATGACGAGGCCACGGCGACGGTGCTGGAGTCCGCGTACACGGGCACCAACCAGAGCGTTTTGGTGCAAGTGGGCCGGCTGAGGCTGACCGCGCGGATTCCGGTCAAGCCAGGACAGCCGCTGTTCCAATCCGGTCAGCGGGTCCGCATTGAGATCGAGGCTGCGCATACCCGCGTGTTTCCGGACGCCCGTTGAACTCCCTTTGGCGTGCAAGGAACTGCCCGAAATGAGCCGGGATGACGCAATCGCGCGCGCGAGAACCCATCTTGATTGTGGAGAGTTCGAGACCGTCCTCTCGCGGCTCATCGCCATTCCTTCTGAGAGTCAGAATCCGGGGCGGACAGTTCAGATTGCCGAGTATCTCGACGAACTTCGCCACATGCTTGAAACGCTGGGCTGCGAGTGCCAGCTTTTGACGGTTGTAGGCGCACATTTCCTGTATGCAGAGCGCATAGAAGATGGAGCATTGCTGACGGTGCTGGGATATGGGCACGGCGATGTGGTTCGGGGAATGGACGAATCGTGGGCCGCAGGAATGTGGCCGTGGCGCCTCGCAAAGCTCAATGATCGCTGGTATGGACGTGGTGTCGCAGACAACAAGGGACAGCATGCCATCAACATTGCCAGCCTTCGCGCTGTCCTCGAGACGAGAGGTCGGCTGGGGTTCAACCTGAAATACCTGATCGAGATGGGCGAGGAGGTCGATTCGCCCGGCCTCCGCGAACTATGCACGACGCACAAGAAGCTCCTGTGTGCCGATCTTTTCGTGGCGTCCGACGGGCCGCGGTTGTCCGAGCATCGACCCACGGTATTCCTGGGGTCGCGCGGATGTCTCACCTTCGACATCTCTATCGACGCGCGCGAGAGCCCACACCATTCCGGCAATTGGGGCGGTTTGCTCTCTGATCCTGCAATCCAACTCGCGCACGCTCTGGCGACGATCGTCTCTCCGACTGGCCGCATCCTGATTCCAGAATGGGTCCCTACTGAGCTGCCTGGCTCCATCCGCAGAGGGCTTGCTGATTGTATCGTTGATGGGGGGCCTGGCGGACCCGAGATTGATCCGGCTTGGGGCGAACCGGGACTGACCCCGGCAGAGCAGGTGTACGGCTGGTGCTCTTTCGATGTCCTCGCCATGCGCTGCGGAACTCCGCAGGCGCCGGTCAACGCCATTCCCGCGAGTGCCTGGGCGCGCTGTCAGCTGCGCTTTGTGATCGGCGTCGATCAGGAAGACATTTTGCCGGCGCTTCGGCGGCACCTCGTGACGTCCGGCCTCGACATGGTCCAGGTGACGCCAAGTCCCGACGACGGTGTTTTTCCTGCCACACGCCTCGATCCTGAGGATCCTTGGGCTAAATGGGCCCAAGCCTCGATCGCCCGGACGACACAGAAATCGCCGGCAATCTTGCCCAATTTCGCAGGCTCGCTTCCGAACGACATCTTTGCCAAAGTGCTAAATCTGCCCACGTTGTGGGTGCCTCACGCCTATCCTGGATGCCAGCAACATGCAGCCAACGAGCACTTGCCGATCGGGCTCGCACGTGAGGCTCTGGAGATTATGGCGGGACTATATTGGGATCTCGGTGAGCCGGATATCCAACCGATTCGACGTTTTCTCGATCACGGTCGACAGGTCACAGCGCGATCCGGCGGTTTTCGTCGAGATGGAGGGACAAGAGCTGGTGGACAGGTCGAGACAGGCTAAGCGTCGAGACGTTGGAGCCGGCAGCCAGCGAATTTGAACGCCTAGTTGCTAACTGATCCACTTTCGAACGACCTATGAAGCGCCGTCGGCGAACCCTTGGAGGCGGTGAAAGAGCAGCCGCGCTGAACCGAGAACCGTGCGCATCCGGTTCTCAATCGTCCGATGCAGAGGGTCGTGCAGCGTCCACGACCCTCTGCTGACGCGCATCGGCTCATCGTCGGCATCACGAACTCGGCGCCGGCGCGAATGCCGGTTGGCCAGCGCGTCGTGATCGTCTTCAGCTTGGTGTAGAACCGAACGCCCTCGGGTCCGCGCATGTGGTGATCGCCGAAAAGGGACGCCTTCCAGCCACCGAAGGAGTGGAACGCCATTGGGACGGGAATCGGCACGTTGATGCCGATCATGCCGACCTGAATCTGATGGGCGAACTCCCGGGCCGCATCGCCATCCCGGGTGAAGATGGCGGTACCGTTGCCGAACTCATGCTTGTTGATCATGTCGGCGGCGTCATCATACGATTTGGCGCGCGCGACCGCGAGCACCGGACCGAAAATCTCCTCACGGTAGATCTTCATGTCGGTCGTTACGCGATCGAACAGCGTACCGCCGAGGAAATATCCTTTTTCGTAGCCCTGACGCCGGAAGTCCCGCCCGTCGACGATCAACTTTGCGCCTTCTTCGACTCCAGTGTCGATGTAGCTTCGGACCTTGTCGAGATGCTGCTTCGTCACCAGCGGGCCCATCTCGGCCTCGGGATCCGTGCCCGGGCCGATATTGAGAGCCCGAACCTTTGGCGCCAGCTTCTCGATCAGCCAGTCCGCCGTCGTCTCGCCGATCGGGACCGCCACCGAAATCGCCATGCAGCGCTCGCCGGCGGAGCCGTACGCCGCGCCCATCAACGCGTCGACCGCCTGATCCATGTCGGCGTCAGGCATGACGATCATCTGGTTCTTGGCGCCACCGAGCGCCTGGCATCGCTTTCCGTGGCGCGTGGCGGTCTCATAGATGTAGCGGGCAATCGGGGTCGAGCCGACGAAGCTGACAGCCACGATGTCGGGATCGGTCAGGATGGCATCGACGGCCTCCTTGTCACCATGCACGACGTTGAGGACGCCGTCGGGCAATCCGGCTTCTTTGAGCCATCGCGCGAGGACGAGCGATGCGGACGGGTCCCGCTCGGACGGTTTCAGGATGAACGTGTTGCCGGAGGCGAGGGCAACCGGAAACATCCACATGGGCACCATCGCGGGGAAGTTGAACGGCGTGATTCCGGCCACGACGCCGAGCGGCTGACGCAGCGAGTGGCTGTCAACGCGGGTGCCGACGTTCTCTGTGATCTCTCCCTTGAGAAGTTGCGGTGCAGCGGTGGCGAACTCGACGACTTCCATGCCGCGCTGGATTTCGCCCTTGGCATCCGAGAGCACTTTCCCGTGCTCGGCCGTGATCACCTCGGCGAGCTCGTCGATCCGATCTTCGAGAATTCGCAGGAAGCGGTTGAGGATGCGAGCGCGGCGGAGAGGAGTGGTGTTTGCCCAGCCGGGGAAGGCCTTCCTCGCTGCCGCGACCGCCGATTGGACCTCCTGTGTCGTTCCCAATCACGAGCGTTCCCGATTGCTCGCCGGTCGCTGGATTGTAGACGAGCGATGTGCGGGCGCTTCGGCTCGGCACCAGCTCGCCGTCGATGAAATTTGGAATGGTCGCGGTCATGGGACTTACCTCCTCCAAATGAAGCTTGATCGCACCCGATATGAACCCATAAAAATGCGTATCAACGACAAATTTCGCGGCTCCGTTGTGCTGAAAGTGTAGTCGATGGATTGGGAGCGGGTTCGGATATTCCTTGCGGTCGCGCGCGCGGGGCAGATTCTGAAGGCCTCAAAACATCTGCGCTTGAATCATGCCACGGTGGCTCGCCAGCTCACGGCGTTGGAGCGCGGCCTGAACGCCAAGCTGCTCGAACGGCATACCTCCGGCTGCACGCTTACGGCGGCGGGTGAGGCGCTGCTTGTCGCGGCGGAACGCGCGGAAAGCGAGTTTCTCAAGGTCGGCTTGAGCATCGGAGGCTCAAAAGAGGCGATCACTGGCACTGTACGCGTGGGAGCCCCCGACGGGCTCGGCAACTACTTCTTGGCCGATCAGCTCGGCTCGCTTGCGGCGAGGCACCCAGGCCTTCGTGCCACTGCCGCGAACCTTCTCGTTGTCTCGGCGCGAGACCGATATTGCGATTACACTGGATCGGCCGAAGCAGGGCCGACTGGTGTTGTCAAAGCTGACCAACTACACTCTCGGCGTTTACGCGGCAGCGAGTTATCTCGCGCGCGAGGGACCTATAGACGATCAGGCCGATCTTGCCGGCCGTCTATTCGTCACGCATGTCGAGGATTTCGTTTACAGCCGGGCCCTGGACTATGCGTCGGTCTTGGGCCGGCTCATGTCCCGGCGTTACGAATGCGGAAGCGTTATCGCTCAAATGGAGGCCGTTCGGGGCGGGCACGGTGTCGGAATCCTGCATGATTACGCTGCCCGCCGCTATCCCGAGCTGAAGCGCCTACTGCCTGACGTACGTTTTGTTCGGAACTACTGGTTGACGTCCCATCCCGACACGCATGAGACCCGTCGAGTTCAGGAGGTTCATCGATTCATCATGACCGCTGTGAAAGCGGCGAGGTCAACTTTCGATGCGGACTAGCGGCATTCACCACCGCGGCGGTTGCAGGCACCTCAGCCGAGGAGATTGATCCCGCGCATTCGATCAAGGCTCGCAATGCGGACGAAACGAATGCATCTTTGCGATGGACGAACAGTGTGGTGGCTCTGCCCGTTCCATTCGGCAACGGATGAATTCGAATCAAGCCGCGCCGTTCCGCGGGTTCGGCAACCACGTGTGGGACTAATGAAAGGCCGACCGACGCTGCGACACAGCCGATGATCCCGTCGAGCGTTCCCATTTCCATCCAGCGCAGATCAACGAAGCCGCGTGCGCAAGATATTCGGACAAGCGTTGTCGATACGAGCAGCCCGCACGGAAAACGATCACCTTGCGGCCGCTCCCAGTCGCGAGAAATTTGCTAAAGTGCTCTGTGGACGTGACCATCGGGGGCGTGATCAGGACCAGCTCCTCCTCCACGATCGGCTTGCATGCCAATTCACTATGCGTCACCGGCGCGGAGACGAAAGCGCCATCGAGCTTCCGCGACAGTACGGCATCGACCAGATTTGCCGTTGGTCCTGTTTCGATCTGAACGTCGACATCCGGATAGGCGATTGCGTAATGCGTCAGCAAGGGCGGCAAGCGCAAGGCAGCGGTCGTTTCCATCGAACCGATCCGTAATTCGCCACCTGGAGCGGACTCGTCCCTCACCGCGCGCTGGGCCTCCGCCAGGAGCTCGCCGATCCGCTTGGCGTAGGGAAGCAGCCTGCTTCCCATCGAGGTGAGCGTCACCCCCTTCTTGGATCGATGAAAGAGCTGGACACCAAGTTGGACTTCCAGCGCACGAATTCGCTGTGTGACGTTGGATTGCACGGTGTGGAGATCGTTGGCCGCGCGGCCGATTCCGCCAGCCATAGCCACCGCGGCAAAGAAGTTGAGGTCGGTGCTATCCATTGAGGTCATCTCCCATTGTGATGACGTAGATCAATAATAATCACTTTTCTGTTGTCAATGGACGATCTAGCCTTCCCGTATCGAAAGGCGGATCGCCTGAGGGGAGGAAAATATGGCTATCAGGACAAGACTGACGGAGTTTTTTGGACTTGAGCATCCAATCGTGCTCGCGCCGATGGATCCAGCATCGGGCGGCGAACTCGCGTCGGCTGTGTCCGCGGCTGGCGCACTGGGTCTACTCGGCGGAGGCTACGCCAATCGGGTCTGGTTCGAAGAGCAGTCGGCCAAGGTCAGCCGCCCCGACGTAGGCTGTGGCTTCATAACTTGGGCGTTGGCGAGCGATCCAGGCCTGCTTGATCTTGCCCTGCAGCGGCAAAACAGGGCGATCATGCTGTCGTTCTCAGATCCTGCGCCCTTCGCGCCGAAAGTGAAGCAGGCGGGCATTCCACTTATCTGCCAAGTCCAGACCCTTGAGCATGTAAAGCGGGCAATCGATGTCGGCGCTGATGTCATAGTCGCGCAAGGCACAGAGGCGGGTGGCCATGGGCTGACGGCGCGCTCCACCATGCCGTTCGTTCCGGCAGCTGCCGATCTGATCGCGCAGCGAGCGCCCCGAGTTCTCTTGCTTGCCGCTGGCGGCATCGCCGACGGCCGCGGTCTGGCTGCAGCGCTCATGCTTGGCGCTGACGGTGTGCTGATGGGAACGCGTTTCTGGGCCACACAGGAATCCGTCATCCATCGTAATGCCAAGGAAAAAGTCGTCACCGCCACGGGGGATGAAACAATCCGCACCCGTGTCTACGATGTCGTCCGCAAGAAGGCGTGGCCTTCCGAATATACCGGCCGTTTGATGAAAAATGGCTTCATCGAAAAGTGGCATGGTCGGGAGGACGAATTACGCACCCTTCAGGAGGCTGAGTTGCAGCGGGTGGAGCAAGCCTGGACGTCGGGCGACTACGACATCGCCAATGTCACCGTCGGAGAGGGCATCGGACTCATTAACGACATCCCAACCGCCGGAGAACTCGTGAAGCGCATTTCGGCGGAAGCAAGCGCCTGTCTTTCGCGCTACTCAGCTGCGCGGAGTTCGATCGCCGCCTAAGCGGGATCCGCGCCTTCTGCATATTGCCGGGTGAAAATGGCCGCGTGCGCGATGGCGCACGCGATTGAGAAAACGCGTGCCCTCGAGCGAAAGAGAGATGCTGATGAGCGAGTCGAAATTGAATGTCCAAGCTCCGGGAATATGGACCGATGTGCTGGCATCGAGTGCTGGCACCATCATCGAATGGTGCGTCTTCTATCTGTATGGCAGTCTTGCCGTATTTTTTTCGACACTTTTCTATCCTGCCAATGACCCCACCGCAGCGGTCTTAATCAGCGTTGCAACCGTTGCCACCGGATTCGTCATTCGTCCCTTCGGCGCCATCATCTTTGGCAGCCTCGGCGACCGGCTGGGACGCAAACACACGTTCCTGCTCATACTGATCTTGATGGGTATTTCGACGACGTTGGTCGGATTCCTGCCGACATATGCGACCATCGGATTTGCCGCACCCGTCGCGCTTGTGCTGCTGCGGTTGGTCCAGGGGTTGGCGATCGGCGGAGAGTACGGCGGCGCGGCGGTCTATGTAGCCGAGCACGCTCCGAAGAACCGTCGAGGCCTCTACACAAGCTTCATCCAAACCACTGCGACAGTTCGGCGGCTGAAGACCCTGAAGGGCCTCACGCCCTACGAATACATCTGCAAAGCCTGGACAAAAGAGCCCGAACGATTCACCCTCAATCCGCTCCAGCAAATGCCGGGACTAAACAGGGAGCGACTGGCACCTTTTCGTGGGGCGTGAGAAAGGCGTCTGCAAGACGCCCTCGACCACCATCGACCTGCGGTTCCGAGCGACGCGCTGGTTCACGAGGATGAACGGTGTTTGGAGGCAGCTCCATCATCACTGATCGATTGAGGAACCCGCCCTGCTGGCTGTATATCAGCGAGCGATCCTCGGCTCTCCTCTACAGAAGCCGGTGTGAGGTCTCAAGCCAACCCATCCCGTGCAGTCTGGTCTGCCCGATCTGTGAATCGCTGAATTCGGAACCTGCATCTTACGCACGCCGCGGAGCGAGAGCGTTGGCTCGCTCCCGCGGATAACCGGTCTCCGAGTTCAATTCGCGCGGCGCGCAAGTAGAAGCGTAGCTCCCAGGCCAACCATCACGGCGCCCGACGCCTGTCGCGTCTTGGCAATGAATGACGGTCGCTTTGCAAGTCCGGCTCTTGCTTTCGCGGCCCAATAGGTTACGATCAGGTCGACACTTGTGTTCAGTGCGACCGAGACGAGCCCAAGTACGATGAACTGCGCGCCGACGTGCGCAGTTGGATCTACAAATTGCGGGATGAAGGCGAGAAAGAATGCAGCCGTCTTCGGGTTAAGGGCCTCGACCACGATGCCTTCGCGAAAGGCACGATGCGCCCCTGTCGTCTGGACAGCTGTTGGTTCCACGACACGGGCTGCGCGCCACGTCTTGATACCGAGCCAGATGAGATAGAGGGCTCCCGCGATCTTCAACAAAGTGAACGCCTCCGCGCTTGCCATGACGAGCGCGGATATGCCGATAGCGCCGCCGAGAACGTGCACGAGCCCGCCGAGACCGAGGCCCACGCTCGATGCCAATCCTTCCGAGCGCCCGCCAGCAAGCGTGCGTGCCACGATGTAGAAGATGCCTGGCCCCGGCGTGATCGCGACAACGAGGGCCGTTGCCAAGAACAGAAGCGAGGTCTGAAAGCTGAACATCGAGTATCTCTGATTGTGCTAATTTGAGGATCTCTCTCCGCCCTGAACCGGAATGAGCAGTCCTACTTCTCGATCCCGCGGGTCCTCGCTTGCCGTAAGGCCGGCAGCAACGCGCGTGCGGTCCGCTTCAGGACGGTTCTGGCTCATCTTGCGTTTGCCCTCGAACCTGGTGACGGGAATGCGCACCCCAACAATCCCGTGCAATTGTGCGGCGACGAAATCGGCAGGAGCTTCGTCAACAGTCCAAGGCTTTGCGCGCGGCCTCTCCTTAATGTTTGTAAGGCCCGTGACAACCTCAAGCAAGCGTTCGGGATCCTGAAAGAATTCAACCGGGCCATAGGCGTGGACGGCGATGTAGTTCCATGTCGGTACCACTTTCCCGGTTTCTTGCTTGGTGGCGTACCAGGAGGGCGTCACATAGGCTTCTGGACCCATAAAGATAGCGAGGGCTTCGCCGACCGGCGATGTGTTCCATTGTGGATTGGCCTTTGCCACGTGCCCGTACAGCACGCCGCGCTCGCCTTCGGTCTCATCGAGGAACAGCGGCAGGGGCGTCGCAATTGGCCCGTCTGCCGTGGCGGTGACCAGATTGGCCAGCCGGTCAGCGCGTATCGTCGCTCGGATGTCGTCGAGGTCATCGTCCCTGAAGGCGGGGGGCACATACATGGTGTTCTCCGTTCTCTCGAAGGTTCGTTCAGGTGACGCGCAACGAGTTGGGCGATCGCGTTACAGCAAGCTGGTGACTTTCCCAAAGTCCTGTTTAGTCCCGGCATTTGCTGGAGCGGATCGAGTTTGAATCGTTCAGGTTGGGAAGTCCAGCATTTGCAGATGTGTTCGTTAGGCGTGAGGCCGTTCAGGTCTTCAAGCGCCGAGCGTGGTTATTGGCGGCGATGAAGTCGGCAAGGTGAGCTTCGAGCTGATCGTGTCGATCGTAATGGTACCGTTGGACGGTCGCTTCCTTGATCGTGCGGTTCATGCGCTCGACCTGGCCATTGGTCCAGGGTGCTTGATCTTGGTCAGCCGGTGTTCGATTCCGTTTTCTTGGCATCGCATATCGAACATATGCCGTTGGGCCGTCCGCAAAGCGCGGCGGGAAGGTGGTCTGGATCCCATTGTCGGTGAGCACTGTGTGGATCTTGTAGGGCAGCCGCGATCAGAGCTTCGAGGAAGGCCGAGGCTGAGGTCCTTCCCGCCTTCTTGACTAGTTGCACGAAGGCGAACTTTGCTGGTGCGATTGATTGCGAGGTAGAGGTAGAGCTTGCCTTCGGCAGTCTGGAGTTCAGCGATGACGATGTAGAAATAGCCGATCGGATAAGCCTTGCACTTTTTCTTCGAAGGCTTACCACCTTCAACCTCCGGCAATCGGCTGATGCCGTGGCGCTGGAGGTAGCGATGCAGGGACGACTGCGTCAGATGCGGGATGGTCGGCTGCAAAGCATAGAGGCAATCGTCGAGCGGCAGCAGTGTATGCCGCCGGAAAGCGACGATGATCGCCTCCTCATCGATGGAAAAGACCGTCGAGTTGGCTTCCTTGGGGCCTGTCGAGAGATCGGCGACGGTCTCGCGCTGCTTCCAGTTCGCGACAGTCTTCTGATTGATCCCGTAGCGCTTGGCGAGTGCTCTCTCCTGACTATTTTGTATTGCTCGACGGACTGCCTCCGTCGTGGTGGCGCAGCCGTCTAAAACTTGTTCCATAGCGCATCCTTCGAACCTTGCGACAAGAATGCACCATCAAAGCCCGGGACTAAACAACTAGACCTGGTAGCCCCAAGTTCGCACCAGCGACGTGAGTCTCGTTCAAGGCGTCGTTCGCAGATCAGTCACCCTTTACCAGCAGACGCGTGCTGCACCCCTTCGGGCATTCGCGAGGACGACGCGTCCAACCGGTCGGTCGCCAGCCGCACGATCCTGAAACGTGCGAACAGCGTCCTCATCGGGTTGTCCGCGCGTTCGAGCCCGTGGCGCAGAAGACTTCGTTTGAGCGAGACCCGAAGGCTAATCCTACCTGGGAGTGGGCCAAAGAGCCTGAGGTTACGGCCTCTGATCGACACATCGCCGCGTTCAGACGTTTCCCCACGTCGCTAGTCGGCTATGCGTTCGACGGAGAGGGGGCTGCTACACCACGATCGGGCCGTTCTCCTCAGCGCCGCCATTTCGAGATAGGGATTGCTTCCCATGGGCTCAGTATCCAGAGCAGATATTCCGCATGCGCCCGATTGGCGGCGGGCTCCCCGGCGGCGGCCCTCGCAATGACTTCGGTGCCGAGGGAGCGAATGCGCGGATCGAACGCCACCGCGATCTGCCGCTACAAGCCCAGCGGATCGAAGCTAAGATACATGATCTCAAAAAGCGCCCGACGGCTAGAATCGGGCCTGACGAGAACCGGGCTATGCCGGCGCGGCCTTGGCAAATGAAATTCCAGGAACGTCTCTTCGACATCGCCGGTGCGCGCGCAAGAGTTGCACTCGCCTTGTCTATGCTGTTGTCCCGGATCAACCCTTGTAGAGGCACAATCGCGACATACCAAGGCGTCGGCGCCGAATTGGCACCGACGTCGGTGGTCATGAGCAAGCTTCAGGACGGCATCTAACAGCGTGGAGCGGTGAGGCCTTCAATTGAGCTTATAAGAGGCCTGAAAGAACGTGCCCCAGCGATCCATGCTGTACTTCGCAAATCTGGTCGGCTGACCGGCGCAGCCGCGGTTGGAGCACCTGGTGCCTTCGCTCTGCGCTTCGGTCCACATGGCCCAATAGCGGCCACCGACGCCGACGCTGATGTTGTCGGTGATGAAGTAGGACAACACGCCTTCAAGTTGGACGCCGCCGCCACCGCTGCCGCGTTGTTCGGTAAACGTGGTCAATTTGCGCAAGAGGTGATAGTCACGTCCCTTGAAATCGGTCCAAGGCAGGTAAGCGATGTCAGCGTTCACACGCCAACGCTCCGTCAGCATGGCTTCGGCGCTCAGGCCGATCCGAGGCGCATTCCATTGAGTATCCTCGCCGCCTTCGACCCTGTTGTCACCCGGCGCAAGACATGGATTGAGGGGGTTAGCCATCTGCATGCATCCGGTCGAGTCCAAGTTCTGGCCGTAATAGGTCCAGCCTATAAATCCGCCGACCTTGTAGTCGGTACCGCGCAGGAAATCGTAACCGACGTCGGCCGTGTAATACGTGAACCTTCCGTTTGACGGGTTTGAAAGGGTGTTGGAGTACGAGAAATTGTCGCGAATTCCCCAATCTTCATCGTTCTTGTTTCCTCTGTTGAAGCGCCCGACTCCAAGTGTGCTCTTCAGAAACACCCCCCAAGGGCTGTCAAGACGGCCGAATAACTCCCCCGAAAGTCCGTCCAGTCCGTGATATGTGAGTCGTGATATCAGCGCGCTTGGCTCTTCAATCCCGCCATAGGGCACAGCACTGGGGTCCCATTGGAATCTTCCCCGGCTGAGCCAGAGCCGCGATCCACCTTCGAACGACCAACCGTCCGCGTAGCGAATGGGCGACACGCCGGCATGGGCCTTCCCGTACAGCGACGTATCGGACCATTGCGCGGCCTGCGGGTCGGCGTCAAAATGGTAGTTCAGGCCAAGCTTTCCGATGTGATGGCTGCTGGACAGGTTGGTTGTGTTCGCCGGCACAATTGCAAACGGTGGATACTGCACTGTCGAAGCGGTCGCGACACTCGGCCCGCCAAAATGCAGATAGTCATATTCGACGTTGATCGACCATGCAGGCGTAAGTGCTTGCTCGACGCCCAGCCCGATAATGCTACCGACTCGACCATAGTCGAAATGGGTTTTCTCCTGGGCGTAAGAGCCGTATTCGTTGTTGTTGATGACGTCGCCCCGATTGTTTTGCCAGGCTACGCCTCCCTTGAGATAGGCCAGCGTGTGGCCGAGCGCGCCAAAAGCGTAACCAACGCGGGCGGTCCCCGTGGCAAAGAGGTTGGGGCCTGCCTTGCAGTTTGCGCTGACAACGAAGCCGGAGGCGGCGAGGCAGGTGTTTGTGCCTTCGGAGACAACCCCGCTGGCGTCGAGTTCGACACCAAACACCCAGCTGTTGTTCTGCCAATTGTAGCCGATCTGGCCACCTGCAAGGAACGCTGGCGTATCGACGATGCCGCCATAGATTGATGGACCGTAGGGATTGCTGAAAGAGGTTTGGCCGTACCCACCGCCGACGTGTCCGCCAATATAGCCGCCTGACCAGTTCCACACAGCCAGTGGCAGTCTCTCTTCTCGCTCAAGGTACGCCTTGGCTGCACCATTTGCGAAGAGCGCAATTGTCGTGGCACTCCAAAAAATAATTCTAGATCGCATCAAAGATTGCCTTGCCTTTCGATGTCCACAACGTGGCTCCTTAAGTTATCGCCGCACGGCAAATCGTCCGGGGCAGACGCAGACACTGCGGCAACCCGCGCCGGGTCCGTCCCGAAGATCACCGCACCGCGATTAGTGATGGAGTTCTGAACGAAGCAAACCGCATGCCGAACTGAATTCGTATATTTTGCAGGAAGTTCCTAAGAGTGTGTCGTGTCAACTTCCTGACAGTGGTCTCAAGGCTGACAATAGAAACCTTCGACAGTCTCTCAATGCGCGATGAATGGGCGGAGCACGCCCCGATGGGCGAACCTTCTAAACCGGACCTGCTCAATCGGCGTATAAGCGGCACGACGAGGCATCGCATCACTTCCGGTTTCACGTCCTTGAGGGTCACCTTGATCCGGACGGCGGTCGTGTTGAGGCTCATGCCGCCAGCCTCGGATCGTGTGCATGCATCGTGTGGGTCGACGACCACGGAAGCAGTTCGTCCAGTCGCGCCGCAGGCCAGCCATTGACGAGCTTCGCAAGGACGTCGGAGAGCCAGTGCTCGGCGCTGACGCTGTTGAGTTTACAGGTTTATGCCGAGTGCCGAACTATGCCGAATGGGCTTGTTTTCCCGAGATCCACCGTGACCGGCGTGTAATCGACTCGGCATAGCTTGTCTTGTGCCTCCGCTTTCGTCGAGCTCTACGCGGCGCTTCTCGTCAAGGACGAGCGCGCTAGCCACGGCACGTGGCGATGTCTGAACTTGGGCGGCGGTCTGCTCAGCTCGATCAAAAGATGCGGCTTGAAGCTGACTGATCTCGATGAGCGTGGCCGAACGGTACCTTAACAAACGGGGAAGCAGTGTATTCAGCCCGGGGACCGAGCGGCGCTGAAGCGGTTGCTATCTGTGTTGGGTGAGGCGGGCATGATTGCATCTGCGCCGCTGCCGCCGACCACCACGGAGGACCAGATATTCGAGGGGTTCAGCGATTACCTGCGCCAGGAACGCGGGCGGGCAAATCGGACATGGCGGTACTGTGCGCTCATCCGACTCGTTGCGTTTCGGTGAGCTCGTTTCTGGCGCGAAACTGGTGCGGTCATCGGCTGTCGAAATTGAAGGAGTTCGACATTTGCCGCGATCGGCATTGTGTCGATTTTGACTTTCGGATTTTCAAACCGCTCATCCGGGAAGATTGGGCTAGAAGGTCACGGTGACGACGATGGTATCGGCGTAGGTTCCTGGAGGGGGTGAGGTTTGCGGTGGGACGCGCCCATAGACGGAAATGTTCTGATTCAACGCTGTTCCTGTGCCAAGCACGCAGGTATTGGCACCGGACGAGCAGGTTGTAGCGGATGTCGTACTTGTCCAGGCGCTGGTCCGGGCCGCGTCCGTATAGAGATTGTAATTGATGAAGCTCAAGCTTGCCTGCATGCGCCGTTGGCTGCCGCTTGCATGTAGTCCGTTGTCGAGGCCGATTGAGTACGGGGTCGTGTTGGTGCACTTCACTGAAATCGTTCCAACGCCGTCAATATTCGACGTCAACAGCGAAGCGTTACCGAAGCTGAGTGGCGTGGTCGAAACAATGCAATTTCCGGCGATTGTCGCCGTCCAGGGCGAGGAGCCTGCATTTGTTGTCGTTCCCGGGTTCGTCGAACAATTCGGGCTTGTAAGAAGATAGGCCGCGTAGGCGACGACCGGAGAGGTCGTACTCCAGACGTAGGTCCCGGGTATTGTTGCCTGCTGATTGGCGAGGAAGCGCCCATAGACGGTCAGACTTTGTTGCGTGGGTCCGCCCAAAAGAGGAAGGCTGAGATTGATGCTGACACCACCGGACCCATACGCGGTGGTCCCGTATCCCCAGGATCCCCAGACCTGCGTGCGCCCGGAATCCGTATAGAGCTCGTGTATTGCCGTATTCGCTCCACTTCCCAGTGATCGAACCGAACTGTTGCTGTTGGGCGCCCCCTGGTTGAATTGCACACACGCATTGACAGTGCAGCCGAGGGCACAGCCGCTGCATGTTACGGTAAATGTCGAGGTCGTATCGACAGCGCCACCG
Organism: Bradyrhizobium sp. Pha-3; assembly: GCF_042258615.1. Classification (GTDB taxonomy): domain Bacteria; phylum Pseudomonadota; class Alphaproteobacteria; order Rhizobiales; family Xanthobacteraceae; genus Bradyrhizobium. The sequence goes on along the minus strand of NZ_CP170152.1, from coordinate 7,179,690 downwards.
GCCAGGATGTCGACAGCTCCGTAGTTGCCAGACGCCGAGGTAACGGAGCAGCTTTGGGCGTGGGCCGAAAACGATGCCGCAAATTGCAGGAGCAAGGCGAAGAGCAAAGTTCGCTTTGAGCCGATGACCACGATTTCGATCTCACAAATGCGGGTTGGTCAGAACGGATGATTGAGGAAATTGACGTACGAAGGCACTGTTTTACACGGGAAATGACTGCATCATTGGCACGCGACGCCGGGGATCCGGACCTGTTCGCCCGGCCGCGGATTGAACGCAAACGTGGCGCGGCAGCGCGCGTCGGCAAACTCGATTTCGGCTTCGTTCATTGACGAGAGCCCCCTGATATAGGCCTGCCCGTCGTAGCCTACGACAAACTCGGCTCCGCCGGTCATATGGCCGACAGCCCCGGCCGGCAGAACGCGATTGTCAGGCCCGACAAAGGTAACCAGCGCAGCCGTCGTCTCCTTGCGGACGTCAAATCTGACGAGCATCCCGGCGCGATCGGCCGGAGCGACGATGTCATGCGTCGTTGCTGCTTCGTCGTCGACCGGAAGGTTCGTCGGGTCGATCGCAATCTTGTTCTTCTGGTAGGACCGGAGCGTCGGGATCAACAGCATGCCCCTGGAATCGGTGACACCCGCCCGCCGGTTCTCGCTGAGGACCTCGACATCCGGCACGCCAGTCGCGACCACCGCGAAACTGTCGTCGATCCAGTTCGAAAGGAAAACACCGCCTCCCATGGTGGTGATCGAGCCGCGCAATTCCAGTGATCCCACGCTGCCGGATCCGGCCTGGCTTGCGCCGGCCTGGATGGTGCCGTAGCTCGACCTGTAGGAAGCCGTTGCCTCCCGGTACCTCGATGAGCCCTCGGAATCGTGGACGCGCCAGCCATAGCTGCCAGGCTCCGGCCCGAGCGACTTGACGGCATCAACGGTACCGGTCGTACCGCTCCGTCCGCTCGAAACTCCGGTCGTGATCGAAGCTGAGTCGCCAAAAGGGATACTCAAACCGGCAAACATGCCGGTATTCCTCTTGGTACGGAAATCGTGGAAGACGGTGGAGAATATCGACGCATTGTAGGGCAACGAACGCGAGTAAGAGGCCGTCACGATATTGGAACGATGGCCTGAGTCATCGCGCAGACCGACAAAGCTTGCACTCAGGCTGGCCCGGGGGTCGAATGGCATCGGAGCGCTGAAAGTGATGCGATCGAGTGCGACCGGCGCACGGGCGCTGCCATAGATGCCCGTCACATAGGCAAACGAGTTCGACAATGAAGCGATACTGCCGGGCAGGTAATTGAATAGCCCGTTCAGATTTTGCAGGCCGCCGTTCAACGCCGCGATGTTTTGCAATCTTGCGGTCGCCGAGGCAAGGTCGTCATAGGTGCCGAAGGTGTGTTGCGAACTCGCCGAAATGCTCACGCCCAAGAGCCGGGTCTCATAGGAAGCGTAGCTCTGCAGACCGCGGTTCGTGCCGCTTCCGCTGCCAGCCAAGGCCACGGCGGCGACACCAATCGTCCCGGTCCTGAAGACACCACCGATGCCACCGTTGATGACGCCGGCTCCGCCTTCGACGTGCGCCTCTGCCGTCAAGCCGTCGTAAATACCTCGTCGCAGGGTTGCAGACCCGACAGGCGAGCCGACATAGACGTCACTGCTAGAGCCGTAGGACAGCCGCGGCAATCCGCCCTCCACCGACCAACTGCTCAGCCCGGGCGCAAGCAGGCTCGAGGTCGCATAAAACGGCGCCGATGTCTGGATCTCGTGACCTGCCGAATCCCGCACCACGAGCTGCGTCGTGCCGGCGCCGGAAATCAGCGGTACGTTGTTCACGCTGAAAGGGCCGGACGCGACGTCCTGAGAAAATGTCTTGATGTTGTTGACATAGACATCGACGGTTGACGGCACTGCGGCGCTACCGCCGAGGGTCGCCAGCGGCGCGGTAATGAGATCGGGCCGCAGGGCAAAATCGCGTTGAGCCTGAAGGCCGCCGATCCTGATCGGCCGCGACCAGGCCAGTCCGCCGTTGATCGTATCCCCAGCAACGTAGCCGATCATCCGGTCCTGGTCGGAATACTGGAAAGACGAATTCAGCCGTGTCGCCTGCGCAGGCTGCTGTGGACCAGTGCGGACGATCGCCGACTGTTCGGCGGTGCCGTAAGGCGAAAACGCCCGGGCATCGAGCAAAAGCGATGTATAACCGAGCCCGATCAATCTCGGGGTAGCTGCGTTGCTGGTTGAACTCAACAGGTCATAATTCAGCACCGCGCCGGGATCGGCCCGCGCCTTTGGCAGGTTCCCGCTGGAGCCGCCTGCGTCAAAGAGCTGCGGCTTGCGTCCCGCTTCGTCGACGGCAATGAATATTCGCTGTGTTCTCTCCTCATATCGATACTTTAGGGTCGGGATATCATCCAGTGCGATGATCTCGCCCGGTCGATGCGACGGGCCCGGTTGCAGGCCGAGGCTTTCCAGTTCCTCCACCGTTCCGCCGATACGACCGTCATCGAACCGCACGAATGATCCGATCGTTCGGGCGGGCATGGAGTTGATCACGACATCGAGTTGCAGATTTGTCTGGGCTTCCCCCGCGCGCGAACGCCCGGCACAGAGGACCATGCCAAGGAGTGCTAAGATGGACACAAGTGCGGAGCCTCTTCTACCTCCGAGTCGGAGACTCAATAATCGCATGAGTCTGACCCTTGTCGGTGTCCGCCGTGACGGCGATGGATCCGCCGGATCCAAAGCTGCGTGGATATTTCGGCGTGGCCCAACTCATGGAGGAATGTCCGAGGACATAGCCGAGGAGACCATTGCCAAAGGACAAGGTAGCTCCAGAGGAATCCTTGAGCCGCAGGTTTGCGATACGTAGCCGCTCGTCGCCGGCATTGTGGGTCACGACCGTCAGTTGGCCAGCTTCAGTGCGGAGCGCCCAGGAAACCTGCGGCCGGCCCATCTCGCGGCCGCGAAAAAACGCCGGGATCGACTGTCGTACCAAAAGATTGACGCTGCGACCTTGGCTGCCGCCTGTTCGCGGCAATTGGTCGACGATGACACGATAGCTTTCTTCACCATTGACCGGCTGTTTCGACACCCGCACAACCCGCACGACGTAGTCTGAATGAGGCGCCATCCTGACGGCCGGAGGTGATGCCACCACGTCGGTTGTCGGTTCAAGCCTCTCCTTGCCGTCGGACTGCGACCAGCGAAGCACGCGGGTCTGGACTTCGACATCTGCATCTTCGTCATTGCGCAGCGTCAGGGAAGCCGCCGCCGCCGGCGCATTCAGTTCCAGGAGAACGGGTTCAACGCGAAGCGCGGTGGCATGGGCAACCTCCATGCATGCCAGGCTTGCGACAAATGCGGCCAGCAGAGTTGAATTTTGATGCATCGCGATGCCCAGTCGATCTCGGAATGTGTGCCGGAAGGCATTTGGTCGATACGCGAAGCAACAGAACAGCGAGCCGTTGCCGCGGTCTCTACTTCAATACGTGATGGTCATGACCACCGTGTCCGTGTAGGTGCCAGTGTTCGGTGCGATGCCGGTAGCGGGAACGGTACCGAAAATGTTGATCGTCTGCGCCGATCCGTTACCGGTGCCGAGAAAGCAGCCGTTCGTGGTTGTGCAGGTGGTGCTGCTGGTAGCCGTGGTCCAGGGGTTTGTACGGGCTGCATCAGTATAGAGATCGTAGTTGATAAAATTCCCGGCATTCGTCATCCGCCGCTGGCTGCCGGACACATTTGCTCCGTTGTCCATGGCGATGGAGTACGGGCTGCCATTGGTGCAGGTGACTGAGACGGTTGTGCTGCCCGACTGCAAGGTGGTCGCGAGCGTTGTCCCGGACACGCTCCCGAAATTGAGCGTCGCAGCGTTGATTGTGCAAGCCGCCGTGATGGTGATCTGAACGGTCAAATTCGCGGTCGATGTGCCGGCCTGGGCGGACGTTTGATAACCGGATGCCACGGCAACGAAGAGCGCGACCGCTCCAATTCGCGAAGCCTGCCCCATTCGTCGCTTCAGCAAAGGTCCACGATCGTCGCGCATGCGAATCCTTCGACAATGATCAAAAACCCTGCTCGCCGCTTTCCTAGTCGGCCGGCAAACTTCTTCGGTATCTTCCAACGAATTCATCGCCAGTTGTGCCAGGACACGCAGGCCATCGTCGCCAACCAAAGAATCAAAATTGGGTAAACTTTGAATGAGCAAAAGCTTAGCGAGGCCTGATCGAACCATCGACAACTATGGCCCCATCAAAAACTATAATGGCCAGCAAAGTCGGCCGGCGGATTCAGGGCCACACCGGCTCTGGCTGCGCTTGGGGCTTAGTCTGCCGCCCTCTGAACTCGTTGGTGGGCCCGGCAGGAGCATCCACCATCGCTCATAAAGCCTTGATTTCGGGAAGGGCAGGCAGGAAGCGAGACAGGATGTCCCACCTTTCTGCCTCACCATTAGCCGAACGGTGAGCTCTTTTACAACCTGCTTGGCAGGTCAACCTGCGTTCGCACCCTGTAGGCCCCGGTCATGATCGCCAGAGAAGCCCGCTGAGAGCCGTTCGGCTACCGGCCTAAGAAGGGCAGGAGAGACCAGCTTTAACGCACAGGCGGCTGCGGGTCAGGGCAACGCGCTAGGCATGTCCGTCTGTTTCACTTTCCTCAAGGGCGATCTTCATGAACTCATCGGGCTTGAAAGCAACGTCCCCGACCGTCCTTGCCTCGAACAGCGGCGCGCGTGCGGCTGCTCTGAACAGAGCCTCATTGACCATGTGGCCATATTCTTCGGTGATGGCGTACGTCCAAGGCTTACCTTGTCCCGCGCTGATAAGCTTAGCTAGTGCGCGGAGCCGGTAGTCGATAGCGAGGATTACTGTTGTCTTTTGCTCCGGGTGCAAAGCCCGTATCAGCGATATGGCCGGGTCTCCCGGACCTAACTTCTCGCGGTCCTCGTTTATGGCGTCGTGGCCCCTTATGAGCACATCGAACGGGACCGCCGGAATGGGCTTGAGCTTCTTCGGCATGACAATCAGTGCAAGAAGCGGGAAAACACCAGCATGGCTACGAGCACGACTGCAGCAAGGATACCCAATCCTTTGCCATCGAACTCAAAGAACGGACCCTTGAAGCGCAGTTGGTGATCGGACATAGGCGCAACTCTCCTTATGAAAAAGTGGAGTTGCCCTCTGGGCTTGTGTGCTTGTCTTTCTGAGTCGGGTCAAGGGAAACGAGCGTGCTCCCCACTTCACACAGGCCCAAATCACTAGGAACACTTGGAGCGTTGCAGCTAGATCAAGGCTTTAGCTGATTTGTAGGGGAAATCATTCCCCTTGATAACTAGGTTACGCGCCAGGTTCAGATGCCAGAAATCACGGATTTTCTTGTGGGCGTATTCAAGATAATCCGCGCCGATGTCTCCCCCATGCCGCCCGCGATAATCTCGACGGCGCGGATCGCTATAAAATCTGAATTGGTCTGCGGACGATTGGTCGCTTGCCGTCAGGTGGCCTTGCGCCCTGGGGTGGGCTTCCCAAGCACCGCGGGCAATGGCTGCCTGCCGAGAGGTCACTACGCCGATGGCTCGCTTGGTAAGTAGGCGTCCAAGTCCATTGCGTGAACGGCGTAGTTCTGCTGAGCCTTGAGGATGTGGCTGTACAAAGTTAGTAGGCCATTTGTATCAGCGCCAAATAATTCAGCCGGGGTTCTGTACGCCCGTCGCCCTGCGAACCAATTTTCCTTCAGCACGCAGACACCGTGAACATGAGAGTTATCCTCATCGAGGCGCGCCCGCAGCTTTTCGCAGAAATGCTGATAGGTCGGGCCAAGACCTTTCTGCGTGAATGCAACGATATAGTTTCTTGGCGGGGTCGTGTCGGTATGGCGAAGCATTCTCAATGAAGGTGGCTTGCCTGGCTCAATCACAGTCGTTGGAATGATGTACTTCCTCTTGGACCCCACCTTTCGCGTCTGCATGATCGCGTCCATGCTAGTCTGCAACTCGCGCTTCGTGAGCACGGATTTAACTTCAATCGTTGCAAAGACGATCTCTGCCGGAAACAAGCACGAGCCGAACTCGGAAAGCAGTGGCGAGTTGTAGAAATTATCATAGACCACGATGTCGGTTTGTCGGCTAACTTCACCATGTGCGGAGATGACGACGCCGGTGCCTATAGAAAATCGCTTCGGCAATGTGCGAGCAAGCACACTCTTTATGATCTCCTCAGCAATGCGACCACGCTCCCCGTAGTGTGGTAGAAGACGAGCCAACTCGCGCTGAGATTGATCGGCGATGTCCTGAAGCGCCGACATATATGAGAGATGTGGATTTGATCCACTCTTTGATTTTGTCGATTGCTTTGCCATGGGGAGGTTCTACCGAAATTCGACTAGCGAATAAGTGCGGAACATTCGATTGCTGACAATGCAAAACCTCCGCCGTTTTGCAATCGTCTGCTACTGGCCGTGGTCTAGCGCGGTACTAGGACTTTGTGAGCCGTGCGAATATCTCGCCGTTTAAACCGGCGAGTCTCAAATCGCTTGAAACTGGACTTGCGCGTTACTCGCTTGAACGAACTTACCGTAACTCTGCTTGCGTGGTTGAGAGATCGACGACCTGATGAAAATGGGAACGCACGTGCCATCCAAGTGTCGTGCGGATGGGACTTGAAGGCCACTCACTGTTGCGCGCGCTTCGTTCCCAATCTGCTGGCAGAATGGATATTCAGGAGAGCGAGTCGACGTGAGATAGCCGGCTCAATCATCGGGACGGAGAGCAACTGAGAGCCGCAGTGCGATTATGACGCGATGAAAATCGTCGGCATCGCTACCAAAAGACCGCCTTTTTATTCGCTGGGTGCCGTGCGGCAGGACAGCGAACCGCAAGGGTCACGCAAAGAGAAAGTCGCTGGAGCAAGTGCCTCAACCGCTGAATGCGCGCGGCCCCAAACCTTCGTCGAGCCCGATCGTTTCTCACGCCCCGCCGCTTCATTCCGCTTGGTGCTCAGGCTGTCCCCCGGAGGTTAGCGCAAATTTGCGATCTACCAAAGCAATAGGTTTGTACGAAACGAACGGAGTTGGGTCTTCAACTTTTAACCGGTCCAAGCCTCAACGAGAAATCGTCGCGCCGTGAGGTGTCGCCAGCGGCTGGTACAATCGAGAGTTTATCTTTTGTCAAAGATTTGCCGCGACTTTCCAGCCGGCGCCAACGCTATAACCAGTCCTGCAGGGTCTCAGAATGAAAGCATATCTGAACTCCTATCTCTCGAAGCTGCTGGCCGGGGATCTGGCGGCATTCGGCGGGCCGGCCACCGATGAAGCGGTCGCAGGATACATTCGTGCGGAGCAGCTCTCCCTCGTGCTGAGCTATTCGCTGGGCATCATGCTAGCCAACGTCTGCAATGCGACCGTGCTCGCAATTGCGCTTTGGCATTCGCCCGACAGAAGCTTTGCCCTCATCTGGGCTGTGACCGTCGTCTGCGGCGCGCTATCGATAGGCTTGAAAGCGCGTTCATCACGGCTCATGACCAAGCCCCAGTTCGTGTCACGCCAGGCCATGCACCGGCTGGTACGCAATGCGCTGGCCCTCGGAACCGCCTGGGCAATTGTGCCGGTGGCTTTCTTCGCGAACGCCTCCAATGGCGGGCAGCTCGTCATAACATGTCTCTGCTCAGGGATGCTTGCGGGTGGCGCGTTCGCCTTCGCCGCTATTCCGGTGGCGGCAGTTGCGTTCACGGCTCCGATCTTTGTGGGTACGGCGATTTGCCTCGGCAGAAACGACGATTTCGTCTATCTGCTCGTTGCTCTCCTGGTCGCGGCCTATGGCTTCGTGCTCCTGCGCGGAGTTTTCGCCCATTCTTTCGAATTTTCCAGACGCACGATTGCTCAATTGGAGGCCGAAAGGAGGGGCCGACGGGATCCCCTGACGCAACTGCCGAACCGTTTCGCCTTCAATGAGAGCCTCGAAGGCGCTCTCAACCGCCTCACCTGCACGGGCGAGGAGTTCGCGGTTCTTCTTCTCGACCTTGATCGCTTCAAGGAAGTGAACGACAAATTCGGCCACCCCGCGGGTGATGAATTTCTCGTGCAAGCCGCGGCGAGACTACAGCGATGCGCACGGCAAATTGATACTGTTGCGCGCATCGGTGGCGACGAATTTGCGCTTGTTATGACCAATCTGACCAAGGTGGAGGACGCTTTGGAAGTCGCCGAGCGGTTCGTCGGCGCCTTCGCCGAACCATTCGCGATCGAAAAATGCGAGATCGCGGGGACGATCAGCGTCGGAATCGCAGTGGCCCCGCGTGATGGCGACGTGCCTCATGAGCTCCTGAGGAATGCCGACATTGCGCTCTATCGTGCCAAGCAAGCGGGGCCGGGAACGGTCTGCTTCTTTGAGATCAGCGATGGCAAATCGGCGCATGAGCGCAGGGCGCTGCAGCGGGATTTGGAACTCGCGATCGACAGAGACGAGCTGTTCCTCCTCTACCAACCGTTCTTTGATATTCGCGAGAACCGCGTCACTGGCTTCGAGGCCTTGCTGCGTTGGCGGCATCCAGTCCGTGGAGTAATTTCCCCGACCGAGTTCATCCCAATCGCCGAAGAAACCGGACTGATCCACGGAATCGGCGAGTGGGTGGTCCGACGTGCCTGCGCGACGCTTTCAAACTGGCCGTCGGACCTCAGGGTCGCCGTGAACTTCTCGGCAGCTCAATTCCATAACACCAGCATCCTGCAGACAATCGTGCAGGCCCTCTCCGAAGCCAGAGTTGCTCCTCATCGTCTCGAAATCGAAATAACTGAGTCTATGCTGATCTCGAAGTACGCGCCGGCGTCAACGATCCTGAACTCACTCCTGCAATTGGGGGTGACGGTGGCACTTGACGATTTCGGAACGGGATATTCGTCGCTGACTTATTTGCTGAAACTCCCTTACACCCGCATCAAGATCGATCAGTCTTTCATACGGGACATGTTGAGGCGACCGGATAGCGCGGCGATCGTAAAATCAATCATCACACTGACGCAGGACTTGCGGATCGGTGTGGTCGCCGAAGGCGTCGAAACCACCGAGCAGCTCGACTATTTGCGTCAAACTAAATGTGATGAAGTGCAGGGATACCTCATCGGTCGACCGGTCGCGGCCGACCACATCTACGCTCTGCTCGATCAAGAAAAGCAACGGTCGACGCCTGCCGCCTGACTGACGCGGTCACTTCGCAATGCCGATGGTGGTGAACATCCGCATCCCGAGGTGGAACAGACGCCTGGCCTGCTGGAGTATTCCCGACGACTTGCGAGCCGACCGGTCCCCCGGCGAGAGGGCGATGCCGATCGAGGCGCCGATCACCACCTCGATGCCGTCGATCTCGGAAGGCGCGCTCAACGCGCGAATCAGCAGGCAGCAAAGTCGCTCGCGTCGTTGGCGAGGTGTCCACGGCAAAGGAGCACCGCAGATTCGCCGTCGCCGGAGCCGCTACAAGGTTGTTGCCGGCCACCGTCCCGCACAGGCGCTCGGCCAGGCAGGCGATCACCCAATGGGATGGCCCAAAGAATCGTTGACGGTCTTCCTCGAAGACCCCTCGATCGTCGCCAACCTTGGATCGATGGAGGTTGCAACGATCTGGTCGACCGCTGACCTCAAAGATTGACCGTCCGAACCCGTCATTTCGCGATCGTGGCCCTATCGGGAACTCCGACGCGCCTTTCGTTGGTGCCCCGATGCCTGCCGCTTTGGCCGGGGGAAGCATCCTGACGCTGCTGAAACTCGAGTGTCGCCTGAACAGGTTCGGCAAGCTTCACGGCGTCCTCTCCGTGAGCGGCAAGGCGGGACAGCAGTTCAGACAGAAGTTTGAACTCCTCGCGCGTCAAAACACCGAAGAACGCATCGTTCACCGGACGCTGCAGGCAAGCGAGACGGATCAGTCGGTCGAGACCTTGATCGGTGAGGGCGAGCTGCACCCGTCGTCCGTCGCTTGGATGCGTGGTCTTCTCGAGCAGGCCGTCGGAAACCAGCTTGTTGACCTCGTTGGTGACGAAGGCGCCGCTCAGGTGGAGCCGATCGCCAGTTGGTTGATCCCATCGGCTCCTCCATCCTGGAATTCTTGATCGCGATCAGGATCAAATACTGGGTCGGGGATAGATCGACAAAACTTGCGAACCTGGCGAAGTCATTTGCCATGAAGACCTCGACACGCTGGCCGCGCCGCACGTGGTCCCGTTCGTCGCGACGGCACTGGCGCAGTCGAGAGACCGCTACAGCAAGTCCATCGGCGAAGCCCGGCTGATGGTTGGCAACTGCATGCGGATCGAGTGCCGGTCGCCGAAGTCGCGTGCTGGCTGCCACTTCGCCGCCGCCATCGGAGTTCAAGCCGATGATCCCCGACTGGGCCAACGATCAGCACACGCTGGCCGGGCGCAAGCTGGGCCGTGGCCTCGATCACTTCCGCGGCGAGGGTGCGAAGCTGGTGCCACCGCCGACCGCTGACGATCCCTACGAGGACGAAGCCTACCGCTGTGGGCGATCAAGCAGCGGGCCGTGAACATCCCATTACCGGGCATTATCTCCGGCGCGTTTATTTGACCCATCGAGCGGTCTGCACATTCATTGACAAACCAATACGGGTGTTTTCGCGTGCGTCAGCACCTTGTTTGTCACACTGCCGATGAGAAGCGCGGAAAGTCCGCTGCGCCCATGCGATGACATAACAATGAGATCGCAGCCTCTGTCCTCGGCTGCTGCGATAATGGCTTGATGGGGTTGCCCGTTCTCCACTTGAATTGTCTTGCAGGAAACACCAGCCTCCTTGGCCGCATTTGCCGCGCGATCCAACGCACTCGTGGCCTGTTCCTTGCGCAGCTCAGCATATTTCGCGAGTGTTTCAAGGAACGGAGACCCTCTTCTCATTTCTGAAAGCGGTTCCACAATGAAGATTACAGATACTTTGGCTCCAAGGGATTTCGCCAGCGCCAACCCCTGCGCCACCCCATGCTCCGCAAGCTCCGACCCATCTGTCGGAATGAGAATATGCCGGTACATGCTTCACTCCCGATTGTCTGGACGTATCGCTGCCTTCCGAATGTAAAGCTGGACCCGCGTTTCGGATACGGCCTTGAGATAGATCAAATCTATCGGCCCATTGTGGCGCGACCCAGATGTCCACACATGGCCCCCTAAGGTTGCTGGGGCCGCACAATCAGAGGCCGCCTCAGTTGGCGGCCTCTTTCGTTGATGCGATGCCATGTCGCCTCTTGGTCAAAAGGCGAAATTCCGGGCTGACCAGCGCAAGAGTGGCCTCCGATGCGATTTGCCGCACGGGACCGTCCTTCTGATGAGTTAACGTTAGGGAAGATGGCTGACCTGACGGAGAATCGCCGCTATGGGGTCATTTGAAGCACTCGCCATCGTCGTTGTTTTTGTTGTGGCGGCAGTGGTCGTGACCATGCTCGTGCAAATCCGAAGACGATAGCAGGACGGCGTCACGATCCAAGACATGAGCAGCGCGCTATGAAGCCGTCAGGCTTGCCATTGAGCCCGCGCGAAGAACAGCTCCTCAGGCGCATGGCTCTGGGGCGGTCGGATGCTGAGATCGCTCGGCAGATCGGCGGGACCGAAGCGCAAGTTGCGACCCAGCGCCTTCGCTTGCTCAGAAAACTAAAAATCCGATCCAAAGCTGACATCGTAGAGGCGGCGCGTAAGCCGGGAATATGGTGGCCTCGGATGACGTGTCCTAACTCCAGTCAGCCAGCTTCCTAACTGGGACACCCAAGTCCACGCTGCGCTGCAAGTTTAACATCCCCATCGCAATAACAGCCAACTGGCCCACCGGGCCCGTAGATGGCCCCAGCAGCCAGCCTCCCACGGCCCCCAAGGTTGCTGGGGCCGCTCAACAAGAGGCCGCCTCAGTTGGCAGGACCGCAGCTAAGCGCCCTAATTTGTCCGGCAGCGTTGAACGTCAGAACCGCTTTGACCACGCCGTCGCTTGTAAAATACGAGATGACCGGCTCGGTTTGGGAGAGCCGAAGGTCATCCAATTCAAATGCAGGATGATGCGTGAGACGATCAACCCAATAGGCGCGAAGCGCTTCTCGGCCGGTTAGGGTTATCGAGTTGCCGCACTCACAATGAACCACGGCATCGTCGGCGCACATGTCTAGGATGGCTTCAACATCGCCAGCGCGGTAGGCATCAAGCCAATCAACCGCAGCGGCCATCGGGTCAAAGGACATATTTCCTCACCTACATGCCGTGTCGTAGGTGACGGTTAGAACGTTTCTGGGGAGCGCCGATACTGGGAAAAATACTGCCCGCGCCCCCGAAGTGAACCTCTCAATCCGTCTCAGGCTCCCTCTCGTCCTTCGGCGCTGGTGCACCTTTGTGTACCGAGTTGCATAAAATTTAGGTGCGTGCGAAAAATCGCAAATACGATGGCATCGAGGCGTCGCACGGTCCCCGCGCCACGTTCCGGGCCCGGCAGGACCCGGTGAAAGCTTTCGCTTGAAGCAGCAGGGTTCTTGGCGACGCGCAAGATCGAATGCTGGCTGAGTTAGGGCACAACTAAGATTGAGCTTGATCGACCATGCGGTGACGCACCGGCAAGCCCGCTGCAACTGTCGCGCTTTCGTCCAGCTTGCGTCGATCAAGGGACGGCTGCGTGCTCAATGAGTCCGCGCAGCCCTCGTATGTTCGTCAAGTTGTCAGTGTGAACTTTTTGCGAAATTCGGCCGCGACGGTCTCGGCGCGTTCCTGAATGGCTTTGGCATGCTTGGGCGCGGTAATCACCGTGGCGCTCCAGCCGAGGATCGGGTCTTGGCGAACCGACACATACACGCCGCCAATCAACAGCTTCTGATGGATCATATCCTCAAGTTCAGCACTAGTTTTCTGTGTTGCCAAGGGCGTCCCTTTCTGCCGGCGTTGGAACAGCACAAGCTCAAAAGTTCACCTTGAGGGTTGCGTGAGGAATGGCGCTTGCCTCGTTCGCCGTCGCATTTCGTGCACGCACGTGAAGAGTGATGCCAAATCTTGAGGCGCAGAGGGACGCCGTGCGCAGAGCTTGCCCCTCATGTGCCTAGCGGCCAGAGGGGCCGTCTTCCGGCAGGATACTCCGCTCAATGTGCCGGAACAGCCTTGCCAGCTGCAATCGGGGTCTTCCGATTAGCAGTGAGACTAGCAGCGTTGAGACGGCTGGCTCAATTGAACGCAGGTAAAACGTGGGGCATCTAAAGGCATCACGGGACCGAAACTAAGGTTTATGGCGCTCGCCGAGCACTGTAAGCGTGGACGGCAGGCAGCGCGCAGACGACGGCCACGCCAGCGTCGGGTAACGCCATCACGACCACGACCACGACCGCGCAAATACGACAGCCTATCGCTTTTACCAGCGTACAAGCGACCGATAACGGTCGTGTTGAGGAGCTGGGACGACTGTCGGCCTCAGTGCTCTCCCCGGGGCGCTGGGGCCGTTTATTTTTGAGCAGGCACTTTCTGCGGATATTAGGGACGCTTGTGGGGCGATCAATTTCTTGCAGGAACGAAGGGCGTTCGGTGGCACTGTTGCATATCCGGTGCCGTCCTAGGCGGTTGCCGGATGATGACCAAAGTGAAAACTTGGCTCCAGCGTGACCCCTCGCTGGGGCCGCATCTTTCGCGCAGACGGATGGAGAGCCGTCCATGCAGGATGATTACGAGATCTTTCCCGATGCAGAGCTTTGGCTGGCTGCTTTGGTCAGCTGCGGGCCAGCGTTTCTGATCGCCGCCATGATGATCGTATCGCTTACTCAGCCGCAATTCCCGGGCTGCCACCGAGAGGGGGTAGCCGGAGAGGCTTCAAATGCAGCCGAAAATCAAAGAGCATATCTGCCCGGCCTGCAATGGAACGGGCTTCCCGCCGGTTGAGCAGCCTGCTCAGGCGGGCCACAAAATCTATCCGGTCAAATGTAAGACCTGCGACGGCAAGGGCAGGATAACGGACGACAATTGAGGCGGCCTTACTCCGAGCGATCTGCCATCGCCTTATCAATTTCGACAGCCAGATTCCTGAAGTGGGCAGCCAGGCGTTCGTACAGTTCCTGCTTCTTCTGGTCTGTAGCGCTTCTGGCAATCTGGTCGGCATAGTCGGCTTCGGCGCGTAGTTTCTTTGCGCTGGCCTTCATGTCCTCCACAGGGCGTTACCTCGGCGGCTGAAGCTCGGAGGATCGCAGCCACTCACTCACATGCGCGCCGGTCTCAGCCTGTCTGGCCTTCTTCAAAAGGGCCTCCCGGTCCGGTCCAGGTGCGAGCACGTCAGCCTGCAGGCGGAGGCGTTGCGCCTCGTCAGCTAGGCGTTCTTCTAGTGACTGCGTTTGCTTGACACGGCGACGCCTCTGCATGGCGCTGCTCCCTATGGTGTTAGGCGGAAAGCGCGCCGTTGCGTTCTCATCACCGCTTGGCAGTTCTGATGGTTATCAACTGAGGAAGCAGCGTCGGGTTCCATCGATTGAACCGTCGCCAAGCGGGAAGGACGAAATTGCGACCTATGGAAATTTATATGCCTAGAACAGTGAATAAGCTTCTCAGTAGTCCTACCGAGAACACCGGCCGAGCCTACGGCTACGCGAACAGGTCGTTGCCAGCCTGCAGGATTTTCACATAGGTCCCGCTCTCGTGGATCTCTAGCCAGTCCTGATCGATGGCGTACTTGAGGCCGGCGCCATATTCGGCCGGCGTGCCCTTGTCCTGATATAGAAAAGGACCGTTCAGTTTCTCGATGTAGATACGGCAGTTCTGGACCGGCTCGAACGCCCGGGCGTGCTCCATGAGCCTGCGCGCGGCTTTCTCGGGACTGGCGTAGGGACGATCTGCGGTGAATTTCATCGGCGGGGAATCACGACTTCCATCCCACGCTGAATGGCACCGCGTGACCGACCCTGTCATGCCAATTCGGAACTATGTTCACAGCGCCTGCGGCGCCACAAACCGTGCACGCCAAGCGCCAGCCGATGCGCGACCATGGTTGATCTTGGGGTAGGGCGTCCGGCCGGCCTGAAATCGACCAACCGATCGCAACCGCCGTGGCATTGGATATTGCAGGTAGCGTGGCCGTCCGCGAGCCAATCAGCCGGACCTGCCCGGCGGGTAGCGGCCGGACCATTTCGTGGATCGACGCTGGTTCATGGCCAGATGATGGCGCCGATCGCATGCGGAGAGAAGTCGCTAGGAATCGGTCGCCTATGGGTGGCGATCACCAATGGCGGGTCAATCGTCTAGTGCGGTTGGTCCGGATTTTCTTGCCACGTCGTCGAGTGCTCAGAAATCCACTTGGTCGCGTCGTGCTCCGTAACAAAACCCTTGATGACTTCTGTTTCGCCATCGGGCCATAGAATATCGATCCTCCAGCCGGTGCCGGGATTCTTGCAAGCCATGAAAGCTGGTCGCTGCTCGATCATCTGGGGACTATGCGCCGACGGTGGCCGGCTACAAGCCAGTGATCCTGCCACACTTCGCTTTCTGGCCCCGCAAACCTATTGGCGCTGAAATTCCGATCGACGCCGATCCTTTCAGTGATCGGGAGGCTCCGGTAGTCATCCCTCGATAATGAGGCGACCCAGGAACGCATTGCAGGCCTGCTCGGCTTCAGCGAACGTGCTGAAGGGTGATCCGGACACTTGAGCCGCGGGCATATTCAGAAAGTCTGGGCGATATGACGCAACAAAACCGGGCTCTCCATGTAGGCCAGGTCCACTTCGGCTCTCGCTGCTGATAACGAATGAATAGTCGTCGCTGCTTGCGATCCAAATTTCCAGATCCTCAGCAGTATCCACGCGGCGAAAGTGCAGGGCCATTTCACCCTCCACCAGGCAGAGGTCCAAGCGTGGTCCTCCGCGGTCATCCAGATGGACGCCTTAACCTGCTTTTGTACGATTGGCGGCTTCAGCCTCCCGCGCCAGCCGTTCCGCCTTTAGGCGCTCTCGATTGTCGTGGAGTGCCTTTTGCGCTTTCGCGTATTCGGTCATAGTTTCCTTCGTCCTGACCGCTTTAAATATCTTATGGGCTTCGCGTTCTGCAGCTGTCGGCGCCCGGCGGTTTCGGTCGTTAATCATTGGTTGACCTCCCATTTGGGCTCGATGAGTTAACGCATAGATATGCCTTTCGATCCTGTCGGCTACCCGTGCTTCCATCGGGGCGCCGAATTTGGCTCTGACCTGGGATGCAAAAGCGATAGCCGTGCTTGGTGCCGGTTCGAAATGGTCAGCAGTGTCATGGGTGCGAAATGCACCACTGTATGCCGGCTGCTCTCCAGTACATGTCGCATATTAGCTACGGCGAGCGGCGGCAGGGCGTTTGCCAGCGATCCAGCGATCGACGAGTTCGTTGAGGATTCTGAAGGGAAGTGCACCGCTTCCGAGAACGACGTCGTGGAACTCACGCAGGTCAAACGCTCTGCCTAGCGCAGAGCTTGCCTTGCTCCTCAGCGCGAGCATTTGCTGCATGCCAACCTTGTACGCCGCAGCCTGGCCCGGGATGGCGATGTAGCGTTCCACTTCACCGATGGTCTGGGACAAGGGATGGGGAGTGACTTTGTACAGGTAGTCGATCGCCTTTTGGCGCGTCCAGCGACAAGCGTGGATGCCGGTATCCACCACAAGCCGCGGCGCGCCATAGCTCCGCTGCCAGCCGACCGAAATCGGACATCGGATCGCCATACGCACCCATGTCCTTGGCAAGCGACTCTGCATATAGCGCCCATCCTTCGGCATAGGCGGCGTACGAGCCGAACTTCTGGAACGTGGGAACTCCGATCAGTTCGCTCGCGATCGCCAACTGCATGTGATGACCCGGCACGCCCTCGTGATAGGCAAGAGTTTCGAGCTGGAAAGTCTTCAGGATCTCCATGCTGGACAGGTTCACATAGTAGACGCCGGGCCGGCTGCCATCCATCGTCGGCGCCTGATAGAAGGCCAGACCGGTAGATTCCTCACGAAAGACCTCGACGCGCCTGACAACCAGAGGAGCCCTGGGAATCCTCCCAAAATAACTACCGAGCTTGCCCTACATCTGATCCACGACGCGAGTGGCTTCGCGGAGGTACGTGCTCCTTCCCTCCTCGCTGTCGGGATATTCAAACTCGCGGTTTGTCTTAATGTCCTCGAAAAAGGCGGCGAGGTCGCCGCCAAAGCACCAAGCGATGTCTTTATCGCTTCCATCTCTCCGTGGATCCTGGCGACCTCCTCCAACCCGTACTCGTGGATTTGTGTCGCCGAAAGCTCCGTCGTGGTTACGTGCCTGAGCTCCTGGGCGTAGAACTCAACGCCGTCGGGGAGCTTCCAGGCGCCATCGTCCGTGCTCGCCAACGATTCGAGCCGGGCAGCCGCCGCAATCAGGTCAACGTAGGCCGGCTGGACGAACCTGATCATCGCTTGGACGGCTGCTTCGATAAGCTTGGGCTTCCTGGTGTAGGATATGGGGAGCGCCTCGACCTTCGCGCGGAAGTCCGCAAGCCACGTCGAGTCCTTTCCTGACGCATGAAAAGGCACGCCGCTGAGAAGATTGCGACAATCCCGGATGACCTTGTCGTAAGCAAACCTGGGAGCGAAGATTCCCTTGCGATAACGCAACTCGACACCATCGATGACTTGTGCGACCAACCTGCGGACGCCCTCAAGGCGAGAGATGTAGGCCTCCGCATCCTCGGGGTTGCTGTCCCGCGAACGTGCCTGTCATGCAATGTCTCCGTCGACGCGTCGGGTCCCCGAATTGCGTCGGTGAGGTTTCGGAAGCCGCGTTGCAGATGACGCCGAACTACGGCTCAAGCATCATCGCTGTGTGGACCCAGTCTCCGCTGCACTCGAAACGTCCGTCCAGCCTGGTACCGGCGACCAGCCGGGGCGTCACCGAAACGAGCAACCGCGCCGAGAACCGGCCTTGATCCGTATCGAGCGAGTCGATCGTCGCGTCATGAAAGTCAAAGTAGCGTCCCACCTCCGGGAAGAGACACTTAAAGATGGCTTCCTTGGCCGAAAAGACCACGCTGACGATCGACGCAGGTTCCCATTGCGTCGCACTGACAAGGGCGGAAATCTCGTCGGGTGTGGCCACATAGTCGAGCACATCTCTCGCCAGTCCGTGAACCAAAAAATTCCCCACGCCTCAGGTAGTACTAGGTAGTAACGGGCGATCCGGAACAGTACGTCTCGACGAGCTACGTGGAACGCCAGAGATCCATCGCCGCGCATGTCGTCGCGCCGCTTCACCCGGCTCACCACCGGCTTCGCAATGAAGCTGGACAACCACATTGCAGCGGTCGCACTGTACGTTGCGCACTATAATCTCTTAATCTCTGCCGGGTCCACGAGGCTCTTCGCACGACGCCAGCGAAGGTGCTGGCGTCGCGGCAAGGCTTGGACCATTGCGCAGCTTGTGGACGCCGTGCTTTCTGTGGCCCGGCGCGACCCACTGAAACGCCTCGGGATCGGCGCCGGAAGTTCGTAGTAATTCATGGCGGCAAAAACTAAGCCGATTTGCGGCGGCGCTTGCGTTTAGATCGCGGTTGCGGGGCCACTAAAAGAGGTTCGTCCATCGGGAGGGATTCTTGGACTTTCGATTTCCCTCCCCGAATTGGATACTTGAAAGGGGGCGACTCCCTAACCTCCGCAGGTGTCGGCGCGCGCTTAGGCTTTTTGCGATCTTTCGCTTTCGCGGCAACTGCGAGTTGTACTGTGTTCAGATTAGTTATGATTCCCAAATTTGGGCCGGCAAGAAGGTCGTCCAGCGTCACGATTTGAATGCGAGGGCGGATGCCGCCCGGCAGCTCTATATTGCGACCGGTCGCGGCCTCGGTCCGTATGTCCTTCGACGGCTGATCGAGACAAACAAAGACGCCCATATGCGCGCCTTCGCGCTCAACTGTGCCCTTCAGTGCCCTGACCATATCTGGATTGACATTCTTCCCAGCTTTAACCGAGACAATTGCTCTGCCGTAGTCCTTGGCACCACGCATAAAGATGATTTCTCCATCGATACCGCGATCAGCGCCCTTTCCACGCGGCTGTCCACCAACCCTGCCTACAGCCCAAAGCTGAAATTGATATGGATCGAGGGCGGCCAATTTTCTACCTGAGAGTTCATCCCGAGGTATTCCGTCAACTTCATATACCGCGTGCGGAAGCCAAGTCTGGAAACGGTCCTGTATGACTTGAATAGCGAGATACGTAACATCAATCCCGATCCACCTGCGGCCCATCTTCTCGGCTGCATGAATTGCTGTGCCGCATCCGCAAAATGGATCGAGGATCAGATCACCCTCTTTACTTGATGTCGCTATTATTCTTTCGAGAAGTTGCAGCGGCTTTTGCGTCGGGTAATGAAGGCGCTCTTTAGCTTGCGAGTTTATGGCGCTGATATCGCCCCAATCATCGCTCACTGTCACGCCCGGCATCGTGTCCAGGTACCGTTTGAACCGAGGAACTGCGCCGGGTCTGGGCTGAACAATGAGCCCTTTCGATATCAGATCGTTCATTTTCTTGTACGAGTAGCGCCAGTACCGCGTCACCCCCATTACCTCGTATGAGGGATTGCCCTTTGCTGCGCCGCCCGGGCCGGTGATGTTATCGAGCTGGTACGCTCTGCCGTCAGGGTCTTTCAGGCCATATTTCTTAGCAATATAGGCCTCGTCATATGCAGCAAATTGCTGAGTGAAGGTCGCCGCTGCGGTCGTATCCTTCCGATAAACCAACAGCACGTCGCGCACTCGGGGATAATGTGTCGCTCCCTGCGCATAATCTGATTTGGCCGTCGTCCGCTTCCAACTGATCTCATTGACATAGCCTTGTCCCTCAAACACGCAATCCAGAAGCATTTTTAGGTAGTGGCTGTTGCTGGGGTCGCAGTGCAGATAGAGCGTGGCAGTGGGCTTCATGACCCGGCGCATTTCAAGCAGCCTCGGGGCCATCATGGCGAGATAAGCCATTACGTCGCCTTCCTTCAAAAAGGTGCGGCGAAGGGCATCTAAAAGTACGAACGTATCGAGGCTCAGCGTCCGAACGTGATCTAGGGCCCGCTCAGCGCCATTTTCCCAAGTCCACGTATCATCGAACGCTGCTATTTGGGACGACGCGTCCTCTGCAACCGGGGAGCGGAATAATATGTTGTAGGTGGCATTAGAATTGAATGGCGGGTCCAGATACACCAGATCAACGGTGTTGGATTCGATCCGCTGCAACCAGTCTAGGTTGTCTCCAAAATAAAGCCGATTTCTTAGACCTGATTTAGTCACGTCAGAACCCCCGTCCTCACACGGGAGCGGATGTTCCGATACAACCTCAAACGGTTCCCTTACGGCGGCCGGATTGCTGTCGGCATAGTTACCCCGGAGTGAACAACGATCACTCATGGCCTAACCTCGCCTCGGTGCGAGTGGCCGGTTTTGATCTGGCGAGTGGCCTATTTCGGCCAGTACCGCCATGGAAACGATCGGTGATGCTTGGCGGCTCGGCTTGCGCATTACCGCGCGTGTGCGTTCGGCGTTCGATCCGCTTCTGCATCTACCCGACCTCGATCTCAAGATGCTCATCTGGACGCGGCGCGGCCTTCCACTATCCGATCTCGCGTCAAGGGCTCAAATGCCCGAGCTGCGGATCGCGTCGGGTCGCGTGCTGTTTTTCATATGCCCAAAGAGCCGCAGGCCATGAAGGCCAGGATGACCGCATGACACGCGTCGAGTTGGGAGAGCACGCCGCGCAGGAGTTCATTGCGCGCAGGCGGTGTTGCCGATCGCAAGTGATCGCGTCCTCTCGAATGGGCCCTCGATGGGGGTACTCGATGCGCGGCCGCCTACAATCGATATTGGCGCGGGCACCTAGGGAGGGCATTCGAACTTTATATAATAAGCGCGACCCGGTGTTACTGAGTGTTTTGGATGGCATCGAAAAATTAGAGATCGAGGTCGGAATCCGATCCGACAGTGATGGTCCGAAGATCCTTCGTCGCGCGGCGTAACATTTGACAGCGGGTTTTGCTTTTCGGGTAATGTCCGTGAGTGGACGGATCAACCGCGCGTCAAGTAACTAGCGTCGCTGTGTCTCGGGCTTGATGCCCAAAGCCTCTCGATGGCCGCGATGCATAACGTCTCTGTCTCGCTGCGTTGCAATACGCCTCAATTTCACCTTGAGGTCGTCTCTTGAAATCTGCTATGAAATGTAAAGCATGGGGGGGCTGCGTGATGAGCATTACTCGGCGTTCTGTTTGCGCGGGCGCAGCAGTTTCCGCGGTGTTGACCACATCGAGCGCAAAGCCCGCCATCGCGGTGCCAGCTTCAACGAATATTAGTGCACCGCCGGCCTATCGGATCCTGACCCAACTCGCACCTGCCGATCCACCGCCATCTCAGGATGACCTGCAAGATCAGAAACCATTTGAAAACTTCTTGTTGCGACGTATTCACCGTCGAACTGAGTCCGTCGGCGTAAAAATTGACCGCGACGCGGATCCCGAGATTGAAAGATTCGCTAACCAAGCGGCACTTGCCGCCTTCGAGAAACAGCGCCCCGGTCAGATAGGCAAGGAGAGGGACTTCCGCGTACTCCCAATTGAGGTCAGACGCGGAATCATTATCCGAAACTATGATAATCTCACGGACGTTCTTATTGTCGCAGCAGCGGAAGGCCGGAGGATCACTCGCACCGTCGTCTCGAACGTGCGCGACTTCATCTGCCCACTTTATCCATTCTGTTAAGGCGTGACGGTTATGGCATACGTGGAACTCGCCTTCCAATTTGCCAAAGAGGTTTCGACTCAGCTGATCACGATCTCCTCAGCGCTCATCGGCCTGTCGGTGACTTTCGTTAAAGACCTCAAGACAGACGAACCTCTATGGCTTCGGATCAGTTGGGGGCTTTACATTGCGAGTATTTTCTTTGGCGTGTGGCATCTCATGGCGCTCACTGGAGCGCTCGAATCGCTGTCTGCGCCGGGCAAGACGTTCGAATCATTCAAGTGGCCAACGAGGCTGCCGGCCATTGCACAGATCGTTACTTTTATTTGCGGTACAATCTGTCTCATCAAATTTGGCTGGAGGCATGGGCTGCAGCGCCATTGACCTCAGTTCCTGACCTGGTCAAGGAGATCGTGGACGGGTCTGCTTTAGAGATCGGCAAGAAAGAAGCCTTGTTGAATAAGCTGAATGCGTTTCTGGCTGAGGTCGATCGCGACCGAACTTCAATGCAGCGGTTCAACGATTTCATAATGGGGCTCGCCAAGACGACTGCAGACGAAACCGAAGAGTTGGAGCCGACGTGGAAATGGGCGCGTCTCATCGCCGCTATTTTCGGAGCCCGCTATGACGCCGAGAACGCAAAGCTGCCGCCACCCCAAAAAAAGATCGAACCGCCGAAGCGGAAGCTCCCGCAGCCCAGGAGGACAAACGGCAGAAATATAGATATGGACGACGATATTCCCTTCTAGGGGCCTCCGTTTGCCGGCAAAACGTTCTGACCCGCTGAAGGATCGACCGACTGAGGACCAGCAAATCGATGTTCTGCAAGCCCTCAGGACTGCACCGGACCATATGTTGGCTATCACTGCAGCGGCTTACGTGGACTACGCTCTCGAAATGGTCATCCGGGAGCGTTTTAGGATTGATAAGGACGAGGACGCGCGGATATTCGACGGGGCGCAGAACGGCTTTCTGTCTACGGCATCTTCGAAATTCACCATCGCGTACGCCGCCCGGTTTCTCGAAAAAGATGTCCCGCGACGACCTACGGATCATCAACAAGGTCCGAAATATCTTCGCCCACTCAATGCACCAGATTGACTTCAAGCATCCTGAAGTTTCTGCCAGATGTTGCAAGTTGAGCTTGGTGCAGCGACGCAGTGACATGTTTCCTGACGCTGTGACCGCGGACCCGCGCTCGCTCTATTGGAACACCTGCCTCGATTTCTTCGCCGCTTGGCAATTCCAGCGGCACGGTATCCAAGAGGACGGGACAATCATGTATGTCGCTCCAATCGATGAACCGTAAGGAGATCATCGGGGCGCCACCAATTTGCGGCCCGGTCGCGATGCCCATTAGACGTTCTGCGACCGCACGAGATCCCGGTACTCATCAAATCCCGAGTCTGAGAGGGTCGTCCGGTCTGTTCGACCAAAATACTTGGCGACGCGCGCCGCAGTTACTTCCGCTGTACCGTTGGTGAGATCGCAGTTAAACGCTGTTATGGCAGCCTGCGGTGGGACCAGTTTGCCGGGGTTGGGAATGAACCCGGCCGCCACGCAGGTGTCGCGGATGTCCTCATAGGCAGCCGTCAGCACCGCAAGATCGTTGTGCGAGCCGATGAAGTCATCGAGATAGACCGAGATACACACGCCTTTCGCTATCGCCCGGTCGATTGCGTCGGCGACCTCGGACTTAATGAGCGCGAGGCTTGCGAGCAATGGGGATTGAACGAAGCCGATGGGGAGTGCATGCGGCGGTCCTGGAAGCGGATTGCGGACGCACGACCACATGGCGAACGTGTTGGCGCCGGGGTAGCCCCACTGACGCAGTGCTCTGGTCACGCGCATCCGCGCGATCGAGTAGTAGAAATTTTGGATGTCGATTTTGAAGAAGAGGGTGTTGTTCAGGTGTGCATGCAGGGCAGCGACATGGCCACCCTTTTTGAAGTGATACATGTAGTCGGGAAATACGACGCGGCGCTTGAAGTAGGCGAGCATCCGCCGGCCACGTCGTTCGCACTTGTCATTCGGGACGAAAAACCATTTACCGCGCGAGCGATATTTGAACTCGTAATTGGCGATCATGGCAGTTGGCGACCTTACCCACAATTTCAATCAGAAGATTGACGACGGTCAGGACCGGTATCAACCATTCCGCGATCTTGCGGGTAAGGGTCGCCATACGTGCAAAAAATCTGCGCATATGGCATCTCCATAGTTCCCCGCCAGCTACCCGCGACCCAATAACTTGGAGTCGTCAACCGAGAAGCACCTGATACGCAACGTTACGTCACGCATCAGTTGTCCGAACGCGAACATCCGAACCATTGCGATCCGAATATCCGGTGTCGCCAGGTCATCGCCAGCGGAAAGAGCTACGTGGAGATGCGGGTTCCCCGTTTCAAGGGCTATTGACTCAAAAGCGTACGTTCTGGTTTTTTTCTATATGCCAGAGAACCGTCGCTTTCCGCCGCCGTGGACGATTGATCGGCCGCACCAGGATTCGTTCGTGGTGAAGGACGCAAATGGGATCGTGGTCGCGACAGTCCACTGCCGGGACGATCTACAAAAGTGGTCGTTCGGCCCACTTCAAGCTCACCTCGGAGGAGGCTAGGAAGATCGGCAAAGCGATTTCGCGTATTCCTGAGTTCATGGTGCAGCGGAGGGGGTTCTATTCCCGAGGGCCGGGCAGTTACCGATGGAATCCGGCGAGGCCGTATCATGTGGCGTTCGCGGACGGGTATATTTGCGCCCACTGGCATCTCATCAATGAGCTGTGCAAGCTCAACGGTATCCCTTTCGATTCGGCGGGCGAAAAGATCGAGCGGGGCGGCCTATGGTGCGTCTATGAGTTCGGGCAGCAGCTCGACGCTATGATGGTCTGGGCTCGTTTTGAAGGGCGGTGGCTCCGAGGCGAGGAGTTCTCATATCCTGAGCCGCCGGAGAACATGCCGAACATGAAGGACGTGAGTCGCTCGCCCGCTTGGAATAAGAAGCCGCCAGACCTTCGGAGGTGTCTGTGAAGAAGGGGGAAGTCGAAGCCGCCATGCCCACGTTGCTCGACAAGCGGAGGGATACTTTCGGTGGGCGTGTGGCGCGCGGGAGTTCACCCCGCTGGCGAGCTTCCTGGAGCTTGGGAACCTCAACCGCGGATCATGGCGCCGGTAATTGGAGCACTTGTCGTCAGATGCGGTCGCACTTTCTGTGCCAAGATGTTCTGAATTACCCTGTAACCTATTGATCGGATTAGAGCCGAACTGGTCTGTAATTCAGGATAGACCTTGATATTGTTCGAAATCCTCGCTGATTTTGATTCCACCATTCTGAGTCTAGCCCGTCCCGCCTCGGCGAGTTCGGAAGTGCCGAGTTTGTTGCGAAAACACCAACGTTCGGGCCGAGCTTGGTGCGCGTTTGGAAAGGCGCTGTGGACCTGCTTCTGCCACCGGTAGGTGAGGTCACTCCGAACCCAGCAAGGCACTTGCCCGGCTTCCGAGGTCTCAATGTCGACGAGCTCCGTTCACTTTGCGAAACGCCGCAACGAAATCGCAATGAATTGGGTGAAACGACCGTGAACAAAACGGGACGGAAGAGGCTGCCATAACAAGAAAAATCAACAACTTAGAAAATGTTCACTGCGTTCGGGACGCAGGGGTCGCAGGTTCGAATCCTGCCACTCCGACCAGATTTCCTTAGACTTTTTCTCGTTGGTGGTTGTTCCCGAGTCAACCACCGATTCAACCGCCGAAACGTACCGGCCCTTTTGGCCAATCGCGACCGCCGCCCTCTGGAGATAGTCAGGATGGTGGTGGCCATAGGTATATTGTAACACTTCCGGGGACATGCCGAGGAACCCTGCGGCTTCCCAAGTCGGCACGCCGCGCTGCATGAGCCAGGTTGCAGCCGTATGCCGGAGGGTATGCGGCGTGACCTTCCCGGGCAGCTTGGCCAGATCCACGGCAGATTTGAAGCCTTTTTTGACGGAACCGACCGGCTTGCCGTTGACCTCGACGAAACAAGCGCTGATCAGCTTCCGGTCCTTCCAACGACGCATGTGAGCAAGTAGCCGAGGCGGCAGTGGAGCTGGCGTCCGCCGCTTCTGGTGGCTCGCTTCCCGATCGACCTGCGATAGAAGATACCACGTTCAAGATCGACATACGAGCGACCAACCTGGGGGTATGGCGGTGTCGCCGCAATCGCACCCACCCGCGTGCCGGTGTAGAGGCCGATCAGGATAAATCTGGCAATGTGCCGCAATGGTCGGCGGTCGGTCCGCACCGGTTCACCCTTTGAGCCCCCAGCGTGGATCGTCTGCTTCCCGCGGTAGCGCCAGCACTGCCAAATCAGAGCCGCCGCTTCTTCACGTGTCAGCCACCGGTCGCGCGCCTCGCCTTTCGGCGGGAGCGATACGCAAACAGTGCCTCGCTCAGCGAGCTCAGCCACGAGCCCGCGCAGGGTAAATCCTTCTGGCACCGTTGCATCAGATCCCGACGTCGCTTCACCATCATCTCAGATGATCGGCCCTCCAACCAGCTAGATATCAACCTGTTCCAGTACTGCGCCTGTTTGGTTTTCCGTTTCAGGCGAGGATACTCCTGAGGGGCATTGTTGTTGGTTGGTCAGCCGCCAACTACCCGAAACGTTCAATCAGCAATTCGGTGAGAACGCGGACCTTCCTTGTGGGGTGCTGTCCGGGAGGTCGAACGACGAAGATGCCGGCCGTCGGAACAGGGTAGCGCGGCATAGCGTCAACAAGCGCGCCGGAATCCAGATAGCTTTTGGTCAGATGATCCGGAAGCCAGGCGATGCCGAGCCCCGCCACCGCGGCAACGACGAGTGCAGTACCGTTGTCTGCCTTGAACCGCCCCTGCGGATGAATGGAAATGATCTTGTCGCCATCCATAAACTGCCAGGCTTCCGTTCCCTGCATGAGCGCCTGGTGGCTGAGAAGATCGTCCGGCGTCTCGGGAGCTCTGTGCGCCCTGATATAATCCGGACTTGCCACCAGCGTCCCAGTGAGCGCTCCGACACGACGCGCGATCAAGTTCGAGTCGTTGAGGTAGCCGATCCTTATCGCACAATCGAAACCCTCCCCAATAATATCCACGAAGCGATCGCTGTAGCTCGCCTGGACGTGGAGCAGCGGGTGGCGCAGCGCCATGTCCGCAAAGATCGGCGCCAAATGCGTGGGCCCCAAGGATAGCGGTGCGGCAATACGGAGGCGGCCGCGCAGTTCGCCGGCAGGCAAGATCGTTTCGAGGGCGGCGTCGATTTCGGCGCGGACGCGAGCGGCGTGCTCGCGAAATGTGACCCCGGCCTCCGTCAGCGCGGCACCGCGTGTTGTTCGCGCGAGCAGCTGAACGCCGAGCTCGGCTTCCAGCCGGAACAACCGTCGACTGACAATCGACTTGGAGACGCCAAGCCGTCGGGCAGCCGCCGACACCCCGCCAGCATCAGCCACATCGACAAAAGTCCGCAGATCTTCGAAATCCATGATCAGCGTTCCAGTTTTTGCGACACAGATAGCCAATCTACAGGGCTATATGATCGAATTTAGCAACGATAGCTTGGTTGTCAGTTCAAGCCAAGGGAGATCGCTATGTCATCGAGAAATCAACATTCCGGCCGCTCAGCGGTCGTCACCGGCGCCGGCGCAGGACTCGGCCGCGATATCGCGCTGGGGCTCGCAGCCAAAGGCTATGTCGTTTTCGGAACGGCCATGTCGGCGATGGAAGTCCAGGACCTGAAGGACGCTTCCGGTGGACGTGTCAGCCTGACGGTCTGTGACATGACCAAGGAAGAGCCGGTGAAAGCCTGGGCGGCCGGCGTGTCCGACGCCCTCGGCGATTCCGGCCTCGATATCCTGATCAACAACGCCGGCATCCTGACCCCGGGACCGATCGAGGTTCTTCCGCTGGACGCTATCCGGCGTGAATTCGACGTCAACGTATTTGGTGCCCTCTCGGTCATGAATGCTTTTCTGCCCGCGCTGAGGAAGGCGCGTGGCCGCATCGTTCAGGTCAGCACGTGGACCGCCAGCGTGCCGCTGCCGTTCAATGGACCATCGGGCGCATCGAAGGCCGCGATGGAAGTCTTCGCGACGGTCTACCGCGCTGAACTGAAGCAGTTCGGAATTGACGTCGTGATCGCGGCGGCGGGCAACATGAAGACCGGCGGCCCGGCGAAAACAGCCGCAGCCCTCAAGCGGGTGGCTGACGGAATGACGCCCGAACAACGCGAGCTCTATGGAAAAACCTTCGGATCGTTCGCGGCCGCTCTCAACGTCATGCAGAACAGCGGCCTCGATTCGGCCGCTGCTGCACGGCGAGTGATCGAACTGGCCGAGCAACTCCCCGCACCGAGCCGTGCGCCGGTGGGAGTGGACGCCGGAGAGATGCTCCGGGTCGCTCGAGAGAAATCAGACGCCGAGCAGGATGCGCTGCGCCTTCAGCTCGTCGGCCTGAGTTGAGTCCACCCACAATCACCCATCTGACAACAGGAGCTAACCATGATCGAGATCATTGACACCAACGATAGCCGCGCCGTTCGCAACAAGAACAACGTTCTTGCGCTCTACGATCTGATGATCAATACGAAGAAATCGGAAGAGGGTACGGCCAAATACGTGAGCCCCGCCTACATCCAGCACAACCCGCTGATCGCAGATGGTTCGGTCGCGCTGGGGAAGTTCTTCGCCCAGATCACCGGAGAACGCGCCCGGGCTCGCGTCGTGGTCCACCGCATCATCGCCGTCGGCGACTACGTTTGGGCGCACGTGAATTTCCTGAATCTCTTCAATGACGATCCGAATGATACGGGAATCGCCGGCGTCGATATCTACAGGATGGACGCCGACGGCAAGGCCGTCGAACACTGGGACACCTTGCAGTTTGTTGGCGACGCGACAAACTCGGCACCAATGATCGCGCCGAACATCCCCCGGGCCAACCCGAACGGAATGTTCTGAACAGGCGCGCGTCAAGAAACGGGTCTGTTCCGGCCCGACGGTCCATGGGAGACGTTCCTGCCAGCACAACTGGCAGGGGTGTCTCGTCTTTCAGCCATCAGCGGCGCTGAAAAGAGGGCAGTCATGGTGCAGCGGGCACCGACTCTTGAAGTAGCTGTCGCTAGTTGGCGTTTCTCGGACCTTGTCTCCGGCGAATGTCGGGCGCTGCAAGTTTCGACGCTGCAACAAGACCTTGAGGGCGTGCTGCATGGCCCCGCTGAGCGGCGCCTCGCTTGTCCACGTCAACGGCGTGACCGGCGCGGCAATGGCGCCGATCCGGCGCGACGCAATCATCATGGCTACAAGAGTCTGCGGTCAAGCAAGAACGGTAAAAATGACCGCAGGCAGGGGAAAGACGTTGCAGCATCCCGATGCCATCTTTGTAGATCCAAACTTTCGCGTCCATCCTCCTGAGGTAGCAAAAGGCAACGGATCGCCCCGAACGAGGATGCAGCGAGGCTGCGCCTATCGCGCGAGTCTACCTGTCCTTGGGAAGGAATGCGTGCGCCAAGGAAAGATGAGAATATGCCGAACCACCGTCTCATGGTGGCCGTCCTGGTCGCCGCTCTGAGCCTCAACGCGGTTGCTCTCGCTCAAGAAGATCTCGGAACGCCGACGCAGCGAGCTGCATGCACACCCGATGCATTTCGGCTCTGTAGCGCCTACATCCCCGACCCCATCAAGGTTGAAGGCTGTCTCAGACAAAGAATGCCGGATCTCAGCGATGATTGCAGGTTGATCTTCGCGCGTCGCGCGACAACAACCCCGATCAAGAGACAACTGGATAGGTGAGCCGATTGTTGAATGGTGATCAAGCGTCGCTTCCATGGGCAGGCGAAAACTGCTTAAGCCACAGGAGCCGTCAACTTTGCCACTAGCGGCGTATTTCGTCGTTGTTGGAGGGGGGCTTACCGTCCTCCTCCTGATGGTTGGCTGGCTGTTGCCGGAAAATCCGGCGAGGTCTCCTGATCAGACGAATTTCTCTGATGGACCGATCATTCGAGTTAGATCCACGCGAAAATGGCCAGACAAGGTTGTCTGGACGTCGATCAGCCGGCCGTCCGGCCGCCGACGGTCGAGGCAGAGCCAGTCCGCCCCTCCATCGAGCTTCCCGATGAAACGAGTCATCAAGCGGTTGTGAGCACTCCGGCCAAACCAAAGGCCGATGCGCGGCCGATCAATACTCAGCGCCTATTACGGCGTGTCGCGCGCAGATCGCCGAGAGGACATCGATCGGTTCGTGTGGCCGCACGTCACAATCCGAGCCAGCTCTCAACATGGCAAGTCGGATGGGATTGTTGTCGGTCTGAACGAGCCGATAGCCGAACGATGCCGAGATCAACATCGCGCAAGGGGATTTCGAATCGTCACGCGTGGAAAGGCTTGCAGTTCCCCGAGGTCGACTTTAGGTGACGAACGAGATCGTCCAGGTGGGGGTAATCAGCCATCGATCTGGAACTGCGCCACACAACCAAGATCGCGCAGTACCAAACTTACGGGGATGTCCGATGTTGCGACGGATTGGGTTCTGCGTTCTGGCACTGAGCTTGTTGTCTTCGCATGCTGATGCCGAAGAAGCCAAAGTTGCAGTTCAGTTGAATGGCGTCGGCGCGCTGACTTGCGCTCATTGGCGCTCAACAGCTGCTTCTCGGGCGGAAGGGACTGTCTGGATCTTTGGATTCTGGTCCGGACTCAATTATGTCGCTGCGGCAAGTGAGCAAGTTCAGGCCACATCCAATGAGAGGGAGGTGATCGCCGCGGTCCTGAAGGAATGCGCGACCAATTCATCTCAAGTCTTGGCAAGCGCAGTGTGGGAAGCTCATATAGATCTCTCCGGAAAGTAAGTATGCGCCCGCTAACAGAGATTTTCCGACCGATTCGAGATGAGGCCGCCTCGGCCGCGCGGCAATGGGTGCACGCGCCGGTCAGCTTCGCGTTCGAACCGCTTCCTTGCTGCGCATGACTCGCTCGATCCATGCCACGAAGCGTGGATGTCTTGCAAACGTACCTTGCAAGGCCTCCAGTTCCTGTCGGAAGGCTGGCAGGATGAGCAGCGCCTCCACGTCGGACTCTCTAATCTTCCAGATTGCCGGCGGAAGGAAGCCGTGCACTCTCAACTCGAACAGCTCAAAGATCGAGTAGATGATCTCGTGCATCACGCGGCGTTCTTCAGGAGCCATTGCCGTATTGCTGTAAACAACCCCTTCCACAAGGGCAGTCATTGGCAGGCGACGCCGCAGGTCGGAAATTCGGTCTGAATATTTAAGGAAGATATCAGCTCCCAGACGCCGATTGTTGGTGTACAGCGCCGTCAAGATGGCGATGCATCCAATGATAACGGTCCCAAGAGTCATAAATCTAAGAATATGATCGATCACGGAAAGTTCTCCCCCATCACGAATTGCTTGTCCCCCAACACCGACTTCCTGGACGGCGCGCTCATTTTCATGGGCGCCGACCGCCAAGGCGCTTCGGGTTCAAGCCTCACGCAACTCTTTCCGCCAAGACGGCGTAGCGTTCCTCATCTAGTTCGTTTTGAGGATGTCATGCCTGGCCATCGCGAATACAGGTCAGTCAAGGCGGACCAGGTTCAAGATCGGCAAAGTCCCGCCCGGGATGTTGATTGCCCGACCACCTTCCTTCAACAGGCCAAGGTCGACGCCAAAGAAGCCCAACCGGTCGATTAGCTCGGCGACCTTGGCCTTAGCGGGCACGTCCGAGCCCGCGAAGAACAGAACACGCCGGCCGCCAGCGGTGCGGGGATCCTCGGCCAAGAGCGACGCGGGCAGATGGTTGAATGCCTTGACGACCTTGGGCCCCGGCACATAGTCGGAAAACACCTCCGTCGACAGCCGGCCGTGATGTCGCTCTTCACAGAAGACACCACCTTCCTGGTCTATATGGACAGCCGTCACCCCGAACCCACGCAGGCGATCCGCGGGCGCGAGGGACTGCGTCCTGTGTTTGAAAATCTTAGTACTTACCAGGCGACAACGCACTTTAATGGACAGAGCACGATTGTCCTGAAAGGCGATTCAGCCACGGGGGTCTCCTATTGCCTCGCCCATCACGTAAAGGCTGAGGGGGAGCGCCGTAGCCTGATGATCGCTTCTATTCGCTACCTCGACGATTTCGTGAAGCGGGATCAGCGCTGGTACTTTCAGCAGCGCAAGTTGATGGTGGACTGGATCGACCATCGCCCGCTGGGCGAAGGCTAGCCAGTGCGCCGGCTGACTTGTGGTTGTTCACGAGGTAGAACGACGCGTTGCGGAATTGCCGGCTAATCATCCAATCGTGGCAGCGCCATAACCAGACCCGACGCAAGAGAGCGACCTTCTCTTCAAAATCGCGGGAATGAACATGCTGCAACTTCGGTCCAAGGAAACGCTCGATCAGGGTAACCGTGGCTGGCTCAAGGCACGCCACCACTTCATCGTTTCGACTGACGGCAATCCAGCCAATAGCCGCCTCGGCCCTCTGGTTGTCTGGAACGACGATGAGATCGCGCCGGGTACCGGCTTCGGCCGTCATTCCCACGCCAACATGGAGATCATCACCTATGTCCGCGAGGGGGCCGTGACGCACGAGGACAGCGTGGGTAACATCGGCCGGACCGTCGCGGGCGATGTTCAGGTGATGAGCGCCGGAACCGGGATCAGCCACTCCGAGCAGAACCGCGACAGAGACCCGCTCAAGCTGTTCCAGATCTGGCTGCTTCCTCGCGAGCAGGGAGGTAAGCCGCGCTGGGACAGCCGCAAGTTTCCCAAGGTCGATCGTGCCGGACGCTTGATCGAACTCGCAAGTGGTGCTCCCCGGAGCGCTGACGCGCTGCCAATCGGAGCCGATGCGAGGGTCCTCGGCGCAACGCTTCTGGCCGGCACCACGCTCACGCATGCGCCTGAAGGTTTCAAGCACGCCTACCTGGTACCCGCCCGAGGAGCGGTCCGGGTCAACGGGCAGAGGGTTGCAGTCGGCGACGGCATCGCCGTCATCGATGAACCCGAACTGACTATCACGGCGGAAGAAGACGCTGAAATTGTCCTTGTGGAAGCCGCCTGAGGTAGCCACAGCACCCTTGAGGCGTGGACAACTGGATCAGAGTTAGTTGCGCTGCGCAGTCCAGTATCCCGAGCAGCGGTCACTGCCCGAGTGGCCACGCCAGGTCCCACGTCCCGAATTGATCGACAGCCTGCCCGAACCGGCAGCGTACTTGTCATGGACGGTTACCGACGCGCGCACCGCTGCCGAGCGCGCGACACAGCCCCGAAATCTTACCAGGTTCGGGTGCGTCACTATTCCATCATTGATGTTGACGGAAAAATCGTATGTCGCATCGCACGCGCCTCGTTGCGTCACGAAAAGAAGGTCCCAAGAGCCGTCAAACGGCGATCGGGCCTGCGCTGAGGAGGCGAGGGCGGCGAGGCAGCCCGCGATTGTCGCCGAGATCAACAGTTTCATTGTCATTGTTCCGCGAGTGACCAGCCGAGGGCTGCTCCATCCTTGCCTGTCCAGACCTGTCTAGCGCGCGAGCCGAGCATGAGTATTACCCGGTTCTGCTATTGTCTTGATCCTCCTTGCGGTCACCCGCGATGTGCCCGTCACTACTGGGAAGAGATCGTCCAATCATTGGACCCGAAGGCGGCTCTTCAGCTCCTCGACTTGCTCGTCAGTAGCGCAGAATAGCTTTTTTATTCTGAACGGCGAGGACGAAAGGATTCGACCCTCGCTCCAACCTCGGCAGGATCGCGAGTCATGCTGCGGCACGGAAGGGCAAATCCGTCAACACCAGCTGGACGTGATCGCGCGACAAACCGGGTTTCTTCTTGTCGGCGCGTACGCGCGGGTGACCGGGAGACGCGACGGGAATCAGAAGGACATTGCCGACGCCGATACGTTCGATGCTCGCCACGGCGGCGTCGCCGGGAAGCGGTCCGTTGATGCCAACCGTCGCGGTCCGATCGAGGACCAGTTGGGTTACCGCGCCCAGCGCTTCCATATGCAGGTGCAGTTGAACCGTCGGAAACTCCGTGCGGAACGCCTTCAATGCATCGACAATGCGCGCCGTCGGCAGCATGACATCGAGCGCGAGGTGCACCTCGGGCTCAAGTCCCTGGAGGAGGCCCTTCACCTTCGCGCGAAGCTCGTCGATGCCATTGGATATCGTCCGAGCCTCGGCGAGCACGGTGCGGCCCGGTTCGGTCAGTTGGGGTTTTCCGGTCGACTCGCGATCGAACAAGGTGATGCCGAGTTGTGCTTCAAGATTGGCGATCGAATAGCTGATCACGGACGTCGCGCGGTTTAGCTTGCGGGCTGCTCCCGCAAAGCTCCCGACATCGACGACGGTCAGAAACACCTTCAGCTGATCAAGGGTCGGCGTGCCGGGGTCGGTGTTCATATCGACTTTCTCGAACATTTCGATCCAGATTATACCAGTTATCTCGATAAGGAAAATCGCTTTAGATCGGGGTGTCTCAAAATTCAGGAGCATCCCGATGACAAAAGTTCTCGTTCTCTATTACTCGTCCTACGGCCATATCGAAAAAATGGCCGAAGCCGTCGCGGAAGGCGCGCGCAACGCCGGCGCCCAGGCCGACGTCAAGCGCGTACCGGAGACTGTTCCGGAAGCGATTGCCAAGGGCGCGCATTTCAAGCTCGATCAGGTTGCGCCGATCGCAACCGTGGCCGATCTGGAAAACTACGATGCGATCATCGTCGGGACCGGCACGCGCTTTGGGCGGATGTCGTCTCAGATGGCGGCCTTCCTCGATCAGGCCGGCGGCCTGTGGGCGAAGGGTGCGCTGCACGGCAAGGTCGGCGCCGCCTTCGCTTCGAGCGCCACGCAACACGGCGGCCAGGAAACGACGCTGTTCTCGATCCTCACCAATCTGCTGCACTTCGGCATGACGATCGTGGGACTTCCCTACAGCCATCAAGGGCAGATGAGGGTCGACGAGATCGTCGGCGGTGCGCCCTACGGTGCCACCACGATTGCCGGCGGTGACGGTTCGCGGCAGCCGACCGAGACCGATCTGGCCGGTGCACGCCATCAGGGCGAACTGGTCGCCAGGACCGCAGCCAAGCTGTTCGGCTGATCGACAACAATCACTGCGGCGCGCGACCAGAGCGCATACGCAAAGCGAAATTCAGGCTGACAGGAGATCATCATGACCAACGTCACCGGTGAAGCGGCAAAGGCCGTGGTTCGCCGCAACACCGAAGAGGTGCAGGGTAAAGGAAACTGGACCTTGTTCAACGAGCTTTTTGCCGACGACTTCTTCGATCACACGCCGCAGCCAGGTGGCACCCGCGACAAGGCGGGCGTGCTCGTCCTCTACAAGCGGTTGCGCGAAGCCTTTCCGGATTTCACGCCGGAGATTCATTGGCAGCGCGTCGATGGCGACGTGGTCACCACCTTCAAGACCTATCATGGCACACATCGGGGAAATTTTCTCGGCGTCCCCGGCACGGGCACCAAGATCAGCTTCGAGACCGTCGATGCAATGCGCGTCGTCAACGGCAAGATCACCGAGCACTGGGGCGTAGCGAATCTCTATTCGGCCATGCAGCAGGTGGGTGCGATCGCGCCTCTGCCGCAGGCCTGAGGTTGAGGGTCACTTCGCTCGTCAAGCCATCGAGATCATCAGGAGAAATATCATGTCTGTCGTCATCCGCATGCGGCGCACCGGCGATCCATCGGTCCTTGTTTCCGAGGAAGATGTTGTTGGCGTCCCCGGTCGCGGTCAGGTCAAGCTCCGCCAGGAAGCGATCGGTGTAAACTTCATCGACACGATGTTCCGCTCAGGAGCGTTCAGCACCGATCTTCCGTTTGTGACCGGTGTCGAGGCCGCCGGCGTGATCACCGAAGTCGGTCCAGAGACTGACGGCTTTGCGGTCGGCGATCGTGTCGCCTATTTCTTCGCACCCGGCGCCTATGCGGCCGAGCGGCTCATCGACATCGCTCCCCTTGTGCATTTGCCAGCCGACGTGCCTTCCGAGATTGCGGCCGGACTGATGACCAAAGGCGTGACGGCATGGCTGGCAGTCAAGAAGCTGCACGAGGTCAAAGCCGGCGACAGGGTTCTGGTTCAGGGGGCGACGGGCGGCGTCGGTACGTTGGTCACACGCTGGGCGAAGGCTCTGGGCGCAACGGTGGTTGCAGTGGGCTCACGGTCCAAACTTGCGCGCATTTCGGCTGATGCGGATCACGTTCTTGCTTCCGACGAGGCCAACCTTGCTGACCGGATACGCGCCGTCGTCCCACAGGGCGTAGATGTCGTCTACGAGTTCGTCGGAAAGGCAACCTTTGCGGCCTCTGTTCAAAACGTGCAAGATCGCGGGGCGATCTTCACCATTGGCGCCGCCTCGGGCTCGCCCGAGATCGATCAGAAAGTACTCGCCGCGCGCGGCCTGAAAGTCAGCCACGCCAGCGCGGCCGCGACCGTGACAGGCGCCATGCTCGCCCAGGCGGCGACTGCGGTCTTCGATCAGTGGAGAGACGGTATCTTCGGCGAGATAGAACTTCAGCGCTACCGCCTCGCTGATGCGGCACAAGCGCATGCGGACTACATCGCACGCAAGATCGGCACGAATCCCATTCTCGTGCCCTGAGGCTGCACGATGCGGCCTCGGTCAAAAGGAGAGCGGCGTTCCATCCGGCTGAGCCACGAGTGTATCCGAACTTAGCTGGGTATTCGAAGGCCCACGGAATCATCCGGAGCCTATTGAGGAGAGACAGTGAGCGACATTCTGAGGGGCAAGGTCGTCGTCGTTACCGGCGCCTCGAGCGGGATCGGACGCGCCATCGCGATCGGCGCAGCGCAACACGGAGCAAGGGCTGTTATCGTTTCCGATGTGATCGAAGCGCCGCGAGAAGGAGGTGAACCGACGGTGGCGGAAATCGAAAAACTCGGCGTAGCTGCCCGGTTTCATCGCACCGACGTCAGCAAACAGTCTGAAAACGATGCGCTCGTGGATGCGGCGGGTGAGTTCGGCGGCGTCGACGTGTTCGTCGCTAACGCAGGTATCACATTGCGATCGGATGGCGCGAACGTTCCGGAGGAAGATTATCGACGGCTCATGTCCGTCAATCTCGACGGGGTTCTGTTTGGCGCACAAGCCGCGGCCCGGCAGATGAAAGCGCTCAAGAAGGCCGGCAGCATCGTGCTGATGGCGAGCATGGGTGGAATTGCCGGTGCGGGAATCACTGTCGCATATTCGACCAGCAAAGGCGGTGTCGTGCTGATGGCGAAAGCATTAGCCGATGCTCTCGGGCCGGACGGGATTCGCGTGAACGCCGTGGCTCCCGGGACAATCGATACACACCTGCTCCGGACGACACCGGATATCGCAGAAGCGTCTGAAGGTTTTCGCCGACGTACGCCGCTTCGCCGTCTCGGCAAGCCGTCGGAAGTCGCCGATACCGTTGCCTATCTTGGCTCTGATCTGTCGAGCTACGTGACCGGTACTGCGTTGCTTGTCGATGGTGGACTGCTGTCGGTGATCTAGCCGCGGCGCAAACCGAATCGATTGGAAACCAGGACGTTGGCAATGCCTGGACGGTATCGGGTGGAGCGCGTGGCCCCACCCGATAGCCGGACTAGCCGATCTTCACGCTCATGCCGCCATCGGCCATGACCACTGAACCGACCAGGAAGCTCGCTCTGTCGGAGGCCAGGAAGGCCACGACCTCGGCGATTTCGCTTGCCTCGGCGGCGCGCCCGATCGGGGCCTTGCCGCCGTGATCGGCCAGGAAGCCCTGTCCGTTCTCCATTTTGTCGGCCCAGATGTTCGTCACCACATCGCCCGAGCCGACGGCGTTGACGCGAATGCCGTGTTCGATGGCTTCGAGTGCCAGCGTCCGCGTCAGCTGCACCAGTGCCCCCTTGGACGAGGTGTAGGCCGAGATCTGCGGGAAGGCGAAATAAGCGGCATAGGAGGCAATGTTGACGATCGCGCCGCTCTTGTTGGGGATCATCGCCTTCATGG
Organism: Bradyrhizobium sp. Pha-3; assembly: GCF_042258615.1. Taxonomy (GTDB): domain Bacteria; phylum Pseudomonadota; class Alphaproteobacteria; order Rhizobiales; family Xanthobacteraceae; genus Bradyrhizobium. Next base: position 7,142,023 of record NZ_CP170152.1, on the reverse strand, counting down.
CCTCGCGCGAGTGCAGGAAGGCGCCGGTGACATTCACCGACATGATTGCATTCCAATCCTCGAGCGTCATGTCGACCACGAGCTTGCTCATGATCCGTGCGGCGTTGTTCACGAGAATGTCGAGCTTGCCGAAGTGCTGGATGGCCAGCGCGACGGCCTTGCTGGCGGCATCCTCCCGCGAAACATCCGCCACGAGCGGCACAAGGCCGGGTTGCCTCAGACGCTCGACGTCGGGGTTGATGTCCTCGGCGATCACCTTGGCTCCGCGGGCATGCAGCAATTCTGCGATCGAGCGGCCGATGCCGCTGGCGGCTCCAGTCACGATGGCGACCTTGCCTTCGACTTCATTTGTGGCCGTTGAGATGGCAGTCATAATAGTCTCCTGGACTTGCGGTTTTTCGGCACGCTTGACATAGCGACAAGTGCTTCGGCGCCGAATGATCGGAAGCTAGGAGGTGAACAGCCGAGAGATAATCCGTTCTGGACCGCATGGGTTGTTTAGGTTCAGATACATAAACGATTCAGTTCCCTTGGATTTTCGAATGCGGGCTACCGGAAACACCGACCTTCGTGCCTTCGTTGCCGTCGCCGAGCAGGGGAACTTCTCCAAAGCTGCCGAACAGTTGGGACTCTCCCCGTCCTCGCTCAGCCAGATCATCCGGACCTTCGAAGAGCGGCTGGGCGTTCGTCTGATCCATCGCACGACCCGCAGCGTCTCACTGACCGAAGCTGGGGAGCGGCTGTTGCTGCGTATCAGGCCTGCTCTTGCCGAACTCGACGCGGCGCTTTCCGATGTGGGGCATTTCCGGGATCGGCCCGCCGGGATCGTGCGCGTCCGTTGCTTGCGGCACGCGTTCCGGATCTACGTTGCGCCGATCCTTTCCGCTTTCCACACGGCCTATCCCGACATCAAACTCGATATCCTGGTGGACGACGCTATCGTCGACCTGGTTGCGGGCGGCTTCGACGTTGGATTTACCCTCGGCGAGGTTCTGGAAAAGGATATGGTCGGCGTGAAGCTCGGCGGCGACATGCGACAGATTGCCGTCGCATCACCTGAATACATCGCCCGCCACGGTCGCCCCGAAACGCCGAAGGATCTACATTCCCACCAATGCATACGCTGGCGCTGGTCGGGTCGGATGACCCCCTACAATTGGGAGTTCTTCAAGGACGATGCGTGGTTCGAGGTCGAGGTTGACGGTCCACTCATCCTTAGCGAACAGACCATGACCATTGACGCGGCGGTTCAGGGGATGGGAATTGCCTTCTGGATCGAGCAGGAGCTCAAGCCCCTGATTGAGCAGGGCAAGCTCGTCGCGCTGCTCGAGGGCTACTCCGCCCCTTTTCCGGGATTCTACGTCTGCTACCCGCAGCAGCGTCAGATGGCGCCCGCTCTTCGTGCCTTCATCGACTTCGTCAAGGCCAACGCAGCGGGGCGCTGATGCTGGCTCGGCTGATTATGCGGCTGAGCTGAAAGGCCCGTCCGGAATTCCTGCGATTATCGGATCGATTGCACCCGACTAGTTTCCCCTCAGCACCGACCGGCAAGTCGGCCGTTCGCAGCTGAAAAGGGAAATTCCCATGGCTCAGAAAGTCTGGCTCATCACCGGTATCGGGCGGGGGCTCGGCCGCGCGCTCGCCAAGGCCGCCCTCGCCCGGGGCGACCTGGTGATTGGTACCACCCGACGCGGGGAACAGCCCACTGGCCTCGCCGCCGACGAGCTCACCATTCTGCCGTTGGAGATGACCGACCGCGATCAGATCGCGCATACCGCGGCCGGGGCATTTGCTCGTCATGGTCGGCTCGACGTGATCGTCAACAACGCCGGATACGGCCTGCTCGGGTCCATCGAAGCCTCGACGCCGGCCGAAGTGGATCGGGTCTTCGCGGTCAATTTCTTCGGCCCTCTCGCGCTCATTCGCGCGGCGCTGCCGCGGCTGCGCGCGCAGCGGTGCGGGCACATCGTCAACATCTCCTCGATCGCCGGCGTCGCGCCCACGCCCGGAGCCGGCCTCTACGCCGCCACGAAATCAGCTCTGGACGGCATGTCATACAGTTTGGCGCAGGAAGTCGCGCCGTTCGGCATCTGGGTGACCGTGGTCAATCCCGGAGCGTTCCGGACCGAGTTTCTGTCGAACCGTTCCGTGCTTCGCACATCCCGCAGCATCGACGACTACGCCGGCACGAGCGGGCGCGCCGTCGATGGACTCCTGACCAAGGATGGGCGGCAGCTCGGCGACCCCGATCGCGGCGCCACTGCACTCATGGAGGCCGTCGAGTCCGACGAGCCGCCGCTGAACCTCGTGCTTGGCAGCGATGCGCTTGATCGCGCCAGGGGACGTCTCGACCGCTTCGAGGAAGACCTCATTCGCTGGGAAAGCCTCACGCTTAGTACCGATTTCACCACCCAAACTGGAGCCACCCGATGACCAAAGTGACAAATATTGCCTTCATTCGCGCGAAAGCCGGCCAATCCGAAGAGCTGGGCCGCCAGTTGCTGGCGCTGGTCGCGCCATCTCGCCAGGAGGCCGGCTGCATCAACTATGACCTCCATCGTTCCGATACCGACCCGGACATCTGGTGCGTGTACGAGAACTGGCGCTCTGCCGACGACCTCACGACGCACTTCACGCTCCCGCATATGCAGGCATTCATCGCGCTGATTCCGACCCTCGTCGAAGGCGAACTCGATCTGCGGCGCTTTTCGATGGTCTCGCTGCCGGCATCGCAAGACGCGTAACCATCAAGCAAGGAAGAATGAGAACCTAGTCATGTCCAACATCGAAGGAAAAGTTGTCGCCATCACGGGTGCCTCGAGCGGCATCGGCGAGGCGACGGCGACGCTGCTCGCTGCGAACGGCGCCCATGTGGTGATCGGCGCCCGCCGGACGGATCGTCTCAAGGCGCTGGCCGAGACCATCGCCGCCGCCGGCGGATCCGTTCGGATGCGTGCCCTCGACGTCGTCAGCCGCCAGGACACGCAAGCCTTCGTCGATTACGCCAAGGAGCAGTTCGGGCGTGTCGACGTGATGGTAAACAACGCCGGCGTCATGCCGCTCTCGCCGCTCGCTTCGCTCAAGGTCGACGAGTGGGACCGGATGATCGACGTCAACATTCGCGGCGTCCTGCACGGCATCGCTGCCGTCCTGCCGGGGATGCAAGCCCAGGGGTTTGGGCAGATCATCAACATCTCGTCGATCGGCGGCCTCCGCGTGACGCCGACAGCGGCGGTCTATTGCGCGACCAAATTTGCGGTCCGAGCCATTTCGGATGGGCTACGGCAAGAAACCGACAAGATCCGTGTGACGGTCGTGTGTCCGGGTGTCACCGAGTCCGAGCTCGCCGAAAGTATCTCCGACGAAGTGGGCCGCAACGAAATGAAGACGTTTCGCAAGATCGCAATTCCGGCGGATGCCATCGCCCGCGCCGTCGCCTACGCCATCGAGCAGCCCAATGATGTTGACGTCACCGAATTGGTCGTTCGTCCGACGGCGAGTCCCTTCTGATATCGGGAAGTTTGAGCGATGACATCGTACGTCCATGACAGATGCGCTGAACCTCCGGGTGAGAACCCGGAGGGAACGACGCTTCGCGAGCAGAGCGGGATCAAAGTCAGCGGCCGACGTTTGCTGCTGGCGGTTCCGCGGATCGTGTTTCCGTTGATCCTGGCGCTGATGACCGCCGCCGCAGCCGGATGAGGGGGCCGAGAGAATCTAAAGCCACCATGCGATGCGGAGCCCCGACTCGATCCGAACGCGTAACCCTTGCCTTTAGCGTCGAATTTCTTCGGATTGCTGACTCGTGCGAATGCGCGGGCGCGGAAGTCTTTATCGGATCGCGCATATCGCGCTGCAAAACAAGGAAAAACTGGCGCGCCGCGGCCGATGAAGATGGGCACTATTGCTTCGCCGTGGCGCTATGAGGCTGCGGCCGACTAAACGCTCCAATCGGCCAATCTGCGACGCCCTGCGATCCCGCGCTATGCTTCACAGACGGCTGTTCTCCCGATTTGCGGTGTGGTCTGGCTATCCTTCGATAGCGGCCCTCTCGATCAATCCCGGATTGTCGTGATGGGCCAGGCTCGGAAATGCCTGACTGAGCGAACCTGATCTGCTTTTCATCTGCTCGGCAAGATATTCCGCGTCTTCGCCGACTCCGTGCAAATGCGCGGATTTGTACTTATGGAGCCACGGCAGCCCCAGGAAATATACGCCAGGCAAGCTCGTGATTCCGCGCTTGTGCATGGGTAGTCGCGCGGCCCCTGTCTCGTTGTCAAAGATCGGAAGATCAATCCAATCGAAGTCGTACCGAAACCCGTTGGCCCAAATGATGGTGGAGATTTCAGCCGCGCGGGTCTCGAGAGAGAGGACGGGATTGGCCACTTCTTTCGGGTCGGGCAGGACCCGGGGGCGCTCGTCCGAGGGAGATAGTTCGAGACGGTTGCGGGCGGCGTATTCATCGGCCTGCTGCAGGAAATCAGCCCATGACGCGTCGCCGCTCTCCAGATTTCTTCGCAGATCAGCCGCTATGGCTAGTTCGTTGTCATTGCCGCCGATCACGCGGCCAAGCAGGACCACGCCATCCGCAGCGAGCTGGCGCAAGTCCACGTCGTGTCCGCCGCCAACGCCCGTCAACAGTCTTGAGGTTGGTTGATCTGGGCGCCGTTCGACGGTCGCGTCGGCCTCACCCAATGCCTGTTGCCACCAGATAAGGTCCCGTCCGCGATAACGGCGCGGCGCGCGTCGATGACGGCTCACCGACAAATATACCTGGCGGCCGGCGTGGCAGAGCTCCTCTGCGATTTGACAGCCCGAATTGCCCGATCCGATTACCAGCACCGCGCCCGGAGGAAGTGCCCCCGGGTTGCGATAGCGGCTGGAGTGTAGTTGCAGCGTGGTGCCGGCGATCGGCAGAGGGTCCACCGGCGCATGATAGGGTCCCGTCGCTATGACCACGTCTTTCGCTTCGATGAGCCCGGCCGGTGTCTCGACGATCAGACGCGTCGATCCCGCCTTCCGGCGAAGGCTGGTGGCGGATATTCCGGTGCGCACCGGCGCACGAATGACGGCCGCATAGTGATCGAGGAAGCCCACGATATCGTCGCGGGACGCGAACGCATCGCGGTCGTTGGTTTGAAAGGCGAGTCCCGGCAGGCGGATGTTCCAGTTGGGGCTCTGAAACATCAGGGAGTCCCAGCGCTCGCTGCGCCACCGCTCCGCGATACGCCGCCGTTCGAGAACAAGATGTTCGCGTCCGAGCTGGCGAAGGTGATAGCTCATGGCCAAGCCGGCCTGGCCTCCGCCGATGACAATGGTTTCAATCTGCTCCTTGATCATGTGGCGGCCCTCATGGCGCGGATGTGGGCCCATGATGCGCCGTCTAATGCAAAATAGAATATTGATAATAGTTGCTTCAGACGATAGTTTTTGTTTGCCATGGATACACGCTTTCTCGAAAGCTTCGTTGCTGTGGTCGAGCAAGGCTCGCTCGCCGAGGCTGCGCGTCGGCTTAACTTGACGTCGGCCGCGGTCGCCCAGCGGATCCGTGCTCTTGAAAATGAGATCGGGGTCCGCCTTCTGTTCCGCTCCGGTCGAACCGTGCGGCCAACACAATCGGGAGCGGCGATCCTCGTTCACGCACGGGATTTTCTGGGACATGTACGCGATCTCAAATCGATCGCGGCCAACGATACGCCCTCGGGAGAACTGCGGCTGGGCGCAGTACAGAGCGCGAAGGCGGGGTTGTTACCAAACATCCTGTCCGGGATGGCGAAGAAGTATCCGCAAATCGAAATTCATATTGTGGGTGACATGCCGGCGCCGCTTTACACCAAGGTGTTGAGCGGTGAGCTGGACGCGGCGATAATCGTCAAGCCACCGTTTCCAATCCCAAAGACTTGCGATTGGCGCGTGTTGCGGAAAGAGCCTTTAATTGTATTAACCTCCGCATCGGCATCGGTCCGCGATCCTCATGTTGCCCTGACCTCGGAGCCCTTCATTCGACTGGACCGCACGGGCTGGGCTGGGCGCCTTGTTGACGGCTATCTCCGTCACGCCCACCTTCGGCCCAAGGAGCGATTTGAACTCGATGGACTCGAGGCGATCGCCATCATGGTCGATCGGGGCTTGGGAGTGTCGCTCGTACCCGATTGGTCCCCGCCTTGGCCGGAAGGTTTGTCGCTGCGGAAATTGCCTGTTCCCGACAACTCGTTCACCCGGTACATAGGCCTGCTTTGGACCAGAGCGTCGCTGCGTGCTGGACTGGTTCACGCCTTTCTGGAAGTCGCAGAGACAACCGTCGCTCCGGGACTTAAAGATGCATCGGAACGCAAGCGCGGCAGTTCCAAGCGTTCGCGCTAATTCAAGTCGGTGACGGGTCGGTGGGTCACGACGTCACTACGCGCATCGGCACACAAGATCGGGCAAAGGGCTGCTCCAGATCGTCATCGCGTGCTCTGGCGTAGAATGGCGCGCCCGACACGATTCGAACGTGTGACCTTTGCCTTCGGAGGGCATGGGTCGATCTGCGTCCACATACAAACTGGGACTGAGTTCCACGATCCATCGCGGCCGGCAATCTGAACCTCGCCAGCCGACGGTTTGGGGAAAGCCTTGGATTTCGTACAAGCGGCGGTTTTCGGCAGGCCGCCTCCTTATGCATCTGCTTACCTAGCCAACCACCGATTGACCACCGAAACCCCGTGAACAAACGGCGATAAAGGTGGTCAACTAGGATCGGTCTTCGTTGTTTTTGTTGGCTTACGTTCGGGACGCAGGGGTCGCAGGTTCGAATCCTGCCACTCCGACCATCTTTCCAAGCACTTATAGATCGGCACGCTGTTCACGCTGTTTTCTGTGTTTTTGTGCGCAACGAAATGCGTATCGATTTCGGGCGCGGCGGCCATGTCCGTCGACTCGATTCGACACCGCTCGGAACCTGACGCGTGACGATTGCTGGCCGCGAGGGAAACGGCCCCTGACGTGATGTTGCGTAGCACGTCACCAAGCACCCGAAGGCCCCCATCGGATCTATCAGACGATCCTGGTCGACATCAAAGCACGAATAGCCTGTGGCGAGTGGTGCTCAACTTGCCGTCGCAACTGCTGACATTGCGCTTGTCAGGGGTTACCGACCTCGAAGGCCAGCAGCACGTTGCCGGGCAGGCCGCCCCATTGCGCGTAGCCGGAATTGACATACAGCATGCCGTCGACGACGACTGCGCCGGGGCCGTCCATGGCGCCGCCACGGGCCGGAACGCCATTCACCGTGGTGTAGTCGCGCGCGGTGTCGATCTCCCAAAGCAGCCGCGCATCGTCGGTGGCGTAGGCGCGCAAGAAGCCGCTCACGCCGCCCGAGAAGACGACGCCCGGAATGAGGGTGACCGCTGCGGACAGCGCAGGACTGCACTGGGGGCGATCGCCGCAGGCAACCGGCGCCACCTGCATCGCGATTTTCCCGGTCGCAAGATCCAGCGCGAACAGGCCGCCGCCTTCGCTTGAGTTGAGACGCCTGGAGCCGTCCCTCAGGAACCGCACGTCCGAATTGGCGACATAGATCCGGTCCTGGTCCGCGGCGGAGCCCCACTCGGTTCCTCCCAATGGACCACCCTGGCCGATCCGCGTCTGCCACAGGATCTTGCCCTCATGGTCGGGATCGAGTGCATGCACCACGCCGGATTTCTGGCCGATCACCAGCACGCGTTGTCCGTCATGCAAGGTCACCAGGATGGGCGATTGTCCGAAGTCGTGGTCGGGGCCGCGGTCCTGCGGACAGTTGCTCTGGTCGGTGCCGAAGCACGCCACGACGAAGCTGTCCTTCGGCGTTGCCTGCTGATGCCAAAGCATTCGCCCGGTCGCGAGATCGAACGCGAGGATGGCATCGCTGGTGTCGGTTGCCGGATCGGCATAGCTGTTCGACGTCGCGACGTAGAGCGCCTGGCGCTGAACATCGATCGTCGGCGCGGACCAGACCGACGCGCCGGCCGGACCGAACAGCTGGGTCCCGATGGCGTTCGTCCTCGTGGCCTGCGGCGCTTCAGGGATGGTGTAGGCCTTCCATATCTGCGCGCCGGTTTCGGCCTTCAGCGCAACGACGCTGCCGCGAAACGTGCAGCACTGGTAGGTGGGGCGGGACCCGATGGCCTCTTCGATCGATGAGACGCCGACATAGACGACGCCGGCATGGAAGGTTGCGGCACCGGTGATCCGGGCGGCCAGATGATCGTCGACCTTGCTCTTCCAGATCAGCGCGCCGGTCGCAGCGTTCACGGCGTAGACGTTGGCGCGCACATCGCCAAAGAAAATGGCGGACCGGCCATTATCCAGCGGGGCAACGCTGATAGCCGCCCGGACCGGCGCCTCGGTCGGAAACACCCAGCGGGTGCATCCACTCTTGGCGTCGAGCGCGTGGACCTTGCGATCGCCGCCACCCACGAACAGCAAGCCACCGACCACAGTCGGTTGAGCGTTGGCGTTGGATGTGTCAGCAAATCCGAACGCCCATTTCAGACGCAACCGGGAGACCTGCTCTGGCGTGAGGCCGGCCATCGCCGCCGGCTGAAACCGGCTGTTGTTGAGATCCGCGCCCCAGCCGTTCCACCGCGGCCCATCGATCGGTTGCGGGAAACCGGTCTCGCTCTGCGCGCATTGGCCGGCACTCTCGGCCGCGGCATGCGAGGCAGCCTTGCCGGTGACGAGCGAGGCGATGGCCGCCCGCTCGTCATTGCTCAGCCCCTGCGCGAAGGATGACATCGCGCCTGTGGTGATCGCAACCAGAACCTCATCGAACGACTTCGATTGCAGCGCGGTGCGGCTCGGGGCGCGAATATCGGTGTTGCTGCTGTCGTGACACTGCGCGCAGCGTTGCGCGTAGAGGCCGGCTCCGCCTTGCTGCGCTGTCGCAGGAAGGCACGACCAGATCAGGACGACGGCAATCGCGGCACTCAGTTTCATCGTGGTTCACCGGCATTGGCTTTGATGAGATGAGCGACCGAAGCGTAGCACAACCTGCCGCTTCCATTGTGCACGGGGAGGCCGGCGGTGCGTACCGGGCGGTGCCGGACCCGATCGCGACCGGCCGCCCCCGATTCGAGCGCCTGACGGCGTGATCTCCCATCGACAGGTCGACCGATGTGATAGAATTATAACACAATAAGTTGCAAAAATAACAAGATGTCATCATCGCATCAGCGTTTCCGCGCGGCGATGGGAGGAAAATGGAATTGTGACGCAGTTGCGCCCTGGCCTCCGCAATTGCGCGATGGTGTTCCAGAACTACGCGCTCTATCCGCACATGACGGTCGGCGAGAACATCGGCTACGGTATGAAGGTGCGCGGCGAATCGCGCGCCAGCATCGAGAAGGCCGTCAATGACGTGGCACGCGTCCTCGACCTCGAGCAATATCTGCAACGGCGGCCCAAGCAGCTGTCCGGCGGGCAGCGCCAGCGGGTGGCGATCGGCCGTGCCATCGTGCGCAGCCCGGACGTGTTTCTGTTCGACGAGCCGCTGTCCAATCTCGACGCCAAGCTCCGCATCGAGATGCGGACCGAGATCAAGGCGCTGCATCGCCGTCTCGCCAAAACGATCGTCTATGTCACGCACGACCAGGTTGAAGCCATGACGATGGCCGATCGCGTCGTGGTGATGAACAAAGGCCGGATCGAGCAGGCCGCCGATCCGATCACGATCTACGAGAAGCCCTCCAATCTGTTCGTCGCGGGTTTCATGGGCGCGCCCAGCATGAACTTCATCGATGGCGAGATCATCGCCCGCGACGGCGTGCTCACCTTCACCGCGCCATCGGGCACGGCGTTGCGCATATCGAAATCCCGCGAGGCGACCTACGCAGCAAGCGTCGGCAAGCCCGTGGTGCTCGGCGTGCGGCCCGATCATGTGTTGCAGCAAGGCGCGCCGGCCGGTTCTTCCGTCCGGTTGCTTGTGAAAGACGTGGAGCCGTTGGGGCCGCACACGCTGGTGATCGGGACGGTCGCCGGCTCTGCGTTCACCGCGCAAATGCCGGTCGGCGTCGCCGCGGAGCCGGATCATGTCATCGACGTCGCGCTCGATCTCGAGCGAACGCATTTGTTCGACAAGGCGTCAGGGATGGCTGTTTGCTGATCTGCTCCGGCGACGGCAGTGGGCTTGCGGAGGCCAGCGCTCCGGACACAACCCTCGGCGCCGGGTTGAGGCGACTGGGATTGACCTCCAGCCGGTGAGCCGGAGCTGGCGTTCAACCCCTTGGGAGCCGCAACAGGGGCTTTACCGGCGAATTGACAGGACATTTGGCCGAATCGGTTCCCGCTCGGTGTCTAGGAGGCGCGGATCGAGGGGACTTCATCGGAAATCGCAGGATGTACCGCCCACGGCGGCTTCTGACGCGATTGTTTTCCATGTTATCACCTGATCCGTCGAAACTGCGTTCGTGCATGACCTGCCCGAACCCACGAGCCCGGATCCTGATGATGCTGTCACTGCCCAAAACAAAAATACGCGTGCTGCTGCTGGAGGGCGTGAATGATTCCGCAGTCCGGATGTTCGAGGCGAACGGCTATACCGAGTTGCAACGTCTGCCCAAGGCGCTGGGGCCCAAGGAGCTCAAGCAGGCGCTGTCGGGCATCCATATGCTGGGAATTCGATCGCGGACCCAGCTGACCGCGGAAATCCTCGAGGCCGCCGACCGATTGCTCGTTGTCGGCTGCTTTTCGGTCGGCACCAATCAGGTGGATCTCGACGCCGCGCGTAAGCTCGGAATCCCCGTGTTCAACGCGCCATACTCCAACACCCGTAGTGTGGCGGAGCTGACGATCGCCGAGATCGTTATGCTGTTCCGCCGGATCTTTCCGCGTTCGGTCTCTGCACATGCCGGCGGCTGGGACAAGTCCGCCGAAGGCAGCCGTGAGGTGCGTGGCAAGACACTGGGCATCGTCGGCTACGGCAACATCGGCTCGCAGCTGTCGAACCTTGCCGAAGCCATGGGCATGCGCGTGATCTATTTCGATCAGACCGACAAGCTCCGCCACGGCAATACCGAGCCCGCTGAATCGCTTGACGCGTTGCTCGCAGCGAGCGACGTCGTCTCGCTGCATGTGCCGGAGACGCCGACCACCGCCAATATGATTGGCGCAGCCCAGCTCCAGCTGATGAAGCCCGAGGCCTATCTGATCAACAACTCGCGTGGCACCGTAGTCGATCTCGATGCGTTGGCGGGCGCCCTGCGTGAGGGCCGGCTCGCGGGTGCCGCAGTCGACGTGTTTCCGATTGAGCCGGTGTCGAACGAGGCGCGCTTCGTCTCACCGCTGCAGGGCCTCCCCAACGTTATCCTCACGCCGCATGTCGGTGGTTCGACGGAAGAAGCGCAGGATCGGATCGGCGGCGAGGTTGCGCGCAAGCTGATCGATTATTCCGATGTCGGGTCGACCTTCGGGGCGGTCAATTTTCCGCAGGTGCAATTGCCGGCGCGACCGACCGGCACTCGTTTCATCCATGTTCACCGCAACGTTCCGGGCGTCATGCGTCAGGTCAACGATGCGGTGTCCCGGCACGGGATCAACATCCTGGCGCAATATCTCCAAACCGATCCGGAAGTCGGCTATGTCGTGCTCGAGACCGACGTGGTCGGCGGCGAGGGCGAGGGGCTGCTGGCCGATTTGAAAGATATCGACGGCACGATCCGGGTGCGGGTGCTGTATGACGCGAACCGGCCGCAGAGGTGATCGACCGCGTCAGTCCGCCGAGAAGCCGAACGGGACGCTCGAAGTTCTGAAATCGTCGGGAAGAATCTCGCGTCCGATCGGCGGTGCCGACCGCGCTGCGCATCGCGGGCGATGGCAGACCCGGCAGGCGACGCCGATCGGCGTCGGCTCATCCGCGTTCGGCCCCTGTCCGTCGCGCGTGTAGATCAGTTGGCCCGCATGCTCGGCGGCGCAGCCGATCGCGATCGCCCGCTCAACGCGGATGGCGCCGAACGCGCCGCCGCCGGCGGTCACGGTGCGGGCGATCGAGAAGAACCGCTGACCGTCGGGCAATTCCAGCCATTGCGTGACGATCTGGCGTGGCGTCTTGAAGATGTCGTGGACCGACCATAGCGGACAGGCGCCGCCATGCTTCGCAAACGGAAATCCGGCGCCGTCGAGCAGCTTGGAGATGTTGCCGGCCGGATCGACACGGATCAGGAAGAACGGCACCTTCTCGAGGCCCGGCCGCTGCAGGGTCGTGACGCGGTGCGCGATCTGCTCGAAGCTGGTGCCGAACTGGCGTGCCAGCGCCTCCAGATCGTAACGACGCGTCTCGACCGCTTTGGCAAACACGGAGTAAGGCATGATGAGTGCGGCCGCGGCATAGGCCGCGAGTGCGCGGCGAGCCAGCAACTCGGCGCTCTTGCTGGTGAACTTGCCGTCTTCCACCGCCGCGCTGATCTCGCCTTCCAGTTCCAGATAAGCGAGTTGCTTGGCCAGCTGGAAATTGAGGCCTGCTGTATCGAGCGAATCCTCGAGCAGCAATTGCCTGCGATGCAGATCCAGTCGCCGGACCGAGCCGAGCATGACGTTCGGCGGCAGATAGCGGACCTGGAGCTTGTGGCGTTCGCGAAGCCGCTCGATAAACCCAGCGGGGCCCGCAGGTTCATGGACGAGACGCTCGGCGGCATCGTCGAGATTGGCGAAATTGTTGCGGCGGGCGGCGAGAAATCGCCTGACTTCCGCGACGGGATCGTTGGCGTCAAAGTTCTCCTGACCCGGGTGCGACCCGCCGCCAACGAGGTCCGGCGCCCGCCGCTCCGCAAGGGCCAGCTGTTCCTCGCGATAGGCGGTGTAGAGACGCAGGAACGCTTCGGTCATTCCGGGATAGCTGACCGCAAGGTCGCTGACTTCGAGCGCGGGGATGTCGATGTCGGCGAACATCGGTTCCTTCAAAACCGACTGCATGCGCGCAGTGTGATCGGCGCCGCCGTCCCCGGCGAGATCGGCCAGATCGATCTTGTAGGTGCGCGCCAGCCGAAGCAGCATGTCCGCCGTCACCGGCCGCTGATTGCGTTCCAGCAGGGCGACATAGGGGGCGGAGATTTCGAGGTCGGCCGCCATGTCGGCCTGGGTCAGCCCGAGGTCGCGCCGCAGCCGCCGCAGGCGCGGGCCCATGAAAACGGAACGGGCGCTTGAGGTTACCATCGCCTCATCCAAGGTTTGTAAGATTCTTACAACAATACATCGGTTTCTTGTAAGTTATGACAAGTTTTCCGCGCCAGGTCTAGCTCCCCGTGAGGCTGGGCTTACAAAGAGACCAGTTATTTCGTCACCGAAGGGATCACGGACATGAACTTCCAACCGCGCGGGATCAGCGACCGGGCTATCCAGGGACCGGCTTCGTATCAGAGCGAGCTTGAGGCGGCCGAAGCGCTGCTCAAGACCAAGGACACCTGGAACGGCGTCACCGCCGAGGCCGTGGCGCGCATGCGCCTGCAGAACCGCTTCAAGACCGGTCTGGATGTCGCCCGTTACACGGCTGCGCTGATGCGCGCCGACATGGCCGCCTATGATGCCGACAGCACCAAGTACACCCAGTCGCTGGGTTGCTGGCACGGCTTCATCGCGCAGCAGAAGCTGATCTCGGTCAAGAAGCACTTCGGCAATACCGATCGCCGTTACCTGTACCTGTCCGGCTGGATGATTGCGGCGCTGCGTTCCGAGTTCGGCCCGCTGCCCGACCAGTCGATGCACGAGAAGACCTCGGTGCCGGCGCTGATCGAAGAGCTCTACACCTTCCTCCGCCAGGCAGACTCGCGCGAACTCAACGACATCTTCCGCGCGCTCGATGCCGCGCGCAAGGAAGGCGACAAGGCCAAGGAAAAGGCGCTGATCGAGAAGATCGACAACTTCCAGACCCATGTCGTGCCCGTGATCGCCGACATCGACGCCGGCTTCGGCAATGCCGAGGCGACCTATCTGCTCGCCAAGAAGATGATCGAGGCGGGTGCCTGCGCCCTGCAGATCGAGAACCAGGTCTCCGACGAGAAGCAGTGCGGCCACCAGGACGGCAAGGTCACCGTGCCGCACGAGGTGTTCATCGCGAAGATCCGCGCCTGCCGCCACGCGTTCCTCGAGCTCGGCGTCGAAGACGGCATCATCGTGACCCGTACCGACTCGCTCGGTGCCGGCCTGACCCAGCAGATCGCCGTGAGCCACAAGCCCGGCGACCTCGGCGATCAGTACAACAGCTTCCTCGATTGCGAGGAAGTGACGGCGGCCAATGCGCGCAACGGCGACGTCATCATCAACCAGAACGGCAAGATGATGCGTCCGAAGCGTCTGCCCAGCAATCTCTACCAGTTCCGTCCCGGCACCGGTGCGGATCGCTGCGTGCTCGACTGCATCACCTCGCTGCAGAACGGCGCTGACCTGCTGTGGATCGAGACCGAGAAGCCGCATATCGAGCAGATCGCCTCGATGGTCGATCGCATCCGCAAGGTCATTCCGAACGCGAAGCTGGCCTACAACAACTCGCCGTCGTTCAACTGGACCCTCAACTTCCGTTGGCAGGTCTACGACGCGATGAAGGAAGCCGGCAAGGATGTCAGCAAGTACAACCGCGCCGAGCTGATGAAGGTGGAATACGACGGCACGCCGCTGGCGATCGAAGCCGACGAGCGTATCCGTACCTTCCAGGCGGATTCGGCCAAGCGCGCCGGCATCTTCCACCATCTGATCACGCTGCCGACCTATCACACGGCTGCGCTGTCGACCGACAATCTCGCGAAGGAGTATTTCGGCGAGCAGGGCATGCTTGGCTACGTCAAGAATGTGCAGCGCGCGGAAATCCGTCAGGGCATCGCCTGCGCCAAGCATCAGAACATGGCGGGCTCCGACATCGGCGACGATCACAAGGAGTACTTCGCCGGTGAGGCTGCCCTCAAGGCGGGCGGCGCCCACAACACGATGAACCAGTTCGGCTAATTTATCGAACGGGTCATAGCGACCATCGGCTGGACAGGCGGGATTGCGAGGCAGTCCCGCCTGTCTGCTTGTCTGGCGGGGCGATTTCGACCACGGTGACGCGGTCGAAATCGCCCCGCAGCGTTTGCAGGACCGTTCCCGTCAGGCTTCGTCCGGCTTGTCGAGATTCCCTCATTCCACGCCAGCGTGGTATGGCACCGCTGCGATCTCAAGGGCACGCGACGCGATGACTATCGGGCACTATGCATCCGCCGTCACCAACTCCGCCGTAATGGAGTGGCTCGAGCCGTTCGATCCCCGCATCGTCGGAACGCTGCCGCTCGGGCTTGCCGTGCCGGGCAGCGACATCGATATCGTCTGCCACACGCCCGATCCGGATGCTTTCGCGGACATCGTTTGGAATCACTACCAATCGGCCGATGATTTCGTGCTCTACCGATGGACCGCCGGAACGCGGCCGGCGATTGCTCGCTTTGTGTGGGATGGCTGGCCATTCGAACTGTTCGGCGATCAGCTTCCCGTGCGCCAGCAGCGGGGCTGGATCCATTTCGAGGTGGAGCGGCGGCTGCTCGCGCTTGATGACGGACGGCTGCGGCGAGCCGTCGGCGAGCTGAGGGCCGATGGCCTCAAGACCGAGCCTGCGTTCGCCGCCGCGCTCGGGATACACGGCGATCCCTATCTTGGGTTGCTCGCGCTCGCGGCCGAAACGGACGCGGAGTTGCGCGCCCGGCTTGTGGCGTGCGGCCTCGGCTGATCGTGAGGTTCATTCACCCGGAACGAGGTGGCCCATCGGCGGGCGCGCGAGGCGCCGGTGCCTGCGGCGGGACAGATAGAGCAGCAGGCCGGTCACGGCGAACAGCGGCATCATGGCGGCGGCCAGCATGAAGGCGAGCTTGCCGGGCCACCCCAGGATGGCGCCGCGGTGGATGTC
The DNA here is from genome assembly GCF_042258615.1 of Bradyrhizobium sp. Pha-3. Taxonomy (GTDB): domain Bacteria; phylum Pseudomonadota; class Alphaproteobacteria; order Rhizobiales; family Xanthobacteraceae; genus Bradyrhizobium. Next base: position 7,126,146 of record NZ_CP170152.1, on the reverse strand, counting down.
GAGCACGCCGGCGAGGACGCGCTCGCCGAACGTCTTGTTGGCGTAGCGATCCGACGAGATGACGCGTCCGGTGACGGCATCGATACGGAATTCGTCACGCACGCTCTCGAGTGAGGAATCCCGCGACCATGACCGCACGCGCACGGCCGTGCCCGCGCCGGCCGGCAGGGTCAGCAGGGCCCTTCCGTAATCGTTATTCTCCTGCTGCAGGAACGTGGTCCAGACCCGATCAAAGGCGAGCGGCTTTGCTTCGGTCTTCGCTTCGCTCCCGGCTTCGCCCTTGTCCGCTGCGGCAGCCGCGCCGCGTGGCGGCTTGGGCTGCATCGCGGTCGCCGTGGCCTGAGGCCGCGCCAGGAGCCAATTGGCGCCGGCCTTGTACCACTCGAACGAGTACCACAGGCCGGTCAGCGTCATCACCAGGTAGACTGGCAGCACCCAGGTGCCGATCACGGCGTGCAGCGAGCGGTGCAGGCCGCGCCCGCGCAGGCCCAGGTTTGGCTTCAGCCACATCTTCACGCTGCGCGCGCGATGCGGCCAGCGCAGCACGAGGCCGGTGATCAGCATCACGATCAGGCAGATCGCGGCTGACCCGGTGATCTTGCGTCCCATGCCATTGCCGTCTCCCGGCAACAGCAGCCAGCGATGCAGCTTGCGGACGGTGGCGAAGAAGTCCTCGCCGCGCGGCGAGCCGAGCACATGTCCGTTATAGGGATCGACGTAGACCGAGGACGGCCGCGTGCCGCCTTCGCTGCGGGCGAAGCGGATGCGTGCCGCGGCTGACGGGTCGCTCGACATCGTCACGGCCGAGACCTTGCCCGGGCCACTGTCAGCCTGAAGCCGCGCCACCAATTCGTCGGGCGTGAGCCGCCGCGTCGCACTGGCGTCGACGCGCATGATGTGGCTGTTCAGGCTGGCCTCGATCTCGTCCTCGAACGCCATCGTCGCGCCGGTGATGCCGACCACGGCCCATAGCAGCGCCAGCGCGAGGCCGGCGAGGGAATGGACCTGCAGCAGCGCGGCCTTGATCGGGCGTCGGACATCACTCATCGAACCCGGCCTTTCGGATCAGTGCGATTGCGGCCGCTTGCCGCGCGGCGATCTCGTCGATGGGGAGAGCATCGGTAGCGAACGATCCGATTTCCTCCGCGATCGGCGCCCGCTTTGCGGTGGCAAGCACCGGGTACTCCAGCTCGGCGGTGGAGAAGATCGTCTGGGCCTCGGGCGTGACGAGGAATTCGAGGAAAGCGCGCGCCGCGGCCAGGTGCGGTGCGTGCCGGGCGATCGCGGCGCCGCTCAAGTTGACGTGGCTGCCGCCGCTCGCAAACGCGGTCGGTACTGCCTTCACGGCGTCCGCCGAGGCGCGCCAGTCATTGCCTTCGCGGCCGTCGCGGAGCTGTGCGAGCGCGACCGCGTTGCCGATCCCGATGTCGCAGCGGCCTTCCGCGATCTCGCGGACCACGTCGTTGTCCTTGCCGGCAGGCTTGTGGGCGAGATTGGCCTTCAGCCCCGCGAGCCAGTTCTCTGTCGCATCTGTGCCGTGATGCGCAAGATAGGCTGCGATCAGCGCGACATTGTTCTGGTGCGCGGCTGGGCGCATGCACAATTTGCCGCGCCATTTGGGATCGGCGAGCTCTTCATAGGTGATCGCGGCGAGGGGGCTGTCCTTGCGTGCGAATACCACACGCGGACGGATGGCGAGCGCGATCCACTGGCCGTTGTCGCCGCGCAGGTTCGCCGGAACCGCCCGGTCGAGGACAGGAGATGCAATCGCCTGCGTCAGCTCGCGCGCGGCAAGCTGGGTCGTCTTGTCGAGGCCGATGGTGAGCAGGACATCCGCCGGTGAATTGTCGCCCTCGGATGTCAGGCGCTTGACCAGGCTGTCCTCGACAAACACGGTTTTGACCTTGGTGCCGGTCGCTGCCGTGAAGGCCGCGACGACAGGCTCGACCAGATTGGCTTCGCGGGTCGAGTAGAGCGTGAGTTCGTCGGCGCGAACCGTGGTACAGGCGTACGTGAGCGCGGCCAGAGCGGCCAGCAGTCCGATCGCTGTCCGTGCCGTGACCATGCTAGAATTTCACCGTCGCCGAGAGCGAGAAGCGCCGCGCGTCGCCCATAGCCACGGCCAGATTGCTAACGGCCGAAGGATAGTAGACGGTGTCGAACAGGTTCTTGACGTTGAACTGGTAGACCACCGGGAACGTCTGGACCTTGGTCTCGTAGGTCGCAAAGACATCCGCGACGGTGTAGGCCGGCAGCACGAAGCTGTTCGTGGCATCGCCGGGCCGGCCGCCGACATAGCGCGCGCCGCCGCCGAGACGCAGCTGGCCGGGCAGGGTGGTGCCGAAATCGTAGACCAGATAGAGCGAGGCGGTGTTGAGCGCGACGTTCTGCAGCGCCTTGCCGGCGAGTGTCGGATCCTCGGTTACGCGTGCATCGGTATAGCCATAGCTGCCGATCATGCTCCAATTGTCGGTCAGCCGGCCGGTGACGTCGAGCTCGACGCCGCGCGAGCGAACCTTGCCCGCGGTGCGGTACTCGACGATGGCAGTCGCGGGGTTGAGCTGCGAGACCAGCACGTTCTTCTTGTCGATGTCGTAGAGCGCAAGCGTGCCGGAGATCCGCTTGTTGAAGTCGAACTTGACGCCGGTCTCCCACTGGGTGCCCTCTTCGGGGGCGATGTTGGAGCCGATCACGACGCCGCCGGTGAGCGGCGCGATGGTCGAGGTCGGTTTCAGCGACTGGGTGTAGCTCGCATAGAGCGAGACCTCGTCGGTGAGCTTGAGGATCGCGCCGCCGAGCGGCAGCGCCTTGTCCTGCGAGACGTTGGTGTTGGTGATGAAGGGCCGCCCCCTGCCCGCGAGCTGGTCGTATTCCATGTAGCGCACACCGCCGACCAGCGCGAAGCGATCGGTCAGATGCAGCGTGTCCTGGAAGAACAGCGACCACTGGCCGAGCTTGTCGGTCTGGGCGCTGTCGGTGGCGGACACCGTAGTACCCGGCGTGATCAGACCATAGGCCGGACTATAGAAGTTGAAGGTCGGCGTCGCCTGCCGGATCAGATTGTCGCGGTAGATCGTGCGGTACTGGCCGTCGCCGCCGAACAGGACTTCGTTGCGGAAACCGCCGAGCCAGACATTGCCCTGCAGATAGGAGGTGCCGTAGCTCGCATTGCTGAACGAACCCTGCGTGCCGTCATTGCTGCGGGTTTCGACGCCGGTCTTGCTGTTGATGCCGGTGATGCGGAGCTGGTTGGCGCTGAACGTCTCGGTGTTGTAGCTGTAGGCCGCGAACAGTTTCCAGTCCTGGTTCAACCGGTGCTCGACCGAGGCCTGCATCAGGTCGGAGGTGCCCCACAAATTGTTGAAGGGCTCGTCGAGCCGGCGCGTCGCCGGGATCGCCAGCGGCGCCTTGGTCACGGAATCGAACGCGGTGCCGCGGTCGAACGGCGTGATGAACTCGCGGTGCTCGTAGTTGAGCTGCACGGTGGTGTTGTCGCCGTACCAGGCCAGCGACGGCGCCACCAGCATTTCGCGATGACGCCCGAAATTGCGCCAATAGTCCTCGCTCACGCCATAGCCGATGAAGCGGTAGGCGAGGCCGCCATTGCCAATCGGGCCGGTGATGTCGATGGTGCCGTCGGCGCCGCTCTTGTTGTTGGCGAAGGTCGAGCCGAGCAAGGTCACCGATCCGTGCTGGTAGAGCTCGGGGCGCTTGCTGATCGTGTTGACGATGCCGCCGGGATCCATGATGCCGTAGAGCAGCGACGCCGGGCCTTTCAGCACTTCGACGCTTTCCACCGCAGCATCGAGGCTGCGGCCCTGCACCAGCGGCATGCCGTTGCGCATGATCGAGCCGTCGCGGTTGTCGCCGAAGCCGCGGCGCATCACCGCATCCTGGGTGCCGGCCAGCGTGTTGGCCTGGGTGACGCCGCTGACATTGGCGAGCGCGTCGTCGAGATTGCGGGGCAGCTGATCCTTCAGCACCTGCTCCGGCACGACGTTGACCGTCTGCGAGGTGTCGAGCGGCGAGGCGCCGCTGCGCAAGGTGGTCGAACTCGGCATCGCGCGATAATGCAGCTTGGCCTCGTTCAGCATGGCGGCGGCAGCTGCCGCGCGCTCCGATGGTGTCGGTGACGCCGGCTGGGTATTCCGGATGCGCTGCCGTGCCGCGGCGGCTGCCTGCGTTCGCTGCGCCGACCGCGCCGAACTGGCTGCAGGCTTGCGCTTCTGCGTCGGTTGGTCGACCGTGACCGGCGGCAAGGGAACACTCGATTGGGCGCTTGCCGGCATCACCGCCGAGGAGACATCGGCGAGCAGGAATGCTGCGCCGATCAGCAGATGGGTCCGGCCCTTGTCGGCGGCATTTCGACGGTCGCCGACATTCCGGCCATCAGCATTCACAGGCACTCTTGCACTTCCGATTCACGCAAACCTATTCACGCCGCGCCTCTAGCAGTCGGCGCGCGCGAAAAGAACCGGAGCAGACTTGAATCCCTCTAACCGGATTGGATTTGAATCGTTCTAAGACGCAATGGGCTCGCGCGTGTGCGCGAGCCCCGCATCTCATGACTTGATTTCAAATTAGCGCGTCAAATGGTCGCGCGATCCTAGTGTCCCGAATCCGAAGTTCGTATCATTCGCCGTACCTTCGGTGCGAACTTCGGATTCGATAAGGACACTAGCAAACTTATGATTCTAGTGTGCGTTATGAACGCGAAATTCGTGAAAGCGACTGCCGCGAAATCGCACGAACTTCGCATTCAGCACACTAGCCTGAAGTGAGCGGTCGTTGTCCTGTCACGCCTCAAGCGTAGGATGACTCATGTGGCGCTCTGCGCCTCACGACATCGCCAGGCTGACGGGCGCAGAGCCGACCATTCCTGTGCTGACCCCGTCGCGTGCCATCGATTCGATTGCGGTCCAGTTCTCGCGGAAGATTCGCGCCGCCTCGTTGGCACTTTCCGCCTGGATCGTCAGACTGCACGCGCGTCTCGCGCCGTTGCTGGCAAGCTGGAAGTAGAGAACATAGCCAGACGATTCCGCGCTCCGTGCGCCCGACGGTGCCTGCTGCATGTAGGTTTTCCCCAATCGTGTTTTTGTTGCGCCACCCGCAGGCAGGATTGGACCGAGATGCGGCACAGTCGTGGTTCAAAACGCGCAATCTGCACGATTATGCATTTTGTCTGGCGGTGTTGCCGGGATTCAACAGGTCATGGAACCGGTAACGGCGGGTGGCTGCAAGTCAGCCGCGATCCCGATGCGCGCTCAACTGTCGCGAAGAGGCTTACGCATCGCCATCCGGATGCACCATCAGGGTTTCCTGGATCGAGGTCGCGAGCATCGACCCATCGCGGTCATGGACGCGGGCGATCGACAGCCCGCGGCCGCCATCGGCGCAGGGGCTCTCGGTTTCGACATGCATCCAGGCGTCGGGCGAGAATGCACGATGAAACCAGATGCAATGGTTGAGGCTCGATAGATAGAGCGGCGCGCGCGCCTGCAGGTCGCGGAGATGGCCGCCGACGCTGGAGAAGTTGAGCCACCAATCCGAGAGATAGGCGAACACCGCGGCCTGGGCGCGGGAACCGGCGGCGAGTGGCTGCCTGCACCTGATCCAGAAGCGCAGTCGCGGCCCTGCCGTCGCGGCCGAGAGCTGACGTTCGATCTCGGGGATACGGAAATCCATGCTCGGCTTGATCTGCGGCGAATAAGGACCGAGCGGCCGCAACTGCGCCATCAGCCCGTCGGGGATCATGCTTAGATCGGGCAGGCTTTCGGGATCCTCCGATGGTGCGAACGGCGCTGCGTGCTGCGGACCCGGCTGGGCTGCGCAGAACGTAGCCTGCGCGCTCAGCACGATGCGGCCGTCACCCTGGCTGCCGACGACATGGCGGGAGGAGAACCGCTTGCCATCCTGCAGCACTTGGGCGTCAAACGTGATGCGCCGGGTGGGATCGGCGCCGCGCAGGAACAACAGTTGCAGCATCGCCGCCGGCCGATCTTCGGGCGCGCTGAGCGTTGCGGCCATCATGGCCTGGCCAAGGATCTGGCCGCCATAGGAACGACCGTTGAGGTTGCCGTCGCCGAAGCGGCTGCGATAGCGCAGCGGCGCGATGGTCTCGAGTGAGACCAGCGCCTCGGCTACCTTGTCGTCCCACGGATCGCATGCGGTATCGCTGCCCTCCGCGACGCGCTTGCCTTGCCCGTCCATCACATCGCCGGGAATTTCTGCGGTCCCGGATAGAGCGGATAGCCGGCGGCAACGCCATATTCGCTGATGCCGAAGCCGGTCTCGTTGCCGCTCTCGAGCCGGACGACATGGTCCGACAGCGTGCGTGCGATGGCGCGTGTCGCCGCGTCGTCAAGGTTCCAGATGTCGTGCGTGGCATGGTTCTCGCCGCGGTCATCGCCATGGGTCCAGCCTTGCAGCCCGCCATACATGCCGGCCTTGAGATAAAACCGGATCGGCAACCCGTGCATTCTGACATGGCGCGGTTCGCCGCGCTCGAAGACGAAGGTGAAATCGGCCACCGCGATGGTCTGGCCGAGCGGATCGTCGGCCCATTCGATCTTGTGCTCGACCGAGGTCACCTCGCGATGCGAAACCGATCCGTCGGCTTCGCGGCGGAACTCGGTGCCCGAGAGGTAGTGCGGCTTGCCGGGCGTGCGCTCCTTGATGAAGACCGACAGCGCCGACTGCGGAAACTGGAACATCGACCAGGTCCAGAAGAAATTGCGATGGGTCGCGACCGGCGGCCTGGTCTCGTCGGTGCGCATCTCCGAGCGCAGGCCCCAGGAGCGGTCGCGCTGTCCCCACCATAATTCCGGTTCGATATCGTAGCGCTTGCCGTCGGCGACGATCCAGCCGCGCCAGCGGCCGAATTGCGAGACGCGCGCGAGGTCCTCCTCGACGACCCCGTTGCGCTCGCGAAAATTCTGCTTCTCCTGCGCCGCCGGAAAGCTCGCCTTGAACTCGAGCTGAAAGCTTATTCCGGACGGATTGTCGGCGAGTGACAGCCGGTGCAGGCCCGTGCCCTCGACGATCTCGATCCTGAGCCCGCCGACCTCCGTCTCCAGCGGGCGCATCCCGAGCCGGCGCGAGGCACGGAAATTGTGCTGGCGGCGGCCGATGGTGATGCCGGCAAATCCATCCATCACGTTGCGGTTCGGGTAGTAGCCGAGCCCGATGTCGATCAGTAGCTCGCGGCCATCGATCGGATGCGCGGTGTACCAATAACGCTCGGTAAACCTGATATCGCCGCCGCCTGCCTTGGCAAACGGCTGCGGCGTCTGGTGGCCGATGAGATCGTCCTGGGCTGTCAGCATTGTTCTTGTCCTTATGTTCGAGCCGGTTCGGTCAGGCGGATGGGTGGCGCGGGATCAGTCCTTGGCCGGGCCCGCGCCCACGATGTCGCCGAACAGCACCCAGGTCTTGCCGTCGAAGCGGGCGAAGCGGCGTTCGGTGATCGCCGCGTAATCCTGCGGCGTGGTCTGGATCGTGATGCCCGGAAGCAGCATCGGCAGCTCAATGCCGCTGAGGTTGGTGGCCTGCTTCAGCACGTTCTCCCGCGTGAGATTGTCGCCGCAACGCTGCAGGATGATCGCGCCGAGCTGGGCCGTGGTGTAGCCGGTGACGGCGATCACGTCGTTCGGGTCCATCCCCGGCATGTATTTCGCGGCGAAGGCGAGATAGTCGGCCATGCCCTTGTCATTGGCCCAGGCCGGATCATTCGGCGTCTTGTAGGAGGTCGTGGTCAGGATGCCGGTCGAGGCCTCGATCCCCGCCGGCACCAGCACGCCCGCGATCGAATTCGCGGTCGAGCCGAGGAAGATCAGCGGCTTCCAGCCGAGCTCGTGGATCTTGCGGATCGCCATCGAGGCGAATTTGTTCTGCGCGGCGATCAGAATAGTGTCGGCGCCGGACGCCTTCAAATTCACGATCTGCGAGTCGATCGTGGGCTCGGTCGACTGATACATTGCCTCCTTGACGATCATCGTGTCGGCTTTCGCGCCCAGCCCTTCCTTCAGGCCAAGGACAAAATCCTTGCCGATGTCGTCGGCCTGCAGCAGCACGCCGATCTTGGCATCCGGCTTCTCGCGCAGCACGTAGCGGGCGATGATCCGGGACTCGTTGACGTAGGTCGGCGAGTAGGGCGTCGTCCAGGGGAACTGCTTGGGATCGTTCCAGCGGGTGCCGCCGCTCTGCACCAGGAGCTGCGGGACGCCGTTGCTGTTGAGGTATTTCTGGATCGCGGCATTGGTCGGCGTGCCGAACGGCGCCATGATCGCGAGCACCTTGTCGTTCTCGACCAGCGCGCGCGTCACCTCGACGGTCTTTGGCGGGCTATAGGCGTCGTCGCGGGTCACGAAGTTGATGTGGCGGCCGTTGATGCCGCCTTTCTCGTTCAGCATCGTGAAATAGGCGAGCATGGTCTTCGGGAAGCTCGCATAGATCGACGCCGGTCCGCTGTAGGGCGCATTGGCGCCGAGCAGGATCTCGGTGTCGCTGACCCCGGGGCCATAGGCCTTCTGGGCGTTCGCTGTTCCGAGCGCGCCGGTGAGCGCGAGCGCCCACACTGCAAGCGTGACGATTGGCTTCCGCATCTTCCCCTCCCATGACGCCCTCTTTTGCGGGGCTCGTTGATCCCTGCGGCGGTGCCTTCAAGGGCTTTACCGGTCGCGTTGGCTGTGTAATAATAGACCGTCTGTCCGGATTATCAACTGAAATCTCCGGGCGGCGTATCGGCTTCACGCGTGACGGAAACATCCGCAGGCGTACGCGGCCGCATGGCGGTGAGGAGGAAACATGAAGCTGACGCAGGCGCTCATCTCGGCAGTGCAGTTGCGCAAGGATGCGCCCGGCACCATCCATGCGGGACGGTCGCGAAGCTGGAAAGAGATCGGCCATCGCGTCGCCTGCGCCGCGGGCGGGCTGCGGCGGCTCGGCGTCGAGGCCGGCGATCGCGTTGCGATCCTTGCGCACAACAGCGACCTCTATATCGAGGCGCTCTATGCCATCGCCTGGGCCGGCGCGGTGGCGGTGCCGCTCAACACCCGCTGGGCGGTCGCCGAGAACGCCTATGCGATCGACGATTCCACGCCAAAATTGTTGCTGGTCGACAAGGCCTTCGCCGAGATCGCATCAGGCCTGTGCGGCGCGAAATCACTCACCGCGATGGTCTATCTGGACGAGGGACAGGTCCCCGACCGCATGCAGGGCTATGACGAGCTCGTCGCGCATGCGCCGATCGAGGATGCATCCGGCGCCTATAATGATCTCGCAGGCATCTTCTACACCGGCGGCACCACCGGTTTCCCCAAGGGCGTAATGCTGTCGCATGCCAACATCATCTATGAATCGCTGGTCTGGATCTATGCGCTCCGGTTCCGCGAGGACACGCGGTATCTGCACTCGGCCGGCATGTTTCATCTCGCCGGTACATCGCCAATGATCGCGCTGACGTTAGTCGGCGGCACCCACGTCACGATCCCGAAATTCGAGCCCGAGCTCGCGATGCGGACCATCGCCGAGCACAAAGTGGATTACTGCCTGTTCGTGCCGACCATGCTGAACATGATGCTCAATCATCCGTCCTTCGGCACCTATGATCTGAGCAGCGTGAGGGATTGCGAGTATGGCGCCTCGCCGATGCCGGATGCGCTGCTGGTCAAGCTGATGCGCGTGCTGCCGAGCTGGCGTTTTCACCAGGGCTACGGCATGACGGAGAGCGCAGCGCTGGCGACCATCCTGCCCTGGGAATACCACGCGCTGGAGGGACCGCTGGCGGCAAAGCGCAAATCAGCCGGCCGTGCGGCGCCCGGTGTCGAAATCCGCATCGTCGATGCGGCTGGCGCGGAAGTGCCGCGCGGTACGGTCGGCGAGATCGCGATCCGCGGCGCCGGCGTGATGCTCGGATACTGGCGCAAGCCCGAAGAGAGCGCGCGGGTGCTGCGCAACGGCTGGCTGCACACCGGGGACGGCGCCTGGATGGACGAGGACGGTTTCGTCTACATCGTCGACCGTCTGAAGGACATGATCGTCTCCGGCGGCGAGAATGTCTATTCCGGCGAGGTGGAGAATGCGATCTTCCAGCACGAGCAGGTCAAGGAATGCGCCGTCATCGCGGTGCCCGATCCGCAATGGGGCGAAGCGGTGCACGCGATCGTCGTGCCGAAGGACGGCGCGCGGCTCGATTCCGACATGGTGATCGCGCATTGCCGTACCCTGATCGCGGGCTACAAATGTCCACGCTCGGTCGACATCCGCCTCGAGCCGCTGCCGCTGACCGGCTCCGGCAAGATCATGAAGTCGGCGCTGCGCGAGGAGAAGTGGCAGGGCTATACGAGGTCGGTCAATTGATGCAGGACGCCGCGAAACGATCCGATGATAGGTCGGATGCCACGCCGGAGCCTGTTCGTCCGGCCGCGGTGAACGACGATGCGGTGCAGGCGGCGCTCGCGCAGCATCTGTCGCGGATATCGGGGAGCCGAACGGAGATCACGAGCTTCGGCCGTAAATCGTCGGGCTTCTCGTGGATCACCTATGCTTTCGTGGCGCGCTCGGCGGCTGAAGGGGATCGCAAGCTGATCCTGCGCGTCGGTCCGCCGAACGGGCTGTTTGCGCCTTACTCGGTGCTGCCGCAGGTCCATGCGCTGCAGTCGCTGGCCGGCAGCGGCGTGCCGGTTCCGGCGCTGGTGTCATCAGAACAGGATGGCGCCGAGATCGGCTTCCCTTTCTTTATCTGCGAGCACGTCGAGGGCGACGTTCCCGCACCATGGGCGGCGAGCGAGATCGATCCGGACCACAAGCGTGCGATCGCCCGGCAGTTCGTCGAGATCCTCGCGTCGCTGCACCGGACCGACCCGGACAGAACGCCATTCGCATCGCTACAACAGGGTGAGCAACGCGCCGAAGTCCGCGCGATCGCCGGCTGGCGCGCCTCGCTGGCGCGTCCGACCGCGCGCTACTATCCGCTGCTTGATTGGGGCGGACGCTGGCTCGAAGACAACTGCCCGCAGCCGCCATGCCGCACCATCGTGCATGGCGACTACCGGATCGGGAACTTCATCGAGCACAGCGGGCGGATCGTTGCCATCCTTGATTGGGAGCTCACTCACCTGGGCGATCCCCATGAGGATCTGGCCTGGGCGATGATGCCGACCTTCAATGCCAGGAGCCGCAAGCTCTATGGCGTGCTTGAGCGGGCGGAGGTGATCGATCTCTATCAGCGCGCCTCCGGCATTGCGGTCTCGGACAAGAGCCTCGCCTTCTATGAGGCCTATGCGCTGTATCAGGCGGCGGCGATCCAGATGTGCGCGGTGCGCGCCTTCGAGGTCGATCGCTTCAACGACATGCGCCTTGCGGTGATGGCAAGCCAGATGCCCTCGATCGTGCGGGCCTTCGAGCGCGCATTGGAGGCCGCAGCATGAGTGCATCCTTCGAGCGCCTGATCGACGGCATCATCGATGCCCTGCAAAGCCATGTCGTGCCGAACAGCAACGACGATTTCGTCCGCGGCCAGGTGTTCTCCGCGATCTACGCGCTGAACGGGCTGAAGCTCGCGGCCGACTGGAAGGCCGGGCCGCTGCTGGAACAGGTGCGTCTACAGGACGATACCTTTGCCACGGTCAAGCGATTGGCCGGCGGCATGGCGCATCCGGAGATTCCGGCGACGCCCCGCATCTCGGGTGATATGTCCGAACCTGCCGCAATCGAGGCATTGCGCGACGATGGCGATCGGCGGCTCGGACAGCTTCTGCTCTGGGCCAGCAGCGCGGACGCGCGTGCGGCCAATCGTGATGCCGCGAACGAGATCGAGCGCCTGCTGCGGCGGGCGATCTGCGACCAGCTCAAGATCGAGCTGGCAACGACGCCGAAATCGATGCTGCAGCAAATCGCAGGTGGCGAGCGCGACGGTGGCGCGGCACAGGGCTGAGACGGTTGCGTCGCCAACCACCGGTGATTGCATCCTTGCGTGCTGTTCCGCGGATCAGCGTTGGGCTTCGTAAAGAAGCTTGCTCGCTTGCCGCCCACGTGTTATTCATTGACCGAACGGTCGTTCGGATTATTATTGGCGACCGGTAAGAGCATCCGCGGCAAGCGGCCGGCGAGGGAGACGGAGCGATGAACATGATGACCGGCGTCTCGCCATGGGAGCGGCTGATCCGGCCCGACCGGGTGCACGGATCGCTGTACACCGATCCTGAGATATTCGAGGCCGAGCTCAAAAACATCTGGTACCGCACCTGGGTCTATGTCGGGCACGAGAGCGAGGTGCCGAACGCTAACGACTACGTCGTCAAGTCGATCGGCCCGCAATCCGTGATCATGACGCGCGACGAGCAGGGCAAGGTCAACCTGCTGCTCAACCGCTGCTCGCATCGCGGCAATCAGGTCTGTTCCTTTGAGCGCGGCAATGCGCGCTCGTTCACCTGTCCGTTCCACTCCTGGACTTTCGCCAATGACGGCCGGCTGGTCGGCTATGCCTTCCCTGACGGTTACGAGGGACAGGACAAGTCGCAGCTCGCGCTCGGGCGGGTAACACGCGTCGAGTCCTATCGCGGCTTCGTGTTCGGCTCGTTCGCGGCAGATGGCCCGACCCTGAAGGAACATCTCGGCGGCGCCGCCGAGACCATCGATCGGCTGGTGCGCACTTCGCCGGAAGGCGAGGTCGAGATCACCGCGGGTTTCCTCAAGCATCGCGTCAAGGCGAACTGGAAGTTCATCCTGGAGAACGAGTGCGACGGCTATCACCCGGCCTTCGTGCACACCTCGATCTTCGGCGTTGCCGACAGCATGATCGGCAAGCTCTATGGCGGCGCCTCGACCGCGCTGACCCGCGATTACGGCAACGGCCATACCGAGATCGACCTGCGGCCCGAGTTCCGCAAGCGCGATGTGCCGATGAGCTGGTTCGGCACCAGCGAGGAGCGGCTGCCCGACTATACCGCGCGCATGAAGACCGCCTATGGCGACACCGCGGCGCGCGAGATCATGATCGACGGCACGCCGCATGTGATGATCTTCCCGAACCTGTTCATTGCCGAGATCCAGATGTTCGTGATCCAGCCGCTCGGCGTCGACGACAGCGTGCAGCACGTCACCGCGCTGCAATTCAAGGGCGCGCCCGATCTGAACCGGAGGCTGCGCCAGCAGACCATGGGTTCGGTCGGCCCGGCTGGCTTCCTGCTGGCGGATGATTCCGAGATGTATGAGCGCTGCCACCGCGGCGTGCTGGCGCGCAATCCGGAATGGATATTCCTCGGCCGCGGCGAGAAGCGCCAGCGGCAGGATGAGCTCGGCTTCACGGTCGGCCACGTCACCGACGAGGTGCCGTCGCGCGGCATCTGGACCCACTATCGCAAGCTGATGGAGCCTAACTGATGCTGTCGCGCGAGAGCAGCGCCACGTTGATGAGCGCCATCACCGCCTTCCTCTATCGCGAGGCGCGGTTGCAGGACGAGCATCAATACGAGGCCTGGGAAAAGCTCTGGACCGACGACGGCGTCTATTGGGTGCCGGCGAACGGCGCCGACATCGATCCGGAGCGGCAGATGTCGATCATCTACGACAACCGCTCGCGGATCGCGCTGCGCGTCCGCCAGCTGATGACCGGCAAGCATTTCACCCAGACGCCGCAGTCGAACCTGCGCCGGCTGATCTCCAACATCGAACTGATGGACGAGCAGCCGGACAATGGCGATATCGCGGTCGCCAGCAACAGCCTGATCTTCGAGTCGAGCCTGCGCGACGACACGCTGTGGGCGGCGCGCAATGAATACCGGTTGCGTCATGTCGATGGCGAATTGCGGATGGCCAGCAAGAAGGTCATCCTCGTCAACAACGACAAGGCGATCTACACGCTCTCGTTCCTGGTCTAAAGCGCGATGACTTCATCACGCTTTAGAATATTGTTTGCGCATGATCTGTTCGGAAAACCGCTTCACACTTTTCCGGATCATGCTTTAGGGAAGGTTTCGCCATGATCGACAAGGGCCCCGTCCTGCTCGACATCACCGACGGCATCGCGCGGCTGCGGCTCAACCGGCCCGATGCGGCGAACGGCATGAGCGCCGAACTCTTGAGCGCGCTGTGCGACGCCATCATGGTCTGCCACGGCCATCCGGATCTGCGCGTCGTGTTGCTGAGCGGCGAGGGCACAAACTTTTGCGCCGGCGGCGATGTCCGCGCCTTTGCCTCCAAGGGCGAGAAGCTGCCGGACTATATCCGGCAGGCCACCGCGTACCTGCAGAATGCGGTGACCGGATTGCTGCGGCTGGAGGCGCCTGTGATCGCCTCGGTGCAGGGCTTTGCGGCGGGCGGCGGCGGCTTCGGCCTGGTCTGCGCCTCCGATATCGTGATCGCGGCGGAATCAGCAAAGTTTCTGGCCGGCGCGACGCGGGTGGCGATGGCGCCGGATGCCGGCGTCTCCGTGACATTGTCGCGGCTGGTCGGTCTGCGACGGGCGATGTCGATCCTGCTGACCAATCCGGTGATCCCGGCAGCCGAAGCCCTGCAGATGGGCATCGTCACCAAGGTCGTGCCCGATGCCGAGCTCGCCGATGCATCGCTCGCGCTGGCGCGCGAGCTCGCGGATGGCGCGCCGAAGGCGCTGGCGGCGACCAAGCGGCTGGTCTGGGCCGGCACCGGCACCAGCATCGAGCAGTGCCTGTCGGAAGAGGCGCGCACTGTCGCCGAGCTCTCGGGCATGGCCGATGCCCGCGAAGGGCTCGCCGCCGTGATCGAGCGGCGCAAGCCTGTCTTCAAGGGGCGCTGAGACGTGGCCGGCACCTTGCCATTCGGGCGTCTCGATGGCCGCCGCGCCTTCGTCTCCGGCGGCGCGCGCGGCATTGGTGCCGCGATCGTCCGCAGCTTTGCCGGAGCAGGCGCCAGGGTCGTGATCGCCGATCTCGACGTTGCTGCAGCCTCCGAACTGGCGCGCCAGACCGGCGCCGGCGTCGCCGGGCTCGACGTCAGCGATGCCACCGCCGTGCAGGCGGTGATGGCGCAGGACGGCCCGTTCGACATTGTCGTCAACAATGCCGGCGTCGATCAGCACGCTTTCTTCACCGACACGTCCGCGGACGATTGGGCCCGCCTGATCGCGGTCAATCTCACCTCGGTGCTGGCATGTACCCACGCCGCGTTGCCGGCGATGCAGGCGGCGCGCTTCGGCCGGATCATCAATGTCACCTCGGAGGCGGCGCGGCTCGGCTCCAAGGGCGGGGCGGTCTATTCCGCGGCCAAGGGCGGCGTGATCTCCTTCACCAGGAGCATCGCGCGGGAGAACGCGCGCTTTCGCATCACCGCGAACGCGATCGCGCCGGGACCGATCCGCACGCCGATGCTGGAACAGGCCGTGGCAAAGGGCGGCGACAAGATCCTGCAGGCGATGACCGGCGCGACGCTGCTCGGCCGGCTCGGCGAGCCGGAGGAAGTTGCGGCCGCCGCGCTGTTCCTGGCCTCCGACCCGGCCGCCTACATCACCGGCGAGACGCTCGGCGTGTCCGGCGGCATGGGCATCGGGGGCTGATGGGTACCACAGGCGACGATATCGCCACCACGCCGGTCGATCGCGCGATCGAGCGGCTGCGTACGATCTATCGCGGCTGGGGCCGCGATACGACTGTAGCGCAGATGCGCAGCGATTGGGATGCGGCCTTTGCCGACGGTTCAGTGCCGGTGACGTGTGAGCCGGTCTCGGCTGGCGGCGTCGACGGCGAATGGCTCGTGCCGTCAGGCGCGCCGCGCGACAAGGCGGTCCTCTATTTTCACGGCGGCGGCTTCCGCATCGGCTCGGTCGCCTCGCATCGCGACCTGGCCGCGCGGATCGCGGATGCATCTGGCTGCCGTATGCTTTCGATCAATTACCGGCTCGCGCCGGAGCATCGGTTTCCCGCCGCGCTCGATGATGCGCTTATCGCCTATCGGCATCTGCGCGATCTGGGACTGCGTCCGGCCGATATCGCCTTCGCCGGGGACTCGGCCGGCGGCAATCTCGTGCTCGCTGCGATGCTGGCTGCGAGAGACCGCGGCCTGCCGCTCCCCGCCGCCGGCGCGCTGATATCGCCATGGACCGATCTCACCGCGAGCGGTGCGAGCTATGAGAGCAGGGCCGAGGCCGATCCGATTCACCAGCGCGCGATGATACTGGCGCTCGCGAAGACCTATCTCGGCAAGGACGGCGATCCCCGCAATCCGCTGGCCTCGCCGCTTTATGCCGATCTCGCCGGCCTGCCGCCGCTGCTGGTGCAGGTCGGCGACCGCGAAACCGTGCGCGATGACTCAACGGAGCTGGTCGCAAAGGCGAAAGCCGCCGGCGGCGACGTCGAACTCCAGGTCTGGGATGGCATGATCCACGTGTTCCAGATGTTCCCCGAGATTCCGCAGGCGCGAGAGGCGATCGCATCGCTCGCAGTTTTTCTGCGCAACCATCTTCACATCGGCCATGAGAGGGCGCCACAATGAACGTCATGACCTCGGATCCGCGCCAGCTCTCTGAGACCCAATTCCATTTCCCGGAGCAGCCCAATCTGCCCGAGGAGCTGCGCATGCTGCGTGAGCAGGTGCGCCGCTTCGTCGAGAAGGAAGTGGTGCCGCATGCCGAGGCGTGGGAGCACGACGGCAAGATACCGCGCGAGATCTATCGCCGCATGGGCGCGCTCGGCTTCCTCGGCATGCGCCATGCGGCCGAATATGGCGGCACCGACATGGGGCCGCTGGCCTCGATGGTGTTCGCCGAGGAACTCGGCCGCTCGAGCTTCGGCGGCTTCACCTCGTCGATCCTGGTTCATACCGACATGTCGGCGGTGCACATCAGCCTGCGCGGCACGCCGGAGCAGAAGCAGAAATACCTGCCCGCGATCATCCGCGGCGAGACGGTCTGTTCGATCGCGGTGACCGAGCCCGATGCCGGCTCCGACGTCGCGGGCCTTAAGACGCGGGCGCGGCGCGACGGCGATAGCTGGGTGATCAACGGCGCGAAGATGTTCATTACCAACGCGGTCTATGGCGACATCCTGATCGTCGCCGCGCGGACCGATCCGCACGCCAAGGGCAGCCGCGGCATCTCGCTGTTCATCGTCGAGCGCAACACGCCGGGCATCACGGCAACCAAGCTCGACAAGCACGGCTGGCTCTGCTCGGACACTGCCGAGATTTCGTTCCAGGACGTGCGTGTCCCGGCGGAAAACCTGCTCGGCGAGGAGAACAAGGGTTTCTATGGCATCATGGAGACCTTCCAGAACGAGCGCATCTGCATCGGCGGCATCTGCGCCGGCGAATCCGCCAAGGCGATCGAGCTGACGACGAACTATGTGAAGACGCGGCAGGCGTTCGGTGGCCCGCTCTGGAACCAGCAGGGCGTGCGGCTGAAGCTTGCCCAGCTCGCGGCGAAGGCGGCCGCGGCACGGGCGCTGGCCTATCAGGCCGCCGAACTCGCGGCGGCCGGACAGGAGTGTTTGCGCGAAGTGTCGATGGTTAAGGCGCTGTCGCCGGAGGTTCTGCACGAGGTTGTGCATGGCTGCCTGCAGCTGCATGGCGGCTCAGGCTTCATGCGCGGCACCCCGATCGAGCGCATGGCGCGCGACGCGCGCGTCCTGACCATCGGCGGCGGCGCCACCGAGGTGATGCTGGAAGAAGTCGCCAAGCGGATGTGAGGGGATCAGTGGCGACCCACCCACGTCACGGAACCAGGCTGCACGTCACGTCGGCTGCGATGCTCGATATTCGGCTGCGATGGTTTCGTCGCGATGACGTCCGCTTGCAAGGTCAAAAAGCGGCGTAAGAGCGACTGTCAGGACGAGGTTGACGACCACCGCGTACAACGCGGAATAGCCGGGGAAAGTGAAGCTGCCCACCGCAAGGGTATAGGTCGGCGTGAGATTTGCGGCGACGAACATTGCGGTCCCGGCGACGATCCCTACGGCCCAGCCGAAGAGCAGCGCCCAATCGTTAAACCAGCGTGTATAGACGCCGAGCATGACCGAAGGCAGGGTCTGGATGATCCAGATGCCGCCGAGGAGCTGCAGGTAGATTGCATATTTCGAGGGGATGAAGACGATAAAGACCAACGCGCCGAACTTTACGATCAGGGATACCCATTTCGCCATCTGGGCTTCCTGTCGGTCTGTCGGTTCGCTGTTGATGAACTCGCGGTGAATGTTGCGGGTATAAAGGTTCGCTGCGGCGATTGACATGATCGCGGCGGGTACAAGCGCTCCGATCCCGATGGCCGCAAAGGCGATCCCCACGAACCATGACGGGAAGCTTTGGAGGAACAGCGCCGGCACAGCGAAGTTGTTGCCGAATTGCTTGAAGCCGTCAGCGTACTCGGGACGTCCGCTGACGCCCGCGGCGATGGCGAAGAAGCCGACCAGGGCAAGCAAACCGAGCATGAACGAATAGCTCGGCAACAGCGCTGCGTTCCGACGAACGGCGCCCCCGCTGCTGGCGGCGAGGATGCCGGTGATGGAATGTGGATAGAGGAAGAGCGCAAGGGCCGATCCTAGCGCCAGCGTGGCATAGGCGCCATACGCACCGGTCGTGTTGTCGCCGGGAACAGCCAGCAGCAATTTCGAAGCGGGTACCGCCGCGAAGATCTTTTCAAATCCACCGAGCTGTATCGGAACGACGACAACCACGGCAAATGCTGTCACGTAGATAAGGATGTCCTTGACGATCGCGATCGAGGCCGGTGCCCGGAGCCCGCTCGAATAGGTGAAAGCTGCGAGAATGATGAATGCGATGACAAGGGGAAGGTCGCCGGCATAGCCCTCACCTGAAATGCCCAGGCCTCCGATCACGACCTGCAGCCCGACGAGCTGCAGCGCGATATACGGCAATGTCGCGATGATGCCGGTGATCGCCACCGCCAATGCCAGCCAGCGGTTGCCGAAACGGCCACGGACGAAGTCGGCGGCGGTGATGTAATTGTGCCTGTGGCAAACGTACCAAAGGCGCGGAAAAGCCAGGAACAGAATGGGATAGACAACAATCGTGTAGGGGACCGCGAAAAACGCAACCGCCCCGGCCCCGAAAGCCAGCGCCGGAACGGCAATGAACGTGTAAGCCGTATAGAGGTCGCCACCCACCAGGAACCAGGTGACGAGGGTGCCGAAGCGACGTCCGCCAAGCCCCCATTCGTGCAGCAGATCGAGGTCGCCCCTGCGCCACCGCGCGGCTGCAAAGCCCAGCCAGGTTATGAAGGCAAACAGCACCAGGAAAATGATGAAGGCAGTCCAGTCGACGTTCTGCACGACATTCCTCCCGAATCGCCCTCCTTGGTTATCTTCTCCTTTTGCGCGGCGGTGCCTGCAGCACCTAGTCGTCGGTCGCAAAATAGACGATTGCGGTCAGGATAGCCCCAAGGATGATCCAGAGAAGCTGGTACCAATAGAAGAAGGGCATGCCGATCCACGAAGGTTCAACCTTGTTGAAGAATGGCGGCCAGAGAACGGCGACAAATTGAACAAGAAAGAGCAGGTACCACGAGCTCCATCCTGCGTGTGTGCGGTCTTGTGGGGTCATGTGCTCACCCAACAGGGTTGCCTATTGCCAACTTCCGCAAGCCTGCGGAAGAACGATCCTCGCCCCTGAAGCGCGATGGCGGCTGACGCTGGATGATCGGTCGCTGCGTCATTTGGGCAGTCGCGTTCGGCCGGCGCCGTTCTCCTCAACGTCCCTGCCATCGCTCGTTGGAGCGACGGAGACGATCCCTCGGCGCGGCCGCCGTCGCGAGATGATAAACCCTCGTTCAGCGTCCACAAAGCCAACGCTATTCTACAACAACCCGCCCCGGAAGCACTTGCGCTTAAAGTCGTAGATCCTTCCAATTCATCAATACAGGCTTAGCCGGAAGGCTTGCCCTGGCCGACGGTTCTCGCTGTCACGCCGGGCTTGAGGCGCCAGTCCGGGCCGAAGTCCCGCAGCGGATGGAAGAACAGCGGTTCGGTCGTCTCGATCTGCCGGAGCCGGTCGGCATAGTCGTCAAGATAGTGGAGGCGGGTGGCTTCATCGACGAAGTTGACCGACCATGAGACGAACGGCGGCAACACCTTGCAGCCCGCATAGGCCAGCGCGCCGTTCTGCAGCGGCCATAGGATGACATCGAGCGCTCCGACCAGTCCGTCGGAAGCGCACATGTCGGGATACGCCGCCGTCGAGGTCACGACCATCGCGCGGCGGCCGGCGAGGCCGCCGGTGTCGTAACGCCGGCCGGCGCCATAGACCGCGCCGTTGACGAACACGCGGTCGATCCAGCCCTTCATGATGGCGGGAACGGAGAACCACCACAGCGGAAACTGCAGGATCAGGAGGTCGCACCACAGCAGCTTCTCGATCTCGGCGGCGATGTCGCCGCTGAGCGACTCCTGTTGCAGATTGTATTTCTGCTCTCGATCATATTGCAGCCGGTCGGGAAACCGCCGCTCGCCAAAGTCTTCGGCGGTCGCGACCGGGTTGAAGCGCATGGCGTAGAGATCGGAGATCCTGACCGTATGCCCGAGCGCGGTCAGCTCCGCCACCGACCGCGCCAGCAGCGCAGCGTTGAACGACTGCGCCTCCTGATGGGCAAAGACGATCAGGACCTTCATCGCTCTAGTTCACCGGCTTGAAGCTGAGCGTCGCCGTATCAGCCTGCATGATCTGCAGCTTCTGGTTGGAGAAACGGACGCCGGGGCCGAAGCTGATCGGAGCCATCACGCCGGTCTCGACATTCCTGGTCTTCTCCAGCTCGGAGATGGTGCAGGCCCAGGTCGGTTGCTTGCCGCAGCGCTCGATCGCTGCGATCAGGACCTTGGCGGCGGCATAGCCGGTCATGGTGTAGCGGTTGATGCCCTTGAACTCGGCCTCCGACACCAGCGGCTTGGCCTTTTCGAGGAATGCCTTGCCGGCGGCGCCGGCGAACGGTTCGACATAGTCGACCGCATAGATGCCGTCACCGGCCGGGCCCATCAGCTTCAGCACCGGTTCGATGCGGCCGGGCCAGAAGATACCGGTCACCGGCTTGATGCCGAGCTTCTCGATCTCCTTCATCATCGCGATGTTCTCGCCGATGATGCCGCCGGCCAGGAACACCTCGGCGCCGGAATCCTTCAGCTGCAGCATGTCGGACGAGAAGTCCTGCTGGCCCTTCTTGTAGTTGCCGCTGTAGACGACGTTCAGCTTTTTGGCCTTGACGACGGAGTCGAAGCCGTCGCGCACCGTGATGCCGTAGTCGTCGTCCTGGGTGATCAGGCCCCATTTCTTGCCGGGGTTCTTGTCGGCCAGGAAATTGACGAGGTGGATGATGCCTTCCTCGTAGGATTGCCCGACCACGAACACGTTCTTGCGCGGCGGCTCCCAGAGGAATTTCACCGGCGCGACGTCGATCACGGTCGGGATGCCGGATTTCTCCAGCACCGGCATGACAGCGATCGATTGGCCCGAGCCGGAGATCCCGATCATCGCGAACACTTTGTCGACGTCAATGACCTTTTTGACGCCCTGAATGGTCCGCGCGGTGACGTAGCCGTCGTCCTCCAGCACATACTTGATCTTGCGGCCGTTGATGCCGCCGGCGGCGTTGGCTTCCGCGATCGCGATCTTGTGGCCGATCGAAGCCGCGACGCCGAGCAGCGCCGGCGGGCCGGTCAAGGGCTCGACGTCGCCGATCAGGATTTCGGTGTCGGTGATACCGGGATCGGCGGCGGCAGCGGGGCCGATGGCAAGACAGGCCGTGGTGAGTAGCAGCGAGGCCGCCGCCAGATGTTTGATCATTGTCTCCCTCCACATGTGTAGTTCGTTCTTGGTTAGTAGCGCAGCGGCCAGTGCACCCAGGCCCGCTTGATGTCGTGCCAGGCGCCGACCAGCCCCCTCGGCTGGAAGCGCAGGAACAGGATGATGACAAGGCCGTAGAGCATGCTCTTCAGCTCCTGCGCGCCGGTCGTGAAGGTCGCGTCCATCTGTGCGCTGAACAGGCTGAAGACGAGCCTTGTCGCCTCCGGGAGCAGCACGATCAGGACCGTGCCGAGCACGGCGCCGAGCGCCGAGCCGAGCCCACCGACGATCAGGATCGCCAGCGCCTCGATCGAGAGCAGGAACGGAAAGCCCTCGACGCTGACGAAGGAGAGATAGATGCCGTAGAGCGCGCCGGCGATCCCGGTGATGAAGGCCGAGGTGACGAAGGCGAACAGCTTGTAGGCGTGCAGATTGATCCCCATGACGCGCGCCGCGGTGTCGTTGTCCCTGATTGCGACGAAGGCACGGCCGACCCGGCTGCGGCGGATGTTGAGGGTGGCGAACAGCGTCAAGGCCGCGAAGGCGAGGCAAAGATAGGTGAAGGCCGCATCGCTGTCGAAGCTGACGCCGAATATGTCCGGCCGCTGTACCTGGATGCCGCGCGCGCCGTTGGTGAGCCAGCGCATCTCCAGGATCACGGTGTTGATGATGAAGGAGAAGGCAAGCGTGGTGATCGCGAGATAGAGCCCCTTGAGCCGCAGCGACGGCGCTCCGACGATCAGGCTCGCCAGTGCCGGCACCACCCCGGCGCCGAGGAAGCCGACCAGCGGCGGCATGTGGTACTTCGAGACCAGCACCGCATAGGCATAGGCGCCGGTGACGAGGAAGCCGACATGACCGAGCGAGATCAGGCCGGTGTAGCCGGTCAGGATGTTGAGCCCGAGCGCGCCGGTCACCGTGATCAGGATGATCATCAGGAACGACAACGCGTACGAATTGAGCAGATAAGGCGCTGCGATCAGCGCCAGCAGCAGCACGGCTGACCAGAGCCACACCGGCGGGGAATCGATCAGCGCGACCAGCTCGCCATAGGTTTGCTTGTAATCACCGGTGCGCATCACACCCTCTCGATGTCGCGTTCGCCGAAAATGCCGAACGGGCGGACCATCAGCACCACGATGATCATGGCAAAGCCCGCCACCTCCTTCATGCCGGAGCCGAGATAGCCGCCGGCGAGGTTTTCGGTGATGCCGATCAGGAGGCCGCCGAGACCGGAGCCGAGCACGGCGTCGAGCCCGCCCAGGATCGTGGCCGGAAACGCCTTCAGCCCGAGCTGGAACATCGCCGGTGACAGGTCGTAGGACAGCGCGAAGAACACGCCGCCGATGCCGGCAATCACGGAAGAAGCGGCCCAGGCCAGCGCGTGGACTTTTGTTGCGCTGATGCCCATCAAGAGCGCGGTGCGATCGTCGGCCGCGACCGCGCGCATCGCGACGCCGACCTTGCTGTAGCGGAAGAACGCCCAGATCGCAGCAAGTAGCGCCAGCAGCGTGACGATGACGGCGATTTGCCCGGTGCGCACGCCGATGCCGCCGAGATGCACGATGCCGCGGCCCATGCCGATATCGAGCCCGTGCGGATAGGCGTCCCAAATGAAGTTGATGGCGGAGCGCAGGATCACCGCGAGCCCGATCGTGACCATCACGGTCGCGAACACCGGCTCGCCCAGCATCGGCCGCATCACCAGGCGCTCGATGACGAGGCCGAGCACGACCGCCGCCAAGATGGCGCCGATTGCGACGACGAACACATTGCCGCTGACCGTGGTCGAGATGGTCCAGGCGATATAGGCCGTGATCATGGTCATCTCGCCCTGCGCGAAATTGACCAGCCCGGTGGATTTGTAGATCACCGCAAAGCCCATCGCGATCAGGCCGTAGATCGCGCCGATCGCGAGCCCCGAGATCAGCAACTGAATGAGATACTGCATTCAGCCCTCCGCCTGGTAGATGATGGCGAGCTCGCGCGCGAACTTCTTCTCGATCATGGCGCGGCGCACCTTCTGCGTGGCGGTGAGCTCGCCATCGTCGTGGTCGAGCTCCTTCTCGAGGATCGCGAAGCGCCTGATGTTCTCGACCCGGGCGAAGCGCTTGTTGGTCTCGTTGACGATCCGCTCGACCAGCTCGTGCACTTCCGGCAGCTGCGACAGCGACTTGTAATTGGTGTAGGCCAGCGCCCGGTCGCGCGCCCAACGGCCGACATTGTCGTAGTCGACCTGCAGGATGGCGCCGAGATACTTCCTGGCCTCGCCGACTACGATCGCTTCCTTGATGAACTCGGAGTCCTTCAGCGCGTTCTCGATCTCCGATGGCGCGATGTTCTTGCCGCCGGCGGTGATGATGATCGCCTTCTTGCGGTCGACCACGGCGATCTCGCCATTGTCTGTTATCTCGATGATGTCGCCGGTGCGCAGCCAGCCGCCTTGTTCGAGCGAAGCGGTGGAGGCCTTCTCGTCGAGGAAGTAGCCCTTGAATACGCCGGGGTTGCGCAGCAGGATCTCGCCGTCGCTGTCGAGTTTCCATTCGGTCTGCGGCAACGGCACGCCGCAGCCGCCGATCCGGTGATGGCTTGCGGTCTGGATGAAGGCGACGCCGCCGCTTTCGGTGAGGCCGTAACCCTGCGACACCGGACGGCCGATGATGTCGAAGAAGCGCAGTGTCTCCGGCGAGATCGAGGCGCCGGCGCACAGCCGGTGCCGGCTGTAAGCGAAGCCGAGATGGCGCTGCAGATTGCGGAACATCAGGATGTAAAGCAGCCCGTAGGCGGCATGATCGAGCCAGCCGTCCTTGCCGGCCTGCCGGCGATCCGACAGCGTGCGGCCCCAGGCGAGGCAGGCCTTGGTAAAGGTCTGCCGCAGCCGGCCGCTCTCGCCGAGCCTGAACAGAAAGCCCTGTTGCAGTTTTTCGTAGATGCGGGGCACACCGACAAAGAACGTCGGCGCGATCTCGCGGATGTTGATCGCGACCGTGTCGATCGATTCGGCAAAGGAGACGGTGCCGCCGAGCACGAGATGCGTCACCATCCCGTAGCAGCGCTCGGCGACGTGGCAGAGCGGCAGATAGCTCACCGCCTCGAACGCCTTGTCGGCGATCCCTACGGTTTCGGCGTAGGCATAGGCGGCGTAGACGAGATTGCGATGGGTCAGCATCGCGCCTTTGGGCGGGCCCGTCGTGCCCGAGGTGTAGACGAGGATGCAGACATCGTCGGGCGCGCCCTGGCTGATCAGGCGGTCGAGGCTGGCGTCGGCCTCCGGGTTCGCCTCGGCGTAGGCCTTGCCGCGTTCGCACAGTGCCGCGAACGACATCAGCTCCGATTGCCGGTAGTGCCGCAGCCCCTTCATGTCGATGCAGACGATGGCCTCCAGGTTCGGCAGGCCGCCATTGTTGGCCATCGCGTCGAGCACCTTGTCGGTCTGCTCCTGGTCGCCGGTGACGACGATGCGGGCGCCGGAATGCTTGACGATATACTGCAACTCGACCCAGGGATTGGTCGGATAGATGCCGACCGCGACCGCGCCGATCATCTGGACGCCGAGATCGGCGTAGAACCATTCCGGCGTGTTCTCGCCGGCGATGGCGACCCGGTCGCCCGGCTTGATGCCGAGCGAGAGCAGGCCGAATGCCACCGCACGCGCGGTCTCGTAATAGTGCCGCCAGGAATAGGGATTCCAGATGCCGTAGTCCTTCTCCCGCAGCGCCAGTGCATCGCCATGCATGGCGGCGCGCTGCCGCAGCAATTGCGGGATGGTGATCGCGGCATCCGCAAGCGCCGCCTGCAGGACGTCGGCGCCAGCGGCAGGCGCGCTGCGCGCGGCGCTGGCTTGCAGCGGCGGATGAGCGGTGCGCAGGCTGTCCATCGTCAACATCAGGCGCCCGCCTTCATCGCTTCGGCGCGCTGGCCGCCCAGATAGGCCTCCGCAACCGCCGGATCGCGCCTGATCTCGTCGGGCGTGCCTTCGGCGATCTTGCGGCCGAAATTCAGCACATGGATGCGGTCGGAGATGTCCATCACGATGCGCATCTCGTGCTCGATCATCACGACGGTGATGCCGAGTTCGTCGCGGATGTCGAGCACGAAGCGCGCGATATCTTCGGTCTCCTCCTGGTTCATGCCGGAAACCATCTCGTCGAGCAGCAATAGCTTTGGTTCGCAGGCAAGCGCCCGGGCGAGCTCGACGCGCTTCTGCTGGCCGTAGGACAGTGTGCCGACGACAGCGTCCCGGATATGCTCGATCTCGAGGAACTCGATGATGTGCTCGACCTGCTGCCGGGCCGCGATCTCTTCCTTGCGGGTGCGGCCGAAGAACACCACGGCATCGAGCACGGTCGAGCGCAGATGGGTGTGGCGGCCGGTCAGGATGTTCTCGACCACGGTGCCGTGCTTGAACAGCGCCAGATTCTGGAAGGTGCGGCCGATCCCGACAGCTGCGAACTTCCATGGCGAGATGGTCGAAAGATCGATCCCGTCGAAGGTGATCCGGCCGCCGCTCGGCCGCAGCACGCCCGAGATCATGTTGAACAAGGTAGTCTTGCCGGCGCCGTTCGGGCCGATCACGCTGCAGATCTCGCCAGGCGCGACCTGCAGGCTGACATCGGCGACCGCCTGCAGGCCGCCGAAGCGCTTGGACAGGTTCTCGATCGCAAGCAGCGCGGTCACGACAGCCACCGCTTGCGGCGCTTGTAATGCTTGACGTCGCGCAGGCTCTTGCGGCCGGTGGATGAGACGCCGAGATAGAACTCCTGGACATCCTCGTTGGCGGTGAGCTTTTTTGCCGTGCCGTCGAGCACGACGCGGCCGGTCTCCAGGATGTAGCCGTAGTCGGCGATATCGAGCGCGCGCTGCGCGTTCTGTTCGACCAGTAGCACGGTCATCTTCAGCTCGTCGCGCAGGCGGACGATCACCTCATAGATGCAGTCGATGATCAAGGGAGCGAGGCCGAGCGACGGCTCGTCGAGCGCCAGCAGCACCGGATCGGTCATCAGCGCCCGGCCGATCGCGAGCATCTGCTGCTCGCCGCCGGACATGTAGCCGGCGATCTGGTCGCGCCGCTCATAGAGCCGCGGAAACAGCGCGAAGACCTTGTCGCGGCGCTGGCGCGCCTCGGCGCCGCTCCTGGTGTAGCCGCCCATCTGCAGGTTTTCGTCGATGGTCAGCGCCGCGAACACGCGGCGGCCCTCCGGCACCTGCACGATGCCGCGTCGCACCAGCTCGTCCGGCGCAAGATGATGCACCTCGTCATTGCGGAAGCGGATGCTGCCGTTCTCGATCACGCCTTCCTCGGTATAGAGGATGCCGGACATCGCCTTGAGCAGTGTCGACTTGCCGGCGCCGTTGGAGCCGAGCAGGGCGACGATGTTGCCCTCGGGCACCGCGATCGAGACATCGCGGATCGCCTCGATCGCATTGTCGTAGACGATCCGGATGTTGCGGAATTCGAGCAGGCACTCCCGCGCCGGCGTGGCCTGGGGCGCTGCCTGCGGCGTCGGATGTGGGAGGGTCGTCGGCATCTTGTTCAGATCCGGCCGGCCGATCGGCGCGGGCGCGCGGCGAAGATCGCATCGGTCACGATCTTGGCGGTCTCGGCGCAAGCCTGGGTGCCGCCATTGCCATACTGCTTCACCGCGTCGCCGACGCACCACAGGCCTTCGATGCCGGTCTCGCGCGGCAGGTCGTAACCGGCGCAGCTGCGTTGCGCCGGCCAGTCGTCGCGCATCACCCGGATCGACAGGATTTTCGCCTGGTCGAAATTGGCGAACTGCTCGCGAAGATCCTCGAGCGCGAGCGCGACCTCGGCATCCGCGTCGAAATCGCCGAGCGCAGGCACCGGCACGGCGTAGGCGACGTAGAGATGCCAGCCGGGCGGCGCCAGCTCCGGACAGGTGGCGCTGAGGTTCGCCATGTTGCAGAGCCGGCGGGTCTTGCCGAAGGTGACGATGCCAGGATGATTGATCAGCGGCTCGTGGCTCGCGACATTGATGACGATGTTGGCGGCCGGGCGAAGGTCATTCTTCACCTTCGCGATGTAATCCGCCGGGAAAGCGTCGCTGCCGGCAAGCGCCACTGTCGCTTTCGGTCCCGCATTGCTGATCACGAGATCCGTGTCGATCCGAACCTTCTCGCCATCCCTGAGCACGGTGACGCCTTCGACGCGTCCGTTGGCGGTGTGGATCGTGGTCGCCGGCGTGCTGAGCCAGATGTCGCCATTGCGCTTGATCGCGCTGCCGAGGCTGTTCCAGACGCCGATCGTACCCTGCGGGCAGAACCCGAATTTCTTGAAGGCGCCTTTGCTGGTGAAGTAGGTGAGGAAGGCGCGCGCCGGCAGTTCGGCCGCGTTGCAGGAGAAGATCGCCGCGCAGAGATTGCGGAACAGCGCGTGCACCGTGGCGTTGCTGGTGTAGCCCTTCAGCCAATCCTCGGTCGATTGCCGCCCGTCGGGCAGGTTGCCGGAGCGCGCATCGGCGAATTTCTCCAGGATGCGCGAGGCCTGTTTGGTCAGTTGCCCGAGCAGCAGCGACCAGCCGCCGCGGCCGACATCGATCACCTTGCCGTCGATGAAGAACGAACTCGCAGGCTCCGGCGCGCGGATATCGAGCGGCGCGCCGACGGTGTGGAAGGTCTCCTCGAACACGCCGCCGAACTCGATCGCGATCGCGCCGATATTGACCTTGAAGCCGTCGATCTCCTCGGTCGAAGCGCGGCCGCCGAGCCGAGCCTTGTCGTCGACGACGAGCGTATGCAGCCCGCCATGGGCAAGCCGCGCCGCGGCGCACAGCCCGCCGGCGCCGGCTCCGATCACGACAGCATCGACCTTATGAGCATCCACGCGCAGCCTCCCTCGATGCCGCCGGGTTGGTCCCGGCATGCGCAATCCACTTGCTTGATGGCAGGCACTCTAATATAATCCGACCGGTCGTTCAAATTATTTTTTGACGCAGGTCAATGAACCGACGTCGCTTGCTCGACGAGTTCTGGTGGATGGTGCCCGCAAAGGGGAGGAGGGCGCGGAGCGGCGGTAGTATAGAGAGACGGGTGCCGTCCGATTCCGGCGGCGCCGATGGTGCACGAGAGAGAATGTAATGGCGCGGACGCGCTCAGAAAATTACGACGAGATCCAGCGGGGCATCCTCACCACCGCCTGCGGCCTGTTCGCGCGGCAGGGCTACATGCGCGCCTCGATCGCCGACCTTGCGGATGCCTGCAAGCTGTCGCGCGGCGCGCTGTATCATTATTTCGACTCGAAGGAAGCGATCCTGTTCGCGATCCTCGATGCCCATATCCGCGAGATGATCGCCGATGTCGAGACCGCGATGGCCGGCAAGGCGACGACGCTGGAGCAGTTCCGCGCCGCGATCCAGGCTATCGTCGCGCTGAATGCGCGCTCCAGCGACGAGCAGCGCGTGATCCTCAACGACCTCTCGTTCCTCGGCGAGACCGAGCAGGATGCGATCAAGGCGCTGGAGCGCCAGCTGGTCGATACGATCGCCGATCTTCTGGTCACGCTCGACAAGGAAGGCAAGATCGTCAAGCGGACCAAGAAGATCTACAGCATGATGCTGTTCGGCATCCTGAATTTCAGCCACACCTGGTACGACCCGAAGGGCGGCGTCGACCCCAGCGAGTTCGCCGACATGGTGGTGGACCTGTTCCTGTACGGTTTCACCATGCCGGTGCCGGCAAAGGATGCCGCGCGGCCGCTGCGCCAGCGCGCGTGAACTGGCGCGTCTTCGAGCGGCGGCGTCACCGTTGCAGGATGTGCACGTAACAGACCGCGCCGACGCCGACCATATGCGCCAGCCCAATGCGCGCGCCGCCATGCTGGCGCGGGCCGGCCTCGCCACGCAGCTGCATTACGATCTCGCCGATCTGGCCGATACCAGTGGGACCGATCGGATGTCCCATCGCGATCAGGCCGCCGGAGGGATTGATCGCGCATTGACCGCCGATATCGAGCGCGCCGTCCTTCAGCATGCGAACGCCATGTCCTTCGGGGCAGAGCCCGATGCTTTCGATGTAGTGCAGCTCCTCGACCGTGAAGGCGTCGTGCAGTTCGATGATGTCGAGATCCTTCGGCGTTAGCTTGGCCTGCGCCAGAGCAAGCTCGGCGGTCTCCTTGGTGAGCGCCGCGTCGAAGCCGGCGCCCGGCGGATAGACCCGCTCGCTGCGGCCGACCGACGCCGTGGTGCGAATGACGCGGCCGGCGTCGATGCCCAGCCTGCGAATGCCGTCCTCGGATGCGACGATGACGGCCGCGGCGCCTTCGCCGATCGGCGTGCATTGCAGCGACGTCAGCGATCCCGACACCCGCTTGCCGCCGAGCACCTCGTCGAGCGTGCGTTCCTGCTGCCGCTGCGCATTGGGATTCTTGGCGCCGTTGCGGTGGTTCTTCACCGCGACCCGTGCGATGTCCTCGGTCGAGGCGTTGTGGCGGACTGCGTATTCATTTGTCAGCAGCGCGAAATGCGTGAAGGGGACGATGGCGTCCTCGGCGAGGTTTCCGATGCCGGTGTCCGGGCGCCGCACCGGATTGCGCTTGTCGACGCCGACCGCCAGCGCAACGTCGGAGATACCGCTTGCGACCTCGATGCAGGCATGGCGGAACGCGGTCGATCCGGAGGCCGACGCATTCTCGACATGCATCAGCGGCGCGCCGGTCGCGCCGAGATGACGCAGCATCGGCCGCCCCGACGCCATGCCGAGCAGCGCGGTCGCGACATAGGTCGATTCCACCACGGGCCATTCGATGCGCGCATCCGCAAGTGCGGCGCGGATCGCGGTGAGGCCGAGCTCCACATAGGGCGTCTCGCTCGGGTTCTGGTAGCGGTGCCAGCCGATGCCGACGACATAGACCGGGCGCAGCTCGTTGAGTGATCGTGTCATGGCGAACCTCCGGATCGATCAGGATGCGATGCTGAAGCGGAGATCGAGCACGGTCTCGCCGCTCTCGTTCTGTCCGATTGCGGCGAGCCTGCCGGTCACGCGCTGTCCCGGTGCAACCGGTGCGCTGTCGTCGGCCAACAGGGTTCGGATCACAGGCCCGTCGTCGAGCGCGACCTTGACGATGGTGAAGGGGGGCGGGCGATTCTTGTCCGCGTGCAGGTGAACGGTCGCTTCAGCGAGCAGCGTTCCATTGGCCGAAAGTTCGCAAGGCGTCAGCGCATCGCCGTGACTGCCGCAGCGCTCGCAGCCATAGCTCTGCATCGGGAAGAAGACGTATCCGCAGCGGCAGCGACCGCCCTTGAGGCGGGCCACCGAGCCGCCCCCATCGCTCGATCCCACGGAATACAGGCCTGGTTTCAATAGCTTGTTCGATAGCATGCGTTTCCTCCAAAGAAACTTGTTGACTAACCAACAAACATTATTCTAGCTTGAATGCAAGCAAGAAGTGGCCGCACGGCAAAGGGAGCGAAGCTGAATGGCACGAGCAGTTCGACGCGCGCAGGAGCAGCGAGATGATGCGCCCGTGTCGGTGTCACGGCGGACCCAGGTCGAGCGGCGCGATGAGGCGGAGCGGCGGATCCTCGAAGCGGCTGCGCGGATCGTCGCCGAAAACGGGCTCGAGGCGATCACGCTGGCGGAGGCCGGCGAACGCGCCGGCTACAGCCGCGGTCTGCCGTCCCACTATTTCAAGACCAAGGCCGATCTGTTGTCGGCGCTCGGCACCTACATCATCGAATCCTTCATCACCGAGCGCCGCGCTTCCGCACCGGGACTGACCGGCTACGACAGCCTGCTTGCGTCATGCCGATATTACTTCGTCATGCCGGCGCGGAATCCTGTCATGGCGCGCGCCTTTCACGCCGTGCTGGCCGGCGCGCTCACCGTGCCGCCGATCACCGCCACCGTCGCAAAACTCAATCGCGAAACCCGAGGCGAGATCGCCGCCGCCCTGCGGGCGGGAATGGCCGAGGGCCGCTTGCGCGCGGATCTCGATCCGGAGATCGAAAGCGCGCTCATCCACGCCACGCTGCGCGGATCGGTGGCGCAGTGGCTGGTCGATCCGGAGGGACTGGATCTCGAGGTGATCAGCGCGCACTTCATCGCGACGCTGGAACGGAGGCTGACGAAATGAGCACCCTGCCGAACAGCGTCGAACACTGGGCCGCCAATCGCCCCGACGATATCGCCTTCATCGAGGGCGACCACCGGATGACGTGGGCGCAGCTCAACGATGCGGCGAACCGCGTTGCGCATGGCTTCGCGGCCCGCGGTGTGGTTGCCGGCGACATCGTGGTGTTGCGGACCCAGATCCGGATCGAGTGGCCGATCCTGAGCGAGGCGATCGGCAAGCTGCGCTGCTCGCTGCTCGGGCTCAACTGGCGGCTGACGCCGCCGGAGACGCAGTACGTGCTGTCCAACAGCGGCGCCCAGGTCATCGTCTGCGACGATGAGGATCCGGCTGCGCTGAAGCCCGCATTCGAGGGTCTGCCGATCAAGCTCGCGGTTTCGATCGGCACAGTGTCGCCCGGCTTCGTCGCATTCTCCGATCTGCTCGACACGCCCGCCGAGCCGCCGCTGCATTCCACCGGCCGGCCGCCGCTGATCCTGTACACCTCAGGCACCACGGGCCTACCCAAGGGCGTGGTCTCGGTGGTGCAGCCCGGCGTGCAGATGGATCAACGCACCGCCGAATATCTCGGCGACGTCGCGCAGACCCGGCGCGGCCAGCCCGGCGGCGTCTCGCTGTTGACGCTGCCGCTGCATCATGGCGCCGGCCCGTCGCAGGTCTGGGGCGCGATCCAACTCGGCAATCCGGTGATCCTGATGCGCCGCTTCGATCCGGAAGGCGCGCTTCGCCTGATCGCGAAGCATCGCGTCACCAACTGGACCGGTGTTCCCACCATGTACAAGCGCCTCGCGGCGCTGCCGAAGGACGTGCTCGACGCCTACGACGTGTCGTCGATCCGCGCGCTGTCGGTCGGCGCCGCGCCGGTGCCCTATGAGCTGAAGCGCTGGATCATCCGCTATTTCGGCTCGGGCGTGCTTGGCGAAGGCTACGGCGCCACCGAGGTCGGCATGATCAGCTTCCTGCCGCCTGAGATGCAGGAGCGCAAGCCCGGCTCCAGCGGCCGCCCACACAAGCATGTCGACATCTCGATTCGCGATGCCGAGGGGCGCGAGCTGCCGCGCAACCAGTCCGGCGAGATCTGGATCAGGACGCCGGTGACGATCCGCTCCTATCTGAACGGCAAGCCGCTCGGAACGGACACGCGCGACGACGACGGATATTTCCGCGTCGGCGATGTCGGGATGCTCGACGACGACGGCTATCTGTTCATCACCGATCGCGCCAAGGACATGATCATCGCCGGCGGCGTCAACATCTATCCGGCCGAGATCGAGGCCGCGATCCTCAGGCATCCCGATGTACAGGACGTCGCCGTCATCGGCATCCCGGACGACGAGTTCGGCGAGCAGGTCAAGGCGTTCTGCGAGCTGAAGCCGGGCCATATGACCGACGAAGCCGCGATCCTCGAGTTCTGCCGCGACCATCTCGCGTCCTACAAGCGGCCCAAGACGCTGTCGATCGTCGATGAACTGCCACGCAACACCATGGGCAAGCTGCTCAAGCGCGAATTGCGCGAGCCCTACTGGAAGGGACGGGAGAGAAACGTATGAGTGATATTCTTGATTTGAACGGCAAGGTGACGCTGATCACCGGTGCGGGCCAGGGCGTCGGGCGCCAGATCGCGCTGCATTTCGCCGCGCACAACGCGGCCGGCATCGTCGTCAACGACTACTTCCTCGATCGCGCCGAGCAGGTCGCGCGCGAGATCACCGCCGCCGGCGGCAAGGCGGTCGCGGTGCAGGCCGACGTCACCGATCTCGCCTCGGTCAAGGCGATGGTCGGCAAGGCCGAGCAGGCCTTCGGCCCGATCGACGTGCTCGTCAACAATGCCGGCAACGCCGGCGCGACCCCCGATCCCGATGCGCGCAAGCCGTTCTGGGAAACCGGCCCCGAGGTCTGGAACAGCTTCATCGGCGTCAACCTCTACGGCGTCATCAACTGCGCCTCGGCCTGCATCCCGCAGATGATCGAGCGCAAGGGCGGTCGCATCGTCACCATCATCTCGGATGCCGGCCGCGCCGGCGAGGCGGGCCTCGAGGTCTATTCGGGCGCAAAGGCGGGCGCCGCGGGCTTCACGCGCGCGGTCGCGCGATCGCTCGGCCGCCACAACATCACGGCGAACTGCGTGGCGATTGCCGCGACCCTGACGCCGGCAATCGAGGCGCGGTTGAAGGCCGATCCCGAGCGGCAGAAGAAGATGATGGAGAAATACGTCATTCGCCGCCCGGGTCTGCCGTCCGACGTCGCCAACATGGTGCTGTTCCTTGCCTCCGATGCGAGCGCGTGGATCACCGGCCAGACCTATCCGGTCAATGGCGGCTTTACCTTCGCATTGTGAGGCGCATCGATGACCACTGAGAACGAACAGGTCGTTCTGACCGAACGGCGCGGCAACATCCTCGTCGTCACGCTGAACCGTCCCGAGGCGCGCAACGCGTGCAACGTCGCGCTGGCGCGCGGCATCTCCGATGCGATGGATCTGCTCGACGCGGAGGATGCGCTGTTCGCAGGCGTCATCACCGGCGCGGGCGGCAACTTCTCGGCCGGCGCCGATCTCAAGGCGGTGGCACGCGGCGAGCGCGGCGTCACAGAACGCGGCGGCTTCGGATTGTTTCGCCGGCCGCCGCGCAAGCCGCTGATCGCGGCCGTCGAGGGCTATGCCGTCGGCGGCGGGCTCGAGCTTTGCCTGTCCTGCGATCTCATCGTCGCCGCGCGGGACGCCAAGATGGGCCTGCCGGAAGTCAGGCACAATGTCGTTGCCATCGGTGGCGGCCTGTTCCGGCTGCCGAAGCGGATTCCCTATCACGTCGCCATGGAGCTGGCGCTGACCGGACAGTTCAAGGGCGCGGAGTACTTCGAACGCCTCGGGCTCGTGAACCGGCTCGTCGAACCCGGACAGGCGCTCGAGGCGGCGGTTGCCTTCGCCAGCGAGCTCCTCGTCAACGGCCCGACCGCGCTCGCCGCGTCCAAGGAGATCATCTTCCAGGCCGCCAACTGGACCGATGAAGAAGGGTGGACCGCGCAGGGGCCGATCGCGGAGCGGGCGCTGAAATCCGAGGATCGTACCGAGGGCCTCAAGGCATTCGCCGAGAAGCGCAAGCCGGTCTGGAAGGGACGCTGATCATGCAAGTTGCTGCCCGCCGGAGCGCGCTCCCCGCTGCGATCGCAGATCGGCTTCGCCTGCCGCTGATCGCAGCTCCCATGCTGCGCGTCTCCGGCGTCGATCTCGTGACCGCGGTCTGCCGCTCCGGCGCGATCGGCGCATTTCCGACCGCGAACGCCCGCTCGGTCGAGGAGCTCGACGCTTGGCTGCATCAGATCGAGCGCAATGTCGCCGAGCTCGGCCGGCCGGCGGCGCCGCATTGTCCGAACCTCATCATCCGCCAGCCGCGCTTCAAGGATGATCTCGCCTGCCTCGTCCGGCACAAGGTCGAGATGGTCATCACCAGCGTCGGGTCACCGGCGGCCGCCGTCGCGCCGCTGCATGATGTCGGCTGTCTCGTATTCGCCGACATCGCCTCGCTCCGTCACGCCGAAAAGGCGATCGAGGCGGGCGCCGATGGCTTGATCCTGCTGACGGCAGGGGCCGGCGGACAGACCGGCTGGGCCAATCCATTCGCCTTCGTGCGCGCGGTGCGCGCCATGTTCGACGGTCCGGTCGTGCTCGCGGGCGGCGTAACTGACGGCACCGCGCTCGCCGCGGCGCGGCTGCTCGGCTGCGATCTCGCCTATATGGGAACGCGCTTCATCGTGGCGCGCGAGAGCATGGCGAGCGATGCCTATCGGCGAATGCTGGTCGACAGCACGCTCGACGACATCATGCTGACGAAGGCCTTCACCGGCCTCGATGCCAGCATGCTGCGGCCCTCGATCGTCGCCGCGGGTCTCGATCCAGCAAATCTCGACGAGTCCGTGTCGGAGGCGCGCGCGCGCGAAAAGTTCGGCGGAAAGAGCGACGCGGAAGGCCCGCGGCGCTGGATCGAGGTCTGGAGTGCCGGTCATTCGGTCTCCGGCGTGCATGCGGTGACGGGAGCGGCCGACATCGTCGATGAGATCGCTGCGCAATATCACATGACATTCGAAAGAGGCGCCGCATAAGGCGTCCAAATCCAGTGGAGGAAACCGATGAAGACGATCAGCCGTCGAACGCTGCTCGGGACGGCAGCTTCTGGGCTCGCGGCATCCATTGGCGGCAAGGCATTTGCCAGGTTCTCCTATGATCCCGGTGCCAGCGATCAGGAAATCCGCATCGGGCAGTTCGGCCCGCTCAGCGGCCCGGTGTCGTCGTTCGGCGTGCTCGCCAACGCCATGGATGCCTATTTCCGCATGCTGAACGACGCTGGCGGCATCAACGGCCGCAAGATCAAGTTCATCAACTATGACGACGCCTATAGTCCGCCGAAATCGGTCGAAGCGGCGCGGCGCCTGGTCGAAAGCGACGAGGTGCTGTTTGTCGCGGGCGCGATGGGAACGCCGGGCAACATCGCCGTGCAGAAATACATGAACGCGCGAAAGGTCCCGCAGCTGTTCCTTGCGGCGGCCGCCAGCAAGCTGTCGGACCCGGCGGCCAATCCATGGACCATGGTCGGCGGATCGACCTACGAGATCGAGGGCGGTGTCGTCGGCCGCTACATCGCCGCCACCATGCCCGATGCGAAGATCGGCCTGCTGTATCAGAACGACGATGCCGGCAAGGCAACGCTGGCAGGCCTGAAGACCGGTCTCGGCGCCAGGACCGCGCAAATCACGTCGGAGCTGAATTACTCGGTTGGCGATCCGACCATCGATTCCCAGATCGTCCAGATGAGACTGTCCGGCGCCGACGTGGTGTTCCTGATCACCATCCCGAAGATGGCGAGCCAGGCGCTGCGCAAGATGGCCGCGCTCGAATGGCGGCCCCAGGTATTTCTCGGTGCCGGCAATGCCTCGGTGCGCGCGACGCTGAAGCCCGCGGGTTTCGAGACCGCGCAAGGCATTCTCGCGTTTGCGACACGGATGGACCCCGGCAATCCGCTCTGGGCCGGCACGCCGGACATGAAGCAATACATGGCGTTCCTCGACCGCTACGTCCCGAACGCGGATCGCGCCGACGACCTCTACGCCATCGGCTACACCGCCGCGGCAACCGCCGCCCACGTCATCAGGCAATGTGGCGACCAGCTGACGCGGGCCAATATCCTGCACCAGGCGACCAGCCTGAAGAACTTCGCCGCGCCGCTGCTGATTCCCGGGATCACCCTCAACACCACCCCGAGCGACTATGTGCCGATCAAGCAGTTTCAGCTGATGCGGTTCAAGGGCGAAGCCTACGAGAAGGTCGGCGGGTTGCTCACCGCAGCTTGAGGTTTCCGCCGCCCGCCGGTCCTGCCGATCACCTCGTCCGCACATCCTTGTGAAGGACGTGACGCCCTCCCGTGCGTAACGCGCGCGAGGCGCGCTGCGTAGTCCAGCCACGGACGCCGTAACAGCGGCTGACGGTGGCATCGCAGCGAGGGAAGAAACATCCTTATGAATCTGTCGTTCAACATCGCCGAACATGGCGAAGGGTCTTATCGTCTGCTCGCGATCCTGCGCTGGGTCATGGTGGTGATCTTCGTGTCGTTCGGCATGCAGAAGTTCACGCTGCAATCGGCGCAAGGCATCGCGCAATTCATCAGCAACAGCCCGTTCGTCTCGTGGCTGTCGGTGTTCGGCCTTCGCGGCGAGGCCTATGTGCTCGGCGTCACCGAGTTCGGCATCGCTGTGCTGCTTGCCGCCGGCGCGTTCAGCCCGATCCTGTCAGCGATCGGCGCATTGATGGGCGTGATCACCTTCGCGGTGACGTGGTCGTTCTTCTTCACGACACCCGGTGTGGTGAAATGGAGCCTGTCGACCGACCCGATGGCCTGGAACCTGGCCGGCGAATTCCTGTTCAAGGACATCGTGCTGCTCTGCGTCTGCCTGATGCTGCTGCTGGCGTCGTTGCCGCGGTCGATCGTCCGGTCGAAGACCGGATAAGCGCGCGCCGCGCGCTCGATAGGTTAAGCCATGCTTAACCGCGGCATCGCGCGCGTCCTGCATCGGGAACAGGACAATCCGTCGCAGGCAATAGTATCTTGTCAATCGAATCTCATGGGCCTATGCAACCCTTGATTGACGAATTGTTGCTAGTAAGAAACCGTCCCCGGTTGGGAGCGGAATGTGACGAAGTCAGACATATCGGCGGCGAGCCCGGCAAGCGTCGGTGTTGTCTCTCCGTGGCAGCACATTTTCCGTATTTTCAAACGTCCCGCATTTTTTAGTTCCATTGCAGTTCCCGCGCCGTGGCTGGAGTGGGAGGGCGGTCGCGATCGCGGGTTCCGGGAGTGACCGCCGGAACAGCGATCGGGCCGCCCGTTCCCCAGCCGGAACGGGTAACGGTGCAAGACGCGCGATCGTGAATTCGAACGCCTGGGTTCCACCGCTAGGATCGCGATGTCGCCATCTCGCGATGGCTGAACAGGTCCACCAGCGCGTCACATCGCAACATCGTCCTGAATTCGTTCTACATGAGACAATGGCTCCTCGTCCCGATCGCGGCCGTCCTGCTCGCCGTTGCCGCCAGCGTGCTGACGGCGGCGCGGGCTGATTCCGACATGGATGCGCAGATCAGGGACATCGTCACGACGGAACTGGCGCCGACCGCGGCCGATCCGGGTGGCGTTGCCGCGGCGGTCTATGCCGGGGGCCGGGTCGCCTTCTTCAACTACGGCTTCGCCGACGCTGCGGCCAAGCGGCCGGTCACCTCGGACACGATGTTCAATCTCGCCTCGCTGCGCAAGCTGTTCGAGGCGACACTGGTCGCACTCGGCACCGAGCGCGGCGAATTGCGGCTGGACGATGCCGTCGGCCAATATCTGCCCGAGCTGCACGGGGACTATATCAGCCGCGTCACGGTGGGCGAGCTCGTCAATCATACATCGGGGCTGCTGCTGCCGACGGATCATCCGCCATGGCCGAACGAGACCTTCAACCGCGATCAGTTCATCGCGATGCTCAATGCCTGGAGGCCCCAGAAGGGAGAGCAGCCGGGCAAGCAGCGCATCTACAGCCATGCCGGCTATGTCTTGCTGCAACTGGTGCTGGAGCAGCGCTATCGCATGCCGATCGCGACGTTGTTCGAGAGCCGTATCCTCAAGCC
Organism: Bradyrhizobium sp. Pha-3; assembly: GCF_042258615.1. GTDB lineage: Bacteria > Pseudomonadota > Alphaproteobacteria > Rhizobiales > Xanthobacteraceae > Bradyrhizobium. The sequence goes on along the minus strand of NZ_CP170152.1, from coordinate 7,087,144 downwards.
GCTCGGCATGACCTCGACCTTCGTTCCGGATCGTGGCGAGGACAATCGCGCGGCGTTGGCGCCGGAGATCATGCAGCGCATGGTCCAGGGCTACTTCCACGATGGCACGGCGATCGGTCCGCCCGGCAATCAGCAGAGCTATTACGATTTTCCGGGCACCGGCCAGATGTTCTCGTCGGCGCGCGATCTCGGCATGCTGCTGCGCGCCTGTCTCGACGGCGCGGTGATCGATCCGCAATTGCGTGCGGCATTGCAGATGACCATGCGCGAGAGTTTTCGTGTCGATGCGAAGTTCGGCCAGGCGATGGCGTGGGAGCATGTGCGGCTCGACGGCGTCACCGTCATCGACAAGCCCGGCGGCCTCAACAATGCCTCGGCCTATATCGGCCTGGTGCCGGCGCGCAGGTTCGGTATCGTGCTGCTCGCCAATCGCGGCGACTATCCGCACGAGATCGCGCGCTACAGGATTCTGCCGGCACTCGCGAATCTCATCAAAACCCAGATACATTAGCGAGGCCGCGTGCCAATCCGATGACACGGCCTGCGCGGCCGGGCAGGGGATGCATGCAAAAATCGTCATGGCGCGGAACCGTGATCGGCTATATAAACCGGTAGCTTCTTCTCCTGCTTGAAGAGGCTGATATGACTGATTTACAAAATTCTGATCTGCACACTCCTGATCTGCACACTTGGCTTTCGCAGCAGCCCCACGGCCTGCGAACCTACCGAACCCTCCAGGAAAAACTCGAGACCTTGAGCAGGCATCAGCCCGAGCAACGGGCGATGTGCCGGCTGCTGAGCGGTCTCGTCGGCAATTACATCGAAGCCTTCGATGAAGAGCCACTGCCGGTCGCTATCGCCGACCGCGCCTATGGCCGCCTGCTCGCTCTCGTCGCGAGCCTTGATCTCAAGGGCAATCCCGACCGCCGCCTGGCCGACATCAACCGCATCGCGTCCTGCGATCTGCTGAACTGATCGCGCGTCATCCTCGCGCGGCGGCGAGCTCGCGGTAGAGCGCGGCGTAGCGGCCGGCGCGGTTGTGCCAGGAGACATCGGTGGCCATGCCGGCCTGCTGCAGCCGGCGCCAGGTCACCTTGTCGTTGAACAGCAGGTTCGCCGTGCGCAAGCCGTGGGCGAGCGCTTCCGAGGTCACGGGCGCGAACTTGACGCCGGTTGCGGCACTGCCGGTGATCGCGGCTTCGTCGAAGCCCAGCACGGTGTCGGCAAGGCCGCCGACATTGGCAACGATCGGGACCGCGCCGTAGCGTAGCGCGCACAGCTGGGTGAGGCCGCACGGCTCGAACCGCGACGGCACCGCGAGCGCATCCGAGCCTGCCTGGATCAGATGCGCCAGCGCCTCGTCGTAGCCGATCACGACCGCGATCCGCCCGGGATTGTCGCGCGCCAGCGCGGCGTAGCGCTCCTGCAGGTCGCGATCGCCGCTGCCGAGCAGTGCGAGCTGAATGCCTTCGCCGAGCAATGTCGGAATATTCTCGAGCAGCAGGTCGAGGCCCTTCTGCCATGACAGCCGGCTGATGACGCCGAGCAGCATCGCATCCGGCGCCGGCTCGAGCCCGAAGCGTTGCTGCAACGCCGCCTTGTTGGCCGCGCGCTCCGCCATCTGCCCGGCGCTGAAGTGCGCGGCGATGTCGGGATCGGTGGCCGGATTCCACACATCGATGTCGATGCCGTTGAGGATGCCGCTCAGCACGTCAGAACGTTCGCGCAACAGGCCGCCGAGTCCCATGCCGCCGTCGTCGGTCTGAATCTCCTGCGCATAGGTCGGCGACACCGTGGTGATGCGGTCGGCGAATTGCAGGCCGGCCTTGAGCAGGCTGATGGTGCCGTAATATTCGACGCCGTGAAGCGAGTAGGCCTCGCCCGGCAGGCCGAACGTAGCCAGCATGTCCGGAGAGAATTGCCCCTGATAGGCGAGGTTGTGCACGGTCATCACTGTCCCCGGCCGCGGCTGCCCGCCATAATGCAGATAGGCCGGCGCGAGCCCGGCCTGCCAGTCATGCGCATGCACGATGTCGGGGACGAAGCTCTCGATTGCACCCCGGCCGATTTCGGCCGCCATCCGCGACAGCGCCGCAAAGCGGATGCCGTTGTCGGGCCAGTCGCGTCCGTCGGGGCCGACATAGGGATTGCCGGGGCGCGCATAGAGGTGCGGCGCGTCGAGCGCAACAAGATCGAGACCGTCATGGGTGCCGCCGAGCAGGCGGATCGGCCCGCCGTAGAATTCGCCCCAGTGCAGCAGTGTTTCCGCGGAGGACAGCGCCTTGAGCACATCGGGATAGCCGGGCACCAGCGTCCGCGTCGTGACACCGTGCTGCTTCAGCGCCGCCGGCAGCGCGCCGACCACGTCGGCGAGGCCGCCGGTCTTGACGATCGGGTAGACTTCCGAGGCGACCGCGAGGACGCGGATGGGCGTCATGTCGGGAGCCTGTCGATCATCGGTTGGGTGATCAGCGTGATCCCGTTCTCGGTGGTGCGGAATCGCTTGCCGTCGAACTCGGGATCCTCGCCGACCACGAGCCCTTCCGGAATCCGCACGCCGCGATCAATCACGACGTTTCTAAGCCGCGCGCCGCGGCCGACATTCACATAGGGCATGATCACCGCGTTCTCGACATTGGCGTAGGAATTGACGTGAACGCCGGTGAACAGCAGCGAGCGGCGCAGCGCCGCGCCGGAGATGATGCAGGCGCCCGAGACCAGCGAGGTCACCGCCTGGCCGCGGCGTCCGTCCTCGTCGTGGACGAACTTGGCGGGCGGGGTGATCTCGGCATAGGTCCAGATCGGCCAGGCGCGGTCGTAGAGATCGAGCTCCGGCACGACGTCGGTGAGATCGATGTTGGCGCCCCAATAGGCGTCGACCGTACCGACATCGCGCCAGTAGGAACGCGGATCGTCGCCGGAGCGGACGCAGGAATCATTGAACTGATGCGCGACGGCGCGGCCGTGCTTGACGATATAGGGGATGATGTCCCTGCCGAAATCGTGGTTGGAATTCGGATCGGCGGCATCGCGGCGCAATTCATCGAACAGGAATTGCGAGTCGAATACGTAGATGCCCATGCTGGCGAGCGACTTGTCGGGCTTGCCGGGCATCGGCGGCGGATCGGCCGGCTTCTCCAGGAACGACTGGATCAGGCCGCTCTCGTCGATATGCATGATGCCGAAGCCGCTGGATTCGGTGCGCGGCATCTCGAGGCAGCCGACCGTGACGTCGGCGCCGCTCTCGACATGCTGCTTCAGCATCACCTCGTAGTCCATCTTGTAGATATGGTCGCCGGCGAGCACCAGGATGTACTTGGTGCCGTGCGCCTCGAGGATGTCGATATTCTGGTACACCGCGTCCGCCGTGCCGAGATACCAGTTGGTCTCGGAGACGCGCTGGCTTGCGGGCAGGATGTCGAAGCTCTCGTTTCGTTCCGGGCGGAAGAAGTTCCAGCCGCCCTGCAGATGCCGGATCAGGCTGTGCGCCTTGTACTGGGTCGCCACCGCGATGCGGCGGATACCCGAATTCACCGCATTGGAGAGCGCGAAATCGATGATGCGCGACTTGCCGCCGAAATAGACCGCCGGCTTGGCGCGCCTGTCGGTGAGCTCCTGAAGTCTGCTGCCGCGTCCGCCGGCCAGCACATAGGCAAGGGCGTGACGCGACAAGGGTTCATTTCCGACTGGTCTCATGGTCATCCTCCCAGAAACTTCAGGCTGGCCCCGCTACCTTCTCTTGTCCGGAAGGCCTGATCGGGCGCCAACGGGGCCGATTGGAACGTAGCAAGCGCGCCCCGGTTCAGCAAAGCGGGATGACCGACTTTCGTTCCCGCAACCCCGGCTCGTGAAGATCGGGGTTGCGGGTTGGTTAAGGCTATTGACGGCGCGCGATTTCGGCCTAGAGCAGGCCTGCGCATGTCCCGCCCAAGGCCAGCATCCCATGACAGCTTCTTCCGTCACGCCCCAGAACATTCGTGCAACGCTGCTGCTGCGCCAGGAGATCGCGCTGCTCGACGTCAGGCATGAGGCGGAGTTCGCCACCGGCCATCCGCTGTTTGCCGCCAACATGGCGGCTGGCCGGATCGCGCTGGAAGCCGAGCTGCGATTGCCGCGCAAGGACGTGCCGATCGTTCTCTATGACAATGGCGAGGGACTGGTCGCTGCCGCGGCCGACCAGTTGCGGGCGTTGGGCTATGGCAACGTCGCTGCGCTTGCCGGTGGCTTGCAGGGCTGGAAGGCGGCCGGATACGAGGTGTTCGAGGACGTCAATTCCTACGCCAAGGCGTTCGGCGAGCTGGTCGAGTCGCGCCGGCACACGCCGTCGCTGAGCGCCGACGAGGTCGCCGCGCTGATATCGGACAAGGCCAACATCGCGATCCTCGATGTTCGCCGCTTCGACGAATATGCCACCATGAACATCCCGGGCTCGGTCAGCGTGCCCGGCGCCGAGCTGGTGCTGCGCGCCGGACACGCGGCGCCCGATCCCGACACCACCATCATCGTCAATTGCGCCGGCCGCACCCGCTCGATCATCGGCACGCAGTCGCTGATCAATGCCGGGCTGCCGAACAAGGTGCGGGCGCTGCGCAACGGCACGATCGGCTGGACGCTTGCGAAACACGAGCTTGAGCATGGCGCCGGCAAGCGCGGCGGCGTCGGGCCGTTCGATGGCGCTGCCGACAATGCGCGCGACGTCGCCTATCGCGCCGGCGTCCGCCACATCGGCGCGGCTGAACTCGCCGCGCTGGAAAAGGACGCGCACCGCACGCTGTACCGCTTCGACGTGCGCGACGCCGAGGAATATGCCGCCGGTCATCTGGCCGGCTTCCGCCACTATGCCGGCGGCCAGCTGGTGCAGGAAATCGACATGGCCGCGCCGGTGCGCGGCGCCCGCATCGTGCTGACCGACGACAGGAGCATCCGCGCCGACATGACGGCGTCCTGGCTCGCGCAGATGGGCTGGGAGGTCTATGTGCTCGAGGGCGGCTATGACGGTCCGCTGGAAGTGGGGGCGCCGCGCGTTGTGCCGCGACCCGATCCCGCGCACCGCTACCGCCGCCCCTATGAAGGCACCGGCGTCGCGGAGCCGGCGATGCAGGCCTATCTCGATTGGGAGTACGGCCTGGTCGACCAGCTGCGCCGCGACGGCACGCATGGGTTTTATGTGATCTAGCGGATGACATGGTGACGGCGGTGCGACCGCATCGGTGCCGAGTTGCTGGGCACGCCGCCAAAATATCGAAAACAACCCCATGCAAAGTAGCCGGTGGCTGCCGCACGGCAACTTGACTCGTCGGGCAACTCAGCGGTATTGTTCTATTATTCAGAAATCGTGCAGACGCCCCTCAGCTTGCGCAGTGTCATCACCCGCGCATGCGGGTGATCCAGTATTCCAGAGACGGCAGTGCTTGAGCCGAGAGGCCGCGGCGTACTGGATCGCCCGGTCCATGTGTGCAATTGCGCACAGGCCGGGCGATGACGGCGGTGGACGAGGATAAACGGCCACGCTGAACGACGCTTTGCGTCGTTCGTCGACCTCCCCCGCAAGCGGGAGAGGTCGAGCGAGTCAGTGGACCGAGATCGCGATACTCTCGGTCTTCACTTCGGCAGCGCCACCGGCGTCAGCTTGAACGGGCCGGGGTCCTTGCCCTTGTTGTCGCCGATCACGTAGGACAGCTTGCCTTCGGCGACCCAGCCGACGTCGCCGACCTGCGTCACCGACACCGGCTCGGCGAGCCCATCCTTGATGGTGTCGATCGTGGCCTCGTTGCCCTTCACCGTGACCTTGTCGAGCTTGCCGTTGCCCTCGATCAGCAGGAAGCCGCCGCCATGGGCGCGCAGCGCATCGGCGTGGTCGAGCGGCCGCGACGGCTTCAGCTCGGTCACGGCGCCGGCCTTGCCGTCCTTCATCTCGATCTTGAACAACTTTGCCGGAATGAAGGTCGTGACATAGAGGTTGCCGTCGGCGCCGATCGCGATGCCGTCGAGCCCGACGCCATCCTTGGCAGGCGCGAGCTGCGGATCGGTCGCGAACGTCGCCAGTGCCGTGCCGCCGGGCTTCAAGCTGTAGACGAACGGCGCGAAGGAATCGCTGACATAGGCGGTGCCGTCGGCGCCGACCACGATGTCGTTGCAGAACGATTTCGGATCGCTCAGGGCGAAGCTGCCCTTCGGCGCGCCGCTCTTCAGATCGAAGGTCTTCAGCCAGGCGCCCTTGACGTCGCTCGGACCCGCGACGCCCATGGCGCTGATGTCGTTTGAGCAGACATAGAGCGTGCCGCTCTTCTCGTCGGCGAGCACGCCGAGCGTCGAGCGGCTGTCGGCAGCACCCGGCTTGACCAGTTGCTCGGCCTTGCCGCCGGAGATCCTGGTCACGCCGCCATGGTTGAAGCTGCCGACGTAAAGCGTGCCGTCGGAGGTCGAGGTCACGCTCTCCGGGAAACTCTTGTCGGGAACCCCGACCGGAGCCGTTTCGGCGCGGGCTACGCCGGCCGTGCCGAGTGCGAGGACGATGGCCGCAGCGCTTGCGAGCGATGCGCGGCGGATCTTGAGCAGGTCTCCCGTTGCGCGCGGACGTCCCGCGTCGCCATTCTTCTTTATCATGATCGCGTTTCCTCAATGAGCCTGGTTGGACCAGGCAGGATTTTTTTGGCGATCGTCTCCGGTCGATGGTTGTTGTCTGCAGGGTTCCCGACCGGATTGCTCACCCGCCTGCCTTGTCGTCTCGATATATACGGTAGTATATAGCGAGAGGGAAGCCGCGAGCGCGGGAGAGCGCGTCATGGAGCGGGAATTGGCGTCACGCCACCAATGCGTGTGCTGCGGTGGTGTCATCGAGGGGCTCGCCGACGATGGTGCGATCGGCTTCGATGTGCGGATCGCCCTGTTTACGGATGCGTGTGCGTTCGTCTGTAACGAATGCACCGCGAGCCTGATCGCGGCAGCAGCACGGCGCAGGCAGGAGACGGTTCGGCGGAAGTCGTAGGGCGGGGGCTCTCAATCCCGTCATTGCGAGGAGCACGAAGCAATCCATCTGCCCGCGAATGCGTGGATAGATGCAACAATCTCTGGGTCGTCCCTGCGAAAGCAGGGACCCATAACCACTGTTGCTGATTATCTTGCGTTGCTGGAACGACGAGTCCCGTTCACAACATCCGCTGCGGAGTATGGGTCCCTGCTTTCGCAGGGACGACAGTGGAGTGCGTGTGACGGGCTTTGCGTTCCCGAACTCACAGGAGATCATAACTTCAGATGGTTGACCTTCGCCACCCAGGCGCGGATGTGCGCATCATAGGCCTGGGATTGCTTCGTCGCTTCGGTCCTCGCAATGACGGAATCAGCGAGTGATCTCAATCCGGGCTGAACGCGTCGTACACCAGCTTCCGGAACGCTGGCGTGATGCGCTGGCGCTCGTTCTGGGTCTGCTCGAGCATGATGTAGATCATGTCGAGCTTCGGATCGACGCCGAAATAGGTGCCGCTGCCGCTGTCCCATTTCAATTCGCCGATCGAGCCGGGCGGCGGTGGCTTGGCAATGCCGGGATCGGTGCGCACGGCGATGCCGTAGCCGTAACCGAAGCCGTCGCCGGGGAAGTACCAGTAGTCGCGACCGACGCCGGAGCCCGGCCCGATATGGTCCGTCGTCATGGTCTTGAAGGCAAAGGGGCTGAGGTAGCGCTTGCCGTCGAGCTCGCCGCCGTTGAGCAGCATCTGCGCGAAGCGCGCATAATCGAGGATGGTCGACACCAGGCCGCCGCCGCCGGATTCCCACTCCGGATGCGCGCGCCGGTCGTTCTCCCCCGCGATCAGGATCGTGTCGGAGGGCAGCGGTTCGGCGAGCCGCGTCCGCTCGGTCTCGGCATCGAGCACATATCTTGTGTCGTTCATCTTCATCGGATCGAAGATGCGCTCCTTCTCGAACTGATAGAGCGACTTGCCGGAGACAATCTCGATCACCCGGCCGAGCACGTCGGTGGAATGACCGTAGCGCCACAGCGTGCCGGGCTGGCGTGACAACGGCAGCTTGGCCAGCCGCGCGGCGAATTCCTTGTTGTCGAACTTGCCGTCGAACAGATGTCCTGCGCGGTAAATCTTCTGGATCCAGTCGGCGCCGATATATTCGTAGGTGATGCCCGAAGTGTGCCGCATGATATCTTCAATGGTCACCGGCCGGATCGGCGGCACCAGCTCAACCTTGGCCGGATCGTTGCCACCGTCCGGTTCGATGGCGACCTTCACGTCGGCGAAGGCCGGAATGTATTTCGACAGCGGGTCCTGCGGCGACAGCTTCCCTTCGTCGACCAGCATCATCGCGGCGGTGTTGGTGATCGGCTTGGTCATCGAATGCAGCGCGAACATCGTTTCCGGCCGCATCGGCGACCTGGTCGCGACGTCGCGATAGCCGAAGGTTTTCAGATAGACCGGCTTGCCGTGCTGCTGGATCAGGATCACGGCGCCTGGAATTTTTCCTGTCGTTACCTCGTTGTCGAAGAACGCGGTGATGCGTTCGAGCTTGTCCGGCGACGGGGCAGGGACGTCGGTGGCGCGTGCCGCACTTGATGTGACAAGTGCAAGACACACGATCGCGGTCACTACCTCACGGAGCGTCCGCACGGCAGTGTGGAATGCTCGACCGTATCCGCATGACATTGAAAGCCGCCCCTGCCTGATGCCCTGAACGCCGCAGTTTTAGCGCAAGCGTCCCCGCACCATAATCATTTTCGGGCGAGTTTATTCCCTGGCGATGGTTGAAATTCATACAATCTGCGTGGCGCCGACCGGCGTGCGCACGGCATTCGACAGCACGTGCAGCGCCTGGCTCAGTTCGGCACGATTGCGCGCCGCGCCGAGCGAAACGCGCAGGCCGCGCGGCGCGGCATCTCCGACCGCAAAGGCGTCTTCACCGACGACGGCAAGGCCGTTGCGCATCAGATGCGACAGCAGGTCGGTGCCGTCGAAATGTTTTGGCAGCGGCATCCAGAGATGGTGGCTCGCCGGCCGCGCCGCGTAGCTGGCGCCCTTGAGGAAGCGGGCCGCGAGCTGCTGGCGCGCGGCGGCCTCGTTGCGAATCGCGCGGATGATGTCGGCGGCGACGCCGGAGCGCAGCCATTGCGTGACCAGCGCGACCATCAGCGATGGCGGCATCTGCATGGTGGCCTGCATGCCGGCGCGCATCCGCTGCTCGGCGGCCGCATCGGGCGCCAGCAGATAGGCGACGCGCAAGGCCGGCGCGATGCATTTGGCGATGCTCGCGGCAAGGTAGGTGCGTTCGGGAATCAGCGCGGCGATCGGCGCCACCTGCGGTTCGAGCGGGCCGTAGACGTCGTCCTCGATCAGGACGCAGCCGCGCTTCCTGATGATATCGGCGATCGCCTTGCGTCTGATCGCGCTCATCGTCGCCGTGGTCGGATTCTGCTGCGTCGGCACCAGATAGACCGCCTTCGGCTTGTGCTTGCGGCAGGCCTCGTCGAGCGCGTCGGGACGGGCGCCCTCCGCGTCCATCGCAACGCCGACCAGGCGGACATCGAGCCGCGCCGCCGCGGCCTTGATGCCGGGAAACGTCAATGCCTCGGTCAGCACGACATCGCCCGGCGAGGTCAGCGCCAGCAGCGCGTTGAAGATGATCGCCTGCGATCCCGGATAGATCACGATCCGGTCGGCCGATGCCTGCGGCACGCGCGGCGCGAGCCACGCGGCGCCGGCGTCGCGCTCGTCAGCGGTGCCGCCGGGACGCGTATAGCCGAGATAGGCGGAAAATCCGGCCTCGGAGCGAATGGTCGCCAACCCCTGCGCGATGCGCAGGTCGAGATTGGCCTCCACCGGTTGCGGCGGCAGGTTCATCGACAGATCGATGTTGACCGGTGCCGGCAGGTCGGACGCCGCGCGCGCGGTGGTCTCCGAGACGAAGGTGCCCTGGCCGACGCGGGCGTCGAGCAGCCCGCGGCGCCGCGCCTCGCCATAGGCGCGCGTCACCGTGGTGAGATCGATGTCGAGCGCCGATGCCAGCGCGCGATGGGTCGGCAGGCGCTGGCCGCGGACCAGCCGGCCGCTTGCGATGTCGGCGGCGAGCGCGTCGACGATGCGCAGGAACATCGGGCCGTGCCATTCCGAAACTGTAGGGATCCAATCCATGCAATCTGGCGCTTTGTCTTTGATTGTATGCTTCGTAATTCATATTGTATGGATCATCAGATCAGGTCAAGGATAACGACAATGACCGAGACGGTTTCCCTGCCAAAGGCGATGTGGCGCGGCTTCACCATGAAGTGCCCGAACTGCGGCCGCGGCCATTTGTTCGGCCGCTTCCTTAAAGTTGCGGATCATTGCGAGGTGTGCGGCGAGGATTTCACGCCGCAGCGCGCGGACGATTTCCCGGCCTATCTCGTGATCGTGGTGGTCGGACACGTCGTGGTGCCGGCGCTGCTCTGGATGGAAATGACCTACGCGCCGCCGGCTTGGCTGCAGCTGGCGATCTGGCTGCCGTTCACGCTGTTCAGCGCGCTCGGGCTGCTGCAGCCGACCAAGGGCGCGATCGTCGGCTTGCAATGGCAGCTGGGCATGGAGGGGTTCGCGGCGACGCGGCGTGCGGCCGCGCCGGTGCGGGCGCGGAGCAATGCCGGGCGAGCTCGCGAAGCCTGAAACCAACTACGGAAGTGTAGCCTGGATGAAGCGAAGCGTAATCCGGGGCAGTTGTGCCCGCACGACGCCCCCCGGATTGCGCTCCGCTGCATCCGGGCTACGGATCATCAAATCGGATGATGATGGGGCCGGAACATGCGGCCCTTCTCCGTCACCAGCACCACGGCGAGCGCGGCCAGCGTGCAGTTTCGTAGCCCGGATGGAGCGAAGCGTAATCCGGGGTTCGTGCCGCAGGCAAAACTGTCCCGGATTGCGCTTCGCTGCATCCGGGCTACGGATCATCAAATCGGATGATGATGCGGCCGGAACATGCGGCCCTTCTCCGTCACCAGCACCACGGCGAGCGCGGCCAGCGTGCAGAGGAAGAATCCGGTCGCGAACGGCAGCAGGGTGCCGTCGTAGTCCTGGCCGATCGTGGTGCCGACGCCGATCCCGAGCAGGGTGGTGATGGTGCCGTAGAGCGAGGAGGCGGTGCCGGCGATCTTGCCCTGCGGCTCCATCGCGAGCGCCGTGAAGTTCGCCATCATCAGCCCGAACGCGAACATCATCAGGCCCGCCAGCACCATGAACAGCGGCAGCGACAGCATGTCGGTCTTCACCGCGAGGAACAGCGCGCCTGCGACGACGGCAAAGCCGGTCAGCGCGGCGTGCGAGATCACCCGCATGCCGATGCGGCCGACGATGCGCGAATTGAGGAAGCCGGCGATCGCGACGCCGACCGCGCACGCCGCAAAGGCGACCGGGAAGTAATGTCCAAGCTTGAAGATCTCGGTGAAGATCTGCTGCGAGGAGAACACGAAGGCAAACAGCGAGCCCTGCACGCCGCCGGCGGCGAGCGCGTAGCCGAGCGTCTGGCGGTTGGTGACGGTCTGGCGGAACGCGGAGAGCACCTCCGGGATCGCCAGCGACTTGCGCAGTTCGAGCGGCAGCGTCTCCGGCATCCGCATCGCGCTCCAGGCGAGCGCGATCACGCCGTAGATCATCAAGAGCACGAAGATGCCGCGCCAGTGCGTCAGCAGCATCACCGCCTGGCCGAATGACGGCGCGATCACGGGCACCGCGATGAACACCATCATCGCCAGCGACATCACGCTCGCCATCCGCCGTCCGGCGTAGCAGTCGCGTACGATCGAGGTCGCGATCACGCGGGTTGCCGCGGTCCCGAGCCCTTGCAGCGCGCGCGCCAGCAGCAGCGTCTCGAACGAGGGCGCCATGATCGCGAGCAGGCCGGCGATGGTGTAGACGGTCATGCCGCCGAGCAGCACCGGGCGGCGGCCGAAGCGGTCCGACAGCGGGCCCATCACGAACTGGCCGACGCCGAAGCCGACCAGGAAGATCGACAGCACCATCTGCGGACGGTTGGCGTCGGCGATCTGGAACGCGGAACGGATGTTCGGCAGCGCCGGCAGCATCATGTCCATCGCCAGCGGGTTCAGCGCCATGATGGAGGCGATGACGACGACGAATTCCGGAAAGCCCATCGGGCGGTGGCCTGAGGACACCCAGGCATCGGCATTGATGTCAGACACTTAATACCTCTTCGAGACTCCCAGCATAGCGGTCTTGTTGCATTGCACAATCGGCGTTTCGGGATGGGAGACCGTCGGCGGAGGGTGAGGTAGCCGGGTCATGGAACCGGCCGCGAGGCCGTCGGCTGGTGCCATGTCGTTGCTTCTGCAACTATTATGCTCGTCCCGCGCGGGAAGCTCTGCTATCCCGGTACCAGCATCCGTGCGGGGCAGGCGCATCGCGGCCGATCACGCCCGCACGGCCAAAAAATTGGTTTTGGGGAGGCCACATGTCCATCGAGATCTCCGCGCGCTCGCGCGGCGCTACGCTGTCGGATGAGGAGCGCAAGGTCCTCACCGCAACGCTCGTCGGCACCACGATCGAGTGGTACGACTTCTTCGTTTATGCCCAGGCGGCCGGCCTGGTGTTCGGCGCGCTGTTCTTCGCGCCGATGAACGCCAACAATCCGCTGCTGGCGCAGATCATCTCGTTTGCGACGCTCGGTCTCTCTTTCCTGTTCCGTCCGCTCGGGGCCATCGTCTGCGGCCATCTCGGCGACCGCTTCGGGCGCAAGAACATGCTGGTCGTCACGCTGCTCTTGATGGGCGCTGCGACCGCGCTGGTCGGCCTGCTGCCGACCTACGCGCAGATCGGCGCCTGGGCGCCGGCACTCCTTATTCTCCTGCGCATCCTGCAGGGCTTCTCGGCCGGCGGCGAATGGGGCGGCGCGGCGCTGATGTCGGTGGAATCGGCGCCTCGCGACAAGCGCAGCTTCTTCGGCTCGTTCCCGCAGATCGGCACGCCGCTCGGCATGATCCTGGCAACCGGCGTGTTGTGGGGGCTGACCGCGACGCTCGGCAAGCAGGCGATGATCGAATGGGGCTGGCGGATTCCGTTCCTGCTCTCGATCGTCCTGATCGCCGTCGGCATCATGATCCGGCGCACGGTCGAAGAGTCTCCGGTGTTCCTGGCGATGCAGCGGCGGCACAAGGAATCCTCCGCGCCACTGCGCGAATTGATGCGCAATCACAACAAGGAGATCCTGCGCACCGCGTTGATCTTCATGGCCAACAACGCGGCCGGTTACATCCTGATCGCGTTCATCATCAGCTACGGCACCAACACGCTGAAGATGCCGTCCGAGCAGCTGCTGCTGATCGGCACGCTGGCGGCGGTGAGCTGGTTCATCTTCACGCTGCTCGGCGGCATCCTCGGCGACAAGATCGGCCGCGTGCGCTGCTTCCAGATCGGCTACACCCTGATGGTGCTGTGGGCGGTGCCGATGTGGTTCTTGATCGACAGCAAGAACCTGCTGCTGTTCTTCGTCAGCGCCGTCGGCCTCACGGTCGCGCTTGGTTTGTCCTATGGCCCGCAGGCGGCGCTCTATGCCGAGCTGTTTCCGGCCAAGGTGCGCTATTCCGGCGTCTCGATCGGCTACGCGCTCGGCGCCATCCTCGGCGGCGCCTTCGCGCCGATGATCGCGCAATGGATCATCGGCACCTACGGGCAGTCCTGGCGCGTCGGCGTCTACATCGCGGTGCTGTCGCTGATCTCGCTGATCACGGTGTCGACGATCAAGGATCCGCAGGGCGTCGATCTCAACGTGAACGACGCGGGGGCGTGAGCACTCCAGCGCGGACTGCCAGCTGGATCCGTCATTGCGAGGAGCGATAGCGACGAAGCAATCCATTGATCCGCATATGCGGCGCGATGGCTTGCTTCGCTGCGCTCGCAACGACAGGGATGATCACCCCAGGAGCATCGCCGGCCATCCCAGCCCGCAACATCGGGTGCCGCCACTCAGATGCGGGCGCCGCGGTTGTAGCCGTCGACGAGCTGATTGTAGTCGCGCATCAGCCGGGCCGGCGATCCTTCCACCATCCAGCCGGCGCCGGCGTTGCTCAGCATCGTCTTCTCGCCGGAGCTGTAAGGCACCTTGTCGCGAACGCGGCGCATGAGCTGCTTCGCCGTGGTGAGGAATGATTTGGCGCTGCCGATGAACATCGAGCCGAGCTTGACGTCGCCGTCCTTGCCCGAGGCCTCCTCGGTTGCCTTCACCGTGGCCTCATATTCGTTGAGCGCCTGGGTTATCGCGTCGAGGTCGGGTTTGTCGGCCTGCTGCGCGCGGAGCACGCGTTTGGCCTGGATCATCAGGGCCGCGACATAGTAGTGCGACTTGCGGCCTTCGCTCGCCTCGATCGCGGCCAGCTGCTCGGCTGCGCGATTGTCATTGATCGCCTCGACGCCGGCACGCAGCGCCTTGTCGGCGCTGGCAAACGCATCCCATGCCGCGACCAGGCGCGGATGCAGCGCCTTGCCCTTGGCCATCTTGTCGTCCTTGTAATTCTCCTGGGTGTAGTAGTCGTCCGCCTCCTTCAACAGCGGCTCGAGCGTGGTGACGGCCGCAACATATGCATTCGCAGCGGCTTCGAGCCCGGCATCGTGCGGATCCATTGCATTGGCGGTCGCGACGTTCGTCTTGCAGTCGGACGTGTCGTAGATGGTGTAGGTGCCATAGATGATTCGCTCCTTGCCGGTGGGACCGCTCTTGGCGGCCCAGGAAAAGTAGCGTTCGCGGGATTCGTAGGATCGCGCCGAGAGACGGTTGATGCACCCGACATAGGCGTTCACCTTTTGCGTCAATTGCGCGGAGGAGGCGCTCGCCGATGGCGCGGGCGGCGCCTGTTGTGCGGCGGCCGGTTCGAGAAGCGCAACGACGGCTGCAATCACAAGCAAAGAGGTATTTCGCATCGGGAGTTTGCCCTCATCTCGGCCGGAAGTTGGCTGCCTCAGCCTAGAAAGTTTGTGTGACGGCAGAAGGTGACATCACGAGCCTCCGCCAAGGCCGCGCGGCACACTATCGATAGAATTGTTTGTCGGCTACGGGCCGAAAGCCACTACCGCCGGAACCCGGTGATGATGGGCGCGCCTACTTGATCCCCAGCATCGCCTTCAGCTTCTTGACCGCGCTGTCGGGCGTCGTCAGCACCTCGCGGCCGGTGACCTCGGCGACGCGCTCGGCGGCCGGCGCCAGGCTGTATTGCGCGAGCGCGATCAGATCGCAGTCGCGCAAATCCTTCGCCGCCTCGACCACGATGCGATCGTGCTCGGCGCGGTCGCCGCGGTCCAGCGCCGCCAGCGCGCCCTCGGCGAGTTTTGGCACCAGCGAGACCTGCGAGGGAAATTCCGGGGGCATCGACACCAGCGTCGGCGGGAAGGTCGAGAGCAGGCCGATGC
This sequence comes from Bradyrhizobium sp. Pha-3, assembly GCF_042258615.1. Lineage (GTDB taxonomy): Bacteria > Pseudomonadota > Alphaproteobacteria > Rhizobiales > Xanthobacteraceae > Bradyrhizobium. The sequence goes on along the minus strand of NZ_CP170152.1, from coordinate 7,071,758 downwards.
GCTTTCCCTTCGCGACGGCCTGCTCGATCATCGCCTCGTTCGGCTTCAGCACCGGCATCGGTGCGTGCGCGCGCGCCACGGCCTCGATGCAGGGCCCGAACGCCGAGCAGGTGAAGAGAATGCCGTCGGCACCGGTGCTGACAGCATAGCGGCCCATGGTGAGGAAGCGCTCGGTCATGCGGTCGGAGAGCTTGCCGTCGCGCGCAAGATCGGCCGACAGGCTGTCGTCGAGCAGGTTCATCAGCCGCGCCTCCGGCCAATGGCGCGCGAATGACGCCTCGATCGGGACGATCGAGTGCTTCAGGGCATGAATGAGGGTGATGCGCATCGATGTTTCTTGTTCTCCCTCGCCCCGCTCTTCGCGGGGAGAGGGTTGGGGTGAGGGGCTCTCTCCCCGCGAGCGGGGCGAGGCAAGAAGCGTTACTTGAACGGGATCGCGTACATCAAGCCACCCTTGCTCCAGGTGCCGTTGAGGCCGCGCTCGAGCTTCAGTGGGCTGGCCTTGCCGACGTTGCGCTCGAAGATCTCGCCGTAATTGCCGCCGGCCTTGATCGCCGCGACCAGCCATTTGTTGTCGAGGCCGAGCCGCGAGCCGAGATCGCCGGACGCGCCCAGCAGGCGCTGGATCGCCGGGACCTGCGACTTCGTCATCTCGTCGACATTGGCCTGCGTGACGCCGAGCTCTTCGGCTTCGACCAGGCCGTAATGCAGCCAGGTGATGATGTCGCTCCAGACCTCGTCGCCGTTGCGGGTGAACGGGCCGAGCGGCTCCTTGCTGATGGTCTGCGGCAGCACGACGTAGTCGTCGGCCTTCGGCGCCGCAGTCGCGACCGCGCCGGCGAGCGCGGAGGCGTCCTGGGTCATGGCATCGCAGCGGCCGCCGAAGAAGGTCTGGTACATGGTGTCGGGGCGATCGAACACCAGCGGCTTCCAATCGATGCCGTTGGCGCGGCCGTAGTCGCCGAGCGTCACCTCATGCGTGGTGCCCTGCGCGACGCAGACGGTGGCGCCCTTGAGATCCTTCAGCTCCTTCACGCCGAGGTCCTTCTTCACCACAAAGCCCTGGCCGTCGTAGAAATTGACCGGGCCCTGGCGCAGGCCGAGCGTGGTGCCGCGCAAGTACGTCTGCGTCGAGTTGCGGTAGAGCACGTCGATCTCGCCGGACTGCAGCGCGGTGAAGCGGTTCTGCGCGGTCAGCGCGACGTAGCGCACTTTATTGGCATCGCCGAGCACGCCGGCGGCAAGCGCGCGGCAGTAGTCGACATCGAGGCCCTTGAAATTGCCTTGCGAGTCCGGCGCCGAGAAGCCGGCAAACCCGGTCGAGACGCCGCACACCAGTGTGCCGCGCTGCTTGATCGTGTCGAGCGTCGCCGCGCTTGCGCCCGCGATGCCTGCGACGAGAACAGCTGTCGTGATCAATCCCCTGTACATTCTACACCTCCTAGAGTTTGAGCATGATCTTCTCGGAAAACCGGTGCCCACTTTTCCGGATCATGCTCAGTGACCAACATCCTTGAGCGCGCTGTCTACCGCAGCGCCTAGTCTTTCGACGATCATGTCGATGTCGCCGGAAGTTGCGATATAGGGCGGAGCGAGCAACACATGGTCGCCGCGCTGGCCGTCGGCGGTGCCGCCCGAGGGATAGCAGCCGAGGCCGCCGGCGAAGGCTGTGGACTTGATCCGCTGATGCAGCTTCAGCTTGGGATCGAACGGCTGCCGCGTGCCGCGGTCGGCGACCAGCTCGATGCCCCAGAACAGGCCGCGGCCCCGGATGTCGCCGACATGGCGGTGATTGCCGAAGCGCTCAGTGAGCCGCTGCTCGAGCTGGCGGCCGCGCGCCTTGACCTGGTCGAGCAGCTTCTCCTCGCTGATCACCTTCTGCACTTCGAGCGCAGCGGCGCAGGCGAGCGGATGCGCGAGATAAGTGTGGCCGTGCTGGAACGCGCCGGAGCCGTTGCGCACGGTGTCGACGATGGCACCGCTCGCAAGCATCGCGCCGATCGGCTGGTAGCCGCCGCCGAGGCCCTTGGCGACCGCCTGGATGTCGGGCGAGATGCCTTCCTGCTCCCACGCATGCAGCGTGCCGGTGCGGCCCATGCCGCACATCACCTCGTCGAGGATCAGGAGCGCGCCGTGACGGTTGCAGATCTCGCGCACCGCCTTGAAGTAGCCCTCCGGCGCCGGCACGCAGCCGGCGGTGGCGCCGACCACGGGCTCGGCGATGAAGGCGGCAACGTTCTCGGGGCCGAGCCGCTGGAATTCCGCCTCGAGCTCGCCGGCGAGCCGCGCGACGAACGTGGCCTCCGATTCATCGTCGCGCATCTCGTGATAGGCGAAGGCCGGCGTGACGTGGCTGAACGAGGGCGACAGCAGCGGCGCGTAGGGCTCGCGGCGCCAGGCATTGCCGCCGGCCGACAGCGCGCCGAGCGTGTTGCCGTGATAGCTCTGGCGGCGCGCGATGAAGCGGGCGCGCTTCGGCTCACCACGCTCGATGAAATATTGCCGCGCCAGCTTGATCGAGGCCTCGATCGCCTCCGATCCGCCGCTGACGAAATAGACATAGCCGAGGCCGCCGGGCTCGTGGCCGACCAGCCGCTCGGCGAGCTCTTCCGCAGGCTCCGAGGAGAAGAAGCCGGTATGCGCATAGGCAATCTTTGAAGCCTGCCTGGCGATCGCGGCCAGGATGCGCGGATGCTGATGGCCGAGGCAGGAGACGGCGGCGCCGCCGGAGGAATCGAGAATGCGGTGGCCATCCTCCGCGATCAACCAGACGCCGTCACCGCCGATTGCCTTCGGCGGGGTTTCGCGCAGGCTGCGATGCATCACGCGGCTCTTGTTGGCTGCCATGATACTCATCCTTTCTCGACAAAATATTGCGACATCTCGGCAAGCCGGCCCTCGGTCTCCTCCAGCTTGCGCTTGGCGCTCGCCCCGCCCAGCGTGAAGGCGACGGCGGCCAGCGACTGGGCCACTGCGATCGCGCCAGTGAGGCTCGGGAAGAAGCCGGGCGAGGAGGCGGCCTCGAACAGCAGGAGATGATCGGCGCCCTCGGCCATCGGCGCGCTGATCGTGTCGGCGATCGCGATCAGCGTGGCGCGGGCCTGATGCGCCGCACGCGCGGTCTCGACGCTGACCAGCGTGTAGGGCGCAAAGCCGATCACGACCACGGCGTCGCCCGAGCGGAAGGCGCCATGGTCGAGATCGAACGGGCCGGAACCGCCGACCAGCTGCACGGCGTCGGGCCGGAACAGGCGAAGCTGATAGGTCAGGAGTTCCGCAACGCTGCGGCAGCTGCGAAAGCCGGTGATCCAGATCCGGTTTGCGGAATGCAGCGCACGCGCGGCGTCGGCGATCGTGCTCGCGGAAATCCGCGCCAGCCCCGCGGCTTCCGCCTCGAGCTTGTCGTGCACCAGTTTGACATCGGCGTTCGGCCCGGCGCGGCGGCCCTTGGCGCGGCCGGAGAACGGCGAGCCCTGCGCCGGCCGTCGCGCCTCGGTGAGTGCGGCGCGCAATTCGTCCCAGCCGGAATAGCCGAGCGCCTTGGCAAGACGGGTGAATGATGCAGGATCGGCGCCGGCGACCGAGGCGAGCTCGCGCATCGAGCGGGTGGTGGCGTCGTAATCATTGGCCGCGACAAAACGCCCGACCTCCTGCAAACGCATCGGCAGCGACGGCAATGCGCTGCACAATTCGTTCAGGGGCGATGGTTTCGGCTGAGCCTGGGCCATGAAACATATGTTGCACGAATATCAAATTGGTGCAACATATGAAGTGCGCAGCTTGCGCATGGCAGAAGATCGCTTCTCACTGGGATCCTGTGCTGTGACGACATCGACGCCGAAACGCCCTCCCGCCCGGCCCTGGCGGCTTTCGCTCAGCGATCCCCGCGTCGCCGGCCTGTTCTGGCAGGTCCTGGTGGTCGCCATCGCGGTCGCCATCGTCGCATGGCTGTGGTCGAACGCGGTCCATAATCTCTCGGTGCGGCGCATCTCGACCGGGTTCGCCTTCCTCGGCCGCGAAGCCGGCATGCCGATCGCGGATTCCTGGATCGACTACTCGCCGAAGAACACTTATTTGCGCGCCTTCATCGTCGGCATTGTCAACACGCTGCGCGTCGCCGTGATTGGCATCGTGCTGGCGACCGCGATCGGCACGCTGGTCGGCATCGCGCGGCTGTCGTCGAACTGGCTCTTGGCGCGGCTCGCCGCCGTCTATGTCGAGGTGCTGCGCGACCTGCCGCTGCTGCTGCAGCTGTTGTTCTGGTACGTGCTGATGCAGGGCCTGCCGGCGGCGCGCCAGGCGTGGAAGCCGGTCGAGGGCGTGTTCCTCTCCAACCGCGGGCTCATATTGCCGTCGGTTCCGTTGCATGAGGCGAATTGGTGGACGATCCTGGCGCTGGTCGCTGGCGTAATCGCCTTCACCTTCGTCAGGCGCCGCCTGATCGCGCAGCAAATGCTCGACGGCAAGGCGCGGCCGGCCTGGCCCTACGCGTTCGGCCTCGTCATCGCGCTGCCCGCGCTGGTGTCATGGCTCTCAGGCGCGAGCTGGAGCATCATGCTGCCGGAGCTGCGCGGCTTCAACTTCGTCGGCGGCCTGACCTTGGCGCCGGAATATTTTGCGCTGCTGATCGCGCTCGTCACCTATACCTCGGCCTTCATTGCCGAGATCGTGCGCAGCGGCATCCAGGCGGTGCCGCGCGGCCAGTCGGAGGCCGCCAAGGCGCTCGGCCTGAAGCGCGGCTTCGTCTTGCAGCACATCGTGCTGCCGCAGGCGCTGCGCGTCATCATCCCGCCGATGACCAGCCAGTACCTGAACCTGACCAAGAATTCCTCGCTCGCGGTCGCGGTCGGCTACCAGGACATCGTCTCGATCGCCAACACCACGCTGAACCAGACCGGGCAGGCGATCGAGTCGATTGCGCTGATCATGATGGTGTTCCTCACGATCAGCCTCGGCATCAGCCTGTTCATGAACTGGTACAATGCGCGGATCGCGCTGGTGGAGCGCTGACATGAGCTCGGTCGCACACCTTCCGCAGGATCCGCTGCCGATCGGCCCGCGGCCCGCACCACGGGCGCTCGGCGGTCAGTTCACCGCGTGGCTGCGCGCCAATCTGTTCGCGTCGATCCCGTCCAGCATCATGACGCTCTTGCTGCTGTTCGTGCTCGGCAAGGCCTGTATCGCTCTCTGGCAATGGGGCATTGCCAACGCGATCTGGACCGTCTCCGGCAATGACACCAGCGCCTGCCGCGCGTTGCGCGGCGCCGGCGCCTGCTGGGCGGTGGTCCCCGAGAAGTACCGCTTCATCCTGTTCGGCACCTATCCGTTCGACGAGCAGTGGCGGCCGGCGCTCGCGGTCCTGATCTTCATCGCGCTGTTCGTGGTTTCGAGCCGCCGCAGCTTCTGGCGCAAGGAGCTGTTCCTGCTGTGGGCCGCGGCCCTGATCGTGATCGGCTGCCTGATGTGGGGCGGCTTCCTGGGCCTCTCCTTTGTGACGCAGGACCGCTGGGGCGGGCTGCCGGTGACCTTGATCCTGGCGACCTTCGGGCTGGCATTCGGTTTCCCGCTCGGCATCCTGGTTGCGCTCGGCCGCCGCTCGAAATTGCCGGCGATCCGCTCGCTCTGCGTGCTCTATGTCGAATTGATCCGCGGCGTGCCGTTGATCAGCTTGCTGTTCATGGCGAGCGTGATGTTCCCGCTGTTCATGCCCGACGGCGTCAACATCGACAAACTGCTGCGCGCGCAGATCGCCTTCATCCTCTATGCCGGCGCCTATCTTGCGGAAGTGGTGCGCGGCGGCCTGCAGGCGGTGCCGCGCGGACAGTATGAGGCCGCCGATGCGCTCGGGCTGTCGTACTGGGAGAAGAACGCGCTGATCGTGCTGCCGCAGGCGATCCGCCACGTGATCCCGCCGCTGGTCAACACCTTCATCGCCTTCTTCAAGGACACCAGCCTGGTCCTGATCATCGGCATCTTCGATCTGCTGACGACCGCGAAAACCGCGATCGTCGATCCGGCCTGGCAGTCGTTCAGCGTCGAGGTCTATGTGTTCGTCGGCGTGATCTATTTCGTGTTCTGCTTTGCGATGTCGCGCTACAGCCGCAGCCTCGAGGCGCAGCGCGGAACGAACTGAGCGATCTTGACTCGCCGTCGCTTGCTTCGCGCACATGCTGCGTCTCCGATGCCAGCCGCATCCGCAGCGTCCTGCTTTGATTTTTGCAACGGCCCGTTCTGGCCTTAAGGATGCGGCAACCAAGATTTGGCCGATGGTCGGCGCCGAGCGCGGCTGGCACAGAGTGCACTAGGCGCTGTTCCGTCCCTAGCCTATTTTAAGTGCCATTCGATTCGCGAACGCGCGCGATGACAAAAATCATTATCCGCGTGGACATCGCCCGATTTGGACTGAGCGCCGCGCAACGGCTGCTGTTACCTTTTTGATAGCAATGCATGGTGCCTGCCTGACAGGCTATTTCGATTTTGCTGCACCCCAATGGCCGAAGACAACGCCGTCTATCCGGAGAGCACCCGAAGCCAGGTCGACGATGCCCTGCAGGGGTTTTCGACTGATGAGCTTCGTGACCTTCTGGCAGAGATCGAGCAGTTCTTGAGTCCTGAAGCCAAGCCGCGCCGACCAGGACTGCGACTGGCGGGAGGCACGTACATGAACGAGTCCATCGCGCGCGCAAACGTTGATCACTACCTGGACCTGTTCCAGCGCCGGGACGTTCCAACCAATATGAGATCAATCCCCAACAAGCGGTCGCTTGAGGAAGAAAACAGGCGCAGCCGCCGGAGCGAGCAACTCGAGTTTGCCGAAGACAAGGCCGCGACATGCCGAGCTTGGGCAGATCGTCAACGGTGTCTGACGGAATCGTTTGCCCCCGGATCGGTCGATCGCGAGCAGGCCGAAAGACTGCTCGTCAATTTCGAGGCGCTTGCACACCTCATTGAAGAATTCTGTCACCAGATGCGCCTTACGGTGAACCAATAGCCCGCAGGTGAACCAATAGCCCGCTTTGAGAGCAGGATCGCCTCGGTCGAGGCCACCGAGGGCTTGCAGAGCCGTCCCGGTCTATTTATGATCATAAAATGGATAAATCGGCTTTACCCTCCCTGGACCCGTCGCGGCGCGCTTCGATCAAGCGCAAGCGCTCGGACGCGGTCGCCGACCTGATCCGCAGTCACATCTTCCAGGCCGGCTTGCAGCCGAACGACCGGCTGCCGCAGGAAGTTGAGCTGATCGAGATGTTCGGATGCAGCCGCTCGACCATCCGCGAGGCGCTCAAGTCGCTCGAGGTGCAGGGGCTGGTGCAAAACAGCACCGGTCCCGGCGGCGGCGCGCGGGTGGCGCCGGTGTCGATCAACCGGATCGTCGGCTTGCTCAGCAACTACTTCTATTTCCAGTCGATCAGCACCGCGCAGATCTACCAGATCCGCCGCCTGATCGAGCCGGAGCTCGCCTTCAGCGTGGTCGGCCACCTCTCGGCGGCGCATTTCGCTGCGCTCGACAAGGCGATCGCGGTTCAGGAGCATCACCCCGGCGGCGACACGGACTGGGAGCATCACCGCCACGCCGAGATCGATTTCCACGACATCCTGATCGAGGCCTGCCCCAATCCGCTGCTCGGCCTGGTCGCCCGCTTCGTCAACGAGGCGATCCGGCATCTGATCGGCAAGCTCGGCGTGCAGGAATTCGCATCCAGCTTCACCTGCGAGAACATCGAGTTTCACAAGCGCCTGATGGCCGCGTTCCGCTCCGGCAATGCGGCGCGCGCCCGGCGCGTGATGCTCGACCATGTGCTGAGCGCCGAAGCGGTGGTGGTTCCTGCGGAAGACCGGCGCATGGACCTGCCCGTCTTTCACCAGCCGTTGCGGCTCGACTGAACCGCATCGGCTGACTGCTGCATCACGCGTTGGAGGAAACAACAATGGTCAAGCGGCGCGAGAATGAGTTGTGGAGCTGGCCGGCTGTCGATCTGGCGCGCGCGATCGCGACGCGCGCGATCTCGAGCCGGGAAGCCGTGCAGTCCAGCCTCTATCGTATTGCGCAGGTCAATCCGGCATTGAACGCCATTGTCGAGGTGCTGGCCGATGAAGCGTTGGCCGCGGCGGATGCGGCGGACGCCGCTGTGAAATCCGGCGCGGAGCTCGGCGTGCTGCATGGCGTGCCGGTCACGATCAAGGTCAATGTCGATCAGCGCGGCCACGCCACCACCAACGGGGTCGTCGCCTTCCGCGACGTGATCGCGACCGAGGACAGCCCGGTGGTCGCGAATTTTCGCAAGGCGGGCGCCGTCATTGTCGGCCGCACCAACACGCCGGCCTTCTCCCACCGCTGGTTCACCAACAACGATCTGCACGGCGCGACCTATAATCCGTGGAGCCGGCACCTGACGCCGGGCGGCTCCAGCGGCGGCGCCGCGTCGGCCGTGGCCGCCGGGATGGGCGCGATCGCGCATGGCAATGATTTCGGCGGCTCGATCCGCTATCCCGCCTATGCCTGCGGTGTCGCCGGCTTGCGTCCGACGCCGGGACGAATTCCCTCGTTCAATCCGTCGGCGACTTCAGATCGTCCGATCACGGCGCAGATGATGTCGGTGCAGGGGCCGCTGGCGCGCTCGGTCGCCGATCTCCGCACCGGCCTCGCTGCGATGGCGCAGCCGGACGCGCGCGACGGCGCGTGGATGCCGGTGCCGCTGCAAGGAGCTCCGCTCAAGCGTCCGGTCGGCGTTGCGATCGCGGCGGCGCCGTTCGGCGACGAGGCGCCGGAGGTCAGCGCAGCGGTGCGCGCCGCCGGACGCTGGCTCGCGGAGGCCGGCTTTGCGGTGGAAGAGACCTCGCCGCCGCGGCTCGCGGAGGCCGCCGATCTCTGGCATCGCCTCGTCATCAATGAGGAGCGGCGCGTGCTGGCGCCGATGATCCGCAAGTTCGGCGACGATCGGAGCCGCTACAATCTCGACTGCCATATTGCATATGCGCCAGAGCTCGACGGCGATCAGGTGCTGGCCTGCTTCGAGCAGCGGCTTTCGATCGTGCGGGCCTGGCAGCTGTTCCAGGAGCGCTGCCCGGTCATCATCCTGCCGGTCTCGGCGCAACTGCCGTTCCGTTTCGATCAGGATCAGGAGGACGCAACGGTCGTGCGTGCGCTGCTCGATGCGCAGCGGCCGCTGCTCGCCGTCCCCGCGCTCGGCTTTCCGTCGGTCGTGGTGCCGACGGGGACCGCCGGCGGCGTGCCGGTCGGCGTGCAAGTGATCGCCGGCCGTTTCCGCGAAGATGTCTGTCTCGCGGTCGCCGAGGTGATCGAGGCGCGTGCGTCGACGCTGACGCCGATCGACCCCCGCGACTGAAGGCACGCGGTTTTCGAAATCAACAACAAGCACTGAGCATCATGGGAGAGCACAACATGACGAATGCACCGATCTGGCAATGGTCGGCCGTGGAGACGGCGGCGGCGATCAAGAAAAACGAAGTGACCTCGGAGCAGGTGGTTCGCGCCCATCTCGACCGCATGCAGGAGGCCAACCCGGCGCTCAACGCCGTCGTCGTCGACCTCGGCGCATCGGCGATGCAGGCCGCGAAGGCCGCCGACGAAGCGCTGGCGGCGAGCAAGGGGAAGGGCGGCGCCGTCGGACCGCTGCACGGCGTGCCGGTCACGATCAAGATCAACATCGACGTCGAAGGCCAGGCCAATTCGAACGGCGTGGTCGCGTTCAAGGACAATATCGCGCCGGGCGACTCGCCGGTGACGGCCAATCTCAAGAAGGCCGGCGCAATCATCATCGGCCTGACCAATACGCCGGAATTCTCGCTGCGCGGCTTCACCGACAACCCGCTGCACGGCCTGACGCGCAATCCCTGGAATGCGGACGTGACCTGCGGTGGATCCTCCGGCGGCGCCGGTGCGTCGATCGCGGCCGGCATCGGCACCATCGCGCACGGCAACGACATCGGCGGCTCCTTGCGCTGGCCGGCCCATTGCAACGGCATCGCCACCATCAAGCCGACCCAGGGCCGGATTCCGGCGTTCAATCCCAGCGCCACGGCAGAACGGCCGCTGATGGCGCAGTTCATGTCGTCGCAAGGACCGCTGGCGCGCCACGTCGCCGACGTGCGCCTCGGCTTGGAAGTGATGGCGCAGCGCGACCCGCGCGATCCCTGGTACGTGCCGGCGCCGCTGACGGGGCCGAAGCCTGCCGCACCGGTCAAGGTCGCGCTCGCCAAGATCCCTGAAGACATGGTGACCGATCGCGGCGTGATCGCGCTTCAGCGCAAGGCGGCCGATCATCTGGCCGATGCGGGCTACGCGGTCAGCGAGGTCGAGGTCCCCGATCTCAACAAGGTCTGGCAGCTCTGGTGCGACCTGATCATGACCGAGACCCGCATCCTTCAGCAGGACCAGATGCTGGCGACCTCCAGCGCCGACTTCCAGAAGACATTCCACGGCTTCATGGCGCTGGCCAATCAGCTGGATCAGGCCGGCTACATGAAGGCGATCGCGGAGCGTTCGCGTCACATCAGGAACTGGATGACGTTCCTCGAGCAGTATCCGCTGGTGCTGATGCCGACCTCGGTGCGCAAGACGCCGGAGGTCAATGCCGATCTCGGCGGCGACCAGCGCGTCAAGGAGTTGTTCTGGAACGACCTGCGCTTCATTTCGTCGATGAACGTGCTGGGGCTGCCGGCGGCCGTGGTGCCGGTCGGCCTGCATGAGGGCTTGCCGGTCGGCGTCCAGATCGTCGGCTCGCGCTATCGCGAGGACATGTGTCTCGATGCGGCCGAGGCGATCGAGCGCAAGGTCGGTGTTCTGGCAAGACAATTGTGGTAGCGGCGCTGAGGGGAACGCGACGCCATTCCCATGATCTAAAGCAGGATGAGTTTGGTTGAAGCGGATCCGCGGACCGGGTTTACCTCTCCCCAACGGGGAGAGGTCGATTTGGTCCTAACCGGCTACATAGGTAACAGAATAGACCGGCGACATGGGTAACAGGTCAACTGATCGGCAAGGAGGAGCTTGCCGATGGGGTGGATGGAGACCTGTGCTGTGGATGAGCGGATGCGGTTTGTGGTTGCGGCGCAAAAGCACGAGGAGTCATTTGCGGCGGTGTGTCGGCGGTTCGGAGTGAGCCGTCGGGTGGGCTACAAATGGCTTGCACGGTTCGAGGAAGAAGGCGCGGCCGGACTGTTCGATCGTCCGCGAGCTCCTCTGCATCGTCCGCAAAGCGTTGCGGAGGAGATCGCCGAGCGCTGCCTTGAGGTGCGTCGGGCGCATCCGACCTGGGGGCCGATCAAGGTGCTGGCCTTTCTTGAACGGAAGTCACCTCGGACGGCATGGCCTGCGGCAAGCACGATCGGCGAGCTGTTCGATCGTGAGGGCCTGACGGTGAAGCGCAAGCTGCGCCGGCGTAGCCCGCCCTCGAGCGCGCCCTTTGCCGGTTGCGATGCAGCCAACGATACCTGGTGCATCGACTTCAAGGGCTGGTTCCTGACCGGGGACGGCATGCGCTGCGAGCCGCTGACGATCACCGATGCCTACAGCCGCTACCTGCTGCGCTGCCAGGTTCTGGCGCGCACCGACACGGATCATGTCTGGCCGGTGCTGGACGCGGCGTTCCGCGAGTTTGGGTTGCCGCATTACATGCGCTCGGACAACGGCTCGCCGTTTGCCTCGCGCGGCGCCGGAGGATTGTCGCGGCTGTCGGTCAAGCTGATCAAAGCCGGCGTGACGCCAGAGCGCATTGCACCGGGCAAACCTCAGCAGAACGGCCGCCATGAACGCATGCATCTGACCCTGCTGCAAGACGTTGCCAGTCCGCCGGCTCCCACCATGCGCGAGCAGCTCAAGCGCTTGCACAGCTTCCAGCATCTCTACAACCAAGAACGTCCGCACCAATCGCTCGACAACGCCACGCCAGCCGACCGTTACCAAGCCTCCTCGCGCCGCTTCCACGGTGTCTTGCGCGAGCCGGAATACGCTGACGATCAGGAGGTCCGCTCGGTCCGGCAGAACGGAGAGATCAAGTGGCTGGGCAACACGATCTACATCAGCGAAGCGCTGATCGGTGAGCCCGTCGGCCTGGCCGAGGACCAAGACGGCTGGACCGTCAGCTATGGCCCGATCGTGCTCGGCACGATCGCTCGCCGCGGTGACCAACTCCGCAGGCCGAGACGCAAAGCAAGAGGCTGTGGACTTGAGGACAACGCTGCGCGTTGCCCTCAGGGTCCACAGCCTCAACAACAACAGACCTGAACGAAACGAGAATTGTGTTACCCATGTCGTCGGTCTGAACTGTTACCCATGTTGCCGGTTGCTCAGATTTGCGCAGCAAATCGGGTGAGGGGCCGCGGCTCCAACGAGAGAGCGTAACCCCTCACCCGGCGCTGCGCGCCGACCTCTCCCAAGGGAGAGGTGAACTTCCACCGCCGTGCCAGATCAACCTAGTCTCATCATGCTTAGGGCACGCCGCGGCGAAATCTCGTCGCGGCGTTCGCATGATCGGGGACGCGCGCGTGTCGGCACTTCGGCCATGTTCCTCCTCCCGGAATTCTTGCGCGGAATCGCAGAGCGCCATGCCAGCGATGGGGTTGTCGGCGATCCCTGATTGCTTCAGGAGTTCGTCCGAACCATCCGAACCCCTGGGAACGAAATGTCCATCACAAAACGCTCGCGTGTCCTGGTCGCAATTGCCGCCGCGTGTCTCTGCTTTGCAGCCGGCGCTGCTCGCGCGGAGGATGGTGTCCTGCGGGTCGGCATCATCACCGACATGAGCGGGCAATATTCCGACGGCAATGGCCCGGGATCGGTGATCGCGGCGCAGATGGCCGCGGAGGAAATCGGCGGCACGGTCGCGGGACGCAAGATCGAGATCATCTCGGCCGATCACCAGAACAAGCCTGACGTCGCAACCGGCATCGTGCGCAACTGGATCGACAACAAGGGTGTCGACGTGATCGCCGAAGGCGTCAATTCCGCGGTGGCGCTCGCGATCCAGACGGTGACCCGCGAACGCAAGAAGCTGTTCCTGATCTCGGGCTCCGGCTCATCCGATCTCACCGGCAAGCAATGCTCGCCCACCAGCGTGCAGTGGACCTACGACACCTATGCCTCCTCGAACGCAACGGCGAAGGCCGTGGTCGCGCGCGGCGGCACGCCCTGGTTCTTCCTCACGGCGGATTACGCGTTCGGCCAGGCGCTGGAGCGCGATGCGAGCAAGGCCGTGACATCGGCCGGCGGCAAGGTGCTCGGCGCGGTCCGTCATCCCTTCGACACCGCCGATTTCTCGTCCTTCCTGCTGCAGGCTCAGTCGTCCGGCGCAAAAATCCTGGCGCTCGCCAATGCCGGCTCCGACTTCCGCAACGCGGTGTCGCAGGCCGACGAGTTCAACATTCGCGCCAGCATGCAGCTCGTCGCGCTGCAGGTGACGCTCACCGACGTGCCCGCGCTCGGCCTCGCGCATGCGCATGATCTGCTGTTCACCGATTCCTTTTACTGGGACCGCACGCCTGAGACCCGCGTCTTCGCCCAGGAGTTCTTCAAGCGGCATGGCGCGATGCCGACGGCCTACCAGGCCGGCGTCAACTCGGCGCTGCGGCACTATTTCAAGGCGGTCGCCGCCACCAACTCGGTGGATTCGGAGACCGTGATCGCGCAGATGCGCAAGACCCCGGTGAATGATTTCTTTGCCCAGAATGGCGTGGTGCGCGAGGACGGCCGCATGGTGCACGACATGTATCTGATGCGCATCAAGAAGCCGGAGGAGTCCAAGAGCAAGTGGGATCTCTACGAATATCTCGCGACGGTGCCGGGCGACCAGGCCTTCCGTCCGCTCGATGAAGGCGGCTGCCCCTACCTCGCCAAGGCGCATTAAGGGCGCGAGGCGGTCGAGGCCGGAGCAGGCGTTCGGGCACGCATTGTTGGGGCAGCGCTGATGCCCGGGCTTGACCGGGCGATCCAGTACGCTGCGGCTTCTCGATTCAAGCACCGGCGTCTCTGGAATACTGGATCGCCCGGTCAAGCCGGGCGATGACACCGAGATGAGGTGCGCAATATCGCGCGAGAACCATCCTCATCGTCGTCCTGGCGAAAGCCAGGACCCATTACCCCCAATGGTCATTGCTGCGCGACGCTGCGGACCCAATCCCTCTCACAATCACATTCGGTGGCTATGGGTCCTGGCTTTCGCCAGGACGACGGCTGTGATGAAATCGAGCGGTTCGCGCATACCCTCCATCGCGAATCTCGCGACGGCCGCACCACCGTATCCACATCAAGAGGCACCATGACCCACACCATCGAGGCTCCCGACGGCGGCTACCGCTTCATGCCAGGCGTCAGTCAGTATTCCTGCGGCGTCGGTGCGCTGCCCGGTTATGCCATCGAGCGCGTCAGGTTCTCTGAACCGGTACCGTTGAGCGCGGGTTTTGAACGGATTGCGGCAATCATCAGGGACGCGGGCCGTCCGTTGACCGCGTTCGCTGCATGCGAGCTGCGCTCGCCGGCGCCGTTTACCGAGGACGGGTTCAAGGCCTTCAACGAAATCTACATCAAGACGTTGATCGCCTGGGGCGTGATGCGCGACGGCGTCAATCCGGTGGCGCGCAGCAACGTCTGCCCGAAGCTCGATCCGCCCGCCGAGCCGTCGTTCCACGCCTTCTGCTACACGGTGCCGGCGGCGAAGGATGCACCGGCGAGCTTCGTCGTGGCCGGCAGCGGCGAGTCGGTCGAGGGCAAGGCCAATTATCGCGATCATACTGTCGCGCTTGGCGACACCAGCCCGGCCGGCATCCTGGCCAAGGCGAAATTCGTGCTTGGCGAGATGGAACGCCGGATGAGCGCGTTCGGCGCCTCCTGGCGCGACACCACCGCGGTGCAACTCTACACCGTGCATGACGCCTATCCGGTGCTCGAAAGCGAACTCGGCCGCCGTGGCGTGCTTCGCAACGGTCTGACCTGGCATTTCGACCGGCCGCCGGTGGTTGGACTCGACTATGAAATGGATTGCCGGCGTGTGCAACTCGAGCGCGTAGCGTGATGGTTCGGTCGCGTGACGCATCAAAAGCGCGTGTGAGTGCATGTGGAAGCGTGTGCCCTTTCTTGACACGGGTCGCGTCAACCGTTTCCCTCCGCCATCGAAATCAGCGGCTGGGTGAACGCGGGTGCAGAACCAATCTGTGATCAGGCGGCGGGATTTGCTGGCTCTGATCGGGACCATCGCCGGCAGTTCGGCGATGTATCAGGCGATGACGAGCCTCGGCTTCGCGTCCGAGTCCGCCTACAAGGGGCCGCTCAAGCTCACGGGCGACGTGAAGGGCGCTTCGGTGCTGATTCTCGGCGCCGGGCTTGCCGGCATGACGGCGGCGCTGGAACTGCGCAAGGCCGGCTACAAGGTCCAGATCCTCGAATTCAACAACCGCGCCGGCGGTCGCAATTGGTCGATCCGCGGCGGTGACAGTTTTACCGAGCTCGGCGGCTTCAAGCAGACCTGCCAGTTCGAGCAGGGGCTCTATCTCAATCCTGGCCCGTGGCGGATTCCCTATCATCATCGCGCGCTGCTCGATTATTGCCGCCGGCTCAACGTGACGCTGGAACCCTTCATCCAGCTCAACCACAATGCCTATCTGCACGCGACGCGTGCGTTCGATGGCAAGCCGCAACGCTTTCGCAGCATCAAGGCGGATTTCCAGGGCGGTGTGTCGGAGCTGCTCGCGAAAGTCAGCCAGCAGGGCCGGCTCGACGAGTTCGTCAGCAAGGAAGACCAGGAGATACTGCTGCAGGCGCTGCGGGACTGGGGCGCACTGGATCGCGACTACAAGTACAATGCCAATCTCCGCTCCGCCGACGTCCGCGGTTACGCGCGCGATCCCGGCGGCGGCTTGATGGGCGATCCGCTGCCCAGCGATCCGATCTCGCTGCAGGAATTGCTGCGGTCGCGGATGTGGCGCTACGTCCAGAGCTTCGCGCACTACGATTTCCAGACCACGATGTTCCAGCCGGTCGGCGGCATGGACATGATCGGCAAGGCGTTCGCGCGCGAGGTCGGCGATCTCATCCGCTACAATGCCAAGGTGACGCAGATCCAGCAGAACGGCTCCGGCGTCACCGTGAGTTATGTCGACATCGCCAGTCCGTCCGCGGTGCAGCAGGCGACCGCCGATTGGTGCATCTGCACCATCCCGCTGCCGATCCTGAGCCAGCTGCCGGTCGACGTCGGCGGGCCGATGAAGAATGCGATCGATTCCTTGCCTTACGCCGCCTCGGTGAAGGTCGGGCTGCAGTTCAAGCGTCGGTTCTGGGAGGAGGATGAGGCGATCTATGGCGGCATCAGCTACACCGACCTGCCGATCCGGAATATCGGCTATCCGAACTATGGCTTCAACCGCGGCGGCCGCGGCGTCCTGCTCGGCGCCTATTTGTATGAGGGCGCCAATTCCTTCGAGTTCACGGCGATGACGCCGGCCGAGCGGGTCGCCAGCGCGGTCGAGTTCGGCGCCAAGATCCATCCGCAGTACAAGAGCGAGTTCGAGAACGGTGTCGCGGTGGCGTGGCATCGCGTGCCGTTCACGCTCGGCTGCGCTGGCGAATGGACCGAAGCCGGGCGGGCGCAGCATTACCGCAATCTCTGCCAGATCGACGGCCGCATCGCGCTGGCGGGCGAGCACGCTTCGCAGCTGCCGGCCTGGCAGGAGGGCGCCATCCTGTCCGCGCTCGATGCCATTACCCGATTGCACGAACGCGTGGTGAAGACATGATGGTGCGGACAGGAACATCGGTTATCGCTGCGCTGGCGCTGCTGTCGGCGACTGCGGCCGTTGGCCAGGACAGCGGGGTGACCAAGCGCACTTTCTCTTCGGGCTACCGTTTCGTGGAAATGACCGGCGAAGAGCTGTTCGGCAATGTCTGCCAGGGCTGCCACATGCCGGATGCGACAGGCGCGAGCGGCGCCGGCACTTATCCCTCGCTCGCCGGCAACAAGACCCTCGAAACCGGCAGCTATCCGGTCTACCTCGTCGTCAACGGCCGCCGCGGCATGCCGGCGTTCGGCGACATGATGACCGATGGTCAGGTCGCCGCCGTTGTGAATTATCTGCGGACGCACTTCGGCAACACCTATCAGGACGCGGTGACGGCCAAGGACGTCCAGGACGCCCGCCGCTAACCATTTTGGAGAGAGTTTGATGAAGTTCATCGGTATCGCACTGGCCGCCGCGCTGTCGGCGATGGCGACCGCTGCCTCGGCTGACGTGGTCAGGCATCCGATTCCCAACTCGACCTTCCCGATCGCGCAGGCTGTGACCGTCACCGGCAACACCACGACGGTCTATGTCAGCGGCCAGGTGCCGCCGGTCGTCAGCAAGGATGCCGATCCATCGAGTCCGCAGGCCTATGGCGACACCAAGACCCAGACCGTCGGCGTGCTGGGCCGCATCAAGGCCATTCTGGAAGGCCAGGGGCTCGGCATGGGCGACGTCGTCAAGATGCAGGTGTTCCTGGTCCACAACACGGCTGCGCCGATGGACTTCAAAGCCTTCATGGAGGGCTACACCCAGTTCTTCGGCGGCAGCCAGCCGAACCTGCCGGCGCGCTCGGTGGTCGGCGTCGCTGCACTCGCCAATCCCGGCTTCCTGGTCGAGATCGAGGTGATTGCGGTCAAGGACGCCAAATAAGGGCTCCAAATAGCGGGCGCGAAAGCGCGGAGCATGCGCGCGGAAATTGAAGGGCTCGCCGTCTTGCCAAAGCGCGTGCCGCCTGTCTGAATTCATCCCCAAACAGGTGGTGGAATTCTGGGAGAGCACGATGTCGCACAAGGCCCGAAACATGGTTCGATCGCTGCAACTCGCGGCAGCGTTCGCACCGGTCCTGCTCGCGTCCGGCGCCGGCGCACAAGGACTGACCGAGCAGCAGCAATTTGCCCGCGGCATCTACCAGGAACTGGTCGAGATCAACACGACCACCGCGACCGGCGATACGCAGAAGGCCGCGGAGGCGATGGGTGCGCGGCTGCGCGCCGCGGGCTTCCCCGAGGGCGACGTCCATGTGTTCTCGCCCGCACCGCACAAGGGCAATCTGGTGGCGCGGCTGCACGGCTCCGGCGCGCGCAAGCCGATCCTCTTGGTCGCGCATATCGATGTTGTCCCCGCCAACCGCGAGGACTGGACGGTCGATCCGTTCAAGCTCACCGAGCAGGACGGCTATTTCTACGGCCGCGGCTCGAGCGACGACAAGTACATGGCGTCCGCCTTCATCACCAATCTGATCCGCTACAAGAAAGAGGGCTACAAGCCGGACCGCGACATCATCGTCGCGCTCGAGACCGACGAGGAGATCCTCGATGCCAACGCCCTCGGCATGCAATGGCTGATCAAGAATCACCGCGACCTGATCGACGCCGAGTTCGCGCTCAACGAAGGCGGCGGCGTCGGCCTGAAGAACGGCAAGGCGATCCGCAACAGCGTGCAGACCAGCGAGAAGGTCTCGATCGGCTACCAGCTCACCGTGAAGGATCGCGGCGGGCATAGCTCGCTGCCTCGCAAGGACAATGCGATCTATCGGCTCGCCGAAGGTCTGGTGCGGCTCTCCAAATACGACTTCCCGATGAATCTCAACGAAACCACGCGGATCTATTTCACCAAGACCGCCGAGGTCGACAAGTCGCATGCCGACGACATCAAGGCGATCCTGGCGCCGCAGCCTGACCCGGCGGCGCTGGCGCGCTTGTCGGAGAACCCCGGCTACAACGCGCAGCTCCGCACCACCTGTGTCGCGACCATGCTGGAAGGCGGCCACGCCATCAATGCGCTGCCGCAGCTGGCAACCGCCAAGGTGAATTGCCGGATCCTGCCCGGCGAGCCGGTCGAAGGCGTTCAGGCGACGATCGAGCGCGTGCTCGCCGACAAGCAGATCGAGGTTGCTCCGACCGGCAAGGCCGTGCTGAGCCCGCCATCGCCGCTGAACGAGGAGATCATGGGATCGGTCGAGAAGCTGTCGAAGGAGTTCTGGCCGAATGCGGAAATCGTCCCGGTCATGAGCACCGGCGCCACCGACGGCAGCTATCTGCGCAATGCCGGGATTCCGACCTACGGCCATTCCGGACTGGGATCCGATGTCGATGACAACCGGGCTCACGGCAAGGACGAGCGCGTGCTCGTCAAGTCGTTCTATGAGGGCGAGGAATACCTCTATCGCCTGGTCAAGATGCTCGCCGGCGGGAAATGATGGCTGACAGCAAGACGAAGACCCGTGTTGCGGTCGCAGGCCTCGGCGCGATCGGCACCGACGTCGTCAAGGCGCTCGATCAGGGCATCGAGGGCCTGACGCTGGTCGCGGTGTCGGCGAACAGCCCGGACAAGCACCGCGGCTGGGTCGAAGGTCTCAAGTCTGCGCCGAAGCTGGTGCCGATCGATGAGCTGGCGGAGGTCGCCGATATCGTGGTCGAGTGCGCGCCGAGCAAGCTGGTGCGCTCGATCGTGGCGCCGGTGGTCGAGCGCGGCAAGACCGCGGTCGTGCTCAGCGTCGGGGCGCTGTTGCAGAACGAGGACCTGATCGACCTCGCCAAGGCGCATGGCGGCCAGATCATCGTGCCGACCGGCGCGCTGATCGGGCTCGATGCGGTGACCGCGGCCGCGGTCGGTACCATCCATTCGGCAAGGCTGGTGTCGCGGAAACCGATTGCCGGCCTCGTCGGCGCGCCGCATCTGGTCGAGAACAACATCCGGATCGAGGGCATCACCGAGCCGCTGCGCATCTTCGAGGGCAGCGCGCGCGCCGCTGCAAAGGGCTTTCCGGCCAATCTCAACGTCGCGGTGGCGCTGTCGCTCGCCGGCATCGGCCCCGATCGCACAAGGGTCGAGATCTGGGCCGACCCGACGGTGACGCGCAACACCCACCGCATCGAGGTCGATTCCGATTCGGCACGGTTCTCGATGATGATCGAGAACATCCCCTCGGAGAACCCGAAGACCGGCCGCATCACGGCGCTGTCGGTGATCGCCTGCCTGCGCAAGCTGCGCGCGTCGTTGCGGATCGGGACGTGATGCACATCCACCCCGACGACCTCTTGCTGATCATCGACTTGCAGAACGATTTCTGTCCCGGCGGCGCGCTGGCGGTGGCCGACGGCGATGCCGTCGTGCCGGTGATAAACCGGCTCGCCGGGCGCTTCGATCATGTCGTGCTGACCCAGGACTGGCATCCGGCCGGCCACAGCTCGTTTGCGACCTCGCATCCGGGCGCGGCACCGTTCTCCTCGGTCACCATGCCCTATGGACCGCAGACGCTGTGGCCGGATCATTGCATCCAGGGCACAGCCGGCGCCGAATTTCACCCCGACCTCGCAACCGACCGAGCCGAGCTCGTGATCCGCAAGGGCTTCCGGGCCGCGATCGATTCCTATTCGGCGTTCTTCGAGAACGACCGGACAACCCCGACCGGGCTCGCCGGCTATCTGCGCGAGCGCGGCCTCAAGCGTGTCGTGATGGCCGGGCTCGCGACGGATTTCTGCGTGCAATATTCGGCGCTCGATGCGCGGCGGCTCGGCTTCGAGACCGCGGTCGCGCTGCCGGGCTGCCGCGCCATCGATCTCGGCGGCTCGCTTGCTGCCGCCACCGTGGCGATGCGCGAGGCCGGCGTCGCGCTCGTCGAGCAGATCCCCTGAGCGCGGCCAGGCAGAGGCAAAAACCATTGTTTTAACTGGCCTTTTGTTCTAATCCCCAGCCGTTGATGATCACGCGCAGTGGAGCTTTCGTGTCGGGACAGGTTTTGCGGATAGGGACGCGCAAGAGCGCGATGGCGCTCGCGCAGACGGACGAGGTCGCGCGGCTGCTGCGCGCCTCGGCGGGCGACCTTGCCGTCGAAATCGTCAAGTTCGAGACCCGCGGCGACCAGGACCAGACCAGCAAGCTGTTGCGTCACGGCGGCAAGGGCGGCGCCTTCGTCGCCGAGATCCGCGAAGCCATGCGATCGGGCGCGCTGCAGGCCGCGATGCATTCGCTGAAGGACGTGCCGGGCAATGAGGAGACGCCGGGTCTCGTCCTCGCGGCGATGCTGGCGCGCGATGCCGCCAATGACAGCCTTGTGTTGCGGCCGGGCTTGTCGCTGGAGACCCTTCGAGGCGCGCGCGGCAAGGGCTTCATGATCGGCACCAATGCCGTGCGCCGTGCCGCCTATCTGCGCCGGCTGTTTCCGGAAGCGACCGTGATCCATTATCGCGGCGCCGCGGACACGCGGGTGGCAAAACTCGATCGCGGCGCCAAGCAGCGGCTGCCCGATGGCGGCGAGGTGGGGCCGGCGGATGCCCTGGTGATGGCGCGTTCCGGCCTCGAGCGTATCGGCATGACCGCGCGCGTCGCGCATGATTTCTCCGTCGACGAGATGCTGCCGGCGGTCGGCCAGGGCATCGTCGCGGTCGAATGCGTCGAGACCGACTGGTCGACGCGGGCGCGCCTCGCCGGAATCGACAACACGCAGTCGCGGCTTGCCGCCGAGGCCGAGCGCGAGGTGCTGTGGGTGCTCAACGGCCATTGCAACTCGCCGATCGCGGGCCATGCCACGCTCGCTGGCAACGAGATGACGCTGCGCGCCTCGGTGCTCGATGAGGCCGGGGCCGGCTTCATCGAGGTGACGCGGCGCGGACCGGCGGACCGGCCACGCGAACTCGGCCGCGCCGTCGGCATGGAGCTGCTCGCGAAGGGCGCCGCCGGGATCATCGCCCGCACCCGGGTCGACGAGTAGCGCCGCCGTTACGCTCGCAACGGCCAGCTGCCGATGATGCGGAAGCGGGATGCGCTGTCGGTCTGCTTGAACAGCGCGATGCGGTCGATCGCGAGCGTCGTCAGCTCGATCGCCGCGAACCGCTCGCGCAGCCGCGCCATGATCGGGCCCCGCCGCTCCTCGCTCAGCCGTCCGGTCAGCGTCATGTGGAAGCGGAATTCGTCCATGACGTAGGGATAGCCCCAGCGGTCGAGATAGTCGCGCTGCCGCTCGGTGAGCCGTTCGGGCTTGCGCCGCGCGCGATCTTGCGGCGTGAGCGGCGCACGGAACGTGTCGAACGCGGTGACGCAATCGGCGGCAAGCTGTTGCAGATCATCCGAGCGGCGCGCCGGGATCACGGCGATGAAGCCGCTGATGGCATCGACAACCGGTTCGATCACGGGAATGCGCCGGGCGTGGCCGGCGAAGGCAGCACAGGCGTCGAGGAGATCGGACTCTTTCCGGCCATCGGCGAGCGCCGTCGGTGCCTTCAGCGTGGCGTGAAAACCGTATTTGCGCGGGTCCTCCGTCACCTCGCGCCAGTCGGGCGCAACGCCATCGGGAAACGGCAGGTCGTCGCCCGACACGGCGTCGTAGCCGAGCAGTGTCGAACCGAAGCGGTGCAGGACGCTGTCGGGTGACGGCGCATAATAGATCGCGTAGCGCGGAGTGTTGGCCATGGCAGCAGAACAGGTCCTGACTATGCTGCCGCAACCGTCTTGCGCGGTGCGAGCGAATGAACGAGGCAGCTTGCATCCGCCAGATGCACCAGCCGTCCGGCCGATATCACGGCGACGATGCGCGGCCGCAGCGGCACCTTGTCGTCGACGACGATGATGTCGGCGCGGCGGCCCGCGGCGAGCACGCCGCGATCGGCAAGCCCCGCCGCGCGTGCCGGCGCCGACGAGATCAGATCCCAGGCCTTGGTGAGTGGCAGGATCCCGTCGGCGGCAAGGCGGAACGCGGCGAGCAGTTGCGCCGGATAATAGTAGTCCGACGCCAGCACCGAGCAGAGGCCCTGTGCGATCATGTCGGATGCCTTGGTCCAGCCGGTGTGGCTGCCGCCGCGCACCACATTGGGCGCGCCGAACACGATGAAGTCACCGGCGGCGGCGGCATCGCGCGCGGTCTCCTCATTCACGGGGAATTCGGCAATCGTGGCGCCGAGCCCACGAAACTCCTGGCGCATCGCCGGGCTGTTGTCGTCATGCGAGAGCATCCGAATGTTCGCCGCGCGCGCGGCGGCCGCCAGTCGCGCGATCGAGGCGGGCACCTCGGGACGGCGCGCCACGACCCGATCGAGCATGTCGTTGACGGCCTCGATGGAGAGCCCGGTGCGTTCGGCCAGCTGGTTGCGCTTCTTCGGCTTGACGTTGCTGTGGTCGTTGAAGGCGAACAGGTCGATGCGGCCTTCAGTGAGCCATTGAATGATCTCGGCCTCGGCCTCGATATTGTGGGTCTCGTGGCGCAGATGGAAGCGCGTATCGGCGGCGAGCTGCGGCCGCAGCGCCTCGATCGCATCGAGCAGCTTGCGAGCATTCTCCGCGCTGCGCAGACCGGGCTCCCACGACCAGGTCGTGCCATGGAACACGGTGGTGATGCCGTTGGCGATCGCCTGCCGGTCGCTGTCGATCAGCGCCACGTCGGTCGGGAAGTCGACGCCGGGGCGCGGCATCATCTGCCGCTCGAACGCATCGCCGTGCAGATCGATGATGCCGGGCAGCACCAGCAGGCCGCCGGCATCGATGTGGAGCGCGGCGCGGCCCTGTTCGGCGTCGACTGCACCGATGTCGCGGCCTGAGGTCCGCAGCGAGGTCTCGACCAGGGCACCGTCAACCAGTGCGCGTCCGCCCTCGATGAAAATGTCCGTCACGATGCCGCGCTCCGTTGCTTGTTCTGTGATTGGGATACGGCCTCGGCCTCATACTTGTCGAGGAATTCCTCGACCGCGAGCTTACGGAAGTCGGGCAGGACACGACGAAGTGTTTCGTGATCCCAGTCCCACCACGCGAGCGCGGCAAGGCGATCCGCTGCTGTCTCGGAGAAACGGCGCTTGACCGGCCGCGCCGGATTTCCGGCAACGATGGTATAGGCGGGCACATCCTTGGTCACGATCGCGCGGGCGGCGACGACGGCGCCGGTTCCGATGTTCCGGCCCGGCAGCAGGATCGCGCCATGGCCGATCCAGACGTCATGGCCGATATGCACGTGATGCGCACGTCGCCAGTTGAAGAAGTCGGTGTCGTCGCTCTCGCCGGGAAAATAGGCGCTGGCGCGGTAGGTGAAATGCGCCTGCGTCGCGCGATGCATCGGGTGGTTGCCGGGATTGATCCGGGTCATCGCCGCGATCGAGCAGAACTTGCCGATCGAGGTGTAGGTGATCTGGCTGTCGTTCACGACGTAGGAATAATCATCCATGCTGACTTCAAGCAGGATCGTACGCGCGCCGACCTCGGTATATTTGCCGAGCCTGCTCTCGCGCACCGACGCAGTCGGGTCGATCGTCGGCACAACCGAGAGTGTTTTTCCGGCCATCAGGGCCTCCGCAAATCTTTGGCTTCCGGGGGATGCGCGCTCGTCATCGGGACGCTTGATGACAACATCATGACGCTGCGATGACGGCAAGGGAACGGCAAGGGACAGTGTGGACGATCGCCGCACTGCAACGTCACGTCACATAACTGTTAAACACCGGGGATAGCGATGGCTCAACGCGACGCGGTTGGAGCATTACATGCTGGTGGTGGAAGGTTTGACGTGCCGGTTCGGCACAAAAGCCGCAGTCGACAACGCTTCCTTTTCGATCGCGCCGGGCAGTTTTGTCGGCGTGATCGGCCGCTCCGGTGCCGGCAAGTCGACCTTGCTGCGGATGATCAACCGTCTCGCCGATCCGACCTCCGGCCGTATCCTGTTTGAAGGCACCGATGTGACCGCGCTGCGCGGCAAGGCGCTGCGGCAGTGGCGGGCGCGTTCGGCGATGATCTTCCAGCAATTCAATCTGGTCGGCCGTCTCGACGTGCTGACCAATGTGCTGATGGGCCGGCTCGCCCAGATCCCGTCATGGCGCTCGCTGGCGCAGGTCTGGCCGGAGCAGGACAGGGCGCTCGCGCTGTCGGCGCTGGAGCAGTTCGACATCGCCCAGCTCGCGGCGCAGCGCGCCGACCAGCTCTCCGGCGGCCAGCAGCAGCGCGTCGCGATTGCCCGCGCGCTGGTGCAGGAGCCCGACATCATTCTTGCCGACGAGCCGATCGCCTCGCTTGATCCGCGCAACACCAAGATCGTGATGGATGCGCTGCTGCGCATCAACAAGCATTTCGGCATCACGGTGCTCTGCAACCTGCACTCGCTCGACCTGGCGCGAAGCTATTGCGACCGCCTGATCGGCATGGCGGCGGGGCGCGTGGTGTTCGACGGCGCCCCGGCTGCGCTGACCGACCATATTGCCCGCGAGCTCTACGACCTCGAGGCCAATGACGTCATGGGCGCGGCGCCGATGCCCGCGCCCGATGGCGCAACTGCTCCGGCGCTCGGCACCGCTGCCGCGGCCTGAGCGGCGCATTTTCGAAAAACAGGGCAACCGGGCATTTCGTCCGGCCAACAGGCGTAACTACCAAAGAGGGGTAACATGATCACTCGTCGCATCATTCTGGCCGGCGCCGCCGCGCTGGCATTCGCTGGCTCGGCCTCGGCCGAGGACTGGAAGGCCAAGTATCCGGAGATCACCTTCGCGGTGATCCCCGCCGAAAACGGCTCCGGCGTCACCGAACGCTACGGCCCGCTCACCGAATATCTGTCGAAGGAACTCGGCATCAAGGTGAACCTGCGCGTCGCCAACGACTATGCCGCCGTCATCGAGGGCCAGCGCGCCGGCAACATCCAGATCGGCTACTACGGCCCGGCGTCGTTCGCCCGCGCCCGTCTCACCGGCGTCAAGACCGACGCGTTCGTGATCGACGTCAATGCCGACGGTTCGAAGGGCTATTATTCGGTGTTCTACGTGCTCGCCAAGAGCCCGTACCAGAAGGTCGAAGACCTCAAGGGCAAGAATATCGGCCTGGTCGATCCCAACTCGACCTCCGGCAACAACATGCCGCGCTTCAAGCTGAACCAGATGGGGATCGATCCGGAGACTTATTTCTCCAAGGTGGTCTTCACCGGCAGCCACGAGAACGCCGTGCTGGCGCTCGCGCAGGGCACCGTCGATGTCGCCGCCAACTGGTGGAACGCCGACGACGATTCCAACCTGACCCGTATGCTCGCCAAGAACATGGTGAAGTCGAGCGACGGCACGCCGCTGAAGAAGGAAGACTTCCGCATCATCGTGAAGTCCGACCTGATCATCAACTCGCCCTACGCCTATCTCGAGAGCCTTCCCGACGACATGAAGGCGAAGATCAAGCAGGCCTTCCTCGACATGCCGAAGAAGGATCCGGAAGCCTTCAAGAAGCTGTCCGACGGCAAGAACCTGCCGTGGCAGCCGGTCACCAACGCCGACTACGACAAGACCATCGAACTGATCAAGTTCGTCGACGCCCTGCGCAAGAAGGCGTCCTGATCGCATATCGCCGCTGAAAAGGGCCGGGTTTCGACAACCCGGCCCTTTTCGTTCATCTCTCGAGCAGACTGGCCCGCATCGATGGCGACCGCCATTTCCATCCTTCCAGCGCAGCAACTGGCGACGCTGAACGATGCCTATCGCAAGGCGGTCGCCCGCAAGCGGCTGAAGGCGACGGTGGCGGCCGCGGTATTCTGTGCGGCGCTGTTTATCGCGGCGCTCGGCGCCGATGTGAACCTGCACACGTTCTTCACCTATTTCGGCAACTTCGTCAGCTATTTCGACCGTATTCTGACGCTGGATTCCGGTGCGCGGGTCTGGACCGATCCGGTCGAATGGTTCTGGGGCCTGAAGAAGTGGCTGCGGCTGCTCGGTGAGACCCTCCTGATCAGCTATGTCGGCACACTGACCGGCGCCGTGTTCGCCTTTGCGCTGAATTTCTTCGCCGCCCAGAACACCTCGCCGGGACCGTGGGTGCGCTTCATCGTCCGTCGCCTGCTCGAATTCGCCCGCACGGTGCCGGGCATCGTGTTCGCGCTGATCTTCGTGATCGCGTTTGGCCTCGGCCCGATGGCCGGCGTGCTGGCGATCGCGATCCACACCACCGGAGCGCTCGGCAAGCTGTTTGCCGAGATCGTCGAGAATGCCGACATGAAGCCGGTCGAGGGCATCCGCTCAACCGGCGCGAGCTGGCTGTCCTGCATGCGCTTTGCCATCCTGCCGCAGGTCTCGGCGGGCTATGCCAGCTATGCGCTGCTGCGCTTCGAGATCAATGTCCGCGAGGCGTCGGTGATGGGCTTCGTCGGCGCCGGCGGCATCGGGCAGGAACTCGTGGTCGCGATCCGCAAGTTCTACTATTCCGACGTCAGCGCGATCCTCGTCACCATCATCGTCACCGTCTTCATCATCGACATCTCGACCGGCTGGCTGCGCGCCCGGCTGTTCGGCAAGGAGAGCCGCCGATGAGCCAGATGCCGAGGCCGGACCCCGCGGAATTGCGTGCAAAGTACCCCGGCCTGTTCGAACGTCCGGCGTCGGCGCGGCTGGCGACGCCGGTCGTGATCGTGGCGGCGCTCGCGATCTTTGCATACGGCCTGGTCGATCTAGACTTCTCGCCGTCCAGGCTGATCTCGGGGATGAGCCAGCTCGGCTGGATCACCATGATGATGATCCCGCCGAATCCCGGCTCGTCGTTCCCGCTCTACATGCAGGCGCTCGGCGAGACGCTGTCGATCGCGCTGCTCGGCACCACGCTCGCGGCGGTGCTGGCGCTGCCCGTCAGCCTGCTGGCGGCGCGTAACATCATCCCCTCGAACCTGATCCGCTTTCCGGTGCGCCGCTTCCTGGATTCGATCCGCGGCGTCGATACGCTGATCTGGGCGCTGGTCTGGATCAACGTCGTCGGCCTCGGCCCGTTCGCCGGCGTGCTGGCGATCATGGTCTCCGACTTCGGCGCGTTCGGAAAGCTGTTCTCGGAGGCGATCGAGGCGGCGGATCGCAAGCAGGTCGAGGGCATCCGCGCCTCCGGCGGCAACGCGCTGCATGAGATCCGCTTCGGCCTGCTGCCGCAGGTGCTGCCGGTGATCGCAGGCCAGGTGCTCTACTTCATCGAGTCGAACACCCGTTCGGCCACCATCATCGGCATCGTCGGCGCCGGCGGCATCGGCCTCCAGCTCGCCGAGCAGATCCGCGTGCTGGAGTGGCAGAAGGTGTCGTTCCTGATCCTGATGATCCTGATCGCGGTCGCCGCGATCGATTTCATCTCGACCAAGCTGCGCTTTGCAATTATCGGCCAAAGGGCGGTGGTTTAGCTCGCCGCGCGCTAATCCTTCTCCCCTTGTGGGAGAAGGTGGCGCGAAGCGCCGGATGAGGGGTCTCTCTCCACGAGTTCAAATGACAGAGTTGGACTCGCGGTGAGATACCCCTCACCCGGATCGCATCTGGCGATGCGATCCGACCTCTCCCACAAGGGGAGAGGTGCACTGTCAGTGTGGCGGCACGCTCAGCTATTCTCGACCAGGAACTCGACGCGCTCGGCGGCGAAGCGCGAGCGCTTGGTCACCAGCGGGCGGTCCAGCATATCGACGTCGGTTGCGTCGACCACAAGCACCGGCCGGCCCAGCGGCAGATCGAGCCGTGCGGCGTCGGTCGCATCGGCGATCGCCGCGGTGATCCGGGTCGACGCGCGGCGGTAATCCCTGACGCCGTAATGCCCGAGCAGCTTCGTCATCGAGCGAACGTCGGCGAACACACTGCCGGCATCGGGAAACCGCTCGGCCGACAGCCAGGTGGTCGAAACGCAGATCGGCGTCCGGTCGGCGAGTCGCACCGCTTCGATCCGGATCAGCGGCGCGCCGATCTTCAGGCTGAGCTCGCGCGCGATCTCGCGATTGGCAACATCGCTGCCTGCATCGATCAGCTGGCCGCGCGGCTCGTGGCCGCCGGCGCCGACGATCTCGGAAAACCTTGTGCGTGAGCGCAACGGGTAGGCAAGACGCTGGGCTTCGACATAGGTGCCGCTGCCGCGCTCGGCCCGCACCAGGCCGCGCTCCGCCAATGCGGCGAGCGCCCGCCGCACGGTGTGGCGGTTGACCCGGTAAGTCTCGGCGATCTCCATCTCGCCCGGCAGCTTTTCGCCCGCGGCGAAGCGGCCATCGGCGATGCCGCGCTCGATGCCGTCAGCGACCTGCCGCCACAAGGCGACGCCGGAACTTTCCTGCATGCTCATGGCGCGGTGATACCAGAAATCTTCGGTTTGTCACGAAACAGTCATGGCGCTCGGCTATCAAGTTGTCTATTATCATAGACAACTTGATGCAGGCAAGGTTGCTCATGAGTTCGACCGGACCAGACAGCAAACAGGCCCAGCGCAAGGCCGCGATGACCGTGCTGGCGCACTCCGCCGCGGCCGACATCGCAGGCCGGCTGACTGCGATCGCATTGCCCGCGCATGAGAATCTGCGCGAGCCGGAGAACGGCCTCGTGATGATGCGCGGGCGGATCGGCGGCGACGGTGCGCCATTCAATCTCGGCGAGGCGACGGTGTCGCGCGCGGCGGTGCGGCTCGCGTCCGGCGAGGTCGGCTTCGGCTACACGCTCGGCCGCGATGCGCGGAAAGCGCAGATGATCGCGCTATGCGACGCCATGGTGCAGTCGCCGGAGTTGTCCGGCGAGGTGGAGGCCAAGGTGATTGCGCCGCTGCGTGTCGCCATGAATGCCGAACGCGCCCGCAAGGCCGCCGAGACCGCGGCGACGCGGGTCGATTTCTACACGATGGTGCGCGGTGAGGGATGATGCAATGACGACGATTGCCGAAATGCCCGCAGGGTTCGCCGACAAGGTGCTGTCGGCGCAGTCAACGTTCCGCTCCGTGATGGATGCGATGGCGCGCCCGGGCAGCGTGCAGCGCGTCGCCGCTGATGTCGGAACGCCCGCCGGCATGATGCGCGGCGCGGCCGCGATCGCGCTGACGCTGTTCGATCACGACACGCCGATCTGGCTCGATGCCGCGATGTCGGCGACACCGGACGTCGCCCGCTGGCTGAAGTTTCACGCCAGCGCGCCGGTGGTTACGGATTCCTCGATCGCAAGCTTTGCGCTGATCGGCGATGCCGCGAACCTGCCGGCGCTGGAGCGTTTCGCGTTCGGCAGCAGCGAATATCCTGACCGGTCGACCACGCTGATCCTGCAGGTCGACAGCCTGACGCAAGGACCGGCCTTCGAGCTGAAGGGTCCCGGCATCGACGGCAGCGCACTGTTGCAGGCGATGATCAAGCCGCGCGACCTGTTCCAGCGGCTGTCGATCAATGAGGTTCTGTTCCCGCGCGGCATCGATGTCGTGCTGGTCCATGACGAAAACATTGTCGCGATCCCGCGCACCACGCGGCTGATCGCAAGCGGAGTGTGAGCGATGTATGTAGCCGTCAAGGGAGGCGAGCGCGCCATCGAGAACGCTCATCGGCTGCTCGCGCATGAGCGGCGCGGCGATCGCGATGTGCCCGAGGTGACGCTGGCGCAGATCTCCGGGCAGCTCGCGCTCGGCGTCGATCGCGTGATGACCGAAGGCTCGCTCTACGACCGCGAGCTCGCGGCGCTCGCGATCAAGCAGGCGCGCGGCGACATGATCGAGGCGATCTTCCTGGTTCGCGCCTTCCGCGCCACGCTGCCGCGCTTCGGCGCCACCGAGCCGGTCAACACCGGCGAGATGCAG
Organism: Bradyrhizobium sp. Pha-3; assembly: GCF_042258615.1. Lineage (GTDB taxonomy): Bacteria > Pseudomonadota > Alphaproteobacteria > Rhizobiales > Xanthobacteraceae > Bradyrhizobium. The sequence goes on along the minus strand of NZ_CP170152.1, from coordinate 7,041,251 downwards.
GTGCGGCGGCGCATCTCCTCGACCTTCAAGGACGTTCCGGGCGGTCAGATCCTGGGGCCGACCTTCGACTACACGCATCGTCTGCTCGATCCGCAACTCGCGGAAGGCTTTGTGCCGGAGCAGCCGGCGACCGCGGAAGCCTCGCAGGCGGCAACTCCACGGGTCACCGACATTCTCGGTCGCGACGGCCTGATCGAATCGTCGCCGCAGGCAGATAGCGACGCGGCGGTCGGCGACCTCACGCGCGAGCCGCTGAGCTTCCCGGCCGATCGCGATCTGCGGCTGCAGAACCTGGCGCGCGGCGACGAAGGCTTCCTGCTCGCGCTCGGCTATTCGACGCAGCGCGGCTACGGCCGCAACCATCCCTTCGCCGGCGAGATACGCTTCGGCGAGGTCGAGGTCGAATTCTCGACCGAGGACGTCGGCTTCGCGGTGCCGCTCGGCTCGATCGAGCTCACCGAGTGCCAGATGGTCAACCAGTTCAAGGGCTCGACGACCGAGGCGCCGTGCTTCACCCGTGGCTATGGCCTCGCCTTCGGGCAGAGCGAGCGCAAGACCATGTCGATGGCGCTGGTCGATCGCGCGCTGCGCGCACGCGAGCTCGGCGAGGAGGCGGGAGTGCCGGCGCAGGACGAGGAGTTCGTGATGTCGCACTCCGACAATGTCCAGTCGACCGGCTTCGTCGAGCATCTCAAGCTGCCGCACTACGTCGACTTCCAGTCCGAGCTCGGCCTGCTGCGCAAGCTGCGGCAGGAGTTCGCGGAGGCCAACGAGGCGGTTGAAATGCAGGAGGCCGCGGAATGAACGCGCCGACATACAATTTCGCCTATCTCGACGAGCAGACCAAGCGGATGATCCGCCGCGCGATCCTGAAGGCGATCGCGATCCCCGGCTATCAGGTGCCGTTCGCCAGCCGCGAGATGCCGATGCCGTACGGCTGGGGCACCGGCGGCGTACAGGTGACAGCGGCGATCCTCGGTCCCGACGACGTGCTGAAGGTGATCGACCAGGGCTCGGACGACACCACCAACGCGATCTCGATCCGCAAGTTCTTCGGCAAGACCGCGGGTGTCGCGACCACGACGTCGACGACCGACGCGACCGTGATCCAGACCCGGCACCGCATTCCCGAGGCGTCGCTGCACGCCGGGCAGGTGCTGGTCTATCAGGTGCCGATCCCCGAGCCGCTGCGCTTCCTCGAGCCGCGAGAGACCGAGACGCGGCGGATGCACGCGCTCGCCGAATACGGGCTGATGCACGTCAAGCTCTACGAGGACATCGCACGCTTCGGCCACATCGCGACCGCCTACGCCTATCCGGTGAAGGTGAATGCGCGCTACGTGATGGACCCATCGCCGACGCCGAAATTCGACAATCCGAAGATGGACAATTGCGCGGCGCTGCAGCTGTTCGGCGCCGGCCGCGAGAAGCGCATCTACGCGATCCCGCCCTACACCACGGTGGTGTCGCTGGATTTCGAGGATCATCCGTTCACGCGCTACCGCTTTGATGCGCCCTGCGCGCTGTGCGGCGCCGATAATTCCTATCTCGACGAGATCGTCACCGACGACAAGGGCGGGCGGATGTTCGTCTGCTCCGACACCGACTTCTGCGAGCAGCGCCAGGCCGCCGGCCATCACGGCACCGAGAGCGCGGCGCCGCACAAGGAGAAGGCGCATGTCTGAGCTTTCGAGCCTCGACAACGATCAGCCGCTGCTGGTGGCCGAGGGGCTTGCCAAGAATTACGGCCGGCTGCCGGCCTGCCGCGATGTCTCGTTCGCGCTCTATCCCGGTGAGGTGCTGGCGATCGTCGGCGAGTCCGGTTCGGGCAAGTCGACGCTGCTGCAACTGCTCTCCGCGCAGCTCGCGCCGAGCGCGGGGCGGGTGTCCTACCGGATGCGCGACGGCGTGCTGCGCGATCTCGCCGAGCTCGGCGAAGCGGAGCGGCGCTTCCTGTTCCGCACCGACTGGGGCTTTGTGCATCAGGACCCGGCGCAGGGCCTGCGCATGGGCGTGTCTGCCGGCGCCAATGTCGGCGAACGGCTGATGGCGGTCGGCTGGAATCACTACGGCCGGATCCGCGACACCGCGTCGACCTGGCTCGATCGGGTCGAGATCGATGTCGGCCGCATCGACGATGCGCCGAAGACCTATTCGGGCGGCATGCGGCAGCGGCTGCAGATCGCGCGCAATCTCGTCACCGAGCCGCGGCTGGTGTTCATGGACGAGCCGACCGGCGGCCTCGACGTCTCGGTGCAGGCGCGCCTGCTCGATCTGATGCGCAATCTCGTCAGCGAGCTCGGCCTTGCCGCCATCGTCGTGACCCACGATCTCGCGGTGGCGCGCCTGCTGTCGCATCGCGTGATGGTGATGAAAGGCGGCCGCGTCATCGAGACCGGTCTCACCGACCAGGTGCTCGACGATCCCCGCGAGCCCTATACCCAGCTGCTCGTTTCCTCGATACTTCCGCCATGAGCTTGCCAATGACCGCGATGATCGAACTTGCCAACGCCGAGAAGACCTTCACCATGCATCTGCAAGGCGGCGTCGAGCTGCCCGTGGTGCGCGGCGTCTCGTTCCACGCCGATCCCGGCGAGTGCGTGGTGCTGTCGGGCCCGTCGGGCGCCGGTAAATCCTCGATCCTGAAGATGATCTTCGGCAACTATCGCTGCGACAGCGGCCGGATCGGCATCCGCCATCGCGGCAAGGTTGTTGACCTCGCGACCGCCGAGCCGCGCCAGGTGCTGAGCATCCGCCGCTCGACCATCGGCTATGTCAGCCAGTTCCTGCGCGCGGTGCCGCGGGTGGCGACCATCGACGTCGTCGCCGAGCCTTTGATCGCCAACGGCGTGGCGCGCGAGGAAGCCCGCGAACGCGCCGGGCGCCTGCTGCGCCGCCTCAACATCCCGGAGCGGCTGTGGACGTTGCCGCCCTCGACCTTCTCCGGCGGCGAGCAGCAGCGGGTCAACATCGCGCGCGGCTTCATCTCGGACCTGCCGATCCTGCTGCTGGACGAGCCGACCGCTTCGCTCGATGCGGCGAATCGCGCAGTGGTGGTCGAGCTGATTGCGGAGAAAAAGACCAAGGGCGTCGCGATGGTCGCGATTGTCCATGACGACGAAATCCGCCATCTGATTGCCGACCGTATCGTCGATGTGACCTCGTTCGCCGCTGCTGCCTGAAGGACCGATTGAAATGACCGCCAAGCAAGACACCATCGTCGGCAACGCCCGGCTGGTCCTCGCCGATCGCGTGATCGAGCAGGGCTGGGTTGCGATCGCTGATGGCAAGATCGCCGAATTCGGCGAGGGCAGGGCGCCCGAGGCAGCGGAGGACGCCGGCGGCGATCTGCTGATGCCCGGGCTGATCGAGCTGCACACCGACCATCTCGAAATGCACTACGTGCCGCGGCCGAAGGTGTTCTGGAATCCGGTCGCCGCCGTGATCTCCTATGACGGGCAGCTCGCGACCTCAGGCATCACCACGGTGCTGGATTCGCTGCGGGTCTGGCGCGAGGACGGCGCCGAGGATGTCGACGGCCGCGCCGGCGTGCTGGCGGCGGCGATCTCGGCCGCGCGCGAGGAGGACCTGCTGCGCGCCGATCACTTCCTGCATCTGCGCTGCGAAGTGCCGATGCCCGATGTCGTCGCCGAGGCCAAGGAGCTGATCGACCGGCCGGATGTGCGGCTGATGTCGCTGATGGACCATACGCCGGGCCAGCGCCAGTTCCGCGACGAGGTCAAGCTGCGCGATTACTACCGCGGCAAGGGCGGCGGCATGACCGACGCCCAGCTCGACGTGCTGTTTGCGCGCCGCTTCGCCTATCAGAAGGACTATGCGGTGGCGAACACCCGCGCGATCGTCGCGCTGGCGCATCAGTACAGGATTCCGCTGGCGAGCCACGACGACACCACGGATGAGAACGTGGTCGATGCCGTCAACGACAAGGTCGCGGTCGCGGAGTTCCCGACCACGATGGAAGCGGCGCGCGGGCTGCACGCCGCCGGCATCGACATCCTGATGGGCGCGCCGAACGTGGTGCGCGGTGGCTCGCACTCCGGCAATATCGCCGCCGTCGATCTCGCCAATGAGGGCATGCTCGATATCCTGTCGTCGGACTACATCCCCTCCAGCCTGCTGATGGCGGCGCTGCAACTGCCGCGGCATGTGCCGGCGATCGATCTTGCCGCCGCCGTGCGCACCGTGACCAAAACGCCGGCCGAAGCGGTCGGGCTCACCGATCGCGGCGAGATCGCCGTCGGCAGGCGCGCCGATCTGATCCGCGTCCACGTCGCGCGCGATCTGCCTGTCGTGCGCAGCGTCTGGCGCGAAGGAGCCAGGGTCGCATGAGCGATGTCCCTGCCGTCGCCGCGCAGCACGCCGGCACGATCGGTCCCGGCCGGTTGATCCTGGTGGTCGGCCCGAGCGGTGCCGGCAAGGACACGTTGCTGGCACTGGCGAAGGCGGCCTGCGCCGATGACCGTGACATCGTGTTTCCCCGCCGCCTGATCACCCGCCAGGCCTCGGCGTCGGAAGACAATGAAGAGGTGAGCGCGGAAACCTTCCAGCGCGCGGTCGCCGCCGGCGACTACGCCATGCACTGGGAAGCGCATGGCCATCGCTATGCGCTGTCGCGGGCGATCAACGATGAGATCCGCGCCGGGCGCACCGTGATCGCGAATGTCTCGCGCACGGTGATCGCGGCGGCACGCCGCAAGTATGCCAATGCCATCGTGGTGTCGATCACGGCGCCGCCGGATGTGCTGGCGGCGCGGCTGGCTGCGCGGGCACGCAGCAGCGACGGCCTGCTCGCGCAGCGGCTGGCCCGCACCGTCGACGAGAGCACGTCGACGCCTGATTTCACCATCGTCAATTCCGGCACCGCCGACTATCACGCGCGACAGCTTGTCCGCATCATCAAGGGCGAGCGCTGGGACGAATAGCAAGAGACGAGTAGCCACAAAGGAGAACAGCACGAATGTCGGTGATCTCTACGATCGAGCAGCTTGAGGCGATCTACGGCTTCCCGAACGACGCGTCGACCGTGAAGGTCGCCGATCACGTGACGCCGCTCTATCGTGTGCTCATCGAGAAGTCGCCATTCGTGTCGCTTGCGACCTCGGGGCCCGAGGGGCTCGATTGCTCGCCACGCGGCGACCTGCCGGGCTTCGTGCGCATCCATGATGCGAAGACGTTGATGATGCCGGATCGCCGCGGCAACAATCGCTGCGATTCGCTGCGCAACATCGTGCGCGATCCTCGCGTCGGGCTGCTGTTCCTGATCCCGGGCTCGGGCAGCACGCTGCGCGTCAACGGCCGCGCCTATGTCACGGCCGAGCCGGGGCTGCTCGCCTCTTTCAAGATGGAAGGCAAGGCGCCGCGGACGGTCATCGTGATGAATGTGGACGAGATCTATTTCCAGTGCGCCCGCGCGATCGTGCGCTCCGACCTCTGGAATCCGGACAAGCAGGTCGATCCGAAGGCCCTGCCGACGCCGGGCCAGATCCTCACCGAGATGAGCGAGCACACCGTCGGCGGCGAGACATACGATCGCGAATGGCCGGAGCGCGCGCGACAGACGATGTGGTGAGGCCTCTTCTCCCTCGCCCCGCTCTTGCGGGAGAGGGTTGGGGTGAGGGGTCGTCCCACGATGATGGTGACAGTTGTGCACGCGGCAGCTCCCCCTCACCCGAATTCGAGCTGCGCTCGAATTCGACCTCTCCCCGCAAGCGGGGCGAGGTGACTTTCGACGGCTTCGCCGATTCGTATGGCTAGGCCTTCGTCTGCTCCTCGAACGCCTTCAGCGACACCGCTGCGATCTCGCGCAGTGTCTCGCGGTTCGCACCCGAGGAGGCCATCACGCACATGCCCGATGTGACCGCGGAGAGATAGCGGGCAAGCATGGCCGGATCGACGTTTTCGCCGAGGTCCCGTTCGGCCTTGGCGCGGACAAAGCGTTCGCGCAACTGGTCTTCGGTGCGGGTGCGGCGCGCCGCCAGTTCGAATGGAACATTTTCCGAGCCGGTGCCGCAGGCAAGGCCGCCCTGGACCAGCAGGCAACCGGGCGGGTTGGCGGGATCGGTCTGGGCGTCCGCGTGCTCCATCAGGAATCGTTCGGCCACCTCGCGCGCGGTCGAGGCGCCCACAACCTTTTCCATCCAGGCGTCGCGCTTTTCGGTATAGCGGTCGAGCGCGGCCTTCAGCAGGCCTTCCTTGCTGCCGAAGGCGGCGTAGAGGCTGGGCGGATTGATGCTCATCGCCTCGGTGAGCTGCGCGATCGTGGTGCCCTCGTAACCGTGGCGCCAGAATACGTCCATGGCCCGGTCCAAAGCGGCATCGGCGTCGAAAGCGCGGGGGCGTCCCATTCCCATTTCCAGTTACTCCGTAAGCCGGGTGCCGTTTCTGTGACGGCTTGTCCCTAGCTTATCCTCTTGTTGCACGTGATGTTTTTCCGCGTCTTCCCATTTCCCCACGAATGAGATAATAAATTCATAGTGCTCGATACATAAGTATCTTGCGAACCGGCGTCCAGCTCCACATCTGTAGCGAACACTACAGATCTCTGGAGCGCGTGAATGCCCTCGTCAACCCAAAATCCTCGTTCCGGCCGTTTCCGACGCGTCGTCGGCGGTGTCGTGATCCTTGGCGCCCTCGGCCTGGCCGGTTCAATCGCGACCGGCCACTATTTCCATGCTGCGCAGGCGACCGCTACCGCCGCCGCGCCCGAACCGGCGGTCCCTGTGACCGTCGCCGTGGTGCAGCCGCGGCCGACCACCCTGTTCGATGACTTCTCGGGCCGGCTCGAAGCCGTCGACCGCGTCCAGCTGCGGCCGCGGGTGGCGGGCGCGATCCTTTCGACCAACTTCACCGAGGGCGCGCTGGTGAAGTCCGGCGACATCCTGTTCAAGATCGACCCCGCGCCTTACGCGGCCGAGGTCGACCGGGCCCAGGCCCAGCTCGAGGCGGCCAAGGCCCGCGCGGTGTTTGCCGCAAACGAGGTCGAGCGCGGCGCGCAACTGGTCGGCAACAACATCGTCACCAAGCGCGATTTCGACCAGCGCGACAACACCAATCGCGAGGCGATCGCCAACGTCAAGGCCGCCGAAGCCGCGTTGCAGACCGCAAAGCTCAATCTCGACTACACCGAGGTCCGCGCACCGGTCGACGGCCGGGTCGGACGGATCGAGGTCACCGTCGGCAATCTCGTCGCGGCAGGCACCTCGTCGCCGGTCCTGACCTCGCTGGTCTCGGTCAATCCGATCTATGCGAGCTTCGATGCCGATGAGGAGGTCGTGCTGCGTGCGCTGAACTCGATCGCGGACGCGTCCGGCAAGCGCGGCAACCTCGATCAGATCCCCGTCGACATGGTGACGTCGGGCGGCCTCAGCGCCAAAGGGCACATCCAGCTGATCGACAACCAGGTCAACGGGCAGAGCGGCACCATCCGCGTCCGCGCCGTGTTCAAGAACGAAGACGGCCGGCTGATCCCGGGCCAGTTCGCCCGCGTGCGCATGGGCCAGCCCCAGCAGCAGACGCTGGTGCTGGTCGACGAGCGCGCGGTCGGCACCGACCAGGACAAGAAGTTCGTCATGCTGGTCGGCGACGACAGCCGTGCCGTGTACCGCTCCGTCACGCTCGGCGGCGCGGTCGATGGCCTGCGGATCGTCACCGCCGGCCTGAAATCCGGCGACCGCATCGTCGTCAACGGCCTGCAGCGCGTGCGTCCCGGCGCACTTCTGAAGATGGAAGTCGCCGAGATGGGCGCGCGCGGCATGCAACAGGCATCCACTGAAACCAACCAGCACGTCGTGCAGCGCTAGGCGCTGCACGCGGGGGCGGAGCCATGAATCTCTCAAAATTCTTCATCGACCGGCCGATCTTCGCCGGCGTGCTATCGATCCTGATCTTCCTGGCCGGCCTGATCTCGCTGGTGGCGATGCCGATCTCGGAATACCCCGACGTGGTGCCGCCGTCGGTCGTGGTACGCGCGACCTATCCCGGCGCCAATCCGAAGGTGATCGCCGAGACGGTGGCGACGCCGATCGAGGAGCAGATCAACGGCGTTGAGGGCATGCTCTATATGTCGAGCCAGGCGACCACCGACGGCGCGATGACGCTGACGGTGACGTTCCGGCTCGGCACCGACCCCGACAAGGCGACCCAGCTGGTGCAGAACCGCGTGCAGCAGGCCGAGCCGCGCCTGCCGGCCGTGGTGCGCCAGCTCGGCATCATCACCAAGAAGAGCTCGCCCGACCTCACCATGGTCGTGCATCTGCTGTCGCCGAACAACCGCTACGACATGACGTATCTGCGCAACTACGCAGTGCTCAACGTCAAGGACCGGCTGGCGCGGATCGACGGCGTCGGCGACGTCCAGCTCTATGGCGCCGGCGACTATTCGATGCGGGTCTGGGTCGATCCGCAGAAGGCCGCCGAACATGCGCTGACCGCAAGCGACGTCGTTCGCGCAATCCAGGCGCAGAACGTCGAGGCTGCCGCCGGCGTTGTCGGCTCCTCGCCCAGCGTCAAGGGCCTCGACCTCCAGCTCTCCGTCAACGCCGAGGGACGGCTGTCGACCGAGGAGCAGTTCGGCGACATCGTGGTGAAGACCGGCTCGGCCGGCGAGGTGGTACGGCTGCGCGACGTCGCCCGGATCGAGCTCGGCGCCTCCGAATACGGCCTGCGCTCGCTGCTCGACAACAAGCAGGCGGTCGCGATCCCGATCTTCCAGGCGCCGGGTTCGAACGCGCTGGAGATCTCCGACCACGTCCGCGCGACGATGGCCGAGATCAAGAAGAACATGCCGGAAGGGGTGACGTACCAGATCGTCTACGATCCGACGCAATTCGTGCGGTCGTCGATCGAGGCCGTCATCCATACGCTGCTCGAGGCGATCGCGCTCGTCGTGCTGGTCGTGATCCTGTTCCTGCAGACCTGGCGAGCCTCGATCATTCCATTGATCGCGGTTCCGGTGTCGATCGTCGGCACCTTCGCGGTGATGCATGTGTTCGGCTTCTCGATCAACGCGCTCAGCCTGTTCGGCCTGGTGCTCGCGATCGGCATCGTGGTCGACGACGCCATCGTCGTGGTCGAGAACGTCGAGCGCAACATCGAATCCGGCCTGTCGCCGCGCGATGCCACCAACCAGGCGATGCGCGAGGTGTCCGGCCCGATCATCGCGATCGCGCTGGTGCTGATCGCGGTGTTCGTGCCGCTGGCCTTCATCTCCGGCCTGACCGGGCAGTTCTACAAGCAGTTCGCGCTGACGATTGCGATCTCGACCGTGATCTCGGCGATCAACTCGCTGACGCTGTCGCCGGCGCTGTCGGCGCTGCTGCTGAAGGGGCATGACGAGCCGAAGGATTGGCTGACCCGCGGCATGGAGAAGTCGCTGGGCTGGTTCTTCCGCGGCTTCAACAAGGTCTTCACCAAGTCGTCCGAGAACTACGGCCGTACCGTCACCAAGGTGATCTACGGCAAGGCCGTGGTGATCGGCCTCTACGTGCTGCTGATCGGCTTGACCGGCGTGCTGTTCAAGCAGGTGCCGAGCGGCTTCGTGCCGGGGCAGGATAAGCAGTATCTGGTCGGATTTGCCCGGCTGCCTGACGGCGCCACGCTGGACCGCACCGAGGAAGTGATCCGCAAGATGAGCGACATCGCGCTGACCCAGCCGGGTGTCGAGAGCTCGGTGGCATTTCCCGGCCTGTCGATCTCCGGCTTCACCAACTCCTCCAACGCCGGCATCGTGTTCTCGACCCTGAAGCCGTTCGACGAGCGCAAGGATCCGTCGCTGAGCGGTCCGGCGATCGCGGCAGCGCTGAACAAGAAATATGCCGGCATCCAGGATGCCTTCATCGCGATGTTCCCGCCGCCGCCGGTCAACGGCCTCGGCACCATCGGCGGCTTCAAGCTGCAGATCGAGGATCGCGCCGGCCTCGGCTATGAGGCGCTGAACGACGCGACCAAGGCGTTCATGACGGCGATGCAGAAGGCGCCGGAGATCGCCGGCGTGTTCTCGAGCTTCCAGGTCAACGTGCCGCAGCTGTTCGCCGACATCGATCGCACCAAGGCGTTGCAGCTCGGCGTGCCGGTCACGGAGGTCTTCAACACGCTGCAGATCTATCTCGGCTCCTACTATGTCAACGACTTCAACAAATTCGGCCGCACCTATTCGGTCTATGTGCAGGCGGACGCGCCGTTCCGTGCGCGTGCCGACGACATCAGGCAGTTGAAGGTCCGCTCGTCGTCCGGTGACATGGTGCCGTTGTCGGCGCTGTTGAAGGTCCGCCAGAGCGCGGGTCCGGAGCGAGCGATCCGCTACAACGGCTTCCTGTCGTCAGACATCAACGCCGCTGCGGCGCCGGGCTTTTCGTCCGGCCAGGCGCAAGAGGCGGCAACGCGGATTGCGGCCGAAACGCTGCCGCCGGGCTTTGCCTTCGAATGGACCGACCTGACCTATCAGGAGTTCATCGCCGGCAACTCCGGAATCTGGGTGTTTCCGCTCGCGATCCTGTTGGTGTTCCTGGTGCTCGCCGCGCTCTATGAGAGCCTGGCGCTGCCGCTCTCGATCATCATGATCGTGCCGATGGGCCTCTTGGCTGCGATGTTCGGTGTCTGGCTGTCGAAGGGCGACAACAACGTCTTCACCCAGATCGGCCTGATCGTGCTGGTCGGATTGTCGGCCAAGAACGCCATCCTGATCGTCGAATTCGCGCGCGAGCTCGAATTCGCCGGGCGCTCGCCGATCCGTGCCGCGATCGAGGCCAGCCGGCTGCGGCTGCGGCCGATCCTGATGACGTCGATGGCGTTCATCATGGGCGTGCTGCCGCTGGTGCTGTCGACCGGCGCGGGCTCGGAGATGCGGCGCGCGATGGGCGTCGCGGTGTTCTCCGGCATGATCGGCGTCACCGTGTTCGGCCTGTTCCTGACGCCGGTGTTCTATGTGCTGCTGCGCACTGTCACCGGCATGAAGCCGCTGACGCAGCACGGCGAGGCGACCATTCCCGGAAAGGCACACGCGGCATGATACCGGTTGTGCAGAGCGTTTTCGAGCGAAGTGGATACCGGTTCGCGTGAAGAAAACGCGTCAAAGCAAGAAATGAGAGCTTCGGTTTTGATCGAATCAAAACCGAAGCTCTCGCTCGTGTCAGTTTGAAGGGAATCAGGCTGCGATATCGAGCAGCAGAAGTGACGAACCGCGGACCAGCACCTTGCGGCCCGCGGGCGTCAGTTCAAACGAATCGCCGCGCACGGCGACATAACCGAGCGTGATCAGGCTCTCGACGGCGAACCGGTTCAGCCGTGAAGGGTTCGCTGCGGGAGCCCGCAACGCTTTCAGCGCATCCCACTGATCGGGTCTGAGTTCGAATTCTTCGCTCATTGGTCCAGGCACTCCAGAAGTTCTTGGGGTGCGAGATACAGAGCGCAGATGAATTTCGTGCGACCACAACGAGTCAGGATTTCGATTTATGTGGACACGCCGTCACATCGCCGTGTCATTGGAATACTTCAATTTTTTCGAATCATTGCGGCGCAACAACGCGTGATGTTGTCACAGAGATTAACCGCACACCGTCACACAGGTTAATCGCGAGGATTAACCGGGTTAATCGTCTCGATTAACCGGGCTAATCGCGAGGATTAACCGGCCAGGTTCCTCACTATCCATTAACCGCGCCGCACGCTGGCGCCGCCATCGACCGGCAACGTCACACCGGTGACGAAATTGGCCTCATCCGAGGCGAGAAACAGCGCGGCATTGGCGACGTCCCAGCCGGTGCCCATCTGGTGACGCAGCGGCACCTTGCTGTCGCGCTCCGCCTCGACCTCGGCGCGGCTCTTCTTGAATTCGCGTGCGCGCGTGTCCACCGCCATCGGCGTGTTCATCAACCCCGGCAGGATCACGTTGGCGCGAATGCCATATTGCGCATTCTGGTAGGCGAGCTGTTCGGTGAAGGCGATCATGGCCGATTTGGTCGCCTTGTAGGCGACATAAGGATAGGTTGTGATCGCGGCCATCGACGAGATGTTGATGATCGAGCCGCGCTGCTGCTGGCGCATGATCGGGATCACGTGCTTGGCGGCCAGGATGCAGCTCTTCAGGTTGATCGCGACGCAGCGGTCGAATGCCTCCTCGGTGATGTCGAGCAGCTCGGCATCGCCGCCGGAGAGGCTGACACCGACATTGTTGTGCAGGATATCGACGCTGCCCCAGCGGCCATGCGCATCCGCCACCATCGCCTTGATGTCGGCGTTTTTGGTGACGTCGGCCTTGAAGGCAACCGAAGTGCCCCCGTTGGCCGCGATCAGGTCGACGGTCTCCTGCGCCGATGCCAGATTGTGATCGACGCACAGCACCTTGGCGCCTTCGCGCGCGAAGGTCAGCGCGGTGGCGCGGCCGTTACCGATGCCTTCGCCGGGGCTCTGGCCGGCGCCAACGACGATGGCAACGCGATCTTGCAGGCGCATGTCACTTCACTCCCGGGATCGGGTACTGCTGCAGTACCTCTTTGTAGCTTGGCTCGTTGTCGATCTGCATGGTGGCGAGCACGCGCACCACGGCGCAGTAGAAGGCGATGGTCAGCACCAGGTCGGTCATGTGCTCGTCGGTCAGCTCTCGCTTGATCTCGGCGAAGGTCGCCTCCGACATTGCGAGCTCGCGCACCATCTCGCGGGCACCTCTGAGGATCGCCTTCGCCAGCGGCTCGAGCTTCGACGGCTTGCCCTCGGTCTCCGCGATCAAGCCCTGGATGTCCTCGTCGGTGACGCCGAACTCCTTGCCGATCTTCACGTGGTGGGTGAACTCGTATTCCGACTTCTCGAGCCAGCCGACCTGCAGGATTGCGAGCTCGCGCAGCCGCGGGTCGAGCTTGCTCTTGAAGCGGATGTAGCCGCCGATGCCGTTGAAGGCGCGCGCCATGTCCGGCGAGTTGACCAGAAGCTTGTGCAAATTGGTGTTGCGCTTGAGCATGTCGCGATATTCGGGGGCGACCTGGTCGGCTTCGAGATAGGGCAGGCGGGCCATTGTTGTTGTCCTTGGTTCGGCGGCTTGCGGAACAGGCGGCTGTTGCTTCAGCCGTAGAGGGCTTTGTGCTCGCGCTCGTAGTTGGCGTAGGAATCCTTCATGCTGGCGCCGTTGAGCAGCATGGTGGCGACCACGGCGTTGTCGGCATCGAACACGCTCGAGCGCACCCACATGCTCTCGGTGCGCTTGCTGCCCGAGAGCGCGACGACCTCGCGCTCGACCCAATAGGTCTCGCCCGGAAACAGCGGCCCGCGCACCAGCCGGATCTCCTGATCGGCGAACAGCCCGACGGCCGGACCACGGACCGGTAGCCGGGCCTCGCGCGCGCGGTACTGGAACAGCACGCTCAGCATCTCCATCGGGATGATTGCGCGGCCCCAGGGATTGTACTCCAGCGAATAATAGTCCGAGGGCTCGGTGATCACCTTGAGCTTGTCGGCCAGCGAGAACGGATAGAGATCGCCCATGTTCTGGTCGAAATCCATCCTGATCGGCTGCCGCGGCGTCTTCATGCCGACCTTGATGTCGGCGAGGATCACGGGATCGGCCAGAGGCTTCAATTCGCCGAGCCGGTGGGAGAGCGCGGTTTCGCTGCCGTCACCGTCGATCGAGGCGGTGCCGCGCAGGATCTCGGTGCCGTCGCGCTTGATCATCCCGATGGTGCAAACGGTCTGGCCCGGCTTCGGCTTCTCGATCTGGGCCTGCACCTCCTCGCCTTCGAACACCGGATTGCGGTAGTGCGCGGACAGGCACCCGGTCATGAACCAGGCGCGGCCCCAGATCCGCTCGCACAGCGGCGCGAACTGGCTGAAATGGGTCGGTCCCTCGATCGTGCCGCCGCGGAAGCCGAGCTTCTGCGCGGTTGCATCGTCGTGGATCGAAGCGTGGGAGTCGTAGGTCTGGGCCTGAAGCATCTGCTTCGGGCTGCGCCAGGGACCCACCAGCAGATTGCCGTTCTCCACGATTTCCGTCGTGAATGCGGATTCGACTTTAATCATCCTTGGTCTCCCTTTGCGCGCCACCGTTTCAAAGATGCCGGGGGTCTGCAAGCCTCGCAGAGCAAACAAGGCCTCGCAGAGCCACAAGGCCTCGCATCCGCAACATGAGATATGTGCTGCGGCCATGGAACGGGGCTGTTCATGCATAGCAAAATCAGTCCATGCTGATGCATGATCACGCGCAGGATAATGAGACCGGTTCGGACCGGCGTGACCTGATCGGCGGGGAGCCTGAAACTGATGGCGTTGATGGAAGTTGGACTGGACGACAAGTACCGGTTGGATACGAAACGAATCTTCCTCTCCGGTACCCAGGCTCTGGTCCGATTGCCCATGTTGCAGCGCGAACGCGACCGCGCGCACGGGCTGAACACCGCGGGTTTCATCTCCGGTTACCGCGGCTCGCCGCTCGGCATGTACGACCACGCGCTGTGGCGGGCGAAATCGTTCCTTAGAGAACACGACATCGCCTTCGTTCCCGGCCTCAACGAGGATCTGGCGGCGACCGCGGTGTGGGGCAGCCAGCAGGTCGGCATGTTCCCCGGCGCCAAGGTCGATGGCGTGTTCGGCATCTGGTACGGCAAAGGTCCGGGCGTCGACCGTTCGCTCGATGCGCTCAAGCATGCCAATTCCGCCGGCACCTCGCCAAATGGCGGCGTGATCGCGCTCGCCGGCGACGACCATGGCTGCCAGTCCTCCACGCTCGCGCACCAGAGCGAGCAGGTGTTCGCCTCGGCGCTGATGCCGGTGGTCAATCCGGCGACGCTGCAGGATTATCTCGACCTCGGCATCCTCGGCTTTGCGCTGTCGCGCTATTCCGGCTGCTGGGTCGGCTTCAAGGCGATCTCCGAGACGGTCGAGAGTTCGGCCTCGATCGTCAGCGATCCCGATCGCATCAAGACCATCATGCCGGACGATTTCGAGATGCCGCCCGGCGGGCTCTCGATCCGCTGGCCGGATCCGCCGCTGGAGGCGGAGCGCAGGCTGCACGGGCCCAAGATGGAGGCGGTCGCGGCCTTCGCCCGCGCCAACCGGTTCGACCGCGTCGTGCTGGATTCCAAGCCGGCGCGGCTCGGCATCATGGCGACCGGCAAGGCCTATCTCGATCTGCGCCAGGCGCTCGCCGATCTCGGCATCACCGACGCCGATGCGCAGGCGCTGGGCCTGCGCATCTACAAGGTGGCGCTGACCTGGCCGCTCGAAGCGCGCGGCGCGCGGGACTTCGCCGAAGGCCTGCAGGACGTGCTGGTCGTCGAGGAGAAGCGCGGCTTCATCGAGGACCAGCTGGTCCGCATCCTCTACAACATGGACGCCTCGAAGCGCCCCTCGGTGGTCGGCAAGCGCGACGAGAGCGGTGCGCCCTTGCTGCCGAGCGAAGGCGAGCTGACGCCCACCATGGTCGCAGCGGCCGTAGTGGCGCGTCTGCGCCAGCTCGGCCACCACAGCCCGCTGTTGGAGCAACGTCTGGCAAAACTCGAGGCGTTCGATCGCCCGGCCGAGGGCACGGGCACCGCGAAGCTGCAGCGTACGCCGTATTTCTGCTCGGGCTGCCCGCACAACTCCTCGACCAAGATCCCCGAAGGCAGCCGCGCCATGGCCGGCATCGGCTGTCACGGCATGGCGCTGTCGGTGCCGAACCGCAACACCCAGACCATCTCGCATATGGGTGCAGAGGGCGTGAGCTGGATCGGGCAGGCGCCGTTCACCAGCGAACAGCACGTGTTCCAGAATCTCGGTGACGGTACCTACACGCATTCCGGCTTGCTGGCGCTGCGCGCGGCGGCCGCGGCCGGCGTCAACATCACCTACAAGATCCTCTACAACGACGCGGTCGCGATGACCGGCGGCCAGCCGGCCGAAGGCGGCTTCACAGTGTCGCAGATCGCGCACCAGGTCGCGGCGGAAGGAACAAAACGGCTTGCGATCGTCTCCGACGATCCCGACAAATATCCCGCCAACTATTTCCCGTCCGGCGCCACCATCCATCATCGCCGCGAGCTCGACGCCGTGCAGCGCACCTTGCGCGAGATCGAGGGCCTCACCGTCCTGATCTACGACCAGACCTGTGCTGCCGAGAAGCGTCGTCGCCGCAAGCGCGGGCTGTTTCCCGATCCGGCCAAGCGCGTCTTCATCAACGAGCGCGTCTGCGAAGGCTGCGGCGACTGCTCGGTTGCGTCGAACTGCGTCTCGGTGCAGCCGCTGGAGACCGAACTCGGCCGCAAGCGCCGCATCGACCAGTCGAACTGCAACAAGGATTTCTCCTGCATCGAGGGCTTCTGCCCGAGCTTCGTGATGGTGCAGGATCTCAAGCTGCGCAAGGCCGACCGCACCGCCGCCGATCCCAAGGCGCTGTTCGCCGACCTGCCACCGCCGCCAGCCGCGGCGCTGAGCGCTCCCTACAACATCCTGATCACCGGCATCGGCGGCACCGGCGTCATCACCATCGGCGCGCTGCTCGGCATGGCCGCGCATGTCGAGGGGCTCGCCTGCTCGACGCTCGACTTCACCGGCCTGTCGCAGAAGAACGGCGCGGTCATGAGTCATGTCCGGCTCGCGCCCGCGTCCGACATGCTGACCACAGTCCGCATCGCGCCGGGCAATGCCAATCTGATCCTCGGCTGCGACCTCGTCGTCGCGACCAGCGTGCCGGCGCTGAGCCGCGCCGAGCGCGGCGTCACCCGCGCCGTCGTCAACGCCGACCTGCTGCCGACCGCGAGCTTCGTGATCGATCCCGATATCGATTTCGAGGCCAGCTCGATGCGCGACGCGCTGAATGGCGCGGTGAGACCTGATGATCTCGACATCCTCGATGCCACCGGGCTTGCCACCGCGCTGATGGGCGACAGCATTGCGACCAACGCCTTCATGCTGGGCTTCGCGTTCCAGCGCGGCGCAATCCCGCTGTCGCTCGAGGCCATCCTGAAGGCGATCGAGCTCAACGGCGCTGCGATCGAGATGAACAAGACCGCATTCTCGTGGGGCCGGCTTGCCGCGCACGATCTGCAGCGCGTGGTCAGCGCCGCCCGCTTCAAGAGCGCAGGCGCCGCGCCGGCCAAGAAGACGCTCGACGAGGCGATCGCGTTCCGCGCCAAGTTCCTCACCGACTATCAGGACGCGGCCTACGCCAAGCGCTATCTCGACGACGTCGCGCGCGTCCGCTCCGCCGAAGCCGCGGCAGCGCCGGGCTCGCAGGACCTGACCGAGGCCTTTGCAAACGGCCTGTTCAAGCTGATGGCCTACAAGGACGAATACGAGGTCGCGCGGCTCTATTCGGACGGCGAGTTCAGCAAGGCGTTGAGAGAGCAGTTCGAGGGCAATTCCGGCTTGAAGGTCCTGCTGGCGCCGCCGCTGCTGGCGCAGCGCGATCCCGTCACCGGACGTTTGCAGAAGCGCGAATTCGGGCCGTGGATCTTCAAGGCGTTCGGCCTGCTGGCGGGGCTGAAGGGCCTGCGCGGTACCGCGTTCGACATCTTCGGCTACACCGCCGAGCGCAAGATGGAGCGCGCGCTGCCATTGGATTACTCCGCGATGATCCTGCGTCACCTCGACGGCAACAAGCCGCTCGACCTGCCGCGCCTTGTGGCGCTGGCCAAGGCAGCCGACCTCGTGCGCGGCTATGGCCACATCAAGGAAGGCAACGTCGCCCGTTACCGCACCGAATGTGCGCGGCTGGAGCGCGCGATCGGCCAGCCGCTGGCGCAGGCGGCCGAGTAGGCCAGAGCGCTTCCCCGTTCCGATCCCATTGGAACGGGGGCTCCAGGCGGGTGAGCGGCGGAACTTTCCACGGCCGCCTTGGTTGACCGGTAACCCTGCCCGCGAGCCGCGGCTGGATTCGCGCGGCCGGGCCCCTACATAACGGCTGTTCTGTTCGAGTGATTTCAGGAGGCCCTTTGATGGTCCTGAAAAACGCTTTTGTTGCAACTGTTTGCTCCGCGTGCCTGGCGTTGGGTGGCGTGGCGTTTGCCGACGACTACCGCCCGAGCGAGTTCTTCAGCCTCGACCTCTCGCAGGCCGTGCTGTCGCCGAAACCGCTTGGCCCGCCGGCGCAGTTCCAGCCGGTTCCGGTCGAGGCGAAGACCGATCGCAGCCCGGATCAGCACGCCAATGTCGAGCCGGGGGTCGATCAGCCGAAGGTCGAGCCGCAGAAGGCCGTGCGCACAAGCAGGGTGACGGAACCGCGTGAGGCGGCGCCGCACGAGCGCAAGCGCGCAGCGGCGCACGTTCCCGCCCGGGCCAAGCTCGCGCGGCGGCACTCGAACCCGCTCGATGCGGAAGCCCGCGACACCAGGATCCAGACCTGGCCGTGCCGCACCGGCGGCATCTGCAACTGGCAGCGGTGACTGCGGCGCTTCTTGCTCTTTCATGCGCGCGGAGAACCAACCCGTCATCCTGAGGAGCGCGCTCTTGCGCGCGTCTCGAAGGATGCACGGCCCTGATCTAGCAGCCGGGCCGTCGATCCTTCGAGACGGCGCTACGCGCCTCCTCAGGATGGCGGGTTTGGCGTTTGAGTGCCCGGCGCCTGACGCCACCGTTCCGATCTCGATCTCCCCCGAGTCATCCCGCCGTCGCAAAACCGTCGGCACAGAGTCAAGAAACCGTAAGGGCGGAGTCAAACAGCGCAGGCAAAACCTTCGTTGCGATTCGACGAAGGTTATTCGATGCCGACAGCGATCTCCGCGAGGGGGCGAGGCCTCACGAGGCGTCAGCTTCTGGTGCGCTCGGCATCGACGGCCGCGCTGGCAGGATTGGGCGCGCTGGCAAAGCCCTATCTGAGCCGCGCCGCGGATCGTCCCGCGATCGCGGGCATCCAGTCCGGCGACGTCGCCAGCGATTCCGCTGTGATCTGGGCCCGCGCCGATCGCGCCGCGCGGATGCAGATCGAATGCGCCGCGGTCGAAAGCTTTGCCACCATCCTGCGCAGCGCGTCCGCCGATGCGCTGCCCGAGCGCGACTTCACCGCCAAACTGCTGCTCGATGGCCTGCCGCCGGGACAGGACCTGTTCTACCGAATCCGCTTCGAGGATCGCGACGGCATCGCCGGCGAAAGCCGCATTGGGCATTTCCGCACCGCGCCGGCCGACCGCCGCTCGGTCTCGTTCGTCTGGTCCGGTGACGTGGTGGGGCAGGGCTGGGGCATCGACCCCGCGCGCGGCGGCCTGCGCAGCTACCGCACCATGCTGAACGAGCGCCCGGATTTCTTCATCCATTCCGGCGATCACATCTATGCCGATTGCACGGTACCGCCGGAGCAGGCGCTGCCGAACGGCGAGGTCTGGCGCAACATCGTCACCGAGGAGAAATCGGTCGTTGCGCACAGTCTCGGCGAGTTTCGCGGCAACTACAAATACAACTGGCTCGACGAGAATTTCCGCGCCTTCCACGCCGAGGTGCCTGTCTTCGCGCAGTGGGACGACCACGAGGTGGCCGACGACTGGTCGCCGCTCGGCACCGCGGACGCGACCGGCTACGATACGGACGGCACCTCGCGCCTGGTGGCGCGGGCGCGCCGCGCCTTCCACGAATTCATGCCGATGCGGCTGATGCCGGAGCGCGACGGCCGGGTCTATCGCAAGATCCCCTACGGGCCGCTGCTCGACGTCTTCATCATCGACATGCGCTCCTATCGCGATTCCAGCTGGAACAAGCAGGGCGATCCGGACCAGGCGTTCATCCTTGGCGAGAGCCAGCTCGCCTGGTTGAAGCGGGGGCTGGTGGCGTCGGATGCCGTCTGGAAGGTGATCGCCGCGGATCTGCCGATCGGGCTCGTCAGCCTGGATGCGGTCGCGCTCGGCGACGGGCCGCCGGAGCGGCGCGAGCACGAGATTGCCGATCTCTTGTCCTTCATGAAGCGGGCCGGCGTTCGCAACACGGTGTGGCTCACCGCCGACATGCACTACACCGCCGCGCATCACTATGATCCGAACCGCGCGGTGTTCCAGGAGTTCGAGCCGTTCTGGGAATTCGTCTCCGGTCCGCTGCATGCCGGCACGTGGTCGCCGGGCGAGCTCGACAACACTTTTGGCCCGAAGGCGATGTACCAGAAGGGCTGCTCGGCCGAGCAGGGCGACAATCTCGCGCCCTGCTTCGGCCTGCAATTCTTCGGCCGCGTCGACATCGATGGCAGGACCGGCGTGATGACGGTGACACTGAAGGACGTCGACAACCACGATCTCTGGTCGGTCGACATCGAGCCGCGGCCGGATGCGCGGCCCGGCCAGATCATGGCGCAGCACATCTAAACCCATAGCGTTTTCGAGCGAAGTGGGGTTCCGGTTGGCGTGAAGAAAATGCGTCAAGCCAGGATTCGTCGCGACATCTTGATTGCCGACGCCTTGCCCGAAGGGTCGGTTTGCGGGCAGACTGCTTGTTGGCAGTTCTGCCAATTTCATTCCCTACAGCCGATTTACTGGCGTGACGTCGTCGATGACATTCGGCGTTCCACGTGTCAGGAGCTATCCATGGACAATCTGCAGACACAGGGCATCAGCCTGCCGCAGCTCGGGCTCGGCACCTTCCGCATGCAGGGCGACGCCTGCCGCGCGGCGGTCGAGAGCGCGCTCGGGCTCGGCTACCGGCATATCGACACCGCCGAGATGTACGGCAATGAGGAGGCGATCGGGGCCGCGATCGCGGACGCGAAGGTTGCGCGCAAGGACCTGCATGTGACCACAAAGGTCTGGCACGAGAACCTGGCGCCGGATGCGATTCGGAAGGCGTTCGACACCAGCCTGAAGAAGCTGCGGCTCGATCACGTCGACCTCTATCTGGTGCACTGGCCGTCGCGGAGCATGAAGCTGCCGGCTGTGTTCGAGACGCTGATGCAGCTGAAGGAGGAAGGCCACACCCGCGCGATCGGCGTCGCCAATTTCACCACCGCGCTGCTCAAGACTGTGGTCGAGGATATCAAGGCGCCTATCGCCTGCAACCAGATCGAATATCACGTGATGCTCGACCAGACGCCGGTGCGGAAATTTCTCGCCGCGAAATCGATCCCGCTGGTGGCCTATTGCCCGCTGGCGCAGGGCCGTTTCGCGACCGACGCGACGCTGGCGAAAATCGGCAGCAAGCATGATGCGACGGCCGCGCAGGTGGCGCTGAAATGGCTGCTCGACCAGGATGGCGTTGCGGCGATCCCGAAAGCCTCGCGCGCTGAAAGTCAAAAGGCCAATCTCGACGCGCTGAAAGTCAAGCTCGACGACGATGACCGCAAGGCGATCGCCGCGCTGCGCAAGGACATGCGCTGTGTGAATCCGGGTTTTGCTCCGGCGTGGGACTGAGTCCTGCGAGCTCCTGATCAGGACGGAGAACGAGAAAATGGCTCCGCGAGGAGCCATTTTCCGTTGTGTCGGTCTATCGTATCTGCCGGCGCTTAATAGCGATCCCGCCTGATGACCATGGCGCGGTCGTGGTCGTGATGCCAGCCGCGATGCCAACCACGGTCATGGCGCATCTCGGCCCGCGAGCCCCAGCCACGATCCCAGTGATGATGGCCGCGCTTGATCACGACGGTCTCGGCGCTCGCGATCGACGGAACGGCCACTGCAAGCGCGCCAATCGCGGCAAGAACAAAACCAAACTTCTTCATCTCATCCTCCTCAAATGATGCGTGGAGGAAACCGTGCGAGCAACGAAACGTTCCTCAGGAACCGGGGGAGTTTTCTGAACGCCTGTTCAGCAACTGCGCCAGCGCAACGCTCGCCGCGCGTTCGCTGCACAACCGACGCGTGAGCGCTAACGCCTCTTTCGGTGGTCTTGCCTAACCCCGGCGTCCGACGCATCATCACGCCATAAAATCAATGTTCGGGGGGACGTTGCCGTGGGTGATTTTTCACGCCGGGACTTTTTGAAAGGTACAGGATCGGCCGCTGCTGCTGTCATCGCAGGGCCGGCCGCTGCGGCGATGGGGCCGGACGACAAGTTCGACCTTGTGATCAAGAGCGGCGACGTGATCGATCCCAGCCAATCGCTGCGCGGCAAGCGCGACATCGGCATCCGCTGGGGCCTGATCGAGGCGATCGAGGACGAGATCCCGGCCGCGCGCGCCGTCAAGACCATCGACGCGTCGGGTAAGCTCGTGATGCCGGGGCTCGTCGATCTGCACTGCCACGTCTATCCCTATGGATCGGCGATCGGCATTCCCGCCGACGAGCTGGTGCAATTCCAGGGCACCACGACCGTGGTCTCGGCCGGCGATGCCGGCGTCAACAATCTCGCGGCGCTGCGCCGCTTCATCGTGGCGCAGTCGCGGTCCCGGATCTACGCCTTCGTCCATATCGCCAACAACGGCCTGTCGGCCTTCCCGGTGGCCGAGCTCTACAACATCGACAATGCGCAGGTCGAAGCCTGCGCCATGGCGCTCGCCGAGAACCCTGATTTCCTGATCGGGGTCAAGGTGCGGATGTCGGAGAACGTCATCTTCAAGCATGGCATCGAGCCGCTGAAGCGTGGCATCCAGGCCTGCGAGATGTGCGGCTGGCCGGCGCGGATGATGGTGCATATCGGCGGCGTCGAGACCAGGGAGTTGATGTCCGACATCCTCGATCTGCTGAGGCCGGGCGATATCCTCACCCATGCCTATTCCGGCGCGCCGAACATGTCCGGCGCCTTCACCAACATCGTGCAGGACGGCAAGCTGCTGCCGGCGGCGCTCGCGGCCAAGCAGCGCGGGGTGCTGTTCGATGTCGGCCATGGCGGCGGCAGCTTCGATTTCACGGTGGCCGAGATCGCCATCCCCGCCGGCTGCACGCCCGATACGATCTCCTCCGACATCCACGTCTTCTCGGGCAATTCGCCCGGCATCCCGTTCCTGCCCAACGTGATGAGCAAGTTCCTGGCGATGGGCTCCTCGCTGGATCAGGTGGTGGCGATGGCGACTTCCGTGCCGGCGCGCATCATCAACCGCACCCCGAAGATCGGCACGCTGCAGCGCGGCGCGCCCGGCGACGTCGCGATCATGGACCTCATCGAAGGCCCGGTCTCCTTCGTCGACACCCGCAACAACAAGCGCGACGGCAATCTGCAGCTGAAGCCGGTGCAGACCGTGGTCAACGGCGTGCCGTTCGGCCGGCCGTATCAGGCGCCGTTTTCGGTGAGGTGACTCAGTCTCACGATCACCTCTCCCCACCGGGGAGAGGTCGGCGCGCAGCGCCGGGTGAGGGGTGCAGGTCCCACGAGAGAGCGTAACCCCTCACCCGGATTGTATCTGACGATACAATCCGACCTCTCCCACAAGGGGAGAGGTGGACCGCCAATGCCGCGGCAGTCGCAACCGGGCGCTTACGTCCGCTTCTCCACATTGCTGCTGCGCGCCGGCACCCCGAACTCCTTGCGGCACACCTCGGCCAGCACCGCGACGCCTTCGCGGATCTGCTCGTGCGAGGGGCTTGCGAAGCACAGGCGCAGCCGGCTGCCGGAATGCGCCTTGCTGGTCGACCATTCCGGTCCCGGATTGATCGAGACCCCGGCGGCAAGCGCCGCCTGATAGAGCTTCATCGTGTCGACATTGTCGGGCAGCTTGACCCAGAGGAAGATGCCGCCCTTCGGCGCCTCGAATTCGGCCGACGTGCCGAACTGCTCGTTCAGCGCCTCCATCAGCGTGTCGAGCTTGGCGCGCAGGCCACGGGTCAGCCGCGGCACGTGGGTCGCGAAATGCGGCGCGCAATATTCCGAGAGCACCATCTGCTCCAGCGCGCCGGAGCCGGCGTCGGTCTTCAGCGGCAGCATCCGCGACATGATCTCCCAGGGTGCGACGATGAAGCCGACCCGCAGCGCCGGCGCGATCGACTTCGAGAACGAGCCGATATGGATCACGCCGCCATGCCTGCTCATGGCATAGATCGCGGGCGGCCGTTCGCCGTTCCAGATCAGATCGGCATAGCAATCGTCCTCGAAGATCGGCACGCCGTATTCTTTCGACAGCTTCAGCATCTCGGCGCGGCGGCTCTCGGGGAGGATCGAGCCGGTCGGGTTTTGCACGGTCGGGATGGTGTAGATGTATTTCGGCGTGATGCCGCGCCGCTTGTGATCGGCGAGCGCTGCGGCCAGCGCATCGATCCGGATGCCGTCGCCATCGAGCGGAATGCCGACCGCATTGACGCCGAGCCGGGTCAGCCGGTTCAGCGAACCCTGATAGGTCTCCTGCTCGATCAGCACTGTGTCGCCCTTGGCGAGCAGCGTGTGATTGACCAAGTCAAGCGCCTGCAGCGAGCCGGAGACGATCATGATCTCGTCCGGCGTGCAGGCAATCCCGGCATCGCGCTTCAGCTTCTCGGTGAGGAACTGGCGCAGCGGCAGATAGCCCTGCGGCCCGTGCGCGAGGTTGTAGGTCGCCAGATTCCTGCCCTCGCGCTTCATCACGGCGTTGACCGCCTCCAGCAGCCCGTCGACCGGGACCTGGTCGGGATCGTTGTTGCCGCCGACGAAGCTGTATTTGGCGAGCCCGGTCCATCGCGCTGCCGGCGCAGGCAGGCCGGCCGGAAGCAGCGGTGCAAAGTCGAACTGGGCTGAGGTGGACATGGACGTTTCGCTCCGTGTTGTTGTCGTTGAGAACGCCCGTGGGAGGCGGGCCTTCCATGAAATCAGTTCTTGCCGGTCAGCTTGATCGGGCGACCCTGGCTGATGAAGGCATAGTGCCCGGCGCCGACGCTGCCGACCATCAATGCCTCGACCGCCGGTTCCGCGATCTCGCCGCCGGCCGCCCAATCGACCACGAAATTCGCGCCGGTGCCGCCGCGGACATCAGTCGTGGCGATCGAGACCTCGACGGTCGCAAACGGTTTTAGCGCGATCGGCGATTTGAGGTAGCTCTCCACCATCTTGCCTGCTGTGTCGAAATAGGCGATCCGCTTCAGCACCAGCGGCCTTGTCTCGGAGGCGTTGTGCACGCTCAGCGTCACCGAGAAATCGGCCCTGAGCTTGCCCTGGCTCATCGACACGCTGGAATACACCGGCACGTAGAGTGCACCGGAGGCGGTGAGGCCTTCCGACGGCACCGCGGTCAGCGAGTTCGCGAAATTTTGTTCAATACTTGCCGAGGATTGTGCTAGCGCCTCCTTCGCGCTCACGGTGAGCAGGCAGAGCAAAACTGCCAGAAAAATGCCGCCTGCGCGGATGTGACACATTGCTCGGTTGATCCTCACGCCCGGCCCT
This sequence comes from Bradyrhizobium sp. Pha-3, assembly GCF_042258615.1. Lineage (GTDB taxonomy): Bacteria > Pseudomonadota > Alphaproteobacteria > Rhizobiales > Xanthobacteraceae > Bradyrhizobium. The sequence continues at coordinate 7,016,081 of NZ_CP170152.1, read as the reverse complement.
CTAGGTTGCGGCAACAGGAAGTCTTTGACGCATGCATGAACTGATTCGCGATATCACGCTCTGTATCCTGTTTGCCTGGGGGATTGGGCTGCTCGCCCATTTCTCCCGGCAACCGCTGATACTGGCGTACCTTATCGCCGGCTTTTTCATTGGTCCATTCGGCATGGGCTGGGTCAAGTCCCAGGAGTCGATCAGCGTCATCTCCGAGCTCGGCCTGATCTTCATGCTGTTCATGATCGGGCTGGAAATTGACCTCAAGAAGATCATCCGTGCCGGCAAGGTCATCCTGTTCGCCGGCGCCGGCGAGCTGATCGGGGGCTGCCTGATCGGCGTGGCGTTCTTTGCCGGGATCGGCCTTGCGATCGGCGGCGGCAAGTTCGATGCGGTCTATCTCTGCGTCGCTTGCGCGCTGTCCTCGACCGTCATCATCGTCAAGGTGCTCTACGAGAAGCGCGAGCTGGATACGCTGCCGGGCCGCATCACGCTCGGCGTGCTGGTGCTGCAGGACATCTTCGCGATCCTGTTCCTGGCGGTGCAGCCGAGCCTGGACAATCTGCAGATCAGCGTCGTGCTGCTGTCGATCGCCCGCGTCGCGGTGCTGGTCGCGACCGCACTGGTGCTCAGTCGCTACGTGCTGCCGCGGCTGTTCCACCAGATCGCACGCCGGCCCGAGCTCGTGCTGCTCGGTGCGCTCGCCTGGTGCTTCCTGATCGGCGAGATCGCGGAGCGGCTGCACCTGTCGCGCGAGATGGGCTCGCTGGTCGCCGGCGTCTCGATCTCGACCTTTCCCTACGCGCTCGACGTCACCGCCAAGGTCACGACGCTGCGGGATTTCTTCATCACGCTGTTCTTCGTCGCGCTCGGCATGACGATCCCGATCCCGGGCCTCTCGGTGATCTGGCTTGCGCTGGTTATCGCGGCCTTTACCGTGGTGACCCGCCTGGTCACGACATTCACGCCGCTCTATCTGATGAAGCAGGGCCTGCGCGCCAGCCTCCTGCCGGCGATCAATCTGGCGCAGATTTCCGAGTTCTCGCTGGTGGTGATCCAGACCGGCGTCGCCGCCAACCATATCGGGACCGAAACCGCGAATGCGGCCTCGTTCGCCTTCGTGGTGCTGGCGGTGCTCTCGACCTTCGCGATGGCCCGCAGCGATCAGATCGTGCGCGGCCTGATTGGTCCGTTGAAGCGGATCGGGCTGCGTGATCTCGACCATCGACGGGAGGGCGGCGGCGAGTCCGGGCAGGAGGGCGGCCAGGAGGAGGGACACGGCGAGATCCGGCGCATCGTCATCCTCGGCTTTTTCCGTGCCGCAAGCGCGCTGATCAGCCAGATCGAGCGGCAGAACCAGTCGCTGCTCGAGCAGATCAGCGTCATCGACTTCAATCCGCTGGTGTTCCGCACGCTGACCGACCGCGGCATGCACGTGATCTATGGCGACATCAGCAATGTCGATACGCTGGTTCATGCCGGCATCGGCAGGGCCGAGATCATCATCCTGAGCGTGCCGGATTTCCTCCTGGTCGGCGCCGACAACGAGAAGCTGGTACGCCACGTCCGCGCCCTGAATCCGACCGCGAAGGTTGTTGCCACCGCCGATCTCCTGACCGGTGTCGACGACCTCTACACGGCCGGCGCCGACTACGTGACGGTGACCCGGCTCAGCGACGCCGGCGAGCTCTATTCGGTGATCGAGGCCGCCGACGCCGGCCTGCTCGACGACAAGCGCGCCGAGCTGGACGCCCAGCTCAGCGACCGGCGCGAGGTGCTGCCGTAGGCGAGCTTTCTCTTACCTCTCCCCATCGGGGAGAGGTCGCGCTGAAAGCGCGGGTGAGGGGGCTCAGGTCCCACGAGGGAGCGCAACCCCTCACCCCGATCGCATCTGGCGATGCGATCCGACCTCTCCCTTTGGGAGAGGTGAAATCTTCCGTCCTGGCCTGCCTGCCAGACGCATGGCGGGTTGCATAATGATACTGGCGCTGACATCGGAACCCGGCTAATCCACTGCCTGCATATAACGAGATGTCAGGACAATGGCCGATACGATCCAGGAAGTGCTGCAAGCCTTTGCGAAGGGTGAACTCGTCGTCGTCACCGACGATGACGATCGGGAAGGCGAGGGCGATTTGATCGTCGCGGCGTCGTTCTGCACGGCGGAAAAGATGGCCTTCATCATCCGCCACACCTCCGGCATCGTGTGCGCGCCGATCACCACCGAGGATGCCCGCCGGCTGCGGCTCGACCCGATGGTGGCGCATAACGAGTCCAACCACACCACGGCCTTCACCGTCTCGATCGACTACAAGCCCGATGGCGGCACCGGCATCTCGGCCGATGAACGCGCCTCCTGCTGCCGCGCGCTCGCCAATCCCAATGCCGGCGCCAATGATTTTGCGCGCCCCGGCCATATCTTCCCGCTGATCGCGCGGGACGGCGGCGTGCTGCTGCGCTCCGGCCACACCGAAGCCGCGGTCGATCTGTGCCGGCTCTCCGGCCTGCCGCCGGTCGGCGTCATCAGCGAGCTGATGAACGACGATGGAACCGTGATGAAGGGCGAGCAGGTCGCGAAATTCGCCGCCGCCCACAAGCTCAAGCATGTCACGATCGCGGACATGATCGCGTACCGCCAGGCGCGCGAGAAGCTGATCGAGCGGGTGGCGACCTTCACCATCGAAAGCCCGATCGGCCCCCTGCAGGGTTATGCCTATCGCTCGCCGTTCGACGAGATCATGCACGCCGCCTTCGTCTATAACGGCATCGGCGATGGCCGGGACGTGCTGACCCGGCTGCACAAGCCCAATATCGTGACCGACCTCTTCACCGGTCCGGCGCGGATGGAAGCCGTGTTGCGGCACTTCAAGGATGCCGGCCGCGGCGTGCTGGTCTACCTGCGCGACGGTGCCGCCGGAGTTCCGGTCCAGCCGGTGAGCGAGCAGAAATCGGCGGAGGCCGATCGCAACAAGCAATGGCGCGAGGTCGGCGTCGGCGCACAGATCCTGCGCGATCTCGGCATCACCTCGATCCGGCACCTGACCTCGTCGGTGCACGACTACAAGGGTTTGTCCGGTTTCGGCATCGAGATCGTGTCGAACGAGAGGCTGGACTGCTAGCACCCGTCATTCCGGGGCGATGCGTCAGCATCGAACCCTCAGGTGCGCGGTTGCGCACCGAGAATCTCGAGATTCCGGAGGGACACCATCGCGTGCCCCCGGAATGACGGTAACCCAATTCAATTGCGCTTCGCAGCATAGCGCTTTAATTTATCCGCCAATTTCCGACTGACGATGCGAAAGGATGTTTCATGAGCGTGCGCCCCCAGTCCAAGGACAAGCCGGCTGCCGCCAGCTTCCAGTGGGATGATCCGTTCCTGCTCGACGACCAACTCACCGAAGACGAGCGCCTGATCCGCGACACTGCGCGGGCCTACGCGCAGGACAAGCTCCTGCCGCGGGTCACCAAGGCCTATCTGGAAGAGAAGACCGATCGCGAGATCTTCAACGAGATGGGCGAGCTCGGCCTGATCGGCGTGACGCTGCCCGAGGAGTATGGCTGCGCCAATGCGAGCTACGTGGCCTATGGCCTGGTGGCGCGCGAGATCGAGCGCGTCGATAGCGGCTATCGCTCGATGAACTCGGTGCAGTCGTCGCTGGTGATGTATCCGATCTACGCCTATGGCGACGAGAACCAGCGCAAGAAATATCTGCCCAAGCTCGCGACCGGCGAATGGGTCGGCTGCTTCGGCCTGACCGAGCCGGACGCCGGTTCCGATCCCGGCGGCATGAAGACCCGCGCCGAGAAGGTGGCCGACGGCTACAAGCTCAACGGCGCCAAGATGTGGATCTCGAACGCGCCGATCGCCGACGTGTTCGTGGTGTGGGCCAAGTCGGCCGCGCACGACAACCAGATCCGCGGCTTCATCCTCGAGAAGGGCATGAAGGGCCTGTCGGCGCCGAAGGTCGGCGGCAAGCTCAGCTTGCGCGCCTCGATCACCGGCGAGATCGTGCTCGACAATGTCGTGGTGCCGGAAAGCGCGCTGCTGCCCAACGTCTCCGGCCTCAAAGGTCCGTTCGGCTGTCTCAACCGCGCCCGCTACGGCATCTCCTGGGGCGCGCTGGGCGCCGCCGAGGACTGCATGCACCGCGCGCGCCAGTACACGCTCGACCGCAAGCAGTTTGGCCGCCCGCTCGCCGCCACCCAGCTGGTGCAGAAGAAGCTCGCCGACATGGAAACCGAGATCGCGCTCGGCCTGCAGGCCTCGTTGCGCGTCGGCCGCCTGATGGACGAGGGCAAGATGGCCCCCGAGATGATCTCGATCGTCAAGCGTAACAATTGCGGCAAGTCGCTCGACATCGCCCGCATGGCGCGCGACATGCACGGCGGCAACGGCATCCAGATCGAGTATCACGTGATGCGTCACGCTGCGAACCTCGAGACGGTGAATACCTACGAGGGCACCCACGACGTCCACGCCCTGATCCTCGGCCGCGCGATCACCGGCATCCAGGCGTTCTCGTAATCCCGGAGGCGTCATCCTGAGGTGCGCGCCTCTTCGGCGCGCCTCGAAGGATGACGCGAGGTGGTGCCCGACATCCTTCGAGGCTCGCAAGAGCTCGCACCTCAGGATGACGGCTCACAAGGAATCGGATCCCATGGCCGACAACGACGACATCCCGTTCAACCGCGATTTTCCGCTGAAGCCCGGCGTGGTCGAACAGGTCCGGCCCGGTGTGCGCCGCGTCCTGTGCAACAATCCGAGCCCGTTCACCTTCACCGGCACGGTCAGCTACATCGTCGGCCAGGGCAAGGTCGCGATCATCGATCCCGGTCCCGACGACGAGGCGCATGCGAAAGCGCTGCTCGATGCGGTCAAGGGCGAGACCGTGACGCATATCCTGGTCACCCATACCCATCGCGACCATTCGCCGAACACGCCGCGGATCAAGGCCGCGACCGGCGCGCCGGTCTATGCCGAGGGGCCGCACCGCGCCTCGCGCCCGCGTTTCGAGAGCGAGAAGCACAATCCGGAATCCGGCGCCGACCGCGATTTCCGGCCCGACATCGAGGTCAAGCACGGCGACGTCATCGAGGGCAGTGGCTTCGCGCTGGAGGCGGTTGCCACCCCCGGCCACACCGCCAATCACCTGGCGTTTGCCTGGGCCGAGCGCAGCATCAATTTCGTCGGCGACCATGTGATGGGCTGGTCGACCTCGATCGTGGCGCCGCCGGACGGTTCGATGATCGACTACATGGCCTCGCTCGAGCAGTTGGGGCAGCGGCCCGAGCAGCTCTATTTTTCCGGCCATGGCCCGGAGATTCCGGAAGGCCCGCGCTTTGTCCGTTTCCTGGCGCGGCACCGCCGGGCGCGCGAGGCGTCGATCCTGCATCGCCTCGGCAAGGGCGAGGCCGACATCCCGACCATGGTGCGGGCGATCTATATCGGGCTCGACCCGCGCCTCGCCAATGCCGCCGGCTATTCGGTGCTGGCGCATCTGGAGGATCTGGTCGCACGCGGCATCGTGGCGACGGATGGCGATCCCGTGATCGGCGGCACGTACAGGATGGCTTAGTTCGTCATTCCCGGGCTCGCGCTACGCGCGCCCCGGAATGACAAGGTGGATTACTTCTTCACCGTCTTCGCCGGCGGCGCCTTCGGCGCGACCGGCGCCGCCTTCTTCGCCGGCTTGGCGTTCTCGTTGTCCGCGGCGGTGTTGAGGTCCTCGATCAGCTTCTTGACCCGCGCGGCGTTGCTGCCGAGATCGGTGTCGAAATAACGCGAGGCGGAGCGGATATCGACGCGCGAGTCCTCGTCGTCGGGCGTGACCCGGATCGAGACGTCCTCGCGGAAACCCATGATCGGCGTGCGCGCCACCGCCTCGATGCGGCCGATCCGGCGCGGCGGCTGCGGCGCGCGTGCGTCGATGACCAGCCATTTGCGGCGGTTCACCAGCCGCAAGGTCATTTCATAGGCACGGTCGACCGGGGTTTCCAGTTCGACGGTTTCGATATCGGGATAGGCGGCGCGCTGCTTCTCGGCCGAATAAAGGCCGGCATAGGCGGCGGGGTTGGTGCCTTCGCCGGTGCGCAGCCGCGCCAGCGCCTCGAATTTCGGCGGGTCGATCGCGTCGGTGGTGACGTCGTAGATCCGCGGCAGCTTGCGGTACTGATAGGTGAGATAGGCCGGGTAGCCGAGGATCGCGGCGTCGATCAGGAACGCGAGCATGATCCGGCCCATGCCGCGGGTGCCGTTCTGCCAGATCGCGGCGAAGGCGGCCAGCCCGAGCAGGATCGACAGGCCGGCCAGGCCCAGCGCGCCGAAGAAGGTCGCCAGCGCCGGTTTGACCTCCAGGAACCCGAACCGGACGATGATGATTGAGACCAGCACCGCGACGACGGAGAAGATGGCGAGGTTGCGCGACCAGGTGGCGAGACCGGACACGGGCTCCTGCTGGTAGGGAGCGGAAAACCTGCGCGCCATCGTCGAAAAATCTGCCGGTTGAGATGTGCCCGGCGACCTCAGCCGCCGCCAATGATCGTGTGAGACCACGGACCTGCGGCGAATTCAAGGGATTTGGGCGCAGAAACGTCTTGGATAAGCGGCCATGCCCCAACTACGGCGTCGACCAGGGTCAATCACGCCGCAGCAGTTTCGTAGCCCGGATGGAGCGGAGCGAAATCCGGGGCAGGTCTTTCCGTCGAACGCCAAACCCGGATTGCGCTTCGCTCCATCCGGGCTACGGTTTCTCGCGTTGCCCTACGCCGCGGCGGTTGGGAAGGTGTAGTCCTTGAACTGGTCGCGCAGCGCGGTCTTCAGGATCTTGCCGGTCGCGGTGTGGGGAATGCCTTCGACGAAGGCGACGTCGTCGGGCATCCACCATTTCGCGATCTTGCCGTCCATGAATTTCAGGATGTCCTCGCGCGTAGCGTTTTCGCCCTGTTTGAGCTGCACGATCAGGAGCGGCCGCTCATCCCATTTGGGGTGATGGACGCCAATCACGGCGGCTTCCGCGACCGCCGGGTGGCCGACCGCGAGGTTCTCGAGATCAATCGAGGAGATCCATTCGCCGCCGGACTTGATCACGTCCTTGGAGCGGTCGGTGATCCGCATGTAGCCGTGCTCGTCCATCGTCGAGACGTCGCCGGTGTCGAAAAAGCCGGCATCGTCGAGGATGTTGCTGTCGACCCGGAAGTAGGCTTTCGCGATCGCGGGGCCGGAGACCTTGAGACGGCCGAAGGTCTTGCCGTCCCACGGCAGCTCCTTGCCGGCATCGTCGGTGATCTTCATCTCGACGCCGAACGGCGGGTAGCCCTGGGTCTGCAGGATATCGAGCCGCTCCTCGCCGGTGCGTTCGGTGAACGGCGGCTTCAGCGTGGCCAGCGTGCCGAGCGGGCTCATCTCGGTCATGCCCCAAGCATGGCGCACCTGGCTGCCCATGTCGAGGAACGCCTTGATCATCGAGCGCGGCATCGCCGAGCCGCCGCAGATCACCATCTGCAGGTCCGGCAGCTTGACGTTGTTGGCGGCCATGTATTGCAGCAGCATCAGCCACACTGTCGGGACACCCGCGGTATGGGTGACCTTCTCGGTCGACAGCAGCTCGTACACCGAGGCGCCGTCGAGCTTGGGGCCCGGCATCACGAGCTTGGTGCCCATCGACGGCGCGGAGAAGGCGATGCCCCAGCTGTTGGCATGGAACAAGGGCACCACCGGAAGCATTGTGTCCGACGCGGAGGTGCCGAGCGCGTCCTTCGAGTTGGCCATCAGCGCGTGCAACACGTTGGACCGGTGCGAATAGAGGACACCCTTGGGATCGCCTGTCGTGCCGGAGGTGTAGCACATCGCTGCGGCGGTGTTCTCGTCGAAGGTCTTCCATTCGAACTTGCCGTCGGATGCCGCGATCCAGTCCTCATAGGCGACCGCGTTCTTCAGCGTGGTCTGCGGCATGTGCGCCTTGTCGGTCAGCACCACGTAGCGCTCGACGCTCGGCAGCTGGCTGGCGATCTTCTCCAGCACCGGAACGAAGGTGAGGTCGGTGATGACGATGCGGTCCTGGGCGTGGTTGACGATCCAGGCGATCTGTTCCGGAAACAGTCGTGGATTGACCGTATGGCAGATCGCGCCGATCCCCATGATGCCGTACCACACCTCGAGGTGGCGCCAGGTGTTCCAAGCGATGGTGGCGATGCGATCGCCGAGCTCGATGCCGTCGCGTTCCAGGCTCTGCGAGACCTTCAGCGCGCGGGCATGGATTTGGGCGTAGTTGGTGCGATGAATGGGGCCTTCGACCGACCGGGTCACGACTTCCCGCGTGCCGTGATATTTGGCGGCGTGCTCAATAATCTTGTGACACAGCAAGGGCCAATCTTGCATCAAGCCAAGCATACGCAAATCCCTCCTCGATCCTCACGCATGATCCGCCGGCATCTTGGGCGGCCGACAGTAAAATCATGGAACTGACATGAACTGTAGCGCGGAGAAAGCAAGCCGAAAATGGCCTGATGGCGCGTTTCGTCGCGGGGGCGCGGCAATGGTTACCGCTGCCGCCGCGCTGCTTTGCCTTGGCATGCAAGCAGGGTCCGCGCAGGCCGCCCGCGGCGCGCCCGGCTTTCCCTGGGACGATTTGTTCGGTGTCCGGCCGCAGAGGGCGCACAAGGCGGTCCGGCGCTCAGCAGTGCCGCTGCCGAAGCCGCGCCCCGCCGAGGCGCCGCCAGCAACCGGGGCGCCTGCGGCCGCCCGGCCCGAGCCGCCCGCGGCACCGCCTTCGGCCGCGCCTGCTGAGGCTGCCAAGCCCGGCGAGACCGCCAAGCCAACCGAGCCGCCCAGGCCGCAGCTTTCGGCCTGCCGGCAGGCACTCACCGAGGAGATCGCGATCGCGCCGAGCATTCCGGATATCCACGGCGCCGGCGGCTGTGGCGGCGAGGATCTGGTGCGGCTCGAGGCCATCGTGCTGCCGGACAAGCGCAAGGTCGCGGTCAAGCCCGCGGCGATCCTCCGCTGCAAGATGGCAAGTGCGGTCGCTGACTGGGTGCGCACCGATGTTGCGCCGCTGGCGCAGAGCCTCGGGGGCGGGATCAGCAATCTCGACAATTTCGACTCGTTCGAATGCCGTGGCCGCAATCGCGTCGTCGGCGCACAGCTCTCCGAACATGGCCGCGCCAATGCGCTCGACGTGCGCGCCTTCGGCCTCGCTAATGGCAAGTCGATCTCGCTGACCGACCGCAGCGTGCCGCGCGATCTGCGCGAGACCATGCTGCATTCGGTCTGCGGCCGCTTCTCCACCGTGCTCGGCCCGGGCTCGGACTGGTACCACGAGGACCACATCCATCTCGATCTGAGCGAGCGCCGCAACAACTACCGGATCTGCCAGTGGAACGTTTACGATCCGCTGCCGCATGTCGCGCCGCTGTTGCCGGCCGAACGCCCTGAAGAGGCGCCACCGCGCGAGGTCGCGGCGAAATCCGATGGGAGCAAGACGGACGCCCCCAAGGTTGACCGCGGCAAGGTTGATGGCGACGGCAAGCAGGATGCGACGAAATCAGACGATGCGGCTGCGCCCGACGCCGCGGCCGAGACCAAGCCGCAGCCAACAAAAAAGCGCCGGCAAAGCCGGCGCCTTTGATCGCGATAGCGATGTGATCAGTCGTGACCTGATCAGTAGGGGACGTTGCCGCCGCCCTGCAGCGCCATCTGCGGCTTGTAGGGCGAGTCGCCGTGCTTCGGCTCCAGCACCACAACGATGGTGCCGAGCTTGACGCGGTTGTAGAGGTCGATGACGTCCTCGTTGGTCATGCGGATGCAGCCCGAGGAGATCGACGAGCCGATGTATTCCGGCTGGTTGGTGCCGTGGATGCGGAACAGCGTGTCCTTGCCGCCCGAGTAGAGATACATCGCGCGCGAGCCCATCGGATTGTCCGGGCCAGGTGCCACGAAGGTCGGAACACCGAGGCGCGAGATTTCGCCCGGGGTGGGATGCCAGGCCGGCCATTCGGTCATGCTGCCGACCTTGGCAATGCCCGACCAGGCCATGGCTTCTTCGCCGACTGTGATGCCGTAGCGGATCGCCTTGCCGTCGTTCAGCACGTAGTAGAGGTAATGGTTGTCGGAATCGACCACGATCGAGCCGGCGGCTTCCTTGCGGTGATACTCGACGATGGCGCGGCGGAACGGTTCGGCCACCGGCGTCTTGACGTAGGTGGTCTTGGCCAGCAGTTCCTTGTCACGCGGCTTGAAGGCGGCGGTGTTGGTTGCCTCATAGGTCGTGGCCTGCATGCAGCCCGACAACATCAGGCCCGCGGCCAAGATCCCAAAGGTAACTTTGAACGACGACATGATTACATTCCAATCGAAAATCCGCGTCTCAAAGCGCCACGATTACGCCCCAAACGCCACGATTCCATGAAGGGCAGTATTGCTGAAACGTGCCTTTTTTCCCAGAGTTTAGATGCCTTTCCCGCATCGCGAGACGTCGTCTGTGGCTTTTTTGCCGCAAGTCTTCTGGTGTGGGGCCAGTTTTTGTGCAAACAGGCAACGGTTGTCCAATCGAAGCCGCTTCAACGTCACATTCACCGCCGCCTGGCCGCCACAAAGGTGGATGTCCGGTTAATCGCCCGGTCATGAAGCGCCAGCCAGAATCGCGCTAAGTCGACGGGTCCTGCCAGCCTTGTTTCGTGGAGTTCGTGATGCTGTCGGTGTTCGTTCCCTCCGATTTCTCCCTCAAGAAGGCCGCCGTCACCGAACTCGGCGCGCTGCCGGAGGGCGCGGTCTGGGTCGACCTGGTGAACCCGACCGTCGAAGAGGACCGGGCGGTCGAGAAGCTCGCAGGGATCGCGGTTCCGACCCGGGAAGACATGCAGGAGATCGAGATCTCCAGCCGGCTCTATATCGAGAACAGCGCGCGCTACATGACCGCGACGCTGATGTGCCAGTCTGACACGGACATGCCGCGCACCACGGCGGTCACCTTCATCCTGACCGGCCATCGGCTGGTCACGGTGCGCTACGACCTGCCCAAGCCGTTCGCGCTGGTCGAGAACAAGCTGGCCCGGGCCTGTGCCCCCAGCATCACCGGCGAGCAGGTGCTGATGGAACTGCTGGATGCGGTGATCGACCGCTGCGCCGACATTCTGGAGCGCTGCGGGGCCGACATCGACCAGGTCTCCCACGACATCTTCGAGCCGGAGAGCGCGCGCCACGGCCACGCCAAGCAATATTCGCAGATCCTGATCGCGATCGGCCGCAAGGGCGACCTGACCTCCAAGGTCCGCGAAAGCCTGGTCTCGATCGGCCGCCTCGTCACGTTCCTTTCGGCGATCGTGGAAGGCGTGAAATGGTCCAAGGACATGCGCGAGCAGCTCAAGACCATGCAGCGTGACGTGGCCTCACTGACCGACCACGCTTCCTATCTCTCCAACAAGATCACCTTCGTGCTCGACGCCATGCTCGGCGTGGTCAATCTGGAACAGAACAACATCATCAAGCTGTTCTCGGTGATGGCGGTGGTGCTGATGCCGCCGACGCTGATTGCCTCGGTCTACGGCATGAATTTCAAGATCATGCCGGAACTCGAATGGGCGCACGGCTATCCGTATGCACTGGTGCTGATGCTGATCGCGGCGATCGTGCCGTACTGGATCTTCAAGTGGAAAAAGTGGCTGTAGCACTGGTTCCAAACGTCGCGTTTTGGGACGCGTTTTCTGCCTTATTTCCTCTGCTAAAATTTGAGTGTTGCGCTGAACGTTTGGGCGAAACTTGTCTGCGATAACGCCTGCCTCGAAGCCGGAGGACAGCAATGGTTGAGAAGATCATAACGCCACGGCGTAACGTCATCGACTTTGCGCGCTATCAACACGACCGCGCAGCAGGCAAGGTGCAGGCGATCTCGCCGAGACTTTGCCGTTACTGTGGCGCTGCGTTGCTTGATGGCGAGGACGAAGACGAATGCTCCAGCGCGTTGAATGACGTCGCGCTGCAGCCGCTTGAGAAGAAGTCTCGCCGGTTTTATGCGGACTAGAGGCTGAGGCCTTTTGGAGGCAGAAGCCTCGTCTGCGTCGTTACGCCTGCAATCGAAGCAATCCTAGCGTGACGGCCGCGGCGGCGGCCGGGATCGCCTCGTATCTCTCTCTTCCTTCCCCGAAACGACAACTCATCCAAAGCTCAGACGTGCTGGCCACCGTTGATGTGGATCTCGGCGCCGTTGACGTAGGAGCTGGTTTCCGTGCACAGCACGTAGATGATCTTGGCGACCTCGTCCGGGGTGCCGAGGCGATGCATCGGGATTTGCTGATCGACGATCTTCTCGGTGCCCGGCGACAGGATCGAGGTGTCGATCTCGCCCGGTGCGATCGAATTGACGCGGACGCCGACGCGGCCGAAGTCGGATGCCATTTCTCGCGTCAGCGATGCCAGCGCGGCTTTCGAGGTGGCATAGGCAACGCCGGCGAATGGATGCACGCGCGAGCCGGCGATCGAGGTGACGTTCACCACAGCGCCCCTGGCGTGCTTGAGTTCATCAATTAGTCCACGGGCCAGCATGATGGGCGCGAAGAAATTGACGCGGAACACGTGCAGCCATGTCTCGATATCGGTGTCCATGGTCCCGAGCCGCTCGCCACCCGCACCCTTCGGCGAGATCGCGGCATTGTTGACCAGCGCGTGCAACTCGTCGTTCACCAAGCGTTTGCGGATCTCGCTGATCGCGCGAACCGTGTCGTCATGATCGCCGAAATCGACCTCGATGTGATCTTCCGGTCCGGCGCCCCAGGGGCAGACCTCAGGAAATGCATGGCGCGAGCAGGTGATGACGCGCCAGCCGGCGGAAGCAAACCGGATCGCGGTGGCGTGACCGATGCCGCGGCTGGCACCGGTGAGAAGCAGGGTACGGCGCGGCGCGTTGGAAGGTGGGGACATGGTGTCTTTCAGGTTGGCGTCTTTTAAGCTGTCGTTGTCACGGATAGAGCCGCACCTTCGACCATGCGCTGCCGCCATCGCGGCGGAATTCGATGCGGTCGTGCAGGCGGTACGGGCGGTCGTGCCAGAACTCGAAGCGCTGTGGCGTGATCCGCCAGCCGCTCCAGCCCGGCGGACGCGGCACCTCGCCGATGACGTATTTCGCGCCGGCCTTGGCGATCGCCTGCTCGAAGGCGAAGCGGCTCTCCAGCGGCTGCGATTGCTTGCTGGCCCAGGCGCCGATCTGCGCCTGCTTCGGGCGGGTGGCGAAATAGGCGTCGGCCTCGGCGTCCGTCACCGGCGTCACCGCCCCTCGGATGCGCACCTGGCGGCGCAGCGATTTCCAGTGAAACAGTAAAGCGGCCTTAGGGTTTGCGGCCAATTCGCGGCCCTTGGCGCTGGCAATGTGGCTGTAGAACACGAAGCCGTCGGCATCGAAGCCCTTCATCAGCACCATCCGCACGTCGGGCAGCCCGTCGGCATCGACAGTTGCAAGTGCCATCGCGTTCGGATCGTTCGGCTCGGACTTGACCGCTTCCGCAAACCATTCGCCGAACAGGGCGAACGGCTCCTCCGCCGCGGTGAAATCACCCGATGTTAACGGTGTCGGGTGTTTGATGGAGGTCGTGTCGGTCATGTCAGGAGTCCCGATTTGCATTCGCCCGCGTCCGAGAGCGCGTTTCTAGCCCTATATAGGGCATGGGGGCGCGTTGGCCTATCGGCGATCCACCCCGCGGGCGCGGTGGTGACCTTGATCCTGATCGGCGTCGGCGCAAGCGGCTGCAGCCTGTCGCGCACCGATGCTTTCGCCAAGATGGACGACAAGGATGTGACGGGCTCGATCAGCCCGACCCGGGTCAGCGCTGTGATGCCGACCGACAGCGATCTCGCCTTCGCCCGCAACGCCGCCTCCGACGTACTGACCAAGGGCGACAAGGATTCCAGCCAGCCCTGGGAAAATCCCCAGACCGGCGCGCGCGGCTCGGTGACGCCGCTGGCCCAGGCCTATTCGGGCGACGACGGCAAGACGTGCCGCGATTTTCTCGCCAGCTATGTCAATGGAGCCACCGAGACTTGGCTGCAGGGCGCCGCTTGCAAGTCTGGACAAGGCCGCTGGCAAATCCATAGCCTGAAGCCTTGGAGCAGGTCCTGAAAGTTCCGGCCGATGCCGGCGCCAAGCTAGTTGCAAAAATGCCACTGAGCCCCCACATGAAGGCAAAGTGGGCCCCGGATGGGTTCCCGGCCAAAACTGATTTTCCCGTGAAGGAGACGTGACGGATGCGCGACCCCTATGAGGTCTTGGGGGTGCAGCGGAGCGCCAGCGCTGCGACGATCAAGAGCGCCTATCGCAAGCTCGCCAAGAAGCATCACCCTGACAACAACAAGAACGACCCGAAGGCGGCCGCCCGCTTTGCGGAGATCAATACGGCCAACGAGATCGTCGGCGACGAGGACAAGCGCAAGCAGTTCGACCGCGGCGAGATCGATGCCGACGGCAAGCCGCGCTTCCAGGGCTTCCCTGGCGGCGGCGCCGGCGGCCGTGCCGGTCCCGGCGGCTTCGAGTACAGTTTCCGCAGCGGCCCCGGCCCTGGCGGCGGCGTGGGCGGTGGCAGCTTCGAGGACATCCTCAACAGCATGTTCGGCAACGCCGCGCGTGGCGGCGGTGGCGCGCGCGGAGGGCGGGGCAGCCCGTTTGAATTCGAAGGCGGCGGGGTCGGCGTCGACCTCGATCTTTCGGTCGCCATGACGGTGTCGCTGGAGGAAGCGGCTGGGGGCGGCGACAAGCGCGTCCGCCTGCCGACCGGCCGTGAGCTCAACGTCAAGATTCCGCCCGGCGTCACCGCAGGCCAGCAGATCCGGCTGAAGGGGCAGGGCGACACCGCGCAAGGCCACCCGCCCGGCGACCTCCTGATCACGATCTCGATCGCGCCGCATCCGTTCTTCAAGGTCGACGGCAACGATCTCCGGATCGATCTGCCTGTGACCCTCTACGAGGCGGTGCTGGGCGGCAAGGTCCGCGTGCCGACGCTCGGCAGCGCGGTCGAACTGTCGATCCCGAAGAACACCTCCAGCGGCCGTACCTTCCGCCTCAAGGGCAAGGGGCTGTCGAAGGCGGGCGCTGTCGGCGACCTCTACGTCACGACCCGCATCATCCTTCCCGACGGGAACGATGCCGAGCTTGAGGCATTGATGCAGACGTGGCGGGAGCGAAATCCCTACAATCCGCGCAGCGATCTCGGCTGACCGCCGGGAGCGCGCTCCAAAAGACGCAAGAGACGCGAAACTGCACTACCCCGGACTCTATCGGGGTAGACGCAGTCGTTGTGAGGGCGTCAAAGGATGACCGGCCGTCCGAAGTCTCAATCTGCGGCGTGCAGATCGGACACGGAAAAAGAGTGCGGCCTCGAGAGGGGGACCAGCGCGGTACACAAAACCCCAATCGAGGCCGCGTGCGCCGATCGGCGGATCGGGCGCAGATCATCTTCGCGTGAGCATCCGGTACGACAATGAGACGCGTCCATGACGCGAATCGAAATTTTCAATGTCGGAATTGGGACGCTGAGTGAGGCTGGATTCACTTACTCGAAACGGCACAATGTCCGCGGCTGGTCTCCCGTAAATTTACGGGAGATCAGCCGCCGTTCTTCTCCATCTGGTCGTAGACGGCCTGCGCGACCTGGGTCAGGCGCGTGCGGTCGGTGCCGCCGCTGACGACATAGGCGACGCCACGATCGGCCCAGAACAGCGCGCCGTCGCTGCCCTGCACGGCATAGCGCATCTGGGTCGCCTCGGTTTTCGCCTTGGCGGTGTAGACCGTGAAGCGCTCGCCGGACGTGCTCTCATACATCAGGAACGACGCCGGCCCGCTCGGCCCCGGCAGCAGGCGGCCGCCGACCAGCTTCAGCCCGGTGAGGTCGGGCGCGCGGACGTCCCAGCCGCAGCGCTTGGTCAGCCATTGCTGCAGATGGTCGCGCTCGCTGCCGGGCACCTCGACCGGATGGCGGACCTCGACCACGTAGAGCCGGTGCGCATCCAGCGCATCGAGCGTGAAGCTCTGGAAGGTCGACGGCGTCGCCGAGGCGCCGCGCGCGATCCAGCCGACGCCGCCGCCGGCGATGAAGGCCATCAGCGTCGCCGCCACCGCGCCATAGACCCAGCGGCGCGGCTGGCGCACCAGCCGCTCGAGCTCGAGCCGCTTCGGCACCGCCTCGTCCAGCACCGTGTCGTAGCGCGCATGCAGCGTCTCGGCCATCGCGCGCCATGACTGCACCCGCGCCGCATCGTCGGGATGCGCAGCAAGCCACGCCTCGACATCGCCGCGGCGTTCGGCCGGCAGCTCGTTGTCGACGTAGGCGTGCAGCTCGTCTTCGGTGACGGGGATGTTCGGGTCGGTCATATCAATCGTCTCTGCCAAATCTTGTTCGAAAAACGTTCATCCATAACGCCTGTCATCGCGCACATTATCATTTCACCCGCCTCAGCGTTGGGCGCTGGCCCTCGATCGAGGCCCGCACATGGGCGCGCGCGCGGGCGAGGCGGGACATCACCGTGCCGATCGGTACGCCCTGGATGTCGGCGACCTCCCGGTAGCTCATGCCCTCCAGCATTACGAGCAGCAGCACCGAGCGTTGCTCCTCGACCAGCGTCGACAGCGCGCGCTCGATGTCGCGTCCCTCGGCCTCGGTGCCGCTGGCGTCGGCATTGTTGTCGAGCAGCGGCATGAAGGCCGGCCGCCGCGCCAGCGAGCGCCTTCGGTTCTTGTTCAGATTGGTCAGGATCGTGTAGAGCCAGCTCCTGACGTCGCCGCCGAGAAACAGCCGCTCCGAGCGCAGCGCGCGCACCAGCGTGTCCTGCACCAAATCATCGGCGATATCCGAGTCACGCACCAGCGCGCGCGCATAGCGGCGGAGCGCTGGAATCATGGCTTCGACACTTTGACGAAACGCGCTCATGCATCCCAGTCTTCGATGGTCTCGGCGATAGCCGCCTTGCTCAACATAACACCCTAACGGCGTGGCTATTCCGGTCGTGCCGACCTGCGCGCATAGCGCCTCGGCTGCGGCCGATTTGGGCTTGTCGCCGGCCAAACTGCTGGTGTACCTCCGGGCCGGAAAAGTTCGAAGTGAATGCCGGTGCCAACGATCTACTACATCCGCCACGGCGAGACCTCATGGAATGCCGAAGGCCGGCTTCAGGGCGTGCAGGATATCGCTCTCAACGAGCGCGGCCGCGCCCAGGCGGCACATGCCGGCCGCATCCTCGCCGATCTCCTGGCGCGCGACGGCCGTGACAAGACGACGCTGCCGTTCGTCGCAAGTCCGCTGCTCCGGGCGCGCGCGACCATGGAGCTGGTGCGCACCGAGCTTGCCCTGCCGCCGGGCGACTATGCCCTCGACGCGCGGCTGCGCGAGATCGGCTACGGGACGTGGGAAGGCTCGACGCTGGCACAGGCGCAGGCCGCCGACCCCGCCGTCTATGCCCGCCGCCTCGCCGAGAAGTGGCAGGTCGCGCCGGAGGGCGGCGAGAGCTATGTCGACGTGCAGGCGCGGATGACCGAGTGGTACCGCTCGGTGATGTCGGACACGGTCGCCGTCGCCCATGGCGGCACGGCGCGGGCGCTGATGGTGGCGCTCGGCTTCGAGACCCCGGCCTCGGCCGCCGACCTCACGATCGAGCAGGGGGCGGTCTACGTGTTCAGCGCGGCGGGCCTGCAGAAGTATAGCTAAGGACGCCCGGTCAGCCACGTCCTTGGGGGTCATGAAACCCGTTTGACGCTGCCGACCCTGCGCGTTACGACACGCCATGTCCTTCAATACTTTCGGCCATATGTTCCGCGTCACGACCTTCGGCGAGAGCCATGGGGTCGCGATCGGCTGCGTGGTGGACGGCTGTCCGCCGATGATCCCTCTGACGGTGGAGGAGATCCAGCACGACCTCGACCGCCGCAGGCCCGGCCAGTCGCGCTTCACCACCCAGCGCCAGGAGCCGGACGCGGTGAAGATCCTGTCCGGTGTGATGGCGCATCCGGAAAGCGGCGTGCAGGTCACGACCGGCACGCCGATCGCGCTGTTGATCGAGAACACCGACCAGCGCTCGAAGGATTATTCCGAGATCAAGGACAAGTTCCGCCCCGGCCATGCCGACTTCACCTATGAGGCGAAATACGGCCTGCGCGACTATCGCGGAGGCGGGCGTTCCTCCGCGCGCGAGACCGCGACCCGCGTCGCGGCCGGTGCGATCGCGCGCAAAGTCCTGCCCGAGGTGAAGGTGCGCGGCGCGCTGGTGCAGATGGGCCCGCACAAGATCGACCGCGAGAAGTGGGACTGGGACGAGATCGCCAACAACCCGTTCTTCTGTCCCGACAAGGACAAGGCGGCGTTCTTCGAAAGCTATCTCGACGGCATCAGGAAGAGCGGCTCCTCGATCGGCGCCGTCATCGAGGTCATCGCCGAGGGCGTGCCGGCGGGGCTCGGCGCGCCGATCTACGCAAAACTCGATAGTGATCTGGCTTCGGCGATGATGAGCATCAACGCCGTCAAGGGCGTCGAGATCGGCGCCGGCTTCGGCGCCGCCGAGCTCACCGGCGAGGAGAACGCCGACGAGATGCGGACCGGCAACAACGGAACGCGTTTCCTGTCCAACCATGCCGGCGGTGTGCTCGGCGGCATCTCGACCGGCCAGCCGGTGGTGGTGCGCTTTGCGGTCAAGCCGACCTCCTCGATCCTGACCACGCGCCGGACCGTGGACCGCAAGGGCGCCGATACCGACATCCTGACCAAGGGCCGCCACGACCCCTGCGTCGGCATCCGCGCGGTGCCGGTGGGGGAGGCCATGATGGCCTGCGTGCTGGCCGACCATTTTCTGCGCGACCGCGGGCAGACCGGGCGCTGATCCCCTATATACTGGTGGTCACCGGATCGGGTGCTCGCCTGGGGAATGCCATGAACGCGTCGGAGCTTCGGGACATCATCGAATGGATGATCGGCGGCGCGCGATCGGCGCCGACCCCGCCGCAGATGATGGCGGAATGCTGCGAACGCCTGGTGCGGGCCGGGCTGCCGCTGTGGCGCGTCGGCGTCTTCGTGCGCACGCTGCATCCCGAGATCTACGGCCGTCATTTCTTCTGGAAGCCGGGCGCCGAAGTCGAAACCGGCAGCGTCGACCACAACATTCTGGATGCCCCCGAATTTGCCGTCAGCCCGCTGTCGATCGTCTTCAAACAGGGGGTTGAAGTGCGTGCGCGGCTCGACGACCCCGCCAGCATGCGCTTTCCAATCGTCGTGGATCTACAGGCGGAAGGCGTCACCGACTATATCGCGGTGCCGCTGATCTATACCGACGGCTTCGCCAATGCCTCGAGCTGGACCACCAGGCAGCCGGGCGGCTTCACCGACGAGCAGCTCGATGCGATCCGGTCGATCACGGTGCCGCTGGCGCGCTACATCGAGATCGTGACGCTGCGCCGCACGGCGACACTATTGCTCGACACCTATGTCGGCAACCGCGCCGGTGAGCGCATCCTGGGCGGCCAGATCAGGCGCGGTAGCGCCGACACCATGGATGCGGCTATCTGGCTGTCGGACCTGCGCGGCTTCACTGCGCTGTCGGACCGCTTGCCGGCCGAGACCGTCGTGGAGATCCTCAACCTCTACTTCGATTGCCAGGTCACCGCGATCCGCGACCATGGCGGCGAGGTGCTGAAATTCATGGGCGACGGTCTGCTCGCGGTGTTCCCGGTCGACGAATATCTCGGCGACGAGGCGCAGGTGTGCTCGCGGGTGCTGGAGGCCGCGCGCGAATCCCGCGCCGGGGTCGAGGCGCTGCAATTCCCCAATGGCGACGCCGTCGAGCGCTTCCGCTTCGGCGTCGCGCTGCATCTCGGGCGCGTGCTCTACGGCAATATCGGCGGCGGCAACCGGCTCGACTTCACCTGCATCGGTCCGGCGGTCAATCTCGCAGCGCGGCTGGAGAAGATCGCCGGTCGTCTCGGCCGTACCGTCGTGGCCTCCGAGCGCTTCGCCGGCATTCACGACGGCGGCTGGAGCGATCTCGGCGAGTTTCCGATCGCGGGATTTGCCAAGGCCGAACGGGTCTACGGCCTGTTCGACGAGGCGCCGATTGCTGCTGCTGGCTAGCGGCGGCGCAACGTGGCTAGCCGCGCGCGTAAGACTGCTTCAGGCCGAAGGTCAGAACCGACAATGTGATCCACAGCCGCAGCATCGCGAAGCCGAAAATGAAGATGACGTAGACCAGGCTCTTGAAGGGCTGGCTCGCCGTTGAGGTCTGCCAGAACTGCCAGATGGCAGTGCGAACAAGCTCTTGCCCGTAGCCGAGCGCAACGTTGATCGCGCCAAGTACAAGCACCGCGGCCGCAAGCCAGAGCCCGTGCCGCCCAAGCTGCTTGACAGCGGCAAACAGCGCAACGCGACCGGCATTACCTTCCGCATTGACGATGATCAGAAGCACCAGCGCCGCGATCGCCGCGCTCCAGAACCGGCCGAGATGGGTACCCTGATCGAACGCCATGCCGTCGAGGCCCCACATCAGGTGCGGTGCAAACGACGTGAAGCCGATCGCGGCGGTCCCGAGTGTCGCCACGATCATCACGAGTGCGATCCGCCACAGGATCGACAGGGACAGTCCGGTCTGCTCGGCCAACGTCAATTCGCCGAGCGATGATCGGCCTCCGGCGGCCTGGATCGAGTCCCGCGCCGTCGCGAAGAAGGCGAGCAGCACGCAAACGTCGGCCAGCACCAGCGCGGGCAGCATCAGGCCGACGTTGCCGTAACCGACGATCCGCAGCGCCGTCGCCATGATGAGCCAGGGCAGGGCTGGCAAGGGGCGAAATGGCCCGAACGAGGTTTCCGGGCGAGTCTTCCGCAGTGAAAGTTGGTGGCGCAGCGCGACGGTCATGCCGCGTTCGTGCCATGCGATACCTAAAGCGGCAGTGGCCGCGATCGATAAAATTAGCGGCAAGGCCTGCGGCAATCTGGCGCTGGCGCGCTACTCCTCCGGCTCGGTGGTGAACAGCAGCGGATAGCCCTTGGCGCGGCCGGCGTCGGTGGCACGCGTCGCCTTGGTCTCGGCGACATCCCTGGTGAAGACCGCGACCACGCAGACGCCGCGCTGATGCGCGGTCAGCATCACCTTGTAGGCCTGGTCGTCGGTCATGCGGAATTCACCCTTCAGCACGGTGACGACGAATTCGCGCGGCGTGTAGTCGTCGTTGACCAGGATCACCTTGTGCAGGCGTGGCCGCTCGACCTGGGTCTTGGTGCTGGTTTTCGGTTTGACGACGGTATCGGGCATCGCACTCCCTCGCGATTGCTCCGTAAGAATACCGTCTTCCGGCACATGTTGGAACCGTTCGATTTGCACGGCGTCATTGCGGCAACGGCACGGCGCGTGTTGCCGCATTCGCGGCAAGCGATGTCCAACCTGCAAGCGTCCAACTTGCAGGCGTCTAACTTGCAGGCGTCTAACTTGAATGTGAAGGACAGATGATATCTGCGCTTTTCGGCGCCTGATTTGCGTGTCACGATGAGAGGACACGACGGGAGGGCCGCAATGCGCTGGTATGTCTCGATCGGAGCGGTGCTTGTCGCGGGCATGTTGGCCAGCGGCGATGTGGCCGGTGTTGCCGCGCCCGGCCCGGGAACACAGACAGGCCGGCTGGCCGAAAAGGAATCCACGCCGAGCGTCGACATCGAGTTGATCATCGCGGTCGACGTCTCCTATTCGATGGACATGGACGAGCTTGCGATCCAACGCGAGGGCTATGCGCAGGCGATCGTTTCCAAGGAATTCCTGCAGGCGCTGAAGGCCGGCCCCAACGGCAAGATCTCGGTCACCTATTTCGAATGGGCCGCCTCCAACGACCAGAAGGTCATCATTCCCTGGCGGGTGATCGACGGCCCCGAATCCGCCGATGCGGTCTCCGCCGAGATCATGAAGACGCCGGTGCGCCGCGCCTCGCGCACCTCGATCTCGGGCGCGATCTATTTCGCGATCCCGATGTTCGACGAGAATCCGCATCGCGGCCTGCGCCGCGTGATCGATATTTCCGGCGACGGTCCCAACAACAACGGCACGCCGATCACGCCCGCGCGCGATGCGGCGCTCGACAAGGGCATCGTCATCAACGGCCTGCCGATCATGGTGAAGGAGCCGTCCTACTCGACGATGGATATCGAAAATCTCGACTACTACTACGAGGACTGCGTGATCGGCGGGCCCGGCTCGTTCGTGGTGTCGATCAAGGATCGCGAGAAGTTCAAGGAAGCGATCCGCACCAAGCTGCTGCTCGAGGTCGCCGGCCGCACCCCCGAGCGCCCGATCGTGCGGACCGCCGACAAGGAGCCGCGGGTCAGTTGCACGATCGGCGAGAAGATCTGGCAGGATCGCTGGGGGCGGTAGCGATCGCGCACTACCCGTCCTACGGTTGTTCGCTAACCGACCGTACAAACCGCTCGAATGTCGCTCTCGACTTCGCGGAGCGTCTGCAAAGCGGCCGCATGCTGCCCGGCTCCGATCTGCCGCCACACCTCGGCAACGCGCCCGGCGAGGCCACGAATTGTCACCCGAAAATTTGCCGCCTGCGCCAGCGCGCCCTTTTCGTTGATCAAATACTGTCCGTTCAGTGCAAACAGCACCTGCGCGACACACGCCAGAGCGCGATAGGCGCAGCCGGCGAAATGCGTGCTGTCGCCGCGCGGCAGCGCAAGCTCGGCATTCTCGATCGCGAACAGGATCTCCCATTGAAAGCGCCGCACCAGCGCATCGCGCAGGGCGGGCGGGTAGGGCGCAGTCCTCGCCTTCAATGCCGCGACGAGGCGATCGGGATCATGCAGGACCCGGCACAGCGCCACCTCGCCCATCCAGATCGCCGAGCAGAAGCCGTGCGGATGACCCGGCTGGTAGTGCATGCTGATCTCGCCGTTGCGGCAAGCGTCGATGACATCAGCGACCTGGTCGATGCTGCGGTAGAGCAGGTCGACCTTGTGGCCGCCGATCGCAAGCCAGGCCCCGCCGACGATCCACGGACCCCATTCGCCGACCGGCGTCACATGGTCGGCTGTGGGATCGTCGACCAGTTCCGTCGCCGCCGCTCGCAGTCGATCGATATCCAGCGCGGCGCTGTCCCGGTAGTAGAGGCCGAGATCGGTGTCGGAGGCCCCATGCGCCGTGCCGCGCGCCCGCGAGCCGCCGAGCACGATGGCGGCGACGCCCGGCACGCCGGCAAGGACGGGAATGATGCGCGCGAGCAGCGGATCATGGGACATGCGACCCGGATTATAGCGAGACCGCCGCCTGCTGCGATAGTCGCCGCGATGTTTCAGCGTGCGAAGCGCGCCACCAGCTCGACATGCGCCGTGTGGCGGAACTGATCGACCGGGGTGACGGCTGATATCTTGTAGCCGCCGTCGATCAGGATTTTTGCATCGCGCGCAAACGTCGCGGCGTTGCAGGACACCGCGACGATCGCCGGCACCTTGCTCGCCGCAAGCTGGGTAACCAGCGCCTGCGCGCCTTGTCGGGGCGGATCGAACACGACGGCGTCGTAGTCGCGCAATTCCTGCGGCATCAGCGGGCGGCGGAACAGGTCTCGCACTTCGGCCTTGAGCGGCTTCAGCCCCGGCGTCGATTGCGCAGCCTTTTGCAGTGCCGTGATCGCGCCGGCGTCGCTGTCGAAGGCCGTGACCCGCGCCTTCTCGGCGAGGCGGAGCGCAAACGGGCCGACGCCGCAAAACAGATCGGCGATGTGCTTGGCGCGCCCGCAATGCTCGCGAACCAGCGCGGCAAGGGTCTCCTCGCCCTTGACGGTCGCCTGCAGGAACGAGCCCGGCGGCAGCACGACCTTCACCTTTCCGATCGCAACCTCGGGAGAGCCGCGCTGCAGCACCAGCTCGCCATGCCGGGTCAGCCGCGCCAGCCGGTGTTTCTCCGCGACCCGCGACAGAGTGGTGATCAGGCTGGTCGGCAGCGCGCCGGAGCCGCGCACGTCGATGTCGAGACCATTGAGGGTCGCGGTCACCTGGATGTCGAGCGGCTTGCCGATCGAGATCAGCGGCTCGGCTGTGGCCCAGGCCGCCTCGAGCGCGCCGTCGAGCGCCGGATCGAGGATTGGACAGCGGTCGACCGGGATGATGTCGTGCGAACCGGCCGCGGCGAAGCCGACCTTGAGCACCTCATGGGTCCCCATGCGTCCGTGCAGCGTGATGCGGCGGCGGCCCGCGCCATGGGCGTCGAGCAGCGGCGCGACTTCGGCGGCGATCCTTGCCTGCGCCAGCGTCTCGATCACGATGTTGCGTTTCCAGGCATGGTAGGGCGCGTCATTCCAGTGCTGGATCGCGCAACCGCCGCAGACGCCGAAATGCGGGCAGAACGGCGCGATCCGCTCGGGGCTTTCCTGCATCACCCGCACCAGACGCCGCCGGTCGGGATGATTGCCCGGGACGTCTTCGACCTCGACCGTTTCGCCGGCCAGCGTGGTGGGCACGAAGATCGACTGCGCGCCGTCGATCGCGACGCCGTCGCCGCGATGGCCGACATGGTCGATGGTGAGAAGTTCAGCCACGGCGCGCGCCGAGGAAGAATTCGATATTGCCGTCGCCGCCCGTGATCGATGACGGGAACACCTGAATATCGGTGCAGCCGAGCGAGGCCGCAAAGGCGGCGATATCGTCGCAGATCTCCTGGTGCACCATCGCGTTGCGGATGACGCCGCGCTTGGCGTGTTTGCGCGCCGCCTCGAACTGCGGCTTGATCAGCGCCAACAGATGCATCGGCGCCGCCGCCAGCGACAGCGCCACCGGCAGCACCAGCTTCAGCGAGATGAAGCTGACGTCGATCACGACGATATCGGGCCGCGCCGGCAGGCGTTTGCCCTCGAAATTCCTGATGTCGGTCTCTTCCATGGAGACGATCTTCGGATGCCCCTGCAGCGAGGGATGCAGCTGGCCGTGACCGACATCGATGGCGAACACGAGGCTCGCGCCATTGGCGAGCAGCACTTCGGTGAAGCCGCCGGTCGAGGCGCCGACATCGAGGCAGACATGGCCCTCGACGTCGACCGGATAGTGTTCGAGCGCGCCGGCGAGCTTGACGCCGCCGCGCGAAACATAGGGATGCGCCGGCTCGGCCGTGAGTTCGGCGCCGGGCGCGACGAGTTCGGATGCTTTTGCAATTGGCTTGCCGTCGGCGGTGACGAGGCCGGCGTCGATTGCGGCGCGCGCCCGGGCCCGGCTTTCGAACAGGCCGCGCTCGACCAGCAGCACGTCGATGCGCTTGCCGGCCGATGCGCCGTTGTCGTTGTCGCCTGCCTTGGTCACGTGCTTGGTCATTTGGCGGCCTGCCGGCGCTGCGCGGCGGCGAGCCGCACGCAGGTCTCGAAGGAGGTGAGGTCGTGCCAGAGATCGGCCGCAGGCTCCCTCGGCGTCACCAGCGGACTGCCGTGCAGATCGAGCGCATGCATCATCATCAGATTGTCCGGCAAGCCAAACTCTTCCACCGTCAGCCCCTCCGCGTCGATCAGGCGTCCGTCGGATGCCGGCACAACCTGCTGCAGCCGCGCCACGCGATTGGCGTAGGACGTGGGATCGTTCGAATAGGCGAGGCACAGCTTGCCGCGTCCAGCCATGTAGCCGAGTTCGTAGACGGTGCCTGCGTCGGCACTGGGGCCGCGAAACGGCGTCAAATTGGCGATGACGGCGTCGGCCGTTTCCATCATCGCCTCGTTGCTTTTGAAGATGGTGAGTGAGGCGCCGGCTGTCGTGGGATTGATGTTGTTGTCGAGCGGATAGAGCCCGGTCAGCCCATGATAGGCGCACACCTCCGCCTTGCGGCGGCCGATCTCCACGGCATCCGGCAGGAACACGTCAGGACCTGCCAGATAGATTTTCATGGACTTGCCGGCACCTGGGGCGCCGCCCGAGCAATGCGAGCGTTTTCAAGCGAAGTGGGTACCGGCTTCGCGTGAAGAAAACGCGTCAAAACAAAAATCCAGAACTCCGTTCCGATTCGATCGGAACGGATAAGGGCTCTAGGCGAGCTTGACGGTCTCGGTCTTGTAGTCCTTGCCGAGGGTCTCGAAGACCTTGGCAACGATGCTCTTGGCGTCGAGACCAGCGCGGGCATACATCGCCGCCGGCGAGTCGTGGTCGAGGAACACGTCGGGCAGGATCATCGAGCGGAACTTGAGCATGCCGCTGTCCAGCATGGCGTTGTCGGACAGGAACTGCATGACATGCGAGCCGAAGCCGCCGATCGAGCCTTCCTCGATGGTGATCAGGATCTCGTGCTCGCGGGCGAGCTTCATGATCATCTCCTCGTCGAGCGGCTTCAAGAAGCGCGCGTCGGCGATCGTGGCGGAGAGGCCGTGGGCAGCGAGCTCGTCGGCGGCCTTCTCGCACTCGGCGAGGCGGGTGCCGAACGACAGCAGCGCGACCTGCTTGCCCTCGCGGACAATGCGGCCCTTGCCGACCGGCAGGGGAACGCCGACTTCCGGCATTTCGACGCCGCGGCCTTCGCCGCGCGGATAGCGCAGCGCGCTCGGACGATCGTTGATCGCAACCTGCGTCGCCACCATGTGGACCATTTCCGCCTCGTCGGAGGCGGCCATGATCACCATGTTCGGCAGGCAGCCGAGATAGGCGTTGTCGAACGAACCCGCATGGGTCGCGCCGTCGGCGCCAACCAGGCCGGCGCGGTCGATCGCGAAGCGGACCGGAAGGCTCTGGATCGCGACGTCATGGACCACCTGGTCATAGCCGCGCTGCAGGAAGGTCGAATAGATCGCGCAGAACGGCTTGTAGCCTTCGGTGGCGAGGCCGGCGGCGAACGTCACCGCGTGCTGCTCGGCGATGCCGACGTCGAAGGTGCGGTCCGGGAACGCCTTGTTGAAGATGTCGACGCCGGTGCCCGACGGCATCGCCGCGGTGATGGCGACGATCTTGTCGTCCTTCTGCGCTTCCTTGACGAGGCTCTGGCCGAACACGTTCTGGTAGGCCGGCGCGTTCGGCTTGGCCTTGGCCTGGGTGCCGGTCGCGACGTCGAACTTGACGACGGCGTGGTACTTGTCGGCGGAAGCCTCTGCCGGACCGTAGCCCTTGCCTTTCTGGGTCACGACGTGAACCAGGATCGGTCCGGTCTCCATGTCGCGGACGTTCTTCAGCACCGGCAGGAGATGGTCGAGATTGTGGCCGTCGATCGGGCCGACATAATAGAAGCCGAGCTCCTCGAACAGCGTGCCGCCGTCCATCATGAAGCCGCGGGAATATTCCTCGACGCGGTTCGCGCGGTTGGCGAGGATCTTCGGCAGGCGCTTGTTGATCTGCTTGGCCGCCTCGCGCAGCGAACGGTAGGTCTTGCCGGAATAGAGGCGGGACAGGTAGGCGCTCATCGCGCCGACCGGCGGCGCGATCGACATGTCGTTGTCGTTGAGGATCACGATCAGACGCGAGTTCATCGCGCCGGCGTTGTTCATGGCCTCATAGGCCATGCCCGCCGACATCGCGCCGTCACCGATCACGGAGATAACGTTGTTCTTGCCGCCGGAGAGGTCGCGCGCCACGGCCATGCCGAGGCCGGCCGAGATCGAGGTCGAGGAGTGCGCGGCGCCGAACGGATCGTAGTCGCTCTCGGTGCGCTTGGTGAAGCCGGAGAGGCCGCCGCCGGTGCGCAGGGTGCGGATGCGGTCGCGGCGACCGGTCAGGATCTTGTGCGGGTAGGCCTGGTGGCCGACGTCCCAGATCAGGCGGTCGCGCGGGGTGTCGAAGATGTAGTGGATGGCGGTGGTCAGTTCGACCACGCCGAGGCCGGCGCCGAAATGGCCGCCGGTCACCGACACGGCGTCGATGGTTTCCTGGCGGAGCTCGTCGGCAACCTGCCGCACCTGCTCGACCTTCAGCTTGCGCAGGTCATCCGGCGTGTGAATAGTGTCAAGAAGCGGCGTTTTACTAAATGTGGTCACAGCGAATTTCCAATTTTTGCCTGTCGGAACGAACGGCCCGACGCGAGAAGGGTTGGCGCGCTCACCGCGCAGCGAATGCCAGACACTGGGTGCCGTCCCGGCAGGCCCTGCCTGGTTGTAAGCCTAGATTCACTCCGGATTGGACCACGTGATATGCACCACCTTGGTCGCTCTTCACCCGTCCCGGTTCAGTTTTGTCGAACCATTTGAGGTGCATGCCGCCCGAAAAATTCGGGCCGCCGGCCACCCTCAAATGCCCATAGAACTGGAAGCATTACACCAAAGCCGTAACCAAAGCCAACCCGATAGGCGGCGCAGGGTTCCTATGCGCGGTCTTGAAAAATCTAGACTTTTCAATGCCTGGGGCCAAAGGCGGGTTCCAATTTGGCCATTTTAGCGGCAGCCGGCCGGTCGGGATCGGCCGGATTTGCAGCCGCAGCCGGTCGCCGCGGTCACCCCGCGGCGTGATGGATTGCCGGAAATAGGCAGCAACAATCGCCCGCCGAGGCGGACATCTTGTCGCATGATCGCGGCGTATCGGCGCTACTGCACGTCGAGCGGTTCGGTGCCGGTCGGCTGGCCCGAGGCGTCGGTGGTGATTTTGTCGACGCGGGCTTCCGCCTGGCGCAGCAATTCCTCGCAGCGCCGCTTCAGCGCCTCTCCGCGCTCATAGATCGCGACCGATTCCTCAAGCGGGACCTTGCCGTCCTCGAGCCGCTTGACGATCGATTCGAGTTCCTCGATCGCGCGTTCAAAGGAGAGCTTCTTGACGTCCGCTTGCGTGTTTTCGGCCATTATGTGTTCCCAGTGCGCCAATCAGACCGTGATCGGATCTTGTCGTCCAAACATGACCTGTCGCAGGCCATGCTTGCCCCGGCGCAGAATCAATCGAAATTTTGCGGGGGTATTGTGGCGGGGATTCATCCGCCCATCAATGCGGTGACGTGAGATGCCACCGACTCTTTCAGGCCCTCGAGGTCGTAGCCGCCCTCCAGCACGGAGACGACGCGGCCGCCGGCGCTCTTGTCGGCGAGGTCCATCAGCTTGCGCGTGACCCAGCCGAAATCCTCGCCGGTCAGGTTGATCGAGGCCAGCGGATCGCGGTGATGCGCGTCGAAGCCCGCCGAGATGACGACGAGTTCGGGGGAGAATTTCTCGAGCTGCGGCAGGATCAGGTTCTCGAAGGCGGAGCGGAATTTGGCGCCGCCGTCGCCGGGCGCCAGCGGCGCGTTGACGACGGTGTCGTGCTCGCCGCGTTCGCCGGAAGCGCCGGTGCCGGGGAACAGCGGCATCTGATGCGTCGAGCAGTACATCACGGTCGGATCGGCCCAGAAGATATCCTGCGTGCCGTTGCCGTGATGGACGTCGAAATCGATGATCGCGGCGCGCTTGATGCCGTATTTGCGCTGCGCGTGACGCGCGGCGATCGCGACATTGTCGAAGAAGCAGAAGCCCATCGGCGTCGATTTCTCGGCGTGATGCCCGGGCGGGCGCACCGCGACGAAGGCGTTCTGGTGCTTGCCTTCCATCACCGCATCGGTCGCCGCCACGGCGCCGCCGACGCCGCGCATCACGGCTTCCCAGGTGCCCGGCGACATCGAGGTGTCGCCGTCGATATAGATCATGCCGGAGGTCGGCGCGATGTGGCGCAGCTCACCGACATAGTGCTCGCCATGACAAAGGAGCACGGTGTCGAGGTCGCCTTCCGGCGCAAGGTCGCGCACCAGCGCCTTGAAGCGGTCCTCGCCGAGCACCTCGGCAACCGCGCGCAGCCGGTCGGGGCGTTCGGGATGTCCGGGTGGGGTTAGGTGGTCGAGGCAGGCGGGGTGCGTCAGAAGCAGTGTCATGCAAATTCCCGGCGCAATGGGGGCGCGTGCGAGGAACGTCTAATTTAGGCCGTTACCGGCTCGCCGGAAAGGCCTGTCTCCTGTCTCCGCCCCACGGATGTTCCATGCCCGCACTTCAATTGATCCGCTCGATCCGCTTGCCGGCCGCTGGGCCGACCGGACTGTTGGCCTTGAAATAGGCATAGAGCGCATCGACGTCGTAGATGCCGAATTGCTGCGCCGTTCCTTCCTTGAACACCGTGAAGCCGTCGCCGCCCTCGGCAAGATAATTGTTCACGGTGACGCGATAGCTCGCGGCGGGATCGATCGGCTTGCCGTCGAGCGACATCCGCGCGGCGATGATGCGCGCGCCGTCGCCCTTGCTCGCATCCCACGCATAGGCAAAGCCTTTCGAGACCTGCAGGGCGCGCGGCCGTTTCGGGTCGGCCCATTGCTGCTCCAGCACGTCCTTGAGCTGCTTGCCGGTCAGCGTCATCGTCACGAGCTGGTTGCGGAACGGCTGGCTGGCGAAGATGTCGGCATAGGTGACGGCGCCGTCCTCGCGCTTGACGATGTCGGTGCGCACGCCGCCGGGATTGGTGAAGGCGATCACCGCGCCGCCATTCGGCTCAGCACTGGTCGCGCGCAGCTGCGCGTCGGCGACGATATCGCCGAGCGGGCTTTCGCCGGTCTCAGTGGGCGTGCGCGACAGCGTTTCCGTGACCGAGCCGGCCGCGCGGTTGGCGATCGGCGCGGCGAGGCGGTCGTAGGATTCGAGCAGTGCGCTCTGCTCCGGGTCCTTGGCGGTGCCGCCGATCTTCACGATGGTGTTGTCGGCGTTGGCGCTGATCACGTCATGGCTGTTCGGATCGAGCTGAAGATCGATCGCGGTGACCAGGGTGCCGTATTTGTCGCCTGAGGTGACGAGCCGTCCGTCGATCTCGCAGACATAGGCCTGGTGGGTATGGCCGGAGATCACGACGTCGACCGCGTGATCGAACTTCTTGACGATATCGACGATCGGCCCCGAGATGCCAGGGCATTCATTATAGTCGCCGGTTGGAAAGCCGCCTTCGTGGATCAGGACCACGATCGCCGCGACGCCCTTCGCCTTCAGCTCGGGGACCAGCGCATTGACGGTCTCGGCTTCGTCGCGGAATTCGAGGCTGGCGACGCCGGCCGGCGACACCAGGTTCGGGGTGTTCTTCAGTGTCAGCCCGATGAAGGCCACCGGAATGCCGTCGAATTCCTTGATTTCGTAGGGCGGAAACACCGGCTTGCCGGAGGCCTTGTCGATCGTGGAGGCGGCGAGATAGCGGAATTTGGCTCCCAGGAAGGGATGCGGCCCCTGGCATTTGTCGACCGGGTGGCAGCCGCCATTCTGCATCCGCAGGAGCTCGTCCTTGCCCTCGTCGAACTCGTGGTTGCCGACCGACGAGATCGCAAGCCCCATCATCGAGAGCGACTCGATGGTCG
The DNA here is from genome assembly GCF_042258615.1 of Bradyrhizobium sp. Pha-3. Classification (GTDB taxonomy): domain Bacteria; phylum Pseudomonadota; class Alphaproteobacteria; order Rhizobiales; family Xanthobacteraceae; genus Bradyrhizobium. The sequence continues at coordinate 6,984,865 of NZ_CP170152.1, read as the reverse complement.
GCTCGTCGTGGAACATCGCCGACAAGAACGGGCTGGCGCCGATCAGGTCGCCGGCCGCGACGAAGATGTTGTTCTTGTGGCCTTCACGCAGCTGCTTGACGACGGTTGCCAATCGCTCGGCACCGCCGGCGGGCACCATGATCTTCTTGGTCGCATCAGCGGGATCGGTGATGCGGATGCCGCCCGGCGGCGGCCGCAGATAGCCGTGGAAATCGTTGATCGCGAGAATGCGCAGGCTCACCGGCGCGGCGGTCTGCGCCAGGCAGGGGCCTGCTGCGGCCAGTCCGAGTGCGCAGAGCGCGGCGAGGGGCGTAAGGCGGGGCTGTCTCATGACCTGTCCATGGCGTGCATGATCATGGAACACACGATCATGGCGCGACGCCACTACAATTTTGCGACGCTTCGTTTCAATCCTTCGTGCGCGCGATGAAGGCCTTGAAGGCGCCGACCGCTTCCTTGGAGCGCATCCGCTCGCTGAACAGGTGGTTCTCCTGCTCGATGCGGCGGGTGACGTCCTCGGGCGGCAGCCGGATCAGCCGTCGCGATATCGCCACCGCCTCGGCCGGCAGCGCGCAGATCTCGCGCGCCACCTTGTGCGCCTCGACCTCGGCATGGCCTGGCGCCACCACGGTGTTGACGAAACCGGCGACGCGGGCGTCGTCGGCCGACATGGTGCGGCCCATCACCAGCATCGCGAAGGCGCGCTGGTGGCCCATCGTCCGCGGCATCAGCAGGCTGGAGGCGCCCTCCGGCACCAGGCCGAAATTGGAGAACGGCGTCGAGAACAGTGCGGTCTTGCTTGCCAGCACATAGTCGCAGTGAAACAGCATCGTGGTGCCGATGCCCATCGCGACGCCGTCGACGGCGGCGATGATCGGCTTCACATTGTGGGCCAGTGAATACAAGAACTTGACGAGGTCGGAGGCGGGGGGCGTCTCGCCGGTCGAGGTGCCCTGCGCGAGCAGGTCCTCGATGTCGTTGCCCGCGGTGAACACGCCGGAGCCGCCGGTGATGATCAGGCAGCGGATCTTCGGATTGTTCTGCGCCTTGTCGATCGCATCGCTGATCGCGCGAAACATCTCCTCGGTGATCGCGTTCTTCTTCTCGGGCCTGCGCAGCCGGATCACGCGTGTGGCGGCTTCGTCGGTGACTATGACATGCGCGGTCATCAAGCAGTCCCAGTGCAAACGGTCCGAGGGTCGGCCGGCAGCGTCGCCGGTGGAGGTCGTGATCGCTATCCTACATGATCCCGTGCAAGCCCCAAGGGCTCCACCGTGTTCTGCTCTGCTTTTCCCCGTGGGGAGCATGAGAGCGGCGCAATGCAGTTAACCGGAATTTGCGATGTCGGGGGCGCCGGCCGCGCAAGCCGCCGTCGCAAGTGACCCTGCATCGTGCTCCGCTCAGTCGCGCCCGACGAACGAGCCGATGCCCCGGCCGACCTCCACGCCGTGATGAAGCAGGGCGCCGAGATGATCGCCGGGGACCGACATCGCATCAAGGCCGTTCTCCGCGGCAAAGCGCTGCATCGGCACATGCGGTGCGTCATCCTGTCCGTTCCAGAGCAGCACCGGCACGCGCGAGGAAAGCACGGCGTCCCTTGCGCCGTCGATCTGGCCGAGCGCGTCGAAGCAGGCGCGCACGCCGCCCTCGAGGTCGGACGTCACCCATCCCGTGAGCTGCGGCGCGGTACGGCGCGCAAACGTCATGAAGGCGCCATACGTCAGCGGGCCGGCGTTGCCGCGCGGCAGCCCGGTGAGAAAGTCCCAGCCGCCGATCGCCAGCGACGCCAGCCGGGCCGGGAAGAACCGGGCGACGCCGACCGCGACCCAGCCGCCCATCGAATGTCCGACCACATGCGCCCGCTCCTCGCCGAGATCATCGATCACCGCGACGATATCGCCGGCACGTTGTTCCTGATCGTAGAATTCGGGATCGGCGGGCTTGTCGCTCAAGCCGTGTCCGAGCGAGTCGACGCAGACGACGAGGAAGCGATCGGCGAGCGCGTCGACCACGCCGCATCGCTTCCAGCTCGCGGCGTCGAGCAGCAGGCCGTGCTGTAACACGATCAGCGGCCCGGATCCTTCGACGGTGTAATGAATGCGCTGACCCCGGTGATTGGCGAATGGCATGTCTGGAGTTCCCCACGTTTCACCGACAGGTGAGTGCGGAGGCGCCGGGATTCAAGACCTTGTTCCGGATCGGGAACCGATCCGCACCGCCGCCCGATCGCGTGCGGACCCGAGCGTTCAGCCGCCCCAGACCGTGGCTTCGCTCCAGCTGAGGTCCTTGAACTCGGCCGCCCGGAGCGGCGCCTCGCCGGCGGCGAAGAATTCGTCGAGCTGCGGCGGCTTGACGGTGGTTTCGGAAAGCATCGCGTGGGCCTGGCCGCGATGATGGATCTGGTGCTGGAGCAGATGCATCAGCAGGCGGTCGCGCCGTTCGGTCTGCACCGAGGTGTCGCGATTGATCATGACGACCTCATCGAGTCGTTCAGGCGTCAGCGCATCGCAGTGAACGATCAGGCGCTGGTCGATCGCGCGTTGCGCTACTTGCAGCGCTGCGACCGCCGGGTAGGGCACCTCGTTCGCCCACGCCTTCGGCCCGAGCCAGCCACCTTCGAGCGCGTCGACGTAGAACAGATCGATGACATGGATGTGGTTCAGCGTCGCCTGCAGGCTCGGGAAGAATCCCGTCCGCGCGGCGGCGAACTCCGCCTGGCTGAGACTGCCGCATGCCGTGAGCAGGCGATGATTGGACCAGGCGTTATTGTAAGCAAATGCGCGAAAGGTCTGAACGAGGCCTGCGGGCATACGGTCCTCACTGGATTGAAGGGATCAGGCGGGCGCCGCGGCCAGCCGGCCGACCCGCGACAGCAGGAGTTTCAGGATCGGGGACTTGTTGGCCTTGTGATAGGCGATCACGAGATCCAGCGTCGGCGCCTCTCCGTGCACCGGCCGGGTCGTGATGCTGTCGGGCAGATAGCGCGCCGTGTAGGCCGGCAGCAGCATCACCCCATTCGTCGAGGTGATCATCGATATCGCGTGCACGACATTGTGCACCTCGTGCTCCGGCCTCGGATCGATGCCGGCGCGGCTGAAATAGTCCAGTACGACCCGGCGCACCGCCGGCGCGGATTTGGACGGCAGATAGAAGGTCTCGCCTGCGATGTCTTCCGGTGCGACGGCTGACTGCGCCGCCAGCCGATGGCTGCTCGGAAACACGAACACCAGCGAATCGGTGCGCACGCGCTTGTACGCCAGATCCTCCATGTTCTCGTCGGCGCGCATGAAGGCCGCATCGAGCTTGCGCCGCATCAGGGCCTTGGCGAGCAAGGGCGAGTAGTCGCTCGAAAGGCGGATGTCGATGCCGGGAAATTCCTCGCGCAACAGGCGGGTCACCTCGGGCAGCAGATCGATTTCGGCGCCCGACAGAAAGCCGAGCGAGAAGACAGGCTTCGGCGGCTGGGCTGCGCGCAGCGCCGCTTCCTTGGCGGCCTCGGCTTGCAACAGCGCCATGCGGGCATGGTCGAGAAACGCCTTGCCGGCGGCGGTCAGCTCGATGCCCTGCGCGCCGCGATTCAGGAGTTGTACGCCGACCTCCTCCTCGAGATCGCGGATCTGCCGGCTGAGCGAAGGCTGTGAGGTGTGGAGCTTCTGCTCGGCGGCAACCGTCAGGCTGCCTGCATCGGCCACGGCAACGAAATAGCGCAGATGCCGAAGCTCCATCGCAGTCTCCCGATCGCGGCCTGCCAGATCGCGTTGCCATCTCTCGCAGGCATCTCTCGCAGGCATGGGGCCAGCTTACAAAGTCTTTTTCAAGCCGGCCAGCGCCCTCTATAGCGAAGCGTATTCCCAGTGCAGGCTCTGCCTCGCAGGCAGAGGACCCGCGCGAAGCCAGGCCGGAGCTTGCGCATGCGGATGAGCCTCGGAGCATTGCTGTTGCCGCTGCTGGTGCTGACAGGGCCCGGCAGCGCCGCCGCGCAATCTCCCGGCAATCAACCAAGGACGAGCGCCATGGATACGGACGTCGCAACGATCAAGCAGGCACTCGCCGGAAACTGGGAAAGCATCGCGCCCGAGATCCGGCCGAGCAAGAATCCGGACGGCTCGATCAAGCCGTTCTATCTCAAGCGCGCTTTTACCTATCAGTCCTCCGACCGGTTCGAGCTCGTGGTGGTCAACTCGGCCGATCCGTACGGCAAGGTGCCGCTGGCGCGGATCAGGATCGTCGGGCACATGCAGTGGCAGGGCGCGCATCCGATCGCACCGGGCGCGCAGAAGGTCGATTTCGTCGCCGACGAGGCCTACGAGGTCACGCCGCTGGCGCAGGGCTTTGCCGATGTGCTCAACAAGGTCGCTGCTGCCGGCTACGCGCCGTGGGCGGTCGATGCGCCGCAGAGCATCTTCGGCAAATCCTTCGCGCCGTTCGCACTGAAGGAAGGCACCAACTTCATGGAATACGACCTGGTCTATCTCAGGAGCGACCTGCTGTTCTGGGGCGCGCGCAATGTCGACGGCCGCGGCTTCGATACCGAGCAGAACAGGCCGACCAATCTGCAGATCCCGCTGGTCCGCAAGTAACCCTGATATCGTCAAGGGAACGAAGCCATGAACGCGTCGAACCAAGACCGCCGCGTCCAGTTCGTGCTGGACGCGTTCGATACCCTGTTCAACAAGCGCGATTACGCCGCCGCCGAGCGGCTCTGGTCACCGCGCTACATCCAGCACAGTGCGCACATTGCGCCCGGCCGGGACGGGCTGTTCGATCTCGTCAAGGGCTTGCCCGCGACGCTGCGCTATGAGAACCATGTCGGCGCGGCGAGCGGCGATTTCGTCATTCTGCACGGCCGGTTCAGCGGTCATGGTCTGCCGACGGCGTGGGTCGTCGCCGACATCGTGCGCATGGAGGGTGACGTGCTCGCCGAGCACTGGGACGTCATCCAGGATGAGGCGACGCGCGAACAGTCGCGTAGCGGCCTGCCGATGTTTGGCGATCGCTTTCCCGGCTGAGCCGGTCCAGCGAGCGCGCACGGCGGCTGGGGAGACCGGACATGCAACTCGCAAAGAACGTGATCGACGTCGGCCTTTCCACCAACAATCTGGAGCCGATGCTGCGGTTCTGGCAGCAGGACGCCGGCGTTCGCTTCGACCACGTGTTGCCGATCCGGCGCGGGCAGAAGCAATACCGGCACGACGCGCATGGGTCGGTCATCAAGCTCAACCATCATGTCGAGCCGCTGCCGGATGCGGCGCCGAGTGGCTATCGCGAGCTGATCGTTGCGCGCGATGGCGTTGGAGCGCCGCAGCGCATGGCCGATCCCGACGGCAACAGCGTTTGCCTGGTGGCGCCCGGACACGACGGCATCACCCAAATTGCCGTTTCCGTGGCCGTGCGCGACCTCGCCGCGCATCGCAGATTCTACGGCGACATTCTCGGCTTCGCCGAGCAGTCCTGGTCGGGCGGTCCGGCGTTTCGCCTCGGTGACAGCCTGATCCTGCTCAGCGAAGATCGTGCCGCGACCGTCGATCCGGTCCGAGGCGCGCGCGGCTGGCGCTACATCACGCTGCAAGTCGCCGATATCGACGCGGTGCATGCCGGGCTGCGCGCCAAGGGCGTGCGCGAAGGCCTCGCACCGGTGACGCTCGGCGAGATCGCGCGGATTTCCATGATCCTCGATCCGGACGGCAACTGGATCGAACTGTCGCGCCGCGCATCGATCGTCGGCAGCCTGTCAGATCACTAGAGCGTTTTCGAGCGAAGTGGATACCGGTTCGCGAGAAGAGAACGCGTCAAAACAGGAATCCAGAGCTTCGGTTCTGATTCAACCAGAACCGAAAATGCTCGAGACGTGATCGAACCGGCGCGCCTTTGCCGACCAAATAATTGACGTTCGGTTGCGCGCCGCCGCACCTAACGCCGCGTTATGCCCCGGTTGAGGCTGACCTGAAACAGCGGCCCTTCGTCGGTGCGGACCTCGAACGCCAACAGACTGTGTTTGTCGGGCGGCGGGTTGTCTTTCGCCATACTGAGCAATGACTGCATCGCTTCGTGGGCGGCAGTCTCCTCGTCGCGCAGCTCGATACCCTGCCTGTCGGCATAGAGTTCCTCGCCGTTGCGGATGTCGAAATAATAGCGGGTTGCCAATTGCGGCTCCCTCTTTGCGATGGGAGCTGCCCAGGCTCTCGAGTGCCGGCGCGCTGAATTCACCCGGCAGCGCCGCACTCTGCGTCAGAAGGTCCGAATTTGCTACACAACACTTACGCACGCGCTCGGATGACCCGCTATCGTCTCCCGGCCACGTTCTCGAACGCTTGAACCGCGAGAGATAAATCCCGGAACTGGCAATTGCACCTTGCATAGCTGAGATAAGTGTATACTTGTATTCTATCGACTGGCCTTGAGCCTTGTAGATCGGTCCCAGAGGACCCTTTTCCAAAGACATCGTCGGATGAAAGGGAAGGCGCGGTGCTATCAGCATTGCAGCTAAAGCTTTTGTCACCTTGTTGATCGGCTGCCGTTTCACGGATGTACTGGGATGGCAGTGCGGCCCGCTCTGTCACCGATAGAGCGGGCATTCGTATTTCTGCGCTTGACGTGTCTTCTACCGCGAGAGGTGATCTGTTGCAGGTTCTTGTCAGGGACAACAATATCGACCAGGCACTGCGCGTTCTAAAGAAGAAAATGCAGCGCGAAGGCGTCTTCAGAGAGATGAAGCGCCGCCGCTCGTTCGAAAAGCCTTCGGAAAGAAAGATTCGGGAGAAAGCCGAGGCCGCGCGGCGAGCCCGCAAGCTTGCCCGCAAGCAAGCGATACGGGACGGATTGATTGCGGCTCCGCCGAGGAAGCCCAAAGTGTTGACGCCGAAATTCCCGGCACTCAGTCAAACGCCGCCGCGAACCAACGGCCCACGAGAGAGTTAGTCCTCCGTACCGCAATCCTGTTGGAGGGAGCGTGCAAGATGAAGCAGCGACCTTATCGAGGCGATGGATGTCTCCAGGAACGCATCTCTGACGAACTCTGTCGTCGGCGAGCCGAAGACCGGGATGTTCGATCGAAGGACGAGATGCGCCGGCAGCGTGCGCAGAACCTCGCCGGCACGGCCATCAACGCAATGGCAGATCATTCGGCCAGCCGGATCGATCAGTCTGCCCGCAAGCATGATCTGCTGGACGGTCCCAGGGAGTTTCGCTCCTTTCGCAGGGATCGTTGACAAAACAGTCGTGCGGCTTTTTGCTGTGACCGCGAAACCGGTTGGCACGCGGCAGGAGTCCTCGTCGTTGCTGACAGGATGGTGGAAGCCCAATCACTGATTTGCCCGACGGCGCAAGCCCCCGTCCTCATCTTCAGCTGTCATCGCCCGGCTTGACCGGGCGATCCAGTACGCCGCGGCCTCTCGGCTCAAGCACAGGCGTCTCTGGAATACTGGATCACCCGCATGCGCGGGTGATGACACCGCGAACGTGCTGACGCTAGGCCAGCACCGCATCCGCGCCGGTCACCGCCTCGGCGCTCTCCGTCACCGTCTTCTCCAGCGACGGCGCCTGCACGGAGACGTTCTCGGCGAAGAAGCGCGCCAATGCGACGTAGCGCTGCGGATCGGCTTCGCCGTTCGCTTTCGCGGCCAGCGCCTCGCCGGCAAGCATGCAGCCGCCGAGCGTGGCGCCGAACAGCCGCAAATAGGGCGTCGCGCCGGCCAGCGCCTCGTTCGGCGCGGAGGCCAGTCGCTCGAGCAGCCATTTGCTGGTGCGTTCGAGCGCGGCATGGGCGTCGCGGAGCTTCGTGCCTGTCGTGCCGAACGCCGGATCGTTGGAGGTCTCGACCTGCTTGATGGTGGCGGCGAGCTCGTCGAGCAGCGCCCACACCGAGGCGCCGCCATTGGCGCCGAGCTTGCGGGTGACGAGGTCGATCGACTGGATGCCGTTGGTACCTTCATAGATCGAGGTGATGCGGGCGTCGCGGTAATGCTGCGCGGCGCCGGTCTCCTCGATGAAGCCCATGCCGCCGTGGACCTGCACGCCGAGATAGGCGACCTCGTTGCCGATGTCGGTGGAGAACGCCTTGGCGATCGGGGTCAGCAATGCGCCGCGTGCTGCCGCGTCGGCGCGCACCTTGGCGTCCTTGGCGCGCACCGAGACGTCGAGCGCGACCGCGGTGGCGTAGCAGATCGTGCGCGCCGCCGCCGTCATGCTGCGCATCTGCATCAGCATGCGCTTGACGTCGGGATGCACGATGATCGGATCCATCCCATCGCCCTTGTGGCCGATCGCCTTGCCGATAGCTTTTCCCTGGCGGCGTTCCTGCGCATAAGCCAGCGCCTGCTGATAGGCGCGGTCGGCAATGCCGACGCCTTCGAGGCCGACGCCGAGCCGGGCCTGGTTCATCATCGTGAACATGCAGCGCATGCCCGCGTTTTCCTCGCCGATCAGAAAGCCGATCGCGCCGCCCTTGTCGCCCATGCTCATGGTGCAGGTCGGCGAGGCGTGCATGCCGAGCTTATGCTCGACGCCGGAGGCATGGATGTCGTTGCGTTCGCCGAGCGAGCCGTCGGCATTGACCATGAATTTCGGAACCAGGAACAGCGAGATTCCCTTGGTGCCCGCGGGCGCATCGGGCAATCGTGCGAGCACGAAGTGCACGATGTTGTCGGTCATGTCGTGCTCGCCATAGGTGATGAAGATCTTGGTGCCCTTGATGCGGTAGGTGCCGTCGGGTGCGCGTTCGGCGCGGGTGCGCAGCGCGCCGACGTCGGAGCCGGCGTTGGGCTCGGTGAGCTGCATGGTGCCGGTCCATTCGCCGGTGACGAGCTTCTCGAGGTAGGTCTTCTTCAGCTCAGCGCTGCCATGGGCGTCGAGCGCCTCGATCGCCGACAGCGTCAGCAGCGGGCAGAGGCCGAAGGCGACGTTCGATGCACTCCATATCTCGGTGCAGGCGGCGTTGATCGCGAGCGGCAGGCCCTGGCCGCCGAACGCTTCCGGCCCCGACACCGCGTTCCATCCCGCGGCGGTCCAGCGCTGATAGGCGTCGGGCCAGCCGGGCGCGGTTGTCACCTTGCCGTCGTCGAGCTTGATGCCGTGCTCGTCGCCGACCTTGTTCAGCGGCGCCAGCACGTCGGAGGCGAACTTGCCGGCTTCCTCCAGCACCGCAGCGGTGATGTCGCCGTCGAAATCGCCGTAGTGGCCGGCCGCCACGGCAGCGGCGAGCCCCGCACCATGATTGAGGGACAGCAGGATATCGTTGATCGGCGCACGGTAGGTCATGGCGTTACTCCCGACGAGACGTTTGGAAATTGTCTTCCCATGAAACCCGCGGCCTCTCAACTGTCCGAGCGGACATCGCCCGGTCTGTTTCGGCCACCGCAGCGTCGTCCTAAAAATGAGGGGGCCGGCCTCAACCTGCGGCTTTCGTGCCTTTTCGCGCGCCGCCCTGTTGAAAAGGCCTGACTCACCCTATAGACCGGCGTGGCCTTCGATCGGCGCGTTGGGGCGTAGCCAAGCGGTAAGGCAGCGGATTTTGATTCCGCCATTCGGAGGTTCGATCCCTCCCGCCCCAGCCAGTCTATCGCATTGATTTATCAAGAGATTTCACTGTTGTCCGATTCTGCATTCTGAATGGCGTCCATTAGGGCATTCTGAACGTCTGTTGCCAGTTGGTTCACCAGTATGTGCGCGTGGCGCTTCCGGGTCGCCGATAGCATCCGGGCCTCGGTGCGCTTGGCGTATCCCGCATAGCTCTCCCGTGTGCGGTGTGCAGACAGGGCACGTCCTTGGCCCTCGGTCAGTTCTGCCTCCTCAAGCTCGGTCATACCCCCGTGCCGACAGGCGTCCAGGGTGAACTCCTTCGGCAGGCCGATTGCCTTCTGATGCGCTGGACAATCTTTTGCATGCCAGAGAAGGAGTAAGGCTTGGAAACGCCTTCCTCGACTTCCCGCAGAATCATGGGTGCGCGGCGACGTCGCGAGCACCACCTCGGCTTCCTCGTAGAATCTGACAATCTCGCCGGTTGGCAGTCGCTCCTCCAACGGATGGTCGATGACGGCTCCGGTCTTGCGGTGGTCGATTCGAATCGTTGGCTTTTGCCCGGTCCGGTAACCGGCCCATCGGGCTATCTCGCGGCACCACCCCCGTCGAATATACGGCTCGGCATCCATCTCACTTGCCGCGGACGGACCTCGCGATATGTATCGCCGAATGTATCCAATCTATCTGTTTCGGCTCCGTACCTTCAAAATAAAGTCGCCCTGGGGCATTGCAAACGTTACGATTTACTCTCCATAACTAGCTGATAGTAATTACTATATTGTCGATCTAGGTGGCCGCAATTCTTTGCGCGAGATATCACGTCACGTGGTCATTTGGATACCGAAGTTGACTTTTGGATACATTTTGTCCAGTTTCCTGCTAGAATAAAAATCAACCTTGGGAGGACCCGGTGACCGGCAGTTCGGGAGCGCGCGGGCCGAAATTGACGCAGACAACGGCCGTGCTGGCGATGTGCGCGGTCTTGATCGTCGTTTTCTCGATCTTTCTGAAGGGCTTCCTGACGCTCGGCAATCTGTTCGCGCTGGCGCGCAACATTTCGATACTCGGCATTCTCGCGCTCGGCATGGCGGTTGTTGTGATCGGGCGTGGACTCGATCTGTCGCAAGTCGCCTCCTTCGCGGCCTCCACCGCGATCGCGATCATTCTGATGAACTCAGGCTATACGACGCCTGTGGCGCTGCTGGTCGGTTTCGTGATGGCGATCGCCATTGGAACGCTTAACGGGTTCCTCATCTCGGTAATCGAGATGCCACCGCTGCTGACGACCTTGGCGTCGAGTCTTGCAGTGTTGGGAATCGTACGCACCACGTCTGTGCAGCACTATGTCGTCTATCTTTCCAAGGGGCACGACGAGTTCCTGCGGCTGGGCGGAAACATCTGGGGTGGTGTCCCGATCTCGATCCTGATCTTCGCAGCCACTGCGGTCGTCGTGCATCTCTTCCTGTCGCGCACCGTCATCGGCCGCTTCGTCTATGCGCATGGCGACAACCCCGACGCGGCGCGCCAAACCGGTCTGCCGACCCGTCCACTGACTATGATCGAATACGCGCTGTGCGCGGCGATCGGTTACGTCGGCGGCGTCGTGATGGTCGCGCAGACGGCACTGATGCATCTCCAGGTCGCGGAATCGACGATCATTTTCGATGTCATCATGGTCGTGGTGCTCGGCGGCGTCAGCCTCGTCGGCGGCCGCGGCAATGTGATGAGTGTCATCGCCGGAACGCTGCTGATCGGCGTGCTGCTGAACGGCATGACCATCATGGACATGGACGTGCAGACCCAGAACATCGTCAAGGGAGTCGTGCTGCTGATCGCGATCCTGCTCGATTCCCGGCTGCATCCGCGTGACGAGGAGACGTCGAAGCAGGGCGATTGAAACTCTGCATCCATCAACGGGCCGCAACAATGGGCCGACATAGAAGGGGAGGAAGAAACATGACGAAAGCAGTGCACAGGAAGGCTGTCGCTGGCATCGGGCTGGCGGCGATGGTGGTAACCGCCGCGCTGGTGGCGGCGCCATCGCAGGCGGCCGGGCCGCGCGACCAGTTGCGCGACAAATTCGACAAGGCGCTCAAAGGCAAGACGGTGGCCTGGTCGCCAGTCTGGATGGGCGTTCTGGAATCCGAATGGACGCGTGTGATGAAAGATCGTTTCGACGATTACGGCATCAAGCTCGTCACGCGCGACGCCAACATGAAATCCGACATCCAGCTGCAGACCGTCAGCGACTATATCAACGAAAAGCCTGATGTGCTCGTGGTCCAGAATCCGAACGTTACGCTGCTCGCCAAGGAGCTCAAGCGAGCGATGGACGCAGGCATTTATGTCGTGCAGGTCAACATGGCGTCGAACACCCTCAGCGACGCCTATGTCGGCGTCGATGCCAAGGATCTCGGCACCAAAATCGCTCGCGAGGTGATCAACCAGTGCGGCGGCGGCAAGGGCTCGGGGGAGATCGCAATCCTCGAAGGCGAGGCGACCGCAGCCTATTCGCTCGACATGAAGAACGGCGCCATGGAAGTGTTCAAGACCGATCCGTCGATCAAGGTCGTGTCGTCGCAGCCGACAAGCTGGGACGCCAACAAGGCCGGTGATATCACGACGACCGTGTTGCAGCAGCATCCCAAGCTGTGCGGGATCCTCAGCGTCTGGGGACCGCAAACTGCCGGCGCAGCGCAGGCGATCAAGGCGGCCAACATGGGCGACAAGGTGAAGGTGTTCGTTGCAAGCGACGGACAGCCCGCAGATTGCGATCTGCTGGAACAGGGCGCGTTCTCCGCGAACCTGTCGTATCGCGCCGACGTGCAGGGACAGACCATTGCCGACGCGGTGATCGCGCTCTTGCAGAGCGGCGACAAACCGGGTTCGAAGAACGTCGCCTATTACACGACCCCCGCCTGGGTGAAGTCGAAGGACGATCGGATGTACTGCTTCAGCATCCCGAAGGGCGCGAAGTAAACGTTCCGGCGCCCGCGCCCCCTGCGGCGCGGGCATCCCGGAGTTGCCGATCCCCATTCCCTGCGTCGTCCCGCCGTTCGGCCGCGCCTGCGCCGAACCCGCCGGAGTCTGCTGATGAAAAGCCTGCAACGAGCCTGGCACCGCCATTCGCCCCAATTGTTCCTGGGCGAGCTGCTTGAGAAGCGGTGGATGGAGCCGATCATTCCATTCACGCTCACGATCGTGGTGTTCCTGGCATTCGCGGTGATGATCCCGCGTTACCTGACGGCGGGCAGCCTTCAGGAACTGATGCGGAATTTCGCGGAGCAGGGGATGGTTGCGGTCGCGATGGCCTTCTCGGTGCTGTCAGGTGGCATCGATCTGTCGGTCGGTGCGGTGTTCGCGATGTCGAACTTCCTCGCGCTCTATCTATATCTCATTGTCGGGCTGCCGCTGCCGCTGATGATCGTCGTTGTCATCCTGTTCGGCACCGCAATGGGTGCGATCAATGGCGGCCTGATCGCCTACGGCAAGACCCGGCCGTTCCTGACGACGCTGGTAGTCCTCATCATCGTCCGCGCGGCTTACAACAAGGTGACAGTTGCGTTTACGGATGAACTCGCAAGCATCGATAGCGGCTCCAGTACGTGGGATTTCATAGGATCGGGCAGAGTCATCGGTATTCCCTTCAACATGCTGGTGTTGATCCTGCTTGCCGTCGGAACGCACTTTTTTCTCACCCGCATCAAGCCCGGCGTCCACATCATGGCGGTCGGGTCGAGCCGCAAGGCGGCCCGGCATGCCGGCGTCAACGTCAAGCGCGTGCTGTTCTCCGCGTATGTGATGTCGGGGGCTATCGCGGCACTGGCGGGAATCCTTTATGCAGCGCGGCAAAGCAGTTCGGGCACCGACACCGGCGTCGGCTGGGAGATCAATGCGCTGGCCGCGGTGGTCCTTGGCGGCATCAGCCTTGCCGGCGGCCGCGGCACCATCGCGCGCGCCGTCATGGGCGCAGCGATCATCTTCATGCTCACCAGCGGCATGGTGCGGCTGGGCATCTCCGGCAACCTGACGACAGCCATCATCGGCATCATCCTGCTGCTCGCGGTTGGTTTCAACGTGAAGTGGGTCAAGAACAAGGGCAAGGTGCTGCAGAAGGTCTACGTCACCCCAAGCTGGGTTGATTTCGAGCCGCCGCCGTCGGTGGAGCGCGGCAGCGGCACGCCGTTCGCGGAGAACGACCGCCTGAAGAACGCGGAAGCGATCGCGCTCAACATGATCGAGGGCCCGGAGGACGTCATCCTCGACCGCAAGGACAACCTCTATACCGTCAACCGCAACGGCTCGATCATCCGCTTTCTCGCGCCTGACTATACCGTTCGTGAAGAGTTCGCGCGCATCGGCGGCCGGCCGCTCGGGTTGGCATTCGATCGGGATCAGAACCTCCTTGTCTGCATCGCCGGCATGGGCGTGTATGGTGTCAAGCCCGATCGTTCAGTTTTCAAGGTCACCGACCGCACCACGCGCACGCGTACGCGCCTCAAGGACGATTCGCGGCTCTATCTCGCCGACGATCTCGACGTCGCGCCCGACGGTAAGATCTACTTCAGCGAGGCCTCGACGCGCTACGAACTGACCGACTGGGCGCTCGACGGCTTTGAGGGCCGTGGCAACGGCCGGCTGATCTGCCACGATCCGAAAGCCGGCATCACCAGGACTGTCCTGAAGAACCTGACGTTTCCCAACGGCATCTGCATTTCGCATGACGGCCAGTCGGTGCTGTGGGCGAGCACCTGGCTGTGCCAGGTCAACCGCTACTGGATTGCCGGCCCGAAGGCAGGCACCAGCGAGATCCTGATCGACAACCTTCCAGGCTATTGCGACAACATCAACCGCGCCTCGGATGGCAAATATTGGCTCGCCTTCGTCGGCCTGCGCACGCCCGTCTATGACCTTGCCATGCGCAATCCCGTTTTCCGCACCCGCATGGTCAAGCAGATCCCGCCGGACGAGTGGCTGTGCCCGGGGATCAATTACGGCTGCGTGGCCAAGTTCGACGACAACGGCGTCGTGACCGAATCGCTCTGGGATCCGGGCGGGCTTTCACATCCGACGATCACGTCGGTTCGCGAACACAAGGGCTATCTCTATATCGGCGGTCTCGAGAACAACCGCATTGGCCGTATCCGCCTGCAGGACGCTGATCCGACCTGGGAAGCGCACAAGTCCTATTGGGGAGGGGCCTGAGCCATGTCTCTGCTTGGCGATATCGTCGATCGCGTGTTGTTCCCGAACCGGGAGCTTCATGGCATTCCTGTGCTCGACGGCGCGTTTTCCCCGAACCAGCGGCTCGATGGCGCTCGCCGGCTCGGCGCGGAGATCGAACGGCCGGATGACATCGCGCTCGGGCAGGACGGTGCGCTCTACGTCTCGACCGGCAACAACATCCTGCGTTGTACTGGGGATGATTTCGAGGCGCGGGACGTGTTCGCGACGCTTGACGGTCCTGTCGGCGGACTTGCCTCCGCGCTGGATGGCAGGCTGCTGGCTTGCGTCTCTGGCGTCGGGTTGGTGGCGCTTTCGCCAGTCGGCAAGATCGTCGCGAAGCTCGAAAGCGTCGGCGGTGAGAGGATTGCCTGTGCATTGTCGGTGACGGTAGCCCCCGATGGGGCGATCTATCTGACCGACGGTTCGCGCACCAACCAGGCTGACCTCTGGCTTGCCGACCTGATGCAGAATCGCGCCCCGTCGGGCCGGCTCATCGCTTGCGATGCCTCGCTCGGTGGCGCGAGCGTGCGTGCGGACAAGCTTGCATGGCCGCTTGGCGTGGTTGCTTCCAGCGACGGCAATGAGGTGTGGGTCGCCGAATCCTGGGCTCATCGTCTGACCGCTTTTCCACGCGCGGGCGGCGACAAGCGCGTGATCGTCAAGAACTATACCGGCTATCCGGCGCGTCTTGGCCGCGGCGCGGACGGTGAGGTCTGGATGGCATTCCTTGCGCTTCGCACGCAGCTGACCGAATTCGTCCTGCGCGAACGGGCATTCTGCGAAGAAATGATGCGGACGGTACCGTCAGAGCTTTGGATCGGACCGGTACTGGATGGCCGCCTCAATCCGCGCGAGCCGACCCAGATCGGCCGCATCAAGAAGCTCGGCATTCAAAAGCCGTGGGCGCCGCCGCGCTCGTATGGCCTCGTTGCGCGGCTGGACGCCAAGGGTATGGCGACGGAGACGTTGCACAGTCGCGTCGATGGTCGGGTCCATGGAATAACCGCCGTCCGCCCGATTGGCTCTCGTGTGCTGGCGGTGTCTAAGGGACGCGATTGCCTGGTTGAACTGCCGCGTGGTCGCGGCGCGCAGAAAGGATGAGCGCCATGCCGGCGGAACAACAGGCAGGCCCCCCGCTGCTGCAGATCGTCAATGGCAGCAAGGTCTATGGCGGCCTGCACGCGATCGACGGCGTCAATTTCGATCTGCGGCCGGGCGAAATCCACGCGCTGCTGGGCGAAAACGGTGCGGGAAAGTCGACGCTGTGCAAGGCGATCGCCGGCGCAATCGTCCTGACCTCCGGGGACTATATGATCCGCGGACGCAAGGTCTCGTTTTCCTCGCCAAGGAAGGCGCTCGAGGGCGGCGTCGCGATGGTCTACCAGGAGTCCAGTCTGGTGCCGTCAATGACGGTCGCGCAGAATCTCGAACTCGGCATGGAGAAGTGGGTTACTGTCTACAGCAAGATCAATATTGCGGCGACGCAGTCGTTGCAATCGATGAACTTCAATGTCGATCCGCTGGTGCTGGTCGAGAATCTTGGAACTGCCAAGCGGCAGATGGTCGAGATCGTGCGTGCCGTGCGCCACAATGCACAGGTCTTCATCTTCGATGAACCGACTGCGTCGCTTACGCCCGAAGAAACGCAGCATCTGTTCCATCTTCTCAATACCCTGAAAGAGAAAGGCGCCGGGATCATCTTCATCTCGCATGCGCTGGAAGAGGCGCTCAATATCGCCGATCGCATCACCGTACTCCGGGACGGCAAGCTCGTCGCCACGGTGCCCGCAAAGGACGTCACCCGCGACTCGCTCGTGCGGATGATGGTTGGCCGCGAGGAAACGGCAGCTCAGTACGCGACCCACGGCGCTGATCCAGACGCGCCAAAGCCGCAATCGGCGCGCGGAGAAAAGGTGCTTTCGGTCGAGAATGTGACGATGGGCAGCATCGTCAAGAATATGTCCTTCTCGGTCTTCAACGGGGAAGTCGTCGGCATTTTCGGACTGGTCGGCGCGGGACGTTCCGAGATCGCGCAGATCGTCAGCGGCGCGCGCAAGCGCAACTTCCTGCGCGGCGGGATGATCTATCTCCGGGACAAGCCCGTCCGCTACCGGGTGCCGCGGCAGGCGGTGCGCGACGGAATCGCCTATATTACCGAGGATCGGAAGGTTGACGGCTTCTTCGAGACAATGACGGTGGATCAGAATATCTATCTTGGCTATCTGTCGTCGCCGCGCATCAGGCGATTCTTCTACTCCGCGCGCGAGATGAAGCGGATTGCCGATCGATGGATCTCGGCACTTTCTATCTCGGCGCTGAAGCGAACGTTGAAGATTGTGGAATATTCCGGCGGCAATCAGCAGAAGGTCGTGGTGGGGAAGTCTCTGGCGCAGGAACCGACAGTGGTCATCTTCGACGAGCCGACGCGAGGGGTCGACGTCAGCGCCATTCCGCAGATCCACCAGGCAATTCGCAGGCTGGCGGGCGAGAACAAGGCGGTCGTCGTGATCTCCTCCTATTTGCCGGAGATCCTGGCGATCTCTGATCGGATACTGGTCGCGCGTGGCGGGCGTATCGTCGAGGAAATGACGCGGGCCGATGCGACCGAAGACAAGATCATGTACGCGGCCATTCACTGATAAGGAGGGCCTTTCATGAGTGCCTATCAGCGGCCTCCCCATTGGGACGACACGGCGCGCGACGCCAATGAAGATGATCCGGATGGTGGTCGGCTGATGAGCGAGCGGATCGCAAGCGAGATCCGCAGCGCGGTGTTGAGCGGGGAGATGCGGCCGGGTACGCGGATCCGGCAGGAGCTTCTCGCAGCGCATTTCGGAGCGAGTCGCATTCCCGTGCGCGAAGCACTGAAGCAGCTCGAGAACGAGGGGCTGGTCGTGATGGCGCCGAACCGTGGTGCCTGGATTGCCGACGTCAATTCAGAGGAGTCGATCGAGATCTACAAGATCCGCGAAGCGGTCGAACCGCTGGCCATCGGCGAAAGCGTACCGAACCTGACGGACGAGGACATCGAGGCGCTTGACCGCATCGTACGCGAACTCGAGCAGGTCACGACGCTTGAGGAATACATCCAGCTTGATCGGGAGTTTCATCTGCGCACCTATTCGCGCGCACGGATGCCGCAACTGCTGGCGATGGTTGAACGCTTCTGGAACAGCACGCAGCATTTCCGGCGACAATTCGTCAGCGAAACCTATGCCAAGGACGGCTTCCCTTTCTCCGATCCCCAGCACGTCCTGATCATGGATGCGATCCGGGCGCGCGACGTCGACGCCGCGCAGGTGCTGGTACGCCTCCACATCCGGCGCACGCGCGTTGTCATTCAGGCAAAGGAGAGCGGGATGGCCCAACCGCCCCTTGCGAACCGCGCCGCGTCGCCGCACGCCCGTCTCGGCTCGGTCTATCGAGGAAAAAGGTCCAGTGACTAGTCTCTGGAGCACCGGCGTTGTCCGCGACACGATGATGATGACGGCCGGCTATCAGAGCCGCAGGGCCGGACGCGGCGGCCGTCATTGTCGCGACCACAGCGGTAACGGGCAACAAGGATGATGGCCGACTTCGATTCCGCATCGCGGCTGCGCGCCTATGAGGAAGCCGCAGGCCGGCTGCGGGCGCGTCTCGGGGATACGCCTGTCGCTGTTCCCGATCACAGAACGCTAACGGCGCTCGATCTGTTTCGTGCCGCGCCGCGCGAGGCACCGGCACTGTTCTATTTCGATGCGACGCAGACCTATGGCGACATTGACCGGTACAGCGACCGGCTCGCCGGTGTGTTCGCGCGCAAAGGGGTTGGGCGGGGGGACCGGGTCGCCGTCATTCTTCAGAATGTGCCGCAATTCGTCATCGCAAGCGTAGCGGCCTGGAAGGTCGGGGCCATTGTCGTCAGCCTCAACCCGATGTACCGCACGCCGGAGCTTCGGAAGCTGTTCAAGGACTGCGAACCCAAGGCGGTGATCTGCCACGATGATCAATGGGACAACGTAATCCCCGCGGCCGCTTCGGTCGATCCCGAACTGGTGCTCTGGACCGCCGCTCGTGAATTCCAGATGCGAAACGATGTCCGCGTGCTGCCGGAGCCGGGCCGAGCGCCGCAGGCTCATGCGCTGGACATGATCCTCGCCGAAGACCAACCGGGCCCGCCGGCGCCGGTTCTGGCCTCCGATGACATCGGTCTGCTGCTCTACACGTCCGGAACCACGGGCGTTCCCAAGGGCGCAATGCTGACGCATCGCAATCTGGTGGCAACGGCGCTGATCTGCCGCGATCATTTCGAGCTGAACGGCATGTCGCGGATTTTCGGTGTCGCGCCGCTGTTCCACATCACCGGCTTCGAGATTCAGATGGTCGCAGCTTTCGCTGCGCATGCGGCGATGGTGCTGACCTATCGCTTCCAGCCGCAGGTCGCGCTCGATGCCTTTCTTGAATGGCGGCCGACATTCATCGTCGGCGCCATCACCGCGTTCATCGCGCTCATGAACCAGGCCGACGCGACCAGCCGCCATTTCGAGAGCTTTGTACATCTCTATTCCGGCGGCGCGCCGATTGCTCCGTCGGTCATCGATGCGTTCGCGAAACGGTTTGGGCGGGCGATCCGCAGTTCCTACGGAATGACTGAACTGACCTCTGCAAGTCACCTTGCACCCAATCAAGGTCCGATTCCCGTCGATCCCGCATCCGGCGCGCTGTCCATCGGCAAGCCGACGCCCGCCGTCGATGCGATCGTGGTTGACGACGAGCGTCGCCCGCTCGGGCCCGGCGAGCATGGCGAAGTGGTTGTGCGCGGTTCGGGCGTGATGGCGGGCTACTGGAGAAAGCCCGCGGAAACCGGCGAGGTGCTGACCAATGGTTGGCTGCACAGCGGCGACGTCGGCTTCTTTGACGAGAACGGCTGGTTCTATCTGGTGGACCGCAAGAAGGACATGATCTCCGCCTCCGGCTTCAAGGTCTGGCCGCGCGAGGTGGAAGACGTGATCTACGGCTTTCCGGGTGTGCGCGAGGCAGCCGTCGTCGGCGCCGCCGATCCCTATCGGGGCGAGACGGTGGTGGCGTTCGTGTCCGCCCGACCCGGCGCCGCCATCGATGTCGCCGCGCTCTCACGCTTTTGCCGCGAGCGATTGGCGGCGTACAAATGCCCCGTCGACATTCGCATTCTGGACGATCTGCCTAAGACAGAGTCCGGGAAGATTACCCGAAGCACGCTCAGGGACGGCCTACGCGGCGAGTAAGGAGAGCTCAGGTGGATATCACGCAAAGCGAACGCAGCCGGGAACTGGCCGAGCGTATCCAGCGCTTCATGATCGAGCACATCTATCCGAATGAGCGCCGATACTATCAGGAGGCGGAGCGGCTCGGGCCTTGGGCCGTGCATCCGGTTGTCGAGGAACTGAAGCCGCTCGCACAACAGGCCGGCCTGTGGAACCTGTTTCTGCCCGCTGGCGAGGACGGGCTGACGAACCTCGAATATGCGCCGCTGTGCGAGATCATGGGACGTTCGCATCTTGCTCCCGAGGTCTTCAATTGCAGTGCGCCGGACACCGGCAACATGGAGACGATCCTGCGCTACGGTACGGAGGCGCAGAAGGAGCGTTGGTTGAAGCCGTTGCTCGCAGGCGAGATGCGTTCGTCCTTTGCGATGACCGAGCCTGACGTTGCCTCATCGGACGCGACCAATGTCGCGAGCCTGATCGTGCGTGACGGCGACGACTACGTGATCAACGGCCGGAAGTGGTACACGACCGGCGCGACCGATCCGCGGTGCAAGATCATCATCTTTATGGGGCAGACCGACCCGGCGCACCCGGACCGTCACAAGCGCCAATCGATGATCCTTGTGCCGAAAGATACGCCGGGCGTGCACGTCGTCCGTTCGCTGCCGGTGCTCGGATTCTACGGCGTGCCGGATCGCGCATCCGAGGTGATGTTCACCAATGTACGCGTGCCGGCCGCCAACATGTTGCTTGGCGAGGGGCGTGGATTCGAGATCGCACAGGGACGGCTCGGACCTGGACGCATTCACCATTGCATGCGGTTGATCGGCCTCTCCGAGCGGGTGCTTGAGCGTATGTGCCGGCGAGCGCTCAAACGTGTCGCTTTCGGCAAGCCTCTCGCCGAGCAAACGGTGACGCTCGAGCGGCTCGCCGAAGCGCGCATGAAGATCGAGCAGGCGCGGCTGCTGACTCTCAGGGCGGCCTATATGATGGATACGGTTGGTAACAAGGCCGCGCGACAGGAAATCGCGATGATCAAAGTCGTCGCGCCAAACATGGCGCAGACGATTGTTGACTGGGCAATACAGGTTTTCGGTGGAGGTGGAACCAACAACGACCATTTCCTTTCTGCAGCGCTCGCGACGACCCGCTTGCTGCGACTGGCCGATGGCCCCGACGAGGTCCACCGCAACCAGATAGGCAAGCTCGAGTTGCACCGCTGGCTCAATTCCGATCCCGCGCGGACCGGCGGCGATGCCGATCCGATGTCTCCAGAAGAATCCGAATCATGGTCCGAAGGAGGCCTGTGGCCACGTCCAAAGAGTCTACCCTAGATGGGGTCCGGAAGGTGAAGGCCTTGCCGACCACGTATAGAAACTGCCCGGTCCGCCCACGCTTGCCGCAAGCCAACATCGCGGTGCTGGAAACCCCGCAATCTTCCCGAGTGCACGTATCTGGTGCGGTTTCTGGCGCGGTCGTCGCGCCGCAGGCAACGAGAACCTAGTGTCGTGGACCAGAAGTTCGCGATATGCCAAGTACCTGAGAAAGCACGAGAACAGGCCGAAAATAGCCGACCTCTGGGAGGCGCGCCGGTCTCCACTGCCAATGCGGTTCCTCTATGCCAAATGGAAGCGGAGGCACTCTGCGACACGACCCGATTTTTCGTACATGTGGCACTCCTTTGAGCTGCCGCTCTCTACTTCGTACCGATCCTCATCTACTACACCCGCTGTCGCCGCGAAGAATTGTGCGGGTTGATGGTGGATGACGTCATCCTCGACAATGGCGAAATTCCCTATCTCCATATTGAGAAGAACGAACGGAGGCGAATCAAGAACCCTCAGTCGCAGCGGAACGTCCCCTTGCATGCGGAGGTGCTCCGGTTGAATTTAGCCGCCTACGTCGAGGCGATTAAGGTGCTCGGCTACAAGCCGCTATTCCCTGATCTTTACTCGCCTTCCAGTGCATCACCGCTGGGTGACCGCTTCTATAAGGAATTCAAGCCGATCTTGATATCCGTCCACGCGACGGAGGAAGGTTTGGGGCTCATGGGATGCGGCATCTGTTGAGATGGATCGTTGCCAGTGCAACTGCTGCGGAGGCGCAAGGGGCCACTTCCGGGCTTACGCTAGATGAAAAAGATCAGGCCGCCGCGGTTCGTGACGATAAACTCATAATTCTGCTTAATTTTCAAAACGTGCGCGACGGACTTGAGCGTAGTCCCGATAGTACCGCGGTCGTCGTCGCGACTTCAGCCCAATATGCAAAAGCTTACCTAGCCAAGCCCGAATACAAACAAATCAAGCAGACGACGGTTTATCCTGTTTTCATACAGAGCATGGATGAGTACAGAAACGCAAATTTTGCCGGAATGAAACGGCTCGGCACAATTACGTTTGAACGAACCGACTCTGGCGTATTGATCAGCGACAATAAATTGATGCTTCATTAGGTCGGGCCGACCTTCTTCTTTAGTATCATCAATCGACGGTGCCCGCACGCTTGATAGCCATCGGCACATCTTTGGGTTGGTAGTTGATGAGTTCAAGCGACCACACGGAGCTGCCATCCGGCTTCGTCTCCACCTGGGCAAAGCCAAGTTTTCGGTAGTGGTCGGCCACCATATCGTTTCGGCCACTCGGGCGGTAGATACCGATAAGCTCTTTGCCGCCCGATCGCTGGACCCGCGCGACAAGTTCGTTCAGGACGGCCTGTTCGACCCCGCGCCCCAACACCCTGCAGCTCATCAGCCATGTGTCCACCGTCCAGCCAGCGCCATCCGCTCGTGCAATAACGACGCTAATCATGCCGTTGTCGCCGTAAGAATCGGCCAAGCGTACTTGATAGGTCAGTACGTCTGAATTGCCGCCCAGTTGCTCGATATCGGCCTCGGTATAGCGCCGCGTCGTGAGATTAAATTGATTGGATTTGTTGATGAGCTGCGTGATCCGGCTACGACCGGCGTTGTCGAAGGGGCCGATCGTCATCACCATGTTCAGCGACTTCAAATATGAATTCAGGTCACGGGCCTCGCTCAGCAACGATGCCCGTTGCGCATTGGCCTGATATTGCGCCACGCGCTGACGATCTTCGTCCAAAAACGCTACGGCTTCAAAATAACCTGCGCCCATCACGTAATGCGGATACAGCGCTGGGTCTTCGCCCAGCTCAGGTACGGCAACCTGGGGAAGGGCTTGTCGAACCTGGCCGCGTTCCACCGGGTTGTCGTCGACAAAGACCAGAGCATCGAGGCCTATATTCAGTGCTTTTGCTACCGCTTCAAGATTGCTCGCCTTGTCGGTCCAGTTGGCCTGAAAGACGGAAATATGTTCCTCCCGCAACAGCATTTCTGGATGTTCGGCAAAGGCGGAGCGAGCGACGCGCTCGTCGTTCTTGGAACTGATCGCGAGCATAATTCCACGATCGCGAAGGTCGAGCGCCATTTGCTGAACGGCAAGAAACGCCTCGCCCTCGGCCGAACCCTGTCCAAGCACGATACCGTCCAGGCCGTCATCGCCGATCACGCCTCCCCACAGGGTGTTGTCGAGATCGAGCACAAGACATTTGCGCGACTTGCCCATGAGCGCGCCGATAATCCGTGCACAATAGTCCGCGTAGATCGGTACATATTGCTGCGCGAATGGAAGCTTCGCCATATGCCATTGAACGGCATTGAACCAATTCTGAATGCCGAGATTCTGCGCAAGGCCAGAGACGTCAAATATCACGTCGGGACTTTGACGAAGCGTCTCACCAATATCCTGATTGAAGCGCTGGATCCGTCCGCGTTGGGTTAGCTCAAGTTTCGCGTCCAGGCTTCCGAACAGTTGTTCCGGCGGGCAGGCGACGGTTTGGAAAATGAGCGTTCCCTTGTACCGTTGCCTGAAAGCATCGCGCAGCGTGTTGAAATAAGCTACGGCATTTTCGACGCTGCCTGTTATTCCAAACTGCAGGTCTTCGTAAGCCCGATGATCCAGCGCCAACAGAATCGCATTTGGCTCCGACTTAATGACCTCGGAGTCGGATTCCGTCGCAGCCTGCATCACCTGGTTGAACTCTGCTTCGACGATGCGAAGGTCCACGCCATATCGCAATGCGCTTGCGCATAGCGACGGTGCGATCAGTTTAGTCGTGGCATTGCTGACCAGGCCCAGCTTGAATGGCTGCAAGCCGGCAATCTGCCCGCCCTGCTTTTCGCGTACCTCACCCAACGTCCGTGCCAAAACGTTCAACTGGCTCTCATTGAGCGAGTGCTGCGACAACGCCCGCAACGCGTTGGCCCCATTTGCCGGGGCGCCATCGATCTCACGGCACAATCGCCTGAAGCTCTCCGGCGCGGGCGGGAGCCAGGGCAGTAAGGATAGGTCGAAATTCATGGCAGGCTCACTTGATTGCGCTCAGCGCGAGACGGTCAACGATTTCAACGGCGACATCTTCGGGCTTCGCAAATGCACCTTGCAGGCGCAGTTGGTCGAGAAAGCGCTCGTCGAAGACTTTCAGCATATCGGTCTCGGTAAATCCTGGCATAACCGAGGACACGCGGAGCCAGGGAAATTCTGAACTTAGCTGCGCCATAACACCGAGAAGGCCGAATTTCGAGATGCTGTAGGCGCCCATGCTGCTCATTACCTTCGGAAGAGCTGATGCGGCCTCCGGGACCCTGATTGCCCCGGTCAACACGGCGGCGACGGATCCGGCCTTTCGGGGCCTGAAAAACTGCCGGACCAGCCCAGCCAACAGGTATTGCGGGCCGACTACATTTGCCGTCCAGAACAGGGAATGATCCGCAGCAGAAATCTTGCCGAACGGAGCAACCACGGGGGGCGGAGAAGCTGCGAGAACCGCGCCGACAACGGGGCGGCCGTCCTTGGCCAGCAGCGCGATGCCACGATCGATCGATGACGGGTCGGCCATGTCAAAGGCAATTGACAGTCCCCCGCACGCTTCCGCGATCGCGCGCGCCTCGTCGCTTTTATGCCGACGATGTCCAACGACCGGCACCAGTCCCTGGTTGCCGAGTTGTCGTGCGACACATCGACCAATCCCGCCTGTAGCGCCCGTAATGACAACAAGACCGCTCACACTTCCTCCGGAGGTGGTTCGGGGCGGCTCTAATCGACGTGGAACGTGCAGCGAGCGGCCCGGTGCATGCAAGTCAACTATGAGAGATGCAGCGTTGCCAAAGCGCTGGCCGTCGCGATGGTGCGCTCACCGGACGCTACCTTTATCTTAAGCGACAGGCTACGTGCGGCTTCTGAATAGTGCGTGACCTCAGCAAAAATGTGCGCGGCCTCTCCGACATATAGCGGTTCGCGAAAGTCGATCTTCAGCGAACTCCAGATGCCGGCGCTTCCTGGCAGTCGCATACCGATAATCCTGGAAATCTGGGCGACAATCATAGCGCCATAAACGACAGCCCCCTTAAGGCCGCGGCCACGCGCAAATTCCGGATCAAGATGCAGGGGATTGAAGTCACCTGAAATGCTCGCGAACGCCTGTTGCTCCGTTTCGCCGACAACGAAATCAAATTCGGCCGTCGCGGAGCTAAGCTCGGCTATGTCAACGAGACTGATCGGTGAATCCGTCTTCAACTTATCGGCCGTCCTTTTTTATGATGCTTTCGACCACCTGGCCGACGTTTTCGAACGATGATACCTCGGCGGCCGTGAAGCGGACGTGAAATGCCTGCTCGAGCGCTACGACGAGACGAATGTGGGCCAGGCTGTCCCAGCCATCGACATCAGCCGCGACCGTCGTTGGCTTAATGACAATGCCATCATCATCGAAGACGTCGGCGAAAACCGGCTTCATGCGTTCATAGATT
Organism: Bradyrhizobium sp. Pha-3; assembly: GCF_042258615.1. Taxonomy (GTDB): domain Bacteria; phylum Pseudomonadota; class Alphaproteobacteria; order Rhizobiales; family Xanthobacteraceae; genus Bradyrhizobium. The sequence continues at coordinate 6,959,074 of NZ_CP170152.1, read as the reverse complement.
TCCGCCTCTGTCATCGAAACTCCAGCTCATTTTTCATGTCGCCCGGGCAACACGGCTAAACACCAGAACCATTCGGGCATGTTATCAGCCGAGACGTCTTTCGCAAGTTTCGCGAGATCACGCCGGTGTTCGAAACAGCAGGCCGCCCCATTGTGCGGCAAAAGCAGGAGAGGCGACCATCAACCATGCGCCGGCGGGCGGCTGCCGACGTTCGAGGTATTGTCGAATCGCAAAAATCGGATCTACGCCGCCGAAATGGGCAAATCGGAAGTCTGTTTGAAGACGCGTCAGCAGTTCGCGATGTTCGCTAAAAAGAATGGGAACGCGGTTTTTCCCGGTCGAAGGCAAGAATATCGCCTCGATATCTTGCTGCGTCAAACCTTGCTGCGCAAGAAGCGCGTCCGTAACCGCAGCGAAATGCAGCTGTTCGCCGCGAACATAGTTGATCTGTGCCTCGGCATTCTCGAAATGAACCTTGATCAGGTGGTCGTCAGCACTTGGTTCGCCGCCGGGCGCGTCGCCGAAATCGATGCGCATCGCTCCCCAGTCTTCATTACTCGACGACTCAGAATAGCCGGCGACTTCGAGGCCGGGACCTTGGCTTGCCGTCAGGACAATCGCCGCCGCGGCGTCCCCCCAAAAAAACGCACCGTGATTCATATTTCTGGTGTGAGACGACGCGCGACAACTGGTAACGACCATAATGTCGCCTCGGTCAGGATCTGTTGCGAGCAGCCGCACCGCCAGATCAATTCCTCGGAGAACGCCGACACAGCCCTGAGCCAGATTAAGGCATTCCGCCTTGCTCGATCCAAGCGCAGCCCGGACGGCAACGGCCGGAATTTCCAAACCGTAAGATGTAATCAGTGAGGGCGCCGAGATCACCATGCGGATATCGTCCGGTGCAATCTGGCATTGCCTCAGCGCATCACGGCCCGCGTGCACCATAAGCGCCGTTGAGTCCTCGGTAGAAATATGCGTAATTTGTTGCCCGAGGCGCGGAAGTCGCTTGGCCTCATCAGCCGTCAGAGGCAGCGTCAAGATCTCCACCGGCTCGCCCGGAAAGTGAAACCCAAACCCTCGGATACGGATTCGCGGTCGATTGTCGGCCCGTACATTCATGCTTGCCATCAGGGCTCCCTCCGCAGCTGCGGGATGGATTGGCTTAGGCCGTTCTCAACGATATTTCTGGCGACGATTGCGTTCCCCGCATCATTTAGATGACCGTAGTCGAGATAGTACTCCTTGCCGATGGCGGGGAGGGGCGGCAGGAACATAATTCCGCGATTCTGGTAGGGCAGGAAAATCGCCGTAAGCGCGTCCTGCAACTTCTCATAATGCTGCGCATCCATCAGTTCGGCGAGCTGGCCTTTTTCTTCTGTCGCATAGAAAAATACAGCGCATTGCGCATTCGACGCCAGGCCATCAAGCGTTCGCTTCAATGCGGCGATCTGAGGGTTGTCATCTGTAAGGGTGACCGCGCCATATCTGTTCTTTGCCTTTATCGTCAGCAAGATATCATCGAGCGGATCGGCTTCCGCCGCTGGTCTTCCTAGTCGGCGATCCAGCCGATCGCGCAAGCGCCTTATCACGCCGGAAGGCTCTCCGTCGAAAACGCGCCACTGAACAAAATCGCGCATCCGGTAAAGCCGCCAATGACTGAGCGCGAAGTCCTGCAGCGTGGTTTCGATCCGCGACGTCCACGCCCGGTGCGCATCGTCGTCATGCAAATTAAAGGAGCTGTCGATAACCATGGTCGAGAGCCACGGCCGACTGTATCGATTGCTTTCCTGTGAAAAGTCGGTTGAAAAGGCGCGAAGACTAATATCCGCGACGATACAATCAGGTTTGAGCGGCGAGAGTAGCCGCACGACCTGTTCAACATCGGTCGGCAAGCCGCCATTCATGGCAAGGTTCATGATCGAGAGTGGCTGTTGAGGAAACCTCTCGTGCAGGATCTGTCCGACGTGCGCGGGAATGGTGTGCTGCCGCCAGTTCGCGTCGCCGGCTTCCTCCATGCGGCGACCGTAGACCACGGAGTCGCCCACGAATGCGATGCGACGTCCCTTTAGTTCCCGGAAATAATCCAGCTTCGCGTAAAGCGTGGCGGGTGTCTGAATGTCGACGGCATCTGCCAGAAAAGTAGTCGTCTTGGCGGCGTACCCGATCGCCGCGTCAATCGCTACAAAGGCAATCAGTACAGCGAGCAGCAGCCGTTGCAGACTTGGCGGAGAAGCTTTCTTCATTGGATCCGCCGGCATCAGAAATTCTGGTAGGCAAAGATCGCCAGTTTCGAGTTCATGAAATACAGGATGATGACGATCTTCACGACGATAACGGCGACTTGCAGGATCGTTGGTTGCAATGATCGCATCAGTGCCACCCGACCAGCCGTTGATAGGTTGTGATCGCGTCAGGTAGCGACCCCTGCCACCAGATCATTGTTAGCGACACGAAGGCGTAGGTCGAAATTCGCCCCGTCCACAGACTGAGTGCTGTCTGCGACGCCGCATACCGTACGCCGCTTGCTTTTGCCCTGGCGCGGGCAAATTCACGTCGGATCTGGATTGCAAACAACACGGCGCCCTGGAGTATTCCGAAAATCAGGAACCCGATGGTCGTCCCGTGCCACATCGCCACGAGTACCATGGTCACGACATAGATCGACGCGATCGCGTACATCTGCTTCTCGCGTGGTAAGTTGACAAAGACGGCTTTGCTGAGCGGCGAGAAAACGTAATCCTGGATAACGGAGCCGAGCGACATGTGCCAGCGGCCCCAGAATTCCTGCAAATTACGTGAGGCGAATGGTGCGTTAAAGTTCTCTACGATCCGGAAACCCATCAGCGCAGATACTCCGATGACGATATCGCAATAGCCGACGAAATCGAGATACAGCAGTGCCAGCGTGGAAATCGCGCCAATCCAGAGAACAGGAGTTGAGAGATCATTTGCGTGCGGCATCATTGAAAAGATGCCGAGATCCATGAGGTTGTCGGCAATGACAAACTTTTTGATAAAACCGTTGAGCACCCGGTTCAGGGCATCGAAGCTTGCTGGCTCAAGCGGCACGGGCCGGTCGGTTGTTTCATTGAACCGATGAAATCGCTCAATCGGGCCCGCCAGAAGTGTCGGAAAAAAGATCATGTAGTTGAGGAACGTCAGCGGACTCAGCCGGTCGCCGGGAGCGACTTCGAGCACAAACGTGATCGCCCGAAATACGATATAGGAAATGCCGATAATCTTTACCGGATGGGCATGAAATGGATTGACGGCGCCGAGAAGGTTGGGATCCTTCAATAGAAACAGGGCGGACCAAAACAGCGCGACAATAAGAAACGACGTGGCAATCGACCAGAAGCTTGCATTTGCAGCCTTGCTCACGCCCAACAGATAAACGATGGCCAGAAATGCGGCCAGCAGCGCCAGCTGGTCCCATTCCGTGATGAAGGTTGCGAGGAAATAGAGGCTCAGTAGCAGGACCACGAGCTCGCGCATCAGCCGCGGCGCACATAAGCGGCAGGCCAGAATCGCCGCAAACGTGATGAGGATGAAGCTGAACGAGTTTAGAGCCATTTTTCTACTGAAAAGACGTTTGCGAGCGGTCTCGCCCCGGCGACCCTAGCGAAAAGCCGAATGCGGGAAACCGGCCTCAATTCCGTGCTTTCCGGTCGGGATCTGGAATGAGGCCGATATCCCCTATTTTATTGGCGGTCAACTGAGACTGAATACAGGGCCTATCCTGTCGGCGGCCCCGTATACCGGTCGTCCTTGAGCCTGCGGGCGGCTCAACCCACCGGACCAAACAGGCAAATGGAGTGAAATTGGCTACTATGGTCTAATGCCTGCACTCGTTTATCGCGATGTCGAGTTCCGCTTCGTTTTTGACAACCTCGATTTTACGGCCTTGCTGCGGGAAGCACGATAATCCGCTGGAACCGAGCGCGCGGATCGTAAGCTGCTCTTCCCGCCTTCGGTGGTAGAAGAAATAGTATCCATCCACGTCTGTGGTGGTGTCGACGACTTCGCCGGACGAGGAGGTGAGTTGTACCGGCACCAGGGCCAGCGGAGCGCTTCCGTCGCGCGTGACGCGGCCGGCAATGAGCTTTCCGCCGTCCGGAGCCTCGCCGTTACCTGAGGGATGTAGCGCCTTGAGGTCACGAATGTCGATGGCTTCGCCGGGAGCCGCATTAGCCAGCGAGATCCGCACCTCCCGAACCCGTCCGAGCGGCAATGGCGGCCGCCGCCAGTCTTGCTGGTTTGCCAGTGGCTTTGGCCAGGCGAGACGCGCGACGTCAAGCGTGTGCGTTCGCCACTGGTCCGGGACCGTCAATGGGGGGACCACCCAGACGCTCGAGCCTTCGTGGTCTGCTGGCGGCTGTGCCGATTCCAGAGCCGTTACAACGCCGCCGTCTTCCATCAGCATTTCGATTTTCAACGCGGCATCGGAAGATGCGGCTGAACTACCGGCCGTCGATAAACGTTTCCGGATTGCAAAATGCAAATGACTGGTGTTCCAGAGATCGAGGCTCCAGGGCTCGAAAACGATCTCGGCTTGCCCCGCAGCATCCGCCTCGAGGCTGACGAAGTCGTTGGCCGGCGTCGCGTCGACAAACTTGCCGGAGCGGATTTCGACGTCGCCACGGTCATGCAACGCAACTTTTCCGATAATCGGCGTTGGGGCGTTATCGCCGACAATCGTAATCGATGGCTTGCCGGTCTCATCGGGTGGGTTGCGGGTAAAGGTATCGACGGATTTGCCCCCGACGTCGACCGAAGCCTGCTCTGGATCTCTAACATAAAGTGTAAGCCCATGCAGGTCGCGCGTTCCTGCCTTCAAATTCGGGACAGTGACGTGCGTGACGGGATCTTTCCAAGGCGTGATTTCGACTGAAGACCCGCCCGCGCCGACCTTGAGGTTGGGCTTAATTCCCGCCTGCATGATCTGGTAGCCAAACCAGGTATTCGCAGGCGGCGACCACGGGCGCCGATCGAGGCTCACGCTTCCGTCAAAATTATAGACCTGGTTGGCGAGCTTCCTGATCCACTTCAGTGTTTTAGGTGTGAGCGGTTCTTCCTGCGAGGCCTTAAAACCCGAGCCGCCTGACCCGAAGTGCGTATACCAGAAATGCCTTACTTTCTGCCCCTTGTTGATCAGATAAAGGCTGTCGCTCAACAGTACCGGCAGCGCATCGCCTTGAGAGATATCGCAAGTGGGTGCGCAATACAGCGAACGGCGATCTTCTTCTGACATTTCCGGCGCGGTCAATCGCATACCGTCCGCAAAAGCTTGGACACTCGAAGGGTCGAAGTTAGATATTGATGTTCGTCTAACATCGTAGAGGCCGTTGTAAGTCGTGGTCAAATTCGTAAGGTCGGAAGCTGTGCTATCGGAAAGCACGAAGCTATACTGGTCCGTTCCGTGGGCAGGGAAGTAAGACCAGACGGCTCGGACAGAGAGTTCACGGAGCAAGTCGGAGTAATACGCATACGTGTCTATGCGATCGGCCATCGCTTCACGGTGAACCACTGTTGCGGGGTCGGTAAGGAAGGTGCCAGGCGTTCGTGGGAGATCGAGTGCTGCGCCTTCAATTCCAAACCCTGAAATCAGGGTGTTTCCGCCGTGCGATGTCGTTATTTGGGGCCGAATATTCCAGCGCTTCAGCCATGGGATTTCGTCCAGCACGATCTGCCGGCTGAAATGATCACGCTCCACCCGGGTGAGGCTTACGGGACAGCCCCCCGCGCAAGAGGGAGCGATGAAGTCTACCCGATCAATAAGCATTGGATTGATTGCCAGTGGCGTCGATCCGGAATCGGCGGACGGAACGATGGCTTCGACGATCCATCCGAGTTTGCCGACTCTGACCAGGACCTTTTTTCCTCGGCCGATAGAGCCCGAATTGAAAGATATGCTTTTGCCCTGGGTATCGTGCAGGGCGATCGTCAAATCGGCTGGCGGCTCTGCGGAAAAATAGAATCGAACACTTTGGGCCTCTTGACCGGAGATAGCGACGGGAACCTTGGGTAGTTCTTGGCTGGTTCGGACGGCAGACAGCGCAAGGGGAGGATCAATCTGATTTTGTAGTTGTAAAACTCCGTCCTCGCTCCAACCGTGGAAATGATCGATGTTACCACGGTGCCATTGGCGGAGTAACAACGCGAAGGTGGGTTCGCTGCCGGCGCCTGAATTGCGTCGATTTAGCCGCCCTGGTCCCAAGAAAAGTGCTGACGTCAGGGGAGTGCCGCCCTGCGGCCACAGCGAGTCCGATATCGTCAAGCCGAGATCTTCGTTAAAGACCCGATGGATCGCTGCCCCGTGCCACGGACGCTGCTCATCGACATCGCTGATGAAGCTCACGACGTGGGAAAATGGATACGGAAGCGAACGAACGACAGGATCGGGCTCTGCTGCCTGCGCCGCGATCGGAAGCAGCGCAATGCAGAACAAGAGCCGGGTGCTTACCCGAGCGGCGGCTTGGGTTGGTCGCCATGTTCTCATCTTGAAGGCGCACGCAAGATATCCGCCAACGGCGCGGTCAACTGCTGGGCCAGCCATTGATGACCGAGCGGCGAATAGTGTCCGTCGAATTCGAATGTCAGCAGGTTTGGCATCTCGCCATAGGCATCCGAGAAGGTCGGATTGACGCACTGATAGTCGTTTTTCTGGCAGTATTCGGTCACGTCTTTCGCATAGATTTTTGCGCCGGCGGGAACAGTCCTGCCATCCGCAAGCGTCAATGTCGTCTCACAGCCTTTGCGGCATTGGGCCTGGTCGATGCCGGTGTGGAAGATGAATTTCTGACCAGGATGATGCTGCTCGATGTACTTGACTATCTCTGTCCAGTACCGAAAAGCCTCCTTGCCGGGTTCGGGCATCACGTCAAAAGGCACACTCAACGTGTAGCCGAACGGAATGCCCTTGACGTACTCCGGATGGGTTGGCTTGCTCATAAACACCGGATAGACGGCTGATGCCGCACGGAAAGTGAAGGATCCGCTCTTGTCATAGTAGAAGTTCGGCAAGGCGCTATTTTCCGGATCGAAGCCGAGGCCATCGTGCAGCATTTGCGGGTTGACCTGATAGACCAGACCGGAAGCCATCGACACCAGAGTGTGATCGACATTGAACTTAGACGTATAGTCACGAATACGAGGATAATTTGTGCCGATGTCGCCATTGTCGGTGGCGGCTGAAATCACCTCGACGCATCTGCCGAGCGCAACGCCGAGCGTTTCCTCAAGGATGATATTGAATTTCTCGAAGGCCCGAACCTGAAGCGCGACCATATCGCTGCCGCCAGTGCTCGCCAGACGAACGCACTTATCAGGATTATCGAAAAAACGGTCGCGATCTTGATAGCCGTGATTGTTGGTGAACGTCGTTGAATCGTATTCCTGCACCTGGCTTCCGCCGGGCCAATATTGACGTGAATGGGGTTCATAGAGAGCGGAGTCTGGCGAAGGCACGCGCGGTCCCACAAATCGCGCTGTCTTTGGATCGGGAGCGTGTCCATCGCTATTGAAGTAGTGTGGTCTCATGTCGATCGAAATATCGTCCCGACCGTAACCCGGCACGAACCACCTTCCGAGAGTCGCGAAGTGCTCCAGCTGCGGATACCGCACGCGTAGCGAGACCGGTTGCGCGGGATCGATGCCTTTAAAGGCAAAGCCGCCATCGGCCCCGAGCGTTTGTTTGGTCACCCGGCCAGAATCGTCGAGCAGTTCGATCGGCGTTTCCGGGGGAATATCTGCTCCCGACACGCGCCCCGATAACGTGACGCCAATGGTGGTGGCGGCAGGCATTGGCCGGATCAGCGCCAGACGCTTGAAGCGTACCGTTGTCCCGGCCGCGCCATTTATTTTCACAAACCACTGCTGGATCTGGTCGGGCTGCCCATTGCGAAGCTGCAGCATAAGATTTGCCGGCAGTGGAGCAATCACGTTGTTTGCCGACGGATGAGGTTCTCCAATTGAGTTCGCCGCATTCGCTTTTGCGACGATGTCGGCTGGAAGCAACGGAGGTAGAAGCCCTGTTGGAGCGAGGGTGGGCGGTCCAAGATTGATCGTATAGGCGTTGGCCTGACCGTCCTTGCCAATAAAGCCAATGGTGAGCTTTCCCGCGGTGGGAACCGCTGCGAAATCCACCTCCAGATGCGTCGCATCGCGGGCTGGACTATAATCCGGTGACCAGATGACCCAGGCTTCGTCGTGCGTGATTTCGAGATCGGCCTCACTGACCCGAATTGCTCCGGTGCGGCGTTCGCGCAGGCTTGCTCCATAGATCTCGAAAAGACCATTCTTGCGATACGGACCGACCCGGTCGAACAACGCAAACACCGGGGCGCCGACGCCGCGGTAATCGCTGACAAGGGGGGGGCGATCGGAGTTGTTTCCGAAATTTGTCGCTAATGACAGCGATTCAAGTGCCTTGATACGCGCGTCAAGAGCCCCGATGCTCGCGATAAGCTGCGCGTTTCCAGCCGGCTGCTGTTCAACGACAACCGTCTTCTGAGGCGTGGGCGGCACCATCGCCGGGAGTTTCTGAGCCAACATTCGATCAATGCGAGTGTTGATATACTTTCGCGTCAGCTCATAGCCGCTCGCAACGACGACACAACCCAAGACGATCAATATCGTCGTTACAATATTCTTTTTTACCTGGGTCATTTTCATGGTCGCAGAAAACTTTCGCCGGAGCAGCGGTGTTAATTTGAAGCGCCCTTACGGATTGAAGGAGATCTTGTTTTCGGTGCGGGCAACGTCGCCATTCTTACGCTCGAACGTAATGGTGCCGAAGCGCTTCATGCCGCTGAAGTTCGCCCGATTGTATTCGTCCATGCTGTCGACGGCGATCAAATAGACAACGACCTTTGGGAGCTCGGCGAATTCAGCCTTCGCCAGGTATTCTCGCGCATATGCGGTCGCCGTCGCCGCCATGACGGCCGGAGCTTCCGCTCCGTCCTTCTTGAGTTCCTCGATGCTTGGGTTGAGGTCGAGGACAAGGATGAAATAGGTGTCCTTCTTTGCGACAGCACGGCTCTTCTCCGCAACGATGAGGGGCTTGGAGTCAGCAGCCCAACCCGGTGTCGCGCCAAGAAGCACGATTGTTACAAGCGCCGATATCCAATCCCGCAAGGACAACAGGCGAACCGAGCATTTCAATTGTCCAGAGCTCCTTTGGTAAGTTCCCGGCGAGATGAGCCGCGCAAAAAGCAAAGGCCTTAAGCCGAAAAATCTGTAGCTGACCGGGGTGGCACGATGGGTCAAGTTACTGCGTCTATGCCTTGGGCGGTTTCAGTTGGGGCGGCTGGGTACCGTGATTCGTCTCGCAAATACTGGGCTTCTTGAACGTCGTGTTTCTTTGGGCGCGCCGTTCGGCAAACTTCATGTTTTTTGCTGGGTCCGATAACTCAACCATAGCATCCGATAGCCGAAGATCACCGGGCGATCCAGTGCTTTGTCCTACATGACAGGGGCAAGGTGAACGGAATTGCCCTCAGTGACAGATGTTCGGGCTGGTTGTCCTGCAGGATTACGTACTACCAAGTTGCACGAAGGGTCGCGCCGTAAACAGCGGGTCCGCTCTGTCTGCCGATGTTGTTATATGTATTGCGCAAATCTGCCAGGAGGCCCTTTGGGTCCTCCCGAGGCCCCAACCCCTACGGCCCAAACGCGCCCCGAAAACTCGCCAGCCGCAGCCGGAATTTTCTGACAACCCTGTCAACTTGACGAAGGTCGGGCGTCAACCGTGTCAACCCAGAATCTGAAGTCTGCCGCTGGAGGATTTTGGGGGTGCGCTTGCGCCGTAGGTCAGCCGGGTCGGGGAGGGATCCGCGCCACGGCGACGCGATACGATTGCTGCGGCTATTCGATAGGGCGTTCACTTACCGCGATACCGCGGCCGAACTATCGCATCCCAACCGGCATTCCTCATTAGTGTCCAAGCAGCCCAAGCGCCGCTACGGTGCCTAGACCGCAAGAGCTCCATTTTTATTGCGGCTTTGTCTAGGGTGTCCAAGTACTTCGATAGGATTCTTGCCACGAAGGACATTCAACGGATGTTATTGGTGGGGCGGCCGCGGCCGTCTTGACCGTTTTCGACCGTGTGTGTTCTCATTTCCAAGACTGCCTCCATTGCTGTTGCCGCTCCTCGCCTCAGATAGCCGTGGGGTAGTCGACATATCCCTGCGCTCCGCCCTGGTAGTAGGTCTCTGGGGATGAGGTTGCCAACGGCAGGTCCTCGCGAAATCGTCGCACGAGATCGGGATTGCCGATGAACGGTTTGGCGAAGGAAACCAGATCGGCCTGCTTGCTCCCGATCGCGGTGTTGGCTGAGTCGCGGTCGAAGCCTGAGTTTGCGATCAACGTGCCCTTGAAGCGGGGACGGTAGTAACCGATCGTGTCCTGCAAGGCGGCGACGGCTGTGCCCGACAGGTCGTTCATTGGTCTGCCTATCTGAACGTGAGAGAGCGGAAGCTCATTGAGACGGCCAATGAGGTAGTCGTAGGTCTCGATCGTCTTGTCGGTCAGCTCAAAGCCGCCGACGGCCAGCGTCGGACTGATCTTGATGCCAACCCGTCCTGGTCCCCAGACCGCGATGAGCGCGTCGAGAACTTCCAGGACGATTCGAGTTCGGTTCGCCGCGGAGCCGCCATAGCCGTCTTCGCGGATGTTCAGCGCGCTGTTGAGGAATTCCGGCAGGAGATAGGTGGTTGCGGCATGCAGCTCCACGCCATCGAAGCCGGCCTCGCGAGCGTTCTTCGCGGCTGCCCCATAGTCCGCGACGGTCGAAGCGATCTCTTCAACCGACATGGCACGCGGCGTCACCGTGTCCTTGAAACCACCTGGCGTGAATGATCTCAGGCCAGGGTTCACCGCGGACGGGGCGGGCGGTAGCTCGCCATCGAAAAAGTCGGGATGCGAGACCGCTCCGGAATGGGCTAGCTGCGCGAAGATTGCGCCGCCCTCGGAGTGCACCGCAGAGGTGACGGCGCGCCAGCCCGCGATCTGGCGTTCCGTAAAGAGACCGGGGGCGTTCACGAATCCGATCGCGCGCGGGCTGATCCAAGTGCCCTCTGTGAGGACAAGGCCGGCGGTCGCCCGCTGGCGATAGTATTCAACATGAAGCTCGGTGGGCGCGAGTTCGGCATTGCGCGCGCGGCCGCGCGTCATGGAGGCCATCACAACCCGGTTTCTGAGTTGAAGTCCACCAAGCGCGTAGGGCGTGAACAGTGACGCGTCGTCAGGTTGGGGCATGGCTGGTGCTCAGTTCTCTCATTCGTGTGCGGCCTTCTTTTCGTCGCAGCGCTTTGCTCGCGTCGCGAGGAGCGGGAGCTTTTCTGCCGCTGGGCGCGAGTTGGGCGTTTCGCAAACGACGCGTCGCGGATCGTCTCCGTCCTGGCAAAGCAGATCGACGTCCGCTCCTCGTTCGAATCGCGCGAGCGATAGCGCTTGGGCGAACTGCCCGGCGACGCCCGCGCAGTTGCGCTATCCTGATTAGAACCCGGTCAAACCATGAATTGTGCTTGACCTTCTTCCCGCTATTGCCCGGTGCGCTCGCCAATATCACCGGTGATGACGTCGCCGAACCGCTGCCAAGCCTGGCCGTCGAATTTCATTAGCTGCATCTGCTTGATTGGAAAGAAGTCGTCCGGACTCGTGTTGATCCTGATGCCGGGCAGCAGCATATCGCTTGAGAAGTCTTTCAGATTGGCCGCCTGCCTCATGATGTTTTGCCGCGTCAGGTCATTGCCACATTGCTTGAGCACCTGGACCATGGTCTGCGCCGCCGCGTAGCCGTAGAGAGTATTCCAGTCCGCTTTGTCACCCTCAGGGTAGTATTTATCCATGAAAGACCGCCACGCATATGCGCCCGCATCGTCCTTCCAGGCTGGATCGGTCGGGTCCTTCAGGTAGGCTGTCGAGATGATGCCTTTGGCATTTTCCAGGCCGGCCGGCTTCAGCACACTGGCCACAGAGGTCGATACATTCGCCAGGAAGAACCTCGGCTTCCAGCCGATCTCACCGACCTTCCTGATGGCCTGCGCAGATCCTTTTGGGGCTGCCAACGAGAAGAAGGTGTCGGCACCGGAATCGCGCAGCGTCACGATCTGCGAATCAATCGACGGATCCGTCACTTCATAGGACTTGTCGGCGACGATCATGTTGGCTTTGTCGCCGAGCCCATCGCGCAGTCCCTTGAATTGATCCTTTCCGGAGTCGTCGTTCTGCCAGAACACGGCGATCTTGGCGTTTGGAAAGTGGTCCAGGATATATTTCGCGTAGATGTGCCCTTCAATCTGATAGTTGGGCATCCAACCCATGGTCCATGGAAATCTCTTTGCGTCGCCGAATTTGGTGGCGCCACTGCCGACGAAGAGCTGCGGCACTTTCTTGGCGTTCACGTATTTCTGGATGGCCGAGTTCGACTGTGTGCCGACCGGCTGGAAGATGAGGAGCACCTCGTCGCTCTCGATCAGCTTGCGCGCCTGCTCTATTGCCTTCGGCGGACTATAGCTGTCGTCATAAGAGATGAATTTGATCTGGCGGCCGTTGATTCCGCCCTCGGCGTTGATCTTGTTGAAGTACGCGGCTTCGGTCTTGCCGATCACGGAATAGGAAGACACAGGCCCGCTGTAGGGCATGATATTGCCGATCTTGATCTCGGAGTCGCTCGCGCCCGGATCATATTTCTTTTGCGCAACGGACTCCCCCGTCCAAAATGCAGCAGTAACGATCAACAGCGCGCGAACGACGATTCCCGACCATGACGACATAGTTCCTCCTCTCACACGACACCTCTTTATGGGCAATGACTGACATTGCGCAGAGGAACACGAGCGAACAAGAGAGCAGGTGCCGATCAGCGGCAACCATCACATATGTGATATGTCCGGGCTCTGGGGTGAAACACCGGCCAACTATTCGATAGGAAGAATTCACCCCACGCAGACAGCCAGGAGTATCTCTGCATGAACGTGACGATCCTCGATGACTATCACGACACACTACGTGCGCTGCCCTGCTTCAACAAGCTTGCCGATCATAAAGTCACGATCTGGAACGATCATGTGCAAGATGAAGATGTGCTCGCCGAGCGGCTCGCCGAGACCGAAGTCCTGGTGTTGATCCGCGAGCGCACCAAGATACGTGTTCCCTTGCTCGATCGCTTGCCAAAGCTAAAGCTCATCAGCCAGCGCAGCGTGTGGCCGCATATCGATATCGACGCCTGCTCTCGGCTCGGAATTGTGGTCTCGTCCGACAGGGCACCTTCCTACTCTACGGCAGAGTTGACGTGGGCGCTGGTTCTCGCCGCCATGCGCCAAATACCCCAGCAGGCGGCAGCGCTCAAAGCAGGGCGATGGCAGGTTGGGGTCGGCAGCTCACTGCGAGGCAAGACACTTGGCCTCTATGGCTGGGGCCAACTCGCGCACGAGGTCGCAGGCTACGGTCGTGCCTTTGGCATGAATGTATTGGTGTGGGCGCGCGAGAACTCCCGGGAGAGCGCGCGCGAGGAGGGGTTTGCGGTCGCCCACAGCAAGGAAGCATTCTTCGAGCTGAGCGATGTGCTCTCGCTCCATTTGCGACTTGTCGATGCCACCCGCCATATCGTCACGGCAGCCGACCTCGCGCGCATGAAGCCGACGGCGCTGTTGGTCAATACCAGTCGTGCATCGCTCATCGAGCCTGGAGCGCTCGCGGTGGCGCTGCACGCGGGCCGGCCGGGCCTCGCGGCCGTGGACGTCTACGAGCAGGAGCCTCTGACCGATCCGTCGGATCCGCTTCTGCTATCACCCAACCTGCTCGCGACGCCACATATCGGCTACGTGACGCACGAAGAGTACGAGATGCAGTTCTCCAGCGTGTTCGACCAGATCGTCGCACACGTCCGCGGGAAATCCATCAATGTTGTAAATCCGGATGTGCTTGAACGTATGAGAGCCTGAACACGGAGATCCGATCTGGCGAAGTCCAGACGGTCGCGACCGAACAGGTTATCTGGCTATCATTCTGAGCCGGTGCCGCAAGGCGTCGATGACCTGCTGTCGCTTGGCATCCATGCGATCGGTCGGGCCACCAATGCCGATTGCCAGCAAGCTCTGTTTACCTGAGGATCGGATCAGCATCCCGATTGTGTTGGCACCTGGGGTGGTACGCCCCTTGGTCTCGGAAAAGCCACGCTGACGGATCGCCTCCATTTCCTGGAGAATAGCCGTCTCTCGAAAGTGCGCGGGGACATCTGTCCCATCGGCATTGTTTCGCCGCACGATCGCGCGAACCTGGCTGTTCGATTTGCAGCTCAGAAGGACCTGTCCAAGCCCCGTGCGGGAAATCGGTCGAACTTCGCCGATAGGGATCGTAAATTGAATGCGATGGGTTGTGTTCACGACATGAAGGTATTGCAGCCCGGCGCCGACCTGCTGCCCGAGCATGACCGTTTCTCCAATGTCGGCCTGGAGTCGATCCATGATGTCGGTAATGCGCTCGTCGCCGAAGCGGGCGCGCTGTATCCAGTCGCCGAGCAGCGCAACCCGATAGCTCGGCAGGAAGCGCCGTGTCTCTGCGTCGTATTCGAGATAGTTGAGCGCGACGAGGCTCTTCAGCAGCATTGAGGAGCTCGATTGGGGAATGCCGAGCGCGTCGGATATCTCCGTCACTGACGCGGAAGCCTTCGTTCGCCGGAAGTGTTCCAGCAAAGCAAGCGTCCGCATGGCGGACTTGACCGGTTGAGCATCAGGTTTGCGCAGCTTAGGCAATTTGGTCTCCGGCGCCGTCACGTACATCACATATGTGATGTTCGCCTCTCGAGGGTGTCAATGGGTATGAATTTGATCCGCACGCACTAATGTCAAGCCGAAGAGACGATTGATCACATAACGCGGAACTGGATTGAGAAGCATCGACTCCCTCGGACTAAGGCGACTTCGTCCGATGTTGGAAACGATGGTCTTGTTCTGGACCCGCGCCACCGCTGGCTGACTCATAGACCACTCATGACAAGAGACAATGCTCCGACCGCCGTGCTGCAAGACATCAAGCCGCTTAGCGGCACGGTCATACTCGAGGTCGGCAACGCGAAGTCGCCCGCTTGCCTTCGCGTGGCTACGTCCTTTGCCGGAAAGATCATGTCCGAACTTGGCGCGAAGATCGTCAAGCTTGAACCATCCGGCGGCGATCCCGTCCGGCACTTCCCGCCTTTTCTCGCGACCGGTCCCGACGGTAAACGCAGTGCGCTGTTCAAGTTTCTAAATACCGGGAAGACGACGCTTTCGATGCCGAGTGATGCCGTGGCTGTGAGGAGTGCGGTTGAATCGCTGTTGGGTGCAGGGGTCGATGGCGTCCTGCTGGAGGAAGACAGCGAGCTCAAGGCGGTTCTCGCGAGGCGTTCCCTTGCGCTGGTCGAAATTGCCGGATGGCCGGCAGGCACGCCGGCGCTTGGAAAGTTGTCTGAGTTCACCGCGCTGGCGTCGGGCGGCTTGCTCGACATGATAGGGGAGCCCGATCGCAAGCCGCTGCGCCTCGGTGGGCATCAAGCTTCGTATTCGGCCGGCCTCTCGGTGTTTACAGCGCTGATGGCATTGCTGGCTGAACGCGATGCCGGGCGACATCCGGCCCCAGCCCGAGTGTCCCTGATAGAGACCGCGATGTGGGTCAACTGGAAGGCGATCGCCGGCATCGACGAGAAGGGGAAGTCCCCGACCCGTCAGGGCAACCAGTCTGAATTCCAGGTCGTGCGCTGTCTGGATGGATGGATTGCGGTGGTTTTCTCCGTCACCCAGTTCGAGGGCCTGCGCGACCTCGTGAACAGCCAAGCCTTGCGTCATGCGAAGTTTGCCACACGGGAAGGACGACTGAAGCATATGGGCGAGCTGTATCGGTACCTGGAGCCGTGGTTCGCCGTGCGGACCCGCGCCGAGGTGTATCACGAGGCGCAAACACGCGGGGTACCCCTCGGGCCTGTCTGCACTTCGGCCGAGCTCATTGCCGACCCTCAGAATGTGGCCCGTGGATTCATAGTGCCGTTAGCCGATGTGTCGGTCAGCGACGCGCGGGCGCCGCGATTGCCGGTGCTGTGGAGCCGTTGCGTCGGAACGCCAACCTCGAAACCCCGAGAAGAGGCCGTACTGTGACGCCTCTCGCAAACATTCGTGTAGTCGATTTTGGTCAGTTGACGGCCGGTGCCAATACCTCGGCCATGCTGGCGGATCTTGGGGCGGAGGTCATCAAGGTCGAGTCTGCAGGCTTCATGGACTTGTTCCGTTCGATGGGCAGCAATCGGAATGCAGTCCCTGGGTGGTGGAATCGATCGTCTCAATTTCGCTTTACCAATCGCAACAAGCGTGGTGTGGCCGTCGATGCGAAGCATCCGGAGGGCCGGCGGATCGTCCAGGATCTGGTTGCGACTGCCGACGTTGTCGTCGAAAATTTCCGTCGTGGCGTGCTCGAGCGCCTGGGGCTCGACTACGCCTCGATGGCGGCGCGGAATCCTCGGATTGTCTTCGCGTCGATCTCCAGTCAGGGAGAGACGGGTCCATACCGGCTCCACTCGTCTTTTGGGTCAACCCTGGAGGCGATGGGTGGCATCGCAACTCTGACGGGGTACGAGGGAGACAAGCCGGTCATTAGTGGACCCCATGTCAACTATCCCGATCAGGTGGCCTCGCTTTTTGCCACAGGCATGATCATCACCGCGCTTCGCGAGGCGCGGCGTACGGGCAAGGGCGCGTTGCTCGATCTTTCGCAACGGGAGCTGACGAGCTTTCTGATCGGAGAAGAGATTCTTGCTGCTTCAGTCGATGCTGAGCGAGGCGAGTCACCGCGACGCGGCAACGCCGACGAGGCAGCGGTCCTCCAGGATTGCTTTCTGGCTTCGGACGGACGCTGGATAGCGCTCACGATAGAAGACAGCATCGACGCTGAGCTCTGTCGCGCGATCGTCGGCGGGGATGAAGGTCTCGCCGATTGCGTCGCATCGTGGTGTTGCGTCCGCCCAGCGGCCGAGGCAGCGCAAGTGCTCTCGACGGCGGGCCTCGCTGCTGCAGTTGTACGTGACGGCGCCTCCCTGATCAGGGAGCGGCAGCTCGCGGGGCAGACGCTCGTCTGGCGCGGAAACGGCGAGGTCGTGAAGGGACGACCGTACAGCGTTGACGGCGTTCAGTTGGAAATCAGCCGCGACGCGCCCGATCTTGGTCAACACACGCGCGAAGTCCTGAGCGAAGTCCTTGGACTTGACGAGCCGGCAATACAGCACCTTGCCGAACTGGGCGTCACTCGCTCCGAGCCCTTCGAGCAATAGACCGAGCACCATTGGAGACACACTTGAACGCAGACGAATTGCTCAATCAGCTCGAAATACCCCTCATTGTGGCGCCGATGTTTCTCGTATCGACGCCTGCGATGACGCTTGCGGCCTGCTCGGAGGGGCTGATGGGCAGCTTTCCCGCGCACAGCGCGCGTAGCTCGGAGATCCTCGAGGACTGGCTGATCGAGACGATCGAGGGGCTGGAGCGCCTGCGCGGCGAAGCGAACGATAGCAAAGTGGCTCCCTTCGCCGTCAACCTGGTGGTCCATCCGTCCAACGCCCGGTTGGCCGACGACCTGGAGAAATGCATCAAGTATCGCGTGCCGGTCGTGCTGACGTCGAAGGGGGCTCCAACCGACATCATTGCACGCATTCACGACTATGGTGGGCTTGTACTCCACGACGTCGCGAGCAAGCGTCATGCCGAGAAGGCGCTTGAAGCCGGAGTCGACGGCATTATCGCCGTCGCGGGCGGCGCGGGCGGGCACACCGGAACGATCAATCCCTTCGCCCTGATGAACGAGTTGCGCCAAGTCCATGGCGGACTGATTGCTTTGGCGGGCGGAATGACGACCGGACGCGATGTCCTTGCGGCACGGATGATGGGAGCGGATTTCGCCTATGTGGGGACCCGTTTCATCGCCACGGCCGAATCCGCGGCGCCGGAAGATCACAAACGCATGATCGTTACGTCGAATGCGACGGATGTCTTCTTCAGCGCCTCCGTCGACGGTGCTCCCGCGAACTGGCTGACGAAGAGCCTGCTCGCGGCTGGTGTCGACCTGGACGTGCTGCGGACGACGCTGCCCGGCAAGATCGTGGCGGCTGCAGAGACGCGGAAGCGCTGGAAGGATATCTGGACCGCTGGTCACGGCGTGGGAAACATCAGGGATATTCCGTCGACCGTAGAGCTCTGCCGGCAACTCAAGGCAGAGTATCGAGCGGCCACTGCGGAGCCCGTTGCCGCCAACCGCACCCGGGCCGGCAGAAACGCGACCGCGCGCGCGAACGGACCACTTGCGCCTCAACGCCCGCTGCCAATCGACCATGGCGAACGCCCTGATGTTGCCCGCGCCGGCAGCGCTTGAGAGAGGGTGACGTGTGATGAACGAGCAACTTCGTCGTCCGGATGTCGCGCAGGGCGTAACCCAAGCCCTGGCGCATCGCATCGCAACTCTAAGGTATGAGGATCTACCTGCCGACGTCATTACGATCGCCAAGCACTGCGTTCTGGACTGGGTAGCCGTTGCCCTGCAGGGCGCACGCGAGCCGTTGGCCACGATACTTGCCGAACAGGTTGCAGCGGAGGGCGGCAATGGCTGCGCTACCCTCATCGGGCGCAGTCGAAGAGTCTCTCCACGTCAGGCGGCTCTCGTCAACGGTGCCGCAGCCCACGCACTCGACTACGACGACGTGAATGTCAGGATGATGGGCCATCCCACGACCCCGGTGCTGCCTGCCGCCTTGGCGCTCGCCGAAAGTCGGGGGGGCAGCGGTCGTGACCTGATCGTCGCATTCGTCGCGGGCTACGAGACCGAATGCGAGGCCGGCGAGATGGTGTCGCCCAGTCACTATGGGCGCGGCTTCCATGCGACCGGCACCGTCGGAACATTCGGCGCCGCCGCAGCGTGCGCACATCTCAGCCGCCTCGACAGTAACACTGTCGCCACGGCGCTCGGCATCGCCGGTACGCAAGCGGCTGGTTTGAAATCGATGTTCGGCACCATGTGCAAGTCGTTGCACGCCGGAAAAGCCGCCGAAAACGGCCTGCTGGCCGCCGAACTGGCCTCGCGGGGATTTAACAGCCGAAGCGATGTACTTGAATGCGCAAACGGGTTCGCTGCCACTCATGCCGACGGCATGCGATCGCTGCATCAGTTCTCGAGCGGCGGCAGCGAGTACCATATCGCCGACAATCTCTTTAAGTATCATGCGTCTTGCCACCAGACCCACGCGGCGATTGAGGCGCTGCGCGCTCTACAGGACGAGCACGGCTTTTCCAGCTCCGACGTCGTCAAAGTCACCCTGCGTCATGACGCCGGTGCGGAAGCGATCTGCAATATCGCTCGCCCGAGCACCGGCCTGGAGATCAAGTTCTCGCTGCGCATGATGGCCGCGCTTACGTTGGTGGGCGTCGATACGGCCGTGGTCACCAATTTCAGTGAAGGCACGGCAAGAGAGCCTGGCCTGCAGGCGTTGCGCGACAAGGTCGAGGTGACATTCGCGCGCGACTGGCCTTTGACGCGAAGCGAAGTGGCCGTGCATTTGGCTGACGGTCGGGTTCTAAACGGTCGTCATGATTCCGGTCAACCCGAGCGAGACCTCGACAAGCAGCAGACAAAGCTCCTCGCCAAATTCCGCTTGCTGGTCGGCCCGGTCGTCGGTGTCGGCCTCGCCGATGACATTGCCGCCGACATTTTGTCGCTTGAGCGGCAAGCCGACCTGAAACATCTGACCTCGCGACTGGCTCACGAGCAACGGTAGGGAACAAGAAGGATGGAACCCGAATTTCGAAAGCGGGCAGTCGAGCGGCAGCGCGGTCATTGGTATGAGGATTTCGAGATCGGTCGCGAATTCGTCCACCACTGGGGCCGTACGATCAACGAAAGCGACAACTCGCTGTTCTCCACGCTCACGCTGCATTTCAATCCGCTCTATTTCAATCGCGAGTTCGCGGTCGCGCATGGTCACCCGCGCGAGCAGGTGAATCCGATGCTTGTCTTCAACACGGTGTTCGGCCTCTCGGTCGAGGACCTCAGCGAGAACGGGGCGGGATTTCTAGGCGTCGACGAGCTGACCTATCATTCGCCGGTCTATCCGGGCGACACGCTGACCGCCAGGTCGACGGTGCTTGCCGCTCGGCTGTCGTCGAAGAATCCGCAGCAAGCGATCTGCACCTGGCACACCAAAGGCTTCAATGAGCATGGCCGCCTCGTGATCGACTTCAAGCGCACCAATCTCATCTACAGGCGACCGGCGGCCAAGGATTGACCATGTCCTATATGACTGAGGAACGGCGTCTCATTCAGGATACCGCGCGCGAGTTCGCCATGCGCGAGGTTCTGCCGATCGCCAACAAGCTCGATCCGCTGCAGGAAGACATACCGATGTCGCTGCGCGACAAGATGGCGGAGATGGGCTACTTCGGGATCCTCATGCCGGAGGAGTACGGCGGCCTGGGGCTAGGTTGCTTCGAGTACTGTCTGGTCACGGAAGAGCTGGCGCGTGCCTGGATGAGCGTGGCCAGCATCATTGCCCGTGGCAACGGCATGATCGGCTGGGCCGCCATGACCGACGAGCAGAAGCAGATGTATCTGCCGAAGATCGCTGGCGGCGAGATGCTCGGCTCTTTCGCGATGTCGGAGCCGAATACCGGGTCGGACATTGCAAGCCTTACCTGCCGCGCACGGAAGGATGGCGACTGCTATCGGCTGACGGGAAACAAGTACTGGTGCACGTTTGCCGACGGTGCGGACTACCTGATGGTGATGGCGCGGACATCCGAAATGGATCCCAATCGTCGCCATCTCGGCATCAGCCTGTTCATGATCCCGAAGAAGCGGGGCGAGCTGCCGCCTGGCGTGGGTGGCGCGCCGATCCCCAAAATCGGATATTTTGGCTTCAAGACGTGGGAATTGGCTTTCGACAATTTTCGTGTGCCGAAAGAGAATCTGATCGGCGAGGAAGGCAAGGCGTTCTATTACGCGACGAGCGGACTTGAAGTGCCGCGTGCACATACCGCTGCGCGGTCGATCGGATTGGCGCGCGGGGGGCTCGAAGACGCCATCGCCTATGCCAAGGAACGTGTGCAGTTCGGCAATCCGATATCGGACTTCCAGGCGATCCGCTTCAAGATCGGTGAGATGGCGAGCCAGATCGAGGCGGCTCGCCAGCTGATGTACTACGTCTGCGACGAGATCGACGGGGGCCGGCGCTGCGACAAAGAGGCGTCGATGGCCAAGCTGTTCGCAAGCGAGATGTCGGAGCGCGTCACGAGCGAGGCTCTGCAGATCCACGGCGGAGCCGGCTACACCAAGCTGCATGCCGTGGAGCGCTATTGGCGAGACGCCCGCTTGACGAAGATATTCGAGGGTACGTCGGAAATTCAGCTGCGGATCATCTCGGACAACCTTCTTGGACGGAGCAAACGATGAAGACCGCCGAGCTGACGAGCAACAACAACTATTTCGAGGATTTCACCGTTGGTGAAGTGCTTCGCCATCGGCGCGGCAAGACGATCGAGCCGATCGAGAACGTTCTGATTACGAACATGGTGATGAATACGGCCTCGGGTCATTTCGATGAAGTCGTCATGCGCGACACCATGTTCAAGAAGCGGCTGCAGTTCGGTGGCGTGACCGCTTCGCTGATCATCGGCATGTCCAGTCAGGACACGTCCGAGAACGCGCTGGCCGAGTTGGCCATGACTAATGTCCGCTTCAAGGAGCCGGTCTTTCACGGTGACACGCTCTACGCGTTCACCGAGGTGCTCGAGAAGCGGGAGAGCGAACGCACTGACGCCGGCGTTGTCGTCTTCCATCACTGGGGTGTCAATCAGGATGACAAAGTGGTGTTCGAGGGCGACCGGCAGGTGCTGGTCAAGAAGCGGGCGCACTGGAGCAAGTGATGGTCGCGACAGCCTCCGAGGGAGCCCTTGCGGGTCTCAGGGTGATCGACATGACCCTGATGCTCGCCGGCCCTTATGCGTCGATGTTGCTCGCAGATCAGGGCGCCGAGGTGATCAAGATCGAGCCGCTCGATGGCGACTACGTCCGTACCGTAGGGCCCTATCGTCCCGACGACGAGCTGCACGCTTTCGGCGGCTATTTTCAAAGCGTCAACCGCAACAAGCTTTCTGTTGGTCTCGACCTGAAGAAACCGGAGGCGCGAGACATACTGATCGATCTGGTCAAAGGCTCGGATGTCCTCATCGAGAATTACAGGGCGGGCGTTATGGACCGGCTTGGGCTCTCTTACGAGGTGTTGCGGGAAGCCAATCCTCGGCTCGTCTATGGAGCGGTGCGCGGCTTCGGCGACCCGCGCACGGGCCGCAGCCCTTACGTCGATTGGCCGGCCTACGACGTGATTTCGCAGGCGATGGGCGGCATCATGGGCATTACCGGCGCGAGCGCCAGCCAACCGATCAAGATCGGTCCGGGCGTCGGTGACATTGTGCCGGCAATGATGTGCGCGGTCGGTGTGCTCGCCGCCGTTTATCGCGCGAAACAGACCGGCCAGGGACAATTTGTCGATGTCTCCATGGTGGACAGTGTGCTGTCCCTCTGTGAGCGGATCGTCTATCAGCATTCCTACGAACACAAAGTGCCACAGCCCGAGGGGCACCGGCACCCGTTTCTGACGCCGTTCGGCATCATCCCTTGCAAGGACGGCCACTTGACGTTGGCCTGCCACACTGACGCCTTCTGGGCGCGTTTGTGCGCATTGATGTGCAAACCCGAGATGGCATCGGATCCCCGCCTGGCCACCGAGGAGGCGCGGCGGCGGCATCAGGATCTCGTCTACGACACGATCGCAGAGTTTACGGCGTCGCGTACCAAGCAGGAGCTGTTCTCGATCTTTGGCGGGCAGGTACCGTTCGCACCGGTCTATACCGCGGCCGACATCGCGCAAGATCCGCATTTCGTCGCGCGCGACATGATTGTCGCGCTGGAGCATCCGGGTTGTGAGGGCGAGTTCGCGGTGGCTGGGGTGCCGATCAAGATGACCGAAACGCCGGGATCGATCCGACGACGCGCGCCGATATTATCGGAGCATGCGGCCGAGGTTCTGGCGCGTGTTGGCGTTGGCGATGAGCGACTACGCGACTTGAGGTCGCGCGGCGTAGTCAAGTGATCGTTGAAGGAGAAGGCCGCAATGCAAGAGCGAAAGAAGAGACTGCGCCGAGTGGAGCTGGCTGTGCCAGCATCAAACGAGCGAATGATGGCGAAGGCCGCCGGGAGCAAGGCTGACTTCGTCTTTCTCGATCTGGAGGACGCCGTTGCGCCGAAGGCCAAGGTGGAGGCGCGAGGGAAGGCTGTCGAGGCGCTCAAGAGCCTTGATTGGAGCGGAAAGACACGCTGCGTGCGGATCAACGATCTCGGCACCGAGTGGGCGTTTGAAGACATCATCACAGTGGTCGAAGGCGCGCACCAGCACCTCGACGTGATCATGATACCGAAGGTGATGCGCGGAAGCGACGTTCTCTTCGTGGACACGCTGCTCGGCCAGCTCGAGAAGAAGCTCAAGATAGATCGACGTATCGGTCTCGAGGTCCTGATCGAAGAGGTCGAGGCGATGATCAACGTGGAAGAGATCGCCCGATCCTCGCCGCGGCTCGAAGCGTTGATCTACGGCGTCGGCGATTTTTCGGCGTCGCAGGGGATCGACCTGGGCGCCGTGTATGGGCCCAACGGTTATCCCGGGGACATCTGGCACTACGGGCGGCACAAGATCACGATCGCGGCCCGAGCGGCCGGCATCGATGCGGTCGACGGCCCCTTCGGCAACTTCAAGGATGCCGCAACCTATAGCGAGGAATGCCGGCGCGCGAAGATGATCGGCATGGTTGGCAAGTGGGCGATCCATCCAGCGCAGATAGATCAGGCGATACCGGTATTTTCGCCTTCGCAAGCCGATGTCGACGCGGCGCGCGCGATGACGAAAGCGTATCGCGAAGCCGAAGCGCAGGGTCTTGGCGCCGTGGTCTACAACGGTGAGATGATCGACGCGGCGACCATCCGACTGGTGAAGAACATCATCGACAAAGCCGATCTGATCGGGATGTGACGAATGATGACGCACGGATACGCTTTCGTAGTATGAATACATTGGCCGGAAGAACGATCTTCATCAGCGGCGGCTCGCGCGGGATCGGGCTCGCCATCGCGATGCGTGCAGCGCGTGATGGAGCCAACGTGGCGATCGCGGCGAAGACTGTGGAGCCGCATCCGTCGTTGCCCGGGACGATCTACACCGCGGCTCGACAGATCGAGGACGTCGGCGGGCGCCCACTGCCGCTCGTCTGCGATATCCGTGACGAGGAGCAGGTCGAGGCAGCCGTGGCCGCGACCGTCGCCCGGTTCGGAGGGATCGACATCTGCCTCAACAACGCCAGCGCGGTGCGGCTAACGGGAATTCTCGATACGCCGGTGAAGCGCTACGATCTGATCAATGGCGTCAACACCCGCGGCACCTTCCTGGTCACGCAAAAATGTCTGCCGCATCTTCTGGTCTCCGAGAACCCGCATATTCTAACGATTTCGCCGCCGCTCCACATCGAGGAGCGTTGGTTCGCGCCACACGTTGCCTATTCAATTGCCAAATTCGGCATGAGTCTTGTGACGCTCGGTGTTGCCGGCGAGTTTCGTGGGCGCGTTGCCGCCAACGCGCTTTGGCCGCGAACGGCTATCGACACCGCTGCGATGACGGAGTTCAAGTCGCATATCGACATCGGCCGATTGCGCTCCCCGGAAATCATGGCCGATGCCGCGCATCTGATCCTGACATCCGATGCGAAGACGGTGACCGGTCAGTTTTTCGTCGACGATGAAGTGCTTGCCGCCCACGGCGTCACCGATCTCAGTCGTTACAACCCGCCGGGCGTTGACGACGTCGACGTCACGCCGGACCTGTTCGTCCCGAGCATTCGAGAGCTCGTCGGGCGCGGCAAATGAGCGATCTCGCCCTTCTTGCGTCAACGTGAGGCCATCGGAGTACGGCACCATGCGTTTTGTTAGCTATGTCAGGGTCGGCGGACACGATCCGCACGACCGTATGATGGGAGTAGTGCTCGACGATATGGTCGCGCCGCTCGCACCGATCGACGCATTTTATGAGAATCTGTCTGGCTTAAGGCAGCGCGCCGCGGGAATGAGCGAGGGCGAAATCCCGCTCACCGACCTGACGCTGGCGCCGCCCGTGCCGCGCGATGCGAAGATCATTTGCGCGGCAATCAACTACGCCAAGCACGGTGTCGAATCGAAGCTTCCGACTCCAAGCTTTCCAAACCTGTTCGCGCGATGGGCGTCCGAGCTTGTCGTCGATGGAGCGCAGATACCGGTGCCGGTCGTCGAGCCGCACGGTCTTGACTGGGAGGTCGAACTGGCCGCGATCGTGGGCGCCACGACGATAGACGCTGATGAGAAGACCGCCGCGGAAAACGTGTTCGGATACACCGTCGCCAACGATGTCAGCGGTCGCGCCGCGCAGCTTCAGTCGGCAACGCTAAGTACGGGTCAGTGGGCGTTGGGCAAAAACGTAGACAAGAGTTGCCCCATTGGCTCCTTCATCGTAACGGCGGACGCCATTTCGGTCACGGATTTGAAGCTCGAGACCATCGTGGACGGACATGTCATGCAGCATGGCACGACGGCCGACATGGTGTTCAGCGTTCCGCACCTCATCGCCTTCACGTCCCGCCATGTCACATTGCGGCCAGGCGACGTCATCCTGACCGGCACGCCCGATGGTGTCGGGATTGGCCGCAATCCGCGAGTCTACATGAAGCCGGGTGCTCTGCTCACCTCGTGGGTCGAAGGGATCGGCAGCATTACCAACAAGATCGTCGACAGCACGCATCGCAGGTAAAAAGGCGGAGGATCAAATGGCAGGGGTAGAACGAAGCATCGAAGGGTCACTCGCGGTGGACACGACGGTTCCGGATAGCGCTCTGACGCGCGAGCAGATTATTGCCCGCAATCTGAAAGTGGTCGAAGCGCATTTCCATAACGAGACGCCCGAGCATGTCGAAAGGGCAATCGCCCTTTACGGCGACACGATCAGCTGGGAGGCGCCCACGCGCGGTATCGTCATGAATGACAAGAACGAGATTCTCGAAGCTTATCGAGCGATCTTTCGCACCGTCGCATATCGTCGGGTCGTGCCCTTGCGCCGGTTCGCCACCGAGCAATTCGTGTTCGACGATCAGATCGGTCACGTCACCGTGGTCGGTGACGAAATGCCCAACATTCCCTATCCCGTTGGCGCCGAGCTTGCTGTGCGCCTGACCCATCTTTTCGAGATCAAGGATGGGAAAATCGTCCGCGAAATCGCCTACGAGATGTGGCGCGAGGAGGGGGCGCCGAATGCCGTCGACTTCATACCGCCGGGCACCCCGGAGATCGTTTTCTCGGCTCCTGGCACCGTCAGTGTGAGCAGGTAGGGACGAGGCACCCACCAGGTCACTCAGGGTGGGACGTCAGAACCCGTTCATAGGAGACGATATGACCGAGTTTTCGATCGCGACACCGCACCACCGGCTCAAGGGCTATCTGGCAACGCCGCAAGGCGTGGGGCCGTGGCCCGGCGTCATCGTGCTGCATGACATCTTTGGCCTGACCGACGTGACGCGCGGTCATGCTGATTGGCTCGCCAAGGAAGGCTATCTTGCGGTGGCACCGGACCTGTTCTCCTGGGGTGGCCGGCTTCGTTGTATCCGCGCTTTGATGGTGGACCTGTCGGCGCGCAAGGGCGCCGCGTTCGACGATGTCGACGCCATCAGGCAGTGGCTCGAGAGCCGTCAGGATTGCACCGGCAAGTCCGGGGTCATTGGCTTCTGCGCAACAGGCGGCTTCGCGATCCTGCTGGCAGCCGGCCACGGCTTTTCCGCGGTAGCCCCAAACTACGGCCAGGTCCCGAATGATATCGATGCGATCCTGGAAGGCGCCTGTCCGATGGTCGCGAGCTTCGGCGGTCGCGATTGGACGCTAAAGGGCGCGGCGGCGCGGCTGAACGGCGCACTCGAGCGGCATCAAATCGACCATGATGTCAAAGAGTATCCCGACGCCGGACATTCCTTCCTCGACGATCTCAAGGGCTTGGTCGGGGTGCTCGGTGTCGTCCTGCGGGCGGGTTACAAAAACAGGGATGCGGCTGACGCGCGAGGCCGTATTCGGGCGTTCTTCGCGCGTCACCTCGCATAGGCCATTGGCGCCGTTTCAACATCGGTGTGACCGCAACGGGCGCACTGTCCAAACTCGACCAAGTGCAAGCTCAACAAAATGGATCAGTCATGGGACAAGACATCAAACTGACGGCGTCAGATGGTTTTCAATTGGGCTGCTATCGCGCCGATCCAGCCGGCGCGCCCAGGGGCGCGATCGTCGTGGCCCAGGAAATCTTTGGCGTCAATCACCACATCCGCTCGATCTGCGATCGATTGGCGAAGCAAGGCTATGCGGCGTTCGCACCGTCGATTTTCGACCGCACCGAGCCGAATTTCCAGAGCGGATATTCGCCCGATGAAGTCCAGGAAGCATTGCAAAAGTTCTCCGGCAATCCGGATTGGGCGGCGTTTGCGCGCGATACTCAGGCGGCGATCGACGCGGCAAGGTCTATCGGACCGGTCGGCATCGTCGGCTTTTGCTCCGGAGGAGTCATCGCCTACCTGGCGGCAGCGCGATCGACTGGTCTTTCCGCTGCCGTCGGATACTACGGGGGCGGCCTCATACACTTCGCAAACGAGAGGCCGAAAGTGCCAACGCAACTTCATTTCGGCGAGAAGGACGCGCACATTCCCCTAACCGACGTCGAGACAATCAAGGCCAAGCAGCCAGAGGTCGAGGTCTTCACCTATCCCGGTGCGGAGCACGGCTTCCATTGCGACGAGCGGTCCAGCTACGACAAGACAAGCTCCGATATCGCTTGGCCGCGCAGCTTGAGCTTCTTCGCGAAGCATTTGCAGGCCTAGTCGGATGACCTTTTGTTGAAACAGCGGGGCCTGATCTTTGATTAAGCCCCGGTACTGACGCATACGGCCAGTTGGCGCGGTCGTCGAAGTCTTCATCCACCAACGAAGGAGAGTGAAATGACGTCCCTCGTGACCGTCGAACGACGTCAAGGCTATGCCGTCGTGTGCTTCAACCGTCCGGAAAAGAAGAATGCCATGAACCGCGCCGCGCGCCGGGAACTTCTCGACGCGCTGACGTCCTTGCGCGCCGACTGCCGGACGATCGTATTGACCGGCTGCGGTGACACCTTTTGCTCGGGCGTCGATCTGAAGGAAGCACGCAACGATGCCGAAGCGGGGACCGCGCCCGATCCCCGTTCGGACTGGATTGAGGTGCTGATCGCGATCCGGGAGCATCCCGCGGTCTTTATCGCCGCCGTCAACGGACTCGCCCTGGGCGGCGGTGCGACGCTCATCAGCGTCTGCGACCTGGCTGTTGCCGCCGATGAGGCGGAAATCGGAATGCCGGAAATCGGCTTTGGGGCCTATCCGCAATTCTCTGGGCCTGGAGCCCAGATCCAGCTGACCGCCAAACGCGCGGCCTGGCTGGTGTTGACGGCCCAACGGATTGATGGGCGCACCGCGGAGGGCTGGGGGATGGTCAATCGCTCGGTGCCGCTTGCCGGGCTGATGGACGAGGCCGATCGCCTGGCGAAGATCGTCAGTGCATTCGACGCCGTCGCGCTTTGGGAAAGCAAGCGCGCACTGGACGCGGTTCCGGCGTTGATTTCCGGCTGGCGCGAGTCTTTCGAGCACGGCTTGTCCACCAATGCCCGTATACGCTCATTGAGTGCGGCGCAAGACGAGGGATTCTCGCGGTTTTCGGCAGGCGAGCGAAATCCCGGACAGGGTCGATTGACGTAGCTCACGCCGATCGATTCCGCCAAGGCGGCGATATCGAGGATGTAGTCACCCCGCTTGGCGGCGAGCTCGCGAAGCCCATCGTTGAAATCCTGAATCTGGCGGCGCATCGACGTGGATACTTGCGCGTCCATGCTTCCGAACAGCGGTTGCGGAGGGCAGGCAACGGTCTGGAAAATGACCGGCACACCGGCGCCGCACTCGAGACCTTCGCGTATCATGCCCACGTAGTCGAGGGTGGACTGGTTCGACGAGCTGCCGCCGCCGTTGTTGAGCGGCAATCCATGGAAATCGAGATGAAACCGAAGGCAGGGGCGCAGCATCGAGATCGGCAAGGACGAGGCCGAGCTCGACATTGAATTGGGGCGGAACCTGCAATTCTCGAGCGGATCATCTCTGTCTCCAGCCAATACCGTCGCCGATCCTGAACAAGCTTGCGAAACGATGCCGGACCTTTTGGCGCAAGAGCGGTAGTTGCCCAATGGCGTTTGGGCGAGGAGCCCTCCGCTGTGTTGAGTCTTGCGCCTTATTTGGAAGTTCGTCTTCATGATA
Source organism: Bradyrhizobium sp. Pha-3 (assembly GCF_042258615.1). GTDB lineage: Bacteria > Pseudomonadota > Alphaproteobacteria > Rhizobiales > Xanthobacteraceae > Bradyrhizobium. The sequence continues at coordinate 6,929,630 of NZ_CP170152.1, read as the reverse complement.
ACCTTCCCTGTTTCTGTTGCGTGACACGGCAGCGCCGTGCGACCGCCTGACGGCCTCGTGATGTCCAGAACGTCTTGTTCGATGGCTTGTGAATGGGACGGCGATGAAGAAGACCTTGCAGGAACGTCTCAAGACAATCGAAGCTGTTCGCCGTGCAGAGCGAACAGCCCTGCGCGTCGTCGTCGTCGGCATCGGCGCCGATGTGGCTCACACCCCCTTGGACAATTTGAGCTGGCGCGATGCGCAGCTGGCCTGCGGTGATTTTTCGGGCCGGTGAATTCTCGGACGCCCGGGTGGCGCGATCCGATGTGATGGCTGGACTACAATCAGAATGGTGGCGCGGAGCGAGACATCCCCCGATGCCGCAATTGATCCCGAACCCGCCGCTATCCAACGCGAGTGCGAGACTGTAATGAGAGCGCTGGCCGCGTGCGTCGGGGGGCGCTGGCGGGCCGCGATCGACCTGACGTGCCTGTCACCGGGCGATCGTACTCACGAAATAACGATGGATTTGACGTGGCGAATACCAAGAAGGCCCGCGCTGCTGCTGGCGCGAAGAAGAAAAGCAAGGGATTGACGCGTTCCGGGATCTCATCCTCCTCGCCACTCGGCATGCTGGCGCTGCATCTTCTCGAGCAATGGAAGAAGTCAGGGCGCGACGGCATCGTCTTCCTTGCGGAAAGCGAGAACAGGGCGGAGCGCCTCGGCAGCGTGCTGCATTCGCTCGATCCTTCGCTCGAGGTGCTGGTGTTCCCGCGGCTGAATACCTTGCCGTTTGACGGGCTGGAGCCGTCGCGCGAGATCGCCGGCAGGCGGAGCTCGGTGTTGCGGCGTCTCGCGAAGAGCAGGAAGCCTGTCTTCCTGGTGTCGACGGCGGAGGCAATCATGGAACGGCTGCCGCTGCCCGCGAGCTGGGGCCGCCTCAGCATCAGCCTGAAGGTCGGTGCGCGCTATTCCGAGCAGGACCTCAAGGATCGTCTGGAAGCTCTGGGTTACGATCTCGACGAAGAGGCGGACTATCCCGGAAGCGTCCTGTTCCACGGAATGACGTTCGAAGTGTTTCCTGCCGGCGCGCTTGGGCCGTACAGAATCGAGCATTCCGGTGGCGTGATCCGCAGGATCGCCGGAGTAGATCCCAACGAACACGACGTCGTCTTCGATACCCAGGAACTGCTGATCGATCCGATGTCGGAACGGATCGCGCTGGGAGGCAAGCGGGCACAGCGGGCGGCGCTGCCGGATTATTGTCAGCGCGCCCGCTGGATCGCGGACGCGGGAGTTGCAGGTCACGCCGATAGCTGGCTGAGTACGATCAAGGAGGCAGCCGGTCGCAGAGAGGCAGACCGCGAGTACTTCGGCCCCGTCGACTGGAAGCGGCTGACCAAGCGCATGAGTGCGCTGCCTCGCAAGGCGGCGTTCACCCCGACGCCTGATTTCTCGAAGGTCGCCTCGTCGCGAAAAGCGCTCCGCGCATTTGTCGCCGACACGCAGCGCGCCGGATCGCGGCTGGTCTTTGTTGCGGCGGTGGAGGACGACCTGCGGGCGATCGAGCGAATGAGCGGGATCAAGGCGGAGCGTGTCGCCGACTGGAGCGAGGCGGCGAAGGGGCGGGGTGGCGAAGCGGCGCTGCTGGCTGACTTCGATACCGGCTTCATCGGTTCGGGCCGCAAGCCGCTTGTCGTGGTCACGGCGACCGACGTGCTCGGCAGCCGGGCTCATCATCCGCAGCCCATGGCCAGAGCCTTGAGTGCGGCTTTCGATCATCCCGACGTGCCGGAGCGCGGCGCGGTCGTCGTTCATCTGCAGCGCGGGCTGGCCGTGCTCGATGGCTTGCAGACCTACGACATGGGGAAGGGATCATCGCGCGAGATGATCAGGCTGGCATTTGCCGGGGATGATGCCGTGCTCGTTCCGCCTGCCGACCTTGCGCTGATCTGGCCGTATGCGGCGGAGCGCGGCAAGCTGACCTTGGACAAGGCGGACGGAAGCACGTGGTGGGCGCGACGGACCAAGGCGGAGCAGGAAATTCAGCTTGCCGCCAAGGCGCTTGCCAAACACATCGCGCAGCGACGCCGCCGGCGCGCGCCCAGGCTGGTCGCTCCCGGTCCCGCATACGAGCGGTTCGTCGCGCGCTTTCCGTATTTCACGACAGTCGACCAGGCGAAGGCTATTCGGGACGTGCTGGGTGACCTTGCGTCGGGTCATCCGATGGACCGGGTCGTCTGTGGTGACGTCGGGTTTGGCAAGACCGAGGTTGCCTTGCGCGCGGCGGCGGCCGTTGCCCTGTCGGGCAAGCAGGTTGCCGTCGTCGTTCCGACGACCGTGCTGGCAAGGCAGCACGTCGCAACATTCCGCAAACGGTTTGCTCCGCTCGGCGTCGAAGTCGGAAGCTTGTCGCGCGCGACGTCGGCTGCGGAGATGAAGCAGACCAAGGAAGCCCTGCGAAGCGGAAAGATGAAGGTCGTGGTCGGCACGCAGGCGATCGCATCGAAGGACGTGAAATTCGCCAAGCTGAGCCTGGTCATTGTCGACGAAGAGCAGCACTTCGGCGCGGCCGAGAAGGCGAAGCTTTCGGGCCTGGCGAAGAGCGTCCATACGCTTTGGATGAGTGCCACGCCGATCCCGCGTACGCTTGCGGCAGGTCTCGCCGGATTCAGGGACCTGAGCGTGATCGCATCCCCGCCGGTCCATCGGCTTCCGGTCGTGACCAAGATCGCGCCACTTTCGGACGCCGCCATTGCGGCTGCGCTGCTGCGCGAGCAGCGACGTCACGGGCAGAGCTTCCTGATCTGTCCGCGCATCCAGGATCTGGATCCTCTGTTGGCGCGCGTGCAGGCGGTGGCTCCGGAACTGCGCATCGTTTGCCTGCATGGCAAGCTACCGGCCGACGAGATTGACGACCGAATGATGAGCTTCGTCGAAGGCGAGGCCGACGTGTTGCTGGCGACCAATATCGTGGAAAGCGGTCTCGACATTCCCCGGGCGAACACCATCGTGGTCTGTTGGCCGGAAAAGTTTGGTCTGGCTCAGCTCCACCAACTCAGAGGGCGGGTCGGACGCGGTGGCACGCGTGCCTTCGCGTACATGCTGACGGAATCGAACTCGGAGCAATCCGGCAAGCGTTTGGCCGTTCTCGAGGAGTTCAGCAGACCGGGCGCGGGTTTTGCGATCAGCGAGCGCGATCTGGACCTCAGAGGTGCCGGAGATCTGCTTTCCGAGCGGCAATCCGGCCACGTGCAGGTTTTCGGGCCGGTGCTCTACAGCCACCTTCTGAAACAGGCTTCGGAGAAGACCAACGACCGGGCCGCGGATCTTTGGGTGCCCGATCTCAACCTTCCACTCGCGGATCTGCTGCCCAGGAGTTATGTGCAATCGGAATCCATGCGCCTTGAGATCTACGGCCGCGTCGCGAGGTGCCGGAGCGAAGACGATCTGGAAGATCTGGAGGAAGAGACCTCGCGCCGCTTCGGCAAGCTGCCGTCGGCCGGCCGGGATTTCTTCACAGCGGCAAGGCTGAGGATCGATTGCAAGCGGCGAGGTATCGTGAGGCTCGACGTCGGGCCGGAGGCCGTCGCAGCGACGTTTCTGCCGGGGCGGTTGCCCAAATCAAGAGCACGATCGCTCCAACGCGACGGCGATCGCGTCTTTTATTCAGGCAAGACAAACGAGCCGCCGTTCGAGCGGATCGATGATCTGCTCGATATCTTGGACGAGTGAGTACGACGTTACTCCTGGCCAAGCCTTCGTCGTCGGCGTTCTCTGATGCGAACGATCGTGCCGCCGGCTATCTCTCTTCGGATGCGAGTCTTTTGACTGCATCGGGCTGCGTCGCGTCATATAGGCGTATCACGCGAGCAGTGGAGATATTTCACCGCGCGCCGGCTGCGGAGAACAAATCGACTGATTCCGTACGCTGACATCGCCGTGACATGTAGCGCCGGTAGTGCACATGTGAGGTGGTCCGTCCGCCGGCTTCCAGCCTGCTCCGAGCAATCGGAATGCCCCCTTCCAGGTGCGAGTCGACGGTATTTGGGGCGGGCTATGTCGTTCAGATATCGGTCTTTTTGCGCCGAAATATTGTGCACGGAGCCGGAATCAGCGGTGCCGAAACGGGCACCGATTTTCGCTTTCTCAGCAGGACGACGCGTTTTGCACACCGTTCCGCCCGCTGTTGCCCAAACTTGTGCCCGCTAGCGGTATATCAAATATTGTTGTTGTGTTTCAATGGCTTGTCGAACTGCCGCAGTTCAAATGCCCGTGATATTTGTGCAACATTTGCCCGAAAACAGCCGCAACTCGGCTCAATGCGAGCGGTCTTTTGTTGCGTGATCGGGGGCCTTCTGTCTCATATGGAACTGCGACGGAGGGGGGCATCCCAAGGTCGTCCCGTTTTAGGTGGTTCGCTTAAGTCCCTCGCGTTCATGCGGGTGTGTCCGAAGGCGCGAAGCGACTGAGCGGGGATTTAAGGGACAAAGGGAACCAACCTGAGGGTGTCTTACCCGGCGGATCCGGAACCTTCCCTGAGATAGAGCAACTTGGAGGTTTAACATGAAGATGGTTAAGAGCCTTATCCTCGGCTCGGCGGCGGCTCTCGTCGCGGTCGGCGGAGCTCAGGCGGCCGATCTTCCCGTCAAGGCCAAAGCGGTCGAGTACGTGAAGGTTTGCTCCCTGTATGGTCCCGGTTTCTACTACATCCCGGGCACCGATACCTGTATCAAGCTGGGCGGCTACCTGCGTATGGATGTTCTCGCGAACACCAACTCGGACAACACCGGCAACACCTCGGGCGCTGGCGGTGCGGCCAACCGTTTCACCAACGGCTACACCTGGCGTTCTCGTGAAGACCTGAACATCGATACGCGCACCGCGACCGAGTACGGCGTCGTCCGTACCTTCTTCGATGCGACGTTCTCGTGGACCTCGGACACCTACGCCGGTCAGGGCAACGGCACGTCGGTCTACTCGGCGATCGGCAGCGCTGCGGCGCCGAACAATGCTAGCTCTGGTGGCGTTGCAGCTGGTACGGTCGGCGTCTACTACGCCTTCATCCAGTTCGCCGGCTTCACCATGGGTAAGGCGGTCTCGCAGTTCTCGGCCCCGTGGGCCAACTATCCGGGCAACAACTTCGACGGTCTCGTCGGCGGCGGCGGTACGATCACTGGTGTGAACCAGTTCACCTACACCGCTCAGTTCGGCAACGGCGTGTCGCTGTCTCTGTCGGCTCAGGATCAGACCCAGTACTATCAGGCTGGTGTGGCCAATCTTGGCGCCGTCGGTGCTATTGGTGCCGCCATCGGCGCTACCGGTCCTTTCGGCGCGAGCGACTACGCTGGCACGGTTGCTCCGGACTTCGTCGCGATGCTGCGCGTCGACCAGGCTTGGGGACTGTTCCAGGCGTCGTTCGCGGCGCATGACAATCATGCGGCCTACTACGGCGGCACTGAGGTGACCGGTCATCCGGACGACAGATGGGGCTGGGCTGGTCAATTGGCCTTGTCGATCAAGAACATCCCGACCGGACCGGGCGACACCATCAACATGCAGGGCGTGTATACGGACGGTGCGACCCGCTACAACATCCAGGACCTCGCCGGTTCGGCTGGTGCGAATACCATTTATGGTGGCACCAATCTTCCTGGCGCCTACCAGAGCGTAGGGTTCGGCGTTGCGCCTGACTCGGTGTTCGCGACCGGAACACAGCAGCAGCTGGTCAAGACCTGGGGCTTCCGCGGTGCATACGTGCACAACTGGAACCCGTACTGGAACACGTCGATCTACGGTGCCTATGCTGGCATTATGTACAACGACACGGCCAAGGTTCTGATCTGCGGTGTTGGCGGCGTGGGTGGTTCGCTCCGGAGCGCACTTGCTCCCGCGGGCAGCGGAGCTGTGATAACGACCTGCAACCCCGACTACAACATTGCGCAGATCGGCACGCAGACCCAGTGGACCCCCGTCAAGAACCTGACCTTCTCGGCGGACTTCACCTACACCCATCTGGATCAGAAGGCCGCAGGTACAGTCGTGGCGCCCAGCACTCCGATTGGCAAGCCCGCAGCTTTGTACGAGCTGAAGGACCAGAATACGGTTCTACTGATGCTCCGCGCTCAGCGCAACTGGTAATACCGGTTGATCTGACTGCAAGCTAACAGAGCCCCCGGCGCCAAAACGCCGGGGGTTTTGCTTTGGTGGGCTCGCTCGCGTATCAGGCGGCGAGCATGTCGCGCACCATCGGCACCACCTTGCGGCCATAGAGCTCGATGCTCTTCATCAGCTTCTCATGCGGCATCGGGCCTGCCGAATATTTCAGCTGGAAGCGCGCAGCGCCGAGCGTCTTCACGGTCGCCGCGATCTTGCGGGCGACGGTTTCCGGCGCGCCGACATAGAGCGAGCCATGCTCGGCTTCCTGTGCGAACTCGTCGCGGCCGATCGGCGGCCAGCCGCGCTCCTTGCCGATACGGTCGCGCATGACCTTGTAGTCGGGCCACAGCTCTTCCCGAGCTTGCGCGTCGGTCTCGGCGACGTAGCCCGGCGAATGCACGCCGATCGGCTGCGGCGTCCGGCCGAACTGCTGGTAGGCGCGCTGGTGCAGGTCGACATAGGGCGCAAAGCGCTTGGGATCGCCGCCGATGATGGCGAGCATCAGCGGCAGGTCATAATGCGCCGCGCGGACCACCGATTCGGGGCTGCCGCCGACGCCGATCCAGGTCTTCAGCCGGCCGTGCTCGACCGGCGGATAGACCGACTGGCCCTTGAGCGGCGGCCGCAGCTTGCCTTCCCAGCTCACCGGCTCCTGCTTCAAGAGCTCGGTGAACAGGTCGAGCTTCTCCTCGAACAACTCGTTGTATTGCCTGAGGTCGAAGCCGAACAGCGGGAACGACTCGGTGAAGGAGCCGCGGCCGAGGATCACCTCGGCGCGGCCGTTGGAGACCGCGTCGACGGTGGCGAAACGCTGGAAGACGCGGATCGGATCGTCCGAGCTCAGCACGGTCACCGCCGAGCCGAGGCGGATATTTTGGGTGCGCGCGGCGATGGCCGCCAGCACGGTCTCGGGGGAGGAGATCGCAAAGTCAGCCCGGTGGTGCTCGCCGAGCCCGATGAAATCGATCCCGAGCTGATCGGCCAGCACCGCCTCGTCGACGACGTTGCGGATCACCTGAGCGTGGGGCAGCGGCGCACCGGCAGCGTCCTTGGTGACGTCGCCGAACGTGTCGAGCCCGAATTCGAGAGAGGTCGTCATCAATCAGTCCAGTTGTCGGCGTGGCGGAGCATCCGCCACGGGCCACCCATCGCACGCAGGCCGAGAGGTCGTGTTGCTGCGGAGATGTCCGCAAGCCTGCGCTGTGGAGCCTTCGGTTGGAGATGCAGTGGAAGTATTGCCTGTTCGCCGGCCGGCAAGGTCACGCCGCGAAACGCAGCGTTTCCAGGTCGCTTGTATCCGGCCTGCAGCCGAGGCTGCGGCGATCAGCCCGGGATGACCAGGAAGCCGGCCCGCGGGAAATGCACCACGACCTCGCCGACGCGTTCGTCGGACCGGCGGATCGCGATGTGCTGCGCCGACAGCGAGACGATCTCGCCGCGGACCGGGATCTTGCCGTAGTCATCAGGCATCACGCTGACGATGTCGCCGGGCTTGCGACCGTTCGGATCCAAAGGGTCGCCGAAAACCGGCGACTCCGGCCGCGCCTTCGCCGCGATCCCGAGCGCGTCGGCTGACGACACCTCCGTGCGCGTGCCGTGGCCGATGGCGCGCATGCGCTCCTCCCAGGCCGCAGCGCGCGGGAAGGGCTTCATGATCTCGTCCATCGTCGCGACACTTTGCCGGGCGTACCACACGTTCATGTAGGCGCTGACGTCGGCGAGACTGAACTCGCCGAACAGCCACGGCCGGCCATCGCCAAGATGCGCCTCGATCCAGTCGACATTGGCGCGGAACTGGTCGCGCATCTGCGGCAGCGCCGCGGTCATGGCCGCGACGTCGAACTTGGCGCCGCGCAGCTTCTCGCGATCCGCGATGAAATCCTGCGGGACCTTGTCGCCGATGAAGCCGAACACGAGGTTCACTGTGCTCTGGAAGAACGGCCGGTCGGTCCACATGCCGAGCGCCCAGGGCATCCCGGCATTGCCTGCGGGAAACAGCGTCGGCGTCGGATGGCGCCGCTCCAGCTCGCGGATGATGATCTGGGTGTCGCAATAGATGTCCGCGCCGATCTGCATCGTCGGCGTACGGCGATAGCCACCGGTCATCGGCATCAAATCGGGCCTCGGCATGATCCGGGAAATCCGTACCGAGTTCCAGGCGAGCTTCTTGAATCCGAAGATGATGCGGATTTTCTCGGAGAACGGCGATTGATCGAAATGGTGCAGGATCGGCGTGAGCTGCGACATGGCCTTCTCCCGGGATAGGGGTGCGATCTCCTCGGACCTTGTCGCTCAGCCTGACAAGATTCCGGCGGATCGCAACCCATTTCCTCCGGAGAACGACGATGGCGCCGTGCCGTCAGAACGACTCCGCCCATGGCCGCAGGTCGAGCTCCAGCGTCCATGCACTGCGATGCTGGTGATGCAGCACCCAATAGGCGTCGGCGATGGCTGCGATATTGAGCAGCCCATCCGGCCCGCGGTCGTCCTTCAATTGTGGGCGTGCGCTGAGCAGGCGATCGCCCTCGATGCCGCCATCGACCACGACATGGCCGACATGAATGCCCTGCGGTCCGAACTCCCGCGCCACGCTCTGCGCCATCGCGCGCAGCGCGGCCTTGGCGGAGGCGAATGGCGCGTAGTTGGCCTTGCCGCGCAACGAGCCGCTGGCGCCGGTGAACACCAGCGTGCCGCCGCCGCGCGCAAGCAGGGCAGGGATCGCGGCCTGTGCGAGCTGGAATCCGCCGAGCGCGTGTTCGCGCCAGTGCTCCTCGAAGCGCTGCTCGCTGACCTTGAGAAATGGTGCAGGCCGGTTGGAGCCCGCATTGTGCACGGCCATCGCCAGCGGCGCGAGCTTCCCGGCCGCCTCGACGAAGCGGGCGACATCCGCGGCAGTCGAGGCATCGCCGACGACATGGGTGACCGTGGCGCCGGTTGCTGTGAGTTCGGCCGCCGTCGCGGCGAGCTTCTCGGCGTTGCGCCCGGCGATCGCGACGGGATAGCCGCCGGCTGCAAAGCGCCGCGCGATCGCGGCGCCGAGGCCGTTGGATGCGCCGACGCCGGCAATCAGCACGCTTCCCTGCACAGCGGTCGGCCCGAGGGCGGATCGGTCGTTCATGGCTCACTCCATCAAGCTGCCCGCGGCGCGGGCGAAATCATCGGTCGGACGCCATCGCCACGATGCTGTCGCGCACCGTGCGCAGAATGGCGTCGGACCGCTTCGAATCGGTGATGACGCGCGAGATCGCGAGCGCACCGACCATCGCACTGACAGCGACGATCGCGCGGGCATCGTCGTCGTCGCCAAGCGTCTCGGTGACCTTGGCGATGAAGGATTCGATGTGCGGTTCCATCACCGCGCGGCACTGCTCGTCGGCGCGGCCGACGTCCGAGATCAGCGCGCCGATCGCGCAGCCCGACTTCGGCGAGTCGCGATGGCTGCGGCTGAGATAGCTTCGCACCAGGGAGTTGACGCTGACCGGCTTGTCGGGATCGCGTGACGCCCGCGCCGACGCTTCACCCAGGGTCAGCGCCTGCTCCAGCGCCGCGGCGATCAGGTCGGAACGCGAGGCGAAGTGTCCATAGAAGCCGCCATGGGTGAGCTTCACCTGCTGCATCAGGTTTCCGATGCTGAGCGAGTCGAGCCCCTTGTCACGGATCTGCGTCGCAGCCTCGTTCAGGATGCGCTCACGGCTCCTGGCCTTGTCGGCCTGGGAATGGCCCATTTCGCAGTGCCCCTGTTTGACTCTCGTTCTGGATTATGACCATCATACATCTGGATGACAAGCATCATCCAGAAAATTTGTCAGTCACAAAGCAGGGAGGAACAGATGTCCGGCAGCGCGAGCGAAGGGCGGGTCCGCCACGAGCGGCATGATCACATCCTGAAGATCGTCATCGACAATCCGGCGAAGAAGAATGCCTTCAGCCCGGAGATGATGGCTGAGCTGTCCGACGCGCTGACGCTGCTCGACAACGACGACGGCCTCTGGGTCGGCGTGCTGTGCGCCGCCGGCGGCAGCTTCACCGCGGGTCTCGACATGCCGAAATTCTTCGGTCCGACGGCGTCGCGCAAGCCGCTGCCGGAGGGCAACGTCGATCCCTTTGGATTGTCGAAGCGGTGCCGGAAGCCGATCATCACGGCGGTGCAGGGCATCGTGTTCACCGTCGGCATCGAGATGATGCTGGCCGGCGATATCGTCATTGCCGCGGACGACAGCCGCTTCTGCCAGATGGAAGCCAAGCGTGGTATTGCGCCGCTGGCCGGTGCGCATTTCCGCTACATCAGCCGCGCCGGGTGGGGCGATGCGATGTATCACCTCTTGCTGTGCGACGAGTTCACTGCCGCAGAAGCGCATCGGATCGGGCTCGTGCAGGAAGTCGTGCCGGCCGGTCAGCAGATCGAACGCGCGATGGCGCTTGCGGAGATCATCGCGCGCAACGCGCCGCTTGGAATCCAGGTGACGAAAGAGGCGGGCCGCAAGTTCATCGAAGCCGGCGAGCAGGCGGCAATTGCGATCATCCCGCAGATCCGCGAACGCGTGCTCAACACATCAGATGCGGCCGAGGGCATCAAGTCGTTCGTCGAGCGCCGCGCCGCGGTGTTCCAGGGGCGCTAGTCGCAGGGGCGCCAGTCTCAGCGGCGCGTTGCGTTCACGATACGTGCTCGGATTGCGGTTGTGACAATGTTGTCGCAGCCGCATCAATTTCGGTCACAACGACCGTGCAACGACTCTTGTCGAGATTCGTCGAATCAGGGAGATTCGAATCCATTCATTAAATTCTATTTCGTCCTGCTTTCACTCACGCGTCCGGTATGGATTCCCATGACAAACGCACGAGTAATTGTAATCGGAAATAACAAGGGCGGCTCGGGCAAGTCGACAATTGCCATGCACGTCGCCATCGCGCTGATCAAGGCGGGTCAGCGTGTCGCCACCATCGATCTCGACAACAAGCAGAAGTCGCTGACGCACTACGTCGATAACCGGCGGGACTGGGCGCGCGACGCCTCGCTGGATCTCGGTATCCCGGCGCACATGTGCTTCGAGACGGTAAGCGGCAGAAGCAGCGAGGTCGAGACACTCGGCCGCAGCGCGCTTGCCGAGATCGTCGAGCGGCTCAGCCGCTCGCACGATTTCGTCGTCATCGACTGCCCCGGTCACGACACCTATCTGACGACGTTCACGCATTCGCTGGCGAACACGCTGATTACGCCGCTGAATGACAGTTTCCTCGACTTCGACGTGCTCGGCACCGTCGATCCGAACGACTTCAAGGTGACCGGCATCAGCCATTATTCGAAGATGGTGGAGGAAGCGCGGCGCGAGCGCCGCGCGCAGGATCAGCCGGCATTCGAGTGGGTGGTGCTGCGCAACCGCCTCTCGACGATTGGTTCACGCAACAAGCGCCTGGTCGGCGAAGCCCTCAGCGAACTAGCGAAGACGCTGAATTTCCGCCTGGTCGACGGCCTGGCCGAGCGCGTGATCTTCCGCGAGTTCTATCCGCGCGGATTGACGGCGGTCGACGATGTCAATCAGCTCGCGCTCGGTGGCCGGCCGACCATGTCGCATGTCACGGCATGGCTTGAGATGGAGCGGCTGATGACCGCCATCATGCTGGGTCACCTGGTGGCGCGCACGGCGGAATCCGCCGACGTCAGCCGCGACGCGGCGTAGGCGAGGCCAGGTCGCTACCGGCAGTTGGTGTTGCCCGCATTGGCTACGGTCAGGAACGTGATCGTTGCGGGAGCGAAGACGATCGCTCCCGCGGGGGCCGGTTCGCCATTCAGGGCGGGCATCTGGTCGAAAGCTCCAAGCGCGAGCGTGCTGCCATTGAGCCGAACATTGCCGTCGGCAGGTTTTTTGCTCGCCAATGTGTAGCGTTGCGATGCCGCCGGCAGCGTCAGCTTGTGCCGCACCCGTCGATCATGGTTGATGACGAGCAGGGCTATTCCATCAGGCATATCGCGCGCGCAATGGGCATAGATGTGGAGACCGGAGTGTTCGCCGACGCCGGCGTCGAGCGCGGTGGTTCCCATGAGCCGTCGCCAGAGCAGCGCGGCCCAGTAGTTCGGCCGCGGCAGATGGGTTTGTTCGTCGAGCAGCCCGTAGTCGCTCGCGGCAAGCGTGTTGTGCATCACCACCTGAACGCCCGCCTTGGCGAGCCGCCCGAGCTGATCGAGATAGCGGAACGTATCGGTGAAGGTCGCGGCCCAGCGATTGCCACCGCATGCGGTCTCGGCCGTCTCGGTCAGCCAGATCGGTTTGCCCGGTGCAAGCCGGTCGCGCAGCGCCTGGTAGAAGGCGAGTGTCTTGCCGGTTCGTACCAGCCATTGCTCTGACAATGCCTGCTGTGCCGTGCGATCGCCGGAGCATCGCGCCGAGAGCGCGCCGTAGTGATGGTAGGAGGCCGCGTCGATGCTTGCTGCCGAAACCGCGAAGAGCGCTTGCGTATTCGCGCCGGTGCCGATTGTGCTTGGGCCGAGGATCGCCACGTCGGGTGCGGCGTCCTTCATGAATGCGCGGAACGTTGCAAGATCGCGGCCGTAAGCTGCGGCATCGTAGTGCTCCGGGGCGCCGCCGATGGCCGGCAGATCGGGCTCGTTCATGAGCTCGGCTGCGGCGATCTGGCCGCCGGTCGACTTCGTGAAAGCGAGAAGCTGCCGGGCCTGTTGGGAGATCCATCGGTCTTCAGCGTTGCGCGTGCCGGCGCTGATCGCAAAGGACGTGACAATGGGAGCGTCGACGGCGTGCGAGAAGTCGATCACGTCCCGCCATTGTTGCCGTGTCAGCATGCCCTTGAAGCCGGCCGGCGGCGCGGCAGGCGGCGCGTCGGAATCCGCAAAGAACGTGCTGTTGGCCCAGGTTCCGCTCACGCGAAGGTAGGCCGGCGCGAGTGCCGCTGCGAGCTTGCGCAGCCTGCCGTCCTGCAGATCGATCGGCGTGCGCGCTGCGAACCGTTCCGGCTTCGCACCCGGCCGTGCGGCGGCGGCATAGGGCTTCCAGAATTGCCCGCCGGTCACCTCGACCATCTCGATGTTGTAGGACTGGAAGCGCGGGTCGATGGTGGCGATACGCGGCATGGTGGCGACATCAAGCGTCAGCTCTGCCGCGGCGACCTTCGCTTGGGCAAAGGCCGCAATGGCCAAGACAACGACGCCTGCGAGGCGTCGACGAGCAAGGACCCGATGGTCGCGCATGGGGCTTCGTGGCGTTCTGAATTGCTTTGCAGCAGAATGCCGCTGCAGCTTCTCTGGATCAACTCTATGGCGCGCCGTGCGGCTCGTTCGCGATACGATCCCACAGCGCACGGATCATGTCCTTCATGACCAGCGCGTCCTGCCAGCGGTCGGACAATTCCTTCCCATCGGGCCCGGTGATGGCATAGGGCGGCGGGCCGAGCTCGCACAGGAAGGTCAGGGTCGCATCGGGCCCGGCGCGCTTGCGCCAGGAGCGGATGCCGTAGTCCCACCAGCCCGTGAACAGCGACACCCAGCCCTGGTGCTGCGGAAAGCCGAGCGAGATCTGCACCTGCTCGCGGCTCGCGATGCGGCCGTGGATGCCCCAGGCATTGTCGAGGACGCGATGGATCATCGCATGATTGACGTCGTCGACCGGCCAGGCGAATTCACGCCCGACCAGATAATGCGAGAGATCGGCGGTCAGCCGCAGATCGGGAAAGCGGTCGAGCACATCGAGCATGAAGAACAGGTCGGTCGTCATGCGATCGCGATGGGTCTCGACATGCACGGCGACCTTGGCCTCAGCGGCCAGCCGCCGCCAGCCCTCGAGCAGGGGAATGCAATCGGCGAGCCGGCGCGGCCGAACGTCGGGCTGCAGATTGACGTGATCGGCGCCGAGCTGCGCCACCAGCTCCAGCACCGGCTTCAGGTCGTCGACATTCTTCGGGTAGCATTGCGCCTGCCAGATCATGCCATGCGCGCGCAGGAAGCTTGTCACCTCGCGCGCGAAGGCGGGATCGATAAAGCGCACGCCGGCGCCGTCAAACCCGGCGTCGCGGATCATCGCGAGCTGGGTTTGCAGCGGCCATTCGCCCTCGTCGGCCAGCCGCCGCTCCATCGCCCAGAGCGACTGCAGGATGCGCAGCTGCTGCGCCACCGATCAGGCCCGCGCCGGGATCGCCGCGGGCAGCTCGGCCTGTTCGCTCGCGTCTTCGGCGATGTTCTCCTGATAGGTCTCCGGCCCGATCCAGATCGCAACCACCGTGCATGCGGACAGGAACATCGCGTAGCAGGCGACCGGCCACCAGGTGCCGTAGGCCGCCACCAGCGCGGTGGCGACGAACGGCGCCGGACCGCCCGACAGCAGCGAGCCGAGCTCGCGCGCAAAGGCAAAGCCGGCGAAGCGGCGTTGCGGCGGGAACAGTTCGGCAAAATACGCCGCCTGTGGCCCGAACATCGCCGCCGTCACCACGGCGCGCGCCAGGATGAACGCAAGCGCGATCATGACCCATTCCTTGGTGCCAACCATCCAGAAGAACGGGAAGGAAAGCGCCACGCCGGCCAGCGCGCCGAACATGTAGACCGGCCGCCGTCCGATCCGGTCCGACAACGCGGCAAAGCCGAGGATCGCAAACAGCTCGACCGTGAAGGCCAGCATCAAGGCACTGAGCGCCTCCGCTTTTGGCACACCGAGCGTGGTGATGATGTAGCTCAGGCCAAACACCGGGAAGAAATAGCCGAGCCCGTTCTCGGCCATCCGGGCGCCGAGCACGACGAAGAAGTTGCGCGGGTGCCGGCGCAACGCCTCCATCGCCGGATTGCTCTCGACCTTGCCGCGCGCGACCACTGCCTGCGTGTACACCGGCGTCTCGGTGATCCGCATCCGGACGAAGATGCCGACGACGATCAGCAGGAAGCTTGCAAGGAAGGGCAGCCGCCAGCCCCAGCTCATCAAATCCTCGCGCGGCAGCATCGTCACCAGCGCGAAGGCGGCCGCGGCGAGCAGATTGCCGACGGAGACACCGAGCGGCGCGAAGCCGCCCCAGAAGCCGCGATGCTTCGGCGGCGCGTTCTCGACGAGGTAGATCACCGCGCCGCCATACTCGGCACCGGCGCCGAGGCCCTGGATGACGCGCATCGCGACCAGAAGGATCGGCGCCCAGATGCCGATCTGCGAATAGGTCGGCAGGAAGCCGATCGCGGTGGTGCCGATGCCGATCATCAACAGCGTTGCGACCAGCACCGGCTTGCGGCCGTAGCGATCGCCGAGGATGCCGAACAGCAGGCCGCCGAACGGCCGCACGACGAAGCCGACGCCGAAGGTCAGGAACGACAGCAGCGTGCCGACCACCGGATCGCTCTTCGGAAAGAACAGCTCGCCGAACACCAGCGCGGCGGCGGTGCCGTAGAGGAAGAAATCGTACCATTCGAGCGCGGAGCCGATGCTTGCGGCCAGGATCACACGCAGGCGCGATGTGCTGGCACCCTCTCTTGCCATCTCGGTCATTCGTTTCCCCGTTGTTTTGATTTTTATGTATTGCAAGCAGCAATGCCCGCGGCTTGCCGCGGGCATTGTCGTCAGTCTCAGGCGGCGCGCGTGAAGTAGGACTTCTTCGACGCCGACTGGGTCTCGTAGATCGATCCCTGCCGTTTGGCCGGGGGCAACGGCATCCGTACCGGCACGTCGGTCAACCGTGGTGCGACCACCGGCGGACCCGCCAGCAGGCGGCTGTTGAATTCGTCAAAGTCCTTCACGCCCATCAGCGGCCACGCATCGCTGGCGGCCACTTCATAGAGCAGCAAATTGCGCGGCCGGTCCGATGTGTTGGTCGCCGAGCCGTGCAGCGCGCGCACGTGGTGGAAGGACATGCTGCCGGCCTTGCCCATGCAAGGCACCGCGCGCTTGATGTCGTCCTGGATCTGGTCCGGATCGATGAGGCCTGCGAAGCAGCCGTCCTCGCCGTGATGATCCCACATCGTAGCCCCGGTGTGCGATCCCGGCGTCACCAGCATCGGGCCGTTCTCGATGTCGCAATCGTCGAGCAGCACGCCGATCGCGAGGATGTCGTCATTGGTGTGCGGATAGAACGCCCAGTCCTGATGCCACTCGACCGGCGAGCCGTATTGCGCCGACTTCATGTTGAGTTTTGAGCCATGCAGCCGGAGCCCGGGGCCGATCAACCTGGTCAGGATCGAGATCACGGCGGGGCTGCGGATGATCTCATCGAAGATCGGGTGTACCTTGTGCGGCGCCTTGATGCGGCGGACGCGCGGCGTCTCCGGCGTATGGCCCGGCTCGAGGTCGTAGACGTCGGTGTGCTCGCTCACCGCGGCGGCGCCGGCCACCAGCTCGGCGAGCACCGTGCGGACCTTGCCGAGGGTCTCCTGGTTCAGGACCTCGGGGACCACGATCACCCCGTCGCGCTTGTAGGCCTGGGCCTGCTCGTCCGAAATCATGCCGTTTCTCCCTTTCTATTCCATGTTAGCGCTAACATCGATCGATGCTAGCGCTAACATCATGGCTTGGCAACCCGGAATCGTGCAGGCTCCGGCTCATGAACTCCGACCTGACCGAACCCGGGACCGGCCCGTCCGGTGCCGCGCCCACCCTTTCAGAGGTGGCCAAGCGCGCCGGCGTCTCCTCGATCACGGTAAGCCGGGTGGTGCGAATGCCTGATCTGGTTGCCCCGGAGACCCGGGCGCGGGTCGAGCGGGCGATGCGCGACCTCGGCTATGTCCCGAACCTGGTGGCTGGCGCGCTGGCGAGTGCGCGGACCAATTCGGTCGGCGTGCTGGTGCCGACCATCGCCAACTCGATCTTCGCCGACACGGTGCAGGGCCTGTCCGACAAGCTCGAGCCGCTCGGCTTCTCCGTGATCCTGGCGCAGTCGCGCTACGACGCCGTGCGCGAGGGCCGCGTGCTGGCGGCGCTGCTGTCGCGGCGGCCCGAGGCGATCATCATGGTCGGCTCGCCGGCGACCGAGGAGGGCAGCCGCCTGCTGCGCAATGCGCGGATTCCGATCGTCGAGACCTGGGATCTGCCGGCCAACCCGATCGATGCGGTTGCGGGCTTCGACAATTACAAGGCCGGTGTCGCTGTCGCGAAGCATCTGGTTGCGCAAGGGCGCAAGCAGCTCGCCTTCATCGGCGGCGACGATCCGCGCGGCACGCGGCGCTGGTTCGGCTTCAGGGACGAGGCGCTGGCAAGCGGTCTATCCGAGCCGCGCCGGCTGATCCTCGACCGCAAGGACTCCGGCAGCGTGGCGGCGCATGCGCGTCTGCCTGATGTCGACGCGGTGTTCGCCGCCAACGATGCGCATGCGATCGGCTTCATGTCGGGGCTGCGCAAGGCCGGCCTGCTGCGCGACGGGCCTGCATCGGCGCAGCCGGTCGCCGTGATCGGGCTCGGCGATCTCGAAATGGGCCAGCTGATCTCGCCGACATTGAGCACGATCAGCGTGCATGGTGATGCGATCGGCCGCACCGCGGCGACGCTGACGCTGGAGCGCGGCGGCGAGCGCCGCATCGATCTCGGCTTCGAGCTGGTGCTACGCAATAGCGGCTAGCGCGGGATGAGATTTGGTTGAATCGGCTCGCGGCGGTTTCGGTTCACCTCTCCCCGACGGGGAGAGGTCGGATTGCGCCTGGCGATGCGAAGCATCGTCCAGTGCAATCCGGGTGAGGGCTCTCGCTCTCTCGATAGACCGTAACCCCTCACCCGATTTGCTGCGCAAATCGACCTCTCCCAAGGGAGAGGTGAACCTCCGATGCCGATGCCGATCCAGCTCAACCTAGTCTCATCATGCCTTAGCAACCGACACCGCCACGCAGGTGGCTAACGCGTCTCTCCGCATGCTCTCATTTTGCCGCGACGTCGGAGTCCACAGCCTCGAGCAAGCCGATGAGGCCACGCAGAATGGCCGTCGGCGAAGGAGGGCAACCTGGAATATGGAGATCGACAGGGATAACCGCCGAGACCCCGCCAACCACCGCATAGCTGCCGGCAAAACATCCGCCATCCCTGGCGCAATCGCCCACAGCGACGACCCATTTGGGATCGGGGGTCGCGCGGTATGTGCGCTCCAGCGCCTCGCGCATGTTGTTCGTGACCGGACCTGTGACGAGCAGGACATCGGCGTGGCGGGGCGAGGCGACGAAGCGGATTCCAAACCGCTCGACATCGTAATACGCATTGTTCAGTGCGTGAATTTCCAGCTCGCATCCGTTGCACGAGCCCGCATCGACCTCGCGGATCGAGAGGCTGCGGCCGAGGCGTCGTCGGGCGGTGCTGCCGACCATGGCCGCGAGCTCCGCGAGCGCAGCGTCGTCCGGACGCGGCGCTTGCTCGGTCAATGGCTGGCGAAACAGGCTCTGGAACAAAAGTTTGCGCATCGCCTCCCGGTCCTCAGAGGTCCTGCCCCGAATAGGAGCAGTTGAATGACTTATTGCAGAGTGGGAAGTCCGCCACGATGTTGCCTTCGATCGCTGCCTCGAGCAGGGGCCACTGAAACCACGACGGATCGCGCAGATGACATCGCTCGATCCGATCTCCCTTGAGGCGTAGCCAGGCCAGAATGTCGCCCCGGAAGCCTTCAACCAGCGCGATGCCTTCGCAAGGCTCGGCCGCACCTTGCAGCGACACTCTGACGGGGCCGGCCTCGAGGCAGATGAGGATCTGGTCCGTCAGCGCAAGGCTCTGCTCGACTTCCCGGATCCGGATCCAGACGCGGGCGTTGACGTCGCCATCGCTGAGAACGGGGACGTCGAAACGCAGACCATCATAGGGGAGATAGCCGGGCCTGCGTCGGGCGTCATGGTTGCGGCCGCTTGCACGCCCGACATAGCCACCGGCGGCGAATTGCCGGGCGAGCGCCGGCGTAACGATGCCCGTGGTAACGGTGCGATCCTGTAACGAGGCGGTGTTGTCGTAGAGTTCGACCAGCGCAGGAAAATGCCGGCGGATCTGGTCGAGCGCGGCCCGGATTGCGTTGGATCCGTCGCTGGCGATGTCGCGCGCGACGCCGCCGGGAACGACAAGGTCGCGCATCAGGCGGTGCCCGAATGCAGCGTCGGCAGCGCGCAGCACGCACTCGCGCAGCACGGCGCAATGTGCCTGCATCAGCGCAAATGACGCATCGTTGCAGATCGCTCCGATGTCACCGAGGTGATTGGCCAATCGCTCGAGCTCGGCCATCAGCGCACGCAGCAAGAGCGCGCGCGGCGGCACGGCAATCCGCTGCGCGGCCTCGACGGCTTGCGCGAATGCCAGTCCATAGGCGACCGTACTGTCGCCGGAGACCCGGCCGGCGAGCCGCGCGGCCTGCTCGACGGTGCTTCCCGCCATCAGTCCTTCGATGCCCTTGTGGGTATAGCCGAGCCGCTGCTCCAGGCGGACCACGGTCTCGCCGCTCGCCGTAAAGCGGAAATGTCCGGGCTCGATGATGCCGGCATGCACGGGGCCGACCGGAATCTGATGCAGGCTGTCCCCTTCGGCCGGAAGGAATTGATAAGGCGCCGCATCCGGTGATGCATCGAGACGTTCGCCCAGCGGGAAGCGCATTTGCCATCGGCCATGATCGAGCCAGGGACGGGGATCCGGCGTGCCCGCGGCCTGAAGCCCGAACAGGTCGTGGACGGCGCGCTCCAATCGAAGCGCCGGAGAATGATAGGCCGCGACCGACGGGAATTGGCGATCGGGACAATCCAGACTGATCACGCCGATATCGGAGGTGCGGTCGTCGAGGATGGCCATATGCACGCACGATGCTTCGCCCCATAGCCCGAGCAGGCTCAAGCCGCCATCGGCGAGGGCGCTGGCGGCGGAGCGCCAGGCATCGTCGTCCACCACTGCGCGTGGCCATGGATGGTGCCGTTCGACCTTGCGGCCCGCCTGGATCAGATCGATCAATTTCGGCATCCCGTTCTCCCTCGCCCTAGCCCAGGAGGTTGGCGACGTGCTGGAACCAAACAACCAGAGGTCCCGGAAGGTAGATGCCCGCAGTCAGCACCAGCGCGAAATGCGCGAACATCGGCAAATAGGATGCATCCGCCGGCGCGACATTGCCGCGCGGCTCGCCAAAAGCAAGGCTGGTCAGGCGCAGGATCAGCGCGCCGAAGGCAAGCAGCAGGCCGAAGACCAGCGGAATGGCGAGCAGCGGCTGGCGTGCAAAGGTGGAACTGACGATCAGAAATTCGCTCATGAAGATGCCGAGCGGCGGCAGGCCGGCGATCGCGACGACGCCGATCACGAGACTCCAGCCGAGGGCCGGATGGGTTTCGGTCAGGCCGCGAATGTTGGCGATCCGCTGCGTGCCCTTCACCTGTGCGATGTGGCCGACGGCGTAGAAGATCCCCGACTTGGTGAGGCTGTGCATCACCATGTGCAGCAGGCCGGCAAAGTTGGCGAGCGGGCCACCCATCCCGAACGCAAATACGATGATGCCCATGTGCTCGATTGAGGAATAGGCGAACAGCCGTTTGATGTCGCGGCGGCGGTAAAGCATGAAGGCTGCGAACAGCAGCGAGGTCAGCCCCATCGTGACCATCAGCGGGCCCGGCGATATCGCATCCGGATTGGCGGCGAGCAGGATCTTGAAGCGGAGCACAGCGTAGAGCGCAACGTTGAGCAAGAGGCCCGAGAGCACGGCCGAGATCGGGGTCGGGCCCTCGGCGTGGGCATCCGGAAGCCAGGCGTGCAGCGGCGCCAGGCCAACCTTGGTGCCGTATCCGAGCAGCAGGAAGATGAAGGCGACGTTGAGCAATGCCGGGTCGAACGTCGCCGCGCGGCTGATCAACACCGTCCACACCATGGCGTCCTGGCCCTCGCCGATGACCGGCCGCGCCGCCATGTACACCAGGATCGTGCCGAACAGCGCGAGCGCGATACCGACGCTGCCGAGGATAAAATACTTCCAGGCGGCCTCCAGCGCCGCATGAGTCCGGTAGATGCCGACCATCAGGACGGTGGTCAGCGTGGCGACCTCGACTGCGACCCACATCAGGCCGATATTGTTCGACACGAATGCGAGGTTCATGCCGAACATCATGACCTGATACATGGCATGGTAGAATCGCAGATAGCCCGGCGTCAGCCGCCCGGTCTCGAGTTCGTGGGCGATATAGCTCGCGCTGAACACGCTCGTGGTGAATCCCACGAAGGTGTTGAGCACGATGAAGACGATATTGAGATCGTCGATCAGCAGGTAATGGCCAGGCTGCGGGCGCTCGATGACGAGCAGCGAAAGTGCGGCCAGCAAGGTGCCGAGACTTGCCAGGATATTGAGCCCCGCGGTCAGCCGGTAGCCAGGCAGCGCCGCAAGCACGGCCGCGGCACAGATCGGTATCACGAGGACCCAGGCAACGGCATCCGACGCCGCAGTCATCGCCGCTCTCCCCTGAATTCGTCGAGCGCGCCGACGTCGACGGTGTCGAACCGCTCCCGAATCCGGAACAGGAACACGCCGATGACGATGAATGCGATCAGGATCGAAAACGCGACGCTGATTTCCACGACGAGCGGCATGCCCTTGGCGCCGGTCGCGGCCAGCACCAATCCGTTCTCCAGCGACATGAAGCCGACGACCTGGCTCACGGCGTTGCGCCGGGTCACCATGACGAGCAATCCCAGCAGCACCACCGACAGTGCGAAGGCGAGGTCTTCCCGCGCCAGCGGATCGGCGGCGCCGGTCACGCGGAGCATCACCATCATGGAGAGGGCGACGAGCCCCATGCCCGCCAGCATGGTCAGGCCGATACCTACCGAGGTCTCGATATCGCGATGAATGCCGAGCTGCTTGACGATCCGGTGCAGCGCCACCGGGATGATGGTCGCCTTGAAGACCAGCGCGATCACGGCCGTCACGTAGAGATGCGGTGCGTTCTGGACGAACGCCTGCCAGGCGACGGAAAGCGCGAGCACCACTGCATGAAGTGCAAAGATGTTCAGCAGCGCATACAGGCGGTCCTGGTACAGCATCATGAAGCTGATCAGCACGAGCCCGCCGGCGAGCAGATGGGCGATGTCGAAGGCGAGGTTGTGCATCAGAAGCTCCGTGACACGAACCGAAGCAGCGTGCCGAGCAGGCCGAGCATGAGCGCGGCGCCGAGGAACTCGGGGACACGGAAAACCCGCACCTTCGCCGTCGCGGTCTCGAACACGGCAAGCAGGAAGCTTGCGACCGCAAGCTTGAGGATGTAGGCGGCGACGCTCACCAGATAGGACAGCGGACCCGCACCCTCGGTGGTGATCTGCCACGGGAAGAACACGCAGATGATCAGGGAGATGTACAGCAGCAGCTTGAGAAAGGCGCCAAACTCGATCATGGCAAGGTGACGCCCGGAATACTCGAGGATCATCGCCTCGTGCACCATGGTCAGTTCCAGATGCGTCGCCGGGTTGTCGACCGGAATGCGCGCGTTTTCGGCAAGCGCCACCATGATGAGCGCAATCATCGCCATGCCGAGCGAGACGCGGAGTCCCACTTCGGACGACGCCATGAAGGTCGCGACCGTCGACAGCTGGGTGGAGCCGGCGATCAGCGCGACGCAGAATACCATCAACAACATGGCTGGCTCGGCCAACGCAGCGATCATCACCTCGCGGCTGGAGCCGATGCCGCCAAAGCTGGTGCCGACATCCATGCCGGCAAGTGCGAGGAAGAAGCGCGCGCTGCCGAGCAGGGCGACGATCGCGATCAGGTCGGCGCTCCAGTTGAACTCCAGGCCGGTTGCAAATGTCGGGACCAGCGCCGCGGCGACCCAGATCGCCGCGAACGTCACATAGGGGGTGACGCGGAACAGCCAGGACGCGTTTTCGGCGAGCACGACCTCCTTGCGTAGCAGCCGCAGCAGGTCGCGATAGGGTTGGAAGACCGACGGTCCCCTCCGGCGCAACAGGCGGGCCTTGACCTTGCGTACGACGCCGGTCAGGAGCGGCGCGAGCAGCAGCACGAGCGTCATCTGGCCCAACTGAACGAGGATGTCCGAGATCACGACCATATCGCGACGACCAGCAGCAATGTGATGAGGGTTATGAAGACCAGACTGAGGTAGCGGCGGATGGTCAGGAACTGGAGCTGGTTCAGCCGATCGGCGAAAAACCAGACGACTTCAGTCACCGGCGTATACAGCCGCTCCCAGACCAGATCGTGCATATCGACCCTGAAGCGGGCCGGCCGCAGTTCGCCCGGCGAAGGCATGTCGACATGCTCGCGGGCCTGGAAAACCAACGTGCCGAAGACCCGGCGGATCGGCTGGACGAAGCTCGCTCCGGAATACTGCGCCGCCGGTGTCGGATCGGTGAAGCCACACCCCCAGGCCGGTTCGCGCCGGATCGCGCGCGAGGCAAAGCGATGGATGAAATACACCGCAAGCGACGCCGCGGCCGTAATGAAAACAAAGACGAGCAATCCGTTGTAGGAACTGCGGCTCTCCTCGATCGGCACGATCGAGAACCAGGGGTCGTTCGCCTGGAGCGGCATCTGGTGGCCGATCATGGCCATCGCGACCGGCGAGAGCGCGTCGATCACCAGGCCTGGTAGAATGCCGGCGAGGAAGCAGAGCGCGGCGAGGCTGAACATCGCGGCAAGCGAATAGCGATCGACTTCGCCTGCGGCTTGTGCGGCCGGGCTCCGCGCGCGGCCGAGGAACGTGATTCCGAAGGCCTTGACGAAGCATGCGGCGGCGAGCGCCGCCGCCAGCGCCAACAAGGCGCCGACTGCGGGCACCATGATCTTCAGTAGCCATTGCGGCAGATCGGGGCTCTGCAGGACGGCCTGAAACATCAGCCATTCGGAGACGAACCCGTTGAATGGCGGAAGCGCCGAGATCGCAACGCAGCCGACGAGAAAGACGAAGCTGGTGAGCGGCATGCGGTGGATCAGGCCGCCCAGCTTCTCCATGTCGCGTTCGCCGGTCGACGTCAGCACGGCGCCCGCGCCGAAGAACAGCAGGCTCTTGAAGAACGAATGGTTGAGCACGTGGAACAGCGCGGCCGTGAAGGCGAGGGCCGCTGCCAGGCCGAGGCCGTTCGCCTGAAATGCCAGCGCCAGGCCGAGGCTTGCGAAGATGACGCCGATGTTCTCGATCGTGCTGTAGGCGAGCAGGCGCTTGAGATCCTTTTCCATCAGCGCATAGAGGATCCCCATCACGGCGGTCGTGCCGCCGAGGATGAGCACGACGACACCCGCCGACCAGCTTGGCGGCCCGAGCAGATCGAACACGACCCGGATGAAGCCGTAGATTGCGACCTTCGTCATGACCCCGCTCATCAGCGCCGAGACATGGCTCGGCGCTGCGGGATGGGCCAGCGGCAGCCACACGTGCAACGGAACCAGGCCGGCTTTCGATCCGGCGCCGAGCAGCATCAGCGCGAGCACCAGGGCGGCTTCGGACGGAGTGTGCTGGGCGCTGCGGATGGCCGCAAAACTGTAGCTGCCGCCAGCTCCCGCCAGCAGCCCGAAAGCGAGCAACAGAGCCAGCGTCCCGAAGCTCGCCATCACGAGATAGACGTAGCCCGCGCGCGCGTTGTCTGCCTCGCGGTGGTGCGCCATCACGAGCGCCCAGGACGCAAGCGACATGAATTCCCAGCACAAGAGGTAGGTGAACGCATCGTCGGCCAGCACGACGAGATTCATCCCGGCCAGGAACGCCGGAAAGAAGGGCAGGATGCGCTGTGGTGCGGATTCGTGACTGCCGTAGCCGAGGCCATAAAGACTTGCGGCCGCACCGCCGAGATTGACCACCGCGAGGAAGAATGCGGCGAGCGCGTCGAGGCGGAAATGCGATCCCAGCCACGGCAAGCCGACCGGTAACGTCAGTGTGGTCGCGCTGGTGTGGGAGATGAGCGCGAACAAGGCTCCGGCCAATGCGACCAACGAAATCACAAAGGTCGCGCCGTAGACAAGGACTGTCGATCGGCGCGATCGGCTCGTTGCGATCGCGAGAGCGGTCGTTCCCAGCAGTGCGGCAACACACCAGACCTGCTGAGTGACCGCCGGGATCATGTCTGCACCTTCGGCGAGCCGGATCCGGCCTTCAATCGCACGCCGCGGCCGCCGCCGTTGCTGACGGTACCCTCGTTGATGACTTCGACCCCGGCCGTGCCGAGCGCGTCGATCAGTTTCACAAGCGAGTCGACATTGCCGCGAATGGTGCCCTCGCTCGCCTCCATGCGCTGGATGGTCGGCACCGAAAGTCCGGACAGCTCGGCGAGCTGCCGTTGGTCGATGCCAAGCAAGGCTCTGGCAGCCCGTAGCTGCGCCGCGGTGATCATCGATCGAAGCCGTCGATTGAGAGTCGGGTCTATTTGGATGTCATTTATGCACATCAAGTAGTGATGCGACAAGTCCAATAAATGATGTTTTATACATCAATTATAGCGTGACCATCAATTCGGCCCGCATCCGCGCCGACGACGATGCGCTGATGCGCGCTTTAGCTGGAGATTTTCCGGTAGACCGCTGCGGCGCGGCGCAGCAGGCGGCTCTTGCGCTTCCGCTCGTGCACGCGCTGGTGCTTGGCCTTGCGCTCATCGGCGCGTCGCGCGAGGGCATCGGCGCTTTCGAGCAGCGTGCGGCGCACCTCGTCATCGTTCAATTCGCCGAGCAGTTGTTGTCCCTTGCGCAGATGCTTCAGGACGGTCCGCCATGACGCGTATTCGTCGGGGGGCAATCCGCCTTCCGAGAACTCGATCGCGTAGCGCAGCCGCTTGCTGGCGAGACGGACGCGGTGGCGCTTGTTCTTGCCCATGCCCTGCAGCCCGCGGCTTTTCTGGCAGAGTTTTCCATGCCACCGCGCCAGCCGGCGCGCGTGAAAGACTGCCACCGGCACGGCGCGCCGTTGCGCGGCACGGCGGTTCTGCCGCGCCGTCCAGGGGCCGCTGCCGACCCAGTCCCACATGCCGTCGAACCATTGCCAGTAACGGTCGCTTTGCAAGGCGTCCTTGAGCGCCTCGAACGCGTCGGTTCGCGCTGTCTGCAGCATGTGCTCTTCCGGCAGTCCCTTGCTGTTCTCGATCGCGACGTCGAGGTCGCGCGTTGCGCCGAGATGGGCGCTCAGCCATTTCAACTCGGATTTCAGTCGCGTCCATTCGGTGTCCGCCACCATCGGGCCGTAGAAGGCGACCGCGGCCTTCAGCCGCGTCAATGCGATGCGGGTCTGGTGGAGCGCGGCCGGATCTCCGGAGTTCAGCGCCTCGTGGTTGGTTGCGACTTCCTCGAGGCATTCGGACAGGATCAGGCGAAACGCGGTCTCACAACGCATGGCTTCGCTGAGATGGCGTAGCCGCTTCGGGCGGACAACGCGCTCCCTGTCCGAACTGGCCGCTGACGTCATGACACTCTCGTGACCCCGCCCGAGCCGCAATGCGAACCGCGGCTCCCGGATGGAAGATTTCCCGTTTGATCGTTGTTGATCAAGGGTTTTCTGCCGGGGCGCAGTGCAGCGATCCGGCGTCGCGATCAAAATGTCGCAATCAAAACGGTTGAGAGGGCTCATCCCTCGCATTTTACGGGGCTTGGATGCCGATGCATTGAGGCGCCGCAAAAAGGCAAACGGGCATCCAGATATTTCGCGTATGAAATATCTTGATATTTCGCACGCGAAATATATAATTGCGGCATGAGAGCGGAACACCGGCTGATCTTTCTTCTGACCGTGGCCTATCGGCGGCTGCAGCGCGCCATCGAACAGGAGACGGCCGCGCACGATCTGACGTCGGCGCAGGCAGGCGTGCTGTTCTTCCTCGGCCGCAATGACGGCGCGCTGATCGGCGACGTCTCGCAGGCGCTCGACATCGTGCCCTCGGCGATGACAGGACTAGCCGACCGGATGGAGCGTGCGGGCCTCGTCAAGCGCCGTCGCGACGGTGATGACGGGCGCAGCCAGCGGCTCCATCTGACCGTAGCCGGGCAGGAGCTCGGCAAGCGCGCCGCGACGCGGACCAGGGTGATCAACAACCGCCTGATGGACGGATTTTCGGAAGCGGAGATCGACGTGGTGTCGCGCTGGCTGACCAGCCTGCAAGAGAAATTTCCGAAAGACAAAGACGGTTAGCGCGCTTTCAAGCGAAGCGGGTGCCGGTTCGCGTGAAGAAAACGCGTCAAACAGGAAGCAAGCAACTGGAGTGAGACATGAGTGAAGTGGTCGTAGCGCTGGACGGTGGCGTTCTCACCGTGACGATGGCGCGTCCGGACAAGAAGAACGCGATCACCAATGCGATGTATGGCGCGATGGCCGACGCGCTCGAACGCGCGGAAAGCGATTCGTCGATCCGCGCCGTACTGCTCCAGGGCGACGGCGACAGCTTTACCGCGGGCAACGATCTCGCTGACTTCGCGGCGGTGTCGCGCGGCGTGCAGGGCGAGCGCCACGTGTCGCGCTTCCTCGCCGGTCTCGCCAAGGCGACGCGGCCGCTGGTTGCCGCCGTGCAGGGCAATGCGGTCGGGATCGGCACCACCATGCTGCTGCATTGCGATCTCGTGTACTTGGCGCCGACCGCGCGGCTGATCACGCCGTTCGTCAATCTTGCGCTGGTGCCCGAGGCGGCGTCGACCTACCTGCTGCCGCAGCGCATCGGCTATGCGCGGGCCTATGCGATGTTCGCGCTCGGCGAGCCGGTCGAGGCGGAGACCGCGGTCTCCATCGGCCTCGCCAATGCCGTGGTGCCGCTTGCGGATCTCCGCGCCAAGGCGCGCGCGGCGGCGGATGAACTGGCGAAGCGGCCGTTCGGCTCGCTCCAGCACACCAAGGCGTTGATGCGCGATCCCGCCAGGATCAGTGCGCAAATGGCGCGCGAGGGCGAAATCTTCCAGCAGCGGCTGATGAGCGCGGAAGCGCGCGAGGCCTTTGCCGCCTTTGCCGAACGCCGCCAGCCCGATTTCTCCAAGATCACGGGTTAGGCTTGGGGTTTGGGGGCCGCCATACGCGGGCGTCCTCATCGCTTTGGGGTTGACGGCGTCGCCGGCATCGAACATCTCGTGTCAGGGCATGGCGCAACCGGTGAGGCGAGGCATGAGCGACAGTCACACGCTGCGCGGCGATGGAATCGCCGCGACAATTCAGGCCCAGGGTGCCGAATTGTCGTCGCTCAGGAATGCCGAAGGGACAGAATTGCTGTGGCAGGCCGGCCCGCAATGGCCGCGCCACGCGCCGATCCTGTTCCCGATCGTCGGCCGGTTGAAGAACGACACGCTGCGCCACAACGGCAAGACCTATCCGATGACGCAGCACGGCTTTGCGCGGGATCGCCGCTTTGCCTGGGTCGAGCAGGGACCGCGATCATGCAAGCTCGCGCTCACCGACGATGCGGAAACCCGTGCGCGCTATCCCTTCGCGTTCAGGCTCGAGGTCACGTACACCGTTGATGGCGCCGGTCTCGATGTCGCCTTCGATGTCATCAACACCGGCGACGAGATGCTGCCGGCCTCGCTCGGTGGTCATCCCGCCTTCAACTGGCCGCTGGTGCCGGGGCTGCCGAAGGAGGCTTACACGCTGACCTTCGGCAAGACTGAACCTGCGCCGATCCGGCGGCTGAAGGATGGATTGATGCGGCCGCAGCCTGAACCCAATCCGGTCAAGGGCAGAACGCTTGCGCTGTCGGAGGAGCTGTTCGATGACGACGCGATGGTCTTCGATCAGGTCGCGAGTGCATCGGTCCTCTTCACGGCGACACTAGGCCCGGCAGCAGCCACGCAAGGCCCGGCGATCGAAATGTCCTGGCGCGGCTTCCGCGAACTCGGCATCTGGTCGAAGGTCGGTGGTGCGCCGTTCCTCTGCATCGAGCCATGGCACGGGTTTGCCAGCCCCGCGGAGTTCGACGGCGAGTTCGCCGACAAGCCTGGCTTGATGCACATCGCGCCGGGCGCACGTCAGTCGCTGGGCTATCGCATTCGCGTGGGCTGATCGAAGATCACTGCGCGCGGGAGCTGAGCGCGCTGGTGATCGCGCCCACCGATGGCGGATTTTCATGCGCCCAGGCCTCGTGCGCGGCGAGGTCGCGATAATGCTCGGCCATGCGCAGCAGCCGCGCGCGGATGCCGGCATCTTCCTCGCCCTTCGCTTGATCAGCCAGCTGTGCGGCACGTTCGAGAAGCGTTTTCGGATCGATCACGACAGGCTCCAAATCCGGTTTCGCCAAGCGGACAACGGTCATAGCCCAGCACAGTTCCTGCCACGCTTTGATGACGGCGCGTTCACAGCTGGAACAAGCCAAGCCCCTCCATGACGTCGCGCCTAGTGCGCTCGGTGATCTCCCGCGCTTTCAGGGTTCCGCGCCTGATCGCGTCAGCGATGTGGTCGCGATTGTTGGCGAGCTCGGCGCGCCGTGTCCGGATCGGTGCGATCAGGGCTTGCAGGATATCCTCCAGCCGCCGCTTGACGGTCGTATCGCCGAGCCCGCCGCGCCGATAGCGCACCCTCAGTTCCTCGACGACGTCGTGATCGTCGTCGAACGCGTCGAGATAGGTGAAGACGACATTGCCCTCGACCTTGCCGGGGTCGGCGACACGCAGATGATCTGGATCGGTGAACATCGCGCGCACGGCCGCCGAAATGTCATCTGGTGAAGCCGAAAGCGGAATGGCATTGCCCGCGGACTTGCTCATCTTCGCGCGTCCATCGACGCCGGGCAGCCGCCCCGCGCGCGAGATGACAGCTTCGGCTTCCTGCAGCACCGTGCGGCCCGCGAGCGTGTTGACCCGCCGGATAATCTCGTTGGTCTGCTCGATCAGGGGCGCCTGATCCTCGCCGACCGGCACGATTGTGGCGCGAAACGCGGTGATATCGGCGGCCTGCGCCACCGGGTAGCACAGGAAGCCGGCCGGGATGTCGCGTCCGAAACCGCGTGCGCGGATCTCGTCCTTGATGGTGGGATTGCGTTCCAGCCGCGCGACGGTGACGAGGTTGAGATAGAGCATCGACAGTTCCGCCAACGCCGGGAGCTGCGATTGCAAGCAGATCGAGGTGCGCTCGGGATCGATCCCGACGGCAAGATAGTCCAGCGCGACCTCGATCACGTTGCTGCGCACCTTGCCGATATCGTGCGCATTGTCGGTCAGCGCCTGCATGTCGGCGAGCAGCAGGAACTGCTCATGGCTGTCCTGAAATTTCAGGCGGCTTCGGAGCGAGCCGGCGTAATGGCCGAGATGCAGCGGTCCGGTGGTGCGGTCTCCGGTGAGGATGATCGGTTTGGTCACTGGTATCTCCATTCGGCTGAATGGGGACACCGCATGCGGGCTGGATGAAGCCGAACAAAAAAGGCCGCCCAATGCGGCGGCCCCGAAGATGCATGAACGCGTTCGGCCCGCCTGTCAGTCGGCGAGCCACCAGAAATTAGCGATGAGGTTCGATCGGTTCATGCCGCAAGCGGTAGGGCAAACCTGCGATGCAGTCAAGCCAGCATGCCTAGTTGAACGCCATGCCGCCGCTCATCGCGATGGTCTGTCCGGTCATGTAGGGATTGTTGACCAGCAGCATCACGGCCTGCGCGACCTCCTCGGCGGTGCCGAAGCGGCCGATCGGGATCCGGCTGACGAGGCCGCTCTGTCCCTTCATCATGTCGGTTTCGATCAGCGACGGCGCGACGGCGTTGACGGTGATGCCCTCCTTGACGAGGCGCGCGGCATAGCCACGGGTCAAGCCCTCCATCGCCGCCTTTGACGCGTTGTAGTGCGGTCCGATCGCGCCGGCGCCGCGTGCAGCGCCGGAGGAGATGTTGACGATGCGGCCCCATTTCCGGGTGCGCATCATCGGCAGCACCGCTTGCGTGCAGAGAAACGCCGATTTGAGATTGACGGTGATGGTGCGGTCGAAATCCTCTTCGGTGAGGTCGTCGATGCCCCTGACGATCGCGATCCCCGCATTGTTGACGAGGATGTCGATCGGGCCGAGCTCGGACTTGGCGCGCTCGACCAATCCGGCGACGGCGGCCGCTTCCGAGACGTCGGCTGCGACAGCAACGGCCCGGCCGCCGGCGGCAGTGATGCTCTTCGCCAGCGCTTCCGCTTCAGCCGACCGCTCGCGGTAATTGATGGCGACGGCAGCGCCGGCGTCCGCCAGCATCTTGACGATAGCGGCACCAATGCCGCGCGAGCCGCCGGTCACCAGCGCTACATGTCCGTGCAGACTGCTTGTTGTCATCGGCCGTCCTCCTTGTGCGTGCGGAGAGGTTCGCAAAGCGGGAGCCGGGGCGCAACGCAACCCTGCTCAAATCTGCGTTGCCGCCGCCGCCATTGCGGCAAAAAAACCGGCATCTAAGGCAGGAATCGGCCTTGCGTCCGGCGCGGGCCGGCGGCAATGGTTGGGGCATCGTTCCGTCCAGCCCACCCACGAGAGTTCGATGAGCAAACTGATTGTCCGCGCCGGCGAGTTCACGTTTGACGCCCGCTTCGAGGAGCAGCTCGCACCGAAGACGGTCGCCGCCTTCCGCAAGGCGA
Source organism: Bradyrhizobium sp. Pha-3 (assembly GCF_042258615.1). Classification (GTDB taxonomy): domain Bacteria; phylum Pseudomonadota; class Alphaproteobacteria; order Rhizobiales; family Xanthobacteraceae; genus Bradyrhizobium. The sequence goes on along the minus strand of NZ_CP170152.1, from coordinate 6,898,094 downwards.
TGCCGTTCGAGAGCCAGGCGATCCATGTGCGCTGGAGCGGCGAGGGCGTCTGGATGCCGCTCGGCGATCTCGATTTCGGCGTCTCCTACGAGAACCACACCAGCTATCCGGCGCCGGGCCAGATCATCCTCTACCCGGGCGGCATCAGCGAGACCGAGATCCTGCTTGCGTATGGCGGCGTGCATTTCGCCAGCAAGATGGGCCAGCTCGCCGGCAATCATTTCATCACGCTGACCTCGGGGCTGGAAAACCTCACCGCCTTCGGCAAGACCGTGTTGTGGAAGGGCGCGCAGCAGATCCGCTTCGAGGAAATCTGATGTGACCGAGGCCCGCTATCCGCGCGATCTCCGTGGCTACGGCCGCAATCCGCCGGATCCGAAATGGCCCGACGCTGCGCGTGTCGCCGTGCAGTTCGTGGTCAATTTCGAGGAGGGCGGCGAGAACAACATCCTGCACGGCGATCGCGCCTCGGAGGCGTTCCTGTCCGACGTGCTGGGCGCGCAGCCCTGGGTCGGCCAGCGTCACGCCAATATCGAGACCATGTTTGAATACGGCTCGCGTGGCGGCTTCTGGCGGCTGTGGCGGATGTTCACCGAGCGGAAGCTGCCGGCCACGGTTTTCGGCGTCGCGATGGCGCTGAAGCGCAATCCGGATGTCGTCGCTGCGATGCAGGAGGCAGGCTGGGACATCGCGAGCCACAGCCTGCGCTGGGTCGAGCACAAGGACATGTCGGAGGACGAGGAGCGCGCGGAGATCGCCCGCGCCATCGCCGTGCATACCGAGGCGACCGGCGCGCGGCCGCTCGGCTGGTACACGGGCCGCTCCTCGATCAACACGCTGCGGCTTCTGATGGAGGCGGGCGGCCTGCGCTATCTCTGCGATTCCTATGCCGACGATCTGCCGTACTGGATCAGGGCAGCGGGTACCGAGCCGAATCTCGTGATCCCCTACACGCTCGATGCCAACGACATGCGCTTCATCAACGCGCAGGGCTTTGGCGGCGGCGACGAGTTCTACACCTACCTGAAGGACAGCTTTGACGTGCTCTATGCCGAGGGCGCGACGTCACCCAAGATGATGTCGGTCGGCCTGCATTGCCGTGTCGTCGGCCGTCCCGGTCGTGCCGCCGCGCTGATGCGCTTCCTCGATTACATCCAGAAGCACGAACGCGTCTGGGTGCCGACCCGGCTCGCGATCGCCGAGCATTGGCACGCCAATCTGAAGCATCTCGCCGCGGACGCGTTCGAGATCGGCTAGGTGGTGTGGACACTAGCGCATCCATAGAACAATGGCTGCGAGGGTGATGACGGCGCGATAATTTCGGGCGGTCTTTTCGAAGCGGGTTGCGACGCGTCGGAACTGCTTGAGCTTTGAGAAGCAGCATTCGACGAGATGACGCTGGGCGTAGAGGTGCTTGTCGAGCGGATATTTGAGCGCGCGTGACGGGTTGTTGGGAATGACGGCGATCGCGCCTTTGGCAACAATGGCTTGGCGCAGATGATCGGCGTCATAGGCGGTGTCGGCCATGACGACCTCGGCGGATAAGCCTTCGATCAATGCGGCGGCTTGCGGTGCATCGCCCTTCTGACCTGCGGTAAGCGTGAACCGCACCGGACATCCCAAGCCTCGAACGGCCATATGTATCTTGGTGCTCAGGCCCCCGCGCGAGCGACCGATCGCTTGATCTTCAGACCCCCCTTTTTGGCGCCGGCGGCGTGCTGATGCGCCCGAACAATGGTGGAATCGACGATCAGATATTCGAAGTCCGGATCATCGGACATCGCCTCGAAGATCCGCCACCAAACACCCTTGATGCTCCATCGGCTGAAGCGCCGGAACACGCTGTTCCAATCGCCAAAGACCTCCGGGAGATCGCGCCAGGGAGACCCCGTACGCACGATCCACAGCACACCTTCCACGAACATCCGGTTGTCGCGCCCGGTGGAGCCCTTCTGATCGGGGCGCCCTATGATCAGCGGCGCCATCCGCTCCCACGCCGCGTCGCTCAATACCAAACGGTCCATCACTCCCAAGGCGGCCTCCCAAAAGCAGCCTTGAATCTGATTTGCTCCTAAAAGGGAATCCTTAGAGTCCACACCACCTAGCGTGCGTTGATATGACACGGAGTGCTGATAAGCCGCTCCGTCATTGCAAATGTCGGGATCTTGCCGGGATTGCGCGGCCATAAACTCCGTGTCGTCCCTGCGAAAGCAGGGACCCATAACCACGAACGCTGATTGTTGCGCAACGCTGGAACCACGAATCCCGTTCACAACATCCGCCGCGGGGTATGGGTCCCTGCTTTCGCAGGGACGACATCTTTGCGTGGCCAGAGCTGATTGCAGCGCCCCGTTGGCAATGACGCGGATGGTCAATGCCCGGCCATATGGCGGCCGATCTCGGTGAGGTCGGCCTCGCTGGCACGGGCCTCGTGAACGAACGCGCCGTGGAACATCACGACCAGCCGGTCCGACAGCTCCAACAGCTCATCGAGGTCTTCGCTGACCAGCAGCACCGCCGCGCCGCGGTTGCGCGCGGCCATGATCTCGGCGTGGATCTGCGCCACCGCGGCGAAGTCTAGTCCGAAGCATGGGTTGGCGGCGATCAGCACCTCGACGTCGCCCGAGAGCTCGCGCGCCAGCACCGCGCGCTGCACGTTGCCGCCCGACAGCGCCGCGATCGGCGTCTCCGGCGTGCGGGTTTTTATCTTGTAGCGGTTGATCTTGCGCTCGGCGTCCGCGCGGAAGGCCGACCGATTTAGCCACCAGCCGCCGCGCGCGAACGGCGCGCGGTCGAACTCGCGGAACGCGATGTTGTCGGCGACGCTCATGCCGCCGACGCAGGCGTTCTTCAGCGGCTCCTCCGGCAACAGCGACATCTTGTGGCGCCGCATCTCCTCGCGGCTGGCCGCATAGGTCTCACCCTGGACGCGGATCATGCCGCCCTCGGCGTCGCGCTGGCCGGCCAGCACCTCGACCAGCTGGCGCTGGCCGTTGCCGGAGACGCCGGCGATGCCGACGATCTCGCCGCTCTTCACCGTCAGCGACACGCCTTGCACGGCGATGGCGCCGGCATCGTCGAGTGCGGTGAGCTTGTCGAGCTCGAGCCGGGGCGCGCCGGTCTCGCCGGTCCGTGGCGGCTGCACGGTCAGCTGCTCGGCGCCGATCATGGTGCGGGCCATCTCGTCGGGCGTGAGATCGGCGACCCGGCCGGTGCCGGCGAGCTTGCCGCGGCGCAGGATCGTGACGTCATCGGCAAACGCCATCACCTCGCGGAACTTGTGGGTGATCATCAGGATGGTGAGCTCGCCCGCAACCACCATGGCGCGCAGCATGCCGAGCACCTCGTCAGCCTCGCCCGGCGTCAGCACCGAGGTCGGCTCGTCCAGGATCAGGAAGCGGCGCTTCAGATAGAGCTGCTTGAGGATCTCGCATTTCTGCCGCTCGCCGGCGGAGATGTCGGAGACCTTTGCGTCGAGCGGCACCTTGAACGGCATCCGCGCGAGGAAAGCCTCGAGCTCCTTCTTCTCCTTGCGCCAGTCGACCACGGAAGGCACATCGTCGCGCGCCAATACCAGGTTCTCGGCGACCGTCATCGCCGGCACGAGGGTAAAGTGCTGGTAGACCATGCCGAGCCCGAGCGCATGCGCGTCCTTGGGATTGGCGATGGTCTGCTGGCGACCGCCGACGAGGATGTCGCCCTCGGTGGCGTGGTAATAGCCCATGATGCATTTCACGAGCGTGCTCTTGCCCGCGCCATTCTCGCCGAGCAGCGCATGAAACGAGCCGGGACGCACCTTGAGCTCGACATTGTCGAGCGCAAGGAAATCGCCGAACCGCATCGTCATGGCGATGGCGTCGACGCCGAACGCGCCTGAGGGTGCGGGCGGCTCGCCGATGATCACGACAGCGCTCCGATCAGGTCGGCGGATTTGGTCACTGCGCCGAACACGCCGCCCTGCATCTTGATCATCTTCAGCGCGTGGTCGTGGTTGCTTTTGTCGGTCGCGCCGCAGCAGTCCTCGACCAGCACGCATTCGAAGCCGCGGTCGTTGGCCTCGCGCATCGTGGTGTGGACACAGACGTCGGTGGTGATCCCGGTCAGCACAATGTTCTCGATGCCGCGCAGCCGCAGCATCAGCTCGAGATCGGTGGCGCAGAACGAGCCTTTGCCGGGCTTGTCGATGATGGGCTCGCCCGGCAGCGGCGCGAGGTCGGGGATGATCTCCCAGCCCGGCTCGCCGCGCACCAGGATGCGGCCGCAGGGACCGGGATCGCCGATGCCGGCGCCGATCTGGCGCGAGCGCCAGCGCTTGTTGGCGGGCAGGTCGGCCAGATCAGGCCGGTGGCCCTCACGGGTGTGGATGATGTGAAAGCCCTGCGCGCGCATCACCGCGAGCAGCTTTCTGATCGGCTCGATCGGCGCCCGGGTCAGCGAGAGGTCGTAGCCCATCTTGTCGACATAGCCGCCGACACCGCAGAAATCGGTCTGCATGTCGATGATGATGAGCGCGGTATTCTCTGGCCGCAGGTCGCCATTGTAAGGCCAGGCGTAGGGCTCGGACTTGATGAAGCGCTCGGACATGGAATGATCTCGCGGTCTATCGGGTGATGGACAATTCGGCGGGCGCGCCGGTCAGTGTGCGCTTCGGCGAGCAGGTGATGATCATGATCGCGAGCGTCAGGATGTAGGGCGCGGCGTTGAACAGGTGGTAGCCGGAGGTGATCCCGACCGATTGCAGTGCGGGCCCGAGCGCGGCGGCGCCGCCGAAGGCGAGCGAGGCCCACAGGCACAGCATCGGGTCCCAGCGCGCGAAGATCACCAGCGCCACCGCGGTGATGCCCTGTCCCGAGGAGAGCCCTTCATTCCAGCTGCCGGGATAGAACAGCGACAGGAACGAGCCGCCGATGCCGGCAAGGAAGCCGCCGACCATGGTGGCGCGGAGCCGGATCAGCAGCACGGAGTGGCCCATCGCGCGCGCCGCGTCCGCGCTTTCGCCGGCGGTGCGGATCAACAAGCCCCAGCGCGTGGTCCTGAACGCCCAGTAGAGCAGCGGCGCGATGGCGACGCCGATCAGGAACAGCACGTTGATGCGCAGCGCCGCGCGCACCTGCGGCACGTCGCTCCACCAGCCGAAATCGATCGCCGGCAGCCGTGCCGCCGTCGGCTCGATCAGCGGCTTGCCGAGGAAAAAGGCGAGCCCGGTGCCGAGCAGCATCAGCGCGATGCCGACCGCGATGTCGTTGACCCGCGGCAGCGAGCAGATGCCGGCATGCAGCGCGCCGAACACGGCGCCGGTGACCCCGGCCGCGAGCACACCAAGCCACGGCGAGCCGGAGAGATAGGAGATGCCGTAGGCGCTCATCGCGCCCATCACCAGCGTGCCCTCGAGGCCGAGATTGATGCGGCCAGATCGCTCGGTGATGCATTCGCCGAGGCTGACGAACAGGAACGGCGTCGAGACGCGAATGGCGCCGCCGAACACGGCGAGCGGGACAGTCCAGAGCCCGAGCGAGCTATCTGCCATGTCAGGACTTTCCCTTCAGGAAGCCGATCCGCCCGTAGAGCGCGTCGCTCGCCAGCACGAACACGAAGATGATGCCTTGCAAGACCAGCACCGACGCATCGGGCAGGCCGAGCCGCCGCTGCAACAGGCCGCCGGAGGCGGAGATGCCGCCGAGCAGGATCGCGACCGGAATGATCGCCAGCGGATTCTGCCGCGCCAGGAACGCAACGAGGATGCCGGTGAAGCCGTAGCCCGCGGCGAGGTTGGCATTGGTGCGGCCTTGCACGGCCGCGACCTCGATCATGCCGGCCAGGCCCGCGCTGCCGCCGGCAAGGAAGCAGACGGTCAGGATCAGCTTGCCGACACTGAGCCCCACGATCTTGGCGGCGCGGATGTTGCCGCCGGCGACGCGCGCGGCGAAGCCGAAGGTGGTATGATAGATCAGGATGTAGGCGGCAACAGCCGCGACGAGGCCGAACACCAGGCCCCAATGCACGTCGGTGCCGGGAATGCTGCCGATCATGTTGGCGGCGCCGATCTCGCGCGTCGACGGCTTGTTGAGGCTGGCCGGATCGCGCATCGGTCCCTCGACCAGATGGTTGAGGATCGCAAGCGCGATATAGACCAGCAGCAGGCTCGAGATCGTCTCGTTGACCCCGCGATACTGCCGCAGGCCGCCGGACAGCATGATCCAGAGGCCGCCGCCGATCATGCCCGCGATCACCATCGCGATCTGCACGACGATCGGGGCCGCGCCCTGCAGCGCCAGCGCCGCTGACGTCGCCGACAGCGCGCCGATCAACAGCGCGCCTTCGCCGCCGATGATCACCATGCCGAGCTGCGCCGGCAGCGCCGTGCACAGCGCGGTCAGGATCAGCGGCGCGGCGCGGGTCAGCGTGTTCTGCCAGGAGAACCAGGTGCCGAACGCGCCGTAATACATATAGAAATAGAGGTCGAGCGGGTTCTTGCCGTAAAGTGCGATGAAGCCGCCGAACACCGCGAGCGCGCCCGCCAGCGCCGCGCCCGGGATCAGGATGTATTCGATGCTCGCGCCGTAGCGCTGGAGGAATCCGGGATCGGCGGCCGGAGCAACGCCGCCGGCCGCCTCCACCGATTCCGCCGCCTCGGTCGTCACGCGGTGGCTCCGATCACGCCCTCGACGAGATAGTCCATCTTCTCGAGTTCGGGATCCTGCTGGCCGCGGTCGGTGCCGGAAGCGATCACGGTCTTGCCCTTGTTGTCGACCAGCGGGCCCTTGAAGATGGCGTACTCGCCGGACATGAACTTGGCCTTGACGTCGTCGGCATGCTTGCGCGCTTCCGCCGAGACCATCTCGCCATAGGGCGAGACCTTGACGATCTGTTCCCTGAGGCCGCCGCGATAGAAGTTCGGGATCGCTTCACCCGCGGTGATCATCTTGACGAATTTCGGATAGAGCGCTTCCCAGTTCCACTCGGCGCCGGTGAGATAGGCCTTCGGCGCCAGCGGCGACTGGTTGACGTGATAGCCGCACACCATCGCGCCGCGGCGCGCGGCGTTCTCGACCATCGTCTTCGGTCCGTCGACATGGCAGGTCAGCACGTCGACGCCCTGGTCGATCAGGCTGTTGGTCGCCTCGGCTTCCTTGACCGGCATCGACCAGTCGCCGGTGAAGATCACCTGCGTGGTCGCCTTGGGATTGGCGAGCCGGGCGCCGAGCGTGAAGGCATTAATGTTGCGCAGCACCTGCGGGATCGGCTTGGCCGCGACGAAGCCGAGCTTGCCGCTCTTGGTCGAATAGCCGGCGACGATGCCGGAGATGTATTGCGCCTCGTCGATGTAGCCGAAATAGCTGCCGGCGTTCTTCGGGTCCTTGTCGGTCCACAGGCCGCCGCAATGCTCGAAGTGCAGCTTTGGAAACTTGCCCGCCATCTTGACGACGTGCGGGTTGTAGTAGCCGAACGAGGTCGGAAACAGCAGCGTGGCGCCGTCGAGATTGATCATGGACTCGATGGTCTTCTCGACCGCGTCGGTCTCCGGCACCTTCTCTTCCTCGACCACCTTGATGCCGGGAAGCTTCTTCACCGCCGCCGCGCCCTGGGCGTGGGCCTGATTGTAGCCGTAGTCGTCGCGCGACCCGACATAGATGAAGCCGACCGTGGTTTCCGCTGCCGCCGCGCCGCGAACGCCAAGCGTGCTGCCGAGCGCCAATGCCGCGCTTCCCTGCAATAAATGCCTTCTTGAAATCCTGCCAAAATCCATCGCCTGCTCCCTCCGGCGGGTCCGGCCCGCCTGTCCTTGTCCCGGCCGCCGTAACGGCGGCGCTTGAGGGACCGTCGCAAGCTTCGTGCCAGAGCACATTCAACGATCATCGCTCCATAAGTATTTGAATATGAATGCGAACAATTGTCGGAGTAGCATGGATCGGAAGCCGCCTTTGGCTTGATTGCCTATTTTATGAGCTATCAATCTCTGTTGTATGCAATGCCGTTAAGCAGTCGCTAACCGCCGGATGGTCGCCGCGAGCCGGTCGGGGGCGGCGACCAAGGCGTGATTTGCCGGCTGGTCAATCGGATCTGGCCTGCTACGAGTGAAGCGGGCTCGGGTGCCGGTTTGGACCGATGGGAAACAGCATGAGCGAGAAGAAACCGTCCGCGAATCCGCCTTCCCTTGGCGACGAGATCGTGGCGCGGATCGATCAGCTCGCGGCGATCTCGGAGACGCCGGAGCATCTGGCGCGCGTCTTCCTCACCGATGAGCATCGCAAGGCGGCCGATCTCATCCTGTCCTGGATGCGCGAGGCCGGCATGAACGCGCATCTCGACGCGATCGGCAATGTCTGCGGCCGCTACGAGGGCGATCGGCCGGGCCTGCCGGCCCTGATGCTCGGGTCGCATTACGACACCGTGCGCGACGCCGGCAGATGGGACGGCCCGCTCGGCGTCATCACCGCGATCGCCTGCGTTGCCGATCTGAACCGGCGCGGCAGGCGGATGCCGTTCGCGATCGAGATCGTGGGCTTCGCCGACGAGGAGGGCGTGCGCTTTGCGTCGACCCTGCTCGGCAGTCGCGCGGTTGCCGGCACGTTCGACGAGAGCGTGCTCAACACGCGCGATCGCGCCGGCACCTCGATGCGCGATGCGCTGGTCGCCTTCGGGCTCGATCCCGATCATATCGGCAAGGCGGCGCGCGCCCGCCGCGAACTGCTCGGCTATGTCGAGCTGCACATCGAGCAGGGGCCCGTGCTGGAAGAGAAGGCGCTGCCGGTCGGCGTCGTTACCGCGATCTCAGGCGCGACCCGGTTGGCAGCCAGTCTCACCGGCGTCGCCGGCCATGCCGGCACCGTGCCGATGAAGCTGCGGCGCGATGCGCTGACGGGCGCTGCCGAATGCATCGTTGCGATCGAGCAATTCTGCAGGAGCGATGAAGCCGGCCTGGTCGGCACCGTCGGCTACATCAGCGCTATGCCCGGCGCCACCAACGTAATCCCAGGCAAGGTGTCGTTCACGATGGACATCCGCTCGCAGAGCGACATGCATCGCAAGCGCGCCGTCGCCGACATCGTGCGGCAGATCGAGGCGATCGCAAAGCGCCGCGAGCTCGCGTTGCAGATCGACGTCACCCACGAGAACCGCAGCGTGCCCTGTGCGCCATGGCTGAAAGCGCAGATCGCCGAGGCGGTCGCCGGCGAGGGCTATGCCGTGTTCGAGCTGCCGAGCGGGGCAGGGCATGACGGGATGGCGATGGTCGACGTCGCCGATATCGGCATGATCTTCGTGCGCTGCCGCGGCGGGATCAGCCACAATCCGGCCGAGCATGTCGAGCTCGCCGACGCCGACGCCGGCGCGCGGGTGCTGCTGCGCTTCGTCGAGAATTTTCGTCCGCACGTTGCAGTGCATATCTGAAGCTGCCGCGCTTCGGGGCGGCCGACGGTCCGTTTTCCGCCGTGCCGAATTTGGACAGAATTGCCACCAGACCGCTCCCAGTTGAGGCTATTGCACGCCACCCGTGAAGCGTTAGACTTACCCATCGGGGGGAAGGACATGAGGTCGTCCGTCGTCCAGGACGTTCAGTTCCCAAAACAACCGGCGCTGCAGCTGATCTATGACACTGCACCGATCGGTCTTGCCTACCTCTCTCCCGATTGCCGTTACCTTCAGATCAACCAGCGGCTCACCGAAATCTGCGGCATCTCGGTCGAAGGTCATCTCGGACGCACGGTGCATGATTGCGTGCCCGGACTCGCCACGGCGGTCGAAGGCATCGTCCGCTCGATCATGGAGACCGGGCAACCCGTGACCGACGTGGAGGTTTACGGCCAGCGTCCGGGCCACAATGACGAGCGATGCTGGATCACGCATTGGCACCCGCAGCGCGAGCCGAACGGCAGCATCGTCGGCGTCAACGTTGCGGCCGAAGAGATCACCGATCGCAAGCGCAGCGAACGCGAGATCCGTGCCGCGCGCGACGCGGCCGAGAAGGCCTTGCACCATTTGCAGGAGACCCAGGCGTCGCTGATCGAGGCGGAAAAGCTTGCGGCGCTGGGCCGGCTGGTGGCCGGCGTCGCACATGAGATCAACAGTCCGGTCGGCACCAGCCTCACCGTCGCCTCGGTGCTGGAGCAGAAATGCGCCGACTTCGCCGCCGAGGCCGCGCGCGGCAAGCTGAAGCGCTCCAGCCTGAGCGATTTCATCGAGGTCGTCGAGAGCGCGTCGTCGCTGCTGGTCGGCAACCTCAAGCGCGCCGCGGATCTGGTGCAATCGTTCAAGCAGGTCGCCGTCGATCGCAGCTATTTCGACCGCAGCCAGTTCGATCTCGGCGAGGTGACCGAGCAGGTTCTCTCGAACCTGCGTCCGGCGTTGCCGAAGAACAATCTGACGCTCGAGGTCGATTGTCCGTCCGGTCTTGCGATGAACAGCTATCCCGGTCCCTACGGCCAGGCGTTGACCAATCTGTTCGTCAATTCGGTCGCGCATGCCTTTCCGGACGGCAAGGGCGGCGCCATCACGATCCGGCTGCGCGCGTTGGGCGCGGATCGGGTGGAAATCCTGTTCGCCGACGATGGCTGCGGGATGAGCCGCGATGTGCTGCGGCAGGCCTTCGATCCATTCTTCACCACGCGGCGCGACATCGGCCGTATCGGGCTCGGCCTCCACATCGTTCACAACATCGTCACGAACCGGCTCGGCGGAGAGCTCCATCTGGACAGTGCCCCGGGCATGGGGACGACCGTGCGGATCGAACTGCCGCGGGTGGCGCCGCAGCGCGGAACCGATGGTTGATTGCAAAGATTGTCGTCCCTGCGAAAGCAGGGACCCAACCACGAATGCCGGTTGTAGCTGACGCCGGAACGACGAATTCCGCTCACAACATCCGCCGCGGAGTATGGGTCCCTGCTTTCGCAGGGACGACACGGAGTTTGTGGCGTGCGATCTCGGCAAGGTGGCCGCGAGGCTATTTCTAGCCGCCGGAGAAGAAAACTCTACTCGCCCCCACTCGAACGAAAGGTCCTTCCAGCTTGGAGCCGCAAAAGGCATTCCACTACCCTTGCTTCCGCCCCCGCCGTCGCGACATTGTACCGGTATTCCTGATGGTTACGATGATGAGCCAATCCGCATTCGATCCCTTCGGCGAGCCGGTTCCCGCGGTCGATCCTTCGATCGCAAATGAAGGCGTGTCGAAATGGCTGAAGACCGCAGGCACCAGCGTGTTCTGGGTGCTGGTTGTCGGCATCGTGCTGGCGCGCGCCGTCTATTTCGAGCCCGGCGTGTTCAGCTTCGAGCATGCCGTTGCGTGGGCGCAGGGTCTGTTCGCCGCGCTTTAGCTGCCGGCGTGCGCGGCGCCGTCTTCGCGGACCGCGTCTCCCGAATGATCCCCTCGAACGCGACCGCTGCCGGCACCTCGAGCCGGCCGGGCGATTTCAGTTGCCAGAGCGTGCGCTCGATATGGACGCCCTTGATCGGGATCACCTTGAGTTTCCTGAGCTTCACCTGATCGTCGATCGTCGCGACCGATACGATGGCGACCCCGACGCCGGCGGCGACCGCCTGCTTGATCGCCTCGGTGCTGCCGATCTCGAGCGTGCGCTGCGGCTCGACCCGGTGGGTGGCCAGCGCCTGTGCGACCACTTCGCGCGTGCCGGATCCAGGCTCGCGCACGATCAGGATCTCGTCGTTGAGCAGGCGAACGTCGATCGCGCTTGCGGCGGCTGCGAAGCGGTGATCCGGACCTGCGATCAGGGCCATCACGTCGGTGCGCCAGGCTTCACTGATCAGGTTCTCGTCCTCGACCGGCCCCTCGACCAGGGCGATTTCGATCTCATGCCCCAGCATCAGCGCCGCGACGTCGCTGGTGTTGGCGCTCACCACATGCAGTTCGATGCCGGGAAAAGCGCGGTGGAACACACCGAGATATTCCGGGATCATGTAGGTCGCGATCGTCGTGCTGGCGCCGATGCGCAGCGAGCCGCTGTCGAGGTTGCGCAGCGCCTGCAACTCGTCCTCGGCGGCGCGTTCGGCCGCGAACAGCGTCTCGGCATGCCGCGCGAGCGCCGCGCCCTCCCGGGTCGGCCGCACCCCCTTCGGCGTACGGTCGAGCAGCCGGCACCCGACCTGCAGCTCGAAATCCCGCACGCCCTTGGAGATCGCGGGCTGGCTGATGTGCAGGAGGTCGGCGGCGCGGGAGAAACTTCCGGTTCTCGCCACGGCCGCAAACAGGCGGAGCAGATGCAGGTTGAGGGACATAACTTCTCTCTATCGGGGCAGTCCGAAAATATATTAGCCAAGCGGCCGCCCTTCGCGCATAAAATCTTCTCCAAAGAGAGGGTCTCGTGCCGCAATCATCGCTGGATCAGGGGCAGAAGCAGGGGGCGCTGAAGCGCATTTTCCTGCTGATTCCGGGCATTTTGCTCTGCGGGGTGGTCACCGTCATCTCGCTCGGCGTCCAGGCCGCCGAGGAGCGGGTTTTCGACCACCCCTATATCGAGGCCCTGGTCGTCGCGATTCTGCTCGGCATGGCGGTCCGCACCGCCTGGGAACCCGCGGAGCGCTGGCGCTCGGGCATTGCTTTCAGCGCCAAGCAGCTGCTCGAGGTCGCCGTGATGCTGCTCGGCGCGTCCATCAGCTTCGCCGCGATCGTGGCCTCGGGCTATCTCCTGATCGGCGCCATCGCCGTGACCGTCGTGATCATGCTGGCGGTGAGCTATGGCCTCGCCCGCCTGCTCGGACTCCAGGCCAAACTCGCGGTCCTGATCGCCTGCGGCAATTCGATCTGCGGCAACTCCGCGATTGCCGCGGTGGCACCCGTGATCGAGGCCGATGGCGACGACATCGCCTCGTCGATCTCGTTCACCGCCATTCTCGGCGTGCTGATGGTGCTCGGCCTGCCGCTGCTGATTCCGCTGCTGAAGTTGACGGCGACGCAATACGGCATCCTCGCCGGGCTTACGGTGTACGCCGTGCCGCAGGTGCTGGCGGCGACCGTGCCGGCCGGCATCGTCTCGACCCAGATCGGCACGCTGGTGAAGCTGGTGCGCGTCCTGATGCTGGGCCCGATCGTGGTCGGCCTCTCGCTGTTCGTCGCGCGGCGGCGCAAGGCCGCCGGTACGGCCAAGGAAGGTGCTGCAAAGGCCGCCTCGATCAGCCCGTTCAAGCTGGTGCCCTGGTTCATCATCGGCTTCCTGGTGCTGGCCGCGCTGCGCTCGTTCCAGCTCGTGCCCGACATCGCGATCGCGCCGGTGACCAGGACGGCAGCGATCCTTACCGTGGTGTCGATGGCCGCGCTTGGGCTCGGCGTCGATGTGCGCGTGCTCTCGACTGTCGGCGGCCGGGTGACGGCAGCGGTCACGCTGTCGCTGATGCTGCTCTTGGCCTTGAGCATCGGCCTCGTGCACTTCTTCAAGTAGCCGCGAGGGGGGCGTGGCTACTCGGCGGCCTTTGCGGTCTTGCCGAACAACCGTGTCGGTGCGGGAAAGCCGCAGGACGTGCCGTCGGTGATCTTGACCTGATCTTCCCAGGGCAGGCGGAAGCGGCCGGATACCATGTCCTGCATGAAGGTGTAGGGGCAATCCATCGCACCGCCCTTCACCGCGACATAGCCGCGGTGCCAAAGCTGATAGATGTTGTTCTCGACGCCCCAGTTGATCCGCGCCTCGCGCACGAGGTCGGGCCGCACCTCGGCGGTGATGATCTCGTCGGCCCGCCCCGTGGTCCCGTGCGCGATGATGCTGCCGTCGAAATTGACGATCATGCCTTCGCCCATCGAGTCGAACGACCCATCCGAGCCGCACATGCAGACATTGGCCGTCACCATCAGGTTCTGGAACGCGTTGGCCTGGTTGGTGAAGCGCCAGCTGTCGCGGATCGGCGCGGTGTAGCCCGCGGTGCGGATCATGATCTCCGCGCCCTTGTACGCACATTCGCGCGCCATTTCCGGGAACATGCCGTCATGGCAGATGATCAGCGCGATCTTCGCGCCTTTCGGTCCGTCGATCACGGGAATGCCGACATCGCCCGGCTCCCACGGCTCGACCGGAATCCAGGGATGGAATTTGCGGTAATAGAGCTTGATCTCGCCGTGATCGTCGATGATCAGCCCGGAATTGTAGGGATTGCCGTGCGGGTTGAACTCCATGATGGAGAAGCAGCCCCAGATCTTGTTGTCGGTGCAGGCCTGCCTGAAGGCCGCGACTTCAGGCCCGTCGAGCCAGCACATGATCTCCGGATTGGTATCCATCGACAGACCGTGCAGCGAATATTCGGGGAAGACGACAAGATCCATGGTGGCGAGATTGCGCCGCGCCTTGCCGACCATCCAGACGATGCGCTCGGTCTGCCGTGCCAGATCGGCCTTGGTCGCCACCACGGGCAGCTGCAGCTGCACCAGTCCGATCACCACGCCGTTGGGTGACTTGTTGAGACCGCCAAGTCCACTCATGCCTGTCCTCCCGCCTGTTTGAGACGCTTGGGCGAACGACCAACGTCGTTCGATCCGGCTCTCGGCTAGCAACGATCATGCCAGCATGATTGTTGCACGATGGCATGCGGTTTGCTTAATCAAATGCGGGTCTTCTCGCATTCGAGGCGTGCGTCATGGCGAATTCAAGCGGGACAATCGCGGCGGAGCCGGCGCCGATCACGCTCGACTGGAGCAAAACCGCGCTCGTCATCATCGACATGCAGCGCGATTTCATGGAGCGAGGGGGCTTCGGCGAGACGCTCGGCAACGACGTCAGCCAGCTCGCCCGCGCGGTGCAGCCGATCGCCGCGGTGCTCGCGGCAGTGCGTGATGCCGGACTGCTCGTGGTCCATACCCGCGAGGGCCATCTGCCCGATCTCTCGGACGCGCCGCCTGCGAAAGTCGAGCGCGGCGCGCCGTCCTTGCGGATCGGCGATCCCGGACCGATGGGGCGGATCCTGATCCGCGGCGAGGCGGGGCACGACATCATCCCCGAGCTCTATCCGCAGGGCAGCGAGATCGTGATCGACAAGCCAGGCAAGGGCGCGTTCTACGCCACCGAATTCGGCGACATCCTGCAGAAATACGCCATCGAGAATCTGCTGGTCTGCGGCGTCACCACCGAGGTCTGCGTCAACACCACGGTGCGCGAAGCCAACGACCGCGGCTACCGCTGCGTCGTGATCTCTGATGGCTGCGCGTCCTACTTCCCGGAATTCCATGAGATGGGCCTGAAGATGATCAAGGCCCAGGGCGGCATCTTCGGTTGGGTCACCGATTCAGCCGCGGTGCTGGAGGCGCTCGCTGCGTAAAGCATGATGAGATCAGGCTGCGGACTCATTAACGCGTAGCCTGGCCGGATCGAAGCAAGCTGCACGAAGGCGAGGTCGCTATGCGCCCGAAAGCAGACCTATTATGCTCAGAGTGAGTTTTGTCGTTCGTGACCCGGAGCGGAAATCAGAGCTCTATCGCGGGTGAAATCAGCGAACGCGGCAGCACGCAGCCGCGCCAGATTGCCTGCGACCGCGCGTTGCGGTCGGGCAACACTTCCTGGAAAAGCGTCGGCCCAACGGCTTTCGCCCATTGCGCATTCCCATTTGATCCGAATGATCGACGCCGTGAGGTGCTTGGCTGTGCAACAGGGCTCGGATCGAGCCTTTGGAGGCTTCGGGATGATGAACCCGCGGCGAATTGCGACGGTGACGCCGGAGTTGTGCGGGACGATCGTTCTCGCAGGTTGGCTCTTTGCCTGGCTTGCCGGCTCTGCCGGCATCGGGAACACCGAAGCAGTGCCCGTCGAGGGACTCGCACCATCTCTCGCCGCCAATGCCGAACTGGCTGATACGCGACAGGCAACTGCAGTCGCCGACGTGAGCGCTGACGTGGCGATGGCCGCAGAACCCGTGACGTGGCCGGCCTCCGACGCGACGGCCACGCCGCAGGCAGGCGTCATAGGCAGCGCCGTCGCTAACGCCGATGCGGCGATGGCGGTTGAATCGATGCCGGCGCCGCCGGCCCCTGATGCGACAGCGACCTTGAGCGAACCGAAATCAATCGTCGTGGCTGCGTTGCCGGATTCGTCGCAGATGCTGCCGGTCGAAACATCGCCGGAGCAAACGGCGATAGCGAGCACGCCTCCGGTGTCGAGCGACACCAAGGAGGCCGCGAGACCCCTGGATATTTTCGAAGAGTGCCTCGTCGTTGATGTGTGCATCGACCGGTACCTGTGGGCCCTCTACGAGCGGACGCCCAAGGAAGACACCATCAGCGTCCAAGAGCAGCGGAAAGTGACGGTCAAAAGGAAGCGCAAGACGGTGACCGTCACCAGGACGTTCACCAGGCGCGTCGATAACGATTTCACGTGGAAGGATCCGAAGGCGGCAGAAAGAATGTCCATGCCGTTGATCGACTACGTGATTGGAGGGGTTGATCGGAGCTTCAAGCTCAAGCTCTTTCACGCGCTTTACGCGGCAGAGCAGGCCGGGTTGTCGCCCGGGATAACCAGCGCGTTCCGCGATGACTACCGTCAATCGATCGCGAGCGGCCTGAAGGCGGCGTCCGACAAGTCATACCACGGAGGGAGCTTCCGCGGCGGCTATGGCCACGGGCTTGCCGCTGATGTCGTGAGCGTCAAAGGCGCGACGCGGGCGGAGCGTTGGGTTTCCACCGAGGCCCTTTGGAAATGGATCGATGCGCGCGGACCGGATTTTGGAATCGGGCGACCGTATCTCGATCGAGATCCGCCGCATGTCGCGCCGATAGACGGTAAGGAATACGCCTCTCACCGCGGCGGGACGAAAGCTCAGCGCGCGGAAGCGGATATCAAGAAGCGCAACCGGGGCGCTCTGCAGGTCGTGGCGAAACGATCAAAAACCGCAAAAGCGTCGAAGGGGAGGACGATCTGATCCGGTTCAGCTGCGCCTTTCAAGACGACGCGGGCAAGAATGCCTAGCAATACCACCATCGTGCAAAAATACGGTGGCGTCTGTCTCGAAACACCGGCAAAAATCCGCGCAGTCGCGAGCAGCGTCGCCGACTTGCACGGCCGTGGCCATCGTGTCGTGGCGATCGTTTCAGCGATGGGCAAGACCACCGATGAACTCGTCAAGATGGCCTATCAGGTCAGCCCGCATCCCAATCGCCGCGAACTCGATATGTTATTGACCACCGGCGAGCGCATCAGCATGTCCTTGATGAGCATGGCGCTGTCTGATCTCGGCGTGCCGGCGATCAGCTTTACCGGCAGCCAGGCCGGCGTGATGACCGATGGATCCCATTCCTCCGCGCGCATTCTGGATGTGCGGCCGATTCGCGTGCGCGAAGAACTCGATCGCGGACGCATCGTGGTTCTGGCGGGCTTTCAGGGCGTGAACCCGCTGACCAAGGAAATCACGACGCTTGGCCGGGGTGGCAGCGATACCACCGCGGTCGCCATGGCTGCGGCACTCCAGGCGGAGTGCTGCGAGATTATCAAGGAGGTCGACGGAGTTTGCTCGGCTGATCCGCGCATCGTCGCAAATGCAAAAACCTTGCGCCAGCTGGATTTCGCATGCCTATCCGAAATGTGCTTCTGGGGCGCCAAGGTGCTGCATTTTCGCAGCGTGGAGTTGGCCCGCAGCCGAAACGTGCCCTTGGTCTTGAGAAAGTGGGGCGGCGCTCGACACAGCACGCAAGTGATGAAGGAGGTCGCGGACATGGAGAACGGAAGAGTTCTGGCGGTCAACTCGATGGCTCGCATTGAGCATGTGGAGATCGATTCCGCGGACCTCAATCAAGGCTTTGAGAAGTTCGCGCAGCATCTCACGCAAAACGCCTTGCCTTGGCCGCAACTCCTCGCCTCGGCTTTCGCCGCCGAAAAAACCCGCATCATGATGACTTCCGATTCGGAGACGCTCGACGCGTTGCTGTGCACGCTGGAGAGGAGCAAAGACCTGCGCAAACAGCGCGAGACTCTCAGTTCGGTGAGCCTCACTTGCTTCGGCGGTATTTCTTCGGACCTGCCATACAAGGCGGTTCAGATTCTGCAACGTCACGGGATCATCGCCGACAAGTATGTCTTGTCATCGCATTCGGTAAGTTTCTTTGTTCCGACGGAGAGCCGTGAGGCTGCGGTCAGGGCCTTGCATTCGCTGATCTAGTTGAAACTTGGTAAAGGGGCAATGTCGCCTATTGGCCTGACCCGGACCTTCGGCCGCCGCCCGCTACTTTGCAGGGGTTAATTTCGATATTTTGGCAGCTCCCCCTGCGACGGCCCCATGACTTCATCTTTCTCTAGCCTCCTTTCACCGCGCCCGCAGTGAGCCCGGCGACGATCTGCCGCTGCGCCAGCACGGTGAGCAGCAGCACCGGCGCCGTCACGATCAATGCGGCGGCGGCGAGCGGGCCCCAGCTCAACTGGTCGAACGAGATCATGTTGTAGACCGCGACCGGCAATGTGCGGGTCTCGCGCCCGGCCAGCACGATGCCGAACACGAAGTTGTTCCAGGAGAAGATCACCGCGAGGATGAAGGCGACCGCGAGCCCGGGCCTGGCGATCGGCAGCGCGACATGGCGGAACACCTGCCAGCGCGTGGCGCCGTCGATCAGCGCGGCTTCCTCCAGCTCCAGCGGGGTGGTCTCGAAATAGCCGATCATGATCCAGATCACGATCGGCACCGTGACCACGAGATGGATGATGATCTGCGGCACCAGCGTGCCTTGCAGGCCGAGCCATTGAAACAGCAGGAACAGCGGGATCAGGTACGACAGGCCCGGCGTGATGCGCGCGATCAGGATCACGATCGCCGATTTATGCGCGGCCATCCGCGCAATGCCATAGCCGGCGGGCACGCCGACCAGCATCGCAAGCCCCGTGGCACAGCCGGTGACAACGAGGCTGTTGCTGAAATAGGTCAGGAAGCGGTTGGAGGCGAACACGTCGGCATAGTTCTTCCAGGCGAAATGCTCCGGGATGAACACCGGCGGATAGGAGGCGTTGTCGATCTCGAATTTCAGCGACAGCGAGGCCATCCAGAGGAAGAACAGGATCGCCGGCGAGACGATGACGAACACCGACAGCCACAACCCGATCCGGCCCAGAATCTGACGCGGGCTCATGCCTCGCTCCCAAGCTGAGACGTCCACAGCAGGCGCTTGCGCAAGTAAAGCAGCAGCGCGGCCAGCGCCACGATCAGGAGGAAGAACACCACCGCGATCGCCGAGCCGTAGCCGAGGTCGTAATAGACGAAGGCGACGCTGTAGAGATAGACGTTGATGGTTTCCGACGCCGAGCCCGGCCCGCCCTGCGTGATCGCGAAGATGATGTCAAAACTCTTCACCGCGTCGATCATGCGGATCATCCCAGCGATGAACAGGAACGGCATGATCAAAGGCAGCGTGATGAAGCGGAACACCTGCCAGAAATTGGCGCCGTCGATCTGCGCGCTCTCATAGGGTTCGGTCGGGATCGCGGCGAGGCCGCCGAGCACGATCAGCATCACCAGCGGCGTCCATTGCCAGGTCTCGACCAGCACCAGCGACGGGATCACCGTCGTCGGGTTGAATACCCAGAGCTGCGGCGGCAGGCCGACCAGCGACAGCAGATAGTTCAAGACGCCAAGCTGCGGGTGGAACATCATGGTCCACACCAGCGCGATCGCCACGGGCGTTGCCATCATCGGCATGATGAAGATGCCGCGCAGGAAGCCGCGCGCGGCGAATTTCTGGTGAAACACCACCGCCGCCAGCGTGCCGAACACCAGCGGCAGCACCACCGACAGCGCGGTGTAGGACAGCGTGTGCCCGACCGCCTCGACGAAGCGCGGATCGGTCGGCAGCCGCAGATAGTTGGCGAGCCCGACGAAGACGGTCGGCGAGCCGACCTTCCATTCCTGCAGGCTCATCCAGATCGTGAACACCCATGGAAAGATGATCACCGCCAGCACGACGACGAGCGCCGGGATCACGAACGGCCAGTAGGACGGCGGACGCCATTCACGCGTCGGCGCAACGTCCCCAGAGCCTCCGGCTCTGGAGTCTTGTTTTGACGCGTTTTCTTCACGCGAACCGGTACCCACTTCGCTTGAAAGCGCTTTGCCAGTCGCCGCCGGCTCAGCCTGGGTCACCACGCTCACGCTTTTTCACTGCGCTCCAGGATGGGGCGGAATTGCTCGTGCGCCTTCTTCAGCTCGGTGGCGGGATCGGCGCCCGACAGCGTCGCGGTCAGCGCCGCACCGACGATGTCGCGGAATTCGGCGACCGGGATGATGACGGGCAGGCCGAGCTTCGAGATCTTGGCGGAATCGACCACCGACTGCAGCCATTCCTTGGTCTTCACGCCCTTGGCGACCTCGGCATCGTCGACGATGGAGTTGCGGAACGGCACGCCGCCGCCGGCCTGCAGCAGCCGGGCGCCTTGTCCGCGCGAGACCACCCATTGGCAGAGCAGGTAGGCGGCTTCCTTGTTCTTGCTCGCTGCGGCGATGCCGATGCCGTCGCCATAGGTCGACGAGAATTTGCCCTTGGGTCCGGCGGGCACCAGCGTGTAGCCGACCTTGCCGACCACGCGCGAGGCGTTGGGGTCCTCCAGCGGCGGTGCCCAGCCGTCGGCGTCGATCCACATCGCCGAGCGGCCTTGCGTGAACGAGGCCATCGACTCCATCCAGTTGAAGCCGGCGACGCCGGGAGGCGCGCATTTCGTCAGCAGCCGCTGATAGAGCTTGGTGGCCTCGATCGCCTCCGGGCCGTCGGTCAGGATGTTGCCCTTCGCGTCGAGGAATTCGCCGCCATAATTCAGATAGAAGTTGCTCCACATCGCCATGTTGGCATTGCGCAGGCCGCGGCCGACGAAGCCGTAGACGCCCTCCTTGGGATCGGTGAGCTTCTCGGCGGCGACCGCCATCTCGTCCAGCGTCTTCGGGACCTCGACGCCCTTCTTCTGGAACAGCTCCTTGTTGTAGTAGAGGATGAAATAGTCGACCGACCACGGCAGCGACAGCATCTGGCCCTTGTCGTTGCGCGCATATTGCAGGCCGGCGGCCGAGAAATCGCTCTCGACGAGGTCCGGCAGCGTCATGCTCGGATCCTTGAGATAGCCCGACATGTCGGCGAGCCAGCCGGCCTTCTCGAATTGCCGCTTCTGCACGTGATAGCTCAGGTGAACGACGTCGAAGCTCGGCTTGCCCGAGGACAGCTCGATCACGCATTTCTGGCGCTGCTGCTGCTCGGGGACCTGCTCCGATTCGACCTTGATGCCGGTGAGCTCGGTGAATTCCTTGATGTATTTTTGCAGGTTGTCGCCGCGCGGCCCCTTGGCGAGGCTGACTTCGAGCGTGGTGCCGGAATATTTCTTCCAGTTGACCTCGGCGCGGGCCGGAAATCCGGTCAATCCAACGGCGCCTGCGGCGGCGGTGCCGGCCAGCATCTGGCGGCGTGAGATCAGGTGATGCGACATGTTTCTCTCCCTGGAGGGTTCTTGTTTGGGAGAGATACTAGCGTCTCAACTTTCCGTGCCTAGCCCCCACATGTGCGGCGCCGCTGCATAACGCTGCGCCGCGCATGGTATGGCAGTTATGCCTTGACGAAGGCGAGCAGGGTGCCGTTCGCAGCGGCCGGCGGCACGGTGATGCCGCCACCGCTGTTCACGCCGGTCGCGCCCAGCGCCTTCTCGGTTGCGGCGAGGTCGGCTGCAATCACGAGGCCGGCGCCGCCGCGATCGGACAGGCCATCCAGCGAAACGCCGGGATAGCGCTTGCCGAGCTGATCCCTGGTCAGGAACACGAAGTCGGCACGGTCGCCGCCGGACGGCACCGCAACCGCACCGTCGGGATCGTTTCTGACCGCGATATCGATCATCCTGGAGAGATGCGCGGCATCGGTTGCGGGGTCGGGCGAGACGATCAGCACCTGCTTGAGGCGTTTTGCCCCATTGGCGTGCGTCATCAATTCGGGGATCCACACCGTCTCGCGGGTCTTGTGCTGGCAGGCGAAGATCCGGACGCCGCCGGGCGCTTCAGCGGTCGGCCACTGAAAGGTGCGGAATTTCGCGGCCGAGACCATGCCATCAGGCAAGGTCACGGGGCGTTCGAAATCGGTCGGCCCGATCGGCGCATAGCCGCGGGCGCGGATCTCCTCGGCGCCGGCGGCCGAATCCACCGCGGTGAATGCGATGCGTTCGATACCTTCGCCGCGCTTCTCGAGGAAGGCGCGAGCCGGAGCATTGTGTTCGGTCGGCGTCAGCACGCCGAGCAATTCCATGTAGTCGGGGTCGAACATGATGGTGTAATTGCCCGATCCCATATGCGCGCTGTGGGTGCCGCGCGGCGACACGGTGAAGCCGAGCCGCTTGTAATTCTCGGCGGCCTTGTCGAGGTCCTTCACCATGACCACGGCGTGATCGATTCCGATGACGTTCTTGAGTGCCACTTCTTGTCTTCCCGGCTGGAATGAGAGAGTAGAGTAAAGCTAACCAGAACGCGCAGGCCCCCGCAAGAAAGGATCATGATGAGCAGCAATGCCGTGCGTTGGCCCAATTCGCTCTGGGCAGCAGTGACGCCAACCGGTCCCGATTGTCCCGAATTGACCGGCGCGCAGCAGGCCGATGTCGTCATCATCGGCGGCGGCTTCACCGGTCTGTCGACCGCACTGCATCTGCGCGAGGCCAATGTCGACGTCGCGATCGTCGAGGCCGCCGAGCCGGGCTGGGGCGCCTCGGGCCGCAACAACGGCCAGGTGATCCCGACGCTGTCGCGCCCCGATCCCGAGGACATCATCAAGAGGCATGGCGCGGCCGGCGAGCGCTTCGTCGCGATGCTGCGCGACAGCGCTGCAATGCTGTTCGACGTCGTCAAGCGCTACAATATCGAGGCCGAGCAGGAGCAGGCCGGCTGGGTGCAGCCGGTGCATTCGCCGGGCCGGATCAAGATCGCGGAGCGGCGGGTGCAGCAATGGTCGAAATTCGGCGCGCCGGTCGAATTGCTGTCGCGCGACCAGACGAGGGACATGCTCGGCTCGGATGCCTGGTATGGCGGCTTCTGGAACAGGACCGGCGGCTACGTCAATCCGCTGGCGCTGGCGCGGGGCCTGGCGCGCACCGTGCTCGGCCTCGGCGCGCGGATCTACGCCCGCTCGCCTGCGCTGAGCTTCGAGCGCCGCGGCGATCGCTGGGTGGTGAAGACCGAGAGGGGCGAAATCTCCGGCCGTGCGCTGGTGGTCGCGACCAATGCCTATAGCGGCGAATTCGCGAAAGCGCTGGTGCCTGAGATCGCGACTGAGGTGATGCCAGTGCTGTCCTGGCAGATGGCGACGCAGCCGCTGTCGGACAATGTCCGCAAGACCATCATCCCGGGCAGGCAGGCGATGTCGGACACCCATGGCGAGCTGTATTTCGCGCGTTACGACGCCCGCAATCGCCTGGTCACCGGCGGCGCCGTGCTCGGCCCGGGTGACAAGACCGGGCGGCTGAAGGCGCGGGTCACCGAGCGACTGCAGCGCTTGTGGCCGCAGATCGGCGACGTCTCCTTCGACTATGTCTGGAACGGCTATGTCGGGATGACCGCGGATTTCCTGCCGCGCATGCATCGCCTCGGACCGAACGCCTATGGCTGGACCGGCTGCAACGGCCGCGCCGTCGCACTGACGATCCCGCTCGGCCGCGAATTGGCAAAGGCAGTGCAGGGCGTGCCGGAGAGCGAGCTGGCGCTGCCGTTCACCGAGCCGGTGCAGTACATGGCGCACGGCTTGCTGCGCAAGCTCGCGCCCTGGATGCTGGTGCTCTACCGGCGCCGCGATGCACAGGAGCTGGTCAGGGGCGATCGCTTCGAGTTGCTGCGCTGGGCAGAGTATTTCCTCGCCTCGCGCCGGTCGCGGTGAACGTGGAGCGGCGCCGCGCCACGCGCGCGAGATATAGAGCACGGAGGTGCCAGCCGCCCGAGGTGAGGACTGGTCAGGCAACATTGTGCTCCGAAGAATGGGAGCCCAAACTGGACCGGTGGAACGCCGCGATCACGCGGATTCCGCCGTTGGCGGATAGCGTTGTGGAAACCCTGACGCGACGCAGGCGTTATTGCCACATACCGATTCCTGGGAGATAGGCATGGCGAGGAAGCGCATTGGTGTTCTCACGGGCGGCGGTGACGTCCCCGGCCTTAATGCGGTGATCAAGAGCGTGACTTATCGCGGCAGCGAGGACGACATCGAGGTTGTCGGTCTCCGCCGCGGCTGGGAGGCCCTCACTCACCTGAACCTCGACGACCCGGCCAGCAAGTCCCACTACATCATCCCGCTGAACCGCGAAAACACGCGCGTCATCGACCGGCGCGGCGGCACCGTGCTGCACTCGAGCCGCACCAATCCCTCCAAAATGAAGAAGTTGCCCGATCATCTCGCGGGCCACGACTTTCCGGTTTCCCAGAGCACCAAGGGTGGCATCGCAACCACGACGTGGGACCTCACCAGCGAGGTGCTGGCGAACCTCGCGGGGCTCGGTATCGAACATCTGATCGCCATCGGCGGCGACGATACTCTCAGCTACGCGGACGAGCTCAACCGGCGAGGCGTCAAGATCATTGCCATCCCGAAGACGATGGACAACGACGTTCGCAACACCGAATACTGCATCGGTTTCTCGACCGCGATCACCCGCGCCAGCGATGCCATCCAGCGCCAGCGCACCACCGTCGGCTCGCATGAGCGAATTGGCATTTTCCGCGTCTTTGGTCGCGATGCCGGCTTTACGGCACTCTATACCGCATACGCAACCTCGATCCGATGCGCTATACCGGAGTACAAGGTCAATCTCGACAAACTGATCCAGCTTCTCCTTGATGATAAGCACGGCAACCCAAGCAACTACGCGCTGATTGTGCTCAGCGAGGGCGCCGAGTGGGAGGGCTACACGGTGCAGGAATTCGGCGAGCCTGATGCCTACGGTCACCGCAGGAAGGCGAGCGTGGCCGAAGCGTTCGCGGACGAGATCAAGCGGCGCACCAGCGAGGAGACCATCGTCTCTGACCTCACCTACGACCTGCGGTCAGGCGATCCGGACTTCATCGACAAGCTTGTGGCGTTGACGTTCGGCAACTTGGCCTACGATGCAATCCTGGAAGGCAAAACCGGTCTGATGTCGGCGCTGGTCGAGGGCCGCTACGACCTCGTGCCGATCCCCGACGCCAAGCTCGGGCCGCGCAAATTGGACGTCGCAAGCGCGTACAACACCGAGCGCTACCGTCCTCTCTATTCCAACAAGCGGGGCTTGCCGATCTTTCTCAACCGCGCTTCATAGGGCAGGTGGTAACCCCATCGAGCATGACGGGCTATGCCGGATGTGTCGATAGCCCGTATCGACACGCGGTGACGGAGGGGCCATAATTCCGTGAGGAACTTGCGCAGGGAACCTGCCGCAACCACAACGTTCCTTTTGAGCAGCGCCGTGGCCCCGGTGCAGCGAGCGCCGAGGCGACGGCGTTGAGCTGCGGTCGGAGGATGCTCATGAAACTCACCATTTCGGTCATCAAGGCTGACATTGGTTCCGTTGGGGGCCATACGAAACCATCTGCGCGCATGATGGCGGCTGTCGAAGGGGAGGTCGCGAAAGCGATCGACAACGGTCTCCTGATCGACGGTTTCGTCCGCCATACGGGCGACGATATTGCGATCATCATGACGCACACGCGGGGCGAAGGGAGCTCCGAGGTCCACCAATTCGCCTGGAAGACGTTTCTGGCGGCCACCGCGGTTGCGAAGACCTCCGGGCTCTACGGCGCCGGCCAGGATCTTCTCGTCGACGCCCCTTCCGGAAACGTTCGCGGCGCGGGTCCGGCCGTCGCCGAACTCAGCTTCGACCACAGCCTCTCGGGCGCGAGACCCGCGGAGTCCTTCATGGTGTTCGCCGCCGACAAATGCGGTCCCGGCGCCTACAATCTGCCGCTCTATCTGGCCTTTGCCGATCCCATGTATTGCGCCGGGCTGATGCTGCCCCCGATGATCAAGGGCTTCCGTTTCCATATCATCGATATGGACAACACGGCCGGCGACAGCGTGATCGAACTCGATGCGCCCGCGGACGGCTACCACATTGCGGCGCTGCTTCGCGACAACGAGCGCTTCGGCATTGATCGCATCGTCTCGAAAACCTATGGCGAGGTCGCCGTCGCCGTTTCGGCGCAGCGCCTTCACTCCATCGCAGGCAAGTACACCGGCAAGGATGATCCGGTTGCGATCGTCAGGAACCAGGGCATTTTCGCAGCGCCCGAAGAAATCATCTCGCCCTTCGCCAAGGCGCACTTCGTGGGCGGCGATGCGCGCGGCTCGCATGTGATGCCGCTCATGCCGGTGCCGCTCAACACCCCGGTGACGGGGATGTATTGCCTGCCGATCGTTTCCTGCGTTGGCTTCTCGATCGACCGGGACGGGAAGTTTTCGGAGTCCTATACCGATTTCTTTGACAACCTTGCGTGGGACGAGGTCCGCCAGCGCGCCCAGCGCAAGGCAATCGAGATGCGCAGCCAGGGTTGGTCCGGCGCTGCGATGCTACCCTATTCCGAGCTGGAATATGGCGGCTTCCGCGACACGGTATCCGGATTGCTGAAGCGCTTCCAGCTGCGCGAGGAATCCAAGCCACAAGCGGCGGAGTAGGGCCGCGCGTGCCCGGCTACACGGTTGCGATGTCGTGCTCGCGCGCGAATGCGCCGCCGGGGATCGCCGACAGCAGCGCCTGCGTATAGGGATGCTGCGGCCTGCCGAACACCTCGGCGGTCAGTCCTTGCTCGACCACGGCGCCATCCTTCATCACGGCGACGAGATCGCAGATCTGTGCGGCGACCCGCAGATCGTGGGTGATGAAGATGATGGAGAGGCCGAGCTGCTGGCGCAGCCCGGCGAGCAACTTCAGCACCTGCGCCTGCACCGAGACGTCGAGCGCCGAGACCGGTTCGTCCGCGACCAGCACATCGGGCTTGAGCGCCAGCGCCCGCGCGAGGCCGATGCGCTGGCGCTGACCGCCGGAGAATTCATGCGGGAAGCGATCGCCGGCGGACGGATCGAGCCCGACCAGTTCGAACAGTTTTCGCGCTTCCGCGATCGCGGTCGCGCGGTCGGTGCCGTGCACGATCGGTCCCTGCGCCACCAGCTCAGCCGCCTTGCGGCGCGGATTGAGCGAGGCGAACGGATCCTGGAACACCATCTGGATGTGGCGGGTCTCGCGCCTGATCTCCTCGCGGCCAAGCTTCGCCCAGTCCTTGCCGTTGAGCACGATCGAACCGGCGTCGGGGTCGATCAGCCGGACGATGCAGCGCGCGAGCGTCGATTTGCCCGAGCCGGACTCGCCGACGATGCCGAGCGTCGCACCGCGTGGCAGGTGCAGCGAGACGTTCTTGACCGCCTCCGTCACTCGCGCGCCGCGGCCGAGGAAGCCGCCGGTGCGGTAGGTCTTGGAGACGGTGTCGATGGTCAGGATGTCCTTGCCGGAGAGGATGCGCGGCGGCGGCGCCTTCAGTGGCGGGACCGCCGCGATCAGTTGCTTGGTGTAGGCATGCTGCGGGTCGTTCAGCACCTTGTCGGCCGTGCCTTGCTCGACGATCGCGCCGTGCTGCATCACCACGACGCGGTCGGCGATCTCGGCGACCACGCCGAAATCATGGGTGATGAACAGCACCGCCGTCTTCTTGCGCTGCTGCAGATCGCGGATCAGCTTCAGGATCTGCGCCTGTGTCGTGACGTCGAGCGCGGTGGTCGGCTCGTCGGCGATCAAGAGCTTCGGGTCGAGCGCGAGCGCCATCGCGATCATGGCGCGCTGGCGCTGGCCGCCGGAGAGCTCGTGCGGATAGGCCTTTGCCGCCGCCCTGGGATCGGGGATGCGGACGTCCTCGAGCAACGCAAGGACGCGTGCATTGATCTCGGCCTTCGACAGGCCGGTGTGGATCGCAAACATCTCGCCGATCTGGTCGCCGATGGTGCGCAGCGGATTGAGCGCCGTCATCGGCTCCTGGAAGATCATCGCAATCCCAGCGCCGCGCACCTCGCGCATTTCGGCGGCATCGGCTGCGCAGAGGTCGCGGCCGTTGAACATCATCCGGCCCTGTTCGATCGTCACCTCGTTCGGCAGCAGCCGCATGATGGCGTTCGCCATCATCGACTTGCCGGAGCCGGACTCGCCGACCACGCAGAGGATCTCGTTGGAGGCGACCGACAGTGAAACGTCGGACAGCGCATGCGGCCGGTCGGCGCCTTTGGGCAGGCGCACGGTCAGCCCGTCGAGCGAAAGGACAGTGTCGCTCATCGGCTCTTCAGCCTCGGATTGAGGGCATCGTTGAGGCCCTGGCCGACCAGCGACACCGCCAGCACGGTGACGAGGATCGCGATGCCGGGGATCGCCGAGACGTACCACTGCACCCGGAGCACATCGCGGCCGAGCCCGATCAGATTGCCCCAGGAGGCGACGTTGGGGTCGGACAGCCTGAGGAACGCGAGCGCGCTTTCCAAGAGGATCGCGACCGCCATCACCACGCTGGCATAGACGATCACGGGCGGCAGCGCGTTCGGCAGGATCTCGCCGAGGATCAGCTGGAGGTCCTTCATGCCGAGCGTCTTGCCCGCCTGCACGAATTCGCGGTTGCGCAGCGACAGGAATTCGGCGCGGGTCAGCCGCGCCGGCGCCGGCCACGACACCACGCCGACCGCAATGGTCACCGTCGTCAGCGTCGAGCCGAACACTGCGACCAAGACCAGCAGCAGCACGAAGTTCGGCAGGGTCTGAAATGCCTCGGTGATCCGCATCAGCACATTGTCGACCCAGCCGCCGTAATAGCCGGCGAAGGCGCCGACCAGGATGCCGATCAGGATCGCGATCACGGTCGCGACGCCGCCGATCAGGAGCGAGATCCGCGCGCCGTAGAAGATCTGGGCGGCGATGTCGCGGCCGGAATTGTCGGTGCCGAGCAGGAAGCGCGGATTGGAGAACGGCCAGACCAGCGGCCGGCCCGCCAGCGCCAGCGGATCGCGCGGATAGAGGAAGCCCGCGCTGATCGCCATCGCGATCACCAGCAGCAGCAGGATCAGGCCGATTACCGCGGCCGGGCTGCGGAAATAGCGTTTCACCGCGTCCATCGGTCAGCCCTCCGCCGCGATGCGAGGATCGAGCCGCGCATAGAGCAGGTCGACCACGAAGTTCACGACAATGACTAGCAGCGCGGACACGAACACGATGCCGAGCAGGGTGTTGAGGTCGCGCTGCACCACCGATTCATAGGCGAGGCGGCCGAGGCCGGGCAGGGAGAACACGCTCTCGACCACGACCGAGCCGCCGAGCATGGTGCCGGCCTGCAAGCCGATCAGCGTCACCATCGGCAGCAGCGCGTTGCGCAGCACGTGGCGGGTGATGACATGGGTCTCGTCCAGCCCCTTGGCGCGGGCGGTGCGGACGAAATCGAGGTTCAGGACCTCCAGCATCGACGCGCGCATGATGCGCAGATAGATCGCAAGGAAGATCAGCCCGAGCGTCAGCGTCGGCAGCACGAGGTGGGCCGCGATGTCGAGCACGCCCCGGATGCCGGTCTGCACCGTTCCGATGTCCTGGAAACCGCCGGATGGCAGCCATTGCAGATAGACCGAGAACACCACGATCGCCATCAGCCCGAACCAGAACGAAGGGGTCGCGTAGAAGATCAGGCCGAGCGTCGAGATCAACGTGTCCGGCCAGCGGTTGACGCCGCGCGCGGCGATCACGCCGAACACGAGGCCAAAGAAGAACGCGAACGACAACGACGCGGTCATCAGCAGGATGGTCGGCGGCAGCCGTTCCAGGATCACGGTCGCCACCGGCTTGCCGTAGATCGAGGAGAAGCCGAGGTCGAGCCGCACCAGGTGCCACAGATAGTTGCCGAGCTGCGCCGGAACCGAGAGGTCGAGCCCATAGAACTTGCGCAGCTGTTGCGCGGTCGCGGCATCGCCGCCGCCCATCTGCGCCATCAGCGCATCGACGGTGTCGCCCGGCGCGAGCTGCAACAGCAGGAACACGCCGATCAGGATCAGGAACAGGGTCGGGATCGAGGCGGCCAGCCGCCGCCCCGCAAGGCTCAGGATACGCATCGGTTATCTATAGCGTTTTCGAACGAAGTGGACACCGGCCTCTTCTTACCTCGCCCCGCTTGCGGGGAGAGGTCGGATCGCATGTAGCAAAGCGAAATGCGATCCGGGTGAGGGGGTACCGCACTATCCATCCGCATCACTTGTGGAGGGAGCCCCTCACCCCAGCCCTCTCCCCGCAAGAGCGGGGCGAGGGAGAAGAGGCCTCAGGCCGTAAGCCAAAGATCGTGCCAGCTCGCCGAGCCCCAGCGCGGCGTGTTGGAGTGGTTGCGCGCCTTGGCCGTGATCACGGTGACGAAGATCTGCTCGATCGGCATCCAGACCGGCAGCTCGGTGTTCACCTCCTTGACGAAGTCGGCATAGAGCGCCTTGCGCTTGACCGGATCGACCTCGGTGGCGGCATCGTCGATGGTCTTGTCGACGGTCTTGTCCTCCCAGCCCCACTGGTTGGTCCACGGCGCGCCCTTGGGCTGGCCGGAGCGGTACCACACCGTGGTCGAGACCGCGGGGTCGTTGCGGTACTGATGCCAGCCGGTCGCGAGATCGAAGGCGTGGTCGTCATAGACCTGCTTGAGGAAGCCGCCGCCATCATTCCGCACGATATCGACCTGGATGCCGACCTCTCCCAGCGACTGCTGGATGAAGGTCGACCACAGCGAGATGTCCTCACCCCACGGCGCCGGCAGCAGCTTGAGCGAGAAGCGGTTGCCGCCGGAGGCCTTGAAGCCGGCCTCGTCGAGCAGCGCGATCGCCTTGGCCTTGTCATATGGATATTGCGGTGTGTTCGGTCCGGGATAGAAGTCGGTCGAGGTCGAGGGGATCGGGCCGGTGCCGAGCTTGGCGAAATCGCCCAAAAAGTTCTCGATGAAGAACGGCACGTTGATCGCATGCGCGATGGCGCGGCGGACGCGGATGTCGGACAATTCCTTGCGGCGGAAGTTGAACTCGATGGTGTTGGTGCGGGCGTTGCCCTCATTGCCCTTGGTCTGGACGATGAAGCGCTTGTCCTTGCCGAGCCGTGCCATGTCCGAGATCGTCAGCCCCGAGAACGGGCTGTAGTGCAATTCGCCCGCCTCCATCTGGGCAGCTGCGGCGGCGCGGTCGGTGATCACCTTCCAGACGATGCGGTCGAGATAGGGGGCGTTCGGCCGCCAGTAATCTGGATTGCGGTCGGCGATGATGTATTGGCCGCGCTCGTATTTGACGAATTTGAACGGGCCGGTGCCGACCGGCGCCAGGTTGGTCGGGTTCTGCCTGATGTCGCCGCTCTCGTAGAGATGCTTGGCGGAGACGTAGCCGAGGTCGGGCAGGGCCCGGAGCAACAGGTTCAGCGGCATCGGCCGCTCGTAGCGGAAGATCGCGGTCTGCGGATCGGGCGTATCGACCGATGTCAGGAACAGCTGCAGCGTCGATCCGTAGTTGAGGATCTTCTTCCACATGTTCATCGCGGTGAAGGCGACGTCCTCCGACGTGAACGGCTTGCCGTCGTGCCAGGTGACGCCCTTGCGCAGCTTGAAGGTGACGGTCTTGCCGTCCGGCGTCGCCTCCCAGCTCTCGGCGAGCACGCCGACCGGCTGGCCGTTGGCGTCGAGGTCGACCAGATTCTCCTGGATCTTGCCGCCGATGATGTAAACGCCGGTCGAGGCCTGGATGCTCGGGTTGAGCTGACGCTGCTCGGCGCCGTAATGGACGTTGAATACGCCGCCCTTGCGCGGGGTCTCCTGCGCGAATGCCCGCATCGGATTGATGACATTGGCCGCAATCGCGGCCGAGGTCAGAAGGGCCGTGCGGCGGTTGATCTCAAGGCGGGACAAATCCATACGCGGGGTCTCCGGAACATACATAAAGGCTTGCATCGGGGTGGCCGGCCGATCGGCCGTGGCGCCCCTTTGCGATGTTACGATGGAATGGGAACCCGAGTCATTTTCTAATGCCTCGGCCTTTTGGAGGATCGTTCCCGAAACCTGAAGTGGCGCGCGGCTGCGGTTCGCAACCCGAATTGCGCGCCATACTGTCGCACGCGACGCGTCGAGTGATTCTCTCGAAGGGGGTGTTTCGGGAGCCCCGAAGCCGCGCAAACGCTGTAATTTTAGGGGTCGGAAGCGACTTGACTGGAAAAAACACTGGAAAAAACCCTGATTCGGGGGCTGTCCACAGCGATATTGCTGTGGTGAGTGCAGAAAACACTGTTTTTCTCGGCGTTTTCCGCCATATCGTGCCCACTCCAGAATCAATGGAGCAACCATGGCTACCCAACTGTCGAAGTCGCAAGTGATCGAGAAGATCGCGACCACCACCGAACTCTCCAAGCGCGACGTCAAGAACGTTTTGGACTCGCTCGTCGATGTCGGCCACAAGGAGCTGAAGAAGGCCGGGGTGTTCCTCGTCCCCGGCTTCGCCAAGTTCGTTGTGGTCAAGAAGCCGGCGACCAAGGCGCGCAAGGGCACCAACCCCTTCACCGGCGAAGAGATGATGTTCAAGGCCAAGCCGGCCCGGAAGATCGTCCGCGCACGGCCGGTCAAGGCCGCCAAGGACGCGGTTTAAAATGAAAGGCCTCCGGTGACGGAGGCCTTTTGCTTTTGAGCCGTCGCTTCCTGCCGTTGGTTGCCCGCTTGAGCGTTTTCGAGCGCAGTGGACACCGGTTCGCGTGAAGAAAACGCGCCAAAGCAAAGTCTGGAGCTCCGGTTTCTGGTTGAACCAGGGCCGGGGCTCTAGACCACCGGCGACCGGCCACCATCGACATTGATGGCGGTGCCGGTGATGTAGGAGCCTTGCTCCGAGGCCAGGAAGCAGGCGAGGTTGGCGAACTCCTCCGCCGTGCCGATCCGGCCGAGCGGCGTGCCCTTGGCAAGGCCCTTGGCGAATTCCCCGAAATCCGTGTCCGGCGCCTGGGCAGCATGCCGCTTGACCCATTGATCGCTCATGATCAGGCCGACCAAGAGCGCATTCACCAGGATGTTGTGCTCGCCGCCTTCATTGGCCATCACCTTGGTCAGCGCCATGCCGGCCGCGCGCGACACCGAGGTCGGCGCCGAATTGCCGGCCGGCGCCTTGGCGAAGGTGTTGAGCACGTTGATGATGCGGCCCCATTTGCGCTGCTTCATGCCCGGCCACACCAGCCGGCTGAAGCGGATCGCGGCGAACAGTTTCAGGTCGAGGTCCTCCTGCCAGGCCTCGTCGCTGATGCTCTCGAAGGCCAGCGTGCGCGCGGTGCCCGCGTTGTTGACCAGCACGTCGATCTTGCCGAGATCCGCGACGATCTGGTCGTGCGCCTTGGCGATGTCGGCGGCCTTGGCGACGTCGCAGACGTAGTCGCGCACCACGAGGCCGTCCCTGGCGAGTGCCTCGCGCGCCGCTGCGAGGTCGGCTGCGCCGCGGGCGAGGATCGCGACCTTGGCGCCGGATTCCGCAAACCGCCGCGCCACCGCGATCCCGATGCCCTTGCTGCCGCCGGTCACCACCGCGACACGGTCCTTCATTGATAGGTTCATTGTTGTTCTCCCTGGGGCTGGCCCTGGGAGAACGCTATCAAACCGACAGTGCGACCAACAAGGTCATGCAGAGCAGGTGTGCTGTGACGATTATCGCGAGATGGAGTGGGCCGGACATCGGATATCTCCATTGGAGGGGCGGCACGCACTCCGTGAGGCGAACTGCGCCGCTCGTCTCCCTCCCCTTGAAAGGGGGAGGGCGGGGTGAGGGTTGCTCTCGACGAACGCCGGCGCTCGCGGAGGCAGGATCCCCACCCGGTTTGCTGCGCAAACCGACCTCCCCATTTCAAGGGGAGGTGAGGATCGCTAGTTCAAGCTTGCGCTCGCGGTAAAACTGCGGTCGACGGCCTTGCCGACGTCCAGCGTCTTGCCGAGGATGCCGTAGCGCGTGGCGCGGTCGGAGGCGGCCTGCACTTCCTTCACCACGGCCTCGTCGATCGCGATCGGGCTGGTCTTCTGCGCGGTGTAGGCGGCGAGCAGCACGTCCTCCGGCAGTTTTGTGAGCTCGGCCGTGTTCTTGGCATAC
Source organism: Bradyrhizobium sp. Pha-3 (assembly GCF_042258615.1). Classification (GTDB taxonomy): domain Bacteria; phylum Pseudomonadota; class Alphaproteobacteria; order Rhizobiales; family Xanthobacteraceae; genus Bradyrhizobium. The sequence continues at coordinate 6,864,079 of NZ_CP170152.1, read as the reverse complement.
TCCGCGAGATGGTCGAGCGACCACAGCCGCGCCTTGTTGAGCCGCTGCACCAGATCCTGCACCGCGGCGCGCTTGGTCGCGATTGCGTTGTCGGAGGCGACGATGAAGGTGATGGTCGGCGTCAGACCCTCGCCGTCGGCGACGACCCGCGCATTGTCCTTCAGCCTGGCATAGGAAATGTAGGGCTCCCACACCGCCCAGGCGTCGATCGAGCCGGCGAGCAGCGCGATCTTGGCGTCGACCGGGCCGAGCGGGGCGAAGGTCGCGTCCTCGATCCTGCTGCCGGCCTTCTCCAATGTCGCATTGATCAGGAATTGGCCCCAGCCGCCCCGCGTGCCGGCGAGGCGCTTGCCCTTCAGATCGGCCGCCGTCCTGATCGGCGAATCCCCACGGACCAGGATCGCCTGGGTCCGCGCATCGGAGCGCGTGCCGCCGATCGCCTTGATCGGCGCGCCCGAGGCATAGACCGTGAGGAAGGACAGGTCGCCGGTGTAGCCGACGTCGAGCGCGCCGGCATTGATCGCCTCCAGGATCGGGGCCGCGGCCGGAAATTCCGACCACTCGATCTTGTAGGGCAGATCCTTGGCGAGGCCCGAGATATCCAGCAGCGAGCGGTTGCCGCCCTTTTGGTCGCCGACGCGCAGCACGATCGCATCAGCCGCGAAGGCTGCGGCCGATGTCGAGAGCGTGATCACTGCCGTGATCAGTGCGGCCGCGGTGCGGCGCGTGAAAGTATAGGGAGAACCCGGGCGGGTCAGTTTGCGCATATGCATTTTCTTTCTGATTCATTCGCTGCTCGTCGGAAAAGCGCGGCAGCGTTTGATCAAGTCTATGAGCAAGCCGTTCGCCGTCAACGAAACGGAAAACTGAAATCAGCCCGGGCGCAGCAAGGATGATCTCGCCGAGCCGTCATGCGTAGAAGACTTCGCGCAAGCGGCCGTCGTTCGCTCAAATTCGGTGCAATCGATGCCGTTCTGTTGCACGTCTCCGCCGCGACAGCGGCGAAAATCCTTTCATCGTCGCGCGCTGTGATCGTGGAGAGATCAGCTGCCGCGCCGACCACATTCGAAATTCCATTTCATTGACGATGAACTTGTCGCGCCGCATCATTTGCGCGTTGCTTTGAGGGCAATAGCGCCGGAGAAATCCGCTTTCTCTAAACCATGAGCTTCGAACGACGAGGCGCGCAGACGGAGGCGTTTGCGCGTGGGGCGGAGCCTTGCCGAAATGCAGGAGTGAAAATGTCTGTCGACAACAAGAAGACGGTGATGGATCGCCGCACATTGCTGCGCGCGGGCGCCGCCGCGGCCCTTGCCGCGCCGATCGGCGCCTATAGCGCGCAGGCCTTCGCGCCGCGAGCGATCACGCCGGCGATCGACTTCTCCGAATTCCCGATCTGCAAGACCGCCTCCGATGCGCCGCCGCTGGCAGGCAGCCCGCGCAAGCTGAAACTGTCCTGGAACGCCGGCGCGGTCTGCCTTGCGCCGCTGCCGGTCGCCATCGACCACGGCTTCTTCCAGAAGCAGAATCTCGACGTCGAGCTCGTCAACTATTCCGGCTCGACCGACCAGCTGCTGGAAGCGATCGCCACCGGCAAGAGCGATGCCGGGCTCGGCATGGCGCTGCGTTGGTTGAAGCCGCTCGAACAGGGCTTTGACGTCAAGATCGCCGCCGGCACCCATGGCGGCTGCATGCGCGTCTTGACCCGCACCAGTTCCGGCGTCGACAAGCTCGCCGATCTCAAGGGCAAGATCGTCGCGGTCGGCGATCTTGCAGGTCCCGACAAGAATTTCTTCTCGATCCAGCTCTCCAAGCTCGGCATCGACCCGGTTAGGGACGTCGACTGGCGCGCCTATCCCGGCAATCTCCTCAATGTCGCGGTCGAGAAGGGCGAGGTGCAAGCCTTCCTGTCGTCGGATCCGCTGGCCTATCTCTGGCTGAAGGATACGCAGTACAAGGAGGTCGCCTCCAATCTCGATGGCGAATACCGCGACAAGAGCTGCTGCATCGTCGGCCTGCGCGGCAGCTTGGTACGGGACGAGCCTCACGTCGCGCGTGCCATCACCCAGGCATTGCTCGACGCCGCGATGTTCACCTCGCAGAATCCGGACAAGGCGGCGAAGTCGTTCCAGCCCTATGCGCCGAAGGCGGCGAGCCTCGCCGATCTCGAGGCGATGGCGCGCTACCACACCCATCACCATCATCCCACCGGCGAAGTCCTCAAGCGCGAGCTCAAGGGCTACGCCGACGATTTGAAATCGGTGCAGGTGTTCAAGCAGAGCACCGACACGGCCAAATTCGCGGAGCGGATCTATGTCGACGTATTCAGTGTCTGACACGACGGCGGCTGCCGCGCCGCGCGCCGCGGTCACGTTCGCGAACCTCTCCGGCAGCTATGGCGTGGGCCTCGCGGCAACCCTCGCCTGGCTCGCGTTCGGGCTGTCATGCCTCTATTGGCCCGATGTCGGCGACTGGTCGCGGACCCAATCGCTCGGCATCGGCGCGATCGTCATCGCGGTCTTCATCCTGTTCGGCACATTCAGCGCGGATTATCTCGGCAGCGCGGGGCAGGCGTTGCGCAAGCGCGCGCCTTGGCTGGTGGCCTTCGGCGCCTTCGTGACGCTGTGGGAGGTCGCCACCGCGAAATTCGCCTGGCTGCCGCTGCCGTTCTTCCCGCCGCCGCAGTCGATCCTCGAGGTCTACACCGACGACCTGCCGAAACTGCTCGACAGCGTGTTCGCCTCGATCAAGCTGCAACTCGGCGGCTACATCATCGGCGCGACGATCGGCTTTATCACCGGCGTCTCGATCGGCTGGTCGCAGAAGATCGGCTACTGGGTGCATCCGGTGCTGCGCTTCATCGGCCCACTGCCGGCCACCGCCTGGCTGCCGATCGCGTTCTTCACCTTCCCCTCGAGCTGGAGTGCCTCGACCTTCCTGATCGCGCTTGCCACCGGCTTTCCGGTGACGGTCTTGACCTGGTCGGGCGTGGCGAGCGTCAGCACCGCCTATTACGACGTCGCGCGCACGCTCGGCGCCAAGCCGTCGTTCCTGGTGCTCAAGGTCGCGATCCCCGCCGCGCTGCCGCACGTGTTCGTCGGCCTGTTCATGGGCCTTGGTTCGTCCTTTGCGGTGCTCGTGGTCGCCGAGATGATCGGCGTCAAGGCCGGGCTCGGCTGGTACCTGCAATGGGCGCAGGGCTGGGCGGCTTACGCCAACATGTATGCGGCGCTGATCGTGATGTCGCTGCTCTGCTCCGGCGCGATCACGCTGCTGTTCCGCACCCGTGACCGCCTGCTGGTCTGGCAGAAGGGTGTCGTCAAATGGTAGCGCAATCCACAGCCGAGGCGATCACCTATCCTGCCGTTGGCGCCGAGCTCGACATCGAGGGCGTCAGCCACGCCTTCGACATCGACGGCGCTGTCCTGCCGGTGCTCGACAATGTCAATCTGTCGATCGCACCGGGCGAGTTCGTCGCGCTGCTCGGCCCCTCCGGTTGCGGCAAGTCGACCTTGCTGCGGCTGGTAGCCGGACTGGAGAAGCCGCGCAGCGGCTCGCTGCGCGAGGATGAGGTCCGCATCAGTGGCCCGCATCCGTCGCGTGTCGTCGTGTTCCAGGATCCGACGCTGTTTCCCTGGCGCTCGGTGTGGGACAATGTCGCGCTCGGGCTGGAAGCGCAGGGCATCCTGAAGGCGCAGCGGCATCGGGTCGACGCGGTGATCGAGCTGGTCGGCCTGTCCTCGTTCCGCAATGCCTATCCGCATCAGCTCTCCGGCGGCATGGCGCAGCGCGTGGCGCTGGCGCGCGCGCTGGTCAACGATCCGAAGATCCTGGTGCTCGACGAGCCGCTCGGTAAGCTCGATTCCCTGACGCGGATCGCGATGCAGGCCGAGCTCGTGGCGCTGTGGCAGCGCAAGGGCTTCACCACGCTGCTCGTCACCCATGACGTCGAGGAGGCGCTGGTGCTCGCCAACCGCGTCGTCGTGCTCTCCGACCGACCGGCGCGGATCAAGGCCGATATTGCGGTGGCCCGGCCATACCCGCGGCATCGCGGCGATCCTTATCTGGCCGATCTGCGCAAGCAGATCCTCGGCCTGCTCGGACTGGAGGCGACATGGTGACGACAGCGGCGCGGGAGCTGCCGCCGGCGAACCAGCCCGAGCACATTGCGCGCGCGTCGCGGCTCGCCGAGGTGTTTGCCGCGCGTGCGCCCGCGCATGATCGCGACGCCAGCTTTCCGTTCGAGAATTTCGCAGACCTGTCGCGCGAAGGGCTACTGGCGCTGACCGTGCCGGTGGCGCTGGGCGGTAGCGGGGCGGGCGCCCGCGACGCCACACGCGTGCTCGGCATCATCGGCAAGGCCGATCCGTCGACCGCGCTGGTGCTGTCGATGCATTACATCCAGCATCTGGTGATGGCGCGCAGCACGCGGTGGCCTGCACGTCTTTCGCGCAAGCTCGCGAAGGAGACGGTCGAGGGCGTGGCGCTGATCAACGCATTGCGCGTCGAGCCCGAGCTTGGCTCGCCCGCGCGCGGCGGCCTGCCGGCGACCACGGCGCGCCGCACCGAAACCGGCTGGCGGCTGACCGGCCGCAAGATCTATTCGACCGGCGCGCCGATCCTGAAATGGTATTCGGTCTGGGCGAAAACCGATGAGCCGGAGACCCGTGTCGGGTTGTTTCTGGTTCCGGCCGGGTTGCCGGGAACGCGGATCGAGGAGACCTGGGATCATCTCGGCCTGCGCGCCAGTGGCAGCCACACCGTGATCTTCGACGACGTGGTATTCCCGCTGGACTACGAGATCGACGTCCGCAGGCCCGACGACTGGAAGGTTCCTGATGTCACCCAGGCGACCGTGCATGCGATCTTCGTCGCCGCGATCTATGACGGCGTTGCCCGCGCCGCCCGCGACTGGCTGGTCCAATTCCTGAAGGAGCGGGTACCCGCCAATCTCGGCGCGCCGCTGGCGACGCTGCCGCGCATGCAGGAGGTCGTTGGCGGGATCGAAGCGCGGCTCGCGGTCAATGCCCGCCTGATCGACAGCTTCGCCGCCGATTTCGATAACGGCTTCCCGCTGTCCGCGATCGAGTCTAACATCATCAAGCTGACGGTAACCAATAACGCCGCAGCAGTGGTGGAGGATGCCTTGGCGCTGACCAGCAATCACGGCCTGTCGCGAACCAATCCGCTGGAGCGGCATTACCGTGACGTGCTGTGCGGCCGCGTCCATACCCCGCAAGACGATGCCACCCGTGTCTCCGCCGGACGCTCCGCGCTGGGCGTCTGAAAACAACAGCCAACAACAACGGAGTTGTCAGTCATGCCGGTCGAGTTCATCGGCTTCATCACCAACAACAATGCCTCCGAGACCATCGTCCGCTCAGGCCCGGTGCTCGATCCGCCCTATATCGAGACCGTCGCCAAGGCCCATGAGCTCGCCGGCTTCGATCGCGCGCTGCTGGCCTTCCACTCGACTACACCGGACGCGCTGCAGGTCGCGCAGCATGTCCTGACCATCACCAAGCAGCTCAAGGTGATGATCGCGCAGCGCCCGGGCTTCACGGCACCGACGCTGCTGGCGCGGCAGCTTGCGACGCTGGATCAGTTCTATGGCGGCCGGGTCTCGCTGCACGTCATCACCGGCGGCAACGCCATCGAGCTGCGCCAGGACGGCAACACGCTCGACGACAAGGACGAGCGCTACGCCCGCACCAGCGAATTCCTCGACGTGGTACGGCTGGAATGGACCAGCGAGAAGCCGTTCAACTACAGCGGCAAGTATTACAACGTCGAGAACGGCTTCTCCCAGGTGAAGCCGTTGCAGAAGGGCGGCATCTACACCTTTGTCGGCGGCGGCTCGGATGCCGCGGTCGAGGTCGCAGGCAAGCACGCCGATACGTTCGCGCTGTGGGGTGAATCCTACGCCCAGGTGCGCGACGTCACTGCGCGGGTGCGCGCAGCGGCTGCCAAGCACGGCCGGCCGACGCCGCGCTTCAGCCTGTCGGTGCGGCCGATCCTGGCCGACACTGAGGAGAAGGCGTGGGCGAAGGCTGAGCATATCCTCGCGCGTGCCACTGCGTTGCAGGACCAGACCGGTTACCGCCGCCCCAACCATGCGACCGACGGCGCCAAGCGGCTGCTGGCACTGGCCGATCAGGGTACGCGGATCGACAAGCGGCTGTGGACCGAGATCGCAAAGCTCACCGGCGCCAACAGCAACACCACCGCGCTGGTCGGCACGCCCGAGCAGGTCGCCGAGGTGTTCGCCGATTATTACGATCTCGGCGTCAGCCACTTCCTGATCCGCGGCTTCGATCCGCTGGTCGATGCCATCGACTACGGCCGCGAGTTGATCCCGCTGACCCGCAAGTTGATCGCGGCCCGCGACCAGCAGCGGGGGATTGCCGCCGAATGATCCGTCTCATTGTTGCGGCGGCGCTCGCGCTCGCCGCCATCGACGCGGCCGTCGCGCAGACCACGCTGCGCGTCGGCGACCAGAAGGGCAATTCGCAGGCCGTGATGGAAGCGGCCGGCGTGCTCAAGGACGTTCCCTACAAGATCGAGTGGAAGGAGTTCGCCGCGGCAGCGCCCTTGCTGGAAGCCTTGGGGGCGGGCGCGATCGACACCGGTCTGGTCGGCGACGCGCCGTTCACGTTCGCGGCCGCCGCCAGGATCCCGGTCAAGGCGATCGCGGCCGTGCGGCAGTCGCGCGACGGGCTCGCGATCGTGGTGCCGGAGAATTCGCCGATCAAGAGTTTCGACGATCTGCGCGGCAAGAAGATCGCAACCGGCCGCGGCTCGATCGGCCATCAGCTGATCCTGGCCGCGCTGGAATCCAAGGGCTGGCAGGCGAGCGACGTCCAGATCGTGTTCCTGGCGCCGTCGGATGCCAAGGTCGCCTACACGCAAGGCGCTGTCGACGCGTGGTCGACCTGGGAGCCTTATGTCAGCCAGGAAGAGGTGCTGTTCAAGTCGCACCGCGTCATCACGGCCGACGGCATCACGCCCGGCCTCGGCTTCCAGGTTGCGACACCGGACGCGATCAAGGACAAGCGTGCCGAGCTCGAGGATTTCGTGCGTCGCCTCGCGGCCGCGCGCGCATGGTCGCAGAACAATGTCGAAGGTTATGCTGCGACCTGGGGCAGGCTGATGAACATCCCGCCCGCGGTGCCGCTGAACTGGCTGACGCGGGCCAGGATCCGCATCGCGCCGATCGACGACAGCGTGGTGGCCGACGAGCAGAAGACCATCGACCTCTACGACCGCTGGGGCCTGATCCGGCAGAAGATCAACGCCGCCGATATCGTCGACCGGTCGTTTGGCGCGGCCGTCGAGAAGGGCGCCGGGCTGTAGGCAATTTGCAAGCGATGCCAAACATTCAGCGTCGTCCTGGCGAAAGCCAGGACCCATTACCCCGGATGGCAGTTGTTGTACGACGCTGGGGCCGCGATCCCGCTCACCATCAAATTCGGCGGTAATGGGTCCTGGCTTTCGCCAGGACGACGAGGGCATCGGTGGAAGCGATTGAACTTCGCACGATTGCACCGCTAACGAACCCGTGATCTCGAAAACATCCGTTCGTCCGCAGGCTGCCGCACGGCAAGGATTTTCCCCGTTCGGCGCCTTCCAAAACTGCAACGTTGCTATTTTCGCCGCACCCTTGCCGCGCTCTCCAGCACCGCCAAGATCAAACATACGAACAATCGAGTCCGGGAGATCACCGTGGGCCTTCAACAAACTCGTATCGAGTCGCTGCCGTTTGTGACCGCAGAACTGAACTATCTCGCGCCGACGCCGGGCAAGCCCCGGACTTACGCTTTCGATCCGCCGCCCGGCGAACCCAAATCCACCGCACTGCCCGAAGCGCACAATGTCCCGATCTTTGACGGGCGTCTGATCGCCGACGGCTTCTCGCTCGACCGCGAGGGCTTTGCGCTGGTCAAGCATCCGACCATCGTGAAGGACTATTACGACGACAACGAAGTGCGCAATGTCTACTACCCGGCCGTCGAGGCCTTCCTCAAGGCGACGCTGAAGGCGGATCGCGTCTTTATCTTCGATCATACCGTGCGCAAGCGTGTCGAGGGTGCGGCTGATATCCGCGGCGGCGGCCCGCGCCAGCCCGCGACCCGCGTCCATGTCGACCAGACCGCCGTGTCCGGCCACAACCGTGTCTTCGAGCACTTGCCTGACGAGGCCGAGCAACTCGTCAAGGGCCGTGTCCAGGTGATCAATCTGTGGCGTCCGATCCGCGGCCCGTTGCGCGATTCACCGCTCGCGATGGCCGACGGCACCACGGTTGCGCCGGAGGATCTGATCGCCTCCGACCTGATCTACCCGAACCGCAGCGGCGAGACCTATTCGGTGAAGTACAATCCGAACCATCGCTGGTTCTACATTCCCGAGATGACGCCGGACGAGGCGATCCTGCTGAAATGCTACGACTCGGCGACCGACGGCAGGACCCGGTTTGGACCGCATACGGCGTTTGTCGATCCGACTACGCCTGCGGACGCCGCGCCGCGAGAGAGCATCGAGCTGCGCACGCTGGTGTTCCACAAGCAGTAGCAGTCACGACGACTCTTCCACGAATTCGTCATGCCCGGGCTTGTCCCGGGCATCCACGTCTTTGGGGCCCCTAGAAGAAAGACGTGGATCGCCGGGACAAGCCCGACGATGACGACATTTGGCCCGCGACAGGGCTCTGTCCCCAAACTTGGCACCGTCAGCCCAATGATGTTACGCCCGTCCCCCAAACTGCTCGGGGAAAGGGCTACTCATGGACGGCGTGGTGACGAAGGAAGCAGCTGGGATCGGGTTTCGCGCTCTGGTCCTTGCGCTTCTGGCATTGGCCTGCGGCCACATGCTGTCGACGCTGCTGCGCACGATCCCCGCGATCAGCCTCGATCTGATGGCGCGAGATTTCGGCACCTCGCCGCAGGCGCTGGCGAGCCTCACCTCGATCTATCATTTCTCCTTTGCCGCCTCGCAAATCCCGGTCGGCGCCGCGATGGACCGTTTTGGCGTGCGGCCGGTGTCGCTGAGCCTGCTCGCCGGTACCGTGGTCGGTACGGTGGTCTCGGCGCTCGCCACGGGGCCCGCGAGCTTCGTGCTCGGACAACTGATGCTCGGCATCGCCACCTCGGGCATGCTGATGTGCCCGATGACGCTGGCTGCCAAGCAGATGTCGGCGGCAAAGTTCGGCCTGTGGTCCGGCCTGATCCTCTCGATCGGCAATATCGGCATGCTGCTGTCGGCCAGCCCGCTGGCCTTCGTGGTCGACCAGTTCGGCTGGCGCGCCGGCTTCTGGATCTCGGCGGGCTTCGGCGTTGCGGTGCTGATCGCGGTGTTCGCGCTGGTGCCGCGGCAGCCGGCGGCGCATGCGGATGATTCCTCGCCCTTGCAGCAGATGGCCGAGGTGCTGCGGCTCGGCCTGTCGCGCGGCCTGCGCGGATTGATTGCGCTGTCGCTGGTGTCGCTCGGCGCCTCGCTGGTGTTGCGCGGCCTGTGGGGCGGGCCGTGGCTGATGGATATGAAGGGGCTCAGCCGCATCGAAGCCGGCAATGTGCTCGGCCTGTTCACGCTGGCGATGATCATCGGCCCGGCCTGTATCGGCGCCATCGATCGCAAGTTCGGGCATCGGCGCACCATGGTGGCGTCGACCCATGCCGTCGCCGCGCTGCTGCTGGTGCTGATGGCGGCCGGCGCGCCGCATTTCCCGGTCTCGAATCTGCTCGGCGTTGCCGTGATGCCGACGCGATATGACCTGGTGCTGCTGATCCTGATCGGGCTTGCGACGTCGGCGCAGCCGCTGATCTACGGCATGACGCGGCAACTCGTCGACGCCCAGAACACCGGCAAGGCGCTGTCGTCGGTCAATCTCGCGTTCTTCCTCGGTGCGGCGCTGCTGCAATCGAGCACCGCGGGCGTCGCGGCGCTGTTCGGCCTGCCCGCGGTGCTGCTGTTCATCGCGGGTGCGCTGGTGATCGGCGTTGTGCTGTTCCTGATCTATACCAAGCCTTCCGCCGCCTAAAGCGAGATGAGCTTTGGTTGAATCGGCTTGGCGCGGTCTCGGTTCACCTCTCCCCGTTGGGGTCGAGACGAGCGAAGCTCGCTCTTAGGTCGGATTGCTCTCGGCGATGCGAAGCATCGTCCGGTGCAATCCGGGTGAGGGCTCTTGCTCTCTCGATAGACCGTAACCCCTCACCCGATTTGCTGCGCAAATCGACCTCTCCCAAGGGAGAGGTGAACTTTCGACGCCTTCCAGCTCAACCTAATCTCATCATGCTCTAGTTTAGATCGTCTGCGCTTGCTTGCGGATTTCGTTGGCAAGCGGTCGCAAGGATTCGACCCCGCGCGGCCCGACGAGGCTATAGCCCGTGCCACCGTCGGCCCACGAGAAACCTGCGATGTCGCCACCCGAATGCGCGGCCATCGGAGCGTTCTGATCCGACGTCATCGGACGGGTGAGGACCACAAGCCGCTCGCCGTGATCATCGTCGTACATGAACATGGCCGCCGGACCGTGCGCCGTCGGCACCACCCGTCCGCCCATCAAGCGATATCCCGACTTGGTCAGATCCGGCAGCTTGACCGGCTGACGCAGCCGGTTCGAGACCCATTGCACAAGCTCGGCGCTGTCGCGCAGCTCGACCGGCCGGGTGTGATCGGAGGCGTACACCTTGTATGAATCGCTTGCTTCCTCGGCCAGCGCCGCAAGCCCGCCGGCAGGCGCCAGTGCCGCGCCACGGATCACCCATCCGCCGAGGCCGCCGATCGAGAGCATCAGCATCGCTGCGATCGCCCAACGGAATGACGAGGGACGGCGGCGCGGGCGCTCGATCATCCTGGCGAGGTTGAGCTGCGGCGGCAGCGGTTCCTCGGTAATCGGCAGCAATGCCGATCGCAGAAGGTTACGCTCATCGGAGTAGGCGGCGATGCGTTTGGCCACGTCCGGATGCTTTTCCAGATAGGCAATGATCTCCACCTCGCGCTCCGGCTCCAGCGCGCGATCCACATAGGCATGCAGATCGTCTTCGGTAATGGGTCGATTGCTCATGTCTTGTTCCGCAATTGCACGACATTATGATCCAGTTGGCCGGCAGTGCCCTCCAACTCTTGATGGAGCCGCTCGCGGGCGCGCGCCAGGCGCGACATCACCGTGCCAATGGGCACACCGAGCACCTTCGCGGCGTCGGCGTAGGACAAGTCCTCGACACCGACGAGCAGCAGGACCGCACGCTGATCATGCGGAAGCCTTGCGAGTTTCGCCATGACATCGCGGTACGTCACCTTGTGCTCCTGTTCGGCGTCCTGGCCGAATGCATCCTCGTTGGTTTCGTCGATCGCGACATGGACGCCGCGCGTCGTTGCGCGGCGAAACTGGTTGATAGCGAGATTATGAAGGATGGCGAACAGCCACGGCCGCGGATTGTCCGACCGCCGCTGCTCCCAATGAATCACGGCGCGTTCGAGGCAGTCCTGCACCAAATCGTCGGCCGCTGCGTGGTCGCGGACCAGGGCCCGCGCATACCGCCGCAGGGCGGGTATCAGCGGCTCGACGAGGCGCAGCATGTCGTTCATGGCGTTTGCACCTGAATGACCGCACCGGGTTTGGCCGGCTCGCCTGACGTGATGACGAGATAGTGTCGTTCGGCCTTGGCCGCGCTCTGCACGATCTGCCGGATCGGCCCGGTGGTGTTGACGATGGCGGAGCCGGCGGGATTGGTCATGAAGGCTGCCAAAGGCTCCACGGAGCCTGTCCCGTCGGCACGTTCGGCCAATCCTAGCACATAGTGCTGCTTGGGTTCGAGCCCGGTGACCGATGCCTGCAGCACCTGGATCAGTCCCTGATCGAACAGCGAGACGCTGGTCGGCGGCTTGTCGCCCTTGGCCTGCTTCTTCGGCGCGAGCGCGAGGTGGGCGACCTGGCCGGCAGCACCAAGCGCCTGCAGGTTCTGGCGATCATCGGGATTCGACGCGGCGTTGGGCACGTAGGCGATGGCTTGGGGCGCCTGGCCGATCGGGATATTGGCAATCACCTTGTTGGTGGCGGTGTCGATCGCGGCCAGCGCATCGGCATTTTCGAGGCCGACATAGACCCGCGTGCCGTCGCCGGACGGCCAGATGCCATGCGGCAGGTTGCCGACCGGAATGGTCGCGACCTCCGAGAAGTCGTCGGTGCGGAACACCTTGACCTCGTTGGTGCCGCCGATGGTCACATAGGCGAAGGTGCCGTTGGCCGTCTTCGCGAAATTGACGTGGTTGGTGATCGGGCCTGTGTTGATCGTCTTGATCAGGTTGAACGGCGGCCTGGCGTTGAAGACCTGCGTCCTGCCGACATCCTTCAGTGTGAACCACACCTGCTCGCCGTCCGGTGTCGCCGCGATGTTCGGGCAGAACGGGCTTTCCTGCTTCACCTTGGCGACGATCTGATGGTCGGCGACCGAGACCACGTCGGTCTCCGGATTGAACGACGAGCAGATGTAGCCGTACTTGCCGTCGGGTGAGAAGATCTGCATGCCCGGTCCCGCCGGCACCTCGATCCGCACCGTTTCCTTGAAGCTCTGCGCATCGATCACGGAGATGTAGTTCTCGCCGCGCACGGTGACCCACACCTCCTTGCCATCGGGCGTGAAGAAGGCCTCGTGCGGCGAACGCCCGACATAGGTGACGTGCTTGACCGCGTTGGTTGCCGTGTCGATGAAGGTCACCGAATTCGAGCCGATCGAGACGATGGCGAGGGTGTGGTGGTCGGGCGAATAGCCCATGCCGTGGACCAATACCTGTCCCTTGTAGAGCGGGCTGAAATTGCCCGGTTGCGGGTCGCCGAGCCGGATCACGCCGAACAGCTTGTTGTCGACGGGGTCGGTGACCGACACCGTGTTGGAGAACTGCTCTGCGGCGTAGACACGGTCATGATGGCTGATCGGGATGTCGGGTGAGGACACGGCGCCCGGCGCCTGCCCCGCAAACGCCGATGTCGACAGCGCGATCATGCTGGTGGCCAACAGGCCCTTCATGAACTGGCTCGTCATCACTTGGTCTCCTGCTTCATCATGTCGTGGTGCATGTTCATGTGATCGTGACTGGTCGCCGCCGGGGCGGGTTTCGCGCCGGGTTGTTGTGTCGGGGCGGGGGTCGTGTCGGTGACCTGCTCGCCGAGTGCGAGCTTCATGGCGTCGATCTCCTGGCGTTGCTCGACGATGATCTCCTGCGCGATCCGGCGCAGCCGCTCGTTCTTGCCGTAACGGAGTTCGATCACGGCCATGTCGATGGCACCCTGATGATGCGGCGTCATCATCGCGACGAAGTCGCGGTCGATGTCGCCGCTCGGCTTGGCCGCCATGTCATTCATCATCTTGGTCATCGCGGCATCGTTTTCCGCGAGGAAGGCGCTCTCCTCGGCCGTCTGCGCAGTCTCGGCCGGGTGATGCGCTTCCTGGGCGAGGACCACCGGGGAAACGGCGACGGTGAACAGGACACGCATGCCGAACACCGCGGCACTGAAGCCGGGTCTGAGGAATCGCAGGATCATCATGTTTCACCCTGAAGGTTGTCGCGGAGGGCCCCCGCGATCCAGTTGGCTTGCATGGGTGGGACGCAGCAGTGTGAGTTCTATTCCGTCGCAGGGTGGTCTCTTCTCGATCACGACTTGCTGATCGACGGAATCACCCGTTGTTGCCGAACCCGCCGATTTGCGATCGGCAAGTCTCTGGCTATAAGAAGGAATTCCGGTCCTGATCGACCGGTTCCGCGATCCTCCCTGCGCAGTCCGATGCGCCCATAAGGGCAAAAATGTCCGCCAAGATCGATCCGATCACCCGCTCCGTCGTCCAGCACCGCCTGTCGTCGATCGTGAAGGAGATGGGCGAAGCCATGCTTCGCACCTCCTATTCGCAGATCCTCAATTCCAGCCGCGATTTTTCGCTGGCGATCTGCGACACACGCGGGCGGCTGATCGCGCAGGCCGACCACATTCCGGTGCATGTCGGCGCGTTGCCCTGGGCGACGCTCGCGGTCGAGGACCGCTTCAAGGACGTCGCACCCGGCGACGTCATCCTGCTCAACGATCCCTATCAGGGCGGCAGCCATCTGCCTGATCTGACCGCCTTCGTCCCGGTGTTCGACGGCGGCAAGCGATTGCTCTGGACCATCGTGCGCGCGCATCAGAGCGACATCGGCGGCGCCACCCACGGCGCCTACAATCCGGCCGCGACCGAGATCTATCAGGAAGGCATTCGGATTCCGCCGATCAAGCTCTACGAGGCCGGCAAGCCGCGTGAGGACCTGCTCGACCTGCTGGCGCTCAACATCCGCAACCCCAGGGAATTCCGCGGCGACCTCGCGGCGATGCTGGGCGCGGCGCATCTCGGCGAGCGTCGCGTCGCAAAGCTGTTCAGCGAGTTCGGCGCGGAGACGGTCGAAGCCGCCATCGAGGCCATTCTTGACGCGACCGAGCAGCAGACCCGCGCCGTGGTGTCGACCTGGAAGGACGGCGTGTTCTACGGCGAAGCGCTGCTCGACGATGACGGCCATGGCCGCACCGACATCAAGATCGCGGCCAAGGTGACCAAGAAGGGCAGCGACATCGAGGTCGATCTCACCGACTCCGATCCGCAGTCGACGAGCTTCGTCAACTCGTCGCACGCCAACATGCAGGCCGCGGTCGCGATGGCCTTTGCCTATCTGATCGACGCCGATATCCCGAAGAACACCGGCGCGCTGCGGCCGCTCAAGGTGGTGGCGAAGCAGGGCACCATCGTGTGGGCCGATCCCGGCCGCCCCGTGACGCTGTGCACCAGCCATCCCTCCAACGAGATCGTCGAGGCCATCATCAAGGCGATGTCGGCGTCCTGTCCGGATCGCGTGATGGGCGGATGGGGCCGTAGATTCCGCATCGCGATCCAGGGTGAGGATCCGCGCAACGGGCGCAATTTCATCTGGCACATGTTCCAGGCGCGGCCGGGCGGCGGCGCGTCGCAGGGCGGCGACGGCTATTCCTCGATCGGCGAGTGGCACTCGGTCGGCGGACTCAAGTTCGGCAGCATCGAGGTCGCCGAGGTGCGCTTTCCCCTGCATTTCCGCCAGCACGAGTTCCGGCCGGATTCGGGCGGCGACGGCCAGCATCGCGGCGGGCTCGGCGTCGCGCTCGACATGGTGCTGGAGACGGCAAAGCCCGCCAAGGGCAACACCGCCGGTGACGGCGCGCGGCACGGCCCCTGCGGCATGCTCGGCGGCAAGGATGGCGAGCCGCATCACTATCGCCTCCTGTCGGAAGGCCGCGCGCCGCGCGTGCTGAAGACCAAGGAGGTCGGCATCGAGCTGCGTCCCGGCGATTGCCTGGAGATCCGCTCGTCCGGCGGGGGCGGCTGGGGTCTACCCGAGAAGCGATCGGCGGAGGCGCGGGCGCGCGACGCAGCCCAGGGTTTGGTTTCGAAGGCGGTATAGGGCAGCGATGTACACGATTGGGGTTGACGTCGGCGGCACCTACACCGACCTGGTTGCGACGGATCAAGCCGGGCGAACTGTGTTCGCGAAATCACCGTCCACGCCGGCCGATCAGTCGATCGGCGTCATGGCGGGACTTGAGGAACTTGCCCGTCGCCTCGGCGTCACGCGCGCGGCGATGCTCGCGGCGACCGATCGCCTGGTACACGGCACGACGGTTGCGACCAATGCGCTGCTGGAGCGCAAGGGCGCCAGGGTCGCGCTGCTGACCACCGAGGGCCATCGCGACGTCGTCGAGATGCGCGAGGGGCTGAAGCCGGATCGCTACGATCTGCGCACGCCGCCGCCCGAGCCGCTGGTGCCGCGCGAGCGCCGCTTTGGCGTGCGCGAGCGGCTCAAGGCCGACGGCAGCGCGGCGATCGCGCTCGATGCCGCAGCGCTCGGCGATGTCATCGCCGAGGTGAAACGGTCCGGCGCGAATTCGGTCGCGGTCTGCTTCCTGCATGCCTATCTCAACCCGGCGCATGAGCTCGCCGCGGTCGAGCGGCTGGCGAAGGAATTGCCCGATGTCAACGTGTCGCGCTCGAGCGACGTGCTGCCGCAGATCAAGGAATATGAGCGCGTCTCGACCACGATCGTGAACGCCTATGTCGAGCCGACGGTGCGGCGCTATCTCACCAATCTCGAGCGCAGCCTGCATGAGGCCGGCTTCAAAGGTTCGCTGTTCGTCGTGCTGTCGCATGGCGGCATGGCGCCGGTGGAGGAAGCCTCGCGGCTTGCCGCGGGCACCGTGCTGTCGGGGCCGGCCGGCGGCATTTCCGGCAGCCGCCGCTGCGCCGAGATGCTCGGGATTCCCGATCTCGTGCCGTTCGACATGGGCGGCACCTCGACCGACATCTCGCTGATTGCTGACGGCGAGGCCTCGCTGTCCGCCGACGGCATGCTGGCGGGCCAGCGCATCGCGCTGCGCAGCCTCGACATCGCCAGCATCGCGGCGGGCGGCGGCTCGATCGCCGGTGTCGACGGCGGCCGCACGCTGCGGGTCGGGCCGGAAAGCGCGGGCTCGGTGCCGGGCCCGGCGTGCTACGGCAATGGCGGCCTAGCTGCCACCGTTACCGACGCCAATGTCGTGCTCGGCTATCTCGATGCGAGCGCCTTCATGGGCGGTGCGCGGCCGCTCGATCGCGCGGCGTCGGAAGCTGCGGTCGACCGGATCGCGGAGGCGCTCGAACTGTCGCGGATCGAGGCTGCCGCCGGCATCTACAAGATGATCAATCTGAAGATGGCCGACGGCATCCGCCTGATGACGCTGCGCCGCGGCGTCGATCCCCGCAAATTCGCGCTGCTCAGCTTTGGCGGCGCCGCCGGCATGCATGCCGCCGAAGTCGCGCGCGAACTCGAGATCAAGCGGATCATCGTGCCGACGGTCGCTTCGGTGCTGTCGGCCTGGGGCATGCTGACCAGCGATCTGCGCTACGAGGTCAGCCGCACCCACTATGGCACGGGCCGGATCTCGGCCGATGAGGTGAGGGCGCTGTTCGCGGCGCTGGAGGAGCAGGCCGCGGGGCGGCTGCGCGACTGGTTCAAGGGCGACATTGCGATCGAGCGCTCGGCCGAGATGCGCTATGGCGAGCAGGTGTTCGAGATCGACGTGCCGCTTGGCGATCTCGATCTCGGCGCCGCGGACCTCGTGGCGCAGATCGAGGAGCGCTTCCATCGCCGCCACGAGGAACTCTACACCTATGCCTCGCGCGGGCAGGAGGTGGTGTTCGTCAACGCCCGTGTCGCAGCGGTCGGCAAGGTGGCGCGCGGCGGCGGCGATGTCGGCGAGGCCGCGTCGGCCGCAACCTGCGCGCCGCGCGGCAAGCGGCAGGCCTGGCTCGGTGGCTGGCGCGAGGTGCCGGTCTACGCGCTCGACGATCTCAAGCCGGGCCATGCGCTGGCCGGTCCCGCGATCATTGAAGCCGAAACCACCACGGTTCTGGTCGACAGCGGCGACCGCGTCGCGGTCAACCCGCTGGGCTGGCTCGACATAACATTGCGCTGAGGTTCGCCTCCGCCATCAACATTTCATTTTCCCCGCATTGGCTTGGGCGATAAGGTCGCGTCCTCGGGAGGGAGCGCCGGCTGCTGCCGGCGTTTGTGGCGATGTTGATGCAAACAAAACGACAAACCGTGCTTTCGATATGCCTTGTCCTCGCAGCTGTTCTCGCGGCGTCGCCATTGCGTGCGCAGCAGGGGCCGGAAGCGAAGACGGATAGCGAGATCCGTGTCGGCAACGTCATGCCCTACACGGGGCCGCTCGCCGCGTTCGCGACCATCGGGCGGGCGGAAGCGGCCTATTTCGACATGGTCAACGAGCAGGGCGGCATCAACGGCCGCAAGGTCAGGTTCGTCTCGGTCGATGACAGCTCCAATCCGAAGACCGCAATCGAGCAAACCCGCGATCTCGTCGAGAAGCAGGACGTGCTGTTGATGTTCGGCTCGTTCGGCACGCCGAGCAACCTCGCCGTCCGAAAGTACCTCAATGAGAAGAATATCCCGCAGCTGTTCGTCGCCTCCGGCGACGAGGAGTGGGCGCATCCGAAAGCCTTTCCCTGGACCATGGGCTGGCAGCCGACCTTCCGTGCCGAGGGGCGGATCTACGCCAACTACATCCAGGCCGCCTATCCGTCGCGCAAGATCGCGGTGCTCTGGCAGAACGACCAGTTCGGCCGCGATCTGTTCAAGGGCTTGCAGGAAGGGCTCGGCGACACCGCGGGCATGATCGTCGCCGATCTCGCCTTCGACGCATCGGAGACCAGGATCGAGAACCAACTCGGGATATTGAGGGACTCCGGCGCCGACATCCTGGTGTTCGACGGCGCGCCGGCGATCGCGGCGCGCGCGATCCGCATCGTGGCCGGGATGGATTGGCATCCGGTGTTCATCCTCGACAATGCCTCGGCCTCGATCGCCAGCGCTCTGCAGCCGGCTGGCCTGCAGAATTCGCTGGGCGTGATCTCGACCTCGTTCCTGAAGGACGCCGGCGATGCCTCCTGGAAGAACGATCCGCAGATCAAGGCGTGGGACGCCTTCATGGACAAGTACTACCCCGACGGCGACAAGGACGACATCTACGCCGTGTTCGGCTATGCCGCCGCCGACACGCTGATGCAGGTGCTGCGTCAGTGCGGCGACGACCTGTCGCGCGAGAACATCATGCGGCAGGCCGCCTCGCTGAAGGACTATCAGAGCCCGATCGCGCTGCCCGGGATCGTGATCAACACCGGGCCGAAGGATTTCCGCCCGATCAAGCAGATGCGGCTGGTGCAGTTCGACGGTAATGCCTGGCAGCCGATCGGCGACGTGATCGAGAGCGCGTTCACGCCGGTGCGGGAGGATAATTGAGAGGGCGCCAATTGCTTAGCTGTATGCGAAGCTCGCCGCTCTATCACCGTCACCCTGAGGTGGCCGCTTCTTAAGCGGCCCTCGAAGGGTCGACGGCCCCACTGTGGCCGTGCATCCTTCGAGGCTCGCTCCGCTCGCACCTCAGGATGACGGGTCTGATAGCGTAACCGCCTACTTCTTCAGCCCGTAATTCAGCAGCCCGCCCTTGTTTTGCGGCGGATGGGCGCGCAGGCCTTCCTCGTTCGGCTCGGTGCCCCAGCCCGGGCGATCCGGGATCACGAGATGGCCGTCGACGAATTCCGGCACGTGGGTGAACAGCTCGTGGTCCCAGGCCAGCCGATCGATATCGGTCTCCATGATGCGCAGGTTCGGCACCGCGGCGCAGAAATGCGCGTTCATCATGGTGCAGAGGTGGCCGTAGAAATTATGCGGCGCGACGTTGACCTCGAAATGCTCGGCGGCGGCGGCGATCTTCATCGACTGCCAGACGCCGTTCCAAGGCGTGTCGATGATCGCGACATCCATCGCCTGCTCGGTGAAATAGGGCAGGAATTCGCGCAGGCCGAGCAGCGTCTCGCAGGACGAGATCGGGTGCGGGCTCTGCCGGCGGATGTAGCCGAGCGCCTGCGGGTTGAAGGTGTCGATCTCGACCCAGAACATGTCCATCTTCTCGATGGCGCGCAGGATCTTGAGATAGCCTTCGGTCTTGGCGTTGAAGTTGAGGTCGAGCAGGAGATCGACATCCGGCCCGGCGCCGTCGCGAATCGCCTCCAGATGCATGCAGAGATTGCGCAGCACATTGCGGTCGACATTGATCTCGGGCTGGAACGGCGAGCCGAAGCCGGGGCGCCAGCCTTGCGGCTTGCCATCCGTGTAGACGAAGATATTGGTCTTCATCGCCGAGAATTTCTTCTCGCGCACCTCGGCCCCGATCGCCTTGACGCCGTCGAGATCGGTGATTGCGGGCTTGTACCAATCCGGATGATTGATGCGCCAGGTCGCGCAATGCGACCAATAGACCCGCACGCGGTCGCGGATCTTGCCGCCGAGCAGATCGTAGCAGGGCACGCCGAGCGCCTTGGCCTTGACGTCGAGCAGCGCGTTCTCGATCGCCCCGAGCGCCAGCGCCACCACGCCGCCGGCGGCGGGGCGCGTCGCGGCGAACAGCTCGACATAGATCCGCTCGTGCTCGAACGCGTTCTTGCCGACCACCCGCGCCGACAGCCGCTCGATCGCCGCGGTCACGCCGGGTGCACCGAAACCTTCGTCGTATTCGCTCCAGCCGACCAGCCCGTCCGTGGTCGTCACCTTGACGAAATGATAATTCCGCCAGCCGGCATCGCAGGCGAGCGTCTCGACGCTTTTGATTGTGGTGGATTTGCTCATGGTTTCCTGCCCGGCGTTTGTTGATGTTGAAGTGAGCACAATAGCGGATCGAGCAATGCGTCAACCGCACGGCGGCAGACCGTCAGCGCACGCTTGTTGCAAAGTGCAGCGGCAATCGCTTGAATTCCGTCAAGCGGAAGAAAATTCCACTTGCATCACACAGTCGGCGCGGCTTCAAGTTCAGGCAACAAGAAACTGAATCAGCCGATGGCCTCGGCTGGTCATTTTGTCGCGAGGAAGCGTGATGGGCGCGTTGTCGCATCTGCGGATAGTCGAGATCGGAAGCGCGGCGGCGACGAGCTATTGCGCGCGGCTGTTCGCTGATTTCGGCGCCGATGTGCAGAAAGTCGAGCCGCCAGCGGGCGATCCGCTTCGCCGCACTGCGCCGCTGACGCCGCAGGGGCACAGTGCATGGTTCGCGTTTCTCAACTTCAACAAATCGAGTGTCGTGCTCGACCGGAACGACGCGAGCGCCATATCGCGCCTGCATAAGCTGATTTCCGGCTGCGATATCCTGCTCGATGGACGCGGGATCGATGCGGCGAATTGTCCCGGCCTCGATCTCGATGCGATCAAGCGGAACAATCCGGGCCTGATCCATCTCGACCTCGCCTGGTTCGGCGATCGCGGTCCCTATGCCGATTTCGCGGCGACCGATTCCACGATCCGCGCACTCACCGGCCTCGTGAAGCTGGTCGGGCCCGAGCAGGGGCCGCCGATGCATGCGCCGGATTTCCAGACCGGGATTCTTGGCGGGCTGTGGGGCTTCATTGCCGCGGCGTCGTCGGTGCTCGGCCGCATGCAGGATGGGCGCGGGCGCAGCAGCCATCTCAGCCTGTTCGAGGCCTCTATCGCCGTCACCGAATACATCATGTTCGAGGCGTTCCAGCGCGGCGACATCATGCGGCGGATCGGCGTCAACCGGTTCTGGCCGACCTTTCCGGTCGGCATCTACGAGACCAAGCAGGGCTGGCTCGGCGTCACCACGGTGACCCCGGCGCAGTGGCGCGCGTTCTGCGAGATGCTCGGGCTCACCGATCTGCGCGACGATCCGACATTGGTCATGGGCGTCGACCGGCTGCAACGCGTCGCCGAGATCGAAGGCAAGATTCTGCCGAAGCTGAAGCAGCGCACCGCGCAGGAATGGTTCGCCGAGGGTCTCAGGCGCAAGATCCCGATCGTGCCGGTGCCGGAGATCGCGGATCTCGTCGCCGATGAAGAAAAGCTTGCGCGCGGCGCGATCGTCCCGATCGCGGTCGGCGACGAGACCGGCTTTTCCGCCGGCACGATGCAACGATTGACGGGAACGCCGCCGCTGCGCGGTGGCCGCGTGCCTGAGATCGGCGAGCAGCAGGCGAGGCCCGAGGCCGCGCCGCGTGTGCCTGCACCGAAGCCGGCTGCGACCCATCGCCTGCCGCTCGAGGGCATCCGCGTGGTCGATTTCTCGATGGGCTGGGCCGGGCCGATCTGCACCCGCACGCTCGCCGATCTCGGCGCCGACGTGATCAAGATCGAGGCGACTCAGTATCCGGATTGGTGGCGCGGCGTCGACCGCCGTCCGGCCTATGTGCTGGAGCAGATGTACGAGAAATCGGTGCGCTACTGCATCATGAACCGCAACAAGCGCGGCATTACGCTCGATCTGACCCGGCCGAAGGGGCTTGCGCTCGCGAAGCGCCTGCTTACCGATGCCGACCTCGTGGTCGACAATTATTCGGTCGAGGTGCTGCCCAAGCTCGGTCTCGGCTACGACGTGCTGAGCAAGATCAATCCGAAGCTCGTGATGATGTCGATG
This sequence comes from Bradyrhizobium sp. Pha-3, assembly GCF_042258615.1. Classification (GTDB taxonomy): domain Bacteria; phylum Pseudomonadota; class Alphaproteobacteria; order Rhizobiales; family Xanthobacteraceae; genus Bradyrhizobium. The sequence goes on along the minus strand of NZ_CP170152.1, from coordinate 6,842,058 downwards.
TCGGCATTCGGCGCCGGCAGCGTGCATCGCGACTGCCGCGCTTACGGCTCGACCCTGGAGCAGGGTTCCGGCCTGCCGAGTGTGGTCGGCGATCCCGGCGGCCCGCCTGTGATGAGCCACACCGCGTTCGGCGACGCCGTCGGCGGGCTCAATGGCGCTGCCGCGGTGCTGACCGCGCTGATTCACGCAAAGCTGACGGGGCAGGGCCAGTTCATCGATCTCGCGCAGATCGAGTGCATGATGCCGTTCGCCGCACCCTGGATCGTCGCCCATTCGATCGACGGCAAGCAGCCTGCGAAATACGGCAACCGCCATCCGGATTTCGCGCCGCATGGCTGCTTTCGTTGCGACGGCGAGGACAACTGGATCGTGGTCGCGGTATCCGACGACGCAATGTGGCCAAGACTTGCGCGGCTGCTCGGCCGCGAGGACTGGGCCGAGGACGAGACGCTCAGGACGGCCGCGGGCCGCCGCGCCATCGAGGCCGAGATCGAAGCTGCGATCGAGGCCTGGACCTCTGCACGCGATGCCGATGCGGCGATGGCTGCGCTGCAGTCCGCTGGCGTCGCGTCCGGCGTCGCGCGGCTGCCGATCGATCTCCTGCAGGACCCGCAGCTCCACGCCCGCGATTTCATCCAGCAGGTCGACCGCGCCTTCATCGGCAAACATCCGCAGCCGTCGATGCCGTTCCGCGAGAGCGATGCACCGTTTGCGATCCGCTCGGTGCCGCCGACGCTCGGCGAGCATAATCGCGAGATCCTTTCCGGCATGCTCGGCCTCTCCGACGCCGAGCTTGAAGAACTCACCCGCGAGGGCATCATCGGCACCGAGATGCTGATGGAGGAGCAGCTGGTGAAAGAGAAGAAGCGGGCGGCAGGTTGATGGAGGCAGGCCAGCCGGTACAGCGCAGAGCGGAGGGTGCGCGCGACGGTGCGCGGCCGCTGCTGTCCGTGCGCGGGCTCGGCATCCGCTTCAAGACGTCGCAGGGCATCTGGCAGGCGACGCGCCGGATCGACTTCGACATCGCGCCTGGCGAGCGGGTCGGCATCGTCGGCGAGAGCGGCTGCGGCAAGACCATCACCGGCCTGTCGATCCTGCGGCTGCTGCCCGGCAACTTTGCCGGGCTCGACGGCAAGATCCTGTTCGACGGCGTCGATCTCGCCTCCTGCAGCGCGCGGCAGATGCGTGCGATCAGGGGCAAGCGGATCGCGATGATCTTCCAGGAGCCGATGAGCGCGCTCGATCCGGTGTTCACCGTGGGCCACCAGATCGCGGAGACGCTGCGCGTCCATACCGATGTCTGCTACGAGGAAGCACGCGCCAAAACGCTGGAGATGCTGCGTCGCGTCGGCATCGCCTCGCCGGAGCGGCGGATCGACGACTATCCGCACCAGCTCTCCGGCGGCATGCGCCAGCGGGTGATGATCGCCGCGAGCCTGATTTGCGGCCCGCAACTGCTGATCGCGGACGAGCCGACCACCGCGCTCGACGTCACCGTGCAGGCGCAGATCCTCGAGCTGCTGCGCGACATCAGCGAGACCTCGAAGACCGCGCTGATGCTGATCACCCACGATCTCGGCGTCGTCGCCGAGACCTGCACGCGGATGATCACGATGTATGCCGGTGAGGTGATCGAGGACGCCACCGTCGACGAGGCATTGGTGCGGCCGCTGCATCCCTATACGTCCGGTCTTTTGCGTTCGCTGCCGCATCTGAGCCCGCGCCATGGCCGGTTGCCGTCGATCCCGGGCCGGGTGCCGTCGATCGCGGAGATGCCGGCCGGCTGCCGCTTCCGCGCCCGCTGCGCGCATGCGGCCAAAGGCTGCGAAGCGGAGCAGAAGCTGCAGGACGCCGGCGGCGGCCGCAAGGTGCGTTGCTGGCGCTTTGCCGAGCTCAATCTGCCGGGCGCGCTGCATCCGCCCGATACGCCGGTGGCTTCGAAGGTCGCGACGCAATGACCGCAGCATCCACTGAACAACGCGGCGAGCCCATCGTCTCGGTGCGCGATCTCCAGGTCCGCTTCCAGACCTCGGATCGCCGCGCCACCGTGAAGGCGGTCGATGGCGTCAATTTCGACGTCCGCCGCGGCGAGACGTTCGGCATCATCGGCGAGTCTGGCTCGGGCAAGACCACGATCGGCCGCGCGCTGGTGTTCCTGCTGAAACCCAGCGCCGGCGCCATCCTGCATGACGGCATCGATCCGCTGGCGTTGCCACGCGGGGAATTCCAGAGCCATCGCCGCGACTACCAGATCATCTTCCAGGATCCGAACGCGGCGCTAAACCCGCGCATGACGATCCTGGCCTCCGTGCTGGAGCCGCTGGAGCTCGCTGGTGTCGGCAGCCGCACTGATCGCGAGCGACAGGCGCGGGAGGCGCTGGAGCGCGTCGGCCTGCCGCAGGAGTTCGGCGAACGCTATCCGCACCAGCTGTCCGGCGGGCAGAAGCAGCGCGTCGTGATCGCGCGTGCACTGACGCTCAAGCCCAAACTGATCGTCTGCGACGAGGTGGTGGCCGCGCTCGACATGTCGATCCGCGGCGACGTGCTCAATCTGTTTGCCGATCTGCAGCGCGATCTCGGCCTGACCTATGTCTTCATCACCCACGACCTCGCCGTGGTCTCGCATATCAGCGAGCGCGTCGCGGTGATGTATCTCGGCCAGTTCGTCGAGCTCGGGCCGACCGAAGAGGTCGCCGAGCGGCCGCTGCACCCCTACACGATCGCATTGCTTTCGGCCGAGCCGCGGCCGCTGCCGTCGTCGATGCGCGAGGCGCAGCGCATCGTGCTGCAGGGCGAGGTACCGAGCCCGATCGATCCGCCCTCGGGCTGTCGCTTCCGCACCCGATGCCCGCATGCGCAGCCGCTCTGCACCGAGCGTGTGCCGGAGTGGCGCGAGTTGAAGCCCGATCACTGGGTGGCCTGCCATTTCGCCGACCGCCCGAATTTTTCGAACAACATACCGGAGACAACGCCATGACAATGACGACACGACGCGAAGCCATGGCGCTGATCTCGGGCGCACTTGCGAGCACCACGCTCGGCGGCCGCGCATTTGCGCAAGGCGCGCCGAAGAAGGGCGGCACCTTGCGGATCTCGGCGCCGGCCAATCCGTCGAGCCTCGATCCGGCAACCGGCGGCGCCGGCTCCGATCACGCCTTCCTGTTCACGATGTACGACACGCTGGTGGAATGGGAGTTCGACACGCTGAAACCGAAGCCGGGGCTTGCCGAAAGCTGGAAGTTCACCGATCCCAACACGTTGGTGCTCAACATCCGCGCGGGCGTCACCTTTCATGACGGCACGCCGCTCGACGCGGAGGCGGTGAAGTTCAATCTCGATCGCAACCGGGGCGATGCGAAGTCGAACATCAAGGCCGATCTGCTCTCGGTCGCCTCGGTCGAGGTCACCGGCCCGCAGCAGGTGACCTTGAAGCTGAAGACGCCGGACACCGCGCTGCCCGGCATTCTCTCCGATCGCGCCGGCATGATGGTGTCGCCGACGGCGCTGAAGGCGGCCGAGGGCGGCGTCGTGACGCGCAAGCCGGTCGGCGCCGGCGCCTATGCTTTCGTGAACTGGGCCGACGGCGAGAAGATCGTGGTCAAGCGCAACGAGAAATACTGGAAGCCGGACCGGCCCTATCCTGACGGCATCGAGTTTTCGATCATTCCCGAGCTCACCACCGGCGCCCGCTCGGTCACCGCCGGGCAGAACGATCTGATCTATCAATTGCCGCCGCGGCAGAAGGCAATCATCGAGCGCGCCTCGAGCGTCAAGGTGGTGCACGGCCCGACGCTCTATGTGCTCCAGATTTTCCTCAACTGGGCCAAGCCGCCGTTCGACAACGTCAAGGTTCGCCAGGCGCTCAACTTCGCGATCGATCGCGAGTCCTTCGTCAAGGCCGCGCTCGCCGGCCTTGCCGAGCCGGCCTACATGAACCTGCCGAAGGCGCATTGGGCCTATGATGCCGAGGTCGCCAAACTCTATCCCTACGATCCCGACAAGGCACGCAAGCTGCTCGCCGAGGCCGGCTTCAAGGAGGGCACCCCGATCGAGCTCGGCGGCTATCCGGACCAGGATTCGGTGCAGCGTCAGGAGATCCTGATCGAGCAATTGCGCAAGGCCGGCATGAACGTGCGGTTCGTCAATGCCCCGATCGCGGAGGCCTCTGCCGCGTTCTTCGGTCCGGAGAAGAAGGGCGCCGGGCTGCTCTCGGCCTGGACCGGCCGGCCCGACCCCAGCCTGACCTATTCGCTGATGTTCACCAAGGACGCCTATTACAATGGCGGCCGCGCGCCGGTGCCTCCGGAGCTCGAGGCCGCGATCAAGGAATCGCGCGCATCGGAAGATATCGAGGTCAGGCGCAAGGCCTTCGCCACCGTGCAGCGGCTGGTGATGGAAAACGCCTTTGTCGCGCCGCTGGCGTTCCAGTTCGAGCTGGTCGCCATGAACAAGAAGGTGCAGGGCTATCGGCCCAATCTGCTCGGCAAGCCGAAATACGACGACGTCTGGCTCGAAGGCTGAACCATGGCACGACGGTCACCAGTCAAGGTCATCGGCAGCCGCCTCGTGCAGGCGCTGCCCGTGATCCTGCTCGCGACCTTCATGGTGTTCGCGCTGCTCAAGCTGGTGCCCGGCGACATTGCCGTGACCTTGGCGGGCGACAACGCGACCGATGCGCGGATCACCGAGATCAGAAAGATCTACGGCCTCGACCGGCCGTTCCTGGTGCAATACGGCGCCTGGCTCGGTCATGTCGCGCAGGGCGATCTGTCGCAATCGCTCTTGACCGGCGAGAAGGTCGCGGTCTCGATCGGCCGTGCTTTCCCGAATACGCTCTTGATCGTCGTGATCGCGCTGGTGCTGGCACTCATCACGGGCATCCCGATGGGCGTGATGGCCGCGATCAAGCCGAATGGTTGGGTCGACAAGCTGATCAGCATGATTGCCTCGCTCGGCGTCGCAGTGCCGGGCTTCTGGCTTGCGATGATCCTGGTGGCCGAGTTCTCGCTGAAGCTGAACTGGTTGCCGGCAACCGGCGCCAAATCCTTCAGCGTCTCGCCGATCGATGCGATCCGGCACGCGCTGCTGCCGGCCATCGCGATCGCGGCCTATGGCATGGCCGAGGTCGCGCGCCAGCTGCGCGGCGCGTTGCTGGAGGTGCTGTCCTCGCAATATGTCCGCACGCTGCATGCCAAGGGGCTGTCGATGTCCCGCATCCTCTGGCAGCACGGCCTGAAGAATGTCGGCGTCAATCTGCTCACGATCATCAGCCTCCTCATCAACCGCATGCTGGCGGCAACCGTCGTGATCGAGGCGGTGTTTGCGATTCCCGGCCTCGGCAGCCTGATCGTGCGCGGTGCGATCCAGCGCGATTTCCCGATCGTGCAGGGTGTGGTGTTCACCATGGTGGTCGTCGTCATCGCGGTGAACCTGATCACCGATCTGCTGTGTGCCGCGGTCGATCCGAGGATCGAGCAATGACCGACACGGCACTTGCTCCGCTCAACGTGCAGGCCAAGCCGACCCGGCTCCGCCGGCTCGTGCGCTGGCTCGCCGGCGATCTGCGCGCCGCGCTGTCGATCCTGGTGCTGTCGGTGCTGGTTGTCGTCGCAATCGGCGCGCCCTGGATCGCGCCCTACGCGCCGACCGCGCAGGACGTCAACAACATGCTGGCACCGCCGGGGCCCTTGCATCTGCTCGGCACCGACGACCTCGGCCGCGACATCTTCTCCCGCCTGATCTACGGCGCACCGGCCACCGTCTATGCCAGCCTGCTTGCGGTCGGTGTCGCGGTCCTGATCGGGCTGCCGGTCGGCCTGATCGCTGGCTACTTCGGCGGCTGGATCGACGACATCATCAGCCGCATCATCGACACGTTCCTGTCGTTCCCCGCCATCGTGCTGGCAATCGCAGTCACCGGCGCGCTCGGCATCGGGCTGACCAACGGGATGATCGCGATCGGCATCACGATGTTCCCGGCGCTGGCGCGCATCGTCCGCGCCCGCACGCTGATCGTGCGGCAGGAGCTCTATGTCGACGCGTCGAGGGGCTTTGGCGCGCCGACCTGGCATGTGCTGTGGCGCCACGTGCTGCCGAACACGCTGCAACCGGTCATCGTGCAGGTGACGCTGCTGCTCGCCGCGGCGCTCTTGGCGGAGGCCAGCCTGTCGTTCCTCGGCCTCGGCATCCAGCCGCCGGACCCGAGCTGGGGCGCCATGCTGGCGCGCGCCTATCAATACATGGAAATCGCCCCGGAGCAGATGTATGCGCCGGGCCTTGCCATTCTCGTCGTCTCCCTGGCGTTCAATGCGCTCGGGGAATCCTTGCGTGTCGTGCTCGATCCGACCATGAAGGATCGTTGACCTTTGGTGAAGATGTCATGTCCTTCAAGAAACTGCTGATTGCCAACCGCGGTGAGATCGCGATCCGCATTGCCCGCGCCGCGGCCGAGAGCGGTATCGCCACGGTGGCGATCTATCCCGCCGACGATGCCGCCTCGCTGCACGTCCGATCCGCCGATGCGAGCCACGAGATCCCCGGCCGCGGCGCGCGGGCGTATCTCGATATCGAGGCTGTGATCGCGGCGGCCAAGGCCACGGGCTGCGATGCGTTGCATCCGGGCTATGGCTTCCTCAGCGAGAACACGCAGCTGGCGCGGCGCTGTGCCGAGGAGAAGATCACCTTCGTCGGCCCGTCCCCCGAGGCGCTCGATCTGTTCGGCGACAAGGCCAAGGCAAAGGCGCTGGCGAAGAAATGCGGTGTGCCTGTTATCACCGGGACGTCGGGCGCGACCTCACTCGACGAGGCAAAGGCCTTCTTCACCTCGCTCGGCGCCAACGCCGCCGTGATGGTCAAGGCGATCGCCGGCGGCGGCGGCCGCGGCATGCGGGTGGTCGAGGACTTGGCGAAGCTGGATGAAGCCTATGCGCGCTGCCAGTCGGAGGCCAAGGCGGCGTTCGGCAACGATGCCGTCTATGTCGAGCGGCTGATCCGCAAGGCGCGCCATATCGAGGTGCAGATCATCGGCGATCGCCATGGTGCGATCAGTCATCTCTGGGAGCGCGAATGCACCATCCAGCGCCGCAACCAGAAACTGATCGAGGTGGCGCCGAGCCCGTCGCTGAGCGACGGCTTGCGCGCGCGCATCATCGAGGCGGCAAAGCAGCTCGCCTCCGCCGCGCGCTACGACAGCCTCGGCACCTTCGAATTCCTGGTGGATGACGAAGCGGGAGAAGGCGAGGGCGCTTTCGCCTTCATCGAGGCCAATCCGCGGCTGCAGGTCGAACACACCGTCACCGAGGCGGTGCTTGGCATCGACCTCGTGCGGTCGCAGCTCGCGGTCGCCGCCGGTGCCACGCTGGCTTCGCTCGGGCTGGCGCAATCAGCCGTGCCGCTGCCGCGCGGCTATGCCATGCAGCTCCGCGTCAACATGGAGGTGATGGACGAGAAGGGCATCACAAAGCCGACCGGCGGCACGCTCAGTGTGTTCGACCTGCCGTCCGGCCCCGGCGTCCGCGTCGATACGTTCGGCTATTCCGGCTACCGGACCAGCGCGGCGTTCGACTCGCTGTTGGCCAAGGTCATCGTGCATTCGCCGAGCCCGAAATGGACCGACGTGGTGCACAAGGCATCGCGCACCTTGCGTGAATTCCGCATCGGCGGCGTCGCCACCAACATCCCGTTCCTCGGCGCGATCCTGGCGCACCAGAGCTTTGCTCGGAACAAGATCAGTACCAACTTCATCGATACCCACGTGGCGGCGCTGGTCGGGGCCGCGAAGGAGCATGCCGCACCGCTGCTCGAGGTGGGCGAAGCGGCGACGACCAAGGTCGCCGCCACCGAGGCGGCGCCCGAAGGATCGCTGCCGGTGCCTGCGCCGTTGCAGGGCACCATCGTGGCGATCGAGGTCGCGGAAGGCGATCTGGTCCGTCCCGGCCAGCAGATTGCGGTGCTGGAATCGATGAAGATGGAGCATCTCGTCACGGCGCCGCATGGCGGCCGGGTGACGAAGATCGCGGGCGGTCCCGGCGTCACCCTGATGCATGGCGAGCCGATCCTGTTCCTCGAACCCGCCGAGGTCGACGGTCACGCCGCGGAAGAAGCGGCGACGATCGATCTCGATCACATCCGTCCTGACCTCGGCGAGCTGATCGTGCGCAAGGCGATCACGCTGGACGAGAACCGTCCGGCCTCGGTCGAGCGCCGCCGCAAGACCAACCAGCGCACCGCGCGCGAGAACATCGCGCAGCTGGTCGATGAGGGCTCGTTCGTCGAATATGGCTCGCTCGCGATCGCGGCACAGCGCCGCCGCCGCAAGGTCGAGGACCTCATCAAGAACACGCCGGCCGACGGCCTGATCGCAGGCGTTGCCACCGTCAACGCGAAGGATTTCGGCGCCGATGGCGCGCGCTGCATGGTGATCTCCTACGACTACACCGTGCTCGCCGGCACCCAGGGCCATATGAACCACAAGAAGATCGACCGCATGCTCGGCCTTGCCGAGCAGTGGCGCATGCCGCTGGTGTTCTATGCCGAGGGCGGCGGTGGCCGCCCCGGCGATACCGACCGGCTCGGCATGACCGGCCTCGACGGGCCGTCGTTCGTGCAGTTTGCCAAGCTGTCGGGGCTCGTGCCCGTGGTCGGTGTGGTTTCGGGCTATTGCTTCGCCGGCAACGCCGCGATGCTCGGCGTCTGCGACGTCATCATCGCGACCAAAAACGCCTCGATCGGCATGGGCGGTCCCGCCATGATCGAGGGCGGCGGGCTCGGCGTCTACCATCCGGCCGAGGTCGGTCCGGTCTCGTTCCAATCGCCGAACGGCGTGATCGACATCCTGGTCGAGGACGAGGAAGAGGCGACGACGGTCGCGCAGAAATACCTGTCTTATTTCCAGGGCGCGGTGCAGGACTGGAAGGCGCCGGACCAGCGGCTGCTGCGCCGGGCGATCCCGGAAAATCGCCTGCGGGTGTATGACATCCGCAACGTGATCGACTTGATGGCCGACGAGGGGTCGGTGCTGGAGATCCGGCGCGATTTCGGCGTCGGCATGATCACGGCCTTCATCCGCATCGAGGGCAAGCCGTTCGGCCTGATCGCCAACAATCCGAAGCATCTCGGCGGCGCGATCGACGCTGCGGCCGGCGACAAGGCCGCGCGCTTCATGCAGCTGTGCGATGCCTTCGACATCCCGATCGTCTCGCTGTGCGACACGCCGGGCTTCATGGTCGGCCCCGAGGCCGAGAAGACCGCGATCGTGCGCCATGTCGCGCGGATGTTCGTCACCGGCGCGAGCATCACGGTGCCGCTGTTCGGAATCGTGCTGCGCAAGGGCTACGGTCTCGGCGCCCAATCGATGATCGGCGGCGGCTTCCACGCCTCGTTCTTCACGGTGGCGTGGCCGACCGGCGAATTCGGCGGCATGGGGCTCGAGGGCTATGTCCGCCTCGGCTTCCGCAAGGAGATGGAGGCGATCGAGGACCCCCTCGAGCGCGAGAAGTATTTCCAGACCAAGGTCGCCGAGCTCTACGCCAACGGCAAGGCAGTCTCGATCGCCTCGGTGCTCGAGATCGACGAGGTGATCGACCCCGCCGACACCCGGCATTGGATCATGGCCGGCCTGCGCTCGGTACCGAAGGCAGAGCCGCGGACGCACCGCAAGCGGCCGTGCATCGATGCGTGGTAGTGAAGGCGGGGCTGCGTTCTTACCCCAACTGTCATCGCCCGGCTTGACCGGGCGATCCAGTACGCCGCGGCCCATCGGCTCGATAACCCCTGTCTCTGGAATACTGGATCACCCGCTTTCGCGGGTGATGACACCGCATCTTTGACATCTTGAATCGGGAACCATCCACCGATGTCGTCCTGGCGAAAGCCAGGACCCATTACCCCAAATATTGATTTGTTGCACGGTGCTGGGGCCACGATCCCGTTCATCACTGGATGCGGTGGTTATGGATCCCGGCTTTCGCCGGGACGACGGCGGTGGGTGTGGCTTGCGCTTCACCTCAATACGCGCGCTACTCCAACCTCAACTCCGCATACCCCTGCGCCGCCACCTCGTCGCACCGCGCCCGATAGGCCGGCGCGCTGCCGCTGTAGCGGGCGACGATGCGGGTCTGCTTGCCTTCGACGTTGCGGTTGATGCCGGTCATCCAGGAATCGACCTCGTTGGAGAGCAGGCCGACCCCGAGCGCCTTGACATGGTCGGTCCAGCCGGCGGCGCCTTCGGGCGTGGCGTCGAGGAAGGTCAGACCGTTGGCCTTCGCAAAGCGGATCAGGCTGGTGACCCAGTCGACGCTGTATTCGATGCTGCGCGGGATGTTGCCGAGCGCGGTGTGCGGGCCCATCAGCATCATCATGTTGGGGAAGCCGTCGACCATCAGCCCGAGATAGGTTTCCGGGCCGTGCGTCCATTTCTGCTTTAGCCGCGCGCCGTGCGCGCCGCGAAAATCGATCTTGTCGAAGCTGCCGGTGATGGCATCGAAGCCGGTGGCGTAGATGATGATATCGAAGGCGTAGTCCTTGTCGGTGGTACGAATGCCCTCCGCCGTGACCCGCTCGATCGGCGTCTGCTTCAGGTCGACAAGCTCGACATTGTCGCGGTTGTAGACCTCGTAATAGAAGGTCTCGAGCGGCAGCCGCCGTGTGCCGAAGCCGTGATTCTTCGGGATCAGCTTCTCGGCGACCGCCTGGTTCTTCACGCGCTCGCGGATCTTGCGCGCGACGAAATCGCTGATCGTCGCATTCGCCTTGCGGTCGATCAGGATGTCCTTGAAGTTGCCCTGCCAGATGCCGAAGCCGCGCTCGCCATAGAGTTTTTCGTAGAACGCCTCGCGCTCGGCGTCGCTGACTTCGAACGCGCCGCGCGGATCGGGCGTATGCACGAAGCAGGCGAAGGTCTCCTTGCAGCGCGCAAAAATCTCCGGATAGCCGGCCTTGATCCTGGCTTGCGTCCCGGCGTCGATCTTGCCGTTGTGCAGCGGCGCCGCCCAATTGGCGGTGCGTTGGAACACGGTGAGGTGGCCGACCTCTCCGGCGATGGTCTGGATGGTCTGGATGCCGGTCGCGCCGGTGCCGATCACGGCAACGCGCTTGCCGGTGAAATCCACCTTCTGCTTCGGCCAGCGCGCGGTGTGGAACGATTGCCCCTTGAAATCGTCACGCCCCTCGATGCGCGGCAGGGTCGGTGTCGACAGCGGGCCGATCGCGGTGATCAGGAAGCGGCAGCTGTGTCGGGTGCCGTTCTCCAGCGTGATCTGCCAGCTCCGCGTATCGTCCTGGTAGATCGCGGATGTGACGCGGCTCTCGAACTGGATGTCGCGGCGCAGATCGAACTTGTCGGCGACGTAGTTGCAGTAGCGCAGGGTCTCGGGCTGGCCGGCGAAATGCTCGGACCATTCCCATTCCTCGAGCAGCTCCTTCGAGAACGAGTAGCCGTAGGAGTAGCTTTCGGAATCGAAGCGCGCGCCGGGATAGCGATTCCAGTACCAGGTGCCGCCGACGCCGGTGCCGGCCTCGAACACGCGCGCCGAGAGGCCGAGCTCGCGCAGCCGGTAGAGCTGATACATGCCGGACAGGCCGGCGCCGATGATGATGACGTCGTAGTCCAGCGCAGCCTTCTCGTGGCTGTTGTCCTGGCGCGTTGCGGCCACTCGTCGCTCCCTGATCGGTTGATTGCCGGCAAGGCTAACCGGTCTGACCGCTGCCGACAAACATCGAACAGCGGGGCAGCCATCGCGATTTGCCGGGGTGCGCCAGCCTGCGCGCATTCCGCGCGGCGGACGGTCCGTTCCGCGGCTTTACTCAGCCGCGGGATTTCCTCTATCGTCGGCCCGACAAGGACGATCGCCCGCCAAGCGGCGACGGAACCAGCGGGAGTGAAGCGATGGGAGAGGCGCTGCGCAGGCCGACGTCAACAGACGTCAGCAACCCCCGGCTTTATCAGGATGACACCTGGCGGCCGCTGTTCGCGCAGCTTCGCCGCGACGATCCGGTACATTATTGCGAGGCCTCGGCCTACGGTCCGTACTGGTCGGTGACGCGCTACGACGACATCTTTGCGGTCGAGCTGGATCACCAGAACTATTCGTCGGCCTCCGAGCTCGGCGGTATCCAGGTCGCTGACCAGCCGAAGGGGCAGGAGCGGCCAAGTTTCATCCGCATGGACCCGCCCGGCCACACCGCGCAGCGCCGCACGGTCGCGCCGATCGTGGCGCCGTCGAACCTCGCCAATTTCGATGCGCTGATCCGTAAACGCACCTCGGCCGTGCTCGACGCGCTGCCGCGCAACGAGACCTTCGACTGGGCCGAGCGGGTCTCGGTCGATCTCACCAACATGATGCTGGCGACGCTGTTCGATTTTCCCGCTGAGGACCGCGCCAAGCTGACCTGGTGGTCGGATGTCGCGATCGCCAACATCGAGTCCCCCGACGCCGTCGTGCATTCGGAGGCTGAACGCACCGCCGAACTGGTCAAGATGGGAGAATATTTCCGCAAGCTGTGGGATGCGCGGATCGATGCGCCCCCGACTTTCGATCTGATCTCGATGCTGGCGCATTCGGAAGCGACGCGGAATCTGGAGCCGCGCGAGTTCATCGGCACGATCGGGCTTTTGATCGTCGGCGGCAACGACACCACGCGAAATTCGATGTCGGCCGGGCTGATGGCGCTGTGCGAGAATCCGGAGCAGTTCGAGCTGGTTCGCGCCCGGCGCGAGCTGATCCCGAACCTGGTCTCTGAGACAATCCGCTACCACACGCCGGTGCTGCACATGCGCCGCACCGCGCGCAACGATGTCGAGCTCGCCGGCCGCCGGATCAAGAAGGGCGACAAGGTGGTGATGTGGTACATCTCCGGCAATCGCGACGAGGACAAGATCGAGCGTGCCGATGAATTCATCATCGACCGCGCCAAGCCGCGCCAGCATCTCGCTTTCGGCGCCGGCATCCACCGCTGCGTCGGCGACCGCCTCGCCGAGCAGCAATTGCGCATCCTCTGGGAGGAGGTGTTGGCGCGCGATCTGCGTTTTGAGCTGATGGGCCCGCCGCAAAGGCTCTATTCCAATTTCATCCGCGGTATACGAAGCTTGCCGGTGAGAATCGTCAATTGAGCCAGCCCACGCCGTCATTGCGAGGAGCGAAGCGACGAAGCAATCCACCTCGCAACGCGGGAAGGATGGATTGCTTCGCTTCGCTCGCAATGACGGGAGAATCGCCAGGAAATAAGAATGAAGAACGATCCCGTTGACGTCCTGATCATCGGCGCCGGCGCCTCCGGCGCCGCGGTGGCCTGGAGCCTCGCCGACACCAAGATGCATATCCTCTGCCTCGATCAGGGCGGCTGGATGAATCCTGCCGAATATCCGAGCACCGGGCGCGATTGGGAGGCGAAATTCTACGGCGAGTGGTCGTCCAGCCCGAATGTCCGCAAGCGGCCCGAGGACTACCCGATCAACGACGACAATTCACCGATCAAGGTCGTCAACTTCAATGCCGTCGGCGGCTCGACCGTGATGTACACCGCGCATTGGCCGCGGCTGCATCCCTCCGACTTCAAGGTGAAGACGCTCGACGGCGTCGCCGACGACTGGCCGATCGACTACGACGTGCTGACCCCGTTCTTCGAGGAGAACGATCGCATGATGGGCGTCTCGGGCCTGTCGGGCGATCCGCTGTCGCCGCTCAGCCATCCGCCGATGCCGCAGCAGCCGCTCGGGCTGTCCGGCCCGTTGATCGGCAAGGCGATGAACAAGCTCGGCTGGCACTGGTGGCCGTCGGACACGACAGTCGCGACGATGGATTACGAGGGCAGGGCGCGCTGCATCAATCTCGGCCACTGCACGCCGGCCTGTGCCCAGGGCGCCAAGGCGTCGACCGACATCACCTACTGGCCGCACGCGATCCGCGCCGGGGTCGAGCTCAAGACCCATTGCCGGGTGCGCGAGATCCTGACCAACGAGCACGGCATGGCCTCCGGCGTCGTCTACTACGACAAGGACGGCGTCGAGCAATTCCAGCCGGCCGAGGTCGTCATCATCGCCTGCAACGGCGTCGGCACCCCGCGGCTGCTGCTCAACTCGGTGTCGGGAAAATTCCCGAACGGCCTTGCCAATTCGTCGGGCCTGGTCGGCAGGAATTTGATGTTCCACCCCTACGCGCAGGTCTACGGCTTCGTGAAGGAGCCGACGGACAGCAACCGCGCGCCGCCGACCTGCCTGTGGAGCAAGGAGTTCTACGACACGGATCTGTCGCGCGGCTTCGTCCGCGGCTACGGCATCCAGTTCGGCCGCGGCGCCGGGCCGGTATTCGAGGCGGTCGCGAGCGAGCAGAAGGGCATCCTGCCCTGGGGCAAGGATCATCACCGCGTGTTCCGCAAGCTCAACGGCCATCGCCTCGCGGTGTCGGCGATCTGCGAGGATCTGCCCGAGGAGCATAACCGCGTCACGCTCGATCCGGTCCTGAAGGATGGCCACGGCATCCCGGCGCCGAAGATCGACTACACGATCAGCGCCAACAGCCGGAAGATGATGGACCACGGCCTGGCGCGCGGCCGGGAGATTCTCGAGGCCGCGGGCGCCACCGACATTTGCATCAACGATCCGATCCCGTGGGGTGGTTGGCATCTGCTCGGCACCGCGCGGATCGGGACCGATCCGGCGCGCTCCGTGGTCAACGAATGGGGCCGCTCGCACGACGTGAAGAACCTGTTCATCGTCGACGGCAGCATCTTCGTCACCTCGGGTGGCGTGAACCCGACCTCCACCATCCAGGCCCTCGCGCTCTACATCGCCGACCAGATGAAGCAGCGCCTCGCCAACCTGTTCGACTGAGACCGCCAGAGACCGAGATGTCCGATAGCAACCAACTGACCGCAGCCCAGCGCGCCGATCTCCGCACTGTCGCTGCGATGATCGTCCCCGAAAGCGCCGAGTACAAGGTGCCGGGAGCGGATGATCCCGCGATCCAGGCCGACATGCTGGCTACGCTCGGCCACGACACCGCGCTGGTCGCGCAGGCGCTCGATCATCTGGCTGATCTCGCCGGCAAGCCGCTCGCCGAGCTCGACGAGGCCAGGCGCGATGCGGTGGCGCTGGAGTTTCGTAGCCATGGCGGCGCCGCCGCGGCCACGCTCGTCCGCGTCGTGCTGCAATGCTACTACCGCGACGACCGCGTGCTGCGCTCGCTCGGGCTCGAGCTGCGCGCGCCGTTCCCCAAGGGCCACGTGCTGCCGGACGGCGACTGGTCGTTGCTCGATCCGGTCAAGGTACGCGGCGGCACGCTGCGGCGGGCGACCTAAAGCCTGATGAGATTAGGTTGAGCTGGAACGGCGTCGAGGGTTCACCTCTCCCTTGGGAGAGGTCGATTTGCGCAGCAAATCGGGTGAGGGGTTACGGTCTATCGAGGAGCAAGAGCCCTCACCCGGATTGCTTCGCAATCCGACCTCTCCCCGACGGGGAGAGGTGAACCGAGACCGCGCCAAGCCGATTCAACCAAAACTCATCCCGCTTTAGCCGGTCGGGCAGGCGGTCGGCGTAACCACTTGCGGCGACGGGAGCAGGTCACCATCTGAGGGGACCAAAGGACTCTCGCCATGTTGGATTTTACCTCAGATGCCGCCGCTGACACGTCGTCATCGCGGGCGGCTGACGCTGCTCAAGTCGATGCCCAGGTCGATGACCGGGCCTTGCTCGACGCCTATTCCAATGCCGTGATCGACGTCACCGACCGCGTCGGCCCCGCCGTTGTCCGCGTCGAAACCGGGCCGAAGGTGCGCAATGCGCGCGAGCGCGGCGGGCTTGGCTCGGGCATCGTGATCTCGCCCGACGGGTTCGTGCTGACCAACAGCCACGTGGTCGGATCGTCGAAGGAGATCCGCCTGCGCGACACCGAAGGTTTCGTCACCGACGCCCATGTGCTCGGCGTCGACCCCGACACCGATCTCGCGCTGCTGCGGGCCGACGGCGCGCGCGATCTGGCCTACGCTTCGCTCGGCAACTCCAAGACCTTGCGGCGCGGCCAGCTCGTGGTTGCGATCGGCAATCCGCTCGGCTTTGAATCGACGGTCACCGCCGGCGTGGTGTCGGCGCTCGGCCGCTCGATCCGCTCGGTCAGCGGGCGGACCATCGAGGACGTGATCCAGACCGACGCCGCGCTCAATCCCGGCAATTCCGGCGGGCCGCTGGTGTCGTCGAAGGGCGAGGTGATCGGCATCAATACGGCGATCATCAACGGCGCGCAGGGCATCTGCTTTGCGGTCGCCAGCAATACCGCGCAGTTCGTGCTGTCGGAGATCATCCGCCACGGTTATGTCCGCCGCGCCTATATCGGCGTCGCCGGACAAACCGCGCCGGTGCCGCGGCGGCATGCGGTGCTGGCCGGCGTCGAGAACAAGATGGGTGCGCTCTTGATGCAGATCGAGCCGGACAGTCCGGCCGCGCGCGCGGCACTGCTGCCGGGCGATGTGGTGATCAAGCTCGACGGCGTCGAGATCCACGGTGTCGACGATTTGATCCGCGCGCTCGATCACAGCCGGATCGACCGGACCCTGTCGATGGACGTGCTCCGCCTCGGCCGGCTGCGTGCGATCGACATCCACCCGATCGGGAGGAAGCCCGCGAAGCAGTGAGGGGCGCACGCTGATATCAGCCCCTCATGGTGAGGCGCGCGTTCCGCGCTCCTTTAGGATGATGGGCTGAAAGCGGTGCAACATACCCGATGTCGTCCCGGCCTAGTGCGCAATTGCGCACGGGAGCCGGGACCCATAACCACAGGGTTGGATTGTTGAGAAAGGCTGTGGCCCCAGCGTTGCGTAACAATGGCTTTCAGTGGTTATGGATCCCGGCTTTCGCCGGGACGACACTGAGTATTTGGTGCCGCTCGTGAGCCACACACCCTACCGCAGCGCCGTCAGCAGTTCGTCGTCTTGTTCTCTGTTCGGCCTGATCGCTGTTCACCACCAGTACGGCCACCGCCACCCCTCATAGAGGTACCAAGACGACACTACCGGCGGCCCGTATGGATCGACCCGGTCGTCTTCAGGGCGATAGCGATAACGTGGAACAAGATAATAATCCCACGGAGTCGGCCTTATCACCGGCGTCGGGATAACGACCCTCGTTCGTTCATGAACGACTTGTGCCTTTCGCGTCCGGGCTTCAGCAGCGGACGTCCCGAGGTTACACAGCACCAGGGCCACTCCGAAAGCGCACACGATGGTTATAATCTTCATCTTCATGCATCGGCCTCCTAACCTGAGAGTGCAAAAGGACTCAAAGCAAGGCAAGCTAATTCGCTCTTGACTACGCTGTTGCGTAGGTGCTCGCGTGACTTCGGAATAATAGAAGATATCGCTGATTTGCCCGACACGTCAAGTTGCTTGTCCGTGTGCCGGCGACCGCCCTGCTACTTTGCATGGGGTTGTTTTCGATATTTTGGGTTCTCCAACGTCGCCAGCAGTAGTGGCTGCAAAGGGCACTTGGAATGCGAAAGCATCGGAGCTGGCTGAGGGGTCTGTCTCCGCGGATAGAGACCCCTCATCCGGCGCTTCGCGCCACCTTCTCCCACAAGGGGAGAAGGGAAGAGGACATCAGACGTTGCTACTGCAGTTCCGCCAGCAGTTCCTCGGGCCTTCCCTGTTTAGCGCCACCGGCAAGCTGTTGGGATGTTAGCGCTACGAACGACAAACCAACAGCTGGCAGACACCCCCCTCCGGGGCTCTCCCTGTTTAGAAGAGCGCTGTACCGGGCGGTTCTAGCTTGCCCCAACGTTCAAACGCCTACTTGGTCTTTCTCCGTACGCTGCGCGTCAGCATGAAAAAGGTGGTTGACGGTGGGTTGTGTTCGCTTCCCTCGTTGCTGCGAGCAGCTAATTGCGCCTCAGCGCGCTCCTCTGCAGCATTCAGATTTTTGAGGAGTTCGTCAAAATCAACTTTCTTGCCCTTGCCCTCCTCATACCCAGGACAGAGGTTGCATAGATGATCAAATACTTTGTCGCGGTCATCCGGCCTATGAAAATCTTCGAAATGGAGGACTATCCATACTTCAAAGCACGGGTTTGATCGCCCAATGCCTATGCCATTTTGCTCACAGAGCCGTAAGGCTTCTTCGTAATATTTATGCTCGTCACGATCGAATACAGCCCACACCTCATCGGTGCGCTCATACCAAAGCAACTTTGCTCTTCGGCGTCCGATCACGCCGCGAGACGTCGCCTCTTCGATGGCTTTTTTGGCAATGACTTCCGGCGTACCAGCGGCCGCAATTACATCAATGATGATGTCCGCCCAGCGTGCGAGTGCCCGCAAGTACGCTGGCTCTGAATTCTTGCCCTCGCAGACGACAAGGAAGCGCCGCTTTGGATCGCGAACGGCACGTCGTCGTCTCGTATCATCAAGCAGGTTCTCGATGCCATCTTCTGAGTTTGAGAAGGCTATGCTGGTGGCAAAGCTCAATTGCGCTCGGGACCGCAAGCGGCGCACCCGCATGAAGGTGGAAGGTCGCAACTCCATGGCCAAGCAAGAAGCCTAAGACGTGGAAATGGCCCGCAGGCTTGGGCGCGCGAGGCCGAAGCGTGGCAAGCGGCTCCTGCGGGAAACCTCTGCTGCCCTCGCTGAGGCGGGCCGTACGACACGCGCGGGCACGCCGCATGTGTCTAGTGCGGTCAAGTTGACGTTGCGCAGGCGCGTCCGCCAAAGTTCGGAATAATAGAATATACTGTTGAGTTGCCCGACGCGTCAAGTTGCTTGTCCGAGCGCCGGCGGACGCCCTGCTACTTTGCATGGGGTTGTTTTCGATATTTTGGGGGCTACTGCAACGCCGCCAGCAGTTCGTCGGGCTGCTCGACCATCATCATGTGGCCGGCACCCGGTAGCACCACGGTGCGAGCGTTCGGCGTTGCGGCGGCAAGCGCCTTGCCGGCCTTGGCGGGGGTCATCATGTCGCGCTCGCCGAGCACGAAGGTTGCGGGCACCTTGACCGCGGCCGCCGCGGTCAGCGCGTTCTGGTAGGCGTTGCAGGCGTTGAGGTCGTTGTACAGCACACCGGGCTTCGCCTCCTGCAGCACCCGCTGTGCGCCCTGGTGCATCCAGAGGCCGGGCGCGAGGCTGCCGCCGAGCTCGGCCTTGAAGCCGAGGCCCCAGATCGAAACCATATCGATCGCGGCGACGTCATTGGCCTCGGCGGCCTTCAACAGATCGGGACCGACCGTCATGGTCGCGGCGGTGCCGATCAGCGCGAGGCCCGAGACCTTGTCGGGATGCCGTGCCGAGGTTTCGATCGCGATCAGCGAGCCCATCGAATGGCCGATCAGCCGGGCCTTCGCTGCGCCTGCAGCAGTAATCAGCGCGGCGATCCAGTCGGCCATCTCGGCAATGGTCGGCAGCGGCTTGCCGGCGGAGCGGCCGTGGCCCGGCAGATCCGGCGCGAGCACGGAATAGCCGTGATGGGCGAACCAGCGGCTGTGCAGCGCCCAGGTCGAAGAATCGAAGCCGGCGCCGTGGATCATCACCACCGCCGGCAGCGATGCATCGAACGGCTCGCCGCCGGTCGCGATGAAGGTGTCTGACCCGTTGACGGAAAGCTGCATGGCCCTAAGTCCTTTGCGAGGCGCGCAGCGCCTGGCCGAGATCGTCGATGATGTCCTGCGCAGTCTCGATGCCGACCGACAACCGCACCAGCTCCTCGCCGATGCCGGCGGCCTTGAGCTGCTCGGCGTCCATCTGCTGGTGGGTGGTGCTGGCCGGATGGATCACCAGCGTCTTGGCGTCGCCGACATTGGCGAGATGACTGATCAGCTTCAGCTGCTCGATGAACTTCTTGCCGGCGGCGCGGCCGCCCTTGATGCCGAAGCTGACGATCGAGCCGGCGCCGCGCGGCAACAGCTTCTTCGCCAGCGCGTAGTCCGGATGCGTCTCCAGCGACGGATGCAGCGCCCAGTCGACCGCCTTGTTCGCGGTGAGGAAATCCAGCACCGCATGGGTGTTGCCGACGTGGCGGTCCATGCGGACGCCGAGCGTCTCGATGCCCTGCAGCAGCTGGAAGGCATTGGTCGGCGACAGGCAGGCGCCGAAATCGCGCAGGCCCTCGGTGCGGGCGCGCATGATGAAGGCGGCCTTGCCGAACTGCTCGTCGAAGACGATGCCGTGATAGCCGGCATAGGGCTCGGTGAGCTGCGGGAATTTGCCGGAGGCGCGCCAGTCGAACCGGCCGCCGTCGACGATGACGCCGCCGATCGCGATGCCGTGGCCGCCCATCCACTTGGTCGCCGAGTTCATCGTGATGTCGGCGCCGAGCTCGATCGGCTGGCTCAGATAGGGCGTCGCGAAGGTGTTGTCGATCAGCAGCGGAATCTTCGCATCATGCGCGATTCCAGCCACCGCGGGGATATCGAGCACTTCGAGGCCGGGATTGCCAATGGTCTCGCCGATCACGAGCCGCGTGTTCGGCTTGATCGCGGCACGGAATTCGTCCAGCGCGCGGGGCTTCACGAAGGTCGTGGTGATGCCGAAGCGCGGCAGCGTGTGCGCCAGCAGGTTGATGGTGCCGCCATAGAGCGAGGCGGAGGCGACGATGTGGTCGCCGGCATTGAGCAGCGTCGCGATGGCGAGATGCATCGCGGCCATGCCGCTCGCGGTGCAGATCGCGCCGACACCGCATTCGAGCGCGGCGATCCGTTCCTCCAGGACCGCAGTCGTCGGATTGGAGATGCGCGTATAGATGTGGCCGGCACGCTCCAGGTTGAACAGCGCCGCGGCATGATCGGCGTCCTGGAAGACGTAGGACGTGGTCTGATAGATCGGCACCGCGCGCGCGCCGGTTGCGGGATCGGGGCGCTGGCCGGCGTGCAGGCTCAAGGTTTCGAAGGCAGGCGGCTTGGGTGCGGGCATGCGGAGCTCGTCAGGTCAGTCGATGGGAGTGATCGTTGCGTTGGTTTAGACGTGAACTGCGGTGCGAACGCGGCCGACATTGCCGAACACGCGCAGATAGCGCTCGACTTCGGACGGGATGCCGGTCGCCTTCTCCGGATTGTCGGAGAGTTTGACGGCCGGGCGCCCGTCGACCGACGTCACCTTGCAGACGATCGAGATCGGATCGAGCTCGGCGGTGCCGTCGGGCGCGCAGCCGACGAAATCATTGGTGAGGTTGGTGCCCCAGCCGAAGCTGACGCGCACGCGGCCCTTGAAGTGATGGAACGTCTCCTCGATCGAGCCGACATCCATCGCGTCGGAGAATACCAGCAGCTTCTCCTTGGGATCGCGGCCCTTCTGCTTCCACCACTTGATGATCTCTTCGCCGGCGGTGATCGGCGGCGCGCTGTCGGGACGAAAGCCGGTCCAGTCGGCGACCCAGTCCGGCGCGTCGCGCAGGAACGGCTTGGTGCCGAACGCATCGGGCAGGGCGATCAGGAGGTTGCCGCCATAGGCGTGGCGCCATTGGTCGAGGATGCGATAGGGCGCCCAGCGCAGCTCCTGGTCGTCGTTGGCGAGCGCGGCAGCCACCATCGGCAGCTCATGTGCGTTGGTGCCGATCGCCTCGAGGTCGTTGTCCATCGCGAGCAGCACGTTCGACGTTCCGGTGAAGGACGGGCCGAGGCCTTCCTTCACCGCCTCGACGCACCAGCGCTGCCACAGGAAGCCGTGGCGGCGGCGGGTGCCGAAATCGGACAGCCGCAAGCCGTCCAGCTTGCGCAGCCGCTCGACCTTGGCCCACAGCTTGGCCTTGGCGCGGGCGTAAAGCACGTCGAGCGCGAAGCGGCCGTAGGTCTTGGTCGCGGCGCGCGAGCGCAGCTCGTTGAGGATCGCGAGCGCCGGAATCTCCCACATCGTGGTATGGGTCCACGGCCCGTGGAAATGCAGCTCATACTGGCCGTCGACCTTGTGCAGCTCGTATTCGGGCAGGCGGAAGGTCGAGAGCCAGTTGATGAAGTCGGGCGAGAACATCTGGGTCTTGCCGTAGAACGTGTTGCCGGCGAGCCAGATCAGTTCCTTCTTGGTGAAGCGGATGGTGCGGGCATGGTCGAGCTGGGCGCGCAGCTCGCCCTCGTCGATGACCTCGGCAAGCCGGATATGGGTCGACCGGTTGATCACCGAAAAGGTCGTGCGCGTGTCCGGATAGCTTTCCCGGATCATCTGCTGCATCAACAGCTTGTAGAAATCGGTGTCCAGCAGGCTGCGCACGATCGGGTCGAGCCGCCAGCCGTGGTTGTAGGTCCGGGTCGCGATATCTGTCACGGTCATGCGGGAACCTTAGCCTGCCCCGCGCCGCCCGCCCAGTGGGTATCGGGCGGAACATGGCAGGTCAGCGCGCTATGGTCTGCCGTATACGGCCGACCGTGGCGGCGACATCGGTCCAGGCCGGCTTTCCGGGGGCGAATTGCTGCCGCAGGAAGGAGGCGAGCTCGGCGACCTGGCCGTCGCTCATGCTGTCCTTGAAGGCCGGCATGTAGCCCAGATCGGTCACCGCCGGCTTGGCGATGCCGTGCAGGATCACCTGGATCAGATTGTCTGGCACGTCGCTGTGCAGATTGCTGTTCAGCGCCAGCGACGGCCGGCTGCCGAACAGCGGCGGGCCGCCGACCTCATGGCAGACCGCGCAGGCGCCCTGGTAGATCCGGGCACCTGTCGAGGCAGCCGTGGTCACAACGGTGCCGGCTTCGAGCTTTGCGGCAAGGGCATCGTGCGCCGGCCGGTCGGTGATCGCGTTGAACGAGGCGAGGTAGACCGCCATTGCGCGGATGTCCTGGTCGGGCAGCGCGGCGAGCTCCTGCACGACGGGCGCCATCGGCCCGGCGGCGACGCCGTGCAGGCGGGACTCGCCGGTGCGCAAATAGGCGTACAGCTCGTCCTCGCTCCAGGGGATCGGCGCCTTCGACAGCGACGTCAGCGCCGGCGCTTCCCAGCCCTCGGCGAAGCCGCCGGCGAGATAGGCCGCTTGCCGTTCGGCGCCGAGCGCATTGCGCGGCGAGTGGCACGCGCCGCAGTGGCCGAGACCCTCGATCAGGTAGGCGCCGCGATTCCATATGTCGGACTTCGATGGATCGGGCTGGAACGCGTTCGGCTGGTGGAACAGCGCATTCCAGCCGGCAAGCAGCGGTCGCAGGTTGAACGGAAAGGCCAGCGCGTTCGCCGGTGTCTCGGCGCGCACCGGCGCCTGCGCCATCAGATAGGCGTAGAGCGCTTGCAGGTCGGCATCACTGGTCTTCGCAAAATGCGTGTACGGAAACGCCGGATAGAGATGCCGCCCGTCGCGATGAATGCCTTCGCGCATCGCGCGCTCGAACGCGGGATAGGACCAGGCGCCGATCCCGGTGTTGACGTCGGGCGTGATGTTGGTGGTGTAGATCGTGCCGAACGGCGTCTCGAGCGGCCGTCCGCCGGCGTTCGCGATGCCGTGCTCCGACGTATGGCAGACCGCGCACGCGCCGAGCGCCGCGAGCTCCCTGCCACGGGCGATCGTCGCTGCGGAATAGACCGCCGCATCGGGCCGGGCGATCGGCGCGATCGCGCGCCAGGGCAGCACCGCCGCGCCGATTCCGATCGCCGCGGCGCAGAGCGCGGCAATGCCGGCGAGCACCCCGCCGCGCTTGGCAAACGGATTCTGCCATCTGCTGAAGTCGGCCGGCGGCGCTGGTGAGGGGAGTGCCGCGGGCGCGGCGGGTTGCTCGCCTCGCAAGCCCTTCAAAATACGTTCTGGCGTGAACGGCGGCTCGCGAAAACGTACGCCGGTGGCATCATAGATCGCATTGGCGATCGCGGCCGCGCTCGGCACCGAAGCGGACTCGCCGACGCCGAGCGGCGGCTGGTCCTGCCGCGGCAGCATCAGCACATCGATCTCAGGCAGATCGGGGAATTTGATGATCGGGTAGGCGCCCCATTCCCGCGCCGTCACTGCGCCACGCTCGAACGAGACTTCCTCCATCAGCGCGCGGCTGGTCGACTGGATCACGTTGCCTTCGATCTGGTGCCGCACGCCCTCCGGATTGATCATCAATCCGGAATCCTGGCCGGCGACGACGCGGGTCACGCTGACATCGCCGGTCGCCTTGTTGACGGCGACGTCGGCGATCCAGGCCGACCACGCGGCGCCGTAGCCCGGAAACTTGCTGTGCACGTAGAGCGCATAGGCAAAGCCGCGGCCGCGGACGATATCGCCCTCGGCCTCGGGCTCTTGTCGCACCGGGCGCGGCATCCAGCCGGCGCGCTCGGCGACCGCGTTGACGAGATCGATCGCGCGCTTGTCCTTCAGGTAGCGCAGCCGATATTCGATCGGGTCGACCTCGGCCTCGGCGGCAAGCTCGTCGATATAGGATTCATGCGCGAACGTATTGGGCAGCGCCGAGACGCCGCGAAGCCATGAGGCCCGCACGATCGGCGGCATGTCGTTGGCGACCACGCGCATGTTCTCGTAGTCGTAGGGCGGGATCGCGGTGCGGTCGCCCATCTCGAACACGGCCGCTTCGGGTGCGATCCGCCCGGTGAGCAGCAGCGCCAAGGTCGGCGCGCCGTTCGACGGATAGCGCGTGACGAAGTCGTAGCCGGCGACGCTGCCGTCGGTATTGAGCCCGCCATTGACGTCCATCAGCTGCGCGGTGCCCTTCGGCTCCCAGGCGTGCTCCTGCTCGCGGGTGAGCTGCACGCGCACCGGGCGGCCGACCGCGCGCGACAGCAATAGCGCATCGGCGGAAACGTCATCGGCGCAGTTGCGGCCGTAGCAGCCGGCGGCCTCCATCCTGACGATGTCGATCTCGGATTCCGGCCGCTGGATCAACAGCGCCAGATCGCCGCGCAGGATGTGCGGGTTCTGCGTGCCGGACCACACCCGGATCGCGCTCTCGCTGTAGTCGGCGACTGCGCAGGACGGGCCGATCGAGCCGTGCATCTGGTAGGGCCACACGTATGTCCGCGGCATCGGCTTGGCCGCCGCCTTGATCGCGGCATCGACATCGCCTTTGTCGATCAGCTGGCGCGGCGTCGAGGGATTGGCGCGCAGCGCCTGCTCGATGTCGGAGAGATCGGTCAGCCCTGGTCCCGGCTTCCAGCTCACCTTGAGCTGTGCGGCGGCCTTGATCGCGTTCTCCTCGCGCTCGGCGACGACGCCGACGAAGTCGCCGATCCGCACCACCGCAACGATGCCGGGGATATCGCGCACCGAGGCTTCATCGACCGCGATCAAGCTGGTGCCGACGAATGGACCGGCATCGACGCCAGCGTAGGGCGGGCGGACGACGCGGCCATGCAGCATGCCGGGCACGCGCACATCGTGGACGTAGACGAACTCGCCGGTGGCCTTCGCCGGTAGGTCGACCCGTGGCACCGACTTGCCGACGACGGAATAGGCGCCCACTTCCTTGACCGGAACGTCATCGGCGAGCTCGAGCCGGATGGTCTCATCCGCGATCAGCTCGCCATAGCTGACGCTGCGATTGTCGTGGCCGCGGATCAGGCCGTCCTCGATCGTGAGATCACTGGCCGGCAGTTCGAGCCGCTCGGCGGCGCGCGCGAGCAAAAAATGCCGCGCTTGGGCTGCGGCCTTGCGCAGGGGAACGGCGGTGATCTGGATGGTCTCGCTCGCGATCGTCGCGCCCTGGTTCGGCACCACGGCGGTGTCGCCGAGGATCACGACCACGCGGGCAAAGGAGACGTCGAGCTCTTCGGCGACGATCTGCCCGAGCGCGGTGCGGATGCCGGTGCCGAGATCGACATGGCCGTTATAGGCATTGACCGAACCGTCTGATGCGATGGTGACGAAGGTCTCGAACGCGCCTTCCGCGCCCAGCACCGCGGGGCGAACGACCGACAGCGAGCCGCGCATGCGATGCTCTGGAGGCTGTGCGTCCACCATCAATCGCGCGCCTCGAGCACGTGGCCGGCGGCGCGCATCGCCGCGCGGATGATTTCGATATGCGCGCCGCAGCGGCAGAGATTGTAGCGCAGCGCTTCCAGCACCTCATGCTCGGACGGATGGGGATTGCGCGTCAGCAGCGCCTTGGTGGTGATGATCATGCCGTTGAGGCAATAGCCGCACTGCGCGGCCTGTTCGCGAATGAAGGCTTCTTGCACGGGATCGGGATGCTCGCGACTGCCGAGACCTTCGAGCGTGACGATGTCGCGGCCCGCGCAGCCTTCGATCGGAATCACGCAGGCGCGCGCGGCGACGCCGTCGATCAGCACCGCGCAGGCGCCGCACTCGCCGAGCCCGCAGCCATATTTCGGCCCGTTCAATTCGAGATCGTTGCGCAGCACGTAAAGCAATGCGGTGTCGGGAGCGGCGTCGACATCATGATTCCTGCCGTTCACGGTCAGGCGCATTGCCCTGGTTCTCCCCTGATGTTTGCGCTGCAGCGTCAGCGTCAAATCCGTCGATGAGGATAACGTTTGTATACAAACGTGCAAGCGGCGGCATGCCGCGCTGCAGCGAGTGCACGCTTTATGAACAGGGTGCGCAAGCGAATGGCAGCGTTTGATTGCAAAGGCCGCTTGACAGGTCCCGGGCTCGCGCGCAGGATCATTCGTATACGAACGATATAGGCGGGGAGGCGGAAGCGCAGTATGATCGACCGCCACCACAAGTCCAGGCTTGGTCACGATGGCTGACACAATGACCGTCGCCGCCGGCGACAAGATCCGCTGCGATGCCTGTCCGGTGATGTGCTACATCAAGCCGGGCGCGGCCGGTGCGTGCGACCGTTATGCCAATCACGATGGCACGCTGGTGCGCGTCGACCCGCATGTCGTGCTGGAGCGCACGGTCTCGCATGGCGGCAAGCTGGTGCCGTTCCAGGCGAGCGGCGACTGGGACGGCAAGATCGTCCGTCAGCCAGACATCTTCGTCACCGCGATCGGCGCCGGAACCACCTATCCGGACTACAAGCCGGCGCCCTTCATCGTGTCGTCGGAAGTCGATGGCGTCGACATGGTCACCGTGGTGACCGAAGGCATTTTCTCCTATTGCGGCGTCAAGCTGAAGATCGACACCGACCGCTATCTCGGCCCCGAGACCGCGATCATCCGTGCGGACGGCGAGGCGGTCGGCCATGTCACGACCAGCGAATATGGCTCGCAGATGCTCTCGCTGGGCGGCGTGCATCATCTGACCGGCGGCTCCAAGAAGGAGGGCCGGGTCACCTGCGACACGCTGATGGATCTCTCCAACTGCAAGGCGGTGGAACTGACCATCGATGGCGGCGCCACCGTCGTGGTGCAGGCGGGCAAGCCGCCGATCGTCAATGGCATGGCGGAAGAGCGGATGCGGGTCGGCTGCGGCTCGGCGACCATCGGCATGTTCGCCAAGCAGTGGCACGGCAAGGTCGATGAAGTGGTGGTGGTCGACGATCACATCACCGGGGTGCTCAGCGAGCACCAGGCCGGCAAGCTGCTCGACATCGCCGATACCGGCATCAAGATGAAGGGGCGCCGTTCGACGCCCGGCCGTTACTTCCAGGTCGCCGATCCCGGCACGGGATGGGGCGGCACCAACATCTCCGATCCGCTCTCGATCCTGGGTCCCTTCAATGCGAAGGAAGCGCGGCCCGGGCTCACCATGCTGATGGTCTCGACCACCGGGGAGCATGCGTCCTACTATGTGCTCGACGAGGCGCTGAGGCCGATCGAGACCGAGATGCCGGCGGACCTGAAATTCTCGGTCGAGCGCATCCAGGAGAATTGCGAGCCGGCGCTGTGTACCGTGCTGTTCATGGGCGGCGCGGGCGGTTCGCTGCGCGCCGGCGTTACTGATAACCCAGTGCGACTGACCCGCTCGGTAAAGGACGCGCTGACGCGGGTGACCAGCGGCGGCGCGCCGGTCTATGTCTGGCCGGGCGGCGGCATCACCTTCATGGTCGATGTCACGCAAATGCCGGCCGGTGCCTTCGGCTATGTGCCGACCCCGGCGCTGGTGGCGCCGATCGAGTTCACGATGAAGCTGTCGGATTATGCGGCGCTCGGCGGCCATATGGATTTTGTCCGGCCGCTGTCGTCGCTGCGGGACAGCGCCGAAGTCCGGCCGATGCCTCATCTTCCCGGGCGGCGCGCATGACGAGGCTCCCGCAAATTGCGCTTCTTCCTGACGGCAAGCGGCTGCATTTGCAGGACGGCCCCATTGATCTCATCGTCGAGGCCAAGGGCAGGGACGTGGACATCAGTGCCGCCTTTCAGGCTGCCGCACAGCGCTTCACCGGTTTGCTCGACGAGCTCTGCGCGGAACTCGCCGAGCTGCGCAGCGCGGCCGATCCGCAGCGCTGCGTGCTGAAGGGCGTGGTCGCGCGGCGCATGCATGCGGCGGTCGCGCCGTTTGCCGCCGATTGCTTCATCACGCCGATGGCGGCGGTCGCAGGATCTGTCGCCGAGGAAATCCTCGGCGCGATGCTGCGGGCGGCAGCGCTCGACCGTGTCTATGTCAACAATGGCGGCGACATTGCCTTGCATCTTGGCAATGGCGAACAGTTCACCGTCGGCCTGATGGACCGACCGGATCGCCACGGCGTGATGCGCACCATGACGATAGATAGCGACATGCCGGTCCGCGGCATTGCAACCAGCGGCCGCCACGGCCGCAGCTTCTCACTCGGCATTGCCGACGCCGTGACCGTGCTGGCGCGGACGGCGTCGCAGGCCGATGCCGCGGCCACCGTGATCGCCAATGCGGTCGATCTGCCCAACCATCCCGCGATCCTCCGCGTTCCCGCGAGCGAACTGCAGCCGGACAGCGATCTCGGCGCACGGCTGGTGACCCGCGATGTCGGACATCTGGCGGAACATGAGATCGAGCAGGCACTCGAGGCGGGGGCGGCGCGGGCGCGCATGCTCCTGACGTCGGGATTGATCGAGGGCGCGGCATTGCGTCTACTGGGCGAAACGCGAATTGTCGGCGCAACTGGGAACGGGACGCCGGCCGCGCATGCGTATCAGGGACAAGCGACAGACAACATGCTGCAGGCATGACCGGGAGCGAGGCAAGATGAGCGCCGTCATTCGCAAGATCGTCACCGTTGTCGAGGAGACCCATCTGGAGATGGGCAAGACCATCGCACCGCCGACCCGGCGCGCCGCCGCGATCGCGGTGATCGAAAATCCCTTTGCCGGACGCTATGTGGAGGATCTATCGCCGCTGATCGCGATCGGCGAGGAGCTTGGCGATTTGCTTTCCAGGCGAGCCGTCGCCGCGCTCGGCATCGACGGCGCCAAGGCGCACAGCTACGGCAAGGCCGCCGCGGTCGGCGAAAATGGCGAGCTCGAGCACGCGGCCGCGATCCTGCATCCGAAGATGGGCGCGCCGGTGCGCAAGGTGCTCTCCAAGGGCGCGGCGTTGATCCCGTCGTCGAAGAAGCGCTCGGGTCCCGGCACCACGCTGGACATTCCGCTCGGGCACAAGGACGCAGCCTTCGTGCGCAGCCATTTCGACGGCATGGAAGTGCAGATCAATGACGCGCCGCGGGCCAATGAGATCATGGTCGCGGTCGCGGTGACCGACAGCGGACGGCCGCTGCCGCGCGTCGGCGGGCTGACGGTTGACGAGGTCAAAGGCGAAGACGGATTGCGATAATCTCTTTGAAGAAAAACTGGAGGATGGGATGCGTGGTTATTTCGTAGGGGCGGGATTGGCGATCGCGGTCGCGACCATGGCAACGAGCGCCATGACGACACACGCGTTGGCGCAGAGCGAAATCAAGGTCGGCGAGATCAACTCTTATTCCCTGTTGCCGGCGTTCACCGAGCCCTATCGCAAGGGCTGGCAGCTTGCGGTGGAAGAGATCAATGCGGCCGGCGGCATCAACGGCAAGAAGCTCGTCGTCATTTCCAAGGATGACGGCGGCAAGCCCGCCGATGCGCAGACCGCGGCCAACGAGCTGGTGTCGAGCGAGAACGTCGCGATGCTGACGGGCACCTTCCTCTCCAATATCGGCCTCGCCGTCAGCGACTTTGCCAACCAGAAGAAGGTATTCTTTCTCGCCGCAGAGCCTTTGACCGACGCCATCACCTGGTCGAAGGGCAACCGCTATACGTTCCGCCTGCGGCCGTCGAACTACATGCAGGCGGCGATGCTGGTGGAGGAGGCGGCGAAGCTTCCCGCAAAACGCTGGGCGACGATCGCGCCGAACTATGAATACGGCCAGTCGGCGGTCGCGGTGTTCAAGAAGCTGATGTCGGAGAAGCGGCCCGATATCCAGTGGGTCGACGAGCAGTGGCCGCCGCAGGGCAAGATCGACGCCGGCCCGGTGATACAGGCGGTTGCCGCGGCGAATCCGGAAGCGATCCTCAACGTCACGTTCGGTGCGGACCTCGTCAAGCTCGTGCGCGAGGGCAACACCCGCGGCCTGTTCAAGGGCCGTACGGTGGTGAGCTTCCTGACCGGCGAGCCCGAATATCTCGATCCGCTGAAGGACGAGACGCCCGAGGGCTGGATCGTCACCGGCTATCCCTGGTATTCGATCAAGACGCCCGAGCACGACGCATTCCTGAAGGCCTACCAGGCCAAGTACAACGACTATCCGCGGCTTGGCTCGATCGTCGGCTACCAGACCATCAAGGCGGCGGCGGCGATCCTCGCGAAAGCCGGCTCGACCGATCCGGAGAAGCTGATTACGGCCGCCGAAGACATCTCGATGCCGTCGCCGTTCGGCGAAATCACCTTCCGCAAGATCGATCACCAGTCGACGCTCGGGGCCTTCACCGGCAAGACCGCGCTGAAGGACGGCAAGGGCATCATGGTGGACACGGCCTATCGCAAGGGCTCGGACTATCTGCCCAGCGATGCCGAGATCGAGAAGCTGCGACCGAAGGATTGATTTCTCTTCTCCCTCGCCCCGCTCTTGCGGGGAGAGGGGCTTTCTCCGCGAATCGTATTCGTGAAGAGTCCCCCTCACCCGAAATTCAAGCTGCGCTTGAATTTCGACCTCTCCCCGCAAGAGCGGGGCGAGGTGAACAAGACCGACGCGGCGACCTCGATCGACGCGCTTACTCCAACGCGGACCGCCCATGGCCTTCTATGTCGTCCAGTTCCTGACAGGTCTTGCCAGCGCGGCGTCGCTGTTCCTGGTCGCTTCGGGTCTGTCGATCATCTTCGGCGTGACGCGGATCGTGAATTTCGCGCATGGCGCGTTCTACATGCTCGGCGCCTACGTCGCCTTCACGCTGACCGAGCGCTTCTCGGGCGCATTCGGCTTCTGGGGCGGCATCGTCGTTGCGGCGCTGGCGGTTGCCGCGATCGGTGTGCTGGTCGAGATGGTGCTGCTGCGCCGGATCTATCATTCGCCGGAGTTGTTCCAGTTGCTCGCCACCTTCGGCCTCACGCTGATGGTCGAGGATCTCGTGGTGCTGATCTGGGGGCCGGACGATCTGGTCGGCCGCCGCGCACCGGGCTTCAAGGGCGCGATTGATTTCTTCGGCCAGAACATTCCGAGCTACGATCTGTTCCTGATCGTGCTCGGGCCGGTCGTGCTCGGTGTGCTCTGGCTGTTGTTCCAGCGCACCCGCTGGGGCGTCCTGGTGCGCGCGGCGACGCAGGACCGCGACATGGTCGCAGCGCTCGGTGTCAATCAGAAATGGCTATTCACCAGCGTGTTCGCGCTCGGCGTCTTCCTCGCCGCGCTCGGCGGCGCGCTGCAGATTCCGCGCGATGCGGTCAACCACGCGATGGATTTGCGGGTCATCGTCGAGGTCTTCGTCGTGGTCGTGATCGGCGGCCTCGGCAGCATCATCGGCGCCTTCGTCGCGGCAGTGCTGGTGTCCGAGCTCAACGCCTTCGGCATCCTGATCTTCCCGAAGATCTCCATCATCCTGGTGTTCCTGGTGATGGCGGTGGTGCTGATCGTCCGTCCGTGGGGGCTGTTCGGCAAGCCGGAGGCCCCAGCGCGACGCACGCCGGGCCTCACGGTCAATCCGTGGCGGCCGCTGACAACGAATGAGCGGCTTGCCGCGATCGCCGTGCTCGTGGTCGCCGCCGCGCTGCCGTTCGTCGCCGGCAATTACGTGCTCACCGTCGGTTCGGAGATCGCGATCTTCGTAATCTTCGCGGTCAGCCTGCACTTCCTGATGTCGGTCGGCGGGCTCGCCTCGTTCGGCCACGCCGCCTATTTCGGCCTCGGCGCCTATGGCGTGGCGCTGCTCGCCAAGATGGCGGGCTTGCCGATGATCGCCTGCCTGCTGCTCGGCCCGTTGCTCGGATTGCTCGGCGCCGCCGTGTTCGGCTTTTTCGCGGTGCAGCTCTCGGGCGTCTATTTCGCGATGCTGACGCTGGCCTTTGCCCAGATCGTCTGGTCCATCGCATTCCAATGGGTGTCGGTGACCGGCGGCGACAACGGCATTCTCGGCGTCTGGCCGGAAAAATGGGCGGCGAGCCCGTCGCATTTCTACTGGCTGTCGCTCGGCATCGCCGCGTTCGCGGTCGTGATCCTGCGCATCATCGTGTTCTCGCCGTTCGGCTTTGCGCTGCGCGCCACGCGCGACTCGCCACTGCGCAGCGAAGCCGTCGGCATCGACGGCAAGCGCATCCAGTGGACCGCCTTCGTGATCGCGGGCACGGTTGCCGGCCTTGCCGGCGCGCTGTTCGCCTACCTCAAGGGCAGTGTCTTCCCGGACAACATGGGCATCTCGCTGTCGGTCGATGCGCTGGTCATGGTGTTGCTCGGCGGCGTCGAGACGGTGTCGGGCGCGGTGGTCGGCGCGATCGTCTACAAGGCGCTCAACATCTGGCTGGTCAGCCAGACCGATCTCTCGAAACTCGTGCTCGGCGGCTTCGTCGTGCTGATCGTGGTCGGCTTCCCGAAGGGCATTGTCGGCACGCTGGAAGCCCTGATGCATCGCCGGCGTAAATCGTCGTCGTCGGCGTCGCCTTTGCTCACCTCCCGCATCGAGACCGCCGAATGAGCATGGTTCCCACATTGCTGTCGGTCGAGGGGCTGACCAAATCCTATGGCGGCGTGCATGCCGTGCGCGGCGTCTCGTTCGAACTGCGCGCCGGTGAGATCCTGGCGTTGATCGGACCGAACGGCGCGGGCAAGAGCACCTGCTTCGACATGCTCAACGGCCAGAACATTCCCGATAGCGGCCGCATCCGCGTGCTCGGCGCGGAGACCACCGGCAAGAAGCCGCGCGTGATCTGGCGGATGGGCGTCGGCCGCACCTTCCAGATCGCGGCGACGTTTCCGACCATGACGGTGCGCGAGAACGTGCAGGTCGCACTGGTCTCGCATGGCGGGCAATTGTTCAACCTGTGGGCCTCGACCGCGCGCCAGGCGCGCGACGAGGCCGGGCGGCTGCTCGATCTGGTCGGCATGGGTGCCTATGCGGAGCGGCCTTGCGGGGAGCTCGCCTATGGCGACGTCAAGCGACTGGAGCTTGCGATCGCGCTCGCCAACCAGCCGAAGCTGCTCTTGATGGACGAGCCGACCGCCGGCATGGCGCCGCGCGAGCGCGTCGAGCTGATGCGGCTGACGGCGCGGATCGCGCGCGAGCAGTCGATCGGCGTGCTGTTCACCGAACACGACATGGACGTGGTGTTCGAGCATGCCGACCGCATCCTGGTGCTCAACCGTGGCAGCCTGATCGCCGAAGGCTCGCCCGAGGAAGTGCGTGGCAATGCCCAGGTGCGGGCGATCTATCTCGGCGAAGGCCTTCTGTACGACGCCCGGCACCGCGAGGGAGCATCTGCATGAAGCTCACGGTGAAGGACCTCAACAGTTTCTACGGCCCGGCGCATATCCTGTTCGACATCGCGCTCGAGGTCGGCGAGGGTGAAGTGGTGGCATTGCTCGGCCGCAACGGCGCCGGCAAGTCGACCACGTTCCGCTCCATCGTCGGCCTGGTCGAGAACCGCTCCGGCCGCGTCATGTTCGAGGGCAGGGACGTCTCGGAGCTGCCGACGCACGCGATCGTGCGCGGTGGGCTCGGCTATGTGCCGGAGGAGCGGCGGATCTTCACCGACCTGACGGTCGAGGAGAATCTCGAGGTCGGCCGCCAGCCGAAGCGGCCGGGCGCACCGCAATGGGATCGCGAAAAACTGTTCAAGCTGTTTCCCAATCTCGGCGAGATGCGCGGCCGGCCCGGCGGGCGCATGAGCGGCGGCGAGCAGCAGATGCTGACGATCGCGCGCACGCTGATGGGCAATCCGTCGCTGGTGCTGCTCGACGAGCCGTCGGAAGGGCTGTCGCCGAAGATCGTCGAGCAGATGGTCGATGCGATCCTGGCGATGAAGAAAGAGGGCGTCAGCATCGTCGTCTCCGAGCAGAACCTGCATTTCGCCCGGCTGATCTCGGATCGCGCCTATATCATCGAGCGCGGCCGGATCTGCTTTGGCGGCACCATGGCGGAACTCGATGCGCGTCCGGATGTCCGCGACGCGCATCTGTCGCTGTAACGGGTGGGGTGAAACGATGGCGAGGAGTGCTGCACAGAAGCGAAGCGTCAAGGCGGCCAAGCCCGGATACGTGCTCGACGAGCAGATCGGCTTCATCCTGCGCCAGGTGTCGCAGCGCCACGCGGTGATCTTCGCCCGCGAGATCGGCATCAACCTGACGCCGACGCAGTGGGCCGCGCTGTCGAAGCTGTCGGAGGTTGGCCCTTGCTCGCAGAACCAGCTCGGGCGGCTCACCTCGATGGACGTTGCGACTATCAAGGGCGTGATCGATCGCCTGACCGCGCGCGGCCTGACCGAGACCTCGCCAGATCCCGACGACGGCCGCCGGCTGATGGTGAGCCTGACGCGTGCCGGCCAGCAGATGGCCGACAAGGCCGCGCCGAATGCGCTCGTGATCTCCAGGGAGACGCTGGCGCCGCTTGACGCCAAGGAGCGCGAGACCCTGATGGCGCTGCTCGGCAGGCTGCGCTGACACTATCTATCACCGTCACCCTGAGGAGCCGCGCGAGCGCGGCGTCTCGAAGGGTCGACGGCCCGGCTCTCGCCGCGCAGATCTAGCCGGGCCGTCGACCCTTCGAGGCACGCTGCGCGTGCACCTCAGGGTGACGGATCATCTTTCGAGCGCGCTTCGCCACCATCTTCGCCTTGCCCACGGGCGGCGTCTCGCATCCGGACTACGTCGCAACACCGAGCGCCAGCGCGACGGCGCCGACCAGCACCAGGCTGACGGCCCAGACCGTGTCCAGGTTGAACCAGCTCCGGGCCACGAATTCGAGGCCAAGATAGCGGTAGACCAGCCACGCCAGGCATCCGCCGGCGGCGATCATCGCGCCGGCATGGACGATGGAGACCAGCACGGCCATCGTGAGGCTGGTGTCGATCAGGGTGGTGGCGGCCGCGTGGCCTTGGTCCGGCCCGGCCGCGCGGCATAGCCCCAGATAGATCGGCACCAGCATCAGCGCCGCGCCGTGGGCGATCGCGACCGTGAACGACCACAAAGCGAGTTGCGTCGGCGGTATCCGCGCCAGGGCCCGCGGATGGCGCCGGTCGATGAGCCGATAGATGCCGAACACGATCACGAGCAGGCTGGCGCCGATCCGGATCGTGCGCTGCCATTCGACGAGCGTGATCAGCAGGGCGAAGGGAAGGATCACGAGCAGCATCGCCAGCAGGTGACCGATTGCAAGCGGGCCAAGCGCGGCCAGCACCGCACGCGAACTCCTTTGCATCAACCCGGCCGAAACCGCGAGCGGCCAGCC
Organism: Bradyrhizobium sp. Pha-3; assembly: GCF_042258615.1. Classification (GTDB taxonomy): domain Bacteria; phylum Pseudomonadota; class Alphaproteobacteria; order Rhizobiales; family Xanthobacteraceae; genus Bradyrhizobium. The sequence goes on along the minus strand of NZ_CP170152.1, from coordinate 6,806,454 downwards.
CATGCCGGGGTTGATCCCGTGGTAGAGGCCGCTCGCAATGACCGCCAGCCACAGCGAGGTCAGTGTCCAGTCGGCTGCACTCACATTCAGGCCGATGGATAACAGAATGAATCCGTCGAGCAGTCACCGCCGTCGAGCCGGATCTGATGCGCGCGGTACCCGTCGGGGAGGCTGACCCAGTAGTCCTTTGCCAGTTCGAGGCCGCCGCCCGGGCTTGCATTCGCCATCACCTCGGCGCCGGGAATGCCCTCCGGATAGAACTGGTCGTCCCAGGTCGAGTACAGCGAATTGGTCCAGTAGACCCGCTTGCCGTCGCGGCTGATCTCGACCATCTGCGGACCGCCGGCAAATGCCTGTCCGTTGGGATGCGGCGTGTGGCGGGCGATACCGCCGATGTGCACCGATCCGGCGAGTGTTGGCTTGCGCGGATCGCTGACATCGTATTGGCGCATCTCGCCGGTGGCCCAGCAGGAGACGTAAAGGAATTTGTCGTCCATCGACAGGTCGATGTCGGTTACCAGCGGCGGCACGGCGCCGAAACCTTGCAGCAGCGGCGGCAGCTGCTCCTTCGGCGCGGGCTCAGGCGGGATCGTCGCCGTCTTCTCGATATGAAATTTGCCGCCCTCACGCCACCAGGTCCAGATCGAACCCTCGAGGTTCGTGGTATCGACCACGACGCCGACGAAGCCGTATTCGCGAACCGGATCGTGCGCGGGACGCACCTCAAGCGCCATCTGATGGTTGGCGCCGAGGTCGATGGTCTGGACATTGCGCCGCGCCCGCAGATCCCAGAAGTGGATGCGATGGCCGTATTTGTTCGAGAGCAGGTCCTCCGGCACGATGCCGTTCTCGAATTGTGGTGGCAGTGCCCATTCGCTGCTCACCATGTAGTCGCGCGGCAGGTTCCACCAGAAGTCATAGTGCTTGGTCTGGGGACCGCGATCGATCTCCCAGCGTCCGAGAACCTCGAAGGTCTCGCAGTCCATGATGAAGACGCCGGGCGGTCCATCGGTGCCGTCCTTGCCGCCGCCGCCGAGCGTCGAGACGTAGATGCCGTCCGGGCCGCAGTGGATGGTATGCGGCCGCGAATAGCCGGTCTTCCTGAACACCTCCTCGGGCTCGATGATCTTGTGGATCTTGGCCTGCGTCGGATCCGGCTTGGTGTCGATGACGTAGATCCGCGACGACCGCATGCCCGGAACGATCAGATAGCGGCGCTCGATGAAGGCATGTCCGGCAAGCGGCGACAACGCCGACGAACACGCGTTCCAGCCGAAATGGTGGAACTCGTCGCCCTTGTTGGGCATCGTCACGGTGTGGACGATCTTGCTGTAGGTCGGCGAGCCCGGCTTGACGTCGATGACGGCGAGGGCGTCGGGCCTGGAAAAGTCCGGGCTGAGCAGCACGGTGTAGGCGAAGTTCTCGGCCGGAGCTTCCATCGCAAGCTTCGGCGATGCGTGAAACGTGGGATCTGGCCTCATCGTCATCGTGCTGCCTCCTGTTTGCCTGTGTGGACCAACACGGCACGGCGGCATGCGGCAGGAACTATTCCGGATCGTCGCGTGGCTCTTGCGAGCGCCGCCGGCTAGGTTCGCGTGGCGGCACGATACACCTCAATGATGATGGGTGGAAACAAGGTTCGGTTACGGAGGCGGCGCGGCAAAGGCGCGCGGCGCTTTACTGTTCCCTACGGATCATCTTTCACCGTCACCCTGAGGAGGTCGCGAAGCGGCCGTCTCGAAGGGGCGACGGCCCGGCTGGTGGCCGTGCATCCTTCGAGGCTCGCTTCGCGAGCGCCTCCAGCGACAACGGCAGAGCCGTTGCGCGGGGATGACGGGTCGTCGATCGTAACCTACTTCGCCACGATCTCCGGCACCTTGCCCGCGGGCGGCGTGTTGCGGCTGCGCTGGGTGCGGACGATGCCGTCGATGATGGTCATGCCGATGCCCGGGAGATCGCCGAGCTGAACGCTCTCCAGGATATTCTTGCCCGGCGAATGCTGCGCCTTGTCCATCAGCACGAAATCGGCGGAGCGGCCGACCTCGATCAGGCCGCAGTCGAGCTCGCGCATCCGCGCGGTGTTGCCGGTCGCTAGGCAGAACGCCAGCTCGGCGGGCAGCTCGCCGAGCGAGGACAACAGCGAGACCATCCGCAGGATGCCGAGCGGCTGCACGCCGGAGCCGGCCGGCGCGTCGGTGCCGAGGATGACGCGATGCAGATCGCCCATCTCGCGTGCGGTGCGCAGCGTGAACAGCGCCGAACGCTCATTGCCGTTGTGCACGAGCTCGAGCCCGCGCTTGCAGCCCTCGCAGATGCAGCGGATCTGGTCGTCGGGCAGGGCCGTGTGGCCGCCATTGATGTGGCCGACCACGTCGGTGTCGGCCTCCAGCACCACGTCCTTGTCGATCAGGCCGGAGCCCGGGATCGAGGGGCCGCCGGTGTGGATCGTGCTTTGAATGCCGTATTTGCGCGCCCAGCCGACCATTTTCCGCGCCGTCGGCCCGTCCTTCACGCCACCTAGCCCGACCTCGCCGAGCAGCTTGACGCCGGCCGCGGCCATTTCCTTGAAATCGTCCTCGACCATCTCGCATTCGATCACGGGCGCGCCGGCGTGCACCTTCACGCCGCCGGGCCGCAGCGTCCAGAATGCGCGCTGCGCGAAGATCGCCATCGCCTTCACCCCGACCACGTCGCGCGGCCGGCCGGGCATATGCACCTCGCCGGCGGAGATCATGGTGGTGACGCCGCCATGCAGATAGCTGTCGATCCAGCTGGACTGGTTCTGCCGCGGTGTCCAGTCGCCGGCGACGGGGTGGACGTGGCTGTCGATCAGGCCGGGCGCGACCGTCGTTCCCATGGCATCGACGATCGTGGTGGCGCCCTCGGTGTCGACATCCTTGAAGCGGCCGATCGCGGTGATCTTGCCGTTCTCCGCGACGATGGTATCGGCGTCCAGGATCGGCCTTTCCAGCGCTCCCGACAGCAGTAGCCCGATATTGCGGATCACCAGCTTGCTGGGGCCGGTGGCCTGGGGCGCGTCGTGAGCCATGGGTGTTTTCCTTCGTTTCTTTCCGAAATTGCCCGGGAATTTGAGCCCGGCTTGACTTTCGGATCAAGCCGGATTATTCGTTTGTATACGAATGATCGTATACAAACGATCCGGCCGGTCAACGGGGTTCAAGTCCTCAACCCGCCGCAGCACAAATCAGGGATTGGTGCGATGAGCAATTTCAACCAGGAAAGCGTCCTCAGCGTTCATCACTGGACCGACACGCTGTTCTCCTTCAAGACCACGCGCAATCCGTCGTTCCGCTTCCGCAACGGCGAGTTCACCATGATCGGGCTCAAGGTCGGCGAGAAGCCGCTGCTGCGGGCCTACAGCGTCGCCAGCGCGAACTACGAGGACACGCTCGAGTTCTTCTCGATCAAGGTTCCGGACGGCCCGCTGACCTCGCGCCTCCAGCACCTGAAGCAAGGCGACGAGATCATCGTCAGCCGCAAGGCCACCGGCACGCTGGTCATCGACAACCTCGAGGATGGCCGCAACCTCTATCTGATCGGCACCGGCACCGGCCTCGCGCCGTTCCTGAGCGTGATCAAGGATCCCGAGACCTATGACCGCTTCGAGAAGGTCGTGCTGCTGCACGGCTGCCGCCGCGTCAAGGAGCTCGCCTATGGCGAGATGATCACCGAGAAACTGCCGCAGGACGAACTGATCGGCGATCTGGTGCGCGATCAGCTGATCTATTACCCGACCGTGACGCGCGATCCGTTCCGCAACCGCGGCCGCATCACCGATCTCATCACCTCGGGCAAGCTGTTTGCCGACATCGGCCTGCCGGCGCTCGATGCCGCGCATGACCGCGTCATGATCTGCGGTTCGCCGGCGCTGGTCGCCGACACCCGCACGCTGCTGGGCGGCCGCGGCTTCGTCGAAGGCAATCACGGCGAGCCGGCGCAGTTCGTGGTCGAGAAGGCGTTCGCCGAGCGCTGATCTTCGCACTGATCTCCAGCCCCGTCATTTCGAGGAGTTTGGGGCAAGATTGCAAAGCAATTTTGCGCTGAAGCGATGAAGCAATCCATCTTCCGGTACAGCCGGAGCAATGGGTTGCTTCGCGTCGCTTGCGATAAGCTGATGTTCTAGGGCCTGACCGCCGGCGTCTCGATCGGCATGCCGCGCGCCCGCGTCATCAGATAGAGCTCGAGCTCGACCAGCTCGGGCGAGCCATAGTCATAGGCCTGCGCACGGATGCCGGTGATGCAGGCGCGCAGCCGCCGCTGCAGCGATCCGAGCGATTGCCATTCCAGCCGGTAGAGCGGATAGCCGGTCGGCTGGCCTTGCGTGATCGCGCTTCCCGCGAGCTTCTTGTCCCAGTTATCGTCGTGGCAATTGGTGCAGCCGAGATTGAGCTGGCCCCGCCGCTGCATGAACAGCGCGTGTCCCTTCTCGACGAATGGCGCCAGCTCCGGATCGTCGCCGGTCGCGATCGGCATGCCGCGCGACTGCTGCGCGACATAGGCGGTGAGCGCCAGCAGCTCGCGGCTTTCATAGGCGAATGGCGAGGCCTGCTGGTGGTTGGTGCGGCAGAGGTTGATCCGCGCCTCGAGGTCGACCGGCTTTCCCAACGCCTTCTCGAAGGCCGGATAGTGCGCCGCGACGCCCTTCATACTGACGCGCGCATCACTGTGGCAGTTGGCGCAGGCCTTGTCCGCGGTGCCGGCCTTGCGCTTCCACAACGCCTCGCCGTCGAGCACAAAGAGCATGCCGGGATTGGCGGTGTCCTCGTCCTGCATCGCCCTGGTGTCCGCGCTCATGAAGCTGGTGCCCGAGCGGCGCTCGGCTTGCGGAATCTCAGCGGCGAGCGCTGTGCCCGCCATCGCCGTCAGCAACGCGATGCAGACCGCAATCTTCATTCGACCGTGATCGAAGCCTGCGCGGTCTCCGAAAACCCCTTGTCGCCGATCCACTCGAACTCGAACTTGCCGCTCTCGGTCACCGTGGTGAAGAAGGTGATGAACGGATTTGCCGCGATTGCCGGATAAAGATCGGCGCGAAACACCTCCGTGCCATTGAAGCGGCAGGTGAAGCTCGTGATGATGTCGCGCGGCACCACGTCGCCCGACGCGGTGTGGCGGTAGCCGGTCTCCATGATGTGCGACATCAGGGTCTTGATCTCGATGACGCTGCCGCGCTTGGCCTTGGCCGGCACGTTGATCAGTGCCGACGGCATCAGATCGCCTCCTCGGTGCAGGCGGCGAGCGTCACCACGACGTCGGCGGTCGCCGACCAGAACGTGTCGTCCGAGAGCCGCGCGATGGCCGTGACCTTCTGGCTGTCGGCAAGACGGATGCGGGTCGATATCTGGGCACGTCCGGCGCGTGGCCCGAGATAGAAATTGCCGATGTTCGGCTGCGGGTTCTTTTCGTTGAAGACGTGGATGCTCTTCACATACGCGTCCGCCGTCATCGGGCTTTCGACGCTGACCGTCATCGGCACCGTGTTGCCGTTCTCGACCAGCGGCGGGATATCGAGCTTGACCTTGCCGGTGCGCACATTGGCTTCGCCGACGACATTGCGGATTGCGGCCTGCAGCATCGCCGGTGTTGCATCCGCCGGGCGGACGATCACCAGCACCGCGGTGAGGCTCAGGAATGTCCGGCGGGTAGTCTGGTTCGAATTCGCCATCGTTGTCCTAGTTCCGCAATGTCACAAGATAGGCCACGATATCCTCGATCTGCTCCGCAGACAGGATCGGCTTGCCGCGCCATGAGGCGCCGACACGCGTGAGCCCGTCGACGCGATAGTAGGACGGCATGGTCGTCGCAGCATTGAGGTGCGCCGCATCGACCAGCCGGAGCCGCAACTGCCCTTCCGACCAGCGGCCGCCGGTGCCAGTGAGGTTCGGCGCGAGGTCGCCCTGGAACGCCTGCTCGGGAAATGGGCCGCTGTGGCAGAGGATACAAGTGGAGGAACGCTCGACGATCAGCGCGCGGCCGCGCGGTGCGTCGCCCTTGGTTCCCGTCAGCGGTTGCGGGATCGCATCGCCGACCACGGTATAGGGCCGCAGTTCCTCGGCGCCGGCGGGCGCGCAGGCTGCGAACGATGCCGCGACGAGGAACGTTACGAGAGCGAGCCTAGCCAAAGGCGTCTCCCGTGATGGTCTTAAACCAGTCGACGGCCTGATCGGCCTCGCGCTGGCGCACCTCGCGCGTCGCGTCGACAGGGCTCGTGGTCACCTCGGCCTCGGCATATTGATCTTCCCTGGGCTGATAGATGCCCTTCAGCGAGAAAGCGTAGCCCGGGGCAACCGTGTTGTAGCAGGCGCCATCGAGCCGCGGCGTCTCCGGCGCCTTGCCTGCCAGCGCGTTGACGATCGCGGCCGCACAGGCCCGGCCTTGCGCCGCCGCGGCGGAAGCGGATTTCGGGATCCCGCCGGCGATCGCGGCGTCACCGATGACGTGGATATCGGGCACGAGCTTGGAGGCAAAGCTGACCGGATCGATCGGGCACCAGCCGGTATGGTCGGCGGCGCCGGCGATCTCCGCAATGCGGCCGGCTCGCTGCGGCGGGATCACATTGGCGACTGCAGCGGTGTAGTTGCCGAAGTCGGTGACGATCTCATTGGTCGCCGGATCGACCGAGGTCACCCGTCCGCCCTGCGACAGCGCGATCCGCTCGATCATGCCGGGATAGAGCTCCGCCCAGGCCTTCTCGAACAGCTTCTGCTGCGAGTAATTGTCCTTGGCGTCGAGCACCAGGATCTTCGAGCGCGGCTTCTTCGCTTTCAGGTAATGCGCGATCAGGCTGGCGCGCTCGTAAGGCGCCGGCGGGCAGCGCAGCGGCGCGGCCGGGACCGCGATCACGACCAGGCCGCCATCGTCCATCGCCTCGAGCTGCCTGCGCAGCAGTAGGGTCTGCGCGCCGGCCTTCCAGGCGTGCGGCATCTTCTCGGCGGCTGCCTCGTCATAGCCGGGCAGGGCATCGAAGCGCATGTCGATGCCGGGGGCGAGGACAAGCCGGTCATAGGAGAGCGCTGTGCCGTCGGAAAGCGCGATGGCACGCGCCTGCGCGTCGACCTTGGTAGCCGCCTGTGCGGCGACCGTGATGCCGTCGGCCGCAACCTTGTCGTAGGTGAATTGCTGCGCGGAAAGTTCACGCAGGCCTGCGATCACCTCGTTGCTGAACGGGCAGGCGGTGAAGGTCTTGTTGGGTTCGATCAGCGTGACCTGAAACTTGGCGTCGAGCCGCCTCAGCGCCCGCGCGCAGGCCGCGCCGCCAAAACCGCCGCCGATCACCGCGATGTGCGGTGTGCCCTGCGCCAGCGATGGACGCGCGAGCGCGGCCGCCGCTGCGACAGCAGCGCCGCCACGGACCACATCCCTGCGCGTCGGATGACGCGTGACGGCCATGCACCACAATCCGGAAATGGAAGCGGCGGCCGGTCCGGCCGCCGCTTGCGGTTGATCAGGCGAAAGAGATGTTCTGGTTGCGCAGCGGGAAAGTACGTATGCGTTTTCCCGTCGCGGCGAAATAGGCGTTGAGCACCGCCGGCGCCGCAACGCCGATGGTCGGCTCGCCGACGCCGCCCCAGAACCCGCCGCTCGGCACCATCACTGATTCCACCTTCGGCATTTCGTTGATGCGCATCGAGTTGTAGGTGTCGAAATTGGTCTGCTCGATGCGGCCGTCCTTCACGGTGCAGCCGCCATAGAACAGTGCGCTGAGGCCGTAGACGAAGGAGCCCGCGATCTGCCGTTCCACCTGCGCCGGATTGACGATATAGCCGGGATCGGTAGAGGCGACGATGCGATGCACCTTGATCTTGCTGCCGTCGGTCACCGAGATCTCGGCGGCACCGGCAACATAGCTGCCGTAGCCCATCACCTGGGCGATGCCGCGATAGACACCCTGCGGTGCCGGCGTGCTCCAGCCGATCTTCTCGGCCACGGCGTTGAGCACGGCGAGATGCTTGGGGTGCTTGCTCATCAGCTTGCGGCGGAATTCGAGCGGCTCCTGGCCGGCAGCCTGGGCCAGCTCGTCCATGAAGCATTCCATGTAGATCGCGTTGTGATTGACGTTGACGCCGCGCCAGAAGCCCGGCGGGACGTGCGGATTGCGCATGGAATGCTCGACCAGCAGGTTCGGCACCGAATAGCCGATCGCGGCCTCGCCGGATTGGGCGACGCCCTGGAAGGCGGCAGGGTCCATGCCGTTCTGCAATGCCTCCGGACGCACCGAGAACAGGATGGATTGACCCGACAGCCGGTAGTGCAGCGCCACCAGATTGTTGTCGGCGTCGAACGCCCCGGTCAGCTTGCACTGCGTGACCGGGTGATACTTGCCGTGCTGCATGTCCTCTTCGCGCGACCACAACAGCTTGATCGGCGTGCCCGGCATCTGCTTGGCGATCGCCACCGCTTGCCGGACATAGTCGGTCATGCCGCGCCGGCCGAAGCCGCCGCCGAGCATCAGCTTGTGCACGTCGACCTTCTCCGCCGGCAGGCCGGAGGCCTCGAGCGCCGCCGCGAACGCGGCTTCGCCGTTCTGCGTGCCGCACCACACCTCACATTTGTCCGGTGTGTAGAGCACGGTGGCGTTCATCGGCTCCATCGTGGCGTGGTTCTGGTAGGGATAGCTGTAGACAGCTTCCACCTTCTTGGCCGCGCTTGCGATCGCCGCTTTGGCATCGCCGTTCTGGTTGCCGACATAGGCCGGCTGCGCATTGTCGAGACCTTCGGCGAGCCACTTTGCAATCGTCTCGCTGGAGACCTTTGCATTGTCGCCTTCGTCCCAGACGATCGGCAACGCATCCAGTGCGGTCTTGGCGTGCCACCAGGTGTCGGCGACGACGGCAACGGCGCTGTCGCCGACCGGCACCACCTTCTTGACGCCCTTCATGCCGGCGATCTTGGCTTCGTCAAAGCTCTTCACCTTGCCGCCGAACACCGGGCAGTCCTTGATCGCGGCGTTCAACATGCCCGGCAGCTTGACGTCGATGCCGTAGGTCATCTTGCCGGTGGTCTTGTCTGATGTATCGAGCCGCTTCAGGCCCTTGCCGGCGATGGTCCAGTCCTTCGGGTCCTTCAGCTTGACGTCGGCCGGCGGCTCGAGCCTGGCCGCGGCTTCCGCGACCTTGCCGTAGGTCGTCGTCCTGCCCGATGGCGTATGCGTGATGACGCTGTTGGCGGCCTTGCACTCGGTGGCCGGCACCTTCCACTCATTGGCCGCGGCCTGGATCAGCATCACGCGCGCGGTGGCGCCGCCCTTGCGGACATAGTCCTGCGAGGTGCGAATGCCGCGGCTGCCGCCGGTCGAGAAATCGCCCCAGGCGCGCTTGCGGGCGACGCTCTGGCCGGGGGTCGGGAATTCGGTGGTGACCTTCGACCAGTCGCATTCCAGTTCCTCGGCGACGAGCTGGGCGAGGCCGGTCAGCGTGCCCTGGCCCATCTCGGAGCGGGCGATGCGGATCACCACGGTGTCGTCGGGCCGGATTACGACCCAGGCGTTGACTTCAGGTGCGCCGTCGGCGGCGCGCACCACGGAGGGACCGCCGAACGGCAGATCGAGGCCGAGCGCGAGGCCGGCGCCGGCGGTTGCCGTGCCGATCACGAAGGCGCGGCGGTTCAGCCGAGAAGAGAGCTTTGGCATGGCTTGCTGGTTGACTTGCAGATTCATGGCTGCCTCCTCACGCGTTCGCGGCAGCATGGATCGCCTCGCGCACCTGCTGGAAGGTGCCGCAGCGACAGATATTGGTGATGGCGTCGTTGATGTCGTCGTCAGTCGGCTTCGGGTTTTCCTTCAAGAGCGCCGCGACGGCCATGATCATGCCGCTCTGGCAATAGCCGCATTGCGGCACGTCGTTGGCGATCCAGGCGAGCTGCACCTTGTGCATCACGCCGCCCGCGGCGAGGCCCTCGATGGTGGTGATGTCCTTGCCGGCCACTTCGCTCACGGTCACGCCGCAGGAGCGCATCGCGACGCCATCGACATGCACGGTGCATGCGCCGCATTGTGCAATGCCGCAGCCGTATTTCGTCCCCGTCAGTCCGACGTTTTCGCGAATCGCCCACAAAAGTGGCGTGTCGTCCTCGACGTCTACATTGATTGTCTTGCCGTTGATTTTGAGGTTTGCCATCGCGATCCCCTGAATGGTCCGATCCTCCGATCGAACTTCGGGGCGATGTTGGCCTTGAAACTGGAACGATTCAAATCAAGAAAATGCGCTTGCAGTGCGGAAGAAAGTTGATGGCGCGGTGTATGGTCGCCCCTGCGCGCGCAACATGCCTGTCATGTCTTTTGCGGTGAGGCGACGGCCAGACGCAGGAAGCTCATGACGCTGCCGAGCGCGGCAAATCCGGCACCCAGCGCCAGCGCGACGGTGGCGCCCTCGTGATCGGCCAATGCAAAGCACAGCGCGGCGAGGGCGGCGCCGGTGGTCTGCCCGGTCAGCCGCGCGGTCGCAACGATGCCGCTGGCGCTGCCGCTGCGATGCGACGGCGCGCTCGACATGATCGCCTTCATATTGGGGGTCTGGAAGAATCCGAAACCGATGCCGCAGATCATGGTGCGCCAGACGATGTTGGCGATGCCAGGTTCGGCCGGCAGGGTCGCGAGCAGCACCATGCCAAGGCCGAGCAGCAGCATGCCGATGCCGCCGAGGATGCCGGCCGGATAGCGATCCGACAGCCGGCCGCCGATCGGCGCCATGAAGGCGACCACCAGTGGCCAGGGCGTCATGAAGAAGCCGGTCTCGACCTGCGAGCGGTGCAGTATGTCCTCGAAGTAGAACGGCAGCGAGACGAAGGCGAGGCCTTGCACGGCAAACGAGCAGACGGCGGTCGCGGCCGACAGTGCGAAGATCGGCCGGCGGAACAGGTCGATCGGCAACATCGGCGCAGGATGATCGGCATGCCGCCGGGTCAGGATCCAGCCGAACAACAGCGCGCCGACCAGTTCGGCGATGACAAGTGCAGGCGTGGTCTTGTGGGCGGCGCTGCCGATGCCGATGATGAAGAGGCCGAGACAGGCGCAGGCCAGCGCGGCGCCGGCGAAGTCGAAGGCGTGGGTGGCGCGCGGCGTCTTCGGCAGCGTCTTGATGCCGATCAGCAACGCGACGATGCCGAAGGGAATGTTGACGGCGAACAGCCAGGGCCACGGGCCGAGCGCGAGGATGCCGGAGGCGATGGTCGGTCCGAGCGTAAAGGCGGTCGCGACGACGAGCGCGTTGTGGCCGAAGCCGCGGCCGAGCATCCGGCTCGGATAGACGAAGCGCACCAGCGCGGTGTTGACGCTCATCAGGCCGCTGGCACCGAGCCCCTGCAAGGTGCGCGCGACCAGCAGGCTCGGCAGCGACCATGCCAGTGCGCAGCCGAGTGACGCCAATGTGAACAGCAGGAGGCCGCCGAGATAGATCCGCTGGTGGCCGACGATTTCGCCGAGCGCACCAAGCGGCAGCAGCGTCGCGACCAGGGCGATCTGGTAGACGTTGACCACCCAGACCACTTCCGCAGGGCTGACATGCAGATCGTTGGCGATCGCGGGCAGCGCGATGTTGGCGATCGCGGTGTCGAGCGAGGCCATCGCCAGCGCCGTGAAGATCGCGGCCACCGCCCAGCGTCGCCGCTCCCAAGGCAAGCCATCTGTGATCGGCGCCGCAGCTGCGGTGGTCGGGGTCTTCTCAAGCATGCCTGAAATTGTCTCCGGAACCGCCATGTACTACGCCGGCCCCACGTTCCCCAGCCGCACCATTGCATGATGCGTATGCGAAGCGGCCTTGCCGGGAGCGGGCCGGCAGGCTGCCGCCGAGGGGGCAGTCTCGGGGTGCGGGGCGGAACGAAGAGCACAGCTCGGGCAACCGATGTCGCGAGAATGCGGAGCTGCGTCCCAACCAAAACTGTCATCGCCCGGCTTGAGCCGGGCGATGACACCGAGATGAAGTACGTCGTATCGCGCGAGAACCATCCTCATCGTCGTCCTGGCGAAAGCCAGGACCCATTACCCTAAATGAGAATTGTTGCGCGTCGTTGGGGCGGCGATCTCTTTCACAATTAAACGCGGCGGCTATGGGTCCTGCCCTTCGCCAGGACGACGCTCAGTTTGCAGCGCGTGAGCGCGATCAATCGAGTTCGTGTTCCCGCGGTGTGTCACACAACCGCACGCAGGCGACTTTCGGATAGCTTGCGTCACAGTCGCGATCGACTACGCTTGGCATACAAGCAGGCGCGACGTCAGATCGCGCCGCAAGAGGGGAAGCGCGCATTGCACGGACAGGCCGACCGGCGCAGCGAAGCCGTGCGAAGCGCCAGGGAGGGAACCCGGCGCCGCGCATTCACTGGCCTCTGGGTCGCGGCGCTGCTGGCGATCCTCAGCTTCCTCGTCATCTATCCCGTCTTGATGCTGCTGCTCGGCGCGCTCACCGACACCAACCCGGTGGTCGACGGCATCCGTCACAGCCTGAGCCACCTGTCGATCGCCAATTTCCTCGCCGTGCTTGCCAATCCGAATGTCGGCGAAGCGCTGCTCAACACGCTGATCGCCTGCGGCGGCGGCACTGTGATCGCGGTTGCGATCGGGCTCTTGTTCTCGTGGATCGTGGTACGCACCAACACGCCGTTCAAGGGCTTCATCGCCGCGGCCAGCATCCTGCCGCTGTTCGCGCCGCCGCTGGTGGCCGGTGTGGCCTGGGCCATCCTCGGCTCGCCGAAGACCGGGTTGATCAACACGATGTTCAAGTGGATGGGCTCCGACCTGCGCATTGATCTCTATTCGATGTGGGGCCTGGTGTTCGTGTTCGGCATCTACTACGCACCCTATGTTTACATGTTCACGTCGTCGGCGCTGCGCAACATGGACCCGAGCCTGGAGGAGGCTGCTGAAATCTCCGGCGCCAGCGCATTCGCCACCCTGTTTACCGTGACGTTCCCGCTGATCATGCCGGCAATCGTCTCGGGCATGCTGCTGTCGTTCATCGTGATGCTCGGCATCTACGGCATCCCGGCCGTGCTCGGCGCGCCGACCAATCTGAACGTGCTCACGACCTACATCTTCAAGCTCACCAACTGGTCGCCGCCGCTCTACAACACCGCAGCCGCCGTCGCGATCATCCTGATGATGGTCACGGGGCTCTTGGTCTATCTGCAGCAGAAAATGCTGAGCGGGCGCAGTTACACCGCCGTTGCGGGCAAGGCATTCCGGCCGCGCAGCCTCGATCTCGGGCCATGGCGCTGGGTCACCTTCGCGCTCGGGATCGTCTATTTGCTCATTGTGGTGGTGCTGCCGTCGCTGGCGCTGATCGTCGCGGCCTTCCGCAAGTTCATGTTCATCCGCGACGCCGCGAGCCTGTTCGACATGCGGCAATATTCACTGATGCATTTCGAGAGCATCTTCGACAATCCGCTGACCATGAAGTCGATCTACAACGCGATCGAGGTCGGTGTCATCACCGCTGTCGTCGGTGGCGCGCTCGCCTTTGCGATCGGCTATACCATCCACCGCACCCGCGTCGCGGGACGCGGCGCCATCGACCTGATCTCGACCTTGCCGGTTGCCATCCCCGGGCTCGTCGTTGGTGTCGCCTATCTCTGGGCCTGGATCGGCGTGCCCGGCGGGCTCTACGGCACGATCTGGATTCTGGCGCTCGCCTTCATCGCGCGCTTCATGCCCGACACCGTGAAGGCGCTGTCGACCTCGTTCCTGCAGATCCACCGCGAGCTCGAAGAGGCCGCCTGGGTCTGCGGCCGGGGCATGCTCGGCACCATCAGGACGATCGTGCTGCCGCTGGCGCGGCCGGGCGTGCTGGCGTCGATGACGCTGCTGTTCGTGCTCGCGATCCGCGAGCTCGGCTCGTCGCTGTTCCTCTACACCAGCAACACCATGGTGATGTCGGTGCTGCTGCTCGACTATTACGAGGGCGGCAATATCGGAAAGACGGCGGCCTTCAGCCTGGTGCAGACCGTGCTGCTCGGTGTCCTGATCGGCGGCGCCAACTGGCTATCGCGCGGGGCGGCGCAGGGCAACGTGGCGCGGACCGGATAACGAATAAGGGAAGGATTGGCGATGGATAGACGAACCTTCACCACACTGGCTTTGGCGAGCGTCGCAGCAATTGCGTTGGCGCCGGCCGCGCGGGCCCAGGAGTTCGGCTCGGCGGAACTGATCGCGGCCGCGAAGGCCGAAGGCAAGCTCGTGTTCTACACCGCGAATTTCGCCGAGATCGAGCAGCAGGTGATCAAGGCCTTCAACAAGCGCTTTCCCGAGATCAAGGTCGAGATGGTCCGTGCGCCCGGCGGGCAGCTCATCACGCGCGTGAGGACTGAAGCCGCGGCCGGCAAATTGATCGCCGACGTCGTCGACCACTCCGATCGCGCGTTGATGCAGCCGCTGGAGGATTTGTTCCAGGACTACGCGCCGCCGAACGGGGCCGATTACAGCAAGGACGCGCTGATCTCGCCGAAGCTGTGGCCGCGCGCCACCATCGCCTGGTCGATCGGCTACAATACCGAGCTGGTGAAGGATCCGCCGAAATCCTGGATGGATCTGACCAAGCCGCAATATGACAAGCTGATCGGGCAGGTGTTCGCGCAGTCCGGCGGCACCACGTGGACCCGGATCATGTTCGAGCGCCAGGTGCTCGGCGAGGATTACTGGGCCAGGCAGGCCGCCACCCATCCGGTGCTCTATCCCTCCGGGGCGCCGACGGCCGACGCGCTGGTGCGCGGCGAGATCGCGATCGCGCCGCTGCTCTACAACGTGATCTACCAGAAGAAGAAGGACGGCGCGCCGATCGAGATCTTCTTCCCGCCCGAGGGCGCGCCGGTCAATCCGTACGCGAGCGGCATTCCGAAGACGGCAGCGCATCCCAATGCGGCAAAGTTGTTCCTGAACTGGTGCCTGTCCAAGGAAGGGCAGACCTTCATGATCAAGGAGCTCGGCAATCTTACGTCCTTGAAGGAGCCGCCGGCCTTTCCGGAGGGCTTCGATCCCAAGCTGGTCAAGCTCTGGTATCCGAAGTTCGACGAGTATGTGAAGCTGCATGCGGCGTGGGTGGCGGAGTGGGACAAGACGTTCGGTTACCGGCAATAGGCTGATGGTGCAGCGATGACGGCAACACTCGAGGTCAGCGATCTCAGGAAGCAGTTTGCGATCGGCCGCCCGGCGATCGACGGCGTCAGCTTTGGCGTGCCGGCCGGCCAGATCGTGGTGCTGCTCGGGCCGTCCGGCTGCGGCAAGACCACGACGCTGCGCTGCGTCGCCGGGCTCGAGCATCCGACCGATGGCGAGATCAGCATTTCCGGGCGGGTGGTCTCGTCACCGGCGCGCGGCATCCTCGTGCCGCCGCGCGCGCGCAACCTCGGCATGGTGTTCCAGTCCTATGCGGTGTGGCCGCATATGACAGTGCGGCAGAACGTGATCTATCCGCTGAAGCACCGCACGGTCGGGCGCGTCGATGCCGCCCGCATGGTCGAGGACGCACTGGCGCTGGTCGGGCTGTCCGACTATGCCGACCGGCCGGTGGTGGCGCTGTCGGGCGGACAGATGCAGCGCGTCGCACTGGCGCGCAGCATGGTGTACCGGCCGCAACTCTTGCTGCTCGACGAGCCGCTGTCGAACCTCGATGCCAAGCTGCGCCTGCGGCTGCGCGACGACCTCCGCGTCATCCTCAAGCAGACCGGGATGACCGCGCTCTATGTCACCCATGATCAGGCCGAGGCGGTCGTGCTCGGCGACCGGATCGGCGTCATGCGCGACGGCAAGCTGCTGCAGATGGACACGCCAGACGTGATCTACAACCGCCCGGCCGATCTGTTCGTCGCCAATTTCACCGGCGCGACCAACGAGCTCGCCGGCACGCTGGTCGCATGCAACGGCGGCTATGGTGTGGTCGATTTCGGCGACGGCCGGCGAGGCGAGGTCGCGCTGTTCCAGGCGCTGGCGCCCGACGAGAAGGTGCGCGTGGCGCTGCGGCCCGAGAACATCGCGATCGGCCGGCCCGATGGCGCCAATACGTTTGCAGCGAAGGTGCTCGACCGGCGCTACCAGGGCACGCAGACCGCCTACGGCATCGAGCTGTTCGGCAAACGGCTGGAGGCGATCGAGCTCGGCACTGCCGCGCGCCATCAGGTCGGCGTCGAGGCACAAGTCGCGCTGCCGCGCGAATGCTTGTGGGCTTACCGTGACAATGGGCCGGCATCGCCTGACTAGCGTGGCTGCGGCGGTCTTTGCAATGACGCGAGTGCGGCCCGACGGCAGGCAACGGGTGCGATTGAGGCGCCGCCTAGGCCTCTTCCACCAGTGCGCGGATGCTGCGGGCGAGCCCGAGGATGCGCGGGCCGCATTCGCGCTCGATCTGCTCGGCGCTGAAGCGGTAGGACGGAACGCCGCAATTGACCGACAGGCATTCGCCGCTCGGCGTGCGATAGAGCGGGGCGGCCACGCCGAAGATCTCGCGCCGCCATTCGCCGAGCGAGATGGCGAAGCCGCGCTCGCGGCACGAGTCGACGTCGGGCAATGTGCGCTTCTGCACGTAGTCGAATTCGTCGGGACGTTCGGCCTTGACGCGCGCGACATAGGCGCCGAGCTCTTCTTCGGTGAACAGCGAGAGCAGTGCGCGCCCGACCGCGGTCGGCGCCAGCGTGCTGACAAAGCCGACGTCGGGCACATGCGGCGCCGCGTCCGTCGTGCGCAGTGTCTCGACATAGATGAAGTCGATCCCGAACGGCATCGCGATCGACACCGTGCCGCCGGCATAAGTCGCGAAATCGCGCATCAGCGGACGCGCGAGCTGACGCACCTTCAGCGCGGACAGCACGGGATAGGCGGCGGCGAGCGCGCCGAGCCCGAGCACGAAGCGGCCCTTGGCGTCGCGCCTGAGATAGCCGAGCTGCTCCAGCGTGTAGGTCAGCCGCGAGACCGTCGGTCGCGACAGGCCGGTATGCAACGCGAGTTCGGCGTTGGACAGCGAGCCCGGGTGGCGGCGGAACGCCGCCAGCACGTCCAGCCCATGCGCCAGGGTGGTCGCAAAGGACGGATCCGCCTGAATTTCGGCAGGGGAAGATGCTGTCATACGGAATATTGGTCTCGGATGGATCGATTTGTCAATATATCGAAATGAATTTGCAAATCGTGTCGATATCGGTTTATCTGCCGGAAATAAGGATAAAGAACCGCTGGAGCGAGGCGCCCTTGCGATGATGATGACTGACCAAGCCCGAGACGCAAAGCCCGCCGCGATCGACAAGGCGCGGCTGCGCCTGAAATATCAGGAGGAGCGCAACAAGCGGCTGCGCCCCGACGGCAACGACCAGTATCTCCAGATCAAGGGCCAACTCGCGCATTATCTCGACGATCCCTACACGCCGGTGGTGGAGCGCGCGCCGAAGACCGATCACGTCACCTTCGCCTTCATCGGCGGCGGCTTCGCCGGGCTCGCCACCGCGGCGCGGCTGACCGAGGCCGGGGTCAAGGATGTCCGCATCGTCGAGAAGGGCGGCGATTTCGGCGGCACCTGGTATTGGAACCGGTATCCCGGCGCGCAGTGCGACACCGCGTCGATGGTCTATATGCCGCTGCTGGAAGAGACCGGCCACATGCCGTCGGAGAAATACGCCCATGCGCCCGAAATCCTGGCGCACTGCCAGCGGATCGGCCGGCAGTTCAATCTCTACGACAACGCGTTGTTTCACACCGAGGTGACGAACCTCGACTGGGACGCGGCGCAATCGCGCTGGATCGTCCGCACCACCAGGGGCGACGCCTTCACCGCGCAATATGTCGGCATCGGCACCGGCCCGCTGCATGTGCCGAAGCTGCCCGGCATTCCCGGCATCGAGCGCTTCAAGGGCCACTCGTTCCACACCAGCCGCTGGGATTACGACTACACCGGCGGCGATCCCAAAGGCGCGCCGATGGAGAAGCTTGCCGACAAGCGCGTCGGCATCATCGGCACCGGTGCTACGTCGGTGCAGTGCATTCCGCACCTCGCGCGCGCCTGCAAGGAACTCTACGTATTCCAGCGCACGCCGTCGTCGGTCGATGCGCGCGGCAACGGCCCGATCGATCCGGACTGGTTCGCCGATATCGCGACGCCGGGCTGGCAACAGCGCTGGCTGGAGAATTTCACCGCCAACCAGGCCGGTGGATCGGCCGACGAAGACCTTGTGCAGGACGGCTGGACCGACCTGTCGAAGCGGATCCGCGCCAAGGTGATGCTGCTGCCGCGTGAGCAGCGCACCGTGGAAAACATGCGGGCGGTGTTCGAGGATTCCGACTTCGAGAAGATGGAGGAGATCCGCAACCGGGTCGACGCCATCGTCGGCGACCCCGCGACCGCCAGAAACCTCAAGGCCTGGTACGGTCAGCTCTGCAAGCGGCCATGCTTCCACGACGCCTATCTTCAGGCCTTCAACACACCCGGCACCCACCTGATCGATACCGACGGCAAGGGTGTCGAGGAGATCACCGAGAACGGGATCGTGGTCGCGGGCAAGGAATACAAGCTCGACTGCATCATCTACGCGTCGGGCTTCGAGGTGGGGACCGAGTATCGCAGGCGCGCGGGCTTCGATCTGACCGGCCGCGACGGCATGAAGCTGTCGGAGCATTGGGCCGCGGGCATGCGCACCAAGCACGGCATCCACGTGCATGGCTTCCCCAACGTGTTCTTCGTGCAGCCGACGCAGGGCGCCAATCTCATTTCCAACGTGCCGCACAACCTGACGGAAGCGGCGCGGACCATCGCCTTGATGGTCGCTCATGCGCGGGACAACGGCTTCAAGGAAATCGAAGTCAGCAAGGAAGCCGAGGATCGCTGGGTCGAGCTGCTGCTGACCGCGGTCGGCCGAATGATCGGCGGACCCGATTGTACGCCCGGCTATTACAACAATGAGGGACGCGAGCCCGGGCCTGCCGCCAAGCTCAATGTCGGCTATCCGGCGGGCGCGTTGGCCTACTTCAAATACATCGACGGCTGGCGCCGCAGCGGCCAGTTCGAAGGCGTGCAATTCCGCTGAGGGATGCGGGATCGGGACTGATTTTCTGCCAGATGAGGGAGTGCCTGAGTATGACCCAGACAACCGCAGGTGAGACGTCGCACGAAGTTCCGAAGGCGGCATCCGCGCCGGTCATCGCGCAGCACGAAGCGACGCTGAAAGCGCTGCCGTTCGCCGACACCAGGGATTTCGACGATGCCGCGCGCGGCTTCCTCGGCACCATCGAGAACGCGCGCGTCACCTCGGCCCAGGGCAGGGTGGTCTGGAGTCTCGAGCCTTACGGCTTCCTCTCCGAGGAGAAGGCGCCTGCGACCGTCGATCCGAGCCTGTGGCGGCAATCGCGGCTCAACATGCACCACGGCCTGTTCGAGGTGGTGCCGGGCGTCTACCAGGTGCGCGGGCTCGACATCGCCAACATGACGCTGATCGAGGGCGACAAGGGCGTCATCGTGGTCGACACCCTGACCTCGATCGAGGGCGCACGCGCCGCGATGGAGCTGTACTTCCAGCATCGCGGCAAGCGGCCGGTCGCCGCCGTGATCTTCACCCACACCCACACCGACCATTGGGGCGGTGCCCGCGGCGTGCTCGACGACGCCATGCTGGCCGCGGGCGTGCCGATCATCGCGCCGAACTTCTTCATGGAGCACGCGGTCTCCGAGAACATCATCGCGGGGCCGGCGATGCTGCGCCGCGCGCAATACCAGTTTGGGCCGTTCCTCGCCAAGGGCGTGCGCGGCCAGGTCGATTGCGGTCTCGGCAAGACCATGGCAGCGGGCGGCGTGGCGCTGCTGCGGCCGACCGACCTGATCATCGCGACCGGCGACAAGCGCGTGATCGACGGCGTCGAGTTCGAATTCCAGATGGCGCCGAACAGCGAAGCGCCGGCGGAGATGCATTTCTTCATTCCGCGCTACAGACTGCTAAACCTCGCGGAGAACTGCACGCACAATTTCCACAACCTGCTGCCGTTCCGCGGTGCCGATGTGCGCGATGCGCTGGCCTGGTCGAAATATCTCGGCGAGGCGTTGCAGATGTGGGGCGGCAAGGCGGAAGCAATGTGCGGCCAGCATCATTGGCCGGTGTGGGGCAAGGAACGGATCGACACCATGATCCGCCAGCAGCGCGACCTCTACAAATACGCGCATGACCAGACCATCCGGCTGATGAACCATGGCCTCAATGCGGCTGAGATTGCCGAGACGATCCGGCTGCCCTCAAGCCTCGAAGGCGCCTGGCACGGCCGCGGCTATTACGGCCACATCAGGCACAATGTGAAGGCGATCTACCAGAAGTATCTCGGCTGGTACGATGCCAATCCGGTCAATCTCGATTCCTTGCCGCCGGACGAGGCCGGCAAGAAGTATGTCGAGTACATGGGCGGTGCCGATGCGATCCTGAAACGCGCCGCCGCTGATTTCGCCAAGGGTGAATTCCGCTTCGTCGCGCAGGCCGTCAGCCACCTCGTGTTCGCCGAGCCCGACAACCAGGCCGCTCGCGCATTGCTGGCCGATACGTTCGAGCAGCTCGGCTATGCTGCGGAGAGTTCGACCTGGCGCAACGCCTATCTGTTCGGCGCCCAGGAGCTGCGGCAGGGCATGCCGAAGACGCCGCCGCGCTCGCCCATGCCGCGCGAGACGCTGGCTGCGCTCCGCACCGAGCAGCTCTGGGATGTGCTCGGCGTCCGCCTCAACGGCCCCAAGGCCGAAGGAAAGCGCATCGTGCTGAACTGGAGCTTTACCGACACCGGCGAGACGTTCGTGCTCAATCTCGAGAACTCTGCCCTGACCTATGTCAAGGGCGCGCAGGCCGCCGATGCGCATGCCAGCTTCACGCTGGCGCGCGGCGTGCTCGACGAGGTCATCGCCAAGCTGACCACATTCCCGGAAGCCGTCGGCGCCGGCAAGGTCAAGGTATCAGGCGAGCCGCTGCGGCTCGGCGAATTGATGATGTTGATGGACGAATTCCCGCGCATGTTCGAGATCGTCGAGCCGAAGCGGTCGGTGGTGAGCTAGAGCCACATACTCAAAACGTCGACCGTCACCCTGAGGAGCCGCGTAGCGGCGTCTCGAAGGGTCGACGGCCACCGGTCGGGCCGTGCATCCTTCGAGGCTCGCTCCGCTCGCACCTCAGGATGACGGGATGACCAGATGTGGCCACGTCATTGCGAGCAGCGAAGCGACGAAGCAATCCATCCGTCGCTGAATCAAGCAACTCCGCCACCGTCACCCTGAGGAGCCGCATAGCGGCGTCTCGAAGGGTCGACGGCCACCGGTCGGGCCGTGCATCCTTCGAGGCTCGCTCCGCTCGCACCTCAGGATGACGGGATGACCAGATGTGGCCACGTCATTGCGAGCAGCAAAGCGACGAAGCAATCCATCCGTCGCTGAATCGAGCCACTCCGCCACCGTCACCCTGAGGAGCCGCGTAGCGGCGTCTCGAAGGGGCGACGGCCCGGCTGGTGGCCGATTCATCCTTCGAGACGCGCTTCGCGCTCCTCCAGCGACAAAGGCAAAGCCTTTGCGCGGGGATGACGGGTCGATAAGTGCTCGCTCAAATCCCGAGATACGCCGCCTGCACCTGCTTGTTGTTGGCGAGCTCGGCGCTCGAGCCCTGCATGATCACGTTGCCGCTTTCCAGCACATAGGCGCGCTGCACCAGGGACAGCGCGCGGCTGACATTCTGCTCGACCAGGAGGATCGCGGTACCCATCTTGTGGATCTCGCCGATCTTCTCGAAGGTGACGTCGGTCATCACGGGGGCGAGGCCCAGCGAAGGTTCGTCCAGCATCAGCAGGCGCGGTTTCAGCATCAACCCGCGGCCGACCGCGACCATCTGCTGCTCGCCGCCGCTCATGGTGCCGGCGAGCTGCTTCCTGCGGTCGGCGAGCCGCGGGAAGATGCTGTAGACGAGCTCCATCGTGCGCGCGCGATCCGCCTTGGCCTTCGGCGTGTAGGCGCCGATCTCGAGATTTTCCTGCACCGTCATTTCCGGGAACACCTGACGCCCTTCCGGGACGTGCGCGATGCCGAGCTCTGGGATGCGGTAGGGCGGCAGCGTGGCAAGGTCGACGCCGTCGAAGGTGACCTTGCCGCCGAACAGCTTGACGAGACCGGAGACGGCGCGCAGCGTCGTGCTCTTGCCGGCCCCGTTGGCCCCTAACAGGCCGACGGCTTCGCCCTCGCCAATCGAGATGCTGACATCGGTGATGGCGGGGACCGAGCCGTAGCTGGCGCTGACGCGGGAGAGCTCAAGCATGGGCGTCTCCCGGCGCCGGCGGATGCACATAAGAGCCGAGATAGGCGCGGATCACTTCCGGATTCTCCACGATCTCCTTCGGCGCGCCCTCGGCGATCTTCTGGCCGTGGTCGAGCACCACGATGTGGCGGGCCACAGCCATGATCGCGCGCATCACGTGCTCGACGATCACGATGGTGAGGCCGCTGGCAGAGAGCTTTTTCACCAGCGCCACCGCCTGGTCGATCTCGGCCGGGTTGAGCCCGGCCATCAGCTCGTCGAGCAGCAGGATTCTCGGTTGCGTCGCCAGCGCGCGGGCCATCTCCAGCCGGCGCTGGTCGATGGTGGTGAGGTCCTTGGCCGGCGTCTCCTCCCTGGCGCCGAGGCCGACGAACTCGATCGCCTCGCGCGCCTTGTTGCGCGCGGCGGCGACATGGCGGTCGCGCAGGAAGGCGCCGGTCATCACATTGGCGAGCACCGTCATCGCGCCGAACGGCTTGGCCACCTGGAAGGTGCGGGCGAGGCCGAGCGCGCAGACGTCGTGTGGCCTGAGGCCCACGACCTCATGACCGAAGGCGAGCACCGAGCCGGAGTCAGGGCGATGAAATCCCGTGATCAAATGAAAGCTCGTGGTCTTGCCGGCGCCGTTTGGCCCGATCAACGCCACCGTCTCGTTCTCCTGCACGGTGAAGCTGACGTCCTGCACCGCACGCAGGCCGCCGAAGCGCTTGCTGAGACCCTTGATGACCAGTGCTTCTGCCATCGCAACGACCTCAGGCGCGTGCCGGCTTGCGCCGGAGGGTGCGGTGATAGACGTCGGTCGCAAACCCGATCAGCCCGGTTGGACGCCACAGGATCACCGCCATCAGGATCAGGCTGTAGACCGTGAGCTGGATGCCGCCCACCGAGCTGCCGAGCCAGCTCTGCAGCAGTGCCGAGGTGGTCTCCAGCAGCACCGTGCCGATCACGGGGCCCCATAGTGTGCCGATGCCGCCGACGATCGAGACCAGCGCGGCCTCGATCGAGACGCTGAAGCTGAACGCGGTCGCGGGATCGATGAAGTAGATGTACTGTGTGTAGAAAGTCCCGGCGAGCGCAGTCAGGAGCGCGCTGATCATGTAGATGTCGCGCTTGACCTTCGGTGCGTTGACGCCGACCGCCTCGGCCGCATCCTCATCCTCGCCGATCGCGACGAGGTAATAACCCATCCAGGATTTCTCGATTTGGTGGGTGATCCAGAGGCCAACGACGAGCAGGCCGAGCACGACGTAGTAATACGAGGACTTCTCCTCGAACTGCATCATCAGCGGCGCGCTGCCGAGGTTCGGGATCGTGGTGCCTTCGGCGCCCCAGGCAAAGTCGCGGAATTTGAGGAAGATCAGCATCAGCACCTGGGCGGTCGCGATCGTCGCGATGGTGAAATAGGGGCCGCGCAGGCGGAAGCAGAGCCAGCCGATCGGCAGGCTCGCCAGCATCGCGACCACGCCGCCCGCGAGCATCCCGATCCAGGGCGAGATGCCGTAGTTCACCTGCATGATGGTCGAGGTGTAGGCGCCGAGCCCGAAATAGGCCGCGTGCCCGAGCGACAGCTGCTTGGCATAGCCGCCCATCAGGTTCCAGGCGACGCCGATGAAGGAGAACAGCAGGATGCGGATGAAGATGTCGATCGCGAACGACGAGGTGACGAACTGGGGCAGGGCCAGCATGACGATGGCCCCGATCGCCAGCCACAGCCATTTCATGTTGCCTGAGGTCTGCATCAGCGGCCCCTTTTGGCGCCGAGGCCGCTCGGCCTGAAAGCGAGCGTCAACAGCAGCAGCGCGAACACCACGATCAGGCCTGAATCCGCGCCGACGAACTGGATGCCGAGCGACTCCGCTACGCCCATCATCAGGCTCGCGACCAGCGCGCCCATCACATTGCCGAGCGTACCCATCACGACCGCGACGAACGCCATCAGCACGAACACCTGGCCGACGAACGGATAGGCCGAATAGAACGGCATCAAGAGCGAGCCGGCGGCGCCGGCGAGCGCCAGCGCGGTGCCGAACGCGACCGCGAACACGCAGTTGGGATTGATTCCCATCAGCATCGCGACGTCGCGGTTCTGCGACGCCGCGCGCATGGCTCGGCCGAGATCGGTGGTGTGCAGGAACACCCAGAGCAGGCCGCTGAGCGCCATCGCGACCGCAAAGGCGATCAGCTTCGCTACCGGAATGTACAGCCCGCCGATGTGCCACGCTTCATCCGAATAGGAGGTATGGACGGTGCGGTAGTTAGCGCTGAACAGCATCAGCGAGAGATTGAGCAGCAGCAGCGACAGCGCAAAGGTCAGGAAGATCTGCGGCATGTCGTTCGGTCCGAGCACCCTGCGGATCAGGAAGTGCTGGATCAGGACGCCGGCGAGGAACAGCACCGGCATCGAGACCACCAGCGAGACCAGCGGATCGATGCCGAACTGGGTGGCGAGGAAGAACGAGATATACATCCCGATCATCACAAACTCGCCCTGGGCGAAATTGACGATCTTGACCACGCCGAAGATCAGCGTGACGCCGATGCTGACGAGCGCGTAGATGCCGCCGATGAGCAGGCCGTTGATGACAGCCTGGGCCAGTGTCTCCCACATGCGATGCGACCGCGGTTCAGGTCTTCATCAACGGGGCGCGGGCGTCTTCCTTGGGGAAGATGCTGGCGAGGTCGGCATTCTGCCACTGCACGCCGACCGGACGGCCGTAGACGTTCTTGCCGTCGGGGCCGAACTTCACCTTGCCGCCCGGCGCCATCGCCGCGTAACCCGAGGAGACGTCGAGCGTCGACAGCGCTTCGCGGACCTTCTTCGGATCGGCGGAGGCGGCGCGCTCCAGCGCGTCGGCGAGCATAAAGGTCTGCGCGACCAGGCCGCCGGCGTATTCGAAGGCGAACTCGCCGGTGCGCTTCTTGAACTCGGCGTTGACCTTCTGCGCATCGTCGTTGACGTCGTGGTTCCAGTGCGCCACGCCCTGCAGGCCCTCGGCGGCCTTGCCGACATTCTTGTAGAAGTCCGGCATCACGAAGCCGCCCGAGCCGCCATTGATCGCGATGTTGAGCCCGACCTGCTTCACGGTGCGCACGATCAGGATGAGGTCGTTGAGATAAGACAGCGAGAACAGCGTGTTGGCGCCTGAGGCCTTGACCTTGTTGATCAGCGGGCTGGCATCGGTGAAGCCGGCCGAGTAGGGCTCGAACATCACGATCTCGACACCTTCGGCGGGCGCCAGCTCCTTCAGCCCGTTCGAGGTCGAGGTGCCGAACGCGGTGTTCTCGAAGATGACGGCGACCTTGGCCTGGTCGCTGACGAGCTTGGCCATCTGCAATTGCGCCTTGGCGAATTGCGAGGCGCGCGCGAACGGCGTGAAGGTGTAGGTGCGTCCCTTGTTGAGCTGGTCGGAGCTCGATCCGGTGATGATCGGAACCCTGGCGCGCTCGCAGACCTCGCTCGCGATCAAGGTCAGCGCGCTGGCGTAGCAGCCATGGATCGCCGACAGCTTGTTGCCGGTGATGAGCCGGTCGGTCTCGGTGCGCGTCACCGTGGTGTCGCTCTGTACGTCGGAGACGATGAGGTTGAGCTTGGCGCCGCCGAGCGACTTGATGCCACCGGCCTCGTTGACCATGTCGACCGCGAGCTTGGCTGCTGCAACGCAGCCTATCCCGATCTGCGCCATGCCGCCGGTGCTCGGATAGAGCGCGCCGATGTTGATCGGGTCGGCGGCCCAGCCGCGCAGCGGGACCGCGCCGAATGCGCCGGCCGCGAGCACGCCGCCGGTTTTGACCAGGAATTTGCGGCGGTTCAGCTTCTTCCGTGCGGCTTTGGTCGGTACGGCATTATTAATGGCGGACGGCTCTCGGTCCCCTGTCATGTCGTTCCCCCTGGGCGAGCGCGGCATGGTTGCTCCGTCCGCTCGCTTATTATTTTTTGCTCAAGCGGGCGCATAAGAGCACGTAATTCGGCAATCGCAAAGGCGATATCGGCCGGGCTCACGGGGAAACGCGTTGCGGCTGGTGCGTCGCAGCAATCGCGCGACGCGCCCAAATGAGCAGCTTCGCTGCACGGGAGTTGCCGCCGGATACGACGGCATTATTGACAATCGAATGACCCGACGGTCCGGCACAGACCGCGCCGGCCGGCCCGCCGGATCATTCGATCGGCCGCTGCAACGGCTATTCCGCGCTCGCCACCAGCTTGAAGCGCGGCTTGGCTTCCATCAGGCTGCGATAGGCGGCGAGATAGTCGAGTGCCATGCGGCGCGCGGTGAAGCGGGTTTCGAACTGCTTGCGGATCGCTTCGCGGTTGAGCGTCGAGAGCCGGCCGACGGAAGCGACCGCGCTGATCTCGTCCTCGACGATGAAGCCGGTCAGGCCGTCCTCGATGATTTCCGGCACCGAGCCGCGGTTATAGGCGATGACCGGCGTGCCGCAGGCCATCGCTTCGATCATCACGAGGCCGAACGGCTCCGGCCAGTCGATTGGAACCAGGAGCCCGATCGCGCCGCTGAGAAAATCCGGCTTCTCGCGGTCGCTGATCTCGCCGATGAACTCGACCAGCGGATTGCTGGTGATCAGCGGCTTGATCAACTCGTCGTAATATTCCTGGTCGGCGCGATCGACCTTGGCCGCGATCTTCAGCGGAATGCCGCAGCGGGTTGCGATCTTGATCGCGCGATCGACGCCCTTCTCCGGCGCGATGCGCCCGAGCACGGCGAGATAGGATTGCTTGGCCGGTTGCGGCGTCAGCAAATTCTCCGGCAGGCCGTGATGGATGGTGCGCACCCAGTGCGCCTGCGGCACCGGCCGCCGCTGCGCGTTGGAGATCGAGATCACCGGGACCTTGGAGAAGGTGTTGAAGACCGGCTGGTGCTCCGGCAGGTCGAGCCGTCCGTGCAGCGTGGTCACGAACGGCGTCGGCTGGCGCGCGAACAGCGACCACGGATAATAGTCGAGATGACAGTGCAGGAAGTCGAACTCGTCATCGTCGGCCTTCTGCCGCACGCGCTCCAGCATCACCATGTGCAGCGCATTAGGATCGCGGACGGAACCGTCAAGCCGCAGTGCCTTCGGCCAGGTCGCATCGAGCTTCGCGGAGGTCTGTGAATCGCCACTGGCGAACAACGTCACGTCATGTCCAAGTGTTACAAGTTCTTCGGTCAGCCAGTGCACGACCCGTTCGGTGCCGCCGTAGAGCTTGGGGGGAACAGCCTCCGTCAGCGGGGCAACCTGCGCGATGCGCATTTCTCCGTCTCCATGTTTTTAATGTGGATGAACCCTCAGCCCTCTGATGGCAGCGACATGCCAAAGACGGGAACGTTCTCGCACGTGCGAGGTTCCTTAGGTGTGGGAGATCTGCCGCTTCTTTCTTCCATCACACTGTGGTCTTGCTGATGCCATCTCGCCTCAACACGTTTTTGCCGACGCCAGCGTTGCAAAATTGTTGCGCAGTGATGGCTGCATCGAGGAATCCCACCGCCGCCCTTCACGTCATCGTGCACGAGAGCTTCGACTAAAATTTTCTCGTTCACCTTCAACAGCTTTTGCAGGACGTCATGGATCATCTGTCAGGATACGCGCATCGCCCGTTCCCCTTTGTGCTGCGCTATCTGCGCCGGCGGCTCCCGTCGCATGTTGTGATTTTGTCGGCCGTCGTCGCGGCGGTTGCCTGCTCGGTAGGCACGCAATACGGCGTGAAGAATCTGGTCGACGCATTGTCGGCGGGACCGTCGGCCGCGAATGGCGTATGGCTGGCATTCGCTCTGCTCATGTCGCTGATCGCAGCCGACAACTTCCTGTGGCGGATCGCGAGCTGGACCGCGAGCTACACCTTCGTCAGCGTCAGCGGCGATCTTCGCCGCGACATGTTCCGTCATCTCACCGGCCACGCGCCGAGCTATTTCACGGACCGGCTGCCGGGCATGCTGACCAGCCGGATCACGGCGACCTCGAACGCGGTCTACACCGTCGAGAACATGTTCGTATGGAACGTGTTGCCGCCTTGCATCGCGACCTTCGCGGCGATCACCCTGGTTGGAACCGTCAGCGTGACCATGTCAGCAGTGCTGATCCTGATCGCGGGAACCATGGTGGTGGCGATGTTCCGCATGGCCGCCGCCGGCCGGCCGCTGCATGACGATTTCGCCAACAGGGCGGCCGCCGTGGACGGCGAAATGGTCGACGTCATCAACAACCTGCCGCTGGTGCGCGCGTTCTGCGGCCTCGGCTATGAGCACGACCGCTTCGACGCGACCGTGAATCGGGAACTCGTCGCGCGCGGCCGTTCGCTGCGCTATCTCGAAAAGCTCCGCCTCGTTCACGCCGGCGTGACCGTCATTCTGACGATCGCGATGCTGGCCTGGGCGCTCAATCTCTGGCAGCAGGGCGCAGCGACCACCGGCGACGTCGTGCTGGTCTGCACCCTCGGCATCTCGATCCTCAGCGCCACCCGCGATCTCGCCGTCGCGCTGGTCGACGTCACCCAGCATGTTGCCCGCCTGACCGAGGCGCTGGCGACGCTGTTGCAGCCGCACGAGCTCAAGGACCATCCGGAAGCCGAGACGCTGGTCAAGAGCGGCGCGGCGATCGCCTTCAACAATGTCTCCTTCCGCTATCCCGGCGGCTTGCAGGTGTTCGAGCGCTTCAGCCTGCGCATCCAGCCCGGCCAGCGGGTCGGACTGGTCGGGCAGTCCGGTGGCGGCAAGTCAACACTGTTTACCCTTCTGCAGCGCTTCTACGACGTCGAGCAGGGCAACATCACGGTCGACGGCCAGGACATCTCGCGCGTCACCCAGCAGAGCCTGCGCGCGGCGATCTCGGTGGTGCCGCAGGACATCTCGCTGTTCCACCGTTCGATCCTGGAGAACATCCGCTACGGCCGGCCGGACGCCACCGACGACGAGGTGCGGCGGGCGGCGATTGCGGCGCGCTGCGACTTCATCGAAAGCTTGCCGGAGGGCATGAACACCATCGTCGGCGATCGCGGCGTCAAGGTCTCGGGCGGCCAGCGGCAGCGGATCGCGATCGCGCGCGCCTTCCTGAAGGACGCGCCGATCCTGTTGCTCGACGAGGCCACCGCGGCGCTCGATGCGGACTCCGAGGAGGCGATCCGCGAGGCGTTGTCGCGCCTGATGCGCGGGCGTACGGTGGTGGCAATCGCGCACCGCCTCGCGACGCTGCGCAGCTTCGACCGTGTGCTCGTGCTGCAGGGCGGCCGGATCGTCGAGGACGGTCCGCCCGATATCCTCGTGAAGGGCAGGGGTCCCTACCGCGACCTGGTCGCGCGCGAGATGGGCCGCCTCTCCACCAGCGCGGCCTGACCCCGCGTCATCAAGCGTGTTCTTGCGTTCCGATGCGTTCGTTCGAGCCGAGATTCAGGCCAAGCAGAGTCGCCAGAGGTTCAGATGGCAGCTGACGTCGTTACGCAGATCATCACTGCTCGCATCATCGAGCACGTCGCCGAATCGCCGTTCTACATTCCTATGACCGGGCCCGCGGCGCGGCCGCGGCGCTCGCTCAAGCATGACGACACCTTCATCGTGCTCGACAGTCATGGCGATATCGGTGCCTCGGCCGGTGGGCCGGACGGTCTGTTCAATGCCGATACGCGCTATCTCGCGCGGCTGGAAATGGTGCTGGAGGACGTGCAGCCGCTGCTGCTCGGCTCCAACATGCGCGACGACAATTCGGCGCTGACGGTCGATCTGACCAATTCCGACGTCTATCGCGACGGCCGTCTGACCTTGCAGAAGGACACGCTGCACATCGTGCGCTCGATCTTCCTGTGGCGCGGCACCGCCTATCAGCGCATCGGCCTGCAGAACCACGGCGATCTTGCCGCAAGCTTCGATCTCACGCTGCTGTTCGACAATGATTTCGCCGACCTGTTCGAGGTGCGCGGCGAGCGGCGGCCGCGGCGTGGCATCGGCTCGAGCAAGCTGCTCGGCCCGACCGACGTCGTGCTGGAATATTGCGGCCTCGACGAGCAGACGCGGATCACCGCGCTGCATTTCGATCCGCGGCCGACCCGGCTGTCGGTCAACACTGCGACCTATCATTTCGACCTCGAGCCCGGGCAGGTCACCTCGCTGTTCGTCGCGGTGTCCTGCAACAAGCCGATCATGCAGAAGCCGGTGCCGTTCTTCCGCGGGCTGCTGGCGCATCGGAGGGAGATGCGGAATTCGTCGGCCGGCGCGGCCAGCATCGAGACCTCGAACAACATCTTCAACGAGGTGTTGTGCCAGGCGATGGCCGACCTCAATATGCTGATGACGGAGACGCCGCAGGGCCGTTATCCCTATGCCGGCATTCCCTGGTATTCGACGACGTTCGGCCGCGACGGGCTGATCACCGCGCTGCAGATGCTGTGGGTCGATCCGCGGATCGCCAGGGGCGTGCTGAAGCGGCTCGCGCTGTTCCAGGCCAAGGCGGTCGATCCGCTGGCGGATGCGGCGCCGGGCAAGATCCTGCACGAGATGCGCGGCGGCGAGATGGCGGCGCTGCGCGAGGTGCCGTTCGCGCACTACTACGGCAGCGTCGATTCGACCCCGTTGTTCGTGCTGCTCGCCGGGCTCTATCTGGAGCGCACCGGCGATTTGGAGACGTTGCGTGAGCTGTGGCCGGCGGTCGAGGCCGGCTTGCAGTGGATCGACGGCCCGGGCGATCCCGATCGCGACGGTTTTATCGAGTACCAGCGCGCTACGGATGAAGGTCTTCGCAATCAAGGCTGGAAGGACTCCTTCGACGCCATCTTCCACGCCGACGGCACGCTTGCCGAGGGCAATATCGCGCTGGCGGAAGTGCAGGGCTATGTGTTCGCCGGCAAGCAGCTTGCCGCGCGAGCGGCGCGCACGCTCGGCTTCGCGGACAAGGCCTCAAAGCTGGACGCCGAGGCCGAGCGGCTGCGCGAGCGGTTCGAGGCGGCGTTCTGGTGCGAGGAGCTCGGCACCTATGCGCTCGCGCTCGACGGCGCCAAGCAGCCGTGCAAGGTGCGGACGTCGAATGCCGGACAGACGTTGTTTTCCGGCATGGTGCGCGAAGACCGCGCGCGCCGGGTTGCCGCCGGCCTGATGAGCCAGAAATTCTTCTCGGGCTGGGGCATCCGCACCGTCGCCGCAGGCGAGGCGCGCTACAACCCGATGTCCTATCACGACGGTTCGATCTGGCCGCATGACAATGCGCTGA
Source organism: Bradyrhizobium sp. Pha-3 (assembly GCF_042258615.1). Classification (GTDB taxonomy): domain Bacteria; phylum Pseudomonadota; class Alphaproteobacteria; order Rhizobiales; family Xanthobacteraceae; genus Bradyrhizobium. The sequence goes on along the minus strand of NZ_CP170152.1, from coordinate 6,775,023 downwards.
TCGCACTCGGATTTGCCCGCTACGGCCTCAAGCATTCGGTCGCGCATCTGTTCAAGGGGCTGTTCGATGCCGCGAGCTATATGGAGCTGCGGCGGCTGCCAGAGCTGTTCTGCGGCTTCCGCCGCGAGCGCCGGCGCGGCCCGGTGCTTTATCCGGTGGCCTGCGCCCCGCAGGCCTGGGCGAGCGCGACGCCGTTCACGCTGCTGGAGGCTGCACTCGGACTGGAGTTCGACACCACGCGCGGCGAGATCCGCTTGCGCGATCCGCGGCTGCCGGAATTCCTCAACGACGTCGTGCTGCGCGACCTCAGGCTCGGCGCGTCCAGCGTCGATTTGCGGCTGCGCCGCCACGGCGACGAGGTGTCACTCGAAGTGTTGCGCACGCGCGGTCAGATCCAGGTGTCGATCGTGCTGACGCATTGAGCGTCGACACACGGCACGCGCGCGCCGGAAAATCGTGGGGAGAGTAATATGCGTCCGAGGATCATGGTGATGCTGGTTGGAGCGGCGCTGCTGACATGCGCGGGTGTTCGTGCCGCTGACGACGAAGCTCCGGCGCCGACGCCATCGCCGCCGCCGGCGGCTCAGGCGACGCCAGCAACTCCTCCGCCGCCAGCAGCCGCTGCGCCGAAGGAGCAGGCCAAGGAACAGTCGCCGCCGCCTTCGGTGACCGTGATCGGCGCGCGCGATGCGCACGGCATTCTCGGGCGCGACGTGCGCAGTTCCGCCAATGAGGACATGGGCCGCATCGTCGACGTCATCGTCGACCGCGACGGCAAGGTCCGCGCCGCGGTGATCGATTTCGGCGGCTTTCTGGGCGTCGGCAGCCGCAAGATCGTGGTCGACTGGAACGCACTGCGTTTCGCCGGCGTTTCCAGCAAGAGCGACAGCATCACGCTGGACCTCAACAAGCAGCAGGTGAGCGCTGCGCCGGAATACAAGGAAGATACGCCGCTGATCGTGCTTGGCGCGGCCGGCAATCTTCATCCATGGGATTACGAACATTAGGGGGCTAAAGCTGGTCGCGCGTCCGAACTCTTCCGTCGAGACGGTTGGCGACGGTCGTGGCGAGCGATCAGCCGGCGGCACCAGAATTGTGCCGGTTGTCTCCGATCAACCCAGTCCCGAGGAACCGCGGATGCCGTCGCGCGAAAGCCAGCGCGGGCTCGACTGGTTCATCTTCTTCCTGGCCGACGTGCAAACCGGCTTCGGCCCGTTCATCGCGGTCTACCTGACGACGCAGAAATGGACCCAGGTCGAGATCGGCTTCGTGCTCTCGATCGGCGGCATCATCGGCCTGCTGGGCCAGATGCCCGGCGGAGCGATTGTCGATGCGGCGCGCTCGGAGCGGGTCGTCGCGGGCTGGGCGGTGGCCGCGATTGGCGCCGCCGCGCTGGCCTACGCGCTCTGGCCGATCTTTCCGGTGGTGACGCTCGCCGCCACACTGCACGCGCTCGCAAGCTGCGTGCTGGGGCCGGCGATCGCCGCGATCAGCCTCGGCCTGGTCGGACCGCTGGCGATCGGCGAGCGGCTCGGCCGCAATGCGCGCTTTGCCTCGCTCGGCAGCGGCTCGGCCGCGGCGCTGATGGGCGCCTGCGGCTATTTCCTGTCGAGCCGATCGGTGTTCCTCGTGACCTTCATCCTTGCGATCCCGACGCTGCTGTCGCTGGCGCGGATCCGCGAGCGCGAGATCGACATCGCGCAGGCCCATGGAGAGGTGAAGCGCGAGGTTCCCGACAAACGAGCGACCAGTATCGTCGGTCTGGTGCGGCAGCGATCGCTCTTGATCTTTGCCGGCGCGATGATGCTGTTCCAACTGGCCAATGCCGCGATGCTGCCGCTGATGGCGGGCGTCGTCACGACACGGTCGAGCCAGTGGGCGCCGGTGCTGATCGCCGCCTGCATCATCGTGCCGCAGGCGATCGTCGCATTGTGCTCGCCGTCGGTCGGTCGCAAGGCCCAGGCCTGGGGCCGGCGGCCGCTGCTGCTGATCGCATTTGCCTCGCTCGTGATCCGCGGCCTGTTGTTCGCAACGGTGCGGGATCCCTATCTGCTGGTCATGGTGCAGATTTTTGACGGCATCACCGCGGCGATCTTCAGCGTCATGGTGCCGTTGATCGTCGCCGACGTGGCGTTCGGCAGCGGCCATTTCAACCTGGCGCAGGGCATCGTCGGAACCGCGGTCGGCATCGGCGCGTCGCTCAGCACCGTGCTGGCCGGCTATGTCAGCGACAAGCTCGGCAGCAGCACCGCCTTCATGGGCCTGGCCGGCGTCGCCGCGCTGGGGCTGTTTATGATCTGGCTGGTGATGCCGGAGACGCGGCGAACGACATGACGCAGGCAGGTTTGGCCCAGCGGCGCCCTTCCTCATGCATGCGCCGTCATATATGAGTGATTTGCTGCTGGAACGAGCCGATGGTCCCCGGGATTAATCAATCCAAAATCGTGATCTGGTAGGGATCGACGCAGCGCGGGCAGGCATTTCGACCGAGGAATGGCATGGTAATTCGAACGACGACGGCGCAGATCACCGGAGCGATGCGGCGTTGGGGGCCTCCCGCCTTTGTGACCTTCGCGGCGATGGTCACACTTGCGTCATTGACCGGCGGCGCCGCGGCAAAGCAGCAGCGTCCTGCGGCAACGGTCGAGGCGACCGCGCCGCGCGCCGCGGGTGAGCCGATCATGGCGATCGTGTCGATCAAGGCCCAGAAGGTGACTTTCTACGACGCCGACGGCTGGATCTACCGCGCGCCGGTGTCGAGCGGCGTCACGGGACGCGAGACGCCGGCCGGCGTCTTTGCGCTGATCGAGAAGGACAAGGACCACCACTCGACCCTTTATGACGATGCCTGGATGCCGAACATGCAGCGCATCACCTGGAACGGCATCGCGCTGCATGGCGGCCCGCTGCCCGGCTATGCGGCCTCTCACGGCTGCGTGCGGATGCCCTATGACTTCGCCGAGAAGCTGTTCGACAGGACCCGGATCGGGATGCGGGTGATCATCGCGCCGAACGACCCGGCCCCGGTGGATTTCACCCACCCCGCGCTGTTCGTGCCGAACGCCCAGGCCATCGCGGCTGCTCCGGCGCGTGCTGAGTCACTGTCCCGCGAAGCCGCGGATGCCGCCAAGGTTGCCGACGAGGCAAAGAAGGCCTCCGTGGCCGCGACCAAGGAAGCTGCACTGTTCACGCCGGCGTCATTGCGCAAGCTGGAAAAGGCCAAGACCCGTGCCGACGCCGAACTCGCATTCGCCGACAAGACGCTCGCCAATGCCAAGACCGACCAGGCCAAGGCGCGCGCCGAGGATCTGAAGCAGAAGGCCGCCGCCAAGGCCGCGGAAGCGACGACGCAGTTCGAGGCGGCCCAGGGCGACGCCAAGCCGAAGCTCGACGCCGCAGCGGCCGCAAAGGACGCCGCCAAGGCGGCCGAGACCAGGAAGGCCGATACCCAGAAGGCGGCGACCGAGGCGAAGCTCGCGCTCGAGCCGGTCTCCGTCTACATCAGCCGCGCGACGCAGAAGCTCTATGTCCGGCGCAACACCCATAAGCCATGGGCGGACGGTGGCGAAGTGTTCGACTCGAGCATTGAGGTTCCCGTCACCATCCGCGATCCGGACCAGCCGATCGGCACGCATATCTTCACGGCGATGGCCCGCAATAACGACGGAAGCCTGCGCTGGACCGAGGTGACGATCGACGACGGCGACAACGCCAAGGACGCGCTCGACCGCGTCACCATCCCGCAAGATGTGCTGGATCGCATCGCGCCGACCGCCGTGCCGCGCTCGTCGATCATCATCTCGGACGAGCCGCTGAGCGCCGAGACCAACTACCGCACCGAGTTCGTTGCCGTGCTGAGCAACCAGCCCCAAGGCGGTTTCATCACACGCAAGCCGACCCGGCCGATGGAAACCGACGACATGGTCGCGAGCGGGGACGGGGACGGATTCGGCTTCTTCTCTCAGCGCAGCTGGAATCCCCAGTCGGGCACCCAATACGGCTATCCCCAATACGGCAATCCTCAGGCGCCGACCCAGTACGGCTCCCCGTATTATGGCAATCCTCAATCCGCCAATCCGCGCCGGCGCGGCGGCCAGAACTACTGGCAATCGCAACGCGACTGGTGGTAGGGCGCGACCGGCGCGGGCTGTAACGAGCCGCCCAGAGATCAGACCACCATTGTGAGAGTTGGACGGCGGATCGACGCCGCCGCCCAGTCGTGCCGTGCTGTTGCCTGCGTTACGGGCGAGCTTCCAGGATCAGGTTGAACGGCGTTTCCGCTGCGCGGCGGAAGCGTGAGAAGCCACCCTGGCGCGCCACCTCGCGCAGCCGGGTCTCGCCAGCCTGCGCGCCGAGCGCAAGCCCGACCTCCTGGTCCAGCGACGCCGGCGTGCAGATCATCGTCGACGCTGCGTAGTAGACGCGCCCGATCGGATTGAGGTTGTCCTCCAGCCGATCGTTGGCGAACGGCTCGATCAACAGGCAAGTGCCGTCGTCGGCGAGGGTGGAGCGGGTGTGCTTGAGCGCGCCGACAGGGTCGCCCATGTCGTGCAGGCAATCGAAGAAGCACACCAGGTCATACTTGTTGGCCGGGAAGTCCTTGGCGGAGTGCGTCTGGAAATGGACGCGGTCCGACAACCCCGCCTCCTTCGCAGCCATCCGTGCCGTCTGGATCGAGCCGTCATGGTAGTCGAAGCCGTAGAAGGTTGATTTCGGAAACGCTTCCGCCATCAACCGGGTCGAGACGCCGTGGCCGCAGCCGACGTCAGCGACGACCGCACCCTTCTTCAGCTTGTCGACGACGCCCTCGAGCGCCGGCAGCCATTCCTGCACCAGATAGTGCTTGTAGCTGGTGCGGAAGAAACGGGCGGTGCCGCAGAACAGGCACTCGCTGCGCTTGTTCCAGCCGACGCCCTTGCCGGTCTTGAACGCGTCGGTAATTTTCGGCTCGTCGAGAAACGTCGCCCCGACAAGGCTTCCCACGGCGCCGAGGAAGACCGGGCTCTCCTCGTCGGCGAGCGCAAGCGCCTGCTCGGGCAGCATCGAGAATTTTCCGGTGGCGCTGTCGTATTCGACGTAGCCGGAAGCCGCCTGCGCCGACAGCCATTCCTGAACGTAACGTCCGGCTGTTCCTGTCGCCTTGGCCAGCGCCGCGGCGTTCATTGGTCCTTGCTGCGCGAGAGCCTTGTAGAGTCCGAGCTTGTCTCCCAGCAGCATCAGCGAGGCGTTCATCGCCGCGCCGACATCGCCAATCATCTTTCCCATGAATGAATTAAGACGCTCCTCGTTGACGTCCATGATGTTGCTCCATCGCAATTGGGTTTTTGCAAAAAGTCCATCATTGCCAATTTCATGTGTGCGCTATCGTCCAGGCAGACCGGCTTGGGCGCGGACATCATCGCACGAATGGGTTCGGCGGCGCAGGCTGAATGTCACAAGGCGGCTGGGATGCCAGCGTGGCGACTTCACAAGCCTGCGAGGCGGGCGCCTTACGCCGCTGCCCGCGGCATGATCAGTTTTCTGTACAGCGTGCCGTAGCAGGCGGCCGACAGGTCCCAGCTGTAGGATTTGGCCATCGCGCTGGCGCGCATGGCGTTGAGGCGATCCTTGGCGCGATAGGCGTCGAACGCGCGCCTGACGCCGCCGAGGAAGGATTCTGCCGACGGCTGGGCGAACAGGAAGCCGGTCTCGCCGTCGGCGATGGTCTCCGCAAGCCCGCCGGTCTGGTGGCCGATCGGCAGCGAGCCGAAGCGCTGCGCATACATCTGGCTGAGGCCGCAGGGCTCGAAGCGCGACGGCATCAGGGTGAAATCGCTGCCGGCGAAGATCCGGCGTGCCTGCGCGTCGTTGAAGCCGATGATGACGCCGATCGCGTCGGGCCGGCGCCGGTGCGCGGCCACCAGCGCATCCTCGATCGCGGGCTCGCCGCTGCCTGTGACGACGATCTGTCCGCCGTCCCGGATGATCTCGTCGGCGGCCGACAGCACGAGGTCGACGCCCTTCTGGTGCACGAGCCGCGCGACCAGGCCGAAGATCGGCCCGCGCGAGACCGCAAGGCCGAATTGCCGGCGGACATAGTCGGCGTTGGCCTGCTTGCCTTTCCAGTCGCCGGCGCCGAACGGCTGCGCGAGCTGTGCGCAGTGGCGCGGGTCCCAGCTCTCGTCGATGCCGTTGAGGATGCCGGTCAGCTGGTCGGCGTCGGAGCGCACGCGCAGCAGGCCCTCCAGGCCGCAGCCGAGCTCGGCGGTGGTGATCTCCCTCGCATAGGTCGCGCTGACCGTGGTCAGATGCGAGGCGTAGACGAGGCCACCCTTGAGGAAGGATAGCTTGTCGTAGAACTCCAGCCCGTCGATGTGGAATGAGCTTTCCGGCGCGCCGATCCGCCGCAGCGAGTCCCGCGGAAACAGGCCCTGATAGGCGAGATTGTGGATGGTCAGGATCGACGGAATCCGAGCCTCGCGCCATGCGAGGTAGGCCGGTGTGAGCGCGGCCTGCCAGTCGTTGGCGTGAACGAGGTCCGCTGCCCAATTCTTGTCCAGCGTTCCGGCTGCAAGTTCGGCAGCGGCGGACGCAAAGCGGCCGAAGCGGATGTCGTTGTCGGGCCAGTCGCGGCCGGACTCGTCGCCATAGGGATTGCCCGGCCGGTCGTACAGCTGCGGACACAGCAGCACGTAGACCGGCAGCCCGTCTTTGGTCGATGCGCGCCCGAGCCTGCAGGCCGGCATCTCGGCGAGGGCCTCGCATTGTCCAACGATTTCAATATGAGTGAACTGTTCGACCACGTCCCGGTAGCCGGGAAGCATGATCCTGACGTCGCTCCAGGAGCGGAGCGCCCGGGGAAGTGCAGCGGAAACGGCGCCGAGCCCGCCCACGCGGACGAAATCGTCCATCTCGGTCGTGACGAATAAGACCTTCAACAAGCGCCCTCGTTCCAGCCCGTGACAGGGCTCATGCAAGATCGGGTCCAATCTGCCTTTGAGTAAAATGCAAGACGGCCCGCGGTCCCGGTCTGGACGAGACGCTTTCCTGTCAGGGCGGCTCACTTTAGGGTCGCGCGACGCCGAACAACGGAAACGACGAAGCTGGAGAAAGCCTTGGCAACGACAATAGCCGCTGACGATGAGGGGAATTTGACACGGAGCTTTGACGGCCTTCGCGTGCTCGATTTTTCGACCACGATTGCCGGACCTCATTGCACGCGGATGCTCGCCGACATGGGCGCGGAGGTGATCAAGATCGAGCCCGCCGAAGGCGAGACCATGCGGACGCGGCCGCCGGTGCGCAACCATTGCTCGACGGCGTTCGGCCAACTCAATATCGGCAAGAACAGTCTGGTGCTCGACCTGAAGTCGCCGGCCGGCGTCGAAGCCGTGCGGCGCCTGATCGCGACCGCCGACGTGCTGGTGGAGAATTTCCGCCCCGGCGTGATGCGGCGCCTGAAGCTCGACTATGCCTCGATCCGCGACATCAATCCGAAGCTGATCTTCTGCTCGATCTCCGGCTACGGCCAGACCGGTCCATCGGCGGAATTGCCGGCCTATGCGCCGGTGATCCATGCCGCGTCGGGCTACGAGATGGCGCATCTCTCCTACCAGCCGGGCCGCACCAGGCCGGATTATTGCGGCATCTACCATGCCGACGTGCTGACCGGGGTCTACGCTTTCGGGGCGATCTCGGCGGCGCTCTATCAGCGCGGTGCCAGCGGCAAGGGCCAGCATATCGACGTTTCGATGCTGGAATCGATGCTGAGCCTGACCCTGAACGAACTGCAGTGGTCGCAATTCGAAGTGAAGCAAACCCAGCGGCCGATGTTCGGCCCGATCGAAACCACCGACGGCTACGTGATGGTGGCGATCGCCAGCGAGAAGACGTTCCAGAACCTGATGCAGGTAATCGGCCGGCCGGAATGGGTGTCCGATCCGCGCTTCGCCAAATATTCTGATCGGCGAGACAATTGGGCCGGCCTGATGGAGGGTGTCGAGGCGTGGTCGCGTTCGGTCAGCACGCAGGCCTGTCTTGCCGCCCTCAATGAATATGGCGTGCCGTCGTCGGCCTATCGCACCGTGCGCGAGGCGCTCGCCGATCCGCAAATCGCCCATCGCGGTGCACTGGCCGAGGTCGAGGACGGCGGCGGCAGCTTCAAGGTGCTCAATCTGCCGTTCCGGATGTCCGGCGCGGCGGTTGGCGCGCGCAAGCGGATGTCGACGCTCGGCGAGCACACACGGTCCTATCTGAAGGAGATCGGGCTCTCCGACGATCAGATCGCAGGCTTCGCAGCGCAACCAGCAAAGACGGCGCGCAGCTAGAGCACGATCCGGGTCTGGGGGGCCGCATTGGCGCAAAGGGGATATCGGCCGAAAGGATCGTACTCAAACGGGTCGACGAGATCACGATGCGGGTCCGCGTGATCGCATCGTGATCTGCCTGCGGCTTTTCATCCGTTTTACAGTCTTGTCGCGCGCAGCGATTCCGGACAAGCTGCCTCCCAACGTACGACGATCCGGAACACCGGACGTCGCCCACTTGGGAGGGAGCATCGATGAAGCTGGCCGGGCGCGCGCACGCAGTTGCGCGCATATTTCTTGTGGCGGGATTAGGCGCAGTGGCGTCAGCTGCACCGGCCCATGCGCAAAAGCAGGGCGGTACGCTCACCGTCGGCCAGGAGCTGGACATCCCGGGCTTCGACCCGCTCAAAGTCGGCGTTTACGATACGTCGGCCAACACCGCGGCAGCCGCGATCTTCGACACGCTGATGACGCTCGACGAGAAGGGCGAGCCGAAGCCGAAGCTCGCGCTGTCCTGGGAGCATGCCGAGGACTTCAAGACCTGGACCATCAAGCTGCGGCCGGGCGTCAAATTCCACGACGGCACGCCGTTCAATGCGCAGGCGGTGAAGGAGAATTTCGACCGCCAGAAGGATCCGGCCAACAAGTGCCGCTGCGCGTTCTACATTACCAGCATCAAGAGCGTGGATGTCATTGATGACCTCACGGTGCGCTACAATTTCAGCGACCCGGCGGTGAACTTCCCGGCGACGCAGTCGATCCAGAGTTCCAACAATGTGATGCAGTCGCCGACCGCGTGGAAGACCAAGGGCGATGATTACAATCGCAACCCGGTCGGTACCGGTCCCTACATCCTGAAATCCTGGAACGCCGGCGATCGGATGGTGCTGGAGAAGAATCCGGACTACTGGGACAAGGGCAAGCCTTATCTCGATCGCATCATCCTCAAGCCCCTGCCGGACGCGCAGTCGCGCTTTGCCTCCCTGCAATCGGGCGAGGCCGATGTCATCTGGGACGACGAATATGACGCCGACAACATCGTCAAGGCACAGAAGGACCAGAGCCTGACCGTGCATTCCTACGCGGGCTCCGGCGCGCAGGTCTACGCGTTCAATACCAAGGCGGCGCCGTTCGACGACGTCCGCGTGCGCCAGGCGCTGGTGATGGCGCTCGACCGCAAGAAGATATCGCAGGCGATCACCAACGGCCTGGCGCGGCCGGCCACCAATCCCTATGGCGATGGCTCCTGGGTCAAATGCAAGGACGACGGCGCGCTGCCGGAAGATACCGCGAAAGCCAAGGCGCTGCTCAAGGACTACGGCAAGCCGGTCGACTTCAAGATGATCGTGTCGGCGACGCCGCGCGGCCGCACCATCGGCCAGGTGCTGCAGCAGCTCTGGAAGCGGGTCGGCGCCAACATGGAGATCGAGCAGGTCGATCAGGCCACCATCGTGCCGCGTGCCTTCATGCGCCAGTTCCAGCTCACGCCGTGGCGCATCGTCGATCTCGCCGATCCCGATCCGCAGATGTACGCCAATTTCCACACCGGCAGCCCGGTGGCGCTGGCGAACTTCTCCGATCCGGAGCTCGACCGCCTGCTGGAGCATGCGCGAACCACCGCCGACGTCGCCAAGCGCACCGAGGATTATTGCGCGATCAGCCGCCTGATCAACAAGGAGGCGATCTGGTTCTGGAGCTTCCAGAACACCTACTACGCGATCTCGAGCGCGAAGGTGAAGGGCGTGCCGAAAATGTTCAACGGGGTGCTCGACGTCTCCTACGCCTGGAAGGAATAGCGTTTCATGCTGTTCTTCGTTGCGCGCCGGCTCCTGTACCTGGTGCCGGTGCTGATTGCGGTCTCGGTGTTGACCTTCGTCATCGCCTCGCTATTGCCTGGCGATCTCGCTTACGTGATCCTCGGCGACCAGGCGACGCCCGAGAACGTCGCGGCCCTGCGTCACGACATGGGGCTCGATCAGCCGATCTGGCTGCGCTATCTCGGCTGGCTGTGGCACATCCTGCAGGGTGATTTCGGACGCTCGTTCCGCACCGGGCAGACCGTGTGGCAGGCTGTCAGCGAGCGTATCCCGGTGTCGTTCGAGCTGATGATCCTGGCCGAGCTGATCGGGCTTGCGATCGGCGTGCCGCTGGCAATCGCCTGCGCCGCCAAGGCGGGCTCCGCGTTCGACCGTTTCATGACCGGATCGGCCTTCGGCATGCTGTCGGTGCCGACCTTCCTGTCCGCGATCCTCTTGATCTACCTGTTTGCGGTCGAGCTGCGGCTGTTGCCGGCGACGGGCTACGTGCCGTTCACCGAGGACCCGGTCGCCAACCTGCGCTTCATGGTGCTGCCGGCGCTCACGCTCGGGCTTGCGGAATGGCCGGGCATCATGCGCGTGCTGCGCTCCGACATGATCGCGGCGCTTCAGGAGGACTATATCGCGCTCGCCAAGGCGAAGGGCCTGAAGCCCTCGCGCATCCTGTTCGTGCACGCACTGAAGCCGTCGTCGCTGACTCTCGTCACCATCACCGGCATCAATATCGGCCGGCTGATCGGCGGCGCCGTGATCGTCGAATCGATCTTCGCGTTGCCGGGGATCGGGCGCCTCCTGGTCGGCGCGATCTATACCCGCGACCTCATCATCCTGCAGGGTGTGGTGCTGCTGGTCGCGGCGGGCTTCGTGATCATGAACTTCATCGTCGACTTACTCTACGCCGTGCTCGACCCGAGGATCCGCCATGGCCACGCTTGAGCTCAGCCTCGACGAGACCGAAGCGACGCCGGCGCGACGCAGGCGCCGGCTCGGCATGCTGTTCTGGTGCGCGATCGGCTGGATGGTGTTGGTGTTCGCGGTCGCGATCTTCGCCGATTTGTTGCCGCTGCCGAGCCCAACCGACATGGACATGCTGGAGCGGCGGGCGCCGATCTCGGCCGAGCATTGGTTCGGCACCGACGGCCTCGGCCGGGACGAGCTGTCGCGGCTGATCTATGGCGCCCGCATCTCGTTGATCGTCGGCCTCTGCGCACCGATGATCGGGGTCACCATCGGCGGCGCGCTCGGCATCCTCGCCGGCTATTTCCGCGGCCGTTTCGAATCCTTCGTGGTCGGCAGCATGGATGTGCTGCTGGCGTTCCCGCCGCTGATCCTGGCGCTTGCGGTCACCGCCTTTCTCGGCCAGTCGATCTTCAACCTGACCTGCATCCTCGGCGTGCTCGGCATTCCGGCCTTCATGCGGGTGGCGCGGGCGGCGACGCTGACGCTGGCACGGCGCGAATTCGTCATCGCAGCGCAGGCGCTCGGCGCCACCCATGCACGCATCCTGCTGCGTGAGCTCTTGCCCAACGTGCTGTTGCCGCTCATCGCCTTCTTCCTGCTCGGCGTCGCCGTCACCATCGTGGTAGAGGGCTCGCTGTCCTTCCTCGGTCTCGGCGTTCCGCCGCCGATCTCGAGCTGGGGCAGCATGATCGGGGAGGGGCGCGAAAGCCTCGAGGTGGCGCCGCAGCTCGCCTTCATTCCGGCGATTGCGATGTTCCTGACGGTGCTTTCGTTCAACCTGATCGGCGACACGATGCGCGCGCTGACCGACCCGAGGCAAGGTGCGCTATGAGCGGTGCCCTGCTTTCGGTCGAGGATGCGGTGGTCGACCTGCCGACGCCGCGGGGCAATCTGCGGGCGGTCGATCATGTCGATCTCGCCGTCGGCGCCGGCAAGACGCTCGGCATTGTCGGCGAGTCCGGCTGCGGCAAGACCATGCTGTCGCGGGCTGTCCTGCAACTGCTGCCCAAGAAGGCCAAGCTGTCCGGCCGCGTGATGTTCGACGGACAGGATCTCACGACGCTGTCGGCGGAGAAATTGCGCAAGCTGCGCGGCCGCTCGCTCGCGGTCGTGTTCCAGGATCCCATGACCTCGCTCAATCCGGTGCTGACCATCGGCACCCAGTTGATCGAGACCATCCAGGAACATCTCGAGCTCGATCTTGCCCAGGCCAGGCAGCGCAGCGTCGAGCTGCTGACGGCGGTCGGCATTCCCGCGCCCGAGCAGCGGCTGAGGCAGTATCCGCACCAGCTCTCCGGCGGCATGCGCCAACGCGTCGCGATCGCGGTGGCGCTGTCCTGCGAGCCGAAGCTCCTGATCGCGGACGAGCCGACCACCGCGCTCGATGTCACGATCCAGGCGCAGATCCTCGATCTCTTGGCACGCGAGCAGCAGCGCCGTCATATGGCGATGATCATCATCACGCATGACCTCGGCGTGGTCGCCGGCCGCACCGACGAGGTCGCGGTGATGTATGCGGGGCGCGTCGTCGAGCGCGCGCCGACGCCTGCCTTGTTCAAGCAGATGCGGATGCCCTACACCGAAGCGCTGCTCGCCGCGCTGCCGAAGCTCGACGTGCCGCCGCATACGCCCTTGCCGGCGATTTCGGGGCGGCCGCCCGATCCGACCCGGCCGCTGAAGGGCTGCTCGTTCTCGCCGCGCTGCCGCTATTCCGCCGGGCGTTGCAGCACGGAGAAGCCGCGGCTCAGTCCGGCGGAGACGCTGGAGCATCTCTATGCCTGCTTCCATCCGATCGCGGCGGGGGGCGGCGCATGATGTTGCAGGCCGCATCCAATCCGCTGATGAAAGTGGAAAATCTCGTCGTCGAGTATTCGGTGGGGGGCAAGACCATCCATGCCGTCTCCGATGTCAGCCTCGAGATCGCGCGTGGCGAGACCCTGGGGCTGGTCGGTGAGTCCGGCTGCGGTAAGTCCACGCTCGGCCGCGCCGTGCTGCAATTGCGGCAGGCCGTCTCCGGCAAGGTGCTGTTCGACGGCCACGATCTCACCATCCTGAAGGGCGAGGCGCTGCGCAAGATGCGCCGGCGCGTGCAGCTGATCTTTCAGGACCCGATTGCCTCGCTCAATCCGCGGCGGCGGATCGGCGATATCGTCGCCGAGCCGCTGGTGATCGCTGGCGTCAAGGATCCCGACGAACGCCGGCGGCGCGTCAGCGAGGTGCTGTCGGCGGTCGGGCTCGATCCCGCGCTGGTAAGCGGACGCCTGCCGCACGAATTCTCCGGCGGACAATGCCAGCGCATCTGCATCGCCCGCTCGCTGGTGCTCAATCCGGAATTCGTGATCTGCGACGAGCCGGTGTCCGCGCTCGACGTCTCGATCCGCGCGCAGATCCTCAATCTGCTGGAGGAGATGAAGGCGCGCTACGGCCTGACCCTGCTGTTCATCGCCCACGACCTCGCCGTGGTGAAGGCGGTCTCGGATCGCGTCGCGGTGATGTATCTCGGCCGGCTCTGCGAGGTCGGTCCGTCGGAGCAGCTGTTTGCGCGGCCGGCGCATCCCTATACCGCGCTGCTCATCGAAGCGATCCCGGTGCCCGATCCGGATGTCCGGCCGACCCAGAGCGTGCCGGTCGGTGAGCCGCCGTCGCCGATCGCGCCGCCGTCGGGCTGTCGCTTCCGCACCCGCTGCCCGCGGGCCGATGCGCGCTGTGCCAGCGAGGTGCCGGAACTGCGCGTGGTTGCACCCGGCCAATTCGCGGCTTGCCATCATCCGCTGATCTGAATAGTCACGCCTCTGAACAGCAGCGCGTTGGCCTTCGAGCGAGCTGCATGGCGGCTTGCTCGAAAACGGGGTCTTGAGCGTTTGTCCCGGGCGGGCAGGCGTGGCAAGGTCCGGGCCAAGAACAAGTTTCGGGAGAACAGCGATGAAGAGTTTCCAGGTCGTCGATTTCAACGCCCCCTTGAAGGAGGTCGATCAGCCGACGCCGCAGCCGTCGGGCACGCAGGTGCTGATCAAGGTCAAGGCCGCCGGCGTCTGCCACAGCGATCTGCACATCTGGGAGGGCGGTTATGATCTCGGCCATGGCCGCAAGCCGCTGTCGCTGAAGGACCGCGGCGTCTCGCTGCCGCGCACGATGGGCCATGAGACGGTCGGCGAGATCATAGCTTTCGGGCCGGACGTGAAGGACGCCGACAAGGGCGGCCTCAAGGTCGGCGATGTCACGCTGGCCTATCCGTGGCTCGGCTGCGGCAAATGCCCGACCTGCCTCGGCGGCGACGAGAACATGTGCGCGATCAAGCCGAATGCGCTCGGCGTCTATTGCGACGGCGGCTATGCCGATCACATGACGGTGCCGCATCCGAAATATCTGCTCGACCTCAAGGGGCTCGATCCGGTCACCGCCGCGCCTTATGCCTGCTCGGGGGTCACGACCTACAGCGCGCTGAAGAAGGTCGAGAAGGATCTCGACACGCCGATCGTGATCTTCGGCGCCGGCGGTCTCGGCCTGATGGCGCTCTCGCTGTTGAAGGCGATGGGCGGCAAGGGTGCGATCGTGGTCGATATCGATGCGAGGAAGCGTGAGGCGGCCGAGGCCGCCGGTGCGCTCGCCACCGTCGACGGCAAGGCACCCGACGCGCTGGAGCAGCTCATCAAGAAGGCGGGTCAGCCGATCCGCGCCGCGATCGATCTGGTCGGCAACGCCCAGACCTCGCAGCTCGGCTTCGACTGCCTGACCAAGGGCGGCAAGCTCGTGATCGTCGGCCTGTTCGGCGGCGGCGCGACCTGGGCATTGCCGCTGATCCCGATCAAGGCGGTCACCATCCAGGGCAGCTATGTCGGCAATCTGCGCGAGACGCAGGAGCTGCTCGACCTGGTCCGGACCAGGAAGATCCCGGCAATCCCGGTCACGCCGATGCCGCTGGCAAAGGCGAACGAGGCGCTGACCAATCTGCAGAAGGGCCAGCTGGTCGGACGCGCGGTGCTGACGCCGTAAGGCGGCACGGCCCATCCGTCATTGCGAGGAGCTCGCGACGAAGCAATCCATATCTCCGCAAACGGCGGCATGGATTGTTTCGCTTCGCTCGCAATGACGAGCACAATGCTTCCTGCCGATTCCGGAGATTCCCATGTCCGCCAACGACGCACTCCACATCGCAGTTCTCGGTGGCGATGGCATCGGTCCCGAGGTGATGGCGCCGGCGCTCGAAGTGCTGCGCAGGATCGAGGCCTCGGCGGGCCTCAAATTCCGCTTCACTGAGGCGCCGGCCGGCGCTGGCCATTACAAGGAGACCGGCAAGTCGATGCCGGAGACCACGATCCGGCTGTGCGAGGAGGCCGATGCGATCCTGCTCGGCGCCTGCGGCCTGCCGTCGGTGCGCTACCCCGATAACACCGAGATCGCGCCGCAGATCGAGTTGCGCATGATCTTCGATCTCTATGCCGGTGTGCGGCCCGCGCGGCTGATCCCGGGCGTGCCGAGCACGATCGTCGGCGCCGATCAGAAGGGCATCGACCTCGTCGTGATCAGGGAATCGACAGAAGGCCTGTTCGCCTCGATGGGCAAGGGCGTCGTCACCGACAGCGAGGCGCGCGAGACCATGGTGATCACGCGCCGGACTTCCGAGCGGCTGTTCGAGTTCTCGTTCCGGCTCGCCGAACGCCGCAAGGCGCGCGGCCGCGCCGGCGGCGGGCTGACTTGCGTCGACAAGGCAAACGTGTTCAAGGCGTTCGCATTCTTCCGCAGCATCTTCGACGAGACCGCGCAGCGTCATCCCGACGTCAGGGCCGATCACCTCTACATCGACGCGGCTGCGGCTGCGCTGGTGAAGCGCCCTTGGGACTTCGACGTCATGGTGACCGAGAACATGTTCGGCGACATCCTGTCCGACCTCACGGCGGGTCTGATCGGCGGCATGGGCATGGCGCCGTCGGCCGATATCGGTGATCGCTACGCGGTGTTTCAGCCGTGTCATGGCACGGCGCCCGACATCATGGGGCAGGGCAAGGCCAACCCGACTGCGATGATCCTGTCGGCTGCGATGATGCTGGACTGGCTCGCCGACAAGCACGGCCTCGAGAGCGCCGCTGAAGCCGCCGAAAGCATCGAGCGTGCAGTCGACAAGATCTATGCCGGCGGCATCAAGCCGTTCGAGTTCGGCGGCAGCAGCGGCACCGCCGATGTCGCGAAGGCCGTGCTGGCGGCGCTTTGACCGCGACGAGACCGAGCCAGCTTCGTTCCGCCGCGCCGGCTGGCCGGAGCCGTTACGGCAGCAGTGTTGCGTCGCCGTCGAACGGGCCGGCGTACCAGGTGCTCTCGTCTTCGAGGGCGCGGGCCAGAGCCTCGTTCGTCGTCCTGTAAACGAGCGGATCGGTCGGGTACGACCTGACGTAAGGATTCCATCTCATCAAGATCTGCCGGATATGTCTGGGCAGCCCGACCACCTCGAACAGATAACCGCCCGAAGCGACCGCGTTCGCATAGGCCGCATCGAGCAGCGCCTCGGTTACGTCCGGGTCGTCCTGCTCTACCAGGATGTCGGCGAGCATCGACCGTCGCAAACCGGTTTCGTGGTCAACCGCATGCAGTACGACGGCATACCCCGCCAAGCGCTGGAATCGGTGGCAGCAGAGCACGGCAACCGTCGAACAGCTTCCCGGGAGCGTAAAGTGCCACTTGAGAGAGGCGGGACTTCGGTCCGCCAGCAACCGAGGGGCCTCGCCTAATTTGCGCCGCCACAACGCTTCGAACTCGTCGCCGATGTCCTTCACCTCGATTTCCGTTATTTTGCTCGTCGGGGCGGCCCGTGGCCCGCGACGGAGCGTATCCAGCCGCAGGGCTGACGAGGCAAGGAAGGCTCCGATTGTCTCCATTTTGTTCCCCAGGCCGAACTTCTCCGTGAGCACCCGCGCGAACTGACGGACATCCAGAATCCAGAACAGCACCTTGTCGTAGTCGGCGCGAGGCAACGGCCTCGCATGAAGGGCTTTTGATTGATCGACCACGGATGCCGTCGAGTGTGTGATCACGAAGAGATCGACATCTCGCTGCCGGAAGAACGAAGCCAGCAGCGCGATGCAGCGCGTGCGGTACGCCGGCTCGATCACAAGGCCGGCGGCTGTCGCGGCGATCATCGTTCGGCTTTCGAACTGGTAGAGCACGGGAATGTTGCCCTGGTACCCGACAATTCCCTGCGCGGTCTCCAACACCCACCCCATGCTGGGTTGCGATTTGGCGGCGGCCATCGCGGGATTTTGTCGCCAGAGCCGATCCCAGTTCTCCGGGCTGTCTTTCGCAAGTCCCCCGCGTTCCTTCAGCCTCGCGACGCTTTCGAAATCCGCGAACCGGACCTCCCGCTGCTTCGCCGGCGCCAACGCGCCTCCGGAGAGCGGCGGCGCTTCGGCTCGAGCGGACGCAGGTCGCCGCCGGCTTTTCAGGAGACGGAGCAGGATGTCGGCGGCGTGATACCTGGAGCGTGTCTGAATTTGCGCCGGCGCACGGGTCCCGGCCATCAATCCCTCCCTAGCCGAAAGGCGGCGACGACCCGGTCGCTCAATTTCGCCACCGAGACTGCGCCAATTGTTCGGACACGAACAGGCACAGGGGGCCGATCAGCGTCATCTGTTCCGGATCGAGGTTCTCGAAATCGATCTCCCTGTCGAAGTGCTCGCCCGCCGCCATCATCATCTCGACGAAGGCCAGCGAATCGAGCGCCCCCGACAGCAGCAGGTCGTAGTCGTCAGGGAGATCGGGCAGCGGACGTTGTCCGCGGTCCTGGAGCTTCCGGTTGAGGAAGGCTCCGAAGAAGGCGCGGACGTCATCCGTGGTCGGAGCGCTCATTGGCCGTCTCCCAAAACCGCCGGCATGGCCTTGCGGTCGTATTTTCCGTTGGCGTTGCGTGGCAACCGGTTGCGGACGTGCCATCGTCTCGGGACCATGTAGTCCGGCAGCCGGGCGGCGACCGCCGCGCGAAGTCGGTCGAGATCAAACGGCTTGCCTTCGATGAGCACTTCGATGCCGCCATAGCCGCTCGACGTGATCGGCCAGCCGATCGCCACGACGCCGTCGACGCCCGAGGCCTCGCGCACCACGGCCTCGACCTCGCCGAGTTCCACCCTGTGGCCGAGGATCTTCACCTGCGAGTCCAAGCGGCCGAGATGGGTCAGCGGACCATCGCCGGCGGGCCGGCGCACGCGGTCGCCGGTGCGGTAGAACATTTCCCGCCGTCCGGGCGGAACGACGAAGGCCGCGGCGGTCTTCTCGGGGTCTTTCCAGTAGCCGAGCGACATCTGCGGACCGCTCATCAGCAGTTCGCCGTCCGCGCCCGGGCCGACCTCGTTCAGGTGCTCGTCGACCACGAGCACGTCCATTCCCGGGAACGGCGCGCCGATCGGCACGATACCCATCTCCGCTTCGGCCGGCGTCCGCGTCGGATCCCAGCGGTAGCCGGTGCATGCGATGGTCAGCTCGGTCGGTCCGTAGACGTTCTCGACAACGCTGTTCGGCGCGGCCATCGTCCAGGCCTCGACACAGCTGACGGGCAGCGGCTCGCCGCAGAACAGGCTTAGCCTGAGCGAGGGAAATCCTCCCGGCTTCAACAGGCCGGACTGCTTCATCAGCGCGACCGTCGAGGGTACCGAGAACCAGACCGTCAATCCCTGCTCGCGGATGAACCGCCCCGGATTGATCAGCGTCTTCTGCGAGGGGCAGCATACGCAGGCGCCGCGTTCCCACGCCACGAACATGTCGGATGCCGACAGGTCGAACGTCATGTCGAACGTCTGCGAGACGACGTCCAGCTCCGTGATGGCGAAGCGCTCCGCGACATGATCGACATAGGCTGCTACGTTGCGGTGCGCAACCATGGCTCCCTTCGGCACGCCGGTGCTGCCGGACGTGAACAGCAGATAGGCGATCGCGTCCTCGCGTGCGTCCGGCTCGCGCCAGTCGGCGTATCCTTCGAGATCGGCAGCTCCGACGATGATGTGCAAGGGCCACCGTTCGCGATAGGGGCGGGGATCCGTGAGACCGGGCGCGATCACGAGCAGCGGGTCGTCCACGTCCGCCATCAGCGCGTCCATTTGCGGCAAGGATTCCGCATCGACGATGATCGATCGGCACTCCGAGCGGACGAGCATCCATCTGGTCCGCTCGACCGGGAAGGTGCGGTTCAGCGGCACATAGCCGTTTCCGGCCAGAAGCGATCCGAGCACGCCGGCGAACGCCGTCGCGCTGCGATGCGCGAATACGGCGGTCAGCGGCGACGCGCCTTCGCGACGCGCCTGGATGCAGGCCGCGATGCGGAGGGCGACCTCGCGCAGCTGTCGATACGACAGCGACGTGCCCTGCGTGACGACGGCGGGACGGTCGGGAAACAGCTTCGCCGAGCGCAGGAAACCCGTCCACAATCTCCGTCGTGATCCGTCCGCGCGCAACTCCATCGAACGATCGCCTAGCCTAGCCTGCGAGGCCCTGACGCGCCGGATCGCGAAGCGCTGACGACTTCAGACGCCGGGCCTTCGTCAGCGCCTGTCCGAAGACCTCGCCCGTATGGACCAGTTCCTCGCGGGTGGGTGGAATGTCCAGGATGAACGTCCCGTAGCCGGCCGCGGCGTAGCGCGCGAGTTCGTCGGAGACGACCCCGTAGTCGCCAACCAGATACGGGCAGAAAGTTTTATAGTTTTCGAACGGCACTAGCCAATAGGGTGTGTCCTGGGTGACGGCCGTCTCGGCCGCGAGATCGGACATCTGCTTGTGCCACGCCGAATCCGAGACCTTCATGGCCAGCTTGTGCGCCAGCTGCCCCTTCTTATCGGTCGGGAAGCGTTCGTGTGCGACCCGCCAGGCCTCCTCGGCGCTCGCGCGGGCGATGATGCCGACGCGCACGCCCGAGCCGACGCAGTCGGCGTCGGCCTGCCCGTACTCTGCGGCCGGCTTGGGATACTTCACCGGCGTCGCGCCCAGCGCCTTGGCCGCCGCGAGCCCGGCTTCCGAGGAGCCCGACACGAATATGCCGGGCAGCAATTCCCGCGGCAGCGGCGGGGTCATCCGCAGATTGCGGACGGCATGGAATTCGCCTTCGAGCGTCACCGGCTCGGTGTTCTCCAGCAGCAGCTTGATGATGCCGGTGTATTCGACGAGCCTCGCGTACCGCTTGTCGTGTGCCGTCGCATCGCCGAGCGCCGCAAGCTCGGTCGTGTAGCCGCCTGCGACCATGTTCAGATAGAGCCGGCGTCCGTACATGTGCGCGAACGAACTCACCATCTTCGCGACGCTGTACGGGTGCATGTAGATCGGCTGCACCGCCACCAGCGGACAGAGTTCCCTCGTGCTCTGCAAGATGACCTGCGAGACGAGCCAGGGGTCGACCAGGGAATTCTCCGTGTAGACCAGGATCCCTTTGCACCCCGACTCTTCGCTCCAGCGGGCGACGGCCTTCACCCGTTCGACATAGTCCGCCGCCTGCACCGCGCCAGACTGTGGGCACGTGCTGAAGACTTCGAACCGAATGTCGGAAAACGTATCCATCATCCACCTCCTTCCGAAGGCGTCGAAACGCCGTGGCTGGTGGAGAACCGGATCATGGTAGCAGATGCGTTGGTGAGCTCCCCGACGCAAAGGTGGTACTCCGTCAAGCGATGGGAACGAATGCCCGGCCGACTATTCGGAGGCGGCGCACTGCACTTTTGCGGACCTTGATTTCCGCGGCTTCTCTGCAACGATGCCGCGGCATCTGCTCGATTTTCCCTTGAGCGCGATCCGTCGAGGGGGTGTTGAATGGCGAAAGTAATCGGCATCAGCGGATTCGAGAGCTCGATCCCCTTCAAGCGAAAGCACTGGCCGGGCCTGGAGGAGCGCGAATACCGGATCTCGCAGGGCCACGATTCCGCTGCGGTGCTGGTGGTCGATGGCAGGATCGTCGCCGGTGCCGCCGAGGAGCGCTTCAACCGCAAGAAACACACCGGCGATTTCCCGATCGGCGCTGTCAGCTACTGCCTGAAGACCGCTGGCCTGAAGCCGTCCGACATCGACGTGATCTCTCACGGCTTCGACTATGCGCCCTACAAGGCCGCGTTCATGCTGGATCCGACCTCCGCCCGGCAATACAAGGAGGTCTTCTCGCGCGAGAAACTGCTATCGCAAGTGGATGAGCATCTGCCGGGATTTCCCGCCAGCAAGGTCCACCACGTCAACCATCATCTGTCCCACGCGGCGAGCGCCTACTACACCTCCGGATGGGGCGAATGCCTGGTGGTGGTCCTCGACGGCATGGGCGAGGTCCACGCCGTCACCGTCTATCACGCGCACGACAACGTGATCGACAAGCTCGCGGAAATCACCGCCCAGGATTCGATCGGCATTCTCTATTCCACGCTGACGCTGCATCTCGGCTTCGATTTCAACTCCGACGAATACAAGATCATGGGCCTGGCGCCCTACGGCGATCCCGCCCGCCACCGTGCTTTCTTCGAGCGGGCCGTGGAGTTGCGCGACGACGGCCTGATCAGGATTCCTCTGCTCCGCCTCAATACCGAGCGTCATGACCGCGAAACCTACGGCGCGACGCGACGCCATCTCGGCGAGCATCTGATCCCGGCACGTGCGCCCGACGGCGACATCACCGACGACCATCGCGACGTCGCCGCGGCGCTGCAGGAATGCCTCGACTGCGTCATGCTCCACGTCTGCGGCCATTTCGGCCGCAGCACCGGCCTGCGCAGGCTCGCGATGGCGGGCGGCGTCGCGCTCAACTGCACCGCCAACGGCCGGCTGCTGCAGTCCGGCCTGTTCGACGAGATCTACGTGCAGCCGGCCGCCGGCGACGATGGCTCCGCGCTCGGCGCTGCGCTCTGGTCTGCATCGCGCGACCGCGGCGTGAAGAACGTCCGGATGCCGGTGCCCTTCCTCGGCCCCGCATACGCGCAAACCGAGATCTACAGGGCGCTGGCCGACACCGCCGGCCGCATCGAGATCACGCGCTTTCCGGATCTCGACGAGACCTGCGCGGCGGCGGCCAGGCTTATCGCTGCCGGACGCGTGCTCGGCTGGTTCCGCGGGCGCATGGAGTTCGGCCCCCGCGCCCTCGGACATCGCAGTATTCTGGCCGATCCAGGTCATCCCGAGATGCGTGACCGCATCAACGCGATGGTCAAGATGCGCGAAGCCTTCCGCCCGTTCGCGCCGGCGGTCAGCCTCGAGCAGGTGGATGAGTGGTTCGAGGTGCCGAAGGGACTCGAGCTTCCCTACATGATCATGACCGCCGACGTGCGCCCCGAGCACCGCGCCGCGCTGCCGGCGATCACGCATGTCAACGGCTCGGCCCGCGTGCAGACGGTCGGCGTCAGGGACAATCCGGAATTCCACGCGCTGCTGCGGGCGGTCGGCCGGGCGACCGGCCGCGAAATGGTGCTGAACACGAGCTTCAACGTGAAGGGGCAGCCGATCGTCAACACGCCGCGCGAAGCGATCGACACCTTCCTCGGCACCGGCATCGAGTATCTCTTCCTCGAGAACGTGCTCGTCCGCCGCGCGGGGCAGACGTAGCCGGCACTGGCCGCCCGGCGAGGGAGGCGCTGACGGCGCGTTGTATTCTCATCCTGCTCTGGCGCGAAAAAGGTGAGGGGGCCGAAGCCCCCTCGCTGACGATTAGCGCCGGTGTCCGCCGTGATGTCCGCCGCCGTGATGTCCGCCATCATGATGCCCGCCGTGATGACGGCCCCCGTGATGATGATGGCGAGGGTAGTAGTGCGGACGATGATGCCATCCGTGATGGCGCGGTCCGTAGCCGTAGCCTGGTTGCCAGTAGCAGCGGCCCCAGCGATCGCAGACCTGGCGCACCTTGTCGACATTGGACGTTTCGCCTGCGATGTGGCTGGCCTGCGGAAGCCCGTTCGGCATCGCCGATGCCGCACCGGACATCAACGCTGCGCTTCCGAGCGCGGCCAGTCCAATAACGGCAAGCTTGATATTCATTGAGATCTCCTTGGTTGAAGCCTGAAAACGTCCGTGTGGCCGCTTCGTTGCTGCGACAAAAAAGCCAAGGCACGTGCACTTGGTTCTGGCGACGTCGGTTCAACGCAGGAAATGCGGGAGTTGTGAGGTCGCTCCATCCGCGGGCGACAATTGGCCGCGCGACAGAATGGCGAGGCACAGACAAGACGTGATGACGTTTGGTCGCGCTTCGCGGAAAAGCGCTCTACTGCGCGGTCGGCGGATGTTCGGCGGCCTTGTTGAAGAAGGCAGCTTCCTCGGCGGTGGCTTCGAGGAGTTGCTGGTCCTGGTCGTAGACGTCGTTGCGGAACTGGATGGTCCGGTCCTTCGTCATCCACGCCGTGAGGTAGATCCAGGCCACCGGCACCTTCTTCAGCATGTGGACGTCCTGGCGCTGTCCGGTGGCGATCGCGGCATCGATGGCAGCGCGGGTCCACTGCGGCTGGTCTTTCAGCAGCCATGCCGCGAGATCGCGGACATTGTCGACCCGCGAGCAGCCATGCGAATCGAAGCGATAGTCGTCGTTGAACAGGCTGTGCTGATTGGTGTCGTGCATGTAGACCGAATAGGAATTCGGCATGTCGATCTTGACCGCGCCGAGCGCATTCCATGCGCCGCTCTGCTGACGCACCGTGATATTCGGCGCGTGATCGCCCGACCAGTCGACCGAACGTGGATCGATCGGGTTGTCGTGGGCGTCGAGCACGTCCATGTGCATGCGCGACAGGTAGGTCGGATCCTTGCGCATATGCGCCGCGATCTCCGTCTTCGTGATCGACGACGGCACCGTCCAGGTCGGATCGAGGATGACGTCGGTGATCTCGGACGTCAGAGTCGGTGAAGGTTTCTCGGTCTTGCCGACAATCACGCGGTAGCGCCGCACGACCTTGTCGTCCTCGACGGCCTCGGCGAAGGTGGCGGGAATGTTGACGACGACATAGCGCTGCCCGAACTGGAAATCCATCTGGTCAAGCCGCTCCAGCGAGGCCTCGAGCTGCTTGATCCGCTTCTGCACGGGAACGTTGAGCGCAGCCAGCGTCCGCGGCGTGACCGAGCCGGTCGCCGCGAGCCCGTGGCGTGTCTGGAAGTGCTTCACCGCGTCGGCCACGACTTCATCATAGGTGCCGGTGGCCTTGTCGGCGGCAAGGTCGCCGGTGATGATCAGACGCTTGCGCAGCGGGTCGTCATGGGCGCCCTGGACGCCCAACGCAAATTTCGCATCCGCGGGGATCGTGGGCCAACCGCCGCGGGCGGCGAGATCGGAATAGCCCTTCAACGCGTCGCGAATGCGTTGTGCGCTGCCCTGGTCGTAGGTGGGCTCGCGCGACAACGCGAGCGCGGCAGCCGATCGCGTTTCCGCGACCGAGGCTGACGCGGCCGGCTTGGCCTGGCCTGGCTGGGTGGCCGCCGGTGCCGCAGCCGGCAGCGCATGATGAGGCGGGACCGCCGCAGCCGGGCCGGGCGCGCCGGTGGTTTGGGCGAATGCCGGCAGAGCCGCAAGCATCGTGGCTACGACGACGAGTGTCACTCTCTGCATAGCTCGATTCTCCGGACTGCGTCGCTTGCGCGAAAAATCGGAAGGTACGGCTCCGGCCGCATGAATGGAGGGGGCGGCGCGTTCGTTTGGAGGTGATGATCTATCCCGAGACCGTTGCGTCTTGATTAAGTTTTGGTTGCGGTCAGGACATTACCGCGACCGTCTTGCCGGCCCGGGGCGGCCGCTACCGTCGGCATCGCGGCCGCACGACCTTGTGGTGCACATCAACGCGGAGATCGCTCGCTTGCCGAGTGGGCACGGAACTGGCGGCGCCGAACGGACAAAGAAAAAGCGCTGCCATCGCCGACGGCAGCGCTTCGATATCTTCCCGGTTCGACCGGCGCGTGGTGATCCCAATGGCCGGTCGCGGCCGATCCGCTCGCTCTGGTCGATCGCGTTCGCGGTGTAGCGATCGTACCTGTGCTGCTGCCGATCAGTCTTCGTTGGCGGCGATCGATTCCATCAGCGACACCAGTTGGCGCTGCACGGTCTGATCCTTGATCTTGCTGTAGGCGCGCAGCAACCGGAGGCTGAACGCGCTGTCGAGGAACAGCAGGCTCTCGACTTCGCGGGCCTTGTTGTCGCCGTCGTAGAAGAAGGTCACCGGCACGTCGAGCGCGCTCGCGATCTGCTGAAGGCGGGCGGCGCCGACGCGGTTCACGCCCTTCTCGTACTTCTGAACCTGCTGGAAGCTGACGCCCAGCTTGTCGCCGAGTTCCGCCTGCGAGATCTTCTGCTCGACACGGCGCAGACGAATCCGCTTGCCCAACTCAATGTCCGGCTTGCCGGCGCTGCGCTGCTTCATCTTCTTTGCTGCTGATCTGTTCATTCTTGTGACCCGTCCTTCAAATCGAGAATCCCTGGCCCGGTCGGGTCAGGGACACTTCATGATGTACCGCGTTAAGCTCGAGTGGATCGTCAGTTCGTCTGAACGACGAAATCCAAGAAGATCGCGGGATGGTATCCAAACGCACTTGCGCATTGGAAGCACCTAAGTACCGATTCGGTTGACTACTTAAAGTCGACCTTACCAAGGTGTCTGTCGACACCCCGCCCTCTACATTTGGCAAAATATTGACCAAACCACAACTAGCGCGAGTTTGATCGACACAGATTTTGCGCGCATGCTTACTGGGCGGCATTGCACTGCTCCCGTAGTTCTACGGGCAACCAATATTGTACGAGCGTCCTTTCATGGATGCAACCCCAGCTAGTGCATCCTGAGGTCGCGGCGACGGTCTGCGGTTGCTTGACTGAATCGCCGCGAAACGAAAAGTTTGACGTAAGTCCAAGTCAGGCTTTCCGAATGTTGCTGGACAATTGCCTAAAAGTTCTGAATCATCGGGAACTATTGTGCGCCTACGGAAAGCCGGCGAACTCTGGCAGGAGAGGCCAAATGAAGCGGAAGAGGGGAACACCTCGACTCTACCTCGCGGCTTCGGGAGTGGAAGATATGCCGGTCGCAAATACGGAAGAGCGGTTGCTGGCGCTGCTGGCAACCCTGGAAGAATGTCAGGCATTTCTGACTGACCGGGCGAACACGGAGACGGCGCGGCTGTTGTCCCTTGCCATCCTCGAGCTTCGGATGGAACTGCACAAGGTGACGGATTCCGAGTTGAAGGCGCTGTGTGACCTGATCGCGTCGGACGAGCCGGTGCAGGAACCGGCGACCAGGCAGTTGCCGCCGTATTTGCGGCTGATCAAGTAAGCCGGCGCCCCGCGCCATGCGCGGGACGCTGCCGGCCCTGTGCCGCGTGGCTCAGCCCGCGGTCACGTCGACCGCCTCGGTGCCTTCGAGCACGCGACGGGCCTTGTCCCGGTCCAGGTCGCCTTCCCATGCTGCGACCACGACGGTGGCGACGCAGTTGCCGATCAGATTGCCGACGGCGCGCGCCATGCCGATGAACCAGTCAACCGAGAGCACCAGCACGAGGCCGATCGCCGGGATGCTCGGCACCGCGTTGAGCGTCGCCGCCAGGATGACGATCGCCGAGCCCGGCACGCCGTGCGCGCCCTTCGACGTGATCAGCGACACGCCGAGCACGAGCAGCAGGTCGC
The DNA here is from genome assembly GCF_042258615.1 of Bradyrhizobium sp. Pha-3. Classification (GTDB taxonomy): domain Bacteria; phylum Pseudomonadota; class Alphaproteobacteria; order Rhizobiales; family Xanthobacteraceae; genus Bradyrhizobium. The sequence continues at coordinate 6,748,378 of NZ_CP170152.1, read as the reverse complement.
CGAACGACAGCGGCGTGTTGGTTGCCTGCGCGATGAAGACGACCGCCAGCGTCAGGTAGATCGAGAACGCATCGAGGTTGAACGAATAGCCGGTCGGAATCACGAGGCCGACCACCGAATCCTTGACGCCGAAATGCTCCAGCTTGCGCATCACCTGCGGCAGCACCGCGTCGGAGGATGCGGTGGCGACCACGATCATCAGCTCCTCGCGCAGGTAGCCGAGGAACTTGATGATGTTGATGCCGGCCAGCGCCATCACCCCGCCGAGCACGCCGAGCACGAAGATCGCGACCGAGACGTAGAACAGCGCCACCAGCGACAGCAGCTGCTTCAGCGAGCCGACGCCGTATTTGCCGACGGTGTAGGCGACGGCGCCGAGCACGCCGATCGGCGCGAAGCGCACGATCAGGCCCATGGCGCGGAACAGCACGGTCGAGACCGCGTCGATGAACGAGGAGATTTTCTCGCCCTTCTCGCCGCCGACCAGCGCCAGGCTGACGCCGAAGATGATGGCGAAGAACAGGACCTGCAGCACGTCGTTGCGCGACAGCGCGTCGAACGAGGTGGTCGGGATGATGTTGAGCAGGAAGCTGCCGATGCCTTCGCCTTTCAGCTTCTGCGCGTTGCTGGCATAGTTGCCGAGCGCCTTGGCGTCGAGCGTCGATGTGTCGATGTTCATGCCGTGACCGGGCCCGAACAGATAGGCCAGGATCAAGCCGACCACGAGCGCGACCGTCGTCATCGCCTCGAAATACACCAGCGCCTTGACGCCGACGCGTCCGACCTTCTTGAGGTCGCCGGCGCCCGCGATGCCGTGCACCACGACGCAGAACACGATCGGCGCCACGATCATCGAGATCAGTTTCAGGAAGGCATCGCTGAAGATCTTCAGCCCGATCGCGAAATCGGGCGCCGCCATGCCGATGATGATGCCGAGCAGCAGCGCGACGAGCACCTGCACGAACAGCGACGTGTAGAGCGGCTTGCGTGCGACTGTGGCTTCCGCTGCGATGGTCGACATGAACTCCCCCTGTTTTTGGCCGGTGTTCTTGCCGGCCGATCCCGCCCTATCTTAGCAACTTGCGTGCCAAGATGTCGCAGGATCGGGCGCCATTTGGCCGGTCATTCGCCGGTTTCGAGGGTGCTGGTCACCGTGTAGACGACGCCGTGGGGCAGGAAATCCACCGTGGCCTCGCCGCCGAGCTGGTCGCGAGCGCTGCGCTCGATCAGCCGGGAGCCGAAACCGCGCTGCACCGGCGCCGTGACCGGCGGGCCGCCGGCCTCCGTCCAGATCATCCGCAGCTCCGCTGCGGGGCTCTCCCCGAGGATTTCCCAGTCCAGCGTCACCGTGCCGGTGTCGTTGGACAGCGCGCCATATTTGGCGGCGTTGGTTGCCATCTCATGCAGGAGCATCGACAGCACCAAAGCGAGCCGGGGCGACAGCGGCACGCGCGGTCCGAACATCCTGACCCGTTCGGAGGCGTTCAGCAGATAGGGCCGGAGCACGCGGCTGACCACGTCCTGCAGGTCGGAGCCCTGCCATTTGTCGGTAGAGAGCAGGTTGTGCGCCTCGGCGAGCGCACCGAGCCGTCCCTCGAATTTCTCGCGCTCAGCGCGGCTTGCGCTGCGGAAGGTCTGCGTGGCGATCGATTGCAGGATCGCCAGCGTGTTCTTGACGCGATGGTTGAGCTCCTCGATCAGCAAGTCGTGCAGCATCTCGCCGCGCGCGATCGTGGTCGCCATCCGTACCGCAAAGCCGAGGCCGACCAGGAGCAGGACGCCGCCGATCACGCTGGTAATCGCGAGCGAGCGCCACAGCGGCGCCACCAGCGAGTTCTCGGCGATCCCGGCGGCGACGGTCCAGCCGGTGACGCGCGACCGGGTGAAGCCCGTGATCAGCGCTGCGCCTTCGAGCGAGACCGTCGGCAGCGTCGCCTCGCTGCGGCGGAACATCTCGGCAAACAACGAGGGCGCGGCGCGCTGCCCGATGGTCGTCTGCGGGTTCGGCACGCGGGCGAGGTTGACGCCGTCGCCGTCGAAGATCGAGATGGTCCAGTCCTGGTTCAGGCGCTGCCTCTCGATCATGGCCTGGAACACCTCGATCGGCGGGCTGAAGGAGATGTCGTACAGCACTTCGCCGTCGCGGATCACCGGCACCTCGACGGTGATGATCAGTTGCTGCTTCACCTCGCCGAAGAACAAGTTGGAGTATTGCGGCTGCCGCGTCGTAAACACCTTCTCGACGATCTCGAGATTGTTGCGCGGCGGCAGGCTCGCGGTGTCCGGCGTCAGTGATGAGAACACCTGGCGTCCCCTGCGGTCCGCCACCAGCACCACGCCGTCCTTGCCGTACTGGTCGAGAAAGCCGGCCGCGACGCGGCGGAAATTGCCGAAATCGCTGTCGCGCAGCGAGTTGGTCAGCGCCAGCACCTGCAGCCCGCCGGTCATGCGCTGCATTTCCGCATCGAGCAGCAGGCGGATGCTGCGCGCCGTCTCCAGCACACGCTGCGTGGCCGCCTGACGATCCCGCTGGTAATTGTGGAAGACGATCCCGACCGCGAAAACGATCAGCGGCAACATCGTCCCCGCGACCAGAAGCGCAAGACGCACTGGCAATGTCAGTTTCGGCACGATGTCCCCGGGTCGGCGCCCGTTTGCTATGAGCTTAGGGGAGGCGGGGAAAGTCCGCCAAAGGAATAGCTGGCAATCGAAAAAAATTCCGCGGCGCCACGAGCATGATCCGGAAAAGTGTGAAGCGGTTTTCCGGAAGGATCATGCTCAAACGAGGTTTGTGCGCCGCGGAAGAACTTTTAGTCAGAGATTGCTCTCGGTGATCGCGGCGTAGACCATGGTGCGCAGTTCGCGCCGCAGCGGATAGGCGCTCGACGGCAGCACCTGGGTCATGAAGATGGTGATCAGCTCCTCGGCCGGATCGATGAAGAACGACGTCGTCGCGGCGCCGCCCCAGTTGAATTCGCCCGGGCTGCCCGCGATCAGGGTCTGCGCCGGGTGCATGGTGACGGCGAAGCCGAGGCCGAAGCCGATGCCGCAATAGGCGGCCTCGGCGAACATCGAGCGCGACATCGCCGGCAGGTCGGCGCCGCCGGGCAGATGGTTGCTGGCCATCAGCTTCAGCGTCTTCGGGCCGAGCAGGCGGACGCCGCCGAGCTCTCCCCCGTTGAGCAACGCGCGGCAGAAGGTCAGATAGTCGGCCGCGGTCGAGCACAGCCCGCCGCCGCCCGAGACCAGCGAGGGCGGCGACAGGAACGAGCTGGTGGCCGGATCGTCCTGCAGCGTCAGCGTGCCCTTGCGCTCGGCGGCGAGCGGGTTGAAGCCGCCCTGCGGGTCGGCGGAATAGCAGGCGGCAAAGCGGTGCGCCTTGTCGGCCGGCACGAAGAAATCGGTGTCGCTCATGCCGAGCGGCTTGAAGATCCGCTCCTTCAGGAACTGCTCGAACGGCATCCCTGAAATCTTGCCGACGAGATAGCCGAGCACGTCGGTGGAGACCGAGTAATTCCAGGCTTCACCCGGCGAGAACTCCAGCGGGATCTTCGCCAGATCCTCGATCATGCCGTCGAGCGTGCCGGCCTTGATGACCTCGCCGATCTTCTTTTCGCGATAGGCCGCGTCGACATTGGAGCGCTGCTGGAAGCCGTAGGTGAGACCCGAGGTGTGGCGCAGCAGGTCGACGATCTGCATCGGCCGGCTCGGCGGCCGGGTCAGGAAGGCGGGCGCGGTGCCGGCGACGAACACGCCGAGGTTCTTCCATTCCGGAATGTATTTGGCGACCGGCTCGTCGAGCGCGACCTTGCCTTCCTCGACCAGCATCATGAAGGCGACCGAGGTGATCGGCTTGGTCATCGAATAGATGCGGAAGATGGTGTCGTCCTTCACCGGCACCTTGCGCTCGAGATCGGCAAAGCCCTGGACGGCGGAATGCACGATCTTGCCGCGGCGATAGATCAGGACCTGGGTGCCGGGAAAGCGGCCGGAATCGATGTAGCGGCTCTTCAGATGCGCTTCGAGGCGGTTGAGGGCGGTGGTCGACATTCCCGCGGATTCGGGCGAGGCAGGCGTGGGAGCTAACATCGGGCATTTTCTCCGGCTGGCGAGGCAGCCTTGATAGCCGAAAAGTGTCCGCTGCAGCAATCGGCCGCCGCTTACCGGCACCGGGCCGGTAGTGTACGGTCGGACCTGCAATCGCGCCCTCAAGGGATACGGGAAACGCCGAGATGACCCAGTTCAACGAAACCGAGCTCACCACAGCCGTCATCCGCAGCTTCGACCAGACGCCCGATCCGCGGGCCAAGTTCCTGCTGCAGGAACTGGTGAAGTCGCTGCACGATTATGTGCGCAAGACCGATCTCACCTTCGAGGAGTGGGACCACGCGATCGGCTTCCTGACCCGCACCGGGCAGAAGTGCACCGACGTCCGCCAGGAATTCATCCTGCTGTCCGATGTGCTCGGCGTGTCGATGCTGGTCGATGCAGTCAACCACCGTGATCGCGACGGCGCGACCGAGACCACCGTGCTCGGCCCGTTCTATGTCGGCGAGCACAAGGTGACGCCGCACGGCACCGACATCTCGGCAAGTCTGCCCGGCGAGCGCATGTTCGTGCAAAGCCGCGTCACCGACCTCGACGGCAAGCCGCTGGCCAATGTGCCGGTCGATGTCTGGCACGCGGACGACGACGGATTCTACGACTCGCAGAAGCCGAGCTATGCCACCGAAGGCCCGTCCTCGCGGGCGCGCTTCATCACCGATGCCGACGGCCGCTTCTTCTTCCGCACCATCGTGCCGTGCAGCTATCCGATCCCGACCGACGGTCCGGTCGGGCAGATGATCACGCAGACCAACCGGCATCCGATGCGGCCGGCGCATGTGCACTTCCTGGTCAACGCCAAGGGCCATGAGCCGCTGATCACGCATGTGTTCGTCGAAGGCGACAAGTACATCGACTCCGATGTCGTGTTCGGCGTGAAGGACGAACTGATCGCCAGGGTCGAGCGGCGCACCGATCCTGTGATGCCCGACGGCCAGCGCTCGGATGGCCCGTGGAGCCTGATGACCTACGAATTCCATGTGAAGCCCGGCGGCGGAATGGCGCCCGCGCCGCTCGGCAGCAAGGTCGCCGAAGACGCCTGATCCTATCGTCGATAGCCGTCTGCTCGATTCATGTGCGGCGCACAAGAATTGAGCGATTCGCAATTTTTGGCAGCGCGCGGAAACACTGCGCGCGCTGCGACAAGTTGCGCAAAACATTGCAATAAAATTGATTTTTGCACTGCGGTAGCTTGGCACAAGGCTTGAATAGCTTTGTGCCGACGCCATTGAAGCCGTCCCTCGAGACCACCCCATCGGATTTCTGACGCCGCCAAACCGGGGCCTCCCCGGTGCATGCCCTTTTGCGCCCTGCGCGCGTCGCCACCCGACGGACGGTGCTCGACGCAAAGACGCAACACCGTAACGCAACGACGCAAAGGACGATCGATGACCGAGCCCACCAACAAGCCCACAGGCCGCGCGATCAGCCGTCGCCGGCTCCTGAAGGCCAGCAGCGGCGCCGCCGCGCTGCTCGCCGCAGCGAGGCTCAATTTTCCCGCCGGCGCATTCGCGCAAGGCGCGGGTCCGGAAGTGAGGGGCGCCAAGCTCGGCTTCATCGCGCTCACCGACGCCTCCCCGCTGTTCGTCGCCAAGGAGAAAGGCATCTTCGCCAAATACGGCATGCCCGATGTCGAGGTGCAGAAGCAGGCCTCCTGGGGCACCACGCGCGACAATCTCGTGCTCGGCTCCGAGGGCAACGGCATCGACGGCGCGCATATCCTGACCCCGATGCCGTACCTGATCTCGGCCGGCAAGGTAACGCAGAACAATCAGCCGACGCCGATGTACATCATGGCGCGGCTCAATCTGAACGGCCAGTGCATCTCGGTCGCCAAGGAATATGCCGACCTCAAGGTCGGCGTCGACACCACCACGTTCAAGCCTGCGCTGGAGAAGAAGAAGGCCTCCGGCAAGGCGGTGAAGGCCGCGATGACTTTCCCGGGCGGCACGCATGATCTGTGGATCCGCTACTGGCTCGCCGCCGGCGGCATCGATCCCGACAAGGACATCGAGACCATCGTGGTTCCGCCCGCGCAGATGGTGGCCAACATGAAGGTCGGCACCATGGATTGCTTCTGCGTCTGCGAGCCATGGAATCTGCAGCTGATCCATCAGGAGATCGGCTACACCGCGATCACGACAGGCGAGCTCTGGGACAAGCATCCGGAGAAATCGTTCGGCCTGCGCGCCGCCTGGGTCGACAAGAATCCGAAGGCCGCGAAGGCGCTGCTGATGGCCGTGATGGAAGCCCAGCAATGGTGCGAAAAGGCGGAGAACCGCGAGGAGACCGCGGCGATCTGCGCCAAGCGGCAGTGGATCAACTGCCCGGTCGAGGACATTACCGACCGCATGAAGGGCAAGTTCGACTACGGCACCGGCCGCCTGGTCGAGAACTCGCCGCAGCAGATGCGGTTCTGGAAGGATAATGCGTCCTACCCGTATCAGAGCCACGACCTCTGGTTCCTGACCGAGGACATCCGCTGGGGCAAGTACGAGGCGGGTTTCGACACCAAGGCGCTGATCGCCAAGGTCAACCGCGAGGATCTCTGGAAGGAGGCCGCCAAGGAGCTCGGCGTACCGGCATCGGAGATTCCAGCCTCGACCTCGCGCGGCAAGGAGACCTTCTTCGACGGCAAGGTGTTCGATCCCGCCGATCCCGCCGCTTACCTGAAGTCGTTGTCCATCAAGCGTGTCGGCGTCTGATTTGAGTTGAGCCGCGCGCATCGCGCGGCTCTCCCTTCGACCACGGAGATTGTCTGTCAATGTCGATGCCTGCCATGAAGACCGAAGTGTCGGCGGTGGCGATCCCGCCGGCCACTGCTGCGGCGCCGGTCGTGACCATGACGCCGAAGCGCGCGCCGCGCGCCGAGACCTATGCAAAGATGGCGAAGGAGACCGCGGCGCGCGTGGTGCCGCCGCTGATCGTGATCGCGTTGCTGCTGGTGGTGTGGGAGCTGATCTGCCGGCGTGCCGGCTCCAGCCTGCCGCCGCCCTCAAAAGTGTTCAAGGACACCAGGGAGCTGATCCTCGATCCGTTCTTCGACAATGGCGGCATCGACAAGGGCCTGTTCTGGCATCTCTCCGCCAGCCTTCAGCGCGTCGCCTACGGCTACTCGCTGGCGGCGATCGCGGGCATCGCGCTCGGCACGCTGGTCGGCCAGTCGGTCTGGGCGATGCGCGGTCTCGATCCGCTGTTCCAGGTGCTGCGCACCATCCCGCCGCTGGCCTGGCTGCCGCTGTCGCTCGCCGCATTTCGCGACGGCCAGCCCTCGGCGATCTTCGTCATCTTCATCACCTCGGTCTGGCCGATCATCATCAACACCGCGGTCGGCATCCGCAACATTCCGCAGGACTACCGCAACGTCGCTGCCGTCGTGCAGCTCAACCCGCTGGAGTTCTTCACCAAGATCATGATCCCGGCGGCCGCGCCCTACATATTCACCGGCCTGCGCATCGGCATCGGCCTGTCCTGGCTCGCGATCGTCGCCGCGGAAATGCTGATCGGCGGCGTCGGGATCGGCTTCTTCATCTGGGATGCGTGGAATTCCTCGCACATCAGCGAAATCATCCTGGCGCTGTTCTATGTCGGCATCATCGGCTTCGTGCTCGACCGGCTCATTGCGGGCCTCGGCAAAGTCGTGACCCGCGGCACGGCTGCGAACTGAGGGACAAGTCATGCAGGCCTATCTGAAGCTCGATCACGTCGACAAGACCTTCACTCGCGGCAGCGCCACCACGGAGGTTCTGAAGGACATCAACCTGACGATCGAGAAGGGCGAATACGTCTCGATCATCGGCCATTCCGGCTGCGGCAAGTCGACCCTGCTCAATATCGTGGCCGGCCTTACCGGCGCCACCAATGGTGGCGTGCTGCTGGAGAACCGCGAAGTCAATGCGCCGGGGCCGGATCGCGCCGTCGTGTTCCAGAACCACAGTCTGCTGCCGTGGCTGACCGTCTACGAGAACGTCAAGCTCGGCGTCGACAAGGTGTTTGCCAGGACCAAGAGCCGGCTCGAGCGCGACGCCTGGGTGATGCACAATCTCAGCCTCGTGCAGATGGCGCATGCCAGGGACAAGCGGCCGAGCGAGATCTCGGGCGGCATGAAGCAGCGCGTCGGCATCGCGCGTGCGCTCGCGATGGAGCCGAAGGTGCTGCTGCTCGACGAGCCGTTCGGCGCGCTCGACGCGCTGACCCGGGCGCATCTGCAGGATTCGGTGATGGCGCTGCACCAGAAGCTCGGCAACACCATCTTGATGATCACCCACGACGTCGACGAGGCGGTGCTGCTGTCGGACCGCATCGTCATGATGACCAACGGCCCGAGCGCCCGGATCGGCGAGGTGCTCGAGGTGCCGCTGGCGCGCCCGCGCAAGCGGCTCGAGCTTGCGACCAACCCCGGCTACCTGAAGTGCCGGCAGCGCGTGCTCGAATTCCTCTATGAGCGCCACAGCTTCGTCGAGGCGGCATGAGCAGCGCCTTGCTCACGTAAGAGCTTTTTCTGCCTCGCCGCAATGGCGCGGCGAGGAAGCAGCGTGCACGGAGGCACACATGACGGAAGACCAGGTCAAGCTCGTCCAAGAGACGTTCGCCAAGGTCGCGCCGATCTCGGAGCAGGCGGCGATCATGTTCTATGACCGCCTGTTCGAGGTCGCGCCTGCCGTAAAGGCGATGTTTCCCCCGGACATGACCGAGCAACGCAAGAAGCTCATGGCAACGCTTGCCGTCGTCGTCAACGGATTGAGCAATCTGCCGTCGGTGCTTCCGGCCGCGAGTGCGCTCGCCAAGCGCCATGTCGGCTATGGCGCAAGGCCCGAGCATTATCCGGTGGTCGGCGGCGCTTTGCTGTGGACCTTGGAGAAGGGCCTCGGCGAAGCCTGGACGCCTGACGTCGCCGCTGCATGGACCACGGCCTACGGCACGCTGTCCGGCTACATGATTTCGGAAGCCTATGGCGGCGCGCAGGCGGCGGAGTAGGCAAATGCCATAAGCGCCAGAACGGCGGTCCAGCGTCATTGCGAGGAGCGAAGCGACGAAGCAATCCATCTCACCACAAGCGGAGGTATGGATTGCTTCGCTTCGCTCGCAATGACCAGGTGAGTGCGGTATTCGACGATACCAGCGATCTCCTCTATGGTTCTCCGTTCCGCCAACGGGTGAATCAAGAAAATGATGTTCCTGGAAACGCCGCCGAAACTGATCCCGACCGAAATCTTCTCCGCGGTGCCGGCCGAATTCCGCCGCAAGGTGGCGAGCGAGTGGGCCGACGCCAACCGGCCGGGCGCGGTGACCGATTGCTTCATCGAGGGACCGTCGTTCGATGCCGCTGGCAATCTCTACATCGTCGACATTCCGTTCGGTCGCATCTTCAGGATCGCGCCGGACAAGTCATGGACGCAGGTCGCCGAATATGACGGCTGGCCGAACGGGCTGAAGATTGACGCCAAGGGCCGCATCCTGATTGCCGACTACCGGCACGGGCTGATGGAGCTCGATGCCAAATCGGGCGAGGTCACACCGCTGCTGCGTTCGCGCAATTCGGAATCGTTCCGCGGCTGCAACGACCTGCACATCGCCTCGAACGGCGATATCTACTTCACCGACCAGGGCCAGACCGGGCTGCACGATCCGACCGGCCGGGTCTATCGTTTGAAAACCAGCGGGCAGCTCGACTGCCTGATCGACACCGGCATCAGCCCGAACGGGCTGGTGCTGGATCCGCACGAGGCGGTGCTGTTCGTAGCCATGACGCGCGACAATGCGGTGTGGCGCGCGCCGTTCATGAAGGACGGCAGCGTGTCCAAGGTCGGGCGCTTCTGCTCGCTGTTCGGCCCCAGCGGACCCGACGGTATGACGATGGACCGAGCGGGGCGGCTGTTCGTCGCGCACGCCTCGCTTGGCCATGTCTTTGTGTTCGCTCCGAACGGCGAGTGCATCGCGCGGATCAAGTCCTGCGCCGGACAAAGCTGCACCAATGTCGCGATCGGCGGCGCCAACCGCGACCGGCTCTACATCACGGAATCGGTGACGGGCTCGGTGCTGGTCGCCGACATCAGCGAGCTTGGTTGATCCTCACCCGCCTGCGCTGGAGCGAACCACGCTGTCGCCTGGTGCGATGGACAACAGCCAGTCGCCGAACACCTGCTCGGCCTGCGCGGCGACGGGTCTGGCGAGCGCCTGCGTCGCCGCGCGCAGTTCTGGGATCGAGATATTCGCCGCCGACAGTTCGACGGCGTGGCCGACATACCATTCCTCGAGCTGCCGCGGATCGGCCTCGAGATGGAATTGCAGTGCGAGTGCCTTGCGGCCCCAGGCGAAGGCCTGGTTCTCGTAATTGCCATTCGAGGCCAGCCGCACGGCATCCTTGGGCAGGTCGAACGTGTCGCCGTGCCAGTGCAGCACTTTGCTGCGCAGGTTGCGCAGGCACGATGATTTGCCGTCCGGCGTCAGCTCGATCGGGCCCCAGCCGATTTCCTTGACCTTGCCCGGGAACACGCGGCCGCCCAGCGCCTGCGCCATCAGTTGCGCGCCGAGGCAGATGCCGAGCGTCGGCAGTCCGCGGCGCAGCCGGTGTTCCAGCAGTGCAATCTCGGTCGAGAGGAACGGATAGGTGTCGGTCTCGTAGACCCCGATCGGCCCGCCCAGCACGATCAGGAGGTCCGCATCCCTGATCGCGCGATCGGAGAGGTCGTCGACCGGCGCGTCGCAGAACGACACGCTCCAGCCCGCGCGCTCCATGATCGGGGCCAGCAGCCCGAGATCCTCGAACGCTACATGGCGGATGGCAATGGCGGAGCGGGGTGGTCCCATCGGCAACGTCCAGTCTTTTTCGCTATATAATATCAAATATAGCGCGGCGGATCGCGGCGAGTCCAGCCGCCACGGCGCGCGGCAGATCAGCGGTCGGAATGCATCTTCTCGAGAAAATCCTTCACGCCGCTGACGGCGCCGGTATTCGAGGCGACATAGCCGGGGAGCGCGCCCACGGCCTTGTGAAACTCGCTGCTCTTCATGATGTCGAGCACCCGCTGCATCGGCTCGGTCTCGAGGAAGGCGCGCTTGCAGACGAAGAAGTAATCTTCCGTGAGCAGGCGGATGAAATCGAGGCCGAACTGCCGTGCGGCGGCCTCGACGCCAAAACTCGCATCCGCCATGCCGCTTGCGACATAGGCGGCGACCGCGGCATGGGTGAACTCCATGTGCTGGGCGCCGTTGATCCGGCTTTGCGGGATCTTGTGCAGCGTCAGCAATTGATCGAACAGCAGCCGCGTGCCGGAATCATGGTCGCGGTTGACGAAACGGGCCTTGCGCTCGACCAGGTCCTTCAGCGAGGTGATCTTCAGCGGATTGCCGCGCTTGACCATCAGGCCCATCTCGCGCGTGACGAAATTGATCACGCGGTCCTCGCGCGGGTCGAGCCATTCCCGGCAGGCCTTGATGCCCCGCGCGCGCAATTCGCCGTGCGGCAGATGCACGCCGGAAAGATCGCAGGCGCCTTGCGCCAGCGACACCAGCGAGTTTTGATTGCTGACGTAACGGAGATCGACGCCCACGCCGCCTTCGCGATCGAGGAACTCGCGCAGCTTGGATACCGCAAAGCCGTGGCTGGCATGAACGCGGATGACCTGCGGCCGCTGTGCGAGGAACGGCTTGATCTCGGTGACCAGTTCCTGCGCGAGGTTCTCGAGCTGCAATCCGAGCCGCGCCTGCATGCGCTCGCCGGCCCATACCAGCTTCTCGCCGAACGGCGTCAGCTTCGAGCCCTTGCCGCGCTGGGTCTCGACCAGCGGCACGCCGAAGAACTCGGACCATTGCTCGATCAGATTCCAGACATGGCGATAGGACAGCTGCGCGTCGTTGGCGGCGCTGGTGATCTTCCCGGTCTTCCTGATCTCGTTGAGGATGCCGAGCATCACGACCGCGGTCTGCGGTGAGTTTTCTTTCCGAAAGCGCCAGACGGTCTCGATCTCGATCTGCAGCATCGTGGTCACCATTTATGAAGTCGATTTCATATCTTGGTATACCAATAGGCACAAGATATCATATTTACTGCGCGTCATAGCCTCCTACGTTGAGCCATGACGCCAGGAGGAAATATGATGTCTGTTGCATATGACTATGGGCGCGGCGCCCGCCAGGCCCCGGCGGTCCGGGACGAGCTGTTGCTGATCGACGGCGCCAGTGTCCGCTCGCTGTCGGGAAAAACCTTCAAGTCCCTCGATCCTGCCACCGAGCAGGTGATCGCGACCATCGCCGAAGGCAATGAGGCGGATGTCGATCGCGCGGTCGCCGCCGCACGCCGCGCCTTCGAAGGTCCGTGGCGCACCATGCGCGCCGCCGAGCGCGGTCACATCCTGCTGAAATGGGCCGAACTGTTCAAGCAGCACGCCGATGAGATCGCAGCGCTGGAAAGTCTCGATGCCGGCAAGCCGATATCGGCCGTGCTGCGCCAGGATTTCCCCGCCGCGATCGACACGCTGACCTATTACGCTGGCTGGGCCGACAAGATCAGCGGCGACGTGGTCTCGACGCGCGACGATGCGCTGACCTACACGGTGCGCGAGCCGGTCGGCGTGGTCGCCGCGATCGTGCCGTGGAATTTCCCGCTGATGATCGGCATGTGGAAGCTCGCGCCGGCGCTGGCCTGCGGCTGCACGGTCGTGATGAAACCGGCCGAGCTGACCTCGCTGTCGGCGCTGCGGATCGGCGAGCTCGCGCTCGAGGCAGGGCTGCCGAAGGGCGTGCTCAACATCGTGACCGGCCCCGGCCGCGTGGTCGGCGACGCGCTGGTCAATCATCCCGATGTCGACAAGGTGACGTTCACCGGCTCGCCCGGCGTCGGCCGCGGCATCATGAAGGGCGCCGCCGGCAACTTCAAACGGGTCTCGCTCGAGCTCGGCGGCAAGTCCGCCAATGTGATCTTCGACGATGCCAATCTGGAGGCCGCCGCCAAGGCTGCCGCCGCCGGCATCTTCTTCAATGCCGGGCAGGTCTGCTCGGCCGGCTCGCGCGTGCTGGTGCAGGAGAACGCATATGACGAGGTGGTCGAGCGGCTGGTCGCGCGCGCCGAAGCCTTGCGCATCGGCGATCCCGCGGATCGCGCCACCGCGCTCGGACCTGTGATCTCCGAGAAGCAGATGCGCTCGATCCTCGATTATGTCGAGATCGGCAAGAACGAAGGCGCGCAGCTCGCCACCGGCGGCGACCGCGTCGGCGACCGCGGCTATTTCATCAGTCCCGCGGTGTTTTCCAATGTCGCGCATGAGATGCGGATTTCGCAGGAGGAAATCTTCGGTCCCGTCGTCAGCGTGATCAAGTTCAAGGACGAGGCCGATGCGCTGCGCATCGCCAACGGCACGGCCTACAGCCTCGCCGCCGGCGTCTGGAGCGCCGATATGGGCCGCGTGCAGCGCTTCGCCAAAAAGGCTCGCGCCGGAACGGTGTGGATCAACACCTATGGCTATACCGACGTGCGGTTGCCATGGGGCGGCGAGCGCGACTCCGGCCTCGGCCGCGAGCACGGCACCGCCGCGCTCGATAACTTCACGGAGCCGAAGGCGGTGTGGATGAATCTCAACGTGTGAATTGTTGGCACGAGTGAGCACCACAAAACAGGCGTCGTCCCGGGCTTGACCCGGGACCCATAACCACAAGTTTTTGAACTGAAGAACGCTGTGGCCAAAGCTTTCTCGACAACAGCGTTCCGTGGTTATGGGTCCCTGCTTTCGCAGGGACGACGGTGGGGAGACATCGTTGCCTCATTCGTCTATCCTTCGCGTGTGGCTTTAGCGCGAACAAGGGCAACCCGTGCAGACAAGAAAATTCGGCAACAACGGCCCGCAGGTCTCGATGATCGGGCAGGGCACCTGGTATCTCGATCGCGGTGACCGCAAGGCGGCGATCGCTGCGCTGAAGCGCGGCATCGATGCCGGCATGACGCATATCGACACGGCCGAGATGTATGGCGACGCCGAGCTCGTGATCGCGGACGCGATCACCGGTCGTCGCGACGAGCTGTTCCTGGTCTCGAAGGTGCTGCCGAGCAACGCCTCGCGGCGCGGCACCATCACCGCCTGCGAGCGCTCGCTGAAGCGGCTGAAGACCGATCGCCTCGATTGCTATCTGCTGCACTGGCGCGGAACCACCCCGCTCGCCGAGACGGTCGCGGCGTTCGACGAATTGATCGCGGCCGGCAAGATCCGCTCCTGGGGCGTCAGTAATTTCGACGCAGACGATCTCGATGAACTGCTCGATGTCGCGGGCGAGGGCACGATCGCCTGCAACCAGGTGCTCTATCATCTGCGGGAGCGTGCGATCGAGCACGCCGTGATCCCGTGGTGCGAGCGGCATGGCGTGGCCGTGGTCGCCTACTCGCCGTTCGGCCACAATGACTTTCCCGCGCTGTCTGGCAAATCCGGTGCGGTGCTGCAATCGATCGCGCAGGCGCATCAGGCGACGCCGCGCCAGGTCGCGTTGAGCTTCCTTACGCGGCTGCCGTCGGTGCTTGCGATTCCGAAGGCGTCAAACGCGGACCACGCGGCGGAGAATGCCGCGGCGGGAACGCTCAAGCTCAGCGGCGACGAGATCTCCGCGCTCGACGCGGCGTTCCCGCGCGGGCCGAAGCCGCGCTCACTGCCGATGCTCTAAATTCGCGGGATTCACTAGTGTGCTGAATGCGAAGTTCGTGCGATTTCGCGGCAGCCGCTTTCATGAACTTCGCATTCATAAAGCACACTAGAATCATAAGTTTGCTAGTGTCCTTATCGAATCCGAAGTTCGCTCCGAAGGTGCGGCGAATGATACGAACTTCGGATTCGGGACACTAGAAGCTCCACTCCACACAGTTCTTAACAAACTGTTGCAGTTGCGGCCGCGCACAGGCTGCGGCGGGCGGTCGCGCGCGCTGGTGCATATCGGAGTCCCGTTTTCGGGCATTGTTCTTGCGGCGGAATTGACGTTTTGTACGAACCGCAGATTCCCCTTTATTTCGCTTTCGAGATTGCCGTGACACCGCCCCCCGCCGCCGTAGCCGCCAGGCTGGACAGCGTTCCCCTTGCATTGCCCGCCAAGACGTCAGCTGCACGCAAAGCGCCCGCGCGCACCGACCGGCCGTTCAAGGGCATTGCGCTGATCCTGTTGTCGACGGTGTTTTTGGGCACCTCCGACGTCACCGCGAAATATCTGTCGTCCTCGCTGCCTTCGATCGAGATCGCCTGGATCCGCTTCCTGGTGTTCGCGCTGATCATGACGCCGGCGATGCTGCCGGGCACGCCGTTGTTCGCGCTGCGCAGCAGCCGTCCCGGCCTGCACGTGCTGCGCGGCGCCGCGCTGCTCGGCTCCTCCCTGATCTTCATCACGGGGCTCGGCTTCCTGCCGATTGCCGAGGCCTCGGCCACCAGCTTCGTCTCGCCGCTGTTCGTCACCGCTCTGTCGATCGCTTTCCTCGGCGAGAAGGTCGGCATGCGACGCTGGATCGCGACCGCGGTTGGCCTCGCCGGCGTGTTCATCATCCTGCGGCCGGGCACCAGCGCCTTCCATCCCGCGGCGGTCTTTCCGATCGTCTCGGCGCTGGCCTGGGCCGGGACGCTGATCCTGACGCGCATGATGAGCGGCAGCGAACGTCCGATCACGGTGATGACCTATTCGTCCATCGTCGGCGTCGCCATCGTCAGCGCGCTGGTGCCGTTCGTCTGGGTCACGCCGACCTGGCACGACATCATGTTCGGCATCCTGATCGGCGTTGCGTCCACCGTCGGACAGTGGATCGTGGTGCTGGCGTTCCGCTATGGCGATGCCTCGGTCCTGGCGCCGTTCTCCTACACGCAGCTGCTGTGGGTCAGCATCCTCGGCTTCCTGATCTTCGGCGAAGTGCCCGACCGCTGGACTATCCTCGGCGCCGGCTTCATCGTCGCCTCCGGCCTCTACACCGCGCACCGCGAGCGCATCCGCCGCTCGCAGTTGATCGCCGTGGCCAGCGAGCCGTCGCCGAACGCCTGATCGGGTTACCGGAAGTCGTGCGCTGGTTGCGAAGTAGGCCTCCACTAGCGTTGCGCGGGTACAACAGTCAGTCCGAAAACCTCGATCTCCGGACACTGAATCGAGAAATCTCGGAAATAATCAGCAATCTCGCGGTTCGCCGCATGCTAACCCTGACCCCAAGAGCGCCACAGAGCGTTTTGGGGGCTGGGTAAGTGCATTTTGGTATGTTCTTTTTGTTTGGTCGTCCGTCTCGCGCTGCGACTGTCCTGGCACTTTGCGCCTCGGCGGCCGTGAGCCTGTTTCCGGCGAACTCGGCCCGGGCTCAGTATTACACATGGGGCGGTACCGGCGGAACGTCGGACTACAATCTCGCAACCAACTGGTCCAATCCGCCCGCGGGCGCGCCGCCGGTGAACAACGGCCAGGGAGCAATTTTCGACGCGACCGGATCGGCGACTGTCACTGTGACAAGCGCAGTCGCTCCCTATTCATGGACGTTCACTGCGAACTCGCAATCGTATGTTGTGAGCGGAGCCGACGTCAGTTTCGGCTCAGCGGCCTCGGGCATCTTCAACCAGGCCAATTCGCACCAGACGATTTCGATCGCCAACAACATTGGAGGAACGTCCCCCCTCGCCCAGGTCTGGCAACTCGGCGCGAGCACACTCGTCTTGTCCGGCCACAACACATACACCGGCGGGACCTTGATCTCGGCCGGTACCGTCCAGGTGACCAACAATAATTCGGTCGGCTCGGGCGCGGTGACGTTCGACGGCGGCGCTTTCCAGGCCAATGGCGCCAGCGACCTGACCTTCACCAACCGATTCAATGTCAATGCAACAGGCGGCAGCGTCGATAACAAGGGCGTGGTGCTGACGTTGTCCGGCGTCATTGCCAATGGCAATGCCGGCACGGGTGTGTTGCGATTGACGGATACGACCGGCGGTGGCCTCACGGTGCTGTCGGGTGTCAACTCCTATTCGGGTGGCACCCTGGTGCAGGGCACCACCGTGCAAGTCACCAACAACAAGTCGGTCGGGTCAGGCACGGTCACGCTGGACAATGCCGCGTTCCAGGCCGACGGCTTAAGTAATCTGACCTTTGGCAATAATTTCAAGATCAACGCGTCGGCGATCGGCAGCGCGATCGACGCCAACGGTGTGACGCTCACAATCGCCGGCAACATTGCCGACGGCAACGGCCCCGGCAAGCTGACGGTGCTGGACAATTCGGGCGGCCTCGGCCGCGTGGTGCTATCAGGCAACAATACCTATACCGGCGGCACCTCGATCTGCAATTGCGCGACCTTGCAACTCGGCGACGCAAGCCACACCGCCTCGATCGTCGGCGAGGTCGTCGTCGACGGCAAGTTCGACATCGTCAACGCCAACACGGCGGGCATCACCAAGATCGTCAACGACGGCTTCAACGGGGTCGCCACCACGACGTTCTACAATTCCACGACGGCCTCGTCGGCGACGATCATCAACCAGAATTTCGGTATTACGGAGTTTCGCGACAGCAGCACCGCGGGCAATGCCACCGTGAGCAACAGCAACGGCGCACTCACGATCTTCCGCGACACCAGCTCCGCCGGCAATGCCACGTTCAACAACAGCAATGGCGGCACCGTGGTGTTCGGCGACGCGCTTGGCCCTCCCGGCGGCTCGGACACCAGCACCGCCGGCAAGGCCGTGTTCAACAACCATGACGGCGGCGGCGTCGTGTTCCTCGGCCACACCAACGCGGGCCAGGCCACCATCACCAATGGAGCCAACGGCGGCTCGACGCAGTTCTTCGAGTTCTCGTCGGCTGCATCGGCAATGATCACGACCTCCGCCACCGGCTATACCGGCTTCTTCCAGAACAGCACCGCAGCGAACGCGACCATCGACAACAGCGGCCTGACCTATTTCGGCACGTCCGGTTTCAGTATGACGGAGGCACCGACCGCGGGCAATGCGACGATCATCAACCGCTCCGGCGGCGCGCTGATGTTTGCTGCATATGCGACGGCCGGAAGCGCCACGATCACCACCGAGAGCGGCGCCAACGTCAAGTTCGTCGACAACGCGACCGGTGGCAACGCGCAGTTCATCACCAACGGCACCGGCTTCGTGGATTTAGGCGGCAGCCTTGGGCCGAACGGCGACGGCCGCATCACGGCAGGCTCGATCGCGGGTTCGGGCACCTACTACATCGGTGGTGGCAATACGCTCACGGTCGGCGGCAACAATCTCTCGACCGTCGTCAGCGGCGTGATCGCCGATTCCAATCCCTGCGGTTGCGGCCCGGCCGGGCCTGGCAATCTGGAAAAGACGGGCAGCGGCAGGCTGACTCTCTCGGGTGTCAACACCTATACCGGAACCACTGTTGTCAATGGCGGCATCCTGCAGGTTGACGGCTCGATCGTGTCGTCGAGTTCGGTCACGGTGAATTCAGGCGGTGCGCTCTCCGGCATCGGCACCGTCGGTAGCACAATGATTGCAAGCGGCGGCATCCTGCTGCCGGGCAATGCGACGCCTGGCACGTTCCTGAACGTGGCGGGCAATCTCGCCTTCCAGTCCGGTGCGTTGTATCTCGTCGGGCTCAATGCGACCGCCGCGACATCGGCCAAGGTGACCGGCACCGCGGCGCTTGCCGGATCGGTGGGCGTCAGCATCGCTGCCGGCAGCACGATCGCGAGACAATACACCATCCTGTCGGCGGCCGGCGGTCGCGCCGGAACGTTCGCCGGTATCGATTCGACCGGGGTGCCGGCGGGGCTGATCGCGACGCTCGGTTACGACGCGAACAATGCCTATCTCAATTTCGTGCTCGATTACGGCGCAGCATCGAAGCTCAACGTCAACCAGGGTAATGTCGCCACCACGCTGCAGAACTTCTTCAATGCCAATGGCGGTATCAACGTCGCGTTCGCGGGGCTCTCGCCGAACGGCCTGACGCAGGCCTCGGGCGAGGGGGCGACCGGATCGCAGCAGGCGACGTTCAGCGCGATGAACCAGTTCCTCGGCCTTCTGACCGATCCGTTCGTCGCCGGACGCGATGGCGGTGTTAGTGGCGGTGGCGCGGTGCCGTTCGCGGAGGACAGCGCTTCGCTGGCCACTGCGGCGCGCACCACCGAGCCGCGCGATGCGCTGGCCGCTATTTATGCCAAGGCGCCGCCGCAGCAGCTCGACTTCGAACGGCGCTGGAGCATTTGGGCGGCGGGCTATGGCGGCGCGCAGACCACCAGCGGCAACGCGGTGTTGGGCTCGAACAACACCAGCAGCAGCGTCTACGGCACCGCAGTCGGCGCCGACTACCGCTTCTCGCCGAACACCATTGCGGGATTTGCAGTCGCTGGCGGCGCCACCAGCTTCAGCACCAATGGTCTCGGCTGGGGCCGCTCCGACCTGTTCCAGGCCGGCGCGTTCGTCCGCCACACCGTCGGCGCGGCCTACTTGAGCGCAGCGCTCGCCTATGGCTGGCAGGACATCACCACCGACCGCATCGTCACCGCCGCGGGCGTCGACCATCTGCGCGCAAACTTCAATGCCAATGCGTGGTCGGGCCGGCTCGAGGGTGGCTATCGCACTACCACGCCGTGGATCGGGCTGACGCCTTACGCGGCGGCGCAGTTTACCAGCTTCGAGCTGCCGAACTATGCGGAGAGCGTGGTTTCCGGCGGCGGCGCTTTCGCGCTCAATTATGCGGCGAAGAGCGTCACCGACGTCAGGAGCGAGCTCGGCCTGCGCTCCGATAAAGCCTTTGCGGTCGATGGCGGCATCGTGACGCTGCGCGGCCGCGTCGCCTGGGCGCATGACTTCAATCCGAACCGCAGCGCGGCGGCCGTGTTCCAGGCGCTGCCGGGGGCGGCCTTCGTGGTCAACGGTGCGGCGCAGGCCAGCGAGTCCGCGCTGACCACGGCCTCGGCGGAGATCAAGTGGCGGAACGGCTGGTCGGCGGCTGCGACCTTCGAGGGTGAATTCTCCAGCGTCACCCAGTCCTACGCCGGCAAGGGCGTTATGCGCTATACGTGGTGACCCCCCGTGCTATAGCCTCCCGCAGCGAAAGCCTGTCCCGGACTTGATCCGCGACAGTGTATTTCGCGGGACGAAATACGCATCAAAATGAGTGGGACGAAACCCACGCGGGAGGAAACATGCGCGCAGCGATCTTCCGAAACGGCGAGATTGTCGTCGACCAGATGCCGGAACCGAAGCCGGGCGCCGGCCAGGTTCTGGTCAAATCGCTCGCCTGTGGCATCTGCGGTTCCGATCTGCATGCGCGCAAGCACGCCCACCGCATGGTGGAGCTGAGCAAGTTCCTGCCCGGCCGCACGCCGATGGATCTGTCGCGCGACGTCGTGTTCGGCCACGAGTTCTGCTGCGAGATCCTCGATTACGGCCCGGGCACCACGCGCAAGCTGAAGCCCGGCACGCGCGTCTGCTCGCTGCCGGCACTGCTGACGCCGGAGGGCCCGAAGGGCATCGGCTATTCCAACGATTATCTCGGCGCCTATGCCGAGCAGATGCTGCTCAGCGAGCCGCTGCTGCTCGAAGTGCCGAACGGGCTCGCCGCCGAGCACGCCGCGCTCACCGAGCCGCTTGCGGTCGGCGTGCATGCGGTGGCGATGGCCAACATCAAAGGCGGCGAGGTGCCGTTGGTGATCGGCTGCGGCCCGGTCGGCCTTGCGGTGATCGCGGCGCTGAAGATCAAGGGGCTTGGCCCGATCGTTGCCGCCGATTACTCGCCGGCGCGGCGGCTGCTCGCCGAGAAGATGGGCGCCGATGTCGTGGTCGATCCTGCCAAGACACAGCCTTATGCGAGCTGGGCCGAGCACGCCCAGATGACCGAAGCGGAGAAGGCGGCGCGGCCGCCGATGCAGGCGCTGCTGCCGCCGCTGAAGCCCGCGCTGATCTTCGAATGCGTCGGCGTGCCCGGCGTGTTGCAGCAGGTGTTCGAGGGCGCCCCGCGCAGCGCCCGTGTCGTCGTGGTCGGCGTCTGCATGGAGACCGACAAGTCGGAACCGATGCTCGGCATCATCAAGGAGCTCAACGTCCAGTACGTGCTCGGCTACACGCCGGAGGAGTTCGCCTATTCGCTGCGGCTGATCGCGGAAGGCCAGGTCGATGCCGCATCGCTGGTCACCGGCCGCGTCGGCATCGACGGCGTCGCGCAGGCCTTTGCCGATCTCGCCAACCCCGAGGCGCACACCAAGATCCTGGTTGAGCCGTGGCGTTAGTGCTGACAGCGCGGTTTGCATTTCGTGACGCCGAACCTATAGTTCGCCGTCTCTTATCGCACTGACAGCACGCACCTCATGCGCGTTTCAATCATCACGGGAGGCGGCTCCGGCATCGGCGCCGCAGTTGCGCGCAGGCTCGCCGGCCCCGGTCAGGGGCTGATGCTGCATGGCCAGGGCGCCGAGGCCAGTGGGCTGGCGCGGCTCAATTCGGTTGCAGAGGAATGCCGCAGCAAGGGCGCCAAGGTCGCGGTCTCTACCGGCGATCTCGCCGTGGCCGGCGCGGGCACGTCGCTGGTCGAGGCCACGCGCGCCGCATTCGGGCCCATCGACAGCATCGTACACGCCGCGGGCTTTGCCGACCGCCGCGAATTCGCCAGCCTGCCGCGTGCGGCGCTGGAGCGTGCCTTTGCCGTGATGGCGGCGGCATTTCATGAAATCGCGACGGCTGCGCTGTCCGATCTCGCGCGCAGTGCGCAGGGTCGTGTCGTCGCGGTCTCCAGTTTCGGGCCGCATCGTTTCGTGCCCGGCGCGACCTACCCGGGATCGGCGGCCGCGAAGGCTGCGCTCGAAGTGCTGGTGAAGTCGCTCGCAATCGAGCTCGCCGCATCAGGCGCCACCTCAAATGCCGTGATGCCCGGTTATACGCGCAAGGATCCCGGCCTGTTCGGCGCGCTGGACACCGCGACCTGGGAGCGGGTGGCGAAGGCCAATCCGATGCAGCGGCTGGCCGAGCCCGACGAGGTCGCCGCGGTCGTCGCCTTCCTGCTGTCGCCGGAAGCGGGCCACATCACCGGTGCGACGCTGCCGGTCGATGGCGGCCTGACCCTGATGTGACGGCATGAGCGAGGGCGCGTCGGCACAGCAGGTTGACGTCGTCGTGCTCGGTGCCGGCATGGTCGGCGTCTCGGCCGGCCTTGCCGCACGGCAGCGCGGTCTCTCCGTCGTCATCGTCGACCGCCGCGAGCCGGGCAGCGAGACCTCCTACGGCAATGCCGGCATCATCTCGTCGGGCTCGATCCTGCCGCTCAACACGCCGCAGCTTTTGAAGAACCTGCCGAAATATCTCACCAACACGCATCCGGCGCTGCGCTGGAATCTTCCGTGGGCGGTCGCCAACGCCGGCTGGGTGATCCGCTTCCTCGCCGCGGCGACACCGTCGCAGACCAAACCGCGCGCCGCCGCGCTGCACGGCCTGATCGGGACGTCGCTGGCGCTGCATCGCGACTGGATCGTGCAGGCCGGCGCCGGCCATCGCATCCGAGAGACCGGCTGGCTCAAGGCCTGGCGCGGCGACGGGCTCGCGACCGCCAAGGCCGAGCAGGCGGCGCTCGCTGAATTCGGCATCAAAAGCGAGGTGCTCGATCGCCAGGCGATCTCGGCGCTCGAGCCGAACATCATCCCTGCCTATAGCACAGGTCTGCTGCACACCCAGACGGCATCGGTCGATTCACCGGGCGCAGTGGTCAAGGCCTATGCGCAGATGCTCGCTGCTAACGGCGGCACCGTGCGGCAATCCGAGATCCGTCGGATCGAACAACAAGACGACAGCTGGCGCGTGCAGCTTGCCGACGGCGAAATCGCTGCGCGCCATGTCGTGGTCGCGCTCGGGCCGTGGTCGGCCGAATTGCTGCGGCCGCTCGGCTATCGCGTGCCGCTGGCGTTCGAGCGCGGCTATCACCAGCATTTCGTGCCGAACCCGGCACGCAAATTGCTGCGCCCGATCCATGATGCGGAGGGTGCCTTTCTGATGACGCCGATGGAGCAGGGTATTCGCGTCACCAGCGGCGTCGAGCTGACCGCGCGCGATGCGCCGTCGAACTATGCGCAGCTCGAGGCCGTGGTGCCGATGGCGCGTAGCGTGGTCGAATTCGGCGATGCGGTCGGCGAGCGCTGGCGCGGCGCGCGGCCGACGCTGCCCGACAGCCTGCCGATGATCGGCGAAGCGCCGCGGCATCGCGGCCTCTGGCTCGCCTTCGGCAACCAGCATATCGGCTTCACCACCGGTCCCGGAACGGGCGCCGCGGTCGCGGCAATGATCGCAGGCGCCGCACTGCCGTTCGACGTGAAGGCCTTTTCGCCGGGCCGGTATATCGCGTGACTCGCATAAGGCCGCCTGCGATGCTGGGCCCGCAAGGCGGCACGCAAAGCGTTTTCGAGCGAAGTGGGCACCGGTTCGCGTGAAGAAAACGCGTCAAAACTAGAGTCAGCCGAGGGGCAGGATGAACTACGTCTGGGATTTCGGGATCCTCGCCAAGTACAGCCATCTGTTCTGGCTCGGGCTCGGCTGGACCATGGCCTATACGATCGGCACCATCATCTTAGGCACCTTGATCGGCCTGATCGTCGGCATGCTGCGGCTGCGGCGCATTCCCGTGATCGACTGGCTGCTGATCGCCTATATCGAATTGTTCCGCTGCACGCCGCTGCTGGTGCAGATCATCTGGTTCTACTACGCCTTTCCGGTCGTGATCGGCGTCAACATCCCGGCGCATGTCGCAGCGGTCAGCGTGCTGTCGCTCTATGGCGGCGCGTTCTATGCCGAGATCGTGCGCGGCTCGATCGAGAGCGTGCCGATTGGGCAGTGGGACGCGGCGAAGGCGCTCGGCTTCCGCGGCTGGCGCCTGATGCGGCTCGTGATCCTGCCGCAGGCGCTGAAGCCGATGATGGCGCCCTATGTCAACCAGTCGGTGACCCAGCTGAAGAACACCTCGCTGGTCTCGATCATCGCGGTGCCCGATCTCGTCTACAACGCCACCCTGATCAACGCCGACACCTATCGGCCGCTCGAGGTCTACACCATCGTGGCGCTGATCTATTTTGCAATCCTGTTTCCGTCGACGCTGGTGGCGCGGCGGCTGGAGCGGGGGCTGACCTACGACAAGGTGTGAGGCTGCCTCTTCTCCCTCTCCCCGCTCTTCGCGGGGGGAGAGGGTTGGGGTGAGGGGCCTCCATCCGGCGAGCAATTCGCGACTTGTTGAGCCGTGTGCCTTGCCCCTCACCCGGACCGCATCTGCGATGCGATCCGACCTCTCCCCGCGAAAGAGCGGGGAGAGGTGAAGAGGCCGCAGTGTGATTAATAAAGTCGCGCTCTAAATATTCAGCTCCACCGGCACGTCCTCGGCCTTGACGCCGGCGAGGCCGAGGCCCTTGACGAACCATTCGCGCATCTGGCCGATGCCGCGGTTGTAGTCGATCCACACCGACAGGAAATCGCGCCAGCGCTTGTCCTGTTCGCGCCGCACCGCCGTGCCGCTTGCGATCGTCACCGAGGGCGAGGCCAAGATCTTGTAGGTGCCGAGGTTCGGGTTCTTGGCGATCGCGGTCAGTCCGAGCACCAGCGCGTTGACCACGCAATCGACGCGGCCCGACGACATTTCCAGCATCACCTCGTCGCGCGATTTCAGCGACTTGATGGTGGCGTTCGGTGCAAAGCGCCGCGCCACCGCCTCGTTGGCCGAGCCGACATCGACCGCGATCCTGACCTCGGGCTTGTTGATGTCGGCCCAGGTCCTGGCCTCCAGGCCCTTCTTCAGCATCGCCCCGAACGGATGCGGGAACACCAGATTGGTGAAATCCACCACCAGCGCCCGCTGCGGGGTCGGGTTGAGCGCAAAGCCGAGGTCGATCTTGTTGGCCTGCAGATCAAGAATCGAATTGCCATAGGTCGACTCGACATATTCCAGCTTGACGTCGAGCAGCTTGGCGAGGTCGTTCGCCATCTCGATCGAGAAGCCGGACCAGGTGCCGGTGGCGAGATCCTTGTTGAAATAAGGCAACTCGCCCGGCAGCACCGCGATCCGCAGCACCTTGTTGGCCCTGATCCGGTCGAGCGTGTTGTCGGCTGTCGTCTGCGCCGAGGCCGGGGTGGCCATGGCAGCCGCGAGTGCCGCGCCGCTGCCGATGCCGAGCGCATAGCGCAGTGCGTCGCGGCGATCTTCGGAAATTGCGATGTCGTCGGATTGAGTCAAGCGGGCCTCCCTGCACCAGATCGGGGAAGCCTAGCGTCGGGTTCCGGTGCCAGCAAGGGCGCACACCTGCGCCATTGGTAGGCGTGGCGAAGGGGAGATGCCTATCTCTTCAGCTCGCCCAGCTTGCGGCAGGCAAATCGCATCTAGCCTGCCTCCGCAGGGGCGCCCTGCCAAAATATCGAAAACAACCCCATGCACAGTAGCCGGAGGCGTACCTGCATTCGACACGTCAACTTGACATGTCGGGCAAATCAGTGGCACTATTCTATTATTCCGAAATTGCGCAGACGTGTTTCCCCTCTCTCCGTAGGAACGGGGAGAGGGAAACGACCAGCATCAATACGTTCCCGGCACGTACATCTCCGGCGGGATCGGGCCGCGGTGATAGTCCGGGTTGCGCACCCGCGGCGGCAGCACCACCGGTTGGTGCGTGACCCGCTGGTAGGGGATCTGGCTCAACAGATGCGAGATGCAGTTGAGCCGGGCGCGCTTCTTGTCGACGGCATCGACGATCCACCACGGCGAGTCCTGCAGGTGCGTACGCTCCAGCATCGTCTCCTTGGCCTTGGTGTAGAGCTCCCAGCGGGTCCGCGCCTCGACGTCCATCGGGCTCAGCTTCCACTGCTTCAGCGGATCCTGGATCCGCATCGAGAAGCGGAACGCCTGTTCCTCGTCGGTGATCGAGAACCAGTATTTCAGCAGGATGATGCCGGAGCGGATCAGCATGCGCTCGAATTCCGGCACCGACCTGAAGAATTCCTCATACTGCTCGTCGTTGCAGAACCCCATCACCTTCTCGACGCCGGCGCGGTTGTACCAGCTGCGGTCGAACAGCACGATCTCGCCGCCGGCGGGCAGATGCGAGACATAGCGCTGGAAGTACCATTGCGTGCGCTCGCGCTCGTTCGGCGCCGGCAGCGCCGCGACGCGGCAGATGCGCGGGTTGAGCCGCTGGGTGATGCGCTTGATGACGCCGCCCTTGCCGGCGGAATCGCGCCCCTCGAACAGCACCACGACCTTCTGCTTCTCGTGCTGCACCCAGTCCTGCAGCTTGACGAGCTCGCCCTGCAGCCGCAGCAATTCGCGGAAGTAGAGCTTGCGGTCGATCGACGGCCTTCCGGCGACGCCGTCGTGGTCGAGCTCATCGAGCCTCATGTCGTCGAACTCAAGCTCGAGTTCCTCGTCGAGGCTGTCGGCCATCTCCTGATGGATGCGGGCACGCAAGGCTTCGTCGCGCAGGGCTTCGTCACGCAAGGCTTCATCTCGGGCGGCTTCATCGGTGAGGTCGGAGGCGGTCATGAAGGTCCGTCTTTCAGTGTGTTAGATCGATCGGACGGGAGCATTGACGGGCGATGTTACCCCTCTATGACATTGGCATGACCGCAGTTTCACGCTAGCGCGCGGACTGTGCTAACAAGCGATGACAAGATCAAAAAAGGAGACGCCGATGATTTCGCTCACGCCACAAGACGTCCTGCCGCAGGACGGCACCGCCGGCACGCTGGTCGGTCGGGTCTGGCTGCCGCAGGCGGGCGGACCCGCCGTGGTCGCGGTGCGGGCTGACGGCGTGTTCGACGTCACCGCGCGTTTCCCGACCGTGAGTACGCTCTGCGAGGAGGCGGATCCCGCGGCAGCCTTGCGCGCCACGCGCGGCGAGCGGATCGGCGATTTCGAGGCGATCCTCGCCAACACGCCGCCCGACGGCCGCGACGCGACAAGACCGCATCTGCTCGCGCCGGTCGACCTGCAAGTGCTGAAAGCCGCCGGCGTCACCTTTGCGATCTCGATGCTGGAGCGCGTGATCGAGGAGCGCGCGCGCGGCAACCCGTCGTCGGCGGAGGCAATCCGCAAGGAGGTGGTGCGCCTGGTCGGCGACGATCTCTCCAAGCTGAAGCCGGGCTCCGAGCAGGCGACGCGGTTGAAGCAGGTGCTGATCGACCAGAACGCCTGGAGCCAGTATCTTGAGGTCGGCATCGGCCCCGACGCCGAAGTGTTCACCAAGGCGCCAACGCTGTCCTCGGTCGGGTCAGGCATGGATGCGGGCCTGCATCCGAAATCGACCTGGAATAATCCGGAGCCGGAGGTCGTGCTTGTCGTCTCCGGTGCCGGCAAGATCGTCGGCGCCGCGCTCGGCAACGACGTCAATCTGCGCGATTTCGAGGGCCGCTCGGCGCTGTTGCTGTCGAAGGCCAAGGACAACAACGCCTCCTGCGCGATTGGTCCGCTGCTGCGGCTGTTCGACGGGACCTTCTCGCTCGACGACGTCAGGAAGATGGATGTCGGCCTCACCGTGAAGGGCGCCGACGGCTTCGTGCTCGAGGGGCATTCCTCGATCAGCAAGATCAGTCGCGACCCGACCGATCTGGTCGCCCAGACCATCGGCCCCGTGCATCAATACCCTGATGGATTTGCGCTGTTCCTCGGCACGATGTTCGCGCCGGTCAAGGACCGCGACGCCAAGGGCGAGGGTTTTACCCACAAGCGCGACGACATCGTCACCATCGAAGCGCCGCAGCTTGGCAAGCTCGTCAACCGCATGCGAGGCAGCGACGAATGCGAGCCCTGGACCTTCGGCGTTGGCGCGCTGATGAAGAACCTCGCGCAGCGCAAGGTGCTGTGACGTAGAGCGTAGTGCGCAGCACGTAGGGTGGGTCACGCCTCCGGCTAACTCACCCTGCGTGCTTCGTTGGCAACAACGTCCGGCCATGACGTGCTATTGCGCTTGCCGTCGCCGCCGGCGTTGTCGAACATGTTCAGAAACCTGCGCGGCAGATCAATCGCGTGCTGCAACTTGAGGGCGCGCGGAAGCATGAAATTCGGAGCGACCGCTTGTCGCGCCCTTATGTGATCCAGTTCATCCTCGTTCGCGCTGCTTCGCTTCAGCATACTGGCTCGACGCGAACAGAAGGAGTCGCGGACATGAGCGAGCAGCCATCGAATGGAATGCCTGATTGGCTCACGACCGACATGCTGGTGATTGCCGTCTCACTGGCCATTATCGTGATTGGCATATGGATCGCGCCGTAGCCTGGTTGCTCCGGCTGGTTGCCCCGCTGGGATACCGCGGGATGGTGTCACCGCCATACGCGCGAGGCGATGGCGCGCCTTACAAGCCGATCATCCGGAAGATCATGCCGCCGATGTTCGGGCCGTGATGGTGATGGCGGCGATGATGGCCTCGCGGCGGCTCGTCGCCGCCTGCGGCGGTCATCGCGGCGTTGGCGATCCTGCCGCCGTCCCGCTCGGGGCCAACAGCATCGAACGCGGCCTTCTGCTCGTCGCTGAGCGCGCCGTAGAAGCTGTCCAGCGCCGGACGCACGGTGCCGATTGCCTGCAGCATGGAATCCAATCTGGCTCCGACCGCCGCAAGGCGTGCCGGCGGCGTGCGCGCGTCGGTGGGCGGACAAGACGATTTCAATGTGTCCTCGGCCTTTGTCGCCGCATCCCGCAAGGCGTCGAGGCTCGTCCGCTGCGCGTCGGTTGGCTTGACATCGCGTTCGATGATGTCGCCGGGCCATGCGATGGCGGCAGGCTGCGCGGTATTGCAGTTGCCGTTGTCCACCGTCGCCTCACGCTGGCCGCGGTGCTGATCCGCCACCAGCGCGGTCACCTTCGCTTTCTGATCGTCGCTGAGCAGCCCATAGAACTTCTCCAGCGGCGGCTGAAGAATGCCGACCGCGTCGCGCATCGCCTGGAGGCGCTGCTGCATCGCGGCGAGGCGGCTCGGCGCCGTCAAGGCCACGTCCTTGGGACATGAGTTGAGAATGGTCGCGGACGCCTTCTGCGATGCGCTGGCGAACTCGTCGAGCGCCGTGCTCTGCTCCGCATTGGGCTGAATGGCGCTGCGGAATTGCTCGATCGGGAAGCCCGCGATATCGCCTCTGTCGCTGCCGCACATGTCGGCGAGGGTCGTGGTTTGACCGGCGGCGCGCGATCGACGCGTGGCCGGCGGCCGCGGACCGTCATAGCCGGGCAGGTAGTAGGCATAGCCGCTCAAGGCATCGTAGTCGTACGGACCGAACAGACCGGCATAGAGATCGCCATAGCCGTAATCCCAGAAGTACGGGTCGTAGCCCCAGCCCCACCAGGTGTAGTCATAAAGATCGTAATAGGCGTACGGCCAGAAGATCGGGCCGACCCAGCCGTAGCCGCCATGCGCGTGGCCCCACCAACCGCCATTCTGATGGTTCCAGGCGGCTCCGGCGGCGGCCGTCGCGATCGCGGCGCGCGTCATCGGATTGCGCAGGCCGCCCGGTCTCTGGAGCGCGGCCCGGACCTGATGCGAGGCCAACGCGTGCCCCACGGCGCTCGCATTGTGCCGCATCGCGGCGGGCGAGGCGGCATGACGGCCGGCGGCTACGCTCGGCGCGACGCGCGCGGCATGAGCGGCAGGCCGGAATTGGTTATGACGCGCGCCGGAGCCACCGCCGAGCCGCGTGCCGGCTCTTGCAGCGGGATGAATAGTGTGGAAACCGCCGCCACGCGCGCCGCTGGCGTGAAGTCCGCCACCGTGGAATCCGCCACCGTGGAAGCCGCCTCCGCCCCCATGAAAGCCACCGCCGCCACCATGGAATCCGCCCCCGCCACCATGAAAGCCGCCACCGCCATGACCTCCACCGCCATGACCTCCACCGCCGTGGCCGCCACCGCCACCGCGAGCAGCATCGGCGCTGCCTGCGAACAGCGCGGCCGATGCCACGACCGCGAGGATCGCGGTGAGCGCCAACACGGTGTGTCTGCAGCGGGCAGCCTTCAGCATCTGTCCTCACCCTTCGGATACTCAGTGATACCCGACATCAACATCGAAGGCCGCTGCCGGGTTCCCGCGACGATCCGGTCGCGACGATTTAATTTTGCAGCGCGGGACCTGCGGCGAGGGCAATCTCCGGTGTGGTTCACCGCGGCTGAGGTGCCATCACTGAATTGCGCGGCGTACGGATGCGCAACATCTTGAATTGCGACTTACTCATCCTCATCGTCGTCCTGGCGTAAGCCTGGACCCATTACCCCAATTGTCCGTCGCTGCACGACGCTGGGGCCAGATTCCCTTCACAACCAAATGCGGTGGTTTTGGGTCCTGGCTTTCGTCAGGACGACACCGTGGTGTTGGCACGATTGGAGTTACCAACCAACGCCCTCACACCGGCAACGCCGTCGAATACTTCACCTGACTCAGCGCAAAGCTCGACTCGATCGAGGCGATGCCGTCGAGCCGGGTCAGCTTGTTCTTCAGGAACGCTTCATAGGAGGAGAGGTCGGCGGCGACGACGCGCAGCAGATAGTCGCGGTTGCCGGTCATCAAATAGCACTCGAGCACCTCGTCCCATTTCGAGATCGCGCGCGCGAAGCGGTTGAGGTCTTCTTCCTTCTGCCGCGCCAGCTTGATCGAGATGAAGACCGAGACATGCAGCCCGAGCGATTTCTGGTCGACGGTCGCGATGTAACGCGAGATCACGCCGCGCTCTTCGAGCAGCTTGACCCGGCGGTGGCAGGGCGACACCGACAAGCCGACCTTGTCGGCGAGCTCCTGCATGGTCATGCGGCTGTCGGTCTGGAGCAGACTCAGGATCTTGCGGTCGATGGCGTCGAGGGCAGGCATTGGGATGAACTCGCAGGTGAGGGCCGGATCGTGGGAATTTATCCCAATTTTTTCTGTGCTGTCGCGTGGAATTGAGATTTTCGGCGGCCCCCGCAGCAGTAACATCCGAGATATTCGCCCGGAGCATTGCCATGGGAATCGCGCCTGAACGCCTCGACATGCTGTCCGCCCTGGCCCGCAAGGTGCTGTGGCTGTCGTCGTGGACCATCCATCACGCCAACCATGTGCGGCCCTCGACCGACGGGCTGAAGGTCGGCGGCCACCAGGCCTCGTCGGCCTCGCTCGCCAACATCATGTCGGCGCTGTATTTCTCGGTGCTGCGCCCGCAGGACCGCGTCGCGGTGAAGCCGCATGCGAGCCCGGTGTTCCATGCGATCCAGTATCTGTTCGGCCACCAGACCCGTGACAAGCTGGAGAACTTCCGCGGCTACAAGGGCGCGCAATCCTATCCGTCGCGCACCAAGGACACCGACGACGTCGATTTCTCCACCGGCTCGGTCGGCCTCGGCGTGGCGCAGACCTTGTTCGCCTCGCTGGTGCAGGACTACGTCAAGGCGCATGGCTGGCTGAACGACCGGCCCGAGGGCCGCATGATCGCGCTGGTCGGCGACGCCGAGATGGACGAGGGCAATATCTTCGAGGCGCTGCTCGAGGGCTGGAAGCACGGCCTGCGCAACACCTGGTGGGTGGTCGACTACAACAGGCAGTCGCTCGACGCCGTGGTGCGCGAGGGGCTGTGGGCCAAGTTCGAGACCATGTTCCGCAATTTCGGCTGGGACGTGGTGATCGTGAAGTACGGCAAGCTGATGCTCGAAGCCTTCGCCGAACCGGGCGGCGAGGCATTGCGGCGCTGGATCGACAATTGCCCGAACCAGATGTACGCGGCGCTCTGCTTCCAAGGGGGTGCTGCGTTCCGCAAGCATCTGCGCGACGATATCGGCGACCAGGGCGAGGTGTCGGCCCTGATCGATCGCCGCAGCGACGACGAGTTGCTGGCGCTGATGTCGAACCTCGGCGGCCACGACATGGCGAGCATGATCGAGGCCTTCGAGGCGATCGACCACGACCGCCCGGTCTGCTTCATCGCCTACACCATCAAGGGCGTCGGCCTGCCGATGCAGGGCCACAAGGACAACCACGCCGGCCTGATGACGGTGGCGCAGATGGAGAAGTGGCGCACGGCGCAGAACATCCGCCCCGGCCACGAGTGGGACAAGTTCGAGGGCCTGTCGCAGGAGCCCGCGAAGCTCGAGGCTTTCCTGGCCGAGGCGCCGTTCAACCGCGAAGGACGCCGCCGTCTCTCGGCGCCTCAAATCGACGTGCCGGAGCGGCTGGCCTTCAAGGCTTCCGCGCAGATGTCGACGCAGCAGGGTTTTGGCCTCGTGCTGCATGAGCTCGCACGCGGCGACAGCGAGCTTGCGTCGCGCATCGTCACCGTTTCGCCCGACGTCACCGTGTCGACCAATCTCGGCGCCTGGGTCAACCGCCGCGGCCTGTTTGCGAAGGCGGAGAACCACGACCTGTTCCGGCAGGAGAAGATCCCGTCAGCCTACACCTGGGAATATTCGCCGAAGGGCCAGCACCTCGAGCTCGGCATTGCCGAGATGAATCTGTTCATCATGCTGTCGGCGCTCGGCCTGTCGCAGCAGATCAACGGCGCACGGCTGCTGCCGGTCGGCACGCTGTACGATCCCTTCATCGAGCGCGGGCTCGATGCCTTGAACTACGCCTGCTACCAGGACGCCCGCTTCATGGTGGCGGCGACGCCATCGGGCATCTCGCTGGCGCCGGAAGGCGGCGCGCATCAGTCGATCAAGACGCCGCTGATCGGGATCGGGCAGGACGGGCTTGCCTCGTTCGATCCGGCCTTCGTCGATGAACTTGCCGTGATCATGGGCTGGGGGTTCGGCCACATGCAGCGCGAGGGTGCCGAGGGCGGTTCGGTTTACTTGCGGCTCTCGACGCGGATGCTGGAGCAGCCGCAACGGATCATGACACCGGACCTGCAGCGCGACATCACCGATGGCGCCTACTGGATGCGCGAGCCGGGCCCGAACTGCGACATCGTCATTGCGTATACCGGCACCGTCGCGCCGGAGGCGATCGAGGCGGTCGGCCTGATCGGCGAGAGCCACCGCGATGTCGGTCTCCTGGCGGTAACCTCGGCCGACCGGCTCTATGCGGGTTGGTCCGCCGCACGGAATTTGCGCCGCGACCGCCGTGGCACGCAGCATTTGAGTCATATCGAGCGCATGCTGGCGCCGCTCGGCCGCGACTGCGGCATCGTGACCGTGATCGACGGCCACCCGGCTTCGCTCGGCTGGCTCGGCAGCGTGCGCGGCCATCGGGTCGAGGCGCTCGGTGTCGAGCATTTCGGCCAGACCGGGACGATCGGAGACCTCTACCGGCACTATGGTATCGACGCCAACGCGATCATCGATGCGGCGGAAAGCGTGTCGGTCGGCGCCCCGGTTCGGCATCGCAAGATGGCGGTGTGATGAAGGGATAGGCCCCGGACCAGCGTCGCAACGCTTCGCGCTGCGCCGCATCCGGGGCACGAGAGCGGTCGGTCCTGGAGGTGTTTCGTGTCCCGGACGCGGCGCGGCACGGAGTGACGCGACGCAGAGCCGGGACCCATTTCGCGCATGCCTTGCCAGCTAAGCGGCGGCGACATTATATCCCGTGGGCGTGCACGAGCCGCGCCCCGCATATGGCGGGTTCAATTCGCCCTGCTTTCGTGCAAGGATGCCTGCCGAACGCTTTCCGTTCCCCTTATCCATACGCCCCCTACAAGAGGTTTCCGATGGTCAATCGCATGCAATTCTACATCGATGGCGCCTGGGTCGATCCGGTCGTCAAAGGCAAGTCCACCCCCGTCGTCAATCCGGCGACCGAAGAAGCGATGTATGAAGTTGCGCTCGGCTCGAAGGCTGATGTCGACAAGGCGGTCGCCGCCGCCAAGCGCGCCTTCGAAACCTATTCCAAGACCAGCCGCGAGGAGCGCATCGCGCTGCTCACCAAGGTCGTCGAAGTCTACAAGGGCCGCATGAAGGAGATCGGTGCCGCCGTCTCCGACGAGATGGGCGCTCCGCTGCCGATGGCCGAGAAGCTGCAGGCCGGCGCCGGCCTCGGCCATCTCATGAACACCCTCGAAGTGCTCAAGAAGTACGAGTTCGAGGAGACCATGGGCACCGCAGTGATCGTGCGCGAGCCGGTCGGCGTCGTCGGCATGATCACGCCCTGGAACTGGCCGCTGAACCAGATCGCCTGCAAGGTCGCGCCCGCGCTCGCCGCCGGCTGCACCATGATCCTGAAGCCGTCGGAGTTCACCCCGACCTCGGCGCTGATCTTCGCAGAAATCCTCGATGAAGCCGGCGTGCCGAAGGGCGTGTTCAACCTCCTCAACGGCCTCGGCCCGGAGGTGGGTGCCGCGATGAGCGAGCACCCGGACATCGACATGATCTCGTTCACCGGCTCGACCCGCGCAGGCGTCGATGTCGCCAAGCGTGCGGCCCCGACCGTGAAGCGCGTCAGCCAGGAGCTCGGCGGCAAGTCGCCGAACGTGATCCTCGAGGGGGCCGACCTCGCCAAGGCGGTGACCGGCGGCGTGATGCACATGTTCAACAACTCGGGCCAGTCCTGCAACGCGCCGTCGCGCATGATCGTGCCGCTCTCCAAGATGAAGGAAGTGGCCGCGATCGCGAAGGGCGTCGCCGACAAGACCAAGGCCGGCGATCCGCGCGCCGACGGCACCACCATCGGCCCGGTCGTCAACCGCGGCCAGTGGGACAAGATCCAGGCGCTGATCCAGAAGGGCATCGACGAGGGCGCAACGCTCGTCGCCGGTGGTCCGGGCCTGCCCGAGGGCGTCAACAAGGGCTTCTACGTCCGTCCGACCATCTTCGCCGACGTCACCAACGATATGACGATCGCCCGCGAGGAAGTCTTCGGGCCGGTGCTGACCATTCTCGGCGCCAAGGACGAGGCTGAAGCCGTGAAGATCGCCAACGACACGCCCTATGGTCTCGCCGGTTACGTCTCGGCCGACACCGTGGAGACCGCGCGCCGCGTCGGCCGCCAGATCCGCGCCGGCAACGTCAACCTGCAGGGCGTGCCGAACGAGCGCTCCGCGCCGTTCGGTGGCTACAAGCAGTCCGGCAACGGCCGCGAGTGGGGCCGTTACGGTCTGGAAGAATATCTCGAGGCCAAGGCGGTCGCCGGCTACAACGCCGCGTAAGCCGCACCACGAGAGACAGCATTTTGGCGCCGGGGCGGATCACCACTCCGGCGTCAGACGTTTTGGAAGGTAGAAGTTTTATCGTCGTCCCGACCGAGTGCGCAATTGCGCACTAAGGCCGGGACGACGAGGCGACTTAACCGCCGAGCGCACCTTGGGTGTTGACGTAGAGCGCATAGATCGACTGGCTTGCCGCCATGAACAGGCGGTTGCGCTTCAGTCCGCCGAAGCAGAGGTTGGCGCAGCGCTCCGGCAGCGCGATGCGGCCGATCATGACGCCGTCGGGCGCGAACACCACGACGCCGTCGAGTTCGGGATCGCCCATGCCCCAGCCGCACCACAGATTGCCATCGATGTCGCAGCGCATGCCGTCGGGCGTGCCGGGGCCGGCGTCGATGAACACGCGCTTGTTGGAAATCGTCCTTCCGTCGGCGGAGACGTCATAGGCCAGGATCTTGCGGTTCGGCTCGCCGCGGGATTCCACGACGTAGAGGATCTTCTCGTCCGGCGAGAAGCACAGCCCGTTGGGGCCGAGCACGCCCTCGGCGACGATGCTGGCCTTGCCGGTTTCGGGGTCGAGCCGGTAGACGTTGGGCTCGATCTCCGGATCGGCCTTGTAGCCCTCGTAATTGCCGAGCAGGCCGAAGATCGGATCGGTGAACCAGATCGCGCCGTCGGATTTCACCACGACGTCGTTCGGCGAGTTCAGCCGATTGCCGCCGAAGGAATCGATCAGCACCGTAATCGATCCGTCATATTCGGTGCGCACCACGCGGCGGCCGCCATGCTCGCAGGTGATCAGCCGGCCCTGGCGGTCGCGGGTGTTGCCGTTGGCGAAGTTCGACGGCTTGCGGAAGATGCTGACCGCGCCGGTCTCTTCCTCCCATTTGAGGATGCGCTGGTTCGGGATGTCGCTGCACAACAGATAGCGGCCGTCGCCGAACCACACCGGACCTTCGGCCCAGCGCAGGCCGGTGGCGATGCGCTCAACGGCGGAGAGCTTCAGCCAGTATTTCTCGAAGCGCGGATCGAGCGCGTGGATCGCGGGATCGGGATAACAGGACGCGGGACGCCAGCCGGCGGAATGAACATCGGACATTTGCTGTTCTCGTTGTTGTGTTTCGATGGTGTTTCCTTGAGCGCCTGGTTTGCTATCATTGTCGGCCTGCGACCGCAATTCGGCTGCAGCAAACAGGAAAGACGAGGGACGGCATGCCACGCATATTGATGACCGGCGCATCGGGTGGAATCGGCACGAGCCTGCGCAAGCTGCTGCCGTCGATCTATCCTGATCTCCTGCTGAGCGACATCAAGCCGCCGGCCGATCTCGGCAGCAATGAAAAGTTCAAGGCGGCCGATCTCGCCGACCTCGCACAGGTCGAGGCGATCTGCGAAGGCGTCGACGGCATCCTGCATTTCGGCGGCTATTCGGTCGAAGGTTCCTGGGATGCGATCCTGCAGGCCAACATCATCGGCTGCTACAATCTGTTCGAGGCGGCGCGCAAGCAGGGCGTCAGGCGCGTGATCTTCGCCTCGTCCAATCACGCGGTCGGCTTCTACCCGCGTCATCACCGCATCGGCACCGACGTCACGGCGCGGCCGGACAGTCGTTACGGGGTGAGCAAGGTGTTCGGCGAGGGCATCGGCGCGCTCTATGCCGACAAGCACGGCATCAAGGTGACCTGCATCCGGATCGGCAATTTCGGCGAGGCGCCGCTCGATCACCGCCGGCTCTCGATCTGGCTCAAGCCCGAGGATCTGGTTCAGCTCTGCCGCATCGGGCTCGAACATCCCGACATTCATTTCGAGGTGCTGTACGGCGCGTCCTACAACGAGCGCTCGTGGTGGGACAATCACCGCGCCTACGACCTCGGCTATCGTCCGAGCGGCCGCGGCGAAGATTTTCGCGAGCACGCGATGGCCGAGCAGGCCAAGCTGCCGCCCGATCCGGTCGGCGATTACTACCAGGGCGGCACGTTCTGCAGCATGGAGTTCGACGGCGACAGGACGAGGGTGATCGACTGGAAGAAGTGATCAGTCATCGCACTGCGGCAGCTGCTTCACCGCTTCGGTGTGCTGGCGCTGCGGCTCATTCGAGCCTTGTCCGGATGCCTTGGGTGTGCTTCCGGGCCCGTCATAGGTCTGGGAAAAGTGCGCGAGCGGGAAGTTGAGGCTGATCTTCTGCCCGGTCAGGTTCTTCGCCTCCACCACGATCGTTTGCGCGTGCTTCAGCCGCTCGATCAGCTCGCCATTGGCCTCCAGCGTGCCGCCGCAGCCGAGTGTGTAGCAGTGGGTCCTGGCGACCTGCATCGGTTCGTCCTGATCGATCCGTAGGCTGATCGTTCCTTCCAGCATGGTCCGCGTTCCGACATTCGCCGTGAGCAGCGCGCGTGTGCTGGTCTGCGGCGAAACGCTGATGGTGCCGCCCGACGGCGCGCACTGGCCGCGCGCGGCGGCGGCGACGAAGCAGCTCGCCTCGGTCAGGCAGGTTTTGGTCCAGGGTTCATAGGTGAGCTCGGTCGCGCGCGGATCGGCCGCGTTGGCAATTCCGCCGAGCGCAAGCTGCACGGCGAACGATCCAATCAACAAAGCCACATAGCGCATCGCCGTCTCCTTCACGAGGAGGCCGCGTATCGCGCTATTGCGGCTTTTTGTCGTTGGAGATGCGGACGAGATAATCCGCCTTGCTGTACTGCATGTGATCGACGCAGAGCTGCGCCAGCGCCCAGCTGTCGCGGCCTTTCAGGAGCTCGATCATCAATTCGTGCTGGCGGCGCGACAATGTGAGGCCCTCGCTGTCGGCGAGGTTCTTGGCGCGCATCGGCAGCGTCAGGTTCATGTAGTCCTGCAATGAGCGGACCAGGTAGGGATTGCCGCAGGCGGAGAACAGCGCGAGGTGAAACGCATCGTTGGTTTCATGGATGCCGCGCATGTCCTGCGCGTCGGCCTTGAGGCAGTAATGCCGTTGCAGCTCGCTCAACTGGTCGATCAGGCTGTCAGGCGCGGGCAGGGCGATCATCAGCGCGGCCTGGCGCGTCAGCATCTCGCGCACCTCGTAGATCTGCCGCACTTCCTCGGCCGAATAGAACCGCACCGTGGCGCCGACATTCTTCTCGCGCAGCACGATGCCCTGACGTTCGAGCTGGAACAGCGCCTGGCGGACGAAATGCCGGCTCGCGCCGTAGCGCTGCATCAGGGTATCCTCGACCAGCCGCAGGCCGGGCGCGAAGCGGCCGAAGATGATGTCCTCCTCCAGCCGGCGGATCACTTCCGCCTGTTCCTCCTCCCGCGAGGGGGCCTGGATATCGGGCAAGGTGGGCTCGGCTTTCATGCGCTCTCGGCTTCGGGTCGATGCCGGAGGTCAGCATGGCGCCATGGCTATTGTCAATAATGGGGGCGATTTTGCCGCAGGCCAGCTGCGCTCTTGCGCCAGATTATCTCATATTGACAATAATTACCGCCGCTCCTTAAGTGCGGCCGAACAACCACGGGAAGAGAAGAAAATGGCCGACGGACTTCGCAAGGGACTGACCAGCTATGGTGACGCCGGCTTCTCGCTGTTCCTGCGCAAGGCGTTCATCAAGGCGATGGGCTATTCGGATGACGCGCTCAATCGCCCGATCGTCGGCATCACCAACACCTACAGCGACTACAATCCCTGCCACGGCAACGTTCCGCAGATCATCGAAGCGGTGAAGCGCGGCGTGATGCTGTCGGGCGCGATGCCGTTCGTGTTCCCGACCATCTCGATCGCCGAGAGCTTTGCGCATCCAACCTCGATGTACCTGCGCAATCTGATGGCGATGGATACCGAGGAGATGATCCGCGCCCAGCCGATGGATGCGGTGATCGTGATCGGCGGTTGCGACAAGACCCTGCCGGCACAGCTCATGGCCGCCATCAGCGCCGATCTGCCGACGGTGGTGATTCCGGTCGGCCCGATGGTGGTCGGTCATCACAAGGGCGAGGTGCTGGGCGCCTGCACCGATTGCCGCCGGCTGTGGGGCAAGTATCGCGCCGGCGAGATCGACGATGTCGAGATCGAGGCGGTGAACGGCCGTCTCGCGCCGTCGGTCGGCACCTGCATGGTGATGGGCACGGCGTCCACCATGGCCTGCATCACCGAGGCGCTCGGCCTGTCGCTGCCGATGAGTGCGACGATCCCCGCGCCGCATGCCGAACGCTTCCGCTTCGCAGAGACCAGCGGCCGCGTCGCCGCCGAAATGGCGAAGACCAAGGGACCGAAGCCGAGCGAGATCCTGACGCCATCGTCGTTCCGCAATGCACAGGTCGTGATGCAGGCGATCGGAGGCTCGACCAACGGGCTGATTCACCTGACCGCCATTGCCAACCGCTCGCCGCACAAGATCGACCTCGAGGCGTTCGACAAGCTTGGCCGCGAGGTCCCCGTGCTGGTCGACCTCAAGCCATCGGGCGAGCACTATATGGAGCATTTCCATCATGCCGGTGGCGTGCCGAAGCTGATGGCGCAGCTCGGCGACCTCATCGATCTCGATGCCAGGACGATTACCGGTCAGACCCTGCGCGAGGTCGTGGCCGGCGCGGAGGACGTGCCGGGGCAGGACGCGATCCGCTCCAAGGCGAACCCGATCAAATCCGAAGGCGCGATGGCGATCCTGCACGGCAATCTCGCGCCGCGCGGCGCCGTCATCAAGCAATCGGCAGCGAGCCCAAAGCTCTTGCAGCACACCGGGCGTGCCGTGGTGTTCGAGTCGGTCGAGGACATGACGCTGCGGGTCGACGATCCCGCGCTCGACGTGACCGCCGACGACGTGCTGGTGCTGCGCAACGCCGGCCCGAAGGGCGCCCCTGGCATGCCGGAGGCGGGTTACCTGCCGATCCCGAAGAAGCTCGCGCGCACCGGCGTCAAGGACATGGTCCGCATCTCCGATGCGCGGATGAGCGGCACCGCGTTCGGCACCATCGTGCTGCACATCACGCCGGAGTCCGCCGTCGGCGGTCCGCTCGGCCTGGTGCGGAACGGCGACATGATCCGGCTCGATGTTGCCAAGCGCAGCATCGATCTCCTGGTGGATGAGGCCGAGTTGCAGAAGCGTCGTGAAGCGCTGGAGCCGGCGAAGACGCCGGACTGGGCCAAGCGCGGTTACGCGCATCTGTTCAATGAGACCATCCTGCAGGCCGACGAGGGCTGCGATTTCGACTTCATGCGCGCCAAGGGCAAGTAACTGGCAAGTAGCGCGCGTCGTTCGGCGAGGTTGTCGAATTGTCGATAATTTTGGCAATGCAGTGCGCGATAGCGCCCGGAGTCGTCTAATTCCTTCTGTTTTATTGACAATCCCGCGGGACTGGTGGGATGATCGCGTCAATCAAAAACAGGGGGAACGTCGCGATGGGCTATTCAGCCAGGATCGTCGGGATCGCCATGGCCGCGGCAGCGCTGCTGCTGCCGGCGCGCGCCGGCGCGCAGGAGGTCAAGCACTTCCGCTTCGCCTATGACCAGCCGCGCAACACCGGCTATTCGGTCGCCGGCGATCTGTTCGCCGAAAAGCTCAAGGAATTGAGCAAGGGAACGATGATCGTCGACCAATATCCCGGCGCGCAGCTCGGCCAGGAGCCGCAGCTGCTGCAACTCGTGAAATCAGGCGATATCGAATTCGCGATCGTCTCCTCCGCCAACACGGCGACGATCTCGCCGCAGGCCGGCGTGATGTCGCTGCACTTCCTGTTCCGCAACGACGCCCATGTGATCAAGGCGCTGGCGGATCCGCAGGTGTTCGACGCGATCAGGACGATGATCGACGAGACCGCACAGGGCCTGCATGTGATCGGCACCGGTTCGCAGGGCGTGCGCCATATCTACAGCAAGAAGGAAATCCACAACGTCGGCGACCTCAAGGGTGTGAAGGTCCGGGTGCAGGCGACCGCGACCGAGGACACCATGTTCCCGGCCTATGGCGCACAGACGGTGCACATGCCGTTCGGCAGCGTCTACACCTCGCTGCAGACCGGCGTGGTTGACGCCGCCGAGAACAGCATCAACGTCTATCTCGTCAACAAGCACTATGAGGTCGCGCCCGTGCTGTCGATCACCGAGCACGAGGCCAACAACGCGTTGCTGTTCGTCTCCGTCAAGCTCTGGCAGAGCCTCTCCGCCGAGCAGAAGCAATGGGTGCAGGCGGCTGCGAACGAGGTCAGTGCCAAGGAGCCGCAGAAGGCCTTCGAGCTGGAGCGGAATGCGCTGACCAAGCTGAAGTCGTTCGGCGTCAAGGTGGTCGATGACGTGGACAAGAAGAGTTTTACCGCGATCGCCGATCCCTATCTCGACAAGCTCGCCAAGGAGCTCGGCCCGCATGCGGAGAAGATCAAGAACCTGATCCGCGCTATCAATTAGACAGCGTCGTCCCGGCCTAGTGCGCAATTGCGCACGGGGGCCGGGACCCATACGCCGCGGCCCTTCAGTTGAGCGATCGGGTCGCCGACTTTCTGCAAGCAACTCGAGCCGGGGGTTATGGGTCCCGGCCTTCGCCGGGACGACGAGGAATTTCGGGCCATGGCCATCGCCGACAGACTGGTGCTGCATCGGCAGCGGCATCTGAAATGGCGGGCGCTGGACCGGCTCGAGCTGATCCTGATGATGCTGTGCGGCCTGTTGTGCTTCGGCTTCTCGCTCTCGGTCACCGCCGACATCGTCACCCGCACCATCGGTCATCCCTGGCTGTGGTTGCAGGAGGTGACCTCGACGCTGTTCATCTACGCGATCTTCATCGGTGCCGCGGTCGCGACCAGGCGCAACGATCATCTCTATCTCACCGCGCTCTCGGAGGCGTTGCACGGCAGGTCGCGGCTGGTCGTCGAGATCGTCATCCGCCTGGTGGTGCTGGGCGTCGCCTTTTGCCTGGTCTGGTACGGTTATCAAAACTACCTTCGCGGCTTCGGCAGTTTCCGGCTGCCGTCCGGCACGCCCATCGCATCGCTCTATGCGGTGATTCCGCTGTCCGGCATCCTGATCGGCCTGTTCACGATCGAGCAGCTCGTCAACGGCATCCGCAACGGCTTTGAGCATCCGGAGCCGCCGGACGAGGATCTTGCGATCCCCGCGATCAATCCCAGTGCCACCACGGGAGTGCAGCCGTGAGCGCACCGGTCGTGCTGGTGTTGATGTCGTCCTGCTTCCTGTTCTTCGGTTATCTCGGCGTGCCCGTGCCGTTCTCGCTGATGGCCGGCGTGTTCATCGGCGCGGCGCTGTCGGATGTGTCCCTGGCCGCGATCATCCAGAAGATCTTCGACGGCGTCGATTCCGAGGCGCTGCTGGCGATCCCGTTCTTCCTGCTGGTCGGCGAGCTCATGAGCTCGGCGAATGTCGTGGTCCGCATTGCCAACCTGTCGGTCTCGCTGGTCGGTCACATCAGGGGCGGGCTGTCGCAGGTCGTCGTCGTGTTCAGCATGTTCTTCTCGGAAATGTCCGGCTCGACCACCGCCGATGTCGCCGTGATGAGCCGGGCGCTCGGCGGTCCGATGCGGCGGGAGGGCTATGAGCCGGCCTTCATCGCCGCGATCATCGCCTCGGCCTCGACCATCGCCGCGCTGGTGCCGCCAAGCATCACGGCCGTGGTCTATGGCGCGGTCGGCAACGTCTCGATCGCCGGCCTGTTCATGGCCGGCGTGGTCCCCGGCCTGATGATCGGCTTCGGGCTGATGATCTATTGCTACTTCTTCGGTCCGTCGGGCCTGCGCAAGCCGCGGGCGCCGCTGCGCCAGATCGCATTCGCTGCCGGCGACGCCGCGCTGCCGCTGATGATCCCGGTGATCCTGCTCGGCGGCATCCTGACCGGCTGGTTCACGCCGACCGAGGCCGGCGTGGTGGCGGTCGCCTACATCATCCTCGTCGTGATCCCCGCGCTGAACCGCGGGCACCTGAAAAAGATTCCGTATGACTTCTGCCTCGCCGGCCTGATCTTCTCGCTGCCGCTGATCACGATCGGCGCGGCGAACGCGTTCGGCTGGATGCTGGCCTATTTGCGCGGCGCGATCTACATCGCCGACTGGATCACCTCGATCGCGGGCAACGATCCGCACCTCATCATGCTGCTGATGGTGCTGCTGTTCACCGTGGTCGGCGACTTCATCGAGCCGGTACCGA
The DNA here is from genome assembly GCF_042258615.1 of Bradyrhizobium sp. Pha-3. Taxonomy (GTDB): domain Bacteria; phylum Pseudomonadota; class Alphaproteobacteria; order Rhizobiales; family Xanthobacteraceae; genus Bradyrhizobium. The sequence continues at coordinate 6,705,139 of NZ_CP170152.1, read as the reverse complement.
CCATCATCATCTTCATGCCGCTGGTGAACGCGCTGACCCAGGCCGGCGACATCAATGGCGTGCATATGGGCGTCGTGCTGATCGCGACACTGGCCTTCGGCTTGATCACGCCGCCTTACGGGCTCGTGCTGCTGATGGCCTCGAAATTCGTCGGCATCAGCTTTGCAAAAGCGCTGCGGGCGGCGCTGCCGATCTATGTCGTGTTCCTGGTCACGATCTGCTTCACGATCTATTTTCCGAAGGTCGTGCTGTGGCTGCCCAAGCAGGTGATCCCGGAATCGGTCGGTTGCTTCAAGGCGCCCGGAGGCAGCGGGTATATCTGCCCGAACTAATTGATCTCCTCAACCGTCCAGGTGCTTCCTGCACGAGCGAAACGGAACGGTGTGCCGTAACGGTTCTCGAAGAAGCCGCCGCACAGGGCCTGTGCGACCGCCTGCATGACGGCGTCGTGGCAGACGAACAGGATCTCGACGCCAGGATGGCTTTCCTGCCACGTCGTAACGCAGCGTAGTGCCCGCCTGGAGACGGCGGCCCAGGGTTCACCATCCGCGGGAAGGATCGAGACCAGCTGTTCCAGCGCGGTGAGGCCATGCCTGCGCATGGTGTCACGGATCGATTGCCCCTCCAGGCTGCCGAAGTCGCATTCGATAATGTCGGCATCGATTGCAACGGGCCGCGACAGCGCCGCGGCCACGATGTCGGCGGTTTGCACGGCGCGGCGGAGCGGGCTCGCGACGATCGCACCGAGCGCGACGTTCCTGAGCCGCAGCGCAGCGGCGCGGGCCTGCGCCACGCCGTCATCGTTGAGAAGATTGTCGGTGCGGCCCTGAAAGCGGTGTTGCCGGTTCCAGTCGGTGGCGCCGTGGCGGAGACACAGAAAGGAGTGTGACGGCAAGGCCAATTGGTTCACTTCGACTTGCTGGTGAACTTCTTCACGGCGACGCGGAAATCCTCGGTGTGCATCGACGTGATGATCTTGTGTTCCTCGGCGTCGAGCTGCTGCTTGGTCGGCGTGGTGGCAGCCTGATAGACCAGCGACTTGGTCCCCGCGATCGCAGCGGGCGGATTTTTCGCCAAGCGCTCGGCGAGCTGTCGCGTCGCCGCCTTCAACTCGGTCGCGGGAACGGTCTTGACGACCAACCCCCATTCATAGGCCTGCTGCGCGGTGAAGCCATCCTCAGCAAGGAAAATTTGCAGCGCGCGGCGGGTCCCGACCGTGCCGACGATGCCGACCGTGCTGCCGCCATCCGGCGACACGCCGATCTTGGCATAGGCGGGCGTGAAGCGGGCATCCTCCGCGGCGATGCACAGGTCGGTCACGAAGGCGAGGCCCATGCCGGCGCCGGCCGCCGATCCGTGCACGCTGGACAGCACGATCTTCGGCATCCGCCGAACCGTCTCGATGAAGGCGTGGTAGTGATGCAGCATCTCGCCGACCACGGGCGCGACGTTGTTGGCTTCGGTCGCAGCACCGATGGTTTGCAGATCGCCGCCGGCGCAGAAGGCGCGGCCTTCGCCCTCGATGACCAGCACGCGGACGTCCTTGTTGGCTTCGACCTCGGCGCCGAGCTGTTCGAGCTTTTTGGCGATCGTCATGTCGATCGCATTGAACGCGGCCGGCCGGTTCAGCGTGATGGTCGCAATGGCGCCGTCGATGCGGAGCAGGGCAGGGTCGTTCGCGGAGGCGGGTGCTGGCATTTTGAAGACCTTGGGCTTGTTATTTCCGGCATTTAAGGCCTTGGCGGGAGCTGTGGCAATCCGGCAGGGGCCTGGAGGCGGCTTTCGGGTGCCCAGATTTGCCCGGGACCCCCTTGCATCAGCGCGAGCCATGGGGCCAAATGGCGCGCGCCTTCGGTACGCAGACACGAGCGCTGTGGTGACGGGGCACGCAAGCTAACATCGACAAGAGGAAACGGCATGGGTCACTCCTGCTCGCGCGTATTTGGGTTGTTCCGATGACAGGCTCGGTCATCATCGTCGGCGCCGGACATGCCGGCTTCCAGCTCGCGGCGTCGCTCCGCCAGGCCGGCTTCGCCGAGCGCATCGCCCTGCTCAATGACGAAGGCCATCTGCCGTACCAGCGGCCGCCTTTGTCGAAGGCTTATCTGAAGGGGGCCGGCGGGCCCGAAACCCTGATGTTCCGGCCCGACAAGTTCTACCAGGACAACAAGATCGAGCTGATCACCGATCGCGCCCATGCGGTCGACCGCAATGCGCGGAAAGTGGCGCTCGCCTCCGGCACGTCGCTCGACTACGGCCACCTGGTGTTCGCGACCGGCGCGCGGAACCGGCTGCTCGATATTCCCAACGCAAAGCTCGACGCCGTCCGCTACCTGCGCATCCTCGACGAGAGCCAGGCGCTGCGCGATCTGATCGCACCCGGCATGCGCGTCGTCGTGATCGGTGCCGGCTTCATCGGGCTCGAATTCGCGGCCACCGCGCGGGCCAAGGGCCTCGAGGTCGACGTGGTCGAGCTCGCCTCGCGCGTGATGGCGCGCGCGGTCACCGCGGAGATCTCCGAGTTCTCGCAGTCCCGCCACAGCGCGGCCGGCATCCGGATTCATCTGGGCGTCCAGGTCACGGCGATCGAGGCCGATGGTGCCAAGGTCACCGGCGTCAGCCTGAGCAACGGCACGCATATCCCGGCCGATCTCGTCGTGGTCGGCGTCGGCGTGCTGCCGAACGTCGAGCTCGCCGCGGAGGCCGGTCTGCCGGTCGCATCGGGCATCATCGTCGACGAGCATCTTCTGACCGCCGATCCGAACATCTCCGCGATCGGCGATTGCGCGCTCTACACCAGCAAGCGCTTCGGCGGATCGCTGCGGCTGGAGTCGGTGCAGAACGCGACCGACCATGCGCGCTGCGTGGCATCAAGGCTGACCGGCAAGACCGAGGTCTATGACGGCCTGCCGTGGTTCTGGAGCGACCAGGGCCCCGACAAGCTGCAGATGGCGGGTCTTACCACCGGCTACGACCGTGTCGTGGTGCGCGGCGACCGCGCGCAGGGGGCGTTCTCGGCGTTCTGCTACCGCGGCGACAGGTTGCTCGGCATCGAGTCGGTCAACCGTGCGGGCGATCACATGTTCGGCCGCCGGCTGCTCGGCGCCGGCGGCTCGATCACACCGGAGCAGGCGGCGGACACGGGGTTCGATTTGAAGAGTGCGCTGGCGCAAATGTAAGCGTCGTCCCGGCCGAGTGCGCGATTGCGCACGGAGCCGGGACCCATACTCCGCGGCCGTCATTGGTGTAGATGAACGCAGTTACTGTGCGCGTGCCTGTTTCCACGGCCGGTGGTTATGGATCCCGGCCTTCGCCGGAACGACGTGTGGAGAGAGCGTCCTCCACCTCTCGCGCTGTCGGCATCGACGGCGCAGCCCCCATCCGCTGCACGCAGATCGAGGCGGCAATGTTGGCGTAGGCCAAGGCGTCGCCGAGTTGCTTGCCGATGGCGAGCTGCGAGGCGAGGGCGCCGACGAAGCAATCGCCGGCGCCGGTGGTGTCGACGGCCTTGACCTCGCGTCCGGGCACGAGCAGCGGTTGGTCCTCGACCAGCGCCAGCACGCCGCGCTTGCCGAGCGTGACGCAGACGGTCTTGCCGCGCCCCAGGGTCCGTGCCGCCTCGGCGAAGCGAGATGGGTCGTCGCTGTCGCGCAGCTCTGCTCCCGTCAGCAAGCCAAGCTCGGTCTCGTTGAGGATCAGGACATCGGTGAGATCGAGCAGCACCTTGTCGGCCTGTTTGGCCGGCGCCGGATTGAGGATCGTGGTGGCGCCGGCGGCGCGGGCGCGGCTGAAGAATGCGGCGATCGTCGGCAGCGGAATCTCGAACTGGCTGACCGCGACGTCACCCTTCGCGAGCACGGGGGCTGCGACATCATCGGCATCGACCAGTCCGTTGGCGCCCGGCACGACGACGATCGTGTTGTCGGCGTTGGCGAGTGTGATGATCGCCGTGCCTGAATGCGTGCCGCCGGTGTCCTTGACGAAGGAGAGATCGACGCCTTGCGCGGCAAGGAAGGCTCTCAGCTCCCTGCCGAACGCATCGGTGCCGAGTCGGCCGACCAGCGTGGTCGGCACGCCCTGCTTGGCCGACGCTACCGCCTGGTTGGCGCCCTTGCCGCCGGGAAAATACAGCACGGCCTCGCCGGCGACGGTTTCGCCGATCCGCGGATGGCGCTCGGCGGTCGCCACCACGTCCATATTGATGCTGCCGGCAACGAAGACGCGCCCCATGCCTTACCCCACTCCGCCCTGTCAGACCGCAGCGCCAAATTCCTGCTTGACCGCGGCGATGTCGGCGAGCGTCGGCAGGCCGGCCTCGTTGCCGAGCTTCTGGATCTTGAAGGTCGACGCCGCGCGCGCGAACTCGAAATGCTCATGCCAGGCTTTGCCGGGATTGGCGAGATAGGAATAGATGTAGGCGCCATGGAAGACGTCGCCGGCGCCGTTGGTGTCGATCACGCGCTTGCGGGGGATCGGCAGTGCCGGCAGCGTTTGCACCGTGCCCGCCTCGTCATACCAGAGCAGGCCGCGTTCACCCATGGTGATGCCGCCGACCCGGCAGCCGCGGCTCTTGAGATAGTCGAGCATCTGCTCCGGCGTCTTGTCCATCTGCTCGCACAGCCGCTCGGCGACGATCGCAACATCGATGAATGCGAGCAGCTCGTGGGTGTTGGTGCGCAGGCCGCCGCCGTCGAGCGAGGTCAGGATGCCGTCCTCACGGCAGAGCTTCGCATAATGGATCGCGGCGTCCGGCTGGTGGCCGTCGATGTGCAGCGCGCGGCAGCCCTTGATGTTCAGCAGCGGAAAGGGGTGGATGTGCTGGTCGTCGCGGCAGCGGACGATGGCGCGCTTGCCGTCGTTGGGCATGATGAAAGACAGCGAGGAGGAGTTCACCTTGCGGGGATGGAACGAGATGCCGTACCTGTCGGCCATGTCCCAGAACATCCGCCCCAGCCAGTCATTGGCCATGGTGGCGATCAGGTCCGGCTCGACGCCGAGCTTGGCGCAGCAGAACGCCGCGGTCACCGCGTTGCCGCCGAACGACACTGCATAGGCGTCCGCAACGTGCTTCTCGTCGCCGACAGGCATGTGATCCGTGATGAAGGTGACGTCGATATAGGTCTGTCCAATGAAGAGAGCCTGCATTCGCTTCCCGTGATCGCTTGGTGTGGTCCCGGCCGAAGATCAGACTAGCACCGCTGATCGGTCGATATCGCTGAAATTATTCGCATCCCTGCTTGGTTTACAGGTAGAGATGATGGATGTGCCGGGCCGTTCTGGCATGCGGCATAACGGCCGGTGGCAGGCCGCGGTTCCGAGATTCGCAAGGAGAAGCATAATGACGGCAGATTCGAGGAGGCCAAAGCCATGATTACCGGTCTCGATCATGTCGTCGTCCTGACCGGCGACATTGCCGCCGCCAGCGCCGCCTACGAGACGCTGTTCGCGCGGGCGCCGGCCTGGCGCAACAGCGGCGACGGCGCCGACCGCGTGCTGTTCACGCTCGACAACACGACGCTGGAATTGATGGCGCCGCGCGGCGATGACGATGCCGCCCAGCGCGTCCGCAGCACGCTCGTCACACAGGGCGAGGGGCTCGCAAGCCTCTGCTTCCGCACCAGCGATATCGCCAGGACACACCGCAGGCTCGACCGGCTGACGCTGAAGCCAGAGCCCGTCGCCGAGGTCGAGAGCCGCGACGAGGCCAGCGGCGCCACGCTGTCGTGGAAGCGGACGCGCGCGGCGACCGATGCGACGCGGGGCGTGCGCATGTTCTTCCTGGAGCGGGAGCAGGAGCGGCCGCTCTCGGTGCGCACCACGCCGGCCTCGATCACCGCGATGGATCATGTGGTGGTCTCGACCGCCGACCCGGAGCGCGCTGCGGCGCTCTACGGCGCGCGGCTCGGGCTCGACATGGCGCTCGACCGGTCGCATCCCGAGTGGGGCCGGCTGATGTTCTTCCGCTGCGGTGACCTCGTGGTCGAGGTCACGCACCGGCCGGCCAAGGAAAACAACAAGGCGGAGACGGACGCGCCGGACCGGCTGCGCGGCATCTGCTGGCGCGTCGCCGACGCCGATGCCACCCGTGCGCGGCTGGTTGCCGCCGGCGTAGACGTCTCGGAGATTCGCACCGGCCGCAAGCCCGGCACGCGCGTGATGACGGTGCGCAACGGCACGTGCGGCGTGCCGACGCTTCTGGTGCAGCCCTCACAGGGAAAGCCAGACTAGGCCGCGTTCCATCCGCGCGTCGTCCCGGCAGCGTGCGTCGCGGGCAATCCGAGCGTTCATTTCCTCCGTCATTCCGGGCTCGCGCCAAGGGCGCGCCCTCAGCTGCGTAATTGCGCACCGGGGAATGACAGAGAGGATGATTGTCGCAGCTGCGAGAAATATTCCCGCATGGCCGTCACGACAACATTCGTTCTCAAACGCCGCGCGTCATGCTACATTCATCAATTCAGCATCACGGGCGATCGATTTGGCGAAAGCAAAGCGGATACAGAGATGGCAGCGCGACCCGCAGGGGATGCGGCTGCGGATTCTCGAGGCGGCCAAGCAGGAATTCGCCGCCCATGGCCTCGCCGGCGCGCGGGTCGACCGCATCGCGGCCAATGCCGATGCCAACAAGCGCATGCTGTACTACCATGTCGGCAACAAGGAGGATCTCTATCTCGAGGTGCTGGAAGGCGCCTACGAGAGGATCCGCGCCGAGGAGCGCACGCTCGATCTCGAACATCTCGATCCGCCCGAGGCGATCGGGCGCCTGATCGATTTCACGTGGAACTATTTCCTGCGCAACCCCGAGTTCCTGGCGTTGCTGAACACGGAAAACCTCGCCAAGGCAAAGCACCTGAAGCGCTCGACCAAGGTCAAGTCGATGCACTCGCCCTTTGTCGAGATGATCCGCACCGTGGTGACGCGCGGGGTCGAGAGCGGTGATTTCCGCGACGCGGTCGATCCGGTGCAGCTCTATATCTCCATCGCCGGGCTGGCGTTCTTCTATCTCTCCAACAGCGCCACGCTGAGCGTGATCTTCGGTCGCGACCTGCTCAAGAAGGACGCCCGCGACGAGCGGCTCGAGCACATGACCGCGCTGGTGCTGGCGGCGCTGACCGGCAAGTCCACCGCAGCGTTTGGCAGCGCGATGCCGCCGCTGCGCGCAGCGGAACACCGGGTGGTGTGAGGGCGCGCAACTCGTTCGCGCTCATGTTGCCCAGCATCTCGGCCCGTAGCCCGGATGAAGCGAAGCGCAATCCGGGGAGCTGCATCCGCGGATAATGCGGTCCCGGATTTCGCTGCGCTTCATCCGGGCTACGGATCATCAAAAATCTCGCCTGACGAAAGTAGCGTGCTTCGGCGCGATTTTGCCGCGTGCGAGGGGCTGGACAGTATTTATCCAACGGGTTAATTTCTGCACGAACAACAGAGACTGCAAGGGAGCGTGACGTGGCGGAGGCAAAGAGCCCTTCGGGCGTATCGAAGGTGCTGAATGCGGCGTGGGTTCGTCCGTTCCTGTTCCTGGTGGTCATCGTGGCGGCCTGGGATCTCGCGATCCGCCTGTTCCACATCCCGGCCTATCAGATCCCGTCGCCCGGCGACGTCGTCGCGGTGCTGTGGAGCGACTGGCCGGAGTTGCTGCGGCAGTCCTGGCCGACCACCTATGCGACGATCTGCGGCTTCCTGCTCTCGGCGCTGTTCGGCATTCCCGTCGCGATGCTGATCGCGGGCTCGAAGACGGTCGAGAGCTACGTCTATCCGCTGCTGGTGTTCTCCCAATCGGTGCCGAAGATCGCGATCGCGCCGCTGTTCGTGGTGTGGTTCGGCTTCGGCATCATCCCCAAGGTGATCTCCGCCTTCCTGCTCGGCTTCTTCCCCGTGGTGGTGTCGGCCGTGCAGGGCTTCAAGTCGGTCGATCCCGACATGGTTGACCTCGCGCGCGCGATGCAGGGCAGCCGCTTCAAGGTGTTCTGCGCGGTCAACCTGCCGCACGCGATGCCTGCGATCTTCTCCGGCCTGAAGGTGTCGGTGACGCTTGCCGTGGTCGGCGCCGTCGTCGGCGAGTTCGTCGGCTCGAATTCGGGGATCGGCTACGTGATGCAGCGCTCGATCGGTACCTTCGACCTGCCGACGATGTTCGCAGCGCTGGTGATCCTGGCACTGCTCGGCGTCATCCTGTTCTGGATCGTCGACCGCATCGAGCGGCTGGTGATCCCCTGGCACGTCAGCCAGCGCGACGACATCATCTTCGCGTCCTAGCGCAGCAACCGGACAAGCGGCCCAGACAAGGGCCGCAGTACAATAAAGGGAGAACAACCATGAAGCGTTTGATTGCGATCGCCGGCGCCGCGCTGGCCTGGACCGCGCTTGCGGTGGCTCCAGCATCCGCGGCCGACAAGGTCGTGCTGATGCTGAACTGGTACGTCTATGGCGAGCACGCGCCGTTCTATTACGGCAAGGCCAAGGGCATCTATGCCGCTGAGGGCATCGACCTCGAGATCCAGGAAGGCCGCGGCTCGGCCGCGACCACGCAGGCGGTGGCGGCCAAGACCGCCGATTTCGGCTATGTCGACGTGCCGACGATGATGCGCGCCGCGGTGAAGGGTGCGCCGGTCATCGCCACCGGCGTGCTGCTGCAGACCAGCCCGATGTCGGCGATGGGCCTCGTCGACAAGAACATCAGGAAGCCGGAGGACATCAAGGGCAAGACGGTCGCGATCACGCCGGCGGATTCGATGACGCAGATCTGGCCGCTGTTCCTGAAGAAGACCGGCCTCAAGGAAAGCGATTTCAACACCGTTGCCGGCGATGGCCAGACCAAGCTCAACGCCGTGATCAACGGCCAGGCCGATCTGCTGCTCGGCTACGTCATGGACCAGTCGATGAAGATCAAGGACGCCACCGGCAAGGACGTCTACCCGATCAAATTCGCCGACTACGGCATCAACATGGTGTCGTCGGGCATCATCGCGAACTCCGACTATGTGAAGGCCAATGGCGATCTTGTCCGCCGCTTCATGTCGGCGACCACCAAGGCGGTGGAAGCCGCCGAGAAGGACCCGAAGGCCGCGGCGCAGTCGATCCTCGATGCCAACCCGAAGGGCGGCAAGATCGATACGCTGACGCAGGGCTTCGAGCTGACGATCCCGCTCTATCGCACGCCGGAGACCAAGACCAAGCGGCCATTCCAGGTCACCGACCAGAACATGACCGAGTCGGTCAATCTGATGGTCGAATATGGCGGCCTCGACGCCAAAGCGAAGGCCAATCCGAAGGCGTTCTACACCAACGACTATCTGCCGAAGGGTGACTCGTGACCCACAGATTTCCCTTGTCGTCCCTGCCGAGTGCGCCGTTGCGCACGGAGCAGGGACCCATAACCACTGACCTCAATTGTTACGGAAGGTCTCTACCCGCGTGCCCAAATGAGATGACACGGCGTATGGGTCCCTGCTTTCGCAGGGACGACAAGGTGGAGAGAAGCGCGATGAACCCTGCAATCAAGCCCGCCGATAGCATCCAGCCCGCCGCGCATCTGCGCCTGGTCTCGGATCGCGCGGCCGGCGCTGCGCCGGGCATCAAGCTGTCGGGTGTGTCGAAGACCTACCGGTCGCGCGACGGCGACGTGCCGTCGCTGCGGCCGCTCGACTTCACCATCAATGACGGCGAGTTCTTTGTCGTGGTCGGGCCCTCCGGCTGCGGCAAGTCCACGCTGCTCAAGATGATCTCGGGCCTGTTGCCGCCGACGACCGGCGAGGTGCTGGTGGATGGCGAGCCGGTGACCAAGCCGCACGGCAATGTCGGCATCGTGTTCCAGAACGCGCTGCTGCTGCCGTGGCGCAACATCCTCTCCAACGTGATGCTGCCGATCGACATGAAGCAGCTGCCGCGGGACAAGTATCTCGCCCGCGCCAAGGATCTGCTGAAGCTGGTCGGGCTCGAGGGGTTTGAGAAGAAGCTGCCCTGGCAGCTGTCCGGCGGCATGCAGCAGCGTGCCTCGATCTGCCGCGCGCTGGTGCATGATCCCAGGATCATGCTGATGGACGAGCCGTTCGGCGCGCTCGACGCCATGACGCGCGAGCGGATGAATGTCGAGCTGATGCGGATCCAGCGCGAGACCGGCAAGACGGTCCTGTTGATCACGCACTCGATCCCCGAAGCCGTGTTCCTCGCCGACCGCGTGCTCGTGATGACCGAGCGGCCCGGCGCGATCGCCGCGATCTACGACGTGCCGATGCCGCGGCCGCGCTCGCTCGAAACCATGTCCGATCCGGTCTTCACCGAGCTGGTGCAGCGGATTCGGAAGCATTTCTTCACGCAGGGATCGTTGGACTAACACCCGAGCCGTCAATGCCGCTTCGCCTCAAAGTCAACGATATCGCCTTCTTCGAACGGCCGCTGGCCTTCGCCCGGCCGTTCCGTTTCGGCGCGGTGACGATCACCGCGTCGACGCAAGTTTTCGTGCGGGTCGGGATCGAGGTGGAGGGCAAAGGCCGCGCGACCGGCGCCAGCGCCGAAATGCTGGCGCCGAAATGGTTCGACAAGCGGCCGCATCTGACGGCCGAGCAGACGGTCGACGAGCTCCGCCGTTCACTCGCGATCGCGCGCGAGCTCTATCTGGCGAACAACGGCTTCGACACCGCGTTCGGCCTGCATGCGGCTTGTATTGGTGCTCAGGTCGAGGCTTGCGCGAAGGAAGACATTCCGCCGCTTGCCGCTGCTTTCGGCCCGGCGGAGATCGACAAGGCGATCCTGGACGGCTTGCTGCGTGTAGTGGGTGTCAACTTCTTCGATGGCATGACCGGCAATATCGCTGATATCGACGCGCGGCTGACGCCGGATGTCGACGACGCGGCCATCGCGTGGTTTCTTTCGACACGTAAGCGGCTTGATCGTGTGGCCGTCAGGCATACGGTTGGGATGGACGACACGATTGAAGGCGAAGGCGGTGTCGCCGACGCAGTCGAGAATGCCGGTGCGCGCTATTTCAAGCTCAAGCTGAACGGCGATCCTACTCATGACGCGGCGCGGCTGGCGCGGATCGGCAGCGAGCTTGCAAGGCTGCCCTACGCCGCCAGGGTCACGCTCGACGCCAACGAGCAGTATGCCGACCTTGCCGCGCTGAATGCGCTGGTCGACCGGCTCGACCATGACGCGGCGCTTAAGCCGATCGCGGCAAACCTGCTCTATATCGAGCAGCCGATGCCGCGCGATATCACGAAAGCTTCGCCGCTCGGGGGACTCGCCGCGCGCAGCTTCATCATCGACGAGGCCGACGATTCCTACGATACGTTCCCGCAGGCGCGGGCGCTCGGCTATCGCGGCATCTCCTCGAAATCGTGCAAGGGCATCTACAAGTCGATCATCAATGCGACGCGTGCGGCAGCATGGAGCGCGGATGGTGACCGCTATTTCATCAGCGGCGAGGACCTGACCTGCCAGGCCGGGCTCGGCGTGCAGCAGGACCTCGCGCTCGGGGCGCTGATCGGTGTCCCCCATGCAGAACGAAATGGACATCATTACGTCGACGGCTTTGCCGACACCCCGGCCGATGAGGCCGATGCCTTTCTCGCCGCGCATCCCGATCTCTACACGCGCGCCGGCGGCAAGGTTCGCCTTTCGATCCATGACGGCGACCTCCTGACCGGATCGATCGCCGCCGTGCCGGGCTTTGCCAGTTCGATCCATCCGGACTGGTCCACGATGCAGCCGCTGAAGCGGCCCACACCACGCGTTTCGCAGGAGCAGACAGTATGACGACCAAACGCCTCGGCCTGATCATGAACGGCATTACGGGCCGGATGGGTCTCAACCAGCATCTGATCCGCTCGATCGTTGCGATCCGCGAGCAGGGCGGCGTGCTTCTCGCGAACGGCGACCGCATCATGCCTGATCCGATCCTGGTCGGCCGCGACGCCGAGAAGGTCGCTAGCCTGGCCAAACGCTACAACATCGAGCGCCACACCACCGATCTCGACCGCGCGCTGGCCGACAAGAATGACACCGTGTTCTTCGATGCCGCCACGACGCAGGCGCGGCCCTCGCTGCTGACCAAGGCGATCAACGCCGGCAAGCATGTCTATTGCGAGAAGCCGATCGCGACCAACCTCGAGGAAGCCGTTGCGGTCGTGAAGCGCGCCAATGCTAAGGGCCTCAAGCACGGCACGGTGCAGGACAAGCTGTTCCTGCCGGGCCTGAAGAAGCTCGTCTTCCTGCGCGACTCCGGCTTCTTCGGCCGCATGCTCTCGGTGCGGGGTGAGTTCGGCTACTGGGTGTTCGAGGGCGGCTGGCAGGAAGCGCAGCGGCCGTCCTGGAACTACCGCGCCGAGGATGGCGGCGGCATCATTCTGGATATGGTCTGTCACTGGCGCTACGTGCTCGACAACCTCTTCGGCGAAGTCGAAAGCGTGGTCTGCATCGGCACGACCGATATCCCCGAGCGCTATGACGAGAAGGGCAAGAAGTACCAGGCGACCGCCGATGATTCCGCCTACGCCACCTTCAAGCTGAAGGGCGGCGTGATCGCCCATATCAACATGAGCTGGGTGACGCGGGTCTACCGCGACGATCTCGTCACCTTCCAGGTCGACGGCACCCATGGCTCGGCGGTGGCGGGCCTGACCGACTGCGTGATCCAGGCGCGTCAGGCGACGCCGCGGCCGGTGTGGAATCCGGACGAGAAGCGGCTGCACGATTTCTACGCCGACTGGCAGAAGCTGCCCGAGAATGTCGTCTACGACAACGGCTTCAAGGAGCAGTGGGAGATGTTCATCCGCCATGTCTGCGAGGATGCGCCCTACAAATATACGCTGCTCGAGGGCGCCAAGGGCGTGCAGCTCGCCGAATGCGCGCTGAAGAGCTGGAAGGAGCGACGCTGGATCGACGTCGCCCCGATATCAGTCTGAGAAAGGACGTTGTCATGAACAAGCCGGTCCTGCCGATATCGTCGCTGTCGCTGAAGCTGCCGACCGCCGAAGGCGGCCTCGAAACCTATCGCCTGGCGGCGTCGCGGACTTTTCCGGCGAGGCTCGAGGGCACGCTTAATCGTGTTGCGTTCTCTGCCGCCCATGTGGTCGCCAATCCGCGCGCCGACGTCGATCCGTGGCTGACGGCCGCGATCGACTGGGACAAGACGATCGCGTTCCGCGAGCACGTCTGGGACCTCGGCCTTGGCGTGGCCGAGGCGATGGACACCGCGCAGCGCGGCATGGGACTGGACTGGGCGACGTCGCTCGAACTGATCCAGCGCTCGGTGAGAGCGGCGAAGGCCAGGGGCAATGCGATGGTGTTCTCGGGCGCCGGCACCGATCATCTCGCGGTGGAGGACGCCAAATCGATCGACGACGTGATCCGTGCCTATGAGGAGCAGATCGCGGCGGTGGAGAAGGCCGGCGGGCGCATCATCCTGATGGCCTCGCGCGCGCTGGCAAAGCTCGGCAGGAATGCGGACGATTACGCGAAGGTCTATGACCGCGTGCTGGCGCAGGTCCGTGAGCCTGTGATCATCCACTGGCTCGGCGACATGTTCGATCCGGCTCTGTCAGGCTACTGGGGCACGGCCGATCTCGACAAGGCGATGGACATTGCGGTTGCGATCATCAACGCCAACGCGGCCAAGGTCGATGGCGTCAAGGTTTCGCTGCTCGACAAGCAGCGCGAGATCGACATACGGCGGCGGCTCGACCCGCGGGCGAAGATGTATACCGGTGATGACTTCAACTACGCCGAACTGATCGCCGGCGACGACAAGGGCTTCTCCCACGCGCTGCTCGGCATCTTCGACGCGATTGCCCCCGCCGCGTCCTACGCGCTGTCACGCCTGGCTGCCGGCGACGAGGCCGGCTTCCATGACGTGCTGGGACCAACCGTGCCGCTGTCGCGCCACATCTTCAAGGCGCCGACGCGCTTCTACAAGACCGGCATCGTGTTCATGGCTTATCTCAACGGCCACCAGGATCATTTCACGATGGTCGGCGGGCAGGAGAGCGCGCGTTCGACCCTGCATCTCGCCGAACTGTTCCGGCTCGCCGACCAGGCGGGGCTGCTCGCCAATCCGGAACTCGCGACGCGCCGGATGACGGCGATCATGGCCACGCGGGGCGTTGACGCCTGATGCGCGACTTTTCCAACGACCACCGCTGGCTGTCGCTGAACACCGCGACCGTCCGCAAGCAGGGCGATCTCCTCGCCATCATCGAGGCCTGCGCGCGGCACGGCATCCGCGCCATCGATCCCTGGCGCGACCAGGTCGCAGCCGTAGGCCTCGACCGCGCGGTGCGCGCGACCAAGGACGCCGGGCTCGATCTCTCAGGCTATTGCCGCGGCGGCATGTTAACCGCTGATGGCGCCCATCGCAGCGAGGCGCGCGACGACAATCGCCGCGCGATCGACGAGGCGGCCGCGCTCGGCGCCTCCTGCATCGTGCTCGTGGTCGGCGGCCTGCCGCAATATTCACGGCCGGGCAGCGCGGCCTCGAAGGACATCGTGGCGGCGCGCAACCAGGTGCATGACGGCATCGCCGAGATGCTGGACTATGCCAAACAGGCGAAGCTGCCGCTCGCGATCGAACCGCTGCATCCGGCCTATGCCGCCGACCGCGCCTGCGTGAACACCACGAAGCATGCGCTCGACATCTGCGACGCGCTCGATCCCGGCCGCACCGGTTCGATCGGCGTTGCGCTCGACGTCTATCACATCTGGTGGGATCCCGAACTCAAGAGCCAGATCGCGCGCGCCGGCAAGGATCGGCTGCTCGCGTTCCACGTCTGCGACTGGCTGGTGCCGACCAGGGACATCCTCAACGACCGCGGCATGATGGGCGATGGCGTCATCGACATCAAGTCGGTGCGCGCAATGGTCGAGGCGCAGGGCTTTGCCGGCTATTCGGAGATCGAAATCTTCTCGAATGACTGGTGGACGAAGCCAATGGATGCGGTCCTGACGACCTGCATCGAGCGGCATCGGACGGTGGTTTGACCCAACCACCGGTTCGGTGGACAAGGCGAAGCGTGCCCGTTATTCCGAATGCTGTGGGTGTGAACGGCACTTGGGGCCGTTGAACTCCGCGGTCGGAACCTTCGGAGCACGACATGCGCCTGAGCGATTGCCACAATTTCCATGATTTCCGCGAACTGGCGCGGCGGCGGCTTCCGGGGCCGATCTTCGACTATATCGACGGCGGGGCGGACGATGAGACGACGCTTCGGCAGAACACCGCGAGCTTTGAGCGTTGCGATCTGGTGCCGAATATCTTGCGCGGCGTGGAGAACGTGGATCTCTCGGTCACCGTGATGGGCCAGAAGCTGGCGACGCCGTTCTATTGTTCGCCAACCGCGCTGCAGCGTCTGTTTCATCATCAGGGGGAACGGGCCGTCGCCGCTGCGGCGGCGAAATACGGAACGATGTTCGGCGTGTCCTCGCTCGGGACCGTGAGCTTGGAGGAATTGCGCAAGGCCTACGATACGCCGCAGGTCTATCAGTTCTATTTCCACCGGGACCGAGGCCTGAACACGGCGATGATGCAGCGCGCCAAGCAGGCCGGCGTCAACGTGATGATGCTGACCGTCGACAGCATCACCGGCGGAAACCGCGAGCGCGACCTGCGAACCGGGTTCTCGATTCCTTTCCAGCTGACGCTTGGCGGCATGCTGCAATTCGCCATCAAGCCGGCGTGGGCCATCAACTATGTCACCCATGAAAGCTTCAAGCTGCCGCAACTCGACGAGCATGTCGATATGAGCGGCGGTGCGATGTCGATCGGGCGCTATTTCACGGAAATGCTCGATCCTGCGATGAGGTGGGATGACGTCGCGCAAATGGTCCGGCAATGGAACGGCCAGTTCTGCCTGAAGGGCGTCATGTCGGTTGATGATGCCAAACGCGCGGTTGAGATCGGCTGCACCGGCATCATTCTGTCCAATCACGGCGGCCGGCAGCTCGATGGCTCGCGGGCGGCGTTCGATCAGCTGGCCGAGATCGTCGATGCCGTGGGCGACCGGATCGATGTGATGATGGACGGCGGCATCAAGCGGGGCAGCCATGTGCTGAAAGCGCTGTCGCTGGGCGCCAAGGCCGTCGGCCTCGGACGTTTCTATCTCTATCCGCTGGCATCGGCCGGCCAGGCCGGAGTCGAGCGGGCGCTTGGACTGCTGCAGGCGGAACTGGTGCGGGACATGCGGCTGATGGGGTGTTCCTCGATCAGCCAGCTCTCCCGCGCAAACCTGCGATTCAGATAGCCGCGCGGCCGGCCAGCGTAACTATCCGGCCGTCACGAAAGGTCTTGTATCAACGCGACGCCGATCTGCTCCAGCGCCCAGTCGACCTGATCGGGCGTAATCACCAGCGGCGGTGCGATTCGGATCGTGTGGTCGTGGGTGTCCTTGGCAAGGATGCCTTTCTCGCGCAGCAGCTCGCAATAGCGGCGCGCAGGACCGGCCTCGGGGTGAAGCTCGACCGCGAGCATCAGCCCGCGTCCACGCACTTCGCGAACCGTGTTGGCGCGGATGCTGCGTAAGCCATCGAGGAAGCGCGCGCCTTCGATGGCCGCGTTCTCGATCATGCCTTCGTCGACCAGCGCGCGCAGCGCCGCGCGTGCCACCGCGCAGGCGAGCGGATTGCCGCCGAATGTCGAGCCGTGCTGGCCGGGCCTCAGCGTGCCGAGCACCTCGTTGTTGGAGAGTACCGCCGAGACCGGATAGAAGCCGCCGGACAGCGCCTTGCCGAGCAGCGTGACGTCGGCCTCGATGCCCTCGTGCTGCTCCGCCAGCAGCTTGCCGGTGCGGCCGAGCCCGGTCTGGATCTCGTCGAGGACCAGCATGATGTTGTTGCGGGTGCAGAGCGCGCGGACTTCGGCGAAATATCCCGCAGGCGGAATGATGACGCCGGCCTCGCCCTGGATCGGCTCGACCAGGAAGGCAACGGTGTTCGGCGTGATCGCATCCGCCAGCGCCTTGGCGTCGCCGAACGGGATGATTCTGAATCCCGGCGCGAACGGGCCGAAATGCGCGCGGGTGTCCGGGTCGGTGCTGAAGCCGACAATCGCCAGCGTGCGCCCATGGAAGTTATCGGCGCAGACGATGATCTCGGCCTCGCCGTCAGGCACGCCCTTGACCTCATAGCCCCATTTGCGCACCGACTTGATCGCGCTCTCCACCGCTTCCGCGCCGCTGTTCATCGGCAGCACCTTGTGCGATCCGGTCAACTCGGCGAGTTCCTCGTAGAACGGGGCGAGCTGATCGTTGTGGAAGGCCCGCGAGGTCAGCGTCAGCCGGCCGGCCTGCTCCACCATGGCGGCGAGGATTTTTGGATGGCAGTGGCCCTGATTGACCGCCGAATAGGCGGACAGGCAATCGAGATAGCGATTGCCATCGGTATCCCAAACCCAGACGCCTTCGCCGCGCGACAGCACGACGCCGAGCGGCGCGTAGTTCTGGGCGCCAAACTGCGCTTCCCTCGCAATGAAATCGGTGACTGGCGGACGCATGTCTCGTCACTCCAGTTGTGACGGCACCAAGGGTGCCGTCCCTGCACATTATCACTGATTTGGGTATCGGCCCGCGCGGCTTAAAGGATTGCTGTGGACCAAATTCGGTCCATTCTGGTGGCGCTGTGCTACGAATCCTGATCGCGGTGCGCGATCTCGAGCGTGACGAGCCGGGCGAGCAGTGTCGCGGGATAGAGCTGGCCGAAGATCGCCTCGACATTGCACAGGCTGCGCGCAATCGGATGCAGCGGCGCGACATCGCCATAGCCTGTTGTCGTAAGCGTAGCGAAGGAGAAATAGATGAGCTGGCTTGCGAGCGACGGACGGTCCTCGACCTTCATGCCGGCAAACGCATTCGGCACCAGCGTGCCGATGAAGGTGTAGAGCGCCGCGAAGATCACCGCCACCGTGAGATAGAGCAGGACCGCACCGATCACCCGGTGATAGGTGACGCGTCCCGGCGCGAAGATCGCGCGCGCCACCGTCACCGCCATGGTGATGCCGACCAAGAGCCAGGAGCCGGCGAACAGATTGAGGTCGAGGATCGAGGGCGAGCGCAGCCGCAGGATCGCGCCGGTCACGATCATCGCCAGCGCGACCAGCATGGTGACGACGGCGATGGCGCTGCCCGACATCACGAACACGCCGCCGACCAGGAAGATGGCGAGCAGCAGCTCGAACACCTGGAATTCGAACAGGCCGAGTGCCTGCAGTGGCGCCACCACGAACATCATGACGAGGAGCACCCCGGTCAGCACCGTCAGCAGCGAATCGCCCCAGCGCTCGCGCAGTTGCTCTGTCGTCATCGGGTCACGCGTCGCGCCGGCATGGCACGCTGAGGAAGCCGCGGAACCGCACCCGGCCGCCGCGCACCGGCTCGCCGTCGAGCACATAGTTCGGGAAGCGCGCCAGGAACCGCGAAATCGCGATGGCGCCCTCGAGGCGCGCCAGCGCCATGCCGGCGCATTGATGCGCGCCGGTCCCGAAGGCGAGGTGACGGTTCGGCGTGCGTGCGACGTCGAAGCCTTCAGGGTTTGGGAATTGCGCGGGGTCGCGGTTGGCGGCGCCGATGCACAGCGTGACCAGCGTGCCGGGGGGCATCTTGATGCCGCCGAGCTCGGTCTTCTCCACGATCATCCGGTTGCCGAGCTGGTTCGAGCTCTCGTAGCGCAGCATCTCCTCGACCGCAGTCTTGATCAGCTCGGGCTGCGCGATCAGCCGCCGCTTCTCCTCGGGATATTGGGTGAGCGTCACCAGCCCGTTGCCGATCAGGTTGGTCGTGGTCTCGTGACCAGCGTTGAGCAGGAAGATGCAATTGTGCAGCAATTCCTTCGCGGTCAGCCGTTCGCCATTGTCCTCACCCTGGATCAACCGCGTCAGCACGTCGCGTTCGGGATTGCCCGGTTTGGCGCGGCGGCGCTCGACCAGTGTTTCGAGGTAGGCGAGGAAATCCTTCACCGCGTCGTTGCCTCGGTCGAACGCGTCCTTGCCGATCACGGGCTCCAGCGCGCCCAAAATCGCCAGCGACCAGTCGCGCAGCGGCTCGCGCTCGTCGTGCGGCACGTCGAGCAAATTGCCGATCACCTCGACCGGGATTGCGGAAGCAAAGTCGCCGATCAGCTCGAAGCGGTCTTTCGTGGCGATCCGGTCGAGCAGGCTGTCGACGAGCGCAATCAGGTCCGGCTCCATGCCGGCAATCGCCCGCGGCGACAATGCGCCCATGATCAACCGCCGGACGCGGGTGTGCGCCGGCGGGTCGTTGAAAACGAGGCTGGTCGTGTGGTGCTCGTAGAGCAGCGAGTTGCCGTATTTCGGCAAGAACTCCTTCTTCTTGTCGGAGGAGAACGTCTTGGTGTTTTTGTAGGCGGCGATCAGGTCGTCGTAGCGGGTGAGGAAATAGCAGCCGTTCGGCAGCCGCTTGACCGGCGCGTGCTCGCGCAGCGCGCGATAGGTCGGGTAGGGGTTCGCGTAGAAGTCAGCCGTCAGCTTTTCCAGGTCGAAGCCGTCAGCCAGCTCTCGCGCGTGCCCGTTCATGGCGATCCAGCCCAATTGGTTTCATTTGCAACTATCGTAAGCCGCGGCCGGCGGCCGCGCAACATCATTTACAGCGACCTGGAACAGCGCGCCGCGCGTCGCGCGATGCGAGCAAATCGCAGAGCCATATGCGGTTTTGCACTTTGATGAAGCGCGCGCACCCCTCTACAGTCGCGGCCAAACAATCAAGATCGGAAACGCCGATGCATGCCCGAGCCGACACCGCGGCCTCCTGGCCCGAGGAGATTTTTTCGATTCTGCAGCGCTTCGAGGTGCGTCAAGTGCCCTACGTGCCGGACGCCGGGCATTCAGAGCTGATCGAGCGCGTGCTGGGATCGTCCTCGATGCGCGGCATTGCACTGACCACCGAGGAGGAGGGCGTGGCGCTGCTCGCAGGCGCCTGGGCCGGCGGCCAGCGCGGCGTGCTGCTGATGCAGTCGAGCGGGGTCGGCAATTGCATCAACATGCTGTCGCTGGTGCAGATCTTCCGCCTGCCGTTCCTGACGCTGGTGACGATGCGCGGCGAATGGGGCGAGTTCAATCCCTGGCAGGTGCCGATGGGCTCGAACACGCAAGGGATTCTCGAATTGGCGGGGATCAAAGTGCTGCGCGCCTCGCGTCCGGACGAGGTGCGCGAAGTCGTCGAGGCCGGGGCGGCGCAAGCCTACAACGCCTGCACGCCAACCGCCGTCCTGCTGTCGCAGCGCCTGATCGGGGCAAAGGTCTTCACCAAATGAGCAAAGCCAATCTCCTCGACCGCCGCGCCGTCGTTGCCGAACTGCTGCGAGATCGCAAGGGCGCCTTCGCCGTCGGCGGCCTCGGCGCCTCGACCTATGACATCGCCGCCGCCGGCGACCACGATCGCAACTTCTATCTCTGGGGCGGCATGGGCGGCGCGGTGATGATCGGGCTCGGCCTCGCGCTGGCCCAGCCGACGCTGCCGGTCGTCGTGATCACCGGCGATGGCGAAATGCTGATGGGGGTAGGCAGCCTCGCGACCGTCGCGTTGCAGCAGCCCAAAAACCTCTCGATCATCGTGCTCGACAACGAGGCCTATGGCGAGACCGGCGGCCAGGCCAGCCATACCGGCGGGCCCGCCGACCTCGTGGGTGTTGCCAAGGCCTGCGGAATCGCGGATAGCCGGGCGATCAGCACGATGGCCGAGGTCGAGGCTTTTGCTTCGTCTTTGCAAGACGTTACGGCGGGACCGCGGTTCGCCAGCGCGAAGATCGACGGCGCTAATCTGGAACGCGTGCTGTCGAGCCGCGACGGCACCTACATCGTCAACCGCATCAGGGGGTCGGTCGGACACACTCCGATATAAAGTGACTTTCGCGGTGCAATAGAACCTTGACTTTTGGTAAAGTGAGTGATTACTCACGACCCAAATGTCTACATTACGCATGACGAGTGACTTGCGGCGTCAGTTGATCCTGAGCGCCGCCAAGCGGTGTTTTGCCCGCAACGGCTTTGCCGGCACCACGACAAAGAGCGTGGCGGCCGCGGCTGCCATTTCGGAAGGGCTGTTGTTCAAGCACTTTCCGTCGAAGGCGGCGCTGTACGCCGAAATCCTTGCCGAGGAGTGCGAGGCGGATCCCGATCTCGCGCATCTGCTCGGCCAGGATCCCTCCACTGCGACGCTGGTCGAACTGGTGCAGGGCATGGTCGGCCACTTCATGCAACTGCGCGACGCGCCGGACCAGGAAGAAGCGCAACGGATGCGGCTGATGGTGACGAGCCATCTCGACGACGGCGAGTTTGCGCGCCTGCTCTACGACAAGGTCGGCAAGCTGATCGGCCCGACTTTCGCCGCTTCACTCGAGCGCGCGATCGCGGCCGGCGAGGCGACGCGGATCGGCGACGAGCCTCTCAACCTGTTCTGGTTTGCGCACCACACCGTGCTTATGGCTGCGCTGACGCAGCTGCCTGCGACACCGTGCCTCCCCTATGGCGATGCCGCCGCGGCCGAGCAGCAGCTTTGCCAGTTCATTCTTCGCGGCATCGGACTTACCGAAGCCGCAATTTCAACTCATTTGGGCCGCCAGCCGTCGCCGAGCGCAGGACCGTCGGTAACTGCAGAAAGTGCATGACATGAATATTCAGACCGAAGGCCACATCTCGGGGCAACCGATCAAGGAAAAGCAAGCCAAGCGCCCCGTCCGTCTGGTGCGCTGGTTCATCATCGTGGGACTGTTGCTGGCTCTGCTGGTCGGCGCGCTGGTCGGCTTCAATGCCTTCCGCAGCCACATGATCGCGCAATTCTTCGCCAATAATAAGCCGCCGCCGTCGAACGTCTCGGTCGCCGAGGCGAAGACCGAGGTGATTCCGAACCTGCTGACCGCCGTCGGCGACCTCGTCGCCGTGCACCAGGTCAATGTCACGACCGACGTGCCGGGCCGCATCACCGAGATCCATTTCACCGCGGGTAGCCATGTGAAGGCGGGCACGCCGCTGGTGCAGTTGTTCGATGCACCGGAGCAGGGCGACCTCGCCAGCTTCAAGGCGCAGGCGACCGTGGGCGAGCAGCAGCTCGATCGCGCCAAGCAGCTTGCGTCGCGCCAGTTCGGGCCGCAGTCGACCGTCGACACGGCGCAGGCGACCTACGACCAGGCCAAGGCGGGCATTGCCAAGACCGAAGCGCTGATCTCGCAGAAGCTGGTGCGCGCGCCGTTCGAAGGCGATCTCGGCGTTCGCCAGGTCGAAGTCGGCCAGTATCTGACGGCCGGTACGCAGATCGTGTCGCTGACCGATCTGTCGGTGCTGTACGCCAACCTGACCGTGACCGAGAAGCAGAGCTCGCAGATCAAGGTGGGCCAGGTCGTGCGGGTCGCCGTCGACGCCTATCCGGGCCGCACCTTCGAGGGCAAGATTACGACCGTCGAGCCTCAGATCGCGACCGAGACCCGCAACATCCGGGTCCAGGCGACGATCCAGAATCCGGACAGCATCCTCAAGCCCGGCATGTTCGCGACCACCACGATCGTGATGCCTGAGAAGCCGCCGGTCGTGACCATTCCCGAAACCGCGGTCGACTACACGCTGTACGGCGACTCCGTGTTCCTGATCACCGAGAAGAAGGGCGAGGACGGCAAGACGACCCTGACCGCCGACCGTACCTTCGTGAAGACGGGCAACCGCGTCGAAGGCCGCGTCGAAATCCTCAAGGGCCTGAAGGCCGGGGACAAGGTCGTGGCCGTCGGCCAGATCAAGCTGCAATCGGGCATGGCGGTTGCGATCTCGAACGATCCGCCGCCGCCGGTTCCGGCCGAGCCGCCGCGCTACTGAGCCCGATCATCTAAACCCGGAGGGCCGATTGGCCCTCCGCCACATGTTGCCGCAACCGGCAGACAACACGAATCGAGTTGGCGATGGCCTTCACTGATATTTTCATCAAGCGCCCGGTGCTGTCGGTCGTCGTCAGCCTGCTGATCCTGTTGATCGGCTTGCGCGCGGCGATGGTGCTGCCGATCCGGCAATATCCGAACCTGTCGAATACCGTCGTGACGATCACGACGTCATATCCCGGCGCGTCGCCCGAGCTGATCAACGGCTTCATCACCACGCCGATCGAGCAGGCCGTCGCTTCGGCCGAAGGCGTCGACTACATGACGTCGAACTCGGTGCTCGGCACCTCGACGATCCAGGTCTACGTCAAGCTCAATCACGATCCGAACCAGGCGCTGACCGAAGTGCTCGCCAAGGTCAATTCGGTCAAATATCTGATCCCGAAGGAAGCCTTCGACCCCGTCGTGACCAAGGCGACCGGTGACACCATCGCCGTGATGTATCTCGGATTCTCCAGCGAGGAGCTGACCGGATCGGCGATCTCGGACTATCTGACCCGCGTCGTGCAGCCGGTGCTCTCGACGGTCGACGGCGTCGCATCGGCCGACATCCTGGGTGGCCAGACCTTCGCGATGCGCGTCTGGCTCGATCCGACCCGCATGGCCGGACGCGGCGTATCGCCCAACGACGTTGCGGCTGCGATCGCCGCCAACAACTTCCAGGCGGCCGCCGGCCAGACCAAGGGCTTCTTCATCGTCTCGAACGTCTCGGCCAATACCGACCTTCAGAACATCGATCAGTTCAAGCGAATGATCGTGAAGGCGAAGGATGGCGGCTTCGTGCGCATCGAGGACATCGCGACGGTGGAGCTTGCAGCGCAGAGCACGGACGCCAGCGTCGCCTTCAACGGCGAGCATGCGATCTTCATCGGCATCAAGGCGACGCCGCAGGGCAACCCGCTGACCCTGGTGAAGGGCGTGCGCGCGCTGTTCCCCGACCTCGAGCGCAACCTGCCGCCGTCGATGAAGATGAAGGTGGCCTACGACTCCACCAAGTTCATCCAATCGTCGATTGACGAGGTCCAGAAGACGCTGACCGAAGCGGTCCTGATCGTCGTCGTCGTCATCTTCCTGTTCCTGGCCTCGCTGCGCTCGGTGATCATCCCCGTCGTCACCATTCCGCTGTCGCTGATCGGCGTCTGCATCCTGATGCTGGCCGCAGGCTTCAGCTTCAACCTGCTGACGCTGCTGGCGATGGTGCTGGCGATCGGTCTCGTGGTCGACGACGCCATCGTGGTGGTGGAGAACATCCATCGACATCTCGAGGAAGGCCTGCCACCAGTGCAGGCATCGCTGAAAGGTGCGCGCGAGATCGTGGGCCCGGTCGTCTCGATGACGATCACGCTGGCGGCGGTGTACGCGCCGATCGGCTTCCTTGGTGGCGTCACCGGCACGCTGTTCCGCGAATTCGCCTTCACGCTGGCCGGCTCGGTGATCGTGTCGGGCGTGATCGCGCTGACACTGTCGCCGATGATGTGCTCGGTATTCCTGAAGAACACGGAGGAGGGGCGTTTCGCCAAACTGGTCAATCGCGTGTTCGGCGCGTTGACGCGCGCCTATGGCCGCCAGCTCGACCGTTCGCTCGACTACCGCCCGATCACGGCGCTGTTCGCCGTGACCATCCTCGGCCTGGTCGGCTTCCTTTATATGCATATCCAGAAGGAGCTGGCGCCGCAGGAGGACCAGGGCATCGTGTTCGCGGTGACCAAGGCGCCGAAATACGCCAACATCGACTACATCGATTTCTACGGCGACAAGATGGACAAGGAGTTCCAGAAGTTTCCCGAGACCGACCTGCGGTTCATCCTGAACGGCATCACCGGTCCGCAGGGCGGCTTCGCCGGCATGCTGCTCAAGCCGTGGGATGAGCGCAAGCGCTCGGCCCAGACGCTGCAGCCGCTGGTGCAGGCCGAGTTGTCGAAGATCGAGGGCGTCAGCGCATTCGCGTTCAGCCTGCCGCCATTGCCCGGCGGACCCGGCGGTCTGCCGGTGCAGATGGTGATCTCATCGACGGCCGGATTCCAGCAGGTGTTCGACCAGATGAGCAAGCTGAAGGATGCCGCGCGCAAGAGCGGCCTGTTCATCGTCACCGACAGCGACCTCGACTTCAACCAGCCGGTGGTCCGGGTGAAGGTCGATCGCTCCAAGGCGAGCGACCTCGGCATCACCATGCAGTCGATCGGCGGCGCGCTGGCGACGCTGCTCGGCGGCAACTACGTCAACCGCTTCAACCTCGAAGGACGCTCCTACCAGGTGATCCCGCAGGTGCCGCGCGCCAGCCGGCTCGCGCCGGAATCGTTCGACAACTACTACGTCCCGACCGCGACCGGCCAGCTGGTGCGGCTGTCGACCGTGGTCACGGTCGAGACCGGCGTCGATCCGAACGCGCTGACCCACTACAACCAGCTCAACTCGTCGACCTTCCAGGCGGTGCCGATGCCCGGCGTCTCGATGGGGCAGGCGGTGGAGTTCCTGCAGGGTGAAGCCAAGAAGCTGCCGTCCGGCTTCAGCTACGACTTCCTGGCCGACTCCCGGCAGTACGTCCATGAAGGCAACCAGCTGCTGGTCACCTTCGCGTTCGCCATCATCATCATCTTCCTGGTGCTGGCGGCGCAGTTCGAGAGCCTGCGCGATCCGTTCGTGATCATGATCTCCGTGCCGATGGCGATCGTCGGCGCCTTGATCCCGCTGTTCTTCGGCGTCGCCACCATGAACATCTACACCCAGGTGGGCCTGCTGACGCTGGTCGGACTGATCACCAAGCACGGCATTCTGATGGTGGAGTTCGCCAACGAGCTGCAGCTCAAGGAGGGACTGGACCGCCGTTCGGCGATCGAGATGTCGGCCCGGATTCGTCTGCGTCCGATCCTGATGACGACGGCGGCCATGGTCACCGGCCTGCTGCCGCTGCTCACCGCCTCGGGCGCCGGCGCCGCCAGCCGCTTCTCGATCGGGCTCGTGGTCGTCACCGGCATGACGATCGGCACGCTGTTCACGCTGTTCGTGCTGCCGATGGTCTACACGGTGATCGCGACCGACCACCAGGCCGCGGCCCGGTCCGAGCGCGCCAAGCAGATCGCCGACTACGAACTCGATGCCCGCGACGGCGCACTGAAGCCGACCTGAGCCCTCCAAGCTCATGCTCGCAGGAAAGGCGGCGCTGGCGAAAGCCACTGCCGCCTTTTCTTTGTCCCGTGATAGCCTTTGCCGAAGGGCGGCAGAAAGTACTCGCCGCGAAGAGAGGAAACAGGCATGGCGAGCGAGTTTGCTGCGGGCAATTACCGGTTCATTCCGGCCGTGTTCCAATATTCGAGCGGTGCGCAGGCGAACGCCGGCTATGAGATCGAGCGGGTGCGCTTCGATCGGCTGGTGCCGCTGGCGGAAGGCTTTGCGCGGATTGCGGCGTACATCAAGGACGCCGGCCGGCCGCTGACCTCGTTCTGCGCCTGCGAACTGCGTTCGCCGGCTGCCTTTACCGAGGACGGCTTCCGCGCCTTCAACCAGCACTACGTCAAGACGCTGGCCGAATGGGGCCTGTTCGACGGCACCATCAATCCGGTGGCGCGCAGCAATGTCTGTCCCGAGATCGATCCGCCGGCCGAGCCGTCGTTCTACGCCTTCTCGTTCACGCGGCCGAGCACGAGCGTGTCGCCGTCCTTCGTCATCGCAGGCGGCGCCGAGGCCCGCAGTGGCACTGCGAGCTACCCCGACCGCATCGTTTGCTATCGCGATCTCAGCCCCGGCGCGTGGCGTGAGAAGGTCCGCTTCACCACCGGCGAGATGGAACGCCGTCTTGCCGAGTTCAGCTTCGGCTGGCAGGAGACGACAGCGGTGCAGGCTTATACCGTCCACGACATCCACGTCGTGATCGTCGACGAGCTGGTCCGCCGCGGCGCCACGCGCTCCGGCCTGACCTGGCACTTCTGCCGCCCGCCGGTGGTCGATCTCGAATACGAGATGGATTGCAGGAGGGTGCTGCGCGAGGTGGCGATCTAGATCGAGAGATGCGGTCTGTATGACCCGTCATCCTGAGGAGCCGCGAAGCGGCGTCTCGAAGGATGCACGGCCACAGTCGGGCCGTCGTGCTTCGAGACGGCCGCTGCGCGGCCTCCTCAGCATGACGGTGAGATATTTACCGCGCCTTCGGATCGAGCGCGTCGCGGAGGCCGTCGCCGACCAGGTTGAACGACAGCACGACCAGGAAGATCGCAAGCCCCGGCCAGATCGCCATCCATGGTGCGCTGGTCAGGAAACGTTGCGCGGCGTTCAGCATGCTGCCCCAGGACGGCGCCGGCGGCTGCTGGCCGAGGCCGAGGAAGGACAGCGCGGCCTCGGCGATGATCGCGGCCGCGATCGACAGCGTCGCCTGCACCAGCAGCGCCGGCAGGATGTTGGGCAGGATGTGGACCAGCGCGATGCGCCAGCGCGGATTGCCCATGGCGCGCGCCGCCTCGACATAGTCCTCGACCTTGACGCTCATCACCTGGCCGCGGGTCAGGCGGATGAAGATCGGGGTCGCCGAGACGCCGATCGCGATCATCGCATTGCCGAGGCTCGGGCCGAGAAACGCCGCGAGCGCGATCGCCAGGATCAGGAACGGGCAGGCCAGCATCGCGTCGGTGATGCGGCTGATCAGCGCGTCGATGAAGCCGCCGCGATAGCCGGCGAGCAGCCCGAGCGGCACGCCGATCGCAAGCGCGATGCCGACCGAGGTGACGCCGGCAAGCAGTGAGGCGCGGGCGCCGAACACGACGCGCGCGAGGACGTCGCGGCCGAGTTCATCGGTGCCGAACCAGTGCTGCATCGACGGCGGCTTGCGGACCAGCGACCAGCTCGTGGCGATCGGATCGTAAGGCATGATCAGCGGCGCGAAGACGGCGAGCAGAATGAAGAGCGCGATCACGGCGAGACCGAGCACGGCGCCCTTGCGCCTGATCAGCCGCCGCCAGGCGCGCCGTGCTGGGCTCTCCAGCGTCTCGGCGACTGCAAGCGGAGCTGATGTCCCGAGTGCGGCGTCGGTCATCCGGTCAGCCCCTCAGCCGCGGGTTGACCAGGATGTAGGCGATGTCGGCGATCAGGTTGAGCGTGATGTAGATCGTCGCCGTCGTCAGTACCACGCCCTGCACGACCGCATAGTCGCGGTTGAACACGGCATCGACGATCAGCTTGCCGAAGCCCGGGATCGAGAAGATCTGCTCGGTGAGCACCGCACCAGACAGCAGCGTGCCGAGCTCAAGCGCGCCGAGCGTGATGATCGGCGTCAGCGCGTTGCGCATCGCATGCTTGAGGATCACCGTGCGCTCGGACAGGCCTTTGGCGCGCGCAGTGCGGACATAGTCGCTCTCGAGCACCTGCAGCATGGCGCTTCTTGTGTGCCGCATCAGGATCGCCGCGATCGCGTTGCCGAGCACGAAGGCCGGCATGATGGTGGCGGCAAGGCTGGCGCGCCAGTTCTCGGTGAGCGGCACATAGCCAGAGGCCGGCAGCCAGCCGAGTTCAATGGAGAACAGGAAGATCAGCATGATGCCGAGCCAGAAGTTCGGCGTCGAGATACCCCACAGCGCGAACAGATTGGCGCCGTAATCCCAGGCGGTGCCTTTCTTCACCGCCGAGACGATGCCGGCGGGAATGCCGATCAGGAAGGCGATCACGATCGCCATGGCCGCGAGCTGCAGCGTCACCGGCAGCTTCTGCGCGATCAGTTCCAGCACCGGCATCTTGTTGCGCAGGGACTCGCCGAAATCGCCCGACAGCACGCCCTTGATCCAGTAGACATATTGCACCGGGATCGGCTGATCGAGATGGTACTGTGCGCGGATCTGCGCGATCACGGCAGGATCCCGCTCCTCGCCGGCCATCACCAGCGCCGGATCGCCCGGCAGCAAATGCTGCAGCGAGAAGATCAGCACCGAGACGAAGAACAGCGTCGGCACGATCTGGACCAGCCGCTTGGCGAGGAAGTTCAGCATGGCCGTGCTTTTGTCCTCGGGGTCGACACGATCATTTCAGCTTCAGCCCGACCACGCGCACAAGGCCATCGGGCATCTGCTTGTAGCCGTCGAGCTTGGTGGTGTGCGCGATGATGATGCGGCGGTGGTAGATATAGAGGATGGCCTCGTCCTCGAGCTCCAGCTTGGTCAGCTTGGCGTAGATCGCCTTGCGCTGCGCCATGTCGGTGGTGAGGCGGGCATCGTCGAGCGCCTTGTCGGCCTCGGGATTGGCCCAGGCGCTATAGTTCTGCGGCGCGTCCTTGTGCAGGAAAACATAGGAGTTGCCGTCCGGATCGATGCGGCCGCTCCAGGCCAGCATATAGGCCTGGTATTCGCCGGCTTCGGCCTGCTTCAGCGATGTCGCGAATTCGGTGACCCGGATCTTCATGTCGAAGCCGGCTTCCGCCGCCATCGATTGGATGACCTGTGCGGTGGCCTCGGTCTCCGGGCCCTTCGGCACCATGAAATCGACGCCGACCGGCGGCGTCACGCCGGCCTCCTTCAACAGTGCCTTGGCCTTCTCGACATCGCGCGGCCGGATCGGAAAGTCCTTCTGGTAATAGGGGTGATCCGGGCTCAGCCACTGGTTTCCGGGCTTGAACTCGCCGTTGAACACGACCTGGTTGATCGCCTCGCGGTCGATCGCAAGATCCAGCGCTTGCCGGACTTTGGCGGATTGGCTGAGGGGACCCTTGGCCTTGTCCTTGCCGATGTTGAGCGTGATGCCCTGATAGCCGAGCTCGATCGCGCTCGACACCTTCAGGCGCGCATCCGCGCGCACATCCTTCAGGTCGGTCGCCAGCACGCGCTCGATCAGGTCGAGCCCGCCCGACTTGAGATTGGCGAGCCGCACAGTGGAGTCGACGATCGGCAGGTAGACGATACGATCGATGAAGACGTTGTCCTTGTTCCAGTAGTCGGCAAATTTTTCGAGCACGATGCGGTCCTGCTGCACGCGCTCGACGAATTTATAGGGGCCGGCGCAGACCGGATGCAGGCCGAACTTGTCGCCGGCGGCTTTGGCGGCCTTGGGCGACACCATCATGCCGGCGCGATCGGTGAGCTGCGCGATCAGGGGCGAGAACGGCGCCTTGAGCACCAGCTTGATGGTCAGGGGATCGACGGCGTCGATGTGATCGATGCTGGCAAGCTCCGGCTTGCGGAACGAGCCGGGGAAGGTCAGATGCCGCTCCAGCGAGAATTTGGCCGCCTCCGCATCGAGCGGCTCACCGTCCTGGAACTTGACGCCGGGCCGTAGCTTGATCGTGACCTCCTTGCCGTCGGCGGAGGCCTCGTGCGACAGCGCGAGCTGCGGCACGATGTTGAGCTTCTCGTCGATGTCGAACAGCTTGTCGCACAGCGCAGCGAACACGATGCGGCCGACATAGGTCCGCGCCATGGTCGGATCGAGCACGTCGGGATCTTCGGCTAGCCCGATCCGCAGCGTGGTCTGGGCTTCGGCCTGGACCTGGGCGCTTGCCGCCAGCGACAGCAGCAGGGTGGCGGCGGCCGCCGCCAAACGAAACATCCTCATCGCGCAACTCCCTATGATCATGCCTGCGGCGCCGTCCCGAAATGACCAACCCCGCTGCGCCCGGTCCCTTCCGTGCCACCGCTAAAGGCCGCGACCAGTTTTTCGAGTGCAGGCGAGAAGGCGCCGTCGGAGGGAACGATGTTCTCCGCAGGCGGCAGTTCTGCCGTGCGGTGACAGGCCGTGGCGTGGCCCGTGGCGTCCGCCAGCAATTGTGGACTCTCGCTGCGGCAGCGCGCGATCACATAGGGACAGCGGGTATGGAAACGGCAGCCCGAGGGTGGATTGAGCGCACTCGGCAGCTCGCCCTCCAGCACGATGCGGCTGCGCCGGGCGCGCGGCTTCGGCACTGGGATCGCCGACAAAAGCGCACGGCTGTAGGGATGGCGCGGCGCGGCGAACAGTGCTTGTGCCTCCGCCGTCTCGACGATGGTGCCGAGATTCATCACGGCGACACGGTCGGCGATGTGCTTCACGACGGCCAGATCGTGCGAGACGAAGACGTAGGCGAGCTTCAGGCGATCCTGCAGGTCGCGCAGCAAATTCAGGATCTGCGAGCGGATCGAGACGTCGAGCGCCGACACCGGCTCGTCGCAGATGATCAGCTTCGGCTCGACCGCAAGGGCGCGCGCAATCGCGATGCGCTGGCGCTGGCCGCCGGAGAATTCATGGGGATAGCGGCGCGCAAAGCGCGGCTCGAGCCCGACCAGACGCAACAGCTCCTCGACCCGCTCACGGCGGGCCGCCGGCGGGACAAGATTGTGCAGCGCCAGCGGCTCGGTCAGGATCTGGCTCACCGTCATCCGCGGGTTGAGCGAGGCGTAGGGGTCCTGGAAGATCAGCTGCGCGTCGCGGCGGAACGCGCGCAGCTGCTCGGCGTTGAGCGCGCCGAGGTCGCGGCCTTCGAAGGTGACGCGGCCAGCGTCCGGCTCGATCAGCCGCAGCACCAGGCGGCTGACGGTTGATTTGCCGCAGCCGGATTCGCCGACCAGCGCCAGCGTCTTGCCGGCCTCGACCGTGAAGCTGACGCCGTCGACCGCCTTCACATGGGCGGTCGGCCGGCCGAACACCGAGCGTTCGGCGACGAAATGCTTCACCAGCCCTTCGACCTCGAGCAGCGCAGTCATTGGCGTGGCGTCCGGCTGTCGCGTCCCGGGCGCAGTGCAACGCGAAGTGTTGCACTGCTGAACCGGGACCCATGTCTGCCATCAGATGCAGCTGGCCCCGGTTCAGCGGTGCACCACTGCGCTGGGCTTGTGCTGCACCGCGCCCGGGACACGAGAAGGGTGAGTGCGGCGACGGTCATGACACGAGCCGCTCCAAGGGCGCGCGGATGCAGCGCGAGGCATGGGTCGTGCTCAGCGGCGCGAGCGGCGGCGGCGACCGGGTGCAGGCATCCTCCACGAACGGGCAGCGCGCGGCAAAGCGGCAGCCTGCCGGCGGGTTCATCATGTTCGGCACCATGCCCTCGATGGTGGCGAGATGGCTGGTGCGACGGTCGAGCCGCGGGATCGAGCCGAGCAGGCCGACCGTGTAGGGATGCTGCGGATTGGCAAACAGCTCGTCGACCGGCGCGCGCTCGACGATCTCGCCCGCATACATCACCGCGACTTCGTCGCAGACCTCGGCGACGACGCCGAGATCGTGGGTGATCAGGATGATCGCAGCCCCGCTCGCGGCCTTCAGCTCGCGCATCAGATCGAGAATCTGTGCCTGCAACGTGACGTCGAGCGCGGTGGTCGGCTCATCGGCGATCAAGAGCTGCGGATCGCAGGCCAGCGCCATTGCGATCATCACGCGCTGGCGCATGCCGCCGGACAGCTTGTGCGGAAATTCGTCGATGCGCTTCTCGGGCGAGGGAATATGCACGCGGCGCAGCAGCTCGATGGTGCGCTCGCGCGCCGCGCGCCGGGAGCCGCCGCGGTGGCGCAAAATGGTCTCGGCGATCTGGTCGCCGATGGTGAAGCTCGGGTTGAGCGAGGTCATCGGCTCCTGGAAGATCATTGCGAGACGATTGCCGCGCAGGTCGCGCAACGTCGCATCCGGCACGTCGAGCAGGTCGAAGCCTTCGAAGCGGATCGCGCCGGAGACCGCTGCGGACTGCTTCGGCAACAGCCCCATGATCGCGAGCGAGGTGACGCTCTTGCCGCAGCCGGACTCGCCGACCAGGCCGAGCGTGGCGCCGTTGGCGACGGACAAATCGACGCTGTCGACGGCATGCGTGGTGCGGCCGTCGTCGCCATGGAAGGTGACGCGCAGGCCCTCGATCTCGATCAGCGGGCCGGCGCTCATTCGCGGCTCTTGGTTGCCGCTGCGATGCCGGCGTCGATCCTGGCGCGGTCGCTGGTTCCGGCCGGGTTGTCGCGGGTCGGCATGAAGTCCCGGAACGGCACCCAGTGTTCGCGGCTGACCGCTTCCAGCCGTTCCAGCTCGCGCAAGGGATCGGCGTGGTCGTCGACCCGCAGGTCGAGCAACGGCCATTGCTCGGTTCCGTGGATCAGAAGGGCCGCCGATTGCTTGCCGCGCTTGTCGCCGCCGGCCGCTTCGCCGGCGAACATCGCCTTGATCAGCCGCTCCGCGAACGGCAGCTGTCCGTTCGCGGCATAGACGCGCGCGGTCTCGTCGAGCACCGCAGGGCCGGCCAGCATGTTGCCGGCGATCGAGAAACCGTCGCCGGCGATATGGCCGAACCAGTCGATGCAATCCTTGCCGGAATGCGCGGCGATCCGGCCCTTGCTGTCCATGACATGCACCTGCCGGCTCTCGCGGCCGCCGTCGGGTGCGAGCAGCGCCGCGATCGTCTCATGCGGGCTGTTGCCGTCGCGCAGCAGCGCGAGGCCATCGATGCCGTAATAGGGATTGACCAGCGCCTGCGTCGCGATGGCGCCGATCCCGGGCGCAATGTGCGGCACGAGTGCGCCGACCGCGAAGAACCGCGTCGCGACGGCGATGCCGAGCTGGCCGGTGGCGCTGTCGCGGGCGATGATCGACCAGGTCATCCGAAACCTCTAGCGGCCTGCGGCGTAACCCTGCATGCCGCGCGGGTTGGCGGCGGCGCGGCGGCGGGGGCCGACCTTCGAGGCCGCGGTGAGGCGGCCTTCCGACCAATCGGGGCCAATCTCCACCACATGGCCGCGGTGTTTCAATTCGTCGATGGTCGATTTCGGCACGCGATTTTCCAGCACCAGCACGCCGGGGCGCGAGGTGCGCGGCCAGAACGAGATCGGGAAATGCTCGGAGTGCCAGGCCGGCGCGTCGATCGCTTCCTGCAAATTCAGCCTGGCGTGGACGTGGCGCAGGAAGAATTGCGTGATCCACTGATCCTGCTGGTCGCCGCCCGGCGAGCCCCAGGAGAGATACGGCTCGCCGTCGCGCCACGCCATGGTCGGCGACAGCGTGGTGCGCGGCCGCTTGCCCGGCGCCAGCGAGGCAGGGTGGTTCTCCTCCAGCCAGAACATCTGGGCGCGGCTGCCAAGGCAGAAGCCGATCTCGGGAATCACCGGCGAGGATTGCAGCCAGCCGCCGGATGGCGTCGCCGAGATCATGTTGCCGGCCTTGTCGATGATGTCGAAATGGACGGTGTCGCCGCGCACCTCGCCGAACCGGCCGACCGTCGGTTCGCCCGCGCCCATGGCGCCGACCGCCTCGCGATGCCCTTCGGCGTGTCGCAGCTTCACGACGCCGCCGAAACCTGCGACCGAGCCGGGGCGGAAGTCGAGCGACGCCTTGTCCTTTGAAATCAGCTTGCGCCGTTCGTTGTTGTAGGCATCGGACAGCAGCGTTTCGATCGGGACGTCCACGAACTTCGGGTCGCCGTAGAACGTCTCGCGATCGGCATAGGCAAGCTTGGCGGCTTCGATCTGCAAATGGATGAAATCGGGGCCTGCGGGATCGAGCCCGTCGAGTTCAAAGCCCTTCAGCAGCGCGAGCTGCTGCAGCATCACCGGACCCTGGCTCCAGACGCCGCACTTCTGCACGGTGTAGCGGCCGTAATCGTAGGTCAGCGGCGCCTCGATGGTCGGCTGCCAGCGCGCCATATCGTCGGCCGACAGCACGCCACGATGCGGCGAGCCGGAGACGTCCATCACCTCCTGGGTGCGGCAGAACTTGTCGATCGCCTCGGCGACGAAGCCCTTCGACCAGGCCTGCCGCGCGCGCTCGATCTGCGCCACGCGGTCGCCGCCTGCGCTCTCCGCCTCGGTCAGGATGCGCGCGTAGGTCTCCGCGAGCTTCTTGTTGGTGAACATGGTGCCGGGTTTCGGCACCTCGCCATCAGGCAGATAGACCTCGGCCGACGTGGGCCAGTATTTCCGGAACAGCTGCTCGACGGTCTTGATGGTGGCGGAGGCGCGCTCGACCAGCGGATGGCCGTCGCGCGCATAGGCGATCGCGGGCTCCAGCACGTCGCGCAGCTTCATCGTGCCGTAGTCGCGCAGTAACAGCATCCAGGTTTCGAACGTGCCGGGCACGCAGGCGGCGAGCAGGCCGGTGCCGGGCACCATTTCGAGGCCTTCGCTGCGATAATGCGCGATCGTCGCTTTCGCCGGCGCCGGGCCCTGGCCGCAGATCACTTCGGTTTTGCCGCGCTTGACGTCGTGCACGATGATCGGGACGTCGCCGCCGGGGCCGTTCAGATGCGGTTCGACCACCTGCAATGTGAACGCCGCGGCAACGCCGGCGTCGAAGGCGTTGCCGCCCTTCTCCAACGCCGCCATGCCGACGGCCGTCGCGATCCAGTGGGTCGAGGTCACGACGCCGAAGGTGCCCTCGATCTCGGGCCTTGTGGTGAACGGATCGGGGTTGACGTTGCTCATGGGGCTGCGCTTCCGGCTGGGTCTCTCAACGGGTCTCTTGGCGCGCGCACTTGATCACAGGCCGGCTGGTATGCCAACCGCTTGGTGGACATGGCCGCTCCCATCCGCGTGATCATGCCGGAACGGCGGCGGCAGGGCTGTTGACGGCGTGGCAGGCGACGCCGTCGATCAGTTGCGGCGCCTTCTCGCGGCAGAGATCGAAGGCGAGGGGACAGCGCGGGTTGAACGCGCAGCCCGACGGCGGATCGATCGGGTTGGGAATCTCGCCCTTGACCGGGATGCGCTGGCGGCCGGACATCGCAAGATCCGGAACCGCGCCGAGCAGCATCTTGGTGTACGGCATCCGCGGGTTCTCGAACAATTTCCGGCCCTCGGCGATCTCGACGATGCGGCCGAGATACATCACGCCGATCCGGCTCGCCATGTGGCGGACAACCGCGAGATTGTGGCTGATGAAGAGATAGGTCAGGCCGAACTTGTCCTGCAGGTCGCGCATCAGATTGAGGATCTGCGCCTGCACCGAGACGTCGAGCGCCGAGGTCGGCTCGTCGCAGACGATGAACTCGGCCTCGGACGCCAGTGCGCGGGCGATCGCGATGCGCTGGCGCTGGCCGCCGGAAAATTCGTGCGGGAATTTTTGGCCGTCGTCGGGGTGCAGGCCGACCAGCGAGAGCAATTCGCCGACCCGGGCCTTGATGTCGCGTTCGCCCTGGATCAGGTCGAAGGCGCGGATCGGCTCGGCGACGATGGCGGCGACCCGGTAGCGCGGATTGAGGCTCGCATAGGGGTCCTGAAAAACCATCTGGATGCGGCGGCGCAGCCGGCGGCGCGCCTGGGCCTGCCGCGGATCGGTCATCGAGACGCCGTCGATGACGACTTCGCCCGAACTCGGCGGCAACAGGCCGACGACCATGCGCGCAACCGTGGTCTTGCCGGAGCCGGATTCGCCGACCAGCGCAAACGTCTCGCCGCGCTTGATGTCGAAGCTGACACCGTCGACGGCCTTCAGGAATTCGAGATGGCCGCCTTCGATCACGCGGTTGAGCCATGGCTTCGAGACGTCGAAGACGCGGCGCAGGTTCCTGACCTCGATCAATGTCCCGCTCATGCCGCCGTCTCCTTCGCCGGCTCGAACAGATGGCAGGCGACGGATTGGTCACCTTGCCGGATCGGCTCGGGGCGTTCGACGCGGCAGCGATCGAAGACAAACGCACAGCGCGGATTGAATGGGCAGCCCGCCGGGATTGCCGACAGCCGCGGCATCGAGCCCGGGATCTGCACCAGGCGCTTGTCCTCGCCCGCGAGCGTCGGGATCGCACCCATCAGGCCCTTGGCGTAGGGATGGAGGGGATTGCGCACCACTTCCTGCACCGGGCCGATCTCGGCGATGCGGCCGGAATACATCACCGCGACGCGGTCGCAGGTCTCGGCGATCACGCCCATGTCGTGGGTCACCAGCATCACGGCGGTGCCGTGGTCGCGGCCGAGCCGCTTGATCAGCGCGATGATCTGCGCCTGCACCGAGACGTCGAGCGCGGTGGTCGGCTCATCGGCGATGATCAGCTCGGGCTCGGCACAGATCGCAAGCGCAATCACGACGCGCTGGCGCATGCCGCCGGAGAACTCGTGCGGGTAACCATCGATGCGCTTCTCCGGCGCGGGGATGCCGACCTCGGCCAATAAATCGATGGCGCGCCGGCGCGCGGCGCTTTCGCTCAGATTGGTGTGGGTGCGTATCGTCTCGATGATCTGGTCGCCGATCCGGTAGAGCGGATTGAGGCTGGTCAGCGGATCCTGGAAGATCATGCCGATCCGCTTGCCCCTGACGCGCCGGATCTCCTCCGGCGGAAGATGGTCGATCCGCGTGCCCGACAGCTCGATCTGGCCGCCGGAGATGCGGCCGGGCGGATCGATCAGTCCGATCACCGCAAGCCCGGTGACCGATTTGCCGGCGCCGGACTCGCCGACCACGCCGAGCACCTCGCCCTTGGCGATGTCGAACGACACGCCGTTGATGGCGCGCAACGTCGCTCGGCGGGTGACGAATTCCACCTCGAGATTGCGCACGGAGAGAACAGGCTGGGTCATCGGAGCTTTGGGTTGAGCGCGTCGCGCAGCCAGTCGCCGAGCAGGTTGATGGAGAGGATCAGGCCGGCCAGGGCAATGCCCGGGAAGGCGACGATCCACCATTCGCCGGCGAACAGATAGTTGTTGCCGATCCGGATCAGGGTGCCGAGCGACGGCATGGTGTCGGGCATGCCGGCGCCGAGGAACGACAGCGTCGCCTCGGTGATGATCGCGAGCGCGAGGTTGATGGTGGCGATGACCAGGATCGGGCCCATCGTGTTCGGCAGCACGTGCCGCAGCATGATCTTCGGTGCCGGCAGGCCGATCAGCTGCGCCGCCGCCACATAATCCTTGTTCTTCTCGACCATGACCGAGCCGCGCACGGTGCGGGCATATTGCACCCAGAAACTGAGACCGATCGCGATGATCAGCACGCCGAACGTGCTCATCTCGTCGAGCCGGTTGCCGAGCAGCGATTTGGCGACACCGTTGACCAGGAGCGCGATCAGGATCGCCGGGAAGGTGAGCTGGACATCGGCGATCCGCATGATCACGCTGTCGACCACGCCGCCGAAATAACCGGCGACCAGCCCGAGGGCGATCCCGAGCGCGCCGGCGAAGACCACGCCGGCAATGCCGACCGCAAGCGAGATGCGCAGGCCGTAGAGGATCGCCGAGAGCACGTCGCGGCCCTGCTCGTCGGTACCGAGCAGGAACGGGCTCTGGCCGTCGGAGGTCCAGAGCGGCGCAATCCGCGAGTTGATCAGCTGCAGCTGTGCCGGATCGAACGGGTTCTGCACCGCAAGCCATGACGCAAAGATCGCCAGCAGGAAGAACAATAGCGTGATCACGGCGGCGACCATCGTCAGCCTGGAACGGCGGAACGAATAGAGGATGTCGCTGTCGAGCGTGCGCCTGAACCAGCCGGCAGGTGCCTGCGGGCGATCTTCGGAGCGATGGGGGACGGCGGCGTCGGACATCGGTCAGCCCCTCACGCCGCGCGGCCGATGGTCGAGCGCAAGCGCGGATCGACCACGGTGTAGAGGATGTCGACCACGAGATTGATGGTGACGAAGATCAGCGAGACCATCAACAGATACGCGGCCATGATCGGGATATCGACGTTTTGCACGGCCTGCACGAACAGAAGCCCCATGCCCGGCCATTGGAACACGGTTTCGGTGATGATCGAGAAAGCAATTACCGAGCCAAACTGCAGGCCGGCCACCGTGATCACCGGAACCAGCGTATTCTTCAGCGCATGGCCGAAATGGATCGCGCGCGTGGTCAGCCCGCGGGCGCGGGCAAAGCGGATATAGTCGGTCCGCAACACTTCCAGCATCTCGGCGCGCACCAGCCGCATGATCAGGGTCATCTGGAACAATCCGAGCGTGATCGCCGGCATGATCAGCGCCTTCAGGCCGGAGACGGTGAGCAGCCCGGTCGTCCACCAGCCGAGCTTCACCACCTCGCCGCGGCCGAAGGAGGGCAGCCAGCCCAAGGTCACGGCGAACAGATAGATCAGCAGGATGCCGATCAGGAAGGTCGGCAGCGAAATGCCGATCAGCGATACGGCCTGGAATAATTTGGCGAGCAGGGTGTCGCGGCGCAGCGCCGAATAGACCCCCATCAGGATGCCGGCGACCATCGCGAACAGCGTCGCGCAGATCGCAAGCTCCAGCGTCGCCGGCAGCCGCTCCGCCAGCAGCGAGGAGACCGGCAGACGGAACTGGTAGGACACGCCGAACTTGAACTGCAGCGCATTGATGAAGTAGCGGCCGAACTGCACCAGCACGGGATCATCCAGGCCGAGCGAGCGCCGGATTTCAGCGCGCTGCGCGGCCGAGGTGTCGATCGAGACGATCTGGCTCACCGGATCGCCGGCGAAGCGGAACATCGCGAACGCAATGACGCCTACGGCGACCATCACGCCGATCGCCTGCAGCACGCGGCGAAGAGTGAAAGCGAGCATCTCTACCTTTCACTGCTTTTGACATCCGGCGCGCGCGGCTTTGCGCGGCCGAAAAACGAGAGGTCCCGGAAGCCTGCGCTTCCGGGACCCAATTCGCTGCAACCACTATTCACCTTCTTTGGTCGCCCAGTAGAGCAGCACCTGGTTGTCCGCGCGCTGGGTCAATTTGACCTTCTTCGACACGCCCCACACCAGCGGTTGCTGATGCAGCGGAATGTAGCCGTAATCCTTGATGACGATTTCGTAGGCTTGCTTGATCAACTGGTCGCGCTTGGCAGTGTCGCTCTCGACCAGGACCTTGTCGGTGAGCGCGTCGACTTCCTTGTTGCAATAGCCGCCGAGATTGGCCTCGCCCCGGGTCGCATCCTTCGGATCGTCGCGGCAGCCGAGGATGTCGTGCAGCACGTTGTGCGAGTCGGAAGTCGCGGGCGTCCAGCCCAGCATGAACAGCGAGGTCTGGTAGCCGCCGGGCTTCAGCACCTTGGCGAAATACTGTGCCTTCGGTTGCGCCAGCAGGTTCACCTTGACGCCGATGCGGGCCAGCATGCCGACCACCGCCTGGCAGATCGCGGCGTCGTTGACGTAGCGGTCGTTCGGGCAATCCATCGTGACTTCGAAGCCGTTCGGATAGCCCGCCTCGGCCAACAGCTT
Organism: Bradyrhizobium sp. Pha-3; assembly: GCF_042258615.1. Lineage (GTDB taxonomy): Bacteria > Pseudomonadota > Alphaproteobacteria > Rhizobiales > Xanthobacteraceae > Bradyrhizobium. The sequence continues at coordinate 6,665,260 of NZ_CP170152.1, read as the reverse complement.
CTTGGCGCCATCGGGATCGAGCTTCGGCCGGGTGAATTCCTTCGAGAGCGGATAGAGTTCGGGCGCGATCATCAGGGTCGAGGGCGTCGACATGCCGCGCATGACGCGGGTCTTGATCAGGTCGACGTCGATCGTCTTGTAGAAGGCTTCGCGGACCTTGATGTCCTTGAAGGGATTCTTGCCCTTGACGTTGGAATACAGCAGCTCGTCGCGCGCCATGTCCATGCCGATGAAGATGGTGCGGATCTCCGGCGCGGTCATGACGGTGGCGACGCCGCTGGAATTGACGCGCTGGATGTCCTGGAGCGGAACCGGTTCGATGACATCGACCTCGCCCGAGAGCAACGCGGCGACGCGGGTGGCGTCGGAGCCGATCGGGGTGAAGATGATCTCCTTGAGATTATGCTCGGGCTTGCGCCAATAGCCTGGAAACGCCTTGAACACGGTCTTCACGCCAGGCTGGTGGCTCTCGATCGTGAAGGGGCCGGTGCCATTCTCGTGCAGCGCCGCGTAGCTCGGCGTGGTCGCGGAGGCCGGCGTTGGTGCGACCGAGTTGTTCTCCTCGCACCACTTCTTGTCCATGATGTACCAGCTATCCCATTGCGAGGTCAGGATGGGATTGGGCGAGTCCAGCGTCACATCGACGGTGTAGTCGTCGACCTTGGTGAACTTGGCGTCGGCCGGGACGTTGCTGAGGAAATTGGAGCCCTTGGCGCGGACGCGGTCGGCGGAGAACAACACGTCGTCGGCGGTGAAGGGGTCGCCGTTGTGGAATTTTACGCCCTTGCGCAGATGGAAGCGCCATTTGGTCGGGCTCAGCGTCTCCCAGCTTTCCGCCAGTGCCGGGATGATCTTGAGGTCCTTGTCGCGCGCCGTGAGGCCTTCGTAGACGTGCGCGTGGTGCGCGATCGTCGTGGTTTCCTTCAGCGTGTACGGATCCAGCGACTTCAGCTCGCCCTGGTTGGCATATTTCAGCGTCTGGGCCGATGCCGGCAAGGCAAAGGCGACCAGCGCGACGGCAGTCGCCGTAAACAAACTCCAACGTACCGACATGTGATCCCGCGTCCCCGTTTTTGTCCGCCGGCTGCTTTGTCCGGCTGGTATTATTGATGCATGTTGCCAGAGTTTTCCGGCCGCGCAAGCGCGATTTCCCAAAGGGTTAATCGGTTCGCGCGGGTGCAGCGCAATGAACGCGATCTGAGACTAGGCGGTTGGTGCGGGCGCGTGACATTCGACTTTCGGAGTGCCACTTGCCGGTCGTGGAATGATCGCCGCGAGCCCGGCTGATCCCGGTCGTTCCAAACGGTTTGGAGCGGTCGCTCCAAACGGTTTGGTTGACCATAACGGATGATTGAGGCCGACTATACATCGGGGCCGGTACGGCTCGCTTGCGTGACCGACCCCGTCCCGGCGATACTGAGGCGGGCCAGGCGCATTTGAGGAGGCGGATATGAAGGTCAACGTCGAGATAGATTGTACGCCCCTTGAAGCGCGGCAGTTCTTCGGCCTGCCGGACGTGGCGCCGATGCAGAACGCGGTGATGGACAGGCTGCAGCAGCAGATGCTGTCGAACATCGACAAGGTTTCGCCGGAAGCGTTGATGCAAAGCTGGTTCACCTTCGATCCCAAGCTCGCCGAGCGCTTCCAGGACATGTTCGTGGCGATGGCCGGCCTCGGCGGCATGGGCAAGAAGGACAAGAAATAGTGGCGGCCGCGAACGGGAGCGTCGACGGGACCGAACGCCGATTGCGCCCGCCCAGCCTGCTTCTGATGCTGGCGGAAGCGCGCGGCGTGCTCGAGCTGAATTCGAGCCTGCTGCTGTCGCCGCTGCTGATGCAGGCGCCGAAGGGCGACGGTCATCCGGTGCTGGCGCTGCCGGGCTTCCTCGCCAGCGACCTTTCGATGGCGCCGATGCGGCGCTATCTGAAGGAGCTGGGCTATGACGCCTACGCCTGGAACATGGGCCGCAATTTCGGTGGGATCTCCAGCAGGCGGACTGCGCTGCGCGACCTGCTGAAGCGGGTCCATGAGGCGTCGGGGCGCAAGGTCTCGATCATCGGCTGGAGCCTCGGCGGCGTCTATGCGCGCGACCTGGCCTCGCAGATGCCTGAGCTGGTGCGCTCCATCATCACCCTGGGCAGCCCGTTCGCCGACGATATCCGCGCCACCAATGCGACCCGGCTGTACGAGCTGCTGTCCGGCGAGGGGGTGGACGATATCCCCGAGATTCGCGCGGCGATCGCCGGCGACATGCCGGTGCCGGCAACCTCGATCTATTCCCGCACCGACGGCATCGTGAACTGGCGGACCTCGCGGGTGCGGCCGTCGGCGACCGCCGAGAACATCGAGGTGCATTTCGCCAGCCATCTCGGCCTCGGCGTCAACCCCGCGGCGCTGTGGGCGATCGCGGACCGGCTGGCACAGCCGGAGGGGGAGTTCCGGCATTTTGACCGCTCGGGCCCCTTTGTCATTGCCTATGGGCCGGCAGAACAGGCACTATCCTAACCAGACGACGAGAAGCGCCGCCAAGGCGCCCGCGTGAGTTGGCTCTCGGGAGGAGATCATGAGCGACGCCAAAAAGCTGTCCTCGCTGGACGCATCGTTTCTGTATCTGGAAACGCCGGAAATGCCGATGCATGTCGGCAGCATGGCGATCTTCCGGCTGCCCGACGGCTACAAGGGTGACTTCTTCGAGGAGTTCAAGGCGATGATCGCCTCGCGGCTGCACGTCGCGCCGATCCTCAAGGCGCGCCTGCAGAAGGCGCCGCTCGACATCGATCACCCGTCCTGGGTCGAGGACGACCAGTTCGACATCGACCGCCACATCTTCCGCGCCAGCCTGCCGGCGCCGCACGATCGCGCGACGCTGGAGCGCATCGTCGGCTGGATGCACGCCAAGCTGTTGAACCGCGCCCGTCCGCTCTGGGAGTTCTACGTCTTCGAGGGCATGAAGGACAACGAGATCGGGCTCTATTCCAAGATGCACCACGCCTGCATCGACGGCGGCGCCGGCGCGGCGCTGACCAGCATGATCTACGACCTGACGCCGGTGCCGCGGCAGATCGAGCCGCCGAGCGCGAAAAAGGTCGCGCAGGAGCCGCGTGACATCGCGGCCAACTTGATCGACGCCTATCAGCAGCTCTGGACCCAGCCGTTCGAGGCGGCCGCCGCCGCGCAGAAGAGCCTGGAATTGCCGCGCTCGGGCAAGAGCGACCTCGGCTCGATCCTGTTCGACAACGCCATGTTCCAGATCGAGAGCGCGGTGAAGTTCGCAGGCTCCATGCCGACCGTGCTCAAGAGCCTGTCCGACGTCGTCGCCAAGGTCGCCGATCCGAGGTCGCGCGAGAGTCTGCAAGCGATGTCCTCGCCGCCGACCATCCTCAACAAGGCGATTTCGTCGGAGCGCAGCTTTGCCGGCACCTCGATCTCGCTGTCGCGCGCCAAGGCGCTGGCGAAGGCCTCGGGCGGCAAGCTCAACGACGTCGTGCTGGCGCTCGCCTCCGGCGTGGTGCGGCGCTATCTGATCAGCCAGGGCGCGCTGCCGAACAAGTCGCTGACCGCCGGCGTGCCGATCTCGCTGCGCGAGGAAGGCAACGCCGACTCCAACAACCAGGTGTTCGGCATGATCTGCTCGATCGCGACCGACGTCGAGGATCCGAAGAAGCGGCTGGAAACCATCATCGCGCAGTCCACCAAGTCCAAGGAGATGTCGCATCCGTTGCGCGCCCTGGTGCCGCAAGTCTCCAACATCTCGCTGCTCGGCGCGCCGATCCTGGTGCAGATCATGGCGCTGCTCTACAGCCGCTCCGATCTGTCCAACGTGCTGCCGCCGGCGACCAACATCACGGTGTCGAACGTGCCGGGTCCGCGGCAGACGCTGTATGCGGCTGGCGCGGAGCTGTTGCACATCTTCCCGGTCTCGATCTCGACCCACGGGATCGCGCTCAACATCACCGTGCAGAGCTACCGCGATCAGCTTGATTTCGGCTTCATCGTCGGTGCCAACATCATTCCGCATGTGCAGGTGATGTGCGACATGCTGCCGCTCGAATTCGATGCACTTGAGGCGGCGTTCGCGCCTCCGCCTGCCAACATCAAGGGCGCGGCCGAATAGGAATTCCTGCAATGATCGACATGCCACCGCTGCAGTTCGCCGAGACCAACGGCATCCGCATGGGGTTCTACGAAGCGGGCCCCAGGACCGACACGCCGCCCGTGGTGCTGTGCCACGGCTGGCCTGAACTGGCGTTCTCCTGGCGTCATCAAATCAAGGCGCTGGGTGAGGCCGGCATCCGGGTAATTGCCCCGGATCAGCGCGGCTACGGCGCGACCGATCGGCCGGAGCCGGTTGAGGCCTACGACATGGAGCACCTGACCGGCGATCTGGTCGGTCTGCTCGACCATCTCAAGATCGACAAGGCGATCTTCGTCGGTCACGACTGGGGCGGCTTTGTCGTCTGGCAGATGCCGCTCAGGCATCATCAGCGGGTCGCCGGCGTCGTCGGCGTCAACACGCCGCATTTGAACCGCGCACCGATGGATCCGATTGCGCTGTTCCGCCAGCGCTTCGGCGACCAGATGTACATCGTCCAGTTCCAGGATCCGGCGCGCGAGCCCGACCGGATCTTCGGCAGCCGGGTCGAGCAGACCTTCGATGCCTTCATGCGCAAGCCGGCGGCGCGCCCGCCGGGCACGCCGGAGGAGCAGCCGATCGCCGGCGTCGGCGCCTCGGCGCGGCTCAACCTGGCGTTCCCGCAGATGATCGCGAATTACGACGCCAAGCACGATCCGCGGACGCCGATCCTGTCGGCCGAGGAGAAGAAGGTGTTCGTCGACACCTTCACCAGGACCGGCTTCACCGGCGGCATCAACTGGTATCGCAACTTCACCCGCAACTGGGAACGTTCGGCGGGGCTGGACCACAATGTGCGGGTGCCGTCGCTGATGATCATGGCCGAGAACGACGCGGTGCTGCCGCCCTCGGCCGCCGACGGCATGGAGAAGCTGGTGCCGGACCTCGAAAAGCATCTGGTCCGCGACAGCGGCCATTGGACGCAGCAGGAAAAGCCGGACGAGGTCAGCGCCAAGCTGATTGAGTGGCGTAAGCGAAAATTCGGCTAGGCGTCATCCTGAGGTGCGCGCCGGCTTCGGCGCGCCTCGAAGGATGAGAGGGACTGAAGCAAGCGGCCATCCTTCGAGACGCGCGCGGGGCGCGCTCCTCAGGATGACGACGTAGTGAGGGGGCACTTCGAAGATGGCGTCCGGCAACAGACTGAGTCCGATTCCGCATCCGCCGACGAAGCCGGTGGTCGGCAACATGCTGTCGCTGGATTCGAGCGCGCCGGTGCAGCATCTGGTGAAGCTCTCCAAGGAGCTCGGGCCGATCTTCTGGCTCGACATGATGGGCGCGCCGCTCGTGATCGTCTCCGGTCACGATCTGGTCGACGAGCTCTCCGACGAGAAACGCTTCGACAAGGCGGTGCGCGGCTCGCTGCGCCGGGTGCGTGCGGTCGGCGGCGACGGGTTGTTCACCGCCGACACCAAGGAGCCGAACTGGAGCAAGGCGCACAATATCCTGATGCAGCCGTTCGGCAACCGCGCCATGCAGTCGTATCACCCGAGCATGGTCGATATCGCCGAGCAGCTGGTCAAGAAATGGGAGCGGCTCAACGCCGACGAGGAGATCGAGGTCGTCCACGACATGACGGCGCTGACCCTCGACACCATCGGGCTGTGCGGCTTCGACTACCGTTTCAATTCGTTCTACCGCCGCGACTACCACCCTTTCGTGGAATCGCTGGTGCGCTCGCTCGAGACCATCATGATGACCCGCGGCCTGCCGCTCGAGGGTCTGTGGATGCAGAAGCGGCGCAAGACGCTGACCGACGACGTCGCCTTCATGAACAAGATGGTCGACGAGATCATCGCCGAACGGCGCGGCAACACCCACGTAACCGACGACAAGAAGGATATGCTGGCGGCGATGATGACCGGCGTCGATCGCGCCACCGGCGAGCAGCTCGACGACGTCAACATCCGCTACCAGATCAACACCTTTCTGATCGCCGGCCACGAGACCACCAGCGGCCTGCTGTCGTGCACGATCTATGCGCTGTTGAAGCACCCCGAGGTGCTCAAGAAGGCCTACGAGGAGGTCGACCGCGTCCTTGGTCCCGATGTCGATGCGCGGCCGACCTATCAGCAGGTGACGCAGCTCACCTACATCACCCAATGCCTGAAGGAGGCGCTGCGGCTGTGGCCGCCGGCGCCGGCATACGGGATTGCGCCGCTGAACGACGAGACGATCGGCGGCAAGTACAAGCTCAAGAAGAATACCTTCATCACCATCCTGGTGATGGCGCTGCATCGCGATCCCTCGGTCTGGGGCCCGAATCCCGATGTGTTCGATCCGGAGAATTTCAGCCGCGAGGCGGAGGCCAAGCGTCCGGTCAATGCCTGGAAGCCGTTCGGCAACGGCCAGCGCGCCTGCATCGGCCGCGGCTTTGCCATGCACGAGGCGGCGCTCGCGATCGGCATGATCCTGCAACGCTTCAAGCTGCTCGACATACATCGCTACCAGATGCATCTGAAGGAGACGCTGACCGTCAAGCCCGACGGTTTCAGGATCAAGGTGCGGCCGCGCGACGACAGGGATCGCGGCGCGTTCACCGGCAGCACGGGCGCGGTTGCGGCCGCGCCGAAGGCACCACGCGCGCCGACCACGCGTCCCGGCCACAACACGCCGATGCTGGTGCTCTACGGCTCCAACCTCGGCTCGGCCGAGGAGCTGGCGACCCGCATGGCCGATCTGTCCGAGATCAATGGTTTCGCGGTGCGGCTCGGTCCGCTGGACGACTATGTCGGCAAGCTGCCGGAAGAAGGCGGCGTCCTGATCATCTGCGCCTCCTACAACGGCGCGGCGCCCGACAATGCGACGCAATTCGTCAAATGGCTTGAGACCGATCTGCCGGAGGACGCCTTCGCCAAGGTGCGCTACGCGGTGTTCGGCTGCGGCAACAGCGATTGGGCGGCGACTTACCAGTCGGTGCCGCGCTTCATCGACGAGCAATTGACCAGGCATGGCGCCCGCGCGGTCCATCCGCGCGGCGAGGGCGATGCGCGCAGCGATCTCGACGGCCAGTTCCAGAAATGGTTCCCGGAGGCCGCGAAGGTCGCGACCAAGGAATTCGGCATCGACTGGAATTTCACCCGCACCGCCGAGGACGAGCCGCTCTACGCAATCGAGCCGGTGGCGCAGGGCGCGGTCAACACCATCGTGACGCAAGGCGGCGCGGTGCCGATGAAGGTGCTCGCCAACAACGAGCTGCAGAACAAGGAAGGTGCCCATCCGTCGGAGCGCTCGACCCGGCATATCGAAGTCGAGCTGCCGGCAAACCTGAAGTATCGCGTCGGCGATCATCTCAGCGTGGTGCCGCGCAACGATCCGACCCTGGTCGATTCCGTCGCGCGCCGGTTCGGCTTCCTGCCGGCCGACCAGATCCGGCTGCAGGTCTCGGAAGGCCGCCGCGCGCAACTGCCGGTCGGCAATGCCGTGTCGGTCGGGCGGCTGCTCACCGAGTTCGTCGAGCTGCAGCAGGTTGCGACCCGCAAGCAGATCCAGATCATGGCCGAGCACACGCGCTGCCCGGTGACCAAGCCGAAGCTGTTGGCCTATGTCGGCGACGACGAGGCCTCAGCTGCGCGCTATCGCACCGAGGTGCTGGCCAGGCGCAAATCGGTGTTCGATCTGCTCGAGGAACATCCGGCCTGCGAGCTGCCGTTCCATCGCTACCTCGAAATGCTGTCGCTGCTGGCGCCGCGCTATTACTCGATCTCGTCGTCTCCGGCGGGCGAAGCGCAGCGCTGCAGCGTCACCGTCGGTGTCGTAGAGGCGCCTGCGAGTTCGGGACGCGGCATCTACAAGGGGGTCTGCTCGAACTATCTGGCGCGCCGCCGCGCCGGCGACACCGTTCACGCCACGATCAAGGAGACCAAGGCAGGCTTTCGCCTGCCTGACGACAACGCCCTGCCGATCATCATGATCGGGCCGGGCACCGGGCTCGCGCCGTTCCGCGGCTTCCTGCAGGAGCGCGCCGCGCGCAAGGCGCAGGGCGCGACGCTGGGTCCCGCAATGCTGTTCTTCGGCTGCCGTCATCCGGAGCAGGACTTCATCTATGCGGATGAGCTGAAGGCATTCGCGGCCGATGGCGTCGGGGAACTCCACACCGCCTTCTCGCGCGCCAATGGGCCGAAGACCTATGTGCAGCATCTCGTCGCCGCGCAGAAGGATCGGGTCTGGGAGCTGATCGAGAAGGGCGCGATCGTCTATGTCTGCGGCGATGGCGGCAGGATGGAGCCCGACGTCAAGGCGACCCTGATATCGATCTATCGCGAGCGCACCGGTGCCGACACTGATGCGGCCGCGCGCTGGATCGAGGAAATGGGCACCAGGAACCGCTACGTGCTCGACGTCTGGGCCGGAGGCTAACCTCGCGCCCTCGTAGCCCGGATGGAGCGAAGCGCAATCCGGGGCCAGTCGACCCGCGTATGACACGGTCCCGGATTTCGCTGCGCTCCATCCGGGCTACGGCGAAGGTGCCGCCCATGTTACAAGCCGCCGCATGATTCCCTGGGAAAAGATCGATACCGCGCGCATCCCCGGCACCGAAGGCGAATTGCGCCTGATGCGGCGCGGCCGGGAATTCTCGATCATGCTCGGCACCAACGAGCTGATGAACAGCCGCCTGTCGGGCTCGGAAGCGGCGCTGGCGACGCTCGCTGCGAAGCGGATCGAGAAGGTCGCAAGGCCGCATTTTCTCATCGGCGGCCTCGGCATGGGCTTCACGCTGCGGGCGGCGCTCGCGGTGCTTGGACGCGAGGCGCAGATCGTGGTGGCCGAACTGGTGCCGGCAGTCGTTGCCTGGGCGAGAGGCCCGATGGCGGAGATCTTCGGCGACAGCCTGAGCGATCCGCGCGTGCGCATCGAGGAGGTGGATGTCGCCGATGTGATCGAGCGCAATCCGCGCACCTACGATGCCATTCTCCTTGACGTCGATAACGGTCCGGAAGGCCTGACCCGCAAGGCCAACGACGCGCTGTACGACGCCTCGGGACTCAAGATGGCACACACCGCGTTGCGGCGCGGCGGCGTGCTCGCCGTCTGGTCGTCCGGGCCAAATGCCAAGTTCCCGAAATCGCTGTCCCGGGCCGGATTCGCCGTCAACGAGGTTGCCGTCCGCGCCACGGGCCGTGGCCGCGGCGTGCGCCACGTGATCTGGATCGCGGCCAAGGAGTAGCAGGCGCCGCTATTGCGACGCAGCAAGGCCGCCGGGAGCGCCATTCGGTTCGATTGTGTTGAAAATCGAAGGCCGTTGGGTTTCACTCGAAAGCACCGAAGCCTCGAGTCCTTGGTCTGTCTGATGCAGCCGACGTCGAATTTTGGGGTGCAGGAGACGCACGGGATCCTGGACCGTTTCCAGGCCGAATTCCGCGGCTCGAGCGAAGGGCTCGGCTGGTCGACGGCGTATGCCTCGGTCCAGCGCGAGCGGCCGTTTGACGGGCACTTCCACGCGCTGTCAGACAATCTGATGGTGCTGCATCGGGGTGGCCCGGTCGAGATCACCTATGTGATGGACGGCAAGTCGGTTGCGCGGCAGATCCCGCGTGGCGGGGTGTTCTTCCTGCCGGCTGGGCACACCTGCAACGTGGTGCTGCGCGAGGCGCTGGAATCCACTCACATCTATCTGCGCTCCGACCTGTTCGCGGGCCGGGACGGGGCGGCGAGCCTGATCGGCGGGCTCGCGCCGATGCTCGGCGATCAGGATGCCGTGCTGGAGCATCTCGCCGCGGCGATCGGCGACACCATCACCAACGGCCTGCCGGCCTCGTCGCTGTTCGTCGATCCGATCGCGCAGGCGATCGCCAACCGCTTCGTCGCGATCAATTTCCACAAGCCGAGCGTGGAGGCCGGCAAGCATCCGAACCTGCTCAGCAACCGGCAGATGGCGCGCATCCGCGAGTTCGTCGACACCAACCTCGATACCGATATCCGGCTCGACCAACTGGCAGAATTGTGCGGCCGCAGCACCGAATATTTCGTGCGCCTGTTCAAGGCGACCAGCGGCATCTCGCCCTACCAATACGTGCTCAATCTGCGCATCGAGCGCGCCAGGGCGCTGCTCGCCGACGAGACGCAAAGCCTGGCGGACATCGCGCTGGCCTGCGGGTTCTCCCATCAGGAGCATTTTACGCGCATGTTCCGCCGCTTCACCGGCGTGACGCCGGGGCGTTACCGGCGCAGCCACTAGCTGCCGACGGCGCCAGCCCGAGCCCGCGGATGATTTTTCCGGTTTCGTGCAGATTTTCTCCGGTTTCGTGCAGGCCCGCCGTGGCCGCCCGCCGCTAGCTTTCTCCCAACAAGACGAGATTGCCGGTTCGCCGGCTTGGGAGAAATGCCATGAGCATCGCAGTGCCTGATGCCGTACGCCCGCCCGTCGTGGCGGCCGGAGATGCCGGCAGCGGCACATTTGCATACTGCTCGCAGCAATATCGCGTGGTGTTCGGCGCCGGCACCTCGGCGCGGCTTGGCGAGGAGAGCGAGCGCCTTGGCATCAAGCGGGCGCTGGTGCTGACCACAAGCGAGCAGCAGGATCTCGGGCGCCGGCTCGGCGCCGGCCTCGGCGACCGGCTCGCGGGGCTGTTTGCCGGCGCGCGCATGCATACGCCGGTCGAGGTGACCAACGAGGCGCTTCGCATCGTCGAGTCCCGCGACATCGACGGGCTGGTCGCGATCGGCGGCGGCTCGACCGTCGGGCTCGGCAAGGCGCTGTCGCTGCGCACCGGGCTGCCGCATATCGCTGTCCCGACCACCTATGCCGGCTCCGAGATGACGCCGATCCTTGGCGAAACCAGCAACGGCATCAAGACCACGCAGCATTCCCAGGATCTGGTGCCGGACACCGTCATCTACGACGTCGATCTCACCGTCAGCCTGCCGCCGCATATCTCTGCCGCCAGCGGCATGAATGCGATCGCCCACGCCGTCGAGGCGCTTTATGCGCCTGAGGCCAATCCGCTGACGTCGCTGATGGCGGAGGAGGGCATCGCCGCGCTCGCCCGCGCATTGCCGCGCATCATGGCGGCGCCGGCCGATCCCGGTGCCCGCCGCGACGCGCTCTATGGCGCCTGGCTGTGCGGTGTCTGTCTCGGCGCGGTCGGGATGTCGCTGCACCACAAGCTCTGCCACGTGTTGGGCGGGATGTTCAACCTGCCGCATGCGGAAACCCACGCGATCGTGCTGCCCCATGCCGCTGCCTACAACGCCGCCGCGGCGGCGGAGGCCATGACCCGCGTGGCGCGCGCGTTGCACAGCGCCAATGCACCGCAGGGCCTGTTTGATCTTGCCCGGCAACTCGGACTGCCGCGCGCGCTTTCCGACATCGGAATGCCCGAGGACGGCATCGCACGCGCCGCGGAGATGGCGGTGCGCAATCCCTATGCCAACCCCAGACCGATCGACCGCGCCCCGATCGAGCAATTGATCGTGGCAGCCTGGCGCGGCGATGCGCCCGTGCAGCACTGACATCTCAAGATCAAAGGACAACACGATGGCCAATTTCAACGAGCATGACCTCACCGACGAGGTACTTCGCAGCTTCGCCAACACGCCGAACGAGCGGCTGAAGTTCCTCATCGAGGAGACGGTCAAGTCGCTGCACGATCTGGTGCGCCGCACCGAGCTCACCTTCGAGGAATGGAATCAGGCGATCGAATTCCTGACCCGCACCGGCCAGACCTGCACGCCGCTGCGCCAGGAGTTCATCCTGCTCTCCGACGTGCTCGGCGTCTCGATGCTGGTCGATGCCGTCAATCACCGCGAGCGCGAGGGCGCGACCGAGACCACGGTGCTCGGCCCGTTCTATGTCGGTGAGCACCGCGTCACGCCGCACGGCGCCAACATCTCGGAGGGGATCGACGGTGAAGTGATGTTCGTGCAGAGCCGCGTCACCGACCTGGCCGGTCAACCGCTCGCCGGTGCCGAGATCGACGTCTGGCACGCCGACGACGACGGCTTCTACGATTCGCAGAAGGCGGACTATGCGACGCACGGCCCATCGCTGCGCGCGCGCTTCGTCACCGATGCCGACGGCCGTTTCTCCTTCCGCACCATCCTGCCGTGCAGCTATCCGATCCCGACCGATGGTCCGGTCGGTGATCTCATCACCGCCACGCAGCGCCATCCGATGCGGCCGGCGCATGTGCATTTCCTGGTCAAGGCCGAGGGCTATGAGCCGCTGATCACCCACGTCTTCCTCGATGGCGACGAATATCTGCGCAGCGACGTGGTGTTCGGCGTCAAGGACGAGCTGATTGCGCGCGTCGAGCCGCGCAATGAGCCCGCGCTGCCGAACGGCGAGCCGGTCTCCGGCCAATGGCACCTGATGACCTACGACTTCCAGATGAAGCCGGGCGCAGGCCTGGTGCCGCAGCCGATGATGGCCGCGGAATAGCGATCAAAGCCAACAACACGATCAGGGAGAGGACCATGACCAGCAAACCGATCGAGACCGACGTCCTTATCGTCGGCAGTGGCCCGGCCGGCGCGACGGCGGCGGCGCTGCTCGGCACGTACGGCATCAAGCACATCCTGGTGACCAAATATGGCTGGCTGGCCGACACGCCGCGGGCCCACATCAGCAACCAGCGTGCGATGGAGGTGCTGCGCGATCTTGGCCTCGAGGAGAAAGCCGTGGCGCAGGCCGTGCCGCAGCACCTGATGGCCAACAACGTGTTCTGCGAGAGCCTCGCCGGCGAGGAGTTCGGCCGGCTCTACTCCTGGGGCAATCATCCCTCGCGCAAGGCGGACTACGATCTCGCCAGTCCCGCGCGCATCTGCGACCTGCCGCAGAATTTCCTCGAGCCGATCCTGATCGAGGCCGCGGGCCAGCGCGGCACCTCGCTGCGCTTCAACACCGAGTTCGTCGACCTGGTGCAGGATGCCGACGGCGTCACGGCGACGGTGAAGGATCGCCTGTCCGGCGAGACCTATCAGATCCGCGCCAAATATCTGATCGGCGCCGACGGCGGCCGCAGCCGGGTCGCCGAAGTGATCGGACTGCCGATGGAAGGCCAGATGGGCCGCGCCGGCAGCATGAACATCATCGTGCAGGCGGATTTGAGCAAGTACGTCGCGCACCGGCCGAGCGTGCTGTACTGGGTGCTGCAGCCCGGCGCTGAGATCGGCGGCATTGGTGCCGGCCTGATCCGCATGGTGCGGCCATGGAACGAGTGGCTGATCATCTGGGGCTACGACATCGAGCAGGGCGAGCGCAAGCTCACCAATGATGAAGCGATCTCGATCGTGCGCAATCTCGTCGGAGACGAGACGCTCGAGGTCAAGGTGCGCTCCACCTCGACCTGGACCGTGAACGAGATGTATGCCGGCCACTATTCGTCGGGCCGCGTGTTCTGCGTCGGCGACGCCGTGCACCGCCATCCGCCGACCAACGGCCTCGGTTCCAATACCTCGATCCAGGATTCCTTCAATCTGTGCTGGAAGCTGAAGCTGGTGCTCGAGGGCCACGCAGCGCCGTCGCTGCTCGAGACCTATTCGGCCGAACGCCAGCCGGTCGGCAAGCAGATCGTGACCCGCGCCAACAAGAGCATCGGCGACTTCCCGCCGATCTTCGAGGCGGTGGGACTCGTGGCTTCGACCGACCCGGCTGAGGCGCGCAAGGCGATCGCCGCGCGCAAGGCGCCGACCGCCGAGGGCAAGGCGCGCCGCAAGAAACTCTATGAGGCCATCGCCAACAAGAGCTACGAGTTCAACTGCCACGGCGTCGAGATGAACCAGCGCTACGGGTCGACCGCCGTGGTGTCCGATGGCACGCCGATGCCGGCGTTCACCCGAGATCACGAGCTTTACTATCAGGCCACCACCTGGCCCGGCGCGCACCTGCCGCATGTCTGGGTCGAGCATCAGGGCGAGCGGAAGTCGACGCTCGATCTCACCGGCAAGGGCCGCTTCACGCTGCTCACCGGGATCGGCGGCGACGGCTGGAAGGCGGCCGCAGCCGCGGTCGAGAACGCCTACGGCCTGCCGGTCGACGTCGTGACCATCGGCCCGCAGGGCTGCGATGCGCTGGATATTTATGCGGACTGGTACCGCCAGAGCGAGGTCGACGAGGACGGCTGCGTGCTGGTGCGGCCCGACATGTATGTCGCCTGGCGCGCCAAAGAGGCGGCGGCTGACGCCACCGATGTGCTGCTCGATGTGTTTGGCCAGATCCTCGGCCGCAGCGCCAAGGCGCAGGCGAAGTCCGTCGCCGCGGCGTGATGCGGCGCGACGCCGGTAATTTTTCAGAACAGATAAACGGCAGCCGGCCTGAAAACCGGCTTGCCTCAAGGGAGGGAAAAATGACCAAGCACCATTTGAACGTCATGTCTTTCGATCGCCGCCGCGTGCTGCAGGGCATCGCCGGTGGGTTCGCCGCCGCGGGAACGACCACATTGTTCGCGCCGGCCGTGCGCGCGGCCAACAAGCCGATCAAGATCGGCTATGTCTCGCCGAAGAGCGGACCATTGGCTGCCTTCGCCGAAGCCGACGATTTCGTGCTCGGCGAATTCCGAAAATTCATCAAGGACGGCGTCAAGGTCGGATCGCAGACCTATCCGGTCGAAGTGGTGACCAAGGACAGCCAGTCGAATCCGAACCGCGCCGCCGAAGTCGCCAAGGAACTGATCACCCGCGACAATGTCAGCCTGATCGTGGTCGGCGCCACGCCCGAGACCAACAATCCGGTGGCGACGCAATGCGAGCTCGAGCAGGTGCCGTGCATCTCGACCGTCGCGCCGTGGCAGACCAATTTCATCGGCCGGCAGGCCAACCCCGGCGATCCCAAGAGCTGGAAGCCGTTCGACTACACCTTCCACTATTTCTGGGGCCTAGAGGACGTGATCGGCGTCTTCACCAGCATGTGGAGCCAGGTCGCGACCAACAAATCGGTCGGCGCGCTGTTTCCGAACGATGCCGATGGCAACGCCTGGGGTGACGCGACGATCGGCTTTCCGCCTGTCATGGCCAAGCAGGGTTTCAAGCTCACCGATCCCGGCCGCTTCCAGAATCTTACCGACGATTTCAGCTCGCAGATCGCCGCCTTCCGCGGCGCCGATGCCGAGATCGTCACCGGCGTGATCATCCCGCCCGACTTCACCACGTTCTGGAACCAGGCGCGGCAGAAGGGGCTGAAGCCGAAGGTCGTGTCGGTCGCCAAGGCGTTGCTGTTCCCGGCGTCGGTGCAGGCGCTGGGCAAGGGTGGCAACAACATCTCCACCGAGGTCTGGTGGACGCCGACGCATCCCTACAAGTCGAGCCTCAGCGGCGTCAGCGCGGCCGATCTTGCCAAGGGATATGAGCAGGCCTCCGGCAAGCAATGGACCCAACCGATCGGCTTCGTGCATTCGCTGTTCGAGGTCGCGATCGACGCCATCAAGCGCTCCAGCGACCCGAGCGACGGTGCGGCGCTGGCGAAGGCGATCGGAGCAACCAAGCTCGATACGATCGTGGGCCAGGTCGCGTTCGGCTCCAGCGCAGTGCCGCCGTTTGCCGCGAAGAACATCGCCAAGACGCCGCTGGTCGGCGGCCAATGGCGGCTCAACGGCGACAAATACGACATGGTGATCACGGACAACAAGCTGGCGCCGCAGATTCCGCTCGGCGGCGACATGCAGGCGTTGAGCTAGCAAGCGCGTTCCGGACGAATTGTTCATCGGAGATGCGCGGGCCACGCGCGCATCTCCTCGAAGCAAATGGATGCGGTGAGCGACCATGCTCGAACTCCATGCCGTCTCGAAGAGGTTCGGCGCCATAGTCGTTGCCGATGCGATTGACCTGACGCTTGCGTCCGGCGAGGCGCTGGGCGTGATCGGGCCGAACGGCGCCGGCAAATCGACGCTGTTCAACCTGATCACCGGGCTGCTGCGGCCGGATGCCGGCCGCATCGTTCTCGATGGCGTCGACGTCACGGCTCTCGCCCCTGAGGCACGCTGCCGGGCGGGCATCGGGCGCTCGTTCCAGATTCCGCAGCCGTTCGATCACCTCTCGGTGTTCGAGAACCTCGCGGTCGCCGCCCAATTCGGCGGCGGCCTCTCGGAGGCTGATGCGGTCCAGCATTGCGGCCGCATGCTTGATCTGACCGGCCTCGAGGCCAAGGCCAATCGGCTCGCCGGCAGCCTGCCGCTGCTCGATCGCAAGCGGCTCGAGCTGGCGCGGGCGCTGGCCACCAGGCCGCGCACGCTGCTGCTCGACGAGATCGCAGGCGGTCTCACCGATGCCGAATGTCATGAGCTGGTCGAGACCATCCGCATCATCCATGCCGAAGGTGTCGGCATCATCTGGATCGAGCATGTGGTGCACGCGCTGCTCGCGGTGGTGCAGCGGCTGGTCGTGCTGAACTTCGGCAAGGTGGTGGCGCAAGGCGTGCCGGCCGAGGTGATGCGCTCGCGCGAGGTCGAGACCATCTACATGGGAGTGCCGGCATGACTGCGCTGCTCAACGTTACGGCGCTCGATGCATTCTATGGCGACTTCCAGGCGCTGTTCGGCATCGATTTCGAATTGGCCGAGGGCGAGGCGGTCGCGGTGATCGGTGCCAACGGCGCCGGCAAATCGACCATGCTGAAGTCGCTGGCCGGGCTCGTGAAGAACCGTCCCGACGCCATCCGCCTCGGCGGGCGGGCGATCGGCAATGCATCCGCCGCCAGCATCGTGCGGCTCGGGCTTGCGCTGGTCCCCGAGGGCCGCCAGCTGTTTCCCTCGCTCAGCGTCGAGGAGAACCTCTTGATCGGCGCTTATGGCGGCGAACGCAGCGCGCCGTGGGATCTCGCGGCGGTCTATCGCATGTTCCCGGTGCTGAAGGAGCGGCGGCGCGGCGCCGTCACGGCGCTGTCGGGCGGTCAGCAGCAGATGGTCGCGATCGGCCGCGCGCTGATGTCCAATCCGTCGGTTTTGCTGTGCGACGAGATCAGCCTCGGCCTCGCGCCGATCGTGGTGGAGGACATCTACCGCATGCTGCCGCAGATCCGTTCGGGCGGCACCGCGGTCGTGCTGGTCGAGCAGGACATCGCCCGCGCGCTGCGGGCCGCCGACCGGTTCTATTGCCTGCAGGAAGGTCGGGTCACGCTGAGCGGGCGGCCCAAGGATGTGGATCAGGACACGATCCGCGCAGCCTATTTCGGAGCATGAGGGAGCCATGAGCGGGTTCGATACCATCATCGAGGGCGTACTGCTCGGCGGCGTCTATGCGCTGTTCGCGCTCGGCCTGTCGCTGATCTTCGGCATCATGCGCCTCGTCAATCTGGCGCATGGCGATCTGATCCTGCTCGCGGCCTATCTGGTGCTCAGCGCCACCACGGCGCTCGGCCTGCCGCTTGCGGCTGCATCCTTGCTGGTCGTCGTGACGATGTTCGTACTCGGCTTCGTGCTGCAGCGGCTGGTGCTGGAGCGGGTGCTCGGCGACGACATCCTGCCGCCGCTGCTCGTCACCTTCGGTCTGTCGATCGTGATCCAGAACGGACTGCTGCTCGGCTACGGCGCGGATAGCCGCCGGCTGCAGGCAGGCGCCTTCGAATCCTCGTCGGTGACGCTGGCTCCTGGCCTGAGCGTCGGGCTGGCGCCGCTGACCGCGCTGGTGACGGCGATCGCCGCCGTCGCGCTGCTGCAGCTCATTTTCTATCGCACCTCGCTTGGCCGCGCCTTCCGCGCCACCGCCGACAATCCCGCGATCGCGCAGTTGATGGGCGTCAACGAGCGCAATGTCTATGCGATCGCGGTCGGGCTCTCGCTCGCGGTGTCGGTGATTGCGGCTATCGTGTTCGGCATCCGCGCCAGCTTCGATCCGTCGATCGGCCCGGCGCGGCTGCTCTATGCGTTCGAGGCCGTGATCATCGGCGGCCTCGGCAGCCTGTGGGGGACGCTGGCAGGCGGCATCGTGCTCGGGCTCGCACAGGCGATCGGCGGGCGGATCAATCCGGAGTGGCAGATCCTGGCCGGCCATCTCACCTTCCTTGCCGTGCTGATGGTGCGGCCGCGCGGTCTTTTCCCGGCGAGGCGGACATGAGCGTCGAGAGCATCAATATCCCGGCAAGCCGGGAGGAGCGCGCGGTAGAGGCGCCGGTGTGGCAAGTTCGGGTCGGCACGCGGTTGTCGCGCGTTGCGGCCGTGGCCGGCATCGCGCTGGTCGTGGTGCTCGCCGCGCTGCCGGCGATCGCATCACGTAACCTGATTCAGGATCTGATCTTCGTCTTCACCATGCTGACGCTGGCGCAGCTCTGGAACGTGCTGGCCGGGTGGGGCGGGTTGGTGTCGGTCGGGCAGCAGGCGTTTGTCGGGCTCGGCGCCTATGCGCTGTTCGCCGGCATCGTGATGGCCGGGCTCGATCCCGTTGCGGCGATCCCGCTGGCCGGGCTGTTCGCGGCGCTGATCGCGGCGGTGCTCGGCCCGCTGCTGTTCCGGCTGGAGGGGCCTTATTTCGCGATCGGCAGCTGGGTTGCTGCCGAAGCGCTGCGGCTGATCTGCGCCCAGTTCAAGTCGCTCGGCGGCGGCACCGGGATGTCGATCTCGCCGAGCGAATTGTCGCAGATGGTCGGGCTGAAGGCGGTGCAGGCGCTGCTCGGCCTGCGTCCGGCGGCCGCGCGCGACGTGCTGGTCTACTGGCTGGCGCTGCTGCTCGCCGTGCTGGTCACGCTCGGCATCTACGCGTTCATCCGTTCGCGCCATGGCCTCGCGCTGGCGGCAAGCCGCGACAACGCGGCGGCGGCGCGCAGCGTCGGCGTCCGCACCGCGCGGATTCGCCATCTGCTTTGGATTGCGGTCGCCTTCGCCACCGGCATGGTCGGCGCGGTGGTTTATCTGCAGAAGGCGCGCATCTCGCCGGACGCTGCCTTCAGCGTCACCGACTGGACCGCCTATGTCATCTTCATCGTCGTGATCGGCGGTGTGCGCACCATCGAAGGCCCGATGGTCGGCGTGCTCCTGCTGTGGGGGCTCGTCACCTGGCTCGCCCAGTATGGCAGCCTGTATCTGGTCGTGCTCGGCACGCTCGCCATCCTGATCATGCTGTTCATGCCGAGGGGCGTGTGGGGCGCGGCGGCGCGGCGCTGGCAGGTGCAACTGTTCCCGACACAGCGCTGGCTCGGCCGCAGCCGGTAGGTCCGGCCACGTGACCCACGTCCTCAACCCGTCACCCTGAGGAGCGCGCCCTTGCGCGCGTCTCGAAGGGTCGACGGCCACCAGCCGGGCCGTCGATCCTTCGAGACGCGCTTCGCGCTCCTCAGGATGACGGGACTAACGACGACGCGTCGTTTTGGATTTCGCAAGGGCGACGTCGGACTTTTGTCTCGCCATCGCCCGTGCTCTTGGAGCCTCAGAACATCGTGTTGTTGTTCGCCGGATTTTCCGGAACGGGCTGCACCACGTCCCAATGCTCGACGATCTTGCCGTCCTCGAGCTTGAAGATGTCGACGATCGCGTTGCCGCGGGTGCCGGGTTCGCGCACCGCATGGACGTGCAGGATCACGTAGTCGCCGTCGACGAACGAGCGCTTGATCTCGCTGTGCGAGTTCGGAAACTTCTCGCGCAGGAAGCCGATGAACTTGCGGAAGCCTTCGGGGCCGTCGGCCGCGCCGGGATTGTGCTGCACATAGCGGTTGCCGACATAGGCGAGCGCCGCGTCGGCGTCCTTCTGGTTCAGCCCCATCTCGTAGAAGGCCAGCACCGCCTTGCGGTTGGCTTCCTGCTGCGCTTCGCTGGTCGCGGCCATCGCGGCGGAGGACGCGAGCGCGAGGAAGAAGGCGGCAACGGCTGTCCGCGGCCGGAGGATGGTCTTCATCTGGTGACTCCCGAGGCTGATGGCGCGCGACCCGCGCGCTGCATGGCGCTCTCTACAGCCTCCATGCCGGGCCCGAAAGAACGCACCCCCGGCTCACATGGTTACCGGGAGATACTAGAGCCCCGTTCACCGGAACGGGCTCTGGATTCTTGTTTTGACGCGTTTTCTTGACGCGAACCGGTATCCACTTCGCTCGAAAACGCTCGGGCCTCACGCCGCCTTCACTGCCGCCCCATGCGCGTGCTTGTCGATCGCGTCGATGATCTGCGGCCACATCGGGATCGGTAGCGCATGGCCCATGCCCTCGACCATCAGGAGCTTTGCGCCGGGGATCGAGGCCGCGGTGTCCTTGCCGCCTTCGGGATGCACCAGCGGATCGACGGTGCCATGGATCACCAGTGTCGGCGCCTTGACGCTGCGCAGGCGCTCCTTGCGGCTGCCTGAGGCGAGGATGGCGCGGAGCTGGCGGCCGACGCCCTCCGGATTGAGACCGCGCTCAAAGGTGCGCCGCGCGCGTTCCGGGTCCAGCGCCTCATCCTCCGGGAACGAACCGTTGCGCAACACCTTCCAGGTCTGGCCGAAACGCACGAAGTACTCCTCCTTGCTCTTCGGCGGCGGCGCCATCAGCACCGCGGTGGCCTCGCGGGTCGGACCCGGTATCTTCGGATTGCCCGTGGTCGACATGATCGAGGTCAGCGAGAGCACGCGTTCCGGAAAGGTGATGGCAACCTCCTGCGCGATCATGCCGCCCATCGAGGCGCCGACCAGATGCGCTTTGCGGATGCCGAGCGCATCCATCAATCCGATCGTGTCGCGCGCCATGTCGGCAAGCCGGTAGGGCGCTGCGACCGGAATCTTCAGGAAGCGCAGCTTGAGCAGCTCGAGCGCGGTCAGCCGCTTGCCGCCGCTCATCCGGGAGGACTTGCCGATATCCCTGTTGTCGAACCGGATCACGCGAAAGCCGCGCGCGGCAAGCCGGCGACAAAATTCGTCGTCCCAATGGATCATCTGGGCGCCGAGGCCCATGATCAGAAGCAGCGGCTCCGCACTCGCATCGCCAAATGTCTCGTAGCAGATGTCTATGCCGTTGGCGCGGGTTAGTTGCGGCAACTGATGGGCGAGTGTGGTCACGGGCGTCCTCTCCTGGATTCGCGGTCAGGAAGCTGCATGCTGCCATGGATTGACGCAGCGCAGAAGAGCTTCGACGGCGCTGGGCGCGCCGCGCAGTTGACCGATCAACGGCAACAGTGTCGTATGGCACAAACAAGTGGAAGCGCGACAAGCGCTCGAGATTGGTATGGAGGAGGGCCGCATGGCCGACAAGGGCAACGACCCTGCCGTGATCTGGCAGGCGATGATTGGCGAGATGGAGAAGGGGTTCAACTCCTTCGGCAACCAGTTGATGGCCTCGCCTGAATTTTCGAAGGTGATGAATCAGGCCGGCAGCGCAGCGGCGGGTGCGCAAAAGCAACTCGGCGAGCTGATGGAGAAGTATCTGCTGGCGATGAACCTGCCGAGCCGTGCGCAGCTCGTCGGCATGGCCGAGCGTCTGCAGTCGATGGAGAACCAGCTCAACGAGATCAAGACGCTGCTGCAGCAGGTGCATCACAATTCGCTGGCGCCGGACGACGGCCACGGCGCAGCGCCGCGGCCGCCGCGCACCAGGCGCCCGCCGTCGGAGGGAGGCGGCAAATGAATGCTCCCACCGGATTTGATTTCGCCTCGATCTCCGAGCGGGTACAGTCCGAGGTGCAGCGCGCGATCCAGCGCAGCATCAAGGGCGTCGAGTACTTCTCGAACTCCGGCCCCGAGCTCGGTTCGACGCCGAAGGACGTGCTGTATTCGCGCGGCACCATGAACCTCTATCATTACCGGCCGCAGGCCGACGAAGTCTATCGCGTGCCGGTCCTGATCGTGATGGCGACCACCAACCGCGGCTATATCCTCGATCTGGTGCCGGGGCAGAGCTTCATCGAATTCCTGCTGAAGCGCGGCTTCGACGTCTACATGCTGGACTGGACCGCGCCCAAGCCCGAAGAGAAATCGCTGCGCATGGAGGACTACGTCCTCGACTTCATCCCGGAATCGGTCCGCCGCGTGCAGCAGGACTCCGGTGAAAAGGACGTCTCCGTGATCGGCTATTGCTTCGGCGGCGTATTGTCGCTGCTCTATGGCTCGATCTTCAACGACGGGCCGATGAAGAATTTGATCTGCTTCACCACGCCGATCGATTTCCGCGAGATGAAGCTGTTCTCGAATTTCGCCGACCGCCGCTACTTCGACGTCGACCGCCTGATCGACAGCACCGGCAACATGCCGCCCGAACTGATCCTGCAATCGTTCGACATGCTGCGGCCGGCCGCGCGCGTCGTCGGCCAGATCCAGCTCTGGGACAACATCTGGAACGACGAGTTCGTCAAGTCGTACCGGATGTTCGATCGCTGGGCGACCGACACGCTGCCGCTCGCGGGCGAATATTTCCGCGCCATCACCAAGGACCTGATGTGGGACAACAAGCTCTACAACGACACCATGACGGTCGGCGGCCGCGCCGCCAGGCTCGCCGACATCAAGGTGCCGATCCTGCACGCGGTCGCCGAGCACGACCACATCGTGCCGTATGATGCGGCAAAGCACCTCATCACCAAGATCGGCTCCGAGGACAAGGAAGAGGTGATGCTGAAAGGCGGTCACGTCTCGCTGGTCGCCGGCGCCAATGCAATCAAGCGGCTGTGGCCGAAACTGGACTCCTGGTTGGGCAAAAGATCGACCTAAGAAGGGTCGACTTGAGAGAGATCGACATGACCGAACAACGTTCCTATCCGCGCCACGTCAAGACCGAGGCGGGCGACATCGAGTTTCGCCTGATGAAGCGGGCCGACGAGGCCGCCGTGCTGGCCTTCGCGCAAGAACTGCCGACACATGATCTGCTGTTCCTGCCGCGCAACATCAGCCAGCCGAAGGTGCTGTCGGCCTGGATCAACGAGATCGAGCGCGGCGACATCACGAGCCTGCTCGCGATCAAGGACGGCAAGGTGGTCGGCTGCGGCACCCTGGTGCGCGATCCGCATTCCTGGTCGCCGCATGTCGGCGAGATCCGGATGGTGGTCTCGCTTGACGTGCGCGGTCAGGGCGTCGGCAGGGCACTGTCGCAGGAGACCTTCGCCATCGCGCTCAGTGCCGGGTTGGAGAAGTTCTCTGTGCAGATGACAGTCGACCAGCGGGCGGCGATCGCGCTGTTCGAAAGCCTCGGCTTCAAGGCGGAGGCCCTGCTGCGCGATCATGTCCGCGACGTCGAAGGCAAGACCCACGACATCGTCGTGCTCGGGCACAACGTGGCGCAAGTCCGGGCGCAGATGGAGGCATACGGGGTGTCCGAAGCGGTTGGTGGTAATTAGAAACCGTAAACTGCCGGTTCCCTGGGCAATCTGCTGGATCTTTATCCTGTTCACGTGTTCGTGATATCGCATCGCAACATTGATGTTGCGATGCACCATGGATTGTGACACAACAGTCCTGCCCCGGGCCAAACCGGACGGGGTGAGCCCATAGCTCAAACCTGAGGATGGAGAGACCCCAATGACCACCGAAACCAATTCCGTGCTGAACAGCGTCAAGGAAGCCTTCGCGCCCGTCACCGAGGCGTTCACCAAGCTCCAGAACATGGAAGTTCCGGAAGCCGCTCGTGAGTTCGTGAAGAAGCAGGCCGAGGCCGCCAAGACCCGCGCCGCCGATGCGTATGCCGGCTCCGAGAAGGTGACCAACGTGATCGAGACCGCTGTTGCCGGTTCGGTGACCGAAGCCGCCAAGATCAGCCGCAACATCCAGCAGGCGCTCTACCAGGACGCCGAGGCGTTCTTCGCCGGCATCGACAAGCTCGCTTCCGCCAAGTCGCTGAGCGAAGCCGCCCAGATCCAGTCGGACCTGGTCCGTGCGCGCGGCGAACTGTTCGTCTCGCGGGCGAAGGCCACCACCGAATATCTCGGCAAGCTCGTCACCGACGGTGCGAAGACCGCGCAGGACAACTTCTCGAAGGTCTACAGCAAGACCGCCTGATCGCGCCTGCACTGACCAACTGCCCTTTTCGAAGGCCCGCCATTTTGCGGGCCTTCTTTTTTGCCTCACGGTCGTCATCCCTGCGCAACGGCTCTGCCGTTGTCGCTGGAGGTGCGAGCCGTCTTCGGCGAGCCTCGAAGGATGGCCGCGAGCGACGGTGCTTGTGGCCATCCTTCGAGGCGCGCAAAGTGCGCGCACCTCAGGATGACGCCTGTGCGTGCGGCATCTATGTAAGCTCGCGTCGTTCGAAAGCCGCCATGACCCTTCCCGCCGCCCTCATTGCAACGCCTGTCGATGCCGAACGCGCGGCCGAGCTGCGGCGCGTGAAGTGGCTGGCGACCGGCGTGCTGGCGGCCACCCTCATCATCTTCATCGCCTCGAAGGCGCTGCTGGGAGTGCATCCCGTGTTCGGCTTCATCGCGGCCTTTGCCGAGGCCGCGACCATCGGCGGGCTCGCCGACTGGTATGCCGTTGTCGCCCTGTTCAAGCGGCCGCTGGGGCTGCCGATCCCGCACACCGCGATCATCCAGAGCAACCAGGAGCGCATCGCCGAGAAGCTCGGCGAGTTCATCGAGAACAATTTCCTGGAATCCGGCCCCGTAGAGGCCAAGCTGCGCGAGATCGATTTCGGCAGCTTCATTGCCGACTGGCTGCGCGACCGCAAACGTTCGGAGGATCTCGCCCGCTTCGTGCTGCGGATGCTGCCCGAAGCGTTTGCGGCGACCGAGAGCTCGGGCCTGATGCAGTTCATCAGCCGCCGCGTCACGACGCAGGTGCTCTCGATCGACCTTGCGCCGCTTGCGGCCGGCGCGCTCCGCGGATTCGTGCAGGAGGGCAAGCATGGCGGCCTGCTCGACGACATCCTGCGCGTGCTGCACCAGACGCTGACGCAGCAGGAGACCATGGCCGTGATCCGCGACAAGGTTCGCGCGGAGATGCCGACGCTGTTGAGGCTCTATCGTGCCGACAAGTTCGTGGTGAACCGGATCATCGCCTCGGCCACGAAATTCTTCGAGGAGGTGCGCAACGATCCGCAGCATCCGTTCCGCGGCGAGTTCGACCGCATGCTGCTGTCGTTCGTCGACCGGCTCGGCAACGACAAGGCGTTCGCCGATCGCATCGACGGTCTCAAGCGCGATTTGATGGCGCGGCCGGAGCTCGCCAATCTCGGGCGCACGATCTGGGCCAACGTCAAGGATTTCATCGAACGCAGTGCCTCGGGCGAGTCGCAGGTGCTGCAGCATCAGCTGGCACGAATGTTCGTCGAGGCCGGCGATGCGCTCGACGGCGACGCCGAGCTGCGCGCCGAAATCAACCAGGGCCTGGTCGCGGTTCTGCGCACGGTCGTTGCCGAGCAGAAGAGCGGCGTCTCGACCTTCATCGCCGACCAGATGAAGAGCTGGGACATGGAGCAGCTGATCTCCTTGATCGAGGTCAATGTCGGCAAGGACCTGCAATACATCCGCTTCAACGGCTCGCTGATCGGCGGGCTTGCCGGTTTGGCGCTTTACACGCTGGAATACGTGCTGCGGCTGCTGTGACCGATTGGGCACGGAGGTCACTTTAGTTGTGGCAAGTGTGACCTGGGCCGCTTGCACCAAAGTGATCGGTTCCCTAGCTTTTCAAGGTTGATTGTTGCGTTGCGGAACGATTCCGCCGGGTTTGCGTCAATCCTGTTGACCCATCCTGTTGATCCCAATGCCGGCCGCCGAAACGTCGTGCCGGAAGAGGAGTTGAAATGTCCCTTGCTGCGCAGACGCTACGCCCGCCGTCCAGGACGCTGATGTTCCTGGAAGGCCGCGCCATTCACGAGCTCGGTGCCTTTCTTGGTGCATTGCCGCTGCTGAGCCTCGCGCCGCGCGGTGATGGGCATCCGGTGCTGGTGCTGCCCGGGCTGATTGCATCCGACATGTCCACGCGCCCGCTGCGCGACTTCCTAAAGAGCAAGGGCTACGCCGTCAGCGGCTGGCGCCAGGGCCGCAACCTCGGGCTTCGCGCCGGCGTGCAGGACGGGATGGTCGATCTGCTGCAGGAGATGAATGAGACCAGCGGCCGCAAGGTCTCGGTGATCGGCTGGAGTCTCGGCGGCCTCTATGCGCGCCAGCTCGCGAAGATGATGCCTGAGCGCGTGCGCCAGGTGATCACCCTCGGCAGCCCGTTTGCCGCGGGCCCGAGATCGACCAACGCCTGGCGCGTCTACGAGATGGCCAGCGGCCGCCGGGCCGACGAAGAGGACCAGCGTTTCGGCGGCTCGCTCGCCAGCGCACCGCCGGTGCCGACCACCGCGATCTTCAGCCGCACCGACGGCGTCTGCGCCTGGCAGGGTTGCCGCGAGCAGGCCTCATCGATGACCGACAGCATCGAGGTCGAGAGCAGCCATTGCGGCATGGGTCATCATCCGGCCGTCGTGTATGCGGTCGCCGATCGCCTCGCGCAGAAGGATGGCGAGTGGGCGCCGTTCGATCGCAGCGGCTGGCGCAGCCTCGTCTATCCGAATCCCAATAGGTAGCGCTTCTTTCTTGCCTCGTCCCGCTTGCGGGGAGAGGCCGGAGCGCATGAGCGAAGCGTAATGCGATCCGGGTGAGGGGGAGTCTCCACGAGTCGTTTCTCACGGCATTCGCGTAGCCCGGATGGAGCGTAGCGCAATCCGGGACGGACCTCGGCACGAAACACCCCGGATTTCGCTGCGCTCCATCCGGGCTACGTTTGCGGTGTCATTGTCGTGAATCGACAAAACGCGCTATGCGTTGGGCATGCCACAGCCGCTTGCCCGCATCGTCGATCAGCTGAAGCGCGAACCGTCGCGCACGGGCTCGATCATCATCACCGTGTTCGGCGATTCCATCGTGCCGCGCGGCGGCTCGGTGTGGCTCGGCACGCTGCTGGAATTTTTCAAGTCGCTCGACATCGACGGCAATGTGGTGCGCACCGCGATGTCGCGGCTCGCCGCCGACGGCTGGCTCGAGCGCAGCAAGGTCGGCCGCAACAGCTTTTATCGCTTGAATGCGAAGGGCCGGCAGACCTTCGACACCGCGACCAGGCACATCTACGATCCGCCGCCGTCGGACTGGACCGGCCGCTTCGAGCTGCTGTTGATCGGCAATGCCGAGGACCGCGACGCTGCGCGCGAGGCGTTGAAGAATGCCGGCTTCGGCAGCCCGCTGCCCGGCGTATGGCTTGCGCCGTCGGGTGCGCCGATCCCGGGCGAGGCGTCGCGCGCGATCCGTCTCGAAGTGTCGGCGGAAGATGACAGCGGGCGCAGGTTGCTCAGCGAGAGCTGGCCGCTCGATCGCACCGCGGACGCCTATCTGAAGTTCATGAAGACGTTCGAGCCGCTGCACGGCTGGATCGTCAGAGGCGAGAAGCTGACCGATGCCGACGCCTTTACCGCGCGCATCCTGCTGATCCATCACTATCGCCGGGTCGTGCTGCGCGATCCGCTGCTGCCGTATCAGTTGTTGCCGAAGGATTGGCCGGGCAGGGCAGCCCGCAAACTCTGCGGCGAGATCTATCGCGGGCTGCTTCCGCCGTCGGAACAATGGCTTGACGACCATGCAACCAACGAGGACGGGCCGCTGCCGAAGCCCAACGGGGCCGTGGCGCGCCGGTTTGAGGGCGTCTGAATATATTACAAAAACATCTTGCGCTTAGAAAATTGTGTTATATGTTTCCACCTAACAACACACTGGGAGGTCGGCCATGTATACGCAGGCGCTCAACTCATCCGACGGCGACGATCGCGGCGTCGAGGATGTTGCCCGTGCCAATCAGTTCCAGGCGCGCATCGATGCCGACGAGCGTATCGAGCCGAACGACTGGATGCCCGCGGCCTACCGCAAGACGCTGACCCGGCAGATTTCCCAGCACGCCCATTCCGAAATCGTCGGCATGCTGCCCGAAGGCAACTGGATCACCCGTGCGCCGTCGCTGCGCCGCAAGGCCGCGCTGCTCGCCAAGGTGCAGGATGAATGCGGCCACGGCCTCTATCTCTATGCCGCCGCCGAGACGCTCGGCACCTCGCGCGAAGAACTCGTCGACGCGATGCTCTCGGGCAAGGCGAAATATTCCTCGATCTTCAATTATCCGACGCTGACCTGGGCCGATATCGGCACCATCGGCTGGCTGGTCGACGGCGCGGCGATCATGAACCAGATCCCATTGTGCCGCTGCTCCTACGGCCCCTATGCGCGCGCGATGATCCGCGTCTGCAAGGAAGAGTCGTTCCACCAGCGCCAGGGTTTTGAGATCATGGTGACGCTGTGCCGCGGCACCGCGGAGCAGAAGGCGATGGCGCAGAACGCGCTCGATCGCTGGTGGTGGCCGGTGCTGATGATGTTCGGGCCGCCGGACCAGGTCAGCCAGCACAGCGACACCTCGACCAAGTGGAAAATCAAGCGCTTCTCCAACGACGAGCTGCGCCAGAAATTCATCGACGCCACCGTGCCGCAGGCCGAATTCCTCGGGCTGACGATTCCCGATCCCGGCATGAAGCAGAACGAGAACGGCAATTGGGTGCACAGCCCGATCGACTGGGACGAGTTCAAGCAGGTGCTTGCCGGCAACGGCCCCTGCAACCGCGATCGCCTCGCCGCGCGCCGCAAGGCGCATGACGAAGGCGCCTGGGTGCGCGAGGCCGCGATGGCCTATGCCGAGAAGCGCAAGAGCCGCCAGCTCGCGCAAGCCGCAGAATAAGGGAGCGCTCAAGATGGCCACGCCGAACGTTCCGCTCTGGGAAGTCTTCATCCGCAGCCGCAACGGGCTTGCGCACAAGCATGTCGGCTCGCTGCATGCGGCGGACTCGACGCTCGCCCTGCAGGCCGCGCGCGACATCTACACCCGCCGCGGCGAGGGGTTGTCGATCTGGGTGGTGCCCTCGAACGCGATCACCGCGTCCGATCCGTCCGAGAAGGGCATGATGTTCGAGCCGGCGGAGTCCAAGATCTATCGCCACCCGACCTTCTACGACGTCCCCGACGAAGTCGGGCATATGTGAATTTCACTCGTCATGGCTGGACGACGCTTCGCGTCGCCAGGGGAACCATGACGCCCCGATCGTAACCGCGGCCATCCTTCGAGACGCCTGCTGCGCAGGCTCCTCAGGATGACGTCGAGCAAGTGGATGCAGGTGGAATAGAGAACATGGCAACCGCCAACATCGAAGTCTCCGAAACGCCGCTGGTGCTTTACGCGCTGCGCCGCGCCGACGACGCGCTGATCCTCGGCCATCGGCTGTCCGAATGGTGCGGCCATGCGCCCGCGCTGGAAGAGGACATGGCGCTCGCCAATATGGGCCTCGACCTGCTCGGCCAGGCCCGCGAGCTCTACACCTACGCGGCCAAGGTCGAAGGCAGGGGCAACGACGAAGACAAGTTCGCCTATCTGCGCGACGTCAGGCAGTACCGCAATCTGCTGCTGGTCGAGCAGCCGAACGGCGACTTCGCCCGCACCATGGTGCGGCAGTTCTTCTATGCGGCGTTCGCCGATCTCTACTGGCGCGCGATGATGGCCTCGTCCGATCCGACGCTCGCGGCGATCGCGGCGAAGTCGGAGAAGGAGAGTGCCTATCATCTGCGGCATTCGTCGGAATGGATCGTTCGTCTCGGCGACGGCACCGAGGAGAGCCATCGTCGCGCGCAGGATGCGATCGACGATCTCTGGGCCTTTACCGGCGAGATCTTCGCGGTCGACGACAGCGAGCGCGGCCTGATCGACGCCCGCATCGCGATCGATCCCGCGGCGCTAAAGCCGCGCTGGCTGAAGACGGTCACCGGCATCGTCAACGAGGCGACGCTGTCGCTGCCATCGGGCAACTGGATGCAGCAGGGCGGCCGCAGCGGCAGCCACAGCGAGCATCTCGGCCATCTCCTCAGCGAGCTGCAATCGATGCAGCGGACCTTTCCGGGGGCAACATGGTGACGGTTGCGCTCAGCGATGCCGATCTGCGCCGACGCGCCTGGAGCGCGGCCGCGCAGGTGGTCGATCCCGAAATCCCGGTGCTGACCATCGCCGACCTCGGCGTGCTGCGTGATGTCGCGGTCCACGACGGTCATGTCGAGGTCGCGATCACGCCGACCTATTCCGGCTGTCCGGCGATGAACATGATCGCGCTCGAGATCGAGCTGGCGCTGGAGCGCGAGGGCATTCACCGGCCCAAGGTCCGCACCGTGCTGTCGCCGGCCTGGACCACGGACTGGATGAGCGAGGACGGCCGCCGCAAGCTCAAAGAGTACGGTATCGCGCCGCCGCTGCCGGGCTCCTCGCGCCGCGCGCTGTTCGGCGAGCAGGCGGTCGCGTGCCCGCAATGCGGATCAGGCGACACCGAACTGCTGTCCGAATTCGGCTCGACCTCCTGCAAGGCGCTGTGGCGTTGCAAGAGCTGCCGTGAACCCTTCGACTACTTCAAGTGTCATTGACCATGTCGACACCGCGATTCCACCGTCTGTCCGTCAGCGATCTGCGCCGCGAGGCGTCGGACGCCATCTCCATGACCTTTGCGATCCCCGACGATCTGCAAGGCGACTACCGCTTCACGCCGGGCCAGTATCTGACGCTGCGCACCACGATGGACGGCGAGGAAGTCCGCCGTTCCTACTCGATCTGCTCCGGCCCCGACGATGGCGAATTGCGCATCGCGGTGAAGAAGGTCGATGGCGGCGCGTTCTCGAACTGGGCCGCCGACGAGCTGAAGCCCGGCGACGAGCTCGACGTGATGACGCCGACCGGCCGTTTCGGCGTCGCGCACACCCCCGGCGAGGCACGGACCTATGTCGGCTTCGCTGCCGGCAGCGGCATCACGCCGATCCTTTCGATCATCAAGGGCGTGCTGGCGCGCGAACCGGACAGCCGCTTCTTCCTGTTCTACGGCAACCGCTCCACCGAGGGCGTCATGTTCCGCGAGGCACTGGAGGAGCTGAAGGACCGCTTCATGCAGCGGCTCTCGGTGTTCCACGTCATCTCGGGCGAGGAGCAGGACATCCCGATCCTGCACGGCCGGCTCGATGGCGAGAAGGTGCGGGTGCTGTTGCGTTCGCTGGTGCCGGCCTCAACCGTCGATCATGTCTTCGTCTGCGGCCCGGCCGCGATGAGCGAGACGATCGAGGCGACCTGCCGCGAAATCGGCATCGCCGACGAGCGCATTCACGTCGAACGCTTCGTGTCGGAATTCGGCGGCAAGCCGCGGGCGAAGGTCGTCGTTCCGGCCGGCGCGCCGCCGAAGGCGATCGCCGGACTGATCATCGACGGCAAGCGCCGCGAGGTGCCGGTCGCCGACGACGAGTCGATCCTCGACGCCGCGCTGCGCGCCGGCATGGACCTGCCGTTCGCCTGC
This sequence comes from Bradyrhizobium sp. Pha-3, assembly GCF_042258615.1. Lineage (GTDB taxonomy): Bacteria > Pseudomonadota > Alphaproteobacteria > Rhizobiales > Xanthobacteraceae > Bradyrhizobium. Next base: position 6,633,992 of record NZ_CP170152.1, on the reverse strand, counting down.
AAGGGTGGCATGTGCTCGACCTGCCGCGCCAAGCTGGTCGAAGGCGAGGCGCCGATGGATCTGAATTATTCGCTGGAGCCGTGGGAGCTGAAGGCGGGGTTCATCCTCACCTGCCAGGCCAAGCCGTGCTCCGCCAAGGTCGTGGTCGATTACGACCACGTCTAGTTCTACGCGCGCGTTGACGCCCAAGGTGTCGCGCCCAACACTGACACCAAGAGGCCCCGCAGCAACGGGCCCGCGCACAGGGAGTTCGATGTGAACGTCAAGGCCACGCTATCGCCCGAGGATGTCGCACGCGCCTGCGCGGATGCGATGTGGAAGGAAGACGACGCCAGCAAGGGTCTCGGCATGGAGCTCGTCGAGATCAAGCCGGGGCAAGCTACGATGGCGATGACGGTGCAGGCGCACATGGTCAACGGCCAGCGCATCTGCCATGGCGGCTACATCTTCACGCTAGCCGATTCAGCCTTCGCCTTCGCCTGCAACAGCCATAACGATCGCGCGGTGGCGGCGCAGGGCAACGTCACATTCATCCGGCCCGGCAAGCTCGGCGACCGTCTGGTTGCGACGGCGCGCGAGATCTCGCGCAGCGGCCGTTCGGGAATCTACGACGTGCGCGTCACCGCCGGCGACAGCGTGATCGCCGAATTCCGCGGACATTCGCGCGTGATACAAGGCACCTGGCTGCCGGACACGGACATCAAGGCATAAGGCTTCAGGGGAAACGTCGATGGCAACGGCAATGAAGGTCAAGGATAGCGGCTATCGCGCCGAGCTCGATGCGGCCGAGCGCGCCTCGCGCGACGAGATCATGGCGCTGCAGACCAAGCGGCTGGCCTGGTCGCTCAAGCACGCCTACGACAATGTCGCGCACTACAAGAAAAGCTTCGACGCGGCCGGCGTGCACCCGTCCGACTTCAAGCAGCTTTCCGATCTCGCCAAGTTTCCCTTCACGGTGAAGACGGATCTGCGCGACAATTATCCCTTCAACATGTTCGCGGTGCCGCGCGAACAGCTCGTTCGCGTCCATGCTTCCTCCGGCACGACCGGCAAGCCGATCGTGGTCGGCTACACTAGGGCCGACATCGATACCTGGGCGGACGTGATGGCGCGCTCGATCCGCGCCGCCGGCGGCCGCACCGGGATGTTGATGCACAATGCCTATGGCTACGGCCTGTTCACCGGCGGCCTCGGCGCGCATTACGGCGCCGAGCGGCTCGGCTGCACCGTGATCCCGATCTCCGGCGGCATGACCGAGCGGCAGGTGCAGCTCATCAACGACTTCCGGCCCGACATCATCACGGTGACGCCGAGCTACATGCTGGCCATCCTCGACGAGTTCAAGCGGCAGGGGCTCGACCCGCGCAAATCCTCGCTGAAGTTCGGCATCTTCGGCGCCGAGCCCTGGACCAACGCGATGCGTGTCGAGATCGAGCAGGCCTTCGATATGGACGCCACCGATATTTATGGCCTGTCGGAGGTGATCGGCCCCGGTGTCGCACAGGAGTGCGTGGAGACCAAGGACGGCCTGCACATCTGGGAAGATCACTTCTATCCCGAGGTGATCGATCCCCTGACCGGCAAGGTGCTGCCCGATGGCGAGAAGGGCGAACTGGTGTTCACCTCGCTGACCAAGGAAGGTTTTCCGATCATCCGCTACCGCACCCGCGACCTGACGCGGCTGTTATCAGGCACGGCGCGGCCCGGCATGCGGCGGATGGAGAAGGTGACCGGCCGCTCCGACGACATGATCATCCTGCGCGGCGTCAACGTGTTCCCGACCCAGATCGAGGAAGCGCTGCTGGCGACCGACTGGTGCGGCGGCCACTTTGTTATAGAACTGACCCGCGAGGGCCGCATGGACGAGATGACTGTGCTCGCCGAAGCCCGGCCCGAGAGCTGGGACGGCGAAGGGCTCACCGCGCACGCCGAGAAGGTCTCCGCCTTCATCAAGAACACGATCGGCATCTCCACCCGCGTCCGCGTCGTCGCCCCCGAGACGCTGGAGCGTTCGCTCGGCAAGGCGAAACGTGTTTACGACAAGCGGCCGAAAGAATAGCCTCTCGCCCGCAATGCAAGAGGGCGCGGGGTTTCCATGGCCGATAGCAACGAAGCAACCGCCGCTGAGATCGTTGCTGATATCCGCGACGGGAGGGTGACGGCGGTCAGCGTCGTCGGGGCGGCGCTCGATCGTGCGGAGCGGCTCAAGCACCTCAACGCCTTCATCGTGCTGAACCGCGACGGCGCGCTGGCGGCAGCGCGTCAGGTCGATGCCGGGACGCGGACCGGCGCGCTGGCCGGGCTTCCGATCGTCGTGAAGGACAACATCAACACATCAGATCTGCCGACATCAGGCGGCACGCCGGCGCTGCAACACGCGCGGCCTGCGCGCAATGCGCCGTCGCTGCAAAAGCTGCTCGACGCGGGGGCTGTGGTCATCGGCAAGACCAATCTGCACGAGCTCGCCTTCGGCATCACCAGCACCAATCTCGCGCCGTTCGCGGGACCGGTGCGGAATCCGTATGACACGACCCGGATCCCGGGCGGGTCGTCCGGCGGAACATCGGCGGCGATCGCCGCGCGGATCGCCACCTGCGGCCTCGGATCGGACACCGGCGGCTCGACCCGCGTGCCCGCCGCGCTGACCGGGACCGTGGGCTTGCGGCCTTCGGTCGGCAATGGCGGCGCCGAGCGGCGCTACCACGATGACAACCAGGTGGTTCCGATCAGCCATACCCGCGACACCGTCGGGCCGATGGGACGCACCGTCGCCGACGTCGCGCTGCTCGATGCCGTGATCACAGGCACACCGCTGGCGTCAGCCGTTCCGCTACACGGCGTGCGCCTCGGCATTCCCGCCTGTTTCTGGAGCGGTCTCGACCGCGCTGTCGAGGCCGTCGCCCGCGCAGCCTGTCCCCGGCTCGCGGCGGTGGGCGCGGTGCTGGTCGATGTCGATATGCCCGATTTGTTCGAGCAGAATGGCAGGGTGTCGTTCGTGCTCGCGCTGCATGAACCGATCGCCGATATCCCGGCCTGGCTCGCCGCCTCCGGGATCGAAGGGATCACGCTGTCCGACATCGCGGCCGGCGTCGCCAGTCCCGACGTGGTCGGCGCGTTCGGTGCCATCACTGCGGACGCCTTCGGTGCCGCCTATGACGATGCGATCAAGGTGCAGCGGCCGGCGCTGCAGGCGATCTATGCCGCCTGTCTCAGGGACAACAAACTGGATGCCATCCTGTTTCCGACCACGATCGCACCTGCACCTGTCATCGACGAGAAGACCGGGTCCGGCGAGATGTCGGTCAATGGCGGCGAGCCGGTGCCGACTTTCGGCACCATGATCCGCAACACCGATCCCGGCAGCAATGCCGGCCTTCCCGGGCTGTCGCTCTATGCCGGCATGACGCCTGACGGCCTGCCGGTTGGGCTCGAGCTCGATGGTCCGGTCGGCAGCGATGCCAGGCTGCTCGGACTGGGTCTGTCGATCGAAGCGATCCTGGGCACGGCCCCGCCACCAAACCTCTGAGTCCGCCGGCGGTAACAACCCCCTTGAATTGAACGGTCAGTCGATTAGTCATGGCTTGAGCCGCCTGGCCGCCACGATCCGCGCGCCTTGCGGTGCGCTTTTCGCTTCGCGCGCAATGACGAAGGCAATTGAAGGATTGTTATGGACCCCGCCACGATCGTCATCCTCGCCGCCCTGATCATCGGCCTGATCTACGGCTCGGTCGGGCTCGTCAGCGGCTTCTGCATGATGAGCGGCCTCCGCGGCTGGTGGGCGGACGGCGACGGCCGGCTGGTGCGCACCTATGCGCTGGCGATGGGGGTTGCGATCGCGGCCTCGCAGCTGCTGGCGGCGGCGGGTCTCGTCGATCTCGGCAAGTCGATCTATCTGCAACCGTCCTTCTCGGCGCCGGTGATGTTCCTCGGCGGGCTCTTGTTCGGTTACGGCATGGTGCTGTCGAACGGCTGCGGCTCGCGGGCGCTGGTGCTGCTCGGGCGCGGCAATCTGCGTTCCTTTGTGGTTGTGATCGTGCTCGGCATCTTTGCCGAGATGACGCTGAAGGGCCTGATCGCGCCGCTGCGGATCGCGATGGTGCAGCCTTCGCAGGCCACGGTATCAGCCAATTCGGTACCGGCGCTGTTGGCAAGCATCGGCCTCGGCGCGGTGCCGGCGCGGATGGTGGCGGCCTCGGTGCTATCAGCCGTCCTGATCATTTTTGCCTTTGCCCATGCGCCATTCCGCAAGTCGCCCGGCCAGATTGCGGCCGGGCTGATCGTCGGCCTGCTGGTGGCGGGAGGCTGGTACGCGACCGGTTATCTCGGCGCCGATGATTTCAACCCGGTGCCGGTGACATCGCTCACCTTCATCGCGCCGATCGCCGACGCGTTGCAATATGTGATGCTGTCGACCGGCTCGACGCTCAATTTCGGCATCGTCACCGTGTTCGGCGTGCTCGCCGGCAGCCTGGTCACGGCGCTTGCCACAGGGCGCTTCCAGCTCGAAGGCTACCGCTCGCCGCAGCACATGCTGCGTTCGGCAGGCGGCGCCGCGCTGATGGGCGCGGGCGGCGTGATGGCGTTCGGCTGCTCGGTGGGGCAGGGGCTGACCGGACTGTCGACGCTGTCGCTGTCGTCCTTGATCGCAATCGCCGGCATCATGCTCGGCACCCGCGCCGGCTTGCGCGGCGCGCTGCGGGTCAGGCCGCTCGCGACGGCCTGAGGCTCTTGTCCGGCGGCGTCATGTGACTGGTGACTACGTCCGCTTTGCGCCAATAGCGACCAGGTTCGTGCGGCAGCGCAGTATGTCGCGATCGGCCACAACCGGACCTGCTTGCGCATCGCAGGCGATGGCCGCCCGTGTTTGCTGAATGCCGGCGGAGCTGTTTAAATCAGGTCTCAGGCCTAGAGCTTGCGCAATCCGGACTGGGCCTTACTCGAAGTCACTTGGAGTCGTCAAATGACGATCCGCAAGAAAATTTTTCTTCTTGCCGGCATCCTGCTGGCGCTGTTTGGCGCTGTGGTCGGCGTCCTCGCCATTGTTCAAAAGCTGGACAGCGATCAAATCAGCAACATCGCAGAATACGAGCTGCCGCTGGCGCGGCTGGTCGCAGAGCTCGATGTCGATACCGACAGGTACGAACTCGGTATTTTGCGTGCGCTGCGGCTCGATCCCCTGAATCCTCCGGAACTGGCGGCAGCAATTGCCGCCAAGAAGCAGGTCGGCGACGAATTGCGCGCCGATGCTGACGCGGCAACTGCATTGATCGCCAAGGCAATCCGTGACACGGGCTACCGGGCCGCGGAGCGCGTTGAATTGGCGCGCATAGAGGGATCGTTCAAGTATCTAATCCGCAGCCTCGAGGGGTTTCTCGCTACAGGCGAGCAGGTCATGGCGGACCTTGCCGATGGCCGGCGTGAGGATGCTCGGACGGCTTCGCTCGGCTTCACCAAATATGCTCAGGCTTTCGGACCGGACCTTTCCGAGGTCCGCCTTAACCTCGCCGGTCTCACAGATCGCGCAACCCGCGATGTGCTCGCCCGACAACGGCTTAACACTTACTTGAGCTTTGGCCTGTTTCTGCTCGCCTGCGGCATTGGCCTCGGCGTCAGCGCAGTGGGATCGGCGCGTGTTATCGGAGGTCTGCGCCAGTTGGTCGTCCGCACCCGCGCCATCGAGGCCGGTACCGTTTCGGAGCCGCTGTCGGTCCTCACGCGTGACGAAGTTGGCGAACTCGCGCTGTCGTTTAATCGCATGGTCGAGGAGCTTCGCACGCGGGATCGCATCAAGGATACTTTCGGCAAATTTGTCGACCCACGCATCGTCACCCGCCTGATCGGAAGCGGCGCCGATCAGGCCGAACGCCGCACGCTCACGGTCTTTTTTTCCGACATCAAGGGCTTCAGCGGCATCAGCGAGCAACTGACCGCGAGCGCCGTCGTCAACCTGCTGAACAACTATTTCGGAACGGTCGCCGAGGTCATTCATGCCCATCACGGCTTCATCGACAAATATATCGGTGATGCCGTCATGGCATTTTGGGTCTCACCATTCTCTGCCGGCGACGACCACGCCAGCGATGCTTGCCTCGCGGCGCTTGCACAACAGGATGCGATCATCCTGCTTCGTACCCAATTGCCCGAGATCACCGGAATGCGACGCGATCCGCCGGAGCTTGCTATCCGCATGGGCATTGCTACCGGCGAAGCCGTGGTCGGGACCATCGGCTCGGATTCGTCACGATCCTATACCGTGATCGGCGACACCGTAAATCTCGCCTCGCGCCTCGAGAGCATCAACAAACTCTACAGCACCTCGCTCATCCTCAGCGAGGAAACCTATCGAATGGCCCAACAGGTCATTGAGGCACGGGAGCTCGATCTCATCACCGTCGCCGGCAAGACCGAGCCGGTCCGTATCTATGAAGCAATGGCCCGCGTCGGCGAGATCGCGCCGGAGCAGATTCAGCTTCGCGAGATGTACGCGAACGGCCTAGCCGCCTATCGTCGACAGGATTGGGATGAGGCGCAACGGTGCTTCGAAAGCTGCCAGCTCGGTGACGCTAACGATGGACCGTCCCGCCTGTTTATCGAACGCATCAGCCTGTTGCGCAGCAGTCCGCCACCGGCCGATTGGGACGGGGTTTGGCATATTCAGGAGAAATGACCCGAGGCCGATATCCTGATTGATCGCAAGGATGCGCCCAGTCAACCTTCTCGAAATAGCCGGGCTCGGAAGCACTGCCGCATTGCACGGCGCACGTCCGGTTCGGATCAAAAGCGTCGTTTTCGCAGCCAATCGGTTACTTCCGGTCTGCCCCGACAAGCAGACATCTTCGGAGGCCATCGGCACGTCTCAAACGGGCCAACATCGACATCCAGTCCCACCAAGGAATCCGCGCTCAATCAAGGAAGGTCAGCATAGTCTTGTCATCATCCCGTCGCGAAAGCGTCCGGGATCATGTCCCATTTCGAGTCGGTCGTGTTCCAGTCGATTTAGAAACTAAAATGCTTGTCATTTGAGCGGTTGCGAATTCCCGCGTTTAATCGCGAGAGTGCTGTGCGGCCTTCATCGCCTCATGCGGTGTGGAGACTCAGCAAGTATGCCGGCATTCCGCACAAGTCATAAAGAATGGACGGAATGTGAGGCGGCTATGCCCTCGGGCTGCGCAGAGGAAACGGCGTGCCGTGGCGGTCGAATAGAAACGATCGAGTGGGTGTTCCCGAGCAACACGTAAATCGCGTGAGCGTCTTCCCACTGCGGGATTGAGCGACTTCCCACTGCGGGATTTTGTCACTGCGTGGCTTTGCTCATTCGGCACGTCATCTCACCAAGGGAGCAGAGCATGCGAGAGCATATGACGTACGACTTCCATACGTTCGACAATCCGGCCGACCCCACTTTCAATAATTTGCTGGGGATCAACAACAGCGGTTTGATCGCTGGATTTTACGGCAGTGGAGACGCAGGGCATCCCAACCAGGGATACCTGCTGACGACATCCGGCACGTTTGAAGCCGTGGACTTTCCTGGTGTGCCTCAAACTCAGCTGACCGGGCTCAATGACAAGGGCATCGCGGTCGGATACTTCTACCCGACGAACAATGGGGTCCCCGTCGACAATCAGTTTGGCTTCTACGAGAAGCACGGCGTTTTTACAGCTGTCAACAACCCGAACACGCCAACCCACCCGAACGCCGGGGTCCTAATCGAAAACCAGCTGCTGGGGGTAAACGACCACAATATTGCGGTCGGATTCTATAACGACGCGTTCGGGAATAGCCACGGCTACACCTACAACATCAACAGCGGCAAGTTTTCGGCTGATATCAATGATCCGTTTGCAGTCAGCACGGTTGCAGCAGCGATCAACAACAAGGGCACGGTCGCCGGGTTCTATACGGATAGCGCGGGCGTCACTCACGGTTTCTTGGAGGATCATTTCGTCTTCAAGACCGTGGATGCGCCCGGCGCGACCACGACGGAGCTCCTTGGAGTGAACGATCACGGCATCGCGGTCGGCGAAGACATCGTCAACGGCGTCACGCATGGCATCATCTACGATGCCAATACGGGCACATTCACCACGCTTGACGATCCGAACGCGGCCGGCTCGACGGTGTTCAACGGGATTAATGACAAGGGAGAGATCGTCGGCTTCTACGCGGACGCCGCCGGCCATACCAATGGCCTTCTGGCCGTCCCAAACGACGATGACAAATCGGTTGACGACTTCCATCACCATGCCACGCACTTTTCTGGCTGGGCGCTGGACGTTTAACCGCCATATGTGACCTGGCAGCACCGAGCCCTGCGGGCTCAGCGAAGGCAGAGCGCCACGTCCGCGTTGCGCTGCTTGACGGCGTTTGGACCACCCGACCTCCAGCCCTTGCGCGCGCGGGCATCTCTCGCGCGCGACAACCTCGTCCCGGCGTCCGCTTGCAGCCGCGGGTGGTGAGTACACGGTCGCGGATCGCGGGGTCGGCTGGACGGCTTCCGGACTCGGGATACCGCATGGCAAGCGGCGGCTCGATCCGCAAGCGGATGTCTCGATTGGGTCATGCGCGTCGTTTTGACCGTTGGCCGCTCACTTCCGGTCTTCCCCGATTAACGGACAGCTTCAGAACCCGTCGGCATGTCTCGAACGGGCCACTAGCAGAAGTCATCGTCTCAGACCGGGTAGCGCCATTTCAGGGCGCGCCGCACGAAGAAGGCCGCGACAAGCACAACGGCCCACGCGACGAGATACGCGATGAGAGCCCAACGATGGTGAGGCAGGTATGCTGGACCGAGCATGAGTACGAGGATTGCAACGAGAATTACAATCCACGCATGGGACAGCGGAGAGCGGTATATCCCTGTTGGCTTAAGTTCCAGTGATCGTTCGTGGCTACGCTTGGCACGAAGGAGGAAGTACACCAACGGGCCGACAAACAGTAGAAGTGCGAGCCAATTCATGCAGCTAGATTAGCACAGAGACGCTAAGCATTTCTGATTGGGGCATGAAAAATTAGACATGATCGACCCGAGAGAGCAGCAAGACATGCACGGGCCACCTCGGGGAGCCGATGGTCGGCTGTATCGACGACGACCTCCAGCAGTTGCTCCACACCCCTGCGCCCGACAGGGGCGACAATCCCGAACTCGGCGAGATGGGCACGGATTGAGTTGATCACGGCTGTCTGCTGGCGGATGAAGAGGTGGCGCGCCTGGTGAAGCATCAGACAGCTCTGTTGCTCGACCGTCTTGGTCGGCACGAACCGCATGTTGGGTCTCGTGACCGCCTCGCAAATTGCCTCCGCGTCGGCGCTGTCGTTCTTCTGCCGCTTGACGTAGGGCTTCACATAGGCCGGAGGCATCAATCGCACTGTATGTCCCAACGCCTGCAGCTCGCGGGACCAATGGTGCGATGACGCGCAAGCCTCGATCCCCACCAGGCAGGGCGATAGCTTCTGGAAGAACGCCAGGACGTGCCGACGCCTCAACTGACGGCGTAAGACTGCCCGGTCGGCTGCATCAGCGCCGTGCACTTGGAAGACCGACTTCGCGATATCCAGACCGATCGTCGAAATTGACTGCATTGGCTGCTCCTCCGAATCGTGGGAGCTTCACACGGTGCCCACTTCTTGGCACTCTCGTGCCGGTGGAGGAGCCGTCCACAGCATCACAAGCGGATATCGGCGTGATGTTCATGTTACGTCTTCACAGTGACGAACCCTTCGCTCCATGCATCCTTGTCGACTTCCATCTTACTGACTTGGAAACAGTCGGGATAGTCGCGAAAGCCCTCAAATTGGAGCTTGCGCTTTTTTGCGGCTTCCGCTTCGGCAGCGCTGCTGTAGACCCCGATGAGCTTGTCGTCGGTATCGTTCCTATCGAGACCGTCTTCCATTGGTCGGCTGTGCCAGAGCAGAAAGACCATGCCCATTTGGTGTATGCTCCTCGTTTTGCCGCTCTCTCTTAAGTAGCTATCCGTCGTTTGCAACAACTAAACGCGCGCTTCGATGTTGATCAAAGTTCGCTTCGGGTCAAAAGCCGCCTATTGCGGCCAGACCCGAGCAGCGTCCGCTCTGCCTAAACGAGCTGACGTGCTGACGAACGAGTGGACCTTCGGCAACGGGCCATTAACGGAACGGTAGCGCTCTAACTATTTGGAAGGCTTCTTGGTCTAAAGGCAGGTGCCATTTGCAAGGCAGGCCCTGTTCCCGCGAGATGGTTCTATGGACGCGAAATCAGCCGCGCGATTTAAACAGCACGTAGAGCGGGTCATTGAGGAGTTATCCCTGGCGCTCACGCTCGCCAAAGAAACCTCTCCAGCAGATGAGTTTCTGAGATTGAGGACATCGGTCGGCGATATCATCGCTCGGATAGACACCGTGCTTCAGGACAACATTTACAAAGACCATCCCGGTCTGGATGGCATGAAAGACTGACCGTTAACGTCCGCTATGGGTCATTTTCGACGGTCTCAGCGGAGATTGTCGGCTGGCTGACGTCCGCTTCTACCCTGTAAGCGTCTAATCGGGGCCTGCCCGAAACGGCGTCGAAGGTTCACCTCTCCCCGACGGGAAGAGGTGAAACGAAACCGCCGCAAGCCGATTCAACCAAAACTCATCGCGCTTTAGGCGCGCGCCGGCGCATCCGCAAGCGAGCTCAGCGCGATGCCGCCGACGATCAGCGCCGCGGCAATCGCCAGCGACAGATCGATCGGCTCGCCAAGCAGCAGCGCCGCGGTCACGATGCCGACGATCGGCGTCCCTGTCGTGCCGAGCGAGGTCGTCAGCGCCGGCAGGCTCTTGTTGACCATGGACATCGCCCAATAGGCCAGCGCGGTGCCGATGAAGCCGGAATAGAGAAACAGCAATACGAGATGCGGCGACCATGTCACCGTGGGCACGCCCTCGGTGACCAGCGCCGTCGTGGTCAGCACCAACGTCGCGACCAGCACCTGCCACAGCAACAGCTGCAGCGGCGTCGCGATCCAGCGATGCGAGCGGATATAGATGATGTTGGCGGCCCAGCAGATCGCGGCGAGGATGATCATGCCGGCGCCGGCGATGACATGCAGATTGCTCCAGTCCAGCGACGCCGGGTTGAGGATCACGCAGAGGCCGGCGAGCCCGGAGGCGACGCCGACCAGCTTCAACGCCCCGAGCCGTTCAGTCCGGGCGGCGCCGGCGGCCAGCGCGACCCAGAGCGGCGTGGTGTAGCCGAGCACGATGCCCTTGCTGGCCGGCAGATAGCGCAGGCCGGCGGCGACCAGTGTCGAGAAGAACGTCATGTGCAGCAGCGCCACGCTGAGCACCACGGGGACGTCGGCGATCCGCGGAATGATCAGATTGCCGCTGGCGCGCAGGATCACCAGCAGGGCGACCAAGGCGACCCAGCTGCGGATCGATGCGGTCCACAGCGGCGGCACCGACACGACCAGCGATTTCGTCACCGACCAGTTGATGCCCCAGGCCAGCACCACGACGATGAACAAAGCGGCGGCCTTGGCGGCGGAGAGCGATGGGTTCACGGGCGGCATCCTTGCAGGCGATACCGCTTCTGAATAGGATCGCGCTGGCTCTCTCGAAAGAGCCAGATTTTACAGATCAAAGGAGCCAGATTGATCCTCGCCGAATTGCTCGCGCTGAAACGTGCCGACGATGCCGGGCTGACCGCGCAGCTGACGCAGCAGCTGCGTGCGCTGATGGCGAGCGGCCGGATCAGGAGCGGGGCCGTGCTGCCGTCGAGCCGCGCGCTTGCGGCCGAGCTCGATGTTTCGCGCAATACCGTAACTCATGCCTATGAGCAGCTCGCGGCAGAGGGGTATCTGCGCGTTGCCGCGCGGCGGCGGCCGGTGGTGTCAGACGATATCGAGGCGCGCTTTGCCAGCGCGGCGCCGGCGCCACGCCGAGATGTAGCCCGCAAGCCGCGGCTGTCGCCCTGGGCCTTGCAGCTCTCGGACACGGATTGGCCGCTGTCCTACCAGGCCGACTTCCGGCCGCTCCGTCCTGGACTAGCGGATGCGCGCGAATTTCCGCACGAGATCTGGGCGCGATGCCTGCGCCGCAGCGCATTGCGCCGCCGCTTCAACGACCAGACCGTGATCAACCGGCCAAGCCTGCGCGAGGCCTTGCGCGATTATCTCGAAGTCAGCCGCGGCGTGCGCGCCGAGGCCGATCAGATCCTGATCCTGCCGACGGCGCAGGCGGCGCTGACGCTGATCGCCGCAACCACGATCGTGGCCGGTGATGCGGTGTGGACCGAGGATCCCGGCTATCCCGGCGCCGCGGCGGCGTTTCGCGCGGCCGGCGCCGACGTCGTCGGGGTCAGGCTCGATCAATGGGGCATGATGCGGACGCGCGAGGCGCGCGCGCCGAAGCTGATCTTCACGACGCCGTCGCATCAGCACCCGACCGGGCGGGTGATGCCGGTTGCGCGCCGCACCGAATTGCTGGCAGCCGCCGAGCCCGGCAAGACCTGGATCGTCGAGGATGATTACGACGGCGAGTTTCACTATGACAGCCGCCCGATGCCGGCTCTGCAGGGGCTCGATCGCGAGGGACGCGTGCTCTATCTCGGCACCTTCGCCAAGGCGACGACCGCCGATATCCGCATCGGCTATCTGGTGGTGCCGCCACAACTGGCACGGACGATGGAGATCGCGCAGCGGCATCTCGGGCTGATCGCCTCCGTGCACGTCCAGGAGGCGCTGGCCGGCTTCATGGCCGACGGGCATTTCCTGGCGCATGTCCGGCGGATGCGGCGCATCTATCGCGCGCGCCGGGACCATTTAGCCACAGCGCTGGCGCGGCACCTCGAGCCGGTGCTTGTGGCCGAAGTCCCGCCGGGCGGGATGCAGCTGATCGCGCGCTTCAGGGATGGCGCCGCGGACCAGAGCGCCGTGACGCGGCTGGTCGCCGCCGGGGTCGAGGTGCGCGCGCTGTCGAGCCTTGCGCTGGAGCGGCCGCACGACCACGGCCTGCTGCTCGGCTTCGCCGCCTGGCGCGAGAACGAGATCGGCGCTGCGGTCCGGACCATGGCGAACTGCCTGACGGGGAAGCGCGCGGCGCGTGGGTAGAGGGGCATTCGCGCGATTTCGGAATAGTAGAAGAGTATCCCTGAGTTGCCCGACGTGTCAAGTTGCCTCGTCGAACGTGTCAGTAGCTCGTGATCTGTCGCCTGTTTGTAGCTCGTGAAGTGTCGTGTTTTCGGTGCCCCGGAACAAAGGGGGCACGATGGGCACGGCATCCATTCACGAGGGTGTACGACGGATGCGGTTTTCAAGTTTGTTGGAGCGGACGGAGGCCAAGGAGCTGACGCAGGAGGCGGCGTCAGAGGTTCTGGGGATCAGCGTGCGGACCTTTCAACGTTGGGCAGAACGCTTTGAGGCGGAGGGCGATGACGGGCTTGTCGACCGGCGGATGGGTCAGCGCTCGCCGAGGCGGGCGCCGGAGGAAGAACTGGAGCGGATGCTGGGGCTGTTCCGGGACAAGTACGCGGACTTCACGGTGAAGCATTTCCACGAGCAGCTGCAAAAGCGGCATGACTATATGCTGGGCTATACGGTGACCAAGCTGGCCTTGCACGCGGCGGGGTTGGTGCGGAAGGCGCCGAAGCGTTCGGCGCACCGCAAGAAGCGCCCACGCCGGCCGCTTCGGGGCATGCTGCTGCACCAGGACGGATCGCGCCACGTCTGGATCGAAGGTCTGCCCGCGAAGGACCTGATCGTCACGATGGACGATGCGACCAGCGAGATCTACTCGATGGTGCTGGTCGAGGAAGAAGGAACGGCCTCGACCTTCCAGGCCTTGCGCGAAGTGATTGGCGAGCACGGCCTGTTCTGCGCGCTCTACACCGACCGCGGCAGCCATTATTTCCTGACCCCAAAAGCTGGCGAGAAGGTCTCCAAGACGCAACAAACCCAGGTGGGACGGGCTTTGTCGCATCTTGGGATCGAGCATATCGCAGCCTATTCGCCGCAGGCGCGCGGGCGCTCCGAGCGGGTGTTCGGCACGTTGCAGGATCGGCTGCCGAAGGAGCTGCGGCTTGCCGGGATCACGACGCTCGAAGCCGCCAACACGTGGCTGAAGACGCATTACATCGCCGGGCACAACGCCGCGTTTGCGATCAAGCCCGAACAGGACGGCACGGCATTCGTGGCCGACCGCCATGAGGCCTGGCGCGAGGCGCTGTGCGTGATCGAGGAGCGAACCGTCGCCAACGATAATACCGTTGCATGGAACGGTCGGCGGCTGCAGCTGCCGCAGAGCCGGCTCAGGCCTCACTTCGTCAAGGCTGTGGTGCGCCTACATGAGTATCCCGATGGCACCGTCAGCGTGTTCCTCGGACCGCATCGGTTGGCGATGTTCAGCGCCAACGGACACCAGATCAGCCCCGACGCGCCTCAGCCTGGCAGCGTGCTCGGAGCCGTCAAGGACAAGCCCTTGCGGGCGCGCAAGCGCGCGTCCTTGACCGCTCCTGCGCGCGCCGCCGTCGAGACAGCGCGGGTCGGGGCGGAGAAACGGGCTTCAAGTCGAACAAAGAAACCGACCCGGAGGGCTAAAACCGCCGCAACAGCCATGGCATGATCAATCAGGGAAAGCCGTCCCCGCCTTCCGGCTCCCCTGCAAATCTGAAACGAAGGCGACAGATCACGAGCTACAAAAACACGACATCTTCACCCGCTACGGACAGTTGCCTTGTCGAACGTGTCAAGTTGCCTTGTCGAACGTTGCCTTGTCGAACGCCGGCGGCCGCCGGCTACTTTGCATGGGGTTGTTTTCGATATTTTTCAGCGCGCCCCTGCGACGGCCCGCAGGCGGGAGGGGATGCAGCCGACATGCAGCTACGGCTCGGCCCATCCCGCTGCGTCGCAGGCTTACTCCGCCGCCTTGGTGACGATCCGCACCTCCGACGTCAGCGTCTTGTGCACCGGGCACTTGTCGGCGATCTCCATCAGCCGCTTGCGCTGGTCGGCATCGAGGTCGCCCTCGATCTTGATCACCCGGTCGATCTGGTCGAGCATGCCATCGCGCGTCTCGCACTCTTCGCAATCCTTGGCGTGGATCTTGCTATGGGTGAGCGTCACGGTGACGCGATCGACCGGCAGCGACTTGCGGTCGGCATACATCCGCATCGTCATCGAAGTGCAGGCGCCGAGACCCGTGAGCAGGAAATCGTATGGCCCGGGGCCGGAATCCTCGCCGCCGGCGGAGGCCGGCTCGTCGGCCAGCATGCGATGCGGACCCGTGGTGACGGTCTGCTGGAACTTGCTGGCGCGGGTTTCCTGCACCACGACGTTGCGGGGCGCGTTGCCGGCGTCGGCCACCGGCTGCGGCGCGAGATCGATGTAGCGCTCGGCCCAGGCGCCGATCACGTCGGCGACGTAGGCAGCGTCCTGCTTGCCGCTCAGCAGATGATCCGCGCCCGCAAGCGAGATGAAGCTCTTCGGGTGCTTGGCCGAGGTGAAGATGTGCGTGGCGTTGTCGATGCCGACGGTGTCGTCGGTCGGCGAGTGCATGACCAGCAGTGCCTTGTGCAGCTTGGTCACCTGCGCCATCAGGTTCTGCTCGGCGACGTCGTCGAGGAATTCGCGCTTGATGCGGAACGGGCGGCCGGCGAGCGACACTTCACCTTCACCCTGCGCGCGGATGTCCTCGATCCGGTCCTTGAAGAAATGCGTGACATGGACGGGATCGGACGGTGCGGCGATGGTCGCAACCGCCTTCGCCTCGGGAACCTGGCCAGCTGCCGCGAGGATCGCGGCGCCGCCGAGGCTGTGGCCGATCAGGATCGCGGGCGCCTTGCGGGTCTCGCGCAGATGGTCGGCGGCGCGGACGAGATCGGCGACGTTCGATGTGAACGTCGAATTGGCGAAATCGCCTTCGCTGGAGCCGAGGCCGGTGAAGTCGAACCGCAGCGTGGCAATACCCTTCGCAGCAAGGGCAACTGCGATGCGCTTGGCCGCCAGCACGTCCTTGCCGCAGGTGAAGCAGTGCGCGAACAGCGCATAGGCCTTGATCGGGCCATCAGGCGTATCAAGCGCGGCGGCAAGCTGATGGCCGCCCACACCGGTGAATTGAAAGCGTTCATGCGGCATATTTGTCTCCGGACGTTTCTCACCTCTCCCATAGGGAGAGGTCGAATTTCGAGCATAGCGAGAAATTCGGGTGAGGGGTTTCGCTCCATCGAGGGACCGCAACCCCTCACCCGGCGCTCCGCGCCGACCTCTCCCTATGGGAGAGGTGAAATAGTCAGTCGCCAGAATAGCGCTGTTCGGCCCAGGGATCACCGCGATTATGATAGCCGCGCACCTCCCAGAAGCCCGGCGCATCCTCTGTCAGGAATTCGATGCGCTGCAGCCACTTCGCACTCTTCCAGAAATAGAGATGCGGCACCACCAGCCGCACCGGGCCGCCATGCTCCTGCTCCAGCGGTTTGCCCGACCAGCTATGGGCGAGCAGCGCGTCCTCGGCGGCAAAATCCTCGAGCGCCAGGTTCGTTGTATAGCCGTCATACGAATGCAGCGCGACGAAGCGCGCCTCCTCGCGCGGCCGGCAGGCGGCGAGCAGGTCGCGGGTCGAAAGCCCCTCCCACTGATTGTCGTAGCGCGACCAGGTCGTGACGCAGTGAATGTCAGAGACAAACCGGGTCTGCGGCTGCGCCGTGAATTGCGGCCAGTCCCAATAGATCGTCTGCTCGACCGCGCCGTAGACGTCGAGCCGCCAGCGTTCCCGCGAGATGTTGGGCATCAACCCGAGATCGAGCACCGGCCAGTCCGCCGTCAGATGCTGGCCGGGCGGCAGGCGCTGCTCCTCCGGCCGGGTGATCTTCCCGGTGAGGAATTTGCCCTCGCGCGCCCAGCGCTGCTTGCTGCGCGTCAGCTTGCTCTCGGGAGGCTCGGTGTCGTCGGTCATCGGTGTTGCGCCATCATTCGTGGCGATGCATCGCGGAGTCGTGCTTGGTGTCGCGCATGGTCGAATAGATCAGGAGCGACAGGAAGATCATGCCGCTGAGATAATAGTAGAACCAGTCCTCATGCCCGATGCTCTTGAAATAGAGCGCGACCGCAGGCGCGGTGCCGCCGAAGATCGACACCGTGATGGCGTAGGGCAGGCCGACGCCGAGCGCACGGACATTGGTCGGGAACAGCTCGGCCTTCACGATCGCATTGATCGAGGTGTAGCCGGCGACGAAGATCCAGGCGCCGCAGATCAGGAGGAAAGCGATGAAGGGCGACTTGGTCTCCTTCAGGGCGGTCAGGATCGGGATCGTCGCCAGCGTGCCGACGACGCCGAAGAAGATCAAAAGCGGCTTGCGGCCGATCCGGTCGGACAGCGCGCCATAGATCGGCTGCAGGAAGGTCGCGAAGATCAGCGAGCCGAAGATCACGAAGGTGGTCTGGTCCTCGGTGAGGCCGACCGACAGTTTCACGAAGGTCTGCATGTAGGTGGTGAAGGTATAGAACGCCGCGGTGCCGCCGGCGGTGAGACCGACCACCAGCAGCAATTCACGGGGATAGTTCAGGAGGCCGACGATCGAGCCGGTCGGCTTGGAAACCTTCTTGGCCTCCTCGAACGCCTCGGTCTCGTGCAGGCCGCGCCGCATCACCGCCGCGAAGATCGCGAGCATGGCGCCGATCACGAAGGGAATCCGCCAGCCCCAGGCCTTCAGCTCGTCCGGCGTCAGGAACACCTTTTGCAACAACAGCAGCACGATGATCGCGGTCAGCTGGCCGCCGATCAGCGTCACGTACTGGAAGCTCGAATAGAAGCCGCGATGCTTGGCGTCAGCGACTTCGCTGAGATAGGTGGCGCTGGCGCCGTATTCGCCGCCGAGGCTCAGGCCCTCGATGATGCGGGCGAGCGCCAGGATCGCCGGTGCTGCAATGCCGATGGTGGCATAGGTCGGCGTCACCGCGATGATCAGCGAGCCGAAGCACATGCAGACAACGGACAGTGTCAGCGACAGTCGCCTGCCATAGCGGTCGGCGATGTAGCCGAACAGCCAGCCGCCGAGCGGGCGCATCAGGAAGGTCGCGGCAAACAGCACCGCCGCATTGAGCTGCTGCACCACCGGATCGCTGTGCGGGAAGAACGCCGGCGCGAAATACAGTGCGAACGCGGTGTAGGCGTAGAAATCGTACCATTCGACGAGATTGCCGACCGAGCCGATGAAGATCGCCTTGACCCGCCGCTCGACGTCATGGATGTCGAGATGGTCGCTCGCGGATTGAGCGGTTTGTTCGGACATTGGTAGGCCTCCCCGGATTCTCTGGCGCGATTCCGGGGCAACCTATCTCATTTGCGTGGTGCGATGTAACTGCTGTCCTGTTCCTTTAGGCCTTCTTGCCGAACAGGACGGGCAGTTGACGCGGGCCGCGCACCGTGCCTTCCGACCAGGTGACCTTGCCGGCCGGGTCGAGGCGGAAATCCGGAATCCGCTTCAGCCATTCCTCGATCGCCACCTGCATTTCCATCCGCGCCAGGTTGGAACCGACGCAGCGGTGGATGCCAAGGCCGAAGGCGGCGTGGCGGTTCTCCTTGCGGTCGATCACCACCTTGTCCGCATTGGGGAACATGGCGGGGTCGCGGTTGGCGGCGGGGAAGGACAGCAGCACCATGTTGCCGGCCTTGACCGGGCAGCCGGAGATGGTGGTTTCCTTCATCACCTCGCGCGCCATCGTCACCGGCGAATAGGCGCGCAGGAATTCCTCGATCGCGGTCGGGATCAGCGCCGGCTCCGCGACCAGGCGCTCGCGATCGGCGGGCGTCTTGGCGAGGTGCCAGAGCGAGGAGCCGAGCGCGCTCCAGGTGGTGTCGATGCCGGCGATCAGGAGCAGCCGCAGCGAGCCGAGCACGTGCTCGTCGGTCAGCGGCTGGCCGCCGGGGCCCTTGGCCCGCAACAGCTGCGAGATCAGATCGTCGCCCGGCTCAAGCTTGCGCTGCTCGAGATGGGCCATGAAATAGCCGGTCATCTCGCGCACGCCGCCCATCATCTCGTTCTCGTCCTTGATGCCGAGCTCGAGGATCTGGTGAATCCACTTGATGAAGAGGTCGCCGTCCTTCTCGGGAATGCCGAGCATGTGCGCGATGGCGCGCACCGGGATGTGCTTGGTGTAGCGGGCCGCGGCGTCGCAATGGCCATCGGCGATGAATTCGTCGATCAGCTCGTTGCAGATCGCGCGCACCCGCGGCTCCAGCCGCTTCATCGCGTCCGGCGTGAAGGGCGGCAGCAGCACCTGCTTGGCAGGCTTGTGCTCCGGCGGATCGGAGGTGATCGGCGGTGCGCGGGCGGAGATCTCGGGGCGGACATCGCGCACGATGACGCGGCGCGAGGAGAAATGCTCGGTGTCGTAGGCGATCTCCTTCACCGCCTGATAGGTGGTCGGCATGTAGCAGCCGAGGAAGCGCTCGGTATGCACGACCGGCGAGGCCGCGCGCAGCGTCTCCCAGATCGGGAACGGGTCGTCGGTCCAGACCGGATCGGTATGGTCGAAATCATGGACCCAGTCGGTGACCGGGGGATGTTCGGGCAGATAGCTTGCGGACGCGGAATCGGACATCAGCTCGTTTCCTTCTCGTTCGATCAAATGCTGGCCGGCTCAACGGGAGGCCACGCGACCATCCCTGCTGGCCGCTAATCCTCGGTGACTTCGATCGCGATTTCCGGGCAGTTGGTCTGCGCGAGCCAGGCCTTGTCCTCGAGCCCGGCCGGGACGGTCCCGTCGCCGACTTCATGGGCGTTGCCGTATTCGTCGAGCTCGAACAGTTCGGGGGCGAGCGATTTGCAGCGGGCGTGACCCTGGCATTTGTCCTGGTCGACGCGGATTTTGAGCTTGGACATGCAAGCACTCTCCCTCGGCTCTGGCGCACAGGTGGGGCGCGCCGGGTTCCTCATTTTAGTTTATGCAAGTTCCAGCTTGCTTGGGCGGCCGGTCAACAACCGGCTCACCAAGTTATAGCATATTACATTATCGACTGGTGTGCGCGTCAAGCGAAAATTCGGGGTACGGAACGGATGTCCCGCGACGGCCGCGCGACATGATGGCCGCACGCCCCGGGAGAGGCGGCCCCTAATGCGTGCTCGACGTCGGTGCGGTGAGGGGGCGCCAGGCGGCGAGGGCGGCGGCGGCGATCTGCTCGAGCTGCTTGCGGGTGGCGCCGTCGCGCGCCTGGATCGACATGCCCTGCTGCACCGTGATGTAGTATTGGGCGATCGCGTCGAGGTCGGCCGCGGCTGATATCTCGCCACACGCGACGCCCTGGCGCAGACGTTCGCGCAGCTCCGTCACCGCCTGCGCGCGCCGCTGCACGAGTTCGCGCCGCACGGTCTCGGAATGTTCGTTCGGATGCAGCGCCGACAATACCACGAGGCAACCGGGCGGGCGTGAGCGACGGGTGAAGACGCGCGCGGTCTGCATGAGGAAGGTTTCCACGGCCTGATAGGCGGTGTGCGTCTCGGTCACGGCACCCCAGATCAGCCCACCTTCGCTCGCCACGTAATAGTCGAGCGCCTTGCGGAACAGGTCCTCCTTGCCGCCGAAGGCAGCGTACAGGCTGGGCGAGGCAATACCCATCGCCGAGGTGAGGTCGGCCATCGAGGCGCCCTCATAGCCCTTGAGCCAGAACACCTCCATCGCGCGCGCCAGCGCGGCGTCCTTGTCGAAATTCCGGGGGCGGCCACGCTCAGCCATCGGTGCGTCCATTTCTGTGTCGATCACTAAATAATTCACTTGACGCGCCGGTGCAAGCTTCCTAATTCTGTGTCGATCGTTACAGAAATATCGCCCCCCAAACGAATGAGCCGAACAATGACCCAGTCCCTGCAAGGAAAACGCGCCCTCGTCACCGGCGGCAGCCGCGGCATCGGTGCAGCCATCGCCAGGCGTCTTGCCGCCGAAGGCGCCGATGTCGCCATCACCTATGAGCGCTCGGCCGATCGCGCCGAAGCCGTCGGAGCGGAGATCAGGAAACAGGGCGGCCGCGCGCTGGCGCTGCAGGCGGATAGCGCGGACGCCAGCGCCGTGCGCGGCGCGGTCGACGCAGCCGCCAAGGCGTTCGGCGGTCTGGATATCCTCGTCAACAATGCCGGCATCTTCCGCGGCGGCGGTCCGATCGACGCCGTCACGCTGGAGGATATCGACGCCACGCTGGCCGTGAACGTGCGGGCGGTGGTAGTCGCATCGCAGGCTGCGGTGGCGCATATGGGCGAGGGCGGCCGCATCATCAACATCGGCAGCAACCTCGCCAGCCGGGTGCCTGATGCCGGCATGAGCCTCTATTCGATGAGCAAGTCGGCGTTGATTGCCTGGACCCAGGGCCTGGCCCGTGACCTCGGCGGCCGTGGCATCACGGTCAATATCGTCCATCCCGGTTCAACCAACACCGACATGAACCCGGCCGATGGCGAGCAGGCCGAGGCGCAACGTGCGCGCATGGCCATCAAGCGCTACGGCAAGGCCGACGACGTCGCTGCCCTGGTCGCGTTTGTTGCCGGTCCCGAAGCCGGCTCGATCAATGGCGCCGGTCTCACCGTCGACGGGGGCGCCAACGCTTGACCACGTTGCGCCGGCGACCGTGGATAACGGTCGTCTGGCGCTGTCCCCCGGAGCGGGATTCCTGCCTTAGGCCTGCCCGGACCGAGGCACTGAACCCGTTAAGCAAATCAGGATCCACGGCTGGTTTGATAGACTTTCGAATAGACGCGCTTGCCGGTTTCGCGGTTAATAGCCTACGGATGTCGTGTTCGCGAAAGTGACCGAAGCGGCCGATGTTGCTATTGTGGCGTTCTCCGCTATAGCCCGACCGACCGGTGATCAGCATCTCGATGGGACAAATCGTTCGTAAGCCGTTCAAGACCTACCACCATGGCGACCTCCGCGAAGCCCTGATTCAGGCGGCGTTACGCGAGGTCGAGCTCGGTGGTCCTGAAGCGATCAGCATCAAGGCGCTGGCCAAGCAGCTCGGTGTCTCGCAGCCGGCGCCATACCGGCATTTCGCCGACCGCGAGGCGTTGCTCGAGGCGGTGACCGCGGAAGCATTCCGGCAGTTCAACGTGATCATGCGCGAGGCGATCGCGCAGCCCGGCAAGGGCTCCAAACTGTCGCGCTTTGCCCAGGCTGCGCTGGCCTTCGGGCTCGAGCGCCACGGCATCTACCGGCTGATGTTCGCGTCCAGAACCATGGCCTGCGCGCCTGTCGGCAGCGAGTTGCACATCGCGGCGATGGAAACGCTGGCGCTGCTGATCGAGTCGTTCGAGGCGCCGGCCGTCGGGCTGTTGCGCGAGCGGCAGGCGCTGAAGATCTGGGCCGGGCTGCATGGCATCGTGATGCTTGCCGAGCAGGGCCTACTCACCGGCGAGGTCGGCGAGATCAGCCGCGAGGAGCTGATGGACGAGATCGTCGAGCAGACCAAGCTCGCGCTCACAGCCGCGCTGCATGCGACGGAAGAAAAGGCGTAGGGCAGATCGTCTGCAGTGCATCCCTTCGTCCCATGGAGATAGGTAGCCCCGTCATTGCGAGGAGCTCGCGACAAAATTGCAGAGCAATTTTGCGCTGGAGCGACGAAGCAATCCATCGCTCTGCGCTCGGTGACAATGGATTGCTTCGCTTCGCTCGCAATGACGAAGTGGAGGGTGTCGCCCACGCTCTCCACCATGAGGGTTAGGATCGCGGCGCGCGCGGATCAATCGGGGTGGTGCTGCGCACGCCCAGAATGTCCTCGAGCACTTTCGCGCCGGCCAGAAGCTGGGCCTCGGCGCGGGGCTTGGCCACCATCTGCAGGCCGACCGGCAGACCCGACGCGGTGAAGCCGCAGGGCAGCGACAGCGCCGGGCAACAGGCCAGCGTGATCGCATAGACGATGCCGAGCCATTCGACGTAATTGTCGAATGTCTTGCCATCGCATTCGGCGACATAGCGGTTCTCGACCGGGAACGGCGGCACGATGGTCGCGGGCGCCAGCAGCAGGTCGTATCTCTCGAAGAATTCAAGCGCACGCGCGGTCATCGCGACGCGCTGCGCCTCGGCGCGCTCGAGCTTTTCGACGGTGAGTTTCAGCCCTTCCTCGATGTTCCAGATCACTTCGGGCTTGAGCAGGTCGCGCTTGGTGCGCAGCAATTCGGCCTTGCTGATCGCGAAATCGAACGCGCGCAGCACGTGGAAGCATTCATGGGCCTCGCTGAAGTCGGGATGCGCCTCCTCGACGATCGCGCCGGCTTCGGCGAAACGCTCGGCCGCCTTGCGGGTCACAGCCTTGACCTCGGGATCGACCGGCGTGATGCCGAGATCGGGCGAGTAGGCGATGCGCTTCGGCTTCTGGTTCGAGCGCGCCGCAGACAGGAACGATGTCGGCAGCACCGGCAGCGACAGCGGATCGGCGGCATGCTCGCCGCTCATCGCGTCGAGCAGCAGCGCGAGGTCCTCGACATTGCGCGCCATCGGTCCCTGCACGCCGAGCGTGCGGTCGACCCCGAATTTCGGCGTGTGGGCGACCCGGCCGATCGACGGCCGGAGGCCGACGACGCCGCAGAAGCTCGCCGGGTTGCGCAAGCTGCCGCCCATGTCGGAGCCGTGCGCGAGCCATGCGGTGCCGCTGGCCAATGCCGCCGCGGCGCCGCCGGAGGAGCCGGCTGCCGAGCGCGATGTATCCCAGGGATTGCGGGTCGGGCCGAACACCTCGTTGAAGGTGTTGGCGCCGGCGCCGAATTCCGGCGTGTTCGACTTGGCATAGATCACGCCGCCGTTCTGTTCGAGGCGCTCGACCAGGATGTCCGACTTCGCGGGGACGTTGTCCTTGAAGATCGGTGAGCCCAGCGTGGTCAGCACGCCGGAAACGGCGGTGAGATCCTTGATCGGGACCGGAAGACCCGCGAGCAGGCCGCGCTCGCTGGCCGGCTTCTGCATCAGGGTTTTCGCGTGGGTGCGTGCGCGGTCGAAGCAGAGCGTCGGCAGCGCATTGACCTTGCCGTCGACCTCGGCGATGCGCTTTTCCAGCACGTCGAGCAGGTCGAGCGGCGTGATGTCACCGGCTTTCAGTTTCTCGACGACGGCACACGCCGTTTCCTTCACCAAGCCCTGATCAGCCATGCACCGTTGCTCCTATGTCTTCTGTTTCCTTGTGCTGTAGAATATTTCCTGCCGTCGTGGCAATGCGACGAGAACCGAAGAGGCAGGGATGGCAGCGTTGTTTTCCGCGCTGGACTGGCGCGCGATGAGCCAGCAGGAGCGGGACGTCGGATTGAACAATGGCGTTGCGGTCAAGGGCAGCGCCGAGATCGCCGCCGGCTGGGAGCAGCGCTCCGCGGTGATGCGGCAGAAGCATCCCGACCATCTCGACCTGCGGTATGGTCCGTGTGAGCGCAACCGGATCGATTTCCTTAAAGCCCGCGACGGCGCGCCGACGCTCTTGTTCATCCACGGCGGCTATTGGCAGACCCGCGCCAAGGAGGTGTTCACGATCTTTGCCGAGGGGCCGATGGCGCACGGCATCAATGTGGCGCTGATCGGCTACACGCTGGCGCCGGATGCGACGCTCGACGACATCGTCGCCGAGATTCACGGAGGCATCGATTTTCTTGCCGGGCAGTTGCCCGCGCTCGGTGCCGCTGCCGAAGGCATCGTTGTGTCGGGCTGGTCGGCCGGCGGCCATCTGACATCGATGGCGTTGTCGAACGCCCACGTCAGGGCCGGCATGGCGATCTCGGGCATCTATGACCTCGAGCCGATCAGGCATTCCTATCTCAACGAGAAGCTCAGGCTCGACGAAGCCGCCTCACGGCGCAATTCGCCGATGATACAGCAAGGCGGCACGGCAAAGCCGCTGTCGCTGGTGGTCGGCAGCGCCGAACTGCCGCTGCTGCGCAAGCAGACCGCCGATTTCGCCGGCCATCGCGCCCGCTACGGCTTGCCGGTGACCTATGAGGAGATCGCGGGAGCCGATCATTTCTCGATCATGAACCAGATGCTGGCGCCGCAGGGCCGCATCACGACGCTGATCCGGCAGCTGTTCGAGCGGACGGTTAGTACGTCATCCTGAGGCGCGAGCTCTTGCGAGCCTCGAAGGATGACGCAGCCCGTGGCCCATCCTTCGAGACGCCGCTTCGCGGCTCCTCAGGATGACGGCGGAACAAGTGGTCAGCGCGAGTTACCTATCCCCACCCCGACGTCAGCCCGCCATCCACCGTGTAGATCACGCCCGACGTATAGCCTGCGCGGTCGGAGGCGAGGAACGCCATCAGGTCGCCGATCTCGCGCGCATGCGCGGGACGGCCGAGCGGCAGACCCTTCTGGAATTCCTTGTAGCGGCTCTCGTCGCCGAACTGGTTCTTGGCGCGGGTCTTGAGCAGCGTGACGTGGCGGTCGGTGCCGACCGGGCCGGGGTTGATGCCGACGACGCGGATGTTGTCGGCGAGGCTCTTGCCGCCGAGCGCGCGGGTGAACGACATCAGCGCCGCATTGCCGGCGCTGCCGCAGATGTAGTTGGCGTCGAACTTCTCGCCGGCCGCGCCGATGTCGTTGACGATCACACCGCCGCCGCGCGCCTTCATCTGGGCATAGACCGCGCGCGTTAGGTTGACATAGCCGAACACCTTGAGCTCCCAGGCGTGCCGCCAGGTCGCCTCGTCGATCTTGTCGATCGAGCCGCCCGGGATGTCCCCGGCGTTGTTGACGAGGATGTCGATGTCGGCAGCCTCTTTTGCCAAGCGCGCCAGATCTTCCGATTTTCGCAGGTCGACGACGCTGGTCGCCGCATCGATCTGGTGCGCCGAACGGAGCCGTTCGGCCAGCGCCTTCAATTGGTCGCCGTTGCGGGCGGCGAGCAGTAAATTGGCGCCTTCCTCGGCAAAGGCTTCGGCGGCGGCCGCGCCAATGCCCTTGGAGGCGCCGGTGATCAGGACACGCTTGCCGCGCAGATGCAGATCCATGGGATGTCTCGCTTTGGTATGAGGAACGAATGTCGGCGAAATTGGTGGGGCAGGGTCGCGCCGCGGTCAACACTGCACTGCAGCGTTGCGCTCGCGCGAAGTTTGGTCCATTGCAGGACCATCAGGATAGGCGGCATTGCCGGCCGGGCAAATCACAAGGGTGTTCTCGATGAGCAGCAAAAAGCAGTATCGGATTGCGGTCATTCCCGGCGACGGCATCGGCAAGGAAGTGATGCCGGAGGGCCTGCGCGTCATCGAGGCGGCGGCGAAGAAGCACGGCGTCGACGTGAAGTTCGATCATTTCGACTTTGCGTCCTACGACTATTACGAGAAGCACGGCGAGATGATGCCGGCCGACTGGAAGGACAAGATCGGCAAGCATGACGCGATCTACTTTGGTGCGGTCGGCTGGCCGGCGAAAATACTTGACCATATCTCGTTGTGGGGTTCGCTCATAAAATTCCGGCGCGAGTTCGACCAGTACGTCAACCTGCGTCCGGTGCGGCTGATGCCCGGTGTGCCGTCGCCGCTGGCGAACCGCAAGCCCGGCGATATCGACTTCTGGGTGGTGCGCGAGAACACCGAGGGCGAGTACTCCTCCGTCGGCGGCCGCATGTTCCCGGACACCGACCGCGAATTCGTCACCCAGCAGACCGTGATGACCCGCATTGGCGTCGACCGCATCCTGAAATTCGCGTTCGATCTGGCGCAGTCGCGGCCGAAGAAGCATCTGACTTCGGCGACCAAGTCGAACGGCATCTCCATCACGATGCCCTATTGGGACGAGCGCGTGGAGGCGATGGCCAAGAAGTATCCGGGGGTGAAGTGGGACAAGTACCACATCGACATCCTCACCGCGAACTTCGTGCTGCATCCGGACTGGTTCGACGTCGTGGTCGGCTCCAATCTGTTCGGGGATATCCTGTCCGACCTCGGTCCGGCCTGCACCGGCACGATCGGCATCGCGCCGTCGGGCAACATCAATCCGGAAGGCAATTTCCCCTCGGTGTTCGAGCCGGTGCACGGCTCGGCGCCTGACATTGCCGGGCAGGGCATCGCCAACCCGATCGGCATGATCTGGTCGGGCGCGATGATGCTGGAGCATCTCGGCGAGAAGCAGGCAGCAGCCGCCATCGTCGGCGCGATCGAGCGCACGCTCGGCGAACGCACGCTGCGCACCCGCGACCTCGGCGGCAACGCCGACACCACGGCCTGCGGCAAGGCCGTGGCCGAGATGGTGGACTAAGCTGCGCTGTCAATTACGGGGTCGTCCTGGCGAAAGCCAGGACCCATTACCCCGAGTGCTTGTTGGCTTGGTAGGTCTGACCACCGCTCTGCGCGATGACACAGGCCGGTGGTAATGGGTCCTGGATCGCGCTCGCTACGCTCGCTTGTCCAGGACGACGTCGATAATTATTGCTTCACGATCCGTCGGCAATGCTCCCATGCCGCGTGGATCAGGTTCTCGCTCGCCTCGGGCGTGCGGAAGGCGGAGTGCGCCGACAGCGTCACGTTCGGGATCTTCGTCAGCGGGTGATCCTTCGGCAGCGGCTCGATGTTGTAGACATCGAGGCCGGCGTGGCGGATGTGGCCGGAGTTGAGCGCATCGATCATCGCCTGTTCGTCGACGATGGCGCCGCGCGCGGTGTTGATCAGCACCACGCCCTGCTTCATCTTGGCGATCTTGTCGCGCGTGATCAGGCCGCGGGTCTCGTCGTTCAGCAACAGATGGATCGAGACCACGTCGCTCGTCGCCAGCACCATGTCGAGCTCGGTGAACTCGACGCCCGGATGGCTCTTGGGCGACCGGTTCCAGGCGATCACCTTCATGCCGCTGCCGCGCGCGATGCGAGCGACCTCGGCAGCGATGCCGCCGAAGCCGACCAGGCCGAGCGTCTTGCCGGTGAGCTGCATGCCGTCCTCGCGCAGCCAGTTGCCAGCGCGCATCTCGCGGTCCATCTGCGCGATCACCCGCGCCGACGACCACATCAGCGCGATCGCGGATTCCGCAACCGCGGTGTCGCCATAGCCCTTGATCAGATGCACGGAGATGCCGAGCTCGGCGAGCTCTTCCGGGTTCATGTAGCTGCGTGCGCCGGTGCCGAGGAACACGACATGCTTCAGGCCGGTGCATGTCTTCGCAATGTCGGTCGGCAACGCGGTGTGATCGACCACTGCGATCTCGGCGCCGTCGAGCACCGCCGGATAGTCCTCGGACTTGATCTCAGGGTTGCGGTTGATCCGCATCTTGGGATCGCCGGGCTTTTCCAGCCGCTCCGTGATGACAGCGAGCGATTCATTGGCGTCGACAAACACTGCGCGCACGAAAGCCTCCATCGAAGGAAGAAAGGATGATCAGGATGCGACGCCGGCGAGCGCCAGCACCGTATGCATCAGGACGTTGGCGCCGGCGGCGCAATCGGTCTGCGTGGCGTCTTCCAGCTCGTTATGGCTGATGCCGTCCTTGCAGGGCACGAACACCATCGCCGCCGGCATCACAGTGTTGAGGTTGCAGGCGTCGTGGCCGGCGCCGGAGGTGATGCGGCGGTGCGAATAGCCGAGCTGCTGGGCCGCGTTCTCCACCGCGTCGACCAGCTTCGGATCGAAATGCGTCGGCGCCTTGCGCCAAACGAGATCGAGCTGAACCTCGACCTTGCGCTTTGCTGCAATCTCGGCGACCGCGGCCCGCAGGTCGCGATCCAGCGCGTCCATGATCGCTGCATCGGCGCTGCGGCAATCCACCGTGAAGGCGATCTCGCCGGGGATGACGTTGCGCGAGGGCGCCGCGATCACCGCCTCGCCGATGGTGCCGACCGCCTTCGGCCCGTGCTTCTTGGCAATGCTTTCCATCGCCAGCACGATCTCCGACAGCGTCGCCAGCGCATCGCGGCGCAGCGGCATCGGGGTAGATCCCGCGTGGCTCTCGAAGCCTACGATCTTGCCGTCGTACCACAGCACGCCCTGGCCGGAATCGACCACGCCGATGGTCTTGCCCTCGGCTTCCAGGATCGGGCCCTGTTCGATATGCAGCTCGACGAAGCTGGTGAACTTCTGGCGGCCGACCGGGGCATCGCCGCGATAGCCAATGCTGTCGAGTGCCTGCGCCACCGTGACGCCCTCGGCGTCCTTGCGCGACAGAATGTCGTCGGTGGTGAAATCGCCGACATAGGCGGCCGAGGCCATCATCGCCGGCGCAAAGCGCGAGCCTTCCTCGTTGGTCCAGTTGCAGATGCAGATCGGCAGCTCGGTCTCGATCCCTGCATCGTTGAGCGTGCGCACCATCTCGAGCGCGGCCAGCGTGCCGAGGATGCCGTCATATTTGCCGCCGGTCGGCTGGGTGTCGAGATGCGAGCCGACGCCTATCGGCGGCTTCGACATATCCCGTCCTTTCCGCAATCCGAACATCGAGCCGAGCGCGTCGACCTGCACGTCGAGGCCGGCGTTCTCGCACGCCTTGCGGAACCAGTCGCGCACCTGCTTGTCTTCGGCGCTGAGGGTCAGCCGCCGCACGCCGCCCTTTGGCGTTGCACCGAACTGCGCGGTTTCATGGATGGTGCCCCAGAGGCGGGCGGAATCGATCTGCAGGTTGGTGGCGGCTCGGCTCATGTCGTCAGTCCATTTCAGCTGTCTTTCCGGGGCGATGCGTCAGCATCGAACCCGGAATCTCGAGATTCCGGGTTCGGCTCTTCGAGCCGCCCCGGAATGACGTTTGATTATCCGGCACTCGTTCAATGGCGCGCCGCTTCCATCGCGTCAACCGCTACGCTCGCCTGCGCGATCTGCCTGGCGAGATGGGCGACACGCTCGATGGCGACCGCATCGGGGGAGGCGAGCCAGCTCGCGGTGAAGGTGAGAGGCGGCAGCTTGAGGTCGGTATCGAGCAATTGCAAGCGGCCGTCGGCGAGCTCGTTTTCGACGATCGCCGATGGAATCACCGCAATGCCAAGGCCTTCATTGGCCATGTGGATCACGGTCGCGAGCGAGGTCGAGGCGTGCAGCCGGATCGGCGGCAGGTCGGGGGCGTTGAACAGCGCGCGCACGGTCTCATAGGGCTGGGTCTTGCGCGGAAACGTGATGATCGGAAACCGCGCCAGATCGCGCCGCGCCACCGGGCCGGAACCGAGGCCGAGCGACGGGCTCGCCAGGAAGCCGATCGGGTAATCGCACAGCACGTGATTGTGCGCGCCGGACGCCGAGACCGGTCCGAGCACGAAGGCGAGCTCGATCTCCTGGGCCAGCAGCCGCGGGGTCAGGTTCGGCGTGATGTCGACCTCGATCTCCAGCGACAGGTTCGGGTAGATCTCGTTGACGCTCTTGACCAGCCGCGGCAGCCAGGTGTGCACGATGGTCTCCGCGACACCGAGCCGCAGCGCGCCGCGCATCGCCGAACGGTCGCCGACCTCCGCCATCATCTCCGAACGCAGGCCGATCAGCTTCTCGGCGTAAGTCATCATCAGCCGTCCGCTCGGCGTGGGCGAGGCCACCCGGTGATCCCGGTTCAGCAGCTTGACGCCCATCTCGCGCTCGAGCTGGGCGATGCGCTGGGAGATCGCCGGCTGGGTGGTGTTGAGCCGCTGGGCGGCGCCGCGGAAGCTGCCGAGCTTGACGACCCAGAGGAAGGTTTCGATCGAGCGGAAGTCCGTCATTGGAAGCATATCCCCGATCGATAAATTCTATTTATCGATTTTGATTAGAAAGGACGATTAGACATTATATCACGCTTGGTGTTGGTTTGTCCTTGTCGAGATTATGGGCAGGAGAATCCCATGACTGTTTTTGCGGCAGTGCAGCGATCTCAGGGGGAGCCGGTGCTGGCGAGCGTCGAAGCGCGCCGTGCCTGCCGTGACGGCGTGGCCTCGGCGACGACGGCCGGTCTCGCCAACGGTTTCGTCCAGGGCAATCTCGCGATCCTGCCGGAGAAACTCGCCGGCGCCTTCCACCGGTTCTGCCAGCTCAATCCGAAACCGTGCCCGATCATCGGCATGTCCGATGTGGGCGACCCGCGGATTCCCGCGCTCGGCCTCGACCTCGACATCCGCACCGACGTGCCGCGCTACCGGGTCTGGCGCGACGGCGAGGTGGCGGACGAGCCGACCGACATCACCAAATACTGGCGCGACGATCTCGTCACCTTCGTGCTCGGCTGCTCCTATTCGTTCGAGGAAGCGCTGCTGGAGGACGGGCTGCCGATCCGTCACATCGAACGCAACCTGCGTGTGCCAATGTACCGAACCAACATCGCCTGCCAGCCGTCGGGGCCGTTCGCGGGGCCGATGGTGGTGTCGATGCGCCCGTTCAAGCCGGCGGATGCGATCCGCGCGGTGCAGATCACCTCGCGCTTCCCGTCGGTGCACGGCGCGCCGGTCCATCTCGGCCACCCGCATGCGATCGGCATCAAGGATATCGCCAAGCCCGATTATGGCGACGCGGTGCCGGTCGCCGATGACGAGATTCCGGTGTTCTGGGCCTGTGGCGTGACGCCGCAATCGGTGATCGCAAGTGCGAAGCTGCCGTTTGCGATCACGCATTCGCCGGGCCTGATGCTGGTGACCGATCTCAGGAACAAGCAGCTGGCTGTGCTCTGAATAGGCAATTCGTGCAATTCATTGAGGCTTTACTGCGCGCTACAAGCATCACATCGATAATAACAAGCTGACCAAGGGGAATTTCGATGACGATCTCTCGCCGTAACGTATTGCTGGGTGCCACTGCCGCCGCTGCGCTCGGTCCGATGGCCGCGCGCGCACAGACCAGTGAAGTGGCAATCGGCGTGATCTATCCGCTGTCCGGCTCCAGCGCCGCGATCGGCGTCGACGCGCAGCATGCCTTCAACACCGCGGCCGAGATCATCAACAAGAACTATGATTTCGCGCTGCCGCTCGCCAAGGGCGAGGGCCTGTCCGGCCTCGGCGGCGCCAAGGTGCGCCTCGTGTTCGCCGACCACCAGGCCGATCCGCAGAAGGGCCGCGCCGAAACCGAGCGCCTGATCACGCAGGAGAAGGTCTGCGCCGTCGTCGGCACCTATCAGAGCGCGGTCGCCGTCACCGTCAGCCAGACCTGCGAGCGCTACGGCGTCCCGTTCATCTCGGCCGACAATTCCTCGCCGAGCCTGCATCGCCGCGGCCTGAAGTACTATTTCCGCGCCTCGCCGCATGACGAGATGTTCTCGACCGCGATGTTCGACTTCTTCGATGCGATGAAGAAGAAGGGCCAGAAAATCGAGACGCTGGCGCTGTTCCACGAAGACACCATCTTCGGCACCGATTCGGCGAACGCCCAGATCAAGCTCGCCGGCGAGCGCGGCTACAAGATCGTGGCCGACATCAAGTACCGCGCCAACTCGCCGTCGCTGACCGCCGAGGTGCAGCAGCTCAAGGCGGCGAATGCCGACGTGCTGATGCCGTCGAGCTACACCACCGACTCGATCCTGCTGGTCAAGACCATGGCCGAGCTCGGATACAAGCCGAAGAACATCATGGCGCAGGATGCCGGCTTCTCGGAGAAGGCGACCTATGACGCGGTCGGCGACAAGCTCGAGGGCGTGATCTCGCGCGGCAGCTTCTCGCTCGACCTGGCGCAGAAGCGGCCGATGGTCGGTCTCATCAACGAGATGTACCGCGCCAAGTCGGGCAAGGACTTCAACGACTACTCGTCGCGCCAGTTCATGGGCCTGATCGTGATGGCCGACGCCATCAACCGCGCCAAGTCGACCGACGGCGAGAAGATCCGCGAGGCGCTGGTCGCCACCGACATGCCGGGCGACGTGACCATCATGCCGTGGCGGCGCGTCAAGTTCGACGAGATGGGGCAGAACAATTTCGCCGACCCGGTGCTGCTGCAATATACCGCGAAGAACTTCGTGACGATCTTCCCGGAACAGGCCGCCGTCTCCGAGGCGATCTGGCCGATGAACAGCTGATCGGTCGGACGCTTTCTCATCGTCGTCCCGGGCAAGCGAAGCGCGACCCGGGACCCCCGCGCGAGTGCTTGCACTCGTCGCATACCACAGGCAGGTATTTTGCGATGATTGGTTGTTGTCCTTCCTACCGACACGTTCGTGGTAATGGGTCCTGGCTTTCGCCAGGACGACGCTGGAATAATGCGGTGACTGGGGCGCAGCGGTGACAGCCGAGACCATTATCCAGAGTTTGGCGAGCGGCCTTCTGATGGGACTGCTCTACGGACTGATCGCCGCCGGCCTCGCATTGATCTTCGGATTGATGGACGTCGTGAACTTCGCGCACGGCGAGTTCCTGATGATCGCGATGTACGTGACCTTCTTCCTGTTCGCGTTCTTCGCGATCGATCCCTTGCTCGCGGCGCCGTTGGTCGCTGCGGCATTGTTCGTGTTCGGCGCGGTGGTCTATCTGCTGGTGGTCCGCTTCGCGATGCGCGCCAAGGCCAATGCCGGCATGGTGCAGATCTTCTCGACCTTCGGCCTTGCGATCGTGATGCGGGGCCTCGCCCAGTTCTTCTTCACGCCCGACTACCGCAGCGTCACCAACTCCTGGGTCGGCGGCAAGACGATCTCGATCGCCGGCATCTACCTGCCGGAGCCGCAGCTGATCGGCGCGATGCTGTCGATCGCGGCCTTCGTCGCGCTCTACTTCTTCATCAATCGCACCGATTTCGGCCGCGCGCTCGAGGCGACGCGCGAGGACGCCGGCGCGGTGGCGCTGGTCGGCATCGACAAGAATCGGGTGTTCGCGCTCGGCTGGGGCCTTGGTGCGGCGCTGGTCGGACTTGCCGGCGCCATCATGGCGATCTTCTTCTATATCTATCCCGACGTCGGCGCGTCGTTTGCGCTGATCGCCTACGTTACCGTGGCGCTCGGCGGCTTCGGCAGCGTGTTCGGCGCCTTTGCCGGCGGCATCATCGTCGGCCTGGTCGAGGCGACCACCGCGCTGATCCTGCCGCCGTCGCTGAAATCGGTCGGCATCTACGCCGTCTATCTCCTGGTCGTCTTCATCCGCCCGCGTGGCCTGTTCGGATCGATGTGATGGACACCCACTTCGCCCAACGCCGCAGGCGTGACCTGATCATGGCGGCCTGCCTTGCGGTGGTCGCAGCGCTGGTGCCGCTGTTCGTCAAGGACGTCTACGTCCAGAACATCATGGTCTTGACCCTGATGTATGCCGCGCTGTCGCAGAGCTGGAACATCCTGTCCGGCTATTGCGGACAGATCTCGCTCGGCCATGCGCTGTATTTCGGGCTCGGGGCCTACACCACCGCGCTGCTGTTCACCAAATTCGGCGTGCTGCCGTGGTTCGGCATGCTGGCGGGCGGGGCGATCTCCGCCGTGATCGCGATGGCGCTCGGCTATCCCTGCTTCCGCCTGCGCGGGCATTATTTCGTGATCGCGACCATCGTGATCGCCGAGATCGCGCTGCTCCTGATCCAGAACTGGGATTGGGCGGGTGCCGCGCTCGGCATCGATATCCCGGTGCGCGGCGACAGCTGGCTGAAATTCCAGTTCACCCGCTCGAAGCTGCCGTACTTCTATTTCGCGCTGGCGCTGGCCTGCATCGCCTGGCTCGTCACCTGGTGGCTGGAAGATTCCAAATGGGGCTATTGGTGGCGCGCGGTGAAGGACAATCCCGACGCGGCCGAGAGCCTCGGCGTCGTCGTGTTCAATTCCAAGATGGGTGCGGCGGCGGTCTCCGCCTTCCTGGTCGCAGTCGGCGGCAGCTTCTACGCCCAGTTCGTCTCCTATATCGACCCCGAGAGCGTGATGGGCTTCCAGTTCTCGCTGTTGATGGCGCTGCCCGCGGTGCTCGGGGGCATCGGCACGCTGTGGGGCCCGGTGCTCGGCGCCGTGATCCTGATCCCGCTCACCGAGCTGACGCGATCCTTCGTTGGCGGCTCCGGCCGCGGCGTCGACCTCATCGTCTATGGCGCGCTGATCGTCGCGATCTCGCTGGCACTGCCGAAGGGGCTCGTCAGCGTGTTCAGCATGCTCTCAGGGCGCAAGGAGGCCGCGCGATGACGGCACTCCTGGAAACCCGTGGCGTCTGGCAGCGCTTCGGCGGCCTCGTCGCCAACAGCGACGTCTCGATCTCGGTCGGCCGCGGCGAGATCGTCGGCCTGATCGGCCCGAATGGCGCCGGCAAGTCGACGCTGTTCAATCTGATCGCGGGTGTGCTGCCGCCCACCCAAGGCTCGATCATGTTCGACGGCGAGGACGTCACCCGGCTGCCGGCGGCGGAGCGCTGCCAGCGCGGCGTCGGGCGCACCTTCCAGGTGGTCAAGAGCTTCGAGACCATGACGGTGATCGACAACGTCATCGTCGGCGCGCTGATCCGCAACACCAAGATGCGCATCGCACGGCAGAAGGCCTATGAGGTTCTGGAGTTCTGCGGACTTGCAGCGCGCGCCGACAAGCTCGCCGCCGATCTCGTCCCGTCGGAGAAGCGCCGGCTCGAAGTCGCCCGCGCGCTCGCCACCGAACCGAAGCTGCTGCTGCTCGACGAAGTCCTCACCGGGCTGACGCCGGTCGAGGCGCAGACCGGCGTCGAGCTGGTGCGCAAGGTCCGCGCCACAGGCGTCACCGTGCTGATGGTCGAGCATGTGATGGAAATCGTGATGCCGCTGGTCGACCGCGCCATCGTTCTCAATCTCGGCAAGGTGCTGGTCGAGGGCAAGCCGACCGAGGTCGTCCGCAATCCAGAAGTCATTTCTGCCTATCTCGGGGATCGTCATGCTGTCGGTGCGTGAAGTCACCACCGCCTATCAGGGCCTGGTTGCGATCTCCTCGGTGTCGATCGACGTCACCAAGGGTGAGATCGTCTGTGTCGCCGGCGCCAATGGCGCGGGCAAGTCGACGCTCCTCAAATCGATCGCCGGCGCCGAGCGCCCGCGCGCCGGCACCGTCACCTTCGACGGCAAGCGCATCGACGGCCAGCCGCAGCACGTCATCACCGCAGGCGGCATCGCCTTCGTGCCGGAGAACCGCCGGCTGTTTCCGCGGCTCTCGGTGCGCGACAATCTGCGGCTCGGCAGCTATCTCTATCGCAGCCAATCCGACCGCGATGCGCCGCTCGATCTGGTGTTCAATCTGTTCCCGCGGCTCGGCGAGCGGCTGGAGCAGCGCGCAGAAACCTTGTCCGGCGGCGAGCAGCAGATGCTCGCGATTGGCCGCGCGCTGATGACGCGGCCGCGGCTCCTGATGCTCGACGAGCCGTCGCAGGGCATCATGCCGAAGCTGGTCGACGAGATCTTCCAGGCCGTGAAGCGCATCCGCGACGCCGGCATGACGGTCCTGATCGTCGAGCAGCGCATGGCCGAGTGCCTGGAGATCGCCGACCGCGCCTACATCCTGCAGACCGGCCGCGTGCTGATGCAGGGTACCGCGGCGGAGATCACCGGCAATCCCGACGTTCGCAAGGCGTATCTAGGGCTGTAGCGCCAAGGCATCGCCGCGCACGCACCCGTCATCCTTGTACGCGCCCCTTTGGCGCGCCTCGAAGGATGGGCCGCGCGCGACGCGAGTATGTGGCCCATCCTTCGAGGCTCGCTGCGCTCGCACCTCAGGATGACGTCAGTGTTTGCGGCGCGGCGAGCGGCCCGGATGAGCGACTTGCGAAGGCGGAAGCGACATCCGTGAGTGTGCCGTATGTCGCTCATGCGGGCTGCGGATCCAGCCCACGCAGCCTACTTGTCCTTGCCGTCTTCGACCTTCTCGACCTTCGCGGCGAGGTCCGGCACGCGGGTGACGCGGTAGGTTGCGTTGCTGCAGGTCAGCGTCCAGGCCTCGTTGTCGGGCTTGGAGAGCTTGTCGTCCCGTTCGGCCTTGAGCGGCTTGTCGCAGGCATAGCCTTGCGCACGCAGCTGGATCGCCAGCAGGTCGGGCAAGGTCTCCTCGGCGCGTGCGGCCGATCCCGCGAGGCCGCTCGTGAACAGAGCTGCGAATGCCAAGCCTGTGAGCCTCGTCATGACTGTCCTCCACAAATCTTACACCTGTTGCAGTGATGCGCTTCTTTCCATGAGGGTGAGGGGCGTTCCGTTGTATTCGATCCGTTCGAAGGTCTTCCAGCCCAGCCGCGCATACATCGCTTCGCTGTGCGGGGTGAACAAGTACAGCCGGTCGAAGCCCAGTTTGGCGCTTTCATCGGTGGCGCGCAGACTCAATGCGGACGCTACTCCCTGTCCGCGATGTTCCCTCGGGACGTACACCGAGGACAGCCACGGCGTCAGATGCTTGTGGGTGATGCTCGCCGCCAAGATGCCGGCCAATCCCAACGGCGTTCCGTCCTCGCTCAATGCAACGATCGCCATCGGCAACGCGTCTTTCTGTAGCGATCGACTGAGCCTCTCGGTTCGATCTTCGAGCGTGGCCGCCGGCGTCAGGTAGCCGAACTGAGCGTGCTGCCATGCCGCGATCGTTGGCACGAGTGCTGGATGGTCAGCCAGATATTCGATCGTAACTTTCGGTTGCCTGATCAAATGTTCAGTCATGCCCATGTTCCGGCAGCGTCAGCCCGAAGACTTTGGTCAAATCCTTGACCTGTTCGGGCGAGAGATAGCGCGGGTTCAGCCCGCGCAGCAGCAGATAGAGTTTGGCGGTTTCCTCCAGCTCCTCGGTCGCAAACACCGCCGCCTCGAGCGTGTCGCCGGAGACGACGGGGCCGTGATTGGCGAGCAGTACCGATGAATATTTCCCGGCCAGCCCCCTGATCGCATCCGCAACGGCGGGGTCGCCCGGGCGATAATAGGGCACCAGCGCGGTCTGGCCGCATTTCATCACGTAATAGGCCGTCATTGCCGGCAGCGCGGCGCGCGGGTCGATCTCGGGCAGCATCGAAAGCGCGACCGAATGGGTCGAGTGCAGATGCACCACCGCGCCGGCGCTGGTGCGCGTCTGGTAGAGCGCGGTGTGCAGCGGCACTTCCTTGGTCGGGGCGTCGCCGGAGACCAGCCGGCCATTTCCGTCGAGGAGCGACATTTTCGCCGGATCGAGGAAGCCGAGCGAGGCGTTGGTCGGCGTCACCAGCCAGCCGCCGCCGTCGAGCCGGACGCTGATATTGCCCGAGGAGCCCGGCGTCAGCCCGCGCTCGAACAGCGAGCGGCCGAACCGGCAGATGTCCTCACGAAGCTTTGTTTCGCTCACCTGGTTTCGCCTGCCTGGTTTCGTCCGCCGGTTTTTGTCTTGGCGCTATCCATCTTTCGCTTTGTCTCATGCTTTGGCAGCGCGGCCAAGCCGTGATAGGCAAGCAGCAAGGAGCAGGATCGGAAAGTGTGAGAGCCGGTTTTCCGAAAATGCTCAAACAACCAAAAATGTTCGGGGATCGCCACATGTCCAGTTCCGCAACACCGCACGTCGCCGTCATCGGGCTGGGCTCGATGGGATACGGCATGGCGACCTCGCTCAAGCGCGCCGGTTTTGTCGTGACCGGCTGCGACGTCTCGGCCGATGCCGTCGCGCGCTTCGTGGCCGACGGCGGCAAGGGCGCCAAAACGCCGGCCGAGGCGGCCAGGGATGCCGACATCGTCGTCAGCGTCGTCGTCAATGCGGCGCAGACCGAGGCCATCCTGTTCGGCAAGGACGGCGCCGCAGAGACGCTGGCGAAGGACGCGGTCTTCATCTCTTCGGCGACCATGGATCCCGATATCGCGCGGCGGCTGGCCAAGCAGCTGGAGGCGACCGGCCGGCATTATCTCGATGCGCCGATCTCCGGCGGCGCGCAACGTGCGGCGCAGGGCGAATTGACGGTTCTTGCTTCCGGCAGCGCGGCGGCGTTTGCGAAGGCGCGGCCGGCGCTGGATGCGATGGCGGCAAAGCTCTACGAGCTCGGCGATGCCGCAGGGCAGGGCGCCGCGTTCAAGATGATCAACCAGCTGCTGGCTGGTGTGCATATCGCAGCCGCCTCGGAGGCGATCGCCTTTGCCGCCAAGCAGGGCCTCGACATCAGGAAGGTCTATGAGGTGATCACGGCCTCCGCCGGCAATTCCTGGATGTTCGAGAACCGCATGCCGCATGTGCTCGACGGCGACTATGCGCCGCGCAGCGCGGTGGAGATCTTCGTCAAGGACCTCGGCATCATCCAGGACATGGCGCGCAATGCGCGCTTCCCGGTACCGGTCTCGGCCGCGGCGCTCCAGATGTTCCTGATGACATCGGCGGCCGGCATGGGCCGCGACGACGATGCGTCGGTGGCGCGGATGTATGCGCAGGTCACCGGCACCAAGCTTCCCGGCGCGAAATAAGAGGATCCTGCAATGCCCAACTTTGCCGCCAACCTCACCATGATGTTCAACGAGGTCCCGTTCCTCGACCGCTTCGAGGCGGCGGCGAAAGCGGGCTTCACCGCGGTCGAGTTCCTGTTTCCGTACGACCACCCGGCCGAGGAGGTCGGCAAGCGGCTGAAGGCTGCCGGGTTGACGCAGGCGCTGTTCAACCTGCCGCCGGGCGACTGGAACGCCGGCGAGAAGGGATTTGCCGCGCTGCCGGATCGCTTCGCCGATTTGCAAGCGAGCCTGAAGACCGCGCTGCCTTATGCGCAGGCGACCGGCGTCAAGCGCGTGCATCTGATGGCCGGGATCGCCGATCGCAATGATCGACGCGCAGTGGAAGCCTTCTACAAATCCGTCGCGAACGCCGCGGAATTCTTCGCGCCGCACGACCTCGACGTCGTGATCGAGCCGATCAATCCGCGCAATGTGCCCGGCTACTTCCTCAATGATTTCAACTTCGCGTACGACCTGATCAGCGAGCTGAAGATCCCGAACCTGAAATTGCAGTTCGACATTTATCACTGCCAGATCATCCATGGCGACGTCACGATGCGGCTGCGCGAGATGATGCCGATGATTGGTCACATCCAGATCGCCTCGATCCCCTCGCGCAACGAGCCCGACGGCGAGGAGCTGAACTATCCGTTCCTGTTCGATGAGCTCGACCGGCTCGGCTACGGCGGCTTCGTCGGCTGCGAATACAATCCGCGCGGCAAGACCACCGACGGTCTCGCCTGGTTCAAGCCCTATGCCGGAGTGAAGCCGTGACGCGAGCCGGAAACCTGTCTCTCGGTTGCATCGCCGACGACTATACCGGCGCCTCCGATCTCGCCAACACGCTGACCCGCGCCGGCCTGCGTACGGTGCAGACTATCAGCGTGCCCGCAGACGATCTCGCGCTGCCGGAGGTCGATGCCGTCGTGGTGTCGCTGAAAAGCCGCTCGATCGAGGCCGGCCTCGCGGTGACACGTTCGCGTGCCGCGGAAGCCTGGCTCCGCGACCGTGGGGCCGGGCATATCCTGTTCAAGATCTGCTCGACCTTCGATTCCACCGATGCGGGCAATATCGGTCCGGTGATGGACGCGCTGCGCGCCGACTCCAAAGACAATATCGTGCTGGTGACGCCGGCCTTCCCGGAAACCGGCCGCACCGTCTACCAGGGCAATCTGTTCGTCGGCTCGGTGCCGCTGAACGAGAGCCCGCTGAAGGACCATCCGCTCAACCCGATGCATGATTCCAATCTGGTCCGCGTGCTGGCGCGCCAGAGCACGACCAAGGTCGGCCTGGTCGATCTGGCGACGCTGAGCCGCGGCACCGACGCGGTTCGGGCAAAGCTCGCCGAGCTCGCGCGCAGCGGCATCGGCGCCGCGGTCATCGACGCGGTGTTCGACCGCGACCTCGAAACCATCGGGCAGGTGGCGCTGGATCACGGTCTTTCGGTCGGCGCCTCCGGCATCGGGCTTGGATTGGCGCGGGCGCTGGTCGCCGCAGGCAAGGCCACATCGGCTGCCGTGAATGCCGTGACCAGCGCTGCGATCGGCGGGCCGGCCGCCTGCCTCGCCGGCAGTTGCTCACAGGCGACCCTGCGCCAGATCGCCAGCGCCGAGAAGGTGATGCCGGTCCTGCACCTCGACCCCGAGAAGGTGATCGCCGGCAGGGACGAGGCGCAGCGCGCGCTCGCCTGGGCCAAAGAGCGGCTCGGCACGGGGCCGATCCTGATCGCCAGCAGTTCGACCCCGGAGGAGGTGGCAGCTCTGCAATCCCGTCATGGCCGTGATACAGCCGGACATGCGATCGAGCAGGCAATGGCCGATCTCGCGGAGGGGCTGGTGCGGTCGGGTGTGCACAGGCTGGTGGTCGCCGGTGGTGAAACTTCAGGCGCCGTGGTCGATCGCCTGGGTATCCCGGGATTCCTGGTCGGGGCGGAAATCGCTGCGGGCGTGCCGGTTCTGCGCGCGGTCGGCACTGGAAAAGGCGAGATGGTGCTTGCCCTGAAATCAGGCAATTTCGGCGGGCCGGAGTTCTTCTCGGACGCGCTGGTATTGATGCCTTGATGCGCCTGTCGCGCATCATGTTGGGCTGATGACTGATATCTCCGTAGTTCAACGGTGAACCAAATTAACCCTACTTAAGGAGGG
The DNA here is from genome assembly GCF_042258615.1 of Bradyrhizobium sp. Pha-3. Taxonomy (GTDB): domain Bacteria; phylum Pseudomonadota; class Alphaproteobacteria; order Rhizobiales; family Xanthobacteraceae; genus Bradyrhizobium. The sequence goes on along the minus strand of NZ_CP170152.1, from coordinate 6,592,706 downwards.
GGGCTGGCTTTGATATCTGCGGCGCAGCGCCGCGCCATCAGTCTTCTTTCCGCACGAACGGGTCTAGCGAGCCCGGCACCCAAGAGACCCCCACGATGTTCGCCAAATTCTCGATCCGCGCCAAGATCATTGCCGCGGTTGCATTCCTGCTTGTCGCGCTGACGGGCATGGGCCTGCTTGCAGTCTGGAATATGCGGGCGATCAACGCCAGCACCGTCGACATCACGACCAACTGGTTGCCGAGCGTGCGCGTGCTCGGCGAACTGCGTGCCGGGGTCATCACCTACCGCAACGTGATCCGCGAACACATGCTCTCGGAAACGCTCGAAGAAAAGCTGGCCGCCGAAAAGACGCTCGCCAGCGTCGTCGAGATGAACACAAAGGCCCGCGCCAAGTACGAGCCGATGATCAATTCCCCGGAGGAGCGCGCGCTCTACCGGCAGTGGTCCGAGACCTGGGACAAGTACAAGAAGGGTACCGAAGAGGTCATGACCCTGTCGCGCAAGGAAGCCGGCAAGCTTCCGCACGAGGCGCATGAGCTCAATACCAAGGTGGTGAACAAGATCGGTCTCGAAGCGGACGAGATCCTGAACAAGGACATCGAGCTCAACAACACCGGTGCGGACAAGGCCGCGCAGGATTCTGCCAACAGTTACAGCTCGGCACTGATGATGGTCGCCATCTTGCTCGGCATCGCCATCCTGATCAGTGTCGGCGTCAGTTTCTACACGGTTCGCGACATCTCGTCGGGCATTGCCTCGATCGTCGCCCCGATGCAGGCGGCTGGGCCGCGGCGACCTGACCGCAATCGTGCCGCACCAGGGCGAGAAGACCGAGATCGGCGCGATGGCCGACACGTTGCAGGTGTTCAAGGAGGCTCTGGTCGCGAAGAAGGCTGCCGATGAGGCCGCCGCCGACGACGCCGAAGCCAAGATTGAGCGCGGACGCCGGGTCGATACCATCACCCGCAATTTCGAGCAGATGATCGGTGAAATCGTGCAGACCGTGTCGTCGGCATCGACCCAGCTCGAAGCCTCGGCCAGCACGCTGTCGTCGACCGCAAGGCGTTCGCAGGAATTGACCACCTCGGTTGCCGCGGCGTCCGAGGAGGCCTCGACCAACGTGCAGTCGGTGGCGTCGGCGACTGAAGAACTGTCGTCGTCGGTGACCGAGATCAGCCGCCAGGTCCAGGAGTCGGCGCGGATGGCCGGCGACGCCGTCGGCCAGGCGCGCACCACCAATGATCGTGTCAGCGAGCTGTCGAAGGCCGCCGCGCGCATCGGCGACGTCGTCGAACTGATCAACACGATTGCCGGCCAGACCAACCTGCTGGCGTTGAACGCCACCATCGAGGCGGCGCGTGCCGGTGAAGCTGGCCGCGGCTTCGCGGTCGTGGCGTCCGAGGTGAAGGCGCTGGCCGAGCAGACCGCGAAGGCGACCGGCGAGATCGGTCAGCAGATCGCCGGCATCCAGACCGCGACCCAGGAGTCGGTCGGCGCGATCAAGGAAATCTCGTCGACCATCGAGCGGCTGTCGGAGATCTCCTCGACCATTGCCGCCGCGGTCGAAGAGCAGGGTGCGGCGACGCAGGAGATTTCCCGCAACGTGCAGCAGGCGGCGCAGGGCACCCAGCAGGTCTCGGCCAACATCACCGACGTGCAGCATGGCGCCAACGAAACCGGCTCGGCTTCGACCCAGGTGCTGTCGGCGGCACAGTCGCTCTCGGGTGACAGCAACCGCCTCAAGCTCGAGGTCGGCAAATTCCTCGACGCCGTCCGCGCCGCCTGACGCCGGCCGAAGCTCTGACCATCGAACGATGCCCGGCTGACAGGCCGGGCATTTTTCTTTGCGTGGATGCCGCGCTCAGTAATTTCACTGAAGCCAACATTACCGACGTGCAGCACGGCGCCAATGAGACCGGCTCGGCGTCGACGCAGGTGCTGTCGGCGGCGCAATCGCTCTCGGGCGACAGCAGCCGCCTCAAGCTCGAAGTCGGCAAGTTCCTCAACGCGGTTCGCGCCGCCTGATCCGGCGCCGCCGGGCGGCCCCTAGAGACATCGTTGTCGGGGCAACCGATCCCGGCGTGGCGAGCTGGCCGCCTCACCACGCTCTACATTTTCGCAGAGCAGCGATGCGCTAGCCTCGTGACGGCCGAAACGGCGTGCTCGGCCGGCGCATATTCGCAGCAGAGCCGTCTCTTTTTTGACGATGAGACGAGCGCGATCGGCGGCACTGCGGCCGGCGTACCCGATCGGAGCGCACGGCTTCACGTCCTATGCCAAGGAAGTGAAGTCCGCCGCGGCGCCGCAGGTTGGCGTTTTGCCCGTCATCGGGTAAATCGGCCGCTGCGGAACGGCTTTTGCAATGTCGATTCCTCTGCCCGGGGCGGGCTTCATTTCGGGAATGCTGCTTTTATGATCGCACTGGTCCGTATCGCGCTGAGCCGGCCATATACTTTCGTCGTGCTCGCGATCCTGCTCTTGATCATCGGACCGCTGGCGGCGCTGCGCACGCCGACCGACATCTTTCCCGACATCCGAATCCCCGTGATCGGCGTGGTCTGGCAGTACACCGGCCTGCCGCCCGACCAGATGGCCGGCCGCATTACTTCGCCGTTCCAGCGCGCGCTGACCACGACGGTCAACGACATCGAGCACATCACCGCCAACTCGTATAACGGGTTCGGCATCATCAAGATCTTCTTCCAGCCCAATGTCGACATCCGCACCGCCAACGCGCAGGTCACCGCGATTTCGCAGACCCTGCTCAAGCAGATGCCGCCGGGCGCGACGCCGCCGCTGATCCTGAACTACAGCGCCTCGACGGTTCCGATCATCCAGGTCGCATTGTCGGGCGAAGGCCTGACCGAGCAGAACCTCGCCGATATCGGCATCAACCAGCTGCGCACGCCGCTGGTCACGGTGCCTGGTGCTGCGATCCCGTATCCGTTCGGCGGCAAGCAGCGCCAGGTCCAGATCGATCTCAATTCGACGGCGCTGCAGGCGCGCGGCCTGTCGGGCCAGGACGTCGCCAACGCGCTCGCGGCGCAGAACCTGATCACGCCGGTCGGCACGCAGAAGATCGGCAATTTCGAATACACCGTAAACCTGAACAACTCGCCGCTCCGGATGGAGGAACTCGGCGATCTGCCGATCAAGCAGGTCAACGGCGCGATGGTCTATGTCCGTGACGTCGCCACCGTCCGCGACGGCAACCCGCCGCAGACCAACATCGTCCATGTCGACGGCAACCGCTCGGTGCTGATGATGGTGCTGAAGGCCGGCGCCACCTCGACGCTCGATATCATCTCCGGCATCAAGCAGAAGGTGATCGACGTCAAGGACCAGATGCCTGACGCGCTCAAGATCGGCTTCATCGGCGACCAGTCGGTGTTCGTCCGCGGCGCGATCACCGGCGTCGCCTTCGAGGGCGTGATCGCCGCGCTCCTGACCAGCGTGATGATCCTGTTGTTCCTCGGCAGCTGGCGCTCGACCGTCATCATCGCGGTGTCGATCCCGCTGTCAGTGCTCGGGGCCATCATCATGCTGTCCCTGATCGGCGAGACGCTGAACATCATGACGCTGGGCGGCCTCGCGCTCGCGGTCGGCATCCTGGTCGACGACGCCACGGTGACGATCGAGAACATCAACTACCATCTGGAGCAGGGCAAGCCGGTCGAGCAGTCGATCCTCGACGGCGCCAACCAGATCGTGACGCCGGCCTTCGTCTCGCTGCTCTGTATCTGCATCGTGTTCGTGCCGATGTTCTTCCTGACCGGTGTGGCGCGCTTCCTGTTCGTGCCGATGGCCGAAGCCGTGATGTTCGCGATGATCTGGTCGTTCATCCTGTCGCGTACGCTCGTGCCGACCATGGCGAACTATTTGCTGCAGGCGCATGTCCATCACGAGGGCGCGCCGCCGAAGTCGCGCAATCCCCTGGTCTGGTTCCAGCGCGGCTTCGAGTCACGGTTCGAGCGCATCCGCGGCGGCTATCGCGGTTTGCTCGAGATGGCGCTCGGCCACCGCAAGGTGTTCGTCGGCGGCTTCCTCGCGGTCGTCGCCGCGTCGTTCCTGCTGGTGCCGTTCTTGGGGCGCAACTTCTTTCCGTCGGTCGATGCCGGCAACATCCTGATGCATGTCCGTACCCAGGTCGGCACCCGCGTCGAGGAGACCGCCAACCAGCTCGCCGACATCCAGAAGGCGATCCGCAAGCTGGTCCCCGGCGAGATCGAGACCATGACCGACAACATCGGCATGCCGATCTCCGGCATCAACATGACCTACAACAACACCGGCGTGATCGGTCCGCAGGACGGCGACATCCAGATCCGCCTGAAGGAAGGCCACAAGCCGACCGAGCAGCATGTCCGCACGCTGCGTGAGCAATTGCCGCGGCTGTTCCCGGGCACCAGCTTCGCGTTCCTGCCGGCCGACATCGTCAGCCAGATCCTGAACTTCGGCGCGCCGGCGCCGATCGATTTGCAGATCCGCGGCGCCAACCTCGACGCCAACTTCGCCTACGCCAACAAGCTGCTGGCGAAGATCAAGCGCATTCCCGGCATCGCCGATGCGCGGATCCAGCAATCGCCGAACAATCCGACCTTCAACATCGATGTCGACCGCACCCGCGCGCAATATGTCGGCCTCACCGAGCGCGACGTCACCAACTCGCTGGTCGTCAACCTTGCCGGCTCCTCGCAGGTCGCGCCGACCTACTATCTCAATCCCGATAACGGCGTGTCCTATTCGATCGTGATGCAGACGCCGCAATATCAGATCGACTCGCTGAGCGCGCTGCAGACGCTGCCGATCACCGCGACCGGCAACACCCAGGCGCCGATCCTCGGCGGCATCGCCGACATCAAGCGCGCGACCTCGAGCGCGGTGGTGTCGCAATACGACATCCAGTCGCTGGTGCAGATCTACGCCACCACGCAAGGCCGCGATCTCGGCGGCGTCGCAACCGACGTGCGTCAGCTCATTGCCGACACCGCCAAGGAGGTGTCGAAGGGCTCGTCCGTGGTGCTGCTCGGCCAGGTGCAGACCATGAACTCGGCCTTCACTGGCCTCTTGTTCGGCCTGCTCGGCGCGGTCGTGCTGATCTACTTCCTGATCGTCGTGAACTTCCAGTCCTGGTCGGATCCGTTCGTGATCATCACGGCGCTGCCCGCCGCACTTGCCGGCATCGTCTGGATGCTGTTCACGACCCAGACCACGCTGTCGGTTCCGGCGCTCACCGGCGCCATCATGTGCATGGGCGTCGCGACCGCCAACAGCGTGCTCGTGATCAGCTTCGCCCGCGAGCGCTATGAGGAACTCGGCGACCCCGTCGCGGCCGCCCTCGAAGCCGGCTTCGTCCGGTTCCGCCCGGTGCTGATGACCGCGCTCGCCATGATCATCGGCATGGCGCCGATGGCGCTGGGGCTCGGCGAGGGCGGCGAGCAGAACGCTCCGCTGGGCCGCGCCGTGATCGGCGGCCTGATCTTTGCAACCTTCGCGACGCTGATGTTTGTTCCCGTGGTATTCAGTATGGTACACAAGAAGCAAGGCGCCAAAGCCGCCGCCTCATCGGAGATTCCGCATGCAGCCCACTGAACAGCGCCCACCGGTGTCCGGCCGGAGATTGGGCATATTCGGCGTGGTTGCACTGGTCGGCGCGGGGCTGATCGTCGGCACCGGCATCCGCGCTCGCGAGGAGCAGGACACAAGGCTGAAGGAATGGACCGACGACCAGGCCGTTCCGACCGTCGCCGTGGCGCTGCCGAACGCCAAGGCGCTGAGCCCCACGATCGACCTGCCGGGCCGGCTCGAGGCCTATTCCCGCGCACCGATCTTCGCCCGGGTGTCCGGCTATCTCAAGAACTGGGACGCCGACATCGGGGCCCGCGTCAAGGCCGGCCAGGTGATCGCCGAGATCGAGGCGCCCGACCTCGACCAGCAATTGCTGCAAGCGCGCGCCGATCTCGCCAGCGCTCAGGCCTCGGCCAGGCTCTCCGAGGCCACGCTGACCCGGCGCAAGACGCTGGTCGCCTCGAACTTCGTCTCTGCCCAGGAGATCGACGAGCGCACCGCCGACCTCTCCAACAAGAACGGTGCGGTCAGGTCCGGCCAGGCCAATGTCGAGCGGCTGGAAGCGCTCGCCGGTTACAAGAAGATCACGGCGCCGTTCGACGGCGTGGTCACCTCGCGCGACACCGACGTCGGCGCGCTGATCAACGCCGGCGGCAACTCGGGCCCCGCGATGTTCACGATCTCCGACATCACCAAGCTGCGCGTCTACGTCAACGTGCCGCAGAACTACGTTCCGGCGATCAAGATCGGCGCCAAGGCCTCCTTGGTATTGCCGGATTACCCGAACCGCAGCTTCCAGGCGACGGTGGAAGCCTCCTCGCAGGCCGTCGATGTCGCCTCCGGCACCACGCGGATGCAGCTCGGGCTCGACAATTCCTCCGGCGAGCTGATGCCGGGCAGCTATGCCAGCGTGAAGCTCAATTTGCAGCGCGAGGCCGCGCCGCTCAGCATTCCCGCCAGCGCGCTGATCTTCAATGGCAACGGTCTGCGGGTCGCAACCGTCAGCCCTGACGACAAGGTGCTGTTCAAGACCGTGAAGATCGGCCGCGACCTCGGCAAGGAGATCGAGATCGCATCGGGCCTCGCCCCCGACGACCGCATCATCACCGCGCCGCCGGACGGCCTTGCCGACGGCGATCATGTCCGCGTCACCGGCGCCGGCGCCAAGGGCAAGCCGACGACGGCGTCGGAAAAGCAGGATGTGAAGGGGTAGGGCGGACAGGTAAGCTCGTTCCCGCCTCGCACCTCAAGCCGCTTGCTCTGCCGTCATCCTGAGGTGCGCGCTCTTGCGCGCCTCGAAGGATGGGATCATGACGGTGTTTGCAGCGCATCCTTCGAGGCTCGCTCCGCTCGCACCTCAGGATGACGGTGGAGTTTGCGGCGCGGCAGGAAGTGCTACCCCACCCGCCATTCCCGCACACCATCACTCGCCGTGACGATATTGCCCGTGCTGCCGACCGGCGTGCGGTCGAGGTCCTGCAGATACGCCAATGTCGCCGTGTCGCTCGCCGGGATGCGGCCGAGGGTGCGGCGGCCGTCTTCGGTGCGCAGCATGGTGACGCCGTGCTCGACCTCGCCATTGGCGCGATAGATCACGGTGAAGGCCTCGACCTTGCCTTTCCCGGTCGCCTCGGCGGTGAAGTCGGGCACGTTGCGCCTGTTGCGGTCGGCCTCCGCCTGCACGCTGGTCTCCTGCCTGAGTGCCGCCGTCGGCGCGGCGCGCGACAGCACGAGGCCATGGTGCTTGGTGACGAAGCCGCCCTGGCCGTAGAGCAGGCCGAGCGTGCCGCCGTTTCTGAGCTTGCGCACCATCGCGCAGGCCGAATGCGTCATGTAGGTGTTGAGCGGCGCGCCGAAGAACGTCAGACCACCGGTCACGGTCGGCTGCACGTCGGCGCCGAGGCCCAGCGTCCGGCGCGCCATCTTCGGCACGCAGGGGAAGCAGCTATAGAGCTCGATCGCGTCGAACTTCCTGCCGTCGCCGCCGACGAGGTCCATCACCGCCTTCAGCACCGCATTCTGTGCGTGGCTCTCGACGAACTGGTCGCGGATCAGATAGTCGCGCGGCTCTTCCGCCGAGGCGCCGCCGAGCGGATAGATCAGTCTGTCTTTGGGCACACCGGCCGCTCGCGCTTTGGCAAGGCTGGTCAGGATCAGCGCGCCGCCCATGTTCACGGTCGGGTTCGCCACCATCAGCTTGGTGTAGGGCCAGGCGATCATCCGGTTATCGGGCGTCGCAGTCGTGATCTCGTCGCCGGTGAAGCGCTTCTTCAGCCACGAATTCGGATTGTCGGCGGCGACGCGCGCATAGGTCGACCACAGCTCGCCGGACTCCTTCAGCGCCTCGCGCGGCGTCTGGCCCCAATGCGCAGAGGTCGCGGACTCATAGAGCGGGTAGACCGTGATCGGCCGGAACACGCCGAGCGCAACCGCAAGCGGTTTCTGGAATGCGGCGCCGCGTTTCGGCTCCTCCACGTCATGTGCGAACGGCGTCCACGGCAATTCGACGCCGGCGCGCTGTGCCTTGGTCGCGGTCGACTGCGCCTCCGCGCCGCAGACCGCGGCGACGCTGCATTCGCCGCGCGCGATGCGCTGCGCCGCCTCGTGCAGATAGCGGATCGGGCTCTCGCCGCCGACCGGGCCGTAATAGAGATGCGCGGGCGCGATGCCGAGCCGCTGCGCCAGCTGCTTCTCGGGATCGCGGTAGCGCCAGCTCAGGAAGTTGACGACGTCGAGCGACTGCACGTCGGAGAGCAGCTTTGCGCCGCTGTCGACCTCGGCGCGCTTCAGCGCCTCTTCCAGCAGAGTGAGCGGCTCGAGGCCGGCGGCGATGTCCTTGGGACGATCGACGACCTCGCCGACGCCGACGATGACGGGAATGCGGTCTTCGGGGATAGAGGAAGTTGTCATTTCTTCTTGCTTTGCTTTCTAGGTTTTCGCCACGCCGTCGCCCTTCGAGGCGCGCAAGGGCGCGCACCTCAGGGTGACGGCTACGGGGAACATCGTCATCCTGAGGTGCGAGCGTAGCGAGCCTCGAAGGATGGGCCACATATTCGATTACTCCGCCACCAGCGCGTTCATGTGCTCGACGGCTTCGACGAAATCTTCCTTGAATTCCTGCACCACGGCGCCGGCGGACTTGACGCTGTCGACCAGGCCGACACCCTGGCCGACGAAGTAGCTGACGAGATCGCGCGCCTTCTCATTTCCGGCCGCAGCCGCGCGGTCGATGGCGTTGAAGGCGTCGCGGCTGATGATGCTTTGCAGCGGCATCGGCAGCGCGCCGGGGCTGTTCGGCGAGCGATCCCAGGCGTCGGTCCACACCGAGCGGAGCTGCCGCGCCGGCTTGCCGGTGCGACCCTTCGAGCGGATGGCGTCGCGCGAGGAGGCTGCGATCATCTTCTCGCGGAAGATCTCCGAGGTCTCCGACTCCACCGTCGCTAGCCACACCGAGCCGGTCCAGGCGCCGGCCGCGCCCATCGCCATGCAGGCCGCCATCTGGCTGCCGGTCATGATGCCGCCGGCGGCGAGCACCGGCACGTCGCGGATCTTCCTGACCGCCTTGATCACCTCGGGCACCAGCACCATGGTCGAGACTTCGCCGCAATGGCCGCCGGCCTCGGTGCCCTGCGCGACCAGAATGTCGACACCGGCCGCGACCTGGCGCAATGCATGTTCCTTGGAGCCGATCAGCGCGGCGACCGGCACGCCATGCTTGCGGCCCATCTCGATCATCGCTCTCGGCGGTACGCCGAGTGCGTTCGCGATCAGCCGGATCGGATGGCGGAACGAGACCTCGAGCAACTGCAGTGCGGTCTCGGCGTCGAACGGCTGCGGCTGGTTGTCGGCGACGCTCTGCGGCGTGAGCTCGATGTTGTATTTCTTCAGGAGATTGCGGGTGAAATCGCGATGCTCCTGGGACACCCGCTTCTCGAGGCTCTTCCAGGTGACGTTCTTCTCACCCGCGGTCGAGATATTCTCGGGGATCAGCACGTCGATGCCGTAGGGCTTGCCGTCGACGTGATCGTCGATCCATTTCAATTCCTGCTCCAGCGTCTCCGGCAGATACCGGGTCGCGCCGAACACGCCGAAGCCGCCGGCACGGCTGACCGCTGCCACAACGTCGCGGCAATGGCTGAAAGCGAGCAGGGGGAATTCGATTCCCAGCATGTCGCAGATCGGTGATTTCATGGACTGGTTTTCTCCCGGCAGCCGTTTTTTGTGCTTGTTGGCATCAGGCTTCCGCGACGCTAGCGCATCATGGATGGTCAAGCCAAGCTGGTTTCCACTACGGCGATCTTGCGTGCAGGCGCTGCTCTGGCTGCGTCCCTCGCGATGCATTCCGCAAGGTAGAAAATGCGAGAGCGCAGGCTGGGCAAAGCCGAGCGCGCCCACCATCTAGTGCGAGCATACGGATGGGTGCGACGGTCGCAGGCCCAGCCTTTGGAAAACCGTAAACCGGGAGCCAACAACGTGACTGACACCTCTGCTTATGAGCCGCCGAAAGTCTGGACCTGGAACAAGGAGAGCGGCGGGCGCTTTGCCAGCATCAACCGGCCGATCGCCGGCCCGACCCATGACAAGGAACTGCCGGTCGGCCGTCATCCGCTGCAACTCTACTCGCTGGCGACGCCGAACGGCGTCAAGGTCACTGTGATGCTCGAGGAGTTGCTCGCGGCGGGCCACAAGGGCGCGGAATACGACGCGTGGCTGATCAAGATCGATGGCAACCAGTTCGGCAGCGGCTTCGTTGCGGTCAATCCGAATTCGAAGATCCCGGCCCTGATGGACCGCAGCGGGAAGGACGCCATCAGGGTGTTCGAGTCGGGCTCGATCCTGGTCTATCTTGCGGAAAAATTCGGCGCGTTCCTGCCGACCGATGCCCGGACCCGCGCGGAAACCTTCTCCTGGCTGTTCTGGCAGATGGGCTCGGCGCCGTATCTCGGCGGCGGCTTCGGGCATTTCTATGCCTATGCGCCGACCAAGATCGAATACGCGATCGATCGCTTTGCGATGGAGGTGAAGCGCCAGCTCGACGTGCTCGACCGCAGGCTCGCCGACAACGAATATCTCGCCGGCGACGTCTACACCATCGCCGACATGGCGGTGTGGCCGTGGTACGGCGGCCTTGCCAAGGGCCTGCTCTACGGTGGAGGTGAATTCCTTTCGGTGCAGGACTACAAGAATGTGCAGCGCTGGACCGACGCGATCGCGGCACGGCCCGCGGTGAAGCGCGGCCGCATGGTCAACCGCACCTGGGGCGAGCCGTCGAGCCAGCTCCACGAACGGCATGACGCCAGCGATTTCGAGACCAAGACGCAGGACAAGATCGTCGATCAGGCGGCGTCGTAAAGAAACTTGTCATGGCCGGGCTTGTCCCGGCCATCCACGTCTTTCGTTCTACGTGCTGCAAAGACGTGGATGCCCGGGACAAGCCCGGGCATGACGAAATCAGACGCTGCGCTAACCCGCCCTACGCATCAACGCGTCATCCCAGCAAATCGTCGTACTCCGGATGCTTCTTCATGAAGCCCTGGATGAACTCACACTTCACGACGAGCTTGATCTTCTGCGCGCGGACGGCGTCGAGTGTCGCACGCGCGAGCTTGGAGCCGATGCCACGGCCGCCGAGCTCCGGCGGCACCACGGTATGCACAAGCGTGATCGTATCCGGCGTCTTGCGGTAGACCACGAAGGCGGTGGTGCCATCGACGTCAAGTTCGAACCGGCTCTGCGCCTCGTTGTCGCGGAATGCTTCACTCATTGTCTTGTCCTCATGATTTCTTTGGCGCGCCTTCGGCTATGGGAAACACCACGCGGTCGTCGGTGCGGCAGTAGCGGTCCCCGAACATGCGGCCGATCGGATGGTAGTGCTCCATATGGACGCGCATGGCCTCACTGTCCCACAATTCGTCGCGGATGTGGAAGTGGATGCCCTCGCCCATGATCAGCTGACGATCGCCATTGACGTCGATCAACTTCCAGGTCTTGCACTCCATCGCGAAAGGCGCGTCGGCGAGCCGGGGCACCGCGATCTTGCTGGATGGCGCGAGCTTCAGTCCGAGATAGTCGGGCTCGCCGATCTCGGGCGGGAAGTCGCCGCTGGTTTCATGCATCGCGCGCGCCAGCGGCTCGTCGGTGAGGTTGACCACGAACTCGCCCAGGCGCTGGATGTTGACCAGGGTGTCCTTCTCGCGGCCATCCGGCCGTCGGTTGACCGCGAACATGCAGAGCGGCGGGTCCTCGCAGAACACGTTGAAGAACGAGAACGGCGCCGCGTTGATCACGCCGTCGGCGCCGAGGCTCGTCACCCAGGCGATCGGCCGCGGCAGCACGAAGGAGGTCAGCACCTTGTAGCGTTCGCGCTGGCTGAGGTCGCTGGGGGAATATTCCATGGGATGTCCGAAAACGTAGGGCGGGTTAGCGAAAGCGTAACCCGCCGCCGGCCGTTCGGAAAGCAAAAGGCGGGTTACGCTGACGCTAACCCGCCCCTACGATTCTGCTTGTTCGTCTCCCCCGAAGAGCGGGGAGAGGGGACGACTACGTCATGCTCAGTTCATGCCGGCCGACCACCATCCAGTGCACCTCGTCCGGACCGTCGGCGAAGCGCAGGTGGCGGACGTCCTGGTACATTTCGCCGAGCGGCGACCACTGCGAGATGCCGGTGGCGCCGTGCATCTGGATCGCCTGGTCGATCACCTTGCAGGCGCGCTCGGGGACCATGGCCTTGACCATCGAGACCCAGACGCGGGCTTCCTTGTTGCCGAGCACGTCCATCGCCTTGGCGGCCTTCAACACCATCAGCCGCATCGCCTCGATCTCGCAGCGCGCCTGGGCGATGATCTGCATATTGCCGCCGAGATGAGCGATCTTCTTGCCGAACGCTTCGCGGGTGAGGCCACGCTGCACCATCATGTCGAGCGCCTTCTCGGCCTTGCCGATGGTGCGCATGCAGTGATGGATGCGGCCCGGTCCGAGGCGGACCTGCGAGATCTCGAAGCCGCGGCCTTCGCCAAGCAGCATGTTCTCCTTCGGCACCTTCACATTGTTGAAGCGCAGATGCATGTGGCCGCGCGGCGCATGGTCATGGCCGAACACATGCATCGGGCCGAGGATCTCGACGCCGGGGGTGTCGATCGGGACCAGGATCTGCGACTGCTGCTTGCTCGGCGCCGCGTCGGGATTGGTCTTCACCATCACGATCATGATCTTGCAGCGCGGATCGCCGGCGCCGGAGATGTAGTACTTCTCGCCGTTGATCACCCACTCGTCGCCGACCAGCTTTGCGGTGGTCGAGATGTTCTTGGCGTCGGAGGAGGCGACGTTCGGCTCGGTCATCGCATAGGCCGAGCGGATCTCGCCGTTGAGCAGCGGCTTCAGCCACTTCTCCTTCTGCGCCTTGGTGCCGACGCGCTCCAGCACTTCCATATTGCCGGTGTCGGGCGCCGAGCAGTTCATGGTCTCGGAGGCCAGCGGGCTCTTGCCGAGCTCGGCGGCGATATAGGCGTAGTCGAGGTTGTTGAGGCCGTCGCCGGTTTCGGCATCGGGCAGGAAGAAGTTCCAGAGGCCGACCTCCTTGGCCTTGTCCTTGGCCTTCTGCAGGATCGCGAGCTGCTCGTCCGTGAAGCTCCAGCGGTTTGTCTTCTTCTCGCCGGCGCGGTAGAACTCGACCGACATCGGGTCGACGGTGTCGCGGATGAACTGCTTCACATGATCGTACAGCGGGCGGACCTTGTCCGACATGCGGAGGTCGTTGAGCTCGTCACCCGGATTGAGCGTGTAGTTCGTAGTGCGCGGCACATAGGCATGCTTCATATCGTTTCTCCCGTCGCGAAGGCGTGTTTCGCGGCGGACAATAAACGCGTGCGACGCGAAGCGCGAGCACCGATTTTCCGATCATCCTTACCGCATCGCGGAATATCGCGACGGCGTTTCAAACGTTGTTTGAACGCCGCCGCGTACAGCGTGAAAGAGTCCGGCGGACGCCGGCTAGGTCATCCGATGCATTGCGCAAATCTTGTTGCCGTCGAGGTCGCGCAAATAGGCGAGGTAGAGCTTGATGCCGCCTCCCTCGCGCACGCCCGGCGGGTCCTCGCAGGTCTTGCCGCCATTGGCGATGCCGGCCGCGTGCCAGGCATGGACCTGCTCCGGCGAAGAGCAGGCAAAGCCGATCGTGCCGCCATTGGCATGCGTCGCCGGTTCGCCGTTGATCGGCTTGGAAACCATGAAAATGCCGGCCTTGGTGAGGTACATGATGCGGTGACCGTCGACCCGGGCCGGCCGGACATCGAGCGTGCCGAGCAGCGCATCATAGAACGCCTTGGCCTTGTCCAGATCGTTGGTGCCAACCATCACGTGTGAAAACATCTGAAATATCCTCCCTGTTGTTGACGAAAGCCGCGTTGTTGCGTGCTTGCCGCTCGAACGCTTAGCAGCAGTTTTGCCGCAACGGAAGCGACGCTGCGTCGCGCCGCGCACTCTCTCTTCGGAGCAAGTCAACGCAAGACTCGGACGCACCTGCTCCGCGAGGATGCGGATGTATGACTCACAGACCGCGCAACAAATTCGCTGTCGTCCCGGGCAAGCGCAGCGCGACCCGGGACCCATAACCACCAATGATTATTGTTGCGCGACGCTGGGGCCGCAGCTCACTCCGACAACACGCCCCTGTGGTTGATGGTGTGGACGGCCCCCTACGGCATCAGTGTGCCAGAATGAGGTTGTTGCAAATCTCAGACAAAGGAGCCGTCCGTGGGAGAGATTATCCGCATTGGAATGGATACGTCGAAGCATATTTTTGTGCTGCATGGGGTTGATGCGGCGGAGCAGGTGGTGCTGCGCAAGAAGCTGTCGCGCAAGCAAGTGCTGGAGTTCTTCGCCAAATTGCCGCCGACCGTGATCGGGATGGAGGCCTGCGGAGCTTCGCAGTATTGGGCGCGGGAGCTTGGCAAGCTCGGTCACGCGGTGAGGCTGATGGCCCCGCAATTGGTGAAGCCTTACGTGATGCGGAACAAGAATGACGGGCGCGATGCAGAAGGGCTGTGTGAAGCGATGGACCGGCCGAACATGCGCTTTGTGCCGGTCAAGACGGCCGAGCAACAGGCCGCGCTGATGCTGGCGGGGCTGCGCGATGGATTGATCGCCCGGCGCACCCAGCTGAGCAACGCGATCCGCGGCTATGCGGCGGAGCTCGGCCTGATCGCGCCCAAGGGGCTCGACAAGATCGAGCCGCTGCTGGCGCGGATCGCGCAGGACGAGAGCTTGCCCAGCATGGCGCGCGAGGTGTTTGCGGTGCAGGGACGCCAATACGCTGCTCTGCAAGCCGAACTCAAGCAACTCGAGGTTAGGCTGATGGCCTGGCACCGCGCCGATGCGCTGAGCCGGCGTCTGGCGCAGATCCCATCCGTCGGCCCGATCACCGCAACACGGCTGGTGATGAAGACGCCCGATCCGCATGCGTTCCGCTCCGGCCGGCATTTTGCGGCCTGGCTCGGCCTCACACCGAAGGATCATTCCACCGGCGGCAAGACCAGGCTCGGCAAGATCACGCGGGCCGGTGACGAAGACCTGCGCCGCTTGTTCGTGGTTGGGGCGACGGCGGTCATCCAGCAGGTTCGGCGGGGCCGAGGCCATCCGTCGCGCTGGCTGCTGGCGCTGCTCAAGCGCAAGCCGCCGAAGCTGGCCGCCGTGGCGCTCGCCAACAAGGTTGCCCGCATCGCCTGGAAGCTGATGGCGACGGGCGAGAGTTACGATGCCGCGCGGCTCAATGCCATGGCGGCCGCCGCCTAACAGATTGGCCGGCCGGCGGGTTCGCCCACCAGCCGACCCGGAAGCTGCAAGAGCAGATGGAGCAATCGGTCGATCAACGATGCGAGACAGTCCGTGGGACCCATTGGCCGCCAACAGGTCGCGGGGTTGTTTGGAGCTCGCGTCGCGCAACCCATCTTGGCCAGCGACCTTTGCGCGTCGCATCAACAGGCCGGACATATGGATGCAGCGATCCGATCTACTCAGAAAGCTCTTGTGCCACGGGGGCCGTCCACATATGGGTCCCTGCTTTCGCAGGGACGACACTGGTGATGCGGCAAGCGCGAGGCTAGAACGCCGTGTACCCGCCGTCGATCACAAAGCAGTCCGCCGTATGATAGGACGAGGCCTTGCTCATGAGGTAGACGGCGATGCCGCCGAAATCGCTCGGCTCGCCGAAGCGGCGCACCGGGATGCGGGGCATTACATTGGCGACGAACTTGTCGTTGGCCATGATGCCGGCGGTCATGTCGCTCTTGATCCAGCCGGGCAGGATCGCGTTGGCGGTGACGCCGTGGCGGGCAAGCTCGACGCCGAGTGCGCGGCACAGCGCGTTCAGTGCGGCCTTGGTGCCGGCATAGTGCTCGTTGCGCGCGGTGCCGAACAGCGAGGCGAGGCTCGAGGTTGCGACCAGCCGGCCGAACTTGTCGCCCGCCTCGGAGCGCTCGGTCATGTGGCGTGCCGCAGCCTGGAATACATGGAAGACGCCGTCGAGATTGGTCGCGAACATCTTGCGCCATTCCTCCTCGGTGCGGTCGATGAAGGAGCGGCGTCCGCCGCCGCCGATGCCGGCATTGGCGAAGCAACCGTCGACGCGGCCGAAGGTGTCGAGCGTCGCCTTCATCGCGGTCTTGACCGAGCCGGGATCGCTGACGTCGCAGAATTGGGTTGCGACCTTGCCGGGCCCGGCCTTCATCGAGGCGGCGGCGTTGGCGTTTTTTTCCGCGTTGCGGCCCCAGATCGCGACGTTGCAGCCGGCGGCGTTCAACGCCTGCGCGATACCGAGGCCGATGCCGCCATTGCCGCCGGTGATGACAGCGACGCGGCCGGTGAGATCGAAGATGCCACTCATTGGGGTTTCCATTTGGTTTGGTGCGCGCTAATCACGCGTTCACGGATGGGCTTGCCGCCGACCATGGACAAGCCCGGCTCAAAAATCAAATATGGGTCGAAGCATCGACCTACCGCGGTACCAACCGGCGAAGCAACGTAAAGAGGAAACCATGCAGTTCAAGCACGTCACGCTCGACTTCGACGGATCGGTCGCGATCCTCAAGCTCGACCATCAGGAAGTCATGAACGCGGTCTCGATCGACATGCTGGGCGGTCTTGCCGAGGCGCTCGATGCGATCGACGACAAGCGCGCCGAGGTGCGCTGCCTGGTGATCACGGGCGCGGGCCGCGCCTTCTGCACCGGCGCCAATCTGCAGGGGCGCAACCAGCAGCAGAAGCCCGGCAAGAGCAATGCCGGCGCGGCGCTGGAGACCGCGTTCCATCCGTTCCTGCGCCGATTGCGTAAGCTGCACTGTCCGATCGTGACGGCGGTGAACGGTCCGGCCGCCGGCGCCGGCATGAGCTTCGCCTTGATGGGCGACCTCATCCTGTGCGCGCGCTCGTCCTATTTCTTGCAGGCGTTCCGCCGCATCGGCCTGGTGCCGGATTGCGGCTCGACCTGGCTGCTGCCGCGGCTGATCGGCAAGGCGCGCTCGGTCGAACTGTCGCTGCTCGGCGAGCGGCTGCCGGCCGAGAAGGCGCTGGAATGGGGCCTCGTCAACCGCGTCTATGACGACGGCGCGCTGATGGAGGAGACCATGAAGCTCGCGCACGATCTCGCCAACGGCCCGACGGTGGCACTGTCGCTGATCCGCAAGCTCTATTGGGATAGCCCGGAAAATTCCTTCGAGGAGCAGCTCAACCAGGAATTCGAGTCGCAGCGGATCGCGGGTGGTGCCGAGGATTTCAAGGAAGGTGTCACCGCATTCCTCGAAAAGCGGCCGGCGAAGTTCAAGGGCAAATGATCGAGACCGACCTCACGCGCTGCGTCGCCTCGTTTCATCCTGGCGCGACCGGCGTCACCGGCGCCGCAAAACTCTCCGGCGGTGCCAGCCAGGAGACCTGGACGTTCGACATCGTGCACCCGAACGGCACTATCGGCGCGATCCTGCGCCGCGCGCCGCCGGGCTACGGTGCCGCGCCCGGCCGCGCCGCCGGCCTCGATGCCGAGGCGACGCTGATGCAGCTCGCGCATGACGCGGGCCTGCCGTCGCCGAAGGTGATGCATGTGCTGAGGCCCGAGGACGGCCTCGGCCGCGGCTTCATCATGGCGCGGGTCGAAGGCGAGACCATCGCGCGCAAAATTTTGCGCGACGAGGAATTTGCCAAGGCGCGGCCGATCCTGGCCCGCCAGCTCGGCCGCGTCATCGCCGGCATTCATGGCTTGCCGCAGGCAAAACTGCCGAAGCTGCGCAGCCTGACGGCGACCAGGGAGATCGAGGATCTCGCCCGCGAGTATCACAGCTTCAACTGGCCGCGGCCGGTGTTTGAGCTGGCGTTGCGCTGGCTGCGCGATCACGATCCCGGTCCGTCGTCGGAGGTGACTCTGGTGCATGGTGACTTCCGCCACGGCAATCTGATCATCGGCCCCGACGGGGTGCGCGCGGTGCTCGACTGGGAGCTCGCGCACACCGGCGATCCCATGGAGGATCTCGGCTGGATCTGCGTCAACTCGTGGCGCTTCGGCGAGATCGACAAGCCGGTCGGCGGCTTCGGCTCCCGCGAGGACCTGTTCGCAGGCTATGAGGAGGCCGGCCGCAAGGTCGACCCCGATCGCGTGATGTTCTGGGAAGTGATGGGCACGCTGCGCTGGGGCGTGATGTGCTGCGGCATGATGCAGCGCTTCCGCTCCGGCCCCGATCACTCGATGGAGCGCGCGATGATCGGACGGCGTGCGTCGGAGACCGAGATCGATCTGCTTAGGCTGCTGGCACCGCGCGCATGATCCCGAAAAGTCGGGGCCGGTTTTCGGAATCGATCATGCGCCAAAGAGAGAGCAAGTGAGATGCAGGACGAACCGACACCCACCGAACTGATCAAGGCCGTCGCCGATTTCCTGCGCACCGAGATCGCGCCCGCGATCAAAGGGCACAACAGCTTCAAGCTGCGCGTCGGCATCAACGCGCTCGATCTGGTGACGCGGCAGCTCGCGCTCGCCGAGGCTGATGATGCGACCGAGGCCGCGCGGCTGAAGGCGCTGCTCGGCGTCGACGGGTCGCTGATGGAGCTCAATCGCGTGCTGTCGGAGAGGATCGCAAGCGGCGAGGTCGATTTGAAAACGCCGGGTCTGCCGGAGCATCTCTGGCGGACCACGATGGACAAGCTCGCGGTCGATCAGCCGAACTACGCGTCCTACAAGAGGGAACTCGGAACGTAGATTCCATGGGGCGGTGAGCGTGGCCTATCCGATAGGTTTGGGTTTGGACACTCGAACCATCGGAGAAGTCAGATGCAAGCATCGACTAAAGTCACGCCCACCGCCGGCGATTGTGACACAATTTTCGTTGCGATCGAACTGAGTCAAAAGACGTGGCTGGTGACGCTGCATAGCCCGGACCGGGAGCGGATGTCGCGCCACAAGCTGGAAGGGGGCGATCACGCCGGACTGCTGGTGTTGATCGAACGGATCCGCGCCAAGGTGGCGGGGAAGCTCGGATCGGCGCCCCGTGTGGTGAGCTGCTATGAGGCCGGCTATGACGGCTTCTGGCTGCACCGGCTGCTGGAGGCGGCGGGGATTTTGAACTTCGTGTTCGACCCCGCGAGCATTGCGGTGGAACAGCGGTCGCGGCGGGCGAAGACGGATCGGATCGACGGCGAGCTTCTGCTGCGTACCCTGATGGCCTATTTGCGGGGCGAGCCGCGGGTGGTGCGGATCGTTCGCGTGCCGCGCGTGGAAGCGGAGGACGCCCGGCGCGCCAGCCGCGAGCGCGACCGGCTGGTCACCGAGCAGACGGCTCACACCAACCGGATCAAGGCGCTGCTGCGCCTTCTGGGCATGGCGGTCGGCAACCCGCGCCGACGGGACTGGCTTGCCTGGCTCAAACGGCAACGCGACTGGCAGGGCGAGACGCTGCCGCCGCATCTTCTGGCCGAGATCAAGCGCGAGCAGGCGCGCCTGATGCTGGTGCGCGAACAGCTCGCGGCCCTGGAGCAGACCCAGGCTGCGGAAGCTTCTCCGGCCGTTCCCACGCCGATGGTCGAGCGGCGGGATCAATTGCAGCGGCTCAAGGCGCTCGGTCCGGCCTTCACGGCAACGCTGGTGAACGAGCTGTTCTACAAAGACTTCCGCAACCGGCGCGAGGTCGCCAGCTATTGCGGATTGACGCCCAGTCCCTGGCGCAGCGGCGGCATTGATCGCGAGCAGGGCATCAGCAAGGCCGGCAATCGCCGCGCCCGCCACAAGGCGATCGAACTGGCCTGGCTGTGGCTCCGCCACCAGGGCGACAGCGCGCTCAGCCGCTGGTTCCGCAGCCGCACCGCCAACGCCGGCAAGCGCGCCAAACGCGTCGCCATCGTCGCCCTGGCGCGCAAGCTGATCGTGGCGTTGTGGCGCTACCTCACCACCGGCCTCGTTCCCGAGCAGGCAACCATGAAGGCGTAGAACAAATCACACCACCACGCGCCGCGGCTTCGCCGCGCTCCGTGCGGGATGGATGATGACCGTGCCATCCTAGGGCTTCAAACGCCGTTTCGTAGATGGGTCTCATCCTCGCCAGGCTTCCTCGCCGCAAGCATGCGGAAGGTGGGTACGGATCAAACAATCCGACCGGATATGAGGTGATGCAGTGAGCTGCAGCAATCTTCGGAAGCCAATCCTCGCCCCGAGCCCGGTCGTCGCGCTGCGCTACGCATGGCTCCGCGCGCCGCCCTCTTGCCGTCAAACCCTAACCCGGACCTCTCGAACAGGCTTGACTCAAAATTCCCCATATGAGGATGGGTGGAGCGGCGCTCAACAGGCCGCGATACATCCGACGTCGTCCCGGCCTTCGCCGGGACGACGAGTGGAGAGAGCGGTTACCGCCCCAGCCACTTCGGCGGGCGCTTCTCCGAAAATGCCTTCGGGCCCTCGATGTAATCCTGCGAGGCGGCCATCGCCTTCACTGCGGGATAGTCGCGCTGCTCGGCCAGCGCCTGCTCGAGCGAGACTTCGAGGCCCTTCTGGATCGCCTGCTTGGAGGCGCGGATCGACATCGGCGAGTTCTTGGCGATGGTCTCTGCCCAGCGTTCGGCGGCGGCCAGCGCCTCGCCCTGCGGCACCACCTCGTTGACGAAGCCGAGCTCGAGTCCCTCCTTGGCGCTGACATGGCGCGCGGTCAGGATCATGCCCATCGCGCGCTTCAGCCCGATCTGGCGCGGCAGCCGCTGCAGGCCGCCGGCAAGCGCCGCGAGGCCGACGCGCGGCTCGGGCAAAGCGAAGGTCGCATTCTCGGACGCAATGATCAGGTCGCAGGCCAGCGCGACCTCGAAGCCGCCGCCCATCGCGACGCCGTTGACGGCGGCGATGATCGGCTTGTCGCAGTCGAAGCGGGTGGTCAGCCCGGCGAAGCCGCCCTTGTCCCAGCCGCGCTTGCCGCCCGCGGCCTGCCATTTCAGGTCGTTGCCGGCGCAGAACGCCTTGTCGCCGGCGCCGGTGACGATCGCGACCCACTGCTCGGGATCGGCGGAGAAGTCGTCGAACACCTTGTTGAGCTCGAAATGCGCGTCGATATGCAGCGCGTTGTAAACCTCGGGCCGCGACAGCGTCACGATGGTGATGGGACCCTTGCGCGTCACCTTGGAGAATTTCAGATCCATGTTTGCTCCCGTCGATTTTCTGCGGCGAAGAATATGGTTGATATCCTACCGCCTGCGCCCCGTTCCGCGCCATCCAATTACGCAACGCAACCGCGCGCGCAAGCCTCATCGGCCCGCTTGACTTGGCCACGCGCTTCTCACCTTAATCGATCCGAACGCGCCTGCGCGATAGCGCCTAAACGCAAAACCAGAAACAACAATATCTTCGGGAGAGATCGCCTTGGATTTCAATCTACCGGCTGACCTGACAACCTATCTCGCCGAGCTCGATCGCTTCATCGAACGCGAGATCAAGCCGCTGGAAGCGGCGGACGACAACATCCGCTTCTTCGATCATCGCCGCGAATGGGCGCGCACCGATTTCGACAAGGGCGGCCTGCCGCGGCATGAATGGGAGCTCTTGCTGCGCAAGGTCAAGAATCTGGCCGACGGCGCCGGCCATCTGCGCTTCGCAATCCCGAAGCGCTACGGCGGCAAGGACGGCTCCAATCTCTGGATGGCTGTGATCCGCGAGCATTTTGCCTCGAAGGGCCTCGGCCTGCACAACGATCTGCAGAACGAACACTCGATCGTCGGCAATCTGCCGATCGTGACCATGCTCGACCGCTATGGAACCGACGAGCAGAAGGCGATGATCGATGGCTCCATCACCGGCAAGTATCGCATCACGTTCGGCCTGACCGAGCCCGAGCACGGTTCCGACGCCACGCATATGGAAACCAGGGCGGTGCCGGCGACGCGTGACAACGTCAAGGGCTGGATCATCAACGGCGAGAAGATGTGGACGACAGGCATGCATGTCGCGACCCACTGCGCGCTGTTTGCCCGCACCTCGGGCAATGACGGCGACGCGCGCGGCATCAGCTGCTTCCTGGTGCCGGCGCAATCGGCGGGCGTGAAGGTCGAGGAGTACATGTGGACCTTCAACATGCCGACCGATCATCCGCGCGTCAGCTTCACCGACGTGTTCGTGCCTGAGGATGCGCAGTTCGGCGAGGTCGGCCGCGGCCTGTCGCTGGCGCAATGCTTCGTGCACGAGAACCGCATCCGCCAGGCGGCAAGCTCGCTCGGCGCCGCCGTCTATTGCATCAACGAGAGCGTGAAGTATGCGCGCGAGCGCAAGCCGTTCGGCAAGGCGCTGGCCGAGAACCAGGCGATCCAGTGGCCGCTGGTCGAGCTTGCGACCCAGGCCGAGATGCTGCGGCTGCTGATCCGCAAGACCGCCTGGGAGATGGACCAACTAACCCAGGCGCAGGTCGAGCACACGCTGTCGGACCGGGTCTCGATGTGCAATTTCTGGGCAAACCGGCTGTGCTGCGAGGCCGCCGACCGCGCCATGCAGGTGCATGGCGGCATGGGCTATTCGCGCCACAAGCCGTTCGAGCACATCTACCGCCATCATCGCCGCTATCGCATCACCGAAGGCAGCGAAGAGATCCAGAAGCGCAAGGTGGCGGGCTTCCTGTTCGGCTACATGGGCGCCGGCAAGCACTGAGGAACCAGAGCGTTTTCGAGCGAAGTGGATACCGGTTCGCGTGAAGAAAACGCGTCAAACAAGGATCTAGAGGCGGTACGACATGGAAGGTGGATGCACCTGCAGGAATGTCCGCTACCGTCTCAACGGCAGCCCGATGATCGTGCATGCCTGCCACTGCACCTGGTGCCAGCGCGAGACTGGCACCGTGCACGCGCTCAACGCGATGTACGAGGCCGAGCGGGTCGAGCACGTCGCGGCCGAGCCCGAGATCGTCGACACGCCGTCGGCGAGCGGCAAAGGGCAGAAGATCGCCCGCTGCCCGCGCTGCAAGGTCGCGGTGTGGAGCAACTATCCGGGCGCCGGACCCGCGGTTCGCTTCGTTCGCGTCGGCACGATGGATGATCCGAGTCAGTGTCCGCCCGACGTCCACATCTTCACGTCGTCGAAGCTGCCGTGGG
Organism: Bradyrhizobium sp. Pha-3; assembly: GCF_042258615.1. Classification (GTDB taxonomy): domain Bacteria; phylum Pseudomonadota; class Alphaproteobacteria; order Rhizobiales; family Xanthobacteraceae; genus Bradyrhizobium. Next base: position 6,569,547 of record NZ_CP170152.1, on the reverse strand, counting down.
TGACGTTCCCGCCGGGCGCCAAGGTGTTCACCGAGTATTACGATCGGAGAGAAGTCTGGCCGGAGGAGGCGCAGGAGCGCTGGCGCGTCCTGCGGGAGAGGATGAAGAAGACCTGACGACTCTCTCCACCGTCGTCCCGGCGAAGGCCGGGACCCATATGTGGACGGCCCCCGTGGCACAAGAGCTTTCTGAGTAGATCGGATCGCTGCATCCATATGTCCGGCCTGTTGATGCGACACGCAATGGTCGCTGGCCAAGATGGGTTGCGCGACGCGAGCTCCAAACAACCCCGCGACCTGTTGGCGGCCAATGGGTCCCACGGACTGTCTCGCATCGTTGATCGACCGATTGCTCCATCTGCTCTTGCAGCTTCCGGGTCGGCTGGTGGGCGAACCCGCCGGCCGGCCAATCTGTTAGGCGGCGGCCGCCATGGCATTGAGCCGCGCGGCATCGTAACTCTCGCCCGTCGCCATCAGCTTCCAGGCGATGCGGGCAACCTTGTTGGCGAGCGCCACGGCGGCCAGCTTCGGCGGCTTGCGCTTGAGCAGCGCCAGCAGCCAGCGCGACGGATGGCCTCGGCCCCGCCGAACCTGCTGGATGACCGCAGTCGCCCCAACCACGAACAAGCGGCGCAGGTCTTCGTCACCGGCCCGCGTGATCTTGCCGAGCCTGGTCTTGCCGCCGGTGGAATGATCCTTCGGTGTGAGGCCGAGCCAGGCCGCAAAATGCCGGCCGGAGCGGAACGCATGCGGATCGGGCGTCTTCATCACCAGCCGTGTTGCGGTGATCGGGCCGACGGATGGGATCTGCGCCAGACGCCGGCTCAGCGCATCGGCGCGGTGCCAGGCCATCAGCCTAACCTCGAGTTGCTTGAGCTCGGCTTGCAGAGCAGCGTATTGGCGTCCCTGCACCGCAAACACCTCGCGCGCCATGGTGGGCAAGCTCTCGTCCTGCGCGATCCGCGCCAGCAGCGGCTCGATCTTGTCGAGCCCCTTGGGCGCGATCAGGCCGAGCTCCGCCGCATAGCCGCGGATCGCGTTGCTCAGCTGGGTGCGCCGGGCGATCAATCCATCGCGCAGCCCCGCCAGCATCAGCGCGGCCTGTTGCTCGGCCGTCTTGACCGGCACAAAGCGCATGTTCGGCCGGTCCATCGCTTCACATAGCCCTTCTGCATCGCGCCCGTCATTCTTGTTCCGCATCACGTAAGGCTTCACCAATTGCGGGGCCATCAGCCTCACCTCGTGACCGAGCTTGCCAAGCTCCCGCGCCCAATACTGCGAAGCTCCGCAGGCCTCCATCCCGATCACGGTCGGCGGCAATTTGGCGAAGAACTCCAGCACTTGCTTGCGCGATAGCTTCTTGCGCAGCACCACCTGCTCCGCCGCATCAACCCCATGCAGCACAAAAATATGCTTCGACGTATCCATTCCAATGCGGATAATCTCTCCCACGGACGGCTCCTTTGTCTGAGATTTGCAACAACCTCATTCTGGCACACTGATGCCGTAGGGGGCCGTCCACACCATCAACCACCGCCGTTTGTTGTTGAACCACGCTGGGGCCGCATCCGTCTCGGCCAACTGCCTTTTGTGGCAATGGGTCCCGGCCTTCGCCGGGACGACGGAGGTTAGTTCACCTGCCGGTCCTTGCCCGCCCAGTACGGTTCACGCAGGCTCCGCCGCAAAATCTTGCCCGACGGGTTGCGCGGCAGCGCCGGGATGAAGTCGACCGATTTCGGCGTCTTGTAGCCGGCGATCCGCTCGCGGGTGAAGTTGATGATGTCGGTCGCCGTCGCGCTCTTGCCCGGCTTCATCACCACCACGGCCTTCACCGCCTCGCCCCATTTGTCGTCGGGGATGCCGATGACGGCGGCCTCCGCCACGTCCGGGTGATCGCACAGCGCGCTCTCGACCTCGGCCGGATAGATGTTCTCGCCGCCGGAGATGATCATGTCCTTGATGCGGTCGTGGATGTAGAGATAGCCGTCACTGTCCATGTAGCCGGCGTCGCCAGTGCGCAGCCAGCCGTCGCTATCGATGGTACGCGCGGTGGCCTCGGGCAGATTCCAGTAGCCGGCCATGTTGGAGCCGGAGCGGGTGGCGATCTCGCCGACCTCGCCCGGCGGCAGCGGCTTGCCGTCGGCGTCGAGGATCGCAAGCTCGATGCCGGGCAATGCCTTGCCGGCCGAGCGCATCCGGTCGAGCCCCTCGATGTGATCCTCCGGCGGCAGCGCGACGATGGTGCCGGTGGTCTCGGTCATGCCGTACATCTGCACGAAGCCGCATTTGAAGACCTCGATGCATTCCTTCAGCAGCGCCGCCGGGATCGGCGAGGCGCCATACAGCATGTATTTCAGGCGCGAGAAGTCGACCTGCCGCGCGCGCGGCTGCCGCACCACGAACTGCATCGCGGCCGGCACCATGAACAGCTTGGTGATGCCGGACTGCTCGAAGAAGTCGAGCACCTTGGTCGGGTCGAACTCGCGGGCGATGACGCCGCGGGCGCCGTGATAGAGCCCCATGACGCCCCAGCCGGAGCCGCCGATGTGGAAGATCGGCATCGCGACCAGCGAGACGTCGTCGGTGGTCCACCGGTTCCATTCCGGCTTCTCGGCCTCGTTGCCGCTCTGCACCAGATTGAGGAAGTTGGCGTGCGACAGCATCGCGCCCTTCGGCTTGCCGGTCGTGCCCGAGGTGTAGAGCTGGATCGCGATGTCCTTGGGCTCGATCGCAACGCGCGGATCATCGCCGCTCTGCGCGTCGCGCCAGGCGAGATAGTCGGGCCATTCCGGCGCGCCGCCCTCGGTCGTGATGACGGTGCGGACGCTGGGCAGCTTGTCCCTGATGTTGCGCGCCTGCGTGACGAATTCGGGACCGACGAACAGGACCGGCGCCTTGCAGTCGTCGACGATGAAGGCGACCTCGGGGCCTGCGAGGCGCCAGTTCACCGGCGCCATCACCACGCCGGCCTTCATCGCACCCATCAGCAATTCGAAATAGAAGTCGCTGTTCTTGCCGAGATAGGCGATGCGCTCGCCCTTCCTGATGCCCATCGCGATCAGCGCGTTGGCGACGCGGTTGGTCTTGATGTCGAATTCGGCGAAGCTGGTCTGCCGGCCCTCGAACTCATAGGCCAGCGCATCGCCGCGGCCCTTGGCGCGATCGCGCACCATGTCGGCAAGGTTGCTCAGTTTCGGCGCGTCGGACATGTTTCCCCCGTGACGTCTTGTTTTGGTTGCGCGGAGTGTGGCGGCATCGCGCGGGAAAAACAATACGGAGGACGTCGCCCCAATGTTTCCACATCGTCGTCCCGGCGCAGGCCGGGACCCAGTGGTGGTTGAGGCGCTAGCGCGGGCCTCAGCCCCGCGCCGCGCGATCCTTCTCGTTCTGGGCCTTGATCGAGTCGCGTGCCTTGGTCCAGTCGTCGTCGCTCCAGTCGCGCAGCTGATAGAAATTGCCGCCCATCGCGAGCGCCTGTGCGCCGTCCATAGCGATGGTCTCGCCGTTGATCCAGTCGCAGCCGCCCGAGATCAGGAACACCGCGAGGTTCTGCAGCTCGTCCATGGTGCCGACCCGGCCCATCGGGTTCATGGCCTTGGTCCGCGCGCCGGCCTCGTCGCCGGGCTTGATGCGCTTGCTCATGCCCTCGGTCGGGATCTCGCCCGGCGCGATGGTGTTGAGGCGGATGCCGTGGCGGCCCCATTCGATCGCAAGCGACATGGTCATGGCGTGGATTGCCGACTTGCTCATCGCCGACGGCACCACGTAGGGCGAGCCGTTTCGCACCCAGGTCACGGTGATCGACACCACGTTGCCGCGATGCCCGCCGGCGATCCAGCGCCGGCCCACCGCATGCGTCACATAGAAGGTGCCGTGCATCACGATGTTGGCCACTGCATCGAACCCTCGCGCGGAGAGCTCTTCCGAGCGCGAGATGAAATTGCCGGCGGCGTTGTTGATGAGATCGGTGAGGGGACCGCTGGTGGTCCAGATCGCCTCGATCATCTCGTCGACGGCCATCGCATTGCGGATATCGACGCCGTGGCTGACCACGCGTCCGCCATGCTCGGCCATCAATTCGGTGGCGGTTTCGTCGCAGACGCTCTTGCGGCGGCCGCAGATATGCACCTCGGCCCCGAGTTGCAGGAACCGTGAGGCCATGGCCTTGCCCAAGCCGGTGCCACCGCCGGTTACCAGTATGCGCCGCCCGGCAAGAAGCTGATCAGAGAACATCGTTTCCTCCACGGGGGTTGTCAGTTAATTGGTCGATTGACTAAAAGCGGACAACGGCCTTTGTGTAAAGCGCCAACTCAAGGACAAAGCGGAGGGAATGATGGAAGATCGCGTTTCGATTTCGATTTCAGACGGTATCGCCGATGTCCGCCTGGTGCGGGCGGACAAGATGAACGCGCTCGATGCCGCGATGTTCGAGGCATTGGTCGCCGCAACCGACCGGCTTTCCAAGGAAAAAGGCGTCCGGGTCGTCGTGCTCTCCGGCGAGGGCCGGGCCTTCTGCGCCGGCCTCGACATGGGCCGGTTCGCCGCCATGAAGGATGGCGGTAACGGGGTGCCGGGCGGCGAGAACCGCGATCTCACCATCCGCACCCACGGCAAGGCCAATTTCGCCCAGCAGGCGGTCTGGGGCTGGCGCCAGCTTCCGGTACCCGTGATCGCCGCAGTCCACGGCGTCGCGTTCGGCGGCGGCTTCCAGCTCGCGCTCGGCGCCGACATGCGCTTCCTCTCTCCAGACGCGCGGATGTCGATCATGGAGATCAAATGGGGCCTCGTCCCCGACATGGCGGGCACGCCGATCCTCGCGAGCCTTGTGCGCGACGATATCCTGCGCGAGCTCACCTATACCGGCCGCATCTTCTCGGCGCAGGAGGCTCAGAGCTATGGCCTCGCCACCCGCGTGTGTGACGACCCGCGCGCCGCGGCACTCGAGGTCGCGCGCGAGATCGCCGGCAAGAGCCCGGATGCGATCCGTGCCGCGAAGCGGATGCTGAACAATCTGTCGGTCGATCCGGCAGCCGCGCTGCTTGCGGAATCCGTCGAGCAGCAGAAGTTGCTCGGCAGCCCGAACCAGACCGAATCCGTGCGTGCCAATCTGGAGAAGCGCGCACCAAGGTTTGCGGATGTTGGGTAGCGACCGCCGCGTCATTCCGGGAGGGTCCGAAGGACCAGTCCTGGAATCTCGAGATTCCGGGTTCGCGCTTCGCGCGCCCCGGAATGACACCTAAACCCGACGAAAGATCGGACCACGACAATGGAAACGTCAAAGCCCTTCCTCGGCATTATCAGCGGCGGTCGCCGGCGCGATCACGCAGCGGTCGCCGAGCGCACCGACCGCATCGCCAGCGGCCTGAACAAGCTCGGCGTCAAGCCGGGCGACAGCGTCTGCATGCTGATGCGCAACGACATCGCCTTCATCGAGGCCGCCTACGCGGCGATGCGGCTCGGCGCCTACGGCGTGCCGATCAACTGGCACTTCAAGCCGGAGGAGATCAACTACGTGCTGACGGATTCCGGCACGCGTGTCCTGATCGGCCATGCCGACATGCTGCATCCGTTGCGCGGCGCGATCCCGTCCGATGTCACCGTGCTCAGCGTGCCGACGCCGCCGGAAATCCTCGCCAACTACAAGATAAATCCCGATCATCTCGCGACACCGGATTTCGCGATCGATTTCGAATCCTGGCTGGCGCAGTTCCCGCGCTATGACGGCCCTGTGGTGCCGCAGCCGCAGAACATGATCTACACCTCGGGCACGACAGGCCATCCGAAGGGCGTGCGCCGCTTCGCGCCGACGCCGGAACAGACCGCCAATGCGGAGGCGATGCGCGGGATGATCTATGGCCTGAAGCCGGGCGCACGCGCGATCCTGCCCGGACCGCTCTATCATTCGGCGCCGAATTCCTTTGGGCTGCGTTCGGGCAAGCTCGGCGGCGCGCTGGTGCTGATGCCGCGTTTCGATGCGGAGGAATTTCTGCAGCTGATCGAGCGCGAGAAGATCGACACCATCTTCATGGTGCCGACCATGTTCATCCGCCTGATGAAGCTGCCGGAGGAGGTGCGCCGGAAGTACGACATGTCGTCGCTGCGCCACATCATCCACGCCGCCGCGCCCTGTCCGCCCGACGTCAAGCGCGCCATGATCGAATGGTGGGGGCCGGTGATCTACGAATTCTACGGATCGACCGAGTCAGGTGCGGTGACCTTCGCCAATTCCGAGGACGCGCTGAAGAAGCCCGGCACGGTCGGAAAGATCTCACCCGGCGCCGAGCTTCGTTTCATCGGCGACGACGGCAAGGAGGTGCCGCAGGGCCAGATCGGCGAGATCTATTCGCGGATCGCGGGCAATCCCGACTTTACCTATCACAACAAGTCCGAGAAGCGCGCCGAGATCGACCGGCAGGGATTCATCACCTCGGGCGACGTCGGCTATATCGACGCGGACGGCTACGTCTTCATCTGCGACCGCAAGCGCGACATGGTGATCTCCGGCGGCGTCAACATCTACCCGGCCGAGATCGAGGCCGTGCTGCATGCGGTGCCCGGCGTGCATGATTGCGCGGTGTTCGGCATTCCCGACGCCGAGTTCGGCGAGGCGCTGATGGCGGTGGTCGAGCCGCAGCCGGGCGTGACGCTCGACATCGCCTCCGTCCGCGCCCAGCTCAAGACCGCGCTGGCCGACTACAAGGTGCCCAAGCATATCGAGATCCAGTCCAACCTGCCGCGCGAGGACTCCGGAAAAATCTTCAAGCGCCGGCTGCGTGATCCCTATTGGGAGCGGGCGGGACGGAGGATTTAGGCCGCAAACCCGCCGTCGTCCCGGCCTTGGCCGGGACGACGGCGGTGGTGCACCGCTTCCAAGTTCATCTTGCGCTGCGGCAAAAAAAGCGCACACTCCGGAGGAACCCCGGCAGCCTCTGGAGTAGCCCGCCATGTCACCCCAGACTATGCCTTCCGAGACCGACGTCGGTGCCAGGAGTGCCGCAGAGAAGGCGGCACAGGAGGAGGACGCACGGCTCCGGAACGACATCCGGCTGCTGGGGCGCGTGCTGGGCGATACCGTGCGCGACCAGGAGGGGGCCGGCGTGTTCGACCTGGTCGAGCGCATCCGCCAGACCTCGGTCCGGTTCCATCGCGACGAGGACAAGCTGGCGCGGCGGGAGCTGGAAGGCATCCTCGACGGCATGTCGATCGCCGAGACGCTGCGGATCGTCCGCGCCTTCAGCTATTTCTCCCACCTCGCCAACATCGCCGAGGACCAGAACAACATCCGCCAGATGCGCAGCCGCGGCCCCGGCGGGGCGCCGCGGCCGAGCACGCTGGAGCAGACGCTGGTCCATGCCCGCCAGGCCGGCATCAGTCCGGCCGACCTGCGCAGCTTCTTCAAAAGTGCGCTGGTCAGTCCCGTACTGACCGCGCATCCGACCGAGGTTCGCCGCAAGAGCACGATGGACCGCGAGATGGAGATCGCTGGGCTGCTCGATCGCCGCGAGCGGCTGCAGATGACGCCGGAGGAGAGCGAGGCCAGTGACGAGCAGCTGCGCCGCGCGGTCGTGACGCTGTGGCAGACCAACCTGCTGCGCCGGACCAAGCTCACCGTGCTCGACGAGGTCGCCAACGGCCTGTCGTTCTACGACTACACCTTCCTGCAGGAAGTCCCGCGCGTGCACTGCGCGCTGGAGGACCGCCTGAACAAGGAGGGCGGAGAGGCGGGCGAACTCGCCTCGTTCCTTCGGATGGGGAGCTGGATCGGCGGCGACCGCGACGGCAATCCGTTCGTCACCGCAGAGGTGATGCGCGGCACGCTGCGGCTGCAGTCGAGCCGGGCGCTCAGCTTCTATCTCGAACAGCTGCATACGCTCGGCGCTGAGCTGTCGCTGGCGGCACATCTCGCCGACGTCTCGGACGAATTGCGCATCCTCGCCGAGCGTTCGCCGGACACCTCGCCGCATCGGAGCGGCGAGCCGTATCGTCTGGCCGTATCGGGCATCTACGCGCGGCTCGCGGCCACCGCCATGCGGCTTGAGGTCGAGACCACGCGGCCGCCAGTCGGCAAGGCCGAGCCCTATGCAAGCGTGAATGAATTCCAGGCCGATCTCGACGTGCTCAATCGCTCGCTGATCGCGAACAATTCCGGCGTGATCGCGCGCGGACGGCTGCGGCAGTTGCGGCGGGCGGTGGACTGCTTCGGCTTCCATTTGGCGCGGCTCGACATCCGCCAGAACTCGGCGGTGCATGAGCGCACCGTCGCCGAGTTGCTCGACACCGCAAATCCCGGCATGTCCTATCTGGCGCTCGGCGAGGACGCACGCGTCAGCCTGCTGCTCGGCGAATTGCGCAACGCGCGGCCGTTGGCCTCGCCCTTCGTCAAATATTCCGAGGAGACCCAGGGCGAGCTCGCCGTGTTCCGGGCCGCGGCCGAAGCCCACGCCAAGTTCGGTCCGGAGGTGATCTCCCAGTGCATCATCTCGATGTGCAAGGGCATGTCCGACATGCTCGAGGTCGCGGTGCTTCTGAAGGAGGTCGGGCTGGTCAACCCGTCCGGCCGCAGCGCCATCAACATCGTGCCGCTGTTCGAGACCATCGAGGATCTGCAGGCCTCGAGCGGCATCATGGACCGCATGCTGGTGCTGCACGACTATCGCAAGCTGGTCGACAGCCTCGGCAGCGTGCAGGAGGTGATGCTCGGCTATTCCGACAGCAACAAGGATGGCGGCTTCGTTACCTCGGGCTGGGAGCTCTACAAGGCGGAGATCGGCCTCGTCGAGGTGTTCGAGCGCCACGGCGTGCGGCTGCGCCTGTTCCACGGCCGCGGCGGCTCGGTCGGCCGCGGCGGCGGCCCGAGCTATGATGCGATCATCGCGCAGCCCGGCGGCGCGGTGAACGGCCAGATCCGCATCACCGAGCAGGGCGAGATCATCTCCTCGAAATATTCCAATGCCGAGGTCGGCCGCAGCAATCTGGAGATCCTCGCTGCCGCGACATTGGAAACCAGCCTGCTGCAGCCGCGACAGAGCGCGCCGCGCCCCGAATATCTCAAGGCGATGGAGGAAATCTCCGCGCTCGCGTTCAAGGCCTATCGGGGTCTCGTCTATGAGACCGAAGGCTTTGCCGACTATTTCTGGGGCTCGACGGTCATCAACGAGATCGCGACGTTGAACATCGGCAGCCGTCCGGCCTCGCGCAAGAAGACCCGCGAGATCGAGGACCTGCGCGCGATTCCGTGGGTGTTCTCCTGGGCGCAATGCCGGCTGATGCTGCCGGGCTGGTATGGCTTCGGCAGCGCCGTCGAGACCTGGATTGCCGAACATCGCGAGCAGGGCATGCCGTTCCTGCAGGAGCTCTACAGGGAATGGCCGTTCTTCCGCACGCTGCTCTCCAACATGGACATGGTGCTGGCGAAGAGTTCGATCGCGATCGCCTCGCGCTATGCGGAGCTCGTGCCCGACGTTGCGCTGCGCGAGAAGATCTTCGGCCAGATCCGCCGCGAGTGGCATCTTTCGATCGAGACGCTGCTCGACATCATGGGCCACGACCGGCTGCTGCAGGGCAACCCGCTGCTGGAGCGCGGCATCCGCAACCGCTTCCCCTATCTCGATCCGCTCAACCACGTGCAGGTCGAACTGTTAAAGGAGCATCGCGGCGCGCAGAACCCGGACGAACAGGTGCTGCGCGGGATTCAGATCACGATCAACGGGATCTCGGCTGGGTTGCGGAATAGCGGCTAGCCACAGCGTCGTCCCGGCGAACGCAGGGACCCATAATCACGACCGGTCATGTGACGAGAAGCTGGAGCCCCAGCTTTTCAAACAATCGGCACTGGTGGTTATGGGTCCCTGCTTTCGCAGGGACGACAGCGCGTTTGCGTCAACAATTATGCGCGCCTCTGGTCTCGACATAGACCGCGTAGAGCGACTGGCTCGCGGTCATGAACAGGCGGTTGCGCTTCTTGCCGCCGAAGGTGAGGTTGGCGCAGGTTTCCGGCAGCAGGATCTGGCCGATGCGCGCACCGTCGGGCGCGAACACCTGCACGCCGTCATAGCCCGGTCCAACCCAGCCGGCGCCGACCCAGATGTTGCCGTCGATGTCGACACGCATGCCGTCGGGGAAGCCTGACTTGCCGTCCAGCGTCATGTCGATCAGCGTGCGCGGGTTGGAGAGCTTGTCGCCGTTGAGGTCGTACTGCCAGACGATGTTCTTCGCGTTCGGATAATGCGTGATGCCGGTGTCGCAGACATAGACCTTCTTGTAGTCGTGGCTGAAGGCGATGCCGTTCGGTTTGAACGGTTCGTCGGCGACCTTGGTGATCTGCCCGGTCGCCGCGTCGATGCGGTAGACGGCTTCCTTCTGGTAGGGCTGAACCGAGCCGGTGTTGGCGCGCTGGCCCTCGTAGATCGAGACTGCGCCGTAGCCGGGATCGGTGAACCAGATCGACTTGTCGTTGGGATGCACGACCATGTCGTTCGGTCCGTTGAGCTGCTTGCCATTGGCCTGCTCCGCCAGCGATGTGACGGTTCCGTCGTGCTCGTAACGCACCAGCCGGGTGCGCTCGGCCGTGATCTGGCGGCCCTCGAAATCGAAGGTCGAGCCATTGGCCTCGTTCGACGGCTTGTGGAACTGCTCGGAGATGTGACCGTCATCGTCGAGATAGCGCAACTGCCGGTTGGCCGGGATATCGCTCCACACCAGATACTGGCCCTGCGCGTTCCAGGCCGGGCCTTCCGCCCACAGGCAGCCGGTGTACAGTCGCTTGATCGCGGTGTTGCCGACCTTGGCCTTGAAGCGCTTGTCGTCGATCACGACGATGTCGGGGTCGGGATAGCGCTGCGGCTCTGCATTGCGGCCGAAGTCGCGCGCTGCAGCATCGGATGCAGCCATCGCAGTTGCAGCAAGCGCGGTTGCGCCGCGCAAGATGGTTCGACGGTCGAACGCCTTCGCGCCGTCGCTCTCGTGTTGCTCTGTGTTGTTTGGATTTGTCACGAAAGTCCTCCCAGGCTTTTTGTTATCGGGAGGACGATCATGCGCCCGCAATTCGGGCACAATGCGGGCGCGCTATGAAGAAACAACCAAAGAGTGTGTCGCCCCGGCCTCGTGCGCGATTGCGCACGGCGTTCGCCGAGGCGACTTTTTCATAAATCTGTCAGATCGGGTCCCAGGTGAAGACGTCGGCCGAGCGGTCGAGCTTGGCGAACGATCCCTTCAGCGCCGGCATGCCGTGTTCGGCAATGGTCTCCGGCGTCCAGCCTTCGCCGCGATGAACCGAGCGCACCGGACGATGCTGGCCGAACAGGAAGATCTCGTTCATGCGCACGCCGAAGATCTGCCCGGTGACGTCCTTGGCGGCGTCCGAGAGCAGATAGGCGCAGACCGGCGCGATCTTCTCCGGGCCCATCTGCTTGATCTTCTCGACGCGCGCCTTCTCGGCGTCGGTCTCGGTCGGGATGGTGCCGATCATGCGGGTCCAGGCGAATGGCGACACGCAGTTCGAGCGCACGTTGAAGCGGCCCATGTCGAGCGCGATCGATTTCGAGAGGCCGACGATGCCGAGCTTGGCGGCGGCGTAGTTGGCCTGGCCGTAATTGCCGATCAGGCCGGAGGTCGAGGTGAAGTGCACGAACGAGCCTGATTCCTGCTCGCGGTAGATGCGCGCCGCGGCGTGGCTGACGTAAAACGAGCCCATCAGATGCACCTTGATGACGGCCTCGAAGGCTTCCACGCTCATCTTGTGGAAGATCATGTCACGCAGGATGCCGGCATTGTTGACGACGCCGTCGAGCCGGCCGAAGTGATCGGTCGCGGTCTTCACGATCTTGCTGGCCGGAATGGCTTCCGCCACCGACTCGAAATTGGCGACGGCCGTGCCGCCGCGCTTCTTGATCTCCTCGACCACTTCCTCGGCGGGCGCGGCGCTCGAGCCGCCACCGTCCGCCGCGCCGCCGGGATCGTTGACCACGACCTTGGCGCCTTCCGCCGCGCAGAGCAGCGCAATCTCGCGGCCGATGCCGCGGCCCGCGCCGGTGACGATGATGACCTTGTCCTGCAGTGATTTTGCCATGTGGGTTCTCCTTGTTGCTTTCTATCCGCGGGCCGATGCGGAGCCCCACTCGTCATGCGCGGGCTTGACCCGCGCATCCATCCTTCTTCAGAAGGGGATGGATTGCCGGGTCAAGCCCGGCAATGACAGATCGGGCGCTGCGCTCGCGCCGGCCATTGCTATCGTTCGTTCGTAAAGATGATCGTGCCACTTGCGGCGAACATGCCGCCGACGCCGTGGCAGACCGAGATCTTCGCATTCGGCACCTGCGCCGGCGCGATGCCGCGCATCTGCCGCACGCTCTCCTGCAACGCGTACATGCCGTACATCCCGGAGTGCATGTAGCTCAGCCCGCCGCCATTGGTGTTGAGCGGCAGCTTGCCGCCGGGGCGGGTGTTGCCGTCGGCGATGAACTTGCCGGTTTCCTCATGCGGCATGAAGCCGAGGTCGCCGAGGCCATAGAGCGGCAAATGCGCGAAGGCGTCGTAGATCATCAGATGATCGACGTCCTTGTGGGCGATGCCGGCCTCTTTGAACGCCAAGGGACCTGCCACCTTGAAGGCGCGCGATGAGTCAAACGTCTTCATCTGGCTGACCATCGGCGTCTCCACGCTCTCGCCGGTGCCGAGGATGTAGACCGGCTTTTGCGGGAAGTCCTTGGCGCGGTCGGCCGAGGTCAGGATCAGCGCGCCGCCGCCGTCCGTGACGAGGCAGCATTGCAGCAGCCGGAACGGGTAGGCGATCATCCGCGAGTTCAGCACGTCGGCGACCGTGATCGGGTCCTTCATGGTCGCGCGCGGGTTCTTCGCCGCCCATTCGCGCTGCACGACGGCGACCATCGAAAGCTGCTCATGCGTGATGCCGTGCGTCTTCATGAAACGCAGCACTGGAATCGGGAACATGCTCGGCGGGCCGTAGACGCCGAACGGCGACTCGAACTGGCCGTTGAGGCTGTCGGGCGCGGTGAAGCGCGGCTGCTTGCCGATCATCGACTTGCCGCTCTCGGCATGCGTGATCAGCACGGTCTTGCAGAGGCCGGCCTCGATCGCGGCGGCGGCGTGGCGGACATGCAGCATGAAGGAGCAGCCGCCGACCGAGGTGCCGTCGACCCAGGTCGGGGTGATGCCGAGATAGTGCGCCATCTGCTGCGGAGTCTCGACCGCGGTGGCGAAGCCGTCGATGTCGGACAGCTTGAGGCCGGCATCCGCGATCGCATTCAGCGCCGCATCCGCGTGCAGCTGGATCTGCGACATGTTCGGGATGACCCCGAGCTCGGTGGTTTCGGCCGCACCGACGACGGCAACCTGGTTCCTGCGCATCACATTACCCCTTTGCCGGGCGGAACAAAGGAAGGGTGATCTTGTCGTCGAGTGCCTCGAAGGCGACCTCGAGCGGCATGTCGAGCTCAAGCGCTTCCGGCGTCTGCGGACAATCGATGATGTTGCTCATCATGCGCGGGCCTTCGTCGAGCTCGACGATGGCGATCGCATAAGGCGGTGTGAAGCCGGGCGCGGCGGGACGATGATTGATGACATAACTGTAGAGCTTGCCTTTGCCGCTGGCCTTGAAGACCGAGACCTTGCGCGAGGCGCAGGAGGGGCAGAACGGCCGCGGCGGGAAGTAGACATTGGCGCAGGCGTCACAGCGCTGCAGGCGCAGCTCGCCGGCCTTGGTGCCGTCCCAGAAATGCTGGGTCTCAGGTGTCGGTTTTGGTCTCGCGCGCGCGGGCTCGGCCATGTCTGATGTCTCCTCCCGAAATCGTTGCAGTCTTGATGCGCCATCGGACCAACGGCCGTCAACGGTCCATCCACGCCCCGCGCAGCGGCCTGTGTCCCGCGCATGCCGCATATTCCGCCCCTCGCACAATTGCTAAGGCCGCGATGCTTGTGTCGCTCCGGTCCGGCGCGTAGAAGGGCCGCGGTCCAAGATGCGTCGAAGGACCGGTCCACGAGACGTCCAAGATACCCGGGAGGAATAATATCATGCTGAGGATCATCGGCGCGGCACTCGCTGCCAGCCTCGCATTTGCCACGCAGGCAATCGCCGCCGACGCACCGTCGGAGATCAAGATCGGCACGCTCTACGCGTCCTCGGGGCGCTACGCCTCGATCTCGATGCCGGTCTACAGCTCGCTCAAATTGTGGGTCGAGCAGAAGAACGCCGAGGGTGGCGTCTTCGTGAAGGCGTTCGACAAGAAGATCCCGATCAAGCTCGTGTCCTATGACGACCAGAGCAACACCGCGACCGCCTCGACGCTTTATAATCAGCTCGTCACCCAGGATAAGGTCGACCTCCTGGTCGCCGATTCCGGATCGGTGCTGACGGCGCCCGCGGTTGCGATCGCGCGCGACCACAAGATGTTCCTGTTCGACCAGACCGGCACCGGCGCGAGCTTCTTCTCCAAGGACAATCCCTACATCGCGCTGATGGCCGATCCGGTGTCGACTGTCTGGCCGAAGCCGGTGGCGGATTTCATCAGCCATGACGGCCCTGGCCTCGGCATCAAGAAGATCGCCATCCTCTACGCGACCAACGAGTTCACCGGCACCCAGGCCAACGCGTTCCGCAAGTTCGTCAAGGAGTCCGGCGCGCCGATCGAGATCGTCTACGATCAGGGGGTTCCGACCGAGACTACTAACTACAACGTCATCATCAACAATATCAGCAACACCAATCCCGACGCGGTGATCCATTTCGGCTACGCGCCGAACGACATCGCCTTCCTGCGCAACGTCCAGGACGTCGGCACCAAGTTCAAGATGCTGTTCGCGATCTATGCCGGCCTCGAGACCGAGCTGCTCGAGAAGAACGTCGGCGCCAAGGGCCTCGAGCATGTCTGGACCTATGTGCCGCCGTCCGAGCTGGATTATCCCGTCAATTTCGGGATGAACATGAAGGATTTCCGCGCCGCCTGGCTGAAGAAGTACAACGACGGCAAGATGGAGTTCGGCTTCAACGCGGTGGCCGGCTACACCACTGCGCTGGTGATCGAGAAGACGCTGTCGGTTGCGACCAGCCTCGACCAGATGGAGCTGCGCCGCGCGGTGTTCTCGCTCAGCGGGCAGCTCAAGACCCTCGACGGCACCTTCGCGCTGGACGAGACCGGCGGCCAGATCGGCGAGTTGACGCCGCTCGGCCAGCTCACGGTCGACGAGCACGATCACATCAAGTTCGTCTCGATCTATCCGCACGAGACCGCGACCGGCAAGCCGATCTATCCGGCGCCGTGATGCAGGTGGGTGCGGCAAGAGCGTTTTCGAGCGAAGTGGATACCGGTTCGCGTGAAGAAAACGCGTCGAAACAAAAGCCTAGAGCTCCGTTCCGATTCCATCGGAACGGAAATAGCTCTAGCGTAACCTTCGGCGGCGAGCGATAGCATGACCTATGCGCTCGTTGCCGGCGTGTTGTTCGGGCTGTATTTCAGCCTGGTCGGCATCGGTCTCAATCTCGTGTTCGGCGTCATGCGCATCGTCAATCTTGCGCATGGCGACATCCTGATGCTGGGCGCCTTCATCGCGCTCGGCGTGGTCGGCATCGCCGGCATCGACCCGTTGTTCGCGGTGCCGCTGGCCTTCATGGTCTTCGTGCTGGCGGGCGTGCTGCTGTACTGGGTGCTGGTGCCGCGGCTGCAGGGCTCGGCCAACCCGGAAATGCTGTCGATCATCCTGTTCTTCGGCCTGTCGCAGGTGATCGAGGCCGTCACCACGATCTTCGCCGGCACCAGCGAGCGATCGATCCAGAGCCGGTTGCTCGGCACCGTGTTCACCACGATCAAGGTCAAATGGTTCGGCGGCAAGGCCGGCGGGGCAGGGCCGATCCAGATCTTCGGCCAGGGATTTCCCGCGCCCTGGGTGATCGCGGCCATCACCAGCCTGATCGCGATTGGGTTTGTCTATCTCTATCTCTACCACACGCGGCTCGGCACCCTGACCCGCGCGGTGATGTCACGCCGTGACGAGGCGTTGGCGACCGGCATCGATGTCGATCGCATCTCGGCGGCGGCGTTCGGCATCGGGCTCGGTATCGCGGCGGTTGCCGGCGTGTTCGCGCCCTTCATGTTCGGCTCGGTGACGCCGGCCTTCGGCGCCGATGCGACGGTGACGTCGTTTGCGATCGTGGTGCTCGGCTCGCTCGGCAATCCCTTAGGCACCGCGCTCGGCGGCGTCGTCTACGGCCTCTGCTACATGCTGGTGCAGACCTATCTCAGTTCCTGGGCCGACCTCTTGCCCTATGTGTTGTTGATCGTGATCCTGTTGTTGCGCCCGAGCGGTCTGCTCGGAAGGCGGGTGCGCGTTGCGTAACGCATCGAAACACCTGCTGTTCATCCTGGCGCCGCTGGTGGTGGTGTTCGCGCTGCTGCCCGGCGTCTATCAAAACCATCTGCTGCTGTTCAACTTCGTGATCTTCCTGATCCTCGCGCAGGGCGTGAACATCATCTATGGTTTCACCGGCTATCTGCCGTTCGGCTATGTCGGCTTCTTCGGGGCCGGCGCCTATGGCTTTGCCATCATGGTGATGCATCTGCAGACGCCGGCGCCGCTGGCCGTGCTGGTCGGCGGCGGCGTCGCGGTTGCGCTCGGCCTGTTGCTGACGCCGCTGCTGCGGCTGTCGGGAGCGTATTTTGCGATCGCAAATCTTGCGGCCTCGCTTGCGGTGCTGCACTTCGTCGCCAATCCGGCGCTGGAGGGGATCACCAAGGGCCCCTACGGGGTGTCGCTCACCGGCACGTTCAACCCGACCCACGCCTATTATGCCGCCGTTGTCGTGATGGCGCTGACGGTCGGCGCGGTGGTCTATCTCAAGAACTCGCCGTTCGGCCTTGCGCTGCAGGCCGTGCGTGAGGACGCGGTGTCGGCCTCGATGGCCGGCGTCAACATCATCAAGATGCGGGTGATCGCCTGGCTTGCCTCGGCGCTGGTCGCGGGGCTGGCGGGCGGCATCTATGCCTGGTACGTCTCGGTCTTCTATCCCGACAACGTGTTCTCCGGCGAGTTCAGCATCTTCGCGATCGTGTTCGCGCTGTTCGGTGGCGTCGCCACCATCACCGGACCGATCGTCGGCGTGCTGATCCTCTACGGCATCTACAATCTGATCGGCTTCACCACGCCGCAATATTTCCAGCTGATCTACGGCCTCTTGATCATGGGACTGGTGCTGTTCCTGCCCGCAGGGCTGGTGTCGCTGGCAACGCGCAGGGGGTGGCATGTCCCCTGAGCAAAACTCCATCCTCAAGGTCTCGAAGCTGGTCAAACGCTTCGGCGGCTTCCACGCGCTCGATGGCCTGAGCTTTCACGTCGTGCCGGGCGAGATTCTTGGCCTGGTCGGTCCGAATGGCTCCGGCAAGACCACGGCGATCAACGTGATCTCCGGTCTCTATGCGCCCGATGGCGGCGAGGTCGTGTTCGACGGCGCGTCTTCCGGCGGCGTCGCCTCGCACAGACTGGTTCACCGCGGTATCAATCGCACCTTCCAGGTGCCGAAGCCGTTCCTGTCGCTCACGGTGCGCGAGAACATCCAGGTGGCGCTTGCCTATGGCGGCGCGACCGGCACGCCGCCGTCGATCGCCGAGCTGCTTGAGGAGTACCGGCTAAAGGAGGTCGCCGACCGCCCCGCCGCCGATCTCAACAGCGCGCAGCAGAAGATGCTCGATCTCACCCGCGCGCTCGCCACACGCCCGCGGCTGTTGCTGCTCGACGAGCTCGCGGCCGGTCTCAATCCGGCGGAGCTCGACTGGATCGCCGGCCGCATCAAGGCCTTGGCCGCGACCGGCATGGCGATCATCGTGGTCGAGCATCTGATGGGCTTCATCGAGCAGATCACCGACCGCGTCATCGTGCTCAATGCGGGCAAGGAGATTTTCGAAGGCACGCTTGCCACCGCAGTACGTGAGCCACAGGTGATCGAGGTATTCCTGGGAGGCGAGCATGCCCACTGATGCAGCATCGCTTCTGGACGCCAGGGGCGTCGATGCCGGCTACGGCACCATGCAGGTGCTGTGGGGCGTCGATCTCGACGTCCGCCCCGGCGAGACCGTGCTGTTGCTCGGCGCCAATGGCGCGGGCAAGACCACCTTCCTGAAGTCGCTGGTCGGGTTGATCGAAGCCCGCAGTGGGCACATCAAGCTCGGCGGCGAGGACATCACGCGAATGCGATCTTCGGACCGCATGAAACGCGGCATGACCTACATGTCGGAGCTTGCGGTATTCCCCGATTTGTCGATCGAGGAGAACATCCGCGTCGGCGCGCAGGCGCTCGGCCATGCCAATCCGGGCGCGCGGGTCGACGAACTGTACGGCCTGTTCCCGGTGCTGCGCGACAAGCGCCGCGACCCGGCCTCCAGCCTGTCCGGCGGCCAGCGCAAGATGCTCGGCATCGCCAAGGCGCTGTCGGCCGAGCCGAAGCTGCTGGTCATGGACGAGCCCTCGGCCGGGCTGTCGCCGCTGTTCGTCAAGGAGGTGCTTCGCGCTCTGTCGAGCCTGCAGGGCCGCGGACTTGCGCTCTTGATCGCCGAGCAAAATATCGGTTTTCTTGAGATTGCCACCCGCGTGTTCGTGCTGGAAGGCGGGCGGATCCGCTTCTCCGGCACGGTTGCCGAAATGAGCGGCAACGAAGAGCTGCACCGGGCCTATTTCGGGCTGAAGTGATGCCGGCACCGATCTGGAAATCGGCGCCGGTTCGCGCGACAATCAGCTGCAAGACTGCCAGCCGGCAAGCCGTGAAGTGCAAGCCTTAAAGTGAAAGCCATGCCGAAAAATCCGACACTCGCCTCCCTTGCCGCCGACCTCGCCAGCGGCGCGACCTCTGCCCGCAAGCTCGTCGAGCAATGCATCGCCAGGATCGCCGATCCGTCCGGCGAGGGCCAGCGCACCTTCATCCATGTCGACCGCGAGGCGGCGCTGGAAGCTGCCGACGCCATGGACCGGCTGCGCAAGGCCAACGCCGCGCCGTCGCCCTTTGCCGGCATTCCGGTCTCGATCAAGGATCTGTTCGACATCAAGGGGCAGGTGACGCGCGCCGGCTCCCGCGCGCTGGATGATTCCGCGCCGGCAGATGCCGATGCGCCTGCTGTGGCACGGCTCAAGCGCGCCGGCTTCATCGTGATCGGCCGCACCAACATGACCGAGTTTGCCTATTCCGGCATCGGCATCAACCCGCATTACGGCACCCCGAAGAGCGCCTGGAACCGGAGCGTCGGCCATGTGCCCGGCGGCTCGTCCTCCGGCGCTGCGGTCTCGATCGCCGACGGCATGGCGTTCGGCGCGCTTGGCACCGACACCGGCGGCTCCTGCCGGATTCCGGCCGCCTTCAATGGCATCGTCGGCTACAAGCCGACGCAGCGCCGGATTCCGCTCGATGGCGGCGTGCCGCTGTCGTTCACCCTCGACAGCTGCGGCCCGCTGGCCAATTCGGTCGCCTGCTGTGCCGTGCTCGACGCGGTGCTGGCCGACGAGCCGGTGACGCCGGTCACCCCGCGCCCGGTAAAGGGCATGCGGCTCGCGGTGCCGACCACGGTCGTGCTCGATGACCTCGACGATGCCGTCGCAAAGACCTTCGAGCGCGCGCTTGCTTCGTTGTCGCGCGCCGGCGCGTTGATCGAGCGCATCGAAGTGCCTGAACTGCTCGATGTCGGCATGATGAACACCAAGGGCGGGTTTTCCGCGGCCGAGAGCTATGCCTGGCACCGCTTCCTGCTGGCCAGCAAGGGCGACATCTACGATCCGCGCGTCGCGGTGCGGATCCAGCGCGGCGAGGGCTTTCTGGCCGCCGACTATATCGATCTGCTCAATGCGCGCCGCTCGTTCATCGCGCACACCGAGGCGCGCATCGCGCCCTATGACGCGATGGTGCTGCCGACCACGGCGAACCTGCCGCCGACCATTGCGAGCCTCGCCGACGACAAGGCGTTCGCCACGGAGAATTTGCGCGCGCTGCGCAATCCCTCGCTGATCAACGTGCTCGATGGCTGCGCCATCTCGCTGCCGGCGCATCGCGAGGGCGAGGCACCGGTCGGCCTGATGCTCGCCGCCGCGGGCGGTTCGGATCGCCGCATCTTCGAGCTTGCGGCCGGAATGGAGACCGTCATCCGTGTTTGATCTCACCTTCAATGTCGACGACAAGGGCGTCGCGACGCCGCTCACGCTCGAAATCAAACAGGCCGTGATCGCCGGCTGGACCGGCCGCGATCCGGTGGCGCGCGACAAGCATATCGCCGAGCTCGAAGCGCTCGGCATCGCGCGGCCCGCGACCACGCCGATCTACTATCGTTGCTCGGCGCGCCGGCTCACCTTCGCCGACACGATCGAGGTCTGCGGCGAGGATTCGAGCGGCGAGGTCGAGTTCGTGCTGATCGGCTGGCAGGGGCGCATTTTCGTCGGCTGCGGCTCGGACCACACCGACCGCAATGTCGAGAGCTACAGCGTCACGGTGTCGAAGCAGATGTGCGACAAGCCGATGGCGGCTGAGCTGTGGGAGCTCGAGGACGTCATCGGCCATTGGGACCGGCTGATCCTGCGCTCCTGGGCCACAATCGGCGGCCAGCGCGTGCTCTACCAGGAAGGCACGCTCGATCACATGCTGCCGGTCAAGGACCTGATCGCGCGCGGCTTCGACAAGGGCACGTTGCCCGATGGCTGCGCCATGTTCGGCGGTACCTTCGCGGCCAAGGGCGGTATCCGCCCCGCCAGCCGCTTCGAGTTCGAGCTGGAAGACCCGGTGCTGAAGCGGAAGATCAGCCATGGATATGATGTGGTGACGCTGCCGGTCAGGGGTTGATTTCCTTCCGCGCGTGATCCTGTCGAGAGCTAGCGGGCACTTCCTCCGCACGTCGTCCCTGCGAAAGCACTAGGGCATGCACAGATCTCTGAGGCTCCATCCGGTGGCGACAGCGTGGAAGTATTCGAGGCCGTTCTTGAACGTGATCGGGCCTGGCGGCTTGGACGAAGGATAGCCATCCCATCCGCCGAGGCGGCCGATGATCCATGCGGCCCATGCGAGGCAGTCTGGCGGATGCGGATTCTTGAGCCGTTTGCTGCTGGTTTCGAGCTGCTGATTGAGGGCGACGAGGGCAGCGACCTCGCCAGGATTGAAGACGATGTGGAGCGGCTGCCGACTGCCGTTGCGCGCTTGCAGGAGCTGGATGGTGATGACGGCGGCCTTGGCGGCGATGGCGACCAGCTTGAGGAGCCGGTCGGCGGAGGCGATCTGGCTGTCTTCGAGCCTGAAACCTTGGGTTTTGAGGACGCGGAAGAACTGCTCGATGAGCCAGCGCTGCTTGTACCACTCAACGATCCGCCAGGCGTCTTCAGCCTTGGCAATCGGGTGAGAGGTGAGGAGCCGCCAATGCAGCGGCTCGACGCTGGAGGCGCCGACCTCGCGCACGTCGACGACGGCCAGCGGCAGGTTTTGGGGCAAATGGCGCAGGAACTTGGTCTGGGGTCGGGCAAGCTCGATGGCGCCAAAGCGCAGCTCGAGCTGAACCTGACGCGCAGGTCGCGACGCGCGGGCAGGCAACTGGATGGCGCGCTGATCCACCGCAGCCATGGCATCGCTGACCGCATACAGGCCGCTCGCGTCGGCCAGTTTGCGATCATGCATGCTGCGGGCGATCACGTGGCATTGCTGCTCGGCCGCGCTGGCATACAGGGCAAAGATGTCGCTCTCGCGGTCACCGATCACGGTCACCATCGCAGCGCCGGCGAGCAGTGGCTTGGCGGCGATCACAGTAGACATCCAGCGCTGCGATTCCTTGTCCGACAGCTCGCGCAGGTCGTGCGAGACGGTGCGGCGGCCCTCGCGCGTCCACACCTCGCCGCTCAAAAGGCCGAGGCAGGTGCCGGCGTCCGCATCCACCGCCAGCATCGGATGCAGCAGCACGCCGTAGCTGTTGCCCTTGGCGATCTCTCCGAGCCCGCGCCGGCGTTGCGGCGTGGTGTTGAAGTGGATCTCGCTGGTGTCCTGGATCGCCAACACATGGCGGCCCACGACCGCTGCAACCGTGCTTTCGCTCCAGCTTTCGATGATCCGCTCCGCTGTTACCTTGGTGTTGCCGAGGAAGCGGTTGAACCGCACCTCCAGCGCGCGGTCACCCTTGCAAAGTCGCCGCAGGCAGACGTCCTTGCCCGCGACCATGCGTCCGACGAACGCCGCCCCCCTTTGTCGAGACGACGATCCCCGAATCTGCCCAACGTCCAGTCGATCCGCAACAACATGCTGACACTCCGTCCAAACCGAAGTGCCGTAATAGGAATCACATCAATGGGCGATTCTGGAATCCCCCCAGCCCGCCCCGAGTCAATCCGCCACACCAGATCTGTGCATGCCATAGTGCGAAAGCAGGGACCCATACGCCGCGGCTTTCGCAAAGGGCACGCGGCCAAATGGCTTTCTCGCAACCAGCACCTGTGATTATGGGTCCCTGCATTCGCCAGGACGACACCGCGATTGTGGCACCGTTCTCGGCATATTTGGATCGGAAATCGGGTGGCGCCAGCCGCGCTCATGGGCCAGATTCCGCCTCATGACAGCAACAGCCAAAAATCTCACCCGCCCAGCCACCGGCATCCCCGCCCGTGTCGACGGGCTCGACTGGGACCAGATCACGACCGACCTCGACGGGCAGGGCTGCGCCGTCCTGGGTGGCGTGCTAACGCCTGAGGAGTGCGACACCATCGCCGGGTTCTATCCCGACGACAGCCGCTTCCGCAGCCGGGTCGTGATGGGCCGCCACGGCTTCGGCCGCGGCGAGTACAAGTACTTCTCCTATCCGCTGCCGGAGCTGGTCGCGGAGCTGCGGCCGGCGCTGTATACGCAGCTGACCGCGACCGCCAATCGCTGGAACGAGACGATGGGGATCGGGATCAGCTATCCGCCGTCGCACGCGGCGTTCCTGAAGCGCTGCCATGACGCCGGGCAGACGCGGCCGACGCCGCTGCTGCTGCAATATGGCGAGGGCGACTACAATTGCCTGCATCAGGATCTCTACGGCGAGCACGTATTTCCGATCCAGGTCGCGATCCTGTTGTCGGAGCCGGGTCGCGATTTCACGGGCGGCGAGTTCGTGCTGACCGAGCAACGACCGCGGATGCAGTCGCGGCCCGAGGTGGTGCCGCTCTCCAAGGGCGATGCGGTGGCGTTTGCCGTGCATCATCGTCCGGTCCAGGGGACGCGCGGGCCGTATCGTGTCAATCTGCGCCATGGCGTCAGCCGGATCAGGTCCGGCCATCGCCACACCGTTGGTGTGATCTTCCACGACGCAAAGTGAGTGTGCAGAGGCGTGGCTGCTGATCTGTTCGAGACGATTGGCGATGCACGGCCGCCGCGCGAGACCATCGCGGACGGTGCGGTGCTGCTGCGTGGCTTTGTGCGGCCGTTCGAGGCCGAGCTGATCCCGGCCTTGCGCATTATCGTCAAGCAGGCGCCGTTCCGGCACCTGATCACGCCGGGCGGCCACCGGATGTCGGTCGCGATGACGAATTGCGGCAGCGTCGGCTGGGTCTCCGATCCCAGCGGCTATCGCTATGATCCGATCGATCCGGACTCGGGACAGCCCTGGCCTGAAATGCCGGAGGTGTTGTGCAGGCTCGCCGCCGATGCCGCCGCAGAGGCCGGCTTCAACGGTTTTGCGCCGCAGGCTTGCCTGATCAACCGCTATGTGCCCGGTGCAAAATTGTCGTTGCACCAGGACAAGGACGAGCTCGACTACGGCGCGCCGATCGTCTCGATCTCGCTCGGGCTGCCGGCAATCTTCCTGTTCGGCGGCCTGAAGCGCAGCGATACGCCGCGCCGCTATCGGCTCGAACACGGCGATGTCGCGGTGTGGGGCGGCCCGTCGCGGCTATTTTATCACGGCGTCGCGGCGCTCGCTGATGGCGAGCACAGCGTGCTCGGCCGCCAGCGCATCAATTTGACCTTCCGCAAGGTACGCTAGCTCCCCCTCCCGCAAATGGGTGAGGTGGTCTAAAATCGGACCATGACCACCAAGGCCGACCGCGCCGTCAACCGCACCGGCGTCTATCTCGCCGTGCTGCAGCTTGTGTTCACGTTGGGCTGGACTACCTATCTGATCTACCTGCCCAAGCTGTGCGCCGATGTCGGCATCGCGCCGTCCACCGTCATCCTGATCTTGATGATGGATCAGGCTATCTTCACCGTCACCGATACCGCGATGGGCATGGCCGCCGACAGGATTGCGATCCTGGTCGGCCGTCTCGGCGTATTTGTCGGCATCCTCGCCGCGCTCTCCTGCGCCGCCTTCGTCGCGCTGCCTTATGTGGCCGGCACCGGTCCGGGCGCGAAACTCTGGCTGATCGTGTTGATCGTGATCTGGGCGGTCACATCGTCGGCCTTGCGCGCGCCGCCGCTGACGCTGCTCGGCAAGTATCGCGCGCAACCGTCAGTGCCGTTCCTCGCGGCGCTGGCGATGCTGGGCCACGGGCTCGCGGGCGCGGTCTCGCCCTATCTCGCCGTCGTGCTGCGCGATCATGATGCACGCCTGCCGTTCGTGCTGTCCGGCGCCGTGCTGTTGCTGACCGCGCTCGCGTTTTCAGGGATCGAGCGCCGCATCGCCGGGGACGTACAGCCGGAGCGGCCTGCGCCACCGGCCAAGCGGCTCGGCGCGGTGCCGATGTTCCTGATCGGGTCGATGGTGCTGCTCTCGCTCGGCTATCAGCTGCATTTCAACATCAACAGCGCTCCGTTCTATTTGCGCTTTGCCAAAGCAGATGAACTGCAGTGGCTGATGCCGGTGTTCTGGATCGGCTTCAACATCGCGATGTTTCCGGCGAGCCTCGTCGTCAAGCATCGCGGCGGTTTGATCGTGATGGGCGCCGCGGGACTGCTCGGCGCATTCGCCATCATCGCCGCGGAGATTGCGGGCAGCCTCAACGTCCTGATCGTGGCGCAGTTCATGGCGGGGGCAGCCTGGGGCTGCATGCTGATGAGCGCGGTGTCCGCAGCGCTTGCGATCGGGGAGACCGGCGCCGAAGGCAAGGTCACGGGCCTCGTGTTCTCGGCGCTGGCGCTCGCGACCTTTGCGCGGATGGCGGCGGTCGCGGGCGGCCTGCAGAAGCTACCGGACTATGCGCCGCTGGTGCACTGGGCGCCGGTCGCCTGCTGGTCGGTCGCCGGCGCCGGCCTGCTGGTGATCGCCTCGTCGCGGCTGCAACGCGGCTTGAAAAACGCCTAGTTGTTCCGCGCCGGATGGATGAACGCCCAGGGGCTCACTTCCGAATCCGTCGGCACTTCCACCGAGATCACGTAGGGCCCGCCGTCGGCCAGCGCCTTCTCCAGCACAGGACGGAAGTGATCGGGCGAGGTGACGCGCGCGGCACCGACGCCGAAGGACTCCGCGAGCTTGACGAAATCAGGGTTGACCAGGTCCGAGGCGACGACGCGGCCGTCGAAGCGCTCGCGCTGGTCGCGGCGGACATTGCCATAGGCGTTGTTGTTGAACACCAGCGTCACCACGCCGATCTTGAACTGCACGGCAGTGGCGAGCTCCTGCACGCCGAACATGAAGCCGCCGTCGCCGGTGATCGCGACCACCGGCTTGTTCGGGTTGGCGACCTTGGCGCCGAGTGCGGTCGGGAAGCCCGAGCCGAGCGTGCCCTGATAGCCCGAGGTGACGAAGGTGCGGGGCTCGTAGATCGGAAAACCGTACCAGGAGGCGAAGCCGACCTGCGACAGCTCGTCGGTGACGATGGCGTTGGCCGGCAGCACCTCGCGCAGAATCTTCAGGTAGGCCATCTGCGGCTGGATGCGCTGGATCTCCTGCTCGGTGGCCGCGGTCGCTTCGCGGATCGCGGTACGGCGGCCCGAGGTCTTGCCGTAGCCGGCCTTGCGCACGGCCGCGATGAGGTCGGCGGTACCAGCCTTGGCGTCCGCGATCACGCCGGCATCGGCCGGCCAGCGGCGCAGCTCGACCGGATCGATGTCGATGCGCACGCATTTCAGGCCGGCCGGCTGATAAGGCCAGCGCGACATGGTCGGCAGCTCCATGCGGGTGCCGATGCCGATCATCAGATCGGTCTTAGGCCACAGTCTGTAGGCCGCGGCCATGGTGAGCCCGAGTTCATGCGCGTTGGAGACGATGCCGCGGCCGCTGCGGAAGGCGACGACCGGCGCGTCGATCATCTCGGCCAGTTCGAGGATCTCCTCGCGGGCCTCGATGGCGCCGCTACCGACGAAGATCATCGGCGCCTTGTTGCCGGCGATCAGATCGGCGGCCGCCTTGATGCGGTCAGGATCCGGTTGCGGCGCCGGTAACGGGTCGAACGGCTTGACGGGTGCGACCTGGGTGCGCTGGGTGAACACGTCCCACGGCATTTCCAGCGAGGCGGGACCGCGTCGGCCCGACAGCATTTCCTGGAACGCGCGCGACACCATCGCGGGCGCGTTGTCAGGATATTCGATCCGGTCCGCCCATTTCACGAAGGTGCGCAAGGTCGCGAGCTGGTCCGGCATCTCGTGCAGGTGGCCGCGGCCCTTGCCGAGGAATTGCGTCGGCACCTGGCCGGTCAGGCACAGCACCGGCTCGTTGCAGCCGAATGCGGTGAGCAGCGCCGCCGAGGCGTTGAGCACGCCGGGGCCGGGCACCACGCTGAACACGCCGGGCCTGCCTGAGGAGCGGGCATAGCCGAACGCCATGTAGCCGCAGGCCTGCTCGTGGCGGGCGCCGATCACCTTGAGCTGCGCCTGGTGGAAGGCATCGAACAGGCCATAGATCTGCGCGCCGGGCAGGCCGAACACGGTGTCGACGCCGTGGGCGACGAGGCCGTTGACGATCGCTTCGCCGCCGGATGTAGAGGTCATGGCACTGTCCACTTGCTTGCGAGGTTAGCTGGCTTCGTCGACGACGCTGTTGCGCAGCACGCCGACGCCTTCGGCCTCGACCTCGACGACATCGCCGGGCTTCAGGTAGCGCGGCGGATCGAACCGCGCACCCGCGCCGGTCGGCGTCCCCGTGACGATGATGTCGCCGGGAACCAGCGTCGTGAAGGTCGAGATGTAGTTGATGAGGTAGCGGAAGCCGAAGATCAAGCGCGAGGTGCGGTCGTCCTGCCTGACTTCGCCGTCCACCCGCGTGGTCAGGCGGATGTCGGCGATCTGCGCCTCGCTGGTGTAGGGCACGATCCAGGGGCCGAGACTGCCGGTGGAATCGAAATTCTTGCCCTGGGTGACGTTGAACTTGGCGTGGCGCACCCAGTCGCGGATGGTGCCTTCGTTGCAGAGCGTGATCGCGGCGATGTGATCGAGCGCGGCGCTCTCCGCGATATGCCGGCCGGGCTTGCCGATCACCAGCACCAGCTCGCCCTCGTAGTCGAGCTGTGGCGAGACCCGCGGCCGTACCACCGGCGTGTTGTGGCCGACGAAGGAGCGCGGCACCCGCAGGAACATGCTCGGATATTTCGGCGCGTCCGAGCCGTCCTTGTATTCGGCATTGCGGTCCGGATAGTTGACGCCGATGCAGATGATCTTTTCCGGCGCCGGGATCGGCGGCTGCCAGGCCA
This sequence comes from Bradyrhizobium sp. Pha-3, assembly GCF_042258615.1. Classification (GTDB taxonomy): domain Bacteria; phylum Pseudomonadota; class Alphaproteobacteria; order Rhizobiales; family Xanthobacteraceae; genus Bradyrhizobium. The sequence goes on along the minus strand of NZ_CP170152.1, from coordinate 6,541,996 downwards.
CCGCGTCGAGCGCGTGGTCGGGCGATCGCTTGGCGGCGTCCTCCACGAGCCGCGTCAGCCCACCGGCGGCGATCGCCTCGCGCAAGGTCGGATAGTCCTTGGCGAAGCGTGACGAGAGATCGACGATGCCGGTGTCGGTGACGGCGCCATATTGCGTGACGCCGTTGACGGAATAGGTGGCGAGGCGAGGAGAGGGCATTGGTAGTCCCACAATTGGTGTCGTCCCTGCGAAGGCAGGGACCCATAACCACCGGCTTCACATTCGGGCACGCTGGGCGACGATCTTGTCCAAAACACGGGCCGGTGGTTATGGGTCCCGGCTCCGTGCGCAACCGCGCACTCGGCCGGGACGACGAGGGGATGGAGTCTTGTTCACTAATCCGCAACCAGCACGTCGGCGACGAAGCGCGGCTCGCGCACGGCCTGGCCGGCGAAGGTCGAACCTTCCTCGAACCAGGAGCGTGGCGCCGGTGCGCCCCACAGCGTCTGGCGGCGCGGATCGCGCAGCGACCAGCGCAACGGCTCATGGTCGTGATCGCCGGTGAAATAGTCGCTGGTGTAGAGCTCGATGCGGTGGCCGTCGGGATCGCGGATGTAGAGGAAGAAGGCGTTGGAGATGCCGTGCCGGCCCGGGCCGCGCTCGATGTTCGCGAGGAAGCCGGAGGAGGCCATCACGTCGCAGAGATGCACGATGTTCATCGCGGTCGGCACCCAATAGGCGATGTGGTGCAGGCGCGGGCCACGGCCGTTGGTGATGGCGAAGTCATGGACATTGCCCTTGCGGTGCATCCAGGCGGCTGCGATGCGGCCGTTGTCGCCGTCCTCCTCGGCATATTCGGTGAGGCGGAAGCCGAGCCGGGCGTAGAAGTCGACGGTGTCCTGCACCTCGGCGGCGAACACGTTGAAATGGTCGAGCCGCTGCGGATGGCAGCCCTTGTAGAGGTCGTAGCGCCGCAAGAGATGCGGGCGCTTCTCCATCGTGGCGTAGAGCTCGATCTGGAAGCCGAACGGATCGGTGAATTGCAGCGTGCGGCCCTGGAACGGCTGGTCGACGAAGGCATAGGCGATGCCGTTCTCGGAGAAAAACGCCGCCGCCTTGTCAAGGTCGCCGTCATTGCCGACCTTGAAACCGAGGCGGTTGCAGGCAGCTTTCGCCGCCTTGCGCAGCACGACCGAGTGATGCTGATGCTCTTCGCTGGCACGCAGATACACCGATTTGTCGTCGCGGTCCTCGATATGGAGGCCGACGGTCTTCTCGTAGAAGGCGGCGCTCTTCTCCAAATCCGTGACGTCGAGCACGGCATGGCTGCAGCGGATGATGTTGAACGGCGGATCGAAGACGTGTGTTGGCACCGGCATGGCGTGTTCCCTCAATTTTATCCGTCATTCCGGGGCGATGCGCAGCATCGAACCCGGAATCTCGAGGTTCCGGGTTCGCTTCGCGCCCCAGAACGACGTGCAATCACATTCCCAGTTTCTGAATCTTGTGCGTCCCGCGCGCGAGCGAGACGTGCTTGGTTTCCATGTAGAAGTCGAACGAGTAGTCGCCGCCGTCGCGGCCGATGCCGGACGCTTTCATGCCACCGAACGGGGTCGGCAGGTGGCGGACGTTTTCCGAGTTGAGCCAGATCATGCCGGCTTCGAGCGCGTCCGCGACACGCAGCGCGCGGCCCACGTCGCCGGTCCAGACATAGCCGGCAAGGCCGTACTGCACGCCGTTGGCGATCTCGACGGCGTCAGCCTCGTCCTTGAACGGGATCACGGTCAGGAACGGACCGAACACTTCCTGCTGGGCCACGCGCATTGTCGCGTTGGCGCCGGTGACGAGGGTTGGCTGCACGTAGTGCCCGCCGCCCGGACCGTCATGCGGCTTGCCGCCGACCGCGATCGTCGCGCCGTCCTGCCTGGCGACGTCGAAATAGCTGCAGACCTTGGCGAAGTGCCGTTCGTGGATCAGCGGCCCGATCTCGGTCGCCGGATCGAGGGGGTGACCGACCTTGAGCGCCTTCACGCGCGCGGTCAGCTTCTCGATGAATTTTTCGGCGATGCTCTCCTGGACCAGCAGCCGGCTCGACGAGGTGCAGCGCTCGCCGTTGAGCGAGTAGATCATGAACACGACGGCATCGAGCGCGCGGTCGAGATCGGCATCATCGAACACGATCACCGGATTCTTGCCGCCGAGCTCGAAATGCACGCGCTTCAGGGTCGGCGCGCCCTGCGCCATGATCGCGGAGCCCGTCGTGCTCTCGCCGACGAAGCCGATCGCCTTGATCGCGGGGTGCTCGGTCAGTGCCTTGCCGGCGTCCTCGCCGAAGCCGTGCACGGTGTTGAACACGCCGTCGGGCAGACCGGCCTGTTTTGCGAGTTTGACCAGCAGATCGGCGGTCACCGGCGACCATTCCGCCGGCTTGTGTACGACCGTGCAGCCCGCCGCCAGCGCAGGTGCGATCTTCCAGGTGGAGAGCATGAACGGCGTGTTCCACGGCGTGATCACGCCGACCGGCCCGATCGGCACGCGGGTCGAGATGTTCCAGTGCTCGTCCGAGGGCGTGTTGAGGCCGTCGCGGGCTTCGCCGCATTTGTCGGCGAAGAAGCGGAAGTTCTCGGCGGCGCGGATCGCCGCCTTGGCCATGAAGCGGTGCGCCTGGCCGGTGTCGATGCATTCGAGCACGGCGATGTCGTCGGCGCGCTCCTCGATCGCGTCAGCGACGCGATGCAGCAGCTTGCGCCGCTGCGCCGCCGGCATGTCGCGCCAGGCCTTGAAGGCCTTGGACGCGGCTGTGGCCGCCCGGTCGATATCCTCCGCGTTGCCGCGCGCGACGGTCGCCAGCACGGTGCCGTCGATCGGCGATTTGGTCTCGAAGGTCTGGCCGGAAGCCGCCGGCACGACCTTGCCGTCGATCACATGGCCGATGCCTTCGGCTTTCAGCTTGGCGAGCAGCGGACCGGCGCGATCGCGGTTGGCCTGGAACAGGTCAGCTGTGGATTTTGGGGTGGCTTTATCCATTGACCGTCTCCACCTTCAGTGCCTCGTGGATGTTGTTGCGTTTCCAGCTCGTTTCCTTGTCGTTGATCTGCATGTCGAACGACAGAGCGAACTTGCTGTTGGCGAATACCGGATCGAGATGGGCGGACAGCGCCTTGAAGATATGCTCGCCGGCCTTCTTGCGGGTGGCGAGGTCGCGGCCTTCGCCGAGCCGCAGCACCATGTCGAGGAAGCCGTAGGTCTTGCGGCCGTCGGCGATCGCGTAGTGCTCGCATCTGACGGCGCGGACCCGGATGCCGCCGAGCGGGAAGATGCCGGTCTCGACCGCGGCCTTGCGGACCAGTTCGACGGTAGCGCCCATGTCGACGAGGCCGTCGAGATTGGCGGAGTATTCAATCGTGAAATGCGGCATGCAGCTCTCCTGCTGAGTGCGTCAGGCGAAGTAGCAGCTCACGGAACCGTAAGGTCCGTAGTCGGCCTGGATGGTGTCGCCCTTGCGGGTCTCGATCGGGCGGATGAAGGAGCCTGCCAGCACGATCTGCCCGGCCTCCAGCGCCAGCCCGTTCGGCGCGATCTTGTTGGCAAGCCATGCCACCGCGGTCGCCGGATGATTCAACACGCCGGCAGCCAGACCGGTTTCCTCGAGCTGGCCGTTACGGAAGCAGAGCGCGCCGATCCAGCGCAGATCGGCGTCCAGCGGGCGGATCGGCCGGCCGCCGAGCACGATGCCGGCATTGGCGGCGTTGTCGGCGATGGTGTCGAAGATCTTGCGCGTTGCCTTGGTCTCGGGGTCGACGCGCTCGACCCTGGTATCCAGGATCTCTAGCGCGGGCACCACGAAGTCGGTGGCGTTGAGCACGTCGAACAGCGTGCAGTTCGGCCCCTCCAGGCGATGCTTCATCACGAAGGCGAGCTCGGCCTCGACGCGGGTTGCGATGAAGCGATCGGTCGGCACCAGGCCGCCATCGGCAAAGAACATGTCGTCGAGCAGGATGCCCGAGTCAGGCTCGTCGATATTGAGCGCGCTCTGCATCGCCTTCGAGGTCAGGCCGATCTTGTGGCCCTTGACGACGCGGCCCTGCGCCACCTTCATCTCGACCCAGGCCTTCTGAATCGCGTAGGCGTCTTCGAGGGTGATGCGGGGGTGTTCCAGCGACAGCTGGCGGATTTGCTTGCGGGTCTTTTCCGCGTTGTCGAGCCGTTGGGCTGCAGCGCGGATATCGTCCTTGGAGAGGGCCATGCGTGCTACACAAAAGTGGATGTCGGAAGATGATTAACATGTTAAGTGATTTCCCGCAAACTGAATCAGGGCATGTTGCAACGCAAAATTTTGTTGCGGTGGATTAGGCGATGGCGCGCAAGAAATTGGATGAGATCCGGCCGGGGCAGGGCGACGACGCCTCGTCGCGACGGACCCCGATGCGCGAGTTCTCCCGCTCGCTGCCGATGTCGCTGCTCCGGGCGCGCGAGGCGGTGATGCGGCAGTTCCGTCCGTCGCTGCGCAATCACGGGCTGACCGAGCAGCAGTGGCGGATTTTGCGTGCGCTCACCGCGGTCGACGAGATCGAGGTCACCGAGCTCGCCCGCGTGGCGTTTCTGCTCGGCCCGAGCCTGTCGCGAATCCTGCGCGATCTCGAGGCCCGCGCGTTGATCGAGCGCAAGGCGGCGGAGAACGACGGGCGGCGCGCGGTGGTCTCGATCTCGGCCAAGGGGTTGAAGCTGATCGAGGCGGTGGCGCCGACGTCAGAGGCGATCTACGCCGAGATCACAAGGCGATATGGCGCGCGCAAGCTTGCCGAGTTGCACGAAATGCTGGGCGCGCTGGAGGCAAGCCTCGCCGCAATGGGCTCGGCCGATGACGCCGAAGCCGAGGCCGACGAGTAGCCGATGCGCGGCAATGCCGCTCAGGCCATGTAGGGCACGCGGGAGATCACGTTGATGGCACGGAATTCGGCGATCCAGCCGGCGACCTTGGAGTGCGACCACTCGATATGGCGGCGCAGGGTCGCGGCGGCCGCTTCGCCGTCGCGCGCGCGCAGGGCTTCGAAGATCACCAGATGCTCGTCCATGAAGGAATCGATCTGCGGCGCGGTCAGCGCGACCTGGATGTGCTTGCCGATCACGAAGGCGCAGTGGGTGCGCTTGAGCGCCTCAATCATCTCGCGATTGACGCCGTAACCCAGGCAGCGGATGTGGAGGTCGCCCTCGATCTCATCGAGCTCGCCGACGCCGACGCGGCTGCGGAATTGGATCCCCTCGCGCAGCCGCTCCGCCATCCGGTCGAGCAGTGCCGCAGGAATTCTCGCCGCAGCGGATTTGAGCAGCAGCGGCTCGAGGGTTGCGCGCACCTCGAAGATGTCGCGGAGGCGATCCTCATCCAGCGGCACGACATACCAATGCGCCTTGGCGCCTTTCTCCAGGATTCCGATCGCCTGCGCACGTAGCAGCAGATTGCGCGCAACCGTGCGCCCCACACGAAAGTGCCGTGCCAATGCGAGCTCGCTGACGCGGAAGCGTCCGAACAGCGAACGGTAGATGATCTCGCGTTCGAGCTTGTAATAGAGCGCATCCCAGGCGTCGCTGCGCACCGCCTCGACGGGGCCGTCGGTCAGCCCGAACATCTCCGGCGTGATCGGGACGCGCCGCGGTTCGACCTGGCGCTTGCCGGCGATGACGCCGCGGCCGTCGAAGCGGCGCACCAGGCCGATCTGCTCGAGCTGTTCGAAAGCCTGCCGCACCGGCGAGCGGCTTGAGCCGAACAAGGTCGCGATCGCCGATTCGGAGAGAACCGTGCCGGGTGGCACGTCGCCGGCCCGGATGTGCCTTGCCAATGCGCTCTTGATCAGCGCGTAGGCCGGCTGTTTCCGTCTGGTCTGCGATTTCGCTCTTGGAATCGACATCGATGACTGCCCGCCGGTCACACTATCACGTGATCCCGCCATGGTCGCTGGTAGCAGGCATTTACGCACCGTTGCCAGAGAATTTTTGACTATTGCGTGCAATGTGCAATCATGCTTAGCTACGTCAAACGCCAGATTGATGGCCGCCGCTGCGCGTCTTGTGCGCTGCAGCGGGGCTCACGTTTGTTCGCCGCGCCGATCGATGGCTGCGGATAGGGCAACAGATCGACGCGTCAGCTCGTCTCAACGAAGCCGACATGCAAGTTCGGCGCACCAAAGGGAGGATTGAATGAAACTGACGAGGCGTGAGTTTTCCGCCGGCTTGGCGGCAGGTCTCGCTGCTCCCGCGCTGATGCGCAGCGCTTGGGCGCAGGGCGCGACGATCAAGATCGGCATGTGCGTGCCGGTGACCGGACCGGCCGCGGAGCAGGGCCTTTGGGCCCAGAACGGCGCCAAGCTGGCGCTGGCCGCGGTCAACAAGGCCGGCGGCGTGCTCGGCAAGCAGGTCGAGCTCGTCATCGAGGACGACCAGACCACCAATCCGGGCATCGTGCTGGCGTTCTCCAAGCTTGCCGCGCAGTCCGACATCGTTGCCTTCCTCGGCTCGATCCGTTCGACCCAGGTGCAGGCGATGGCGCCCGACGTGATCAAGGTCGGCAAGCCCGTGATGATCGGCGGCACCAATCCCGATCTCACCCATTCCGGCAATCCGTGGCTGTTCCGCTTCCGTCCGAATGACAATTACTCCGGCCGCGTGATCGCCGACTTCGGCGTCAACACGCTCGGCAAGAAGAAATGGGCGATCGTCCATTCCACCGACGCCTTCGGCACCGCGGGCGGCAAGGCCCTCACCGAGGCGCTGACCAAGCTCGGTGCGCCGCCGGTGCTCGATCAGGGCTACGCCAACCAGAGCCAGGACTTCACCCCGGTCGTGCTGGCCGTGAAACAGTCCGGCGCCGACGTGCTCGGCACCTACTTCACCTTCGAGAACGATCTCGGCATCTTTGCTCGGCAGTTGCGCCAACTCGGCGTCAACATCCCCTGGGTCGGCTCGCCCTCGGTGGTGGCGGTCTCCTCGACCAAGCTCGCCGGCCCGGCGCTGTTCGGCACCTACGGGGTCGCCGACTTCGCCGAAGATTCGAGCGATACCGCGAAGGCGTTCGGCAAGTCCTATCGTGATGCCTACAAGACCGCGCCCGACAACCAGGCCGCCTGGCCGTATGATGCGATCACCATCCTGTCGGCGGCGATCAACAAGGCCGGCTCGACCGATCCGAGCAAGATCCGCGACGCCATCCTGGCGACGCAGAAATTCGCCGGTGCCGAAGGCGAGTATAATTTCGACAAGAACGGCGACGGCCTGCACGGCTACAATGTCGTGAAGAACGACAAGGGCAAGATCGTCTACGACAAGCACATCGACTTCAACGATTGATCGCGGCTCGGCCTCGCCGGCGAAACCGGCGAGGCCGATCTTCTGCGCACACTGTTCTGATCGAGCGCTGTCATGGATCTGGTACTACAACTGCTGTTCACCGGTATCGGCATCGGCGCGGTCTACGCGCTGGTGGCGCTCGGTTTCGTGCTGATCTTCCGCGCCACCAACGTGGTGAACTTCGCGCAAGGCGAATTCTCGATGGTGGCCGCCTATCTGATGGTGGTGTTCTCGGTCGATCTCGGCTGGCCTTACTGGCTGTCCTTCCTGATCGCGCTCGCCGGCATGGCGCTGTTCGGTGTCATCTTCAATCTCGGCGTCTACTATCCGCTGCGCCACCGCACCTATCTGCCCGTCATCATCGCCACCATCGGCGCCTCGATCCTGCTGTCGAACTCGGTGCTTGCGATCTACGGCCCGCAGCCGCAGGTGCTGCAGGGCTGGTTCGATACGCCCGGCATCCAGCTCGGCCCGGTCTATCTCGACAGCCAGTATTTGTTGATCATCGGCGTCACCATCCTCCTGGTGCTGTTCAACTTCTGGTTCTTCGAGAAGACGCTGCTCGGCAAGAAGCTGCAGGCGACCTCGCAGGACAAGGAGATGGCCTCGCTGCTCGGCATTTCCGTCTCCACCATGATCATGATCACCTTCATCTATTCGGCCGTGCTCGGCGGCCTCGCCGGCATCCTGGTGGCGCCGGTGCTGTTCGTCTCGATCCAGATGGGCTCGACGATTGCGCTGAAGGCGTTTGCCGCGACCATCATCGGCGGCTTCGGCGATGTCGCCGGCGCCATCGTCGGCGGCCTCGCGCTCGGCGTCATCGAGACATTCGGCGCTGCCTACATTTCGGTGCCGTACAAGGACGGCTTTGCCTTCCTGGTGCTGATCGCTTTCCTGGTGTTCCGGCCGCAGGGCATCTTCGGCGAACGGGTCGCGGAGAAAGCATGAGCGCCAGCGACAACACGATTCCGGCGCCCGCCGTGCGCTCGAAACCGCTGATCATCCGTCATCTGCCGTATTTCATCGGCGCAGCCGCGCTGGTAGCGCTCGCCGCCGGCATGCAGTTCGACGGCTACATCCTCAACATCCTGCTGCAAGCCACGACCTTCTCGATCGCGGTGTTCGGGTTGTCGGTCGTGCTCGGCCTGTGCGGCCAGATCAACCTGGCGCAGGCCGCGTTCTTCGGCTTCGGCGCCTATGCCGTCGGCCTCGGCACCGCCGACCTGCATCTGAACTTCTGGCTGTGCCTGGTCGGTGCCTGCGCGATCACGCTGGTCGCCGGCGCGTTTCTGGGCATGTCGACGCTGCGGCTCGGCGGCCATTACCTTGCGATGGTGACGATCTCATTCCAGCAGATCGTGACGCTGGTGATGATCAACGCCATCGGCCTGACCCACGGGCCGGACGGCGTCGCCAACATTCGGCGGCCCGAGCTGTTCCAGTCCTCGCAGAGCTATCTCGCCTTCTGCGTCGCGATGCTTGCGATCGTCGGCTATCTGGTCTGGCACCTGCCTGACACCAAGCTTGGCCGCGCCATGCGTGCGGTGCGCGACAATGAGCTCGCGGCCGGCGTCAACGGCATCGACGTGTTCCGTACCAAGGTCTACGCCTTCGCGGTGTGTGCGGTGCTCGGCGGGCTTGCGGGCGGCCTGTTCGCCGGCGGCTTTGCTTACGTCAGTCCGGATCAGTTCTCGTTCGCGGAATCCATTCAGTTCCTGACCATGTCGCTGCTCGGCGGCGTGGCCTCGCCGATCGGCTCGGCGATCGGCACCGGGCTGTTGATCCTGATCCCGGAATGGCTGCGTTTCCTCAAGAGCGTGCCCGGTCTCTACCTCGCGATCTACGGCCTGTCGGTGATCCTGATCATCCGCTTCATGCCGGATGGCATCTGGGGCTTCGTGTCCGACGCGTTCACGCGTTGGCGCGCGCACACCAAGGCGCCGCCGGTTGCCGGAGCGCTCCAGCTCAAGCCCGCGACCACTGGCGGCGACATCGTGCTCGAGGTCACCGGGCTCTCGAAGCATTTTGGCGGCCTCAAGGCGGTCGACGGCGTCGATATCGCGGTGAAGCGCGGCAGCGTGCACGCGCTGATCGGACCCAACGGTTCCGGCAAGACCACGACGCTGAACGTGCTGTCCGGTCTCTACAAGGCGACCGCGGGCAAGATCGTGCTCGACGGTACCGACATCACCAGCATGGCGCCGCATCAGCGCACCGCGGCGGGGCTCGGCCGCACCTTCCAGAACATCCGCCTGTTCCGCTCGATGACCGCGCTGGAGAACGTCGAGATCGGGGCCGAGCGGCCCGGCAACACCATGATCGGGAAGGGTGACGATGCGCTGACCGAGCGCGCGATGGAGGCTTTGACCTTCGTCGGCCTCGGCAACCGCGCCAACGAGCTGATCTCGAGCTTCTCCTACGGCCACCAGCGCCTGATCGAGATTGCGCGCGCACTGGCGTCGAACCCGACGCTGCTGCTGCTCGACGAGCCAGCCGCCGGCCTCAACTCGACCGAGAAGCTCGAATTGCATGAGCTGCTCAAGCGCATCGCAGCGCAGGGCCTCACAATCCTGATCATCGATCATGACATGACGCTGGTTTCGGAAGCCGCCCAGCACATCACCGTGCTGAACTTCGGACGCCGTATCGCCGACGGCGAGTCCATGGCGGTGCTGCGTCATCCCGACGTCGTCTCCGCCTATCTCGGGAGCGAATGATGCCGCTGCTCGAAATCCGCAACCTCGTGGTCCGCTACGGCGAGATCGAAGCGCTGCGCGGCGTCAGCATCGCCGTGGAGCAGGGGCAGGTGGTCACGCTGCTCGGTGCCAATGGCGCCGGCAAGTCGACCACGCTGCGCGCAATCTCAGGCCTCGCCAAACCCGCGTCCGGCGACATCCTGTTCGACGGTCACTCGATCGCAGGCCTCGGGCCGGAAGCGATCGCGCGGCTCGGCATTTCGCATGTGCCGGAAGGCCGCCGCGTATTCCCGGGCCTCACCGTGAAAGAGAACATCATGCTCGGCGCGTCGAACCGGAAGGCCGGGGCGTCGCAGATCTCGCGCGAGGCCGATGCGATGTTCGACCTGTTCCCGGACATCCGCGCCTTCTCCAACGCGCTCGGCTGGACGCTGTCCGGCGGCCAGCTGCAGATGGTGGCGGTGGCGCGCGGGCTGATGGCCAAGCCGCGGTTGTTGCTGCTCGACGAGCCGTCGCTCGGGCTGGCGCCTGTCATCGTCCAGGCGGTGTTCCGCATCATTTCGCAGATCAGGAAGGACACCACGGTCTTGCTGGTCGAGCAAAATGCGCGCATGGGACTTTCAGTCGCCGACCATGGCTTCGTCCTGGAAACCGGGCGGATCGTGCTGGGCGGCAAGCCCGACGAATTGTGGGGCAATGAAGCCATCGCCGCGGCCTATCTCGGCGGCCACGCCAAAACCCACGCCTAATCAAGCGAGCTATCCGTCCATGGTCACCATCAAGGTCGATAATCTCATCAACTTCGTGTCCGAAGTGTTTTCCCATTCGGAGTCCTCTCCGGAAGAGGCGAAGCGCATCGCGACCTACCTGACGACCGCGAACCTCACCGGGCATGACAGCCACGGCGTGATCCGCGTGCCGGTCTATGTCAGGTGGAAGAAGATGGGCTCGATCGTGCCGAACCAGACCCCCGAGGTCGTGGTCGACACGCCGTCGCTCGCGGTGGTCGACGGCAAGTTCGGCTATGGCCAGACCGTCACGCCGGTTGCAGTGAGACTCGGCATCGAGAAGTGCAAGAAGGCGGGGCTTGCTGCGGTCGCGTTGCGCAACTCCGGCCATCTCGGCCGCGTCGGCGACTGGGCCGAAATGGCCGCCGCCGAAGGCCTTGTGTCTGTTCATTTCGTGACTGCGGCGGGCTCGCTCTTGGTCGCGCCTTACGGCGGCGTCGAGAAGCGGTTGTCGACGGCGCCCTATTGCGTCGGCATTCCGCGCCAGGGCCAGGACCCGATCGTGCTCGATTTCGCGACCTCCGTCGTCGCCGAGGGCAAGTGCCTGGTCGCAAGCCGCGGCGGCAAGAAGCTGCCGATTGGCGCGCTCGTCGATGCCGACGGCACGCTGAGCGAGGATCCGCATGTGCTGTATGGCCCGTACACATCAGATGGGCCGCGCGACCATACCAAGGGAACCGGCGCGATCCGCGCCTTCGGTGATCACAAGGGCTCGGGTCTTGCCTTCATCTGCGAACTGCTCGGCGGCGCGCTGACCGGCACCGGCGCGACGTCGTCGGACCGGCGCTTCGCCAACGGCATGATGGCGTTCTACATCGATCCCAAGGTGATCGACACCAGCAATTTCTTCGACGGCGAAATCACCCGCTACACCGATTTCATCCGCGCCACCAAGCCGATCGCGGGCACGGATTCCGTGCTGGTTCCGGGCGATCCCGAGCGGAAAACCCGTGCCGATCGCACCAGGAATGGCATCCCCTTGCCTGACGACACCTGGGCGGCGATAGTGAATACCGCGCGCGAAGTCGGCGTCAGCGAAGTTTCGATCCAGCGGGCGACCAGCTGAGGCTCGTCCCCCAATAAACCGCAAAGGGAAACGCGATCAATGGCAAACAAGGTCAAGCAAGTCTGGGCATCGGGCAAGGCGGTGGTGAACGCGTGGCTCGCGATCCCTTCCGGGTTCTCGGCCGAAGTGATCGCGCAATGCGGCTTCGACAGCGTCACCGTCGACATGCAGCATGGCGTGCAGGATTATCAGTCGATGGTGCAGTGCTTCCAGTCGATGCATGCCCATCCGGTCACGCCGATGGTCCGCGTGCCGTGGAATGAGCCGGGCATCATCGGCAAGGTGCTGGACGGCGGCGCCTATGGCGTGATCTGCCCGATGGTCAACACGCCGCAGGAAGCCAAGAACCTCGTCTCCTACGCCAAGTATCCGCCGAAGGGCGTGCGCTCCAACGGTCCGATCCGCGCCGGCATGTACGGCTCGGCCGGCACCTATCAGCAGACCGCCAACGACGAGATCGTGCTGCTGCCGATGATGGAAACCAAGACCGCGGTCGAGAACATGGAAGCGATCCTCGATGTCGAAGGCATCGACGGCGTCTATATCGGCCCGTCCGACCTCGGCTTCTCCTACGGTCTGGTGCCGAAGCTCGATCGCGATGAGCCCGAGATCCTCAAGATCTACGAGAAGATCATCAAGGAGTGCGGCAAGCGCGGCCTTAACCCGGGCATCCACTGCTCCGGCGCCGAGGGCGCGGTGCGCGCGATCAACATGGGCTTCAAGCTCGTGACGCTGTCGAACGAAGTCGGCCTGATGCAGGTCTACGCCAGGATGCAGGTCAACCAGACCCGCGAGAAGTCCGGCGGCAAGGCGTAAGTCTATCCTCTCCCTCGCCCCGCTCTCTTGTCCGCCGAAGCCCGCCTTCGGGCGAAGGCGGATCGGGGAGAGGGTTTGGGGCGAGGGGCTTCTATCCGGCGAGCAGCATCGTTGTAAGTGACATCGTGCTTCGCCCCTCACACGAATTCTCGCTACGCGAGAATTCGACCTCTCCCCGTAAAGGACGGGAAGAGGTGAAGAATAACCAAGGAGAACTTCCATGGCCTCGGCACAAGTGATCCGCCTGCACGCCGACGACAGCGTCCTGATCGCGCGCGCGAGCCTGCCGCCGGGGTTGGAGGTGACCGACGGCGTCACCACGGTCGATCGCATTCCGGCCGGCCACAAGGTCGCGATCAAGCCGATCGCGCCAGGCGAGCCGATCCGGCGCTATGGCCAGATCATCGGTTTTGCGACGCAGCCGATTGCGCCCGGCCAGCACGTGCACACCCAGAATTGCGGCATGGGTGATTTCGCCAAGGACTATGCCTATGGCGTCGACGTCAAGCCGGTGCCGAACTTCGATCTGCCGGCAACCTTCGAGGGCATCCGCCGCGCAGACGGCCGCGTCGCGACGCGCAACTATATCGGCATCCTCACCTCGGTGAATTGCAGCGCTCACGTCGCCGGCATCGTCGCCGACATGTTCAAGAAGAACCCGTTCACCGGCGACAACCCGCTGGCCGATTTCCCGAACGTCGACGGCGTCGTCGCGCTGACCCACAAGACCGGCTGCGGCATGACCCAGGACGAGCCCTTGGCGCTGCTTCGCCGTACGCTCGGCGGCTATGCGCGGCACGTCAATTTCTCCAACGTCATCGTGCTCGGCCTCGGCTGCGAGGTGAACCAGATCGGCGGCCTGATGCAGGAACAGAAGCTCGCCGGCCGTCTGCGCGCGATGGACATCCAGGAAGTCGGCGGCACCCGCAAGACCGTGGAAGCCGGCGTTGCCTTCGTGAAGGAAGCGCTCACCGACGCCAACAAGGTCAAGCGCGAGGCGGTGCCGGCGAGCGAACTCACCGTGGCGCTGCAATGCGGCGGCTCGGACGGTTACTCCGGCGTATCGGCCAATCCGGCGCTCGGCGCGGCGAGCGACCTGCTGGTCCGTCACGGCGGCACGGTGATCCTCTCGGAAACACCCGAGACCTACGGCGCCGAGCATCTGCTGACCCGTCGCGCGGTCAGCCGCGAGGTCGGCGAGAAGCTGGTCGGCCTGATGCGCTGGTGGGAGGAGTATACGCAGCGCGAGGGCGCCGAGATGAACGCCAATCCGAGCCCCGGCAACAAGGCCGGCGGCCTCACCACGATCCTGGAGAAGTCGCTCGGTGCGATGGCCAAGGCCGGCAGCACCAACCTCGTCGACGTCCTGCACTACGCCGAGCCCGTCACCAAGAAGGGTTTTGTGTTCATGGACACGCCCGGCTACGACCCGGTCGCCGCCACCGGGCAGGTCGCCGGCGGCGCCAACCTCGTCTGCTTCACCACCGGCCGCGGCAGCGTGTTCGGCTGCAAGCCCGCGCCATCGATCAAGCTCGCCACCAACTCGCCGATGTACAAGCGGATGGAAGACGACATGGACGTCAATTGCGGCACCATCCTCGACGGCGAGGAGAGCGTGCAGGAATGCGGCCAGCGCATCTTCGACCTGATCCTCAAGACCGCCTCGGGTCAGCCGACCAAGAGCGAGAGCTTTGATTTCGGCGGCGCCGAGTTCGCGCCGTGGGTGCTGGGCGCGACGATGTAGTTTAGGGCTACGATCTAGCCTTACACTCCGCCGTCGTCCCTGCGAAAGCAGGGACCCATACCGCGCGATCTATCGATTGAAGGCGGTCGCAGACACCTTCCGCATGACCACGGCCGGTGGTTATGGGTCCCTGCTTTCGCAGGGACGACAAGGAAGTACGTTGGCGAATGAAGCTTCCCGGATTACGCTTCGCGCCATCCGCGCTACGGACTGAATGGGGGGCAAGATGCGCGCGCGCCGATTGGGAATCATTGGATGCCTCGCATTTCTGGCCGCTTCGAGTCTGGGTGTCGGTTCGGCTGCTGCCGCGACCATCGTGGCGCTTGGCGCGAGCAACACCTATGGCAAGGGCGTGGCGCGTAACCAGGCCTATCCCGCTCAGCTCGAAGCGATCTTGCGGGCGAAGGGTTTGAGCGTCCGTGTCGTGAACGCCGGCATCAATGGCGACACCACGGAAGGAATGCTGCAGCGCCTCGACCGTGCCGTCCCGAACGGGACCCGCGCGGTGATCCTGCAGCCGGGCGGCAATGACCGGCGCAAGGGCAGTCCCGACCGGACCGCGGATATCCAAAGCCGACTCAGCGCCCGCGGCATCGCGGTGATCATGCTGCCCAACGGGATGCTGGGTGGGCTCCCGCATCAGCCCGACGGTGTGCATTTGACCCCAGAGGGCTATCATATGCTCGCCGAGCAGCTCGCGTCGCAGGTATCCGGCGCAATCGGCCGCTAGCGATCACGTAGCCCTTGCCTTGGGCAATCGCTGCCCGTTGTTAGTGCTTGATGTCGACCGGAACCAGTGTTCTGCTCAAAAAAGCTGCTGGAGTCCTCTGTCCGTGTCGATCTTCGTCGCACTGCATCACGTCACGCACTACAAATACGACCGGCCGATCGATCTCGGGCCCCAGACCATTCGGCTCCGGCCCGCGCCGCACACCCGCACGCCGATCCTGAGCTACTCGCTCAAGGTTACGCCCGCCAACCACTTCGTGAACTGGCAGCAGGACCCGCAGGGCAACTGGCTGGCGCGTTACGTGTTTCCGGAGAAGGCGACCGAGCTCAAGGTCGAGGTCGACTTCACCGCGCAGATGACCGTGGTCAATCCGTTCGACTTCTTCGTCGAGCCCTACGCCACGAGCTTTCCGTTCGAATATCCCGACGATCTCAAGACCGAGCTCGCGCCTTATCTTGAGACCGAGGTGCCCGGGCCGTTGCTCGCGGCTTACCTGAAGGACATTCCGCATAAGGCCGACAGCACCGTCAATTTCCTGGTCGAGCTGAACGCGCAACTGCAGAAGAAGATCGGCTACGTGATCCGCATGGAGGCCGGCATCCAGACGCCGGAGGAGACGCTGGCCGCGGGCTCCGGCTCCTGCCGTGACTCGGCATGGCTCTTGATCCAGGCACTGCGCCATCTCGGGCTCGCCGCGCGTTTCGTCTCCGGATACCTCATTCAGCTGCGGCCCGACATCGATCCGCTCGAGGGGCCGCGCGAAGTGGAGAGCGATTTCACCGACCTGCATGCCTGGGCCGAGGTCTATCTGCCGGGTGCGGGGTGGATCGGCTTCGACGTCACCTCCGGCATGCTGACGGGCGAAGGGCACATCCCGGTCTGCGCTACGCCGCACTATCGCTCGGCCGCGCCGGTGACCGGCACCGCGGGCTTTGCCAATGTCGAGTTCGGCTTCGAGATGAGCGTCAAGCGGATCCGAGAGGCGCCGCGGATCACCAAGCCGTTCTCCGATCAATCCTGGGCGCGGCTCGACCGGCTCGGCGAGCAGGTCGATGCAGATCTGGAGAAGAACGATGTGCGGCTGACCATGGGCGGCGAGCCGACCTTCGTCTCGGTCGACGATCTCGAATCGCCCGAGTGGAACGTCGCCGCGGTCGGTCCGACCAAGCGCGGGCTCGCCGACGAACTGATCCGCAAGCTGCGCACGCGGTTCGCGCCCGGCGGCCTGCTGCATTACGGCCAGGGCAAATGGTATCCCGGCGAGAGCTTGCCGCGCTGGGCGTTCGGCCTCTACTGGCGCAAGGACGGCAAGCCGATCTGGAACAATGCCGGCCTGATCGCTTCAGTCGAAAATCCGGGCAAGGCTGAGATCGCCGATGCGGAGCGCCTCGCAATCGGCATTGCCGCGCGGCTCGGCCTGAAGTCTGACTACGTCATGCCGGCCTTTGAGGACACTGCGTTCTGGCTCGAGCGCGAGGCCGGCCTGCCGGCCAATGTCAGCCCTGCGAATTCCAAATTGACCGATCCGGAAGAGCGCGCGCGTCTCGCACGGGTGTTCGATGAGGGGCTGACCACGCCGAAGGGCTATGTGCTGCCGATCCAGCGCTGGAGCCCGCTCGGCGATCGCGCGCCGGCGCGCTGGCGCAGCGAGCGCTGGAAGATCCGGCGCAGTCATCTGTTCCTGTTTCCGGGCGATTCCCCGCTAGGCTTGCGCCTTCCGATCTCTTCGCTCGAACACGTCCCGCCGGACGACTTTCCCTACATCATCGAGCAGGATCCGATGGCGCCGCGCGATGCGCTGGGGGAGATCGATCCGGAGCTGATGCGGGCGCTCAAGGACATTGAAGAGCCGCTGCCGGTCCGCACCGCGATGTCGATCGAGGTGCGCGACGGCGTGCTGTGCGCCTTCATGCCGCCGGTCGAGAAGGTCGAGGATTATCTCGAGCTGATCGCCGCGATCGAGGTCGCCGCGAAAGAGCTGCAACTGCAAGTCCACGTCGAAGGCTACGCGCCGCCGTTCGATCCGCGGATCGAGGTGATCAAGGTGACGCCGGATCCCGGCGTGATCGAGATCAACGTGCAGCCGGCACAAAGCTGGCGCGAGGCCGTCGACATCACCCTCGGCCTCTATGAGGACTCCGCGAAGACGCGGCTCGGGGCCAACCGCTTCCTGATCGACGGCCGCCACACCGGCACCGGCGGCGGCAACCACATCGTGGTCGGCGGCAGCAAGCCGGAGGATTCACCGTTCCTGCGCCGGCCCGATCTGCTGAAGAGCCTCGTGCTGTATTGGCAGCGGCATCCGTCGCTGTCCTATCTGTTCTCCGGCATGTTCATCGGCCCGACCAGCCAGGCGCCGCGCATCGATGAGGCGCGCCATGACGGGCTCTATGAGCTCGAGATCGCGCTGTCGCATGTGCCGCCGCCGGGGATGGATGCGCCGCTGTGGCTGGTCGATCGCCTGTTCCGGCACATCCTGGTCGACATCACCGGCAACACCCATCGCGCCGAGATCTGCATCGACAAGCTGTATTCGCCCGATGGCCCGACCGGCCGGCTTGGCCTGGTCGAATTCCGCGCGCTCGAAATGCCGCCCGATCCGCGGATGTCGCTGGCGCAGCAGCTCTTGATCCGGGCGCTGATCGCCAAGCTGTGGCGCGAGCCGCAGCAGGGCAAGTTCGTGCGCTGGGGCACAGCGCTGCATGACCGCTTCATGCTGCCGCATTTCCTCTGGGAGGATTTCCTGGGCGTGCTCGCCGAGCTCAAGCAATCCGGCTACGACGTCGAGCCGGAATGGTATCAGGCCCAGCTCGAATTCCGCTTCCCCGCCTTCGGCCGCATCCATCACGGCGGCGTCGGCCTCGAGCTGCGGCAGGCGCTCGAGCCGTGGCACGTGCTGGGCGAGGAGGGGACCGCTGGCGGCACCGTGCGTTACGTCGATTCCTCGGTCGAGCGGTTGCAGGTGAAGGCGACGGGCTTCGTCGAGGGCCGCCACGTCATCACCTGCAACGGCAGGCGGATGCCGATGACCGAGACCGGCCGCGCCGGCGAGGCGGTCGCGGGCGTGCGCTTCAAGGCCTGGCAGCCGGCTTCCGGCCTGCATCCGACCATTCCCGTGCACGCGCCGCTGACGTTCGACCTGATCGACACCTGGAACGGCCGCTCGCTCGGCGGCTGCGTCTATCACGTCGCCCATCCCGGTGGCCGCAACTACGAGACCAAGCCGGTCAATTCCTACGAGGCCGAAGCGCGGCGGCTGGCGCGCTTCCAGGAGCACGGTCATACCCCCGGCAGGGTCGAGCCACCGCCGGAGGAACGCACAATTGAGTTTCCCTTGACCCTCGACTTGCGGACGCCGCTCCTGCACTAATTGGCTGCAGGGGAAGTGCAATGACCGCATCGGGTGGGCAAGGAAGCAGTCAGGAGAGCAGGGCACGTCCCGGGCAGCGCCGGATGGCGCAATGGACCCGCGACTATGTCCGGTTGCCCGGGATTCCCGATGAATACATTGCCGAGAACGGCGCGCCGCGGCCGGTCTGGGCGCGCTTCTTCGATGCCTTTGCCGGGCTGTCGCCGGCCGATATCGAGCGCCGCTTTGCCTCCGCCGACCGCCATCTGCGCGAGGCCGGTGTCACCTACCGCGCGCCCGGCGACACGTCCGACCGGATCTGGCCGCTCAGCCATCTGCCGCTGATCATCGATGCGGCCGACTGGCGGCAACTCGCCGCCGGCGTCGCGCAGCGCGCGCAGCTTTTGGAAATGGTGCTGGCCGATCTCTACGGCGATGGCCGTCTCGTTACAGAGGGCGCGATTCCTGCTGCAGCAATCGCCGGCAGCAGCGAATATCTGCGCGCGGTCAGCGGCATCAAGCCGCCCGGCGGCCGCTATCTGCATCTCTATGCCGCCGACATCGGCCGCGGGCCCGACGGCCGCTGGTGGGTGCTCGGCGATCGCACCCAGGCACCGTCAGGCGCGGGCTATGCGCTGGAAAACCGCCTGGTGCTGTCGCGTGCCTTTTCCAATCTCTACAAGTCGATGAATGTCGAGCGCGTCGCGCCGTTCTTCGAGGCCTTCCGCGATTCGCTTCGCGCCAGCGCCGATCGCGACGAGCCGCGGATCGGCCTGCTGACGCCCGGCGCGTTCAGCGAGACCTATTTCGAGCATGCCACGCTGGCGCGCTATCTCGGCTTCCTGCTGGTGGAGGGCGACGACCTCGCGGTCTCCGGCGACCGCATCCATATCCGCACCGTTGCCGGGCTGAAGCGGCTCGACGTGCTGCTGCGCCGGGTCGATTCCAACATGCTCGATCCGCTCGAGCTCGACGCCTCCTCCTATCTCGGCGTGCCTGGGCTCGTCGAGGTACTGCGCAAGAGCGGCGTCGTGGTCGCCAACATGCCGGGCTCGGGCGTGATGGAGGCGAGGGCGCTGCTCGGCTTCCTGCCCAATCTGTGCCGGCGTCTGCTCTCGGAAGACCTGATGATGCCGCACATCGCGACCTGGTGGTGCGGCCAGAAGTCCGCCCGAGAAGAGGTGCTGTCGCGGTTCGACGAATTCGCTATCGAAGGCGCCTATAGCCGCGGCGTCGCGGATTTTCCAGGCCATGGGCCGGTGCTCCCGGGCGAACTGTCGGCTGCGGACCGCGACCGCCTGAAGGATGCGATCAGCCATCGCGGCATCGACTATGTCGGCCAGGAGCTGGTGCGGCTGTCGACCACGCCGGTGTGGGAGAACGGTCGCATTGCGCCGCGTCCGTTCGTGCTGCGGGTGTTCGCAGCGGCAACGCCGAACGGCTGGACTGTGCTGCCCGGCGGCTTCTGCCGGATTGCCGATCGGGCGGATGCGCGCGCGGTGTCGATGGGCGATGGCGCGGTGTCCGCCGACGTCTGGGTGGTCTCCGACAAGGCGGTCGCGACCTCGACCTTGCTGCCGGCGGTCGACACCGTCCGCATTCGCCGCATCGCCGGCGTGCTGCCGAGCCGCGCCGCCGACAATCTGTTCTGGCTCGGCCGCTATCTCGAGCGCGCCGAGGCCACGATTCGTTTGATCCGTGCGCTCTGCACGCCGCTGCGCGATCCGGCGCGGGCGAATGCGACCGGCTCGACGCCGGCGATGCATTCGGCCGAGCGCATCCAGCGCATGCTGGTCGCCTGGGGGGCGGCCTCGCAGACCGCGCGCGCCAATCCCGCCAAGGTCGCGCTCGAAGCGTTGCAGAACGAGGAGAAGTTCGGCTCGGCGCTGTCGCTGGTGCGATCGGCGCAACGCACGGCAACCTCGCTCCGCGAGCGGCTGTCGCCGGATGCCTGGCAGGTCATCACCGAGATGGCCGAACGCCTCGCGATCGAGGTTCACGACGATGACGGCGTCGTCAGCGCCGCCGAGCTGACCTTGCAGGAGCTCGCAAGCTTCGCCGGCCTCGCGCAGGAGAACATGAACCGCGCCGCCGGCTGGCGCTTCCTCGAGATGGGTCGCCGCGCCGAGCGCGCCATCAACACCACGCGCTTCGCCCGCCAGTTCGCCTATGACGAAGCCGGGGACGAGGACCTCGACGTCCTGCTGACGCTGGTCGATTGCCAGATCACCTACCGCTCGCGCTATCTGGTGCAGCCGCTGCTGACGCCGGTGCGCGATCTCGCCGTGCTCGATCCCTACAATCCGCGCTCGGTCGCATTCCAGGTCGCGGCGCTGAACGAGCATATCGCCGCGCTGCCGAGCCTGAAGGAGCACGGCCTGATCGAGCGGCCGCAGCGGCTCGCGGTTGCGGTCGAGGCGATGTTGACGACGGCCGAAGCCGGCAGCCTCGACGTCAAGACGCTGTTTGCGCTGGAGCAGGACCTGCTCAATCTCGCCGACTCGGTCGGGCTGCACTATTTCCCGCACGGGCCGAACGCCAGCCGGCCGGAGAAGCTCACGGGGCTGGCGTGATCTACGACATCCGTCACGTCACGACTTACAGCTACGAAACCCAGGTCAGCTTCGCGCGCTGCTCGCTGCGGCTGGAGCCGATCACCGGCGACGGGCAGGAGCTGGTTTCCCATTCGGTCGAGATTCGTCCGAAGCCCGCGGAGCGCACTGCGCGGCGCGACTTCTTCGGCACGCTGACCGAAAACGTCCTGATCGAGACCGCGCATCGCAGCCTTCGCATCGATTCCCGCTCGCGGGTCTCCGTGGCGCGGCAGCCGCCGCTGCGCGACGCGGTGAGCCCGCCCTGGGAGTGCGTGCGCGACAGCGCGTTCGAGGCATTGAGCCTCGATGCGGCTTCGCCGGTCGGCTACGTCTTCGCCAGCGCGCTGGTGCCGGTGCTGCGGCCGGTGACGGCCTACGCCTCCGCGAGCTTTTCGCCCGGTGGCGGCATCCTCGCCGGGGCGGCCGATCTGATGCGCCGCATCCGCCGCGACTTCAAATACGATCCCAAGGCGACCGTGATTTCGACGCCGCTTCGCGACGTGTTCGAGAAACGCCACGGCGTCTGCCAGGATTTTGCCCATGTGATGATCGCCGGGCTGCGCGGCCTCGGCCTGCCCGCGGCCTATGTCAGCGGTTATCTGCGCACCATTCCGCCGCCGGGCCAGCCGCGGCTGCAAGGCGCGGACGCCACCCACGCCTGGGTGTCGGTCTGGTGCGGCAGCGAGCTCGGCTGGGTCGGGTTCGATCCGACCAACGATCTCATGGTCGCCAACGACCACATCATTCTCGCCATCGGCCGTGACTTCGCCGATGTCTCGCCGGTCGACGGCGTCATCGTCGGCGCGCGCAAGCAGAAGCTCAGCGTCGCCGTCGACGTGCTGCCGGTGGAGTGAGCCGAAGGGGCAGGCGCGCGTTCGCCCGCGCCGCCGCGATCTCGATCAGGCGACGTGCCGCTTGCCCGATTTGTCCCACCCGATCG
The DNA here is from genome assembly GCF_042258615.1 of Bradyrhizobium sp. Pha-3. Taxonomy (GTDB): domain Bacteria; phylum Pseudomonadota; class Alphaproteobacteria; order Rhizobiales; family Xanthobacteraceae; genus Bradyrhizobium. Next base: position 6,519,952 of record NZ_CP170152.1, on the reverse strand, counting down.
GGCTGATGATCACGCGGTCGCGGCCTTCATGCTTGGCTTGATAGAGCGCGAGGTCGGCGGCCTTGAGCAGATCGCGCGAGGTGCGTTCGTGATCCGGAACGAGGCAAGACAATCCGATGCTGACGGTCGGCAGCTCATGTTCGGATTCGCGCGCCGCCGTCAGCTTCGCGCGAATCTGCTCGGCAACCTCCAATGCGCCCGCCTTGCCGATGCCGGGCAGCAGCACCGAGAACTCCTCGCCGCCATAGCGCGCGCCGAGATCGGTTGAGCGCTTGGTGCTGGTTGCGATGCACCGTCCCACAGTGGCGAGCACAGCGTCGCCGGCCTGATGGCCGTACGTGTCATTGAAGGTCTTGAAATGATCGACGTCGATCATCAGAAGCGACACCGGCGACTTTGCGCGCATGCCGCGACGCCATTCGACATCGAGCGTATCGTCGAGGCGGCGGCGGTTGGCAAGGCCTGTCAGCGCATCGGTGCTGGCCAGGTGCGCGAGCCGACCTTCCGCGGCGGCCCGCCGTTTGAGAGCGGCCAGCAGGTAGAACATCAGGACGATCGAGAAGCCGCAGAGCGCCGCCACCACGCTTCCGATCAGCCAGAGCTGCTGCCACCAGTCGGCATAGACGCCGTCGAGCGCAAGACCCTCGGCGATGATCAGGGGATGGCGTCCGACCGCCTGAAAAACATAGAGCCGCCTGACATGGTCGACGAGCGATTTCGTCGTGTAGAAGCCGGATTGCCGTGCCGGGAACTGCTTGAAGACCTGCGAGTCCCTGATGCTTTGCCCGATCTTGCCGATGTCGAACGGTGCCCGCATCAGCATGACGCCATCGGTGTTGAACAACGCCATGCTGTCGCCGAGGCCGAAGCTCAGCTTGCGAAACAGATTGTGGAAATAGCTGAGCCGCATGCTGCCCGCGACGACGCCGGCAAAGGAGCCGTCGTCATTGCTGATGCGGCGGCTCAGGCTGATCAGATATTCGCCGTCCGAAGTCACCCAGGGCGCGCTGATGAACAGTCCGCTGTCCGCTCGCGCCTGATGCACCCGGAAGAAGTCTCGATCGGCGAAATTTGCGGTCCGCGGCGTCAATGTCCGGGAATCGAGCGTGACGTCTCCCGCCGTATTCAGCACGAGGATCGAGCCGAGATCCTTCGCGGTGGCGGCGCGGTCGAACAGCACGACCTGGCGAAGTTCCGGGCTGATCTTGCCGAGCTCCGGCAGCCTGACGCCGTCGGCGACCGCCTGCAGCGACAGGTCGTAGAGCTCGATGTTGCGGTCGATCTCGCTGGCGATGGAGGCGACGAGGTTGGTCGCGCCTTCCTTCGCATGCTGATAGTCCTTGCCGGCCATCTCCCAGAGAATGGACGCGCTGATCGCCGAAAAGCACAAGACGAGACCGATCCCGAGCGCGAGCAGCCGTTTGGTCGGCACCGCCTTCGGCCTTGGCAACAGCCCGTTCATTGCTCGCTTCCACTTCCCCGCGCCCCCGCGCTCTGTCCGTTTCTATAGGGGCATCAAATTGAGAAAGGCGACCTCAAGCACGGGCAATTTACGCCCGTGCGTTGCGATAGTCTTAACCATTCCAGGTTGGTCGGAACTTGTCGCGGGGCCCGGACAGATCGCTTGATCGGTTCAGGTTCCGGTCCGTCGCAGGTCCTCGGCGGCGTCGCTGCGCAAGTTGCGGAAGAACTGCTCGACCTCGCGCGACAGTGTCTCGGCGGTTGCGGTCAGATCGTTCGATGCCGCAAGCACCGATTCCGCCGCCTTGCTGGTCTGGTCCATGTCGTCGCGGAGCGAGCCGACATTCGTCACCAGGGTTTCGTTGCCCTGGGCGGCCATCTGCGCGTTGGCGGAGATTTCGCGCGTGGCTGCATCCTGTTGGCCGATCGCGCTGGCGATATTTGCGGTGACGTTGCTGATCTCGCGCACCGCCTGGCCGATCTCGCGCACCGCGGCCACCGAGTTGCGGGTCGAAGCCTGGATCAGGCCGACATTTTCGCTGATCTCGGCGGTTGCCTTGGCGGTCTGCCCGGCCAGCGCCTTGACCTCGTGCGCAACGACCGCGAAGCCGCGGCCGGCATCGCCGGCGCGGGCGGCTTCGATGGTGGCGTTGAGCGCGAGCAGGTTGGTCTGCTCGGCGATCGCCTGGATCAGGTTCAGCACGCCGTCGATGCGCTGTGTGGTGGCGGCAAGGCTCTCGATCTCGGTGATCGACCGGTCGGTGCGCGCACCGGCCTGATCGACCGCCCCGGAGGACTGCTTGACCTGGCGGCCGATCTCCTCGACCGAGGCGGAGAGCTCTTCGGCTGCACTCGCCACTGCCGACACGTTGCTCGAGGCCTGTTCGGTCGCGCCTGCCGCCGCAACCGTCCGGCCGCTGGCGTCCGCCGCGACCGTCGCGATGGTCTGCGCAGTTTGCCGCATCGTCGCGGCGTTGTCGTGCACCGCGCGGAGCACCTCGCCGATGCTGCCGCGGAACGTCTCGACGAAGCTCTCGATATGCCGGCCGCGGGCGTCGCGGGCCTGGGAGTCCTGTACGACTTGCGCGTTCAGGGTGCGATTGCGGTCCATCGCCTCCTGGAAGACCTTGATGGCGCGTGCCAGTGCGCCGATTTCATCGCTGCGCCCGACGTGCGGCACGTCGACATGGTCGGTGCCCTCGGCGACGTGCTTGATGGTCGTGGTGATCTGCGACAGTGGCCGCGCCACCGAGCGGGCGATGATCAGCACGCCGAGCACCACCACGATCAGGGCCGCCGCGCCGAGCCCGGTCAGCAGCAGCGCCAGCTCGCGGTTGGTGTCGGTCTGCTGTGCCAGCTTCTTGCTGCGCTCGGCGTAGACCTTGGAAAGCGCCTCGAGATCCTTGTTCAATGCGGTGCGCACGTCGCGGTTGGCGTCGTTGTCGCCCCACTCGCGCCCGGCAGCGGCGCCGATTTCGATGCCGCGGCGGACCAGCTCCTTCCGGAACTCGATGAATTGCTCGATGCGCTTCTTGAACACCGCGAACTGCGCGGCGCCGTCGGCCTGCACCAGGGTTTCCCAGTTCCTCACCACGCCGAGGATGCGCTCGTTGAACGCCAGCAGCCCGTCGCCGTATTTCTTCACCGCCGCAGGTTCGGTCGACATGTAGATGCCGCGGGATTCCATCACCACCGCGTAAACCAGCGAGTTGACCCGCTCGACATTGAGCGCGGCGCGGCTGGCGAGGTCGACGGCTGCGGTCAGCTCGGCATTGCGCCGCGCGTTGTAGTCGGACAGGACGGTGATGGCCGCGGTCAGCGCCGCAATCAGCGCAAACGTCGAGTACAGCCTGGCAGCAAGCGAGAATCGGGATGCCATTGGAGGCCGGGGTGTGGAGATGGGGGATGTGACGGGGGACGGCATTGAGGGCACTCCAAGAGGCCGGGGAGTACCTTCGGCCGATTAAAGCTTATGCAAAATCTTCATGGACAATCCCTTAACGCGTGCGTTCTGTGCTGTCGCAACCGTTAAGATCTCTAAATAATACCAATGTCTTATGATATCCTTCGAGGCGACCGGGTCGCGGCGGCTTGCCGCCGTGTTGAATGACGGACCGCCATCATCATTCATCAACATCCCCCGGCGCACAGGGCGAAGCTGATGGCACGACTTTCGCAAAGAGGTGCTAGGTTACGCCGTCCCCAGCCTCGGCGCGAATTCCCATGCTCTATCGTCACACCATCGACGCCACCAATTATGCATTCGACGATCTGCGCATCCTGCTTGCCAAGGCCTCGCCGCCGCGGTCCGGCGACCGCTTGGCCGGCATCGCGGCCGACAGCGCCGCGGAGATGATCGCCGCGCGGCTCGCGCTCGCCAACGTTCCGCTCAAGCAATTCCTCGATGAGCCCGTCATTCCCTATGAGGACGACGAGGTCACCCGCCTGATCCTCGACAGCCACGACGTTGCCGGCTTCCTGCCGGTGTCGTCGCTCACCGTCGGCGGTTTCCGCGACTGGCTGCTGTCGGATGTCGCCACTGGAGACGCGATCAACAGGATCGCGCGCGGCATCACGCCGGAGATGGTGGCGGCGGTGTCGAAGCTGATGCGCAACCAGGATCTGATCCTGGTTGCGAAGAAATGCGAGGTGACGACCCGCTTCCGCAACACCATCGGCTTGCGCGGGCGCATGAGCACGCGGCTGCAGCCGAACCATCCGTTCGACGATGCCAAGGGCATCACCGCCTCGATCCTCGACGGGCTGCTGCTCGGATCGGGCGATGCCTGCATCGGCATCAATCCGGCAAGCGACGATCCGAAGGTCATCGGCACCCTGCTGCGGCTGCTGGACGACGTCATCACGCGGCTCGGGATTCCGACGCAGGGCTGCGTGCTGGCCCATGTCACCACCACGCTCGGCCTGATCGGGCAGGGGCTGCCGGTCGATCTCGTGTTCCAGTCGATCGCCGGCACCGAGGCGGCCAACCGTAGTTTCGGCGTCGACCTCTCGCTGCTGCGGGAGGCACGGGAAGCCGGGCTGTCGCTCCGCCGCGGCACGGTCGGCGACAATGTGATGTATTTCGAGACCGGGCAGGGCTCGGCGCTGTCGGCCAACGCCCATCACCAGGTCGACCAGCAGACCTGCGAGGCGCGGGCCTATGCGGTGGCGCGGGCGTTCGATCCGCTGCTCGTCAACAGCGTGGTCGGCTTCATCGGTCCGGAATACCTCTATGACGGCAAGGAAATCATCCGCGCCGGGCTCGAGGATCATTTCTGCGGCAAGCTGCTTGGCCTGCCGCTCGGGATCGACGTCTGCTACACCAACCACGCCGAGGCCGATCAGGACGACATGGACAATCTCCTGACGCTGCTTGCGGCGGCCGGCGTGAACTTCATCATGGGCGTGCCGGGCGCCGATGACGTGATGCTGAACTATCAGTCGACATCGTTTCACGATGCGCTCTACATCCGCGACCTGTTCGGCCTGAAGCGGGCGCCCGAATTCGACGATTGGCTCGCACGCGTCGGCCTTGCCGGGCAGGACTTCCGCCTCGTGGCCGATGCGGGGCAGCTGCCCGACCTCGCCGCCAGGCTCTTGACCTGAGGGATAGCGAAATTCTGCAGGGCAACTATCTCGCCGTTGTGACGTTGGTAAGCGCCACAATGTTGAAGAATTTCTGGCCCAGCGTTCCACGCTATGGTTAGATTTGCGGGTGCTTCGGGGTCGTTTGATGAGAGCTGAGGGCATAAAGACAGCACGGCGTATCCTCTGCGTCTTTCCGCGCTATACGTCGTCCTTTGGGACCTTCGAGCACTCCTACCCCCTGACCGACGGCGTCAAGGCGTTCATGCCGCCGCAGGGCCTGCTGCTGATCGCCGCATACCTCCCCGAGAACTGGCCGGTCCGTTTCGTCGACGAGAATCTGCGTCCGGCAACAGCGGAGGATTTCGAGTGGGCGGAAGCGGTGTTCGTCAGCGGTATGCACATCCAGCGCCAGCAGATGAACGATATCTGCCACCGTGCGCATGACCACGACCTAGTGGTCGCGATCGGCGGCCCGTCGGTCAGTGCCTGTCCGGACTACTATCCCTCATTCGACTACCTTCATGTCGGCGAACTCGGCGATGCGACCAATGAGCTGATCAAGCGCCTGGAGCAGGACACCAGTCGCCCCGACGAGCAGGTGGTGCTGAAGACCATCGACCGCCTGCCGATGACGGAATTCCCGCTGCCGGCCTATGAACTCGCCGAAACCAAGAAGTATTTCCTCGGCAGCATCCAGTTCTCCTCGGGCTGCCCCTATCAGTGCGAGTTCTGCGACATCCCCGGGCTCTATGGCCGCAATCCGCGGCTGAAGTCGCCGCAGCAGATCATCGCCGAACTCGACAAGCTGCGCGCCTGCGGCGCGACCGACACCGTCTATTTCGTCGACGACAACTTCATCGGCAACCGCAAGGCGGCGAGCGAGCTGCTGCCGCATCTGATCGAGTGGCAGAAGCGGACCGGGTATGTCACGCGCCTCGCCTGCGAGGCGACGCTCAACATCGCCAAGCGCCCCGAGATCCTCGAGAAGATGCGCGAGGCCTTCTTCGTGACGATCTTCGTCGGCATCGAGACGCCCGACCCCGACGCGCTGAAGGCGATGCACAAGGATCAGAACATGATGGTTCCGATCCTGGAGGGCGTGCGCACCATCAATTCGTTCGGCATGGAGGTCGTCTCCGGCATCATCATGGGGCTCGATACCGACAAGCCCCACACCGGCGACGCACTGATCTCCTTCGTCGAGGAGTCCCAGATTCCGCTCCTCACCATCAACCTGCTGCAGGCGTTGCCGAAGACGCCGCTGTGGGATCGTCTCGAAAAAGCGGGGCGGCTGGTGCATGACGACGGCCGCGACTCCAATGTCGAGTTCCTGCTGCCCTATGAGGACGTGGTCAGCTCCTGGCGCAAATGCATGGAGATCGCCTACCAGCCCGAGAAGCTGTTCGAGCGCTACTTGCATCAATGCAACTACACCTATGCCAACCGCATCAAGGTGCCGGTCAGCCCGGAGATGAAGAGCTGGGCCAACATCCGGCGCGGCCTGATCATGCTGCGCAACATCTTCTGGAAGGTCGGCGTGCTCGGCGACTACAAGCGCGTGTTTTGGAAGTTTGCGCTCGGCCGGCTCAAGCGCGGCGACATCGAGGGGCTGATCTCGGCGACGCTGGTTGCGCATCATCTGATCACGTTTGCGCGCGCAGCCTCCAGCGGCCGGCAGAACGCCTCGAACTACTCGATCCGGCTGCGCGAGGCTTCCGTTCCCGCCGAATGACAGCATGACGACACCGCCGGCGCCATCGTCCCCGTCGCTTCCCGATTTGCGCGACCTTACGCCGGCGCGTGTCGGTCTCGGCCGGTCCGGGGCCAGCCTGCCGACCGATGCGCTGCTCTCGTTCACTCTCGACCACGCCCGCGCCCGCGATGCCGTTCACGCAGCGTTCGATGTCAGCGGCATCATGGCCGGCCTTGCCGGCCTCGGCATCGCGCCGCACGAGGTGTCGAGCCAGGCGCCCGGCCGGCGCGACTATCTGCGCCGGCCCGATCTCGGACGGATGCTGGATTCCGCGTCGCGACGGTCGCTGGAAGGGCTCGGCATCACCGTGTGCTCCTGCGCGATCGTGATCGGGGACGGCCTGTCGCCGACCGCGGTCAATGTGCACGCCGTCGAATTGATCCGGCATCTCTTGCCGCGGCTTGCGGCCGACAGTATCGACACCGGCGCGGTGGTCATCGCGTCAGGCGCGCGCGTCGCCCTCGGTGACGAGATCGGCGCCATCATCGGCGCCCGCATGCTGGTGATGCTGATCGGCGAGCGGCCCGGCCTGTCCGCGCCCGACAGCCTTGGCGCCTATCTCACCTTCGCGCCGCGGATCGGCCTCACCGATGCCGACCGCAACTGCATCTCCAACATCCACCGTGCCGGGCTGAGCTATCCGGAAGCCGCATTCAGGATCTCGTGGCTTGTGCGCGAGGGGCTGGCGCGCCAGATCACCGGGGTCGCGTTGAAAGATGAAAGCGGCGGTGGATCGTCACAGAATGCGCTACCGGGGTGTGACAAATCAGATACTCAATAGTGGGGATCAGCGGTTCCCCGCGCATTTGGTTCTACCCTCGCGCTTGCGAGCAAAGGGGCGGACAGGTAAAACCGGCGCCGGTCAATATTCGCGTGTTTTCAAGGACTAGCGCCGATAAGCCGCGCTCACCCGCCTCATTCGCGCCCCTAGACCCAAGCTAGACAGATTGAGCCGTTTTCAGAACTGGACAGGGCATGCTCGAAAAGAACTCCGAAAGTCAGGTCCACGTCGAGAAGGTCGAAGAACCGCGGACGGGCCCCAGCATCGCGTTCGGGATCGAGCGTCTCGGCCTGATCCCGATGCGGGCGCCGATCCTGTCCTGCATCGTGCTCGTCCTGTTGTTGATCGGCGCGGTGTTCGGCGTGCACCGGATCAAGATCGACGACTCGCTGTCGCAGCTGTTCCGTTCCGAATCCAAGGACTACAAGCAATATGAGGCAGTGACCAAGCGCTTCCCGGCGACCGAGTTCGACGTCCTCGTCGTGGTCGAAGGCAAGACGCTGCTTGAACGCGACAATCTCGGCAAGCTCCGTGACATGGTCACAGACCTGCAGCTCGTCGAGGGCGTGCGCGGCCTGGTGTCGCTGTTCTCCGCACGCCAGGCGCCGGAGCCCGGCAAGCTGCCCGCGGCGCTGTTCCCGAATGAACTGCCCGAGGGCGCGGCCTACGACAAGTTTGTCGAGACCGTCAAAAGCAACGAGATCATCCGCGGCAAGCTGTTGTCGGAGGACGGCACGCTCGCGCTGGTCGTGCTGTCGCTCGAGCCGGAGGTGGTCGGCAGCAACAAGCTCAGCAAGGTGGTCGGCGACATCAGGAAGATCATGGCCGACGATCTCGGCGGCAGCGGGCTCAATGCCCAGCTGTCCGGCGTGCCGGTCATGCAGCTCGAGATCCGCAATGCGGTCGAGCGCGACGGCCTGACCTACAACATCCTCGGCATCCTCGCCGGCTGCGTCATCGCCATCATCTTCTTCCGCAAGATATCCTTCATGGTGGCGGCGGCGTTCCCGCCGATGATCGCGATCCTGCTCGCGCTCGGCGGCCTCGGCTGGGCCAATTTCAATCTCAACATGTTCCTCAACGTGATGACGCCGCTCATCATGGTGATCAGCTTCTCCGACTCGATGCAGCTGACATTCGCGGCGCGCGACCGGCTGATCGCGGGGCAGGACAAGTTCACCGCGTTCAAGAACGCAGTGCTGGTGGTCGGCCCGGCCTGCGTGCTGACGCACGGCACGGCGGGCATTTCCTTCATCGCGCTGCAGTTCTCGGATTCCGACCTGATCCGCAAGTTCGGCGAGGCCGGGCTCGCGGCGACCATCATCGCGCTGGTCGCGGTGCTGTCGCTGGTGCCGGTGTTCGGCATCCTGCTGGTACGCAACGAGAAGGTCTTCGCGGTCAAGTTCCAGAGCGCCGATGCCGGCGTGCAGGCGCTGCGCAATTTCTGCTACTGGATCGCGGTGCGCATGGTCGGCCGTCCGGGGCTGTTCAGCCTGCTTGCGCTGATCGTCGTCGGCGGCCTCGGCATCATCTACGCCAATCTCGAGCCGCGCTACCGGCTCGCGGACCAGGTGCCGGACAAGCGGCAGGCGGTGGAGGCGTCGAGCCGGCTCGACGCCAAGCTGACCGGCGCCAATCCGGTCGATGTGCTGATCGAATTCCCCAAGGGCCAATCGCTCTATTCGCCGGAGACGCTGAAGACGATCGCCGACGTTCACGCGATGGTCGAGGACAGCGCCGGCGTCGGCAACGTCTGGTCGCTGGAAACCCTGCGGCGCTGGCTCGCCGAAAAGGCCGGCAGCAACGATGTCGCGACGCTGAAGGAATATGTCAGCGTGATTCCCGAGCATCTCGTGCGCCGCTTCATCTCGAAGGATCAGGATGCGGTCGTGGTGTCGGGCCGCGTCCCGGATCTGGACTCGAGCCAGCTGCTTCCGGTGGTGAACAAGCTCGATCACTCGCTGGACAAGGTGCGCGCCGAGCATCCCGGCTACGAGATCGCCGTCACCGGCCTGTCGGTGATTGCCGCGCGCAACAGCGCCAACATGATCGAGAAGCTCAACCGCGGCCTCACCGTCGAGTTCGCGCTGGTCGCGATCTTCATCGGGCTGGCGTTCCGCTCGGTGGTGGTGATGTTCTCCTGCATCCTGCCCGGCATCTTCCCGGTGGTGCTGTCAGGCACGGTGCTGTGGCTGCTCGGGGAGGGGCTGCAATTCGCCAGCGTCGTGGCGTTGACCGTGTCGTTCGGCCTCGGCCTCAGCGCCACCATCCATTTCCTCAATCGCCTGCGGCTCGAGACCAAGCCCGGTGTCACGCCGGAGCTTGCAGTTGAACGTGCCACTGTCCTGGTCGGTCCCGCGCTGATCCTGACCACCGTGGTGCTAGCCTGCGGCCTCGTCGTCACCGTGTTCTCCGACCTGCCGTCGCTGCGCCTGTTCGGCTGGCTCAGCGCGTTCTCGATGGTCGCGGCCCTGGTCGCGGACCTCTTCATCCTGCGGCCGACCTCGATGTTCCTGATCAATCTGTCGCAGAAGCTCCGCGGCAAGGGCGGGCAACCGGCGCCGATCGAAAAGGCCTGATCGACCGAAAACAAAAGGCCCGGTTCCGAGTGATCGGAACCGGGCCTTTTTGTTGGCTAGCGAAATCGGTCGGAAGCGTCAGGTCTTCGTCATCGTGATCGTAACGCCGCGGATCTCGCCCTTGGAGTCGATCTGCACCACCTGCTTGGAGCCGTTGGTCTGCAGGTTCAGGTTCGCGGCAAAGCCGGAGGCCTCGACGAACACGTCGATCCGGCCGCCGCCTGCGGTGCCCTGCAAATTGCCGAAGATGTTGCGGCTTGCCTCGCTCCAGTTGCCGGAGATCCGGTCGCCCTGGCTGGTGACGTCGCTCGAGAGGTCGAACTTGTAGCTGTCGCTCGCGCAATGCAGCGACTGCTTCAGGCTCATGCCCGACGGGGCGACCTTGTAATCCGCCTTGCAACGAATCCGTTCGGTCGTGCCGTTGGACAACGCCACCGTGCCCGTTCCGGTCCACGAGCCGGCAAAACCGGCAAACGGACCGCTGGCCTGGGCATGGACCGCCGAGGCAGACAGCATCAGTGCTGCGCCGACGCCCGCAGCTCTGAGAGCCTGACCATAAGGGCTGGAACCAAACAGTTTCATTGTGAATTTTCCCATCAAAATCAACGCCTCGTACGCAAGAAAGCGTCTCGCCGCATCGAAGGTTTAGTGTCACCCAAGAATGTTAGGTTCAAACGACAGAAGCGGCGCGCGCGAGCCCTGTTGTTATCGAACAGAATCAGAAACCGTTGGCCTCTTGATGGCATGTAGCTTTGCGCGAGTGTGATCCGCAATACCCAAGCGCGACAAAGTGATGGCATGAATCGTTCTTGCAAATCAATAGCTTAGACGGGGGTTTACAGCGCCGCAAATTTAGCCGCATTTAGCAGTGCTTGTCGTCAATTCGTTGCCGCGTTACGTGGCGTCTGCAATCCCCAAAATCCGTCCCGGCCATGCCGAAACGCGTTTCGGGAACAGATTTTCTGCTGTCGGAAATGAAGGAATACGATGCGTAAATTTCTCCTGGCTGTTGCCCTGTTGTCGATCCCGCTCGCGTCCAGCGCCTTCGCCCAGCAGCAAGGGCGCGGTACGGCCGATGAGCAGAAGGCCTGCACGCGCGACGTGCAGCGTCATTGCCGCGCCGTCATCGATCAGGGCGATTTCACCATTCTCGCCTGCCTGCAGCAGAACCGCAGCAAGATCAGCGCCGCCTGCGACCAGGTGCTGAAGACCCACGGCCAATAAGACCGAGTTCAGGTCTCAAGGGACCGCTATCAATGCCGTGGCTGGCAGCCATGCCGGCCGCGGTCACATATGCTGGCGGTCACAGATAGCATTGGTTTTGGTGGCGTATTCCCCTATATGGGGCTCGCAAATCCCCCGCATGCGCCCGACCGTTCGCGCCTGCGTCGTGCCATGACCAGTGTAGCCCAAATTTCCCATGACCACCGCGAGCGACCTGCGATCCGGAAAGACCCACCGCGACGAGAATTTTCCGGTCGCGTCGTGGATCATTCATCCGCGGCATCGTGCCCTGATCCTGGCCTTCTATAATTTCGTCCGCACCGCCGACGATATCGCCGATCACGCCACGCTGCCGGCCGAGGAGAAGCTGCGCTATCTCGACCTCATGGAGGCCGAGCTGCTCGGCAATGGCGACAGCCAGAAGGAAGCGGTCAGCCTGCGTCGCGCCTTTGCCGAGCGCGGCATGCCGCCGCGGCATGCGCTCGACGTGCTCGTGGCCTTCCGCCTCGACGTCACCAAGCTGCGCTACGAAAACTGGGACGATGTGATCGACTATTGCCGTTACTCGGCGATGCCGGTCGGGCGGTTCATGCTCGACGTGCATGGCGAGGATATTTCGACCTGGGCGGCGTCGGACGCGCTTTGCGCCGGCCTTCAGATCAACAATCATCTGCAGGACTGCGGCAAGGACTACCGGAACCTGAACCGCGTCTACCTGCCGCGCGATGCGCTGGCCGCCGCGGGTGCGACCGCCGAGATGCTCGGCGAGGCCAAGTCGCAGCCGGCCCTGCTCAAGTGCCTGCAGGCGCTCGCGGTGCGCACCGCGGCGCTGCTCGACCAGAGCAAGTCGCTCGCCGCCGAAGTGAAGGATTTCCGGCTCGGGCTCGAGATCTCGGTGATCCAGGCGTTCGCCGACAAGATCGTCAACCTGCTGAAGGTGCGCGATCCGCTCAGCGAGCGCGTGCATCTGAGCCCGGTCGAATTGCTGTTGCAGAGCCTCGGCGGCGTCGCCGGCGAGACTGCGCGGCGGGCGATCGGACGGCGTGCGATCTCCAAGACGGCGGCAGGGGCATGAGTGCTGAGGCGGCGGCCAACGCAAATTACGGAAGCACCGCGTCGGGCAGCTCGTTCTATGCCGCGATGCGCATCCTGCCGCACGCGCAGCGCGAGGCGATGTTCCAGATCTACAGCTTCTGCCGGCAGGTCGACGACATTGCCGATTCCGATGGTCCGCGGCCGGAGCGCCTTGCCGCCTTGCAGCAGTGGCGCGACGATATCGATGCGCTCTATGCGGGGCATCCGTCGGAGCGGCTGAAGGACTATGTCGCGTCGGTGAAGGCCTTCGGCCTGAAGCGCGAGGATTTCGTCGCGATCGTCGACGGCATGGAGATGGACGTGCCGCAGGACATCCGCGCGCCCGATCTTGCGACGCTCGACCTGTATTGCGATCGCGTCGCGAGCGCGGTCGGCCGGCTGTCGGTGCGCGTGTTCGGCCTGCCCGAGGAAGACGGCATCCAGCTCGCCTACCATCTCGGCCGCGCGCTGCAGCTTACCAACATTCTGCGCGACATCGACGAGGATGCCGGTCTCGGCCGGCTCTATCTGCCGCGCGAATGGCTCTGGCACGCCGGCATCACCAACAACGACCCGGCCCGCGTCACCGCCGATCGTGCGCTGCCAAAAGTCTGCGCGCCGCTTGCCGAGCGCGCCAAGATGCACTTCCAGAAGTCCGACGAGATCATGAAGCGCAATTCGCGCCGCGCCGTGCGCGCGCCGCGGATCATGTCGAAATACTACCGCGCGATCCTCGATCTCCTGATCGCGCGCGGCTTCGCCGCTCCGCGTGAGCCGGTGCGTGTGTCCAAGGCCGCCAAGATTGGCATTCTTCTTCGTTACGCGATCATCTGATGCAAAAGACCGTTCATATCATCGGTGCCGGTATCTCCGGCCTCTCCGCGGCCGTGCGGCTCGCCAATGGCGGCTACAAGGTTGCCGTCCACGAAGCGACGCAGCAGGCCGGCGGCCGCTGCCGCTCCTATTTCGACGCCGCCACCAATCTCACGATCGACAATGGCAACCACCTGATGCTGTCGGGCAATCGCCACGCGCTGAGCTACGCGCGTTCGATCGGCACCGAGGCCGGCCTCGTGGGACCGGCGCGCGCGCAGTTTCCGTTCGTCGATCTTGCCTCCGGCCAGCGCTGGCAGCTCGACCTCGGCGATTCCCGCCTGCCGCTATGGGTGTTCGACGAGGCGCGCCGCGTCCCGGACACCACCCTGCGCGATTATCTCGCATTGGCGCCGCTGACCTGGGCCGGCACCGATGCGCTGGTCGGCAACACCATTCCCTGTAAGGGCACGCTGTATGACCGCCTGGTGCAGCCGCTGCTGCTCGCCGCATTGAACGTCGATCCACCGGAGGGCTCGGCCGGGCTTGCCGGCGCCATCGTGCGCGAGACGTTGCTGGCCGGCGGTCAGGCCTGCCGTCCGCTGATCGCGCGTGATGGCCTGAGCTCGGTGCTGATCGAGCCGGCCGTGAAGTTGCTGCAGGAGCGGGGCCACAGCGTCCAGTTCAGTCACGAATTGCGTACGCTTGGCATGTCGGGTGATCGCATCAGTGAGCTCGACTTCGGCGGCGGTGACAAGATCACGCTGGCGGCCGACGATGCCGTCGTGCTTGCGGTGCCGCCGCGCGCCGCGGCATCTCTGCTGCCCGGCCTGAAAACCCCGACCAAATTCCGCGCCATCGTGAATGCGCATTTCCGCGTCGATCCGCCGCGCGACGCCGCGCCCATCCTCGGCGTGGTCGGTGGCCTCGTGGAGTGGCTGTTCGCGTTCCCGCAGCGGCTGTCGGTGACGATCAGCAACGGCGACCACCTGGTCGACATGCCGCGCGAGGAGCTCGCGCAGGCGATCTGGCGGGATATCTGCAAGGCATCCGGCGTTTCCGGCGACTTGCCGCCGTGGCAGATCGTGCGCGAGCGCCGCGCCACATTTGAGGCGACACCGGAACAGAACGCCCTGCGTCCGGGGCCCGCCACGGCGCAAAAAAACCTGTTCCTTGCCGGCGACTGGACTGCTACCGGGTTGCCGGCAACCATCGAGGGGTCGGTGCGATCGGGTGATCGCGCCGCAGATCTGGTTCTGGCCAGGCGTTAAATTCGACCTGTTAAGCGGGCCGCGGCTTTCGATCAGCCGGCCCGCATTGAAGAGGACATCGAGCGAAATGCTTTCGAGAGATCACGGCGTCGCAGTTGATCCGGTCGCGCTGGAGAAGAGCATCTCCAAGGCAACCGAAGCGCTGCTCGGCTACCGCCAGTCCGACGGGCATTGGGTGTTCGAGCTCGAGGCCGACAGCACCATTCCGGCCGAGTACATCCTGCTGCGTCACTATCTGGCCGAGCCCGTCGACGCCGCGCTGGAGGCCAAGCTCGGCAACTATCTGCGCCGCGTCCAGGGCGCGCATGGCGGCTGGCCGCTGGTGCATGATGGCCCGTTCGACATGAGCGCCAGCGTGAAGTCGTACTTCGCGCTGAAGATGATCGGCGATTCCGTCGACGCGCCGCACATGGTGCGGGCGCGCGAGGCGATCCGTTCGCGCGGCGGGGCTTCGGGCAGCAACGTGTTCACGCGCTTCCTGCTTGCGCTCTATGGTGTCGTGACCTGGCGCGCGACGCCGGTGCTGCCGATCGAGATCACGCTGCTGCCGATGTGGTCGCCGTTCCACATCAACAAGATCTCCTACTGGGCGCGCACCACCATGGTGCCGCTGATGGTGCTCGCCGCGCTGAAGCCGCGTGCCAAGAATCCGAAGGGCGTCGGCATCGACGAATTGTTCCTGGAGGATCCGAAATCGGTCCGCATGGCGCCGAAGGCGCCGCATCAGAGCGCGAGCTGGTTCTATCTGTTCCGCTCGCTCGACGCCGTGCTGCGCGTGATCGAGCCGATGTTTCCGAAGCGCCTGCGCCAGCGCGCGATCGACGCCGCGCTCGCCTTCACCGAAGAGCGGTTGAACGGCGAAGACGGCATGGGTGCGATCTATCCGCCGATGGCCAACATCGTCATGATGTATGAGGCGCTCGGCAAGGACGAGAATTTCCCGCCGCGCGCCATCACCCGCCGCGGCATCGACAAGCTGCTGGTGGTCGGCGAGCACGAGGCCTATTGCCAGCCCTGCGTCTCGCCGGTGTGGGACACCGCGCTGACCTGTCATGCGCTGCAGGAAGCGGGCGGCGAGGATACGCTCGCCAAGGCCAAGCAGGGGCTCGACTGGCTGAAGCCGCGCCAGGTGCTGGAGCTGAAGGGCGACTGGGCGGTCAAGGCGCCGGGTGTCCGCCCCGGCGGCTGGGCGTTCCAGTACAACAACGATCACTATCCCGATCTCGACGACACCGCTGTGGTCGTGATGGCGATGGACCGCGTGCGGCGCCATAGCGGAACCGAGGAATATGACGAGGCGATCGCGCGCGGCCGCGAGTGGATCGAGGGGCTGCAGAGCCGTGACGGCGGTTGGGCAGCGTTCGACGTCAATAACCTCGAATATTACCTCAACAACATCCCGTTCTCCGATCACGGCGCATTGCTCGATCCGCCGACCGAGGATGTCACGGCGCGCTGCATCTCGATGCTGGGCCAGCTCGGCGAGACCGCCGAGAGCAACAAGGCGATGGCCGACGGTATTGCCTATCTGCGCCGCACCCAGCTGGCCGAGGGCTCCTGGTACGGCCGCTGGGGCCTGAATTACGTCTACGGGACCTGGTCGGTGCTCTGTGCGCTAAATGTCGCAGGGGTCGATCGCAACGACCCGATGATTCGGAAAGCGGTCGATTGGCTGGCGTCGGTCCAGAATCAGGACGGCGGCTGGGGCGAGGACGCCGTCAGCTACCGGCTGGATTACAAGGGTTATGAAGTTGCGCCGTCGACCTCCTCGCAGACGGCATGGGCTTTGCTTGGATTAATGGCGGCCGGAGAGGTCGAAAATCCCGCCGTTGCGCGGGGGGTGGAGTACCTAAAGGCAACACAGACGGAAAAAGGGCTGTGGGACGAGCAGCGATACACAGCTACGGGGTTTCCGCGGGTATTTTACTTGCGATATCATGGCTACTCGAAGTTCTTTCCGCTCTGGGCGCTGGCGCGGTATCGGAATTTGAGAAGCACCAATAGCAGGGTGGTAGGGGTCGGGATGTGATTGTTGAGGCGGGGGCCGCCGAGACCGTGGGCAGTAGAATTGATCCTCGGCCGGTATTGATCGTGACTGGATTGGTGCAGGAGGCCCGTATCGCAGCGGGTCCCGGCATGATCGTGATTTGCAGCTCGAGCGATCCGCAGCAGCTGCGTGAATTGCTGGCGACGCTGGATCCGACGACCTTCCGTGGCGTGATTTCGTTCGGCGTGGCAGGCGGACTCGATCCGTCGCTGAAGTCGGGCGACGTCGTGGTTGCGACGGAAGTGATGTCCGGCGATACCCGTTTCCTGGCAGCATCCGCCCTGAACGAAGAGATGATCGCCAGCGCCGCGCTGAAGCGCCGCAGAATCGTCCGCGGCGGGCTTGCCGGCGTCGAAGAGGTGATCGCGGCGAAGGCCTGCAAGGCCGCGCTGCGCTCGATGACGGGCGCAGCCGCAGTCGACATGGAAAGCCATATCGCGGCAGCCTATGCCGCCAAGGCGGGCGTTCCGTTCGCCGCGCTGCGCGTGATCAGCGATCCCGCGCACCGGGCGCTGCCCGAGCTTGCGAAATCCGCGGTGAAGCCGAACGGCGACATCGACCTGCGCAAGGTGCTGCGCGGCATCGTGCGCAACCCGCGGACGCTGCGGGCGCTGGTGTCGACCGGAATCGATTTCAACCGCGCGTTGCGCTCGCTGCGCAGCTGTCGCAGCTTTCTGCTCGGCAACGACGTGCTGATGCCGGTGGAAGACGTCCTGGTGGCGAAGGCGGCCTGATCCAACTGTCCCGGGCCGGGACGGCGTTGCTCGCCGCACCAGGCTCAAAACAATCAAGCTCAAAAATTCAAAAATAAAGGCCCGATCGCATCGCGATCGGGCCTTTTGCTTTGGTGCCTGATGGTTTGGCTCGAGGCCACACCGGTCCGGGTTCCGTATATCAGCGGGCGATTTGCCGGGCGCGCATTTGCCGGCTTGGGGGCGGGTGACCTCGAAGCCCTGTTCCTGCCTGTGCGAAGCACTGCAAGTCTCCGACGATCATTGGTCCTGCAAACCCGGCCGCGCGTCCGCGGGGGTGTGCGCCGTCCTGCGACCTTGGGCTGCCCCGTGGATGCTTGACAGATACCGCAATCCAATCGAATATGAATTGTGATCCTGTATTCATGAATTAAGGTTCATTATGGCAATCGCCGCGGTTCGCCTCAACCAGCTCGTCGAGACCAAGGCCCGCATTCTGGATGCCGCCCGCGAGGCGGTGGCGTTGAGTGGGTGGAAGGACGCCCAGATCGCCCTGATCGCCTCACGGGCCGGCGTGGCCACGGGCAGCGTGTATCGCTACTTCGACTCGAAGGCGGACCTGTACGCGCAGGTGCTCGCCCTGGTTTCCGAGCGCGAGGTGGCCGTTGTCGCCGCGATCGTCGAGGCGGAGGGATCCGCGTCCCAGTGTCTGGTGGACGCGATCTACACCTTCTCGGTCCGGGCGATGCGCGGCCGCCGTCTGGCCTATGCGTTGATCGCCGAACCCTGTGAGCCCGAGATCGACGCAGCGCGCCTGAAATACCGGGCGGCCCTGGCCGACCAGATCGCAAGGCTGGTCCGGCGCGGCATTGCGAGCGGCGAGTTCGTCGAGATCGATGCGAATGTCGCGGCATCCTGCGTGGCCGGCGCTTTCATGGAGGCGCTGGTTGGTCCGCTGGCGCCCGAAGCAGCCCCGGACTCCGACGCGGCAAAGGCGATCGCTCAGACGATCGCGGGGCTTTCCGCGCGCATGCTGTTTCGCCATCCCGCGCCTGAATTGACACTCGTATCGGGAGCCCTCGCATGAATGCGCGTGTCCAGCCGGTTGCCGTCGCGGAAGCGAAAGCCAGTCCATTTGCGACGCATGAAGTCCGCAATCAGGCGCGGCCGGCCACAGGCTTCAACGCGTTCGATGACGACCGCGCGTTGAGCGCCGTGATCGCAAAGACCGTGCCGTGGGCAAGAGACAAGCTTTCCGCGCTCGGAGCCCATGCCGGCAGCGAAGCTGTGCAGGAGGCTGCGCGGCTTGCCAACGAGCACGAACCGAAGCTCTTGACCCACGACCGGTATGGCAACCGCAATGATTGGGTCGAATTTCATCCGGCGTGGCATCAATTGATGGCGCTGGCGTTCCAGAGCGAGGTCCATAGCCTGGCCTGGTCGACGCGCGAGCCACATGGCCATTTGGCGCGCGCGGCGCTGAGCTATCTCTGGAATCAGATCGAGAACGGGGTCGGTTGCCCGACCGGGATGGCTTACGCCGCGATCGCCGGGTTTGCCGGCAAGCCGCAATTCAGTCTGTGGCGGGAGCGAACGCTGGCGGCGGATTACGATCCGCGCCGGCTTCCGATCGAGGCCAAGCGCGCGGCGGTGATCGGCTATGCGATGACCGAGAAGCAGGGCGGCTCCGATCTGCGTGAAACCCAGACCACCGCACGCTTCGTCGAGCGCGGCGTGCATGGCGAGATCTATGCGATCACCGGCCACAAATGGTTTTTCTCGGTGCCGGTCGCCGACGGCTTCTACACGCTGGCGCGCACCCAATCCGGCGTCAGTTGCCTGTTCGTGCCGCGCCTGCTGCCGGACGGCAGCGCCAACCGCATCCACATTCAGCGCTTGAAGGACAAGTGCGGCAACCGCTCGAACGCGTCGAGCGAGATCGAGTATCACGATACGTGGTCGATCCTGGTCGGTGAGGAAGGCCGCGGCATCGCGGAGATCCTTTCGCATGCGCATTTGACGCGGCTGGATTTTGCGGTTGGCTCCGCCGGTCTGATGCGGCAGGCGTTGAGCCTGGCACTGAACCACGCGCAAACGCGAACCGCGTTCGGCAAACCGATGGCCGAGCTCCCGATGCAGCGCAACGTGCTTGCCGATCTCGCACTCGAGAGCGAGGCGGCGATGCTGGGCGCATTTCGCGTCGCGCGTGCGACCGACGGCCTGCAGACGAGCGAGCACGAGCGGCTGCTGGCGCGGGTCGCGACCCCCGTGGTGAAGTTCTGGAATTGCCAGCGTGCGCCGGCTTTCACCTACGAGTGCCTGCAGGTGCATGGCGGCAACGGCTTCATCATGGAGAATGCGATGGCGCGGCTCTATCGCGAGGCGCCGCTGAACTCGATCTGGGAAGGCACCTCCAACATGATGTGCAAGGACGTGCTGCGGGCCATGCAGCGGGATGCAAATTGCCGGGACGCGTTCGTCGACGAACTGCGTGCGAGCAGGGGCCGCAATGCGGTCTATGACCGGTGCACGGACGACCTCGCGGATCGCTTGCTGGCACGATATCCGGACGACGGGCATGCGAGGGCGCTGGTCACCCGCATGGCACATGCGTTGCAGGCGGCCGAGATGTTGCGGCACGGCGATGCCACCGCGGCCGATCTCTTCGTGCAATCCAGGCTTGGCGCGGACGGGATGCATGTGTTCGGCGCGCTTCCGTCGTCGGAAGGCCTTGGCAAGATCGTCGAACGCGCCTCCGTCATCGGTCACTAGGGTCCAGTCATATGCGTCAGACCGAAGTCTGTGCCGTCAACGATGTCAGGGCGATCGTCGGAGAAGAGGAGTGGGCGATGCGGGTCGATCTCGCGGCGTGCTACCGCCTGGTCGCGCTCTATGGAATGACCGACCTGATCTACAACCACATCAGCGCGCAGGTCCCGGGGCATGACGATCGGTATCTGATCAATCCGTACGGCATGCTCTACGAGGAGATCACGGCGTCGAGCCTCGTCAAGATCGACATCGAGGGCCGGACCTTGCTGCAGCCTGACCACGGCTACAACGTCAACGTGGCCGGCTTCTATCTGCATGCCCCGATCCATCGCGCGCGGCCCGACGTGAAATGCGTTCTGCATACCCACACCCGGGCAGGGACCGCGGTCAGCACGCTTGCCGAAGGGCTGCTTCCGCTGTCGCAGACGGCAATGCGGTTTCACGGGCGGATCGGCTATCACGACTTCGAGGGACCGGCGATCGATCGCGACGAATGCGACCGGGTCGTCGCCGATCTCGGTCGCAACAACGTGCTGGTCTTGCGCAATCACGGCCTGCTGGTCTGTGGCAACACGATTCCGCAGGCGTTCAATGCGATCTACTGGCTGGAGCAGGCCTGCCGGATCCAGGTCGATGCACTCGGCTGCGGCCGGCCGCTGCATGCGCCGACCGAGCTGGCGATCGGCAATACGGTGACCTGCTTTGCCGGCACCGAGATCACGCTGGACAATGAGCGCGACACCAATCCGGTGCTGAACGAAGCGGCGCAAAATCTGCAAGCCGGTTACGGCCTGCTGGAATGGCCGGCGCTGCGGCGCAGGCTCGATCGCATCGACGGGAGCTACGCACAATGAGCACGTCGCCGGCGGCGTTGCGGATCGGCTTCATCGGCGCGGGCCGCGTGGCGCAGACGCTCGCGCCGGCGTTCGCCCGCGCGGATCTGAACGTCGCGGCCTTTTACAACCGCGGCCTCGATGCCGCGCAGCGTCTCGGATCCCGCATCCCGTCGGCACGGCCGATGACCGACGCGCAACAGGTCGTGGACAGCTGCGACATGGTTTTCCTCACGGTGAGCGACGACGCGATCCTGCCGGTCTGCCGCGGTCTGCGCTGGGAGCCGCGTCACCGCGTGGTCCATTGCAGCGGCGCGACCGAACTGGCGGCGCTCGATCAAGCGCGGTCCGCGGGCGCCGCAACCGGCGGATTTCATCCAATGCAGATGTTTGCAGATCCCGACGTCGCGCTTGAGGGGCTGCGCGGATGCACCGTCGGCATTGAGGCTGAAGGCGGCTTCCGGCACGACCTCGAGCGGCTCGCCACCAGCATCGGGTGCGAACCGCTGGCGCTGCCGGCCGGCGTGCGGGCGATCTATCATGCCTCGGCCTACTATGTCGGCCCGTTCCTGATCGCGCTGCTCAAGGAGGGCGTCGAGCTCTGGAAGAGTTTCGGCGCCAGCGAGGCTGATGCGCTGCGCGCCATGATGCCGCTGCTGCGGGGGACGGTCGCGGCCGTTCTCGACGGCGGCCTCGCCAACGGCATGGGTGGCTGCGTGGCGCGCGGCGACGTTGGTACGATCGTCAAGCATCTGCGGGCCCTGGACGAGCGCTTTCCCGCCTCGGGCGCGTTGTATCGCGAACTGGCCCTGCGCAACGTCCCGCTCGGGATCGAGCGTGGCACACTCAGCGCTCCGCGCGCCGCAGAGATCGAACAGCTGCTGCTGCGAACCCGGCAAGAGCAGGCGGCATCCTGATCGAAGAAAAAAGGGCCCCGCTTCGCTGAACCGGGGCCCTTCAACTTTCTGCTCTCCGCTCACATCAGGCGGCGGTGGAAGCCTTCGCTTGCTGCTTGGCAGCGCCGGCCGCCGCCTCGTCGCGGCGGATCTCCGAGAGCTTCTTCTGGACCTGCTCGGCGAAGATGTACTGCGCCGGACGCTGCTTGGACATGTCGATCTCCGGCGCCATCGGGCCAGTGGTCTTGATGCCGCGCAGCGCGACCCACATCGCCTTCAGCGGATTGTTGATCGCAGCGGTCGCCGCGGTCGGCTCGTAACCGCAATGGGCCATACAGTCGGCGCACTTCTCGTACTTGCCCGTGCCGTAGGTCTCCCAATCGGTGGTGTCCATCAGCTCCTTGAAGGTCTTGGCGTAGCCTTCACCGAGCAGATAGCAGGGCTTCTGCCAGCCGAAGATGTTGCGCGCCGGCATGCCCCAGGGCGTGCACTCGTATTCCTGGTTGCCGGCGAGGAAGTCGAGGAACAGGCCGGAATGCATGAAGTTCCACTTCTTGCCCTTGCCGAGCGCAAAGACGTCGCGGAACAGCTTCTTGGTCTTGGTGCGGTTCAGGAAGTGCTCCTGGTCGGGCGCGCGCTCATAGGCGTAACCCGGCGACATCGAGACGCCGACGCCGAGCTCGGTCGTGAAGTCGAGGAATTTTGCGATCTCCTCGGCCGGGTGGCCGTCGAAGATGGTGGCGTTGACGTTGACCGTGAAGCCGCGCGCCTTGGCCGCCTTGATCGCGGAGACGGCGCGATCGAACACGCCCTTCTGCGACACCGCCTTGTCGTGATGGTCCTTCAGGCCGTCGAGATGCACCGAGAAGAACAAATAGGGCGACGGCTCGAACAGATCGAGCTTCTTCTCGAGCAGCAGCGCATTGGTGCACAGCGAGACGAACTTCTTGCGCGCCACGAGGCCGCGCACGATCTCGCCGATCTCCTTGTGGATCAGCGGCTCGCCGCCCGGGATAGCCACCATCGGCGCGCCGCATTCATCGGCGGCGTCCCAGCATTCCTGCGCGGTCATGCGGCGGTTGAGGATCGCGTCGGGATAATCGATCTTGCCGCAGCCGACGCAGGCGAGGTTGCAACGGAACAAGGGTTCCAGCATCAGCACGAGCGGATAGCGTTTGCGGCCAAGCAGCTTCTGCTTGATCAGATAACCGCCGATACGCATTTCCTTGAAGAACGGTATAGCCATTAGACGATTTTCTTTCTGCACTTATCAAAGGGAAGTGGGTTCAGATCAGCCCGCAGTCAGTTCGGCCGGCAGCCGGAATTCGATATTCTCTTCTCGGCCCGGAACGACCGAGACCGACACCGGTCCGATGCGCCGCAGGGCCTCGATGACATCGTCGACCAAAACCTCAGGTGCCGATGCACCCGCCGTAATGCCGACGGCCTTCGCATCCTTCAGCCAATCCGGGTTGAGCTCGCTCCCATCGGCAATGAGATAACTCGCGACACCAACCTCGGTGCCGATCTCACGAAGCCTGTTCGAGTTGGAACTATTGGCGGCCCCCACCACCAAAATGACATCCACCAGCTTACTCAGGTCCCTTACCGCAGATTGGCGGTTCTGTGTCGCATAGCAGATATCCCTGATGTCCGGGCCTTGAATATCTGTAAATTTTGCCTGAAGGGCCGCGATAATGTCCTTGGTGTCGTCCACGGACAGGGTGGTCTGGGTGATATAGGCGACCGGGGTGTCGGTCGGCAGCCGCAATTCCGCCACATCCTGAACGCTCTGGACCAGCAGGACCGGTCCCGGAACCTGGCCCATGGTTCCCTCGACCTCGGGATGGCCGGCATGCCCGATCAGGATCAGGGCGCGGCCCCGCGAGATATAGCGCTTGCCTTGGTTGTGGACCTTGGTGACGAGCGGGCAGGTGGCATTGAGCACGGGCAGGTCGCGGGCCTCCGCCTCCTCCTCGACGCTCCTGGCGACGCCATGGGCGCTGAAGACGGTCACCGCCTTGGCCGGCACTTCCGACAGGTCCTCGACGAAGATCGCGCCCTTCTTCTTCAGGCTTTCGACCACGTATTTGTTGTGAACGATCTCGTGGCGGACATAGACCGGCGGGCCATACTTCTGCAGCGCGCGTTCGACGATTTCGATCGCACGCACAACGCCCGCGCAGAAGCCGCGCGGCTGAGCAAGAAACACTTCCATAGGTCTCCCGTTACGCAAATTGCACCAATCTCGATTCACGCCTGCGGCCATTTCGGCAACGACCCCGCCCGGTCGGACGCCGCAACTTCAGTTGCAATGTCCGCACCATCTCAGGTCCTGCACGTAATCCGCGCCCTCAAGGGCATGGAAATACAGGGATTTGTGGCAAAAAGGTAGCGCTTCGAGCGGTTGGGCGGCAAGTGGGGTGGGAGGTTTGAGGTAATATAGTGTGGATTCCGGATCCTGCGACCGTCCGTCTCCCTCACTTGTTCGTCACTTTATCGCCCACTCCTGCGGTTTATACCGGCCACTCGTGGCCGTTCCTGTGGTTTGGAACTTCCTCGCCATCTCATCGAGGAAGATAACCAAAACAACATTAGATCGGTCCCGGGAACTCCGCTACAGAGCGGGCGTTTTCGGCCATGCTTCCCCGAGATTAGAAAGAAACGAAGTGCTGACAAATATTGTCGTCTCCGTTGTTAGGACCTGTACGCGTTTTGCCCTTCCGGTTGTCATTCTCTCGGTGCTGCTGTCGATCGGCGCCGGCTTCTACACGGCCCGCAACTTCTCGATCAACACCGACATCAACAAGCTGATCTCGCCGGATCTGGATTGGCGCAAGCGGGACAACCAGTTCGAGGAAGCCTTTGATCGCGAGCGGCTGATCCTGGCTGTCGTCGAGGCCGCGACGCCCGAGCTGACCAGCTCCGCGGCGAAGGCGCTCACCGCGAAGCTGCAGGCCGACAAGAAGAACTTCGAGGCGATCACCGCGCTGGGCTCCGGCGAATTCTTCGAGAAGAACGGCTTGCTGTTCCTGCCGACCGAAGAGGTCGGCAAGGTCACGGGCCAGCTCGAATCGGCCGCGCCGCTGATCGAGATCATGGCCGGCGACCCTTCGATTCGCGGACTGACCGGTGCGCTCGAAACCGGCCTTGCCGGCGTCAAGCGCGGACAGGTCAAGCTCGACAATGCCGCTCCGCCCTTCAACCTGATCTCCGAGACCGTCGAGACCGTCCTCGCCAAGGGCAATGCGACCTTCTCCTGGCGCGAGCTCACCAGCGACAAGCCGCTGACCGATTCGGACAAGCGCGCCTTCATCGAGATCAAGCCGATCATCGACTATTCGGCGCTGGAGCCGGGCAAGGACGCAACCGATGCGATCCGGCAGGCGGCGGCCGACCTGAAATTCCCGACCGAGTATCACGCGCGCGTCCGCCTGACCGGACCCGTGCCGATCGCCAACGAGGAATACGCCACCGTGCAGGACGGCGCGATCCGCAACGGCATCGGCACCGTGGTGATCGTGCTGATCATCCTCTGGATGGCGCTGCATTCCGGCAAGATCATCTTCGCGGTGTTCGTGAACCTGTTCATCGGCCTTGCCATCACCACGGCGGTCGGCCTGATGATGGTCGGATCGCTGAACCTGCTTTCGATCGCCTTCGCGGTGCTGTTCGTTGGTCTCGGCGTCGACTTCGGCATTCAGTTCAGCGTCCGCTACCGCTCCGAGCGTTACAAGAACGACAATCTGACGCTTGCGCTGGAAAACGCCGCGCGCCGCTCGGCGGTGCCGCTGTCGCTCGCGGCGATGGCGACCGCCGCCGGCTTCCTGTGCTTCCTGCCGACCGACTACAAGGGCATCTCGGAGCTCGGCAAGATCGCGGGTGCCGGCATGTTGGTGGCCTTCATCACCAGCATCACGGTGCTGCCGGCGCTGCTCGACCTGCTCAATCCGCCCGGCGAGAAGGAGCCGGTCGGCTACGCCTTCCTGGCGCCGCTCGATCACTTCCTCGAAAAGCATCGCGTCCCGATCATCGTCGGCACGATCCTGGTCACGGTCGCGGGCCTGCCGCTGCTGCACTACATGAAGTTCGACTTCAACCCGATCAATCTGCGCAACAAGCACGCGGAATCGATCGCGACCTTCCTCGACCTGAGAAACGATCCGAACACCGGCGCCAACGCCATCAACGTGATGACGCGCTCGGAGGCCGACGCCAAGAAGATCGAGGCCAAGCTCGAGAAGCTGCCGGAAGTGTCGCGCGTGATGTCGCTCGACAGCTTCGTGCCTGATGATCAGCCGGCCAAGCTGAAGCTGATCGCGCAGGCCGCCAAGATGCTCGGACCCGCGCTCAACCCTGACTCGGTCGATCCGGCGCCGTCGGATCAGGAGAACGTCGAGTCGCTGAAGAGCTCGGTCGACAGCCTGCGCAGGACGGCGGGCGACGGCAAGGGGGCGGGCGCGGTTGCCGCGCGCCGGCTGGCCGACGCCCTGCAGAAGCTGGCCGATTCGAACCAGGCCATCCGCGACAAGGCGCAGGACGTCTTCGTCGCGCCGATGAAGATCGTGTTCGACCAGCTCCGCAACACGCTGCAGGCCCAGACCGTCACGCTGCAGAACCTGCCGCCGGAACTGGTCGAGAGCTGGAAGACCAAGGACGGCCTGATGCGTGTCGAGGTCGAGCCGAAGGGCGATCCCAACGACAACGACAATCTGCGCCGCTTTGCCGACGCCGTGCTCGCCGCCGAGCCGACCGCGATCGGCGGACCGGTCTCGATCCTGAAGTCGGGCGATGTCATCGTGAACGCGTTCATCCACGCCGGCATCCTGGCGCTGGTCACGATCGGCCTGTTGCTGTGGCTGACGCTGCGCCGCGTCGTCGACGTGCTGATGACGCTGGTGCCGCTCCTGGTCGCCGGTATCGTCACGCTGGAGATCTGCGTGCTGATCGGACTGCCGCTCAACTTCGCCAACATCGTCGCGCTGCCGCTGTTGCTCGGCGTCGGCGTCGCGTTCAAGATCTACTATGTCACGGCGTGGCGGCAGGGCAGGACAAACCTGCTGCAGTCGAGCCTGACGCGTGCGATCTTTTTCAGCGCGCTGACCACGGCGACCGCGTTCGGCAGCCTGTGGCTGTCCAGTCATCCCGGCACTGCGAGCATGGGCAAGCTGCTTGCGCTCTCGCTCGTCACCACGCTCGCGGCGGTGTTGCTGTTCCAGCCGGCGCTGATGGGCAAGCCGCGCGAAGCCCTCAAGGAAGAGGATATCGCCAACGACGTCACCTGACGCGCAGGCGATCTGCTGTCGGTCCGGCTTGGCGGCAGGCGCCGCCGAGCCGTGATTTCAGGGACGCGCCAACGAAGCACCTAGCAGGGTCGCGCGCGACCGCGTGCGGCGTCGGCAGCTGCCCTCCGTCAATGCGTCGGTCGCGCGATGTCGGGGAGCAGGCAGATATCGCCCACGGTGTCAGCCGACGCATTGGCGTTGCCTGGGGCATTGGCTGCCTGCTTTTGACCCGGCCTGGTGGCAGGCGCCACGGCGCCGGTGGTCTTTTGCGGCGCTGCCGATTTGGGCAGGGCGCCCTTCGCAGCGGGGCTGCCTGCGGCAGGAGGGTTGCCGGCGACGCTGACCGGGATCGGCGGACCGACGCGGGTCCAGGTCTCGCCGCCGCACAGGAAGCCGAGCACGCAGCCCTGGATCTCGAGTTGATCGGTACTGACGGGCTTGATGGTCGAGCTGTAGAGCTGGCCGTCCTTCGCGTTGTAGACTTGGCCTTCCCACGCGTCGGCACCGGCCTTCTTCTTCATGTCGATCAGGATCGGCATGCCGAGCGTCGGCCTGCTTTGCTTCGCCGGATCGGGATTGTTCTTATCCTTGCCGCCGGGGGTTTTTTCCCAGGACACCGCACCCCACATGCTGCCATTACACTGGGCGACGCGGATGGTGGCGACACCGTCTGCGACCTTCCAGTCGCCGGTCGGGTCCGCTGCAAGTGCCGGTGATAATACGGTGGCCAAAAATAAACCTGAAAAGGCTATTGTACGCGCGAAAGTTCTTGGGCAGTGCAACATGGTCCAAACCTGTGCTTAACTAGACGATCCGAGCGGGGGTCAAAACGCCGCTAGCGAGCGTTTTAAGTTGACGAGATGGCCATCAACCGACGTATGTAACGAATGGTAAGTTCCAATTTAGACGTTTCCGAGATTTTTGTGGAGCGCGAGGGGCAGCGCGGTGCCATGCACACGCGTCACCTCAACGAGCAGCTCGTTCGCGTCCTCAAGACCATCGGCTACGACGTCGGCTTCCAAAAGGGGCAAGGCCAATACCTCTTCGATCGTCAGGGGGCTCGTTACCTCGATCTATTGAGCGGATTTGGCGTTTTTGCGATTGGTCGCAATCATCCGGACCTGCGCAAGGCGCTGAAGAGCGTGCTCGACGCCGATCTGCCGAATCTCGTGCAACTCGACGTCTCGACGCTCGCCGGCGTGCTCGCGGAACGGCTTTTGGAATATGTCCCATATCTGGACAAGGTGTTTTTCGCCAATTCCGGTGCCGAAACCGTCGAAGCGGCGATCAAGTTCGCGCGCGGCGCGACCGGCCGTCCCGGTATCGTCTATTGCGGGCATTCGTTCCACGGCCTGTCCTACGGCGCGCTGTCGCTGACCGATGATTCGAATTTCCGCAGCGGCTTCGAGCCGCTGCTGCCGGGCTGCACCCCGATCCCGTTCAACGACCTCGAAGCGCTCGAAAAAGCGCTGTCGTCGCGCCAGGTTGGCGCTTTCATCGTCGAGCCGATCCAGGGCAAGGGCGTCAACATGCCCACCGACGAGTTCCTGCCCGGCGCGCTGGCGCTGTGCCGCAAATACGGCACGCTGTTCATCGCCGACGAGATCCAGACCGGCATCGGCCGCACCGGTAAGTTCCTTGCGATCGAGCACTGGGGCATCGAGCCCGACATGGTGCTGCTGGCGAAGGCGCTCTCCGGCGGCCACGTGCCGATCGGCGCGCTGCTGACGCGCAAGAGCATCTTCGACAAGATCTTCAACCAGATGGACCGCGCCGTCGTGCACGGTTCGACCTTCGCCAAGAACGATCTGGCGATGGCCGCCGGCATCGCGACGCTCGATGTCATCAAGGCCGAGAAGCTCGTCGAGAACGCCGCCAAACGTGGCGCCGAGCTCCGCCTCGCGCTGACCCGCATGGTGCCGGGCTATGAACTGATGAAGGAAGTCCGCGGCAAGGGCCTGATGATCGGCGTCGAGTTCGGGCCGCCGAAATCGCTGCGGCTCAAGGCGTCGTGGAACCTGCTTGAGACCGCCAACAAGGGTCTGTTCTGCCAGCTGATCACGGTGCCGCTGTTCAAGGATCACAAGATCCTGACCCAGGTCGCCGGCCACGGCCTCCACACCATCAAGCTGCTGCCGCCGCTCATGATCACCGAAGAGGACTGCAGCTGGATCGAGAAGTCGTTCGACGACGTGATCGCCGGCAGTCACAAGGTCCCCGGCGCGATCTGGTCGCTCGGCAAGACGCTGGTCGACAATGCGGTGCGCAAGTCGGCGTAAGCTCGCATCCGTAGCCCGGATGAAGCGAAGCGACATCCGGGGTTCTCGATCCTTGCGAGACCGTTCCCGGATTTCGCTGCGCTGCATCCGGGCTACAAGGTCTCACCCTTCCTTGTTCGCGTGCATCGCGCTCTCGAACTTGTCGCCGAACTCGGTCAGCTCGTCGGCGCCGAGATCGCTGACCGCCCAGTAATTCAGGCCGCGGTCGCTCCAGCGCCGGATGTTGAAGCCCTGCAGCGTCGAGATCTTCGCGGTCTTCCGTTCGGTGCTCGCGGTCTGCGCCACGAACAGGTTGATGACGTGCTGACGCCGCTTGTAGACCACGGCGCCGATCTCGCGGGCGTTGACGTAGTCGAGCCGGCCGCCGATCAGCGTAAAGCCCTGCGCGGTGAGATCGATCACCGGCGGCGAGACGTCTAGCTTGCCGTTGAACCAAGGCTTGACCGTATGCTGATCGGTCGAGACCACGTCGATGAGGTGGCCGGCCTGCAACGAGCGCAGATGCGCAGACACCACCTCGTTCTCGATGCGCTGCTCGTCGTCATTGCGCAGCACGATCGCGACGAGGCCGGTCGCCGCCATCGCCGACACCGCAGAGCCCATCGCGAAGCCGCGCAGCACCGAGCGCCGGGTCGGCGCCGCCTGCGGCTGCGGCAACGCCTTCTCGATCTTGCGGCGCAGCTCCAGCGGCGCCTTGTAGCGCACGTCGCTCTCGGCGATCGCCTGGCGGATCTCCTGATATTCCTTCATGAGAGCGGCGCAATGCGCGCACCCCTCGACATGGGCTTCCACTTCGCGCGCATGGCCGGCATCGAGTTCGCCGTCGATCAGCGCGTGGATCAGCACTTCGGCTTCCTCGCAGTTCATTTCACTTGCTCCTGTTCCGCGAGCCAGGCCGATCGCAGCATGGCGCGGGCGCGTGCGAGGCGGGACATCACGGTGCCGACAGGCACGGCGGCGACATCGGCGATCTCGCGGTAAGAAAGATTCTGGATTTCCCTGAGCACAAAGGTCTCGCGGAACGGCTCGGCGAGCGCCGCGATCAGCTTGCGCACGGTGTCGCCGTCGAAACGGCGCAGCAGCAGCTTTTCCGGCGTCTCCGGCGCCTCGTTCCAAATCGGGGTCTGATCGCCGCCCTCGGGCAGCTCCTCGACCGCGGTTGGGGCGGTCTTGCGGCGGGCATATTCGGCGCGGCAGACATTGCGCAGGATCGCGAACAGCCACGGCTTCATCGCGGGTCCACGGTAGCTGTCGAAATGCTTGTAGGCGCGCAGATAGCATTCCTGCACAGCATCCTCGGCGTCGGCGGCATCGCGCAGCAAATAGCGCGCCAGGGTATAGGCGTCGTCAAGGTACGGCAGCGCCGTTTCGCGGAAGCGCCGCGCCTTTTCGGGATCGTCTTGCGACGCGTTGACAACCATCGTGTCCTGCCCGGCATGTCGAGAGACGGCTTGTGCCCGGCCGGGGGCGGAGGGCCACCGGCCGGGCATGGTTGTGATTGTATGGGTGATCACGTTACCCAACCTTGACACTGCCTGTCATGTGCGGATGCAGCGAGCAGAAATACTTGTACTCGCCGGGCTCCGTGAAGGTGAACGAGAAGGTGCCGTCGGTATCCATGGCCTTGGAGCGGAACTTGCCCGCGCACACCACGGTGTGCGGGATGTCGTCGCGGTTGGTCCAGGTCACGGTGGTGCCGACCTTCACGTCGAGCTGGTTCGGCGCGAACGAGAAGTTGTCGATGTGGACCGCGACGTCTTCGGCACGGGCCGCCGTGACAGGAAGCAGCATGGCCGCGACCACGGCGATACCGAAGTCGCGTCGATTGATCGAACTCATCGGTCTCGTCCCTTAGCCCTGCAACGGCGTGTCGATGATCGCCAGCGGCTGGCTGTTCTGCTTGAAGTTGATGCTGGCGACGCCGAGCATGCTGCGCAGCTTGGCATCCTCGACCTTCATCGGGCCGGGCGAGGGGGCGGCACCCGGCGCCGGCTGCGGGAACGCAGTCGAACGCGCGGTGTGGAAGGTGACGTTGCCCTCGACCTTCTGCATCACCTGGTGGATGTGGCCGTTAAGCACGGTGACCGAGCCGAAGCCCTTGACGTATTCCAGCGCGCGGGCGCCGTCCTCGGTGCCCCAGCCCCATTGCGGATAGACCGTCCACAGCGGGATGTGGGCGAACAGCACGATCGGCGTCGACTTCGAGCGGCCCTTGAGGTCGTTCTCGAGCCATTCCAGCTGCTCGTTGCCGAGATTGCCGAGGCCGCCGCCCTTGAGGTCGACGACGTTGACGAGACCGACGAAATGTACGCCGCCGGCGTCGAAGGAGTAGTAGCCCGGACCCTTGGTGCCCTTGCCGTAGCGTTCCTTGTAGAGCTTGACCTCCTCGTCGATGAAGTCGTGCTCGCCCGGTACGTAATGCACGTCGAGCTTGGCCTGCGAGATGATGCGGTCGGCGTCGTCGAATTCGGACGCCTTCGACAGATGCGTGATGTCGCCGGTGTGGATCATGAACGACGGCTTGACCTGCATCGCCCGGACCTTGTTGATGGCCTCCTCAAGCGTGCCGATGGCGTTCGGGTTGGCCGGTTTGTCGAAGCCGACATGGCTGTCGCTGATCTGCATGAAGGTCATGCCGGTGGTGGCTTCGGCTGCGGCCGCCGAGCCGACGATGCCGAGCGAATGCGGCACGCCGCCGGTAACCGTCCAGAGGACGCCGGTGCCGGCCCAGGTCATGCATTCCAGCACCTTGCGTCGGCTGACGCCTTTCTCTTCATCGTGGTGGTCGTGATCGTGTCCGCTCATGACAAGTCTCCCATGGGCCCAGGGATTGGGTTTCCGGGGAGTTGATCGGCGGGCCCAAGGGTTTATTCCCGCGGCTTTGGAGGGGGTGAGGGCCGGGATGACGATTTCGTGAGAGCGGGAAAGCCAGCCGTGTCATGAGCGGCCATACGGCCGGCGCGACAGGTGGACGCAAGGGCAAGATGCGCCATTGAAGGCGTCGGGCCTGTAACGCTATCGACCCGGGCAAACCAATGATCGGTCGGAGGAAAACATGGCTGGCGTCACCGGCGGCTGTCACTGCGGCGAGATTCGTTACGAGGTGACCGGGGAACCGGTCGTCCATGCGCTGTGTCACTGCACCGATTGCCGGCGTCATGCCGGCGCACCGATGGTCGGCTGGGTGATGGTCGCTGAAGGCATGGTCAAGGTGACCAAGGGGCAGCCCAGCATCTACCGGTCCTCCGAGCATGGCCGGCGGCATTTCTGCGCGAGCTGCGGCACCGGGCTTTTCTACACCAATGGCAACATGTTGCCCGGGTACATCGACATTCAGAGCGGCACCTATGACGATCCCGACGCGGTGCCGGCCACCATGCATATCCAGGTCGCGGAGCGGCTGCGTTGGATGGAAGCGGTACATGAGCTGCCGGCCGTCGAGCGCTTTCCGCCGCCGGAATGACAGGCGGCCGACGAGCGCAGCGGCGCTGATGCGCGCCGCAACATCGCCATGCCCCGCAACATAGATGAACAGCCGCAACAAAGCTGTCTTGCAGCCGTCAGCATAATGTCAGCGCTCCTGCATATGAATGGCAGACTTCATTCGCCACACCGGGAGATCA
The DNA here is from genome assembly GCF_042258615.1 of Bradyrhizobium sp. Pha-3. Lineage (GTDB taxonomy): Bacteria > Pseudomonadota > Alphaproteobacteria > Rhizobiales > Xanthobacteraceae > Bradyrhizobium. The sequence goes on along the minus strand of NZ_CP170152.1, from coordinate 6,486,981 downwards.
TCATGAGCGACCACGCAGGCGTTGAGCATCACCACAAGGCAGCTGAGCATCACGAGCACGCGGCGCGTCATCACCGCGAAGCCGCCAAGCACCACGAAGCCGGCGATCACCACAAGGCGGCGCATCACGCGCACAGCGCCCATGGTCACGCCAGCCATGCCCAGCATCACCAAACCGAGGCCAGCCGGCATCACGCCGAGCACCACGGCAACAACTAATAATAGTTTCAGTACTGCGTGAGTGGCTTCCGCCGTCCCCGTAAGGGGGCGGCGTTTTCTTTTGGCTGGCGCTGCGCGCTGACGCTCTCATTCGTCGAGCGTCCGATCATTCACGGACAAACCAGCACGGGGGTTTTCGCTTGCGCCAGCACCTTGTTTGTCACACTGCCGATCAGAAGCATGGAGAGTCCGCTGCGTCCATGCGACGACATGACGATGAGATCGCAACCCTTGTCCGCGGCCGCTGCGATGATCGCTTGATGGGGTTGCCCGTTCTCCGCCAGCACCGTCTCGCAGGTAACGCCGGCTTCCCTGGCCGCATTTGCCGCGTCGTTCAAGGTGTTGGTGGCCTGCTCTTTCCGCATCTCAGCATAGTTGGCGACCGTGTCGCGGAAATGCCCCGTCAGTTCTGAAAAAGGCTCCACGACGAAAATCACGGATACCTTCGCTCCGAGGAATTTCGCGAGCGCCATCCCTTGGGCGATACCCTGCTTCGCTAGTTCCGATCCATCCGTCGGAATGAGAATATGCCGGTACATGCTTCAACTCCCGTGGTGCTTCAGGAATTCACGAGCGAAAGGCGATCCTGGACAACCAAGACGACACTTGAAGGTTGTCTGAACGAGACAGGAAGCAGGTCACGTAGTGGCGCCGAAGGCTTGAGAAATCTCTAGCCTTACTCGTCCTCGTCTTCCGGTTCGCCGTGATGCTCGATCGCATTTCGCATGCCGCGCATGACGGCGAACGACACGAAGGCCATCCTTCGCTTCTGGTCATCGCTCAATGTCTTGTACAGCGGCTCCCAGGCATCGGAGAGCTTCTTGAGGTCGGTCCCACGCTGAATCAGCCGGTCCGCTCTGCGTTGCATCATCTCGACCGGATTGCCGTCATGAAGGCCGTCCATCGGGCCGTTCTCGTGCATTTCGGCAAGCCGCGCCAACCGAGCCTGCCGGTTCTGCGCTCTCGTGCGGATCGCATCCTCGATGGCCGGCCAGTATTTCTCCTGATCGGGCGTGAGTTGCAAGGCGGCCTTGACGATGCCGACACGCATGTCGGTCAGGCTCTTGAGGTCGGCGGCGCTGGGGGACGTGGCGCCGACAGTCGGGGATGTCTCCGCTGCGAAGGCAAGAGACGAGGTTGTCATCAAAAGTGCAATCGCTACGGCGGCTGCGTTCCTCGTCATTGCGAACTCCTGAGCTGCTGTCGTGGATGTCCGCGAGAAGAAACACACGGACCGATCTGGCGCGAGTTGATCTAGGTCAAAGCGGCGAGGAGCCGGAGATAGGGACGCGATTCTGACCGTTCCGAAGAAGGCCCGGGGACTTCGGGCAGGCCGCCATGGTGCAAGCAGGCCTGCGAGACGGTGGAGAGGGATTGAGCTAGATCAAGATCGAGCAGCCCATGGTGATCAGAAATTGCTGCCCAACTCGCTTCAGCCGGGCGGTACCATGCACCTTCTGCTCAAGGAAATTCGACATAATCCGCTGCTCTGGATGCTGATCTTCGTGCCGATCGTGCTCGTGGTCGAGACGGCAGCTCCGTCCGCCCACACAGCCCTGTTCGTGCTCGCTGTCCTCGCCATCGTGCCATTGGCTGCCCTTCTCAGCCACGCGACGGAGAGCGTCGCGGAGAAAACGGGCGATGCCATCGGAGGCCTGCTCAACGCAACCTTGGGAAATCTGACCGAGCTGATCATCGCGATCGCAGCGTTACATGCCGGAGAATACATGCTGGTCAAGGCATCGATCGCTGGTGCCATTGTCACCAACTCGCTCTTCATGCTTGGCGCATCATTCCTGCTCGGTGGGCTCCGCTATCACGTTCAGGAGTACAATCGGGCCGGCGGGAGGATGTACGCGGCGTTGCTGCTGATGGCCACGATTGCGCTGCTTGCCCCCTCTGCCGTCGCCGATCTTGATCCGGCACGTGGCGAAGCCATGGCGCTGACACTCAGCACGGGCCTCGCTGTGCTGCTGATCTGCGCCTATGGGCTCGGCTTGCTGTTCTCGCTCAAGACACACAAGGAGTTGTTCGCAAGCGAGGAGCATGGCGAGGCCGGTGGCGCCGGCTGGCCGATCGGGCTTGCGTTGGGCACACTTCTCGCCGTCACCGTGCTGGTTGCGCTGGTCAGCGAAATATTCGTGAGTTCGGTGCAAAAAGCAGGCGAGACGCTGGGACTGAGCCCGGCGTTCGTCGGTTTCATCATCGTCGCGCTGGTCGGTGCCGCAGCGGAAATGGCGGTGGCATTCTCCGCCGCGCGCAAGAACCGGCTCGACATGAGCGTCAGCATCGCGCTCGGAAGCGCTTCGCAGATCGCCCTGTTCGTCGCGCCGGCGCTTGTTCTCCTAAGTTACGTCATCGGTCCGAAGCCGATGGACTTGCAGTTCTGGCCGGGCGCCGTGACGATGGTCATGATCGCTTCCGTGACGTCCTGCTTCATCACCAACAGCGGACGGTCGGCATGGTTCATTGGCGCCTTGCTCGTCCTGATCTATGCGATTTTTGCCATGACGCTGTACATGGTGCCGCCGGGATCGCACGCTCCGGTTTGACCAACGTCGAACTCATCGATCGTGACTGCGCCGGACAGATCCAGACGCAGTCCCAGCATCCACGCTCTCATGCGCCTTTTTCGTCGCCGAGAGCGTTCAGTGCTTCCGGTTACTGGCAGAGATGTTGGCGGCCATCCTCGCCACGAAAATACGTGCCGGGCTGGCAGACGAAACCCTGACCGTTGGAAGGGTAGTGATAATAGCCATAAGCGCCGGCTGCCGCCGCAGCTCCCACGGCAGCGGTGCCGTACACCGCCCTTCGTGTTTGGCGACGCGCGACACCCGCGACGCTCACGGGCGTCAAAGGACGGCCGACGCGCGCTTGCGCGCTCTGAATGGAAATCGAGACGCCACTCTGTTCCGAGCGGTCGAAGGATAGCAGCATGGCACACGCGAAGATGGTCGTCGCCAGCGTGATTGTTTTCGAAATTGTCTTCATCGCTTTCCTCCAGGCCTGGGGTCCCATCAGTCCGGTTTGAAAACCATCAGCGCGTGGAGCCATTGATCTGGATCAAGCCTTGGGGAGCGTAAACTCAACGGGGCCACGACTGCGATCGTAGCCTCCGTTAGCGCTTGACCCATTCTGGATGGCCACACTGATGTCTGGCCAAATCCGAGCAAGCCGACCTGGCGGCGCGACGGCATGAAGCACTCAGCCGGATCAGTATTGATACTGCTGTTGGGGACAGATCATTTGACCGTATTGATTGTAATAGCAGCCTTGGTTGCCGTAGTAGCCATAGCTGCCATAGTACGCGCCAGCCGCGGCCGCGGCGCCGGCCGCCGCAGCACCATAGCCCCAACCGGGTCGATAGTAGCCTCCGCCATAACCGGGATAGCCGGCGACCGGGCGGCCAGGCCGTCCTGCAATCGGTCGGCCGGGATAGCCCGGGCGCCCGGCAATCGGACGGCCCGGACGACCCGCGATCGGGTGTGAGGGACGCGGGCGGCCGGCAGCGCGATATCCTCCGCCATGAATTCTTCCGGCATGCATCCTTCCGGCGCCGGCATGCATGCCGCCGCCACGCATGCCACCGCCGTGAAAGCCGCCTCCGCCGCCACGGAAGCCGCCGCCTCCTCCGCGGCGGGCATAGGCGTCATCAGGAACCAGGCAGACAGCACCGAGAAGCAGAACTGCCAGAGCGGCGAGGATACAACGAAGCATGGCGTGTCCCTCCCTAGCGGACGATGTTGCGAGCCCTGAAACTGCGTCGCTCGGGGGACGCCGGGTTGATGTAGATCAACGGAACGCGATCGCGTTCAAGATGCCGGGTTCCACGGGCGCTTCCGCGTCGATTGCCATCGGCGCGCAATCGGTCAGGATCGACCCGATCCTGCCCAATGGCCCGGACTGTGTCGTCTCGCGTCCTAAGCCGCGCGCTTGGCGAACACTCCGAGCGCTCCAACCATCAGCTCCGGCGCTTCCTGCGCGACGCAATGGCCGACGTTCTCGAACGTCCAGCGGCTGGCGTGCGGGATCAGGGCGGCGGCGCGATCGGCCATCTCCTTGTAGACCGGCCATGACTGTTCAGCCGTGGCGATGCAGACCGGGCAGGCGATCTCGGAGAACCACGGGAATGGATTGCCGCGCGCGTCGCCGGCATAGATCTGCTCCATGGCCTGGAAGATCGGCCCAAGCAGCGCCGACTCGATCTCGGGCGTGCAGCGCAGCCGCATGCGGCCGTCGTCGAGCCGCGCAAAGCCGTGATGGACGTAGGCCCACAGCGACGGCTCGGTCCACGGCGCGAACGCCGGAGCCTCGCGCAACCGCCGGAACAGATCGTCGGCATTGTCGAATTCGGCGCGCCGGCGCAGCACGCCTTGCACCGATCCGCGCGCGATGTCGCTCAGGCCGCCGGTTCGCGGCGCGTGCGGATCCATCGCGGTCGGCTCCGTCACGAACAGCCGTGCGAAGCGGTCCGGCATCAGTTTCGTGGCGAGCATCAGGTCGGTCGCGCCGGCGCTGTGGCCGATGCCGTAGATATCATGCAGATCGAGGCGTTCGACCACCATGCAGACATCGTCGGCGAAGTCCTGGAACTGATAGCGGTCGGCCGGCGGCTTGTGGCTCAGGCCGTGGCCGCGGCGGTCGAGCGCATAGACGGTGTAGTCGGCGGCGAGCGCCTCCGCGACCTCGGTCCACACTTCGGCGACAAAGCCGGTGCCGTGCAGCAGCAGCGCCGGCGGTTTGCCGGAGGCCGGCTCGCCCCATCGTGCCAGCGCGATCTGCGCGCCGGCATCGCCAACGAGAATGCGCTTGCTGGAGTTCATCGTCGCTCTATCGTGCATCCTGCAGGATCATCGCCGCGGCCTTCTCGGCGATCATCGCGGTCGGCGTGTTGGTGTTGCCCGACGTGATGGTCGGCATCACGGAGGCATCTGCGATCCGCAGGCCGTGGAGGCCGTAGAAGCGCAGGCGTTCGTCGACGACAGCCATCGGATCGTTGGCCGTTCCCATCTTCGCGGTGCCGACGGGGTGAAAGATCGTGGTGCCGATGTCGCCGGCCGCCTTGGCGAGCGAGGCGTCGTCATCGCCGACCGAGGGGCCGGGCAGGAACTCCTCGGGATGATATTTCTCCAGCGCCTTCTGCTTCATCAGTCTTCGCGTGGTGCGGATCGCGTCGGCCGCGACCTGGCGGTCGTCCTCGGTCGAGAGGTAGTTCGGCGCGATCGACGGCTTGTCGTCGGGCGCGGTCGAACGGATGCGCACGGTGCCGCGCGAGGTCGGCTGCAGATTGCAGGCGCTCACCGTGATCGCGGGGAAGCGGTGCAGCGGGTCGCCGAACTTGTCGAGCGACAGCGGCTGCACGTGGAACTGGATGTTGGCGCGCGAGCGCGTCGCATCCGAGCGCGTGAAGATGCCGAGCTGCGACGGCGCCATGGTCAGCGGCCCGCGGCGGCGGAACGCGTAGTCGAGCCCCATCAGGCCGCGGCGCACCAGGTTGTAATAAGTCTCGTTCAGCGTGCGCACACCGGACACCTTGTAGATCGCGCGCTGCTGCAGATGGTCCTGCAGATTATGGCCGATGCCTTGCACGTCGGCCACGATGTCGATGCCGAGCGGCGACAGCCATTCCGACGGGCCGATGCCGGAGCGATGCAGCACCTGCGTGGTGCCGATCGACCCGGCACAGAGAATCACCTCGCCCTTGGCGCGCGCCTCCACGGTCTCATTGCCCTGACGGAACTCGACGCCGGCAGCGCGGCCGCTCTCGATGATCAGGCGGTCGACCAGCACGTCGGTCTCGAGCCTGAGATTGCTGCGGTTCAGCACCGGCTTGAGGAAACCGCGCGCCGACGACCAGCGCCGCCCACGCTTCTGGTTGACGTGGAAGTAGCTGGTGCCTTCATTGTCGCCGGTGTTGAAGTCGGGAATGCGCTTGATGCCCATCTCCTCGGCGGCATCGCCGACTGCGTCGAGGATCTGCCATGACAGCCGCGGCGCCTCGATGCGCCAGCCGCCGCCGATGCCGTGATGCTCGCTTTCACCGAGGAAGTGATCTTCCAGCCGCTTGAATGCGGGCAGCACGTCGCTGTAGCTCCAGCCGGTGAGGCCGAGCTGGCGCCAGTGATCGTAATCCGCGGCCTGGCCGCGCATCGAGATCATGGCATTGATCGCCGACGAGCCGCCGATCACCTTGCCGCGCGGATAGGCGAGGGCGCGGCCGTTGAGGCCGGGCTCCGCCTCGGTCTTGAACATCCAGTCCGAGCGCGGATTGCCGATCGCAAAGAGATAGCCGACAGGGATGTGAAACCAGATCCAGTTGTCCTTGCCGCCGGCTTCCAGCAGCAGCACGCGCTTCTTCGGATCGGCCGACAGGCGGTTGGCCATGATGCAGCCCGCCGTGCCTGCGCCGACGATAATGTAGTCGAAATCACCCTCGAGCCTTCGCGGCATGTCCTCGTTCCCGGCAAGCGTCTCTTGTCGACGCCCTTCTATAGCGTTTTCGAGCGAAGTGGAGCCCGGTTCGCGTGAAGAAAACGCGTCAATACAAGAAAATAGAACTCGGTTCTGACAGAGTCAGGATCGAGTTCTATCCAGACGCGGCCGGTCGAGACAAGCCCGGCGGGGGATACCGGGCGTGCGCCGGATGATCAAGGACGGCTCGGTTCGGCCAGTGTGACCTCATGTCTTGTTCGGGGAACGCAGACGATCAGCGTCAGCATACCGATCGCGAGCAGCGCACCGACCAGGGCCAGCGGTGCGTAGATGCTCCCGGTTGCAACATTCATCCATCCGATCAGGGCAGGGCACACCGCACCGCCGAACGAGCCGATCGCGCTGATCAGCGCGATACCGCCCGCCGCGGCGCTGCCCTCCAGCATCGCGTTCGGAATGGTCCAGAACAGGGAGAGGATCGCGAAGATGCCGATCGATGCGATGGCGAGCAGGGTTAGGGTCAGCAGGATGCTGCCCTGTGCCGCCTGCAAGGCGATGAAGCACGCCGCCGCGACGAGGCCGCAAGCGACCACGTGCCAGCGCCGTTCCCGCGTGCGATCCGAACTGTAGCCGATCGCGACCATGCCGATCGCCGATGCCACCGAGATTGCGCCGCTCAGCCAACCGATCTCGGTGGTTGTCGCCACGCCGACGCGCTTGAGCAGCGTCGGCGTCCACAGCAGGATGGTGTTGAGCGAGCAGAAGAATGCGAAATAGATGAAGGCGAGCAGGTAGACGCGCGGCTCGCGCAGCGCGGCCGCGAAGCTGCTTGTCGTGTTAGGGGCGGCGGCGCGATCGCGGGCGAGATCGCTTGCGACCTGCCGTCGCTCGTCGGCGCTGAGCCAACTCGCGGCCTCTGGCCCGTCGGCGAGAGTAAGATACGCGGCGACGCCGAGCAGCACCGCGGGGACGCCTTCGAGGATGAACAGCCACTGCCAGCCGTGCAGGCCATGGACGCCCTGCATGTGGTCCATGATCAGGCCCGACAGTGGCCCCGCGATGACGCCGCCGAGCGGCACCGCCATCACGAACAGGCTGGTCATGCGGCCACGCACGCGATCGGGAAACCACAGTGTCAGGTAATAAAGGATGCCGGGGAAGAAGCCGCCCTCGGCGGCGCCGAGCAGGAAGCGCAGCAGATAGAGGTGATACTGGGTCTGCACCAGCGCGAGCAGCACGGTGACAGTGCCCCACAGCACCATGATCCGCAGCAGCGTCTTGCGGACGCCGATCCTGACCAGCAGCAGATTGCTCGGCACTTCGAGTGCGACATAGCCGACCGAGAAGATGCCGGCGGCAAGCCCGAACACCGCATCGTCGATGTTGAGGTCGTGCAGGAACTGCAGCTTGGCAAAGCCGATGTTGAAGCGATCGATGATCGCCACCGTGTAGCACGCCAGCAGGAACGGGATCAGGCGCCAGGCGATCCGTCGATAGAGCCGCGATTGGGCCGCATCCTGCATGGAAACCTCCAGATGATTCTTTTGATTTGTTGGGTGGGGTGGCGCCGCGACGGCGCTGCGCTCCCTCTCCCCGTTCTTACGGGGAGAGGGTTGGGGTGAGGGGCTACTTCCGCATAGCTTGGCGGTAACTGGACTCGCGAAGGCTCCCCCTCACCCGGAACGCATCTGACGATGCGTTCCGGCCTCTCCCCGCACGCGGGGCGAGGCGAAGCGGAGCGCGCTCCTGGCTTCGGCTCGCGCGGCTAGCCCGCCTTCGCGCTGGGAAACTCCAGCATCGCTTCGCCGGCGGCGACCGTCTCGCCGCGCTGGTTCTGCACGGCGACGTCGACCAGCACCCAGCGCGATTTGGCGGTCGTCTGCTTGGCCTTGATGGTGCCGGCGGGGCGGATCGTGTCGCCGGGTTTCACCGGCTTCAGCCAGCGCGTCTCGAGCCTGCGGTGGATCGCGCCCGCGGGAAGGGCCCAGTCAGTCAGCATGCGCGAGATCAGGCCGAAATTGTTCATGCCATGCATGATGATGCCGCCGAAATTGGTCTTGCCGAAATCGCCCTTCATGTAGTTGTCGTCGAGATGCAGCGGGTTGTAGTCGAGCGATGCATCGCAGAACAGGCGGATCGATTCGCGCGAGACGGCGAAAGCGGGGCCGTCGATGGTGTCGCCGGCCTTGAGAGCATCGAAATTCGCTGAGGTCATCGTGTGCTCCCTTACATCGGACGGATGGTCTGGCCGCGACCCGAGCAGATCACGTCGCCATGCTGGTTGAAGAAGACGTTGTCGTGCACCACGAACAGCCGCTCGCGCTTGATGAACTTATCGAGCGCGCGGGCCTGCAAGGTGATGGTGTCGCCGGGGCGGGCAGGGATGTTGTAGCTCCACGACTGCCCGGCATTGACGGTGCCGGGCGAGCGCATCCAGTCGTCGGCCGGCGTGCAGGCGAACATCAGCAGAATGTGGATCGCAGGCGGCGCGATCAGCCCGCCATGGGGCCCGGCCTTCGCGGCCGCTTCGTCGAGATAGAGCGGATTGGTCTCGCCGACCGCACGGCAGTACAGCGCGATCGCTTCCTGCGTGAGCAGGTAGGGCAGCGTCTTGCGCGGTTCGCCGGGGACGATGTCGTCCCACACCTTGCGCAGCTTCGCGTCCTTCCAGAAATCGGTTTCGAACGGGGTGGCCGCAGAACTTTCTGCTTGCGCCATCGAGGATCCTCCTGCTATTCAGTTCGCTAGGCGAACAGTTCATTCGCTATGTGAATTGACGCTAGCGCGGTCGGAAGCCCCTGACAAGCGGGCAGCGCCGCGTCATGTGCAGGCAGCCATGCGGGCTGCGATGTGATGAGCAGAACGACAGCCTGAACCAGATCACGCCATGAGCAAAGAGAGTGACGGCTTCGTGCGCGCGATCGCGCGCGGTTTCTCGATCATCGAGGCGCTCGGCAAGCCGCCTGGCCGGCATACGCTGGCGGAGGCCGCCGATACCGCCGGTCTCAACCGCGCCACCGCGCGCCGCATCCTGTCGACCCTGGTGGCGCTGAAATATTGCGCTTCCGACGGGCGCTATTTCAGCTTGCGGCCGCGCGCGCTCGGGCTCGGCCTGTCCTATCTCAATGCACTGCCTTACTGGGCGCATGCGCAGCGCGCGCTGGAGAATTTGCGCAACGAGATCGGCGAGTCCTGCGCGATGGCGGTGCTCGACGAGGACGAGATCGTCTACGCGCTGCGCCTGCCGGCGCGGCGGATTCTGTCAGCCAATCTCGGCGTCGGCAGCCGGCTGCCCGCGCATCTCGTGTCGCTCGGCCGCGTCATGCTCGCGGCGTTGCCACCTGGCACCCGCGAAGCCTATCTCGCGACCGGCGGCTTGAAGCAGGTCACGCCGCGCACAGTGACCGATCCGGAGCGTCTCGGCGAATTGCTCGCGCGGGTCGAGGGCGACGGCTACGCCTGGGTCGATGGTGAGCTCGATCCCGCGATCTGCGGCATCGCCGTGCCGCTGCGCGATCCGGCCGGCGCAGTGGTCGCGGCGCTCAGCGTCAACACGATTTCCGGCACGGTCAGCGAGGCCGGCGCGCGCAAGAAGTTTCTGCTGCCGCTGCGCCGCACCGCACAGGAGATCCGCAGCCAGATGCTCACCTCTGGCTAGTGTGCTGAATGCGAAGTTCGTGCGATTTCGCGGCAGCCGCTTTCACGAACTTCGCATTCATAAAGCACACTAGAATCATAAGTTTGCTAGTGTCCTTATCGAATCCGAAGTTCGCTCCGAAGGTGCGGCGAATGATACGAACTTCGGATTCGGGACACTAGGACCGCACACGCTCTGGATCAGTCATTGTTTCCAACCGCCTTGCCTGCTTAGATCGCGGAGCCGAGCCCGGCCTGACGTTCGGGGTGCAGTATCCGCGTTTCGGTTGGAGCGATTGCCATGAACAAGATTGTTCTCACGCTGCTTGCGTCCGCCGCGCTCTGCGCTTCATTGCCGCTACGAGCCAACGCTGAACTCGATGTCGTCGCGCTGAAGGGCGCAATCGAGAAGTCGGTCGAGGCGGACTATCCGAAACTCGACGCGCTCTACAAGGATATCCACGCCCACCCCGAGATCGCGTTTCAGGAGGAGAAGACCGCGGCCAAGCTGGCTGCCGAAATGCGGGCGCTCGGCTTCGAGGTGACGGAGCACGTCGGCAAGACCGGGCTGGTCGCGATCTACAGGAATGGCGAGGGCCCCACCATCATGGTGCGCACCGAGCTCGATGCGCTGCCGATGGAAGAGAAGACCGGCCTTCCCTATGCCAGCCACGACAAGACGACCTGGCAGGGACGGGAAACCTTCGTGGCCCACAGCTGCGGCCACGACATTCACATGGCGAGCTGGGTGGGGACGGCCAAGACGCTGGTCGGCCTGAAAGACCAGTGGCGCGGCACGCTGATGTTCATCGCCCAGCCGGCTGAAGAGATCGTGGCGGGCGCCAAGGCGATGCTGGCGGATGGTCTGTTCACGAAGTTTCCAAAGCCGAATTTCGGCTTCGCCTTGCACGATGGCCCGTTCGCCTATGGAACGGTGCGCTATCGCGTCGGGATCGGCTCATCCGCCGCCGATGGGCTCTACATCAAATTCCGCGGCCGCGGCGGTCACGGTGCGGTGCCACAGGCAACCATCGACCCCGTGATGATGGCTGCGCGCTTTGTCGTCGATGTTCAGAGCGTGATCAGCCGCGAAAAGGACCCGACCGAATTCGGCGTGGTCAGCATCGGCGCAATTCACGGCGGCACCGCGTCAAACATCATTCCTGATGATGTGGTGCTGCTCGGCACCATTCGCACCTTCAAGCCCGAGGTGCGCGCGAAGATGCTTGCAGGCATCGAGCGGACGGCAAAGGCGGTCGCCGCCATGTCGAATGCGCCGGAGCCAGAGATCAACCTCGCCGAAGGGACCAAGGCCGTGATCAACGATCCCGACGTGGTCGGTACGGCGGAAAAGGTGCTGAAGGCGGCGTTTGGCGACAAGTTCGCACCGTCACCGCCCGGCACGCCCAGCGAGGATTATTCGGAATTCGTCAGCGCCGGGGTGCCGTCGATGTTCTTCAATATCGGCGTCTACGAGCCGGAGCGCGTCGCCGCGGCGCGGGCGGGCAACGGCCCGCCATTGCCGACCAACCATTCGCCGCTGTTCGCGCCGGTGCCGGAGCCGACCATCAAGACCGGTGTCGAGGCCATGACGCTTGCCGTGCTGAGCGCGTTCGACCGGCAGGCGCGAGGAAATTAGCCGTCTGCGCCCGGGGCGCGCCCAAAAAATTCTGCTGCCGTTGCGACGCACATTCTGGCCGTGCCAAAACTCGCAGATCGGTTGCTCAACTTGCTGGAGGATTGCTGTGGCAGACCCGGTCCGAGCCCCTTTCTACCACGACGGAATGCGTGAGTTGCAGGACCGCTTCGACGGTCGTCGCGTCGCCGACGGCTTGGAAAAGCATCGCCTCCACTTCGAATTCTGGGAACAGGAGCGCAAGCTCATCGAGGAGACGCGATTCTTTTTCATTGCGACGAGCTATCAGGACAACGTCGATTGTTCGATGCGTTGTGGCGATCCCGGCTTCGTGAAGATCACCGGGCCCGACACGCTTGAATACCCCGAGTATGACGGCAACAACATGTACCGCACACTCGGCAATATTCACCGCAACCCGAACGTCGGGTTGCTGTTCGTGCGCCTCGACGGCAAGACGTTTCGCGCGCGCATCCGGGGCCAGGCAACGATCCGCGACAGCGCGGAAACGCTTGCCCGGCATCATGGTGCGAAGGTTGTCGTCAGCGTCAGATGCGAGATCTTTCCAAATTGCCCGCGCTACATTCCGGACATGATGAGCGCGTCAGCGGATGCGCCGGCGAATCCGTTCGTTCCGCGGCCCGGCTACGAGCCGCCCGCACCGGAATGGAAGAGCCGGGATTACCTCAAAGACGTACTTTCGAAATACGATCCGCATCGGAAAGGTGAGGCATAGCGGGGACTCTCCGTGACGAGAAGGGATCTTGCTCGGCGCCGCGCTTCGAGGGCAAAGCGGAGGTGGCTTCCAAGCGCAGCGCCTTAAGCGGATATGGGATCGGCTGAGCAAAATCCGATCAGGGCGGCGGCGCCATATAGGGAATGCTGCCGACCAGCGCGAACACCTGCACCGCATTGCACAGCATGCCGCCCCAATACAGCCGCCGGAGCCGCCGCACGGCGGTGGGATCGCCCAGGTCTCTCGCGTTTGCCTCGGCATCGAGCCGGCGCAGAAACCATCGGCGCGCCAGCACCGCGAAGGCCGCGATCAAGGCGATGCCAAGCCCGACAGCCGGCCGGCCCGCCGCGGCAAAGGCAAGCGTTCCGATCACACCCGAGACCGTCAGCACCAGGAAGTAGGCATTGAACATGCCGCGCAGCAGGCGGGTGACGGGCGGGACGTCGAGCTTCACAAGCAGGAACGCGGGAGCCGCGAGCAGAAAGTAGCCCATCGGCACCAGCAGGATGATGGTGGAGAACAAGACCGCTTGATCCGGCGTCATGCAGCCGCGCCCTTTTTTGAAGGGCTGGAGGATTTCGGTGCGGAAACCTCAAGTAGTATCCGCGTGAGATATCCCCGGCACTATTGGGCTTTGGTCGGATGCGATCCCGTCGGGCCAGACATTGGCGAACGGATGCAAGGTCACTCGGCCCTCACATCCAGGGAACATTCGGCATCCCATTTGCGAATGCAGGGCCCGGGCCGGAGGCATGCCACATCTGTTGGGTGGACCGCCTCTTGCATGCTAGAGAGGACTTACGTCCAACCTCCGAGGCCAGAATTCTCATGCCCATCGTCAACCGCGTCGCCGATCTGCAACCCGATATCCAGGCCTGGCGCCGCAACATCCATGAAAACCCCGAGCTGCTCTACGACGTGCACCGCACTGCATCATTCGTGGCCGACCGGCTGCGGGAGTTCGGCTGCGACGAGGTCGTGACCGGGCTCGGCAAGACCGGCGTGGTCGGCGTCATCAAGGGCAAGAAGGGAGCGGCCAAGGGCGACGTCAAGGTGATCGGTTTGCGCGCCGACATGGACGCGCTGCCGATCCACGAGGAAACCAACCTGCCTTACGCCTCGAAGACGCCGGGCAAGATGCACGCCTGCGGCCATGACGGCCACACCGCGATGCTGCTCGGCGCGGCGCGCTATCTCGCCGAGACGCGCAATTTCGCCGGCGATGCGGTCGTGATCTTCCAGCCGGCCGAGGAGGGTGGGGCCGGCGCGGCCGCCATGATCAAGGACGGCCTGATGGACCGCTTCGGCGTCCAGCAGGTTTACGGCATGCACAACGGTCCGGGGATTCCGATCGGCTCGTTCGCGATCCGCTCCGGCCCGATCATGGCGTCCACCGACGAGGTCAATATCAACATCGAAGGGCTCGGCGGCCACGCCGCGCGGCCGCACAAATGCATCGATTCGGTGATGGTCGGCGCGCAACTGATCACCGCGCTGCAGTCGATCGTGTCGCGCAGCGTCGATCCGCTCGATTCCGCCGTGATCTCGATCTGCGAATTCCATGCCGGCAATGCCCGCAACGTGATTCCGCAGACCGCGGTCTTGCGCGGCACCGTCCGCACCCTGACCCCGGAGGTGCGGCAATTGATCGAGAAGCGCATCGGTGAAGTGGTCAAGGGCGTGGCCCAACTGACCGGCGCGCGGATCGATCTCGACTACAAGCGCGGCTATCCCGTCACCGTCAACCACGCCTCGCAGACCGAATTCGCGACCCGCATCGCCAGGGAAGTGGCCGGCGACGGCAACGTGCATGCGATGCCGCCGCTGATGGGCGGCGAGGATTTTTCGTACATGCTGGAAGCGCGGCCCGGCGCCTTCATCTTCTGCGGCAATGGCGACAGCGCCGGCCTGCATCACCCCGCCTACAATTTCAACGACGAGGCGATCGTCTACGGCACGTCTTACTTCGTGAAGATCGTGGAGGACGCACTGGCGGCGTGATCTTTGCTGTTGGTCGCTGCGCTATCTCTCAATCGTCATTGCCTGCGACAAACGCGAAGCGTTTGCGCGAGGGAGCGCAGCGACGAAGCAATCCATGCTTCAGCGCGCGAAGAGCTGGATTGCTTCGCGGAGCCTGTCATCGGGCGCGCGTTTGCGCGACCCGTTGGCTCGCAATGACGAACGAGCGCGCGTACTCACAAGTTCACATGATGTCCGCTTCGCTCCGCCAACGGCCGCCATTTTGCAGCAGCAAATCACGCAAGGAGCCAGAAGGCGACATCGTAGACGCGCCACATGTCGCCAACGACTTCTTCGAGTGAGCTGCCTAGCTGTGAAGTTGCGAGTTGAGGCCGTCCCAATTTGGCGTACGTCTGGTTGCCTCGAGAGCGCCGCTCTGGGAGTTACGACGAAAAAGAAGGCCCTTCTGGCCTGAGAGTTCCTTGGCTTTCAGGACGCGGCCATCTTCCAAAAGGATGCGCGCTCCTGCCGTGACATAGCAGCCCGCTTCGACGATACAATCGTCACCCAATGAAATGCCGATACCGGCGTTGGCTCCGATCAGGCAGCGCTCACCAACTGTAATCCTCTCTTTGCCGCCTCCGGACAGAGTGCCCATGATCGACGCTCCGCCACCAACGTCGCTGCCGCTTCCCACAACCACACCGGCGCTTATCCGGCCTTCGACCATGCAGGGGCCGAGCGTACCTGCATTAAAATTGCAAAAGCCTTCATGCATGACGGTCGTGCCCGGAGCCAGGTAGGCTCCGAGCCTTACGCGATCCGCATCTGCAATTCTCACGTCCGCAGGCGTCACATAGTCAGTCATGCGCGGAAACTTGTCGACACCTGTCACCTCAAACGCGAGGGCACGCTTTCGTGCCATGAGTCGTGCTTCCGGTACACGAGAGCACTCACAGGGACCGAGCGGCGTCCAGGCAACGTTAGGTAACAGACTGAAAATTCCATCAAGGTTCAGGCAATTGGGCTGAACGAGCCGGTGGCTCAGGAGATGGAGTCGAAGATATGCGTCGTGCACATCAGTCGGCGCAGATGCAAGGGAGGCAATTTCGGTCTGGATTGGAACGATGTCGACATTGCGGATGTCGTCGTGTCGCGGATATCCGTCTGCCGACTCGCCCAACGATCTGTTGATCTCGTCCTTCGTCAGCCGTTCCGTCGCCGCCTTGTCGGCCTCCGCAACCAGGTGCAATTGAAGGAACCAGGAATCCAACACGCGACCGTCAGCGGCAATCGTCGCAAATCCCTCGCCTCTCGCGCCCCTCAGTTCCATCGCCATTTGAATTGCTCACACCATGACCCTGCACATAGTGCATACGCGAATTCTCCCGGAATTGGCAACTTCTGCACGCTCAAGCACGTCCGCTTTGGGCCGTTTTCGACGGATTCAGCCGGGGAGTCGACGGGGCGATGTCCGTTTCTGCCCGTAAGCCGGGGCCGGGCATTGCGTCTGGCTGCGGCCTGATGAGTCCGCTTCCCAGACGACTTCACGCATCCCATCGCACCGGCAGCGTCACCGGTCCGCGGAACACCCACCCGCGGACGGCAGGCGACGCCTCGGCGTGGAGGCGCAAGTTGGGCAAGCGTGCGAACAGCATCGGCACCACGATCTTGCCGACCGTGAGCCGCGACACCCAGGTGCCGGCGCAGAAATGCGGTCCGGCGCCGAACGCCAGATGCGACTGCTTCGGTCGCGTCACGTCAAAACGATCGGGCTCGGCGAAGCGGTTGCCGTCGCGGTTCGCGGCGCCGACGCAGAGGCCGATCTGAAGGCCCTCGGGCAGCGTGGTGCCGGAAAGATCGACATCGCGGGTGACGCGGCGCGGATACATGCCGATCGGCGAGATCCAGCGCACCGCTTCCTCGAGCGCAGAGGGCCATAGTTCCGGCTTCGCCAGCACGTTGTCCTGCTGCGCCGGGTTTTGCAGGAGGCCGAGCACGAGGGTCAGGATCGCATCGCGCGGCTCGTTCAGTCCGCCGCCGATGATCACCTTGATGTTGGCGCGGATGCCCTCGATCGGCATCGGCGGATCGGCGTTGACCATCGAGGACAGGATCGAGGGGTTGGGGTGGCTGCGGTGGTCATCGAGCACCGCGTCGATCGCGGCGTCGACATCGGCGCTGGCCTGCATCGCCTTGCGCTCGATTTCGGCATCGGCGGCGTAATTGCCGGCGCCGTCGATCAACGCCTGTGACCAGTCGGCCAGCGTCTGCCACGGCATCTCGCGGAAGCCGATCATGGCCATCAGGCTGCGCGAGGCCATCGGTGCGGCGAGCGTGCCGAACAGGTCGGCTTCGTCCGCCGCGCAGAGCTCGTCGATCAGCATCTCCGCGATCGCGGTGAACTTCGGCGCCCAGTACTCCTTGATCGTGGCTGGGCGGAACGAAGGCTCGATCGCCTTGCGGCCGATCGCGTGCTCGGCGCCGTCCTTGCGCATGAAGGTCGGCCCCATCACCTTGTTGACCAGCGAGGTCGGATTGTCGGCCGAGTAGGTCGCCGGGTCGCGCTCGATCCGCACGATGTCGTCGAAGCGTGTCACCAGCGTCAGCTTCGCGGCCTCGACGAACACCGCCGGCGCCAGCTCGCGCAGCCGGCGGAAGGTCGGATAGGGGTCGTCGAGCAGATCCTGATACGCGATGTCGGTGACGACAGGCACGGTGCTGGTCATTGGTCCTCCCGGAGCGCTTTTTTGCGAAGCCTAGCGCCAGCGGCCGCAATCGTTCAATTCGATGGGATCGATATAGGCCATCGAGATATTCCATGACCTTGTGGTAGGCTGGGCCGCCAACAAGGCGGGAGGTGCAGCGTGGCGGCCAATTCCTCGATCGATCCGATCGACATCGGGACCTTGCGGACGCTTGTGCTGGTCTACGATTTGCAGTCGTTCTCGGCGGCTGCCAAGCGGCTCGACGTCAATCAGTCCACCATCAGCTACGCGGTCGAGCGGCTGCGCGGCGCGCTCGGTGATCCGCTGTTCGTCCGCAACGGCAATGGCGTGACGGCGACCGAGCGCTGCGCGGCGCTGGTCAGCTGGGCGCGGGACATGATCGGCGAGATTGACGGACTTGCCTCACCGGTGGAATTCGATCCGGCGACGGCGCAAGGGGGCGTGACGATCTCCTGCAACTATCACGAACGGCAGACCCTGATGCCGCAGTTCAGTGCACGGTTGCGCGCCGGCGCGCCACAGGTCCGCCTCGTCCTGCTCGATGCCGCGGGCCATGGCGACGTCCATCTCAAGCAGAACCAGTGCGACATCGTGCTCGGACCGGTAGGGGTCGTCGGCGAAAGCTTCTTTCGGCGCCACATCCTCACCGATCACTACGTCTGCGTGATGGATCCGGCCAATCCGCTGGCGCGCGGCCGGATCGCATTATCGGCCTATGCGAAGGCCGAGCATGTCTTCATCACCCATAGCGGCGAGTGGCAGCCGCTTTATCTCGAGGCCCTCAAGGCGAGGGAGATCGAGATCGAGCCGGCGGTCAGCCTTCCGAACCACGACAGTCTGGAGCGCATCGTCGCCGGCACAAGGCTCGTTGCGACCATCCCGCATCACCTGGCGCGGGCGATGCGCGGCGGCCTGCACGTCGCTTCGCTGCCGTTCCGCGTGCCGATCTCGATCGACATGTACTGGAGTGCCCGGACCGCCAAATCCGGCCTGCACAAATGGGCGCGTGGCCTGCTCGCCGAGGTCGCCAAGGCTTACGACAAGGCCTACGTCGCCTGAGCGCGGCTTCGCGCCGCGACCGCCAAAAAGGAAAAAGGCCCGCACTTGACGTGCGGGCCTTCCGTCCGGCGCATTGCCGCGCCGAAAGCATGTCGGCATCAGAACACGTGGTAGAACACGTAGTACAGGCAGCCTGAGAGGATCATCGCGGCCGGCAGGGTCAGCACCCAGGCCATCGCGATGTTGCGGATCGTCGCCCATTGCAGGCCGGAGCCGTTGGCGGCCATGGTGCCCGCGATGCCCGACGACAGCACGTGCGTGGTCGAGACCGGCAGGCCGTAGCCGTCGGCCGCTGCGATCGTCGCGGCGGCCGTGATCTCGGCGCAGGCGCCCTGCGCGTAGGTCAGGTGGGTCTTGCCGATCTTCTCGCCGACGGTGA
The DNA here is from genome assembly GCF_042258615.1 of Bradyrhizobium sp. Pha-3. Taxonomy (GTDB): domain Bacteria; phylum Pseudomonadota; class Alphaproteobacteria; order Rhizobiales; family Xanthobacteraceae; genus Bradyrhizobium. Next base: position 6,468,197 of record NZ_CP170152.1, on the reverse strand, counting down.
CGACGATGCGCTTCCAGCCGACCATGGTGCCGAGGCCGAGTGCGATTGCGACGGCGAACTTCACCCAGCTCGGGATGAACTTGGTCGCGGCATCGAGCGAGCCCTTGTACTCGTTCAGCGTGGCGACGTCGGCGGCGGTCAGCTCGGCTTCCTTGTCCTTCATCAGGAAGCGGATCGCCTCGGACGCCAGGTACATGTCGTTACGGGTGTTGCCGACCGCGTCAGCCGGGAACTTGGCCAGCGATCCATACTGGGCGACCTGCTGTCCGATGTCGCGCACCAGCACCGCCAGCGACGGAAAGGTGCCCTCGTTGATCTGGTGCTGCGCGACGTAGTTGGTCACGGCCGGGCGCGGGTTGCCGATCACGTTGTAACCGGCGGCCTTGCCTTCGATCACCTTGCTGGCCGAGGTGGAGTGCGCCGCGAACTGCTCGATCTGGTTCGCGGGCAGCGCGCGGTTCAGCGCATAGGCGGTCGGCACGGTGCCGATCAGGATCAGCATGATCAGGCCCATGCCCTTCTGGCCGTCGTTCGAGCCGTGGAAGAAGCTGACCAGCGTGCAGGTCAGGATCAGGATGCCGCGGATCCACCACGGCGGCGGCTGGTTGCCGACCGGCTCGCCGAACAGCGCGGGTGTTGCACGCGCCAGCACGGCCTTGAGGATGTAGAGCAGACCGGCCGCGAGCACGAAGCCGAACAGCGGCGACAGCAGCAGCGCCTTGGCGATGTTGCCGGCCTGCGACCAGTCCACGCCGGAGGTGCCGTCGCGGCCGCGCAGCAGCGCGTTGGTGATTCCGACGCCCATGATCGAGCCGATCAGGGTGTGCGAGCTCGAGGCCGGCAGGCCGAGCCACCAGGTGCCGAGATTCCAGATGATCGCGGCGATCAGCAGCGCGAACACCATCGCAAAGCCGGCGCTGGAGCCGACCTGCAGGATTAGTTCGACCGGCAGCAGCGACACGATGCCGAACGCGACCGCGCCGCTCGAGAGCAGCACGCCGAACAGGTTGAACATGCCCGACCAGACCACGGCGATATGCGCCGGCAGCGAGCGGGTGTAGATCACGGTGGCGACCGCGTTGGCGGTGTCGTGGAAGCCGTTGACGAATTCGAAGCCGAGCGCGATCAGCAGCGCGACGAACAGCATGATGTAGGGCAGGAACGACGTGACACGCGTGCCGGTGGCGTCGACGTCGGCGTAGATGCTGTAGGCAACGAACAGCAGCGCGGCCGCAACCACGCCCAAATAGATAACCCCGGTCATCGGGTGGAAACCTTTGTCGAGGTCCGGGCCCTTGTTCAAGGCGGGCTCGATCGAGCCGGGTAACGCCATATCGCTCATGCTAAACTCCTGTCCCAATGCCTCCGATTTTGATCCATGCATATGACAGGCAATTGAAATCCGCCCCGCGAAATGCAGCGGTTGCCGATGACGGTGGACATCGAGCCGAATTCTTGTGCAACGCATTGACGGCCGATGAGGCTTCGCGACCTCGTGGCAATCTTCGGCAACAGAAGACACCGTGAGGTGGATCACGGATGAGACGGTCGGTCTGGATTTCGCGTCGCAAGACGACGAGTGGATCGGGACATCGGCCGCGCGACCGGGCCGGCCCATGCGGTGCTCATTCGTGTGAACCGCGTCCTGAAAGGCCGGATTTGTGGTAGTGTTCGACCCTCGTCCTTGCTATCCCATGTCCTCGATGAAACCGAAAGTCGGCCAGAAACGGCGTCCCTTTGCACCTGCGCTGCGCGGGCTGCTGACCGTTTGTCTTGCATTTGCGTATATCATCGTTGGTGTTGCTGGAGAAATTGCCTGCGCGGGCGAGACGCTTGCGTCGGCTGAGCAGGCCGAACAAGTCGAACTTGCTGCTGATACTGCCGGTCAATCAGACCAGGATTCGAAGAAGCCGACCGTCACGGTCGTGGATCATTGCTACACGTGTGTGCCCTTGCTCGTTCCGCCGCCGATCCTGGTCGCGGAGCCGGCAGCAAAGTCGGTCGCACCGACATACGCCACGCCAACATTCCTTCTTGAGGATCATCCGGGGCTCGATACTCCGCCACCAAAATACCGGACCTGAGCGACTTCTCGGAGCGCGCGAGCGCTCGATTGATCTGCTTGATCAGGTAACGGCTCATGTTTCGGAAGAAGGCCGCGCGTCTTGCGTGGGCATTGGTATTTCTGTTCAGCCCATGGCTGACGGGCGCCTCACATTCGCAGACTCTCACGATGCGAGACGCGCTTGCGCGTGCACTCGCTGCCAGCCCGCGTCTCACCGCAGCCGAGCGGGACGTGGGCATTGCCGCCGGTCAACGCATCCAGGCAGGCGCGCTGCTCAATCCGGAGGTGTCCTACGAACAGGACAATTCCTTCGGCACGGGCAAATTTCGGGGGACCAAATCCGCCGAAACCACCTTGCAGATCAGCCAGGCATTCGAATGGTTCGGGAAGCGAGAGGCTCGGGTTGCGGCCGGTGCGGCCGGTGTCCAGACGGCTGCGATCCAGCGTCAGGCGGTACGGCTGGAAGTTCTCTCCGAGACCGCCATCGCCTTCCTGAGCGTGCTGGGCGCGCAGCGCCGAATTCAGATCCTGGATGAACAGGTCGCATCCATCGACAGATTGACTCCGCTGCTGCAGCGGCGCGTCGAGGCTGGCGCATCCTCGCCGGCAGAGACCGGCCGGGCTGAAGTGGCTTCGGCCCTGGTCAAGGCGGATCGAGAACGGCTCCGATCGACCCTCGCCAGCGCGCGGCGCGAACTGGCAGTCCTGATGGGAGATACGGTACCGAAATTCGCCGCCGTCTCCGGGCGGCTCGACGCCACCGGCCGGCCGCCGGCCTTCAAGGCGATCGTGGCGGCGATCGACGCGAATCCGCAGCTCATGCGCTGGACGGCGGTCTATGCGCAGCGGAATGCGGAACTTCTGCTGGCACGGCTGAAGCCCTATCCGGACGTCACGATTGCTGCCGGGTGGCGGCATTTCAACGAGACCAACGACGACGCCGTCCGGCTGACGTTCTCGGTGCCGATCCCGGTGTTCGACCAGAACCAGGGCAATATCCTGTCCGCCCAGGAGAGCCTCGCGAAGACCAGGGCCGAGCGCGAAGCAACCCGGAACACGCTGATCGTGATTGCGGGCAGGGCCTACGATTCGGTGCAGGGCTCGCTGCGGGAGCTTGCCATCCTCCGCGAAGCCGCGATCCCGAGAGCGGAGCAGGCGGCACAGGCCATTTCGGATGGATACGGTCAAGGCCGGTTCACTCTTCTGGAAGTGTTGGACGCTCAGGCAAGCCTCACACAGGCGCGATTGCGCGAGCAGGAGGCCTTGCAGAATTACCACGTTGCCGTAGCGACCATCGAAGGACTCGTCGGCAATCCGTTTTCGCTCGTGCGTGAGAGTTCAAGATGATCCGGGCACTGATCCGATATTTGGTTTTCGTTCTGGTTGCTGCGACGCTCGCTTACGTCGGCTATCGGATGCTGATGCCCGCGACAATCAAGACGGTCACGACCGAGAAGACCGAAAAGGAAGAGCACTCGGACAGCGTGGCGATGAGCGACGCGAAGGTGTCGGCGGCCGGTATAGAGCTCGTGAAAGCATCACCAGCGGTGCTGCATGACGCTCTGCTGCTGAACGGAATGGTTCAGCCGAACCAGGAGTCGCTGGTTCAGGTTACCCCTCGCTTTCCGGGCATCGTGCGGGACGTGCGCAAGCGGATCGGAGACCATGTCCAAAAGGGCGACGTCCTTGCGATCGTTGAAAGCAATCAGAGCCTGACACCCTATGAGTTGAAGGCCGCGCTTGGCGGGACGGTGATCGACCGCCAGACGACTCTGGGCGAATACGTCTCCGAACAGAAGCCGGCATTCGTCATCGCCGATCTGTCGACAGTGTGGGTGGACTTCTCCGTCTATCGGCGCGACCTCGGCCGAGTCAGCGTCGGCGACCAAGTTCTCATCGATCCCGCGGACGGTAAGCCGCCGATCGAGGCGAAGATTTCCTACGTTTCGCCGGTCGGAAGCAGCGAGACCCAGAGCGCGGTCGCAAGAGCGGTCGTCGTGAATTTCGAGCAACGGCTGCGCCCCGGGCTGTTCATCACCGGCCGGCTGATCCTTTCGGCAAAGCCGGTATCGGTCGCGGTGAAATCCACGGCGCTGCAGACCATTGAGAACCGCACGATCGTGTTCGTTCGGAGCGGCGACAAGTTTGAAGCCCGCGATGTCGAGATCGGGGATCGCGACCCCGATTTCGTGGAGATCACGTTCGGTGTTCTGGAAGACGACGTGTACGCGGCCAAGAACAGCTTCATCGTCAAAGCCGAGATGGCGAAGGGAGGAGCGGACAATGATTGACGGCATCCTCTCCTTCTCTATCCGTCAGCGGTGGCTTGTGATGATCGCCGTCCTCGCAATGGCCGGCTTCGGCGCTTGGAATTTCACGCGTTTGCCGATCGACGCCGTGCCCGACATCACGAATGTGCAGGTCCAGATCAACAGCCGCGCGCCCGGCTACTCGCCGCTAGAAGTCGAGCAGCGCATCACGTTCCCGGTCGAGACCGCGATGGGCGGGGTGCCGCGCCTCGAGAGCACCCGCTCGCAATCTCGCTACGGACTGAGCCAAGTCACCGTCATCTTCAAGGACGGCACCGACATCTATTTCGCCCGGCAGTTGGTCAACGAACGGATCCAACAGGTTCGGGATCAGTTGCCCGCCGGGATCGAGACCGCCATGGGACCGATCTCGACGGGGCTCGGCGAGATATTCATGTACACCGTCGAGGCTCGGGGCGGTGCCCGCAAGCCGAACGGAGAGGAGTACACCCCCACCGACCTGCGGACGATTCAGGACTGGATCGTCCGGCCTCAGTTGCGGACTGTGGCGGGCGTCAGCGAGGTCAACACGGTCGGCGGCTTCGAGAAGCAATTTCATGTGCTGCCGGATCCTACGCAATTGTTGGCATACAAGATCAGCTTCCGCGAAGTCATGGCGGCTCTGGCCGCCAACAACGCGAATGTCGGAGCCGGCTACATCGAGCGGAACGGCGAGCAGTATCTCGTTCGCACCCCGGGCCAAGTGGGGAGCATTGAGGAAATCAAGGACATCGTGATCGGCGCACGAAACGGCGTTCCGGTCCGGATATCCGATGTCGCCGAGGTCAGGCAGGGAAAGGATCTGCGCACGGGGGCCGCAACGCTAAACGGCAACGAAGTCGTCCTCGGCACCGCCATGCTCCTCATCGGCGAAAACAGCCGCACGGTGGTGCAGCGCGTCGCCGACAAGATCAGGGACATCGGACGGTCGCTACCTGAGGGAGTGGTCGCCCATGTCGTCTACGATCGGACGCGTCTGGTCGAGGCGACCATAGCCACGGTCCGGAACAATCTCGTCGAAGGCGCTTTGCTGGTCGTGGTCGTGCTTTTCCTGACACTGGGAAATTTCAGGGCGGCGATCGCGACGGCGTGCGTCATTCCCCTTGCCATGCTGTTCGCCATCACTGGTATGGTCCAGAACCGCGTCAGCGCGAACCTGATGAGCCTGGGCGCCATCGATTTCGGCATCATTGTCGACGGCGCCGTCATCATCGTCGAGAACTGCCTCCGCCTGCTCGCCGCCGAGCAGCACCGGCTCGGCCGAGTGCTCGATCGCGAGGAACGATTAGCTACCATTCTCGCGGGATCGCGCGAAGTCATTCGCCCCAGCCTGTTCGGAACGCTCATTATCGCCATCGTATATCTGCCGATTCTGACGTTCACCGGCGTCGAAGGAAAGATGTTTACGCCGATGGCACTGACCGTGCTGATGGCGCTTGCGGGTGCCAGCGTCCTGTCGGTCACCTTCGTGCCGGCCGCGGTTGCTCTAATCGTCAGCGGCAAGGTGTCCGAACATGAGAACCTCCTGATGAGGGGCGCGCGGCGCGCTTACGCGCCGCTGCTCGCGGCCTCGATCCGGAACAGATTCGGCGTCGCCGTCATCGCCGCGCTCCTGGTCGTGGTCTGCGGGATCGCAGCATCGCGCATGGGCACCGAGTTCATCCCCAGTCTCGACGAAGGCGACGTTTCCTTCGAGGCGATCCGCATCCCGGGAACCAGCCTGACGCAATCGGTGGAGATGCAGGCCATGGTCGAGCGGAGGCTCGCGACCCTTCCGGAAGTGAAAGAGGTCTTCGCGCGCACGGGGACGGCGGAGGTCGCAACCGACCCGATGCCACCGTCCGGCTCCGACGGCTACGTGATGCTGAAGCCTAGGAAGGAGTGGCCCGATCCTGACAAGCCGAAGGCCGCCGTCGTGTCCGACATCCAGGCGGCGGCCGAAGATGTCCCCGGAAACGCTTACGGATTCTCGCAGCCGATCCAGCAGCGCATGAACGAAACGGTATCCGGCATCCGGAGCGATGTGGGCGTCAAGATCTTTGGCGACGATCTGAACGAACTCATCCCGGCCGCCGCCAAGGTCCAGGCCATCATGCAAAAGGTTCCGGGGGGCGAGGACGTCAAGACAGAGCAGGCTACGGGGCTGCCGGTGCTTACCGTCAAGCTGAACCGTCAAGCCCTCTCGCGTTACGGAATCAACGTCAGCGACGTCCAGAGCCTGGTGGAGATCGCCGTCGGCGGCAAGAGCGCTGGCCGCGTGTTCGAGGGCGACCGGCGCTTTGACATCGTCGTCCGGCTGCCGGAGCAGCTTCGGTCCGACATCGAGGCGATCAGGTCTCTGCCCGTTCCGTTGCCACCGACCGAAAATCAGGCCAAGGCGACGCCGGCCCTGTGGGGCAATTCGCCGCTCGCTCAGATCCGCTACGTGCCCCTGTCGGAGGTCGCACAGATCGATCTAGCGCCGGGCCCCAATCTGATCAGCCGCGAGGACGGCAAGCGGCGGATCGTCGTCACAGCGAACGTCCGGGGCCGCGACCTCGGTTCCTTTATCGCCGAAGCCCAAGATCAGGTCATGACAAAGGTGAAACTCCCACCCGGTTACTGGATCGGGTGGGGCGGCCAGTTCGAGCAACTCGTCTCGGCGGCGCAACGCCTGGCGGTGGTCGTGCCGCTCGCGTTGCTCCTGATCTTCCTCTTGCTCTTCATGAGCCTCGGATCGATGCCCGATGCCCTGTTGGTGTTCAGCGGTGTGCCGCTCGCCCTGACAGGCGGCGTCGCGGCCCTCTTGTTACGGGGCATTCCGCTCTCGATCAGCGCCGGAATCGGCTTCATTGCGCTTTCGGGCGTCGCGGTACTTAACGGTCTGGTCATCATCACGTTCATCGAGAAGCTGCGCCGGGAAGGACGGCCGCTGGTGGACGCGGTTCGGGAAGGCGCGCTCACACGGCTGCGGCCGGTTCTGATGACCGCACTCGTTGCCTCGCTCGGCTTCGTTCCAATGGCGATCGCAACCGGCGCCGGCGCAGAGGTCCAACGGCCGCTGGCGACTGTCGTCATTGGTGGGATCATCTCGTCGACCATCCTCACCCTGTTGGTGCTGCCGGCGCTCTACGTTTTGTTCAGGCGGGAAGAGCCGTCCAACGCGCAATCGAATTTATCCGCTCGGGAAGGAGCCATGTCATGAGATACGCGCTGTTGCTGATCGCAGCCATCTTGTTTGCCGCACCGGTTTCTGCCGAGGACTACGAGAAAGGGCCGAACGGCGGGCTGATGCTCGACGTGGCCGGCATCGATGCCGAGCTTCTGACGTCGGGTAACACGGTCACCATCAACGTTTTCGAGGCTTTCAAGGCGAAGCCGGTGTCGACCAAGGGGTATGTCGGCGCCGTATTGATCGCCGGCGGGCAGAGCCGCGAGACGATTGCCCTTGCGCCCCAAGGCGAGAACTCGCTGAAGGGCGAGGCGAAGAATCCGATCCCGACCGGTGCGACGATTACCCTCACGATCAAGACCGCCGAAGGGAGGTCGGGCCAGGCCAAGTTCAAGAAGTAGGCTCGGGCCGGGCCGGCTGTTCAGCCGCAACGATGCCATCGGTAACGTCGCGGTCGTGATCGCCGCACTGCTGGTTGCCTGGACGCAAACGCCGTGGCCCGACTTGGTCGTGGCGGTCGTCATTGCTGCTCTGTTTTTGCAGTCGCCCTTCGCCATCATACGAGACGCACGAAACGACCTGAGCAAGGCACCGTCGGCCAATCCTCAGCAGTCAAAGGCTTAGAAGATATTTACAAGTCTCGACCCGGACGCCCGCGACGCTAGTCGCCAGTCATCCGGCGCGTGCTGCGAGCAATGAGGAGGGGAGGATTGCGAGATGAGGTGGCGCGCCGCACGATTGGGGCTAGCAAACCGCGCAGCGCGCCCGCCTCAGGTACGTCATGGCGTGAACATGACGCCCGATACCTATGGAACACGTCACAGTACCACGGATCAATTAAAGGTTGTAGGTTTTTGTCCGCGTCCAGAAACAATTTCACGTTGAAGTGTAGCTCCCCGGTTCCACCGGTTTTGACGCAACTCAGGCCGCGCGGGCCGAATTGCGCAACTGATCTGCGGCAATTTTCAGGTCGTCGATAAAACGCTGATATTCCAGCGCTTTGGCTTTCTCGTCGGGCAGCCGCAACAGGTAGGACGGGTGCACGGTGACGAGCACCTTGGTTCCGTCGTGATCGATCAGGCGGCCGCGGTTCTTGTTGATCGGGGTGATCCTGCCGAGCACGCTCTGCGCTGCGGTGGCGCCGAGCGCCACCACGAGTTCCGGCCTGATGGCGGCGAGCTCGCGCGCGTACCACTGACGGCAGGCGCGGATCTCCGGTGTGCCCGGCTTCTGGTGCAGCCGGATCTTGCCGCGCGGCACGAATTTGAAGTGCTTCACCGCGTTGGTGATGTAGACCGTGGCGCGCGCGATGCCGGCGTCCTCAAGCGCGCGATCGAGCATCTGCCCGGCCGGTCCGACAAAGGGATGGCCTGCGAGATCTTCCTTGTCGCCGGGCTGCTCGCCGACCAGCATCAGCGTCGCGCTTTGCGGTCCTTCGCCGAACACGGTCTGGGTTGCGTCCTTCCACAGCGGGCAGGCGCGGCAATCGGCGGCCTCTTCGCGCAAGGCAGCGATCGTGTCGCGAGCTTGTATGTCGTGATTTTGCTTGCGGACCATCGGCTCATCCTGCGGCTTCCGCGGCTCGGCCGCCTTGCGTGCGATGAAGGGGCCGCCGGTCATGCGCATGGCGTCTTCGATCAGCGGCTTAATGATCGAGTCCTCGGGCAGGTTCCTCCAATAGGCCTGCGGCATCTCCATCACTTTCAGCCGCGCGGGATTGAAGAGGCCGTTGTCATGACGCCGCCAGGCCTCCTCGAGCCGGTCCTCGCTCGGCACCTCGGATTTGGCGACGCCCGGCGAGATCGAGATCGCGTGCCCGTCCCAGTGCGCGCAGACGTCGGGGGTCAGGATCGACCACGGCATGTCGGCGAAGCGGCCGGCGAAGAAAGGTGCGGCGAACTCGACGATGCGATGCTCCGGCTCGAACCAGGCGACGTAATGCGCCGTCCGCTCGCGGCCGATCTCGCGGAAGCGGAGCTGCGCGTGCATCCTGTCGATATCGCCATAGACCGCGCGCGCCATCGCGTGGACCTCGGCGACGTCGGGGTCATCAGTCGCGCTGAGCAGATCGTGACGGCTGCGCAGCCGCCACAGCAGGCGATAGAGCAGGGCGAAGCGCTCGTCATTGCGATGCAGGATCGCGGTCTTTGCGAGCTCGACGAAAATGGCTGTCACGTTGAACCGCGCCTGCGGCGCATCGGGCAAGTCATTCACGCAGGAGGCCGACGACAGTTCGTCGTCCTTGCGTACGGTCCACGTGACCTCCGCGGGCTTCACGTCATTGATCGCCAATCGCCGCGCAGCCTTGCGCCAGCCCTCGAAGTCGGTGTCGTTGTCGAGCACGATGATGCGCATGCGATTGCTCCGTTTCCGTCACGCCGCCATTTTCGGGGCCTGCCGCGCCTGACTTGCGGAAGATCAGGTCCATCCGGTTCGGCGGCTGCTGAATCCCATTGATTCCACTCATGAATCGATGAGCTCACCAATCCGATTGACTCCGCGGGCCCTGTTAGCTTTATATTAGAACATATCATGAACAACTGAGCCAGTCCCTGGTTCTCTGTTCAGATCAGTGACGGCCTCAAATTTTGGTTGGGAAGGAGCGGCGCAATGAACGGCGCACGCACGGGTACGCTTGCGTCTCTGCGCGGCAGCATCGCGCGCATCGAGGCGCCATCGGAGGCGGCGATGCCGAACCGCATCGCGCTCGGACACACGAGCGCAGACGCGATGCTGCGCGGCGGGCTTGCGCCGGCCGCGTTGCACGAGGTGTTCGCGGCCGGCCATCAAGGCGGCGCAGCGACCGGCTTCATCGCCGGGCTCGCCGGACGGGTGTCAGCGCGCAAGCCGCTGGTCTGGGTGCGGCAGGATTTTTCCGATCGCGAAAACGGCGCGCTGTCGATGCACGGGCTGGCCGAGCTCGGCCTCGATCCGCGCCTCTTGGTCACGGTGCGCGCCGCCGATGTCGACAGCGGCCTGCGCACCGCGGCCGACGCGCTCGCCTGCGATGCGCTCGGCGCGGTCGTGCTCGAGATCTGGGGCCATGCGCGCCAGCTCGATCTCGTCGCCAGCCGCAAATTGACCTTGGCCGCGCAAGCCTCCGGCGTCACCGCGCTGGTGCTGCGGATCGCGGCCACCCCGATCCCCTCGACCGCGGAGACGCGCTGGATCGTGCGCGCGGCGCATTCGCCGCCCGGCAATGCGGCCTGCGCCTGGGGCGCGCCGCGCTTCGAGGCCGAACTCGTGCGCAATCGTCATGGCCCGGTCGGGCGATGGATCATGGAATGGAAATGTGATGAGTGCCAATTCAGTGAACCGTCGGCGTATCCTCAGCCTGTGGCTGCCACGCCTGCCCATCGACCGCATCAAGCGCAAGCTCGCGCAGGACATCGCCTCGCAAGTTGAGACGCATGAGGTGGATGAACCTTCAGGTGAGGTGAGCGCATTGGCAGGGCTCTCTCCCCCCTTGCGGGGGAGAGTTGGAGAGAGGGGTAGCCACACGCACCGCCCGAGCGGCTTACCCCTCTCCCTAGCCCTCCCCCGCAAGGGGGGAGGGAACCCAACCGCTAATGCGTCCCCCACGAATGGGTTAAGTGGCGATCTCCCCAGCGTCGTGGTGGCAAAAGACCACAACGCCATCCTGCTGCACGCCATCGACGAGGCCGCGGTGCGGGCCGGGTTGTCGATCGGGCTGCCGCTCGCCAATGCGCGGGCGATCTGCCCGGAGCTTACGGTCTACGACGCCGACCCCGCGGCCGACCTGAAGACGCTGAACGACATCGCCGACTGGTGCGACCGCTTCACGCCGCTGGTCGCGCTCGATCCGCCTTACGGGCTGTTCCTCGACATCACCGGCTGCGCGCATTTGTTCGGCGGCGAGCGCGCGCTGCTGCAGATCGTGACCAATGCGCTGAGCCGGCGCGGCTTTGCCGTCAGCGCGGCGATTGCCGGCACCTCGATCGCGGCGCGCACGCTGACGCGCTATGCCTCGGGGCAGATCATAGCCGATGGCGCGGAGGCGGAGGCGGTCGGCCCGCTGCCGGTGTCGGCGCTCGGTGCCGATGCCGCTGTAACCACCGGCCTGCGCCGCGCCGGCCTGAAGACCATCGGCGATGTCGCCTCGCGCGCGCCGCATGAGATCTCGGCGCGGTTCGGCGCCGATTTCACGACCCTGCTCGGCCACGCGCTCGGGCGGGGCGATGCCCCGATCAGCCCGCGCAAGCCGCTGCCCGATTACATCGTCGAGAAGCGTTTCCCCGAACCGATCGCGACCGACACCGTGATCGCGCTGACGCTCTCAAGCCTCGCCAAGACGCTGGTCGCGGCGATGGAGAAGCAGGGCAAGGGCGCGCGGCAGCTGGAAGCGAGCTTCTTCCGCACCGACGGCAAGGTCGCGGCGATCATGGTCGAGACCGGGCGTCCGGTGACGCGGCCGGAGATGATCGACCGCCTGTTCCGCGAGCGGTTCGATGCGCTCAACGATCCGCTCGACCCCGGTTTCGGCTTCGATCTCATCCGCCTCGCCGCCGGGCGTACCGAGATCGTGGTGCAGCAGCAGCGCGACCTCGACACCACTGTGCACGACAATGACGAGATCTCGGCGCTGATCGACCGCATCGCCGCCCGCATCGGGGGCAAGCGTGTCGTCGTGCATCTGCCGCTGGAGAGCCATATCCCCGAACGATCAGCGCTCGCGCTGCCGGCGCAGCATCATCTGGCCGCTGCGAGCGCGGCCGCCTGGCCGGAGCGCGTCATCGGCGAGCCGCCGCTGCGGCCGCTCAGGCTGTTCGAGCGGCCCGAGCCCATCAAGGTGCCGTTCGCGAGTGTACCGGACGGTCCGCCGCACCAGTTCACCTGGCGGCGCGCCTTGCATGCGGTGGTGCGGGTCGAGGGCCCCGAGCGCATCGCGATGGAATGGTGGAAGCAGGACGGCGCGGCGCTGACGCGCGATTACTTCCGCGTCGAGGACGCCGAGGGTCAGCGCTTCTGGATCTTTCGCGACGGCCTCTACGAGAGCGAGCTGCGCGACGAGCAAGGCAAGCCGGTCCCGGCCAACTGGTATGTGCACGGGCTGTTCGCATGAATATGCAGAGCGTTTTCGAGCGAAGTGGGAGCCGGTTCGCGTGAAGAAAACGCGTCAAAACAAGAATCTGATGCCCGACTATGCCGAGATCGGCATCACCAGCAATTTCTCCTTCCTGCGCGGCGGCTCTGATCCGCGCGCCTATGTGCATCAGGCGAGCGAACTGAAGATCCCCGTGATCGGGCTCGCCGATCACAACACGCTGGCCGGCGTGGTGCGCGCTTGGAAGGAGCTCGACAGCGACAAGGTCACCCATCCGCCCAAACTTCTGATCGGCGCCCGCATCGTCTTCATCGACGGCACGCCCGATATCCTGGTCTATCCGTGCGACCGCGCCGCCTATGGCCGGCTGTGCCAGCTCTTGACCCGCGGCAAGCGCGGCGGCGGCATCGAGCGCATCGAGAAGGGCGACTGCCGGCTCACTCTGTCCGATCTCGTCGACTTCGCCGAAGGCCAGCTTTTGGTACTGGCGCTGCCGCACCGGTTCGAGACGGCTGACGCGCTTGATCTGCTCGCGCGATTGAAGGCGAGCGCCGCCGACGGCGTCTGGCTCGCCGCAAGCCTGCTCTATCGCGGCGACGACAAGCGGCGCCTCGCGCGGCTGCATGGCCTCGCCACTGATGCCGGCGTGCCGCTGCTCGCCACCAACGAGGTGCTCTATCACCATCCCGCCCGCCGTCCGCTGCAGGACGTGCTGACCTGCATCCGCGAAAAGACCACGATCGAGGCTGTCGGCCGCAGGCTCGAGGCCAATGCCGAGCGGCATCTCAAACCGGCGCATGAAATGATCAGGCTGTTTCGTGATTTGCCGGACGCGATCGCGGAGACCATGCGCTTTGCGGCGCGCATCTCCTTCTCGCTCGACCAGCTCAAATACCAGTATCCCGACGAGCCGGTGCCGCCGGGCAAGACCGCGCAGCAGCATCTGGAGGACCTGACCTGGGCCGGCGTCGACAAATATTTCGGCGGCGAGATCGACGAAAAACTTCGCGCCACCCTGAACAAGGAGCTCGCGCTGATCGCCGAGCTGAAATACGCGCATTACTTCCTCACCGTGCACGACATCGTGCACTATGCGCGCAGCCAGAACATCCTGTGCCAGGGGCGGGGCTCGGCGGCCAATTCGGCGGTGTGCTATGTGCTCGGCGTCACCTCGGTCGATCCGACCAAGGTCGATCTGCTGTTCGAGCGCTTCATCTCCAAGGAGCGGCTGGAGCCGCCGGACATCGACGTCGATTTCGAGCATTCGCGGCGCGAGGAGGTGATGCAGTATGTCTATCGCCGCTACGGTCGCCACCGCGCGGCGATCATCGCCACCATCATCCATTATCGTCCGCGCAGCGCGATCCGCGATGTCGGCAAGGCGCTCGGGTTGACGGAAGACGTCACCGCGGCGCTCGCCGACACCGTGTGGGGTAGCTGGGGCAAGGGCCTCAACGACATGCAGGTGCGGCAGGCCGGGCTGGACCCGAAGAATGCGATGATCAACCTCGCGGTCGAGCTCGCCACCGAGCTGATCGAGTTTCCGCGCCATCTCTCGCAGCATGTCGGCGGCTATGTGCTGACCCAGGACCGGCTCGACACCTATGTGCCGATCGGCAATGCCGCGATGGACGACCGCACCTTCATCGAATGGGACAAGGACGACGTCGACGCGCTTCATATGATGAAGGTCGACGTGCTGGCGCTGGGCATGCTGACCTGCATCCGCAAATGCTTCGACCTGATCGATGACCACAAGGGCAAACGCTGGGAGCTCGCCTCCGTCCCGCAGGACGAAGAGGAAGTCTACGACATGCTGTGTCGCGGCGAGTCGCTCGGCGTGTTCCAGGTCGAGAGCCGCGCCCAGATGAACATGCTGCCGCGGTTGAGGCCGCGCACCTTCTACGACCTCGTCATCGAGGTTGCGATCGTGCGCCCCGGTCCGATCCAGGGCGACATGGTGCATCCCTATCTCAGGCGGCGGAACGGCCAGGAAAAGGTCAGCTATCCATCGCCGGCACCGGATCAGGGCGACAAGGACGAACTCTACAACGTGCTGCACAAGACGCTCGGCGTGCCGCTGTTCCAGGAGCAGGCGATGCGGATCGCGATCGAGGCGGCAAAGTTCACTTCCGAGGAAGCCAACGGCCTGCGCCGCTCGATGGCGACCTTCCGCAACCTCGGCACCATCGGCAGCTACGAGGAGAAGCTGGTCGGCAATATGGTCGCGCGCGGCTACGATCCGGATTTCGCCCGTAGCTGCTTCGATCAGATCAAGGGCTTTGGCAGTTACGGCTTCCCGGAAAGCCATGCCGCGAGCTTCGCGCAGCTCGTCTACATCTCCTCATGGCTGAAGCACCACCATCCCGATGCGTTCTGCTGCGGCCTGCTCAACTCGCAGCCAATGGGCTTCTATGCCCCGGCGCAGATCGTCGGCGACGCTCGCAAGAACGGCGTCACCGTGCGCGAGGTCGATGTCTCCTTCAGCTATGCGCAGAACACGCTGGAGGAGAAGGTCGGCGATCATTGCGCAGTGCGGCTCGGCTTCCGCCAGATCGACGGCTTTCACTGGCTGGATGAGGACGAGGAGCGGTTGAAGCGGATGCAGTCGTCATTCTCCGATGCGCAATTGCGCATCGTGGGCGCGCCTGTGCTCCCTCTCCCGCTTGCGGGGGAGGGTTGGGGTGGGGGTCTCTCCACGAGTCACATCGCGGAGAGAGCCCCCACCCGGATCGCATCTTCCGATGCGATCCGGCCTAAGAGCGAGCTTCGCTCGTCTCGACCCCCGCAAGCGGGAGAGGCGAAGCAAGAGAAAGACTGGGCCGACCGCATCGTCGCCGCGCGCAACCGCCGGCCCTTCGCCTCGCTGGAGGACTTCGCCCGCGACACCGCTCTCCCCAAGCGCGCGCTGATCCTGCTTGCCGACGCCGATGCATTCCGCTCGCTCGGGCTCGACCGCCGCGAGGCGCTGTGGGCGGTGCGGCGGCTGCCTGACGACGTGCCGCTGCCGCTGTTCGAGGCCGCCACCGCGCGCGAGCAGCCGGATGAGGGCGCAAAACCGCTGCCGGAGATGCCGCGTCCCGAGCAGGTGGTCGCCGACTATCAGACCATCCGCCTGTCGCTGAAGGGCCATCCGATGGAATTCTTGCGCGAGATGTTCACCAGAGAGCGCGTTGTTGCCTGCCACACCATCAACCGCAGCAACGATCGCCGCCGCGTCAGCTGTGCCGGCGTCGTGCTGGTGCGGCAGCGGCCGGGCAGCGCCAAGGGCGTCGTGTTCATGACGCTGGAGGACGAGACCGGCATCGCCAACATCGTGGTGTGGCCGAAGGTGATGGAGCAGTACCGCAAGGAAGTGATGGGTGCGCGCCTGATCCTGGTGGAGGGCTATGTCCAGAGCAGCCCCGAGGGCGTGACGCATCTGGTGGCGCAGCGCATGACCGATCGCTCCCACGACCTGATCGGCCTCGCCAACGAATCCCCTGTCAGCAAGCATCCCATGCCGGCGGGCCCGGCGCTGATCGAGCCGCTCAACGACGACCGCCGCGATCACGGCGACAACTCGCCGCAAAGGATCCGCCACCCCCGCAACGTCCGCATCCTGCCGCCGTCCCGCGATTTTCATTGAGGGGGCGCAGGCCTTGATTTGATCCAGATCAAAGGCAATGCGGAGCTCCTGTAAGACAAAACAAAAAGGAGGCCAGGATGTCCGCAACTGAGATCGCGAAGCTTCATTTTTCCGCGGCACTTGCCGAAGCGACGACCGCCGGGCTGGATCACGACAGCCTCTGCCGTTCGTTGCTGGGTCTCGTCGTCTCGAAATACCTCGAAAACAGGAGCGTCTCCGATGTCCAGTCGGAGCTTCGCTTCGTTGCCGACAATTGCGACCCTGACACGGACTTCGCGTTCATGCGCCCGTAGCACACGAAGCGGAGGGCGGATTACGCCTTCGGCTAATCCGCCCTCCGCTTCTACGATCTTTCTCTCTAAAAATTCACCCGGTTCGAGATCGCGCCGTCGACCACGAGGTTCGAGCCTGTCGTGAACGAGGAGGCCGGGCTCGCCAGGAACACCGCGGCGTTGGCGATCTCCTGCGGCGTTGCCATGCGGCCGGTCGGGTTGCGGGCCAGCGCGTCCTGATAAATCTTCGGCGTGTTCTGCTCGACCATGTTCCAGACGCCGCCCTTGAAATACACGGTGCCCGGCGACACCACGTTGACGCGGATTTTCTTCGCCGCGTATTGCCGCGCCAGTCCCTTCGCCATGTGCACCAGCGCCGCCTTGATCGGGCCGTAGGAGCCGGCGCGATCCGCTTGCGCCGCCGAGATCGACGAGATGATGATGAAGGCTGCGTCGCCGGTTGTCTCGCCGCTCGCTTCGAGGAACGGGCGCGCCGCCTCGAACGCGTTCACCGCGCCGAGCACGTCGAGCCGGAAATTCTGCTCCCACGATGCCGGATCGCCGCCTTGCGCCATCGCGCCCGCATTGGAGAACATCATGTCGATGCTGCCCAATTCGGTTGCGACACCGGCAATCCACGATGTCAGCGCAGCCGCGTCGGTGATATCGACGGCCGCGCCGGTGGCGTGCACGCCGGCAACCTTCAGCTCGGCAACGCTGGAAGCAACCTGCTCGGCATTGCGCGCACAGACCGCGACGCCGACGCCTTCACCGGCCAGTGTCGCCGCAATGGCCCGCCCGATGCCGCGCGTGCCGCCGAGCACGATGGCGTTCCGTCCCTTCAAACCCAGATCCATTCGGATGTCCTTTCTGATCCGCGCGGACTGTAACGTCCATCGTGGCATTGCGCGACCTCGATATTCCCGCGCGTCACGCGATTTTCATTGTAGCCAAGCGAATATCGCGGTGCACCCAATCCGATCTCGCCTTGTGCGCCGCGGATCAATTGCTATCGTCCCGCCGCCCGCTCATCGCATTGGGGCACCTGAAAACAACAATCAAAATGGGAGACAATGACATGCGTTATTTCACTGCGCTCATCGGCGCGGCATGGATCGTGCTCGCTACCGCCACCGGCGCGTTGGCCCAGGTGCCGCCCAATCCCGACAATCCGAATGACGTCGTCGCCGATGCCCTGACGCCGCCACCTTACGGCGAACCGATCAATCTGGAGACCGCCAAGAAGGTCGCCGCCGCAGCCGTTGCCGAGACGCAAAAGCGAAACTGGAACGCGTTCTGCATCGCGATCGTCAATCCGAGCGGCGATCTCGTCTATTTCGAGAGGCAGGACAATTGCCAGTATGCCTCGGTCGGGGTCTCCCAGCACAAGGCGCGCACCGCAACCCGCTATCGCCGCCCTACGCTGGTGTTCGAAACCCTGATGGGCAAGGGGCCCTACTTCTCCTACCTCGCAACCCTCGACGACGTCGTCGCCTCGCGTGGCGGCAATCTGCTGATGGTCAACGGCAAGATCGTCGGCGCCATCGGTGTCAGCGGGGGCTCCGGCGCGCAGGACAACGTGATCTCGCTCGCCGGCCAGGCCGCGCTGAAGTGAGAGCAGCGAGGTGATGCTTCTGCCTGGCTTCGGTCGGGCGGAAGTCCTTCACGGGGGTCGTAGATTCCATGGGGCGGTGAGCGTGGCCTATCCGATAGGTTTGGGTTGGACACTCGAACCATCGGATGGGTTTCGCTGCGCTCTACCCATCGTACGAGCTGTTGATCTTCAGTAAATTTCATTCGGCTTTTCAGAATTTAACTTGACGCCGCACCCAACTCAGATGTTCAATGTGCCCCGTCTCGCCCGGCACGAGGGGCGCTTCGCGGTCGTCACGAACGCGGGTCGAGATGCGGTGGACGCCGAGCGTGGTACTGACGAGAGCACGCAAAGCGGACGGTGAAGTCGTGTGGTCCTGACGCCCTAGCGGCAGGTGTCTTTTCGCAAAACGCTGACGCGTCTTGTGAAGGCGGTGACAAGCAAGCCCAGTCTCGCCGGGGAGAGCACGAAATAAGCCGTAACCCATCGCGCAGGGAAAGCCGGATTGCTCCGGTTACACCTGTGGTCCTACCCCCGAGCTTATCTCCATTGCTCGGGGCCCATGGGTGCGATCGGCACCCGGCTTTCCCTGCGCCCTCTGTTGAAGAGCGGCGAAACCAAGCGCAAAGCTCGGGCAACTCATGTCGCGAGAATGCGAAGCTGCGTCCCAATCCACTACTGTCATCGCCCGGCTCGCCGCCTCCGCTAAAGCTTCGGCGCGCCTGACTCGTAGCCTCGTCGAAGCCTTGGCGGAGACGGGACCGGGCGATTCAGTACGCCGCGGCCTCTCGGCAAGAACACCGGCGCCTCTGGAATACTGGATCACCCGCATGCGCGGGTGATGACACCGTCAACCTGGTTCGCGCTGCTATCGATCTTTGCAATGACGACAACAGCAGCACAAACGTGCCAGGAACGGCTCTGGCGTGAGTGTCGTGTGCTCCAACCTGCTACTCCACCGCGGCTCCGACCGGTGGGCCGCCCGGCGGGCGGTGCAGGAAGGTGATCGACGCATAGGCGCCGACCCAGGAGCCGGCCGCTGCGAAGGCGACGTAGAGCCAGTTCTCGGTGTAGCTGATCACCGCATAGGAGGAGAGCACATACCAGACGCTGCTCCAGGTCGCTGCCGGCACGCGCTTGCGCGCGACGACTGCCGAGGTGAACATGACATAGACCGCGTCGGTCGCCGCGGTCGCGAGGAAGACGCCGCCGGCGGTGAGGGGATCGATGGCAGCCATTGCAACTCCTGTTCGGGTCGGGCAGAGCTAAGGCGTGATCCGGAAAAGTGTGAAGCGGTTTTCCGAAAAGGTGATGCCAAAATACGGGTTGCGATCGGGCATTGCCATTTTGTCATCATGCTCGGGCATAGAATAATCGCAAACAGGAATGCGCATGCAGGACATCCGTGAAATTCTTTCCGATGTCTGGACCGGCACCGGTGGCGCGCCGTCCGCACTCGATGTGGTCGGGTTGACCGGCAGCGAGCCGCAATTGCCGTCGTCGTTTCGCGTCGCAGCGGCGGCGCAGGTATCGATTGCCGCGGCGGGCCTTGCGGCGGCCGAGATCTGGAAAGCCCGCTGCGGCGAGCAGCAGGACGTCACGGTCGATATGCGCCATGCCGCCGTCGAATGCCGCAGCGAGCGTTATCTGCGGGTCGACGACAAGCCGCCGCCGCCGGCCTGGGACAAGATCGCCGGCGTCTACCGTGTTCGCGACAACCGCTTCGTCCGCCTGCACACCAATTTCCCGCATCACCGCGACGCTGTCTGCAAGGTGCTTGGCTGCAACGCCGAACGCGACGATGTCCAGGCCGCGCTGCTGCAATGGGACGGCGAGGCGTTCGAGACCGCGGCCTATGCCGCCGGCGGCGTCGTTGCCTTGATGCGCTCATATGACGAGTGGTCGGCGACGCCGCATGCAGGAGAACTTGCAAGGCTGCCGCTGATCTCGATCGAGAAGATCGGCGAGGCCGCGCCAAAGCCGTGGCCGGCGGGGAAGCGGCCACTGGCCGGCATCCGGGTGCTCGACCTGTCGCGCGTGATCGCCGGTCCCGTTGCCGGCCGCACGCTTGCCGCTCATGGCGCCGACGTGCTGCTGATCTCCGGTCCCGATCTGCCTGATATCCCCTGGCTCACCATCGACACCGGCCGTGGCAAGCTGACGAGCTTTCTCGAGCTGCGCAGCGAGGAGGGGCGGGCCGTGATGCGCGGTCTCGTGGCGCAGGCCGATATCTTCTCGCAGGGCTATCGTCCGCAGGCGATTGCGCGGCTTGGCTTCTCGCCGGAGGAAGCGGCCCGCATCAATCCCGGGATCGTCTATGTGACACTCTCGGCCTATGGCCATGCCGGTCCGTGGGCGGAGCGCCGCGGCTTCGACTCGCTGGTGCAGACCACGACCGGCTTCAATCATGCCGAGGGGCAGGCCGCCGGCGTCGATGGACGGAAGGAACTGCCGGCCCAGATGCTCGACCACGCCACCGGATACTTCATGGCATTCGGCGCCATGATGGCCAGGGCCCGCCAGGCGCGCGAGGGCGGCAGCTGGCATGTCCGGGTGTCGCTGGCGCAGACCGGGCGCTGGCTGTGGAATCTCGGCCGCCTCGACGGGGGGCTTGCGACCGAGGACCTCAAGGCGGACGCGGTGCAGCCCTTCATCGAACGGGTTCCGTCCGGTTTTGGCACGCTGA
Source organism: Bradyrhizobium sp. Pha-3 (assembly GCF_042258615.1). Classification (GTDB taxonomy): domain Bacteria; phylum Pseudomonadota; class Alphaproteobacteria; order Rhizobiales; family Xanthobacteraceae; genus Bradyrhizobium. The sequence continues at coordinate 6,447,427 of NZ_CP170152.1, read as the reverse complement.
GCTCGGTCCGGCATGCCGCCGTCCTGTCGCGCACCCCGGCCCATTGGTCCCGGCCGGCCATGCCGCTCGGCAGCCATCCCCCGGAGTTTCCTGCCCCGGAGTTTCCCGGGTGAGACATTCTGTCGCCGTTGAGGTCGTCCAAACTTTCACAACAGGTGTTGCCGAAGTGTGATTTTTAGGTTGTTCGAAACGCCAATTCGGCACTATTAGCGGGCCGCTGGGGCTGCCCCGCCGGAAGCTGCAACATCGATCCGGCGGACCGCATGCTGAAAGAATTTACCAAGAGAATGCAGAGCTTTAGCCGTCCGCGTCTGCTCGTGGCTGCGGCGGTGCTGGTCGCTGCCTGCGCCGGTGCCTATGGCTACGCGCGGTTCGGCACGGAAAAGCCGAAGCCGTCGGAAGTCTCCAGCCAGTCTCGCAAGGGCGGCACGCGCTATGCGCCGTCGGCGGCCGAGTGGGCCAGCCTGACCTTCCAGACCGTCACGGAGCACACCTTCCGCTCCGAGCTGGTGACCGAGGGCAAGATCGGGATCGATGAGGATCGCTCCACCCCGGTCTACTCGCCCTATACCGGGCGGGTGACCCGCCTCCTGGTGCGGCCGGGCGATGCCGTGGTGAAGGGCCAGCCGCTGTTCGTGATCGAAGCGGCCGACACCGTGCAGGCGCAGAACGACTACGTCGCCGCGATGACCGGCCTCAACAAGGCCCAGTCGGCGCTCGATCTGGCCCAGATCCAGGAGAAGCGCGCCAAGGACCTGTCCGAGGGCAAGGCGATCCCGCTGAAGGATTATCAGACCGCGCAGGCCGCGCTGGTGCAGGCGCAGAACGATGCGCGCTCGGCGCAGACGCTGCTGGAAGCCGCGCAGAACAAGCTGCACATCCTCGGTTTCGGCGACGAGGCCATCACGACCTTGCAGCAGAAGGGCCGCCTCAACCCGGAGACCACGGTGTTCGCGCCGATCGGCGGCACCGTGGTCCAGCGCAAGGCTGGTCCCGGCCAGTATGTCTCGACCGGCGCCAGCGACCCGGTCTATGTGATCGGCGATCTCTCGACGGTCTGGCTGATCGCCTTTGTCCGCGAATCCGACGCCGACAATGTCGCGGTCGGGCAGGACCTCAGCTTCAACGTAATGGCGCTGCCGGGCAAGGTGCTGAACGCCCGGGTCAACTATGTTGCCGCCGCGATCGACGCGACCTCGCGCCGGCTCCTGGTCCGCGCCACCATCGACAACGCCGACAATCGGCTGAAGCCCGAGATGTTCGCCAATGTGACGCTGTATTCGAAGAGCGATCACCCGGCGGTCGGCGTGCCGAAGCAGGCGCTGATCTACGAAGGCGACCAGGTTCGCGTCTGGGTCGCGAAGGCCGACGACAAGACCATCGAGCTGCGCCAGATCAAGCCCGGCCTCATCAATGGCGACCTCGTCGAGGTCGCCGGCAATCTCAAGCCGGGCGAGCAGATCGTGACGAAGGGAAGCCTCTTCATCGACCGCGCCGCATCCGGCACTTGAGACGCATGATCCGGAAAAGGGGAAACCGGCTTTCCGGATCGACCATGCCCACCCAAGAAAAATCCTCTCCGTTGAAAGTGCCGATCTGAATGGATCGCCTCGTCGCCCTTGCCGTCAATCGCCGCTACTTGATGGTGGCCATGTTCGTCGTCGTCTTGATCGGCGGCCTGCTTGCGTTCAAGCAGCTCAATATCGAGGCCTATCCCGATCCGACTCCGCCGATGGTCGACATCGTGACGCAGAGCCCGGGCCTCTCGGCCGAGGAGATCGAGCGCTACATCACGATCCCGATCGAGACCCAGGTCGCCGGCATCAAGAACCTCAAGACCATCCGTACCATCTCGCTGTACGGCCTCTCCGACGTCAAGCTGCAGTTCTCCTTCGACTACACCTATGACGAGGCGCTGCAGCAGGTACTCAATCGGCTGTCGCAGCTCGCGCCGCTGCCCGGCAACGTGCAGCCCGGCATCTCCCCGACAAGCCCGATCGGCGAAATCTTCCGCTATCGGCTGAAGGGACCGCCGAACTACAGCGTGCTCGACCTCAAGACGTTGCAGGACTGGGTGCTGCAACGCCGCTTCCGCGCGGTGCCCGGCGTGATCGACGTCACCGGCTGGGGCGGCAAGACCAAGACCTACGAGATCCAGGTCGACTTCAACAAGCTGGTCGCCAACGGCCTGACGTTGCCGCAGGTGCTACAGGCGGTGTCCAACGCCAACATCAATGTCGGCGGCAACACCGTGAACATCGGCTCGCAATCGGCCGTGGTGCGCGGCGTCGGCCTGATCCGCTCGATCGACGATCTCGCCAACACCATGATCTCGCAAACCGGCGGCAATCCGGTGCTGGTCAGGGACGTCGGCGCCGTCACGATCGGCGAGAAGCCGCGGCTCGGCATCGCCGGCATCGACAATGACGACGACATCGTGCAGGGCATCGTGCTGATGCGCCGGGGCGAGCAGAGCTCACCGACCATTGCCCGCGTCGAGCAGCTGGTCAACCAGATCAACAATTCCTCGATCCTGCCGCCGGGCGTCAAGATCGAGCGCATTTACGACCGCAAGGATCTGATCGAGCTCACGACCCACACCGTGCTGCACAACATGGTGGTCGGCATCCTCCTGATCGTGCTGCTGCAGTGGATCTTCCTCGGCGATCTCCGCAGCGCGCTGATCGTCGGCGCGACGATCCCGTTCGCGTTGTTCTTCGCCGTGATCATCCTGGTGCTGCGCGGCGAATCCGCCAATCTGCTCTCGGTCGGCGCGATCGATTTCGGCCTGATCGTCGATGCCACCGTGATCATGGTGGAGGCGATCTTCCGCCGGCTGTCGCAGACCACGGCGCTGTCGGAAGACGAGCGGAGCCACATCTCCGAGGATACGGTGATGGGGATGAAGAGCCATGCGATCCTGTCGGCGGCGGCCGACGTGTCGCGCTCGATCTTCTTCGCCGCCACCATCATCGTCGCCGCATTCCTGCCGCTGTTCACGCTGGGCGGCGTCGAGGGCAACATCTTCGGGCCGATGGCGCGAACCTATGCCTATGCATTGGCGGGCGGATTGCTGGCGACGTTCACGATCACGCCGGCGCTGAGCGCGATCATCCTGCCGGCGCATATCCACGAGACCGAAACCTGGATCGTCAAGAAGCTCGATGCGATCTACCTGCCGGCGCTGAACTGGGCGATCGCCAACCGCAAGATCGTGATGGCCGGTGCGGCCGGCCTCGTGGTCACGACCATCATCTTCGTGCGGTTCCTCGGCCTCGAATTCCTGCCCAAGCTGGAAGAGGGCAATCTGTGGATACGCGCCACGTTGCCGCCGACGATCTCGCTGCAGGAAGGCAACGCCTATGTCAACGAGATGCGCAAGCTGATCCGCAGCCGTCCCGAGGTGGTGTCGGTGGTGTCGCAGCACGGTCGTCCCGACGACGGCACCGACGCCGCCGGATTCTTCAATGCCGAATTCTTCGCGCCGCTGAAGCCGGCCGGCGAATGGCCCGATACGCATGACAAGGACGTGCTCACCGCGCAATTGCTCGCGCAGTTGCAGGACAAGTTCCCTGGCGTCGAATTCAACTTCTCGCAATACCTGCAGGACAACGTCTCGGAAGCGGTGTCCGGCGTGAAGGGCGAGAACTCGATCAAGCTCTATGGCAACGATTTGCAGGCGCTGACCGACACCGCCAACAAGATCAAATCGGTGCTGTCGACCGTGCAGGGCGTCACCGACCTCGCCGTGTTCACCTCGCTCGGCCAGCCGACCGTCCAGATCGACGTCGACCGCGTGCGGGCGGCGCGCTACGGCCTGTCGCCTGGCGACATCAACGCCACGATCAAGGTTGCCGTCGGCGGCGACACCGCGGGCGATCTCTATGAACCCGGCAGCGATCGGCACTTCCCGATCATCGTCCGCCTTGCGCCCGAATATCGCAAGAGCGCAGAGGCGATCCAGAACCTGCGGATCGGGGCAACGAACCCGAATGGCGGGGTCACGCAGATTCCCCTGAGCGAGGTCGCCTCGATCAAGCTGATCTCCGGCGCGGCCTATATCTATCGCGAGCAGCAGGAGCGCTATCTGCCGATCAAGTTCTCGGTGCGTGACCGCGACCTCGGCAGCGCGATCCTGGAGGCGCAGCAGAAGGTCAACGAGCAGGTCCAGTTGCCGCCCGGCTCGCGTCTCGAATGGGTGGGCGAGTTCGGCAATTTGCAGGACGCGATCAAGCGTCTGTCGATCGTGGTGCCGATCAGCCTGGTGCTGATCGCGGTGCTGCTGTTCTTCAATTTCGGCTCGATGGTCGACACCATGCTCGCGATGAGCGTGATCCCGATGGCGATCTTCGGCGGTGTGCTCGGGCTTCTGATCTCGGGCATTCCGTTCAGCGTGTCGGCGGCGATTGGCTTCATCGCGCTGTTCGGCATCGCCGTGATGGACGGCATCATCATCCTGTCGCAGTTCAACCAGCTGATCGACGAAGGCTATGACCGGATGCGCGCGGTGATCCGCACCGGCGAATTGCAGCTTCGTCCGGTGCTGATGACCTGCGTCGTCGCCGGCATCGGCCTGTTGCCGGCGGCGGTGTCGGAGGGCATCGGCTCGCAGGTGCAGAAGCCGCTCGCCATCGTCGTCGTCACGGGCATGATGCTGGCGCCGCTGGTGATCCTGATCACGCTGCCGGTCCTGATCTCCTACTTCTCGCGCCGGCCGAAGGACAACGTCAGGTAAAGCCGTAGAGCCGCGCCGGATTGTCGACCAGGATGGTTTTGCGCACCGCGGCATCCGGCGCCCAGACCGGAAGCTGGTTGAGGAGGCGGCCGTCGTCGATCTGGTACGGCGGCGTCACGTCAGTGACCTTCTTGCCCGGCGGCGTCACCGAATCCGGGTGCGGCCAGTCGGTGCCCCAGACGATGCGCTCGGCATTGGCCGCGATCAGCGCCTGGGCGAACGGCGTGGCGTCGGCATAGTCGGGTGCGAGCCTGGAGGCGCGGTAGGCGCCGGAAATCTTGACATACGCCTTGCCGGATTTGACCAGCGCGAGCAGATCGGCAAATCCCGGCTGGCCCGTGCCGAGCGCGGCCTCGGCGCCGCCGAAATGGTCGAACACCACGGGCACCGGCGCTGCCGCGACCAGGTCCTTGATCGTGGAGATCATGGCAAGGCTGGTGAACAGCTGCACGTGCCAGCCGCGCGCCTTCATCCGCTCGATCGCGGCCGAGAAGCGCTGCCGGCCGACATTGGGATCGTTGACGCCGCCGGTCGCAAGGTTGAGGCGGATGCCGCGGAAGCCGGCCTTCTGCATGGCGTCGAGATCGCTCTCGCTGGTCTTGTCGTCGATCACGGCGACGCCGCGCGCCGTGGGACCGCGCGCCGTCATGCCGAACAGGGTCGACGAATTGTCGGGGCCGTAGACGCTCGGCGTCACGATCACCACGCGCTCGACATGCAGTGCCTTGTGCAGCGCGCTCATCTCCTCCGGCGAGGCCGGTTCCGGGGTGTAGACGCGGCCGGCGAAAAACGGGAATTTCGCGGGATCGCCATGGATGTGGGTATGGCAGTCGCAAGCACCGGCAGGCACGTCGAAGTTCACCGGGGTCGATGGTTGCGATGCCTTGGAAAATGCGTTGGTCCCGGTCATGGTCACTCCCGCTGCGATGGAGGCCGCATCATACTGCGTCGCGTCAGCATTGGACGTCTCCCCGCGTGCTCGGCTGTTTTGCGCGTGATCCGCGCACCGGCATTGTTGATGGCCGGCGGGGGCGGAGGTTATCGGCGGAGAGAGCGGGCGGAAAGGTCCGGTTCGCAGTGCGAACGGTTCCGCAAAGCCTATTGTCCCGACGGCGTGCGCAGGCCGTGCCAGGCATCGCGCACCTGATGGTAGTGCACCTCGGGCAGATAGTCGGGTGTCTTGAGATTGAGCGTCTTGACGTCGAGGCGTCCGACCGCGCTGAGCAGCGTGTAGGAGGCGATCACGCGGTCGCGCTGCGCGCCGATCAGCCGGGCCCGTGCCGTGATCAGATCCTGCTGGGCATTGAGCACGTCGACCGTGGTGCGCTGGCCGCCGGCGGCTTCCTTCTGCACGCCCGCGAGCGCAACCTCCGCGGCCTTCACCTCGGACTCGGAGGCCGACACCGCGATCTTGGCGCCCTCATTGGCGACCCAGGCGCTGACCACGGCGGTCTTGGCCTGGTTGCGGACCTGGTCCAGCACGAGCCGGCTTTGCGCCGCGACTTCCTTGGCCTGCCGGGTCTGCGAGGCCGCGGTGCCGCCGTCATAGATCGGCTGCGTGATCTGGCCGATCACCGAGGCCTGATCGGTTCCGAAAGTGCTGAGCGAGGTATCGGAGTCGCGGTTCTTGCTGACGCTGCCTTGCAGGGTGACGTTCGGCATCAGGCTGCTCTCGGCGACGCGGATCGAGGTCGAGGCGACGTCGACGTCGTAGCCTGCGGCCATCACCGCGGGATGCTCGCGCACCGCAAGCGCGATCGAATCCTCCCGGCTGCGCGGCAGCAGCCGGTCGATGGTCTCGGCCGGACGCAATTGTGACGGCGCGCTGCCGACCACCTGCGCATAGGTCGCCTGACTGATCGCGAAGTTGACCTCGGCGGCATTGAGATCGGACAGGCCGCGGTTGAGCCGGGCCTCGGCCTGCGCGGTATCGGTCGGCGTGACGTCGCCGGCATTGAGGCGGCGCTGGGTGATCGCCTGGGTCTCCTTCAGGAAGGCGACATTGGCGCGCTGCGCCTCGACCAGGGTCTGGTTGGCCAGCACGTTGGTATAGGCGGTGACGGCGTCCAGCAGCACGCCCTGGCCGACATTGCGCAGCGCCTCGCGGCCGGACTGCACCTGCAACTCGGCGACGCGGACGCTGTTGGCGGTCTTGAAGCCGTTGAACAGGGTCTGGGTCACGGTGACCCCGATCTGCCAGGGCTTCAGCGTTGCGCTCTGGATGACGTTGCCGGGCAACTGGTCGCGCACCGCCTGCAGGCCGAGCGAGAGGCCGGCGACGATCTGGGGCCGGTAACCGGCCAGCGCCTGCGGCACGTTCTCGTCGGTCGCGCGCTGGCGCGCCCGTTCGGCATTGAGCTGCGGATTGGTCTGATACGCCTTGACCAGGGCTTCGGGCAGGTTCTCGGCGCGGGCCGCGGTGTCAATCAGCAGCGCGCAGGCCAGCGCGCCAAGGCCGATGCCCGACAAAAGCACGCGCCTCGCTACGTCGCCAACCCTCGCGGCACGCCCAACCATGTGATCCCGCAAACCAAAACCCGGAATCCGCTCTCGCCGATGCCGTCGACACATCTACCTGTTTACGGGGCGGCGCCGCCACAGGCAAACCGCCGCACGACATCTGCACATCATTTCGGTTGTTGTCTGTTGCCGGTTCGTCACAGGCGAACGCAACTGTCATATGAAGTATAAGTTTGAACCGCCGGCCGCCGATTCAGCGATGCCGGTAATCCACTGTCTCCTCCGGGTCCATTGCTGATGCCCATATTCTTCTCCGACCCCGAGGCGATCGCGGAGCACATCATTCGTGACGTCGGAACCGAACTGGTGGTGGGGCTGCCGCTCGGCCTCGGCAAGGCCAACCACATCGTCAACGCGCTGTATGCGCGGGCGGTCGCCGACCGCTCGATCAATCTGACGCTGTTCTCGGCGCTGACTCTGGAAAAACCGAAGCCGAAGAGCCTGCTCGAGCAGCGCTTCATCGGTCCCGTGATCGATCGCCTGTTCGGCGGTTATCCGGATCTCGCCTATGCGGAGGCGCTGCATCGCGGCGCGCTTCCGCCCAACATCAAGGTGATCGAGTTCTTCTTTCTTGCAGGGCAGTGGCTGCATCAGCCATTCGCCCAGCAGCACTACATTTCCGCAAATTATACCCATGCGGCGTCATATCTGCTGTCGCGCGGCCTGAATGTCGTTCCCCAGCTCGTCGCCAAGCGCGTGGTCGATGGCGTGCCGCGCTACAGCCTGAGCTGCAACACCGACACGACGCTCGACGTGCTGCGCGCCCGTACGCAGGGGCGGGCGTCATTCAAGCTGATCGGCCAGGTCAATTCCGAGCTGCCGTTCATGCCGGGACCCGGCGATCTGCCGGCGGATGAATTCGCCGCGGTGCTCGACAGTCCCGACACCGACTTCCCGCTGTTCGCGCCGCCGTCGGAGCCGATCAGCGACACCAAATATGCGATCGGATTGCACGCCGCGGGTCTGGTCCGCGACGGCGGCACGCTGCAGATCGGGATCGGACAGGTCGGTGATGCGCTGGCGCAGGGGCTCGTGGTGCGGCACCGCGACAACGCCCAATTCCACGGCATCGTGCAGCGCCTTGCGCCGGGTACCGCACAGCTCGCAGCGGCCGAGACCGGGCCGTTCGAGAAGGGTCTCTATGGCGTCAGCGAGATGTTGTTCGAAGCGTTCCTCGGGCTGATCGACGCCGGCATTCTCAAGCGCGACATTGGCGGCGTGATCCTGCACGGCGCATTCTTTCTGGGTCCGCAATCCTTCTATCGGGCGCTGCGCGAGATGACGGGCGAGCAGTTGGCGCGAATCCAGATGATGCCGGTGTCCTTCACCAACGAGATATTCGGCGACGAGGACGGCAAGCGCCGCGCCCGCGTCGATGCGCGCTTCGTCAACAACGCGATGATGGCGACGCTGCTGGGCGCCGCGATCTCCGACGGGCTGGAGAACGGCCAGGTCGTGAGCGGCGTCGGCGGCCAGTACAATTTCGTGGCGCAGGCATTCGCGCTCGAGGGCGCGCGCTCGGTGCTGGCGCTGGAGGCGACCCATCGGTCCGGCAGGCAGACGCAGTCGAACATTCGCGGGTCCTACGGTCACGAGACCATTCCGCGCCACCTGCGCGATGTCTTCGTCACCGAATATGGCGTCGCCGACGTCAGAGGAAAATCCGATGCCGACGTGATCGCGACGATGCTGCAAGTGTCGGACTCGCGCTTCCAGGGCGAGTTGATGCGGCAGGCCATGGATGCGGGCAAGCTGCCGCGCAGCCATGAAATCCCGGCCGTTCACCGCGAAAATTATCCCGAGCGCATCAGCAAAGCGCTGAAGCCCGCGCGCGACGCTGGGCTCCTGCCGTCATTCCCGTTCGGCAGCGACTTCACCGACGTCGAGCAACGGCTGATCCCGGCGCTGCAGATATTGCAGCAGGCGCAGCAGACTCCGCTGCAACTCGCCGGCCTGCTCTGGCAGGGAATGCGGCATCCACCTGACGCCGCCGACCGCGAATGCCTGGCGCGGCTCGGTCTCGACAAGCCGACGCATTTCGCCGAGCGCGCCTATCGCGCACTCGTGACCGCGGCATTGCAACGGAGCCGCGTGGATTAACGGTTCTTGTTGACCGGCTTGCGCTTCTCGATGAAGGCGGCCATGCCCTCGGAGCGATCCTCGAGCGCGAAGGTCGAGTGGAACAGGTTGCGCTCGACATTCATGCCTTCCGAAAGCGGCGTCTCGAATGCGCGGTCGATGGCTTCCTTGGCCATCGCGGCGGCCGGACGCGACATCGAGGCGATCTTCTCGGCCGCGGCGAGCGCCTCTTCCAGCAGCTTCTCGGCCGGAACGATCCGCGACACGAGGCCGGAGCGTTCGGCTTCCGCCGCATCCATCATGCGTCCGGTGAGGCAGAGATCCATCGCCTTCGACTTGCCGATCGCGCGGGTCAGACGCTGCGTGCCGCCGATGCCCGGGATGGTGCCGAGAGTGATTTCCGGCTGGCCAAACTTGGCGTTGTCGGCGGCGATGATGATGTCGCACATCATCGCAAGCTCGCAGCCGCCGCCGAGCGCATAGCCCGCGACCGCGGCAATGGTCGGCTTGCGGCAACGGGCAACGCGGTCGCCGCCGATGGCGGTGAAGTCGCTGTTGAACATGTCGATGAAGCCCTTCGGCTGCATCTCCTTGATGTCGGCGCCCGCCGCGAAGGCCTTCTCGCTGCCGGTGATCAGGATGCAGCCGATCTTGTCGTCGGCCTCGAGATCGTCGACCGCCGCGGCGATCTCGCGGAACACGCCGAACGACAGCGCATTCAGCATTTTGGGCCGGTTCAGCGTGATGACGCCGACCGGTCCCTTGCTTTCGACAATGATGAATTCGAACGTAGCCATGACGCAAACCCCGTGCCTGATTTGTCCGGCAATGTGCCCGCTGGCGGGATGCGCTTCAAGTGGCTGAAACGAGGCTTTGGGCCGCGGTGCGGCGCACCCGCGCCGCAAGCCGCAAGGACCCGGTTTAGGCCATGAACATGCGCGCCGCGGAGGCCACCGTGAGCAGGGCGCCGAAGCCGATGAAGATCTTCCCGATCAGCGAGGTCTGGTCCCAGCTCGCGCTATCGCTGCTCGCCAGGACCGGAGCCGGCTTGGGTGCCGCTACGGCGACAGGCGGCGGCTGCGTCGGGGGCGCTTCCTGCTGGGCGGTCTGCGGTTGAATCGGTTGCGGTTGTTCCGCCGGCTGCTCCTGCTGCAGGGCCCGGTCGAGGTCGTTGAGCTGGTCGGATGCGACCACGCTGCCGTCGGGTTGCGTGTCGCCGGGCTTGTCGGAGGCGGCCATCACCGGATTGACGCTGGCGGGCGTGGTGTTCGCATTGCCGTCGCCGGACGTCAGCTCCGCATTGGCATTGGCGACCGTGGCGGGCATGCCCGCCGACGTCACGCTGCCGGCATCGCTCGCGGCCTTCTTGCTCTCGGATTTGTCGGCCGTCTTGTCAGTCGTCTTGGAAGACTGGTGGCGCACATGGCGCCGGCCATGCCGCGAATTCTGCTGCGCGGATATGTCGGTCGTAGCGTTGTCGGATTTCGCCGCGGCGGGATCCGAACCGGCCGCATGCGCCGGCAGCGGTCCGGCGAGACACACACAAAACCCTGTCAGCCCTGTCGCAACCATCAAGGCCAAGCGCCCACTGGCTTTGATCTTCATTCTGATGATCTCCCCATTTTGCCCGCCCAAAGGCGAAAAGAGACCCCGCTGCGTGTCTACACCGGGGCAGAAAAAGGGAATCTTCGGGCATCAGAGGGCAAAAGCTGGGCAATTTCGTCCCGGTGGATCGTCGGCAGCCGCTGCACCGATGCGTGTCGGACCGATCGGTGTTATGAGCCCTTCCGTCTGGAAACCCGCCGGAGCGATTCTTTGAGGCTGATCCTCGGCGCGGCCTTGCCGGAGGACCATTATCACGAATTCGTGATGTCCTTGGCTTGCCGCGTAACAAACTGAAAGATCGGCCGAATTGCAAATCAGGAGCCCGCGTGCGCGAACGTGAGGATGAATGGACCGACCTGATGCGGTCGGCCATTTCAGGCGATGACGCGGCGTATCATCGCCTGCTCAAGGCCATCACGCCGGTACTCCGTGCCGCGGCGCGACGTGGCTTGGCGCGCGCGGGACAACCGGTCGATCAGTCCGAGGACATCGTGCAGGACATCTTGTTGGCGGTGCATTTGAAGCGACAGACCTGGGACGCCAGTGCGCCGTTCGCGCCGTGGCTGTTCGCGATCGCACGCAACAAGCTGATCGACGCCCTGCGCCGCCGCGGCAGGCGCATCTTCGTCAATATCGATGACTTCGCCGAGACGCTGCCCGGGGAAACACCGGAGCCGACGGCGTCGCCCGGCGAGGTCACCGCCCAGTTGCAGGCGTTGCCCGCGCGGCAGCGCGACGTGCTGCAATCGATCGCGGTCGACAGCACCTCGATCAAGGATACCGCCGCGAAATTCGCGATGACCGAGGGCGCGGTGCGGGTTGCGCTGCATCGTGGGCTTGCGAGCCTGACCGCGAAATTACGGGACCGATGAGCATGGACACGGATCAACTCATTCGAACCCTGACCGCCGACAACGCCTATCGCGCGCGTCCGATCGGCCTGGCGCTGATGCTGGCACTGCTGGCGGCAGCACCGATCTCGCTGCTGGTCTTCTTCGCCGAACTCGGCGTGCGGCCCGACGTGATGACCGCCATGCATAATCCGTTCTTCGACCTGAAGTTCGCGGTGACGCTGGCGCTCGCGGCCTCGGCGATCGCGGTCAGCCTGCATCTATCGCGGCCGGAGGCTTCGCTGCGCGGCTTCGGCTGGTGGCTGCTGGTTCCCGCCGGCATCCTCGTTGCCGCGATCAGCGGCGAGATGATGATGCCGCAGCGTACGCCGATGATGACGCGGCTGATCGGCCAGAACTCTGTGGCGTGCATGACCGCGATCCCTGCGATGTCGCTGCCGTTGCTGGTCGGTGCGCTGTACGGGCTGCGGCAGGGCGCGCCGGCGCGGCCGGCTGTCGCCGGTGCAGTCGCCGGCCTGCTGTCGGCAGGGCTCGCGGCCACCGTCTATGCGTCGCACTGCACCGATGACTCGCCGCTGTTCGTCGCCACCTGGTACACGCTGGCGACCACGATCGTCGCAAGCGTCGGCGCGCTGATGGGAAAGCGGGCGCTACGATACTGACTGCTCGTAGCCCGGATGGAGCGGAGCGAAATCCGGGAATCTCTACGCGGATGATGGATCCCGGATTGCGCTGCGCCTCATCCGGGCTACGGGAGGTCGGCTGAGATACTAGGCCGCGGGGGCCGACTGCTGCATGCGATGGAAGCGCAGCACCTGCTGCGCGGTGGACGGCCGCAGCCGCTCATAGGTGTCCTTGCAGGCCTGCAAGTCGGTCGGCTCACCGCCCGAGATCTCGTCGCGCAGATTGATGATCGACCGCACTGTCGACCATGACAGGCCCGAGACCTTGGCCAGGATCATCACGCCCTCGGCACGGGTCTCGATCATCATGTTCTCGGCGATGCTGACCGAGACATTGGCGAGCGCGGCAAGCGAGGCATTGGTCTCGTCGAACTTGCCGGCCTCGGCGAAGGCTGCGAGCTGGAATTCGTCGAGCCGGCCGTCCTGGTAGAGCGACTTGACCAGCGCATGCGCGATCGTGGTGTCCGGCGTCACGGCGGCGGGCGCCGAGCGCGCGCGTCGCGTCGCTTCCTTTACCGCGATCGGAATTTCCTTGGCCTGCTGCGGATTGGCAGCCTCGAGCCGCTGCCTGACCGTGTCCGAGGCCTTGGCGACCAGCTTGAGATAGAGATGCCGCGGGATGTTCGGGCGCAGGCCGACGCAGGTCGACAGATTGTCGTCGCCCTCGGCGCGGCTGACCAGCCGGGTGAAGCCGCGCTCGGTGAATTCCGCGCCGGGATTGTTGACCGCGCTCTGGATCACCTCGTCGTTGCCGCGCAGCACCAGCACGTCGGTGACGGCGCCGCTCAGCGTCCTGCGGTTGGAGATCGCGAGCAGATGCGCCTGGCTCTTGCTGCGCGCGGTTTCGATCAGGGTGTCGTCGTCGAGCCGCGGCGACAGTGTCAGCACAGGGCCTGCGACCTCGATCAGGTCGTCGAATGCAAGGGTACGGATGGTCTGCGGCGGCGCGGTCTCGATCGGGGCGAGGCGGTTGGCGAGCAGCGCCCTGGCCGAGTTTTCGATGTGCTCGAGCAGGCATTGGAAAACGTCGTCGAACAGCACGATCTGCTGGTCCGAATAGTTGACCGAACCGTTGATGAAGAGGTCGGTCACGCGGCGCAGCGTCTCGACACGGCGTGCGACGGTGCCGTGCGCGAGCGTCGTTTGCAGCTCGTCGAGCAGACTTTCGGGGGCGGTCTCGGGCTTCGAACTCATGACTCTGTCCTGGAGCGGTGGCGACGGATTCTCCGGCGCCGAATAGGGAAATGAAAGGATGTCAGGCACTGGCGATGCGGTTGCGTCCCCTCGCCTTGGCTGCGTAAAGCGCGCCATCGGCGCGGGCGAGTAACGTGTCGGAGTTTTCGTGCGGCTTGAGCGTGGTGACGCCTGCGGAGATCGTCACCTGCATGCCGGGCGAGAATGCGCTCCAGTCCAGACCGGCGATGATCGCGCGCAGCCGCTCGAGCGCGCGCATCGCCTGGTCCTGCGACAGGTCGGGCAGCACCAGCAGGAATTCCTCGCCGCCGTAGCGGCCGAAGCGATCGATGCTGCGGAGATTGGCGAACATGCCGATGGCGAAGGTGCGCAGCGCCTCGTCGCCGATCGGATGGCCGTAGACGTCGTTGATGCGCTTGAAATGGTCGAGGTCGATCAGCGCCACCGCGCAGGAGCCGCCGTTGCGGGCGCAGCGCGCGATCTCCTCCTCGAGCGTGCGCATGATGCTGCGGCGGTTGGAGGTGCCGGTCAGTTCGTCGAGCTCGGCGAGCTCCTCGATGCGCCGGTAGGCCTCCTTCAGCTTCACGCCGCTCTGATACAGCGACTGCTGCATCGCGCTCGAGAAAATGCCGAGATACATGCAGCGCCCGATCGTCAGCGCGAACACCAGCATGGTGGCGAGGCGGTCGATCCGTGTGCCGGTCGGCATCCCGATCGCCTTGTCGGTGCCGAGGAACAGCGCGGCGAGGCCCAGCACCATGATGGTCCAGACAACAGCGGTCTGGCGCGCCGAGGTGCGCAGCGCACCGAAGCCGAACACCACGAACAGGTTGCAGAGGAACAGCACGCCGACTTCCGGCGCGATATAGGTGAACACGAGCAGGTTCACCATGTTGACGGCCGATTGCGGTGCCACCAGGTAGTGGTCGCGGAAGCGCTCGTGGAAGCCGCGCTCCGAAAGCAGCACATAGACGGCGACGAGGGAGAGCCCGGTCAGGGCATAGCCCGCCGCGACCAGGACCGACGTGGTGCCGGCATGCGCGTAGATCAACAGCACAACGGCATCGAGCACGAAGCAGGCGGCGATCATGGACTGGATCTGGCGGCGCTGTCTGGCCCGGCGCGCCAGGCGTTCGCGCGTCAGCCTGGGACGGCCGCTTTCCGATGCACCCGCGATCGGGCTGGGAAGTGACGACGCAGCGCTGCCCATGGTCTCGCCATTGCTGAAATCCGGCGAAAATCTAAGTGGGAAAGCCTTTAGGTTTGGTATCTTTTGGAACCGAATCTGCTGCGCTGAAACCCGGTCATCACCCTTGTTTCGTAAGGGGAATCCGTTCGCCGAGGCGGGTCGGGAGCGATCGGGGCGGGGCTTGCGGCGGCGCCCGCTTCGCGACAGCGCTGGCTTGCCAGCGAAGCCTTGGTATGGTCGCGCCGGATGGTGCGAGTCCGCGAGAGTTTTCACTATTATGATACCGTTTACCGAGTCTCTGGCGATTTTTCCTTATTGGGATCGTCGTCTGTGTCATAGATCACACATGCGGTCTGGACATTGCCGTATTGTGAAGAATCTTGCCTCTCGCGTCGAACCACGCACCACCCCCCTCAGACCAACTTTGCGAGACGGCCATTGAGTGCGACACAGGCGGCTTCAGACGAGGTTCTGATCGCTCGGATCGCTCAAGGCGACCGGCTCGCCATGCAGGTGCTGTACGGACGGCATCATGTCAGGGTGTACCGCTTCGGGCTCCGGCTCGTGCGGGACGAACAGGTGGCGGAGGACCTCATTAGCGAGGTCTTTCTGGACGTGTGGCGTCAGGCGGGCAAATTCGAGGGACGATCCGCCGTTTCAACCTGGCTTCTGGCGATTACCCGGTTCAAGGCATTGTCTTCGCTGCGGCGAAGGAAAGACGCCGAACTGGACGATGAGGCCGCGAACGCGATCGAGGACACGTCCGACGATCCGGAAACGGTGGTGCAGAAGAAGGACACGGGTGACACGCTGCGTAAGTGCCTGACGGGACTATCGGCGGAACACCGGGAAATTGTCGATCTTGTCTACTATCACGAGAAATCCGTGGAAGAGGTCGCAGAGATCGTCGGGATTCCGGAGAACACCGTGAAGACGCGCCTGTTCTATGCGCGCAAGAAACTTGCCGAGTTGCTGAAGGCAGCCGGTGTCGAGCGAGGTTGGCCATGACGGCTGCGAGCAACAAGAAGGTGCAGGGTCAGGATCCTGACGATGTCGAGATGCTGCTGCCTTGGCATGCGGCCGGCACGCTGAACGCGCGTGACGCGCGCCGCGTCGAGGACGCGCTCGCTTCCGATCCGGATCTGGCCCGGCAATATGCCGTCATCCGCGAGGAATATGCCGAGACCATCGGTCTCAACGAGAGCCTCGGTGCGCCCTCTGCGCGCGCCATGCAGAAGCTGTTTGCCGCGATCGATGCCGAGCCGGAGCGCAAGGCGTCGGCGGGTGCGCGCGTGTCGGCCTCCGTCTCGGAGTTCTTTTCAAAGTTGTCGCCGCGGACGCTGGCTTGGTCGTCCAGCGTCGGCGCGATCGTGGTGTTGCTCCAGGCGGGCGTGATCGGTGCGGTGCTGACGCGCAGCGAGCCGGCCTCGTTCCAGACCGCCTCGCTTGATGCCGCCGAACAACGCAGTGCGCCGAGCGCAGCCGTCGCACCCAGTGCGCCGATCACCCGCGACCTCGGTGCCAGCGTGGCGGCCGCGCCGACGCGGCTGTTGGTCCGTTTCACGCCGGATGCCAGGATCGCCGACATCACCTCGCTGCTCGACAATTACCAGGGCGCGATCGTCGACGGGAAGGGCGGGATGTTCCGGCTGCAGTTCCGCGCGATGGACAAGGACAGCGTCGCGGCACTGATTGCCCGTTTGCAGAAAGAGAAGATCGTCAGCCTCGCGGTCGAAACGCCGTAAACGCACAGCTGACGGTCCTGCGCCGAGTTGACGTCACCATGACCGCCAACGGCCGGACCAGATCGACGAACCGAGCGGCTAATGCGGACAAACCGTCGCAGCCTGCACAGGCAGCGGACGGCAATAACACTTCCGTGAGCCGCGCGTTGAATGAACCCGCGCTGTCGATGGCATCGGACGATTCCGCCGCAAATCACCGTGCTGCGCAGTTATTTTCGGCGCCGAACGCGCGCAACGGTGCGATGGAACCGGGCGGCGCAAAGGTCAAAAAAATCGTCGGCGGTTTGAACGTCCGCCTTCCTCTCACGACTTATGTGTGTGGGAGCGGTTTATCCCTCCCCGGCTATATCAGGCGCGAGCGCCCATCCACCCCAAGCGCCCATATGGCTTTGACCCGTCCGGTTGTCCCCCCGGACGGGTCTTTCATTTTGGGGGCACCCTTGCATGACGTGATTGCGACGGGCGCGGCGGCCGCGGCTGTTTGCTGCGGATCATCTGGCTGCGCTGCGTTCGGAAGCGAGGCGCATCGCCACCATGCAAGTCGATGACTTGACGATGGTTCAGGCAACAAACTCCGTAGTACAGCGGACTTCCTTCATCGCCCGTCCGCGATTAAGAATTTAGTTAGACTTTATTTACCTTTTCCACAGAATATCGGTGTCACGTCCAGTTGATTCGGTTCGGTTGCGTCTGCGTCCGTTTCTTTCCCTGCGGGCAACTTCAATGACACATCGGACCGACCTGGCCAGAGGCCAGGAGATCGTTGCACGCTGGTGCAACCTTGCCGAGCAAAGGCTGGAGCATCTCAACGAGCTGTTCGAAACCGGACGCTGGCGCCGCTATCACAGCGAGCAGGCCTTTCTTGAGAACATCAGGGAAGCCCGGGCCGCGGTCGACATCTGGCGGGAATTGCTCACCCGCGAAGCCTCCCTCGATAATTCGCCGATCGATCTGTCTTGGCTCGGCCGCGGCAAGTCGAAATTGCCGCCGCCCGATCTTTCGCCGATGGCGCAGCGCCGCTCGGAGACCGCGACATTGGCGGAGGCCGCGATGACTGCAGTCGCGGCCGCGCTGGAAACGGCGGCCGAGGTCCTGGAGCAGCCGCCCGTTGTGGCCGACGCACCGCCGCTGGAGATGCCTCCTCCGGTCATGCCGCCGCCGGTGCTCGATCTCGACACCATCCAGCGGCGCTATCCGCTGCTGCGCAACGCGCTGTAGGCCGAAGGTTAGCGCCGCACCGCGTTCGCGCCGACCACCAGCTGCGCATATTGCTGGGCGCCACCCACCGACAGGTCGGTCGTGATCGGGCGGGCGTGATCGAGCCCGACCACCGCGCCGCGCGGGGTTTCCGAAATCATGTTGTTGTTGATCAGCGCCGTGCCGGCGCCGGGCACCACCGAGACGCCGATCCCGACGAACGCCTTGCGCACGACATTGCCTGAGATCGCGACGTCGCGCAGGTACTGGCCCCAACCGGCGACGATGCCGAAGGTCGGCGCGTTCTCGATCACGTTGCCGGTGACGGCGCTGTCGGCCTCGACATAGATGCCGATGCCGGCGCCGTCGTTCGGGTCGGTGCCGACCGGGCGCTTCGGCAGCAAATTGCGGATGATGTTGCCCTGGACCACCGCGATGCGGCCGCCTTCGTTGAAATTGCACACGGAGACGCCGATCGCGGCGCCGTCGACCGTGTTGTTGGCGATCACCGCGGCCTCGAACGAGAACTCCGAATAGAGCGCGACCTCACGGACATTGCTGACGCTGTTGTCTGATATGTGGATGTTGGACGCCGAATTGCCGCGCACCGCCGAGAAGTCGCAGTTGCTGATGCGGTTGCCGCGCACGATCACATTGCCGGCGCGGAAGGCGTTGATGGCGTTGCCGTACTGCCCGGAGCCGCCGGGGCCGGCCTTGATGTCCTCGATGCGGTTGTCGGCGACGATCGAGCCGTCGTCGCCGATCGCGGTGCGCAGGATTTCGATGCCGTTGTCGTTGGTGCCCTTGATGGTGTTGCGCGAGACGATGAGGCCGAGCGCGTCGAACGACACCAGCGCAGTGGCCGCGATGCCGGTGAAGATGTTGTTGCTGACGTCGCCCGACATCTGCTCGAACCAGATGCCGCTGCCGCCGCTGCCAGTGAACTGGCAATCGGTGATGCGGATGTCGCGGCCGGACAGGCAATGCACGAGGCCGCGGCGCGCAGGCAGCGGGACGTTGCCGCCGTCGAAGCTGAGCCCCATCAGGACGATGCCGCCGGCGCCTTCGCCTTCCAGCAGCGAGGCGCCGCCGTTGAACACCAGCCGGCTGGCGCCGCGCACGCCGATCAGCTGGCTGCCGGGCGCAAGCCGCAACAGGCCGGTGCGGTAGACGCCGGGCGGGAACGCCAGCGGCACCTGCGCGCGCGCGGCGTCATCGATCGCGCGCTGCAGATTGCGGGTCTGATCGTCGGGGCTGCCGGGACGGACGCCATATTGCGTGACGTCGCGGCCGAGCGAGCCGGCAGATTGCGCGGCGCGCGCAGCATCCGGCGACATCGCAAGCGCACCGGCGACGCCGGCGGCGGAGGCTCCGATCAGATGGCGGCGGTTGACGTCCATGGGCACAGCCCTCGCACAAATTCGCGAGCGGTGACGTTCGCGCCCGAGTGGTAGCGCGAAATACGGCGCGGCATGGTGAACACGCCGACGCAGCCGGCCGATTGTTGGCGGTAGGGTTAATCCCAGGTGCAGCCGATTCACACTGTCAAACAGCTTGTTCGGTGTCAGCGCATGCGGGTGATCCAGTATTCCAGAGACGCCAGCGATTCAGCCGAGAAGCCGCGGCGTACTGGATCGCCCGCTTTCGCGGGCGATGAAGCTGAGGATCAGGATACAGTTCCGCGGGAGCCGGATTGAAATTTGCAGAGCGTGGCTCGTTCGATCTCAAGGGCATCCCAGGGTCTTGGGACTTGTTCGCTGCCGTCCAATAGGAGCTGGTGCGTACGGCGAAGCGAAACCATCACCCAAAGACCGAAACGGTCGGGTAACAGCGATGGTTTCGCCAAGGCTAACCGGCGGTTTGCTACCTTGTATTTCGTCAGGCCGCCGGTCGCTGCGCGGACGGCTGGACGTTCTGGTTCAACCGGAACAGATTGCTGGGATCGTATTTCGACTTCAGTGCCGTGAGACGCGCGTAGTTTGCGCCGTATGCGTTGGACACGCGATCGGTTTCGTCCTCGGGCATGAAGTTGACATAGACGCCGCCGGTTGCGTGAGGCGCAGTTTCGGCAAAAAGCCTCCGAGCCCAGTCGATCGAGCGCTGCTTGTCGGCGGATTGACGCCATCGCGTATGAACATTCATCGCAAAATTTGCGCTGCGATGAGGATAAGCCATGGCGTCAGGCGCCACACGGCTAGAGGCCCCGCCGAGCTGCCCAATGAAGATTTCGCACTCCTCGGTCGGAAGTCGCGCGACCTCATCGACGAGGACATCCAGGAGACCGTCGCTGAGATCGACAAAATTGTGCGACTTCCAATAATTGTGGGCACCCGGAGTCAGCAACGGGTCGAACGCACTCTGCCAGGCGGTGAAGGGCTGCATGCCGATCACGTCCGCAATCGGCGTTCCCAGCCCACGCAGCGGAGCCAAAGCACGATTGCCGTCGCTCTCATCGCCTACATAACAGACCGCAAAGACGAGAATTTCCTTGCCGTGAATGTCAGCCGGAAGGAAGGGAAGCGGCGGAGCCTTTCTGAGGACCACCCATTGCGTGAGTTCGTCGGGGGCTTTGGCTGCGATCTGGCGATAGCCGGCCAGAAGTTCTCTTGCCCGGGCAAAAGGATGGACAATCAGGCCGGAGAGGACCATGGGCCCGACCGGGTGCAGGCGAAATTCGAACGAGCTCACGACGCCGAAATTGCCGCCGCCTCCGCGCAGCGCCCAAAACAGGTCGGGGTTCTCCTCTGCGCTCGCCCGCACAAGCTTGCCGTCAGCCGTTACCACGTCGGCCGAGATGAGGTTATCGACAGCCAACCCGAACTTGCGGCTGAGCCATCCGAATCCGCCGCCAAGCGTGAGGCCCGCCACCCCGGTCGTCGAATTGATGCCGAGCGGAGTGGCCAGTCCGAAGGCTTGCGCCTCCCTGTCGAAGTCGCCGAGGGTCGCGCCCGGTTCGACGCGCGCGGTCCGGCGAGCAGGATCGATCCGCACGCCGCGCATGAGCGAGAGGTCCAGCAACAGACCTCCTTCGCATACGGCATTCCCGGCAATGTTGTGGCCGCCGGCGCGCACCGCAAGCAAGACGCCGCGCTCGCGTGCGAAAGTGACGGCATGCATGATGTCTGCGGCACCTCTGCAGCGGACCACCACGCCTGGGCGGCGGTCTATCATCGCATTCCAGATCGTGCGGGCCTCATCGTAGCCCGCTTCCTGGGGCAGGCAAACAATCCCTCGCAATGTCTGTCGCATGGCATCGAGAGTGTCATTTCCAAGCATAATCGCCCCGCCCTGTAGCGAGGCCAGCCGGATCTCGGTCATGGTATCTCCTCCAATGGCACGGAGATGAGGTCCGGCAGGCGCCGGCCCGCGTCCCCTGGACAAAATCAGTCAAAAATTCCGGACAACTTCGACCGACGATCTTCAAACGATCGCGTCTACGGCCGCCAGCCATGTGTTGTCGTCTGACGATGCCTTTCGGCCTGTCGAGGGCTGATTACGGCTGAACGTGAGTCCGCCCAGCGAAGGAAAGGTTCACGGTCAAGTCTCCCCTTGGCCACGCTTTGCGACCAAGGAACCGTGATTGTTCCGCTCCTGGCCCCGATTCGGACCTCCGGCAAAGCCCGCTTTGCGCGCCGCTGTCGAGGCATTGGTAGCTTTCAAACGACGCCGGGATGCACAGCATCCCGCTCAGGGTATCGTCAATCTGCGTCGCTCATGCGCGCGGCCTGCCGGGTCAGTTTCACCAGCTCCAGCAGCATGGCTTCGCCGGCATCGACGAGCGCTTCCAGCGTGATGGATGATTTCCCGGTCGCGGCCGTGCCATCATGGGCCAGCGGCGGAACGTGGATGAATTGCGCGAGGCGCAGGCCGTTGTTCTTGTTCACGGCCTCGATCGCGCGCCAGCTCAGATAGTTGCAGAGATAGCTGCCGGCATCGCGCGACATCCGTGCATCGATGCCGGTCGCCAGCGCGGCACGCCGCAGCCTTTCGCTGTGCGGCCCGAACACCTTCGCATCGGCGCCGCCTGCGATCGATCCCTTGCGCGCATGCTGGCGGCCGGCATCGGGGAAGCGCGTCGTCACCGCATTGCGGGCGCGGCTTTCGATCCGCAGATGCGAGGTGCGGCCGGCCAGGCCGAACATCAAGAGCGCCTGCGGGCGATGTCGTGCGATCAGCTCGGGCAATTCGCGATCGACGGTCGCGTAGGTGACGTCGAAAGTGTGGCCCGTCAGCGCGACGTTGTCGAAAGCCGGCCGGCGCAGCCCGATCAGGCGCTTCACCAGTGGCATGGTCGGGTTGAACGGCGCACCCGGGAACGGCCCGAAGCCGGTGACGAGGATGCGCAGCTTGCCGCTCAATGCAGCATCTCCGCGATCTGCTCGGCGGCGACCGCGGGCGAGATGCGGCCGCCGGCGACCTCGGCTTCCATCTTCTTGACCCTGGCGCGGATCGCAGCATCCGAGCGCAGCCGTGCCATCATCCGGCCCTCCAGCATCGACCACATCCACTTCACCTGCTGCTCGCGGCGGCGGGCCTCGAATTCGCCCGAGGCGTTCATCGCGGTGCGGTGGTCGAGGATCTTCTGCCAGAGCCGATCGAGCCCAGCGCCGGTCAGCGCGGAGTAGGTTTCGACCGGCGGATGCCAGTGCTCGGAGCGCGGCGCGAGGATATGCAGCGCGCTGCGATAGTCGGCAGCGGCGAGGTTGGCGCGCTTGAGGTTGTCGCCGTCGGCCTTGTTGATCGCGATCATGTCGGCGAGCTCGACGAGGCCCTTCTTGATGCCCTGCAGCTCGTCGCCGGCGCCCGGCAGCATCAGCGCCAGGAAGAAATCGGTCATGTCGCAGACCGCGGTCTCGGACTGCCCGATGCCCACGGTCTCGACCAGCACCACGTCGAAGCCGGCGGCCTCGCACAACAGCATCGCCTCGCGGGTCTTCGCCGCGACGCCGCCGAGCGTGCCCGAGGATGGCGAGGGGCGGATGAAAGCCTGGTCGGAGACGGCGAGCCGCGCCATCCGGGTCTTGTCGCCGAGGATCGAGCCGCCGGTGCGCGCCGAGGACGGATCGACCGCCAGCACCGCGACCTTGTGGCCGCGCTCGATCAGGAACATGCCGAGCGCATCGATCGTGGTCGATTTGCCGACGCCGGGCGAGCCGGTGATGCCCACCCGTACCGCCTTGCCGGTGTCGGGCAGCAGCGCCTGCACCAGCTCGCGCGCCGCCGCCTGGTGATCGCCACGCCGGCTCTCGACCAGCGTGATCGCCCGCGCCAGCGCGGCGCGGTGGCCGGCGCGGAGCTGCTTGGCGAGGGCGTGGATGTCGGGAGAGGCGGGCTTCGGCGGGGTCATGGCCTTGGTTTACAACGGCTGCCGGTTGCAGGCGAGGGCGGAGTCCGCACCCATCCCCGATCAATCGCGAGATCGGAAATCGGGTGGGCGCGGCTGATGCCATACGGTTGATCAGGGCCCGTTCCGCGTCACTGCGGATCAACATTCCGGAGCCTGCCATGACCCGAGCCTATTACAGCACCGTCCTCGACCATCCGCTCGATACCGTGTGGTCGCTGATCCGCGACTTCAACAACTACCCGGCCTATATCGAGGGCGTCAGCGAAAGCGTGATCGAGGACGACAAGCGCGGGGACCAGATCGGTGCCGTCAGGCGTTTCTGCTATCTCGGGCTCTGGGTCAGGCAACGCCTTGCCGGTCACTCGGACGCGCAGCATTCGCTGACCTATGCCAGCATCGAGCCACTGCCGTTTCTGGCGGATGCCGGTTCGGACGCGCCGCAGCCGACCCATTACGAGGGCACGATGCATCTGCTGCCGGTGGTCGAAGGCAACCGCACCTTCATCGAATGGTCGGTCAAGCTCGATACGGCGCCTGCTGACGCCGATCGCTGGCACAGCCAGTTCCAGGCGTGGATCCCGGACTGGACCAGCTCCCTGGTCAGAGCGCTGGCGCGTCAGCCAGGCTGAGGCCTGCTGAAGCAGCTATTGTTGCTGATCGTCGGCGTCTGCCTTCGGCCGCGCGCTGGCGAAGATTCTGGCGCCGTCCGGCGTCAGGTACGGCTTCAGCGTCTCCCACGGCACGAAGACGACATACTGGCCTTCGGCATAGGGGCCGACGGCGTAGGGCGGGTAGTGGAAGGTGAGGCCGGAGCTCTTGCCGGCTTCGGTCGATGGCGCGAGCGTCACGGCGCCGATCTTGAGCAGGGTCGGCTTCAGCTCCTTGTACCAATCGGCGGTGGCGGTTTCGCCGGCACCGCGCTTCTTCTTCTCGGCGTTCAGGGCGCTGACGACGGCCTTGCGCATCACCGTCAGGGTCGGGCCGTTGTCGGCCGTCTCGGTGAAGAAGGGACGAATGCTGATGCGCTTCTTCGCCGTCGCATCCCACAGAATGGTGTTGACGTCGGTGTTCGGATGCGCGCCGTGGCTGTCCATGTAGTCGTCGCGCAGCACGCTGACATAGCGGCCGTCGACGATGGAGCGCACCGAATATTTGCGCTCGAATGAATAGCCGCCGCGGTCTTTGAAAAGCTCAGGCTCGTCCTTACGCGCGGAAGCCGCTTCCGCCGCGTTCTTGTCGATCCACTTCCGGCCTTCGGCGAGGCAATCGGCCGCCAGCGCGCTATCTGCCTTGATCTTGTCGTCGAGATAGACGTTGGCCTCGATGCTCGCGTTCTTGACCGTGGCGTCGGGCTTCGGATCGGCGGCGCGCGCAGGGAGGCAGAGGCAGGCCAGCAGGCCGGCAAGACCCATGATGCGGGCAGGCGTCATCGAGCGAGCGGCGCGCATGAGAACTCCGAGTGAGGGAGGGCGAATGCGGCAGCGTTACTCCGCCGCCGCGCTGTGGCCGAGCCGGGCGTTGAGCTTGTGGATCAGCTCCTCGGCGGCGTCGGAGATCACGGTGCCGGGCGGGAAGATCGCCTCGGCGCCGGCCGCATACAGCGCATCATAATCCTGCGGCGGCACCACGCCCCCGATGATGATCATGATGTCCTCGCGGCCGTGCTTCTTCAGCGCGGCCTTCAATTCCGGCACCGCGGTGAGATGGGCTGCTGCGAGCGAGGAAACGCCGAGGATGTGGACGTCGTTCTCGACCGCCTGTCGCGCGGCTTCGTCGGCGGTCGCGAACAGCGGCCCGATATCGACGTCGAAGCCGACATCGGCGAAGGCGGATGCGATCACCTTCTGGCCGCGGTCATGGCCGTCCTGGCCGATCTTGGCGACCAGGATGCGCGGGCGGCGGCCCTCAGCCTCCTCGAAGGCGTCGATCAGCGCCTGCACCTTTTCGACCTTGTTGGACATGGCCGCTGCCTCTCGCTTGTAGACGCCGGTGATGGATTTGATCTCGGCGCGGTGGCGGCCGAACACCTTTTCCATCGCGTCTGAAATCTCGCCGACGGTGGCTTTCGCGCGCGCGGCGTCGATCGCGAGCGCCAGCAGATTGCCGTTGCCTTCGCCCGCCGAGCGGGTCAGCGCGGCCAGCGCCGCATCGACGTCCTTCTGGTTGCGCTCCTTCTTGAGCCGCGCCAGCTTGTCGATCTGCAACCGCCGCACGGTGGAGTTCTCCACCTTCAAGACGTCGATCGGCCGCTCGTTCTCCGGCTTGAACTTGTTGACGCCGATCACCGCCTGGCGGCGGGCATCGATCCGCGCCTGGGTCTTCGCGGAGGCTTCCTCGATTCTGAGCTTCGGCACGCCGGCCTCGATCGCCTTGGCCATGCCGCCGAGTTCCTCGACCTCCTGGATGTGACCCCAGGCCTTGGCCGCGAGATCGCGCGTCAGCCGCTCGACATAATAGGAGCCGCCCCAGGGATCGATGATGCGGTTGGTGCCGCTCTCCTGCTGCAGGAACAGCTGCGTGTTGCGGGCGATGCGCGCCGAGAAATCGGTCGGCAGCGCCAGCGCCTCGTCGAGCGCGTTGGTGTGCAGCGACTGGGTGTGGCCTTGCGTTGCCGCCATCGCCTCGATGGTGGTGCGCATCACATTGTTGAACACGTCCTGCGCGGTCAGCGACCAGCCCGAGGTCTGGCAATGCGTGCGCAGCGACAGCGAGCGCGGGTCCTTCGGGTTGAACTGCTTCAGCAGCTTGGCCCACAACAGCCGCGCGGCGCGCATCTTGGCGACTTCCATGAAGAAGTTCATGCCGATCGCCCAGAAGAACGACAGCCGTGGCGCAAAGCGGTCGACGTCGAGGCCGGCGGCAAGCCCGGCGCGCAGATATTCGACGCCGTCCGCCAGCGTATAGGCAAGCTCGAGGTCCTGCGTCGCGCCGGCCTCCTGCATGTGGTAGCCGGAGATCGAAATCGAATTGTATTTCGGCATCCGCTGCGACGTGTAGGCGAAGATGTCGGAGATGATCCGCATCGAGGGCGTCGGCGGATAGATGTAGGTGTTGCGCACCATGAACTCTTTCAGAATGTCGTTCTGAATGGTGCCCGACAGTTTCTCCGGCGGCACGCCCTGTTCCTCGGCGGCGGCGACGAACAGCGCGAGGATCGGCAGCACCGCGCCGTTCATGGTCATCGACACGCTCATCTGGTCGAGCGGGATGCCGGCGAACAGCGTGCGCATGTCGTAGATGGAATCGATCGCGACACCGGCCATGCCGACGTCGCCGGAAACGCGCGGATGATCCGAGTCATAGCCGCGATGGGTGGCGAGGTCGAACGCGACCGACAGGCCCTTCTGTCCGGCCGCAAGGTTGCGGCGATAGAAGGCGTTGGAATCCTCCGCCGTGGAGAAGCCGGCATATTGCCGGATGGTCCAGGGCTGGTTGACATACATGGTCGGGTAGGGGCCGCGCAGATAGGGCGCGATGCCGGGCCAGGTCTCGAGGAAATCGATGCCTTCGAGATCGGCCTCGCCGTAGACGGACTTCACCGGGATGCCCTCGGGCGTCAGCCAGGGTTCGGCGCTCGCGGCCGGCATCGCCGTGGCAACGGGCTGGAAGGCGACATCGGCGAAATTGGGAATGCGGGTCATTCCTTGGCTTCCTTAGTCATGGTCCGGATGCTGATGGCTGACGATGGTCGCCATCTTGTCCGGTCCGTAATTCTGCATGGTGGTCTGGCTCGGCAGATTGGCGATGCCGACCACCCAGCCGTGGCGGGACTCGGTTCCGAACTGCTGCGTCGGGATCACCCGGTCGGGCCGGTCGAAGGCGCCGGTCATGATCTCGATGCGGGGACCGTCGATCCGCCGGAAGCTGAGCGGCGTGCCGCAGGTGGCACAGAAGTCGCGCTCTGCGATCGAGGAGGATTTGAACGCCGCCGGCTTGCCGCGGGTCCAGGCGAAATCCTCCTTGTTGATGTCGGCAAAGGAGGCGAACGGCGCACCGGAGGCCTTTTGGCACATCCGGCAGTGACAGATGCTGACGCGGTTCGGTGCCGCGGACACCGCAAAGCGCACGGCGCCGCACTGGCAACCGCCGGTCAGAACGGGTTTTGCTGGTGCCTCTGCCGTCATGCCTGCTCCATCCGCCGATAGGCGTCACGCAATGTCGCCAGCGCGTCACCGCCGGCGAAGACGAACTCACCGATGCCGGCCGCCCGCAGCGCCGCTTCCTGGTCGCCGGGCCGCCCTGCCAGATAGATATGCTTTGCGCCGGCGCCGTGAAGGGCCTCGGCGGCCTCAGGGGCGCTGACGGCATAGACCTTGTCAGAGGAACAAATGCACGCCATCGCGGCGCCAGATGCCTTGAACGCCGCGGCAAGCGCGGCCGCGTCGGCAAAGCCCTCGCTGTCGATGGCCTCGATCCCGCCGGTCTCGAAGAAGCTCTTTGCAAATGTGGCGCGGGCCGTGAAATCCGCCGGCGTGCCCAGGTTCGCGAGGAAGATCTTGGGTCGCGCGCCATGGGCTTTCAGTGCGGCGTCGGACTTGTCGCGCAGCGCCTCGAACGGCTCGGCGAGCCGCATCGGCGCGAGGGCATCGAAGGTGACCTTGGCGCCGGCGGTGGACACCGGCGCGGCCGGCCTCACGTCCAGCACCGCGAGGTTGGCCTCGTGCAGGTTCGGGAATTCGCTGGCGCCGGTCAGCACGTCGCGCCGCTCCGCCACGTTGGCTTCGCGCAGCAATCGCGTCGCGGCGACTTTCTGTTGCAGCAGCCCCTGCTCGAGTGCAGGGAAGATTCCGCCGGCCTTCTCGATCTCCTGGAACAATGTCCATGCCGCTTCGCAAAGCTGCGAGGTCAAGGTCTCGATGCCGCCGGCGCCTGCCGCGGGATCGGAGACCTTGGCAAGGTTGGATTCGTCGAGCAGCACGAGCTGCGTGTTGCGTGCCACGCGGCGGGCGAAATCGTCCGGCAGGCCGAGCGCCAGCGTGTGCGGCAGCACGGTGATGGCATTGGCACCGCCGAGCCCGGCGGCAAAGGTCGCGATCGTCGCGCGCAGCATGTTCACGTTGGGGTCGCGCTGGGTCAGCATCCGCCAGGCGGTCTGCGCGTTGACGAAGATCGGCTTCGGCGCGAGGCCGCAGGCCTCTTCGATCCTCGCCCACAAGAGCCGCAGCGCGCGGAATTTCGCCATGGTCAGGAACTGGTCGGCATCGGCGCTGAGCCGGAACGACACGGCTGCGCGCACCGAGTCGAGATCGATCCCGGAGGCTTCGAGCATGCGCAGATAGGCGAGCGCGACCGCGAGCGTGAAGGCGAGTTCCTGCACCTCTGATCCGCCGGCATCATGGACCGGCCGGCCATCGGCCAGCACGAACGGTCCCTTGAAGCCGCGCTTGATCAGGCCGTTGACCACCTGGCCGAACGACTTTTCGTAGTTGGGCCAGGCGATGGCCGCTGCACCGCGCACCGCCATGGTGCTGAGTGCCTGATAATTGAAATGCAGGTCGAGCTTGGCGGGATCGAGCTTGCGGGCCTCGACCATGTCGGCAAACGTCTCGCCGGCGTTCTCGCGTCCGATCACCGGGTTGAGCGCGATCATGATGCCGGCATCGAGATGGACGCCGCCGCAGGCCCGCGCCAGTGTCTTCTTGCTGGCGTCCGTGAGACCGAAGCCGCGCGCGCCGGGACCGCCGGCGAACTCGAATTCGAGGCCGGTCGCTCCGTTCTCGAGATCCTGCAAGGCCTGCGCATTGGCCTCTGCGGCGTCGGGATGGTCGACCCGTTGCAGGATCTGCCAGGGGGCGGCTGCGGCGCGGCCCGGCAGCGGGCTTGCGTTGGTGGCGCGGCGATAGATCGGATCGATCCTCAGGCCGTCATAGGTCTTGCCGACCAGCTTCTCGAACGGCGCGCCCTTCAGCACGCCGTCGACCAGCTTGCGCCAGTCGTCATAGGTCGCCGGTGCAAAATCCGAAGCCAGAGCCAAATCGTCAGTCGAGGTCGTCATCCGCCCAAATCGTCCTTCATCGGCCCCGCGACGGGGTCCCTTGATTTGGCCGGAAATTGCCACGGGCGGGCGGCCAAGCCAAACGGTTGTTTGCGTTCGTGCGGCTTTAATCGAGGTCCGCTAGACGGAAAATACCGTCCGTCGAGACCCCCGCCAGCGCATCCGCGACGCGGCGCCCGGCGATGACGCGGTCGGGAACGATCTCGGCCAGCGGCACCAGCACGAAGGCGCGTTCGAACAGCCGCGGATGCGGCAGCGTCAGTTCCGGCTTCTCGAGTGTGACGTCGTCATAGGCGATCAGGTCGAGGTCGAGGGTGCGCGGACCCCAGCGCTGCTCGCTGTTGCGATCGCGGCCGAATTTGCTTTCGATCTTGTGCAGCGTGAACAGCAGCGCGTGCGGATCGAGGCTGGTGTCGATCTCGATACAGGCATTGATGAAGCGGTTCTGCTGCGCTTCGCCCCAGGGCGGCGTCGAATAGTCCGACGAGCGCGCCAAGAGCGCCGCCTGCGTCATGCCGCAGATATTGGCGATCGCCTTGCGAAACGTCGTGCGGACGTCGCCGACATTGCCGCCGAGTGCGATCAGGACGTCAGCCATCGGTTCAACCGTGCGACGGCGGATGCCGCGAGCGCGTCAGCACCACGCCGACATCGTCGAAGATCGCGGCGATCGGCGCGTGCGGCTTGTGCACGGTGACCTTGACCGCCCTGACACGCGGGAAGCTCGCCAGGATGTCCTCGGCCACCGCGCCGGCGGCGCGCTCCAGCAGCTTGTAGTTGGTGTTCTTGAATGCCGATGTCGCGGTCGCGACTACGTTGGAATAGGACACAGTGTCGGAGAGGCGGTCGGTGCGCGAGGATTCCGAGAGGTCGGTGTACAGCTCGAGGTCGATGACGAAGCGCTGCCCGACTTCGGTCTCATGTTCCATCACGCCATGACGGGCATGGATGACGATCCCGGTGATGAAGATCGTGTCGGTCATTGCTGTCCCTCGATTGCCGCGGCCACCCGCAGCGCCTGAACGGTTTCGGCGACGTCATGCGCGCGGATGATGCGGGCGCCGTTCCGCGCGGCGATCAGATGCGCCGCGATCGAGCCGCCGATCCGCTGTTGCGGCTCCGAGGCCACGATCGTGCTGATGAAGCGCTTGCGCGAGGCGCCGACCAGCACCGGCAGGCGGAACGCGTTGAACTCGGCGAGCCGCGCCAGCGCCAGCATGCTCTGCTCCGGCGTCTTGCCGAAGCCGATGCCGGGATCGAGCACGATCCGGTCGGACGCAATGCCGGCCCGCGCCGCGATCTCGAGCGAGCGTTCGAAGAACGCCGTGATGTCCTGCATGATGTCGATCGCCGGATCGACCTGCTCGCGATTGTGCATGATGATCACGGGCACGCCGCGCGCGGCGACGAGCGGCGCCATGCCGGCGTCGCGCTGCAGGCCCCAGACGTCATTGGCGATCGCAGCACCTTGGTCGAGCGCCCAGGCCACGACCTCCGACTTCATGCTGTCGATCGAGACCGGCACGCCGAGTGCGACCACCTCGGCCAGCACCGGCTTCAGCCGCGCCATTTCGGCCTCGGCGGTGACCGGTTGCGAGCCGTAGGGACGGGTCGATTCTGCGCCGATGTCGATGATGTCAGCGCCCTCAGTGATCAGCCTGCGGGCCTGCGCCAGCGCCTGTTCGGGCGCGATGAACTGGCCGCCGTCGGAGAACGAGTCCGGCGTCACGTTCAGGATACCCATCACCGCCGGATAGGGCAGCGACAGCAGCGCCGGCAGCACCGCTGATACGGCCGAGCCGGTCACCGCCGATGCTATGGGCCTGGTTGCCATCATGCGCAGGCTTTGCGCTGACCGCAGCGGCAAGTCAAGGTGTCGCGATGATGGCATGCGCCGGCGACCGCGGGCGCGGTCAAGGCAGGCCAATAGTGATGCTAGTAGGTGATCTTGAGCGGCAGCTTGCGTGCCTGTTCGATCAGCAGCTCGACCGACTTTTCTGAGGGCATCACGCGGACGAGCTTACGCCGCACATTGGCGTCCTTCATGCTCTGCGCCAGCCGTGACGGGTTGCGCTGCGCGAGCTCGCGCACGGTGGTGACGCCGGCGGCGCGGACCAGCCCGACCTTCGCCTTGCCCATACCGGGAATCCGCATGTAGTCGGAGATGTTGGCCCATTCGAGCAATTGTTGTTCGCTGATCCCGGTCTTGGCAGAGAGCGCCTTGCGTCCCTTGACGGTGCGGGCGGCTTCAAGCAGTGCGTCGGTCGTGCGGATACCCTGCGATTTCAGTTTGGTGGCGCAATAGGCGGACAGGCCTTCGATCTCGGAGAGGGGGTATGTCATGATACTCGTATGCAGGTAACAGGTAGAAGGGAGCGCGCGTGCAGGGGCGTTGGAAAAGTGCTTCAGGCAAACTGGCTGAGGCCCGGCGTCCCCGAGATGATCTCGCCCATTTGATCCGCTCCGATTTTGTCGCGGCCGAACCTGAAAAGTTCACGCGCGACGTTCTGAATTTCACCCATGCTCAGGCCAAGCGCCATGAGCCGGGTGCCGACAGCCATCAGGCCGCCGCCCATCAACCGCGATAGGCCACCGCTGTTGTTGGAGGCGGCGATTGCCGCTTCGGCGCC
The DNA here is from genome assembly GCF_042258615.1 of Bradyrhizobium sp. Pha-3. GTDB lineage: Bacteria > Pseudomonadota > Alphaproteobacteria > Rhizobiales > Xanthobacteraceae > Bradyrhizobium. The sequence continues at coordinate 6,415,657 of NZ_CP170152.1, read as the reverse complement.
GGGGATTTGGTCGATCAGAGCCTGGACTTTGTCGGAAGGTCCCTCGTTACGGAGGAAACCCAGAACGATGCCGATGGTTTTTTCAGCGACAGCGCCATCGATGCCGGCCTTCGCGGCCAGCTGTCCAACCAATTCGTCCATCTTGCCCCGCCTCAACCGGACTTTGCCGGGTCGTTCTTGAAGATTTATCTTGAGCGCCTGTGTCACGAAATACAAGCGATCCGCGCATTTCAGTTCGTTTTCTTTTTCGATCGCGTCGTGACTGTGGCCTTGCTGCAAGAGTGAGCGGCGGATTCACACCATCTTGTCGCAATGCGCAATGCCTTTCGTCACTTCGCCGGGAATAAAATATGAGGAACCAGTGGCGCGACAATATACGTCAGCATCTGCTGACGGTTTCAATCGACCGGCAAGATGCAATATGATGGCACTGGTTCGGTATCGAGCCGGATACGGACATCGAACCGGGTTCGAGGTTTCGAACCGGGTTCGACACATCGAACCGGGTTCGACGTATCGAACCGGGTGCGATGATCGAAACGATCTAAATCTCCGCGAAGAGGCGAAGCGATGGCGACCTCCGACAACAAGTTGGCCGATACCGACGAGAAGATCTTTATCGGCAAGGGTGAGGAGACAGCCTGGCTGACGCTGGCGCTGGCCAACCGGCATGGCCTCGTCACTGGTGCAACCGGAACCGGCAAGACCGTCTCGCTTCAAGTCATGGCTGAAGGATTTGCGCGCGCCGGCGTTCCGGTTTTCGCCGCCGACATCAAGGGCGATCTCTCCGGTATCTCCGAGGTCGGCGAGGCCAAGGACTTCATAGTGAAGCGCGCCCAGCAAATGGGCTTGACCTTCCAGCCCGATCAGTTCTCGACCGTGTTCTGGGACGTGTTCGGCGAGCAGGGCCATCCGGTGCGCGCCACCGTCACCGAGATGGGGCCGCTGTTGCTGTCGCGGATGCTCGATCTGAACGACGTGCAGGAGGGCGTGCTCAACGTTGCCTTCCGCGTCGCCGACGAGAACGGCCTCGCGTTGATCGACATGAAGGATCTGCGTGCCCTGCTGGATGCGATCGCGCCCGACAGCAGCAAGAAGGGCGCCGACGACGGGGAAGATCCGCTGGCGTCGATCCGCAAGGCCGCGCAGAGCTACGGTAATGTGTCCAAGGCAACGGTCGGAACGATCCAGCGTCAGCTTCTTGTGCTCGAGAACCAGGGCGGCGCGAAGTTCTTCGGCGAGCCCGCGCTGACGCTGAAGGATTTCATGCGGACCGACCGCGACGGCCGCGGCATGGTTAATATCCTCGTCGCCGACAAGCTGATGCAGAGCCCGCGGCTTTACGCCACGTTCCTGCTCTGGATGCTCTCGGAACTGTTCGAGGAATTGCCGGAGGCCGGCGACTTGCCGAAGCCGAAGCTGGTGTTCTTCTTCGACGAGGCGCATCTGTTGTTCACCGACGCGCCGAAGGCGCTGATGGACAAGATCGAGCAGGTGGTGCGGCTGATCCGCTCTAAGGGCGTCGGTGTCTATTTCGTCACGCAGAATCCGATCGACGTGCCGGACAAGGTGCTGGCGCAGCTCGGCAACCGTGTGCAGCACGCGCTGCGCGCCTTCACGCCGCGCGATCAGAAGGCGGTTGCCGCGGCCGCGCAGACCTTCCGGCCCAATCCGAAGCTCGATACCGCGCGGGTGATCATGGAGCTCGCCAAGGGCGAGGCGCTGGTCTCGTTCCTCGAGGGCGGCGGCACGCCGTCGATGGTCGAGCGGGTCATGGTGCGCCCGCCGTCGGCGCGGATCGGCCCGATCACGCCGGAAGAGCGCAAGGCGATCATGGATGCGAGCCCGGTGAAGGGTAAATACGACACCGCGATCGACGCCGAATCCGCCTACGAGATCATCCAGAAGCGTCTCGCCGGCACGGCGACCCCGGCGGACGGTAGCAGCGGCGCCGAGGGTGGCGGCATCCTCGGCCAGATCGGGGCCATCGCCGCCTCGATCTTCGGCACCAACGTCAAGCGCGGCCGCCTTTCGACCGGACAGGTGATCGCACGCAACGTCACGCGCTCGGTGACCGACAAGGTGGTCGGCGGCGTGGTCGCCGATCTCGGCAAATCGGTCGGTGGCTCGGTCGGAGGCTCGATCGGCCGTGCGCTGGTGCGCGGGGCGCTCGGCGGATTGCTAAGGAGGTAATATTACAATTAGTATCTCGGCGTTTCCGTATCTTCATTTGGAGCGGTGCGTTGAGATTCCCGTCGCTGCGGGCGCCATTCGATCTGTTGTTCTTCACCTTCTGTATTGCGCTGACGGCAGATGTTCTTGGTCCCGAGATTTGGGGACACGGCAAGACGAAGGACTACCCCCTGTGGTTCTGGGCCGGGCAGCAAGTGCTGCACGGTACCGGCCTCTATCCGGCCGATCCTGCGGGCTATTTCGACTACATCTATCCGCCGCTACCGGCGGTGCTGCTGGCGATTCCAACATTCTTCGGCAAGATCCCGCTTTATCTATGCCTTTTAGTCCTCAATTGTATCGCGTGGTGGATGGTTGGGCAGCTCTCGCATGCGATGGCGGGGTCAGGCCGCAAGCCCGGGCCCTGGCTCGAGGCGCTGCCGGGCTGCCTCACGGTAACCTTCGTCATCGACATCTTCGACCTCGGGCAACCGAACCTGGTTTTGCTCGCGATGATGCTGAGCGGCTTCTGGCTGCTGCGGAGCGGGCGGCTCTGGCTTGCGGGCGGCATGTTCGCATTGGCGACCGCCATCAAGGTGTTTCCCGTTGCGGTATTGCCCTATCTGATCTGGCGCAGGCGTTGGGGTGCGGTCGCCGGCATGGCCGTTTTCCTGGTCCTCTTCCTGTTCGTCGTGCCGGCTCCGTTCCGCGGCTTCGAGCGCAACGCCGCGGAATTGAAGGTCTGGTACCACGGCATGATCGAGACGAGTTCGGTCGAAGGGTTCGGCCAGCGCGCCGAGCAGAACTGGTCGTCGGTCAACCAGTCCATCATTGCCGTATCGCATCGGCTGCTGCGTCGGGTGAACTACAATCAGGATGATCCGCACAGGCCGCCGCGCTACATGAACGTCGTCGATCTCGACTTCGCAACGGTGAACTGGGTCATTGTCGCGGTCTGTCTTCTGATCGGCATCGGCTACATCGCGGTGATACCGCCGGCCTGGCTACGGACGGTAAAGTCCGACGCTGAAGAGATCGCCATCCTGTTTTGTCTGATGACGGTGGCCTCGCCATTGGCGCGGCAATACTACTTCATGTGGCTGTTCTTCCCGATTGCGGTGCTGGCGCATCGCGCCACCTTCGATCCGCGGCCGATGGTGCGGACCGGAACCTGGGTCGCGCTTGCGGCGGCTTGCGTCCTGCTCGGGTTCTCGCTGCCGCTGTATCCGATCGAGCTGCAGGCCTACGGCAATAATCTTGCTGCGACCTTTCTGCTGATCGCGGCCCTGGTCTGGCACATCGTCAGGTCTCCGCCCAAGGAAGGCGGGCCTACTTTGCCTCCGGCTCCCGGCGCGCTACAAGCTGGCGTAACGTCCAACCAATAGGATATCCGCGATGTCCAACGCCAAGCTGCAGCCGGTCCTCGACCGCATTGACGCCGATTTCGACAACAGTCTCGAGCGGCTGTTCACGCTGCTGCGGATCAAATCGATCTCGGCCGATCCGGCCTTTGCCAATGACTGCAAGGCGGCTGCCGATCACCTCGCCAAGGACATCGCAACCCTCGGCTTCAAGACCGAGGTGCGGCCGACCGCCGGCCATCCGGCCGTGGTCGGCAAGCTGAACGGGGCGACCGACGGGCGCCCGCATGTGCTGTTCTACGGCCACTACGACGTGCAGCCGGTCGATCCGCTGAATCTCTGGCACCGTCCGCCGTTCGAGCCCGCGGTGACCGACCATGCCGACGGGCGCAAGATCATCGTCGCGCGCGGGGCCGAGGACGACAAGGGACAGTTGATGACCTTCGTCGAGGCGTGCCGCGCCTGGAAGAATGTGACGGGATCGCTGCCGATCGACATCACCATCGTCATCGAGGGTGAGGAGGAGATCGGCTCGAAGAATTTCGTGCCGTTCCTGGAGGCGAACAAGGTCGAGCTCAAGGCGGACTTCGCGCTGGTCTGCGATACCGGCATGTGGGATCCGAACACGCCCGCGATCACGACCTCGCTGCGCGGCCTGGTCTATGACGAGGTCAGGATCAAGGCCGCCAATCGCGACCTGCATTCCGGCGTGTTCGGCGGCGGCGCGCAGAATCCGATCCGCGTGCTGACGCGGATCCTCGGCGGCCTGCATGACGAGAACGGCCACATCACGATCCCCGGGTTCTATGACGGCGTGAAGGATCTGCCGCCGGACATCCTGGCGCAGTGGAAGCAGCTCAATCTGACGCCGGACAGCTTCCTCAAGCCGATCGGCCTCTCGGTGCCCGCCGGCGAGAAGGACCGGCTCCTGATCGAGCAGGTCTCCTCGCGGCCGACCTGCGACATCAACGGCATCGTCGGCGGCTATACCGGCGAGGGCTCGAAGACGGTGATCCCGGCGGAGGCGTCGGCGAAGGTCTCGTTCCGGCTGGTCGAGGGCCAGGATCCCGAGAAGATCCGCAAGGCGTTCCGCGATTATGTGACGGCGCGCGTGCCGGCGGATTGCAAGGCCGAGTTCATCGATCATTCCTCCGCGCCGGCGATCGCGCTCGATTGGAACATGAAGCCGCTGGCGGCCGCCCGCCGCGCGCTGACCGACGAATGGGGCAAGGAGGCACTGCTGGTCGGCTCCGGTGCCTCGATCCCGATCGTTGCCGACTTCAAGCGCACGCTCGGCCTCGACAGCGTGCTGGTCGGCTTCGGGCTCGACGACGACAACATCCATTCGCCGAACGAGAAGTACGACCTCAAGAGCTACCACAAGGGCATCCGCTCCTGGGCGCGGATCCTGGCGGCGCTCGCCGACGCCAAGTAGCGTGAGGCGAGCACGGTCGAAAACGGCCGGGTAACCCGGATGGAGCCAACGGGTCGCGTGAACGCGCGCCCCGTTGGCTCCATCCGGGCTACGGAAGAGAAGACCGAACGTAAAAACGCCGCCCGGAATTGGGCGGCGTTTTGATTCAGGCCGTGCAGAGGGTGTTGGCGGCTAGCTTACCCGAAGATTGTGAAATTTCAATCGCGGTAGCCGGGATTGACGCGGTCGAGCTTGCGCAGCAGCGGTGGCCAGACCAGCTGGGTCGAGCGCAGCTCGGCGCGGTCGGGATTCGACAGCAGCTCGGTGTTCTTGTCGATCGCGTGCTGGTCGACCGGATGGGCGCTTCCGCCGAGGGCGCGGGTCGCCACCTGCATCGAGCAGGCGCGCTCCAGATGGTACATCCGCTCGAAGGCGGACGCGACCGAGCGGCCGACCGTCAGCGTGCCGTGATTGCGCAGCAGCATGTGGTTCTTGGTGCCAAGATCGCGCTGCAGGCGCGGGCGCTCGTCATGATCAAGCGCGATGCCTTCATAGTCGTGATAGGCGAGGTCGTGGGTGACGAGCTGCGCGGTCTGGTTCAGCGGCAGCAACCCATCGGGGCCGCTCGACACCGCGGTGCCGTCGACCGTATGCAGATGGAGCACGCAGCCGGCGTCCTCGCGCACCTCGTGGATCGCCGAATGGATGGTGAAGCCGGCCGGGTTGATGCTGTAGTCGCTCTTCGAGAGCTGGTTGCCGTCGAGGTCGACCTTGACCAGGCTCGAGGCGGTGATCTCGTCGAACATCAGCCCGTAGGGGTTGATCAGGAAGTGATGCTCGGGCCCCGGCACGCGGGCGGAGATGTGGGTGTCGACCAGATCGTCCCAGCCATAGAGCGCGACCAGGCGATAGCAGGCGGCGAGATTGATCCGCTGCTCCCATTCCGCCGCACTGATATCCGACGGCACTTCCTTCAGGCGCGCTTCCGCTGGCGACATGGCCGATTGCTCCATTGATGGCTGTTGCTTGACGCGAGCCTAGCGCTGCCGCCGGATCGCAGCAAGGCAGCAGACCGGCGTGACAGTCATGCCGGCATGCGGCCCACGATCCGAACGGCAACGGTCGGTGGGCAGCCCCAGGATCGATCTTCCAAGGCCGCGATGGGCGAGAGCATTTTCGGCTCTGACTGACGCGAACCGGCGTCTGCTTCGTTCGAAAACGCCTTACGGCGCCGGGATCGCCAGCAGGCTCGAGATGCTGCGGCCGCGGATGTCGTAGACACGGGCGAACACGACGTCGTCGCGCTTGATCTCGACCATCACAGGAGCGGCCAGGCCCTTGCAGTAGAATTCACCGAGCGTCATCGCGAAGTCGGCGGCATGGCTGTCCCAGCCGATCGTGAAGTCGGGCCCGAGTGCGACCTGCGCCGGGCGCTGCGGTCCGCACACCGCGACCTTCCACTTGCGGTGCTGCGGCGGCACTTCCTGCCGCTCCGCCAGCTGCTCGCGCAGCCCGTCGGATGCCTGTTTCAGCGCGAGGCCCCAATAGTCCAGCATGAAGAAATTGTCGGCGGTCCGCACCGTGCCGGCGATGTGGTTGAAGTGCGTGTACTGGTACGGATGCAGGCGGATCATTTCGCTGAGCGGCAGCAGCAGGCCGAACGCGAACACGGCGAGCGCGGCGGGCTGCCAGGCGCGGCGGTTCTCGCCGAGCCAGTCCATGCCGCGGGCGAAGGCGATGCCGCCAAGCACCGCCATCGGCGGGATCACGAAGATGAAGTGGCGGATTCCGTTGTAGAGCGCCGGCCGCTTCACCATTGCGATCACCAGCGGCAGCGTCGCCGCCAGCGTCAGCATCAGCATGACCGATTTGCGCTTCGCGGTCACATCGATGCGCGACAGCGACATGAAGGTGGTGACGACGGCCGCGGTCAGCAGCACCAGCAGCACTTCGGGAAGCTGCAGCGCGAACAGCGTCGGCAAATAGGACCACGGCATGTCCGGCACCGACACCAGCGCGCCGTCGAACATCTCCTTCCACGGCTTCTCGAAGAAGTGCGAGAAGTAGGTCACCGCTTCCAGCGGATGGCCGGGCTCCATGATCGACCACGGCCAGATCAGGCCCATCACGAGATAGCCCAGCACGAGCCCCGGCAGCAGCACATAGACGACATGGGCAAAGCGATGGGTCGCCTCGCGCGGGCCCTGCTTGCGGAATTCCTCGATCCAGAGCGGGATGAAGCCGACCACTGCGTAGATCAAAGCAAGGCCGCCAAGGACGCGGCAGCCGATCGACAGGCCGGCCCCCAAGCCCACGATCAGGATCGTGCGCGGCGAAGGCGCCGGATATTCCTCGATCAGGCGGACGAGGCCCATGATCAGGACCACCATCGCGACGGCGAACGGCGCATCCTTTGGATTCATGAACATGTGACCGTAGAAGGTCGGGCACAGCGCGAGCAGCAGCAGGGCCGCCAGTCCCGCCAGCGGGCCACCGACGCGGCGCGCTAGGCGCCAGGTCACGGCAAGCCCGATCACGCCGACGATTGCGCCGAGCAGGCGGCGCGTCTCGAACAATTCGAGCGGGATGACCTTGTGCAGCAGCGCCGCGGCCATATCGAAGCCGCCGCCGTACATATAGAGATTGGCGAACGAGAGCGCGCCGGTGTCCTTGAACCCGGACCCGTACATGCGCAGCAACAAATCGGCGTATTCAGCGTGGGTGTAGTCGTCCCAGCCCAGACCGTAATCGCGGAATGTGAGGCCGGCGACCACGGCGACCACGCCGAGGACGAGGAATGCGAGATCGTCGCAGGTCTTCTCCACCGAGCGCCGTGCAGGCGCCTCGAGGGCAGACGTCGTAATCGATGACATAGCTAGTGATACCGGCGTGCCTGTGGCCCAGTTTGGCGCTTTAGGGCCTCATTCCCCGGCATCCATAGCGCAGTTCCGTTTCCGAGTAATTGGTAATTGTGGCGTAATTTCCCAGATGCGCTGCAATAAATTGGCAGCAATTCGTAGCCAGTAAATCTACGGGAAGCGGGTTCCTGAACGTGGCCGCAGCCGCGCTCAAGAAGCCCATCTGGCCCGTTAAGCGGGATTTTAGGGAACTCTGGCTACAATTGGCGGTTGGCGGTGTGGGCAACATGACGGTAACGTGGCGTCGGTGGCTTGTGCCGATTTTCGGTCGGGTCTCCCGGGGGTTAGTTCGATGATGGTTGGTCTGTTGGTCGTTGGCGTGGGCCTGGTTGTGGCGGGCTTGGCGGCGATCGGCTTGGGAATCCCCTACAAGGAATTCAGCGTCGGCGGTGCCTTGATCACGACAGGCGTGACCGGCGTATGCACCGGCGCGATCGTGCTGGCGCTCGCCGCCATCCTCCGGGAACTCCAGGTCATTGCCAGGCGGCTCGATCCCGTTGCCGCAGGTGCCCGCGCCGAGCTTCCGCTGCCGTCAGCAACTTCCCCGCGCAATGCCCCCGAGGATCCTGTTTTCCCGCCGCCGCGTGAGCCCAAGGTTGCCGCGCCTCCGCCGACGGTCCAGCCATCTGCGCCCGCGGCGCCACCGCCCTGGCACGACGAAATCGGCCAGCGTGGCGCGCCGGGCGAGGCGCCGCCGCCCGTGCCGGGTGGAGCGCCCCCGGAGGGTGAAGCCACGCCCAAGCGGCGCAACCTGTTGTTTTCGTCCTCGCGAAAGGAACGCGAGCGGGCCCAGAGCCGTACGGCCGAGCCGCTGACGCCGGATATGCTGTCGCCAGAGCTGCGTCCTGGTCCGGCCGCAGCGGCCGAGCCCGCTTCGGCAACGTTCGACGATACCTGGCCGAAGGCCGAGCGGCCGCGGTCGGTCGACGTCGCCCCACGGCGCACGCCCCGGCCGTCGACCTTCAGCGAAACCCAGTCAGCCGGCGCGGCGCCGTCATCGGGCCACCCGCCGCCGCCCCAGGAGCAGCCGCCGGTGACCGTGCTCAAATCGGGCGTCGTCGACGGCATGGCCTATTCGCTCTATTCGGACGGATCGATCGAGGCGCAGATGCCGGAGGGCATGATGCGGTTTGCCTCGATCGACGAGCTCAGGTCGCATCTCGAGCAGCGGCCCTGAGGTCGGCGTCAATACTTGCGAGCGGTCGGTTCGAGGCCGGAAAAATACGGCCGTTCTTGTCAGATTTGCTGTAATCCGCTCATATTCGCAAAGTAGTACGCGATTCCATTGATGTATTGCTGCACGTGGATACTGTCCGGTGGGCGCCGGGCCGTCGATAGCACGGGGAAGGTTGAGTCATGTCCGATACGTCAGGCAAAACGCCGGTCGAGCTGACCGCAAGCATCGTTTCGGCCTATCTCAGCAACAATCCGACGCCGGCCTCGGATATTCCGAGCCTGATCAGCCAGGTCCACGCGGCGCTGCTGCGGGTGTCGAGCGGCCGCGCCGACACGCCGAGCGAGCCGGCCAAGCCGGCGGTGTCGATGAAGAAGTCGATCACGCCGGAATATCTGGTGTGTCTCGAGGACGGCAAGCGCTTCAAGTCGCTCAAGCGCCATCTGCGCACGCAGTACAACATGACGCCGGAGCAATATCGCGACAAATGGGGCCTGCCGGCCGACTATCCGATGGTGGCGCCGAACTATGCGGTGGCCCGATCGCAGCTCGCCAAGAAGATGGGACTTGGCCAGCAGGCGCGGAAGCGGAAGTAGGGGCTCAGAGCATTTTCGAGCGAAGTGGATACCGGTTTGCGTGAAGAAAATGCGTCAAACAAGAATCCAGAGCCCCGTTCCGATTCTATCGGAACGGAAATGGCTCTAGGCGGACGCAAGGGCCTCGCGCGCGTCGTTGCGGATGCGATCGACCATCGAGCGGAGGCCGTTGGAGCGCTGCGGCGTCAGATGGTCGCGGAAGCCGAACTCGTCGAACAGCGCAAGCGCGTCGGTAGCGAGGATTTCCTTCGGCGTGTGCCCGGAAAACAGCGTCAGCACGATCGCGACCAGGCCGCGCACGATGTGGGCGTCGCTGTCGCCGATATAGTTCAGGCGCGGTTCGCCATTGGCATCGCGACCGATCCGCTTCGACAGCCAGACCTGGCTGACGCAACCCTGCACCTTGTTCTCGGCCGAGTGCTCCGCCTCCGACAACGGCTCCAGCGTGCGGCCGAGCTCGATGACATAGCGGTAACGGTCGTCCCACTCGTCCAGCAGCGCAAAATTGTCCCTGATTTCGTCGATCGTCGTCATCGTGGCCCGCATCCTATTCTCAACGGCTTATATAGGAAGGCGGGCCGCGAAAGCGACGAAAATGGAACCGGTTCCCGATTGTTTTGACGCGTTTTCTTCGCGCGAACCGGCATCCGCCTCACGCGACAGCGCTCTATTGGCGCTTACGGCGTCGGCGGCAGGCGGAAGTCAATCGTCTGATCGTCCGCCGTCAGCGTGTCGCGGGATGCGGCCGGGTCGGTATCGTCCTTGCCGATCGAGCTGGTGTGGTCGGGCGGTTTCTTGTCGGTGATGATCTGGTAGAGCTTGCGCGCGCCATCGGTCGCGCGCTGGCCGATCGCGGTCGCGGCCTGGCCGCCGACTTCACAGGCGGAAGGCTGACGCTTGCAGAACTGACCCATGTCGTTGATCGTCGCCGTCGCAGCCGACACCGCGTCCGACGCGCTGATCTGCGGCGCCTTGTCCGCTTCAGGGGTTTTGTCTCTCGGCAGCAGCACGAGCACAAGCCCGAGCCAGAATGCCAAACGCAGCAGGAAGAACATGGCGCGATCCCGGTCGTCTATCTTGTCTTTTGCTTCTTGCGCGGTCGATGCCGCTATTGCCCTCACGGTTAGCATCGGTCGATAAATCGGAAGTATCTGCCTTGAAGTAAATCCGCCGAAAAATCGCGGAAGATTCGCCTGAATTGATTCGCCGTAAATTTTCGATTGATGGCGGCTGACGGGTGCCAAATCGGCAGATCGGGCTGCGTCCACCAATTCGAAACCATAGTTTGTCGCACCCGGAAACCAGCCGTTCACCATCCCCGACAAATGACCGGTGAATGACAGCGTCGAAACCTCGCCAATGCACGGTGTTTGGCAGCAGGCCGCCCCGCCTTAGCGTTCGCTTAAGTTCGCTCTGACACGTTGGCCTGCAATCACAAAGGAGGCGTTCCGGCGCGTCTGTCTGACGATCAAGCCGAAGCGCGAGTGCTGTGAGTAGTTTGAGTCTGATCCGCGATTGCCTGGATGCGCTGCTGCATCCGTCGGCGCAATATGATGCGCTGACGCGTGCGCGCCATCGTGCCTTCATGGCACCGCGACTGCTCGGCAGTCTGGCGGCGCTGGCGTCGTTCCCTGCCTTTCTGGCGATGCGCGGGGCGCCGACGGCGATCGAGGTCGCGGCGTTCGCCTGGCTGATCGCGCCGATCCTGCTGTCCTGGTTCCTGTCGCGCACCGGCCGTTATGAAGGCGCGCATGTGCTGTCGTCGCTGGCGCTCGCCGGTCTCGTGATGATGATCGCGGCGTCCACCGGCGGCATCGCGTCGTTCGCGGCGGTGTGGCTCGTCGTGATTCCGATCGAGGCGGCGCTGTCGGCCTCGCGGCGCGTGGTGGCGTTTGCGTTCGCGCTGGCGATGATCTGCGCGGCGCTGCTCAGCGTGCTTGGCCATTACCACGTGTTGCCGGTGGTCGATCCCGCGGTTACGTCGAACAGCACGCTGGTCGGCTTCGGCGTCGTGTCGGCGATCTTCTATGCGGCCGGGCTTGCGTTCGGCGCGGAGTCGCTGGCGCGCACCAGCGTGGCACTGCTTTACGTCGAGGAAGAGCGCTACCGCCTGCTCGCGCATAACATGAGCGACGTGCTGTCGCGGCACAGCCGCAACGGCGCGGTGCGCTTCATTTCGCCCGCGGTCGAGGTCATGCTCGGCGTGCCGGCATCGCGGCTCTCCGGCCACGGCCTGTTCGACCGCGTTCATGTCGCCGATCGCCCGGCCTATCTCACCGCGTTGTCGGACGCCGCCCGCGCCGAGTCCCGCAGCGTCGAGTTCCGGGTGCGCCGCGACGGTGCGCGTGGCGAGGCTACCGCCGAATTCATCTGGGTCGAGATGCGCTGCCGGGCGCTCGAGCAGGCCTCCGCCGATGCCGAGGTGGTCGCCGTAATCCGCGACGTGACCGATCGCAAGGTGCAGGAACAAGCGCTGGAGCAGGCGCGCCATGCGGCCGAGCAGGCCGATGCATCGAAGACGCGCTTCCTGGCCACCATGAGCCACGAGCTGCGGACCCCGCTCAACGCCATCATCGGCTTCTCCGAGATGATCGCGCAGGAAGACGTGCTCGGCCTCGACGCGGCCCGCCGCAAGGAATACGCGCAGCTCATCAACGACTCCGGCCAGCATCTGCTGTCCGTCGTCAACGGCATCCTCGACATGTCGAAGATGGAGTCCGGCAATTTCGAGATTTCGCCGGAGCCGTTTGCGCCACGGCCGGCGCTGCTCAATTGCTGCAATCTGGTGGCGTTGAAGGCGCGCGAGAGCGGTGTCGACCTCGTCACCCGGGTGCCCGACGACCTGCCGATCGTGAACGGCGATTCGCGCGCGTTCAAGCAGATCGTCCTCAATCTGGTTTCCAATGCCATCAAGTTCACCGAGCGCGGCGGCAAGGTCACCGTATCGGGCGGCGTCGAGGGATCGCGGCTCTTGCTGCGGGTCTCGGACACCGGCGTCGGCATCGCCGCCGACGACCTCAAGCGGATCGGCGATCCGTTCTTCCAGGCCGGCAAGACCTATCAGCGCCGCCACGAAGGCACGGGCCTCGGCCTCTCCATCGTCAAGGGCCTGGTTGGCCTGCACAACGGCGAAATGAACGTGGAGAGCAAGGTGGGCGAGGGCACTATCGTGTCGGTGGCGCTGCCGCTGTCGTTCACCCCGCCGGCCGCGGTCGAGCCGTCCAGCAATGTCTCGACCCTGAAGCCCGCGCTGCGGTCCGGACTGCAAGAGCAAACCCAACAGGTGAAGAAGAGTGCCTAGACAGACTTTGGATGACGAGGAAACGCCGCGCCGTCGCCGCGGCGCCAAGGCAGTGGCCATCGCGGCCGAGGAGGAACGTGGCCTCGTCCTGCGCCTGCTGCTGCATAGTCCGAAGGATCTGGTTGCTGGCGTGCTGGCAACGTCTGCCATTGTTGCGATCCTGATCAATGCGCTGTTCCTGCAGGCCGGCCGTCATCCGTCGCCGATGTTCGGCGGGTCGGTGGTGACGCTGCCGCCGCCGGCTCCGGTTGCGGCGGCCACCAGCCCGCTGCCGCGCCCGCGTCCGGCCGAGGCGGCCGCCCGATCAGCCGAGCCCGCCGTCATGGAGCCGACCAAGCCGGTCGACGTGAAGCCGGTGGAGACGAAGCCGGCCGAGACCAGGTCCGTCGAAGCCAAGCCGGCCGAACCAAAGGTCGAGTCCAAGCCGGTCGATCCGATGGCCAATCTGGTGCTGAAGTCGACCGTCGCGCCGCCGGCCGCCACACCGTCCCCGGCCGCAGCGCCGTCCGGCGTCATTCGTCCGCCGGCGCCGATCCCGACACAGCATCTGAGCCCGGCCGGCAAGCGCATCGCAGCGGTCCAGCGGACGCTGACCGAATATGGCTACGGTCAGCTCAAGCCGACCGGCACGATCGGCGCCGATACCCAGCACGCGATCGCGAAGTTCGAGCGCGCGCGCAAGCTGCCGGTGACCGGGCAGATGTCCGATCGCCTGGTGCGCGAGCTCAGCACGATGATCGGGCACTCGATCGACTAGGCTCGTCCTCTCGTCATGGCCGGTGTCATCCGGCCATGACGGCTCTCCTCGACTGACGTCAGACAGCTTCGCCCAGCAGGACGTCCCTGACCTCGTCGGAGAACGGCTTCCTGCGGCCGGCCACCAGCACCGATTCCGGATCGTCGCGATCCGGAATGCCGCGCGGCATGCCGTGATCGAGCAGGGCTTGCGCGCAGCCGGCCCAATCGCCGCCACTGACCGGTTCATTGCAGGACGCCCACGACAAGGTTCCGGACGCGTTGTCGCCAAAGCCGTGCTGCTCGGTCCAGTCAGCACCGTGCTCGAGCAGGAAGCGCGTCAGCCCGGCATCGCCGCGGAACACCGCGTGATTGAGTGCCGAGGCGTCCCAATCGCCGCCGCGCACCGTGATGGGCCAGCCCAGCTTGACCATCAGCCGTACCGCATCGTCGCCGCCTGCCGCGGCGAGCTCAGGAAGCAGCCGCAACTGCTTTGCTGAAAGCGATCCCGGCAGATCTGGCCGAGCGGCCTGGATCCGCCGTGCTTCGTCCTCGTCGCCGCTGCTGCACGCCGCGACGAAGCGCTCGTCATCGGCAAGCGTCTCGTCGCCGGTCCGCCCCCGCAACAGCTCGGCAACCTCGGTCAAGCCGAACTGCAAAGCGTAGCGATAGGCGCTGAGACCGTCCGGTGTCGTGATGTGCGGATCTGCGCCGGCGTCGAGCAGGATCGCGATGCAGGTCCGCGAGCGCCGCCGCCGGATCGCCCACATCAGCGGCGATCCGCAATCCGTCAACGGCGCGTTGCCGGCGGGCTCATTTGGATTTCCGCCGTGGCGCAGCAGCAATTCGAGTCCCGCGACGTTCTCGTCGTCGAGCACCTTGTACATCGCGTTGGTGCCGGCGATCCGCGCCCCATGCTCAAGCAAGATGCCCGTCGTCACGGAACCTTCGAGCGAGTGGTACAGCGATTCATTGTCGTTCGGATTGGCGCCCGCTTCGAGCAACAGTTTCGTCAGCGCGAGATCGTGGTTGCGTCCGGCGGCGCCATACAGTGCTGACAGCGGGTTGCTGTCATCGGGCGCGTCGAGCGATCCGGGCGGCCAACGGCTGCTGATGTGCTGGTCGGGATCGGCGCCGGCCTCAAGCAGCAGGCGCGCGCAGCGATGCAGGCGCGCCTGAAATTCCGGAATCTGCAGCAGGCTGGAATGCGTCACCGCAACCAGCGGCGGCAGTTTCAACGGACCGCCGGGACGGTTGACCCATGCGGGATCATTGGCTGCGGCCTGTCGTAGCGTCTCTTCGTCGCCGACGGCACAGGCGAGATAGGGATCGTCGGCTACAAGATCGGGATCCTCGGTGAGCATCCGCGCCGCGATGCGCGGATTGGCGCGATCGGTGGTGCCGTCGACGTCTGCGGCATAGACCAGCTGCAGCCATCGCCGCACCCGATCGGCTTTGCTTTTGCCGGATGGCAATTGGGCTTCGACATAGCGCCGCAGGTCCGGCCATGAGGCGAAGCCGAGATCGCGCGCGATGCAGGACTGCGCGTCGTGCAGCCGCAGATCAAGTGCGGCGATTTGCGCGTCGCTGCGTCCAGCCGCAGTCGGCAGTGCCTGTCGGAAACGTGTGTAAGCCTCGGGGGCCTGTCGCCGGTAAAGGCGAATGAGCTCCTTGGCCTGCTTCTTCAGATGTTCGAGATTCAATCGCGCGGGCGATCGGTTCATGGAAACCTCCGTGCATCAATCGCCGATGGTCCACAAAACCGGCTGCACAAAGGCTTGGTTGGCCGCATATCAGATGCGAGTGGGTTCAACCCTTCCCGTGGACCCGGGCGCGGCTTGCACCGCAGAGGCAAGGATATGAGCGACGCTGGTATCGGCCCGCCGGTGCGTGACGTCATCTGTGACAATTGGACGTGGCCGCGGCGCTGGCCTATAGGTCGGCGCATGCGATTGAAAACCAGCATATGGGTCGCGGCGTATTTGCGCCGCTGCCAGACCGAAGGCGTGTTCGGCGCGATCCGCAAGAAGGGCGCGGAGGAAGCCGGTGCCGTGTTCGTCAAGGTGGCGCTGATGGACGGCAACGCGATGCTGTATGCGCCGGCGCCGCAGACGGTTTATGACGACAGCCGTCCGGCCGAGCGGCTGTTCGTGCCGACCGCACAGCAGCCGGTGTCCGAGCCTTCGGTCGAGGAGCGGTTGATCAAGGAGCTTCGCTTCGATCCCGATGCCTGGATCGTCGAGACCGAAGACCGCGCCGGGCGGCACTTTCTCGATCTGGCGAAGAGCTAGCTTCCAGACTTCTGGTTGCGAATGCCGGGCGCGCTGCCGGGCTGCACGACGGGTCGTGTCTGCGAGGACGTTGCGCGCACGCCATGACGCTCATCGTCATAAAGGGACGAGCGGTACTTGGCACGGGCCACCGCCATGGTCGAGCCGCGCCACGCCGCCAGTATCACCAGCGCCGAGCGCTCGCTGAGACGATCGTAGAGCCGCGACAGCCGATAGACATAGTTGACCGACGAGCCGGCTTCCGGATTGAGGAACATCAGGATCCGCTGGAACGCGGCGCTCGACACGTCGAGCGCCCGCATCGCGCAGGCGAGCGGCTCGCCGCCGGGATCATTCACCACCTCCGCGGCGATTCGCGACGGCAGGATCAGCGCCTCGCCGAGTTCGAGCGTGAAGTTGTCGATATCCTCGGCAAACGCCGCCATCTCCAGGATATGGATCGCGCGCGCGGCGCGCGCAGCCGGAATCCGCGCCGCGGCCTTCAGCGGCGTCTCCTGCAGATTGTGCAGGATCTGCGCGCGCTCCTTCGCGCTGGCGGCAAAGAACATGTCGGAGATTTCGGCGGCATCGTTTGGCCGCATCGCGAGGCTCGCGGCCATCCGCAGCTCTGCCTCGGTCGGGACCTTGGCGGGCAGCGCGGAAGGTGCGGGCGCGGGAATTGGCGCGGCAGCCGGCTCCGGCTGGTCCGGGCCGGCGCGGCGCAGCCCGAGCTTGTCCATGATCGGGGCCGGCGTTGCCGGATAGATCGCAAGCCGCGCGCGGACGGCGGCGCGGGTTGCGTCGTCGACCTCGTCGATCAGGCGCGACGTCAGCTCGACGAACTGGCGCTCTTCGTCGGCGGAATGTGCGCTCGCCTGCACATACAGATCGGTCAGGACGCGCAGCAAGGTGGGGCGGATGTCGACTCCCTCGCGGCGGGAGAGCGTCATCAGCCCATCGAAACCAGGAAATAGCGGAGCTGCGGTCATCTCGGGCGTACGCGACTTGCCAATAAGACTCGGCTTGAAAACCTTGTGGCAGCGAGCCTACGCAGGCTGTTTTAAGACGCAGTTAAGGAAAATAAGCCGTGAAGGCGAACGCGCAAATTTGCGCGTGTCTATTAAGGCACAGCGCCACATCCGTAACCGTCCGTATCGGCGGCTTAAGATGTCGTTAACCATACGCGTTCTTAACTCGGCGAGCGCGGGGCAAATCATGTCCGTGCGGGGCCAGAGAGAACGGAACATGGGCACCATCGTTGAGTTTCCGGCGGATGCGGCTGCACGGCGGCCGAGCGCTGTCGGTGCTGCCGGCGAAGGCATGGGGACCGTGCTGATCCTTCCCGTCGTGCGGATCGAACGAACGACGGAGGAGACCGGCGGTGGGCGCGGACCGGAGCAGGGCACTGCGCAGGGCCGTCGTCGCCGCCGCCGCTCCTGATCGCGGACATCGTGCAATGCCGGAACTTGTGCAGCGGACCGCCGCTCGGCGGTCACTCCCGGCGCTGATCCTGCTGCTGGCGGGCTCGGCGCTCGCGGGCTGCAGCGGCGGCGATTTCGGGCGTACCCGCGCCGATTTCCGCAACGATGACATGCATCGCTGGATGGGCGCCGAAGCGACCGGCAGCGTCGGCACGAACGCCTCGCAATTCCAGCTCACCGAACACGAACGTCAGTTGCGCGATCTCGCCTATCAGTTCATCGAGCCGCCGCTGTCGCGACCGGCGTGGAAGAGCGTGTACGGCGACTATCAGCCGCTGCCTTCGCCGTGGCGGCAGAGGGTCGTGTTCGATCGCACGGCGTATGGCCGCAATCTGATCGACGAGCCGCATCGCTCGTTCGCCTCGCGCTATTCGTTGCTGATCGACCAGGTCCGCGACGACATCACGCGCTTCGAGCCGTTCTTCGCCACCGCGATCCAGGTGATCGAGCTCGACCGCAAGCGCAATGCCAGCCTCAACATGATCGCCGACGTGTCGCCGCGCGAGCGGGCCGACGCGGTGGCGCGGATGGAAGAGAACACGCTGATCGTGCAATGGGTCCAGCAGAGCCTGGAGCGGCGGATCTCGTCCTATCGCTGGGCGCTGGAGCGGCTGGTGATCCAGGCGCCCGACGGCATGGCGGCTGACGCCGAACGCCAGATCAACGAACTTGCCCGGCTCACCGCCAACGCGCCGCTGGTCTCAGGTCCGGCCACGGGCCATGCCGTGGTGACGAAGGGTTAGGCCCGCTTCGCTTTCCGCGCTGATTTGACCCCGCGGCTGCTCGCCTGCCGCGGCAGGCTCGCAATGAACTCCTTCAGCGCATCGGAGGGCGGGTGGGCGGAGGGGTAGGCGAGGCCGACCTGGCGCGTTACGTCGATCTCGATCGCACGCACCGCCACATCCGGATTGCCGCGCGCGACGCCTTCGGGAACGATCGCAACGCCGACCCCGGCCGCGACCAGCGCCATCGCCCATTCCTCCGATTCCGCGATCGCCACCGGCTTGCGCGGCGGCGACGTGCGCTTGAAGAATTCCTGCTGCTCGCAATGGCAGCGATCGATCATCGGAACGCCGGCGAAGTCAGCGGTTCGAAGCGTCTCCTTCAGGGTCAGAGGATGCGACGGCGGCAACGCCGCGACGTAGCGCTCGCTCCAGAGCGGGATGAAGTGCTCGCCGGCGTTGATCATGGTCTTGGCGACGATCCGCGCGTCGGCCTTCTCATTGGCACCGACCAGCCGAAGCGCGAGGTCGGCATTGCCGGTCAGCGGCTTCAGCAGCGCGATCGTCCGCGCCTGATCCAGCGTGCGCAACAGGCCGAGCGTCAGCGGCTGCCTTGTCGCCGGTTTGCGAAACAGGTTTCGCGCCGCGTCCGCCTCGTCGATGATCCTGCGGGCGATGCCGTGAAACTGCGCGGCGGACTCCGTCGGTGCCATGCCCTTCTTGTGTCGGATGAACAGCGTGGTGCCGAGCTCGGCCTCGAGATTGGTGATCGCTGCCGAGATCGACGGCTGCGAGATGAAGCAGCGCTTCGCCGCGGCGGTCAGGTTGCGCTCGCGGTAGACCGCGGCGAAATAGCGGAGTTCGCGGATATCCATAGGCTAATCCTATCATATGGATAGATAGACAATATTTTACCTATGGAGTGGCCGGTGGCAAGCCTGTGCTGAATTCAGCGGAGATTTGTCATGCGCATCCACCATCTCAACACCGGCACGATGTGCCCGATCGGCAAGCGGCTCGTGAACGGCAGCGGCAGCATCTTCCAGCGGGCGCGGATGGTCTGTCATTGCCTGCTGGTCGAGAGCGACGACGGCCTCGTGCTGGTCGACACCGGCATCGGGCTCGACGACATCGGCGACCCGCCGCGGCTGGGGCGCAAATGGGTGCGGCAGACGACGCCGCGGCTCGATCCGGCCGAGACGGCCGTCCGCCAAGTGAGGGCGCTCGGCTTCTCGCCCGATGACGTGCGGCATCTGCTGCTGACGCATCTCGATCGCGACCATGCGGGCGGCGTGCCGGACTTTCCGAAGGCCAAAGTGCACGTCGATCGCAAGGAGTACGACATGGCGGTGACGCATCAGGTCGCGCCGCCGGAAGGACGCTACGTCACGGCGCAGTGGAAGCACGGACCGGACTGGGCGTTTTACGGCGCCGGCGGCGAGGACTGGTTCGGCTTCAAGGGCGTGCGCGCGCTCGGCGACCGCGAGCCGGACATTCTGATGATCCCGCTGCCGGGTCACACGCTCGGCCATTGCGGCATCGCGGTGCGCGACAAGGACAGATGGCTGCTGCACGCCGGCGATGCCTATTTCCACCACGCGCAGCTCGACGCCCGGCCGCGGATCCCGCTGGTGCTAGGCATGTTCCAGCGCCGGGCCGACATGGATCGCGCGACGCGCATGCAGAACCAGGAGCGGCTCCGCCAGTTGAAGGCGGCGCATGGCGCCGGCGTGACGATCGTCAACAGCCACGACCCGGTCGATTACGAGAGCTGCCGCTGCGGCCGGCACGCGCTTGTTTGAGCATGATCTCCGCGCAAACGCCTTGCGTTGGTCGCGAGGGAAAAGCGCTTCGCACTTTTCCGGATCATGCTTCGGAGCTAGCGCTTGCGCGCCGCAGGCGGCGGGGCGGGAACGGGCAGTGGCGGTGGGGCTTCCTGCTTCGTCGCTACCGGCTCGGCCTGCGGCTTGCAGGAGGAGGCCGCGAGCGAGGCCTGCGCCTGCGGCATCAGGCCGGGCTCCGGCGCCAGCGCCTTCAGCAGGATCAGGCCGGTGGTGGTCGGCGAGTCGATGATCAGCCGGTCGGCGGCGGTGATTTCCTCATCCTCCGGCAGCTCGTTGTGCTGCGCTTCCGTCATCAGGTCGAGCTCGATCACCTTCTTGCCGGCGGAGCGATCGTTGATCGCGTAATAGGCGACCTCGTTGCGGGTGTAGAACGACACCGACGTATAGGCCTGGCTGACCGGCACGGTGAGCTTGAGCGGCCCGGTGGAGAGATCGTAGCGGCAGATCGCCACCGCGAAGGCCGGATCCATCAGCGGCATCGGCGAGTTGCTCGGGTCGGCCAGCGGCAGCTGCGTCACCTCGTTGAGCTTGGTCATCGGCGTCAGCCGCGAATAGGCGTCCTGCGAGGCGATGCGCGGCAGCGCCAGCACGCTGACGAGATGCACCACGCCGCCGAGCAGCACGCCTGCGAGGATGGTGAACAGCACGCGGATCATGGGCAGCCCGTCGTTGTAATCGAGGGCATCGGCGCGTCGCGCTGGGTGCGGGTCGCGACCCCGACCGGCGTGTCGTAAAGGCGCAGCATCAGCGCGTAACGCTCGATGCCGCCGGTCGGCAGCCAGTTGCCGGCGCGCGAGCGCGAGGCGATGTGGATCTCGAACGTGCCGTCGGAGGCGCGCATGATCTCCTGGCTGGTGAAGCCGTAGCGCTGCAGCGAATTCGCGACGAGGTGGCCCTTGCGGTCGAACAGCGTCAGCGTCCAGAACCGCGCCGCCGGCGTCACGCCGCTGACCACGATGTCGCAGCGGCCGTCGAGCGGCTTGTTCCTGTCGTCCGATGTCGCCGAGAACGCGATGCCGTCGCCGGTGCCGATCGGCAGCTCGCCGCTGCGCGCGATGGTGGCGCGCGAATAGGGGTCGACGTCGGAGGTGCCGTTCTTCGGCCGCGCCGTCCAGGCGCCGATCTTCAGCGTGCCGAGATCGGTGCCGCGCGTCGCCGTCGCATAGGTCAGGCCGAGGCCAACGGCCGTGGCGATGACGAGTGCCAGCAAGGTGGTGAGGAGGAGCCGCACGTCAGTTCTTGCGTGGCGCAGGGGCTGTCGTGCCGTCCGGGCCGGCCGCGGCAACGTAGTTTTCGGGGAACGCCAGCGCGCTCGAGGATTCCGGCTTGCCGGTCTTCGAGGGCTCGTTCAGCGTGGTCTTGTTGGTCGTCTTGGCCGCGTCGTCGAGCAGCTTCTCGACCCGCACCAGGATATCCGCGCCGCGCTTGGTCAAGACCGGCGGCGGACCCGGCTTGGTCTCCAGCACGCGCGGCGCCGCATTCGCCTGGGCATTGGCCTGCGCCGGCTGCGGCGGCAGCTTCTGGCCCATGCCGACGCCGACGAGTTCTTTGACTTCCACGCCCTGATGCGCGGCGACCATGATGTCGTGCCAGGTCTGCGCCGGCAGCGAGCCGCCCGTCATGCGGTTGGTCGGCGAATAGTCGTCATTGCCGTACCAGACCGCGCAGGTGAAGTTGCCGGTGTAGCCGACAAACCAGGCGTCGCGATAGGCATTGGTGGTGCCGGTCTTGCCCGCGGTCGGAATGCCGTCGAGCGCGGCGCGGCGCGCGGTGCCTTCGCTGACCACATGGCTCATCATGCCGGCCATGTCGGCGGCGATGTTCGGCGGAATGGCTTGCCGCGGCTTGGGGCCGTCGCGATCCCAGCGCCACACCAGATCGCCGGCGCCGGTGCGCACCTCGAGCACCGAATGCGGCGTCACCGCCTTGCCGCGGTTCGGGAAGGTCGCATACGCAACTGCGTGCTCGATCACCGTGACTTCGTCGGAGCCGATCGGCAGCGACGGCGTATCGGGCAGCGGCGCCTTGAGGCCGAAGCGGCGCGCGACCTCGACGATCTTGGCGCGGCCCGCCTTCGGGCCTTCCTTGCCGCCGAGCATGATCGAGAGCTTGACCGGCACCACGTTGATCGAGCGGGTGATCGCCTGGGTCAGCGTCACCTGACCCGAATAGGAATGGCCATAGTTCTGCGGGCACCAATTGCCGATGCAGACCGGGCCGTCGACGACCTTCGAGTTCGGCGTGAAGCCGTTCAGCAGCGCCGTGGTGTAGACGTAGGGCTTGAACGACGAGCCGGGCTGACGGTAGGCGTCGGTGGCGCGGTTGAACTGGCTCGCGCCGTAGTCGCGGCCGCCGACCATCGCGCGGATGCCGCCGTCGAGATCGGACACCACGGTCGCGGCCTGCGTCGCGTGATAGTCGCGGCCGAACTGGCGGAGCTGGTTCTCGATCGCTTCTTCGGCCGCCTTCTGCACGTTCATGTCGATCGCGGTGCGGACCACGAAGACGCGCTCGGTGTACGATTTCGGGAAGGTGTCGACCAGCTTGCGCATCTCGTCGAAGGCGTAGTCGAGATAATAGTTCGGCGAGTTCTCGTCGCGCCGGTCGACTGCGACCGCCGGATTGCGGCGGGCGCCGAACACCTGGCCCTCGGTCATGAAGCCGGCATCGACCAAATTGTCGAGCACGACGTTGGCGCGGGCACGCGCCGCGGGCAGGTTGATGTGCGGGGCGTATTTGGTCGGCGCCTTGAACAGGCCGGCGAGCATCGCGGCTTCCGCGAGGTTCACGTCGCGCACCGACTTGTTGAAATAGAAGTGCGCGGCGCCGTCGACGCCGAAGGTGCCGCCGCCCATATAGGCGCGGTCAAGATAGAGTTTCAGGATCTCGTTCTTGGTGAGCCGCGTCTCCAGCCAGATCGCAAGGAAGGCTTCCTTCACCTTGCGCTCGATGGTGCGCTCGTTGTTCAGGAACAGGTTCTTGGCGAGCTGCTGGGTGATCGACGAACCGCCCTGGCGGACGCCGCCGGCCTGCGCGTTGGTGACGAGGGCGCGGGCGAGGCCCGGGACGTCGATGCCGAAATGGTCGTAGAAGCGGCGGTCTTCGGTCGCGAGCGTGGCCTTGATCAGATTGTCCGGAAAGTCTTCCAGCGGGATCGAGTCATTATGCTTGATGCCGCGGCTGCCGATCGGGTTGCCGTAACGGTCGAGGAAGGTCACCGCGAGGTCGGACTTCTTCAGCCAGTCCTCGTCGGCGGTCTCGCGGAACGCGGGGATCGCGAGCGTCAGCATCAGGATCATGCCGCCGAGCCCGATGGTCGCGGCCTCCGACAGCGGCTCGATGAACACCCAGCGCTTCCAGCGGCCGACATAGAAGCGGTCCATGAAGGTGGTATAGCGCTCGTAGAGTTCGCGCAGGCCCTTGCCCGACGAGAACAGCGTCGAGTCGATACGCGCATCGAGGTCCAGGAAGAAATTCCGGACCTTCTGTTTCCAATGCGACGGCATGATCTGAAGGACCGGACCCTTGATCAGTTCGACAGCGCTGCGGGCGCCCGAAACGGGCACAGGCCAGCGTCTTGCTTCGATGTTGCGGCAATCCCAAGGCGCTTTTGCGTCGTTGGGGACTCGTTCGTTGTTCTATCCGAGCGGCTGCCATAAACCAATGGCGCGGCTGGTGAATTTAATGAAAGCCCTAACGCTGCCCACCGGCTTTTGCGACCCCGCAATATCACCCCCTTGCGGAGGGAGCGCCGGCGCCCCAAGAAGAGCTTTACCGCCATGTCAGGGATAGCATGACCACACCGCCCAAGCGTTCGTCGGGCCAGGAGGGATTCTTCTGGAAAACCAAGACGTTGGAAGAGATGTCCAACGCCGAATGGGAAAGCCTGTGTGACGGCTGCGCACGGTGCTGCCTGGAGAAGCTCGAGGACGAGGACACCGGCAAGATCTATTTCACCCATATCTCCTGCAAACTGCTCGATTCCGGCCTGTGCACCTGCAAGGACTATGCGAACCGTTCCGACCAGGTTCCGGATTGCGTCCGCCTGACGCCCGAGAACGTCCGGACGCTGAACTGGCTGCCGCCGAGTTGCGGCTACCGGCTCGTGGCCGAGGGGCGGGACCTTTACTGGTGGCATCCCCTGATCTCCGGCGATCCCAACACCGTTCATGAAGCCGGGGTCTCGGTGCGCGGGCGGGTGGAAGGCACCGAACTCGACGTCAACGACGCTGATCTCGAGGATCACATCGTGCGCTGGCCGGCGCTGCTGCCGAAACGAGCGCAATTGAAGAAGCGGCCCAAGGTCTCCAAGTAGATTTTCAGGACGTAACGCTGACGGCGCGAGAGCTGGTGCCGGCTCTTCCGCAATCACGTCATCGCGAGAACACGGCTGTGGGATGCACCCATGCGCTGAGGTGCCTGCCTCAGCAGCGAATTGCTGCATAAATTGCGGATCAGAGAATGATTCCATCGCGGCCCGCGCCCGCGCAGCAGCATTACGCCCCCAATGAACAAGTATGAACGGCAGAGCCGTTTTCCTGCCGACCAAGAGACATTGCCTGACGACATTGCCGAAGAGCTGTCTCACCTCCCGAGCGAGGTGATCGAACTCAGCGACGCGCCGCCGCTAGCGCCGCCGGCACCGCTCAATCCGGACGAAGTCCGCACCATCGTGATCAGCCTGATGCTGACGATGTTCCTGGCCGCGCTCGACCAGACCATCGTCGCGACCGCGCTGCCGACGATCGGGCGCCAGTTTCACGACGTCACTAATCTGTCCTGGGTGATCACGGCCTATCTGCTCGCCTCCACCGCGGTGGCGCCGGTGTTCGGCACGCTGAGCGACATCTATGGCCGCCGCGTCATGATCATCACCTCGCTCAGCCTGTTCGTGGTCGGCTCGGTGCTGTGCGCGATCGCGCCCAGCATGACGATGTTGATCATCGCCCGCGGCCTGCAGGGGCTCGGCGGCGGCGGCATCATGCCCGTGGTGCAGACCGTGATCTCCGACGTGGTCACCCCGCGCGAGCGCGGCCGCTACCAGGCCTATTTCTCCAGCGTCTGGATGGCCGGCGGCATTCTCGGCCCGGTGGTCGGCGGCGTGTTCGCCGAGCACCTGCACTGGTCGATGATCTTCTGGATCAACCTGCCGCTCGCGGCGGCGGCGCTGGCGCTGCTGCTGCCGAAGATGAGCAAGATCCCGGTGTTCCACCGCAAGCGCAAGGTCGACTGGCTCGGCGGCGTGCTGCTGATGGCCTCCGCCGTCGTGCTGATGCTGGTGCTGACCTGGGGCGGCACGCGTCTGTCGTGGCTGTCGCCGACCATTACCGCGATGATCGGCGCCTCGATCGCGCTCGCCGGCGCCTTCGTCTGGCATGCGCGCCGCGCCGACGAGCCGTTCCTGCCGCTGTCGCTGCTTGGCGGTTCGGTGGTGCCGTTCGCGATGGGTGCAGGCGGCTGTGCGCTCGGCGCCATGGTCGGCCTCACCGTGCACCTGCCGCTCTATTACGAGGTGGTCTATCACCTCACCGCCAGCGAGGCCGGCCTTGCGCTGATCCCGCTCGCGGCGATCTCGACCTTTGGTGCGGCGATCGCCGGCCGGACCATGGCGAAGGCCAAGCACTACAAGCGTGTCGCGATCGTCGGCACCTCGGTCGCTGCGATCTGCGCCGTCGGCATGGCCGTGACGACGCTGCCGCTGTGGGGGTTGCTGCTGTTGATGAGCGTGTTCGCGCTCGGGCTCGGCACCACATTCCCGATCAGCGTGGTGTCGCTGCAGAACGCGGTGGCGCGGCCGCAGGTCGGCACCGTGACCGGCGCAATGAACTTCTTCCGCGCGATGATGGCATCGTTCACGGTCGCCGCCTTCACCACGATCCTGTTGATGACGCTCGGGACCGACATCTCGCTCGCCGGCGAGCATCATGCCGCGTCCGCCGGCACCGTCGGCGCGATCCCGATGGCCGACATGATCATCGCGTTCCGCTACGTGTTCGGCGCCGCGGCCGTGTTGCTGACCACTGCGTCCATCTGCATGATCACGATGGAAGAACGCCCGCTCGCCGGTCCGGCCGCGCAGCCGGTGGAGATGGCGGAGTAGGGCGGTAGCCAAGCTCACCGCTGTCGTCCCGGCGAAGGCCGGGACGATGATGACGATGGTTCTCGATTCAAGTTGTCACACCACGCGGTGTCATCACCCGCGCATGCGGGTGATCCAGTATTCCAGAGACGCTTGAGTTCAATCCGATAGGCCGCGGCGTACTGGATCGCCCGGTCGAGCCGGGCGATGACAGCTGTGGATGATCGGCCCCACGCTTTTATTCCGGCGCTGCCTCAAATTTATTCAGCCTGTCAGCGCCGACCCACTACTTTAGTTGTCGTCCGTGCATGGCGATCTGCGCGCAGTTTCACTTGCTGCGCGTTTTGTCGCAGCTATAGTCCGGCCCCAAGAGCTCGAAGCAGCCGAACAAAAAGAGGAGAGAAACAGGGTGAAAAGAACATCGCGACTGCCTGTTCATGCGATGCGGCAACTTGCCGGAGCGGCCGTGTTGGGCCTTTTGGCAGCCAGCCCCAGCGGCGCGCTGGCGGCTGACACCCTCAAGATCGGCGTGATCGCCGAAGCGCAGGCGATCGCCGGCGCGTCGATCCCGCAGGCGGCGCAACTCGCGGCCGACGAGATCAACGCCAAGGGCGGCATCGACGGCCGCAAGATCGAAATCGTCTCTTACGACAATCACTCGTCCTCGGCGGACTCGGTGCGGGCATTCCAGCGCGCGGTCAACGAAGACAAGGTCAATGTCGTCATCTCGAGCTACATCAGCGAAGTGGTGCTGGCGCTCGAGCCGTGGGCTTCGCGCCTGAAGACCCCGTTCGTCACGCCTGGCGCCGCCTCCAACGAGATCAGCAAGAGCGTCCACGCCGACTACGAGAAGAACAAGTACACCTTCCACGGCTATCTGACCTCGGCGGCGTTGGCGCTGTCGGTCTGCGACGCAGCCAAGGAGCTTCTGGTCGATCAGAAGCACATGAAGACCGCGGTCATCATGAGCGAGGATGCGGCCTGGACCAAGCCGCTCGACGTCGGCTACGAGGAGTGCCTGCCGAAGATCGGGCTCAAGGTCGTCGACCATATCCGCTTCTCGCCCGACACCACCGACTTCACGCCGATCTTCAACAAGGTCGAAGCCGCCAAGCCTGACGTCATCATCACCGGCATCTCGCATGTCGGCGTGCAGCCGACGGTGCAATGGAAGAACCAGCAGGTGCCGATCCCGATGTTCGGCATTTCTTCGCAGGCGACCAACGAGACCTTCGGCAAGGACACCAACGACGCGGCGGAAGGCGTGCTGTATCAGGGCGTGTCGGGTCCGAACGTCGCGGTGACGCCGAAGTCGGTGCCGTTCGCGGAAGGCTTCAAGAAGCGCTACGGCAATTATCCGTCCTATGCGGGCTACACCGCCTATGACGAGGTCTACTACATCGCGGATGCGGTGAAGCGCGCCGGCTCGGTCGAGGCCGACAAGATGGTCGATGCGCTGGAGAAGACCGATTGGGAAGGCACCATCGGACGCGTCCAGTTCTACGGCAAGGACGATCCGTTCACCCATTCGATCAAGTACGGCAAGGGCCTGATCACCGGACTGATGCTGCAGTGGCAGGGCGGCAAGCAGGTCGCGGTCTGGCCGAAGGAGGTCGCCAAGAGCGATCTCAAGTTCCCGAGCTTCATCAAGCTCACCACCAACTAACTGATGACAATGCTCCCGGGCCGGTCCCGGGAGCATCCGTATTCAGTTCCGCGTCCTCCACAACAGGCAGCCCTGCTGCCGCGGCCGATTTGAGATGCTTGCCTTACAAATCCTGATCGATGGCTTCGCCATCAGTGCGCTGTATGCGCTCGGCGCCACCGGCTTCACCCTGATCTTCGGTGTCTCCGGCGTTCTCAACCTCTCCCACGGTGCCATCATGGTGGCCGCAGCGGTCGCGGCCTGGGCCGCGGCCAGCCTGCTGCACCTCGACATCTACACCGGCGCGTTGTTCGGTGTGGGCGTCGCGCTGATCATGGCGTTCGCGACCTATTTCGCGGTCGTGAAGCCGATCCAGAATTCCAGGCGGATCCCCAACGAGGAGAAGGAAATCTTCGTCCTCACCGGCACCCTGCTGTGGGGCATCATGATCCAGGAACTTATCGCCTATTTCTTCACCAACAACGCCAAGACAGTGCTGCCGATCGTCGAGGGCGTCGTCGATATCTTCGGCAACCGCACGCCGCGCAACAATATCTTCACCGCGCTGGTGTGCTGCCTCGTGATCGGCCTGCTCTGGCTGCTCGTGAACCGCACCCGGACCGGCAAGGCCGTGCTGGCGGCCTCGATGAACCCGCGCGGCGTCACGCTGCTCGGGCTTGAGCTCACCCAGATCTACATCGTGGTGTGGGGCATCTACGGTATTCTGGCCGGCATCGCCGGCGTGCTGCTCGGCATGTTTCTCGGCGTCAGCTCCTACAGCGTCGGGCCGCTGACCGCGAGCGCGTTCTCGATCGTGGTGCTCGGCGGCCTCGGCAGCGTCTCCGGCTCGCTGATCGCGGCCTTCGTTGTCGGCTATCTCGAGACCATCACGGCCTACATGATCTCGCCGGCCTACCGCACCATCCCGGCGCTGCTGCTGCTGGTGTTCGTGATGTATATCCGGCCCCAGGGCCTCTTGGGGAGGCGCTGAGATGGCCAACTTCTTTACC
The DNA here is from genome assembly GCF_042258615.1 of Bradyrhizobium sp. Pha-3. GTDB lineage: Bacteria > Pseudomonadota > Alphaproteobacteria > Rhizobiales > Xanthobacteraceae > Bradyrhizobium. The sequence continues at coordinate 6,386,935 of NZ_CP170152.1, read as the reverse complement.
TCGCGCCTGTTCTTCATTTCGCTGGTCTGCGTGGTGGTTGCCGCGACGCTGCCGCTCTATGTCTCCGGCTACATCCTCGGGCTGCTGACCGTCGCGTTCTATTTCGGCGTGTTCGCGATGGCCTGGGACCTCTTGTTCGGCTTCGCCGGTGAGGTCAATTTCGGGCCGACCTTCCTGATCGGCACCGGCGCCTACACCGCAGGGATCCTCAACAACCAGTACGGCTGGTCGGTCTATGTCTGCATCCTGCTCGGCGCGCTGGCGTCGGTGGTCGCGGGCTTCGTGCTGGCGCTGCCGGCGCTGCGGGTGAGGGGACCGTATTTCGGCCTGACAACGCTGGTCGCGGTGCTGATGTTGCAGAACTTCGTCGTGGTGTTCGCCGACCTGACCGGCGGCGAGATCGGCCTCACCATCCCCGATGTCATCACCATCAATGCCGGGGCCAATTACTGGATCGCGCTCGGCTTCATGACCATCAGCGCGGCCATTCTGTATGGCCTGTCGCAATCGCCGGTCGGCCTGGTGCTGCAGGCAAGCGGGCAGGACCCGGTGCAGGCCGGCGCGCTCGGCTTCAACATCGTCAAGCACAAGCTCGCGGCCTTCATCGTCAGCGCCTTCTTCTCGGGACTATCGGGGGCGCTCTTGGTGTTCTACTTCGGTACCGCCTCGGTCGGCACCGTCGTCGACGTTGCGGTCGGCGTGAACGTCATCGTCTCCGCCGTGCTCGGCGGCCGGCGTACCGTGCTGGGCGCGGCGCTGGGTGCGATCTTCCTGATCGTGGCCGGCGAATTCCTGCGTCCGACCGGCGAGCTCGCAACCTTCATCGTCTCGGCGGTGGCGCTGCTCGTCGTGCTGTTCTTCCCCGGCGGTTTCCTCGGAGCAGCCCTGTCACGCGAGGCGCGCTCCTAAATGGATCAGACTGTGACCACCACTCCGACACTCGCAGTTCGCGGCCTGACCAAGCGGTTCGGCGGCCTGACCGCGGTGAAGAATCTGAGCTTCGAGCTCCGCCCCGGAGAGATCCTCGGCCTGATCGGGCCGAACGGCTCGGGCAAGTCGACCGCGATGAAGAGCGTGATGGGCATCGAGCGCCCGACCGCGGGCGAGGTGCTGTTCGACGGCGAGAACGTGGCCGGGCTGCCTGCGCACAAGATCGCGCGCAAGGGCTTTGGCATGGTGTTCCAGCACTCGCGGCCGCTCAACCGGCAGACCGTGCTCGAGAACATCATGGTCGCGCTGCTGCCCGACAGCCTGTTCATGCTGTTTCCCGACAAGGCGCTGACCGAATGCGCCAAGTGGATCGCCGACCGCGTCGGCCTGGGGGCGGTGATGGATCGCCGCCCGCCGACGCTGCCATTCGCCGACCTGCGCCGGCTCGAGCTGGCGAAGGCGATCGCGCGCGACCCGAAGGTGGTGCTGGTCGACGAGCCCTTTGCCGGGCTGACGAGCACCGAGGTCGGCGTGTTCTCGCAATTGATCCGCAGCTTCCGCGACGAGGGCCGCGCGGTGATGCTGGTCGACCACAACGTCAAGAGCGTCGCCGCGCTGGTCGATCGCGTGCTTGCGATGTATCTCGGCGAGGAGATCACGACCGGCCGCGCCGAGGACGTGATGAAGAACGAGACCGTGCGGCGGGTCTATCTCGGCGGCGCGATCGAGACCCATGCGCGGCCCGAGACCTCGTTCAAGGACAAGGTGCCGCTGCTGCAGGTCGAGAATGTCAGCGTGCATTACGGCAAGGCGCAGGCGCTGGAGAACGTCTCGATCCACGTCCATGAGGGCGAGTTCGTCTCCGTTGTTGGCTTGAACGGCGCCGGCAAGACCACGCTGTTCAACACCATCTCGGGCTTCCTGCCCTATACCGGCGAGATACTGCGCGGCGGCGAGAAGCTGCGCGGCACGGGCCCGGCCAAGATCGCTCGCTCCGGCCTCGTGCAATGTCCGGAATCGCGCGAATTGTTCGGCGAGATGACGGTGCGGGAAAACCTCGATCTTGGCGGCCAGCATCTGGACGATGCGGCGAGGGCCAAGCAGCTCGCCTGGCTGTTCGAACTGTTCCCGATCCTGAAGGAGCGTCAGGGCCAGATGGCGCAGACGCTGTCCGGCGGCGAGCAGCAGATGCTGGCGATCGGCCGCGCGCTGATGATGCAGCCGCAGATCCTGATCCTGGACGAGCCGACGCTGGGCCTTGCGCCCGTCATCCTCGAACTGTTGTCGAAGGCGCTGGAGAAGCTGCGCCAGACCACCAAGATCACGGTGCTGCTCGGCGAGCAGAACGTGACCTTCGCGCTGCCGCATGCCGACCGCGTCTATGTGCTGGAGCACGCGCGGATCGTCTGGGAGGGCGATCCGGGCCGGTTCGCCGCAGAGGCCGGCAAGGACTTTCTCTGACGTTCGAAGCTTTAGAAAAACAAAACAAGCAAGGGAGATCATGATGCCAGCATATTCAACCGCCACCCGCGTGAGCCTGTTGGCCTCGGCGCTGGCGCTGTGCCTCGCGGCGCCGGCCTATGCGCAGTCCAAGGATCCGATCAAGATCGGCGTCATCGCCGAGGTGCAGTCGATCGCGGGTGCAGCCACCCCGGGCGGCGCGCAGATCGCAGCCGACGAGATCAACGCCAAGGGCGGCGTGATGGGCCGCAAGATCGAGATCGTCACCTACGACAACAAGAGCTCGTCGGCCGATTCCGTGCGCGCGTTCCAGCGCGCGGTGAGCGAGGACAAGGTTTCGGCCGTGATCGCGAGCTACATTAGCGAGGTCGTGCTGGCGCTGGAGCCGTGGGCCTCGCGCCTGAAGATGCCGCTGATCACGCCCGGCGCCGCCTCGAACGAAATCACCAAGGCGATTCACAACGACTATGAGAAGAACAAGTACACCTTCCACGGCTACCTGACCTCGGCCGCGCAGGCGCAGCTGGTCTGCGACGCGGCCAAGGAGCTGCTGGTCGATCAGCTCAAGTTCAAGTCGGTGGCGATCATGAGCGAGGACGCGGCTTGGACCAAGCCGCTCGACATCGGCTACGAGGCCTGCCTGCCCAAGGCCGGCCTGAAGGTCGTCGAGCACATCCGCTTCTCGCCCGACACCACCGACTTCACGCCGATCTTCAACAAGATGGAAGCCGCCAAGCCCGACGTGATCGTCACCGGCATCTCCCATGTCGGTGTGCAGCCGACGGTGCAGTGGAAGAACCAGCAGGTGCCGATCCCGATGTTTGGCATCAGCGCGCAGGCGCTGAGCCCGACGTTCTGGGGCGACACCAACGGCGCGGCCGAGGGCGTGCCGTCGCTCGCGGTGGCGACGCCCGACGTCGCGGTGACGCCAAAGACAAAACCGTTCGCGGCCGCGTTCAAGGCCAAGTTCGGCACGCCGCCGGCCTATACCGGCTACACCGCCTATGACGAGGTCTACATCATCGCCGAGGCGATCCAGCGCGCCGGCTCGACCGATCCGGACAAGATGGTCACCGAGCTTGAGAAGACCGATTTCGACGGTACGATCGGCAAGATCCAGTTCTACGGCAAGAACGACGAGTTCACGCACGGCATCAAGTCTGGCCCGGGCGCCGTCACCGGCCTCGTGTTCCAGTGGCAGGGCGGCAAACAGATCACGGTCTGGCCGAAGGCGATCGCGGAAGGGAAGCTGAAGTTTCCGGATTTTGTGAAGCTGTCGCAGTAATCGCGGCGCGAGCCATCGCGAGCCATCGCGAGATGAGCAGGGGCGGTCACGCGGTGACCGCCCCTTTTGCTATTTGCGCGTCGGCGGTGCCGTCTGGATCGTCGGCGCGGCGGCCGCAAGCAGTGCGGCGCGGTCGCCATTGCGCGGCGGATAGATGCGCTGCCGGTTGATGGTCTGCTTGGTGAGTTTTGCCGCGGCGCCTGTCGTGTGCACCTCCCGGTCCCATCCGGTGGTGTAGAGCGCGCCCCAGGCGCCGAGATCGAGCACCGTCACGTACCAGTCGATATTGAGCGGCAGCAGGGGCTCGCCGAACAGATCCGCGACCACATTGTGCCCGGCAAAGCGGCCCATCGGCCGCGCGAACTGGCACGACATCACGGTCGGATGCTCGCCATCGATCAGGCAGGCGGCAACGTCGCCGGCGGCGAATACGTCATTGAGGCCCTCGACGCGCATGTAATGGTCGACCGGAAGGCGCCCGAGCGCGTCACGCTTCACCGCCACCATCGCGGCGAGAGGGCTGGCGCGCATGCCGGCGCACCACACCACGGTCGCGGCCGGAATGATCTCGCCGCTATCAAGTGTGATGCTGTCGGCGCCGACGGCGCTGACCCTGACGTTCAGCCGCGTCTCGACGCCGAGCGCGGCCAGCGCCTCGTTGATGACGGGCCGGCCATGCGCGCCGAACGTCGCGCCGACCACCGGATTGGGATCGATCAGGACGATGCGGTGATCGCCGGTGATGCCGGCGCGTTCGAGCTTGGCCGGCATCTCGGCCGCGACCTCGATCCCGGTGAACCCTGCGCCGACCACCGCCACCGTCGCGCGGGCCGGCGAGGGCGGCTGCCTGCCGAGCGCCGCAAGATGCGTGTTGAGGCGCGTGGCTGCTTCGAAGGTGTCGACATCGAAGCCGTGCGCGGCAAGGCCTGGTATCGCGGGCCGGACCAGCTCGCTGCCGGTGGTCAGCACCAGCCGGTCGTAGGTCAGCGTGTCCGCGCCGGAGCTTGTCTTGACGACGACCTCGCGCTTCGCCGGATCGATCGCCCCGACGTCAGCCACCCTGTGCCTGACGCCGGCCGGATCGAGCAGGTCCTTGAGCGGCAGCGCGACATCGCCGAGATCGACCTCGTAATTGCGCACCCGGATGTTGTGATAGGCGTTGCGATCGACGACGAGGATTTCGGTGTCCGCCGCCCGCGTGCCGATCTCGTCGCGCTTGCGGGCTGCACCAAGCGCCGCCCACAGCCCGGCAAAGCCGGCACCCAGCACCAGGATGCGCGCCATCTCTCCCTCCGACGTTGCGTCGGAGAGAGCTTGCCTGCGCAGGCGAGGTCAAATCAAGTGGGTGAAGGTAGGGTGTGACAGGCCCGCGAAGCGTCGCGAACTGGGCGCGAGGCGCAATTCAACTTTACGGCCACCCTGCATGGGTGCATAGTATAAATATTCTAGTGAAAATTGTTCTAGCAATCCGAACTGGCGAGCTCAAAATATTTTGAGGCCGGCAAATGTTGCCAACGATATTTCTAAGCTATGCGCATGCGGATTTAGACGTCATGCGCCGCATCAAGTATATGCTCGATCAATTACAACTCGATGAGAAGATCGAGTTTTTTCATGACGGCGATATTCAGGCGAGCCAGCTGTGGAACGAAGAGATCGAGAGTCATCTTCGCGAAGCCACACATATCTTGCTCGCGATTTCTGACGCCTACGTCACTTCGCACTACGTCAGAACAGTCGAACTGCCAGCGATCAAGAATAAAGTGGAAATGGGCGGCATAAGCGTATTTCCACTTCTGATCGGTGGAGAGAACTGGCCAATTTTCCTGGATTCGGATCGGGCGAGCTTTCTTAAGTCTCGACAGTGGTGGCCCATGGTCGGAGGTAAACGTATGGCGTTTTCCGGCCTATCGGTTGATGCTCAAAATCACGAAATAAGCGCGCTTAGACGGCAGATATTGTCTGCGGGAGGCGGGGGCGACGAGCCAATCATTCCTGGAGCCTGGTGGGGCGGCGATGAAGATGTCTTCCGACATCAGCTAACGACCGTTCAAGTTCCGGACACCGTTGCCATCAGCACGCTGAATGAGGAGCTGCCATACTATTTGAGCAATCATCTGCAATCCAGTGAGGTCCCCGCAATCGTCCGGCATACAAACGATTTTTTGTTCGAACTGGATCGGTCCAGCTTCGCAAAGCGGAAGATTCCGGAGCCGCCAATCAATCTTGTCGGTCAAGAGGCCCCGTATTGGGCCGGCGTCTTATCTGATCTGGCTGACAAGAGTGCTCTCTCAATATTGGTTCTGCTCGTGTTTATCTATCCTAGGGCTCCCGCTGTCGCTGCAAGTATTGAGCGCATACTCGCCTATCGAGGAAGTCGATCGTGAAGCTATCAGTCTCTGCCTTTGTAGCATCATTGATAATTTTCGGCACGCCGAGCGCCAAAGCAGAGAGCTGCTCTGCTGACAGTAGCCAAGCGGGTTTGATCACGAAGATCACAAACGATGTGTCCGCATTGTCTCCGGGCGAGCAGAAGTGGTTGTTAGGACAGGCGGAGTGCCTGTTGCAGAACTTTGCTTCAGCCGCAAAAGCGATCGACAGTTGTTCATGCGATCCAAACTTCGCCTGCAAGATGGTTCATGTGCTTCGGAACGCGGGCAAGATTAGAACGACGGATCCACTATTGATGTCTTGCCGCTAGAAATCAGCACTCTTTTACGTCCCCGGCCGCGACACCTCGGTCTCCTTGCTGGTGATGAATTCCAGCAGCACCGGCACGCCTTCCCTGGTCTTCTGGATGCCGCGCTTGATCGCGGGGATGATGTCTTCGGGCTTGGTCACCCGCTCGCCATAGCCGCCAAAGGCGCGGGCCATCGCGGCGTAATCGCCGGAGATGTCGGTCGAGCGGTACTTCTCGGTCGAGATCGGCATCACCTTCAATTCGATCGCCATCGAGAAATTGTTGAGCAGGATCGACATGATCGGAATCCGCTCGCGCACCGCGGTCTCGAAATCCATCCCCGTGAAGCCGATCGCGGCGTCGCCCCAGACATTGATGCAGAGCTTGTCCGGTTTTGCCAGCTTGGCGCCCATCGCGAGGCCGAGACCATAGCCGAGCTGCGTGGTCTTGCCCCAGCCGATATAGGACAGCGGCTCGACCGACTTCCAGAACGGCGACAGCTGGTCGCGCGGACTGCCGGCATCGTGGGTGATGATGGTGTTGTGGATGTCGACGGTGTGTTGCAGATCCCACAGCACGCGGTAGGGATTGAGCGGCGCATCGTTATGCGTCAGCTTCGGCATCCACTTGGCGAGCCACTCCTTGTGCGAGGCGGCGATCTCTTCCGCGACGGCGCTGGCGTTGCGGTCGGCGGTCACGGTCTTGCCGATCTCCTCCAGCAGCGCGTCGAGCACCAGGCCGGCGTCGCCGACCAGCCCGACCTTGGCCTCGACATCCTTGTTGATGTGGTTCGGATCGAGCGTCGAATGGATGATGGTCTTGCCCTTCGGCATCGCGATGCCGAACGAGGTTTCGGTGAAGGAGCAGCCGATGCCGAAGATCACGTCCGCTTCGGACAGGAATTTCGGCACCGCGCGCGGTACGGCAAGGCCGCCGGAGCCGAGCGACAGCGGATGCGTCTCCGGAAATGACGACTTGCCGCCGAGGCTCGTGGTGACGGGGATCGCGAGCCGCTCCGCGAGGCGCTTCAGCTGCGGCCAGGCCTTTGCGTAATGCACGCCCTGGCCGGCATAGATCACCGGGCGCTTGGCGCCAACGAGCAAGGCTGCCGCTTCCTTCACGTGAACGGGATCGGCGCCGTAGCGGGTGCGCAGCACCGGCGTGTAGTTCAGCGGCTCCGGCACCTCCTCGTTCCACATGTCGGCGGGGATCTCGACGATCACGGGCCCGCCGCGGCCGTTCTTCAATTTGGTGAAGGCGCGGCGGAAGATGTTGCAGACTTCCGCGGCGATGTTGATCGGCTCGGAGGATTTCGAGAACGCCTTCATCGCCTGGCTGGAATTGAAGTTCGGATCGATGTTGGCGAGCCGGCGGGCATAGCCCATCGGCAGCACCAGGACGGGTACGGATTCGCCGTAGCATTGCGCGACGCCGCCCATCGCGTTCTCGGCGCCCGGTCCGTGCTGCATGCAGAACGCGCCGATCTTCTCGCCCGAGGTGACGCGGGAGATCGCGTCCGCCATGTGCACGCCGATGCGCTCCTGGCGCACCATCACGGGGCGGATGTCGGCGCTGGCGGCGTATTCGATCAAATGGTTGACCGGGTAGCCCGTGAGGATCTCGATGCCCTCGCGCTTCATGATTTCCGCGATCGCGGTGCCGAGCTTCATGACGGTCACTCCCTTTGGATGCGGCCGGTTCGTTCCGGCCTCGTTGTCGTCCTGTCCGATAAAGGAACAGGATTCCGCCGCGAGGGTAAAGCGCCGCCGGGGCCGGATCAGGTAGTCCTGATATGCGTTTACGCCCATTCGCGGCTCGCCGCCTCGCGGGGCGAGGCCAGGATGCAGGCAGAACTAGCAGGGATTTTCTCTGCAACCTTTAAGCGATCGTTCATCCTGTCCATCAATGGGCCGTCAACCAATGTGGCCTAGTTTTGCTGGAATATTGCTACGGCGCGGGAGAAAAAGCCGCGGGCGTCGGACAGGAGCTTTTCATGCGCGCGTTGCTTGCAAGATTTCTGCGTGATGACGTCGGGGCTACGGCGATCGAATACGCCATCATCGCCGGTGGCATCAGCATCGTGATCGTCGCCGGGGTCAAAGGCATCGGCACCAGTGTGAGCGGCCAATTCACTGCCGTCAGTTCGGCATTCAAGTAAGCGCCGCCGGGCACGCTTCCGCTCTTTGCGGATCGTGTTCCGGCCGGATACCAGTCCCGGTGCCGGCGCTCCAGGCGGTGGTCGTCTTCGAAAGAGACGTCGCCAGCTTCATGTAGGTGGTCGCGTCATCAGACGTCGCCACACCGACAGGCCACTCCAAAGCTTGGCTGGCCGAGCGTGGATAGCGTCAGCCTCTGGGCGCGGACAGGTTATTGATACAGCCTACGACCGCGGTGAAGTTTCCACTGACCGCGTTAGCGTCCGCATTGGTGCCGTTCACCAAAGTGGTCACGCCGGGGCAACCTTGAGCGAACGCTCCGCCCGTAGCGAAAAGCCAGAGCACGAAAACGACAATTCCTCGACAGATCATGTCTGCACCTCGTGAAAGACGATGTCGCAAACAATTATCAGAGACGGATTGCACACATCCCGCGTGGGTCCAACCAGTGACGGCCAATTACGGCAGCCTCGAGTAGCGGCGAATCACGGCTGAAGGCCAGTCTCCTCAATCCAAGCCAGAGGACTTGCCGCCATGAAACTGTTCGCCGCCGGCCTTGCCTGCCCTTTCCGAACGCAAAGCATCGGATGAGCGACGGGCGACAGTGAACCCGCAACTTCCTCCCCTATGCGCGATCAAGGAATTGGGTACATTCGGGATTCCGAGCAATCGTAGCCGCTGTGGCGTTCAGATACACTGGGGCGGTGAAAGTGGCCAAGGCGACGGCGATGGCCACAGTCTCCATCGGTTAATCCCGGCCGCGAGGATCGACCCAGCCGAGGGTGAAAAAGCGAATGTGAGCAATCGGAAGGCTGTTGTTAAAGACTAGTTGCTGGGCCGCGTTTGTCCAGAGGGCGAGATTGCCAACGGCGCCTCCGCCGGAGGAATTATCGTAGATCGTAACTCCGGGTGACACGCTCCAAGAGCTGTTTTGAGAGGAAACAAACGGTGACCGCACATAAATTTGCAAATCGATGGCGGTATTGCTGAAAGCGGTGACATTGGCTAACGCCTTCACCTGCACGCCGCTGGGCACGCTAGATAGCGTAGCCGTAACGTCGGTATTCGTCGTGCTTATGGCCTGGTCGTAATCGAGCGCCGGTGACGCAAGCCAGAATTCATTGCCGATCTGCGTGAATGCCGTCCATTGTGCGGATGCATTCGTTTTCATCGATCCGATGCGCCGCTTGGCGGTGTAGTTCGTCGGCAGAGTTGGCGACGTTGCGCTGAGCGAAGCTAGAACGTCTACGCCCCCAGTATCAGTTCGTTCAATCAGGAATACATGGTACCATGTGTTTGCAGCTATCGCCCCGGCATCCAACGCGCCGTTGCCGGTGCCAACGGCCCAAACGTTGGTCGTTTTGGTGATCAAAGTGGTCAGCTTCATCGGCACAGGCGCGGTGTCGTCTGACGCTGCGGCTCCCACTGCAACTGAAAAACTGACTGAGCTGCCAGCTGTGGAAAGGGTCAACCCGTTCAAGTAGCCCCGCGGCATCGCCAAGCTATTGATGCAGTTTTGCAGGGCGGTGAAGTTGCCCATTACAACTGTTGCGTCCGCATTCGTGCCGTTGACTATCGTGGTGAGGCCAGCACAGCTCTGTGCAGCAGCACCTTTAGCAAGAGAGATCAAGAGCAACGAAACCAAAACAACCGCGCGAAACATTAAACGTCTCCACAATTAGACATTGTCGATCGGATCAATAGCATTTTTAGATTGATTGCGCCAGATAGATGTGATGAAGTAGATGCACAACTTTACGCTGTTTGTTGATGATTGCTTTTCGGACGCGGTCCGCTCACCACACGCCCTTGCTGATTTGGCGAACGACTTGCGGCAGAGAGAAAAATGATGAACAAGACTTCCAGGAGCGGCACCCGGCACCTTCGACTAGCGGCCTTGTTCGCGTTTGCCGTCTTGACGTGCGGCACGATAGAACCCGTCGACGCCGCAAATGGATCGGTCGCCTTCACCTACGATGCACTCGGTCGCATCACTGCCGCCAGTTATGATACCGGCGTCTGCATTATTTACACCTACGATGCGAACGGCAATCGGGTTTCCGAAACCATCAACGTCGCAGCGGCCGGGGCGACAGGCGTTTGGGGATGCTTCAACTGGAATTCAGCGGGCGGCGCCAAGTGGGGTAGCTAAGGCGACTTGATGCGCCGATGAACCGCTTAAGTCAGTTGGAGCAAATAATGTCCCAGACCATGTCTTGCAGTCGCTGCTTTCGCTCAGGTTTGATTGTCGCGGCCCTGTTCCTCGTGCCGAAAACATGTGTCGCCCAGCCATTTCCGAACAACATGCCTCGAAATCTGATTTCTACGGTGACCGTTCCCTACGAACAGGGAATGGCGAGCATCCTGAGGCAAGATGCGACGCGCCCAAAGGCCGTCAGTCCAGTTCTGGTGAACCCTCCAGCGGCGACCGTATCAGCTCAGCCAGATGCGCCAGCCTCTCCAGCGAAGCCCTCCGCACCGCCCCAGTAGTGCTCGGATCATTGCAGAAAGGCGGGAATGTATGAAACCGATCGTTGCTTCGAGATCATTCCGGGTTCTCTTGAACGTATTGGCGATCGTATTCGTATTCGCCGGAACGATCTGCGGTGGCCCAAGTCGAGCGCAAACTTCTCCTGCGCCAGCCGAAATTGTAGAGTTGGCGAGAGCGCTCAAAAACGATCCAGACCTGATTTACGAATACGTCTACAACAACATTCAGACACTGCCTCAATACGGAAGCCTAAAGGGGCCGCTTGGGACTCTCCTTGATGGGAAGGGCACGGCTTTCGATCAAGCTGAGCTCATGGTGGCGCTGCTGCAGCAAGCTGGCATAGCGGCCTCATTTCAAATCGGACAAATTCAGCTCTCTGCCAGTCAATTCACGAATTGGGTCGGGGCAGATACCTCGGTAAACAGCATCAATTTCATTGTCGGAAGTGGAGGTTTCCCAGGAAACGGAGCGGTCGGCAACCCGGCGACGGCAGTTCAACTCGGTTGGGCGTGGGTTCAAGTCAATATCGGCGGGACGAACTACGTGTTCGATCCAAGCACGAAGATTTACAACCGGTCGGCAGGTCTCGGTACCTCAGCGCTTTCAGCAGCTTTTGGTTATGCACAGGGCGGTCCAAACGGTTTTATTACCCAAGCGGAAAATGACGCAACGATCACCCCGACCAGCATCGTAGGCCTCAATCGGACAAACATCCGGAACAACCTCGCGACTTACGCAAGCAATCTGGTCCAGTATATTCGTGCCAACAATCCGGCGGCGGCAACGCCCGATATCATCGGCGGCGCAACGATCGTTCCGCTCACCGTCGGTACGCATTTGCGGCAGACGTCCCTGGGTTACTCGATAGGGACCGTCGTGACACAGCCGACGATTGCAAGCGCGTATCGCACGACCCTCACTTTGACGCTTGGCTCGAACGATTCGAGTGGCAACTTCACTCCACTCGCCAGCGCGATCACGTTCAATTCGTCCGACATCTACGATCACCGTCTCGTAATCTCGTTCAACGGGTCGTCGATCCCGAGCCTCTTGTTCGATGGCGTCACACAGGTCACGGCGAGCGGAGCGGTGCCGTCCGGCCGGCAATTGACAGTCAGGTCTACCATCATACATCCTTATTCCGATCCCAACGGTTTCGCCAACGTCCTGAATAGCGATGCGGTTCGGATGTCGCCGATCCCAAATTACATCTATCTGATCGGGACGGGTTGGGGTCAGGTTGGTCGCGGTACGATTGAAAAGCATCGGAAGCTTCTTCAAGCGAACGCCGCGGCGAATCCCGGCAACCCTAGTGCCGAATCTGTCCTGGGCGAAAGCCTGGCGATGATCGGCTATACGTGGCTCGCCGAATGCGGCCAGCAACAGCAACTGGTCGATCAACTCATTGGAACGAGCACAGTCTATCAACACGCCGTTGGCGTTGTAGGCACAAAGGCAGTCGGCTCCTCAAGCGGGCCCTATGTCGATCTTCCAATCAACGGATTCAGCATCATCCAGCGGGCAGGCCGCTCGGCAAGCTCGTCGCTCACATCGATAGAATCTGCGGCATTCTTCTCTGAGCAACTATTTGGCAGCGTCGCCGAGTCGGGTTCACTTGAGCAGACTCAACCCGGCGCGATTGCCGCGTCCACGACCAAGCTTATCGATACGACTGTCCAGGCCGGAGGTCTGATCTTCGATATCAACAACAGCGCGATTTCCGGAGATGGGCCGGCTTACTACACGAGCAATATTCGCCCGACGCTCGTCGCCAACCACTATACGGCGGGCGATCTGGCTCGGGTCGACACCCTTGTTGGTTCGCAGAATTTTCGGGTCGTAGCTCCTGCCAACGGAGCAATCTCCGTCAACATGTACACCGGCACTGGCTACTATCAGGTTGCTCAGGACGGCAGTTCCATTGGTTCCATCATTACGGGAGGTTTGAGCGGCGGCGAGCCAACGACCGTCGTGACGGATCCCGAGATCGTCGATAACAACCAGCAATCCGTTCTCCCGGCACTAACCCAATCTCCTGTGATCACAAATCCGCAGGGCTCGCAAGGCAACGGCGGCGGTAACGTAGGCCAGACACAGACAACAAGCGAGCCGATCAACCTCGTCACCGGCGACTACCTAAACAGCCCGACCGATCTCGTGATCGGCAGCCAGGCAATGCCCTACGGCCTTGCATTCCAGAGATACTACGACTCTGGCACGCGATTACAGAAGGGGGCGATGGGCAACGGCTGGACCCACAATTTTGCCATTACCGCAACTGTCGATAGCGACGGATTTGCGGGCATGGCTGCGAACTCACCGATCAGCGGAGCGTCCGCGATCGCCGCGACATTCGTCACATTGGATATTCTAAACGGCGGAACGACGACCCCAAAGCCCCTCGATCGGGTGGTCATCACTGCCGTGATCCAGCGCTGGATGATGGACCAGCTGACTAACAATATCGTTGCGGTCTCGCAGCCCGGATACGTCGAGCATTTCACCAAGCTGGCAGACGGGAGTTACAATCCCCCGCCGGGAACCGCAACCACGCTGACGCTGAGCGGTGGGACCTACAATTACCTCACCAAGAACCGGCAGCAGCTTGCCTTCGACAGTGCCGGAAACCTGAAGACACTGAGCAACCCGGCCGGGACCACGATCACGTTGAACTACAGCGGCTCGCCCCAGGTGTTGACATCGGTTACAAACAACCTGGGTCGGTCGCTGTCCTTTACGTATTCATCGGGTCTGTTGTCGCAGGTGTCGGACGGTAACGGTCGTGTCGTTTCCTATGGCTATGACGCCGCGAGCAATCTTTCGACCTATACCGATGTGCTCGGGCAGCGGACCAATTACATCTACGATCTCCCCGGCCGTTTGACGCAAATCTTTGACCCTGCGTCGCCTGGTCAGGCCATCGTCATGAACACATACGATTCGCTCGGCCGGATTCAGACCCAGGCGAGCGCAAACAACCCGCCATGGCAGTATTTCTTTGCGGGCACGCGGAGCGAAGAAGTTGATCCGTTCGGCACCCGACACGTCATCTATACAAATCCATTGGGTAAGACGATTACTGAGATTCAGGACCTTCAGGGCTTGAATCTCGTCACACAAAATACCTACGACGGGCTTCAACGGCCGGTGAGCACGACTTCACCGGAGGGGAAGAGTTCCAGCGTTACGTATGATGCAAACAGCAATGTCCTGACGACGACCGTTACGCCGAAGCCGGGATCTCCGCTGGCGCCCCTCGTGACGACGTACAGCTATGATCCCGTTTTCAACAAGCCGATACGAACAGTCGATCCGCTCGGCCTCGTCTCGACCGCCAGCTACGATCAAACGACCGGCAATCTCACCGTATCGACGGCGGACGTTGGCGCACCTCCGCACTTCAACCTCGCCTCTTCGTTCACATACAACAGTCTTGGGCAAGTTCTGAGCGCGACGGACCCGCTGGGCGTTGTCACGCAATATGGCTACGACGGCGTTGGGAACCGGACCTCGATCGTTCGGGATGCTGGCGGCAGCGGCCATCTGAACCAGTCGAGCACGGTTGCCTACAATGCTGTCGGTGATGCGATCTCGGTGACCGATCCGAACGGCAATACGACGACCAGCCGGTTCGATACGGCCCGCCGCCCCATCAGCACCCAGTTGCCGTTACCGAGCGGGCTCCTGACGACGTCCAGCTATGACCCCGATGGACGGCCGACAAAGGTTCAACAGTCGGCGAACGGCTTGACGTTGCGGTTGACGATGGCGACCTACACCGCCACCGGAAAGCTCGCGAGCACGACCGACGCCAACGGAAACACGACGTCGATCAGCTACGATCGGCTGGACCGGGTTGCGAGCGTGCGAGACCCTCTCGGAAGATTGACGATATATGGATACGACTCGCTGAGCCGCCAAACCGCCGCCTTGAACCGTGCGATTCAGAGCACGCCGCTCTTGCAGCAGGCCTATACGGCGGATGGATTGATCGCGATCGTGACCGATGCGAGCAACCATGCACTAGCATTTGCGTATGATGGCTTTGACCGGCTGGGCACGACGACTTATCCGGATGCGAGCACCGAGGTCTTGGCCTATGATGCAGACGGCAACGTCAAGACCCGGCAGACGCGCGCCGGTCAAACCATCACATTTGCATACGACACGCTCAATCGCCTGACCAGCAAGACCCCGCCGTCACCGGCCGCCGTGGTGAGCTACCAGTACGATCGGGCGGGGCGCGTCACCGGCGTCTCCGATACCAGCGCTTCAGTAACCCCGCCGGTAAGTGGCTCGGTTGCGGCGATGACGTACAGCTATGATGGCGTCAATCGCCTCACGGCGACCAGCTTTAGCCCGGTGCAGGCGCAAGCGCCGCCGAGTGCCAACACCGCGTCATTTGCGTTCGCTTACAACGCCAGCAATCAACGGATTGGCCAGGCGGCGACAGACAACAGTTTCTGGGCTTACCCCACCGCGACGCCGAGCACGGTGAGTTACGCCGCCAACAATCTCAATCAATATACCGCCGTCGGCGCGGTCACGCCCAGCTATGACGGCAACGGCAATCTGACCTATGACGGCAGCTTTACCTATTGCTACGATGCGGAAAATCGGCTCGTCGCGGCGATCAATGGCGGCACTTGCGCGTCCCCCACGGCGACCGTTGCAACTTACAGCTACGACGCGCAGGGACAGCGCAAATCGAAGACCGTTAGCGGCTCGACGACGATTACGGTCACGGATCCCTTTAATCGGGCTTTGCTGGACTACGACGGCTCCAGCGGGGCGATCCTGCGCTGGTACGCCTTCGGCCTTGGGTCGAACGATGTCCTGAACCAGACGAACGTAGCGCTCGGCACCCGCACCACCTTCATCCCGGACATCCAGGGTTCGATCGTTGCGACGCTCGATTCTGCGACCGGAGCCTTTGCCAAGACGGGGTATCTACCCTACGGAGCAAGCCCGGGTTCGCCGACTACATTCGGCTACACGGCACAGCGCATCGATCCAGAGACCAACGGTCTCTACTACTATCGCGCGCGCCACTACTCGCCGCTGCTCGGCCGCTTCATGCAGCCTGATCCAGTTGGAGTTCAGGGCGGCGTCAACCTATATGCCTATGTCAACAATGATCCGCTGAACGCGATTGATCCCAATGGCCTTTTCATGGCCGCGGTGACGTCGTATCTAAATCAAACGACCGCACCAGAACTTGCTCAATCGCAGGCGGTAACAGATTTCGTCCAGCAGTATCCAACTGCCGCGAAAATCGAAGGAACGATTGGACTTGGCGTACCGCTAGCAATCGCGGGAATTGGCGGGCTGGGAGTACTCGGAGCTGAGACCGCAGGTCCACAGGCAACCTTGGCACTCGCGAGGCAGGTTGCTAACGCGGCGACTGCGCCCATGAATAATCTGCGCACGATCGCAGTGCTAGAGACCGTTGAGGGACCCACACTTGTTGCAGGCGGTACAACTGAGCTGTCTGCGGCTCAGGTCGGGCTGGCGAATGAACTTGGGTTGACGGTCGTCGAATCGGCGGGACGTCATGCCGAAATGGCCGCTATTTCCGCAGCAGGCCGGCTGGGTCTCACGCCCACAGTAGGAGTTACCACAAATATCATTTGCCCGCAGTGCGCAGTCGCTTTTTATAACCTCGGTGCTAGGCTTACGGGTGCGCGCTCATTCACCTTTGGTCCTTGAGTCTTGCCATGACTGAAAATCAACTGATAGAAGCGATCCGCCAGCGAGCAGCAGATGCAGACACTCGCACCGATTTCGCAAGAACACGGCCCAGGGAAATCGGTCTCCCCGCAACACCTGAATTGATCCGAGCTACTGAGCAGGAATTGGGATTCGCTCTCCAGCCACTTCACCAACGCTTGTTGCAAACCGTGGGAAATGGTGGATTCGGCCCTGGGGATGGCTTGATCGGAACCAAAGGAGGGGCTCTGGACATAGAAGGTCGCTCGCTTTGCGAGCTACGGGAAGCTCTATGGCCAAACTCAAATGTTGCACTTCTGCCGCTTTGCGATTGGGGGGACGGAATTTGGTCCTGCGTTGATGCTAATACCGGCAGCGTGGTCACTATGAGCGAGTTCGGACTGTTCGATATCAATCAAGACTTGCGGTGTTGGTTCGAAAGGTGGTTGGCAGGTGAGAATCTGTGGCTACAGATAGTGGTACTTGGAAGTACAATTATTCAGAATCCTAGGACGAAGGAGTTTATCAAGGTCGCGAGCGTGGAAGCAATAAAGGGAAAGCCATATCGCCCAAGCATGCGATGATCTGTTTGCGTCAATCTGACCTGACGCAGCTCGCATACTGAACAGCACCCGGCATTCGCAACGACGGCCACTGACCGGACGTCACCGATACACGACAGCATCACAGCGGGAGATACTCTCAATGGCATTTCACCCGGTGAAAGGTACGCGGCGTCGTGGGGCTGCCCTCAAAGCTAGCCGGCATTTGCGGTGAGGCTTTGTTCAGATCGCGACAGGGCTCGATCATTGCGACGCTTGATTCCGCGACTGGGCCCGCCCCAAGACGGGGTATCTTACCCTCTGGAACAAGCCCAGAAATACGGTGACAGTGCACTCAATTCGCTACTTTGCATGGGGTTGTTTTCGATATTTTGGCAGCGCGGCCTTCAAAGGGGAATTCTCCTTCGCGAGACGGCGCCGCATGGCAGGTGACCCGCGGGCGCGGGTCACCATGGCCGCATGCGAGCAGGCGTTAGCGCTGCAGCCTCGCGAGCAAGTTCGACGTATCCCAGCGCTTGCCGCCCATCTGCTCGACCTCGCATAGAACTGGTCGACCAGCGCGCCTCCTGCTGGGCGTCGTCCGATAGCTTCATGATGTAGCCGGCGGCCTGCGGCAGCGCCGCGCCGGTCAACCCGCCTTCTTCCGCGCCGCGGTGCCTTGCGCACGCGCGGGCTTCTCGGCCTTCTTCGGCTCGGGCTTGACGGCCTCCTTGGGCTCGCGCTTGCCGCTGCCCGAGATCGGCAGCAGCATCTCGCGCTGGCCCTCGATGCGCTTCTTCGGCTTCTTGCCCTTCGCCGCTTTTGCCTCGGCCTTGGCCGGAGCGGCCTGCTTCTCGTTGGCGAGGCTCTTCTTCAGCGCGTCCATCAGGTTGATGACATTGCCGCCGGCCTTCGCCGCGGGCTTGGCGATCTTGATGCCGTTGCGCTTCTGGTTGATCAGGTCGATCAGCGCCTGCTCGTAGCGATCTTCGAACTCCTCCGGATCGAAGTCGCCGGACTTCTGCTCGACGATGTGCTTGGCGAGATCGAGCATATCCTTGGTGATCTTCACATCCTGGATGTCGTCGAAATATTCCTTCTCGCTGCGCACCTCATAGGGGTAGCGCAACAGCGTGCCCATCAGCCCGTTGTCGAGCGGCTCGAGCGCGATGATGTGCTCGCGGTTGGTCAGCACCACGCGGCCGATCGCGACCTTGTCCATGCTGCGGATGGTCTCGCGGATCACCGCGAAGGCGTCGTGGCCGACCTTGCCGTCGGGAACGAGATAATAGGGGCGGATCAGATAGCGGCTGTCGATCTCGCTGCGCGGCACGAATTCGTCGATCTCGATGGTGCGGGTCGAATCCAGCGCGATGTCGTCGAGTTCTTCCTTGGTGACCTCGATATAGGTGTCGGTGTCGACCTTGTAGCCCTTCATGATGTCGTCGGTGGAGACTTCCTCGCCGGTCTCCGCGTCGACCTTGGCGTATTTGATCCGGTGGCCGGTCTTGCGGTTGATCTGGTTGAAGGAGACCTTCTCGGTATCCGACGTCGCCGGGTACAGGGCAACCGGGCAGGTCACGAGCGAAAGGCGCAAAAAGCCCTTCCAGTTGGCGCGGGGGGCCATAGGGAAAACTCCGATTACGCAACCGACGGATCGGTCAAGGATAACACCGGGACCCCCGGTTTGAAACAACGCGGCCTGGTGAATCTGGCAACGGCGTTAACCGTGGCCTCAAGCCTGCGCCCGTTTGACGCGGCGGCGGCGACCGCCGTTGGACAGCCGTCAAACGGCGCGGAACATCGCTCCGGATCACCCGTTGGCCCTCCGGAGGGGAGCGGCAATCGCCGGAATTTCAGGCACTTAAGCAACGGAACGATAGTAAACCCCGACCGAGGCGCGGCAGGCCGAGCTCGGACCATCGGTTCTCGCGCTGCTCACGGCCTCCACCGGGCTGGCAGTCGTGATCCTCGGAACTGTCTGGTTCGCCGCTTCCCGGATGTGCCGCTGCGATCGCGGTCGCCGCATGCGAGGTCTTGATTGTTAAGTTGAGATGCACGCAGAGCGGCCACCATGCGCTTGCGGGATGTGCGGTCGATCACGCCTGCATCGCGCCATGGCCGTCGCGCATGCGGTCGCGCGAAATTGTCAGGCTCGACGCGTATCCGCGGCGCGGATCGCAATATCATGCAAGTGAAAATTCCGGCGCGCGGGCTGCTGCGATGGCGCGAGGGGATGCCTGACCCTGTCGAGCAGAATTTTCTTGAGCCAAGACTTTGTGAGCCAAGACTTTGTGAGCCAGGAATCTTCCTCGATGGCCTGCGCCTTCACGAGATTTTGCAGCTGAGATCTGTGACGTGCGAAGCGAATCGCTGTCGTAGCGCGTCATGAGATCATCGAAATTGGCTGCTAGCTGATTTGAATCAGACGCGTCTTGAGCTTGAGATGTTCTATCCGCAAGAAGAAAAAAATTCGCTGTTGGCGCGCCTCAAGGAGAAAAGCGTCTCAGGTGTGTTCGTCGGACTGACGCTGCTGGCGATGGCGGGGTGGATTTATCTTCTCAGCTCGATGTTCCTGAAATTCATGCTGTGGTGGTTCTCCTGAAGCGCCTCGCTCTCGAGCACAGCCGATGCGGGCGCCTGGTCATTGTTGCGCCGTTCGATTGCACAAAAAATTCCAGCGGCTGAACATTCTTTCGGCGCGCGCAATCATGATGTCGTCACAACTCCGAATGTTAATAACATCGGATTCTAACGTGGACGAATGTGATGCTCTCTCCTGTTCTCATCCTTGCGGCGGCGTTCGTCGCCGGCTTCTTCTCCGGTTTCGCCGCGCGCTCGTGGCGATCGCGCAAGCGCCGCGCGCAATATCGGATCTATGCGCCGTATGTGGCGCCGTCAGCCGCCAAATCGCCGAGGCGGGAACAGCCGGTCACCGCATTCGGCCACATGCGCCGCGCGTTCTAGCGGGCTAGCTCGACAGGGGTAGCGCGACAGTGGCGTGAGTTGGGGTTGGCGGGCGACATGCAATCGGTCATCTTGTCTTCATTGCGGCAGCCGGGCTGGGTTCGCGTGCCGGCGGGGTGCTGCCGTTGACCCGCGCATCGTGAGGGAACTTGCACGCATGAGCGATCTCAGGGGGCATTCGCCAAGGCGGTATGTCGTCGATGTCAGTGGACGGCGCGTGCTGGTCGGTCTCACGCTTGAAGAGACGTCGGAATTCGAAGGGCTGGACGCATCCCTGCCGGCGCTGGGCGGGGAAGCCCACGGCGCGGAGCTGATGCCGTCAGCCGTCGAGGGACGGTGGGTCGAACTCTATGACAAGCACGACAAGGCCTGGATCAAGTGGAAGGCCGACCTGAGGGCCGGGCAAGAGGGCAATTCATCTTTTTTTAACTAAGACCGGGCGATTTTGAGCGATACTGCCTGAGTGGGCCCGAACCGGATACTGACAGATGTTTCAGCTGTTTTTGCGGACTCGCGCGCATGACCTGATCAGGTCGCGGCGTGGCGAGGAAGGCTTCAAGGCACGCTCGGCCGAGCGCGATGCCGAGACCGACCGCGCCCGGATCGGATCGATCATGGCCGCGATCGAGGCCGCGTTGCAGGCGGCCGAAAGCGAGCAATCCGGCCTTGGCCGCCGTGTCGACGATGTTCTGGCCCGCGCGGCGGTGACGCTGGGCAACGGCACCGACGAGTATCTGGAACGCGAGGCGCTTGACAACTATCATCAAGACCTGTTTGACGCCGAGATCTCCAACGGCCAGCGTCGGCTGAAGGAATTGGCGACCGAGATTGCGCACTTCAAGTTCATGAAGGCCGCGGTCCTGAGCCGCTTTCCGGACTACAAACCTCCGGCCGCCAGCAACTGACGCGCCCCGCGGCCGCAACGCGAAGCCAGAAGCTGCGGCCCGCGCCTGACGGCGTATGCGGCCTGGTCCGGCGCAAGGCGAAAGGCACAGGCGAAACGTGGTGATCGCAGGCAATCTACTCGTCACGGGCTGCGCCGGCTTTATCGGCTTCCATCTGGCGGAGCATTTGCTGCGGACAGGGCAGCCGGTCATCGGCATCGACAACCTGAACCAGTATTATGATCCGGCGCTCAAGCAGGCGCGGCTCGATCTGCTCAAGCAGCACCGTGGCTTCACCTTCCTGGAGCTCGACCTCGCCGACCGTGCCGGGATGAAGGCGCTGTTCGAGCGCTATCGCTTCGAGGTCGTGGTGCATCTCGCTGCCCAGGCCGGCGTGCGCTACTCCTTGCAGAACCCGCATGCCTATGTGGATTCCAATCTGGATGGCTTCCTCAACGTCCTCGAGGGCTGCCGGCATACGGCGTGCCGCCATCTGCTGTTTGCGTCGTCATCGTCGGTCTACGGCGCCAACACCAAGCTGCCGTTCTCGGTCCACGACAATGTCGATCATCCGGTCAGCCTGTACGCGGCTACCAAGAAGGCCAACGAGCTGCTCGCCCATTCCTACAGCCACCTCTATCGCATCCCGACGACAGGGCTGCGGTTCTTCACGGTGTACGGGACGTGGTATCGCCCGGATATGGCGCTCTACGCGTTCGCGGACGCGATCACCGGCGGCAAGCCGATCCAGCTGTTCAACAACGGCAACATGCGGCGCGACTTCACCTATGTCGATGACGTCGTCGAGGCCATGGTGCGGCTGATCGGCCGCGCGCCCGAGGGCGACGTCAACTGGTCGGGCGCGCATCCCGATCCGGGTTCGAGCAAGGCGCCGTGGCGCGTCTACAACATCGGCAACTCCAGGCCGGAAGAACTGATGCATGTGGTGGCGCTGCTCGAGCAGGGCTTCGGCCGGCAGGCCGAAAAGCAGTTTTTGCCAATGCAACCGGGGGATGTCCTGGAGACCTCAGCCGATGTCTCCGATCTGGAGCGTGAAATCGGCTTTCGGCCGCAGACGCGGATCGAGGACGGCATTGCCAAATTTGTCGCCTGGTATCGGGCTTATCACCACGTCGATCGGACGTAGTGCGCTCCCTGCGAATTCCGGCTCGAGAAGAACCTGGCTCGGTTTGGAACGGAGTGCGGCACTGAGAGTTATCAGTGGTTTTGCGTTCGCGTCGGCCGCGCTCATCATGTCCAGTGCAATCGTTCAAATGCGTCGCCAGTGGCGGCAAGATGGGCGACGACACGCCTCCCAAATCGAAATAGCGCGCGATCGCGACGCGCGTTACGAATTAGCGATGCTTATGGCGGTTGCTCGAGTCCGCTGCTGTCCGCCGTGGCAATCGTGCAAGTGCATGTGAGATGAGAACGTGGGCGTTTCGCTGCCTCTGCAGAAGCCAAAACGCCTCACTACCGCTCATTTCGAATTAGAATTGCATTGTCGCGTTCGGCTCGGGTCGAGGTGAATATCCTGCATGATCGAATCTGTAGCGTTGATTCCCTCCGCTGCATCGTCAGGGCGGATCAGAATGCTCAGATCCGCCTCGAGATCCGAAACAGATCGAAATATTCTGCGATCAATGCAGAGGACGCGGCATCGGTTCGCTGCATCCATGCTGTTCGGTTCAACCTGTTATGCGCGGCGAAAAAACTGATTGATCGAAAGCAGCAGATTTAGTGTGTGCACGTCGTGCTTGGTGGAATATCTGGTTCGAGGCTGGAACACCTCATCACGTCCCGAGCCCTTGATGCGGCGACACTGTGATAGCCGGCAGGCGTGTCGCCGGGTTCGACGGCGATCGCTGCGATCAACGATCGTCAAATGATTTCATGCTCTTGGTCGCGCCTCATGATCAGTGTCAGCGGTGCTCTTGGCCGTGCGCCTCGTCGCTGCCGCTGACATCCCATCGCGAGGACACATATAAGGCCATCGATCGAACGTTTCGCGATCAGGTTGTGGAACCCGGTTGAGAAAATTCAACGCGGAGCCACGTTCGTCGCAAACCTGCCCCATTAACCGCATTCCATGTGCGTGATCTAACTCTGTCATCGAAACTTCAATCACATCGCTCATACCCTTAACCGCAGAGCGAGGGCGCGCCATGAAGCAGCACAAAGTTCAACATTCGCATCAGCCAATCGAAGAGGCGTTGCTCGCGACCAATCAATCGCTCCGCAATGAAGTCGTTGCGCTGATGCTTGATATCGCCGCGTTGCGTGAAATCCACGAGCGTCCAGGCGCGTCTCGTTCGTTCGGCATGTCGCGTGAGCAGAACGCCCCGCGCGTCGCATTGCGCCGGGTTCACCACAGCTAAAGTCCGTCAGCCTGTTTCTCACTGAGCAGAATTTGCGGCCACATCCAAGCCAGTCTGGCGAGGATGTCGGCGCTTGCCGCTACGGACAATTCAATTTTAAATTGAATGTTGTGCGGCCTGATCCTCGTCTTGAGCGAGCTGGCTCGACCTAGCTGATGTTTGCCGGGGACAATTTGTGGTCGTGAGGGCAGGGCAGTCAGTGCTGTTGCCGCGCCGGCTTGTGCGCCACGACGTCGGACAGGCGCTCGCGCAGGATCCACGTCTGCAAGACCAGTTCGACGGCGGTATGTCGGAGTTCGGAATTCTCCGCGACGAGGCGTTCCAAGGCGTCGGTCGCCTCGCTGGACGCGGATTGCTTCCCCTCGAAGACCTTGAGACGCGCCATGGTGTCGATCCTCGTAGAATGTGTTGATCAGAGGCTGGCTCTGACAAGCGTCAGCACAGAAGAGTTCGCGGATTGTCGGGCGGTCGTGGTTCCGCCTGATGGCCTCGGGTGGGAAAGCGCTTCATTGATAATTCGCGGATCGAGCTATGAGTGTTAAGTTTCCTGAAAATGATCCTCAAATTTGTTGAAACCCTCATGACGCCTAACGTCTGAGTAACTACCGTTGCGCGTGCGTGCCCGCAAGCTGCCGGACGCGAAGGTCGCGGGATTAATTTGTTAGAATGTTGTGAAATTCTCGCTTGATCGGCGCCGTAGATATCGCGGAGAGGCATGGTGCACTCACAATCTGTCGCAGGACCGATTGGATGTTCTCATTTGCTTCTCATTCGAGAATGCAAACGGTGCGCCAGTTATCCGGATCAAATTGTCATGCGCAGAAAGTCGTATAACTTTTTCTGTGAGGTCGTCTTTCGGCGGGAATATTGCTCATATATTCCGGTAAGTACCTTGCAGCTTCGGTCTTTCTTCGCGCAATGCGGCGCTGCCGGCGGCAAGTTCGAGGCTCCCGAAGGCCCCCCGGGAAACCCTCAATTTGAATTTCCTGTTGCATTTACATAGCTTATAGGCCATGCGATGATTGCTAATCTAGGGGGCAATGAGATGACCAATGAGGCGTCATTCGACTGACGAGATCAGTTCCAAGGTCAAACAGGCCGAGGAACTCATGGCGCGGGGGCAGTCACAAGCCCAAGCGTGCAAGGTGCTGGGCGTTAGCGTGATGACATTTCACCGCTGGCGCAAGCAGGAGGCCGCACGCGGCCATCACCCGAATGGTACTGTGACCGAGCTTGCCGCTCGCACCGATGATCGAGATGGTATTCCCCACGTCCACAACCGTATTGACGAATTGCGGCTGGAAAATGAACGGCTGCGCCGGATTGTGACCGACCTGCTGCTCGAGAAAATGAAGATCGAGGAGAAGCTTGCGCTCAGGTCCAGCGGCGGGAACGGTTTGCCCCGCCGTGGTGAAGTCCAGAGCTGACGTGAGCCGATCCGCTAGTGAATACGTGGGGGCCTGGGCGCCAGCAGCAGCTGGTCGCTCAGATGCGCTTTCTCGGATCTTGCGCGCAGCTCCTCGAGGATTGGACGTAGCCTCTCCTGTGCGAGGTCCAGGCCTTTGACAATGTCCTGATTCGGCATTTCAGCCGGAAAACGGGCCGAACGCAGCTTCGTTTCGACCGCCTTGACCAGCAACTCGACGTCGTCGCGGTGCTTGCCGGCGACCAGTTCGGCGCCCATCAGGCGGATGAGATGGAGGAGGGCCAGTAGCGCGGCCTCTGTTTCGCCAGCCGATGAACTCATGGAAGCTCTCTGCCCGATATTGCCGGCAGGTCTTGCGAGCTCACGACCTGCCTGATATTAAACATGTGAATTGTTAACACGAATGTTAATTCCCGATGACGGACCTTTCGGACGCTCGAATAGCGAAGGTACCGGTTAGCTTCGGCGCCTTCTCGGTCGCTTTTGCCTCGCTCGAGGCGTTTGCTGTCGTCTTCGAGATGATCATCGTCGTGCTGTCCAGCATCATTGGCGGCGCGGCCTATCACCTGTTTTACTACCACACGGTTTATAGCAACAGCTTCGAGGGTTTTCTAGGGATCGGCGTCCTCGCCGCCATCCTTCACATGTTCGTGGCGAAGTCGCAGGGCCTCTACTATGCGCAGGTGCTGGCCGGTCTCGACCGGCGCTGGAGCAGCCTGCTCGGCGGGTGGCTGTTGGTGGTCCTGCTGATGACCCTGATCATCTTCCTTCTGAAGGTTGGCTCCGGCGTCTCGCGCGGGTCGGTGATGTCGTTTGGCCTGATCGGCGGCCTTGGGCTGGTGACCGGACGGATGCTGCTGCAAGCGCCGCTGCAACGTGCGATCGACCGCGGCATGCTGGCGACGCGTCGCGCGGTCGTGGTCGGGATGACGGACGAATTGTCCCGGGTGCGGCAATCGAGCCTGCTGCGCGATTTCGGCCTGAGCGAGGTGCGACGGATCCAGTTGTCCGGCCTGTCCGACGACGCGGGCGACCGCGCCGCCGTCGCGTCCGCCATTTGCGCGGCACGGGAGTGCGGTGCCGACGAGATCATCCTGGCGATGCCCTGGCAGCAGGAACCGCGCATCCAGTTCGTGTGCGATCAGCTGCGGGCGTCACCGCTGCCGGTGCGGCTGCTGCCGGATCGGACGGCGGAACGGTTCCTGGCGCTGCGGATGGTGGCGTCTGGCCCGATACCGACGCTGGAAATGCAGCGCTCGCCGCTGACCTCGGTTGAGCGTGCCGGCAAGCGGCTGTTCGACATCGTGGCATCGATTGGCCTTCTGGTGCTGTTCGCGCCGCTTCTGATCGGGACGGCGATTGCGATCAAGCTCGACTCCAGGGGGCCGGTCCTGTTCCGGCAGCGCCGCAACGGGTTCGACGGCAAGCCATTCACCATCCTCAAATTCCGCTCCATGCATGTGCTCGAGGACGGCGATGTCATCATGCAGGCTCGCGCGAACGATCCGCGGCTGACCGGGATCGGCGCTACGCTGCGCCGCCGCAGCATCGACGAGCTGCCGCAGCTGGTGAACGTGCTGCGCGGCGACATGTCGCTGGTCGGGCCGCGGCCGCATGCGCTGGCGCATGACGACAAATATTCGAAGCTGATCGCAAGCTATGCGCAGCGCCAGCACGTCAAGCCGGGCATCACCGGTCTCGCACAGGTGCAGGGACTGCGCGGCGCGACGCCCGCGATCGAGGACATGCAGCTGCGGGTCGCGCACGATCTCATCTACATCAAGAGCTGGAGCTTCGCGCTCGACCTGCGCATCCTGCTGCGCACCGTCGGCGCGGTGCTGCGGCACAAGGGAATCTAGCGGGTCGGCATCCGACGGCTGCCCGCGTGCCGGCGCGCGCTACTCCGGGATGCTCTGGCCTGCGTCCTTGAATTCCGCCTCGATGATGCGCCGGTTTGCATCGGTCGCCACGCGATACGCTTGGCCGAGCGCGCCCTTCAGTTCAGGCGCACGGGTGAGGATCAGGCGGATCTGCCGCTGCAACAGATCGACCAGTTCCACATCGCGCGTGGTATCGACCTGCGCTAGCAGGATCAGGCGCGGCGCGATCAGGTCGCTGCGGTTGAAGCCGGTGTAGTAGGACATCTTCAGCGCCTTCGATGCGGTCGGGTTCAGCCAGTCGAATCGCCCGGTCGCCGAGGCGAGGCCGAACCAGCCGCCGGCGTCCATCGGCGAGAGCCGCAGCGCGCGGGTGAAGGCAGCTTCGGCCGCCTCGGGCGAGGTCTGCAGTTCGCTCCAGCCGTCGGCGAGCCACAGTTCGCTCCTGACGACGCCGAGAGCGGCCGCGAGCGAAGGCTTGCCGCGCAATGCATTGGCGGCGAGCCACCAGATCGACAACGCCAGCGTCGCGGCGCCGATCAGGATTGCGGCCGGCACGAAGGCCGGCGACAGCTGCCGCGCGTGATGCCGGGTCGCGTCAGCCTTCGCGCTAGCCATGGCGCGCTGCCCGGTTGCCGGTCACCAGCAGGGTTCGCCGCGCACCCTCCAGCTTGACGCAGGTCAGGCGGCCCGTCGCATACGCGCCGGTGTCGACATTGATGCGGTTGCGCAGCAGCTCGGCCTCGTGCACCGGCGTATGGCCGTGGACCACGACCTTGCCGAAATCATCTTCCGACAGCAGGAAGTCGTCGCGGATCCAGAGCAGGTCCTCCTTGCGCTGTTGCTTCAGCGCGAGCCCGGGCCTGACGCCGGCATGCACGAAGAAATAGCGGCCGCAGGAATAGGTGATCGGCAGCGAGCGCAGGAAGGCGAGATGGGCCGGCGGCATCTGGCGGACCAACTGTTGGGCGAGCGCCCTGCGTTCCGCGGCGTCGGGATTGAGCGAGGGCGTCAGTCCGTAGGACATCAGCGTCTGCAGGCCGCCGAATTGCCGCCATTGCGCGAGCATGTCGGGATTGACGAGAAACTCCAGCAGGCAGGCCTCGTGATTGCCGAGCAGGCAGACCATGCTGCGGGTCCGGCGGCGTTGATCGAGCATCGCGATCACATCGCGCGAATCCGGTCCGCGATCGATGTAGTCGCCAAGGAAGACCTGGATCGGCCGCGCCGGCCGGAACTTGCGGATATCGGCATCGATCCGTGCGCAGATATCATGCAGCAGGTCAGCGTGTCCGTGGATATCGCCGACGGCATAGATGCAGGTCTCGTCGCCCTCGTGATGTTCGAGGTCGCCGGTCTGGCCGACCATACGCCGGAGGAGGCTGCGCATCTGTGGTCTAGCCCGCCTGCAACGGTGAACGGCTGATCCGCTGCGCCAGTCCTGTTCCGATCACGGCTCCCAACACGATCACTCCGGGCAGCGCCGGCAATTCCGGCAAGGTAAAGGCGGCGAGCGCCAGCGTCAGCAACACGGCTGCGGCCGCCGCGGGATAGGACCAGTCACGGCCGCGATTGCGTGCACCGGCCGTGAACGCGGCGATGCCCACGATCGTAACCGCGAGTGAAGTCCAGAACATGGCGGAACCGAACTGCGTGATCAAGGCGGCGGCGCTGGTTGCCACCACGGGCCGCGTGGTCGCCCCTTGCCAGTCCATGTAGGTCGATGCCAGCTTTGCCGTGGTGCCGGCGCCGCTGCCGAGCGCGGGCAGGTCGGCGAGCAGATTGTGGGTCGACTGCACGAGTTCGTCCGGCGCATGGGCGAAGGCAATCGCAAGCGCCACGTCGGGATGACGATTGGCGATCGCCGTCACCAGCGCGATCAGCGCGATCGCGGCCGCAGCGGCAGCGCTGCTCCAGCGACGCAGATGAAGTTTTCGCGCGGCGAAGGTCATCAGGACCAGCGCGATGCCCGCTGCGATCGCGATCGCGGCGCCGCGCCGCCCGTACCAGCAGGCGCTGGCGGCGCAAAACAGCGCGCTGGCGGCGAGCAGCCGGCGCAATCGCGCCGACTGGGCCGCCGTGCGGCCGCCAATATGTCCGCCGACATCGAGCGCGCGCGCGAGGCTGAACGGGACGCCAATGAGAACGACGACGACGAATCCGTTCGCCGTCCCGTCGTGCGCAGCATCGGCCGGGCCAAGCCAGGCTTTGATCGGATCGCTATACAACAGCAGGATCAGCGCCGCGACGGCCGCCGTCGCTGCAACGCTGCGGGCCACCATGTCGGCGCGGCGGGCATCGATCGCGATCGCCGTGGCGGCGATCATGACCGAGAGCAGCGACAGCCCGAGCAGCAGCGCGCCGAGGCTTGCACCGGTATCGATCGTGATGCTGCCGCTGAGCGGTGCCTCCAGTGTTTCGCTGGCGAACTTCCACAACGGATGCGCCCAGAACGGCAGCGGCAGCATCTGCAGGATGATCCAGAGCATCGGCACCAGCGCCGCCGCAACGGCGGGCCCGGCGACCCGCTTCAGGAAGGACAGTTCACCTGGCCGGATCGCCGTCAGGCTTGCCAGCAGCCCGAGCGACGTTGCGGCGCCGACCAGACCAATGGCGAGCGACGCGTCGATGAGACCCACCGGAATCGACGCCCCGATCAAGATGCAGATGAAAGCCGTGACGTTCCACACGGGAGGGGCAAATCCTTGGGAAACAGGTCCTGCGGAAGATCAGAACGCAAGGCAGCGGGATGCCCCGGGCTCGCCGCGAGGTCAATCGAAATCGGGTGCGCCAGATCGCGCGGCGGCGTAGCGCGTTACTGCGGACGGCGCGCGGCGATGAGCTGCGGCGAGGTGCGGTACCGGAGCAGTGGAGCGAAGGCGCTCGCGAGATATCCGCCCTGCAGCGATACCATGGCGATGATCATGAGCAGCGCAGTCTCGGACCACGAGAGGCGCGCTATGCCGATGGCGGCCAGCAGCATGAGTTCGGCAAGCATCACCGGCACCAGCACCAGACAGTGCTGGCGCAGCCCAAGCACGGCGCCGCCGATCAAATTGCCAAGCAAAACAAATAACATAACCAAACCCTGCGCCCGCATATTGTCGGGCCGGGTCCTAAGCCGGGGTTAACCCGGTCGTCGCAAATCTGTCGGCCATGCGGCCCAAGGGTGCCATCGAGCGGCGCGCAGGCGCGCGGCGCAGGGAAAACGCCCAATTCCGCGGCAAAACGCCGGACAGCCGGCTCGAACTGGCGTCCGACAGCGGAATGTTAATGACCGGCGCGATCAGCCTGGGGCGCGGTCGGGCAGGGGTTTTAATTGGCGCGATAACTCTGACTATGCTAACGAACTGTTAGTGTTCGTTAAGGAGATAGCAGTGTTCACATTTGAGCGATCCGGTGGTCGTTCCGCTGCGCGCCTGGCGGTGTTGGCGCGTCCGGCAGGATGCATCCTGCCGGCGCGGCGATAGGACGGAGATGCTTCAGCGCAACCAGATTTCGCCATCTGTCGATCTGAGAAATCGTCCGGCCGAACTGCCGTCGCTGGCGGAAACCTTCGACGCCTTCGTCACCTATCTGCTGCGGCAGTATTGGGTCATTCTCGGGACTGCCGGCCTCTGCCTGTTCGGCGGCATCTGCTACCTGGCGACGGCAGCGCCGAGCTATACCGCGCTCGCCACGATGATCATCGACACCCGCAAACTCCAGGGCGCCCAGCAGCAATCGCCGGTGAATGACGTCCCGGTCGATTCCTCCGCGGTCGAGAGCCAGGTCGAAATCCTGAAGTCGGAGAACGTGGCGCTCGCGGTGATCCGCGACCTCAAGCTCAACGAGGATCCGGAATTCATCGGCTCCAGGGCCGGCGCGGCGGGAGCGGTGCTGGATTTCGTGTCCGGCCTGTTCGCCGGCAGCGCGCCGCCCAACGAGTTCTACCGGACCCGGCGCGCGGTCCGCACCTTCGAGAAGCAGCTCGACGTCCGCCGCCGCGGCATGACCTATGTGATCGAGGTCTCTTTCCGCTCGCTCGATCCGGAGCGCGCAGCACAGATCGCCAACGCGGTTGCCGATGCCTACATCGTCGAGCAGCTCGATTCCAAGTATCAGTCGACCCGCCGCGCCAGCGTCTGGCTGCAAGACCGCATCCAGGAGCTGCGCACCCAGGCATCCAATGCCGAGCGCGCGGTGCTCGACTACAAGAAGACCAACAACATCGTCACGTCCAGCGGCAAGCTGCTCAACGAGCAGCAGCTCGGCGAGCTCAACACCCAGCTGGTCCAAGTGAAGTCGCAGGTCACCGACGCCAAGGCCAAGCTCGACCGCATCGAGGCGGTTGTGAAGGGGGGCGTCCCCGATGCGACGGTTGCCGATACCCTGAACAACCAGGTCATCACCAAGCTGCGTTCGCAATATCTCGAGCTTGCCAACCGCGAGGCCGACTGGTCGTCCCGCTACGGCTACAATCATCTGGCCGCCGTCAATCTGCGCAACCAGATGCGCGAGATCCAGTCGTCGATCATCGACGAATTGAAGCGACTCGCCGAGAGCTACAAGAGCGATTATGCGATCGCCCAGCAGCGTCAGGCCGAGATCGAGCGCGCCGTGAACGATTCGGTTTCGCAGTCGCAGTCCACCAACCAGGCTCAGGTCACGCTGCGCGAGCTCGAGAGCTCGGCCCAGACCTATCGCTCGCTCTATGACAATTTCCTGCAGCGCTACATGGAAAATGTGCAGCAGCAATCGTTTCCGGTCAGCGAGGCGCGGGTGATCACCCGTGCCTCGCGTCCGCTCAGCAAGAGCCACCCGCAGACCTTCGTCGTGCTCGCGCTCTCGGCGCTCGGCGGCCTGATTGCCGGGCTCGCGCTCGGCGTGCTGCGCGATCTCTATGACCGGGTGTTCCGCACCGCTGAAATGGTCGAGACCATCCTCGATGCCGATTGCGTCGCGATCGTTCCCCGCCTCTCGCCAAGCCAGCTCAAGGCACCGGTGGCCGGTCGTCCGAACCTGCCGGTCGCCGCGCGCATGATCCAGCGCGGCGACGAGCCGGTGCTGTGGGCGGCGATCGATTCACCATTCTCGCGGTTCTCGGAAGCGATCCGCTCGATCAAGGTCAATGCCGATCTCAATGTCACCAAGCCGTCGAAGATCCTTGGCCTGACCTCGGCGCTGCCCAACGAGGGCAAATCGACGCTGGCCTTCGTGTTCGCGCAATTGGTCGCCCAGAGCGGGGCGCGCGTGCTGCTGATCGATTGCGACCTGCGCAATCCCTCGCTCAGCCGCAAGGTCGCCGCCAACGCCGAGCGCGGCATTCTGGACGTATTGTCGAACAATGCGACATTGCAGGACACGCTGTGGCGCGATCCCGAGACCGGTCTTGCCTTCCTGCCGGGCGCCACACGGTCGCGCATCGCGCATTCGCACGAGGTGCTGGCTTCCGACCAGATGAAGGATTTCATCGACAGGGTCCGCGGCCATTATGATTACGTGATCGTCGACTTCCCGCCGCTGACGCCGGTGGTCGATGTCCGCATCACCGCGCACTTCGTCGATTCCTTCGTCTTCATTGTGGAATGGGGCAAGACCCAGGTGCAGGTGGTCGAGCGGGCGCTGCGCAGCGCGCGCGCGGTGAATGAGAACCTGCTCGGCGTCGTCCTCAACAAGGCCGATATCGCCGCGATGAGCCGCTACAGCGGTTATGGCGGCAAGAACTACTATTACAACTCGCATTATGGGCGATATGGCTACACCGAGTGAGACGCACGGTGGGATGCCCCGGCGTGCCGCCGTCTGGCTTGCCCGCATGCCGCGCGGAGCGATGGCTAGACCATGACGATGGAATTCAGCATCGGACAGCACAACGCGCATTATGAGGGCGTCTATTCGGCGCAGGAGCGCGACTGGCGCCGCGTCTGCGCGATCGACAAGGCCGATCATATTGCCGGCTTGCTCGGCGCGTCCGCCGCCGGTGTCGGCAATGTGCTCGAGGTCGGCTGCGGCACCGGCGCCGTGCTGGCGCGGCTGTCCGCGATCGGCATCGGCCGCGACTTCACCGGCATCGACGTCATCGATCCCGCAACCAACCTGGAGACCGACGGCGCCGCGTCAGCCCCGTTCCGCTGGTCGAGCTACGATGGCGCAACGATCCCGTTCGCCGACGGATCGTTCGATCTCGTCTATGCCAGCCATGTGCTGGAGCACGTGCCCGAGCCGCGCGCGTTCCTGCACGAGCTGGCCCGGGTGGCGCGGAATTTCATCTATGTCGAAGTGCCGTGCGAGCTGCATGCGCGGACCAATCGCCGGGCGCTGCAATCGACGCTCGATATCGGCCACATCAATTTCTACACGCCCGACACGTTCCGCCTGGTGCTGGAGACAACGGGGCTCCATGTTGCCGGCTTCGGTATCTATGATCACAGCCTGCCGGTGCACGCCTTTCATTCATCGCAGTTGAAGGGGCTTGCCAAGAGCCTTGTGCGGAAGTCGCTGCTGTCGGTCAGCCCCGAGCTTGCGACCCGGCTTGCGACCTATCATTGCGGGGCGCTCTGCCGGCGCGCCGAGGCGGCGCCGCCGCGGAGCCGATAAGCCATGGCGCCGCGCGTGGTCGTCTTCAACAACATGATCACACCCTACACCAACCGGCTCTACAACGAGCTGGTTGACCGTGGGCTGGATCTCGCCGTGCTGTCCTGTACCGCGCAGGAGGCCGATCGTTCCTGGGCGGGATCGTTCACGCCGCGCTATACGACGCGCACGGTGCCCGGTGTGTCGATCCCGCTGTCGCGGTCGCGTCACACCCATCTCAATATCGGGATCGGGCGCGCCTTGAACGCGCTCGCGCCCGACCTGCTGTTCGTCAATGGCCTTTATCCCTCGATGCTGGCCGGCGCGGCATGGGCGCGCGCCAACGGCAAGGCGCTTGCGCTGACGATCGACGGCTGGCGCGAGACGATGCCCAACACGGCCTATCATCGCCTGGCGCGGCCATGGCTGCTGCGCCAGTGCGACGCGGTCGTGTGTTGCAGCGACAAGGGCAGGGCGTATTTCCGTGGCGAAGGTGTCGGCGACGACGATCTGTTCGTGGTGCCGCTGGTGCCGGCATGGGATCCGCCGGACACCGTCCCGGGTTTCCACGACCGTCCATTTCACCTGCTCTGGTGCGCCCGCATCAACGACGCCGCCAAGAATGCGGTCTTCTTCGAGAGCGTCGCCATCGCGCTCGGCCGGGTCTTGCCCGGCTTAAGGGTTCGCGTGGTCGGGTCCGGTGCTGCCGAGCAGCGCATGCTGGCGCGGCTCGGCGGCGCCGGCATCGATGTCAGCCACGACAGCTATGTGCCGTGGCATGCGATATCGGAAGTCTATCTGCAATCACGGCTGTTGCTGCTGCCATCGTTGCTGGAACCGTGGGGTCTGGTGTGCAACGAGGCCTTGCAGTGCGGGGTTCCCTGCCTGGTGTCGCCCCATGTCGGGGCGGGCGGCGAGTTGGTGCGCGACCAGGTTAATGGCCAGGTTTGCGCGCTCGATGAGCAGGTCTGGGTCGACGCGGCGCGCGGCTTGCTCGAACATCCCGCGCGCTGGGAGACGATGTCCCAGCAGGCCCGGCACAGCGTGCGAAAGGACGCACTTGCCGATGCCGCGGCGCGCTTTGCGGCCGCGGTCGATCATCTCTTGAGGGCGCCGGCCCGGCAGGAAGCCGTGCAATGATCGGCAGATGGTGGTTTCGAACCGAGGTCTTTCTCCACGCCTATCTGGTGATGGTGCTCGGCTGCATCTACTTCCTGTTCAATTTCATCGAGGGCATCTCGTTCGCGGAACGGGCCGGGGAGTCCACGCTGTTCCGCGGCGCGTGGCTGCTGCTCTTTATCCTGCTGATGCTGCATATTGCGGTCGATCGGAAACGCTTCGGCCTGCTGATGCTGCAATCACATCTCTATCTGACGTTCATTGCCTTCGCGCTGGTGTCGCTGGCGCTGAGCGCCGACCCCGCGGGCGCATCGGTCAAGTTCGCGATGTATCTCCTGACCACGCTGTTCTCGGCCTGGGTCGTGATCAGCTGCCCGGTCGATCGGCTCGTCGACACCCTGTTCCGGATCGGGATCGTGGTGCTGATCGTTCATGTCCTGCTGTTTCCTGTGATCGGCTCGCAATGGGACTACGACCCGCTGCATCGTCCGACCGTGCTCGGGACCCGGGCCTATGCCGGCGTGTTCGGCCACAAGAATCTCGCGGGCGCCTTTTTCGGTCTCATGGTGCTGATCTGTTTCGTGCGCATGCTGGCGGGGCCGCGGCGGCAATTCGGCTGGTCGCTGTTGCTGATGGGGTGTCATCTTTTTGCGCTCGCCGCGGCCGGCGCCGCAGGGCCGCTGATCAGCATGTTGACGGCGCTCGCCGTGACTTTCGGGCTGCTGCTGGTGGTGCTTGGGCACAGGGGAGCTGCCTCGATCTACTGGCTCGGGCTCGCCTTTGTTGCGCTTGTCATGTTCGCCGTGCCGAGCGACGAGTTGTACGGGCTGGTCGGCCGCAGCGGAAACCTGACCGGCCGCTCGTTCCTCTGGGCGGTCTGGCCGCACTTCTTCTGGCAACACCCCTGGCTGGGCTACGGCTTCTCCGGATTCTTCAACGAGCTGCCGAACTCGCCCGCGAACGAGCTGACGAGCATGGCGCCATGGAACACCGAGTTCGGCTCGTTCGAGAATTCCTATCTCGATGCTTTCCTCCAGTTCGGCCTGCTCGGCGGCGCGTTCTATATGCTGCTGGTGGCGCGGGCGTTGTGGAACACCATCGTCTTCACGTTCGAGCGGCGAGGGATGTACTGGCTGGCGCCGTTCGCGATGCTGCTGTTCGTCGTGATCGCGTCAGCCAACGATTCCAGCCAGCTGCTGCATAATTATTTCGGCTGCGTGCTGGTGTTCTGGTGCTATTTCGGCCCGGAAGCCAGGCTGCAAATGGCGCCGCGGCGGGCGTTTACCAGACTGCGTGTGAGTGAGGCGTGAGTGTGTTGACCGAAAGGCTGGATCGAATGGCGGCCCAGGCCCGGGTCGCCGGTGCCGCGCGCGGCGCGCTGGGGCGGCTGCGGCGCGCCGGGGGCAATGTCGCGCTCGGACTGATCGATCAGGCGCTGCTCAGCGGCTCGGCCTTCGTGCTGACGATCGTGCTGGCCAATGTGCTCGATATCAATTCATTCGGCCAATTCAGCGTCGCCTGGTCGTTCTCGATCCTGATCGAGGCGGTGTTTCTGCGCGGCTTGTTCGACGACGGGTTGCCGGCGACTGCGCATCGCATCCCGAAATCGCGGTGGCCGCAGCTGCGGCTCGGCCTCTATCTGTCGTCGCTACTCGTCTCGGCTGCGCTTGGCCTGCTGCTGGTGGTTGCTGGCGTCGTGATCGGTGCTGTCGGCGGCACCGCGGGCGGGCTCGTGATCGCAACCGGGCTCGCGATCCCTGCGGTTCGGCTGCAAAGCATGTTCCGCCGCATCTGCTATCTCGATGGGCGGCTGTCGCGTGCGGTGGGATCGTCGTTGACCTATTGCGTGGCGCTCGTCGCCGCGGCCGGGCTGATGATCACGCTCAAACTGACCGGCGCTGCGGCTGCGATGGCCTGCATCGCGATCTCGGCGGCGCTCGCCGGCAGCTCGCTGCTCGTTCACACCAGCGAACTGGCCTGGCCGCAGACCAGGATTTTCCACGGCTCGCTGCGGCGGCTGTTTCGGAACGGCCGCTGGTTCGTCGCGACCTCGCTCACCTACTGGATCGGCAGCATCGGGCTGATCCCGGTTTGCGGCTTCCTGATCGGGCTGGACGCGAGCGCGTCGCTGCGGATCCTGCTCCTGGTGTTCGCACCGCTCAGCCAGTTCTGCGCGACGATGTTCTCGGTCCGGCTGCCGGAGATCGCAGCCGAGCTGCGCGCCGGCCGGCGCAGCGCGGTCGCCGCTGCTGCGCGCGAAAACGCCGTGCTGCTCGGCTCGATCGCGCTCGCCTATGGCGCGGTGGCTGTGCTGCTCGGACAGCGCATGCTCGCCCTTGTCATCCACGGCCAGAGTTACGAGATCGGCACCGGCAGCCTCGCTTTGATGGGTGCTGCGATGGCGCTCGACGCGGTGTGGCTCGGCCTCGCGCTGCCGCTGTTTGCGACCGGCAGGCCGCAGCGGTTCATGCTGAGCCGGATCGCCGGCCTCCTCGCGCTGTGCTGCGTCCTGCCGCTTGCGGCGGAGGCCTGGCAGGTGATGGGGGCGGTTGCGGCGATGGTGGCCTCCAGCGCGGCGTCGGTGATCGTGGTTGTGCTGACCAATTCGGTGCGGGAGCAGACATGACCGACGACGCATCCGGCCGCTCGCTCTCGAGGCTGCATATCGGCGCCTTCAATTGCGGCATCGAGGGCTGGATCAACACCGACATCACGATGCATCTGTGGATCGCGCGCCTGCCGCTCGCAGCGAAAGCGTTGCATCTCGCCGGCCTGCTGAGCGACGCGCGCTATGCCGAGCATCGCCAGGGCAAGTTTGCCGGGCTGCGCTACATGGACCTGACCAAGCCGTTGCCGTTCGCGGATGGCAGCCTTTCGGCGGTGTTCAGCGCGCATGTCTTCGAGCATTTGTTTCCCGATGAGGTCGAGCGGCTGGCGCGTGAGATCGCGCGGGCGCTGGCACCGGGTGGGGTGTGCCGGATCATCGTCCCCGACATGGAACGGATCGTCGCCCTCTACGATCCGGCAGCGCCGCAGGCCTTCCTCCAGGGCGTGTTCGAGATCGAGCGCCGCAGGGAGGCCGCCTTTGCGCATCACTGGGGCTTTACGCGCGCCTCCCTCGCGGCGCTGTTCCGCGACGCGGGCTGTTCCGAGACCCACAGCCGGGCCTACCGCGAGGGGGTCTGTCCCGACATCGACCGGCTCGACAACCGGCCGGACGAATCGATCTTCTTCGAGGCGATCAAGTGAGCGAGATCGGCAAATCGATACACGGTTGCACGAAGGATCGCGCGTGCTGTGCTAGACCGACGCGACCGGTAGCAGGAGACTGACATTGCTGGGCGCAATTCAAGCCCGATTTTCCGGTGCAGCACGCAAGCGGCGCGGCGAGTTCCTCGTCCGCACCGTGAACCTGCCACTCGACGCAAAGATCCTCGATCTCGGCGGCGGCACCGGCCGGCACATTCGCGCGATCCTGCCGCGCCATACCGATGTCACGGTTTGCGATATCTCCGCTGACGATCTGAGCGTCGCGCGCGAGCGGTTCGGGTTCAAGACGGTGCTGCTGCGGGAGACCGAACGCCTGCCGTTCGAGGATCAGGCGTTCGACTTCTGCTTCTGCTCGTCGGTGATCGAGCATGTCACCGGGCCGAAGCAGGCCGTCGTGACGATCGAGAGCGATACGGCATTCAGAAATGTCGCGCGCGAGCACCAGAACCGCTTTGCCGGTGAGATCTCGAGGGTGGCGAAGTCGTTCTACGTGCAGACGCCGTACCGGTATTTTCCGATCGAGAGCCATACCTGGCTGCCCGGAATCATCGTCCTGTTGCCGAGGCGACAGCAAATCGCACTGATCGAGAAGTTCAACCGCTTCTGGTTCAAGCGCACCGCGCCCGACTGGCACCTGTTCGACTGGGGCGAGATGATCGAGTCGTTTCCGGACGCGAAGATCTATCGCGAGCGATATCTCGGCATGACCAAGTCGCTGATGGCGATCAAGGCGTGAAGCGGGCATCTGCCCGCCGCATCAATCGTCGCGGCGGGCGAGAATATTGATCAGCGTGCCGACCGCGGGCCGGCGGTCGAGCGCCGGCGGGAGCGGGGAGCCGGCAAAGCTGGCGCCGAGCGTGGTGAGGCCATGCTGCCGCAGCAGGCCCTGCATGACGACCGGCGTGGTTTCGAACTTGGAAAAGGCGAGGTAGCGAAACAGCGGCCGTGCCGACACGCGCGACGAGGCCGCATGCGCGAGCTTGTAGCCCTGGCGCAGCAGCGATCCGCGATTGGGGATCGAGACCAGCAACAGTCCGCCGGGCCTGAGCACGCGATGGATCTGGGCGAGGCACTGCGCCACGTCGGGGACATACTCCAGCACGCTCGCGCAGAGCACGCCGTCGAAGGATCGATCCGCAAACGGCAGGTTTGCGATCGTCGGGATTTGCTGGAATTTGAACTGTCCGGCCAGCGGGCCATCGGAGCGGCCGCGTGCTGCCGCAATCATCTCCGACGAGGCGTCGACGCCGGTGACGTCGCAGCCGCGCGCGGCGAGCAGACAGGAGAGCGTTCCGGTGCCGCAACCTGCATCCAGCCAGCGTTGGCCATTGAGGTCCGCGTTCCCGAGCAGATCGAACATCGCGGCCGTGCGCGCCTTGAAGGTACGGCTCCGATGCAGTTTATCCCACCCCGACGAGATCTCGTCGTGAAAGCGGATTTCGGGTCGGTCGCGGGTCTGGGCCATGGTGGCCATGGTATTCCCTACCAGTGGAAGCCGCTCACTCTGGCGCGCACCTCGTCGGGCAATCCGATATCAGACAGTTCGAGCACGACCTGGTCGGGCCGGGTTGCCTTCAGCGCCGCAACGAAGCGCGGATCTGCCGTCGTCAGCACGATGATGTCGGCCCATTCGATCGTCGCCGTCACGTCGTCATGCAGCAAACCGACCAGCTCCGGGTTGCGCATCAGAAAGTCGCGGTTGGCGCCGATCAGTTGCGACAGCTGTACGTTGGGGTCGTAGATCCGGATATCGCGCTGTTCACCGCGCAGGCTCTTGACCAGCTCGACGAAGGGGCTGTCGCGGACATCGTCGGTGCCGGCCTTGAAGCTGATGCCGAGGAACGCGATGCGGCGGCCGTCATGCGACAGGATCCAGTCGGCGCCGCGCGACATGATCATGTCGTTGCTCGGCAGGATGCTTTCGAGCACGGGCGTCGACAGTCCACGGCTGCGCGCGAGGTGCTTCAGCGCCTTGACATCCTTGGGCAGGCAGGAGCCGCCGAAGGCAAAACCGGGCCGCAGATAGGCCGGCGAGATGTTGAGCCTGGTGTCCTGCAGGAAGATGTTCATGACGTCGCGGCCGTCGATGCCGAGCGTCTTTGCGATGGTGCCGATCTCGTTGGCGAAGCTGACCTTCAGCGCGTGCCAGCTGTTGTCGACATATTTCACCAGCTCGGCGGTCTCGACCGGCGGGGTAATCTTGGCGCCCGGCAGATCCTTGTAGAGCGCCATGACGCGGTCGGCGGTCTCCTGATTGAAGGCGCCGACCACGGTCTTCGATGGCGCGTTGAAGTCGGCAATGGCGCTGCCTTCGCGCAGGAACTCCGGATTGAAGGCGAGGTCGAAATCGCGTCCGATCTTGTTGCCGGAGGCTTCCTCGATCAGCGGCCCGACGGTGTCGCGGGTGGTGCCGGGCAGCACGGTGGAGCGGATCGTCACGGTATGCGGCGCGTTCTTTGCCCGCAGCCCGCGGCCGATCTCGATGGCGACCTGCCGGATCGCGGTCAGGTCGAGATTGCCGTTGCCCGACGACGGCGTGCCGACGCAAACCATCGATATGTCGCTGTTGACGATCGCCTCGGTGGCGTCGGTGGTTGCGGTCAACTGACCCGTTGCCACCGCGTGCGCCACCTTGTCCGAGATGCCCGGCTCGATGACCGGCGATCGGCCCTTGCGGATCAGGTCGACCTTGTCGACGCTCTTGTCGACGCCGATGATCTGGTGGCCGAGCTCGGTGAAACAGGCGGCGCAGACCGTTCCGACATAGCCGAGGCCGAAAATGCTGACGTTCATGCTTCGACCTTCAACAATCCAGCGACCTGCGCGTGGCCGTGTCGCGTTTCGCGTGAGTGAGGCGGCAGGGCGTTCAACGCGATGCCCGCCCGGCGGCTGCATTGGCGTTGACACCAGACGCCTGCGAGGTCGACCGCTCCGCGGTCGCGCTCGCGCGTGGGGCGCGGCTCTGCCAGCGGAGCTTCCTGGCGAACAACGCCTCATAGGCGGCGAGCAGCTTCGGCTCCTCGTGCGTCCAGGACAATTCGCGCTCGACGCGGCTGCGGCCAAATGCCCCCATCGTCTGCCGTAGCGACGGATCATCGATCAGCGTGACGATCTTGCCGGCGAAATCCTGCGGTTCGTTCTTCGCCGCATAGAGCGAGGCGTCGAGCGCGGAGCGCCGGCCTTCGCGAACCTCGAACTGAACGATCGGCCGTCCGAGCGCCATATACTCCATGATCTTGTTCATGGTGGAGATGTCGTTCATCGGCGTGACGCGATCCGGATTGACGCAGACATCTGCGGTCGAGAGCATCGTGAACAGAGCCTCGTCGGCGATAGCGCCGGTGAAATTCACGTAGTCGGAAAGCTGCATCTCTTCGCAGAGCTTGATCACCGCATTCCACTCCGGCCCGGTGCCGGCGATGTTGAACTGGATGTCGGTACGGCCGAGATCGTGCACGATGTGGCCGATCGACTGCAGCAGGAGATCGATGCCTTCCGACTGGCCGATCACGCCGACATAGCCGACGCTGTAGCGCCGGCCACGGCGCCAGCTCGGATCGGCGGGGCGGGAGCGCACCCGGTCGAGATTGGGGCCGGAGCGCACCACGAAAACCCGGTTGGCCGGCATCCGGCCGCGGGTGATCGCGATCTCGCGATAGGATTCGTTGGTCGCGATCGAGATGCTTGCGGTCTTGAAGGTGAGATATTCGACCAGCCGCAGCAGATGCCAGAAAAAGTCCCGGCGGCCGAATTTTGCTTCGTAGAGCTCGGGATTGACGTCGTGATGATCGAACACGAAGCGCTTGCCGCCGAGCTTGAACAGCAGGCCGATCAGGAAGATTAGGTCGGGCGGATTGCAGCCATGGATGACGTCGAAGCCGTGCTTCCACGCCACCTTGATCGCAAGCCACGTCTCCCAGAACAGCGCGACCGGATATTCGATCAGATAGGCGGCGATCCCGCGCGCTTCCAGCGGCATCGGATGGCGGTAAATGTGAATGCCCTCGAGGCATTCGTAAGGCTCGTCATGGCCGCGGCCCTTCGGGCAGATCACCGAAACTTCATAGCCCGCCTTGCGCAGCGACGTTGCCTCGCACCACACCCTGCGGTCGAAAGGAACCGGAAGGTTCTCGACGATGATCAGGATCCGCCGCGGTGATGGTTCAGCTCTCGACATCTGCGATGATCTATACCATTGACCTAACAAGATCACAATCGAACTAACATCGGCATTAACATACGCAGCTTCCATTTTGCAATCCCGCCGCGGATGTGACAGCGACGAGACACGGACATGGCAGGTAAAGTGAGGGATTGGGCACAAAGAGCGTTGATCGCACTGGTTTTGAGTGCGCTGGCGCCGCTGGCTCACAAATGGCCGCTGCAGTGGGCCGGTGCGGCCGCAAACGATGTGCTCAATGTGAGCCATGTGAACGTGGCGATCCCGCCGACGCTTTTCGGCATGACGATCAATGCGATCGGGCAGTCGCAGCCATGGCCGGCGCTCAAATTTGACGGCGTTCGCCTGTGGGGCGCGATCTACTGGGCGCAGATCAACCCGGCACCCGGCATCTACAATTGGGCGCGCTTCGACGCCATTCTGGCGGCGGCGGAGCGCGAGCACGTCGATATCGTGCTCAATCTTGCCTTCACGCCGCGTTGGGCCGCATCGGTGAAGGATGCGCCGCCGGCATTCACGCCGGGCGCAAGCTCGCCGCCTGCCGATCTCGCATCGTGGGATGAATGGGTGCGCGCGGCCGTGACGCGCGCTGCCGGCCGCATCAAATACTGGGAAATCTGGAACGAGCCCGAGGATCCCAAATATTACTCGGGCGATATCGCGACCATGGTCCAGATGCAGAAACGGGCCTACGAGATCATCAAGGCCAGCGATCCCGCCCTAACTGTGCTGACACCGTCGTCCAACGGCACGCCGGACGGCTATCGTTGGCAACAGGCCTTCATGGCGCAAGGCGGCGGACAATATGCCGACGTCTTCGCCTTCCATGGCTATACGAGCGAACCCGAAGCGGTGATCGGGGTCATCGCCCGCTTCAAGCAGATCCTCGCCGCGCACGATCTCTCCACAAGGCCGATCTGGGACACCGAGGCCGGCTGGTCGTCCCGCGAGGACAACCCGGATGGCTGTCTGGCGCGCGCCTATATCCTGAAGTGGATCAGCGGTGTCGACCGGTTCTATTGGTACGAGTTCGCCGGCGGCGGCAGCGACTTCGGCAAATTGTGGGATCGGGCGCGCGGGCTGCTTCCGAGCGGAATTGCCTATCGCACGGTCCAATCATGGTTGGTGGGCGCCAGCGTTGTGGCGGCAGACAGGACGTCGCCGTCGATCTGGCGCGTCGATCTCCGCATGAAGGATGGCCGCAGCGGTCTGATCCTATGGACGACCAACGGGCGGTCCATTTATCGGGTCGATCCGCGTTTTAGCCGTTACCAGGGCCTCGACGGTGGCGAAGGAGCCGTAGCGAACGGTGAGGTCGAGATATCGGCCAAACCGGTCCTGTTGCTGCAATGATAACGATGTTAAATCCTCCGCGATGAGATAACTATGACGATGTTCCCGGCTTCATTGCGGGCGGTGGGCGCGATACAACGGGCACTGTTAACTTGAGGCGATTGACCGACTGTGAAGCAGATCGCGCAAAACTATAAGAGCGGCGAGCTCAAGCTGATCGACGTGCCGGCGCCGCGCTGCCGCCCCGGCGGGGTTTTGGTGCGCACGGCATTTTCGGCGGTGTCGACCGGCACCGAGTTGATGAAATTCACCGAGGGTCGCCTGTCGCTGCTCGGCAAGGCGCGCGCGCGACCTGACCAGGTTGCCAAGGTGGTGCGCTCGGTCCGCCAGCAGGGATTGCTTGCGACCTATCAGAAGGTGATGAACCGCCTCGATTCCTACACGCCGCTCGGTTATTCGCTGTCGGGCACCGTCGTGGAGGTGGGCGAGGGCGTCGGCGGCTTCTCGGTCGGACAGCCGGTCTGCTGTGGCGGCAATCAATATGCAACCCATGCTGAATATAATTGGGTGCCGGTGAACCTCTGCGTGCCGCTGCCGGACCGTGCCGCGCTCGACCAGGCCGCGTTCACCACGATCGCCTCGATCGCGCTGCAGGCGATGCGCCAGTCGGAGATCGGTTTCGGCGAGAGCGCCTGCGTGATCGGCCTCGGCCTGATCGGGCAGATCATGGTGCGCCTGCTGCGCAGCGCCGGTGTCGTGGTCGTTGGGCTCGACCGGCTGGAGGCGCGCTGCCGTCAGGCGGAGGCGGCGGGCGCCGCGGTCTGCGCGGTTGCATCGGATGATACAGCGGCCGGGTTTCGCACCCGGATCGATCAGCTGACCGCAGGCAACGGTGCCGATTGCGTGTTCATCACGGCGGGCAGCGACGATCCCGATCTCGCGTCGCGTTCGGCCGCGTTGCTGCGTGACCGCGGCCGCATCGTCGACATCGGCAAATGCACGCTGAACCTGCCGTGGAACGAATTCTACGACAAGGAGCTCGACGTTCGATTCTCGCGCTCCTACGGCCCCGGCCGCTACGATCCGCTCTACGAGGAGGGCGGCATCGACTATCCGATCGGCCATGTGCGCTGGACCGAGAAGCGCAACATGGAGGCGATCGTCGCGCTGCTCGCCGATGGGCGGCTCGATTTTTCCTCGCTGATTTCCGAAGTGGTGCCGCTGGAGCAGGCGACGTCGGCATTCGAGCGCATGAGCCGGGGCGAGGTAGGCCTTGGCATGGTGTTCGCCTATCCGGACGCCGCTCCCCGCGCGATGCAGATGGTCTATCGGCCGGCCGTTGCGCTGCGCAGCGGCCGGGTCCGGCTCGGCGTCATCGGCGCGGGCAACTATGCCTCCAGCATGTTGTTGCCGCAGCTGGCGAGTCACGCGCGCGTCGATCTCGTCGAGGTCGCCACCAATACCGGCCTGAGCGGCGCCACCGCGGTGCGCAAGTTCGGCTTCGCGCGCGCCTCGACGGATGCGGCCTCGGTGCTCGA
Source organism: Bradyrhizobium sp. Pha-3 (assembly GCF_042258615.1). Classification (GTDB taxonomy): domain Bacteria; phylum Pseudomonadota; class Alphaproteobacteria; order Rhizobiales; family Xanthobacteraceae; genus Bradyrhizobium. The sequence continues at coordinate 6,342,191 of NZ_CP170152.1, read as the reverse complement.
GGCCGACGACATCGATGCCGTGCTGATCGCGACGCGCCACGCCTCCCACGCCGACCTCGCGATCCAAGCGCTGCGCGCCGGCAAGGCAGTGTTTGTCGAGAAGCCGCTGGCGATCGACACAGACGCGCTCGATCAGGTGGAGCAGGCGATCCGCGAGACCGGCAACAACAGGCTGATGGTCGGCTTCAACCGGCGCTTCTCGCCGCTGTTGCAGGGCATGCGCGCGGCGTTCGCGCCGGCGGGGCCGCAGGCCCTGCAATATCGCGTCATCGCCGGCCCGCTGGAGAAATCGTCCTGGTATCTGCAGACCGAGAGCGAGGGCAGCCGCTTCGTCGGCGAGGGCGGGCACTTCATCGATGTGTTGTCCTGGTTGCTCGGCGCCGAGCCGGTGCGCGTCTCCGCGAGCACCGCGGGCAAAGATGTCGACAATCTCGTCGCCACGTTCGACTTCGCCGACGGGTCGGTTGCGAGCCTCAGCTATCTCACCGGCGGAGATCCGCGTGTGCCGAAGGAGGCGCTCGAAATATCGGCAAGCACCGGTTTTGCTGCCTTTGACAATTTCTCGGGCTTCGAGGTCTGGCACGCCGGACAGCGGACCGCGAAGAAAGCGCGGCTCGACAAGGGGCAGCGGCCGATGCTGGATGCCTTCATCGCGGCGGTCGCATCGGGGGCCGCGATGCCGATCGGGCTCGAATCTCTGCTTGCGACCACCCGTGCAACGCTCGCGGTGCAGGAGAGCGCAGCCGCCGGGATGCCGGTCGATCTGACGATCGGCGCAGCAGAGCAGGGCGTCGCACCCGCCGCGACTGCGTTGAGATGAATCCGGCCTGGTATCTGCGCAGGCTGCAGCGCATGGAGCCGTCCGAGCTTGCGGGACGAGTGAACGACCAGGCATTGCGCCTGCTCTGGCGCATCACGCCGCCCGATATCGCACGACACGCCAGCGCCAGGCTGGCCCCGGGCCCGCGGCAGCCGCGGCTGAAGCCGCTGCCGTTGCCGGCGCACGCTCCGCAGCAGGCCACCGGGCGGCTGATCCATGCTGCCGACCGGATTCTCGCCGGACATTGGCGGGTTTTCGCCAGAGATCATGGTGCCCTGGGCGAACGGCCGGACTGGTTCGTCGATATCAGAAGCGGCAAGCGGGCGCCTGCGGACATGTACGCGTTTGCGGTGCCCTATCGCGACGAGGCCGCGGTCGGGAACATCAAATACATCTGGGAACCGTCGCGTCACCACCATCTCACCTTGCTCGCGTCGGCGTATTACCTCACCTCGGACGAACGCTACGCCAGGCGCGTGGCCGCGCATCTCACAAGCTGGTGGCGCGAAAATCCGTTTCCGCGCGGCCCGCACTGGATCAGCGGCATCGAGCTCGGCGTACGGCTGATCTCGTGGGCCTGGGTACGCGAGCTGATGCAGAACTGGCCCGGCGCGCCCGCATTGTTCGAGGACAACGAGCAGTTCCTGACGCAGCTTTACGCGCATCAATACTGGTTGTCGCAGTTCCCCAGCCGCGGCTCCTCCGCCAACAATCACATCATCGCGGAGGCTGCCGGGCAGTTCGTGGCGGCCTGTGTGTTTCCGTTTTTCCGCGAGAGCGCGCTGTGGCGCCAGAATGCCGCCAGCATGCTGGCGGACGAAGCTGTTGCGCAGACCTTCGCCTGCGGTAGCAACCGTGAGCTCGCGACTGACTATCACGGCTTTGTCCTCGAACTGCTGCTGGCCGCGGCGGTGCAGGGCGAAGCGTCCGGGCACCAGCTGGGCGACGTGGTCTGGACCACGATGTGCCGCATGAGCGACGTCATTGCCGTGATGCTCGACGATCGCGCGCATCCTCCGCGTCAGGGTGATGGCGACGAGGGCGTTGGCCTGCTGCTCGACGATCCGGCCTGCAATCGCTGGCTCGGTCTGCTCGCCACCGGCGCGCGCCTGTTCGGCGAGCTGCCGTGGTGGCCCAAGCTGCCGGAGCCCGACCTGCGCACGTTTTTTCTGGCCGACGGCATCAAGGCGCGTGCGATCGCCGCGCGCCCCGCCCGCCGCCCGCATTTGCTTGATGAGGCGGGACAGACCTTTCTCGTCGATGCCGACCGAGCGGTGTGGTGCCGCTGCGATCACGGCCCGCATGGCTTCGGCCGCATTGCGGGACATGCGCATGCGGATGCGCTGTCGCTCGAGTGCAGGATCGGCGGGGTCGATATCCTCGCCGACCCCGGCACCTATTGCTATCACGGCGATCCGCGATGGCGTGCCTATTTCCGTTCCACGCTGGCGCACAACACGCTCTGCCTGTTCGGGCGCGACCAGTCGGTGTCGGGCGGCCCGTTTCTCTGGACGCGGCATGCGCAGAGCCGGCTGATCGCATCGAGTGGCCTGGACGATCGTGATGCGGACGCAAGCTGGGTCGCGGAGCATTCGGGATATCAGGACACGGCAGATCGTCTCGTGCATCGCCGTTCGGTGCAATTGCAGCGTCAGGCGGCGCGGCTTGTCGTCACCGATATTGTGCTTGCCGGTGAAGGGCTTGCGGTGCCGGCGAGCCTCAGCTGGCATCTCGGTCCCGACGTCGAATGCAAGCTCGAAGGGCGTAACGCGCGCCTGTCATGGCCCGGCGGACGCGGCGAGCTCGAGCTGCCGGCGGCGCTCGACTGGGCAGTGTATCGCGGCGACGAAACCATGCCGGCCGGCTGGTATTCTCCGTCGTTCGATCTCAAGGTGCCGGCGACGACGCTGATCGGCTCCGGAACGCTGGCCGCCGGCCAAAGCCTGGTGACGGAGCTGCGCTGGTTTCCCGAGCCGGCACGCCGATCATGAAGATCCTGGTCGCTCACAACAGGTACCAGGGACGCGGCGGCGAAGACGTCGTGTTCGAAGCGGAAGTCGATTTGTTGCGCAACGCCGGACACAGCGTCGAGACGCTCACGGTCAGCAATGAAGCGATCAATTCGTTTGCCGCGCGGATCGCGACGACGCTGTCGATCGCCGATAATGCGGAGGGAAAGCGGGCCGTGGCGGAGGCGATCGGCCGCTTTCGCCCCGACATCGTCCACGTCCACAATTTCTTCCCGCTGCTCTCGCCCGCCGTGTTCGATGTCTGCCGGCAACAGCGCGTGCCTGCGGTGGTGACCCTGCACAATTATCGCAGCATCTGCACCGGCGGCATGCTGCTGCGTGACGGCCGCATCTGCCACAAATGCCTGGACCGCGGCCATCTCTGGGGCGCTGCTCATCGCTGCTACCGCGGATCGCTGCCGGGCTCGCTGGCCTCGGCCTACATGATCGCGCGGCACCAGCGCCGTGGCACCTGGACGCGTCCCGGTCTGCGCCTGATTGCGCTGACACAGTTTGCCCGGACGTTGTTCACGCAGGCAGGCTTCGATGCCGGCCGGATCGATGTGAAACCGAACTTCATGGCCGATCCGGGTGCGCCCGATCCGGCGGTACCGCGCACAGGGCTGCTCTATGTCGGACGGTTGAGCCGCGAGAAGGGCGTGGGCGTGCTGCTCGACGCTGTTGCGGGGACCGGCGTGCCGTTGCGGATCGTCGGTGAGGGACCGGAGCGCGCTGCGCTTGAGGCTCGGGCGCCCGCCAATGTCAGGTTCCTCGGCGCCCTCCCGCGCGCTGACGTGCTTCGGGAAATGGCGAGTGCCCGGGCGTTGGTCGTACCGTCGCTATGGTACGAGGGATTTCCGATGGTCGTGGTCGAGGCTTTTGCACAGGGCACGCCGGTGATCGCATCCGAGATCGGCGGACTTGCCGAGGTGGTGAGTGCCGGCAGGACCGGCGCATTGGTGCCACCGGGCGATGCGGCCGGGCTCAAACGATGGATTGTTGAGCTTCTGGGCGCCTCCGATCTTGCAACGACATGGGGGCAGGCTGCACGGACCGCCTATCTCGAGCGCTACGCGCCGGACGAGAATCTGCGGCTGCTCGAGGCCATCTACGCGCGCGCCGCCGCTGGATGATTGCCGCAGACGGTTGCTTCGCCCGTGATCGGGCGCCGTCTTGCCGTCGCCGCGCTCCTGTCCCTAACGGGTTACGACGAATCTGATGTTAATTCGTTATATCGGGCGCTTGACCTGGCTCCGCTCCGGCCTTGGCCGGGCGGCCGAATTGCTCGATTCTGTGATCGATTCCGCGGTTTTCGCTCGCTTGGCGCTCGCAACCTGCAACCAGACCCCGGCCTAACGCCGCTCGCTTGCGGCCGGTTGTGAAGTTTGACGCTTTTCTGAAAAAGCTCTCACGCGGCGCAGAAATATTTTTTCAGATCGGAAAATCGCGTCGAAGGGCGCGCAAAGGCTGCGAAATCCCGCGCCCTGGCGCCATCTTGGGACCGGATGAAACCCCGTATAATCACTACCCTTTTTTTGCATCGCGGCTAACATTTGCGAGCTGCCTGCGCTGAATGTTAGTCCGCGGCCGCGATGGTGCTAAGTCTCACAAAAGTCTCATGGAGCCGGACGTTAATAGCGCATTGCTGATTGACACTCCGGTATTGCGGTCTTAACAATGAACTTAACAAGTTCGTAACGTGTGTCCACATTTGAGCTGCGTCGCAACAAACCAGTTGTGATTCAACAGCTTACGTGCGGGCGAGCGGCTTGAATCCTCGTATCCCAAGCAGGGGCTACATCGATGGCGACTTACAATCTCGACCAGACTGACCTGAAACACGCGATCCACTCCTCGATCGATCACGCAACCCAACAACAGATTCTTGACTATCTGATCAACGCGGGCATCGGATACACCAGTCCGGATGACGGCACCGCGATCCCGGTGCAGGTGGGCGCTGGCATCAGCAATCCCGACCCGGAAGCCAATGTTCTTATCGAGACCAATCCGAATAACACTGTTACGACCGACGCCAACCTGAAGGCGATCATCGAAGACACCAGCAAGAACGTGACGCTGACGGTCAACGGCAGCACCCCGGTGCTGGTCGCGACCGGCAACGGCAACGATCAGATCTTCCTCAACAACACCGGTGACACCACCGTTTTGGCCGGCAACGGCAACGACACGATCTTCGGTGGTGCGGGTCACGATTCGATCGACGGCGGCAACGGCAACGACGTGCTGATCGACAACGTCTCCGGTCACAGCACGCTCGATGGCGGCAAGGGCAACGATCTGCTGTTCGGCACCGGTGCCGACACCTTGAACGGTGGCTCCGGCAGCGACACGCTCTACGGCGGCAGCTCGTCCGAGCTGAATGGCGGTACCGGCAACGACGTGCTGGTGTCCGGCAGCACTGCTGGCAATTCCAGCACGCTGGATGGCGGCAAGGGCAACGATGCGCTGTACGGCGGTGCCGGCAATGATCGCCTGTTCGGCGGCGACGGCAACGACACACTGACCGGCGGTTCGGGCAACCAGGTTCTTGACGGCGGCAAGGGCAATGACGTCCTGATCGGCGGCTCGGGCAACAACCAGCTCTATGGCGGTGCAGGCAACGACGCGCTCTACTCGAACTCGGATGCCTCGCACGGCTCGATCCTGGATGGCGGTGCCGGCAACGACTCGCTGTACGGCGGTGCGGGTGCCGACACGCTGTATGGCGGCGCCGGCAACGACCTGCTGGTCGGCGGTACCGGAACTGTTGCCGAGTACGGCGGCAGCGGCAAGGACGTCCTCTACTCCGGCAGCGATGCGTCGCACGCGACGTCGCTCTACGGCGGTGACGGCAACGACTCGCTCTATGGCGGTGCCGGCAACGACACGCTGTATGGCGGCTCCGGCCACGATACGATGGTTGCCGGCTCGGGCAACCAGACGCTGATCGGCGGCAACGATGGTTCGTCGTTCGTCGGCTCCGCGACCGGTACGGCCTCGATGGTCGGCGGCAATGGTCAGGACTACTTCTACCTGTCCAACCTCCACAGCAGCGACACCATTGACGGCGGTGGCGGCAGCAAGGATTCGCTGACCTTCCTGGATCACGCCTCGACCGATGTGACCGGTATCACCGCGGGCAAGGATGGTTCTCTGGACGTCAACTTCAGCAATGGCCAGGTGACCCAGATCAGCAACATCGAATACCTGATCTTCAACGATGGTCACTCGACCAAGCTGTAAGATCCTAGGTCTTCTGCACTGAGCTAAGGCGCCGCCTCAACCCGCGTTGAGGCGGCGCTTTTTTCTGGTGGCTGATGGCGTTCTGAATGTCGTCTGATAATCTTGGGCAGCGTGACGGATTGCTCTAAATGCGAGTCATCGAATGACGACGCACACTCTGGACCAGACGGATCTCAAAGCAGCGATCAACGCCACGATCGATCACGCGACCCAGCAACAGATTCTCGACCATCTGATCAATGCCGGGATCGGGTACACCAGCCCGGACGACGGCTCCACGATCCCGGTCGAGGTCGGTGCCGGGATCAGCAAGCCGGATCCGGTCGCCAATGTTCTGATCGAAACCAACTTCAATAATACTGTTAACATCGACGCCAGCCTGAAGGCGATCATCGAGGCCACCAACAGCGACGTGACGCTGACGGTGAACAGCAGCACCCCTGTGCTGATCGCGAGCGGCGCCGGCAACGATTATGTCTCTTTCAACAACAGCGGCGATACGACGGTTCTCACCGGCGCCGGCAACGACACCGTGTACGGTGGTGGCACGGGCCACAGCATGATTGAAGGCGGCGCCGGCAACGACCTGCTTCAAGCCGGGAGCTGGTCGGAGCTGTATGGCGGTAGTGGCGACGACAGGCTGTATTCTGTCAGCGCGGCGGGCACTTCCAGCACGCTGGACGGCGGTACCGGCAACGACATGGTGTTCGGTGGTGCGGGTGCCGACACGCTGTACGGCGGCGCCGGTAACGACTGGTTGGGCGCGGGTACGGGCAATCAGGTTCTCTACGACGGCGAGGGCAATGACACCCTTGCCGCCGCCGGCCAGGGCAGCGATCAGCTCTACGGCGGCCCCGGCAACGACATGTTCTTCACGAGCCTGAATACGCAGTACGCCTCGTTGATGTCGGGCGGTGACGGTAACGACTCGCTGTTCGGCGGTGCAAGTACCGCTGCCGACACGCTGGATGGCGGTGCCGGCGATGACCTGCTGAGCGGCGGCGTGAGGACCGCCGTGGAGTACGGCGGGAGCGGTAACGATGATCTCTATTCGGGCAGCGGTGAGACGTTTGGGACGTTGCTCGATGGCGGTGCGGGCGACGACACGCTGCATGGCAGTGCTTTTGCCGGTTCCGACACGCTGGACGGCGGTGCCGGCAACGACCTGCTGATTGGCGCTAGCGGGACTGCCGCGGAATATGGTGGCAGCGGTAACGATGCGCTCTACTCGCACTCGGATGCGTCGCACGGCTCGATCCTCGACGGCGGTGCCGGTAACGACTCGCTCTATGGCGGTGACGGTGCCGATTCGCTGTATGGCGGCGCAGGCAACGACCTGCTGGTGGGCGGCACCGCCACGGTTGCGGAGTACGGCGGCGCCGGCAACGACGTCATTTACTCGGGCAGCGACGCCTCGCACGCGACGAAGCTCTACGGTGGCGACGGCAACGACTCACTCTACGGCGGTGCCGGCAACGATACGCTGCGCGGCGGCTCCGGCCACGATACGCTGGTCGCCGGCTCGGGCACGCAGACGCTGATCGGCGGCAACGATGGTTCGTCGTTCGTCGGCTCCGCGACCGGTACGGCCTCGATGGTCGGCGGCGCCGGTCAGGACTATTTCTACCTGTCCAATCCCCACAGCAACGACACCGTCGACGGCGGTGGCGGCAGCAAGGACTCCCTGACTTTCCTGGATCACGCCTCGACCGATGTGACCGACATCAGTGCGGGCAAGGACGGTTCTCTCGACATCAACTTCAGCAATGGCCAGGTCACCCAGATCAGCAACGTCGAATACCTGATCTTCAACGATGGTCACTCGACCAGGCTGTAACATCCCGGGTGTTCACATAGCGAGAGTGCCGCCTCAACCTCGGTTGCGGCGGCACGTTCTTTGGTATGCGAACGCGGTGATCGGAACTTGTCGACCATTTGGCGTCGGATCGGTGGAACTCCGTCTCAAGTTCCGCGCCATGCATTCCGTTAGCGAACGTTAGAACGTTAGTTCGTCACATTCGGACCACGTAGCTTTTGTAAAGGCGTGTGGCTCGCTCGATTGAGTGGTGCCGTGGCCGATGGTTTCCCGCGGCGCCGGCAACTTCGGTCGGACGAGCGATCGCTGCAGAAATCAGCCGCTTAATGCGCGAACCGCGGAGCTCTCGAATTGGCCAAGAAGAAATTGCTGAATGCCGGTGCCGGCTCGACGGTTGCCAAGAGGATCCAGCCGCTCCTGACGTCGCATGAATGGGAGGAGGTTCGCCTCGATGTCGACGGCAGCGTGACTCCGGACATCGTCGGCTCGATTACCGATCTCGCCAAATTGTGCCGGCCCGCGTCGTTCGACGCGATCTGGTGCTCCCATCTGATGGAGCATCTCTATGCCCATGAGATCCACCCCACATTCGTCCAGTTCCGCGAGGTTCTCAAGCCGGACGGATTCGCGCTGATCATGTCCCCCGACCTGGAGGCGGTGGCTCAGCACATGCTGACCCAAGGCCTCGGCGCGGTCGCCTATGTCTCGCCGGCCGGTCCGATACGGCCACTTGATATGATCTACGGGCATTCCGGCGCGATCGAGCAGGGACGCCACCACATGGCGCACAAGACCGGCTTTTCGTGCGACCGGATGGGAAACCTGCTGCTCAGCGCCGGCTTTCCGACGGTCTCCGTTCGCAGCGGGAATTTCGAGGTTTGCGCGCTGGCGTTGATGCCGGAGGCCGAGGAGAGGCGAATCCGGCCACAGCTCGAGGCCTGCGGATTCGACTTCCGGGAGACGGTAGCCGCCGCCCCGTGATCGTCGATGTTAAACAATGTTATAAAGGTTCCGTGGTTAAATCGCCGGTAGCAATGGCCGGAACTGGCTTCTGTGCTTGTTGAGACACATATCTTTCGGAACGATGCGCTGAAAATGCTGCGTTAGCGAACTAACAGTGATAAGTTATATCTCGCTAGGGACCGGATCTTGCGCAGTCGAAACCTCGAGGCTTCCATGACCAAACACCTCTCGCTCGTCGGCGCACCTTCGGTGGAGGCGCTGCCGCCCTCGGGTCTCGCCTGTCTCGTCATCGTGGCAAGACAGCATGGTCTGCATCTGACCCCGTCCCAGCTCATCCATGACAATCTCCTCGGCGACCAGGAAGTCACGCTTGCCGAGCTTTTGAAGTGCGCGAATACCTCGGGCATGACGGCAAAGGCCGTCTCGCTGGACTGGAAGGGACTGAGCCATCTCAAACGGGCGCTGCCGGTAATCGTTCGCCTGCGCGACGGCAGCCACATGGTCTTGCTGCGCCTCGAAGGCGATGAAAACAGCACCCGGGTGGTCTTGCAGGATCCGAACGCGAGCGAGGATGCGCTGCTCGTCATCGATCAACCGCGCTTTGAGGACATCTGGTCGGGCGACGTCGTCATGGCCAAGCGCGATTACGAGATCTCCGACGAGACCCAGCCGTTCAGCTTCGGCTTTGTCACCGCCTTGCTGTTCCGCGAGCGGCGGATCCTGCGCGACGTCGCGATCGCGGCGCTGATCCTGGGCTTCATGGGCCTGGCACCGATCATGTTCTGGCGGCTGCTCTCGGACAAGGTCATTTTCTACAAGGCCTACAACACGTTCTACGTGCTGTGCATCGCCATGTTCGTGGTCATCATGTTCGAGGCGGCGTTCACGTTCCTGCGGCAGTATCTGGTGCAGCGTTTGACGGCCCGCCTCGACGTCAAACTATCGACCTACGTGTTCGAGAAAGTGCTCAATCTGCCGATCGATTACTTCGAACAGAACGCAGTCGGTCTGATTTCGCGGGACATCCGCGAGGTGTTTCGAATTCGCGGCTTCCTCACCGGGCAGTTGTTCGGAACCATTCTCGATTCGACGACGCTGTTCTTCTTCCTGCCCGTCATGTTCTTCTTCAGCCCGATCATGACGCTGATGGTTCTCGGCTTTGCTGGGGTGATCGTAACCTGGCTTATCCTGATGTTGCCGACCTACCGGAAGAAGTCCTCGGCAACCCTGGCGGCCGAAGGCGCACAGGGCGCGTTCCTGATCCAGAGCCTGAACGGCATGCGGACCATCAAATCGCTGGCGCTCGACACGCGGCAGCGCCACATGTGGGATGTGCTGGTGGCGCGCGTCGCCAAGGCGCGTCTTGCCGAAGGCCTGACCGGAACCGCCATCCAGACGGTGGTGCGTCCGCTGGAACGGTTGGCGGTGAGTGCGCCCTATGCATTCGGTGTCTACCTGGCCGTGTCGAGCGGCGATCCGGTCTACGTCGGCGCGCTGTTTGCCTTTCTGATGCTGTCGCAACGTGTTGCCGGCCCGCTGATGCAGATGGCCCAGCTCATCAACCAGTATGACGAGGCGCGCACGGCAGTCACGATCGTCGGCCGGCTGGTGAATCAGCCGCCTGAGGAGGGACGTTCCGGCCATGGCGTGCGGGTCCCGCTCAAGGGACTGGTCGAGTTCTCCGGCGTCACCTTCAAGTACAAGGGAGCGGTGTCGCCGGCGCTGAACAACATCTCGTTCGAGATCCCGCTCGGCACGACGCTGGGCGTGATGGGCAAGAGCGGCTCGGGCAAGACCACGATCACGCGGCTGTTGCAGCGCCTGCATTCCGACTACGGCGGTCTGATCAAGGTCGATGGCATCGATGTCCGCGAATACGATGTCGACCATCTTCGGCGCAACGTCGGCGTCGTGCTGCAGGAGAACTTCCTGTTCAGCGGCACGATCCGCGAGAACATTTCGGCCGCAAAGCCCGATGCGACCTTCGACGACATTGTCAGGGCGGCGCGATTGGCGGGGGCCGAGGAGTTCATCGACAAGCTGCCGCGCGGCTACGAGACCTACATCTACGAGGGATCCACCAATCTCTCCGGCGGGCAGCGTCAGCGCCTCGCGATCGCGCGAGCGCTGATCGTCAATCCGCCGATCCTGATCCTGGACGAAGCGACCAGCGCGCTCGATGCCGAGAGCGAGACGATCGTGAACGCGAATATTTCGCGGATCGCCCAGGGACGCACGCTGATCATCATCTCGCACCGGCTGTCGTCGCTCACGAAGGCCGATGCGATCCTCGTGCTCAATCGCGGCGTGGTCAACGATATCGGCCGCCACGATGAGCTTCTGGAACGAAACGACATCTATAGCTCGCTCTGGTACCAGCAGAATACGCATCTTGTGCCGGCGGGCCGCAACGAGAAGAACTTCAGGAGTCCGACCCTTGTCTCCTAATCAGGCTTCGCTCGCGACCGTTCGCCAGTTCCAGTCCGAAACCGATGCCATCCGCGAGGCGGCCGAGCCGTTGCTGGCGCGCGCGACGCTGTTCGTGCTGTCGGCGTTCATGGTCGCCGTCGTGGCGATCATGTGCTTCACCCGCGTCGATCGGGTCATCACGAGCGTCGGCGGCAGGATCGTTCCGGTCGATCAGATCAACGTGCTGCAGGCGCTGGACGCGTCGATCATCAAGACGATCGATGTTCGGGAAGGTGAGCAGGTTGAGACGGGTCAGCTGCTTGCGACGCTCGACTCGACCTTCACCGTGGCCGACGTCACGCAGTACAAGCTGCAGATTGCGAGCCTTGACGCACAGGTTGCCCGCGACGAGGCCGAATTGTCCGGAAAGCCGTTGTCGTTCGCCCAAACCAACGATCCGGAAGCCACCAGGTACAACGCCTTGCAGAAGGCGCTCTACGACCAGCGCGTCGCCCAGTACAATGCGCAGGTGAACAGCTACGACTCCAAGATCAGCCAGACCGAAGCGACGATCCAGAAGTCGAAGAAGGACGACGAGCGGTACAGTCAACGTGCCGAGATCGCCGGCAAGATCGAGGACATGCGCTCCACGCTTGCCGAAAGCGGCAGCGGGTCCAAGCTGAACCTGTATCTGTCTCAGGATAATCGCCTGGAGTTGTTGCGTCAGATCGACAACACGCACAACACCTTGCTGGAAGCGCAACACCAGCTGGATTCGTTGAAAGCCGACCGCAAGGCCTTCACCGAGCAGTGGAATGCGCAACTGAGCCAGGATCTGGTGACGACGCGCAACAGCCTGGATACCGCCCGCTCGAACTATGACAAGGCGATCAAGCATCAGGACCTGGTGCGGTGGACGGCAGCCGAGCCCTCGGTCGTCCTGACCCTCGCCAAGCTCTCGGTCGGATCGGTGCTGAAGCCGGGCGATCCCTTCATCACGCTGATGCCGCTCAAGACCCGGCTCGAGGCCGAGATCCAGATCCTGTCGCGCGACGTCGGCTTCGTCCGGCCGAACGACCCCTGCACGATGAAGGTCGATGCCTTCAACGCGGCAGAGCACGGGACGGCGCAGGGCAAGATTCGCTGGATCAGCGAAGGCGCCTTCACGACCGATGATGACGGAAAGCCGGTCGATGCCTACTACAAGGCGCGATGCTCCGTCGAAGAGACCAACTTCAAGGATGTTCCGAAGAACTTCCGCCTCATCCCCGGCATGACGCTGCAAGGCGATGTCAATGTCGGTACCCGATCGGTGGCGATGTATCTGCTCGGCGGCATGCTGCGCAGTGCAAAAGAAGCAATGCGCGAGCCATGATGGTATCGACGCGATCCCTTCTCGACTTGCTCCGACCCGGTTCGTCCCGTTCAGACTCTTCGCAGTTTGAACGGGGACTGGAGGCTTACGAGAACCAGCAATATCTCGAGGCGCTGCGCTTGTGGCGGCTTGCATCGCGAGCGGGTAACCCGGAGGCGGATTACCGGATCGGGCTGCTTTATGCGCGGAACGAGGGCGTCATCGGCAATATTCCCGATGCGGTCGCGTGGTATGAGCGCGCTGCCCTGAACGGACACACCGACGCGCAATTCCAGCTTGGCTTGATCTACTTCCACGGGTTTCAGGCCGCGCTCGGACCGAACAGGCCCGAGATGTGGCGGCAATCCACGGCGGCGCGGCTGGGCGACAAGGCGACCAACCTCCACGATCTGGTGTTCCCGAACGGAATCGGCGTGCCCAGGGACCTCGACGCCGCCTTCCTCTGGATGTCGGTGGCGGCGGAGGCCGGCAAGGCGGACGCACAGGCGCTCCTGGGCGACATGTACGCCAACGGGCAAGGCTGCGCCAAGGATCACGCTGTTGCCCTGCGCTGGTACGAGGCCGCCGCCGAGCAGAAGGCGGCGGCCGGCGAATTCGCGCTCGGTGACGTGCATTATCAGGGGCGCGGCATTCCCGTCGATTTTGCGCAGGCCGCGATCTGGTATCACAAGGCCGCGGAGCAGGGGCATGTGCGCGCGCAGGTGGCACTCGCTTTCATGTGCCTCAAGGGCGCCGGGCTTCCCGAAAATGTCGAAGAGGCCGCGCGGCTGTTCCAGAGCGCCGCTGCCCATGACGATACCATCGCGCTCTACAACATCGCGCTGTTGCGGCTGAGCGGCAAAGGGGTGGCAAAGGACCTCGACAAGGCCGAGACCGCGCTGCGCAAGGCGGCACGGAAGGATTACCTGCCGGCGATCCAGGCGCTGGCCGAGTTCTATGCGCTCGGCACTAGCGCCGAGCCGGATCTGCGCGAGGCGGCGTACTGGTACGAGAAGGCGGCCGAGCGCGGCGACGCGCAGGCGCAATTCTTTACCGGGCGCTTCTACGCCACCGGCGCCGGCGTTCCGCCCAGCATCCGCCAGGCTGCGAAATGGTTCGAACGCGCCGCCGAGAGCGGCCATGCAACGGCGGCCCACAACATCGCGGTGTTCTATCTCAACGGCAACGGCGTGACGCGCGATGTCGCGGCCGCGATCAAGTGGTTCGAGCGCGCGTGCGAGGGAGGCATCAGCGCCGCTGGCGTGCAACTCGGCCGGCTCTACGCGGCGGGCAACGGTGTGCCGCGCGACCAGGTACGCGCTGCCGAATGGCTCAGCAAGGCTGCCAAGGGCGGCGACGCCGATGCAAAGACCGCCTACGCCGTGTTTCTCATCCAGCAGGAGCCGTCCGAAGCCGGTCTTGCGCAAGCACGCACGCTGCTCACCGATGCCGCCGAGGTCGGTCATTCCGCCGCGGCATTCCAGTTGGGCGGGCTCCACATGGGAAGGTCCGGTGGCGCGGTCGATCTACCGGCCGCGGCGCAATGGTTCAAGCGCGCGGCAAGTGCCGGCCATGTCGAGGCCCAGCACACATTGGCGTTGCTGTATTCCGATCCCAAGAGCGCCCTCAAGGATCCGCAGGCGGCCGCCGGCTGGATCGTCAAGGCTGCCGATGGCGGCAGTGCCGCAGCGCAGTTCAAGCTCGCGGTGATGTATTGCACCGGGCAGGGCATCGAGCAGGATCTTGCCCAGGGCGTGAAATGGTACGAGGCCGCGGCGCGCCAGGGCCACACGACAGCGCAATACAACCTCGCCGTGATGCTCGGGCGAGGTCAGGGCCGCGACGCCGATCCGGCGAAGGCGGCCGAGTGGTTCGCGGCAGCTGCGGAGCAGGGTATGGCCGAAGCCCAGCTCGCCATCGGCGATGCACTGCGTGCCGGCAACGGCGTCGCGCAGGACCGCGATCAGGCGCTGCGCTGGTATCGACAGGCGGCGCAGCAGAACAACGAAGGTGCGCTGCGTCGTCTGCAGGCGATGGGCGAGAGCGCCGGCTGAGATTGTTGGAGGCGACATCACGTCGCGCGCGAGCAATGACAGAGACGGTGAACGGCTTTGTTTTTGGGCGCGAAGGCACGGAAGCGTGCATGTCCGCGTGACAATCTGGGCAGAACTAACAATGGCTTTCATATCGACGATAGAGAGATTGCGTTAATGTGGGTTCGCGGAATAAATGCTCATTGCACCTCTGGTTGTGTGAAGATGATCGATAAGAACCGAGAGGTCACGATCTGGAGCGTGTCGGGCAAGGTGATCCCGGGATCGAACGTCCGCGTGACCGGGAAAGAAACTGGAGCCGGCGTTAAACGTTGGCAGGAGATTGAGTGGCAATGAACAAGATGGTCGAACGGAGCGTCAGGGATACGAAGGATATGTTGCCCGTTGCCAGTCCGGTTCAGCAGGAAGACCATCCGCAGAGCCTGTTCCTGGATCCCGATATCAGCGATCTCCGGTCAGGATCGCGGTTGCGTGGCGCGATCCTCGAATATTCGGGGCGGGGAATCTCGGGTTGGATTGTCGATGCCCAGGCGCCTGCTTCAACGGTTTCGATAGCGCTCTTTATCGCTTCCCACTGTGTCGAAGAGGGGCGCACCGGCCGATCCATGCCGGCCCGCATCGGTCCGCGGAGCGTGATCGGGCGTCCCGGATTCCGTATCGATCTATCCACGCCGGGCGTGCGCCGTCGTCTGGCGCGGGCCCTCCGAAACTCGCTGGTGGAGCCCAAGCATGCGCAGATCTATCTCCGGATCAGCCTGAGCGATGGCGAATATTACGAGATACCGCTGTTCGAGAATTTTACGCCGAGCGAAGTGATCGTCGCGCTGGGCTTCTCGATCGAGGACTACGACGATCTGCTGTTTCCGAACAACGACAACAGGACAATTGCCGGACCGGCGGACGCCGCCACCAAAGAGGTGCGCTACATTTGCTTCTACCTGCCGCAATTCCATTCATTTGAAGAAAACGACAGGTGGTGGGGACCGGGGTTCACCGAGTGGACCAACGTCGCGCGCATGCGTGCGCAGTTTCCGGCTCACGAATCGCCGTGGTTGCCCGCCGATCTTGGATTCTATGACGTCCGGCTGCCGGAGACGCGCCGTCAGCAGGGCGACCTCGCGCGCAAATACGGCGTCGATGGATTTTGTTACTACGTCTACTGGTTTCAGGGGCGACGGCTGCTGGAAAAGCCGCTTCAGCTGCTGCTCGAGGACGGCGAGCCGAACCTGCCGTTCTGCATCTGCTGGGCAAACGAGAACTGGTCCCGCCGGTGGGACGGCTCCGATGCCGAGCTCCTGTTGGGACAAAATCACTCGCTCGACGACGATGTCCGCTTTATCGACGACATGGCCGACCTGCTGCTCGATGAGCGCTACATCACTGTCGATGGTCGAAAGATCATCGTCGTCTACAGGCCGTCATTGTTGCCGGACAAGCAGCGTCTGTTCGAGATTTGGCGCGAGAGGGCCAGAGAGCTTGGAATCGGCGAACTGCTGATTTGCAATGCGATGACCTTCGGAGAGTTCGATCCGCGTGACGTCAATTGCGATGCGGCGATCGAGTTTCCGCCGCACACGGTCTCGACGCGGGAGGTGCCGCCGGCCGAGGTCGATGCTCCGCCGACCTTCGCCGGAAAGGTGTACGACTATGTCGATGCGATGCGATCGTCGATCGGCAAGACCTATGATTTCCCGTTCTTTCCTGCGGTGATGCCGCGCTGGGACAATACGCCGCGCAAGGGCGCGCGCGGTCACGTCTTCACCAGGTCCAGTCCGGAGGCGTTCGAGGTCTGGCTTCGCGACGCGACGCTGCGCGCCAAGGGCAACAGCTTCTCCGAGTCGTTGGTGTTCATCAATTCCTGGAACGAGTGGGCGGAGGGTGCTCATCTCGAGCCGGATTCGCGTCACGGACGCGCGTTCCTGGAGGTCGTGCGAAGGGTGGCTTCGGCGGAGCCGATTTCGGCGCAGATCCGAAATAGCCCGGATCTGCTCGATTGCCTGAGCCGGCAGGAGCTGGAGTGGGCGGTGAAGGAAGCCTCGACGCACGTCGAAGTGCTGGCCAACCTGCACCGGTCGGGTCTCACCCATTCGGGCGTACAGCGCGTCAGAAGCGGTACGCCGGTCGAGGCGGAAGGCGCGTCCGATAATCCGGCAGGTTCGTTGCTGGTCATCGAGAACATCAATTCGCAGACCGGCGAGCGGGTGATCGTCGATCCGCGCTTCGAGATATTGGTGCGGGGATGGATCTGCGCGGGCAATACGTTCGAGGCAAGCCGGCAACGAACGGGATTCCTGGTGCTGTCGGCGCTTGCGCCGGATAGCGCGGCCGACGGCGGGTACTGCCTGATCGTCGATTGGCACGAGCGCGTGGACGTGAAGGATTATATGAAGGCCGAAAGCAAGGACTGCTATTTCGGCTTCCAGCTGTCCTTCTCGATTCGGGATTTGCCGGATGGTGAATATCAGCTCGCGGTCCTGGAGGTCGGCGACGGCGCCAGCGCGTTGGTGCGGTCCCGCCATTCGATCATCGTGAGACGTTGAGGTCGCCGCCGATGCTCGCAAGTGTCGTCATCGCGTGCTACAAGCACGAGCAGTATCTCGAGGAATGCCTCGAGACTGTCTATCAGCAGACTTTTGCCGACATTGAGCTCGTCATCGTCGACGACCATTCGCCGGACAGGAGTTTTGAAGTCGCGCAGCGCGTGATCAAGAAGCGGTCGTTCGGAAAGCGCTTTGTCTCCTGCAAGCTGCTCAAGAACCCGCAAAACCTCGGCGCCCACTACACCTGGAACAGGGCATTGTCGCTGACGAGCGGCGACATGATCTTCCTTTTGAACTCGGACGATGCCTTTTCGAAGGAGCGAGTGCGGCTGTTCGCGGATCAATATGCCGATGAGCGGCTGTTCTTCGGCTTCTCGGCCGTCGAGCCGATCGACGAACACGGCAGGTCGATCAGCAACTACCAGTTTCCCACGCGACTGCGCTATGCAATCGACCGGGCCCAGATCGCAGGTGCACCGCTGTCATGGACATTCCTGGATTCCCAGATTGCCGCGTCCACCGGAAACTTCGTCTTCAGCCGTGAACTGCTGCGGCGGGTGGGCTGGCTCGCCGACCTCAAATACTGTCATGACTGGGACTTCGCCCTGCGCGCCGTCACCAAGGTCGAGCCGACCTATGTCGAGACCGACCGTTATCTGTATCGGCTGCACTCAACCAACAGCTTCCGAAGTCTGAGCAAGGTGGCGGAGAGTGAGACGAAGGCTTGCATGGAGTCGTATTGCCTGAATGCGATCTCGTCGAGGCCGCAAAACAAGACCTGCCTTAGCCCGTCCAATTTCGGCGATTCGTTCTATGACTTCGTGAAGCTGCACCCGAACTTCAATTATTGGGTCAAGCAGATCTACGCGCCCTATCATCCGGAGCATCGGACGGTGGAGTCGAACGATCGGACCAGGCCGCTTCGCTGGCGCTGATCGGGGGCAAGCCTGCCTTCTCCGTTCCGATGCAATCGGAACGGAGCCTTGGTTGAGAGTGCGGCGCGGCTTCATGCAAGCCGCGCCGCACTTCGCTCGAAACCGACTAGCAGAGGTTCTTCGACGCCGTCTTTGCGGTCGTCTTGAGAACTTCGCGCAGTGCTTCCAGGCGATCGGTCTGGCAGGGCACGGTGGGGACCAGCCAGCCACCTTCGTCATTCTCGTTCCAGGCATAGATCAGCACAGCGGGGGCCCGGCGATCGGGCGCACGGCTGTTCACCCAGCTGATCGATTGCGCCAGATGGCTGGCCAATTCCTTCTTCGTCGGCGCGGCATAGAAATTGGTGACGCCATCGCCGGGACGCTGCGACTTTTCCCAGGGCACGGGACGTTCGATGCGCGGGCGCCTGTCCCATCCGGTCATCACCGTGGGCACGACCGGGACCTGGCTCGCGGCCAGATCATTCCAGCCCTTTTCGGCATACTTCGCGAGATCTGCAAAGCTGCCGCGGCCGTTGCCGGTTGTGATCGCGTATGACCCGACCGCGTCGGCGCCGAGATTGGCGGCCTCCTGGCTCAGGAATTTCGTGTCTCCCGCCAGCACGACGTAGGGATCCGCGAGTCCTGCTCCGTTCGCGTCGGACTTGAATTTGCTCAGCTGGGTGCGCAGACCTTGCACGCCGCCCCAGCTTCGCTGCACGTCCGCTCCCTTGATGAAGCCGAGGAAGTACAGCGGCCGATCGTTCTCCACCCTCAGATAGTTCTTGTCCGCCATCAGGCCGATGTGCTCCTGGGGCAGCGAGGATAGCTTGGCTGCCGATCCCCATCGCCCGAGCTCGGTGAACATGCAGTATCTCAGCTGGGCTGCCTTTGGACGGGCTCTGAACGCATACAGGGCTTTCGACATCGGGTGGTTTGCGCCGTAGGCGGCAAACGCCCAATAGTCCAGTCCTGCAAAGATGGCCTGGTCGATCTCCTTGTCCATCTCCGCCTCGATCGAAGCCGAAAAATCGAGCGCGTTGGGATCGCGGTTCGTTTGCGTTCCGAAGAAGGGCGTTCGCCAGCGATATTTTTCGGGACCGAGCGATTGCTTCATGGCTTCCGTCGGCTGCGAGCCCGGCGAATACCAGGCGTCCCATCGGATCGCTCCGACCAGGGGCCGGGAAGGTGCCGCGGCCGCAGCAGGATGGCCGGAACCCAGGACGCTGAGCGAGCCGGGCAGGAGGCTTGCGGATAACGATGTCAAAAACATCCGTCTTGTAAGCGCGAACGGCTTGCGAACTGCTGCATTCCCATCGTCCATTGGCGACCTCCGATCATTACCGTCGAGTGCGACGGTTTCGTGCAAATGACAGCGAGCCCTCTGCTCTATTGTATTGATTTCCCTCGAAATAACCTTACAACAGTTAAATGTGAGCGCTACGTGTTATAGCCTTATTCTTGTAGGATAAGTGCGCTAATAGGGAATTCGTGGTGCGAACCAATGGTAATTGCTTGTTGATCTCGTGGGGAGCGGCTCAGGTTGGACATGGAAATTCCTGCATTGTCTAGTTTCAGCTCAGGCGTGAATCTCGATACGCTTCCGGCAAGTGAGATCGAGACAAGGCTTCGAGACTTCTTCTCCGGGCGGATCGCAAATCCGAAGCCCGACGACCTCATCCAATCGGTCGAGCAGCTGGAGCAGCAATACGGCCACTACAAGGAATTCCAGTTTGCAAAGGCGGCAGCGCTTGTGCAGGCATGTGATTTCGCCGGAGCGCGCGCAATCCTTCTCGACCTCGTCGAGCAGCTGCCATCCGACTCGCGGATCTTGCATCGCCTGGCGATCGCGGATCTCAACATGGGGTCAGCCGACGAAGCGCAGGACGTCTATCTCTCCGCGCTCGCTGCGGCCCCGACAAGTGAAAATCTGCGGCGAGAGTTTGCCGGCCTGCTGCGCGTGATGGAGGCGAAGAAACTCTATGTCGGGGTCGACCGGAAGAAGCACGGCCTCTCCGTCGTATGCGCCATCAAGAACGAGGGCGACGACCTCTTGGAATGGTTGCACTTCCACAGACTGGTCGGAGTCGATCACTTCTATCTCTACGACAACGGCAGCACCGACAACACGCGCGCCGTGATCGAAGCCTTCCCGTGGCCCGAAATGATCACCTATCATTTCGTGGCGGGCGAATTTGGCCAGATGCGCGCGTTCTCTCATGCGATCGACAGCTATCGCAATTGCTCGGAATGGTGCGCCTTCATCGATGCCGATGAGTACCTGTTTCCGACGAAGGCCGGCAACGTCAAGGACGTCCTGGCGGAGGTTGGATCAGCGCCGGCGGTGGCGGTGCATTGGTTGAACTTCGGATCGAACGGCCACGACGCGAGGCCGGCCGGCTTGTGCATCGAGTCCTTCACACGCCGCGCTCCGGACGACTTCCCGGATCATTTCATCATGAAGTCGATCATTCGGCCGGACACCATCGTGTCCTACCTGCATCCCCATCAATCGCTCGTCCTGGGCTGCTACGTCCAGGAAGACGGCACGCCCGTTTTCCCGATCGGCGGCCGCTGTACGGCGCCCAAGCGGGACAAGCTCGTCATCAATCACTACTACACCAAGTCACGGCAACAATTGCTGAAGAAGCGTGAGCGCGGCAGGCCGCTTGCCGATGGCGATCCTGAGAAGATCCGCGCAATGGAGTTCTTCACGTTGCGGGATCGCAACGATATCGAGGACGCGACGATCCAGCGGTTTCTGCCGGAGCTGAAGAAGCTGGTCCAGAGCTGAATCCGGGGAAGACAAGAAGGGCGCGCCAATTGGCGCGCCCTTTTGTTTCGTGCGTTGAACTGATCGTCGACCGTAGCGGCCGGCTACAGAGGCTCTGGCCGGCTATAGCGGCTCCAGGCGGTATTTCGCGAGCAGGGCCTGTGCGGCATCGACGTCGATCCTTGGCGGCCTTTGGAAGACGGACATGTTGTTGGCGCGCGCGATTTCCCGCGCGACCGTCCGCACGGAGTGGTAGTGGGGACGGTTCTCGAAGTCGTGAATTGCGATGAAAGCTCCCGGCGCGGCGTGAAGCACGCACTGCACGAAGCAAGCCACGCGAAACCGGCCGTCGACGAAGTACAAGTCCGCCGTCTTGCTTTCCGGACGCTCCCAGATGCGTTCGTGATAGTCGGGCCAGGAGCTCTCCTTCTCCTTCTCCACCGGGTAACCCCACTCGCGCAGCTTGCCGATATCGACGTGCAGCAGCAGCGGCTGGGTGCTCGCACCGCGCGTGGCGTCGGCGACCTTGGAGAGCCATTCCGACGAGGAATCAATGGAGATAACCCACTCCTTCTTGGTCTGGCAGGCGAGCCAGGTGCTGCCTCCCGACCCGAACTCCAGATAGCGCGTCGAGAGATCCACGAAGCTCTTGAACAATGTCTGTTCCTGACCGTCCATTGCGATGTTCATGGCGGGATCCCTTGGTTTCTCGATTTGTTGTCTGGCGGGTGGTTGCCAATCCACCGTCGGAAGGCGGTCGCTGCTCGTCAAGCCGCGATGAGATCCGGTTGAATCTTCATCGCGCTTCCCGGCTTGCTGTTGGCTATCCACGCCGACGGCTTGGAGAGAGCGACGATTACTGGTTCAACCCGACGCGCTCCACCTTGTAGCCGCGCTCGAGGATCGCGCGCCACCAGGGTTGCTCGTCGACATACCAGCGCACTGTCTTGGCGATACCGGTCTCGAAATTCTCCTCGGCGCGCCAGCCGAGCTCGGTTTCGAGCTTGGTGGCGTCGATGGCATAGCGGCGGTCGTGGCCGGGCCGGTCGGCGACGAAGTTGATCAGCTGGCGCCGCGGGCCCGCCGCAGCCGGCATGACCTCGTCGAGCAGGTCGCAGATGCTTTCCACGACATGCAGGTTGGTGCGCTCGTTGCGGCCGCCGACATTGTAGGTCTCGCCGACCTCGCCGCGCTCCAGCACCAAGGTCAGCGCCTTGGCGTGATCCTCGACGAACAGCCAGTCGCGGACATTCTGGCCGTCGCCATAGACCGGCAGCGGCTCGCCGGCGAGCCCCTTGATGATCATGTGCGGGATCAGCTTCTCGGGGAAGTGATAGGGGCCGTAATTGTTGGAGCAGTTGGTCACCAGGGTCGGCAGCTCGTAGGTTTCGCGCCAGGCGCGCACCAGATGATCGGACGATGCCTTGCTGGCCGAATAGGGCGAGTTCGGCGCATAGGCCGTGGTCTCGGTGAACAGGCCTTCGTCGCCGAGCGAACCGAACACCTCGTCGGTCGAGATGTGCAGGAAGCGGAACTGGTCGCGCTTCTCGGGCGAGAGCGTGCGCCAGTGGCGCAGCGTCTCCTGCAGGATCGTGAAGGTGCCGACGATGTTGGTCTGGATGAATTCGCCGGGGCCGTCGATCGAGCGGTCGACATGGCTTTCCGCCGCAAGATTCATCACCGCGTCGGGCTGATACTTCTCGAACAGCCGGCGCAGCACCTGTGCTTCGCAGATGCAGCCCTTCTCGAAGGTGTAGTTCAGGCTCTCGGTCGAGCCGGGCAGGGAGGCCAGGTTCGCCGCATAGGTCAGCTTGTCGATGTTGACGACGCGGGCGTGGGTGTCCCGCAGCAAGTGCCGGACCACGGCGGAGCCGATGAAGCCCGCGCCGCCGGTGACGAAGATCGTCGATCCCTTAAACCGCATGTTTGAATACCTCGGCAGTGCGGGGCTGACCCTGGAACGAGCGGTAGACCGACAGCAGATACTCGCCGTAGCTGCTCTTGGCGGTCTTCTGTGCCACCCTCGCGAAGGCTTCCAGCGAGATGTAACCCTGGCGCAGCGCGATCTCCTCGGGGCAGGCGATGCGCAGGCCCTGGCGCTGCTCCAGGATCTGGACGAAATGGCTGGCCTCGACCAGCGAGGAATGGGTGCCGGTGTCGAGCCAGGCGAAGCCGCGGCCGAGCACTTCGACATAGAGGTCGCCGCGCTCGAGATAGGCCTTGTTGACGTCGGTGATCTCGATCTCGCCGCGCGGCGACGGCTTGATGCGGGCGGCGATGTCGACCACGTCATTGTCGTAGAAGTAAAGGCCGGTGACGGCGACGTTGGACTTCGGCCGCTTCGGCTTCTCCTCGATCGACAGCGCCCGTCCGGTGCCGTCCAGCTCGATCACGCCGTACTGTTCGGGCGCGTTGACGACGTAGCCGAACACGGTGGCGCCCTTCTTGCGGACCGAGGCGGCCGACAGCATGCTCGGCAGGCCATGGCCGTAGAAGATGTTATCACCTAACACAAGGGCGACCGAGTCATCGCCGATGAACTCGCGCCCCACGATGAAGGCGTCGGCGAGGCCCCGCGGGGTCTCCTGCGTGGCATAGGCGAAGCGGACGCCCATCTCGCTGCCGTCGCCGAGCAGGCGCTGGAACAGCGGCTTGTCCTGCGGCGTGGAGATGATCAGGATGTCGCGGATTCCGCCGAGCATCAGCGTCGACAGCGGATAATAGATCATCGGCTTGTCGAAGACGGGCAGCAGCTGCTTGGAGACGACGGTGGTCACGGGGTAGAGGCGCGAGCCGGTGCCACCGGCAAGGATAATGCCTTTCATGGTCCCTCACAATTTGATTATCAGAACATAACATATAGCGTGCGCTGCACAAGTTTGTTATGAGGGGGAAATTAACATTTCGGGCGCATCAAACTGGAACAAATGTTAAATGAACGTCATCAAGACCGAGCTTCCTGAAGTTCTGATCGTCGAGCCGAAGCTGTTCGGCGACCAGCGCGGCTTCTTCCTCGAGACCTACCAGTCGCCCCGTTATATCGAGCACGGCATCACGCGCCCCTTCGTGCAGGACAACATGTCCCGCTCGGCCTACGGCGTGTTGCGCGGGCTGCACCTGCAAAACCCGCTCACCCAGGGCAAGCTCGTGACCGTGCTGCGCGGCAAGGTGCTGGACGTTGCCGTCGACGTGCGTATCGGCAGCCCGAACTTCGGCAAGCACGTCGCGGTCGAATTGAGCGAAGACAACCGCCGCCAATTATGGGTGCCGCGCGGCTTTGCCCACGGCTTCGTGGTGCTCTCGGAAACCGCCGACTTCTTCTACAAATGCGACGACTTCTACAGCCCCAAGGACGAGCTCTCGATCCGGTGGAACGATCCGGCGATCGGGATCAAATGGGGCGTCGATAAGCCACAGCTGTCGGCCAAGGATGCGGATGCGCCGCTGCTCGCCGACGCCAGCAATCTCCCGACCTATGGACAAATCTGATGCGGATTCTTTTGACGGGAACGCGCGGCCAGGTCGGCAGTGCGCTCAAGCCCCTGCTGGAAGGCCACGGCACCCTCATCGCGCCGCCGACCGCGGAGTTCGATCTCGCGAAGCCGGAGATGTTGACGGGCGAGCTTGAGAGACTGAAGCCCGATCTCATCATCAATCCCGCTGCCTATACAGCCGTCGATCGCGCCGAGGACGAGCGCGAGCTGGCGTTCCTGGTCAACGCGAAGGGACCCGAAGCGCTGGCGAAATGGGCGGCGGCGAACCGTGTGCCGCTGGTGCATTTCTCCACTGACTACGTTTTCAACGGTTCAGGCGACCGGTCGTGGCGCGAGGACAGCCCGACCGAACCGCTGTCGGCCTACGGCGCGAGCAAGCTTGCCGGCGATGTCGCGATCCAGGCGGCGGGCGGCGCGCATCTGATCGCGCGTACCTCCTGGGTCTATGCCGCAAAAGGCACGAATTTCCTGCGCACCATCGCGCGGCTCGCCGGCGAGCGTAAGGAGCTGCGGATCGTGGCCGATCAAATCGGCGCGCCGACGACGGCACAAGCGATTGCGAGCGCGGTCGCCGGCATCGTCCTGCCGAACATCACCACGCTGCACGATCAGCTCGCGCGCAGGGGCGGTGTCGTCAATCTCGTTTGCGCCGGCGAAACCAGCTGGCACGGCTTTGCGACCGCTATTGTCGGCGGGCTGAGGTCGCGTGGCGTCACGCTCGCGGTCGACAACATCGTTCCGATTGCTGCGGCCGAGTTCCCGACCAAAGCGGTGCGTCCGGGCAATTCACGGCTGGATCTGACGCGGCTCAAGACGCAGTTCGGGGTCGCGATGCCGACGTGGCAGGAAGCGCTCGCACGCGAGCTGGACGCCTATGTCCAGCTCGCCGCGCCCGCCCACGCCTAAAGCTCAAGGCACGAAGCGGTTTCCTCGCGACGTAAGCGAGGCGCTTGCGTTGGGATGATGCTGAGACAACAAGCCAAAGCGCGATGATGATTCAACCTCATCGCGCTTTGGAATTGGACGTGCCGGCGGCTTTCGTCGCCGGCGCGGCCGCTTAGCGCGGCCGGCCGATGCTGTCGTAGGTGAAGCCGTGCGCGGCCATCTCGTCCGGACGGTAGATGTTGCGCAGGTCGACGACGACCGGGTGCTTCATTTCTTGCTTGATGCGCTTCAGATCGAGCGCGCGGAACTGACGCCACTCGGTCACGATGACAAGCGCATCCGCCTGGCGGGCGCATTCATAGGCGTCCTTGCAGTACACGATCTCGGGCAATTCCTTGCGGGCCTGCTCCATGCCGACCGGATCGTAGGCGCGAACGCTCGCGCCGAAGTCGATCAGGCCGTTGATCAGCGGGATCGACGGTGCCTCGCGCATGTCGTCGGTATCGGGCTTGAAGGTCAGGCCGAGCACGCCGATCGTCTTGCCGCGCAGCTCGCCGCCGAGCACGTTGGCGACCTTGCGCGCCATCGCGCGCTTGCGGTTGTCGTTGGCAGTCAGCGTGGCTTCGACGATCTTCAGCTGGACGTCGTGATCGAGCGCCGTCTTGAACAAGGCGCGGGTATCCTTCGGGAAGCACGAGCCGCCATAGCCTGCGCCGGCATGCAGGAACTTGGTTCCGATCCGGTTGTCGAGCCCGATGCCGCGCGCGACTTCCTGTACGTTCGCCCCGACCTTTTCGGAGAGATCGGCGATCTCGTTGATGAAGGTGATCTTGGTGGCGAGGAAGGCATTTGCGGCGTATTTGATCAATTCCGCCGTGCGTCGTGCGGTATAGAGGATCGGCGCCTGGTTCAAATAGAGTGGGCGATAGACTTCGCCCATCACTCGCTTGGCCCGATCGTCCTCGGTGCCGACGACGATCCGGTCGGGATGGCGAAAATCCTGGATCGCGGCGCCTTCGCGCAGGAATTCGGGGTTCGAAGCAACCGCGAAATCCGCGTCGGGACGGGTCTCACGGATCAGGCGTTCCACCTCGTCGCCGGTGCCCACGGGCACGGTCGACTTCGTCACCACCACGGTGAACTTCTTCAGCGCTGCGCCGATCTCCTTGGCGGCAGCATAGACGTAGCTCAGGTCCGCATGGCCGTCGCCGCGCCGCGACGGTGTTCCCACCGCAATGAAGACCGCATCGGCGTCGCCGACGGCGCCCGCGAGCTCCGTCGTGAAGGTCAGCCGTCCGGCGGCCGCATTGGTCTCGACGAGCTTATCGAGGTCGGTTTCGTAGATCGGGATCTTGCCGCGCTTCAGGGCTTCGATCTTGCCCGCGTCCTTGTCGACACAAACGACCTGATGGCCGAAATCGGCAAAACACGCTCCGGACACGAGACCTACATATCCCGTTCCAACCATTGCAATCTTCATGAATCCGCTCGTCGATCAGTGTGGAGAGGAGGAGTTAGCACTAGCACAATTGGAGCCGATAACGCCAAGTTTTATGACGTATGGTTTGTGTTGGAGCTCGGCGGCTTTCTGTGCAAACGGTGATGGCCTCAGTGCAGTTGTGTGCTCGCTAGTCACCTTGGGCGCGCCATGGACACATTCTCAACTTGAAATCGACCGACAATCGAGCCGCCGTTTTGAGGGGTGGACATGAGCACGAAGACGATAGGCAAGCAGAGGCCCTCAGGAGCTGAATACGCGTCGTTGCAGACGCAATTCTCCAGATACGATCGCACCACGTTTTCTGGATTTGTTTATGACCGCGCCGATCCCAGCCGACGCTACGCCGTCGAGCTGCTGGTCGATGGCGAGCCATACATGTCATCATTGTGTGACGAGTTTGTAACAGAGCTTGCCGATGCCGGAATCGGCGACGGTCGATTTGGCTTTACGTTCAACGTGCAGGACGAGGTCAGCTCGAACGCTGCGATCATCGAGGCAAGACTGGCGAATATCGGAAGTCCCGTCGGTGCTCCGATTCGCTGCGATGTCGCTGCACCGGAAGCGCAGTGGCACCGAATCGGCGAGATCAAATGGGCCGGAGGCTTGCGCTTCGAGGGCTGGCTCTCGCAGGACGTCGACGAAGACATCGAGATTCTGATCGCGCAACGGCCGGTGATGACCGTGAAGCCGACAGGGTGGACCAACGTTGCGCGGGGCAGCGAGTTCGGCGTCGGCCGCCGGATCGATTTTCACCTGCCCGAGCATTTTGCCGATGGTCGCGTGCGCGGACTGTCCGCGCGGACAATTTCGGGACGGAGCCTGATCTCGGAGCCGGTTGCATTCGTCGCTTTCGAGCGTGGCCTGGAGCAGACCATCGCGGAGCTTGGGCGCTGGGATAGCGAGCGGCTGCGCGGACAATTGTTCGATCAGCTTTTGCCTGCCTCGGTGCCGTTTCACACCTATCGCAGCTGGAAAGAGCGCTTCTCGCCGACAACACCGACAGCACCGTCTGATGTTCCATCCGAGGCCGCGGTCGTCCTGATCGGGGATGCCAGGGTGGACGAAAGCATCGAGAGCTTGGAGGCCCAGCGGCACCCGGCCTGGTCGGCGGTGTCTCTGCCGGCGCGGGGATTCAGTCAGTTCGATTCCGGCGCTGCGCGCGAGTTCGTTGACGGCGATGCCGCCAACAGCGCGTTCTTCGTCTTCTGCCTGAGCGGAACGATCCTCGCTGAAGATGCCTTGCAGCGCTTCGCCGATGTGTTCGCATCCGAGCCCGGCTGCGATCTCGTCTATGGCGACGTCGAGGTCTCGGGCGGCGCCGGCGCTGTCTGGCCGCTGGCGTTCTCGGCGTTCGATCGCGAACGTGCACTCGAGCAGGGCTATGGCGCGTATTGCTTTGCGGTGCGCAGGGAACGGGCCGTGGAAGCGCTGCGATCGGCGGCGTCGCTCTACGACATTTTCATTGACTGCGCGGAGGCTGAGCGAATCTATCATCTGCCGGGATCGGTTGCGGCGTTACCGCGAATTGATGCGTCCGCCGCAACCGCCGAACTGGTCGCTGCAAGCCAGGCATATTTTGCCAGGACTGGCGTCGAGGCGAATGTCGAGCCGCGGAAAGCAGGACTTCTTCCAGCCGTGCGGGTCAGGCGCGCGGTCGATTGGAGCGAGCGCACCACCATCATCATCCCGACCAGAAACCGCGCCGAACTGCTCAAGCGCTGCATCGAGACGGTCCTGCCGGCCGCACATGAGACCAACGCCCGGATTCTCGTCGTCGATAACAGCTCGAGCGAACCGGAAGCGCTGGATTATCTGGAGGGTCTCTCAGCGGACGAGATCGATGTCATTTCGGTCGAAGGGCCGTTCAACTTCGCGGCCATCAACAACGCTGCCGTCGATTGCGTCGACACGGAGAACATCTGCTTCCTCAACAACGACGTCCAGGCGCTCGACGACGGCTGGCTGGCGGAGATGCTGTGGCGGCTGTCCGCTCCCGATGTCGGAGCGGTCGGCGCAAAGCTGCTCTGGCCGAGCAGCGTCGTGCAGCATGGCGGCGTGGTGCTGGGCGCCAATTTCTCGGCCGCGCACGCCTTCAACGACCGGATGGATGGTGATCCCGGCTACGGCGATCTGCTCCAGGTGGCGCACGAATGTTCGGCGGTGACGGCCGCGTGCCTCTTGATGCGCAAGCGCGATTTCGTCGCCGTCGGCGGCATGGACGAGATCCGCTTTCCGATCAGCTTCAACGATATCGATCTGTGCCTGAAGCTGCGCCAGCTCGGAAAGCGGATCGTGTTCACGCCGGACGCGAAACTCGTTCACCTGGAGTCGGCAAGCCGGGGCCGCGATTCCGCGCCGGACCGCAAGGCACGCTTCGGGCACGAGCTGGCGATGCTGCGCGCGAAGTGGGGCGAGGTGCTGCTCGACGATCCCTATTACAGCCCGCTGCTGGGGCTGGATTCGACGCCGTTCTCTTCGCTCGCATGGCCGCCGCGATCATGGAAGCCGCGCGCCAACCTCCCGCCTGTGCCGACTGCTCCTCCGATCGGGATGTAACTGCACGTCCTCGGCCACCCAGTCGAGGACGGCGGCAACCGCATCATCGGCATCAAGGCCGGGCTGCAGCTTCAGGTCGGTCTTGCGGCCGCGTCCCGGTGGTGTCGGAAGCCATTCCGTCGCGGCGGCCGGCAATCCGCTCGCCAGCAGCGCGTCGACCAGCGGATGCCCGAAGGCCGGTTCGCCGATGTCGAGAACCAGTTTCGTGATGCCGTGACCGTCGATCAGCGTCGCAACGTCGTCGACGGCGATTTCGCCGGAGACCATCGCGTTCGCCCGCTGCATCAGCTTGAGATCGTCGAGGGTGGTGCCGAGCACGATGATCTCGGTGTCTGTATTGGTATTGGCGATTTGATCGCTGAGCGCTTTGACGAAGCGAAATTCCGCCGCGCTGCCGTGCAGGACAAGCAGGCCGAGACGCGTCGGGCCGTCCACGGCAGGATGCCGTGCGGGCCGCGCCGGCGGGTCGCTCGGCCTGACCACTTGCAGGCCGAGAACCGAGACCGAAAAGGCTGCCCCCTCTTCGCCGATCGCGATCACGCCTCGGGCCCGTTCGACAAGACCCGTCCAGTCCGGATGGAGGCCGGATCCAATCGCGGCGCGCACCGCAAGTCTGGTGTCGGTGATCAGCAGCTCGTAGGCGAAATGTTGCGTGAGCTGCGCGAGACATGCGCCGGGGATGCGGTCCGGTTCCGCAATCTCGAGCGAGCGGATCTGGAGATCGGCGAGAAGCTTCAGAAGGGCGTCGCGCCCCTCGGGCGTCGCAACGTCGAGTGCGATCGACTGCGGGGCTCCGCCGTCCGGAGCGAAGATCGCAGCCAGCTGGCGTCGTCCCTCGGCGCGGAAGTGAACGATCAGACCGCGCCTGCCTTGTGCCGCAAGCTGCCGGCACCGCCTGATGGCAATCTCGCGGCCAACGGCGGAGCCGCAGAGGATGACGTGCGGGCCGGCGGCGCGCCGTTCGTTGGCGAGCAGCTTGAGCTCAAGCGCCGCGCGGCAATCGCGGAGTGGATCGGCAAGCAGGAACGCCGCGCACTCCGTCGCATAGCGCCGGTAGCGGTGCTCGAGCACGCGAAGATTGCGCAGCACCAGCGAACGCTTCTCGCCAAGGAACGAGCGCGAGCCTTCGTGTCCGACAAAGACCGCCGGGATGCACACATTGCGGAAGCCGGCCTCCGCGGCGCGCAGGCAGAAGTCGACGTCTTCAAGGTAGCCGCGATAGAAGTCGTCGGAGAGTTCATGCACGGCGTCGAGGCATTCGCGGGTGATGTAGAGGCAGAACCCGATGCCGTTGGGAATGTCGATGGCGATCCCGGAATTTGCCGCGCCGGCAAGCTCGTCCAGCAATTCCAGCTCGTCGGGCGAGGGCAGGGGGTTCGACCGGTTCGGAATTGGAAAGCTGGTATATTCGCCGTTGTTGGAGAGCGGGGTCGCGGTGCCCACGCCCGGCGTCGATTGCACGGCACTTCGCAAGCGCTGCAGCGCGTATTTCGGCACCGTCGTATCCGAGTTCAGCAGCACGACGTCGCCGGTATCGGTCTCGGCAAGCGCCCGGTTGACCGCGCCGACAAAGCCCAGATTGTGTGCGTTGGTCAGCAGCCGGATGCGCTGCTCGGATGCCAGTTCGCCGAGCAGGCGCTTGATGTCGGGCTCGGGCGACGCATCATCGACGGCGACGATGGTCGCGCCCGGCGTGCAGGCCACGGCCGTCAATGCGCTCTCGATGCAGGCACGCGTCGCGGCCAGATCCCGGTAGACCGGGATGATGATGGTGAGCGGCGAAGCCTCGGCGCTATCAGAGCGAGGCGGCCGTTGTGGCGCGTTGCGACGATCCGGCGCGCGGTTGGCTGGGAGTTGGATGCTCGCGATGATGCGGCCCGCCTGCGCGATCTCGAGGCGTTGCGAGGTCGCGGATGCCGGCCGCATCAGGCGGAAGCTCGCAGCGCGTCGCCCATAGAGCGCAAACCTGTGACGGGGATCGGCGGGAAGCTGGACGGTGCTGGATTGATCCGCTTGCGCCAGCGAAAGGTGGGGGTCATCAGCTCCTCGCCACGTCACCCATCCCTTCACCTCCTCATCGAGGAAGTCGATGCGCGCGCAACTGTCCTGACCGTTCTGCTCGAGCAGCAGGAGCGCGCTCCTGACTGAATCCGGATCGTCATCGCGCCGCGCGACGCTTCGCGCGGCTTCGATCTGCGCAAGGCCGTCGCCCCAAGCCATCATCCGCCGCGCGGCGGCAAGATCGTCCGGTTCGAGTTCGAGCGCCCTGGCGACGCTGGCGACCGCTGCATCCTTGAGATCGAGGCGAAACAGCGCTTCTGCGCGCAGCAAATGGGCACGGGCGCCCGGATGCGGCAAGATCCGGCAGCGGCGGTCGGCGAGCGCGAACGCGCGACGGAAATCACGTGCCTCGAGCGCCCCGACAGCGGCTCGCTCGAGATCGACGTGGTGGAGCGTTCTGGACGTAAAGGCGATCCTGCGCGCGTCGGCGGTCAAATGTCGCCCTTGTCTGCCCGCATGGTCAGCCCGCCGTCTTGACGGCGTTCTGCCGGCTCCGGAATACGCGTACCCGTCCCTCGAGGCGCGGTGCCTCCTGGCGCGGCATCGGGGGAGCGGGTTCAGCGTGCCTTGGCTGCCGAGGCGCCAGGGGCGCTGCCTGCGCCCGGTGCTCTTCGAGGCTGAGCTTGAGGCCCACCAGGGGTTCCCGGCCTGAAGGGCCCGACACCACAATCCGGTTCCCGGTTACGCGCAGGGCGGGAGCCCCGAGGAAGATGGTTTCGGCGGCGATGGCGTAGCGATCCGCGCCGGGGCCCGTGGCTTCCAGCGAGAACCCCGTGATGGCCAGCGCGCGTCCCCGGGTTCCGGCAAAGGTTCCGAGCGGAACGAACTGGTTGTCGCCGCGCTGCGGCCTGGCGAACTTGACCGCGTATTGCAGGTTCAGATCATGCGGCTTGTTCGGCCATTCGAGCGAAATTCCCTCGATGCGCGCCGGCGCGGCCGGTCCTGCGACCCACGTATTCGGGCCGACCGCCACATCCCCCAAACCCGCGACATGCGCGAGCAGCTTGAGGTCGCTCAGTTCCTCGGGGCCGGCCTCGGGCTCGTAGGTGTCGGATGGCTGGCTGGCCGGCTGACCGATCGGCTGCACGGCCGGTTGTCCCTGGGTCAGGGGCTCGATCTTGATATTGGCGGCGGTCGACCCGCCGGTGCGCCCCGCCGTGACCTCGACGATCAAACGGCTTGGCCGGGCGACCGACACGACCAGCGCGGTCTCGGGCGCAAACAGGGTTCCATTGGCCGCATCGGGCCCGGTAATAATGTTACAATTGTTAAGGCTGGCGCGATCGGCATAGACGCGCACCACCGGAGGTGATGTCTTGTCTTCCGCGCCATTGTAGCGAACCAGGAAAAGCCCTCGTGCCAGGTCAATGGTTTTCTGCTGAATCTGTTCGTTCATGGTCGCCTGCGAGCCTAACGGAATGGGTCGATATGTTTCTCACACAGTGTGCCCCAAAAATTGATGTGATAGAAGGGGGCTTAATGTTAATCCGGTGAGATAGTTCGCACGTGCATATCGAAGACACCCTGCCGGTCATGATCTCGAGTCTGACCCCAATCGAAGACCGCGCGGCCGGGGGGCGCGCCCGCCCGCCAATGAACGTCCTCTTCGTCCACAACAACTTTCCAGCCCAGTACCGCCACATTGCGCGCGCGCTCGCGGAGCAGCCCGGAAACAAGGTCGTTGCGGTCGGTTCATCGACCGCGAGCACGACGCGGGATATCCGGCTGCTGAAATATTCGACGACCAAGTCGGACTCCGCGATGGTCCATCCCTTTGCCCGCCGCTTCGATGTCGAGGCGCGGCGTGCCGAAGAGGTCCTGTATGCGCTGTCGTCGTTGTCGGGGCAGGGCTTCGTGCCCGATCTGATCTTCGCGCACCCCGGTTGGGGTGAGACGCTGCCGCTGCGCACGATGTTTCCGAAAGCGCGGATCATCCTCTATTGCGAATTCTATTACGGCGCCGAGGGCAGGGACGTCGGCTTCGATCCCGAGTTTCCGATGACGGGACTCGACGGCAATGTCGCACTCCATCTGAAGAACGCGACGACGCTGCTGGCGCTCACGGAATGCGATTCCGGCGTTTCGCCGACGCCATGGCAGAGGTCGACCTTTCCCAGCGAGTTTCAGAGCAAGATCGAAGTCATCCACGAGGGCGTCGACACCGACGAGGTGAAGCCCAATCCCGTCGCCAGGTTTCAGCTTCCGAACGGCGCGACACTGTCGGCGGACGACGAGGTGATCACCTACGTCTCGCGCAATCTCGAGCCGGTGCGCGGATTCCATATCTTCATGCGATCGCTGCCGCGGATATTGGCCGCGCGGCCGAATGCGCAGGTGGTGATCGTCGGCGGCAGCGGGACATCCTACGGCGCGAACCCGCCCAAGGGCTCGAGCTGGAAGTCGATGTTCCTGGACGAGATCAGGTCGGACATCGACCTGCGCCGCGTGCATTTCCTCGGCCGGATCCCCCGGGAACAGTATCTCGCGCTGCTTCAGATCTCCTCGGTGCACGTCTATCTGACCTATCCCTTCGTGCTGTCATGGTCGCTGCTGGAAGCCATGAGTGCGGGATGTGCGGTGGTGGCATCCGACACGGCTCCGCTTCGCGATATCATCTCGGACGGCAACGGCCTGCTGGCGCCGTTTTTTGATATTGATGCGCTGTCGGATCAGGTAGTCTCGGTGCTGTCACGACCGAAAGCCTTCAAAAAGATGCGGATGAAGGCGAGGAGCTTTGTGCGAGACAATTACGACGCAAAGCGGGTCTGTCTGCCGCGGATGCTGACGCTCGTTGATGAGGGTGTCCTCCTGCGCACGCATGGGGGCTAACGCCAGGAGCTAGCGATGCCGCTTGTCATCTCGGTTGCCCAGCGCAAGGGCGGGGTCGGTAAAACGACGCTTGCGGTCTTGCTGGCCGCAGAACTGGATCGGCGTACGGGCGTGGTGGGACTGGTCGACGCCGACTCCCAGGCGTCCGCCTGTCACTGGGCCGAGCCCGGCAATTTGTCGTTCCCCGTCTACCAGCTTGATCCGGAAACCCGGCCGGTTGCCGAATGGGCCAAGCTGATGCGCCAGATTCCGCATCAGATCATCGTCGTGGATTCCGCGCCCAACGACCGGGTGCTGGGCGCCGTGCTCGCGGTCGCCAATATCGTGCTGATGCCATGTACGCCGTCCGGCCTCGACATCGAGGCCACCGCAAGGACGCTCGACATCGTGCGCGAGGTGCGCGCGACGCGGCGAACCGCGCTCCGTGCCATGATCGTGCCGAACCGCGTCGACCAGCGCACGCTCGAGGGCCAGCAGCTGATCGAGGAGCTGGATACGCTCGACGAAGAGATCGGGCCGACGATCGGAAGCCGCTCGGCCTATGTTCGCGCCGTCGCGCTGGGACAATCGGTTGCCGATTTCGCCAGCGGTACGCCCGCGGATATCGAGATCAAGACGCTCGCCGATCTCGTCATGAGCTGGTGCGGGATCGCACCCCGGCAGCGCGTGACGGTCTAGATTGGCAAAGCGATCCGGCTGCTTCACATCAGGCTAACCATGCCTGCAGGAGAACAAGAAATCCCGCGCCGCAGCTACCGCTTCATCTGACGCCGGCGTCCACCGAAACCGCGGGAAAAATGGCCCGCAAGCGCGATGGAGTGGCGGTCCGTCGAGCTCCACGCGCGTTATCATTCGACAGCCGAAAGGCTTGCCGGCGCGGCAATCCGGCTTGGTTAACGGAGCGCTCGCGCGCATCCGCTGGGGGCGTGTCGACCGTCGTTGCGGCGGTAAATCCGTTCGGTCTTAACGCTATTCCCATCGTCGTTTTGCCGCGCCGGACGGAATGTCGTACCCATCATTGCGTTTGTTGAGGCGCGGGATTGGTCCGCGCAGGGACGGCATTTTCGATGGCGAGCAGGGGTTCGATCCTCATCACGGGCGGCGCGGGATACATCGGATCCCATTGCGCCAAGGCGGTCGCCGAGGCCGGGTTTCTCCCCGTCGTCTACGACAACCTCTCCACCGGTCATCGCAATTTCGTGCAATGGGGACCGCTCGTGACCGGCGACGTCGCCGATCACGACAAGATCGCCGCCACCATCCGCGAGCACGATGCGCTGGCCGTGATGCACTTCGCCGCGTTCAGCGCGGTCGGCGAGTCCGTCGCGGATCCGCAGAAATACTACGGCAACAACGTTGCCGGCACGCTCGGCCTGCTGCGCGGCATGCGTGAGGCAGGTTGCGACCGCCTGGTGTTTTCCTCTACCGGCGCCGTCTATGGCAATGCCGGGCGCGATCCCATTCCGGAAAGTGCCGCAGGGCCGACCGTCAATCCCTACGGCCGCTCCAAGTTCATGATCGAGCAGATGCTCCATGATTATCGCGCCGCCTATCGGTTCAAATCGGTCTGCCTGCGCTACTTCAACGCCTGCGGCGCCGATGCATCAGGCACCATCGGCGAGCTCCGCGATCCCGAGACGCATTTGATTCCGCGCGCGCTGATGGCGCTGCTCGGGCACGTGCCGGACTTTGCCATCTTCGGCGAAGATTATGAGACGCCTGACGGCACCGCGGTGCGCGACTACATCCATGTCGACGATCTCGCCGCCGCCCATATCGCAGCACTCGAGCTGCTGTTAAAGGGGAGCGCCGGCGGTGTGTTCAACCTCGGCACCGGCACCGGCTATTCGGTGCGCGAGGTGCTCGACGCGATCCGCGCCGAGACCGGTGAAGCGGTGCCGAGCGTGGTGCGCGAACGCAGGGCCGGCGATCCGCCGATCCTGGTCGCCGATCCCTCCAGGTCGGAGAGCGGCCTCGGCTTCAAGGCGAGCCGGTCGGATCTCGGCTACATCATTCGCTCGGCCTGGGCGTGGCACCAGAAGGCGCATCCGCGCCGGCGATAGGGCATGATCCGGAAAAGTGCGAAGCGGTTTTCCGTCGCGACAAACGCGGAACGCGTTTGCGCGGAGATCATGCCCAAAACGGCGGAAGGCTAGGCTGCGTCCGCGCGCGAACTCAACCGGCCGAACTGGCTGCGCAGCACCAGCAGGAAGAGGTGACCCGCGCCGATGCCGGCAAGACCTCCCGACACCTTGACGATCGCGTCAAGCAGGCGGCCGTGACGGTCCGGTGTGAGCAGTTGCATCGCTTCGAGTGTGAACGAGCTGAAGACGACAAAGAGCACGATCAGCGCGGTACGCCGCGGGTAACCCAGCACAAAGGCCATCGCCATCACTGCATATGCGGCGAAGCGCTCGGTCTGAGGAGGGAAAAACGACGGACGGTCCTGGATCGGCGACAGCGTCACGAAGGCGATAAATGCAAGCGCGAGCCAGCCCGCAATCACGCCGAACTTCCGAATCTGTGAAATAGGCAACAACGTATTCCCGGTCCTGTACCGCAGACGACCCCCGGCTGGATTAGCGCATCACTCGTGCCAGCGACATGGAAATGGTCGCCGAAGGTTAACTTGCCAGCCGACTGTGACCAGCATGACGCGTCCACTTGTTGGCAAATGACGGTATCAAGATACCTGATATTGAAACTCAATCCCGCTTGGCGCGCATCTCTTTGCGGGAACCTGTCGCGCTTGCGCGGGTTCCCGGGATGGTGCACCTGACGAAAAAATAAGGTTTCGCCTGCGGCTCCATTCATAGGCCGTTCACGGCTGGGAGCCTCATTTGATGCCGGAATATCGTAATGCTCACTCTCGGAGGCTAAAGTGCGTCTGCTCGTCGTTGAGGATGACCCGGATCTGAACCGCCAGCTCACCACCGCCCTGACGGACGCCGGCTATGTGGTCGATCGCGCGTTCGACGGCGAGGAGGGGCATTTCCTTGGCGACAGCGAACCCTACGACGCGGTCGTGCTGGATATCGGCCTGCCGAAGATGGACGGTATCTCGGTGCTCGAAGCCTGGCGGCGGAACAAGCGGGTGATGCCGGTGCTGATTCTCACCGCGCGCGACCGCTGGAGCGACAAGGTTCAGGGGTTCGATGCCGGCGCCGACGACTATGTCGCAAAACCCTTCCATCTGGAGGAGGTGCTGGCGCGGATCCGTGCGCTGCTGCGCCGCGCGACCGGGCATGCCCAGGTCGAGCTGGTCTGCGGGCCGGTGGCGCTGAATACCCGCACCAAGCGCGTTACCGTCAACGGCAACCCGATCAAGCTGACCTCGCACGAGTACAATCTGCTCGATTATCTGATGCACCACACCGGGCGGGTGGTCTCGCGCACCGAACTGGTCGAGCATCTCTACGATCAGGACTTCGACCGCGACTCCAACACCATCGAGGTGTTCGTCGGCCGCATCCGCAAGAAGCTGGAAGTCGATATCATCCAGACTGTTCGGGGCTTGGGCTACATGCTGTCGCCGCCGACTTAAAGCGCTTTCGAGCGAAGTGGATAACCGGTTCGCTCAGGTGAAGAAGACACGACCAAACAAAGGGATGAGAGCATATCCTATTCAATCGGATCATGCTCTTAGAGCGCTTGATCGGCGTACACGGGCATTGGCATGATCCGCGCCGGGAGGACTGGATTCGCCAATGTTGGAATCCCTGATGTCTGTTGCCGCTGACACGCTGTTCGAGCCTGTGTCCTGATGGGCGGTAGCTCGCTTGCGACCCGCCTGTTCGTCTCGGCGACCGCCTGGGTGGTGGTGATCCTGGCGATCACCGGCGTCATCCTGTCGTCGGTCTATCGCGACGCCACCGAGCGCGCCTTCGATCGGCGGCTCAATCTCTATCTGCGCACCCTGATCGCCGAGGTGGCGACGCCGGACGAGCCGGCGGACCGCCAGTTCCAGTCGCTCGGCGAGCCGCTGTTCGACCTGCCGCTGTCGGGCTGGTACTGGCAGATCACCCGCACCGACACCGAAAAGGGCGAGACCCGCGCCTCCCGCTCGCTGTGGGACAAGAAGCTGCCGAAGCTCGAGGAGCACGGCGCCGAGCTGACCGCCGCCGGCGTCCGCCTCGGCTATGTCGACGGACCCGAAGGCCAGAGCCTGCGCGTGGTCGAGCGGCCGGTCGATCTCGGCGCCGACGGTAAGTTCCTGGTCAGCGTCGCCGGCGATGCCACCGAGATCTTCGATGAGACGCGCAGCTTCGACTATTATCTCGGCGGCACCTTCGCCGCCCTGGGCATCGTGCTGCTGCTGACCACGATCTTCCAGGTGCGCTATGGCCTTGCGCCGCTCAAGCGCATTTCGGACGCGATTGCGGACATTCGCTCCGGCCGCGCCGAGCGGCTGGAGGGCCGGTTTCCGGTCGAGATCGCGCCGCTGGCGCGCGAGACCAACGCGCTGATCGATGCCAACCGGGAGATCGTCGAGCGCTCGCGCACCCATGTCGGCAATCTCGCCCATGCGATCAAGACGCCGCTGTCGGTGATCGTGAACGAAGCGGGCGCGCATGCCGGCGATCCCTTCGCCAGCAAGGTGCTGGAGCAGGCCGACCTGATGCGTGACCAGGTCGCGCATCACCTGGAGCGCGCGCGGATCGCTGCCCGTGCCACCATTGTCAGCACCATCACCGATGTCGCCCCTGTGATCGAGGCGCTGCGCCGGACCATGGAGAAGATCCATCGCGATCGCGACCTCGCGATCGAGGCGAAGGCCGACCCGGCGGCACGGTTTCGCGGCGAACGGCAGGACCTCGAGGAGATGGTCGGCAATCTCGTCGACAACGCCTGCAAATGGGCGGCTTCCCAGGTCTTCATCGAGGTCAGCGTGGTCCCGCCGGAGGCGTCGGGCGCAGGTCCCAGGCTGCGCATTATGGTCGACGACGACGGGCGCGGCCTGTCGGAGGCCGAGCGCGCCCAGGTGTCGCGGCGCGGCCAGCGGCTCGACGAATCGAAGCCCGGCTCGGGGCTTGGTCTCTCGATCGTGACCGATCTCGCCGGCCTCTATGGCGGCAAGCTCGCGCTGAACGACGCGCCGATCGGCGGTCTGCGCGCCGAACTCGTGCTGCCGGCGGTGTAGGGTATGATGGAATTCGGTTGAATCGCCGTCGCGAAGGCGGTGCGCTCCCGCTTTCTGTCGGAACCAGAACAGCCGTCTTGAAACCGTTCCATGCCATTTGAGAATTCTGCTCGTCGTTCCAGGAACGAGTGTTCACTTTGTAACTTATGAGTCCACCTTCCGTGAAAGTGGACAATGAGCAATCTACTGGACGCTGGCGAGCAAAGGCCGCAACCCATCAATTTTCATGCCTGCAACCGCTGCGGCGGACCGACCCTTGCGATGTCGATCCTCGATAGCCGAGAGGGTAAGACCTACCGCCTCAGAAGGTGCTTGAACTGCGAGAAACTGACCTGGTCTGAGGAAGAGTAAGTCCGCCTCAGTTAGCGGCCTTGAACCTTTCGTCCCTGCGTCCGTACCCAATATGACCGGGATTTTGTTTGTACCCTCTCGGGCTGGAAGGCCATGCCGCCTGTAAGATTTTCAAACGGGCGGCATAGCTTTGATTACGCCGCCTCAGTTGGCAGCCTCTTTCATTTTTCGGGCAGTTCAACTCCAGCATGCACTCCTGCCGGAGTGTCCTTCGGTTCAGCAAGCGCCACCATCAACTCGACCCACATCTTTAGGGCATGCCAGCTTTTTTTCGGACGCAACCCCAGCGTGACGGCAAGTCCAACCTCTATGCCGAGTGGCCTGTTTCGTATCTGCGAATGGCCTAAAAGAATAAGTCCCAGCGCCCCGGGGAAGGTTGGCGCTGGGACTGAGGGCGGCGGCAGACTTTGGGGGCAGGATAGCGCCGTCGCCAATTGCCTAATTTTCCCGGGCATCAAACGTTCCTAATCGGTGGCCGGTTTCGATTTGGCGAGTGGCCTATTTCGGCCAGTACCCATGATCTGGATCAAAGGATTTAGATCCAATCCCCGGGGTTCTCCGTGGGTGAACGGAGTTCCAGAAGTCGTATTGTGCGGCTTGTTCCCCGTGCAATCATCCCCCGATCTCGGGAGACGGCCCATGAAGGACATGCAGGCGCACTTGGAGAAGCTTCGTGTCGAGGCGGAAGAGTGCGAGCTAATCAGCAAGCTGGCGACCAATAAGTCGAAGAAAGAACTGTTCGCTAGGTTGGCCGCACATCACCGGACGCTAGCCGATGAAGTCGAGCGGACCATGAAGGAAGCCCAATAGGAACTTTGCGTTCCCATGTCGATTTACAGCCCCGTTCCCGTAAGGAACTGAGCGAGGAAAAAGGTCACATGGGCCAAATTCGACGTCGGGTCAGACACACCAATTCACTTGAAGCGCGCCTTGTTGAGAGAGCCAGAGAGCTACGCGAACAGGCCGAAGCGCTCGCCCCAGGTATCGAGAGAGAAGCGCTCCTGAAGCTAGCCCGGCAAGCTGAGGCTGGCGCGAGCATGACCGAATGGCTGCGCGCTGGGGGGCTTCAATCATCCGCGACCTGAAAGCTATTTGCCGACGTCACCATCAATCGCGTCGTATCCAAACAATATTATATACTTGCCCCAACGGAGCGGGCGGGATCGCGCTGAAGAGTGGACGCGACGCAGACGCGCTTTGCCCGCCTCACCAACGGCTTTTCAAAGCAGCTGGATCACCACGCCGCTGCTGTGGGCCTGTACGTGGCTCACCATTATCTCTGCCGCGTGCATGAGGCGCTGCGGACTACGCCAGCTGTCGCGCTTGGTATTGCTGAGCGGGTTTGGACTATCGGTGATTTGCTGGATGCCGTGCTGCCGCGGGAGCCGAACCGGCCAGTGCGCGTGACGCGCAACTTCACTGTAATTGATGGTGGAGAACCGTGATGGCGCTAATTGCAAGTCGGCTTGAACTACGAGGCCTGGCGAAAGCCGAACCTTTCTTCTTCACCCCAAAGAAGCGGCCCCAGCGCCGGGGGAACGCTGAGGCCGTGTCCAAGTGCTGTCCGTTTTGAGCACCGGGACCACGCGACAACGGAACGTCACCGGGGCTGTTCCTAACCGTGAAGAAGAAACGGCCCCAGCGAGGGGGCGCAAGCCGGGACCGAGTTTACATACGTCATCCGACGTGCCCGGCGGGGACGCCGGACATAAAACAACCGCCAGCCGACACGCCTCGTTCCTGTGGGGCGCAAAGAAACGGCCCCAGCACCCTTGGAGGCGATGCTGGAGCCGTTCTTTATTCCCATTCTCACGCCGAACCGCCGCTTGCCGATAATTGACGGCCCCTTCTGGGCTGTAATTTGATCTTAATGAAACACCCTGCCCAGTCCCGAAAGGATCGAATCAGCGGGCTGTTCCAGAAATCACCTGTGTGAATCGAACGTAAATAAACTGCCACTTTTTTCCCGTCTGTTTGACAAGTGTCCTGGTTCGCCGGAGCAAGTGTCCGAATGAGGACAGCACCGCTTGCGGGGGAGGCGAGGAGAGCTCGCGGACAATCTTCGCAGACATCATGTGCGATTTGCCGTGCGGACGCGGCGCAGCCTTTTGGGCGGCGCGACCGTCATTATTCCTAAACGGCTTCTTAACGCGCCCCCCTCTATCATCGCGGGCGGACGGGCTGCGGCGCTTGCCGGGCACCTAGCTTTCACGACCGGGCATGAGCCAGAAATCGACCGAGCGGCTGAGGGATTATCTCGCGCAGCTTCCGCCGCAATCGCAGGCGCTGCTGATGCGGGAGCTGGAGCGCGCCGTCGAACGCGGCGACGACGTCGCCGTCGCCAATCTGGTCCTGGAGCAACTGCGCAAGATCGTGCGCGGGGCCGAGCAGGACGAGCAGATCCAACCGCGCAGTGACGATCCGGCGCGGCTCCTGTTCCGGCCGCTCGAGCCGTTCCTCGCCGAGACCAATTTCCCGACCCGCCCAGGCCAGCTCCGGCGTGCCTCGCTGCTGCCGATCTGGCAGTGGCTGGCCCGCGAGGGGGCGCCCGAGGCCGCCCGCGAATTCGAGAGGGCGCTGGCGGCTGCCACGGAGAGCGGTCCGATGGAGATCGCCGCGCGCAAGTTCCAGCTTGCGGCTGCGGAAGCCATCATCAAGGTCGCGGGGCCGATGCAGGACGACCGTCAGCGCGCGCTGGCGCGCGTGGGCCCGCCGAGCGTTGTCGAGGACCTGCTGCCGATTGGCCTCGTGTTGCAGGCCCGCGAGGCGCTGGAAACCCTGGGCAGCCGGCTGCCGAGCCAGATCAGGGTGCTTTCCGATTCCCAGATCGCCTCCGCGATGGACGCGCTCAAGCTGCCGTCGCTGCAGACGCCGCAACTGCTGCCGTTCGCGCTGTCGTTGATTGCGCAGCGGCTCGCCGCGCCATGGCAGATCATCCGCCTCGCCATCAAGATGGCGGCCTCCGACGACGAGCTGCGGGTCGCGGCAACGCCTTACGGCATCGCCGTCACCATCGCGCTGCATGATCTGTCATTCGTCGCAGCCTGTCTGCGCACCGACATCAAGCGCGGACATTTCGATTATGTCAGCGAGCAGCTCAAGACCCTGCATGACGGCGTCCGCGGCCTGCGCACCGAGCTCGATCTGCGCAACGACTCCACCTGGGGCCGCCAGCTCACCTCGGTCCGCGCCGACACCTCCAATGCGCTGCAGTCGGAAATCGACAGCGTGCCGGGCCGGGTTCGCCGCATCCTGCGCCAGCGTGCCGACAAGGACATCGCGGCAGGGGCAAAGATCGACATGTCCGAGGTCGAGGACGCCGCCGCCCTGATCGATTTTGTCGCGGTCTGCCGTACCTATGCCAGCGAGCTCGCCATCAACGAGGTGACGCTGCGGACCTTCTCGGACCTGCAACATTATGTCGAGCAGTCGACCGAGGGGCTGGTGCAGTCGCTGCGCGGCGGCGACGCGCGGGCCCGCGCTTTCCGCCAGCAGCAGGTGAAGGCCGCGATCCGCTTTTGCGAAGTGCTGTTCGGCCACGACTACGCCTCGCTGATGAACCGGGCGGCCGAAAACGCCGTGACCGGCGAGCGCAAGTCGTCCCGCGCGGGGTAGCGAGCGGACAATAACGGGTGAGAGAGCGGTATTATGGCGCAACGCCGCAAGCTGACTGCGGAGACTTCTTTTTTGGCTCAGGCAGCGGCTTAGTCTCAAGAGATTGGTAAACGTGGATCACCGCATCCGTGTAAAGAGCTAACGGGTGATCGTTACAGCGCATCCGAAGGCTGGGGCGCGTACTCATAAATCTCCGTCAATGTCCGCTTGGCTCTGACACCGATCGTCTTTAACCGCAGCTTGGCCGCGATGGGCCCATAAACAGACAACCGTTCGTTCGTCGCCATGCCTCAAGCGAGCTCATGGAGTAGGCGCTTGGCCTGCTTGAGGTCGAGCGTTTCAAATCCCTCGCCAAACCAATTGTAAACGGGCGCCAGCAACTGGCTGGCCTCTTTATGGTCGCCTCGATCGCGCCAGAGCCGCGCGAGACTCGTGGCCGCCCGCAGTTCCCAGGATTTTGCCTTTTGCTCCTGCGCAACCGCTAGCGCCCGGGCGAAATGCGCTTCTGCCTTGCAGACATCCGGCTCGGGACCAAGCAATGCGATTTCCCCGGCCGTGCGACGGACATCGGATTCGCACCACGTCTCGCCGGTCGTCTCGATCGCCTTCAAGGCGTCGTCGATATGCCGCCGCGCATCGTCGAGCCGCCCCAGTTCACCGCATGCTCTTGCCATATGGGACACGTACCAAGGCACGAAAACGACTGAGCCGCTCGATTGCCAGGCCGCTATGCCGGAGGGGATCGTGGCAATCGCATCGGATGCTTTGCCAGTCAGTGCCTGTATGCAACCCCGGTGCATGATGCCGCCGCCTCTCCACTGCGCGGCATTCTTCTCTGTCGCCAACGGAACAAGCTCGTCGAGTTGCATTTTCGCGGCTTCGTATTCGCCGCAATGGATAAGTGCGTATGATGTGAAATACAGGGAATACATCAAGGGAACTCCCTGGCCGAC
Source organism: Bradyrhizobium sp. Pha-3 (assembly GCF_042258615.1). Taxonomy (GTDB): domain Bacteria; phylum Pseudomonadota; class Alphaproteobacteria; order Rhizobiales; family Xanthobacteraceae; genus Bradyrhizobium. The sequence goes on along the minus strand of NZ_CP170152.1, from coordinate 6,297,908 downwards.
TTCGCGGGCTTCGCTGACGGCGCTTTTCGCATCAACGAGCGCGGCGTCCGGATAGCCGAGCATCCAGCGGATCCAGGAGCGATAGCAAAGCGCGGCGATCCGGATATCCTGTCCAAACTGCGCCGCGAGCTGCCGATGCTCGACGGGATCGTAAGATGCGATCGCGCGATCGAAATGCGCGAGCGCTTCGGGAAGGTTTCCGACCGTTGCCTGAGAGACACCAACGAGCCGGTGGCCCAGCATCTGCTGCGTTGCAGCCTTCTGTTCCTCGGCGCGCCTCAGAAATTGCGCAGCGAGTTCGGTCACGGCGTCGGCGTGGAAACCGTTGAAGTTCGCAACCCAGAAACTGTACAGCACGGAAAACAGCAGCAGCGGATCCTCTGGCGCTTCGCCGCGCTCTTCCGCCTGCTCGATCAGCGTTCGCGCGCGAAGGGCAGCCGCCTTGGTTTCGGGGGCGCCGTAGCCCCGAAAATGCATCAGCGGGGTGATCAGCGCCACCTGCAGCTTGATTTCTTCGCGCCTGAGCGCCGGCGTGGAAGGCAACGCGGCGATCAGGGAAAGCGCTCGACTGAGCTGCTCGGCAGCTTCCGGCAACGCTGCGCGTTCCAGCGACCGTTGTCCCGCCTTTGCCCAGAGGCCGGCCGCTTTTTCGAGCAGTCCGGCTTCGGCGCAATGGCGCGCCAGGAGCTCCGGCTGCCGCTCGACTCTGTCTGGAAAACGAGCTTCAAGGGTCTCCGCGATGCTGGCATGCAAGACGCGGCGGTGCTCGCGCAGCAGCGTACTGTAGGCGGCGTCCTGTATCAGGGCATGTTTGAACAGATAATGCGCGTGCGGCGGGACCCCTTGCTGGAATAGCAAGCCGGCACTGATCAGCCGATGCAGTGCGACCTCCAGCTCTGCCCGCGATTTGCCGGCGACCGCCTCGATAAGCGCATGTGGGAATTCACGGCCGATCGCAGAACCGATCTGCGCCAGCTCCTTGGCGGGACCGAGCCGGTCGAGACGCGCCATCAAGGATGCGTGAAGCGTCGCGGGGATTTCAAGCCTCGACGAGGGGATCACGGCGGCCGTTCTTCGTGCCTCTTCCTCGCTCTCGGTCTCGAGGATTGCTTTCGTCATCTCCTCGATGAACAAAGGAATGCCGTCAGTCCGGTCAATCATGTCCTCGCGGATAGCGGGTGGCAGGAATTGGTTGCCGACGATGCGATCGATCATGGCGTCGATTTCGCGCCGGCCAAGCCGATTGACGGTGATCGTGCTGATGTGTGGGAGCCCGATCCAGGGCGGTGCAAATTCCGGCCGGAATGTCACGACCATTAGCACGCGAAGCCCGACGATCCGTTCCAGGATACGGCTAACCAGCTCGAGGCTGGTGGGATCGGTCCAGTGCGCATCCTCGAAAATCATCAAGACGGGGGCGGACCGCGACAGCGCCTCGATTTGGGTGACAAGCGCCTGCAGCGTTCCTTGCCGACGCTGCTGCGGGTCGAGTGCCATCTGAGGATAGCGACCGTCGTTCGGAAGAGACAGAAGTTCGGCGAGCAAGGCCGAATCGCTGGGGGAAGTTGCGCTCCGTGCCAGCAGAACATCGAGCTTGTCGAGCTTCGCCCGGGCTGTATCGTCATGTTTCAGTCCAGCCGCGCGCTCCATGTGTCCGATGATCGGAGAGAGGGCGCTGTTTGTGCGCTGAGGCGAGCAAAAGCAGCGCAGCCGAGCATGCGGCTCCTCGTCAATGTGTTCCAGCAACACCGCGGTCAGTCGGGATTTGCCGATTCCGGCCTCGCCGCAAATCAGGACGACCTGGCCTTCACCGTCCTTGGCTTTAGACCACCGTCGCTCCAGCAATTGCGCTTCTTCATCCCTTCCGATCAGCGATGAGAGATTGCCGGCATGAAAAGCCTCGAAACGACCCTCTACGGACGCGGGTCGCAACGCGGCCCAGACCTGCACAGCGCCGGCGATGCCCTTGAGCTCCTGGTGGCCGAGATCCTTCAGCTCAAATAGATTGCCGAGAAGTCGCTTGGTCGCGTCCGCAATCACAACTGTATCGGGCTCGGCGAGCCCTTGCAGCCGAGCCGCGAGGTTCGGCGTCTCGCCGACAATGCTGCGCTCCTGGGCCTCGCCGGATCCGACGAGATCTCCGACCACCACCATGCCGGTGGCAATGCCGACGCGGGTTTGCAATCGGGGGTCTGTCTTCAGTTTCGCCACCGCTGCGACGAGGTCCAAGGCCGACCTCACGGCTCTTTCGGCATCGTCCTCATGAGCCTGCGGATAACCGAAATAGATCAGCACCCCATCGCCCATGTACTTCGCGACAAATCCTCCGCAGCGCTGCACTGTTTCCGTGACGCATTTTTGGTAAGCGGAGATCAGCGTGCGCAGATCTTCGGGGTCCAAGCGGGTCGACAGCGCTGTCGAGCCGACGAGATCGCTGAACATCACGGTAATTTGTCGCCGTTCCGCAGCGTCGCCCGGCGAAGCGATCGAAGGAGCGATCACCGCTTCTTCCTTTGGAAGCGCGACGATGGCCTTCAGAAGCTTGATCCGCGCCCCCATGGGAAGACCGAGCTCGCGCAGGTGATCGTCTTTCAGATCGCGCAGGACGTCCCCGTCGATAGCATTTTCCCGGAACGTAGGCTCAAAGCGTTCGAGGCCGAGGCTCCGTAGCCAGCTCGCAAGCTCCACGATTGCCTCCCAGCTGGTTCCGTCTGTGCCGAAACGCTGCCTGAAGACGGACAACCCACGGAAAGATTATGAAGGCCTGTGACGGACAATATCAAGGCCACAGAGCGTCAGGCACAAAGTGCATTGTGCATTGCCGCGATCGACCGGCGCTGGTTACTGATGAGTCATGTTCGACGGGGTTTCGGCAGGGATTGTCGTTTGGTTGATGTCCGGTTCTGCTGTTCGGCCACGACTACGCCTCGCTGATGAACCGGGCGGCTGAGAACGCCGTGACAGGCGAGCGCAAATCGTCCCGCGCGGGGTAGAGCTCTCACTGTCCTTTAAGCTTTCTATACAACGGTTCGTATCCCTGAAGTGTTAGGGAGACGGCTCCTTTCAGGCAGTACAGGATTGCTGGCATCCCACCCAATCCGATCCAATTTACATTATGGGCGGCTCTCAACGTGTCGCTGTCTGGTTCGTTTTTGTGTTCTAACCCTGCATAGTCTCGGACATAATTTATTGCGGTTTTGACAGTGATGTCCGTGCCCCTGAACTGCATGAGTGGATGTCGCAGAAACTCATCCAGAGTCATCGTCTTGATAATCTCTGGAGTTGAGGGGTGTATCTTCGGATCGTAATTGATCCTCATTGTTGGGTCGGAATAAATAGTAAAGCGGAATTTCAGTTGCGCCCTGCGGTTCGCAAGGCTCGTGATCGACGGATGATCCAGCAAAAGTCTACGTAGAGGTCCGACCGACTCGAAGAGGTTTTCTTGGGTCGGATTGTCGTGACACCGAATAAGCTTCTCAAAGTTATAAATGAATAATTGCTCAGGGGTGAACATATCCCTCACTTTGTTCGCCGCCAGGGCGGGGCGACCAGCGCTTACGCAATTTCGGAATAATGGAAGTGTGGCGCTGATTTGCCCGACATGTCAAGTCGTCGACCGAGCGCCGGCGGATGCTGCTACTTTGCATGGGGTTGTTTTCGATATTTTGGTATTGCGCGCCTTCGCGCGGTAACGCCGTTGCAATACCGCCGGAACTGCACCGGAAACCGGCTGATTTCGACCTTCGGTCGATCCAGTAATTGTCAATTGCCGGGCTTGGCGCCGGTAGTGTAAAGCGATTCTAAGGCGGCTTGCCGGAAGCCGCCGTTCCATCCGGGAACCGCTTGATGACGCTGTGGTTTGTGTTCGCGCTGATGACGGTCGCGGCGATCTTTGCCGTGCTGTGGCCGCTCAGCCGCCGCGGACGGGCGGATACCGGCGGCAGCGAGGTCGTGGTCTACCGGGACCAGCTCGCCGAAATCGACCGCGATATGGCCTCAGGCATCATCGGCGCCGCCGAGGCCGATGCTGCGCGGATCGAGATCAGCCGCCGGCTGCTGGCCGCCGCCGACCAGAGCGGGCGCGAAGCCCCGGTGCAGGGCAGTCTCAGCCTGCGGCGCGCTGCTGCGATCGTGGCGCTGGTCGGGCTGCCGGTCATCGCTTCGGGCTTCTATCTCGCGCTCGGCTCGCCGCGCCTTGGCGACTTTCCGCTCGCCGAGCGCAGCCGGGTCGCCGACGTCAACCAGCCGCTCGCCAACCTGGTCGCGCAGGTCGAGGCCCATCTGGAGAAGAACCCGACCGATGGCCGCGGCTGGACCGTGCTGGCGCCGGTGCTGTCGCGCCTCGGCCGCTACGATGATGCCGTCCGCGCCTATCGCAATGCCATCATTTATGCCGGCGACAGCGCCGATCGCCGCGCCGATCTCGGTGAAGCGTTGATGGGGAGCGCCGGCGGTATCGTCACCGCGGACGCCAAGGCGGAGTTCGAGCGCTCGGTCGCGCTGAATGGCGACGACGCCAAGGCGAACTATTTCCTCGGTCTCGCCGCCGAGCAGGACGGCCGCAAGGCCGATGCCGCCGCGCTCTGGCAGAAGATGCTGGCGAGCGCGCCGTCGGACGCGCCGTGGCGGCCGCTGGTGCAGGCCGCGCTGGTTCGCGTCGGCGGCAGCGTACCCGGTGGCGTCAACTCGCCCGGTGGCGCCAGCGCACCCGCGCTGCCGGATGGCGCGGTGGCGGCGGCCAGGGACATGAGCGAGGCCGATCGCGGCAACATGATCAAGGGCATGGTCGATCGGCTGGCGACGCGGCTGAAGACCAACGGTGACGATGTCGAGGGCTGGCTGCGGCTGGTCCGCGCCTATCTCGTGATGGGAGAGCGCGACAAGGCGATGAGCGCGCTTGCGGATGCCCGCCAGGCGATGGCCAATGATGCGGATCGGTTGCGCCAGCTCAATGAGGGGCTGAAGAATCTCGGATTGGATGGATAACGCATGATGCCGAAACATGTGCAGCGGTTTTCGGCGAATGTCATGCGCAAGGATGCACCATGACCAGGAAGCAACGGCGTTTGACACTGATCGGCTGCGCGCTCGTCGTGCTCGCGATCGCCGCGGGCCTGGTGCTCAATGCGCTGCGCGATTCCATTGTGTTCTTCTCGACGCCATCGATGGTCGCCGAAAAGCATCTCGGGCCGGGCAAGCGTTTCCGCCTCGGCGGGCTGGTGGAGCAGGGCTCGCTCAAGCGCGGCGACAATCTCGCGGTGACCTTCACCGTCGGCGACGGCGGCGCGACGCTGCCGGTCGCCTTCAAGGGCATCCTGCCGGACCTGTTCCGCGAGGGGCAGGGCGTTGTCGCCGAAGGCGCGCTTGATGCCGACGGCGTGTTCCGGGCCGACACCGTGCTCGCCAAGCATGACGAGACCTACATGCCGAAGGACGTCGCCGACGCCCTGAAGAAGCAGGGTCACTGGAAGGACGATTACGGCGCCAAACCAAACAGCATGCCGAGCGCCTCCGCGGCGCCGACCCAGGGAGCGATGCGGTGATCGCCGAAAGCGGACATTATGCCCTGGTGCTTGCGCTCGCCCTGGCGCTGATCCAGTCGATCGTGCCGATCGTCGGCGCGCGTTGGCGCGATGCTGCGTTGATGAACGTCGCGCGCTCGACCGCGCTCGCTCAATTGCTGTTCGTCGCGGCATCCTTCGCGGCGCTGGTGACGCTGCACGTCACCTCGGATTTCTCGGTCGCCAATGTCTACGAGAATTCGCATTCGCTGAAGCCGCTGCTCTACAAGATCACCGGCGTGTGGGGCAACCATGAAGGCTCGATGCTGCTGTGGGTGTCGATCCTGGCGCTGTTCGGCGGCCTCGTCGCAGCCTTCGGCAACAACCTGCCGCTGTCGCTGCGCGCGCATGTGCTGGCGGTGCAGGCCTGGGTCGCCAGCGCCTTCTACCTGTTCATCCTGATCACCTCGAACCCGTTCCTGCGCATCGCCAATCCGCCGATCGAGGGACGCGACCTCAATCCGGTGCTGCAGGATATCGGCCTCGCGGTGCATCCGCCGATGCTCTATCTCGGCTATGTCGGTTTCTCGATCTCGTTTTCGTTCGCCGTGGCGGCACTGCTGGAGGGCAGGATCGACGCCGCCTGGGCGCGCTGGGTGCGGCCGTGGACGCTGATGGCGTGGATCTTCCTGACGCTCGGCATCGCGATGGGCTCCTACTGGGCCTATTACGAGCTCGGCTGGGGCGGCTGGTGGTTCTGGGATCCGGTCGAGAACGCTTCGCTGATGCCGTGGCTGGCCGGCACCGCGCTGCTGCATTCGGCGCTGGTGATGGAGAAGCGCAACGCGCTCAAGGTCTGGACCGTCCTGCTGTCGATCCTGACTTTCTCGCTGTCGCTGCTCGGCACCTTCCTGGTGCGCTCCGGGGTGCTGACGTCGGTCCACGCCTTCGCCACCGATCCGACCCGCGGCGTGTTCATCCTGCTGATCCTGTTCGTCTTCATCGGCGGCAGCCTGGCGCTCTATGCCTGGCGCGCGCCGGCGCTGAAGCAGGGCGGGCTGTTCGCGCCGATCTCGCGCGAAGGCGCGCTGGTGCTCAACAATCTCTTGCTCACCACCGCCTGCGCGACGGTGTTCATCGGCACGCTGTATCCGCTGGCGCTCGAGGTCCTGACCGGCGAGAAGATCTCGGTCGGGGCGCCGTTCTTCAATTTCACCTTCGCGCCGCTATTCGTGCCGCTGTTGCTCGCGGTGCCGTTCGGGCCGCTGCTGGCCTGGAAGCGCGGCGACCTGCTCGGCGCCGCTCAGCGGCTGATGGTCGCCGGCATCGTCGCGCTGGTTGCGATCGCGGTGGTGTTTGCGTGGACCTATGGTGGCGCGACGCTGGCGCCGCTCGCGATCGGGCTTGCCGCCTTTGTGATCATGGGCGCGCTGTGCGATCTCGCCGAACGCATCGCGCTGTTCCGGATTCCGCTGTCGCTGTCGCTGCGCCGCGCGCGCGGCCTGCCGCGTGCGACCTGGGGCACGGCCTTCGCGCATGCCGGCCTCGGCATAGCGCTGATCGGGATCGTCTGCGAAACCACCTGGAACAGCGAATATATCGGCTCCATGAAGCCGGACGACGTCGCCAAGGTCGCCGGCTACGAGCTCCGGCTCGACGGCCTGAACCCACGGCAGGGGCCGAACTTCCGCGAGATGGTCGCGCAATTCACCGTGACGCGTGACGGCGAGAAGGTCAGCACGATGACCCCGTCGAAGCGCAACTTCACGACCCGCGGCGCCTCGACGACCGAGGCCGCGCTGCTGTCGCGCGGCGCAAGCCAGCTCTATATCTCGCTCGGCGATACCACGGCTGACGGCGCGATCGCGGTGCGCATCTATCACAAGCCGCTGGTGCTGATGATCTGGTGGGGCCCGGTGCTGATGGCCTTCGGCGGCATGCTGTCGCTGTCCGACCGCCGCTTGCGGGTCGGTGCGCCGAAACCGGCGAAAGCGGCGCGCGCCTTGCAGGCGGCCGAATGATGCGGTCGCGCGCCCTTGCAGCCGCCGCGCTTGCGGCGACCCTGATGCTCGGTGCGATGCCGGCCCGGGCCGTGCTGCCCGATGAGATCATGGCGGATCCGGCCAAGGAGGCGAGGGCGCGCGAGCTATCGAAAGAGCTGCGCTGCATGGTCTGCCAGAACCAGTCGATCGACGATTCGGAGGCGCCGCTGGCGCGCGACCTCCGCCTCCTGGTGCGTGAACGGATATCTGCCGGCGACAGCGACCGGCAGGTGATCGATTTCCTGGTGGCCCGCTATGGCGAGTTCGTGCTGCTCAAGCCGCGCCTCAACGAGCATACGCTGGTGCTGTGGCTGACCCCGCCGCTGGCGCTTTTGCTGGGCGGGTTCGCGCTCTGGCGGCTCGGCCGGCGCAAGGCAAATCCGCACCCCGGCGGGGGCGATTCCGCCCCCGGATTGACGTCCGACGAACAGGCGCGCCTTGAACGGCTGCTGGCGGCCGAATCCGCGCCGGACAAGCCGCTTTAGTTCCTTTCTAAGCCCTTATTTTGCATGCGCTATTCTGCCGCAGCGCAGGCTTGCTCAATTACCAAAGTTTAATTCCGCAGCCAGCGCGCCGTAAGGCTGATGACCCCATGTTCAGGCGCATCAGGTGCTCGCCCCCGCACCGATTGATTCTGGCCCTGGAGATCTCAACACATGACCGACCGTCCCGACCTCTCGACCCTTCCGTCCTACAAGGCGCCGAAGCGCTCGCTGTTCTCTGCCCGCAAACTCGCGCTGATGGCGTCGGTCGTGGCCGGCCTCGGTGCCGCCACCTACGGCTTCAGCCCCACCCACAACCCGGCCGACCTGTTCACGACCCCCGCGCATGCGCAGGTCAATAACGAGGTCAAGAAGGTTCAGCAGCCGGTCGGGTTCGCCGACATCGTCGAGCGGGTGAAGCCGTCGGTGATCTCGGTCAAGGTCAACATTCGCGAGAAGGTCGCGAAGGACGACAGCAACAATGACGATTCGCCGTTCCAGCCGGGTTCGCCGATGGAGCGCTTCTTCCGCCGCTTCGGCGGTCCGGATGGTTTGCCCCCGGGTCTGCGCGGTGGACCGCGTGGCGGTGGCGTGGTGACGGGCCAGGGCTCCGGCTTCTTCATCTCGGCTGACGGCTATGCCGTGACCAACAATCACGTCGTCGACGGCGCCGACAAGGTCGAGGTCACGACCGACGACGGCAAGACCTATTCCGCCAAGGTGATCGGCACCGATCCGCGCACCGATCTCGCGCTGATCAAGGTCGAGGGCGGCTCCAACTTCCAGTTCGCCAAGCTCTCCGACACCAAGCCGCGCATCGGCGACTGGGTGCTGGCGGTCGGCAATCCCTTCGGCCTCGGCGGTACCGTGACCGCGGGCATCGTCTCGGCCTCCGGCCGCGACATCGGCAATGGTCCGTACGACGATTTCATCCAGATCGATGCGCCCGTGAACAAGGGCAATTCGGGTGGCCCGGCGTTCGACGTGTCCGGTGAGGTGATGGGCGTCAACACCGCGATCTACTCGCCGTCCGGCGGCAGCGTCGGCATCGCGTTCTCGATCCCGGCCCAGACCGTCAAGAGCGTCGTTGCCCAGCTCAAGGACAAGGGCTCGGTCAGCCGCGGCTGGATCGGCGTCCAGATCCAGCCGGTGACCTCCGACATCGCCGACAGCCTCGGCATGAAGAAGGCCGAAGGCGCGCTGGTGGCCGAACCGCAGGCCAATGGCCCCGCGGCCAAGGCCGGCATCGAGTCCGGTGACGTCATCACCGCCGTCAATGGTGAGCCGGTGAAGGATGCGCGCGAACTCGCCCGCACCATCGGTGGTCTCGCGCCCGGCAATGCCGTGAAGCTGAACGTGCTGCACAAGGGGCAGGACAAGACCGTCAACCTCACGCTCGGCCAGTTGCCGAACAACCTGGAAGCCAAGGCTGACACCGACAACAGCGACAAGGGCAACTCGTCCCGCGGCACCGACGTGCCGAAACTGGGCCTCACTGTGGCACCTGCCAACAGCGTGGCCGGCGCCGGCAAGGACGGCGTGGTCGTGACCGAAGTCGATCCCAAGAGTGCTGCCGCTGAGCGGGGCTTCAAGGAAGGCGACGTGATCCTCGAGGTCGCCGGCAAGTCCGTCGGCACCGCCGGTGAGGTGCGTGATGCGATCACCGCGGCGCGCAATGACAACAAGAACAGCGTTCTCATGCGCGTGAAGAGCGGCGGTTCGTCGCGCTTTGTGGCAGTGCCGCTGGCCAAGGGATAACTATCTATGAGTTGGAACGCGTCGCCGGCATTCGTCGCCCCCGCCGACGGCGCGTTCCGGGGGGCGGGCCCCTTGCTCGCTCCCTATGTTGCCTTTCGATGGAATATGCCCCCCTCTGTCGGAAGGTCTCAGGGCGGTGAGGTCCCCCAGCTTCACCGCCCACTTTTTTCAGACAATCCGGAATATTCGCGGTCGTCTTGCATGTGCAGGCCGGCCGCGCCATGCTGACAGAGGGCCCATTCCCGTGACCGCAACCGCTCCGCAAATGCGCATCCTGATCATCGAAGACGACCGTGAGTCAGCCGACTATCTGGTCAAGGCATTCCGTGAAGTCGGCTATATCTCCGATCTCGCCTCCGACGGCGAGGAAGGCCTGTCGATGGCGGAGACCGGCGATTACGACGTGATGGTGGTGGATCGCATGCTGCCGAAGCGGGACGGCCTGTCGCTGATCGGCATTCTGCGCGACAAGGGCAACCGGACGCCGGTCCTGATCCTCTCGGCGCTCGGCCAGGTCGACGACCGGATCAAGGGCCTGCGCGCCGGCGGCGACGACTATCTGCCAAAACCCTATTCCTTCGCCGAGCTACTCGCGCGCGTCGAGGTGCTGTCGCGGCGCAATGTCGGGCCGGCCGAAGAGACCACCTACCGGGTCGGCGATCTCGAGCTCGACCGGCTGTCGCATCGCGTGGCCCGTGGCAAGGATGAGCTGACCTTGCAGCCGCGCGAGTTCCGCCTGCTCGAATATCTGATGAAGCATGCAGGGCAGGTGGTGACGCGCACCATGCTGCTCGAGAACGTCTGGGATTATCATTTCGATCCGCAGACCAACGTCATCGACGTGCACATCTCGCGGCTGCGCTCCAAGATCGACAAGGGTTTTGAGCGGCCGCTGCTGCATACCATCCGCGGCGCGGGGTACATGATCCGTGACGGCATTCGGTAAACTGATCCGGACCACGGCGTTTCGGCTGACGCTGGTCTACCTGTTCCTGTTCGCGCTGTTTGCGGCCTCGCTGCTGGCTTACTTCGCCTGGAACACGCGGCGGCTGATCACCGAGCAGATCACGACGACCGTCAACGTCGAGATCGGCGAGATCACCTCCATCTATAACCGCCGCGGCCTGCACGGCCTGCTGACCACCATGGGCAATCGTGCGCTGCGGCCCGGCGCTAACCTCTATCTCTTGACGGCGCCGAACGGGCAGGCGCTGGCCGGCAATGTCGGCTCGCTGGCGCCTGGCGTGATGAGCGTCCAGGGCTGGAGCGAGACCGCCTATCGCCGGTTCGACGACCAGGACAAGACAGATCACCGCGCGCTGGTGCGGGTCACCGAGATGGACAACGGCTTCCGCCTCCTGGTCGGGCGCGACCTCGAGGAGCGGCGGCGGCTGTTCGGCATCGTCGCCAAGGCCGCGCAATGGTCGATCCTCGTGGTCGTCGTGCTCGGCATCGGTGGCGGCATCTTCGTCGCGCGCCGGGTGCTGCGCCGGATCGACGCCATGACCGGCACCACCAAGCGCATCATGGCGGGCGATCTGTCCGGCCGGCTGCCGGTCGGCCGCAGTGGCGACGAGCTGGACCGTCTCGCGGAAAATCTCAATGTCATGCTGGAGCGCATCGAGGCGCTGATGACCGGGCTGAAGGAGGTCTCCGACAACATCGCCCATGACCTCAAGACCCCGCTGACGCGGCTGCGCAACCGCGCCGAGGAGGCGCTGGCGCGGTCGGGCGGCGAGGCCGATTATCGCGCGGCGCTGGAGCGGACGATCGAGGAATCCGACGGGTTGATCCGCACCTTCAACGCGCTGTTGATGATCGCGCGCGCCGAGTCCGGCCAGGCGCGCGGCAACATGGACGATTTCGACGGTGCCGACGTCGCCAACGGCATCCACGAATTGTACGAGCCGCTGGCCGAGGACGACGGCATGACGCTGCATGTGAAGACCGCGCCGGCGCCGATTCACGGCAACCGCGAATTGATCAGTCAGGCGGTCGCCAACCTGGTCGAGAACGCCATCAAATATGGCAAGCCCGAACCGGGCGTGGAGCCGATGAAGGCCGATGCGCGGGAGATACTGATCGAGGCCCGGCGCGAGGGCGATCAGGTCCTGCTCAGCGTCACCGACCACGGTCCGGGCATTCCCGAGGGCGACCGCAAGCACGCAGTGGAGCGCTTCGTCCGGCTCGAGGCCAGCCGCACCTTACCTGGGTCCGGTCTCGGCCTCAGCCTGGCCTCGGCGGTCGCCACGCTCCACGGCGGCGAGCTGCGCCTCGGTGACGCCCATCCGGGGCTGGTGGCCACCCTGGTGCTGCCGGCGCGGGCGGGCGGCAGTGACAGGCTTGCGGCTCAAACGCAGGATGTGCCACAGAAGGCGGCATGAATGCCGCCGCGCCGGGAAACGCGGATCGACATGCTCTGGCCGCGCGGTTCGCGGACGGACCGCGTGTCGCCGCGCCCCAATCCGCCGATCAGCGCCTGACCGACTGGTTCGCCGAGCTCGAACCGGCGCAATCGACTGCGCTCGCGGCGCTGCTGGAGCCCCCGTTCGCGCGGGATATCCTGCGCGGCATTGCCGAGTTCTCGCCCTATCTGTTCGAGCTTGCGCGGGCTGATGCCGCGCGGCTGATCCGGATCCTGTCATGCGACCCGGAGTCGCATCTGGCGGGCCTGATCGAGACGACCTCGCGCGACGTGCTCGCCGCCGGCAGCGAGGCCGACGTGATGGTCCTGCTTCGCCGCATGAAAGCGGAGGCCGCGCTGATGATCGCGCTGTGCGATATCGGCGGCGTCTGGCCGGTGATGCGGGTGACGGCGGCGCTGACCGACATTGCGGTGAATTCGGTACAGTTGGCGCTGCGATTTCTGTTCCGGCAGGAGATCGCGCGCGGCCGGATGATTGCCGCCGACCCCGACCATCCGGAGATCGGCTCAGGCCTGATCGTGCTCGCGATGGGCAAGATGGGCGCGGGCGAGCTGAACTATTCCAGCGACATCGACCTGATCGTGTTCTTCGATCGCGCAGCCACCTCGCTTGCCGAAGATATCGAGCCGCAGCCGTTCTTCGTCCGCGTCACCCAGGCGATGGCGCGGATGCTGCAGCAGCGCTCGGGCGAGGGCTATGTGTTCCGGGTCGATCTCAGGCTGCGTCCGGACCCGGCCTCGACCCAGGTCGCGATCTCGACCGATGCGGCCTTGCACTATTACGAGCGCGAGGGACGCACCTGGGAGCGCGCCGCGATGATCAAGGCGCGGCCCTGTGCCGGCGATCCCAGGGCCGGCGAGGCGCTGGTCGGCGAGCTCGCGCCGTTCGTCTGGCGCAAGCATCTGGACTTTGCCGCGCTGGCCGATGTCCACGACATGAAGCGGCAGATGCAGACCTATCGCGGCCAGAGCGAGATCTCGGTCGAGGGGCACAACGTCAAGGTCGGCCGCGGCGGCATCCGCGAGATCGAGTTCTTCGCCCAGACCCAGCAGCTGATCGCCGGCGGCCGCCATCCGGAGTTGCGGGTGCGGCCGACGCTGGAGGCGCTCAACGTGCTCGCCGACAGCAACTGGATCACCTTCGAGGCGCGCGACGAGCTGACGACGGCCTACGAATTCCTGCGCCGGGTCGAGCACCGGCTGCAGATGATCGCCGACGAGCAGACCCACTCGCTGCCCGAGGAGCCGGAAGCGGTCGCGCGCTTTGCGCATTTCTTCGGCTACGACAATCGCGAGGCCTTCGCCAGGGACCTGCTCGGCCAGCTCAACATCGTGCAGAACCACTACGGCAAGCTGTTCGAGGGCGACGATCCGACCGGAAGCGCGAAGCTGCCCGATGTCGACTATGGTGCAGGACCCGAAGACGGCCGCCTGATCGAGCATCTCGCCAGTCTCGGCTTCAAGAAGCCGGTCATGGTCGCCGGCACCGTGCAGCAATGGATCGAGGGCGATTATCGCGCGTTGCGCGTGGAGGCGACGCGGGCGGCGTTCCTCGAATTCATTCCCGGCCTGATCGATGGCCTCGCCGATGCCGAGGAGCCGGACGATGCGGTTGCGGCATTCGACCGCTTCCTGGGCGCGTTGCAGCGGGGCGGGCGGCTGATCTCGCTGCTCAGCCAGAACCGCGATTTCGTCGCGCTGGTGGCCTTGATCCTCGGTGCGGCACCGCGGCTCGGCGACATGCTGGCGCGGCAGCCGCAGATCATGGACGGCCTGGTCGACCCACGTTTCTTCGGCGCGATGCCGGACAAGAAGGAGCTGTCGGAGCGGCTCGCCGCCACGCTGCAGGATGCGTCGTCCTATGAGGACTTCCTCGATCGTCTGAGATTGTTCGGTCAGGAGAGCCTGTTCCTGATCGGCACGCGGATCCTGTCCGGCACGGTGTCGGCGCAGCACGCCAGCACGGCCTTTGCCGATGTCGCCGAAGGCATCGTGCACACCGTGCACGGTCTCGTCACCGATCAGTTCGCCGCGCAATATGGCCGGATCAAGGGGCAGGAGACCGCGATCGTCGCCATGGGCCGGCTCGGCAGCCGCGAGATGACGGCGTCCTCCGACCTCGATTTGATCCTGCTCTACGATTTCGACAGCGAGGCGCCGGACTCCGACGGCGAGCGCTCGCTGCACGGCGCGCAATACTTTGCCCGCTTCACCCAGCGCCTGATCAGCGCGTTCACGACCCGAACCAATTACGGCGTCCTGTATGACGTCGACATGCGGCTGCGGCCGTCGGGGCGTGCCGGCCCGGTCGCCTCGCGGATCGATTCGTTTTCCGACTACCAGGAACGCGAGGCGTGGACCTGGGAGCACATGGCGCTGACGCGTGCGCGGGTGATCTCGTCGTCGCCGGAATTCCGCGAGAAGATCGAGGCGATCATCCGCAGCGTGCTGACCCGGCCGCGCGATCCGGCGTCGACCGCGGCCGACGTTGCCGATATGCGGCGCGCGATCGCGCTGGAGAAGGGCGAGGACGATGTCTGGGACCTCAAGCTCGCCGCCGGCGGGCTCGTCGACATCGATTTCATCGCGCAATATCTCCAGCTCGCGCACGCATCAGTGAAACCGGAGATCCTCAGCGTCTCGACGCTGCAGGTGCTCGAGCATGCCGCCAAGCTCGGCCTGCTTGGCCAGTCCGAGGCAGAGATCCTGCGCTCGGCGGCGCGCCTGTATCACGATCTGACGCAGATCCTGCGGCTCTGCGTCACCGGCAAGTTCAATCCGGAGACCGCGGGTGAGGATTTGCGGCGCGTGATGGCGCGGGCCGGAGATGCGCCGGATTTCTCCGCACTGGAAGCGCGCCTGCGCGAGACCCAGAGCGAAGTGCGCCGCGTCTTCAACGCGATCGTGGGGTAGGCAAGGTCGGTAGGGCGGTAGTGAAGCGTAACCCGCCATCTTCGCTGGCGCGCTGGAGACGCTACGATCTGCTGGACCCGTCATCCTGAGGAGCGCGTAGCGCGTCTCGAAGGATGTACGGCCACCAGCCGGGCCGTCGACCCTTCGAGACGCGCGCAAGAGCGCGCTCCTCAGGGTGACGGTGAGGGAAGGTCGCGCGCGTTACTCGCTACGCCTGCTGCTGCAGCTTCTGCAAGGCGTCGCGGACGTCGGGGTCGAGGCCGGCCCCGCCGGTGTCGAGATGGGCGAAGATCTGCTTGCGCATCCTGGGGTCCCAGAACTTCCAGATGTGCTCGGAAATGCCCTGCACCGCGCGGTCGTGCCCCTGGCTGTGGAAGAATTTTCCGATCTGGTTCGCCATATAGACCAGTTTGTCAGGCGACGACGACATAGGCGGACTCCTTGCCGGGCACCGCGCCTGTGACGCGTTCCGGATGCGTAAAGATTTCAAATCCATCGGCGCGGGCGATCGCGGCAAGCGTGATGCCGGCGGCATCCGCCATCCGTACCGCAAGCGCGGTCGGGGCCGACACGGCAGCAATCAGCGGTACGCCGATCGCGGCGGTCTTCTGCACCATCTCGACCGAGACGCGGCTGGTTACCAGCACGATGCCATCACTTGCGACGACCTCGTCGCGGGCCAGCGCGCCGGCGAGCTTGTCGAGCGCATTGTGGCGCCCGACATCCTCGCGCAGCGCGACGATGCCACGCGTCGCGGTCCAGAGCGCGGCGGCATGCACGGCGCGAGTCTGGTGGTTGATCTCCTGCAGCGGCGCGACCGCCGCCACCGCGGCCATGATCTCGCGCGGCGAGAACACGCGGCTCGCCGGCACCACCGCGGCCGGCCGGACGGCCTCGGCGATGGAATCGATGCCGCATAGACCGCAGCCGGTCGGGCCGGCGATGTTCCTGCGGCGTTGGGCGATCTGCTCGGCCTTGTCGGGCTTGAGCCACATCCGCAGCTCGATGCCGTCGTCGAGCTCGACGATGTCGAGGGTCTCGATCTCGTCGGCAGATTGCACGATGCCCTCGCTCAGGCTGAATCCGACAGCGAAGTCGCCGAGGTCCTCGGGCGAGCCCATCATCACGGCGTAGGTGCCGCCATTATAGGTCAGCGCCAGCGGCGTCTCTTCCGGGATCAGGCGCGCACCGTCGCTGAAGACGCCGTCGCGCCAGACCTTCCGTACCGCCTTGTGGACCGGTTCGCGCATCGCTACTCCGCGGCTTCCACCACCGGCGCGATGCGCCGTGAGTTGCGGGCCTGCTCGTCATAGGCCTTCTGCCAGTCGGACGGACCGTTCGACGGCGAGATCTGTACGGCAGTGACCTTGTACTCCGGACAGTTGGTCGCCCAGTCCGAGAAGTCGGTCGTGATGACGTTGGCCTGGGTGTCCGGGTGGTGGAACGTGGTGTAGACCACGCCCGGCGCCACGCGGTCGGTGATCTCGGCGCGCAGCGTGGTCTCGCCGGCACGGCTCGCCAGCCGCACCCAGTCGCCGTCGCGCACGCCGCGCTGCTCGGCGTCGTGCGGATGGATTTCGAGCCGGTCCTCGGCGTGCCACACCACGTTCTCGGTGCGGCGGGTCTGCGCGCCGACATTGTACTGGCTGAGGATGCGGCCGGTGGTGAGCAGCAACGGGTAGCGCGGGCCGGTGCGTTCGTCGGTCGCGATATATTCGGTGATGATGAACTTGCCCTTGCCGCGCACGAAGCCGCCGATATGCATCACCGGCGTGCCTTCCGGCGCCTTCTCGTTGCAAGGCCACTGCACCGAGCCGAGCTCATCGAGCCTGGCATAGGAGACGCCGGTGAAGGTCGGCGTCAGCGCGGCGATCTCGTCCATGATCTCGGACGGATGGCTGTAGTTCATCTCGTAGCCCATCGCCTTGCCAAGCATGATCGTCACTTCCCAGTCGGCATAGCCGTTGAGCGGCGTCATCACCTTGCGGACGCGCTGGATGCGGCGTTCGGCGTTGGTGAAGGTACCGTCTTTCTCGAGGAAGGTCGAGCCGGGAAGGAAGACGTGGGCGTAGTTCGCGGTCTCGTTCAGGAAGAGATCGTGGACGATGACGCATTCCATCGCCGACAGCGCCGCCACCACGTGCTTGGTGTTCGGGTCGGACTGCAGGATGTCCTCGCCCTGCACGTAGAGCCCCATGAAGCTGCCCTCGATCGCGGCATCGAACATGTTGGGGATGCGCAGGCCCGGCTCGTTGTTGAGCTTGACGTTCCACATCGCCTCGAACTGCTCGCGCACGGCATCGCCGGAGATATGGCGGTAGCCGGGCAGTTCATGCGGGAACGAGCCCATGTCGCAGGAGCCCTGCACGTTGTTCTGGCCGCGTAGCGGGTTCACGCCGACGCCGGGCCGGCCGATATTGCCGGTCACCATCGCGAGGTTGGCGATCGCGATCACGGTAGTCGAGCCCTGGCTGTGCTCGGTGACGCCGAGCCCGTAATAGATCGCGCCGTTGCCGCCGGTGGCATAGATCCGCGCCGCCTCGCGCAGATCCTTCGGATCGACGCCGGTCATGATCGCGGTGGCTTCAGGGCTGTGCTTCGGGTCTGCGACGAAGGCGGCCCAATCCTCGAACTCGCTCCAGTCGCAGCGCTCGCGCACGAAGGCCTCGTCGACCAGTCCTTCGGTGACGATGACATGGGCGAGTGCGGTGAGCACGGCGACGTTGGTGCCGGGCATCAGGGGCAGATGCAGCGCCTTCACATGCGGCGATTCCACCATCTCGGTGCGGCGCGGATCGAGCACGATCAGCTTGGCGCCCTGGCGCAGCCGCTTCTTCAGCCGCGAGGCGAACACCGGGTGCGCCGAAGCCGGATTGGCGCCGATGACCAGCACGACGTCGGTGTCCTCAACCGAATCGAAATCCTGCGTGCCGGCCGAGGTGCCGAAGGTCTGCGACAGACCGTAGCCGGTCGGCGAATGGCAGACGCGGGCGCAGGTGTCGACATTGTTGTTGCCGAAGCCGGCGCGGATCAGCTTCTGCACCAGATAGGTCTCTTCGTTGGTGCAGCGCGACGAGGTGATGCCGCCGACCGCGTCGCGGCCGTATTTCTGCTGGATGCCCTTGAACTTCGCGGCGGCGAAATTCAGCGCCTCGTCCCACGACACTTCCTGCCAGGGATCCTCGATCCGCTCGCGGATCATCGGCTTCAGGATGCGCTCCTTGTGGGTGGTGTAGCCCCAGGCGAAGCGGCCCTTGACGCAGGAATGGCCGCGATTGGCCTTGCCGTCCTTCCACGGCACCATGCGCACCACTTCCTCGCCGCGCATCTCGGCCTTGAAGGCGCAGCCGACGCCGCAATAGGCGCAGGTGGTGACCACCGAGTGCTCGGGCTGGCCGATCTCGATCACGGATTTTTCGGTCAGCGTCGCGGTCGGGCAGGCCTGCACGCAGGCGCCGCAGGACACGCATTCCGAGCCGAGGAAGCTCTCGTTCATGCCGGGCGAGACGCGGCTGTCGAAGCCGCGGCCGGAAATAGTCAGCGCGAAGGTGCCTTGCACTTCCTCGCAGGCGCGGACGCAGCGCGAGCAGACGATGCACTTCGAGGGATCGTAGGTGAAGTACGGATTGGATTCGTCCTTCGGCATCCAGTTGTCGTTTTCGCAGCCGTGCGATTTGGCGAAGACGTGGTTCTCGCCCTCATAGCCGTAGCGCACGTCGCGCAGGCCGACGGCGCCTGCCATATCCTGCAATTCGCAGTCGCCGTTCGCCGCACAGGTCAGGCAGTCCAGCGGATGGTCGGAGATGTAGAGCTCCATCACGCCCTTGCGCAGCTTCTTCAGCCGCTCGCTCTGGGTATGCACGACGAGGCCGGGCATGACAGGCGTGGTGCAGGACGCGGGCGTCCCGGCGCGGCCCTCGATCTCGACGAGGCAGAGCCGGCAGGAGCCGAAGGCGTCGACCATGTCGGTCGCGCAGAGTTTTGGAATCTGGGTGCCGGCCTCCATCGCCGCGCGCATGATCGAGGTGCCTTCGGGCACCGTGATCTGATTGCCGTCGATGGTCAGCGTGACCATCGCCTCGGATTTGGACCTGGGCGTGCCGAAATCGATTTCCTGGATCAGCGACATCGTGATTTCCTTGCTATTCCGCGGCCTGCAGCCGGGCCGGTGCGGGACCTAAATCTCCGCCGAAATCTTCCCGGAAGTGCTTCAGTGCGCTCATCACGGGGTAGGGCGTGAAGCCGCCGAGTGCGCAGAGCGAGCCGAATTTCATGGTGTTGCAGAGGTCTTCGATCACGGCGAGGTTTTCCGCTACGCGCTCGCCATTGATGATCCTGTTGATGGTTTCGACGCCGCGGGTCGAGCCGATCCGGCACGGCGTGCATTTGCCGCAGGATTCGATCGCGCAGAATTCCATCGCGAAGCGCGCCTGCTTGACCATGTCGACGGTGTCGTCGAACACCACGATGCCGCCATGGCCGATCAGGCCGTCGCGTGCGGCGAATGCCTCATAGTCGAACGGCGTATCGAACAGCGCGCGGGGGAAGTAGGCGCCGAGCGGACCGCCGACCTGCACCGCGCGCACCTCGCGCCCGGTGAAGGTGCCGCCGCCGATGTCGTCGACGAGCTCGCCGAGCGTGACGCCGAACGCGGTCTCGAACAGCCCACCATATCTGATGTTGCCGGCGAGTTGGATCGGCATCGTGCCGCGCGAGCGGCCCATGCCGAAATCGGCGTAGGCCTTGGCGCCGTTGTCGAGGATGAAGGGGATCGCCGCGAACGACAACACGTTGTTGATCACGCTCGGGCGGCCGAACAGGCCCTTGTGCGCCGGCAGCGGCGGCTTGGCCCGCACGATGCCGCGGCGGCCCTCGAGGCTCTCCAGGAGCGAGGTCTCTTCGCCGCAGACATAGGCGCCGGCGCCGACCCGCACCTCGAGATCGAACTCATGCGTGGAGCCGCCGATGCGTTTGCCGAGGAAGCCGGCGCGCCGGGCGGCCACGATCGCCGCGTTCATCGCCTCGACCGCATGCGGATATTCCGAGCGGATGTAGATGTAGCCCTTGGTGGCGCCGACCGTGATACCCGCGATCGTCATGCCCTCGATCACGACGAAGGGGTCGCCTTCCATGATCATGCGGTCGGCGAAGGTGCCGCTGTCGCCTTCGTCGGCGTTGCAGACGATGTATTTGCGGTCGGCTTTGGCCTGCGCCACGGTCTTCCACTTGATGCCGGTCGGGAATCCTGCGCCGCCGCGGCCGCGCAGGCCCGACGTCGTGACGTCGGCAAGGATCTGGTCGGAGGTCAGCGTCAGTGCCCGCTCCAGGCCCTTGTAGCCGCCATGGGCGCGGTAATCGTCGACCGAGCGCGGATCGACCACGCCGCAGCGGCCGAAGGTCAGGCGCGTCTGGCGCTTCAGCCAAGGGATCTCATCCGTGACACCAAGCCGCAGGGCATGCTGGCCGTTGCCGGCCATCGCATCGAGCAGCGACGGCACGTCCGCCGGCGTCACCGGGCCGAACGCGATGCGGCCCTGGGCGGTCGAAAGCTCAACCATTGGCTCCAGCCAGCACAGCCCGCGCGAGCCGTTCCTGACGATCTCGATCGCAGCGCCACGCGCTGCTGCGGCCTGCGCGAAGGCGAGGGCGACACCGTCGGCGCCGACAGCGATGGCCGCGGCATCGCGGGGGATGAAGATCCGCATCGTCATCGCTGTGCCTCCGCGACCAGCGCGTCGATGCGCGCTTCATCGAGCCGGCCGATCAGGCGGCCGTCCAGCATCGCCGAGGGTGCAGTGGCGCAGAGCCCGAGACAGTAGATCGGCTCCAGCGTCACCCGCTCGTCCGCCGTGGTATTCCCCAAGGCTACGCCGAGCTTGGCTTCCGCCCGCGCCGCAAGCCGATCGCCGCCGGCAGCCTGGCAGGCCTCGGCGCGGCAGAGCTTGAGGACGTGGCGTCCGGCCGGCTGCTTGCGAAAGTCATGGTAGAAGGTGAACACGCCGTGCACCTCGGCGCGCGACAGATTGAGCGCCTCCGCCACCATCGGGATCGCAGGCTCCGGCACGTAGCCGAACGCTTCCTGCAACGCGTGCAGGATCACCAGCGTCGCGCCTTCAAGCCCGGCATGCTCGGCGATGATTTCCGCGCCGCGCGCCTTGTCCCAAGGTTCGTATCCCACCGTCATCCGCGCTTCTCACGATCAGTTTTTTGCTTTGCACATGAGAATTGGAATCCTTCGAAACATCAATAAAGCTGTCTCATGCGGCGATTGCGAAACGCGATTAATAGCGTTGCCGAATGGGTCGATCCGGGATCGCAATAATGTTCTGGAATCACGCACTTCCGGGGCGCTTTGGATTTCGGGATCGCGCCCCGATCGTGCTACCTATGGACACGTCGGGCTGCCATGGGGGGCGCCGTTTTCCGAAGGGGTTTGAACCTTGATCGACAAGCTGGAACTTCTGCTGGCGCTGGCCAAGGAACGGCATTTCGGCCGCGCTGCGGAGGCCTGCGGGGTCACCCAGCCGACCATGTCGACCAGCCTCAAGCAGCTCGAGGAAATCCTCGGCGTCATGCTGGTGCAGCGCGGATCGCGCTTCCAGGGTTTCACGCCGGAGGGCGAACGGACGCTGGACTGGGCACGGCGCATCGTCGGCGATGCGCGGGCGATGAAGCAGGAGATCAACAGCCTCAAGGACAAGCTGTCGGGCGAGATCCG
Source organism: Bradyrhizobium sp. Pha-3 (assembly GCF_042258615.1). GTDB lineage: Bacteria > Pseudomonadota > Alphaproteobacteria > Rhizobiales > Xanthobacteraceae > Bradyrhizobium. The sequence goes on along the minus strand of NZ_CP170152.1, from coordinate 6,276,069 downwards.
GATCGCCGCGATCCCGACCGCGCTCGGCATGGTGGCCTCGCTCACCACGCCGTACCGGGCGCGCCATCCCGATGTCCGGTTTCGCATCCAGTCGTGCACGTCCGCCGACGTGCTCGGTCTGCTTGAAAATCTCGAGGTCGACGCCGGGCTGACCTACATCGAGAACGAGCCGATCGGCAAGGTCCGCACCATCCCGCTCTACAACGAGAGCTATCGCCTGCTGACCGCGCCGGATGCGATGTTCGGCGACCGCAAGCAGGTGACGTGGAAGGAAGTCGGCACCGTGCCGCTGTGCCTGCTGACGCCCGACATGCAGAACCGCCGCATCATCGATCGCGCGCTGACCTCGGTCGGCGCGGAAGCGACGCCGTCGCTGACGTCGAATTCACTGCTCGTGCTCTACACTCACGTGAAGACCGGACGTTGGGCCAGCGTGATGCCGGCCAAGCTCGCCGAGACGCTCGGCCTTGCCGATGCCGTGCGCAGCATTCCGATCGTCGATCCGGTCGTCGACTACAGCATCGGCCTGGTGATCCCGCAGCGCGATCCGATGACGCCGCTGATCGCAGCCCTGGTGCAGATCGCACGCGAGGTCGCGCCGAAGCTGGAGAGCGCGTAGCGCCCGGCAATCGATGCTCTTCCAAGACGGTTCCCATTCCGACGACCGCCGGGTCTAGCCCCGCGGCGAAGCAATTGTCCTGCGCGCATGGCAACCGTGGAACTCAGCGGCGGCTGAGCGGTTTCATTGCGACGTCCCGGTCAGCGAGCAGGAGCTGCTTTGAATCGTCGCCAGTTACTCCACGGATCGGCCATGTTGCCGGCACTGATGCTCTTGCCGCAGCGGGCTGCCGCGGCCGCAGGGAACACGCCGGACGCACCTTTCAACCCGTCGATGGTGAGGGAGCTTGCCCGCAATCTCGCCAGCAAGTCCTTCGAGGCGCCGGACGAGAAGCTGCCGAATGGCCTGACCGACCTGAACTACGATCAGTACCGCTCGATCCGCTTCGTGCCGGAGCGCGCGCTGTGGCGCGGCGCGAGGCTGCCGTTCGAAGCGCAGTTCTTCCACCGTGGATTCTTCTACAAGAACAAGGTCAAGATTTTCGAGGTCGCGGACGGCAAGGTCAGCGAAGTCAGCTACAGCAAGGACATGTTCTCGTTCGGTGAGAATGTGCCTGGGTTCACCGAGACCGATCTCGGCTTTGCCGGATTTCGGATCCACGCGCCGATCAACAAGGCGGACTATTACGACGAGGTCTGCGTCTTCCTCGGCGCGAGCTATTTCCGCGCCGTCGCCAAAGACGAGACCTATGGCCTGTCGGCGCGCGGCCTCTCGATCGATACCGGCGAGGCGAAGGGCGAGGAGTTTCCGTTCTTCAAGGCGTTCTGGCTCGAGCGCCCGGTACCCAATGCGACCTCACTCGTGATTCACGCCTTGCTCGACAGCAAGAGCTGCGCGGCGAGCTACCGATTCACGATCAGACCCGGGAAGACCACGGTGTTCGATGTCGAAGCATCGCTCTATCCGCGCGCCGATCTCGAGCACGCCGGCGTCGCCCCGATGACGAGCATGTTCTTCTTCGGGCCGAACGATCGCAACGAGGTCGATGACTTCAGACCGTCGGTGCACGATTCCGACGGGCTTGCGATCTACAACGGCAGGGGCGAGAGTCTTTGGCGCCCGCTGAGCAATCCGCGCGACCTCCAGATCAGCACGTTCCAGGATATCAATCCGCACGGCTTCGGGCTGATGCAGCGGGAGAAGAACTTCTTCGCCTATCAGGATATCGAGTCGAGCTTCGAGAAGCGCCCGAGCCTGTGGGTCGAGCCGATTGGCGATTGGGGCGAGGGCGCGGTCATCCTGATCGAGATTCCGACCAAGGAGGAGATCCACGACAACATCGCCGCGTTCTGGCGGCCGAAGGCGCCGCTCAAGGCCAAGAGCGAGACCAATCTGACCTATCGGCTGCATTGGGGACCCGACGCGCCGAAGCCGCATTCGCTCGCGCGCTTCACGCGCAGCGGCATCGGCGCGCATGGCGAGAACAGCAAGCTGTTCGTGCTCGATCTGTTCGGCGACAACCTGAAGGGTGTCGATCCCAAGAGCATCAAGGGCGTCGTGACAGCCGAGAAGGCCGAGATCACGAACATCGTCACGCAGCCGAACCCGAACACCGGCGGATGGCGGCTCAGCTTCCAGTGCGCCGTCAAGAAGGACCCGATCGAGCTGCGCGCCCACCTGGCGCAGGATGACAAGCCGCTTTCGGAGATCTGGGTCTATCGATGGGCGCCATAGTCACGTCGCCGCGTCCCGACGTCGCGATCGCGGCCGTCGGCTTCCTGCCACAAGAGAGCCCGCTTGCAATGGCGGCAGCCGATCTCGGCCAACCGCCGCGCGCGGTGAGCAAGCCGGTGTCGGTCAGCGCGGGCATGTTCATGCGCCGCGCCTTTGTCCTGGTGCTGACGGCGGCGCTGACCGGCGCGGGCGCCTACGAGATGTACATGGTGGTCCAGGTCGGCGGCGTGACGATCATGGAAGGCATGGTGCTGGCGTTGTTCGTGGCGCTGCTCGCCTGGATCGCGTTCTCGTTCGCTTCGGCGCTGGCCGGCTTCTTCGTGCTGCTTCGGCGCAGCGGGAACTCCTTGCCGATCCGCGATGATGGTCCGTTGCCACAGCTTGCGAGCCGGACCGCAGTACTGCTCCCGACCTATAACGAGGATCCGCATCAATTGATGGCGCGACTGCAGGCCATCCACGAGTCCATCGAAGCGACTGGACAAGCGGACAGCTTCGACTGGTTCGTGCTGAGCGACACGCGCGATCCCGACATCTGGATCGCGGAGGAACAGGCGTTCCTCGCGCTCAGCGATGCCTGCGGCGGCGGGGGGCGGCTCTACTACCGGCATCGCGCCGACAATACCGCGCGGAAGTCCGGCAATGTCGGCGAGTGGATCACCCGGTTCGGCGGCGCCTACCAGTTCATGATCGTGCTCGACGCCGACAGCCTGATGTCGGGCGACACCATGGTGCGGATGGTTCACGCCATGGAGACCAATCCGCAGGCGGCGTTGCTGCAGACGCTGCCCATCATCGTCAATGCGCGCAGCCTGTTCAGCCGCCTGCAGCAATTTGCCGGCAGGCTTTACGGGCCGATGGTCGCCGCCGGCGTCGCATGGTGGCACGGCTCCGAGGGCAATTACTGGGGACACAACGCCATCATCAGGATTCAGGCCTTTGCGGAGCAGGCGGGCCTTCCCGAACTCTCCGGCCGTAAGCCGTTCGGCGGACATATCCTGAGCCACGATTTTGTCGAGGCCGCGCTGATGCGGCGCGCCGGCTGGGGCATCTACATGGCCCCGATGCTCGGCGGCAGTTTCGAGGAGGTGCCGCCGTCGCTGCTGGATTTTGCCGCGCGCGACCGGCGCTGGTGCCAGGGCAATCTGCAGCATCTCGCGGTACTGACGACGCGCCGCCTGCACTGGATCTCGCGGCTGCATTTCATGACCGGCATCGGCTCCTACATCACCGCGCCGCTCTGGCTTTCGTTCCTGCTGCTCGGCATCCTGATCTCGTTGCAGGCGCGCTTCATTCGCCCCGAATATTTTCCGAAGGGTTTTTCGCTGTTCCCGAACTGGCCGGCGCAGGATCCCGTGCTTGCTGCGTGGGTGTTCGGCCTCACGATGGCGCTGCTGATCGTGCCGAAGCTGCTCGGCTTCATCCTTCTGCTGACGCGGCGGGATGCGCGCCGGCAATTCGGCGGCGGCTTTCGGGCGTTTACAGGTGTCATCGCCGAGGTGCTGATCTCGGCGATGATCGCGCCGGTCATGATGGTGTTCCAGTCGATTGCCGTCATCGAGATCCTGCTCGGCCGCGATGCCGGCTGGCAGACGCAGCGGCGCGGCGACGGCGAGGTCGAGCGGCGGGAGCTCTATCGGAAATACGGCGTCCCGACCGCGTGCGGTGTCGCGATGGCGGCCAGCGCCTATGCGGTGTCGTTGCCGCTGCTGCTGTGGATGTCGCCGGTGATCGTTGGCCTCCTGTTCGCGATCCCGATCGGTGCCTGGACCGCCAGGCCTGCGCTCCGTGCGCTGTTCATGACGCCGGAGGAGGTCGGGCCGCCGCGCGTGCTGGTCCGTGCCAACGAGCTGGCGTCGCAGCCCGCCCAGGCCTCGATCCCTGCGCTTGCAATGCTCCGGCAGGATTCCGACCTGCTGCATCGTCATCTCGCGTCGCTCCCGCCGGCGAGGCGCCACGGTCCGGGCGAAATCGATCCTGACCTTGCGATGGCACGCGCGCGGATCGAGGCGAGCGGAGGCTTCGACGAGGCGGCCGAGCATCTCACGCCGCGCGAGACGCTCGCCGTCCTCGGCGATCCTGCTTTGCTGGAAGGGGTGCTTGCGAAATAGCGTGCGGCCTAGGCCGCTTGCGGCAGCCTGGTCTGCAGCGAGCGTGGATCGCGGGGCAAGGTGATGCGGACGACGGTGCCGACACCGAGCTTGGAGCGCAGCTTCATCGAGCCGTCGTGCAGGTTGGTGAGCGAGCGCGCGATCGCCAGTCCAAGGCCCGAGCCCTGGTAGCTCTTGGTGAGCTGGCTCTCGACCTGCTCGAACGGCTTGCCGAGCCGCCGCAGCGATTCCGGCGCGATGCCGATGCCGCTGTCGGCGATCAGCAGTACGATCGAGTCATCGAGCATCTGGCCGCGCACCAGCACGCGGCCGTGGTCGGGCGTGAACTTCACGGCGTTGGAGAGCAGGTTGACGATGATCTGCTTCACCGCACGGCGGTCGGCGACGACCGAGATCGTGCTTTCGATATCCGATTCCAGCGACAGGCCCTTGTGCTCGGCGCGGCCGGAGACCACCCGCAGCGACTCGGCGAGGATGCCGGAGAGGTCGAGCGGCTCCATGTCGAACTTCATGCGGCCGGCCTCGATCTTCGACATGTCGAGAATGTCGTTGATGACCTCGAGCAGGTATTTCCCCGAGGTCAGGATGTCGTGGCAATACTCCGCGTACTTGTCCGAGCCGAGCGTGCCGAACAGGCCAGAGCCCATGATCTCGGAGAAGCCGATGATGGCGTTGAGCGGCGTGCGCAGCTCATGGCTCATATTGGCGAGGAACTTCGACTTCGCGGCGTTGGCGTCCTCGGCGCGGGTCTTTTCCTGCGAATACTTCTCGGCGAGGTCGGCGAGCTCGACGGCCTGGCGCTCCAGCTCGGATTGCGAGCGTTGCAGGTCGATCACGGTGGCGCGCAGGCGCAGGTCGTTGTCGACCAGCTTCTGCTCGTGCGCCTTGATGCGGGTGATGTCGGTGCCGACCGAGACGTAGCCGCCGTCCTTGGTGCGGCGCTCGCTGATGTGCAGCCAGCTGCCGTCGTCGAGCTGAGCCTCGAAGGTGCGGGCGCCCGGCGCCGGCACGCCGCTCTCGTGCAGGCGGGTGCGCACCTCGGGCATGCTGCCGACCTCGATCACGGTCTCATAGGAGGTGCCGGGGCTGACCGCGGAATCAGGCAGCTTGTGCAGCCGCTGGAAGTGCGAGTTGCACAGCACGAGGCGGTCCTCGGCGTCCCAGAGCACGAAGGCTTCCGGAATGGTCTCGATCGCGTCGCGCAGCCGGAGGTCGGCTTCCACCGACTTCTCGGCGAGGCTCTTCTGTTCGGTGATGTCGACGGCGATGCCGATTAGATGCAGGCCGCTGTCGGCCGCGGCGTGGCTGAGCTCGCAGCGCACGCGCAGCCAGATCCAGTGGCCGCCGACATGGCGCATGCGGAAACTCTGGTCGATGTGATCGATCCTGCCCGAGATCAGCTGCTCGGCGATGTCGAACAGGTTGATGTCGTCGGAGTTCACCAGCGCGTTGACCTCGCCGAAGGTGAGGAGGTCGTTGCGGGTATCGAGGCCGAGCAGGGTGAACATCGATTGCGACCAGAAGATCCTGCCGCGCGACAGGTCCCAGTCCCACAATCCGCAGCGGCCGCGATTGAGCGCGGTGTCGATCCGGCCGCGCACGGCGTCGTTGATCAGGTCGCCCTCGCGGGCGCGGGTCGATTGCCAGTGGAACGCGAAGCCGAGGATCAGCACCACGAAGCTCGTGGTCGCCGACAGCGTCACCGAAAGCGCCGCGTCCGATCCCCAGATCGGCTCGTTCATCTCCTGGATGACGACGACCTGGCCGGGCAGCGACTTGACGAGCTGCGAGATCGCCAGCGCGCCGGTGCCGCCCGGCAGCGTCATGTCGCTGACCGCGCCCTGCTGGCCCGGTGCGACCAGGAGCTGCGCGGTGGAGACGATGTCGAGGACGCGGTCGTTCTCGCCGGCGCCGTCGATCGGCACGCGCGCCAGCACGCGATGATCGGCGCTGGTGATGATGACGTGGCGGCCGTTGGCGATGCCCCAGGACGGAATGAGATCCGGCAGCAGCTCCTGGATCCGCTCGATATTGGTGAGCCGGTCGCGCCGCACCGAGGTCAGGCGGTCGAGACGCTCGGCGAGGATGTCGGAGAGCGCGGCAAGGTCGCGCTTCATCGCGCCGCGCTTCTGCCGGTTCTGGTCGATCACCTGGACGAAGGCGCCGAGGCAGATCGTGATGAGGAAAGCGATGATCAGCGTAGGGACAGCGCGGCGCAGTGCAGGCTCGGCGGTCAAGAGCCTGTGATAGGCCGGTTTCGCGATCGATTGCGCCAATCCCTTGATCGAATCGGATTGGACGCAAGCGTTCGCTGCATGCGCGCGCGCCATGCCTTAGACCCCCATCTAAGCTGATTTTTTACCCGGATCGGATGCTCCCACGTCGCATCCGAATCATGATGATTTGAATCCAGATTTCCCGGGCTGTCGAGAGTCAACGATTCGTTAATGCGAAAAAATTCTTGTCCAAGAGAGAATCATCAGGCGCAATGTGAGTCCGAAACAGGAACGGCTCCGTAGAATTACGCGCGCGTCGGTTCTGCGTGACTGATCACACGTTTCACGGTGGGGAACGCGCGGCGCAGCTTGCGTTCGACCTCGTCGACGCTGTCGTGCACCTTGATCACACTCATCGAGGGCGCAGCGCGGCAATGGAAGTTGACGATCTCGCCGGCGTCGCTGTTGCGGACCCGCACATTATGGATGTCATGGATCGCGCCGCCATCGGCAAAGCCGCTCAGCGCGGTCTTGATGGCTTCGACGCGGTCGGGCACGGCGTCGGTTCCCCACGGCAGTTCCGGCTCGAGCGGCTCGATATGGGTGTCGACCTCGACGTCCTCGCCGAAATCCTCGCGGATCGCGCGCTCGAGCTCGTGGGCGATGTCGTGGGCGGCGTCCAGCGCCATGTCGCTGTCGACCTCGAGGTCGATGCCGACGATCAGCTTGCCGCCGATGTCGTGCACGGTGACGTGGTGGATGGCGAGGCCGGAGTTGCGCGCGATCACCATGATGCGCTCGCGGACGCTCTCATTGTCGCGCGCCACCGGCACCGCGGTGAAGGTGAGGTCGGCGTCACCGAACGCCTTGGTCATCGCCTGCTGCGCCCGGCGCTTGATGTCCTCGACGCGGTCGATCGGGTAGGTGCGCGGCACGGCGGCGATGGCGTCGATGAAATGCGTGGCGCCGACCATGCGGACCCGCAGCCGCTCGACGTCGACCACCCCCGGCACGGCCTTGATGGCGGCGGTGGCCTTTTCCAGCGCGCCTTCGGGCGCGCGGTCGAGCAGGGTCTCGACCGTCTCGCGCGCCATGCGCAGGCCGAGCAGGGCGATCATCACGGCAACCGCGATGGCGGCCGCGGCATCGCCCCACCAGAAGCCGAAGCCCGCCAGCACGAGCCCGACAATGACGGCCGCAGATCCCATCACGTCGGAGGCGAAATGCAGCGCGTCGGCGGCCAGCGCCTGGCTCTTGGTGTCGCGGGCGGCGCGGTGCAGCGCGCGGGCGCGCCACAGATTGACGCCGATATCGAGGACGAGGACGATGAAAGGAATCGCCGAGATCGACGGCGGCGGCGCGCCCTCGCGCAGATGGCTGTAGGCCTGCACCAGGATGCCGCCGGCCAGCACATAGAGCAGGGCGATAATGAAGAGCGCGGAGACGCTCTCGAACTTGCCGTGGCCGTAATGATGCTCGGCGTCGGCCGGCTGGTCCGACACCCGCACCACCGCCCAGGTGATGATGGTGGCGACCAGGTCGATCGAAGAGTGCAGCGCCTCTGAGATCAGCGCCAGCGATCCGATGGCGACGCCGACGACGAACTTCGCCACGGCCATGCTGCCGCTGGCAAGGATCGAGATCGCGGCGACTGATGTCTTGGTGTTGGGTGCGCTGGTGCTGGAAGAGCTCATGGGCGGGGGTTTAGCAGGCCAACTGTGAACATCAAGTGTCGTTCGCAATACGCAATCGCAACTCACTTGCAAGAGCGGAATTGTTGCGGGTCATTTCGAATTGCGCGGGGTGGGCAAAGACGCGCTTTCGCGGTGCCTGCATCCAGCGTTGTGTTGGCGCCGGAAGCACGTTGTCGTCCTGGCGAAAGCCAGGACCCACGACCACAGGGTTGTGTTGTTGAGCGCGTTGTCGCAACTGCACCGCGCCATGACTCGCATTCGGGGTAATGGGTCCTGGCTTTCGCCAGGACGACGCAGAATGTGAGGTGCATCCTGCGCAACTACGTCCTGTCTCCCCGTCATTCCGGGGCAGCCCGAAGGGCTGAGCCCGGAATCCATTGGGCCGCGAAACGAGTGGTGGAATGGATTCCGGGCTCTCGCTTCGCGAGCCCTCAGGTGCGCAATTGCGCACCGGGGAATGACGAAAGGAGAGCTGAAGCGACCACTTGCGATATATGGACCAAATGGTCTATATATCCGTGATGAGCCGCCAGACCATCATGCAGGCGCCCCGTGGCCGCCCGCGAAGCTTCGACATGGACGCCGCCGTCGAGCGCGCGATGAATGTGTTCTGGTCGCGCGGCTATCACGCCACGGCGCTGCCGGATTTGCTGCGTGCGACGAAGCTCTCGCGCGGCAGCCTTTACGCTGCCTTCGGCGACAAGCACTCGCTGTTCCTGCGCGCACTCGATCGCTACATTGCCGATGCCCTGACCCGGATGGATGACGAACTCGATCGAGGCAGAGATCCGGTCGATGGCCTGCGAGCCTACATTGCCGGTTACGTTGAGCGCGCGCGCGGTGCCAATGGCCGTCGCGGCTGCCTGTTGGTGGCGACGGCGATGGAACTGGCTGGCCAGGATGCCGAGGTTGGTCGTCGCTTCGCGAGCTTCTTCAAAACCATGGAGGCCAGGGTCGCGGACGCATTTTCCCGTGCGGAGACCGCGGGCAAGTTGGCGGCTGGCGTCGAGCCTTCGAGTGCCGCCCGAATTCTGATCTGTTTCCTGTGGGGGCTGCGCGTGGTCGCCAAAACGGCTCCGGCGCGTACCACGTCGCAAGCCACCGCGGACGCGCTTCTCGATCGCTTCCTCAAGTAAGGAACCCATGGACGCCTCCGCTATTGGCGCGCCGATTTATGGACCGATCGATCTTGAAAGGAAAGATGCCATGTCTGCCATCCAGATCGTCTGCGCGGTGGCCGTTCCCTTGCTCTGGGGTCTTCAGTTCGTGGCCATCAAGGTGGGCGTTGCGGAGTTTCCGCCGCTGTTCTTCCTCGCGCTGCGCTTCCTGGCGATCGCGCTGCTGCTTGTTCCGTTCGTCAAGAAGCCCACGCCTCAGCAGTTCGGCCCTATCGCGGCCATTTCGATTTTCCTTGGTGGACTGAACTTCGGGCTGTTCTATGTTGGTCTTGGGCTCGGCTCGGGAAGCATATCGGCAGTCGCATATCAACTCGCGCCGCCTTTCACCGTCCTGCTGGCGTGGCCATTGCTCGCGGAGAAGCCGTCGCTCGTCACGACGGCAGGCGTGGTGCTTGCATTCGCGGGCGTGGTGGTGCTGGCGGCGGGGCCTGGCCTGTCGGCAAACGCGCTTCCGCTGCTGCTTGTGGTCGGGGCGGCGTTCGCGTTCGCGGTGTCCAACGTCCTGACCAAACGCTACGGCCCGTTTGATCCCCTGATGTTGATGGGGTGGTCGTCGTTGCTCACGGTGCCGCAGGTGATGTTGATGTCGCTGCTGCTCGAATATGGACAGCTGGCGAGCCTTGGCACGGCGGATCAACGCGGCTGGCTGGCGCTCGCTTACACGATTTTCATCGGAGGAATTGTCGGGTTTGGCCTCTGGTTCTGGCTGATCGCCCGTTGCTCCATGGGCCGCGTGGCGCCGTTCGGTCTGCTGCTTCCGGTGTTCGCCTTGATATCGAGCGTGATGTTCCTTGGCGATCAGGTGACGCCGAAGCTGGTTGTCGGCGGCCTGCTCGCGATCTCCGGCGTCGCCATCACGCAGGTAAGACCGAGTGCAAGGACGTAGGGCGGGTTAGTCCACCGGGTCCGCGCGAAGCGCGGCCCGATGACAGGATCCGGCGTAATCCGCCGCTGCATCCGGAAGAAGAACGGCGGATTACGCTTCGCTAATCCGCCCTACGCACCTCGTCGCTACAGGTGCTTGTTGGCTTCCATGTGTTCGAACGCATTGTCGAAGTCGGCGAATTTGTAGACCTGGTCGATCGGCAACTGCAGCTTGCGTGCCTCGACCGCGGGCCAGGTGTCGCTTGCGCACCTCGTCGAAGATCTCTTTGATCTCCTCGATCGATCGGGTGCGGAAGGTGACGCCGATATGCTCTTCACGCGCTGTCGAAGACCGCTCCAATCAGTCATTTTGCTGACGCAATCTCTGTCTTAGTCGGGTGAGAAATTGAAGACACGGTGTGAGGACCGCCCCGGTTCTCACAATGGTTCCGTCGCCGGAACTGGCGCGAATCCGCAAAGCATTGGCACGCGTTAACGCCTCCGCGTTCGTGTGACCATGTTTTGCGGCATCGGGAACCGGACGATCGAGAAAAATCAATCAAGGAGTTATGATGCTGTTCGGCTCGAGCGCCGCAATTTGCGGCGCCCTGGTTGCGCTCGCCATTTCTGGCACCGCTGCTCGAAGTGAAATCGGTGCGGTTCATTCAAGCGCCGTCGTCAACGCCGCGTGTGGCGATGCAATCGTTGGCGCGGCATCGATGTACAATCCGTTCGAGCCCGGCAAGGAGGAGGGCGGTCCGAGCACAGCCTCCGGCGAGCGCTATGATCGCTCGGTCTGGGCGGCTGCCATCAAAACGAGTTTGCGTCGGAAGTTTGGTGGGGTCCAATTTGGCGCGAGGCCGAAATATGCCCTCGTCGAGGCTGTAGGCAAGAAGGTCATCGTGAAGATAAATGACGTGGGGCCACTACGGCCTGGCCGCATCATTGACCTCAATGAGCGGACGATGCGCTATTTCGATCCTAGCCTGGAGCTCGGAGTCATTAGTGGCGTAAAGGTCAGCCCGCTTGCGGGGGATTATTGGATTCCCGGACCGGTCGGCTGAACAGCGCACGCGAAAGAGCCAGAGCATAGCACGCAGCAGGCGCGAATTAGCCCACCAGATCCGCGCGAAGCGCGGCCCGATGACAGGCTCCGGCATAGTCCGCGCATCGCTCGCAATGACGATGACAATCGCCGAGCCTGCTGCTACAGCGTCACCACGATCTTGCCGAGGTGCTTGTTGGCTTCCATGTGTTCGAATGCCTTGCCGATGTCGGCGAACTTGTAGACCTGGTCGATCGGCAGCTGCAGCTTGCGCGCCTCGACCGCGGGCCAGATGTCCTTGCGCACCTCGTCGAAAATCTCCCTGATCTCCTCGATCGAGCGGGTGCGGAAGGTGACGCCGATATACTGGATGCGGCGCGCCGCGTGCAGGTCGAAATTGAAATCGGCGTGGGTGCCGCCGAGCCGGCCGACATTGACGATCCGGCCCTTGACCTTGGTCGCCTTGAGGTTCTGGTTCGCAACCGGTCCTGAGACCTGGTCGACGATCAGATCGACGCCTTCGCCATTGGTTGCCTGCAACACCTGATCGACCCAGCCGGGATCTTTGGAATCGACCGCAAGATCGGCGCCGAATTCCTTTAAGCGCCCGCGGCGCATCGCGTCGGTCGATGAACCGACGACGAGCTTCGCGCCCTTCAGCTTGGCGATCTGCATCGCCATCAGCCCGACGCCGGAGCTCGCGCCCTGGATCAGCACGGTCTGGCCCGCCTGCAGCGCGCCATTGGTGACGACGGCATTGTGCATGGTGGCGAGCGCGACGGGCAGGGTGGCGGCCTCGTCGAAGTTCATGTTCGATGGGCTGCGGAACAGCCGGCCGTGATCGGCGAGCGTGTACTCGGCGAAGGCCGCGCCGCCGGAGCCCATGATCTTGTCGCCGACCTTGACGCCTTTGGCATCGGGGCCGAGCTCGGCGACCTCGCCGGCCCATTCCATGCCGAGCACGGTGCCGACGCCGCCGGCCGCGCCGTGGGCGTGGCCCTTGGTCATGCCGAGATCGGCGCGGTTCAGCCCGCAGGCATGAACCTTGACCAGCACCTGCGTGCCCTTTGGCACGGGCTTCGCGACGTCTGATATCTCTGGGCCGTTAGCGCCGTAGACATAGGCTTTCATGGGGGCATTCCCGGTTGCTTGTCTCGCGTGAGATTGATTCCGTGATCCGTCATCCTGAGGTGCGAGCTCTTGCGAGCCTCGAAGGATGAACGGCCCGGCCGGTGGCCGTCGACCCTTCGAGACGCGCTTCGCGCTCCTCAGGGTGACGGATCACTACTCGATGCTTACTCCGCGGCGTGGCGCTTGGCGCCGGACATCATGACTTCCAGACGTTCGCGGATGATCGCTTCCGCCTCGCTCACGATGCGCGAGATCAGTTCGGCGCAGGACGGAATGTCGTGGATCAGGCCCTGCACCTGGCCGGCCGACCAGATGCCTTCGTCGGCATCGCCGGTGGCGTAGACCATCTTGCCGCGGGCGCCGGCGACCAGCTCGCGGACGTCCTCGAACTTGGCGCCTTCCTTCTCCATCTGCACGACCTGGGTCGAGATCGCATTCTTGGCGACGCGCGAGGTGTTGCGCATGGTGCGGAAGATCAGCTCGGTCTCGCGCTCGTCATTGGCGACGATGCGTTCCTTCACCAGCTGATGGATCGGGCTTTCCTTGGTGCACATGAAGCGCGTACCCATGTTGATGCCTTCGGCGCCGAGCGCCAGCGCTGCGACGAGGCCGCGGGCATCGCCAAAACCGCCCGAGGCGATCATCGGGATCTTCACCTTGTCGGCAGCGGCCGGAATCAGGATCAGGCCGGGGGTGTCGTCCTCGCCGGGATGTCCGGCGCATTCAAAGCCGTCGATCGAGATCGCGTCGGCGCCCATCCGCTCGGCGGACAGCGCGTGGCGGACGCTGGTGCATTTGTGCAGCACCTTGACGCCGTGCCTCTTGAACTCGTCGACATGTTCCTGTGGCTTGTTGCCGGCGGTCTCGACGATCTTGATGCCGCTCTCGATGATGGCCTGGCGATATTCGGCGTAAGGCGGCGGCTTGATCGCGGGCAGGATGGTCAGGTTCACGCCGAACGGCTTGTCGGTCAGCTCGCGGCAGCGCGCGATTTCCTTGCGCAGATCGTCCGGCGTCGGCTGCGTCAGCGCGGTGATCATGCCCAGCGCACCGGCATTGGCGACGGCGGCAACCAGCTCCGCACGCCCGACCCATTGCATGCCGCCTTGCACGATCGGGTGGTCGACGTCGAACATCTCGGTGAAGCGTGTCTTGATCATTCTGCCCTCGTTTCCATTAGAATTTTCCGCGACGCGGACGGCCGCGCACGGTGTTGTTTTTGGATGTCGAGGGAAGGATGCAGTCCTGTCCGGCAAATGTCTACCGGCGACCTGCGGCGCGCCCATGCGGAAATGACGGGGCGCTGTGGTCAGGCGAGATGGAAATCTTTCGTCATCTGCTCAGGCGCTGGTGATCGCACGCAGCGCCTGGCCGAGAGCAATGACGGCGGAGATGCTTGTTACGCCGGCACCGCGTTCTTCTTCGACGCGGAGGTTTCCTCGTCGAACGCGGCCGCGACGTCGCGCATGCTGACGACGCCGATCAGGCTGTAATTGTCGATCACGGGCACGTGGCGGATGTGATGCTTGGTCATGAGATGACGGATGTGCTCGAGCGTGTCGCTCGAGGTGCACGACACCAGCTGCTGCACCGAGACGAGCTGCGACACCTTCATGCTGGCGCCGGCCGCGCCGTGCTCGGCAATCGCGCGCACCACGTCGCGCTCGGTGAACATGCCGACGGCGGTGTTGCCCTCGGTGCGAACGACATCCTTGACCACGAGCGCGCTGATATTGCTGGCGCGCATCAGTTGCGCGGCGATCGCCACCGTCTCGTTCATGCGAACCGTGGCGACGCGAGGGGTCTTCTTGCGCAGGATATCTCCGACTTGCATGGCAACCTCCTTGGTTTATCGTTGACAGGATTCTGGTATACAAAATGCCAATTGTCAACGGTAGCCGCTAGAGAAATCTACCACCAGGAAGCAGCTGAAATAGGCAGAGTCGCTGACGTTTCAGACGATTGTGGCCCGGTGTGAGCGGGTGGCTATCCGCGGCTCCCGGGCGCATGTGGTATCTGGCATCCCTGTTGGGTCAAAACGAAAGAGGCGCACTAAAGTGCGCCTCCATCAGTTCCGCGGGAAGTCCCGAACTCAGGCGTCAAATCAGGCCGACATTTCAAGCCGTCTTGGCGTTCGTCGCGGTCTCGGCTGCGGCGGCGGCAGCCTCGTTGCCGTTGATGAAGGCGCGGCGCATCGGCTTGATCACGAACAGCGCCATCAGCGCCGCGGTGGCGTTGAGCGCGACCGCGATCACGAACACCGCTTGCCAGCCATAGCTGGCGGCAACGACGCTGGCGGCCGGCACCAACAGCGCGGCGGTGCCCTTGGCGGTGTAGAGCATGCCGTTGTTGGTGGTCGCGAACTTCGAGCCGAAGGTGTCGCCGGAGGTCGCCGGGAACAACGAGTAGATCTCGCCGAACACCCCGAAATAGACCGCGGTCGCCAGCACGAACACCAGCGGGTTATGGCCCCAGGTGGAGAGCGTCAGCAGCATCAGCGCGCCGGTGCCGAACGCGATGAACATGGTGTGCTCGCGGCCGATATTGTCGGAGACCCAGCCGAAGAACGGCCGTCCGAACCCGTCGAAGATGCGGTCGAGCGAGATTGCGAAGGTCAGCGCGGCCATCTGGAAGCCGGCGAGCGAGACCGGCGTGGTGGCGATCTTGTAGTCGTGCGCGATCGGCGCGATCTGCGCCGCCGCCATCAGGCCGCCGGAGGCGACCATCACGAACACCAGATACATCACCCAGAAGATCGGGCTGCGCAGCACCTGCGGCGGCGTGAAGTCGATCTTGGTCTGCGGCAGATTGAGCTGCTTCTTCTTCGGCGGCATCGTCACCGCAGGCTTCTGGATGAAGAAGGCGAGCAGGAACACGATCAGGCCTTGCCCGATGCCGAAATCGAAGAACGCGGTCTGGTAGCCGCTCGAGGCGATCATGTTGGCGATCGGCACCACGGTGAGCGCCGCGCCGGCGCCGAAGCCTGCCGCGGTTGCGCCGGCGGCGAGGCCGCGGCGATCCGGAAACCATTTCAGCGCATTGCCGACGCAGGTGCCGTATACCGAGCCGGCGCCGATGCCGCCGATCACAGCCGCGGCATAGAGCAGGGTGAGCGAGTCAGCGTAGGAGTTCAGCACCCAGGACAGCGTGATCATGACGCCGCCGAACATGATGACGATCCGCGGGCCGTATTTGTCGACGAACCAGGCCTCGACCGGCACCAGCCAGGTCTCCGTCACCACGAAGATCGTGAAGGCGAACTGGATCGCCGCGCGGCCCCAGTGATGCGCGCCGTCGATCGGATCGACAAACAGCGTCCAGCCATATTGCAGGTTCGCGATCATCGCCATGCAGACGATGCCCATGACGAGCTGCAGCCAGCGGAAGCCACTGGACGAAGGTTGTGCTTGTGTTACGGCAGCATTGCTGGAAACCATCAAATCCTCCCGAGCGCGCCTGGTCTTGTTGTGACCCAGTGTCGCAATTCTTGTGGCGTATCGTCGCAAGCGCTTAGTCGGAGGTTGGTATACTATATTCCAGAAAGCAAGCCCATCTTTCTGCTGCGTTGCAGCAAAACTGGCGTACGACGCGCCGGTTCGGGCTCGCATCCGAGCTCCCAAGGGATGCCGAAAAATGAAAACGCCCGGCGTTGGCCGGGCGGCTTCGTCAGCAGAAGATTGGCGCGTTGCCTAAGCCATCGCCGCCGATTTCTCGACCACGATCTTCCGCCATGGCTTTAGCACGGCGATCGCAAGCAGCGAGGCAAGGATGTTGGCGCCGGCTGCGATGATGAACACGTTGTCCCAATGGCCCGACGACTGCTGCATGTAGTTGGCGATCGGCACCAGGAGCGCCGCGGTGCCTTTCGCGGTGTAGAGCAGGCCCGCATTCGTCGTCGCGAACTTTGCGCCGAACGTGTCGGTGCAGGTCGAGGGGAAGAGCGAGTAGATCTCACCCCAGGCGAAGAACACGAAGCCCGAGAGCAGCACGAACCAGACCGGGTCGTGGCCCCAGAGGTAGAGCATCCAGATGCCGAAGCCTTCCATGCCGAAGGCGATGAACATCGTGTTCTCGCGGCCGATCATGTCGGAGATCCAGCCGAAGAACGGACGTGTCAGACCGTTGAGGACGCGGTCGATGGTGGCCGCGAAGGTCACCGCCGTCATCGTCACCGCCATCAGCGTGACCGGCACGCTGTCGACCTTCCAGTCGACCGCGATCGGCTTCAGGTTGGCCGTCACCATCAGGCCGCCTGCGCCGACGATCACGAACATGAAGTACATCAGCCAGAAGATCGGCTGCCGCAGCACTTCGGTCGGTTGATAGTTGCGCCTCGTCTGGATGATGTTGGCATTCGCCACGACGGCCGGCACCTGACCGGCCTTCGGCGCGAGCAGGAAGAAGGCGAGCAGCACGATGATGATGCCCTGGCCGAGACCGAAATACAGGAAGGTGGTCTGGAAGCCGGAGTCCTTGATCATCGCCTGGATCGGCGCGACCGTGAGTGCGGAGCCCGCGCCGAAGCCGGCTGCGGTGATGCCCGCCGCAAGTCCGCGCTTGTCGGGAAACCATTTCAGCGCGTTGCCGACACAGGTGCCGTAGACGCCGCCGGCGCCGATGCCGGCGATGATCATGCCGAGATAGTAGCCGTTCAGCGAGGTCGCCTGCGCGTTGATCGCCCACCCGATCGCGCAGAGAATGCCGCCGATCAGCACGACGAGGCGCGGACCGTATTTATCGACGAACCAGCCCTCGACCGGCACCAGCCAGGTCTCGAACAGCACAAACAGCGTGAAGGCCCACTGGATCGATGCGCGATCCCATCCAAACTTCTTCTGGATGTCGGGGACGAAGAACGTCCACCCGTATTGATAGTTTGCGATCATCACCATCGCGGCGACGCCGATCGCAAGTTGCGTCCAGCGATAGGTATCGCTGACACGTGCGGCCGCGGGGGCCGCAGTTGCCTGAACCATGTCCGACATTGATCCTCCCAGTGCGCGCTTTGTCATTCTGCTTGTGGCGCGGCTCGGTCATCTTGGTATTTGATATGCCAAGGTTCAAGCTGTCGCAGAGGTTGCGTGCGCATATGCCGCAGAGGACTGAAGGCGGTCACCGCAACGAGATTAATTCAGCGCGCAAAAAAATGGCCCCGAAGATCGGGGCCATTGGTCGAAGGTTCTATGTCAGCTCGCAGCTTGCGACGAAACGGTCTCGCTGCAGCGCGCGCGGCTCAGAGCCCGAAGTGCGGCACGTCGCCATTGCGGTTGGAGATCTCCGCGCTCTTCATCAGCAGGCGGTCGATCGTGGCCATCAGGCGGCCGAACAGGGTGGAGGAGGGCGCGAGCGTGAGTGCAGTTGTCTTGGACATTGGTGTCCCCTTTGGCTGGAGGGCCAGCAACGGGCCGGCTCATCATCTGCAGCCAAATTATGTATACCAGATGCCAGAGACAACGGGCTTGTTTGCATAGCAGCATGCTGGATTGTGCAATGCAACAAGGTGGGCCGGTTGGCATCCCAGATTGAAGGGGAACGCATTGAAGCCACGGCCAAGTCCAGGCAATCGCGGGCCTTCGCCTGACCCTAGGGAATCCTGCTCTTGCGCGGCGGGACCGACATCGGCACGGCCGTCATAAAGAAGGACGCCTGACGGGGCGGCCTTGAGTGACTGGGTTTGCTTTTCTTCTTGGCCGGTGAAGGGACGGGGCCAGTTCCCTTCAGCGCGTCCAGTCTTCGCCCGCGCACAGCGTTCCCATGCAGCCGCGAACGTTCAGCGTGCCCGACGACACCAGCGTCACCGAGCTCTCATAGGTCTTGCCGTCATCGGCGTTGTAGATCCTGCCGGCCCATTCGTTCGGGCCTGCGGGCTGCATGTTGATGAAGAGCGAGATGCCTATCACCGGCCGGGTCCGCTGCGCGGGATCGGCATTCTTGTCGTCGCGCTGCGGCTTGCCGGTGGCCTTGTCGGTCGGCTCCTTCAGCCAGACGACGCGGCCGCACAGCGCGCTGCCGCAGCGGTGGACCTTGATCCTGGCGTCACCGGACTGGGTCAGCCAGACGCCGGCCGGATCGTTGGCCTTGTCGTTGGCTTTGGCGGCATCGGCGGCGCTGCCGAGCAGCGGAATGTGGAACGCTGCCACGATCAGGCGGCGCGTGAGGTGAGCGCGAATCAGCCGTTTCAGGGCCTTGGCGAGGCCGTCATTATCTGAGGTTACCGTCATCATCGACCTTCTTCATGAAAAATTTCATGATAAACATGAAATAAATCACGTTTAAGGTTGAGTCAACAACATTACCGCAGCATGATGCGGCCCGGCCGTAACGGCCTGCGCGGGCAAAAAATTATCGGATGGATGCGATGAGGAAATCGGTTCGTGAGCGGCGCCAGCTTTGGTTTCGCCGGCTCGATCGGGCGTTCTGGGTGATCTGGGCCGCGCTCCCGGTCGTGCTGTGGCTGGCCTATTACCGCACCACGACTGCCGCGGGCGCGATCGCCGAAAGCCTCACCGGCGAGCAGGCGAAATGCGCGGCCATCGTCGCCAACCCGCTCACCATGTCGGCCAAGGGGCAGATGCTGTTCTGGGCGCTGTTCGCGCTTGGGGTATCGTTTTATGCCGTGCTGATCGGCATCCTTCATCGCATGGTGAACCGATTCGCCAACGGGCGAATCTTCGTGTCGGAAACCTTGCAGGGTGTGTGGTGGATGGGGATCTTCCTGGTGGTTTGGCCGTTTGTCGATACGATCACCACCAACGCGGTCACCTATGCCTTGTACAAGCTCGGCGACATCAAGTTCTTCCTGCCGAGCTACGGCGTCGACGTCGGCACCATCGCAGGCGGCGTTTTCCTGATGGCGCTGAAATTCGTGCTCGAGCACGCCATCCTGCTGCAGTCCGAAAACGAGCTGACGATCTGAGGGTGATGCTGGTGCCCATCGTGGTGAACCTCGATGTCATGCTCGCAAAGCGCAAGCGCCGCCTCGGTGACCTCGCGGACGCGATCGGCATCTCGATTCAGAATCTGTCGATCCTGAAGACCGGCAAGGCGAAAGCGATGCGCTTCTCGACGTTGTCAGCGATCTGCCGCGAACTGGACTGCAGGCCCGGGGATATTCTGGAATATGTGCCGGGCGATGAGGGGGAGGCTGAAGGCGGCGAGGGCGGTTGATCCGGAGCGTGATCGATCGCGCGCGAGTGTCCCCGAGCACACCCCTGCTCCATTGGTCCGATGTCGGCGTGTCAGATTTTGCTTCTCGGCTGCCCCTTCGAGTTCCGCCGCCCCTCGTAAATCACGGCAGTGGTTTGCCTCTTTGCCTAGACAAGATGCAAATCGCGCTAAGGTCCGCTTCTGACCCGAAGTGGTCATCAGATCGACAGCGAGAGTTCTTGCGCCAGCAGGGAAAATGATTGCTGATGATCTCACCGAAACGCGGCGGGATCGGACCGATTCGTATTCCGGATGCCGCCGCGCCTAGTGTACCATCGCTGTCAGGTCAACGGTGCTGCCCGATGGCCCCTCGTTCCGAAGTTGGCTAGCGCATCCTCTACTCACGATCGTGCGGCCATGTTTTGGTCAAAACTGCGTCCGCATTGTTGAGATGCCCACTGCAAAGGCTTGCGATGGAAAGGGCAACGTTCGCCAAGGCCAAGATTGTCGCTTTTGGCGACGCTCGGAGCGTTGCGACCTACGCGGTCGAGATCCTGATAGTTGCCGCAATTTATGCTGGTCTTGCCGAGTCTGCGCGATTGCTTCCCGCAATAAATCCAGCCGCGACACCGGTATGGCCACCAACCGGGCTTGCGCTTGCACTGGTCCTGCTGCGCGGCTACCGGATCTGGCCCGCGATCCTGGTGGGGGTCGTCTCGCCTTATCTTATGGCCGACCGATCGCTCCTGGAGATCGGCGCCGCCGGGATCGGCAGCCTCCTTGCCGCATTGGCCGGGACATGGCTGATCGGCCGCTGGTCGAACGGTCGCCAGACGTTTGCCACAGCGTCCGGTGTCGCAAAGTTTGCAATCATTTCCTTTGCGCCGACCACGATGATCAGTTCAGCCATCGCCCTGGCCGGCTTCACGCTCACCAACGAATCAAGCATTCCCGATTCCATCGTCGCCGGGTTGACCTGGTGGCTTGCGGACGCTGCAGGGGCGCTGGCGATTGCTCCGGTCATCGTGCTCTGGGCGACGATGCCCTTACGCATTGCTTCCAGATGGACTCTGTTGCAATCGATCGCGGTCGCTGCGCTCGCTGGTATCATCGGGCTCGCGGCTTACAGCCCGCTGATCGGTAGCGATCTCGTCAGCACCGGCCTCGATGTGTTGTTGCCACATCGGAGCCTTCTGGGCTTTCTGGTTCTGCTGCCCTTGATCTGGGCCGGTCTGCGCGGCGATCGGTGCACCGTGGCGACGGCGGCGTTGATTTTCATCGGAACTGCCGTGTGGGGGTTCGCGGTGGGGAATGATCCATTTCCGAAGATCGATCCGAACGGAGCGCTGTTATGCTTGTTCGTGCTTTCGATCATCGTGTCGGCGCCTCCTCTTGCCCTGGCCGCGGCAAGCGCGACCCGCCAGGCCAGGGAAGCCGATTTGCTTTCCGTCCAGGACCAGCTGAACGGTCAACTTGAACGGAAAGCTTTGGCGCTCGACAGCATCAGACGACACTTCCAGACCCTTATCGAAGGCGTTGTCGACTATGCAATTTTTGCGCTTGACCGAGAAGGACACGTTACGAGCTGGAATAGCACCGCTCAAAAGATCATCGGCTACAGCTCGGAAGAAATCATAGGCAAGCACTTCGGGATATTCTATCGGCCGGATGAACGCCGCGCGGGTTCACCGACACACGCGCTGGAGTCGGCAATCGAGAGCGGCAAGTACGACGTAGAGGGTTGGCGTATCAGAAAGAATGGTACGCCGTTTTTCATCACGGGCTCAGTCTCCTCGAGCCATGATGACACAGGAAATCTGATCGGTTTTATCAGTATCCTGCGCGACGCGACGGAGCGCCGCGACGCGGAGGAGAAGCTGGTCCAGGCGCGCGAACAGCTCGCGATGTCTCAGAAGATGGAGGCAATCGGCAAGCTGACCGGCGGCATCGCGCACGACTTCAACAATCTATTGATGATCATCGGAGGCAGCGCCCAGATATTTCAACGCCTGCTTGATCCAAAACTGCCAAAAGCCATCGAAGCCATACAAACCGCCGCCAAACGCGGTGAGAGTCTCACGCGCCAATTGTTGACATTCTCTCGTCACCAGCATCTCAGCCCGACGGTCGTTGATCTGAATGCGTCCATAAAGAACATGCGGACCATGATTGAGAGCTCGCTGCGCGGGAACATCGTGTACAACGAGAACGTCGGCGACGGTGTTTCGCCGGTCAAGGTTGACCTCGCCGAACTTGAACTTGCGATCGTCAACATCGCTGTTAACGCGCGAGATGCAATGACAAGCGGCGGCACATTCACGTTGTCCGTCCACGCGGTCACCGCAAATCAGGAAACCGGCGGCGAACGCCGTGGGAAGGCTTTCTTCGCGATCACACTTGGCGATACGGGCACCGGTATTCCGCCGCATCTTCTGTCCAAGATGTTCGATCCGTTTTTCACGACCAAGGAGGTCGGCAAGGGGACCGGGCTCGGTTTGTCCCAGGTTTATGGTTTTGCGCACCAGGCGGGCGGAACGGTGACGGCGGACAGCAAGGTTGGACAAGGAACAACGATTACAATCTATCTGCCGTCCTGTGCGGACGAGCAAATCACCAGCAAAGAGCTCGCCGCTGCCCGGGCAAGGCCAAGGCAGCCGCCGCGGCAGACGGTTCTCGTTGTCGACGACAGCCCCGAAGTGGCGGATGTGACGTCATCGCTGTTCGAGCATCTGGGTTATGAAACCATCTACCGAGATTCGGCCGAAGCGGCATTGAAGCTACTCGATAGCGGTACAAAGATCGATCTCGTCTTCAGCGATATCGTCATGCCAGGGACCATCGATGGCGTCGGGCTCGCGAGAGAAGTTCGGTCGCGGTACCCCGGTTTGCCCATAGCCCTCACAACCGGTTACAGCGATGCCGCAAAAGCAGCCCCGCCAAGCCTGAAAATACTTCGCAAGCCGTTCGATACCGAGGCGCTAAGAGACTTTATCCAGGATCTTGCGCCGCCGAGATCAGCGCGATCATCCGGCATACCCTCGGCGTCAAGCACCGCTGACGCGGTACGCAGAAGTTGACCGGTCGCCCCATCATGAGGGCTCGATCTCATCAATGTCCGCATTGATGGGAGAGCCGACGACCGGCCCAAACAAAAATGGCCGCGGTTGCCCGCGGCCATTCGTGTCTTGCGTGACCGCAGCCGTTACTCGGCCGCCTGCTTGCGCGGCGGGGCGAGCGCGCCGGAGTCGTGGATCTCGGCGACCTGGTGATCGCTGAAGCCGAGCACCTCGCGCAGGATCTCGTCGGTGTGCTCGCCGAGCAGCGGCGAGCGGGCGACTTCGCTCGGCGAATCCGACAGCTTGATCGGGTTACCGACCGAGATGTACTTGCCGCGGGTCGGGTGATCGACCTCGACCACGGTGCCGGTCGCGCGCAGCGACTGGTCCTCGGCGATCTCCTTCATCGACAGGATCGGGCCGCAGGGGATGTCGTCCTTGTTGAGGATTTCCATCGCCTCGAACTTGGTCTTGGTCATCGTCCACTGCTCGATGCGGGCGAAGATCTCGTTCAAGCGCGGCAGGCGGGCCGGCGGCTTGGCGTAGTTCGGATCGGTCTTCCAGGTCGGCTCGCCGATCACGTCGCAGATCTTCTCCCAGACCGGCGCCTGGGTGATGAAGTAGATGTAGGCGTTCGGGTCGGTCTCCCAGCCCTTGCACTTCAGGATGCGGCCGGGCTGGCCACCGCCGGAATCGTTGCCGGCGCGCGGCACGGCATCGCCGAACGGGATGCCTTCGCCGAACTGGCTGTATTCCTTGAGCGGGCCGTGGGCGAGGCGCTGCTGGTCGCGCAGCTTGACGCGGGCGAGGTTGAGCACGCCGTCCTGCATCGCCGCAGTGACGCGCTGACCCTTGCCGGAGTGGGTGCGGTGATAGAGCGCGGTGACGATGCCGAGCGCGAGGTGCAAGCCGGTGCCGCTGTCGCCGATCTGCGCGCCGGTGACGAGCGGCAGGCCGTCGCGGAAGCCGGTGGTCGAGGCGGCGCCGCCGGTGCACTGCGCGACGTTCTCGTAGACCTTGCAATCCTCATACGGGCCCGGGCCGAAACCCTTGATCGAGGCGACGATCATCTTCGGGTTGATGCTGTGGATCTTCTCCCAGGGGAAGCCCATGCGATCGAGCACGCCGGGGCCGAAATTCTCGACCAGCACGTCGCACTGCTTGATCAGTGCGGTCAGCACCTCCTTGCCCTTCGGGTTCTTGGTGTCGAGCGTGATCGAGCGCTTGTTGTGGTTCAGCATGGTGAAATACAGGCTGTCCACGTTCGGGATGTCCTGCAGCTGGCCGCGCGTAATGTCGCCGACGCCGGGACGCTCGACCTTGATCACGTCGGCGCCGAACCAGGCCAGCAATTGCGTGCAGGTCGGGCCCGACTGGACGTGGGTGAAATCGAGAATGCGAACGCCCTTGAGCGCCTTGGTCATATCTATTGCTCCGTACTCTGTCTGCCCCTGCACCCGCAGGGAGTGGTGGGGTTAGGGGGTTACTTCTTCTTGTTCAGCACGCTTTGCGGATTGAGGTTGCCGATGCGGCCGCTCTCCGAGCCCGCCGCTGGATCGATCACCGCGTTGATCAAGGTCGGCTTGCCGGAATCCAGCGCCGCATTGACCGCGCGCTTCAGCTCGTCGGGGGAGGTGGCGTTGACGCCGACGCCGCCGAAGGCTTCCATCATCTTGTCGTAGCGCGAGCCCTTGACGAACACGGTGGTCGCCGGGTCGTCGCCGGCGCTGTTGACGTCGGTGCCGCGATAGATGCCGTCATTGTTGAAGATCACGACGCAGATCGGCAGCTTGTAGCGGCAGATGGTCTCGACCTCCATGCCTGAAAAGCCAAAGGCGCTGTCGCCTTCGACCGCGAGCACGGGCAGGCCGGTCTCGACCGCAGCCGCGATCGAATAGCCCATGCCGATGCCCATCACGCCCCAGGTGCCGACGTCGAGCCGCTTGCGCGGCTTGTGCATGTCGACGACGCCGCGGGCGAGATCGAGCGTGTTGGCGCCCTCGTTGACGAAGATGGTGTCGGGACGTTCCGCGATGATCGCGCGGAGCGCGCCGAGCGCACCGTGATAATCCATCGGCGAGGCGTTGCTCATCAGCTTCGGCGCCATCTTGGCGACGTTGTCGTCGCGCTTCTTCGCCACGATGGCAAGCCAGTCGCTCGGTGCGGCCGACCAGTTCGCGCCCATGGCGTCGAGGAACGCGGACACGCAGGAGCCGATATCGCCGACCACGGGGGCGACGATCTCGACGTTGGAATCCATTTCCTTCGGTTCGATGTCGACCTGGATGAACTTCTTCGGAGCTTCACCCCAGGTCTTGCCCTTGCCGTGCGACAGCAGCCAGTTGAGGCGGGCGCCGATCAGCATCACGACGTCGGCTTCCTTCAGCACGGTCGAGCGCGCTGCACCCGCGCATTGCGGATGCAGATCGGGCAGCAGGCCCTTGGCCATGCTCATCGGCAGGAACGGCACGCCGCTCTTCTCGACGAAATTCCTGATCGCCTCGTCGGCCTGCGCATAGGCCGCGCCCTTGCCGAGGATGATGAGCGGGCGTTTCGCGCTCTTCAGCACGTCGAGCGCGCGCTTGACCGCCGACGGGGCAGGGAGCTGCGCCGGCGCCGCGTCGATCACCTTGACCAGCGACTTCTCGCCGGCCGCCGCGTCCATGACCTGGCCGAACAGCTTTGCGGGCAGGTCGAGATAGACGCCGCCCGGACGGCCCGACACCGCGGCGCGGATCGCGCGCGCAAGGCCGATGCCGATGTCCTGGGCGTGCAGCACGCGGAACGCCGCCTTGCACAGCGGCTTGGCGATCGCGAGCTGGTCCATCTCCTCATAGTCGCCCTGCTGCAGGTCGACGATCTCGCGCTCGGACGAGCCCGAGATCAGGATCATCGGGAAGCAGTTGGTGGTGGCGTGGGCAAGGGCCGTGAGCCCGTTGAGGAAGCCGGGCGCCGACACCGTCAGGCAGACGCCGGGACGCTTGGTCAGGAAGCCGGCGATCGAGGCCGCATAGCCGGCATTCTGCTCGTGGCGGAACGAGAGCACGCGAATGCCCGCCGCCTGGGCCATGCGGCCCAGGTCCGTGATCGGGATACCCGGCACACCATAGACGGTGTCGATGCCGTTGAGCTTGAGCGCATCGATGACGAGGTGGAAGCCATCGGTTAGTTCCTGCTCGGTGCCCGGTGCCTCGGACTTCGTAGCGGTATTCAGCATCGGCATCGTCTCCCTGATCGTTCTTTGTTCGGACGATCTGATCGTCGTCTGAAGCGGGTGTGGACTGTCAAACTTACGCGAACGGTTCTCTACGTGAATAATTCCTGCCCGTGCGCCTCGACATAGGCGGCAAGGCCGAGCGTGTGATCGCGCGCGCGCTTTTCGGCGAGCTCGGTGTCGCGCGCTTCAAGTGCCTCGATGATCCCGAGATGCTCGGGCAGCGAGGTCGCGGTGCGGTCCTTGCGGCCGATCGTGAGCTGGCGATAGCCGCGCACATGCAGCAGCAGGTCATTGGTGAGGTCGACCAGCACAGGCGATTCCGACAGCGAGATCAGCGCCTGGTGGAAGGCGATGTTGGCCTTGGAATATTCCTCGACGTGATCCTGCGGCAGGCGGTCGTCGCTGAAGTCCTTGAAGAAGTCGCGCAGCGCCGAGATGTCCTTCTTGCGCGCGGTGGTCGTGATCAGGCGCGCCGCCATGCTCTCCAGCGCCGCCCAGGCGCGGATCATGTCGACAATCTCCGCCTTGGTGCGGCGGACCACGACGATGCCGCGGCGCGGCACGGTCTTCACGAAGCCGTCCTGCTCGAGCATCGCGATCGCTTCGCGGATCGGCGTGCGGCTGACGCCGAGACGCTCGGACAATGCGCGCTCGTCGAGCATCACCGGCTCCGGCGTCGCGTAGATGTCCATCTTCAGGATCGCTTCCTTCAAGGCCTCATAGGCCTTGTTCTTGAAGCTCGTCTCCGGGGCGATCCGGACGATGGCGATATCTGTGTCAGCCATGGTGGGCGACGCCTTGGTCTGTTTCGGTTCTGGCACGACTCGTCTCCTCCTCTTGGAGACGTCTTCTTAGCAGAAGAAATTACCTTAGATTTTTGGCATGCCAAATACCAGAATGTCAAGCTGCCCATATTTTTCGGTATTTTTGGGCATCGACCGACCTTGACAATTACGTTTTTGGCATACCAAATGCCACGAAATCTGTCCCAGGAGGAAGCCAATGTCAAATTCGAAGGATGCGGTCCGCAAAATTCTCGATGCGGTCAGGGCCGACAAGCGAACGAGCCTCACCGCGCCCGAAGGCAAGGTGGTCTGCGACGCCTACGGCATTCCGGTGCCGAAAGAGGGCGTTGCCAAGTCGGCCGCCGAGGCCGCGCGGATCGCCTCCGACATGGGCTTCCCGGTGGTGATGAAGATCGTCTCGCCCGACATCCTGCACAAGACCGAGGCCGGCGGCGTCGTGGTCGGCGTCAAGAGCGCCGCGGACGCCGAGAAGAGCTACGAGACCATTCTGGCCAACGCCAGGAAGTACAAGGCCGATGCCAAGATCGAGGGCATCCAGGTCCAGCAGATGCTGGGCGGCGGCACCGAGGTGATCGTCGGCTCGATCACCGACGGCTCGTTCGGCAAGCTGGTCGCCTTCGGCCTCGGCGGCGTGCTGGTCGAAATTCTCAAGGACATCACCTTCCGCCTCGCGCCCGCGACCAAGGACGATGCGCTGTCGATGCTCGACGGCATCCAGGCGCATGAGATGCTGAAGGGCGTGCGCGGCGGCGAGGCGGTCAACCGCGAGGCGCTCGCCGACGTCATCGTCAAGGTGTCGCAGCTGGTCAGCGATTTCCCCGAGATCGTCGAGCTCGACCTCAATCCGGTGTTCGCCACCAGCAAGAACGCGATCGCCGCCGACGTCCGCATCGTCGTCGACTTCGACTACAAGCCGCGTCCGGCGCCGCGTCCGACCGAGGAAATCGTCGCCGCGATGAGCCGCATCATGCAGCCGAAAGGCGTCGCGGTGATCGGCGCCTCCGCCGAGGACGGCAAGATCGGCAACTCCGTGATGAAGAACCTCATCAACGGCGGCTACAAGGGCGAGATCTATCCGATCCACCCGAAGGCCGCGGAGATCCTCGGCTACAAGGCCTACAAGAGCGTCAAGGACGTGCCCGGCGTGATCGACACGGCAGTGTTCGCGATCCCGGCGAAGTTCGTCGCCGGCGCGCTCGTCGAGTGCGGCGAGAAGAAAATCCCCGGCGCGGTGCTGATTCCCTCGGGCTTTGCCGAAGCCGGCGCGCCCGAATTGCAGGCCGAGATCGTCGAGGTCGGCAAGAAGTACAATATCCGCCTGATGGGGCCGAACATCTACGGCTTCTACTATACCCCGGCCAATCTCTGCGCCACGTTCTGCACCGCCTATGACGTCAAGGGCCACGCCGCGCTGTCGTCGCAGTCGGGCGGCATCGGCATGGCGATCATCGGCTTCTCGCGCTCGGCCAAGATGGGCGTGTCGGCGATCGTCGGCCTCGGCAACAAGTCCGACATCGACGAGGACGATCTGCTCGCCTTCTTCGAGCAGGATCCCAACACCAACCTGATCGCGCAGCACTGCGAGGACCTGAAGGACGGCCGTGCCTTCGCGGAGGCCGCCAAGCGCGTCTCCAAGAAGAAGCCGGTGGTCGTGCTGAAGGCCGGCCGCACTTCTGCGGGTGCGAAGGCGGCGTCGTCGCACACCGGCGCGCTTGCCGGCAACGACAAGATCTATGAGGACGTGTTCAAGCAGTCCGGCGTGATCCGCGCGCGCTCGCTCCGGCAACTGCTGGAGTTCGCCCGCGGCGTGCCGGTGCTGCCGACGCCGAAGGGCGAGAACGTCCTGATCATCACCGGTGCCGGCGGCTCCGGCGTGCTGCTCTCGGACTCCGTCGTCGACAACGGCCTGTCGCTGATGCAGATGCCGCTGGATCTCGATGCGGCGTTCCGCAAGTTCATCCCGCCGTTCGGCGCGGCCGGAAATCCTGTGGATATCACCGGCGGCGAGCCGCCGATCACCTACGTCAACACGGTGAAACTCGGTCTCTCCGATGAGCGCATCCACGCGTTGATCCTCGGCTACTGGCACACCATCGTGACGCCGCCGATGGTGTTCGCGCGCAACATGGTCGAGGTGAAGAAGGAGATGGAAGCGAAGGGCTTCGTGAAGCCGATCGTCGCCTCGCTCGCCGGCGACGTCGAGGTCGAGGAAGCCGCCGAGTATCTCTACCAGAACGGCATTCCGGCCTACGCCTATTCGACCGAACTGCCGGTCGAGGTGCTCGGCGCCAAGTACAAGTGGGCCCGCGGCGCGGGTCTGCTCTGATCGTCTGATCTGTCGAAGACCAGAGGCCGCCTCGGACATTGTCCGGGGCGGCTTTTTTCATGAGTCGCCTCGTTGTCGAGGTGGACGGGAAGGGGCGGCATCGGCCCGATCGTTCGAAAACCAGCCCAGGCTTCCTGGCCGCCTTGCGCGGGTTCCGCGCGCCATCCCTTTTCCCGACCGCGTCCGGCCCACCAAGGCGGCTTGCCTTTCGCATCTGATGTGCTACTGATATGTCAGATAAGAATGATGGAGGACCCGCGATGGAGTTGGCTGCAACAGGGATGACCGACCGCCAGCGCAAATATCGCGCGACCTACCGCGAGCGCGTGGTGGGCTGGTACAATGGCTGGCTGCACGTCGTGCTGATCTACACGATCGGCTTCACCGCGCTGTACGTCTATTTAGCCAATGTGCACGACGTGAAGTGGTGGGAATACCTCACCATTCCGGCGGTCTTCCTGATTGCGAATTTCTTCGAATGGGCGGTGCATCGCTTCGTCATGCACCGGCCGTCGAACGTGCCGCTGCTGCGCGCGATCTACAGCCGCCACACCTTGATGCACCATCAGTTCTTCACCGAGGAGGAGATGCGCTTCGCCGATCATCACGACTGGCGCGTCACCTTCTTCCCGCCCTATGCGCTCGTGGTGTTTACCCTGATGTCGATCCCGCCGGCGATCGTTGCCGGTCTCGTGATCTCGGCCAATACCGGCTGGCTGCTGATCACCACGACCACGTCGATGTACCTGATCTACGAATTCATGCATTTCTGCTGCCACGTCGAGGAAAACGCCTTCGTGCGCAACATGCCGTTCGTCAACACCATCCGCCGGCATCATACCGCCCATCACAACCAGTCGATCATGATGGAGCGGAACATGAACCTGACCTTCCCGGTGATGGACTATGTGTTCGGTACCTCCGATCTCAATCGTGGACTGCTTGGCCACATCTTCAACGGCTACAGCACGCGCTACGTGAAGACCGACATGCGACGGACGGCGCGGACGCCGCGGGTCGTGGTGAAAGAGCAATCGGTGCCGCATGCCGCAGCTTGAGCCCAATCTTGCCGGCCTCGCCTGGTTCGGCCTGCTGTGGAGCGTGTGCTGTATCGGCTTCCTGCAGCTGGCCGGGAGGTATCCGCTGCGCGGACGCGCCGTTCTGCCGGTGACGATGACGACCGCGTTATGGGCGATGCTGCTCGCCGGCACGCTGGCGTTCGCCTTCGTCGAGCTGCGCTGGACCACCGTCGTTGTGGTGGGCGGTGTGCTGTTCCTGTTCCTGCCCGGGCTGTTTCAGGCGCTGCCGGACTGGTGGCGCGACGGACGCGCGGGATTGCGGCTGTCCTGCTGCGTCATGATTGCGGCGCTGGCGCTGCTGGTCGGCGCGGTTGCACCGTCGTTTCACATCTGGATGACCTGAAGGGAGGTCTCGATGCCGAGCCACATCAAGCTCATGCTGTCACTGGCGTGCCTCGCCACGGCGGCCTGCGGATATTTTTTCATGGTCTATCTGGGACAGCAGGGACCGAGCTACGCGATCGCCTTCCTCGGCGTGTTCGCTACCGTCGCGATGTGGATCTTCCCCGAGGTCGTCAAGAAGGACCTCAAGATGCGTCCGCCGGGATCGTGACATGATGCTGCAGCGCAGGGAGACTCCGATGGCGAGCTATGCCGGGGACCGCACCATCGACGGCATTTCCGTGCTGGTTGACGGCGAGCCGCTGTCGCCGCATTACGACCAGCTCCGTCTCACTGAACACGGTTTCGAATGGAGCTATGAGGGGCCCGAGCCGGCGCAACTCGCCTTCGCGCTGCTCTATGATCATCTGCACGACGCCGCCGCTGCGAAGGCGCTGCACGAGAGCTTCATGCGACGCATCGTCGCCAATTTCGGCAATGAATGGGAGCTCTCCTCGGCCGATCTCGACGAGGCGGTCGCGGCGCTGCGGTCCGGACGCACGGTGTAACCCCACGCTGTCCCGGC